>CAWFLD010000005.1:0-9515 GCA_963816555.1 uncultured Alphaproteobacteria bacterium | reverse complement strand
TGCCGCGGGTGAACGCGCTCGGCGTGGCTTCAGTAGGTGAAGAAGGGACCGCAGTCCTTCAGTCGCGGCGCGTTGCGATCCTTCTCCGACAGCACGGCCCCGGAGACGTCGATGCCCCAGTCGATGCCGAGGTCGGGGTCGTTCCACAGGATGCCGCGGTCGCAGTCCTTCGAATAGTAGGCGGTGACCTTGTACTGCACCTCGCAGTCCGCCTCGAGGGTCATGAAGGCGTGGGCGAAGCCGATCGGCACCAGGAGCTGGCGGCCGTTCTCCGCCGACAGCTCGGCGGAGACGTGCCGGCCGTAGGTCGGCGAGCCCTCGCGGATGTCCACGGCCACGTCGAGGATCCGACCGCGCGTGCAGCGCACGAGCTTGTCCTGCGCGAACGGCGCGACCTGGAAGTGCAGGCCCCGGATCGTGCCCTTCTCGGCGGAGAAGGACTGGTTGTCCTGCACGAAAGCCCGGTCGAATCCGGCCTCGGCGAGGCTGTCCGCACGGAAGGTTTCGGAAAACCAGCCGCGCGCGTCGCCGTGGCGCTTCGTGTCGATCAGCAGGACCTCGGGGATCGCCGAGGGATGGACGTGCATCGTACCTCTCTGCTCGTCCCGGGGAGCCTTCCGTCCCGGACGCGCCGCCGAGGGCGCCTCGCAAGGCCCTTCAGCGGCGTCCGCCGTTGCCGCTCAGCCGATCTTCTTCAGCCAGATGCCGCAGCCACCGTTCTTCAGGTAGATCGGGAAGGTCTTCTCGACGAGATCCCGGTGGGTGTGCTCGAAGTAATTGTTGAAGAACTCGACCTTCCACTTCGGATTGTCCCGCAGGAACATCTCCAGCGCGTAGAGCTCGTTCCACGAGCGGTTCTCGTCGATCACCCACTCCTTCGGATATTCGAAGGGCCAGAAGATATCGTGGATGTGCACCATCACGCCCGGCTTCAGCCGGGGCAGGACGACGCAGAGCTCGAACCACACGTCGCTCGCCGTCTTCAGGATGTGCGTCGAGTCGATGAACAGCAGATCGCCGGACTCCAGCTCGTCGAACACCTCGAGCGGCGTGTCCTGGATGCCGTGCGGCCGGATCTTGTGCGGCACCTCCGTGTCGCCCATCAGGTTGCGCAGGAGATCCGGGTAGGGCTCGATGAAGGTGATGTGGCACTTGCCGTCGAGATCGTTCTCGATGGTGTCGACCGTGCAGGCCGAGGACCAGCCGCTGCCGACCTCGATCATGCGCTTGGGCTGAAGCCGCCGCAGCATCGCGTGCAGCACGGCACCGTCGCCATAGACGTAGGCGGGATTGTCGTAGCGATAACGGAAACCGGGCCGCGCCTCTTCCTCGAACGGCGCGGACTGCAGATGCGGCAGCATCTCGTTCCACACCTTCCGCATGTCGGCGGGGTCGAGATTGATGCCGACCGACCGGTCGGGCAGCGGGCTCTCGTAAAGCTTGTGGAGGTGCCGGTTCGCCTCGTCGAGGTTCACGATCGGCGAGTAGAAGTGGCCGGGCGGCGCGAAGATCCTGCCGCTGGAGATGCTCCGGTACTCGTCGGTGTCCATCATGCACGCCACGAGCTCCGAGGGGCTGAGGGAGCCGTCGTTCAGGTGACCGACCCAGTAGGTCACGCCGTCGGGGTCGCCGTCCCGACGGAAGAGGCCGCGATAGAGGGTCCTGACCAGTTGCTCGTTCTCGGCCAGCGGGTCGAGGGGCGAGCCCTTCCTTTCGACGTTCATGCTGCTCTGCTCGTGGGTTCGTCGCAATTGGCAGATGCCTACAGCGCTTGGGCCCGCGAAGCAATGCACGCAAGAGCACAGCCGCGCTGCCCGGGCGTTCGCGGCAGGGCCTCGATCGGGGCGCCATCGCGCCGCGAGGGTGCCGTGGCGGGTTCCGGCGACGGCCGATTCCGGCAGCCGCCAGCATTGACAGCGCGCCCTAGGGCGGCCATCGTTGAACAAAATTGTCCAACAAGAACGATGGGCGGAGCCTCCGGCAGGGGGATCTGCCCGGCACGTTTCCACGAAGGGAGGACGACATGAAGACGTTTGCGAAGGTCGCATTTGCCGCGACCCTGCTGCTGGGCGGCCAGGCCCATGCGGCCGACACCTACCAGCTCACGATGGCCGGGGCGAGCCCGAACGGCCTGTGGTCGCTGCTCGGCGTCGGCGTCGACCGGGCCGATGCGCGACGAGTTCCCCGGCTCCACCGTGACCTACCAGACCTCGGGCGGCGGCCTCGCCAACGTCGCGCTGCTCGACCAGGGCCGCGTCGACATGGGCCTCGTCACCACCGTCGAGCTCAAGCTCGCGACGCAGGGCGCCGAGCCGTTCAACAAGGAATACAAGGACCTGCGGGCCCTCGCCTATCTCTACAACTGGGCGCCGATGCACCTGTTCGTCAGCTCGTCCTTCGCCAAGGAGTACGGGATCACGAAGTTCTCCGACATCTCCGAGAAGAAGGCTCCGATCGACATCGCCTTCAACCGGCGCGGCAACGTCTCCTCGATGGTGGCGGAGAAGATGTTCAACGCTCTCGGCGTCACGACCGACGACATCGAGAGCTGGGGCGGCAGCGTCACGCTCACGCCGGCCAACGACCAGGCCGACCTGATGCGCGACGGCCGCATCGACGCGCTCCTGAACTCCGACTTCGTCGGCCGGCAGACGCTGACCGAGCTCGCCCACGACATCGACGTGAAGGTTCTGCCGATCGACCAGAAGGTGATCGACAAGGTGTCCGACGAGATGGGCGTCGACGCGGTCGACATTCCCGCCGGCTCCTATCCCGGCCAGGACGAGGCCATCCACTCGGTCGGCCTCGGCGCCGTGCTCGTCACCACGACCAAGATGGACGACGGCACCGCCTACGACATCACCAAGTCGATCCTCGACCACATCGACGCGATCCAGGGCGTGCACGCCGCGATGAAGCAGCTGACGCCCGAGCTCGTCGCCGGCCAGAAGGCGATCCCCTACCACGACGGCTCGCTGAAGGCGCTCCGCGAAGCGGGAGTGGCGAAGTAGGGGCGGCGCCGGCGGCGCGCGTCAGACGATGAACATCACGCAGATCCTGTTCGGGACCGGGCGGATGAGGCCGGCCGAGGGCCGCCTCGGCACGGCGCTCCGGCTCTATGCGGCGGCGATCTCGGTCTGGATCGTGTACAGCGTCACGATCAAGCTGACCGACCTCTTCGGCCTCACCATCCTGTTCCTGTCGGCGATGCTCGTCCTCGTCTTCCTCAGGATCGCGCCCACCCCGGAATCCACCAGCGAGCGCCCCGGTCCCGTCGACTGGGGCCTCGCCCTCCTCTCGGCGGCGTCCGGCGCCTATTTCTGGCTCAACCTCGACACGATCACCAACCGGATCACGCTGTTCGATCCGCTGAGCACGCCGGACCTCCTGTTCGGCACGCTCATCCTGCTGCTCACGCTGGAGGCGACCCGCCGCTCGATCGGCTGGGGCCTGACGCTGATCGTCCTGCTGTTCCTGTCCTACAACCTGTTCGGCGACGCGATCCCGGGCCGGCTCAACCACGGCGAGATCACCTTTCCGCAGCTGATCGACATCAGCGTCTACACGACCGACGGCATCTTCGGCGTGCCGCTGCGCGTCGCGGCGACCTATGCCTTCATGTTCGTGCTGTTCGGCACGCTGCTCGAGCGCACCGGCGGCGGCGAGTTCTTCCAGGCGATCGGCGCCCACCTGACGGGCCGCCAGATCGGCGGCACGGCGAAGATCGCCATCGTCTCCTCGGCCGGCTACGGCATGGTCTCGGGCAGCCCGACCTCCGACGTCGTCACGACCGGCGCGATCACCATCCCCGCCATGACGCGCTCCGGCTACCAGGTCACGACGGCCAGCGCGATCGAGGTCGCGGCCTCGACGGGCGGCTCGCTCCTGCCGCCGGTGATGGGCTCGGTCGCCTTCATCATGGCCGAGTACACCGGCATCCATTACGAGGAGATCGCGGTCGCCGCGATCGTCCCCGCCCTGCTCTATTATTTCGGCATCTTCGTGCAGGTGCACTACCGCTCCAAGCGCCTCGGCATGCGCGGCCTGACGCGCGAGGAGATGCCGCCGCTGATGACCGTCGTGCGCACGGCGCCGATCTTCGTCATTCCCTTCGGCACCATCATCGCCGCCCTCGTCGTCGGCTACTCCGCGCTGATGGCGGCCGCCTACGGCACCGCGGCGGTGCTCCTCGCCAGCCTCCTGCGCAAGGAGACGCGGCTCAGCCTGCCGCAGCTCTACGAGGCGCTGTCGGAGGCGACGCTCAAGATGGTCGGCGTGACGGCGGCCTGCGCGGCGGCCGGGCTCGTCATCGGCGGCCTCGGCATGACGGGCCTGTCCGCCAAGTTCTCGACCATGATCCTGCTCGTGAGCGGGCAGTACATGCTGCTCTCCCTGATCCTGGTCGCGGCGGTGACGATCCTCCTCGGCATGGGCATGCCGACGCCCAGCGTCTACATCCTGGCGACCGTCCTCGTCGGCCCGGTGCTCGCCAAGTACGGGCTGTCGGACATGACGGCCAACATGTTCCTGCTCTACTTCTCGGTGCTCTCGGCGAGCACGCCGCCGGTCGCCGTCGCCGCCTACGCGGCCTCCGCCATCAGCGGCGGCAACCCGATCACCATCGCCTCCAAGGCGACGCGCCTGTCGATCGCCGCGTTCATCGTGCCGTTCACCTTCGCCTACAGCCCGGAGCTGCTGCTGATCGGCGGCATCCCGCGCATCGCGGTGGCGATCGTCACGGCCGTGATCGGCATCTATCTCGTGGGCATCGCGGTCGAAGGCTACTGGAACCGCGAGGTTTCCGTGTGGTCGCGGCTGCTGCTCGGGGCGGCGGGCCTGTGCTTCGTCGTGCCGTCGCTTCCCCTCGCCGCGTGCGGCGCGGCGCTCGCCGCGGCCGCCTACGCGATCGAGCGGGCGCTCGGCGGGCGGGCGCCGGTGAGCGGCACCGAGGCCGTCAGCCCCGCCACGGTCCAGGACCGCAGCGGCCCGCCGGGATAGGCGGCCCCGCGGCCACCGCCCTCCCCCGTAACGCATGAGCACGAGACCCACCCATGATCGACAGCGCGATGCAGGACCTGGTGACGGCGAACCGGATCCTCGCCCGGGAGGGCGTGATGGACGCGTTCGGCCACGTGAGCATCCGCCATCCCGAGGACCCGGACCGGTTCGTCATGGCCTTCGCCAGGAGCCCGGAGCTCGTCGAGGCCGGCGACCTCGGCGTCTACGACCTGCAGGGCCGGCTCGTGACGGAGAGCGACCGGAAGCCCTATTCCGAGCGCTTCATCCACGCCGCCGCCTACGAGGCGCGGCCCGACGTCATGGCGGTGGTGCACAACCACGCCTACGACGTCATCCCCTTCGCCGTCACCGACGAGAAGCTGCAGCCGATCACCCACACGGGCGCCGTGATGGGGGCGGAGATTCCCGTCTGGGACATCCGCGACCGCTTCGGCGACACGCACCTGCTCGTCGTCGACATGGAGCAGGCCCGCGACCTCGCCGCCCGGCTCGGCGCCAACACGAGCGTCCTGATGCGCGGCCATGGCTGCGTCGTCGTCGGCACCACGCTGAAGCGCGCGGTGGCGAGCGCCGTCTACATGCAGGTCAACGCCCGGCTGCAGCTCGCCGCCAGGCAGCTCGGCGAGCCGAAGTTCCTGAGCCCGGAAGAGGCCAGGCTCGCCGCCGAGATGAACCTCAGCCCGGTCGGCGTCGACCGCGCCTGGGACTACTGGACGCGCCGCGCCATGGGGTGACCCGGCGACCGACCGCAGCAGACGGCAGCCCCGGCCCCGCTGACGTCGCGGCGCGTCGCGCGGCGGCCTCAGTGGAAGTAGTCGTCGGGCGCGCCCAGGATGATCCGCGTGCTGGTGTTGACGTGGTCGCGCATCGCCCGCTCCGCCTCCTCCGCATCGCCGGCGGCGATGGCCGCGACGATGCGCCGGTGCTCCTCTCGCGACAGCGAGATGCGCTCCGCCGACAGGAGCGCGAAGTCGAACTGCAGCCGGAACACCGAGAGACTGGTCTGGTCGATGAAGTGCGGCAGCTGCCCGCAGTCGCTGATGCGGACGATCAGGCTGTGGAACTCGGTGTTGTACGCCGAATAGGGCTCGAGCTCGGCCGGGTCGTGGGTCTCCCAGTAGGATTCGAGCTCGAGCAGCGGCTGCAGGCTCTCCTGCGTCGCGCGCGACGCCGCCAGCGCGGCCGCGTAGCCCTCGAGGACCGCGCGGATGTTGTTGAGCTCGGCGATGTCCCGGCGGGACATCTTGCGGATGCGGGCGCCGCGGAACTTCTCGAACTGGACGAGCCCCTCGGCCTCGAGCCGCCGCAGCGCGTCGCGGACCGTGCCCCGGCTGACCGACAGCGATTCCGTCAGGTCGCTCTCGACGAGCCGCTGGCCCGGCACGTAGCGCCGCCGCCGGATCCCCGACCTGATCTCCTGCACGACCTGCTCGACCGCCGAAAGCTTGTTCCCGTTCACACGCCCCCCTTCGTGAGCACCCGTCCGCTTGGTCCTATGCCGAGCCGGCTCGCGTGTTCAAGACTTTCCGCGCCCACGCCACACGCTGCAAGGCCGCGCCCTGCAAGCGCTGCCTCCCGCGGCCCCCTGTGCACCCGGAATGCCGCGGCCATGCGGCGTCACGCGCGCCCGGGCTCGCCGCGCGCCGCGTTGACACCGAAATTGATGAACAATATTGTCTATACAATTCGCGAGCGATCCGGCGGCCGGCGTGCCTCGGCCTCGTCGAGCATCCCGATGTCGCTCTTCCCCGCCGGTGAAGACATGCGGCCAGCCATGGAGTCCCGGTCATGACGTCCCCCGCCCCCCAGCGCCCCCTTCGCGCCGACCATATCGGCAGCCTGATCCGTCCGCCGCGGCTCAAGCAGGCCCGGGAGGCGCACGAGAGGGGCGAGATCTCGGACGCGGACCTTCGCGCGGCGCAGGACGAGGCGATCCGCGACGTCGTCGCGCTGCAGGAGGCGGCCGGCCTGCCGGTGCTGACGGACGGCGAGTTCCGCCGCTCCACCTACTCCGACTCCTTCACCACGCACGGCATCTCGGGAGTCGAGATCAAGGTGACCGAGCAGACCGGATGGTCCTCCTCGAGCACGCACGGTCACCGCATGGCCCGCCGCATCCCGGCCGTCGTCGACCGCATCCGGTGGCGCAGCAGCGAGAACGTCGAGGACTTCCGCTTCACCGCCGCCCAGACCGACCGCACCGTGAAGATCACGCTGCCCGGGCCCGCCTACATCCACTACCGGGCCGGCCGCGAGAACATCAGCCGCGAGGTCTATCCCAACCTCGACGACTTCTGGGCCGACCTCGTCGCCGCCTATCACGCGGAGCTTCGTGCCCTCTCCGAGGCCGGCTGCACCTATGTGCAGCTCGACGAGACGTCGCTCGTGAAGCTCGGCGACGCGCGGGTCCGCGAGCTCCTCGCCGAGCGCGGCGACGACTGGCAGGCGCTGCTCGGCACCTATGTCGACGCCGTCAACGCCGTCGTCGCCGGCGCGCCGGACGGGATGCTCGTCGGCATCCATGTCTGCCGCAGCCAGGACCCGAACTGGCAGGCCGACGCCGGCTACGGCGCGATCGCCGAGGCGCTGTTTCGCGACATGAAGATCTCGCGCTACCTGCTCGAATACGACAACCCGCGCGCCGGCGGCTTCGAGCCGCTGGCCATGCTGCCCGAGGGCAAGACCGTGGTGCTGGGTCTCGTCTCCTCCTACCGGCCGGAGATGGAGACGGCGGACGGCCTGATCGCGCGCGTCCGCGAGGCGGCGCGCCACGTCCCGCTCGAGCAGCTCGCCGTCAGCCCGCAATGCGGCTTCTCCACCGCGGCCGAGCTGCAGCACGTCACCGAGGACATCGAGAAGGCGAAGCTCACGCTCGTCGCCGACGTGGCCCGGACGCTCTGGCCCGAGTGAGGCGAACTGGCCGGAGCGAGGCGAGGTGGCCGGAGCGAGCAGGATGGCCGGCGCGCGGTGCGGGCCGGCGGACGACAAACGATCCGCGAAGGACGCGAGAGCGAGATGAACACGAAAGCCGAGCTGACCCTGGACGACCACCTGAAGGCGCTGCCGGACCTCGTCGACCATTTCTACAACGACACGCTGGCGCCGCACGTGCGGGCCCGCAGCGGCCTGACGCCGGTGCCGCTGGAGCAGTCGAGCTGGGTCGAGGAGCAGCGCGCCTGGCGCAACTCGGCCGTGCTCTTCGACCAGTCGCACCACATGCCGGAGCTCTTCGTGAAGGGGCCGGACGCGATCAGGCTCCTGAGCCGGGTCGGCATCAACAGCTTCGCGAACTTCAAGCCGGGCCGCGCCAAGCAGTTCGTGGCGTGCAACCACGAGGGCCAGATCATCGGCGAGACGCTGATGTACTGCCACGGCGAGGAGGACTTCGAGCTCGTGAGCGGCATGCCGCTCCTGAACTGGGTCGAATACAACGCCGGGACGGGCGGCTACGACGTCACGCTGGAGCGCGACAACCACACCGCCGCCAACCCGAACGGCAAGCGCGTGAAGTTCCGCTTCGGCATGGACGGGCCGAACGCCGGCAGGATCTTCGCCGAGGCGATCGAGGGCGAGATGCCGGAGATCAAGTTCTTCAACACCGCCAGGGTGACGATCGCCGGCTGCGAGGTGATGGCGCTGCGCCACGGCATGGCCGGGCACTCCGGCGTCGAGATCTCCGGCCGCTTCGAGGACGGGCCGACGGTGCGGGCGGCGCTCCTGAAGGCCGGCGAGAAGCACGGCCTGAAGCCCGGCGGCACGCTCGCCTATTTCAGCGCGGCGATCGAGAGCGGCTGGATGGCCTCTCCCTTCCCCGCGATCTTCACGAGCGAGAGCCTGCGCGACTACCGGCGGTGGCTGCCGGCATCGACCTGGGAAGCCCACGTGCAGCTCGGCGGCAGCTTCGTCTCCGACCGGCTCGAGGACTACTACGTCACGCCGTGGGACCTCGGCGTCGAGGGGCGCATGAAGTTCGACCACGACTTCATCGGCCGCGAGGCGCTGGAGAAGATGGCCCAGAGCCCGCGCCGCACCCGGCGGACGCTCGTGTGGAACCGCGAGGACGTGTCGAAGATCTTCGACTCGATGCTCGAGCCCGGGCCGGCCTGCAAGATGCTCCGCCTGCCCTACTCCTCCTACGCCTACCAGCAGTACGACGAGGTGCGCACGACGGACGGCAGGCTCGTCGGCTACTCCACGCTGTGCGGCTACACCGCCAACGAGGCGGCGATGCTGTCGCTCGTGATGATCGACCTCGACCACGCCGAGCCCGGCACCGAGCTCGTCATGACCTGGGGCGAGCCGAACGGCGGCTCGCGCAAGCCGCATGTCGAGCGGCACAGGCAGACCGAGGTGCGGGTGACCGTCGGCCCGGCGCCCTACGCCAAGCCCGTCCAGAAGATGAAGCACGCCTCCGTCGGCTAGCCGGAGAGGCGGGGCTCGTCGGTCGCCACACGGCCCTCCCCCCGCAGGTGGCCGCCGGGGCGCGCGAGAGCCCG
>CAWFLD010000004.1:0-1405004 GCA_963816555.1 uncultured Alphaproteobacteria bacterium | reverse complement strand
CGCCCGTGCCACGCGGACGTGCGTCCGCCGGCCTCAGAGGCCGCGCTTGCTCGGGACGGAGAGCTCGATCAGCCGGAAGGCGACGGCGATGACGAGGGTGCAGGCGACGTAGATGGCGGCGACGAAGAGGAGCGGCTCGTAGGTCAGGAAGGTCTCCGAGCGCACGACGTTCGCCGCGCCGAAGAGGTCGATGACCGTCACCGTGGAGGCGAGCGGCGTCGACTTGAGGAGCAGGATCGCCTCGCCCGACAGCGCCGGCAGCGAGATCTGCAGGGCGCGCGGCAGCCAGATGCGGCGCAGGATCGTGAAGCGCGACATGCCGAAGGCGCGCGCCGCCTCGATCTCGCCGCGCGGCACCGCCATCAGCCCGCCGCGGACGATCTCGCCCTCGTAGGCGGCCACCGAGATCGTGAACGCCACGGTCGCGTACCAGAAGCCCTCGCGGAACCACGGCCACAGCGGGCCGTAGCGGATCGCCGGGATGCCGGCGAGGATGTCGCCGACGCCGTAGTAGAGCAGATAGAGCTGCACCAGCAGCGGCGTGCCGCGGATCGTCGTGGTGAAGGCGCGGCTCAGGCGCGACAGGACCGGCCCGCCCGACACCTGCGCGAGGCCGACCGGGATCGCCAGGAGGAAGCCGAGGACGCCCGACAGCGCGACGAGCTCGAGCGTCCGCCACAGCCCCTCGAGGAGCAGCGGCCAGTAGGTGGCGAGCCAGGAGAAGGTCATCGGGCGCGCCTCATGCCGGCTTGATGCCGCGGCGGACGCGGCTCTCGATCAGCTCGAAGATGCGGTTCGAGACGAGCGTCATGGCGAGATAGATCGCCCCGACCACGACGTAGAACAGGAAATATTCGTGCGTCGAGCCGGCGGCCTGCTTGCCGACATAGAGAAGCTCGGAAATGCCGACGATCGAGATCAGGGCGGTGTCCTTCAGGAGGATGAGCCAGAGATTGGCGAAGCCGGGCAGGGCGGTCGGCAGGAGGCCCGGCACGACGATCCGCCGCAGCCGCAGGGCCGGCGACATGCCGAAGGCCTTGGCCGCCTCGATCTGGCCGATCGGGATCGCCAGGATCGCGCCGCGGATCACCTCGGTCTGGTAGGCGCCCTGCACCACGCCGAGCACCGCGACCGCGGTCGCGAAGCCCGAGACCTCGAGCGCCCCCTCGAAGCCGAGCGCGATGAGCGCCCTGTCGAGCAGCGTCGAGCCGCCATAGAACAGGAGGATGATCAGGAGGAGCTCCGGCACCGCCCGCACGAGCGTCGTGTAGAGCTCGCCGATCCAGCCGAGCACGCGGTTGCCGCTCAGCTTGGCCGCCGCCCCGGCGAGGCCGAGCACGAGGCCGATCGCATAGGACAGGACCGCGATCTCGAGCGTGACGAGCGCGCCGCGCAGGAGCGTCGCGCCCCATCCGGGCGGGCTCAGCTGCAGGAGTTCGAGCATCTTGGCGTGCCGATCAGCGGGAGACAGACGTTCCGGCGGTGGCGGAGGCGCCGACCTTCCCCCGGCCGGGGGAGGTCGGCCCGCGGGCGCGGGCGAGGGGAGGGGCGGCCTGCGCCGAAGCCGCCGCCCCACCTCGAGCCCCGGCGTCGCCCGACCCTCCCGGTCTTGGGCGCCGTCACGGGCAGGGTGGCTGCCGCCGTGCCGGGACCGCGTCAGCCGCGGCCGCCGTAGATGTCGAAGTCGAAGTACTTCCCGGCGATCTCGTCGTACCTGCCGCTGTCGAGCAGGTCGGCGATGGCGCCGTTGACCTCGTCCTTCAGCTCGGTGTCGTCCTTGCGCAGGCCGACGCCGATGCCCTCGCCGAACGCCTCGTCCTCCGGCGCGACGGCCTTGATCTCGAGGTTCGAGCCGGCGTCCGTCTTGACGAACTCCTCCATCGCGGCCTGGTCGGCGAGCATCGCGTCGATGCGGCCGGCCTCGAGGTCGGCGTTCACCTCGTCCTGGGTGTTGTAGTACTTGATCTGCGCGTCAGGGTACGCCTTCTTGGCGTAGGTCGCCGACGTCGTGCCCGACTGGACGCCGAGGATCTTGCCGCCGAGATCCTTCGCCTCGGTGTCGATGTCGACCGGCTTCGGCGCCACGAAGGCGGCCGGCGTGTAGTAGTAGCGGTCGGAGAAGGCGATGACCTTCTTGCGCTCCTCGGTGATCGACATCGAGCCGACGATCATGTCGATCTTGCCGCTCGTCAGGGCCGGGATGATGCCGTCCCAGGCGATCGGCGTGGTCACGCACTCGCGGTCGATCTCGTCGCAGATCGCCTTGGCGATGTCGATGTCGAAGCCCGTCCAGTTGCCGGAGGAATCGACCGAGGAGAAGGGCGGGTAGGGCTCGGCGGCGACGCCGACCTTCAGCGGCTCCTGGGCGAGGGCGATGCCGCTCAGCCCGATGGTCAGGGCCGCGGCGGCGGCCAGCTTGAGGATCGTCTGCTTCATCGTGTTCTCCGTTTCCCTCTGTTCTTCGGTTCTTCGGTTCTTCAGTGTGACTGCGCGCGCTTGACGAAGGCGCGGCAGCGCTCGCTCTCGGGCTCGAGGAAGACGCGGGCCGGCGGCCCCTCCTCCTCGACGAGCCCTTCGTGCAGGAACATGACGTGGCTCGACACGTCGCGCGCGAAGGCCATCTCGTGCGTCACGAGGATCATCGTCCGGCCCTCCTCGGCGAGGCCCTGGATGACCTTCAGCACCTCGCCCACGAGCTCGGGGTCGAGCGCCGAGGTCGGCTCGTCGAACAGCATCACGTCCGGCTTCACCGCCAGCGCCCGGGCGATCGCCGCGCGCTGGCTCTGCCCGCCCGAGAGGTAGGCCGGGTAGACGTCGCGCTTGTCGGAGAGGCCGACCTTCTCGAGCAGGTCCTCGGCGTATTCCCGGGCCTCCTTCTTCGGCACGCCCATCACGTGGACGGGCGCCTCGATGACGTTGCCGAGCACCGTCATGTGCGGCCACAGGTTGAAGCTCTGGAAGACCATCGCGACGCGGGTGCGGATGCGCTCGACCTGCCTTCGGTCGGCGGGAACCGGCACGCCGCGGCGCTCGGTCAGCGCGATCTCCTCGCCGTTGATCGCGATGCGGCCGCGGTTCGGCACCTCGAGCAGGTTGATGCAGCGCAGGAAGGTGCTCTTGCCGGAGCCGCTCGCGCCGATGATCGAGACGACCTCGCCGTCGCCCGCCCGCATCGAGATGCCCTTCAGCACCTCCAGCTCGGCGAAGCTCTTGTGCAGGTCGTCGACTTCGACGGCGGCGGGCGCGGCACGCGCCGCGGTCCCGCCTGCGGTGGCGGATGTCACCTGTCGCTCTCCCCGCCGCCCCGCGGCGGGTCCCCTCGTTTCGTCATGGTCGATCGTCCGGAGACGTTAGCAGGTTTGAACGAATGTTCAACAGTGGGCGGGAGCCGCACGGTCCGGCGGGCTCAGCCGGGCGGCAGCAGCCCGTCGATCCAGCGCTCGCTCATGGCGATGCCCTCCTCGGGCGTGAAGGTCGTCGCGTTGAGGCACCATTCGAGCCACAGCCCGTCGAGCAGCGCCGACAGGCCGATCGCCGCGAGGCGCGGGTCGAAGCGCTCCGGCCCCTCCGCCCGCGCGAGGTCGGTCAGCAGGCGCTCGAGCAGCCGCCGGTAGTCGCCGTAGG
Source organism: uncultured Alphaproteobacteria bacterium (assembly GCA_963816555.1). GTDB lineage: Bacteria > Pseudomonadota > Alphaproteobacteria > Rhizobiales > Tepidamorphaceae > Lutibaculum. The sequence continues at coordinate 1,401,380 of CAWFLD010000004.1, read as the reverse complement.
TCGCGTCGTGCGCCTCCTGGATCTTCGGGGAGCGCGTCGACAGGCTCCAGAAGGCGAGCCAGATCCGGAACAGCTCCGGGTTGAGCACCTGGCCGGAGAACGATCCCCGCACGAAGGCCGACAGCCGGGCGCGCGGATCGTCCTGCGGCGCCGCCTCGACCTCGAGCCGCAGCGCGTCGAGCAGCTCGCCGGCCGCGGTGACGTAGGCCTCGGCGACCAGCTCGTCCTTGTGGCGGTAGTAGTGGTTGATGAGCCCCAGGGACACGCCGGCCTCGGCGGCGATGGTCCGCGTCGTCAGCCCGTCCGGGCCGTGCCCGGCGAGGCAGCGCAGCGTCGCCTCCACGAGCAGGCGGCGTCGCGTCTCGGCGCTGCGCCGGCTGGGTCTCGCCCCGGTCATCCTGGCTCCTCATGCGCTCGCGCCCGTCCCGCGGAAAGGCCCGGCGTGCCGCCTCTTGAACGAATGTTCAATTATGATAGGGGTGGAGGCCGTGCAATTGCAACGGGCGGACCGACCATGCGCTACGCGACGAGGGTGCACCGGCTGAGCGGCGAAGGCGCCGCCGCGTGGGACATTCACAGCGCGGCGATCGCCGCCCGCAGCCGCGGCGGGGACGTGATCGTCATGAGCGTCGGCGATCCCGATTTCGCGACGCCCGAGCCCATCACGGAAGCCGGCGTGCGGGCGCTGCGGGCCGGCGACACGCACTACACCGTCATCAGCGGGCGCGAGGCGCTGCGCCGGGCGATCGCCGAGGAGACGATGCGCAACGGCGGGCCGCAGATCGGCGCCGAGAACGTCATCGTCGCCGCCGGCGCCCAGAACGCGCTGTTTTCCGCGTCGATGTGCCTGTTCTCGCCCGGCGACGAGGTGATCGCGCTCGACCCGATGTACGTGACCTACGAGGCGACCGTCGAGGCGGCGGGGGCGCGGCTCGTCCGGGTGAAGGCCCGCGACGACGGCTCGTTCCGGCCCGACGTCGCGGCGATCGACGCGGCGGTGACGGAGCGCACGCGCGCCATCCTGCTCGCCACGCCGAACAACCCCTCCGGCGTCGCGCTGTCGCACGACGAGCTCGAGGCGATCGCCGCGATCGCCCGCCGCCACGACCTGTGGGTCGTGTCCGACGAGGTCTATGCCGAGCTGATCTTCGACGGCGACCACCAGATGATCGCGGCGCTGCCGGGCATGGCCGAGCGCACCGTCACCGTCTCCAGCCTGTCGAAGTCGCAGGCCATGACGGGCTGGCGGGCCGGCTGGCTCGTCGGGCCGGTCGAGCTCGTCCGGCACGTCGAGAACCTGTCGCTGTGCATGCTCTACGGGCTGCCGGGCTTCGTGCAGGAGGCGGCCCTCGTCGCGCTGACCGAGGCGCGCGGCGAGATGGCCCGCATGCGCGACGTCTACCGCCGCAGGCGCGACCTCGTGATGTCCGAGCTGGCCGGCGTGCCGGGCCTGAGGGCGGTCGCGCCGCAGGCCGGCATGTTCCTGCTGGTCGACGTCCGGGCGACCGGCATGAGCGCGCTCGACTTCGCCTGGGCGCTGTTCCGCGAGACCGGCGTCTCGCTGCTCGACGGCAAGGCGTTCGGCGATTCCACCTCGGGTCACGTCCGGCTCTCCTATACTCTCGGCGAGGAGGCGCTCCGCGAGGGCTGCCGCCGGATCCGCCGCTTTGCGGAGGAGCTGGGCGACAATTCGGCCGCCCGCCGCGCCTGAAACGAGTTGCAGCAAGGGGAAACGGAAGCGATGTCGCGTAGCGTCGGCGAATATCTGGTGGCATGCCTGGAGGCCTACGGGGTCGAGATCGTGTTCGGCATTCCGGGCGTCCACACGGTCGAGCTCTACCGCGGGATCCGCGGCAGCGGCATCCGCCACGTCACGCCGCGGCACGAGCAGGGCGCGGGCTTCATGGCCGACGGCTATGCCCGGGTGACGGGCAAGCCCGGCGTCTGCTGGATCATCACCGGGCCGGGCCTGACGAACATCGCGACGGCGGTCAGCCAGGCGCGGCAGGATTCGATCCCGATGCTCGTCATCACGAGCGCCAACCGCACCGCCGAGCTCGGCCGCCGGATCGGCGCGCTGCACGAGCTCGCCGACCAGCGGCAGGTGGCGAAGAGCCTGTTCGTCGAGAGCCATCGGCTGCTCGACATCGCGGGGCTGCCGAGTGCGCTGGCCCAGGCCTTCGCCGTCTTCGACAGCGCGCGCCCCGGCCCGGTCCACATCGAGCTGCCGCTCGATCTCCTGTCGCGCTCGACCTCGGGGCTTGCGGTGGCGCAGCCGCGTGCCGGCCGCCATGCGGTGGTGCCGTCGGCCGACGAGCTGGACCGCGCGGCGGCCCTGCTCAACGGGGCGCAGCGGCCGGTCGTGCTCGCCGGTGGCGGCGCGTGCTTCGCGGGCGAGGAGCTCCGCTCCCTGGCCGAAGCCCTCGACGCGCCGGTGGTGATGACGACGAACGGCCGCGGCCTGCTCCCGGCCGGGCATCCGCTCGCCGTTCCCGCCAGCCCCTCGCTTGCGGCGGTCCGGGAGGAGGTGGCGAGCGCCGACGTCGTGCTCGCGGTCGGCACCGAGTTCGGCCAGACCGACTACGACATGTACTCCGATGGCGGCTTCGAGATCGCCGGCAGCCTCGTGCGCATCGACATCGACCCGCAGCAGCTGTGCCGCAACGCCGTCTCGGAGCTCCCGCTCCTCGGCCACGCGGCCGCCACGCTGCAGGCGCTCCTGCCGCGGATCGAGGCGCGTTCGGGCGATGGCGCCTCGAGGGCCGGGGCGACCCTGAAAGGGGCATGCGCCGGGCTGAGCGACGCGATGTCCCGGCAGGTCGAGATCCTCGAGGTGATCCGCGACACGCTGCCCGGCGTCCGCATCGTCGGCGACTCCACGCAGGCGGTCTACGCCGGCAATCTCTGCTTCGCGGCCGCCCGGGCCGGCGGCTGGTTCAACTCCGCGACGGGGTTCGGCACGCTCGGCTACGGCCTGCCGGCGGCGATCGGCGCCAAGCTCGGCGACCGGCAGGCGCCGGTCGTCTGCCTGATCGGCGACGGCGGCATCCAGTTCACGCTCGGCGAGCTCGGATCGGCGCTCGACGCCGGCGTCCCGGTGATCGTGCTGGTGTGGAACAACCAGGGATACGGCGAGATCAAGAGCTACATGATCGAGCAGGGCATCGAGCCCGAGGGCGTCGATCTCGCGACGCCCGATTTCGTGGGGCTCGCCCAGGCCTACGGCATGGAGGCCGAGCGCATCGGCGGGCACGTCTCGCTCGAGGAGGCGCTTCTCAGGGCCTCCACCCGCAGCCGCCCCACGCTGATCGAATTCGACGAGGACATTGCGATGACGCGGCGCTGACGCGCCTCGCCTCTGGCCGCTACGAAGTAAAAGGAGAATCGCCGATGCAGGACGCACCGAAGAATCCGGGCAACGATGCCTGGCTCGAGCGGGTCTACACCGCAAAGGACGAGGCCGGGCTGGCGAAGACCTATGACGAATGGGCGGGCGACTACGACGCCCACCTGCAGGGCTTCGGCTACCGCAACACCGCGCTCGCGACCGGGCTCGTCTGCCGCCACGTCGAGGTCGGCGCCGGCGAGGTCCTCGACGCCGCCTGCGGCACCGGGCTGATCGGCGAGAACCTGCACACGCTGGGCTACGCGAAGCTCGTCGGCATCGATCTCTCCGACGGGATGCTCGAGACGAGCCGGAAGCGGAACGTCTACGCGGACCTGCAGCGCATGGTGCTGGGCGAGCGCCTCGGCTTCGACGACGGCCGCTTCGCCGCCGTGCTGGCCATGGGCGTGCTGACGATCGGCCACGCGCCGCCCCGCTCGCTCGACGAGCTCGTCCGGGTGACGAGGAGCGGCGGCATGGTGATCTTCAGCCTGCCGGAGCCGGCCTACGAGGAGGGCGGCTTCAAGGAGAAGATGGCGGAGCTCGACGCTTCCGGCGCCTGGACGCACGTGGAATCGACGCTGCCCTACCGCGTGCTGCCGGGCTCGGCGACGGAAGGCCAGATGCTGTCGCGCATCCACGTCTACCGCGCGGCCTGAGCCCGCGCCGTCTCGCGCCGAATGCGGAGGGGCCGCTACCGGCCCTTCCACACGGGGTCGCGCTTCTCGGCGAAGGCGCGCGGGCCCTCGAGCTGGTCCTCGCTGCCGTAGAGGACGTCGACGGTCGCGTACTGCCGGCGGGCGATCTTGTTCATCACCGTCTGGAAGTCGGAGCCTTCCGCGTCGCGGGCGATCTCCTTGATCGCGGCGAAGACCAGCGGCGGCCCCTTCTCGAGCAGCCGGGCGAGCTCCCACGCCTTGTCCATCAGGTCGGCGGCGGGGACGATCTCCTTGAGGAGGCCCCAGCGCAGCGCCTCCTCGGCGTCCATCCAGCGGCCGGTGTAGAGCATGTCCATCGCCACGTGGTACGGGATGCGCTTCGGCAGCTTCGCGGTGGCGGCATCGGCCACCGTGCCGGCGCGGATCTCGGGCAGCGCGAAGGTCACGTGCTCGGCGGCGAGGATCAGGTCGCAGGACAGCGCCAGCTCGAAGCCGCCGCCGACCGCCATGCCGTTGAGCGCGGCGATGACCGGCTTGTTGAAGTCCCTGAGCTCCTGCAGGCCGCCGAAGCCGCCGATGCCGGTGTCGTCGTCGACCGCCGCGCCGGCCGCGGCCGCCTTCAGGTCCCAGCCGGCGGAGAAGAACTTGCTCCCGCCGCCGGTGACGATCGCGACGCGCATGTCGGGATCGTCGCGGAACTCGGCGAACACCTCGCCCATCAGCCGGCTCGTCGGATAGTCGATGGCGTTGGCCTTCGGCCGGTCGAGCGTCACTTCGAGAATGCCGCCCTCGCGGCGGGTCTTCACGGCCTCGCTCATGAAACCTCCCTCGTTCTGATCAGCGCGTCGGCGGCGAAGGCGCCGTGGCCCTCGCGGCAGACGATGAGCGGATTGATCTCGATCTCCTCGATCGCGTCTTCGTTCGCCGCGACATGCCCGGCCACCGCCACGACCGCGTCGAGCGCGGCCTCGACGTCGCAGGGCGGGCTGCCGCGATAGCCCTGGAGAAGCGGCGCGGTGCGCAGCGACATGAGCGCCTGCCGCACCTCCTCGCGCCCCGCCGGCAGCAGGATCGAGGCGGTGTCCCGCATCAGCTCGACCAGCACCCCGCCGAGGCCGAGCGTCATCAGGAAGCCGAACTGCGGGTCGCGCACCACGCCGACCAGGAGCTCGACGACCGGCCGCTCGACCATGCGCTCGACCAGGAAGTCGCGCGCCACGTCCTGCATCGCATCGGCCGCGGCCGCCACCTCGGCTGCGCTCCTCAGGTTCAGCTTCACCCCGCCGGCCTCGCTCTTGTGGGCGAGCCCGATCGCCTTCAGCGCCACGGGGAAGCCGATCTCCGACGCGGCGTCCGCCGCGTCGGCGGCGGTGCGCGCGACGGCGCCGGCCGGCACCGCGACGCCCGACGCGGCGAGCGTCGCCTTCGCCTCCGCCTCGCTCAGCACGCGCGTGCCGGGCGCGGCCGGGCGCCCGCGCAGCACGGGCAGCGCGGCGGGCCTGGCCCAGACGGCGGCGATGTCGGCTGCGGCCTCGGCCGCTGCCATCGCCTCGGGGATGCCGCAGAGCGGCGCGATGCCGAGGCCGAGGATCTCCTCGCAGCGCTCCTCCGGCAGGTTCTCCGGCATCGAGGCGACGATCGCGGCGCGGCCGCCGGTGCTGGCGGCGGCGGCTTCGAGCGCCGCCACCGCGGGATCCCATTCCTCGTCGCTGCAGCGGTCGGCGCGCGGGAAGTCGAGCACGAGCATCGTCAGGTCGAAGCCGGTCTCCATCATCGCCGAGAAGGTCGCGGTCATCTCGTCGGGCTTGGCCCAGGAGAAGGTGTGGTAGTCGAGCGGGTTGGCGATCGCGACCATGTCGTTGAGCGTCGCCTTGACGCGCGCCCGGTCGGCGTCCGACAGCCTGCCGTAGCCGAGCCGGCGGTGGTGCGCCGCGTCGGCCATGATCGCCGCCTCGCCGCCGGAGCAGCTCATCGACGCGATCGTGCGGCCGGGCAGGGGGCCGTGGACGTGCAGCAGCTTCAGCGTCTCGAGGAATTCCGGGATCGAGTGCAGCCGCGGCATGCCGAGCCGGTCGAAGAACGCCGCCTTGCCCGCCTCGTCGCCCGCGACGCTCGCCGTGTGCGAGACGGTGGCCGCGCGCGCCTCGTCGGAGTGCCCGACGGTCAGCGCCACGACCGGGACGCCGCGCGCTCGCGCCGTCGCGGCCAGCGCCTCGAACGCCGCGACGTCGCCGATCCCCTCGACATGGATGCCGAGGGCGGTGACGCGCCCGTCCTCCATGAGCCCCCGGGCGATCTCGGCGAGACCCGTCTGCGCCTGGTTGCCGGCCGTCGCGACATAGGCGAGCGGCAGGCCGCGGCGCTGCATCGTCATGTTGATGGCGATGTTGGAGGACTGGGTGACGATCGCCACGCCGCGCTCGCAGCGCTTGCCGCCGTGCTGGTCGGGCCACATCAGCGCGCCGTCGAGATAGTTGATGAAGCCGTAGCAGTTCGGCCCGATCACCGGCATGTCGCCGGCCGCCTCGATCAGCTCCGCGGTCAGGGTGCCGCCGTCATGCGCCTCGTCGAAGCCCGAGGCGTAGCAGATCGCGCCGCCGGCGCCGCGCGCCGCCAGCGCGCGCACGATCTCGACCGTCAGCCGGCGGTTGACGCCGACGAAGGCGACGTCGGGGGCCTCGGGCAGGTCGGCGACGCTGGCGTAGCAGCGTCGCCCGAGTATCTCGTCTTTTTCGGGGTGTACCGGCCAGATTTCCCCGGTGAAGCCCATGCGATCGCACTGCCTCACGACCTCCGCCGCCTGTCGGCCGCCGAAGACGGCGGCGCGGCGGGGCCTCAGGACGCGTTCGAGACGGCTCATCAGGCCCCCAGCGGCCGTAGAAGACTACGTGCGATGATGTGGCGCTGGATCTCCGAGGTGCCGTCCCAGATGCGCTCGACCCGCGCGTCGCGCCAGAACCGCTCGAGCGGCAGGTCGTCCATCAGGCCCATCCCGCCGAACACCTGGATCGCCTCGTCGGTCACGCGGGCGAGCATCTCGCTCGCGTAGAGCTTGGCCGAGGCGATCTCGCGGTTGGCGTCGCGGCCCTGGTCGAGCGCCCAGGCGGAGGCGAGCGTCAGCCAGTCGGCGGCGTCGATCTCGGTGATCATGTCGGCGAGCTTGAAGCCGACGCCCTGGAACTTGCCGATCGGCTGGCCGAACTGGCGGCGGTCGGCCGCATGCTGCACGGCGAGGTCGAAGACCCGCCGCGCCCGGCCGACGCACATCGCCGCGACCGTGATGCGCGTCGCGTAGAGCCACGAGTTCATCACCTCGAAGCCGCCGTCGATCTCGCCGAGGACCTGCGATCGCGGCAGGCGGCAGTCGTCGAAGTTCAGGATCATGTTGTGGTAGCCGCGGTGCGACACCGACCGGTAGCCCGGCGCGATCTCGAAGCCGGGCGTGCCGCGGTCGACGAGGAAGCAGGTGATCTTCTTCTTGGGTCCCCGCGGCGTCTCCTCCTCGCCCGTCGCGACGAAGACGATGACGAAGTCGGCGACGTCGGCGTGCGAGATGAAGTGCTTGGTGCCGTTGACGACGAAGTCGTCGCCGTCGCGCCGCGCGAAGCAGGTCATGCCGCGCACGTCCGAGCCGGCGCCGGGCTCGGTCATGGCGAGCGCGTCCATCTTCTCGCCGGAGACGGCGGGCTTCAGGTACTTCTCCCGCTGCTCGCCCTCGCAGGCCATCAGGATGTTCGACGGCCGGCCCCAGAACACCGACAGCGCCATCGAGGCGCGGCCGAGCTCGCGCTCGAGCAGCGCGAAGGTGAGGTGGTCGAGGCCGCCGCCGCCGACCTCCTCGGGCATGTTCGGCGCGTAGAAGCCGAGCTCGATCACCTTGCGCTTGAGCTCGGCGCCGAGCTCCTTGGGCACCTCGCCGAGGCGCTCGACCTCGGCCTCGTGCGGGTACATCTCGGTCTCGACGAAGTCGCGCACCGTGTCGACGACCATGCGCTGCTCGTCGGTCAGGTCGAAGTTCATGGCTGTCGTCCCCTGCTACGTCTTCTGGCCCACCGCGCGGCCGGCGCCGTCGGGGCGCGGCAGCTTCGCGTGGGCTTCGGCGATCTCGCGCGCCTTGGCCTGGATCTCGTCGCCCGCCGGGCAGGCGCGGCCTTCCTTCGTGTCGACGTGCAGCAGCATGTGCTCGCCGGTGGCCAGGATCTCGCCGGTCTCTCCGTGCCGGATCTCGTGGAAGACCCGCAGCTTCTTCTCGTCGGCCGAGAGCAGCACCGTCGCCGCGTAGAGCGGCTTGCCGGCGCGCACCTCCTTGAGGTGCCGGATGTGCGACTCGACCGTGTAGAAGGAGCGGCCCGAGGCGTTGTAGGCCTCGTCCATGCCGACGAAGCGCAGGAAGGCGTCCGTCGCGTCGCCGAGCACCTGCAGGTAGCGGAACTCGGTCATGTGGCCGTTATAGTCGGTCCACGCCGGCGAGACGGTGGTCTCGAAGAGCCGCAGGGGCTTCGTCAGGTCATGCTCGGCCGCGGCGGACTTCGCGTGGGCGCGGGTGTAGAGCCGGTCCTCGTAGTCGCGCAGGATCCGGCCGGCGCCCCAGCCCTGGCCGTCGTTCTGGCCTTTCAGCGCCTGCATGATCGCGACGAGGTTGTCGTCACGGATCCGTTCCAGTTCGCGGATCGAGTACTGCCCGGACTGCGCGTCCGACTGCCCGGCGATCAGGTCGACGAGCTCGTCGTTGAACTCCGGCACGTCCATGAGCTTCGTCCACGGCCAGGTCAGCGTCGGCCCGAACTGCGCCATGAAGTGGCGCATGCCCGCCTCGCCGCCGGCCACCCGGTAGGTCTCGAACAGGCCCATCTGCGCCCAGCGCAGGCCGAAGCCGAAGCGGATCGCGTCGTCGATCTCCTCGGTCGTCGCGACGCCGTCCTTCACCAGCCACAGCGCCTCGCGCCACACCGCCTCGAGGAAGCGGTCGGCGACGAAGGCGTCGATCTCCTTGCGGATGCGGAGCGGCTTCATGCCGATCTCCGAGAAGGTCTCCTCGGCCTTCGTCATCGCAGCTTCGCTGCTCTTCTCGCCGCCGACGATCTCGACGAGCGGCAGGAGGTAGACGGGGTTGAAGGGGTGGGCGACGAGGAGCCGGCCGGGATGGCGCATCTCCGCCTGCAGGTCGGTCGGCTTGATGCCGGAGGTGGACGAGGCGATCGGCACGTCGGCGCCCGCCGCCTCCTCGATCTCGGCGTAGATCCTGCGCTTGAGGTCGGTGCGCTCGGGCGCGGCCTCGGTGATCAGCTCCGCGCCCTCCACGGCCTCGGCGACGGAGGCCGCGAACGTGTAGCTGCCCTTGCCGCTCTGCGGGGCGTTCGTGAGCTTGGCATAGGCGCGGTCGGCGCCGGCCATCACCTCGGCCACCTTGCGCGGCGCCTGCGGGTCGGGATCGAAGATCGCGACGTCGATGCCGTTGTGGACGTAGCGGGCGACCCAGCCCGCGCCGATCACCCCGCCGCCGATCACGGCGACCTTCTTCGGGAGAGCCATCGCGGTCACGCCTGCTTCTTGAGCTTCAGGCGGTCGCGCACCGCCTCCGGGCCGATCACCTTCGCGCCCATGCCCTCGACGATCCCCTTCGCCTTGAGAACGAGGTCCTCGTTCGAGGCGAGCACGCCGCGCGAGAGGTAGATGTTGTCCTCGAGGCCGACGCGGACATTGCCGCCGGCCAGCATCGCCGCTGCCGCGTAGGGCATCTGGTCGCGGCCGATCGAGAAGGCGGAGAACACCCAGTTCTCCGGCAGGTTGTGGACCATCGACATGAGCGTCGGCAGGTCGTTCGGCGCGCCCCACGGGATGCCCATGCACAGCTGGACGAGGACGGGATCGTCGATCAGCCCCTGGTCGACGAGCCACTTGGCCAGCACGAGGTGGCCGGTGTCGAAGATCTCGATCTCGGGCTTCACGCCGAGCTTCTGGATCTGCGCCGCCATGTCCTTGAGCATGGCGGGCGTGTTCGTCATGACGTAGTCGCCCTCGCCGAAATTCATCGTGCCGCAGTCGAGCGTGCAGATCTCGGGGCGCAGCTCGGCGACGTGGGCGAGGCGCTCGGTCGCGCCGACCATGTCGGTGCCGGCCTCGGCCGGGGGGAGGGGCTCTTCCGTCGAGCCGAGCGTCAGGTCGCCGCCCATGCCGGCGGTCAGGTTGATGACCATGTCGACGCCGGAATTGCGGATGCGCTCGACCGTCTCGCGGTAGAGGGCGACGTCGCGCGAGCCGGCCTTGGTCTCGGGGTCGCGGACGTGGATGTGCACGACGGCCGCGCCGGCCTTCGCGGCGGCGATCGCGTCGTTCGCCAGCTGTTCCGGCGTCACCGGCACCTTGTCCGACTTGCCCGTCGTGTCGCCCGCGCCGGAAAGCGCGCAGGTGATGAAGACGTCGCGGTTCATCGCGAGCGGCATCGCATCCCTCCCTGGGTGTTCGTCGTCTCGTCGCGATGAAGCATGGAGCCGCGCCGGGGCGCATGTGATACCCAATACGCAGGATCCGATACGGAAGGCGCAATGGCCCGCTCGATCTTCGCGGCGTCCGACGAGACGCTGCACGTCGACCTCCTCGTCCTGCCGGAGGTCTCGCTCCTGTCCTTCGCCTCGACGCTCGAGCCGCTGCGGGCGGCGAACCGCGTCTCGGGGCGGCGGCTCTACGACTGGCGGCTGCTCGGCTCGGCGGGACGCGAGATCGTCACCTCGAGCGGCATACGCCTGCCGATGGACGCCGCCTTCGACCCCGCCGACACGCGCGACGTGCTCGTGGTGCTGGCGTCGTTCAACGTCGAGCGCCACGCCACGCCCGAGCTTCTCGGCCAGCTCCGGCGGCTGGCGCGGGGCGGCCTGCCGATGGGCGGCGTCGAGGCCGGCGCCTGGGTGCTGGCGATGGCGGGGCTCCTCGCCGGACGCCGCGCGACGACGCACTGGGAGGATCTCGAGATCTTCGCCGACGCCTTCCCCGAGACCGACGTGCGGCCGAACCGCTTCGTCGTCGACGGCCAGTTCTTCACCACGGGCGGCGCCTCGCCCGCGCTCGACACCATGCTCGCGCTCATCCGGGCGCGGCAGGGCTACGCGCTCGGCCTCGATGTCGCGAGCGTGTTCATCTACGACCAGTCGCGCACCGGCGAGGACCCCCAGCCGTCGCTCTCGCTCGGCCGGCTCGACTGGTACGAGCCGCGCATCGCCCGCGCCATGCGGACGATGGAGGAGACGATCGGCAATCCGCTGCCGCTGCCGGCGGTGGCGGCGCGCGCCGGCACCAGCGCCCGCACCCTCGAGGCCCTGTTCGTCGAGACGGTCGGCATGACGCCCCGCGACTTCTATGTCGGCGCCCGCCTCAACGCCGGCCGCCGCCTCGTCGTCGAGACGCGCCAGCCGATGGCCGCGATCGCCGAGCGCGTCGGCTTCGGCTCGGCCTCCTCCTTCGCCCGCGCCTTCCGCCGCCGCTTCGGCACGAGCCCCGGCGAGGCCCGCCGCCGGGCCAGGGGCTGAGGGAGGGGCGGATCGGCACTTGCCATCTCCCCGGAAGCCTGTATTTTTATCTGAGCGCTCAAAAAAATTATGGGGATCCGCGATGCTCGCCGACGAAGCGGAAGTCACGCTGCCGAACGACTGGGACCGCCGCGGGCTGCCGTCCTGGACCTACTACAACCGGGAGATGTTCGAGCTGGAGAAGGAGAGCCTCTTCCGGCGCCGCTGGCAGATCGCCTGCCACGTCAACGACATCCCTGAGGCCGGCCAGTACATCTGCTTCGACATCGCGGGCGAGCGGGCGCTGATCGTCCGCGGCCGCGACGGCGAGGTCCGCGCCTTCCACAATGTCTGCCGCCATCGCGGCTCGCGCGTCGTCCCCGACGAGCGCGGCGAGTGCAAGGCGGCCATCGTCTGCCCCTTCCACGCCTGGTCGTACAACCTCGACGGCACGCTGCGCTCGCCCGCGCGGCCGGAGACGCTGCCCGAGCTCGACCGCAACGAGTGGGGCCTGAAGCCGATCGAGATGGAGATCTGGCACGGCTTCGTCTTCGTGCGCTTCAAGCCGAGCGAGCAGCCCTCCGTCGCCCGGATCATGGCGCGCTTCGAGGAGGAGCTCGCGCCCTACGAGATCGAGACGCTGGTGCCGACGAGCGACCGGTTCTGGAGCGAGCCGCTCGACGTCAACTGGAAGGCGGTGCGCGACGTCGACAACGAGGGCTACCACGTGCCGATGGCCCACCCGGCGCTGCACCAGCTCTACGGCCAGCACTATTACGACGAGCCGTTCGTCGAGGGCACGTCGCGCTCCTTCGCGACCTTCAACGAGAGCCACGGCAAGCTGTGGAGCGTGCGCCACTATCGCCGCGTGCTGCCCGAGGCGACGTGGCTGCCGGAATCGCACCGCAACGCCTGGCTCTACGCCGGCATCTTCCCGAACGCGGTGATCGGGCTCTACCCGGACTCGGTGATGTTCTACCAGGAGATCCCGACGGCGGTGAACCGCACCATCCTGCGCGGCGCGGTCTATCGCCGGCCCGAGGAGAGCCGCGAGCTGAAGGCGGCGCGCTATCTCAGCGGCCGCATCGACGCGATCACCAGCGAGGAGGACCAGCAGCTGACGATCTGGTCCTGCGAGGCGGCCGAGTTCGAGCGGGTTCGACGGCTTCCTCCTGTCCGACCTGGAGTATGGTGTGCGGACCTATCACGACGAGCTGCGCGCCGTGATGCCGGTGACGGAGTGCCGCGAGGAGCCCGCGGAGGGCACCGTCATGGCGCGCAACGCCGAGCTCCTGGCGCGCCGGTCGTCCTGAGCGGGAGGCGGCGATCGAGCGGCGAGGCAGGCGGAAAGGACGCGAATGAGCACCAGCGAACCGGCCCGCGGCACGGGCCTGGTCGGGGTCTCCCGGTCCGACGGCGAGGGGCGCCGCGCGCGCCTTCGCAACCTCTTCCGGCGGCAGGGCGCCCGCGGCTACGGCATGATCGCGCCGCCCTTCCTCTACGCGCTGGTGCTCCTGGCGGTGCCGCTGGCGATGGTCGTCGCGTTCAGCTTCTGGACGCAGGACTACCTGACGATCGACCGCACGCCGACCTTCGCCAACTACGTCGAGGCGTGGACCGACCCGCTCTACCGGCTCCTGATGCTGCGCTCGCTGGCGATCTCCGCCAGCGTCACCGCCGCGACCGTCCTGCTCGCCTTCCCGATCGCCTACTACGTGTCGTTCCGCGTGCCGAAGCACCGCAAGGCGCTGTGGATCTTCCTGATCACCATCCCGTTCTGGACGAGCTACCTGCTCAGGGTTTTCCTGTGGAAGGTCATCCTCGGCTACAAGGGCGTGCTGAACACCGGCCTGCTGGACCTCGGGATCATCCACGAGCCGCTGAAGTTCATCCTCTACAACGCCAACGCCGTCGTCCTCACGCTCGTCCACGCCTGGGCGCCGTTCGCGATCCTGCCGATCTTCGTGGCGCTCGAGCGGATCGACCGCAGCCTGCTCGAGGCGGCGGAGGATCTCGGCGACGGGCCGGTCCGCCGCTTCCTGCGGGTCACGCTGCCGCTCGCCCTGCCGGGCGTCATCGCGGCCGGGCTCATCGTCTTCATCCCGACGATCGGCGACTACGTCACGCCGCGCCTCGTCGGCGGCAAGGACGGGCTGATGATCGCCAACATGATCCAGGTGCAGTTCGGCAAGGCCAACAACTGGCCGCTCGGCGCCGCGCTCGCCCTGTCGGCGATGGCCATGGTGGCGTCGATCTCGATCCTTCTCGTCTGGCTGTCCCGCCGGGTCGGCCCGCGGCAGTCCGGCTAGGGAGGCGCCCATGAGAAAGTCCGGCTGGCTCGGCGTCTACGCGGTCGCGTACCTGTTCTTCCTCTACGCGCCCGTGCTGCTGCTGCCGATCTTCGCGTTCAACGACAGCGCGATCATCGCCTTCCCGCTCAAGGGCTTCACGCTGAGGTGGTTCCAGGAGCTGTGGCAGACCGACGCGCTGCACCACGCCGTGCGCAACAGCCTGTGGGTCGGCGGGCTCACCGCCGCGATCTCCACCGTGCTCGGCATCTTCGCCGCCCGCGCCGGCACGCGCTACGACTTCCCGGCCAAGCGCGGGATGCTCGCCTTCATCATGCTGCCGCTGGTGCTGCCGGAGATCATCGTGGCGACGGCGCTGCTCGTCGTCCTCGTGCAGCTCGGCTTCTCGCTGTCGCTGTGGGCGGTGGTGCTCGGCCACGTGCTCCTGTGCATGCCGTTCTCGATCTCGATCCTCAACGCGAGCTTCCAGGGCTTCGACCGGAACCTCGAGGAGGCCTCGCAGGATCTCGGCGAGGGCGCCCTGATGACCTTCTGGCGCGTCACGCTGCCGCTCGTCACGCCCGGCATCATCTCGAGCGTGCTGATCTCGTTCACGATCTCGCTCGACGAGTTCATCGTCGCCTTCTTCCTGACCGGCACCGAGCCGACCCTGCCCGTCTACATCTGGAGCCAGCTGCGCTTCACCGCCAAGCTGCCGAGCATGATGGCGCTCGGCTTCATTCTTCTCATGTTCTCGCTGATCCTGCTGACGACCGCGGAGTATTTCCGCCGCCGGTCGCGACGCCAGGCGGGCGGCGGCGACACACCCGGAGGCATGTTGTGAAGCAGGACGTGTCCGCTTCCGTCCCGGCCCGCGGGCCGATCATCGAGCTCGACAGGGTGGTCAAGCGCTTCGGCGACTTCACCGCGCTGAACGGCGTCTCCGCCGACATCCGGGAGGGCGAGTTCTTCTCGCTGCTCGGCCCCTCCGGCTGCGGCAAGACCACGCTGCTGCGGCTGATCGCCGGCTTCGAGGAGCCGTCGGGCGGCACGATCTCGATCGCCGGCAGCCCGATGGCGCACGTGCCGCCGAACCGCCGGCCGACCAACATGGTCTTCCAGAGCTACGCGATCTTCCCGCACCTCAACGTCGAGCAGAACGTCGGCTACGGCCTGCGCCGGCTGCGGCTCGACAAGGCGGCCGCGCGCAAGCGGGTCGAGGAGGCGCTCGAGATGGTCGACCTCGCGGGCTATGGCGGGCGCGGCGCGAACGAACTGTCCGGCGGCCAGCGCCAGCGCGTGGCGCTCGCCCGCGCCCTCGTGCTGCGGCCGAAGGTGCTGCTCCTCGACGAGCCGCTGTCGGCGCTCGACAAGAAGCTGCGCGAGCAGATGCAGGTCGAGCTGCGGCGGCTGCAGCGGGCCGTCGGCATCACCTTCATCCTGGTCACCCACGACCAGGAGGAGGCGCTGATCATGTCCGACCGGATCGCCGTCATGTTCGGCGGCGAGATCTCGCAGCTCGCCAGTCCCGAGGAGCTCTACCGCCGGCCGGTCGACCGCGACGTCGCGAACTTCATCGGCGTCATGAACTTCTTCGACGGCCGCGTCCTCTCGAACGGCGGCGACACCTACCGGCTCGACGTGCAGGCGCTGGGCCAGGTCGAGGTGCCGGCCGACCAGGCGCCGCGCGGCGTCAAGGGCGCCGAGGTCAATGTCGGCGTGCGGCCGGAGATGCTGACCCTGCTGCTGCAGGAGGGCGACACGGCCGAGCGCGTCACCGAGGGCGAGGTCGTCGAGGCCGTCTATTACGGCGACATGACCTACTACAACGTGATGCTGCCCGGCGCCGACGCCCCCGTCATGATCTCGATGCGCAACACCGCCGGCCGGCCGATCCTGACCACGGGCGAGACGGCCCGCGTCGGCTGGGGCGCGGAATCGATCCTCGTCCTCAACTGACGGGCCGCCCGGACGCGCGTCGCCGCCGCGGCCCCGAGCCCGGCGGGCGAGCCGTCCGCCTCCCCCGCAGCCTTGCCTTCCCCGCAGCGTTGCCGCATTGAATCCCCGTCGGGTCCGACGACTCAGCCGCCTCGGCGGCCGCCGGTCCCGCGAGGGGAGCGCAAGGTGCGCGGGGGGAACGACATGCGGGCGTCGGTCGGCCGCACCATGCGGCGTCGGCGGCCATGAGCGGCCGGGGCGCCGGGATCCATCGCCGGCTCGCCGCCCGCGCCGTCGCGGCGGCGATCCTCGTCTTCGCGCACTTCATCACCGCCGTGCGGGGCATCTGGTCCGGCGTGGAGCCGGCCGAGGGGCAGCGCGTCTACTACGCCAACCACACGAGCAACGGCGACTTCATCCTGATCTGGACGGTGCTGCCGTCGCGCCTGCGCCGCCTCGTGCGGCCGGTCGCGGCCGCCGACTACTGGCTGAAGAGCGGCCTGCGCGCCTTCATCGGCCGTGACGTCTTCAACGGCGTGCTGATCAAGCGCCGGCCGGAGGACCGCGAGGGCGCGGCGGACGATCCGGTCTCCCTGATGGTCGCGGCGATCGACGAGGGCTCCTCGCTGATCATCTTCCCCGAAGGCGGCCGCAACGAGGGCGGCGAGCCGCTGCTGCCCTTCAAGAGCGGCATCTACCATCTGGGGAAGATGCGCCCGGCGGTCGACTTCGTCCCCGTCTGGCTCGCCAACCTCAACCGCGTCATGCCGAAGGGCGAGGTCGTGCCGATCCCGCTGCTCTGCACCGTCACCTTCGGGGCGCCGCTGCGCGTGGGGGAGGGCGAGGACAAGGACGCCTTCCTCGCCCGCGCGGAGGCGGCCCTCGCCGCGCTCGCGCCCGGGAAGGACGCCGCATGATCTCGCCGCATCCCGCGCTCGCCACCCTGCTCATGGCGCTTGCCGTCGTGCTCGTTCTGGCGACGGTGGCCGGCCACGTGCTGCAGCTTCGCCTGTCGCCCGGCGGCTCGAACGAGGCGATCGAGAACCTCAACGACCGCATCCGCGCCTGGTGGGTGATGGTCGTGCTGATGGGGCTCGCGCTCGTCGGCGGCCGCGCCGGCGTGACGCTTCTCTTCGCGTTCTGCTCGTTCGCGGCGCTGCGCGAGTTCGCCACCCTCGTCGGCACGCGGCGGGCCGACCACTGGATGCTGGTCGCCGCGTTCTTCGTCGTTTTGCCGGCTCAGTACTGGCTCGTCTGGTCCGGCTGGTACGGGCTCTATTCGATCTTCATCCCCGTCTACGCCTTCCTGCTGGTGCCGATCCTGTCGGCGGTGCGCGGCGAGACGGAGGACTTCCTCGGCCGCATCGCCGAGGTGCAGTGGGGGCTGATGATCTGCGTCTTCTGCATGTCGCACGTGCCCGCGCTGCTCAATCTCGACATTCCGGGCTACGAGGGGCGCAACGTGCTGCTGATCGCCTTCCTCGTGCTCGTCGTGCAGGCGAGCGACGTCCTGCAGTATGTCTGGGGCAAGCTTCTCGGCCGCACCAGGATCGCGCCCCGCCTGTCGCCGTCGAAGACGGTGGAGGGCTTCGCCGGCGGCGCCCTGAGCGCCACCGCGCTCGGCGCGGCGCTGTGGTGGATGACGCCCTTCGCGCCGCTCGAGGCCGCGCTCCTGTCGCTCGTGGTGGTGGTGATGGGCTTCTTCGGCGGCCTCGTCATGTCGGCGATCAAGCGCGACCGCGGCGTCAAGGACTGGGGCCACCTGATCGCCGGCCACGGCGGCTTCATCGACCGCCTCGATTCCGTGGTGTTCTCGGCGCCGGTCTTCCTGCACATCGTGCGCTACTGGTGGTCGGCCGCATGACCGCCGCGCCCGGGCGCCGGCCGCTCAGGAGCCGCGACACGGGATGGGCCCGGGCGCTGAGCCGGCGGCTGGCCGCCACCTCGGTCACCCCCAACCGGATCTCGGTCGCCAGCATCGCCGCGGCGGCGCTCGCCGGCGCCTGCCTCTGGGCGGCGGGGGCATCGGACGGGATCGCCCGGGCAGGCCTTCTCGTCGCCGCGGCCGCGTTCTGCCAGCTGCGGCTTCTCTGCAACCTGCTCGACGGGATGGTCGCCATCGAGGGCGGACGGCAGGCCGCGGACGGCGCGTTCTGGAACGAGGTGCCCGACCGCGTCTCCGACATCCTGATCCTGGCGGGGGCGGGCTACGGCGCGGGGATGCCGGCGCTCGGCTGGGCCGCGGCGGCCTTCGCCGTCCTCACCGCCTATGTCCGCGAGTTCGGCCGCGCCTGCGGGCAGCCGGCCGACTTCTCCGGGCCGATGGCCAAGCCGCACCGCATGGCCGCCGTGACGGCGGCGGCGCTCGCGTCCCTCCTCGAGCCGCTCTGGCAGGGCCATGGCGGCCTGATGACGGTCGCGCTCTGGGTCGTCGCGCTCGGCACCCTGCTCACGGCCGTCCGGCGTGCCGTCCGCCTCGTGCGGGCGCTGCGGGCGCCGGGTCGGCGAGCGTAAGCGCCCCCGCCCCGGCCGCGAAAGGAAAAGGCCGCCCCGGGGGCGGCCTTCCGTCGTCTCGCGGGTGCGTTCGGCGAGGCCCTAGAAGCCGGCCTTGATGCGCTCGAACTCGGCGATCATCTTCTCGCGCAGCTCCGAGCCGACCGGCGCCTGCCAGAGCGTGTCCTCGCGCATCTTCTCGGGATCGGTGAAGCCGCTTTCCTTCAGCGTCTCCTCGCCGAGCGCGGACATGCCCTTCTGGTTGCTGTGGCCGTAGCCCCAGGCGGTCACGAGGTACTTGGAGACCTCGGGCGTCAGGGTCGCGTTGATGAAGTCGTAGAACTTCTCGTCGGAGCCCGGCGCGTCCTTCAGGTGGACGTAGCCGCAGACCCAGGCGCTCGAGCCCTCGTCCGTGTCGGTCTTCATGACGACCGGCTGGCCGTCGGCCTGCATGGTGGTCGCCGTCTCGTTCCACGCCCAGGCCAGCGTCACCTCGCCCGACTGCATCAGCTGGGCGAGGTTCGCCCCGTCCGTCCAGTAGGCGCGCACGTTCTCGTGCACCTTGCGCAGGAAGTCGGAGGCCTTCTGGAAGTCCTCGTCCGTCGCCTTCGTCCAGTCGTGCACGCCGGTCGCGAGGAAGGCGAGCGCGTAGGCGTCGTCGACATTGTCGCCGATCGAGACCTGGCCCTGGAACTGCGGATCCGCGAAGGCCTTCAGCGACTGCACCTGCGAGGCGTCGACCTTGTCGGTGCGGTAGGTGAGGGCGGTGTTGCCCCACTCGAACGGCACGAAATACGCCTTGCCGTCCTTGGTGAAGCCCTCCATGTCGCGGAAGGCCGGGATCAGGTCGTTCCAGGCGTCGATCTTGGAGGTGTCGATGGGCTGCAGCAGGCCGGCCTCGTTCCACTTGGCGACCGACTGCGAGCAGGGATGGGCGGCGTCCGCCTTGAAGCCGGAGCGCAGCTTCTGGAACGCCTCCTCCTCGTCGCCGAAGAACGCGAAGGTCGGGGAGTCGCCGTACTTCTTCACGTAGTCGGGGTGGAAGGCCGGGTCCTCGTAGCCCGCCCAGTCGAAGACGACGAGGTCGGAATCCGCGGCCTCGGCGCTGCCGCCCGGCAGGACGGACGTCCCCGGCAGGAGCGCCGTTCCGAGCAGGAGCGCGGTGATGACAGGCAATGCCTTCATGATCTTCTCCGTCGTGGCCATGATCTTCTCCGTCGTGGCGTTGTCGTTGAAGGCTCTTGCCGGCCTTCCCCTCTGAAGGAAGCGCGCAGGAAGCGGGCCGCGCGATCGTCCGCGCCGCCGCCTCCCGCGGCCGCCTCGTGGAAGCGTACGGGCAGCACCCGGCCGACACAATGTTTTTTTGAGCGCTCAGATAAATTCATGGGCGGCCGGCACGCGGAGGGCGGGCGCGAACCGGGGCGCCGGCGCTGCCGCCGCCACGCAGGATCTCCGCCCCCAGAGGCTCTCCGCCTTTAGAGGATCTCCGCCTCGACCTGCCCGATCGCCTTCTCGAGGATGTCGAACATCTCGTCGATCTGCTCCTCGGTGATGATCAGCGGCGGCGAGAACACGCACATGTTGATGAGCGGGCGCACGATCAGGCCCATCTCCTCGCACTTGGCGTCGATGCGCGCGCCGATCTCCTTGTCGAGGTCGAGGCGCTCGGCCTCCGTGCGCCGGCTGCGCGTCGGCACGTGGCCCTCGACGCACCCCACGAGGCCCATGCCGCGCGCGTCGCCGACGATCTCGAAGCGCGACAGCGCCTTGAGCCGCGCCTGGAACTTCGGCGTCACCTCGCGGACGTGGCCGAGCAGGTCCTCGCGCTCCATGATCTCGATGTTCTTGAGCGCCGCCGCGCAGCACACCGGGTGGCCGGAATAGGTGTAGCCGTTCGAGAACATGACGCTCTCGCGGTCCGGCCCCGAGATCTCGTCGAGCAGCCGGTCCGAGATGATCGTGGCGCCGAGCGGCACGTAGCCCGACGTCAGGCCCTTCGCGCAGGTGATGATGTCCGGCACGATGTCGAAGACCGGCTCGGAGGCGAACCAGTGGCCGAGCCGGCCGAACGCCGTCACCACCTCGTCGGAGATGTAGAGGACGTCGTGCTTCGTGCAGATCTCGCGGGTGCGCCGGTGGTAGCCGGGCGGCGGCACGATGACGCCGCCGGAGGCGAGGATCGGCTCGGCGATGAAGGCGGCGACGTGCTCGGGCCCCGCCTCGAGGATCGCGTTCTCGAGGTCGGCGACCTTGAGGTCGCACCACTCCTCGACGCTCATGCCCTCCGGCCGGACATAGGGGTTCACGTTCGGCAGGAAGCGCACGAGCCGCGTCTCGGTGTCGAGGAAGCTCTTGTCGCGCTCCTTGCCGGAGACGGTGGCGGAGAGATAGGTCGAGCCGTGATAGCCCTTCTCGCGGGCGATGAAGAGCTTCTTCTCCGGCTTTCCCCGCAGGTTGTTGTAGAACTGGGCGAAGCGCAGCGCGCTGTCGACGGCCGACGATCCGCCGGTCGTGTAGAACACCGAGTTGAGGTCGCCCGGCGCCATGTCGGCGAGCTTCTTGGCGAGCACCGCGGAGGGCTCCGACGCGAAGGCCCAGGGGCTGTGATAGCTCAGCGACATCGCCTGCCGGGCGATCGCCTCCGCCATCTCCTCGCGGCCGTAGCCGATCTGGACGTTCCACATGCCGCCGGGGCCGTCGATGTAGCGGCGCCCCTGCGGGTCGTAGAGGTAGATGCCCTTCGCCTCGTGCGCGATCACGCGGTCCATGTCCTGGACGCCCATCGAGTCCCAGGGATGGAGGAAGTGCTCGTTGTCCCACT
The DNA here is from genome assembly GCA_963816555.1 of uncultured Alphaproteobacteria bacterium. GTDB lineage: Bacteria > Pseudomonadota > Alphaproteobacteria > Rhizobiales > Tepidamorphaceae > Lutibaculum. Next base: position 1,380,294 of record CAWFLD010000004.1, on the reverse strand, counting down.
GGCGGATCGAGCGGGGGTCGGTGCCGTTGCCCTGCGCGGGGGCGGTCTTCTTGTCCAGCATGTGTCCGGTACTTTCTCTTGCGGCCGGTTCAGAAGGGCAGGGGCGGCGTCGCGCGGGCGCGCGCCGGCTTGTAGAACGGCCGCCCGGCGATCTGCGCCGGCGCCATGACCCGGTCCCACCTGCCTTCCTTGTTGACGTAGATCTCGACGAAGATCCGGTCGGTCCTGGTGACGCCGAACGGCGCCTTCAGCTCGGCGAGCGCGATGTTGCGCTTCGCCGTCGGCGACCAGACCGCCGAGGTGACGCGGCCGATCTCCTTGCGGCCGCGGTGGTAGACGAGCGCGTCGACGGCCGGCTTGTTGCCGGCGATGTCGAGCCCGACGAGCATGTGCCGCGGGCCGCTCTCCTTCAGCTTCAGGAGCGCGCGGCGGCCGTTGAAGTGGCCCTTCTCGAAGTCGACGAGGCGGCCGAAGCCGAGCTCGAAGGCCGAGCGCGTGCGGCCCGCGCGCGTCGCGACGTGCGACGAGACGAAGTCGGCGCCGGTCATCACGAAGCCCGCCTCGATGCGGGCGATGTCCATCGCCTTGTAGCCGATCGCCCGCAGGCCCCACAGGCGGCCGGCCTCCCACAGCCGGTCCCACAGGGCGAGCGCCTGCGTCCGGCGCGACCCAGAGCTCGTAGCCGAGGTCGCCGGTGAAGCCGGTGCGCGAGACCCACAGGCCCGGCTCGACCTCGCGCAGGTCGAACGGCTTCATCGCGGAGACGGCCTCGAGCCCCGCCGCGGCGAGCACGGAGAACGAGGTCGGCCCCTGCAGGGCGAGCCCCGCGACGGCCTTCGTCTCGTCCTCGATCGTCACGTCGAAGCCCCAGGCGACGTCGTTGAGCCAGGAATATTGCGGCTCCTGGCAGCACAGCCGGAAGTCGCGCTCGCCGAAGCGGAAGACGGTGCCGTCGTCGATCACCATCCCGTCCTCGTCGCACCAGATGCAGTAGGCGACGCGGCCGGGCTTCACCTTCGCGATGTTGCGGGTGACGAGCCGGTTGACCACGGCCTCGGCGTCCGGCCCGGCGATCCGGTACTTGTAGATCGGCGACACGTCGTAGAGCGTCGCCTGGTTGCGGATGGCGAAATACTCCGCTTTCCACCGTGTCGAGCACGGCGGGGGAGGCGCAGCCGGCCCACCACATCCAGTCGCGCGTCAGGTCGAGCGCCTTAAGCCGCGCGTCGAAGGGCGTCGCCTCGAGGCCGCGCGTCACGCCCGTCGGGCGATCCGCGGTCTCCGCCGCAGGGCGCATCATCTCGTTCATGCCGCCACCCCGTCCTTCATCGCCTGCAGCGCCGCGTTGCGGCCGGCCGCCCCGGTGACGTCGCCGCCGGGATGGGCGCCGGCGCCGCACAGATAGAGGCCCGGCACGCCGCTGGCGTAGCGGCCCATGCCGTTGACCGGCCTCAGCATCAGCATCTGGTCGACGCTCAGCTCGCCGTGGTGCCAGTGGCCGCCGGGCGCGCCCGTCTCCGCCTCGATGTCGGCGGGCGACATGACGTCGGCGGCCGTCACCGCGTCGCGAAGGCCCGGCAGGTGCGGCGACAGCGCGTCGAGCGTCAGGTCGAGCAGGCGCGCCTTCGCCGCCTCGGTCCAGCCGCCGGCGAGCGCGTAGGGCGCGTACTGCACCACCGCCGAGAGCACGTGGGTGCCGGCGGGGGCGAGCGTGTCGTCCGACAGGGTCGGCACCACGAACTCGATCAGCGGCGCCTTCGACATCTCGCCGTACTTGGCCGGGTTGAAGGCGCGCTCGATGTGGTCGAGCGACGGCGCGAGCAGGATGCGGCCGGCCGTCTCGGCCGCGCCGAGCCCGTCGATCCGCGGCGCCTGCGACAGCACGAGATTGACCTTGGCCGCCGTCCCGCGCGCCCGCACGTGGCGGATGCGGCGCACCGCCTCCGCGTCGAAATGCTCGACGCCGGCGAGCCCCATCGTCGCGCCCGCGCCGACGCTGCAGAGCACGAGGCCGGCGCCGATCCGCCGCCCGTCCTGAAGCAGCACGCCGCGCGCGCGGTCGCCGTCGACGAGGATGCGCCGCACGCCCGTGCCGGTCGCGATCTCGACGCCCGCCGCCGCGGCGGCGCCCGACAGGGCGGCCGTCACCGCGCCCATGCCGCCGGCCGGCAGGGCGGGGGCGCCGCCCTGGGCGAGCCGGTACATGAGGCTCAGCACGGTGCCGGGCGAGCGCGGCCCGGCCCAGCCGCCGAGCACCGCGTCGGCGCCGAGCACGCCGGCCAGCGGGCCGTCCGCCATCTCGTCCGTCACGAGGTCGAAGACGTTCGACAGGAGGTCGTGCAGGAACGCCTCCATCTCGACCTTGCCGAGCCGGCGGACGCTCAGGCCGAGCCCCGCCATCGCGCCGATCTCCATGACGCTGTCGCGGCTGAAGCCGCCGCCGGAGAGGTTCGGCGGCGTCCGGTCGAGGAGCGGCGCCAGGAGCGAGGCGAAGCGGACGAGCCGCTCGCGCACGCGGGCGTAGGACGCTGCGTCCGGGTGGGCGCTGCCGTCGGCGAGGCGCGCCTCGCTGCCCCTCGTCACGACGTGGCGGCCGTCCGGCGCCAGCGAGACGGTCGGCATGTCCTGCGCCGCCATCGTCAGCCCGTGCGCCTCGAGGCTCAGCTCGCGCGCGACGGCCGGGTTGAGGTTGTAGAGCAGGTGGGCGATCCGCGACGCCCTGACGCCGGGGGCGATCTCGGCGGTCGTCGCCATGCCGCCGACGGTGTCGCGGCGCTCGACGACCAGCACGCGGCGCTTCTGCCGGGCCAGAGTGGCGGCTGCGGCGAGGCCGTTGTGGCCGCCGCCGACGACGATCGCGTCGTAGCTCGTTTCCATCGTCATCAGGCCGCCCGCGCGTTCGATTTCATCGCCTTCAGGGCGCCGGCGTCGCGCAGGATCTCGCGCGCCGCGTTGGCGCCGGGCGCCGCCATGACGCCGCCGCCCGGATGGGTCGAGGAGCCGCACATGTAGAGGCCGCCGATCGGCGAGCGGTACTGCGAGTAGCCGGGCACCGGCCGGTTGAACAGGAGCTGGTCGAAGGTCAGCTCGCCCTGGAAGATGTTGCCCTCGGAGAGCCCGACCTCGCGCTCGATGTCCCAGGGGGTGCGGACCTCCTTGTGCAGGATCAGGTCGCGGAAGCCCGGCGAGATCGTCTCGATCTTGGAGATCACCGTCTCGGCGAACTCGTCGCGCGCCGGGCCGTCCCAGCTCCGCCCGTCCGACAGCTCGTATGGCGCGTACTGGATGAACAGCGTCATCATGTGCTTGCCGGGCGGCGCCATGGTCGGGTCGATCTGGCTCGGGATCAGCATGTCGAAATAGGGATCCGCCGACCAGCGCCCCTCCTTCCAGTCGTCGAAGGCGCGCTCGAGCTCGGCCAGGCTCTCCGAGGCGTGCATGTCGCCGCGCAGGAAGATCGCGTCCTTCGGCGCCGCCGGGAACTCCGGCATGGCGTCGAGCGCGACGTTGATCTTGCCGCTCGAGCCGCGGATCTTGAATCGTTTCACCGCCGTCACGAACTCGTCCGGCAGCTCCGCCTCCTCGACGTGGTTCAGGAAGGTGCGCTTCACGTCCATGTTCGAGGCGACGATGCCGGCCTCGAAGACGTCGCCGTTGTCGAGCGCGACGCCCGTCACCTTGCCGTCCTTCACGAGGAAGCGCTCGATGCCGGCGCCGGTGCGGATCTCGCCGCCGAATTCCTGCAGCGCCGCGGCCATCGACTTCGACACCGACCCCATGCCGCCGCGGGCGAAGCCCCAGGCGCCGATCGCGCCGTCGACGTCGCCCATGTAGTGGTGCAGCAGCACGTAGGCGGAGCCCGGCGAGTAGACGCCGAGCCCGGTGCCGATGATGCCGCCGCCGGCGATGTGCGCCTTGATCAGCTCGCACTCGAAGAAGCCGTCGAGATAGTCGCCGATCGACATCGTCCAGAAGCGGATCGCCTCGCCCATCTCGCGCGGCCCCAGGTCGTGGTAGCGCTTCATCAGGTAGAGAAGCTCCTGCACGTCGCGGGGCTTCATCGAGGTCGGGTCGGGCGGCGTGCGCATCAAGAGCGGCCGGATGAAGCGGCACTGCCGCATCACCGCCTGCGAGAAGCGGTCGTAGGCGTCGACGTCGCGCGGGTCGTGGCGGGCGATCTCGCGGCGCAGCGCGTCGTGGTCGTTGTAGTAGCCGAAATGGTCGCCGCCCTTCGTGAAGGTGGCGCCGCCTTCGTAGGGGATCACCTGCAGCCCGTGCCTCGGCAGGTCGAGGTCGCGCACGATCTCGGGCCTCAGAAGCGAGCAGACGTAGGAGCAGTTCGAGTAGGTCCAGCCGTCGTAGAGCTCGCGGCTGACGGCGGCCCCGCCGACCCAGTCGTTCTTCTCCACGACGAGCACCTTCAGCCCGGCCCGGGCGAGATAGCACGCCGTGGTCAGGCCGTTGTGGCCCGCTCCTGCGATGATGGCGTCGTAGCGACCTGTCCGGCTCACGCGGATACCCTTGCTCGTCTACCCTTCCTGACCCGCCCTTGGCGGCGTCAGCGGAGGCTAGCCCAGCCGCGCCGGCGGGTAAAGTTTTTTGAGCGCTCAAACAAAAATCCGGGTGGAACGGCGCGCTCCTATCGGCTAGGAAGGGGACTGCAGACCGACGGCAGGGCAAGGAAATCGATGGCCGCCAACGCGAAGGTGACCGAGGAGCGTCCGCGCAAGGAGCGCGCGGAGAACGCCGCCAAGCGGCGCCGGCAGATCGTCGACGCGACGATCGCCTCGATCGAGAAGAACGGCCTCGCCGCCACGACGCTGGCGACCGTCGCGCAGGCGGCCGGCCTGTCGCAGGGCGTCGCCGTCTTCTACTTCAAGAACAAGCAGGCGCTGCTCGCCGAGACGCTGCGCCGCGTCTACCAGGAATACGAGACGACCTGGCAGACGGCGCTGTCGAAGGCCGGCGACGAGCCGCTGGCCGGCATCCTCGCGCTCGTCTCCGCCGATTTCGACCGGTCCGTCTGCAACCGCCGGACGCTCGCCATCTGGCACGCCTTCTGGGGCGAGTCGACGGCGCGGCCGATCTTCGCGGAGATCTCGACCTCGTTCGACGGCGAGCGCGCCGCCTGCATGCGCGAGCTCTGCACGAAGGCCGCCCCCGGCATGGTCGGCGGCTGGGACCCCGTCGTCGTCGCCGACTCGGTCGATTCCCTGACGGACGGCTTCTGGCACCGCATCTATCTCGCCGGCGGCGTCGGCTTCGACCGCGAGACCGCGCTCGACATGACGCTGCAATTCATCGCCTCGGTGTTCCCGTCGCGCCGCGACGAGATCCTGCAGGCGTCGCCCAAGACTTCACGAACCAAGACTTCACGAACCAGAGACCTGACGAGCCAAGACCTGACGGACCAGCGGGAGGAACATCGATGTCGGACGGCGAACTGCTCTACGACGACACCCACATCGCCTTCCTCGAGCAGCTCTGGGGCGACGGCTACCTGTCGCCCGGCGGCCCCGACGAGGTGCGCCGCATCCTCGAGGGGATCGACCTGACAGGCGCGCATGTCGTCGATATCGGCTGCGGCTCCGGCGGCATCACGGTGTCGCTCGCCCGCGACTACGGCGCCGGCCACGTGCTCGGCGTCGACGTCGAGCCCGACGTCTGCAACGCCGCCCGCCGGCGCGTGACGAAGGAGGGGCTCGACGAGCGCGTGGAGATCATGGAGGTGAAGCCCGGCCCGCTGCCCTGCGCGCCCGGCTCGCTCGACGTCGTGTTCTCCAAGGATTCGATCGTCCACATCCCCGACAAGGCGGCGCTCGCGGCCGATGCGTTCCGCGTTCTGAAGCCCGGCGGCTGGTTCGTCGCCTCCGACTGGCTGATGTCGCACGACGGCGAGCCGTCGGAGGAGATGAAGCGCTATCTCGCGCTCGAGGACCTCGATTTCGGCATGGCGTCGCCGGACGAATACCGGCGCGCCCTCGAGGGCGCGGGCTTCGTCGACATCGAGCTCAGGAACCGCAACGAGTGGTATCGCGGCGAGGCGCGGCGCGAGCTCGAGCGCCTGTCGGGCCCCGAGCGGCCGGCCTTCGAGGAGGCGCTCGGCGCAGACGAGATCGCCGGCCAGATCGAGACCTGGACGGCGATGATCGTCGTGCTCGACAAGGGCGAGCACTGTCCGCACCACTTCCGCGCCCGGAAGCCCTGAAGGCGCGCCGCCCACCCGGCACACAGGAGGCCCTGCGACGATGGCGAAAGCATTCCGGACCCCGCCCCCGGGGGGCGGCCTCGCCGGCGGCCCCGACGCCTCGGGCGGCGAGGCTTCCGCCTTCGTGACGCGGGCCCGCGAGGGGCTGGCGGGGGCGGAGTGGAACGTGATGGGGCAGACCTGCCTCGCCAAGCAGCTGACGGAGACGAGCTTCGCCTGGCACGCGACCGTGCCGCCCGGCGCCGGGCTGCCGCTGCACGTGCACGAGGGCCAGGACGAGTTCCTGATGGTGCTCGAGGGGCGGTTCGACCTGCTGATCGACGGACGCCGGGACTACGCGACCCAGCTCGACCTCGTCAGCCTGCCGCGCGGCGTGCCGCACGCGGTCTTCAACAAGAGCGGCCACATCTGCAAGTGCCTCTGCTGGGTCTCGCCCGCGGGCGCGCTGCCGGACCTGTTCCGCGCCGTCCACGACCTGCCGCGGCAGTCGCCCGAGGCCCTGCAGGGCCTCTCCGGCCGCTACGGCGTCACGTTCCCGGAATCCTCCTGACGCGGCCGCGGCGTCGCGCTCGTGCGAGGGGCGATGATGCACCACTCCGGCGGCCTGTCCATAGGCCGGCGGCGGGCGCGGGGCGAGAGGCCGGGATCCGCAGCCGCCGGTTGCGGCGGCGCGGCGCGCCGGTCAGGGCAGGAAGACGGCCAGCCCGAGCAGGGTGCCGACCGTGGTGGCCAGCAGGAGGCCGCCGAACGCGGCCCATCCGAGCAGGGTGTCGGACTTCCGGTGGACCGGATAGCCGTTGGCAGTGGTGAGCTCCCGCATTTCTTCCTCCACGGCGACATCGGGCATGGCAGTGCGTTGCCAGCACGTCGATGCTGCGGGGAGTTGGTAAACGAGTGCTTAATCAGGTCGATCGGTCGCCGAGCGTGCCCAGGCGGGCCGTTTACCTTTCGTTAACCAGGTTCCTGCACCCTTGTGGATATCCGCCTTCGCCCTTGACCACGGATGTACTGGCATCGGCGCGCGGCGGACCGGAGAAGGTCGGGGATCCCCCGGCCTTTTTCGTATGTGAGGCCCGGTTCCGCGGGGCCTTTCGCCGCACCGGCCCGTCTCGGCCGAGGGGCTCAGCGCCAGGTTCGCGGGCCCTTCACGGCCCTGTCTCCCGATCTTCCCGAACCTTCAGGAGCGCCGCTTCGGCGGCCGCCACGGCCCGCGCCGCGGGCCGCCCTCGTCCTGCGCTCTGACGCCCGCGCCTGGCGTCCGGACCGCGCGCAGCCCCGCGGGCGCTGCGGCGAAATGAAACTTGACACCAAAAGTCATATTTATTTATGCGAGACAAACGGCCCGAAAACGAGGGACACGAATGCTCGCCCCCTTCCTTATCATGCTGCGCGAGGGAATCGAGGCGGCGCTGATCACCGGGATCGTCGCCACCTATCTCCGCCAGACCGGCCGCGCCGGCTGGATGCCCGCCGTCTGGATCGGCGTCTTCCTCGCCGTCGCCATGTCGCTCTTCGTCGGCGCGGCGCTGCAGCTCGCCAGCGCGCAGTTCCCCCAGAAGGCACAGGAGCTGTTCGAGGCTCTCGTCGGCTTCATCGCCGTCGGCGTCCTCGTCTCGATGGTCTTCTGGATGCGCAGGGCGGCGCGCTCGATCAAGGCCGAGCTGCACGCCTCGATCGACGAGGCGCTCGGCGAGCATTCCGCCGGCGCGTGGGGGCTGATCGGCATCGTGTTCTTCGCCGTCGCGCGGGAGGGGCTCGAATCGATCTTCTTCCTTCTGGCCATCTTCCAGCAGAGCGCCGGCGCCACGGCGCCGCTCGGCGCGCTGGCCGGCATCCTCGTCGCCACAGCCATCGGCTTCGCGATCTATTTCGGCGGCGTGCGGCTGAACCTGAAGCGCTTCTTCCGCTGGACGGGCGTCTTCATCCTGCTCGTCGCCGCCGGCATCCTGTCGAGCGCGCTCGGCAATTTGCACGAGGCGGGCCTGTGGAACGCGCTGCAGGCGCGGCCCTTCGACCTCGGCGCGGTGCTGCCGGTCTCGAGCCTGCCGGGGACGATCCTCTCGGGCATCTTCAGCTACGAGGAGGCGCCGACCCTCGGCCAGGTCCTCCTCTATGCCGGCTTCCTCGGCATCACGCTCGTGCTCTTCCTGCGGCCGGCGGGCGGGACCGGCCGGCGCTCGCTCGCGATGGCGCCGACGGCCGGGCGGCCGCGCGCCCATGGCTGAGGAGAGCGGGCGCGGCACGGCGCAGGGCGCGCCGCAGGGGCCCTCCGGCCGCACGATGCTGTGGGGCGTCGCGGCGGCGGCGCTGCTGGCCGTCGCGGGCGGCGCGGCGTTCTACTACGCCTCGCTGCGGCAGCCGGGCGCGGCCGGCGGGAACGGCGTCTCCGTCACCGTGACGTCGAGCGCCTGCCGGCCGAACGAGCTGACGGTGCCGGCGGGCGAGCGCAGCTTCGAGATCGTGAACGAGTCCGACCGGCCGGTGGAGTGGGAGATCCTCGACGGCGTCATGGTCGTCGCCGAGCGCGAGAACATCGCGCCGGGCTTCCGCCAGACCCTCAAGGCAAAGCTCGCCTCCGGCGACTACGAGATGACCTGCGGCCTTCTGTCGAACCCGCGCGGCGTCCTGCACGTGACGCCCTCCGAGGAGGCCGCGGTGGCGGCGGCGCAGCCGACGCTGCGCAAGCTCATCGGCCCGCTCTCCGAGTACAAGGTCTACCTCGTCCGCCAGGGCAAGGAGATGGTCGACGCGGTCGAGGCCCTCGACCAGGCGATCGCGGCGGGCGACCTTGAGAAGGCGCGCGCCCTCTACGAGCCGGCGCGGCTGCCCTACAAGCGGATCGAGCCCGTCGCCTATCGCTTCTCCGACCTTCAGACCGCGATCGATCCCGTCGCCGACTATCTGGAGAAGCGGGAGCAGGATCCGCGCTTCACCGGCTTCCACCGCATCGAGTACGGCCTGTTCGAAGAGAACGGCCTCGACGGGCTGAAGCCCGTCGCCGACAGGCTCCTCGCCGACGTGACGGCGCTGAAGGACCGGCTGCGCGAGGTCAGGCTGACGCCGGACCTCCTGACGAGCAGCGCCGCGTCGATGGCGAGCCGCCTCGCCGGCGGGCGCCTCGAGGCCGGCGAGAACCACTACGCCCACACCGATCTCGCCGACATCGAGGCCAATCTCGACGGCATCGCGAAGATCGTCGACCTCCTGCAGCCCGTCCTCGAGCCGGCCGATCCACAGCTGTCGGGCGAGATCGGCGAGAGCCTCGGCGCGGCGCGGGCGCGGCTGGAGGACCTGAAAGGCGAAGACGGATTCCCCGCCTACGACACGGTCGACGAGGACACCCGGGCCGCCCTCGCCGGCACCTTCCAGGATCTCGCGAAGGCCCTCGACAAGCTCCCCGACGCCATCGGAACCGGCTCATGACCGATCATCGCCAGACCAGACGCCTCGCAGACCTCCTGCCGACCAGCCGCCGCCAGCTTCTCCTCGGCCTCGGCTCGGCCGTCGCCCTCGTCCCCGGCGTCGGACGCGCCGCCGCGCGCGACGGCGAAGACCACGTCACGGACGCGCCGGACGGCGGCAGCCGGCTGCAGGAGCGGCAGCCCTTCTACGGCGAGCATCAGGCGGGCATCGTCACGCCGCGCCCGGCCGCCGGCATGGTCGCCGCCTTCACGGTGATCGCCCAGAGCCCGGAGGAGCTCGACCGGCTGTTCCGCAGGCTGACCGACCGCATCGTCTTCCTGATGCACGGCGGCGCGGCGCCGGAGCTCGATCCCAGGCTGCCGCCGCCGGATTCGGGCATCCTCGGCCCCGAGGTCGAGCCGGACAACCTGACCGTCACGGTGTCGCTCGGCGCCTCGCTCTTCGAGGAGCGCGACTGGCTGAGGCCGCTCAAGCCGCGGACGCTGCAGCGCATGGTCGAGTTCCCCAACGACGCGCTCGACGCGGAGCGCTGCCACGGCGACCTCGCCCTGCAGTTCTGCGCCAACCTGCAGGACACCAACATCCACGCGCTGCGCGACATCGTGAAGAACATGTCGGAGTTCATGGTGCTGCGCTGGATGCAGGAGGGCAGCGTGCCGGTGGTCGAGCCCCGGCCGGGGCAGCCGAAGGAGAGCGCGCGCAACTTCCTCGGCTTCCGCGACGGCTCGGCCAACCCCGACTCCACCGACGAGGAGACGATGGACCGCGTCGTCTGGGTGAACGAGGGCGAGGAGGAGCCCGGATGGGCGGCCGGCGGCACCTACCAGGCGGTGCGCATCATCCGCAATTTCGTCGAGCGCTGGGACCGTACGCCGCTTCGGGAGCAGCAGAAGATCTTCGGCCGGCGCAAGGAATCCGGCGCGCCGCTCGACGGCTCGCCGCATGCCACCGAGCATGACGTGCCGGACTACGCCGCCGACCCGGCCGGCGAGGCGACGCCGCTCGACGCCCACATCCGGCTCGCCAATCCGCGCACGAAGGCCGCGGAGCAGAACCTGATCCTGCGGCGGCCCTTCAACTACACGAACGGCGTCGCGAAGAACGGCCAGCTCGACCAGGGGCTCCTGTTCATCGCCTACCAGGCCGACCTCGCGAAGGGCTTCATCGCGGTGCAGAGCCGGCTCACCGGCGAGCCGCTCGAGGAATACATCCAGCCGGTGGGCGGCGGCTATTTCTACGTCCTGCCCGGTGCGCGGCACCCCGGCGACTATCTCGGACGGACCCTGATCGCGGCCGTCGACACGAACTCGCCCCCCAAATCCTGAAAGCAAGGAACGTGACCATGAAACTGGGACAGCTGCTGGCCGTCGGCGCCGTCGCCCTGTGCGCGGGCGCCGGCCCGGCCGTCGCCGCCTCGGACGTCACGCTCGATCTCGTCGAGCCGATCGCCGACTACAAGATCTTCGTCTCGGAGAACACCGACGAGCTGGTGAAGGACACGACGGAGTTCGTGGAGGCCATCAAGGCGGGCGACCTGGAGAAGGCCAAGGCGCTCTACGCGCCGACGCGCATGAGCTACGAGGCGGTCGAGCCGATCGCCGAGCTGTTCAGCGACCTCGACGTGTCGATCGACGCCCGCGCCGACGACTACGAGACGGGCGAGAAGGATCCGAAGTTCACCGGCTTCCACCGCCTCGAATACGGGCTGTGGCAGCAGGGCACGACGGACGGGCTCGGCACGTATGCCGACCGGCTCCTCGCCGACGTGAAGGACCTCGACCAGCGCATCGAGGACCTGACCTTCCCGCCGGAAATCGTCGTCGGCGGCGCCGCGGCGCTGATGGAGGAGGTCGCGGCGACCAAGATCTCCGGCGAGGAGGACCGCTACAGCCACACCGACCTGTGGGACTTCAAGGCGAACTTCGACGGGTCGCGGAAGATCTTCGATCTCGTCAGGCCGCTGATCGCCGACCAGGATCCGGCGTTCGTCGAGAAGGTCCGGTCGAACTTCGAGGACGTCGACCGGACGCTCGCCAAGTACAAGACCGGGCACGGCTACGCGACCTACGACAAGCTGAGCGAGTCCGACCGGGCGCTGCTGGCGAGCCGGGTCAACACGCTGGCCGAGGATCTCTCGACCCTGCGCGGCAAGCTCGGCCTGGGCTGAGCGGCCGAGCTCCAGGCTGGTCCGGAAACGAAGGGGGCGCCGCGATCCGGCGTCCCCGCCAGGGCCTGCGGCGCCAAGGGTACGGCGCCAGTCCGCGGCATGGCGCAAGGTATGCCGCGGCCCGCACGCCGTTCGGCGTTGCGCGCAGACCTCCGCGAGCCAGCTCGCCCTACGGCTCGAGCTCGGTATCCCAGTAGAGGTAGTCCATCCAGCTTTCGTGCAGGTAGTTCGGCGGGAAGGCCCGGCCGTTGCGCTGGAGGTCGTTCACCGTGGGAGCGAAGGGGGCCTGGAAGGGATGCATGTCGGCATCGCGGGGCATCTTGTTGCCCTTCCTGAGATTGCACGGCGAGCAGGCCGCGACGACGTTTTCCCAGGTGGTCTGTCCGCCGCGGGAGCGCGGCACGACGTGGTCGAAGGTGAGGTCCTCGCGGGTGCCGCAATACTGGCAGGAGAAGCGGTCGCGAAGGAAGACGTTGAAGCGGGTGAAGGCGGGGTGTCGGGAGGGTTTTACGTATTCCTTGAGAGAGACGACGCTGGGCAGTCTCATCTCGAAGCTGGGACTTCGGACCGCGTTCTCGTATTCCGACACGATGTTGACGCGGTCCAGGAACACCGCTTTCACCGCGTCCTGCCACGACCACAGGGACAGCGGGAAATAACTCAGGGGCCGGTAGTCCGCATTCAGCACCAGGGCCGGGCAGGCCTGAGGTGAGACGTGAATCGTCAAGGACCGCTCCTCACCGAATCTCGGTAGCCGCCGACCGACGACCGGGACAAGGTATAGTATAGCCGTTGTGTCACTCTTGTGAAGCGCCACAACATGCGGCAGCGGCGCCCGGACGGGCGCCGGAGCGGGGCTCAAAGGGGTACGCCGGCGCGGCCCTTGATCCGGCGGTAGTGCCACCAGAAGAGATGCGCCGCGGCGCCGCGGCTCGGGTGCCAGCCGGCGGCGATCTCGGCGGCCTCGCGGGCGGCCGGGCGGCCCTCGAGGCCGAGCGCGTCGGCCAGCGCGACCTGCAGGGCGAGGTCGCCGGCCGGCCAGATGTCGGCCCGTCCCTCGCAGAACAGGAGATAGAGCTCGGCGGTCCACGGGCCGACGCCCGGCAGGGCGACGAGCGCGGCATGCGCCTCCTCGTCCGGCATCGCCCCGAGCGCCGCGAAGTCGAGCGCGCCGTGGTGCACCGCGTCGGCGAGGACCCGCACCGTGCGGATCTTGGCGCGCGACAGGCCGGCCGCCTTCAGCGCCTCTTCCGGGTGCTCGCGCAGGCGGGCGGCCTCGAACGGCTCGACGTCGGCGCGCAGCCGGCCCCAGATCGCGGCGGCGCTGGCGGTCGAGAGCTGCTGCCCCATGACGATCTGCACGAGCCCCTCGAGGCCCGGCGCGCGGCGGCGCAGCGGCGCCGGGGCGTCGGCGTCGAGCGAGGCGGGCGATGCGGGCGTCGCGCGCGGCGAGGCCGGCGAGGGCGGCGTCGAGATCGGCCTGGGATTCGAGACGGGACATCGTCATGGCGTGCGGCAGGATAGGCGCGGGCGGGGGCGCCGTGATACCCGAAAGCGGGACAATCCGCTCCGGACGCCGCCATCGTGACCGTGCCCGCCTTCCGCTTCGCGCCGAGCCCGAACGGCCGCCTGCATCTCGGCCACGCGCTGTCCGCGCTCGTCACCTCCGGAATGGCGCAGCGCTTCGGCGGCCGCTTCCTCCTGCGCATCGAGGACATCGACGTCGGCCGCTGCCGGCCGGAGTTCGAGGCGGCGATCTACGAGGACCTCGCCTGGCTCGGGCCTGCGCTGGGAGGAGCCGGTGCGGCGCCAGTCGGAGAATTTCGCGGCCTACGAGGCGGCGGCGAGGCGGCTCGGGGAGATGGGGCTGCTCTATCCCTGCCACGCGAGCCGGCGCGAGATCGGCGAGGCGGTGGCGGCGCGCGAGAGCGAGACGGGTGCGCCCTGGCCCCGCGACCCCGACGGCGCGCCGCTCTATCCGGGCCTGCACCGCGACCTGCCGCCCGACATCCGCCGGGCCTTCGAGGCGGAGGGGCGCCGGGCCGCCTGGCGGCTCGACATGGAGAAGGCCCTCCGGCTCGCGGGCGAGGGGCTGGCGTGGCGCGAGATGGCGGAGGACGGCAGCGTCGCACCGGTCGCGGCAGATCCCGCCGCCTGGGGCGACGTCGTGATCCTGCGCAAGGACGTGCCGGCGAGCTACCACCTCGCGGTGACGGTCGACGACGCGCTGCAGGGCATCACCCACGTGACGCGCGGCCGCGACCTGTTCCACGCGACGTCGGTGCACCGGCTGCTGCAGCGGCTGCTCGGCCTGCCGGAGCCCGTCTACCACCACCACCGGCTGATCCTCGGGCCGGACGGGCAGAAGCTGTCGAAGAGCCGGCAGGACACCGCGCTGTCGAGCCTGCGGGAGAGCGGCGCGACGCCCGAAGACATACGCCGCATGGTGGGGCTCGCCTGACCCCTCAGACATGCGTCAGGAAGGCGAGCCAGAGCGTCATCGTGGCGACCGCCATCGCCGTCGACATGGTGATGACGTTGGCCGAGAGCGCGAGGCCGGTGCCGAAGCGGGCGGCGATCAGCCAGGCGTTGACGCCGGTCGGGCAGGCCGCCGCCATGGTGCCGGCATTCACCCAGAGCGGCGGCAGGTCGGTGAAGGTCGTCATCGCGACATAGACGCAGGCCGGCAGCGCGACGAGCTTCAGGGCCGCCATCACGAAGGCCGGGCGCACGTTGCCGCTGAGGCCGTAGCGGGCGAGGCTCATGCCGAGGGCGAAGAGCGCCGTCGGCACGGCGGCGCGCGTCAGCATGTCGATGATCGTGGCGAGGATGCCGTGGATCTCGATGCCGGTCGGGCGCCACAGGAAGCCCGCGATGATGCCGATGATCAGCGGGTTGCGCAGGAGGTTGCCGCCGACCTGCAGCAGGACCCGGCCGATCGGCATGCCGGGGCCGGCCGCGCCGTCGGCCCGCTCGGCGCGCTGCACGTGCAGGGTGCTCGCCGTCATCATGACCGGCAGGTGGATGGCGATCAGCGTGGCGACCGGCACCGCCGCCTCCTGGCCGAAGGCGGAGATCATGAAGGGCAGGCCGACCAGCATGATGTTGGAGAAGGCCGAGGCGACGCCGGCGATGACGCCGACCCGCGCGTCCCGGCCGAAGACGCGGCGGACCAGGAAGGCGCCGAGCGCCCAGACGACGCCGACGCTGCCGAAATAAGCGGCCCAGAAGGGCAGGGGCGAGACGCCGCCGATGTCGGCGGTGCCGATCGTCTTGAACAGCAGGAGCGGCAGCGCGATCACGAAGACGAAGTCGGCGAGCCCGTCCGCCACCGACAGCTTCAGGAGGCCGGTCTTCGCGGAGCCGAAGCCGAGGCCGATCAGGCTGAAGACCGGGATGACGATGGCGGCGATCGCGGCGATGGAGTCGAGCATCGATGTCTTGGAAGAGCTGCCGTCCTGGAAGGGCTGCCGTCTCGGGAGAGCTGCGGGTCGAGCGGGCAGCCTATGGCCCGGCGCAGGGCGGCGCCAGCCCCGCCGCCGCATGGCCGCGCTGCGGTCGTCGCGCGGCGTTTACCCTAATAGGTATCAAGCATTTATTTTGAGGGTCCATTAAGGCCCGGGGCCTACCGTGAGGCTCAATAACAGGGAGGCGATGCCCTCCGCGGTGACGGGCCCGACGGTCGCGCCGCGGGGGGCTTCAGCCATAGAAGGGCGTGTCTATGACCGCATCCGCAGAGAAGCTCGGCGACGTCCCGGCGAAGGCCCAGGCCCGCGTGCTCCTCGCCGTCCCCGATCCCGTGACCCGGCTGCTCCTGGGATCTCTGATCGAGCGCACCGGCCTCGGGATGGTCGCCGTGGGCTGCGCCGAGGAGGCGCTCCTGCGCTTCTGCCGGGAAAATTTCGACGCGGTGATGATCGACGTCGCCATGGACGGCACGGCCGGCCTCGCGACCGCGAGGGCGATCCGCGACCGGTCGGAGGCGTGGCTGCCGATCATCGCGCTCGGTGCCGGCGAACTGAACCGCGTGCTGCGGCACGCCGGCTTCTCGTCGGTGCTCGAGACGCCGCGGGACGGCGCCGAGGTGGCTCACGCGCTCTACGCCGCGATGAACCTCGACGGCGCGGCCACGCTGCACTGAGGCGGCCTCAGGCCGCCTCCTCCTCGTCCGGCACGACGATGCGGACGATCTCGCCGATGATGTCGTTCAGCCGGAAGTCCTTCGGCGTGTAGACCGCCGCGACGCCCGCGCGGCGCAGCTCCTCGGCGTCGTCGGCCGGGATGATGCCGCCGACCACGACCGGCACGTCGAGCCCGCGCGCCTTCAGCATCTCCACGACCTTGGTGACGAGCGGCAGGTGGCTGCCCGAGAGGATCGACAGGCCGACGACGTGCACCCCGCCCGCCGCCGCCTCGACGATCTCGGCCGGCGTCATGCGGATGCCGTCGTAGACGACGTCCATGCCGGCGTCGCGGGCGCGGACGGCGATCTGCTCGGCGCCGTTCGAGTGGCCGTCGAGTCCCGGCTTGCCGACGAGAATCTTGAGTCGCCGGCCCAGCCGACGCGACGCCTCGTCGACCAGGGCGCGCAGCTCGTCGAGCCCCTCCGCGTCGTTGCGCGCGGCGCTCGAGACGCCGGTCGGCGCGCGGTACTCGCCGTAGACGCCGCGCAGCACCGCCGCCCATTCGCCGGTCGTCACGCCCGCCTGCGCGCAGGCGACCGACGGCTCCATGACGTTGGCGCCCGAGGCGGCCGCCTCGCCCAGCTGCCGCAGCGCGACGGCGACCGCCGCCTCGTCGCGATCCGCCCGCCATGCCTTGAGCCGCTCGACCTGCTCGCGCTCGACCCATTCGGGCACGGTGAGCACCGAGCCCTCGCCGGTCGAGAGGGGCGAGGCCTCCGTCGAGGTGAAGGCGTTGACGCCGACGATGACGCGCTCGCCGCGCTCGATCGCCTCCAGCCGCCTCGTGTTCGAATCGACGAGGGCGCGCTTCATGTAGCCGAGGTCGATCGCCTGCACGGCGCCGCCGAGCGAGAGGACGGTGTCGAGCTCGGCGCGGGCGGCCTCCTTCAGCTCCTCGACCTTGCGGGCGACGGCGCTCGATCCCTCGAACAGGTCGTCATATTCGAGGAGGTCCGTCTCGAAGGCGAGGATCTGCTGCATCCTCAGCGACCATTGCTGGTCCCAGGGCCGCGGCAGGCCGAGCGCCTCGTTCCAGGCGGGAAGCTGCACGGCGCGGGCGCGCGCGTCCTTCGACAGCGTGACGGCCAGCATCTCGATCAGGATGCGGGCGACGTTGTTTTCCGGCTGCTGCTCGGTCAGGCCCAGCGAATTGACCTGCACGCCGTAGCGGAAGCGGCGGTAGCGCGGGTCCTCGATGCCGTACCGCGTCCGGCAGATCTCGTCCCAGAGATCGGTGAAGGCGCGCATCTTGCACAGCTCGGTGACGAAGCGGATGCCCGCATTGACGAAGAACGAGATGCGGCCGACGGCGGCGGGGAAGATCTCCGCCGGCACCGCCTCGCGCACGGAGTCGAGGATCGAGATCGCGGTGGCCAGCGCGAAGGCCATCTCCTGCACCGGCGTCGCACCCGCCTCCTGCAGGTGGTAGGAGCAGACGTTGACGGGGTTCCACTTCGGCACCTCGCGCGTCGTCCAGGCGATGATGTCGGTCGTCAGCTTCATCGACGGCGCCGGCGGGAAGACGTAGGTGCCGCGCGAGAGATACTCCTTGACGATATCGTTCTGCGTCGTGCCGGCGAGCGCCGCGCGGTCGTAGCCGCGCTCCTCGGCGACCGCGACGTAGAGCGCCAGCAGCCAGGCGGCGGTCGCGTTGATCGTCATCGAGGTGTTCATGCGGTCGAGGGGGATCTCCTCGAACAGCGTCCGCATGTCGCCGATGTGGGAGACCGGCACGCCCACCTTGCCGACCTCGCCGCGGGCCAGCTCGTGGTCGGAATCGTAGCCCGTCTGCGTCGGCAGGTCGAAGGCGACCGACAGGCCGGTCTGCCCCTTCTCCAGGTTGCCGCGATAGAGACGGTTCGACTCCGCGGCCGTGGAGTGGCCGGCATAGGTGCGGAAGATCCAGGGCTTGTCGCGGGCCGCCGGTTCGTCGGTCATGGTGTCTCGTCCTCCCGGGATCATGAAGCCCGAACATTCTGTGCGACGCAACAACCCGCCGCGTCACCTGTCGCCGCTCCTGCACTTTCGTCGCAGATACCGCAGCGTTACCTGGCTTTCCCTGATGTTGCATCGCAACAAGGCGCTTGCGCGCCCGCGACGATTGGCACAGTCTTCCGTGAAAACAAGGACCGCGAGCATCCGCGGCAGGAGGAGGACAGCGATGGCGATGGCAATGCCGGCCGACCCGAGCGGCGACGGCCCCACCTACCGGGCCGAGACGAAGGACCTCTACGAGCTCGGCGAGATTCCGCCGCTCGGCCACGTGCCGGCGAAGATGTACGCCTGGGCGATCCGCAAGGAGCGCCACGGCTCGCCGGACGAGGCGATGCAGGTCGAGGTCGTGCCGACCTGGGAGCTCGATTCCAACGAGGTGCTGGTCCTCGTGATGGCCGCCGGCGTCAACTACAACGGCGTCTGGGCCGCGCTCGGCAAGCCGATCTCCCCGCTCGACGTCCACAAGCAGCCCTACCACGTCGCCGGCTCCGACGCGTCGGGCATCGTCTGGGCGGTCGGCTCGAAGGTGAAGCGCTGGAAGGTCGGCGACGAGGTCGTCGTCCACTGCAACCAGGACGACGGCGACGACGAGGAGTGCAACGGCGGCGACCCGATGTTCTCGCCGACCCAGCGCATCTGGGGCTACGAGACGCCGGACGGCTCCTTCGCGCAGTTCTGCCGCGTCCAGGCGCAGCAGCTGATGCCGCGGCCGCAGCACCTCTCCTGGGAGGAATCCGCCTGCTACACGCTGACGCTGGCGACCGCCTACCGCATGCTGTTCGGCCATTCGCCGCACCGGCTGCGGCCGGGCGACAACGTGCTCGTCTGGGGCGCGTCGGGGGGCCTGGGCGTCTTCGGCATCCAGCTCTGCGCGGCGGCCGGCGCCAACGCGATCGGCATCATCTCCGACGAGGACAAGCGCGACTTCGTGATGAGCCTCGGCGCGCGCGGCGTCATCAACCGCAAGGAGTTCGACTGCTGGGGCCAGATGCCGACCGTCAACACCGACGAGTACGCCGCCTGGACCAAGGAGGCGCGGCGCTTCGGCAAGGCGATCTGGGACATCACCGGCAAGGGCAACGACGTCGACATCGTCTTCGAGCATCCCGGCGAGGCGACCTTCCCGGTCTCCTGCCTCGTCGTGAAGCGCGGCGGCATGGTCGTCTTCTGCGCCGGCACGACCGGCTACAACATCACCTTCGACGCGCGCTACGTGTGGATGCGGCAGAAGCGCATCCAGGGCTCGCACTTCGCCCACCTGAAGCAGGCGAGCGAGGCCAACAAGTTCGTCATCGAGCGGCGCATCGACCCGTGCATGTCCGAGGTCTTCCCGTGGGCCCAGATCCCGAAGGCGCACGTGAAGATGTGGAAGAACGAGCATGCGCCGGGGAACATGGCGGTGCTGGTCAACGCGCCGCGCACGGGGCTGAGGACGTTCGAGGACGTGCTCGAGGCGGCCGGGCAGTAGGAGACGCGGCGAGGTCGCCGCCCCGGCGGGGCCGCTAGCGGTCCTGCCCGGGCAGCAGCCTGTCGAAGTTGCCCTCGATGATGCTGTAGCACTCGCAGGAAGAGCGCTTGAGACCCTCGCGGTCGAGGACCTCGATGAGGCCGCGCCGGTTGCGGATGAGGCCGGCGCGCTCGAGCGCCCGCGTGACGAGCGAGACGGTGGTGCGCTGGACGCCGAGCATCTCGCTCAGGAATTCCTGCGTCAGGCGCAGCTCCGGAGAGCCGACGCGGTCCTGCGTCATCAGGATCCAGCGGCAGCAGCGCGCCTCGACGGGGTGGAGCGCGTTGCAGGCGGCGAGCTGCATCGTCTCGCGCAGGAAGGCTTCCATGTAGCGCAGGAGCAGCCGGTCGAGGTCCGCGCTCTCGGCGCAGCCCGCGCGCAGAACCTCGAGCGGGAGCCTCGAGCCTTGCCCCGGCAGCTGGACGAGATGACGGCCGAGCGAGCGCCCCGAGCCGCCCGACCAGTTGAAGCCCGCCACGCCCTCGCGGCCGACCGTCGCCATCTCGGCCACGGCGCCGTCGTGCATCACCGAAACGATCGAGATGACCGCGTCGTGCGGGAAGTAGGCGACGTCGAGCTCCGAGTCGGGCTCGTAGAGGACGAGCCCGTTCGGCAGGTCGATGAGCTGGAGATGCCGCTCGATCCGGGCGAAGTCCTCCCGGCTCATGGCCGCGAGCAGCCGGTTGCGCAGGTGCGGAGAGCCGTCGGTCATGCGGTGCCCGGTCCCTGGAAATCAGCCGTGGGTCGCCGGCAGCATGCGCTCCGCGTGCCGCCTGATCACCGCATAGCATTCGCACGCGCCTTCGAACAGGCCGTCCGCCCGTACGATCTCGATCGCACCGCGCCGCGTGTTGATGAGGCCGGCGGCCTGCAGGTTGCGGATGGCGAGCGAGACGGTGGTGCGCTGGACGCCGAGGAGCTCGGCGATCGTGTCCTGCGTCACGGGGCATTCGCCGCCGCCCAGCCGGTCGTGCATCATCAGGATCCAGCGGCAGATCCGCGCCTCCACCGGGTGGAGGGCGCTGCAGGCGACGAGCTGCAGCGTCTGGCGCAGGAAGACGTCGGTGTAGCGGGTCAACGTCTCGTCCAGGCAGGGGCTCGCCGCCGCCAGCTCGGCGAGCCGCTCGGCCTCGACCCGGGCGGCCGTGCCGGGGAGCTGCACGACATAGCGCCCGAGCGGCCGGTCCGCGCGGAGCGAGAACGCCGGGTCGACGAAGCCCTCCCGCCCGATCGCCATCATCTCGGCGCTGCGCCCGTCATGCATGACGGAGATGAGCGAGACCACCGCATCGTGCGGGAAGTAGGCGTACGGCATCGGCTCCTCGGGGTCGAACAGCGCGCGGCCACGCTCCAGCTCGACCACGGTGAGATGCGGCTCGAGAAGCGCGAAGTCCGGATTGTTCAGAATGCCGAGCAGCCTGTTGCGGCCGTGACCGATATTAGACGGCGGCAGTCGCATCGGGGTACTTCTGGAATGTTCGGAAGGAAACTGGACTACTGTGCATGATCGACCGGTATCTTCACCGCGGCGCGCGTGCCTTCGCCGACGGCCACCTCGAACCGGCCGCCGAGCTGTGCGGCGAGGTTGCGGACGAGGGTCAGGCCGAGGCTCTGCGGATCGACCGGCTCGGCATGGGCCGCGTCGAAGCCCCGTCCGTCGTCTGTCACCGCGAGCTCGATTTCGCCGTCGCACTGCCCGAGCGTCACGGTCACGGTGCCCGACCCGCCCTCGGGGAAGGCGTGCTCGAGGGCGTTCGTGACGAGCTCGTGCGCGATCAGCGCGAGGGGTGACGCCGCCCGTCCAGGCAGCTCCACCGGCTCCGCACGCACGTCGACGCGCACCTCGCTCGCCGTCGCGAGCCGGGCCCAGCTTTCGCCCGTCTCCTCCAGGAAGCCGGCGAAGTCGCCGCCCACGGGCTGCGACAGACGTTCCTGCAGGGCGCCGAGCGTGGTGATCATGGTCGCGACCTGCTCGAGCTCCCGCCGAGCCTCCTCGCTGCCGGTGCGCCCGGCCCGCAGGCGGATGAAGCTGTTGATGAGTTGGAAGCTGTTCGCCAGCCGGTGCCGGATCTCGCGCAGCGCCAGGTCGTCGCTAGACTGGTTATCCAACTGGCCCCTCTCCACGCGAACCATGATCGGGGCCGGGACAAGCCGGTGGTGCCCTGGATGCACAGGCCCAGATCGCCCTCTGTAGAGATTGCTTAAGTCTTCCGATCGCTCGCGGTCTGTCACATACCCGACAGAAGCCGGGCCCGGTGCGCTGGGGCAGCGTGCGCCCGCATGTGCCGGTGACGGTGGCGATCAGCCGCTTTCGGACGCATCGCCCGGCGGTGGCGGGGCTTTGTGGCCCTCCTCGAAGCGACGCATGGCCCGATCTGCACGGTACCGTGCCCAAGCCTCGGCGAGGGCGCGATTGAGGGCGCCGGCGAAGAGGAGGATCGTGGAGGCGACGTAGAAGAAGATCATTGCCGCGGCGATGCCTGCGAGGCCCGCATAGGTCCTCGTATAGCCGCCGAAGAAGTTCAAGTAGAGCGAGAAGCCGCGCGCCGCGACGTACCAGAGCACGAGCGTCGCCAGGATGCCGGGCCAGATGGCCGGCCGCGGCCCCTTCCAGTCCGGCAGGTAGCGGTGCAGCGCCCAGAGCAGCAGGCCGAGCACGAGCGTCGTCACCGCGAGCTGCATCCGCCCGACCGCGTCGGCATAGGCCATGTGGGTCGGCAGGATCGGCAGCAGCAGGTTGTAGATCACCGGCACGATGACCGCGATCAGCGCCACGAACATCAGCGTGAAGGTGGTGGCGAAGATGAACAGGAGGGATTCCGCCCGTGTGCGCACCACCGAGCGGTCCTCGATGATGCCGTAGGCGCGGTTGAGCCCGCCGCGCACCGTCTCGATGGCGCTCGACACCGAAACGAGCATGATGACGAGGCCGAAGGTGACGAGCCCGCTCGAGGCGTCGCGCAGCAGCACGTTGTTGATCTCCGGCTGCAGCGTCGAGGCGACCTCCTCCGGCATCACGTCGAACAGCCGCACGGTGAGGATCTTGGCGAGCTCCTGGCCGCCGAGGAAGCCGGCCATCGCCGTCATGAAGATGATGAACGGGAAGATCGCCAGGATGATCGAGAAGGCGAGCGCACTCGCCATGTAGAAGCCGTCGTCGTAGATGAAGCGCTCGATCGCGCGGTAGACGGCCTTGGTGATCCACCACGCCCGCTTGGTCGCGCTGTGCCGCAGCGCCCTGCGCAGCGCGGGCGCGGTCGTGTGTTCGCGAGCGGCGGCCGCCTGCCGCCGCATCCGCCGCTCGGCCTCCGCCTCTGCCTTCTCTTCGGGCCCCGTGGCGTCCATTCCTCGTCTTTCACCGAAGCCCCCGACGTCCGGAGGTTCAACGCTCAACCGCTGCGGGCGTTGCACGCCGTCACCTATACCGGGAGCGATGGCGACGCAAAGAGGCGGACCCGGCGTCATGCGCGGGGAAGCGACCGGGCGCGCCCGAGGGAGACGCCCTGCCGCGGCCGCGGGACGTTTGCAGCCGCGTCCGGCGCAGCTATCCTGTCTGGCAGTGCAGCAAGACCGCCCGCCAGAACACAGGACGCGCCAGATGAGCCTCGCCGCAACCGACCTCGAACCCGGATTCGCCGAGCGGCTTTCCGCCGCAGCGGATGCGCTGGAGGGGCTCCTGGCGCGTGCCCGCGATGCCGTCGGCCGGACGGTGCGCGAGGACGGCCGCGTCTCCGCCGCCCTCGTCGAGACCCACCAGCACACGGTGCACGGCCTCGCCTGGTTCGCGACCTACGCGCAGTCGGTGCGCCAGCTCGCCGCCTATGCGGAGCGGATGGCGGAGGAGGGGCGCTACGGCGAGACCGAGGATCTCGTCGTGCGCATCGGCGCCGGCGAGTACCTGGCGCAGGCCGCCTACGGCATCGCGATGTCGCAGACGGAGTTCGTCCGGCCGCACGAGCTCGGCATCCCGCACGAGGCGGTGGCGAGCTATCTCGACGCCGTCGCGCCGCTGATCGACACCGGCAACACGGCCGAGAACCGGGCGCGGCTGATGGAGCTGATGGCGGACGTCCGCGGCCCTGTCGGCGACCCCGGGCTCGACGAGACGCTCGAGGCGATGCGCAGCGAGATGCGCCGCTTCTGCGCCGACGAGGTCGAGCCGCACGCGCAAGGGTGGCATCTCGCGAACGCCTACATTCCGATGGAGGTGATCGCACACCTCGCCGAGCTCGGCGTCTTCGGCCTGACGATTCCCGAGGCGTTCGGCGGCCTCGGCATGGGCAAGGAATCGATGTGCGTCGTCTCCGAGGAGCTGTCGCGCGGCTGGATCGCCGTCGGCTCGCTCGGCACCCGCTCCGAGATCGCCGCCGAGCTGATCCTCGCCGGCGGCACCGACGCGCAGAAGCAGGAATGGCTGCCGAAGATCGCCTCCGGCGACGTGCTGCCGACGGCGGTGTTCACCGAGCCCAACACCGGCTCCGACCTCGCGAGCCTGAAGACCCGCGCGGTGCGCGACGGCGAGGTCTACCGGGTGACCGGGCAGAAGACCTGGATCACCCATCCCGTGCGCGCCGACCTGATGACGCTCCTCGTGCGCACGAACCCCGACGAGCCCGGCTATCGCGGGCTGTCGATGCTGCTCGCGCCGAAGCCGCGCGGCACCGACGAGGATCCCTTCCCGGCGCCCGGCATGTCCGGCGGCGAGATCGAGGTGCTCGGCTATCGCGGCATGAAGGAGTTCGACATCTCCTTCGACGGCTTCGAGGTCGAGGCGGGCAACCTGCTCGGCGCCGAGGAGGGGCAGGGCTTCAAGCAGCTCATGCAGACCTTCGAATCCGCGCGCATCCAGACGGCGGCCCGGGCGGTCGGCGTCGCGCAGTCCGCGCTGGAGCTCGGGCTGCGCTATGCCGCCGAGCGCATCCAGTTCGGCAAGGCGCTGAACGCCTTCCCGCGCGTGTCCGACAAGCTCGCGCTGATGGCGGCGGAGACGATGATCGCGCGCCAGCTCACCTATTTCGCCGCCCGGGAGAAGGACGAGGGCCGGCGCTGCGACCTCGAGGCCGGCATGGCGAAGCTGCTCGCCGCCCGCGTCGCCTGGGCGGCCGCCGACAACGCGCTGCAGATCCACGGCGGCAACGGCTTCGCCCTCGAATACCCGATCAGCCGGGTCCTGTGCGACGCCCGCATCCTCAACATCTTCGAGGGCGCGGGGGAGATCCAGGCGCAGGTCATCGCGAGACGCCTGCTCGACGGGGCGAACTGAGCCTCGGCCTCCCGCGTTCTGCCCGGACGCGAACACGACACAAAGAACCAGGAGAGGTCGATGTCCCACATTACCATTCCCGCCGACGCGCTCGTCTTCGTGGGCGACGGCAAGAAGGCCATCTTCCTGCGCAACAAGGGCACGACCGAGGCGCCGGACCTCGAGGTCGAGCAGGTGCTGGAGGACAAGAACCCGCCGACCCACGAGCAGGGCACCGACCGGCCGGGCCGGATGCACGACGCGGGCCCCGGGCACAAGAGCGGCGTCGGCGACACCGACTGGCACCAGCTCGAGGAGGACCGCTTCGCCGGCGAGATCGCCGACGCGCTCTACAAGGCGGCGCACAAGGGGCAGTACAAGAACCTCGTCGTGGTCGCCCCGCCCAAGACGCTCGGCACCCTGCGCAAGGCCTACCACAAGGAGGTCTCGCAGCGGATCGTCGAGGAGGTCGACAAGGACCTGACCGGCCATCCGATCGACAAGATCGAGGACGTGCTGCTGCACCACTGAGCAGGACACGCGGCAACTCGCCGCGGCGCGAAGGGTCGCGGGTCGCGACCGGCCGGACGCGGGCCGGTCGACAAAACGCCGCATTGCGGCGAACATCCGGACGCGAGGCGGTGTCGTAGATTCGGCACCGCCTTCTTCGTGCCCCGCACGGGCCGCGACCGTCCCGACACCTGGAGAGCGTCTTGTCCCTCGTCCGCGACCCCGAAATCTCGTCCCGATCGCCGCTCAAGAGCGCGCTCGTCCTCGTCGGGCTGCTGGTTGCCTGCCTCGTCGCCGGCTCGCTCGCGTCGCTGGCGACCGTGCCGAACATCGACACCTGGTACGCCGGTCTCTCCAAGCCCGCCTTCACGCCGCCGGACTGGCTGTTCGCGCCGGTCTGGACGATCCTCTACATCGACATGGCCGTGGCGGCCTGGCTCGTGTGGCGCGCCGACCCCGGCTCGCGCGAGGCCGGTGCGGCGCTCGTCGCCTTCTTCGTGCAGCTCGTCGTCAACGCCGCCTGGTCGTGGGCCTTCTTCGGCCTGCACAGCCCGATCCTCGGGCTCCTCGTCATCCTGGCGCTGATCGCCTCGATCGTCTGGACGATGCGGCGCTTCTGGCTCGTCTCGCCGGCGGCGACCTGGCTCCTGGTGCCCTATCTTCTGTGGGTCCTGTTTGCTACAGCCCTGAACGGTGCCATCGTGGCGCTGAACTGAGCGGGGATCCGATCGTCCATGGGAAATCTTCTCGCGCTCTATGGAGTGCCCCTGGCGCTGGCCGCCGTCGTCATCGTGCTGCTTCTCGGGCTGACGAACATGATGCGCGGCGGCAGCCCGAGCCGGTCGCAGAACCTGATGCGCTGGCGCGTCATCCTGCAGTTCGGGGCGATCGTGCTGATCGTCATCATCGTGCTGATCGGGCGCAAGTGAGGCGTCGGCGGGCACGTGAGACAGGCGAACACCTCCGGGGAGGCATCTTGGTCCGGCTGAACAAGATCTACACGAAGACCGGCGACGACGGCACGACGGGCCTCGGCGACGGCTCGCGCCGTCCGAAATACGACCTGCGGGTCGCCTCGTTCGGCACGGTCGACGAGGCGAACGCCGCGATCGGGCTGGCGCGGCTGCACAGCGCCGCCGACCCCGACCTCGCCCGGCTCGACGAGATCCTGGCGCGCGTCCAGAACGACCTGTTCGACCTCGGCGCCGACCTGTGCACCCCGGAGACGACGCAGGATCTCGGCTACGAGCCGCTGCGCATCGTCGAGAGCCAGGTCGCGCGCCTCGAGGCCGAGATCGACGAGCTCAATGCCGACCTCCCCCCTCTCAGGTCCTTCGTGCTGCCGGGCGGCACGCCGACGTCGGCGGCGCTGCACCTGGCCCGCACCGTGGCCCGGCGCGCCGAGCGCGAGATGGTCGAGCTGTCGCAGCGCGACGGCGAGACGGTCAGCGCCGAGGCGCTGCGCTACGCCAACCGGCTGTCGGACCTGCTCTTCGTCGCCGGCCGCTGGGCCAACGCCAGGAGCGGCGGCGACGTGCTATGGGTGGCGGGGCAGAACAGATAGCGGGGCGCTCAAGGGGCGGGCGGGGGCATGTTCATACCGATCAGCGACAACAATCC
This sequence comes from uncultured Alphaproteobacteria bacterium, assembly GCA_963816555.1. Taxonomy (GTDB): domain Bacteria; phylum Pseudomonadota; class Alphaproteobacteria; order Rhizobiales; family Tepidamorphaceae; genus Lutibaculum. The sequence continues at coordinate 1,353,438 of CAWFLD010000004.1, read as the reverse complement.
CCTCCGCAACCTGCCCTTCGCCTATGTCACGGTCGGGCTCATCGGCGCGATGACGGTTCTCCATCTCGCGGTGTCGCAAGGGGTGCTCGGCGGGGTCGACGTCGGGGCGGTGTCGTTCGGGATGATCCCCGCCGTCTTCAACGACCACGAGCTTCTGCCGGTGCAGTACGCGGTGGTGCCGGAGGACCTGACGCTCCTCACCTACCAGTTCCTGCACGGCGGCTGGCTGCACCTCGCGGCGAACATGATCTTCCTGTGGGTCTTCGGCGACAATGTCGAGGATGCGATGGGCCATGTCCGCTTCCTCGTCTTCTACCTCTTGTGCGGGGTCGGGGCGGGGCTGATGCACGCGTTCATGCTGCCCTATTCGGAGGCGCCGCTGATCGGCGCCAGCGGGGCGTGCGCGGGGGTGATCGCGGCCTATCTCGTGCTGCACCCGCGGGTGAACGTGTGGATCCTCGTCCTGTGGCGCATCCCGCTGCGGCTGCCGGCGATGTACGTGCTCGGCTTCTGGGCCGGGCTGCAGCTCGTGATGGCGCTCGGCGCCTCCGACGACGGGGTGGCGTGGTGGGCGCATGTCGGGGGCTTCGTGACGGGCGCGGTGCTGCTGCCGGTCTTCCGCCGCCGCGGCGTGCCGCTGCTCGACAAGGGGCTCGTCGCGACGGTGCCGCCCGAGCGCACCGTGACGCCGGGGCAAGATTGACTTGACACGACCCCGCGATTACCGTCCGCCACGCTTTCGGTAGCGCCCGGAAAGCCGTAGTTCCGGGCGGCCGTCCATCCGTTCCGGCCGACGCGGATCTCGATCCGGCGCGCCGGGCCGTCTCCGATCGCTGGAGCCGCCTCTTTCCGCCCCGGCGCGGAAGATCGCTCCAACACATCGGTGGCCATCAACTCTCCCGCCGGGCGCGGGTCGATCTAGGAGTGCCGCCTCTCATGAAGGTTCTCGTGGCCGTCAAGCGGGTCGTCGACTACAACGTCAAGATCCGCGTGAAAGCCGATGGCTCGGGCGTCGAGCTCGCCAACGTCAAGATGTCGATGAACCCCTTCGACGAGATCGCCGTCGAAGAGGCGATCCGGCTGAAGGAGAAGGGCACCGCGACCGAGATCGTGGCCGTGTCCGTCGGCCCGCAGCAGGCGCAGGAGACGATCCGCACCGCGCTCGCCATGGGCGCCGACCGCGGCATCCTGGTGAAGACCGACCAGCAGGGCGTCGAGCCGCTGGCCGTGGCCAAGATCCTCAAGGGCGTCGTCGAGGCGGAGAGCCCGGACCTCGTGATCCTCGGCAAGCAGGCCATCGACGACGACTGCAACCAGACCGGCCAGATGCTGGCGGCGCTGCTCGGCTGGCCGCAGGGCACCTTCGCCTCGAAGGTCGAGCCGGCCGACGGCAGCCTGACCGTGACCCGCGAGGTCGACGGCGGCCTGCAGAAGGTCAAGCTCGCCATGCCGGCGATCGTGACGACCGACCTGCGCCTCAACGAGCCGCGCTACGCCTCGCTGCCCAACATCATGAAGGCCAAGAAGAAGCCGATCGACGAGAAGACGCCCGACGAGTACGGCGTCGACGTGACGCCGCGGCTGCAGGTCGTCACGACCACCGAGCCGCCCGGCCGCCAGGCCGGCGTGAAGGTCGGCAGCGTCGCCGAGCTCGTCGAGAAGCTGAAGAACGAAGCGGGAGTCATCTGATGGCCGTCCTCCTGATCGCCGAACACGACAATGCCGAGATCAACGACGGCACGCTGAAGGCCGCGAGCGCCGCCAAGGCGCTGGGCGGCGACCTCGACGTGCTGGTCGCCGGCAAGGGCTGCCAGGCGGCGGCCGACGCGGCCGCAAAGATCGACGGCGCCCGCAAGGTGCTGCTCGCCGAGGCCGACGCGCTGGAGCACCACCTCGCCGAGCCGATGGCGGCGCTGATCGTCTCGCTCGCCGGCGACTACGACGCGATCGTCTCGCCGGCCTCGACGGACGGCAAGAACATGATGCCGCGCGTCGCGGCGCTGCTCGACGTGATGCAGGTCTCCGACGTCACCGGCGTCGAGGGTGCCGACACCTTCGTGCGGCCGATCTACGCCGGCAACGCGATCCAGACCGTGAAGTCGACGGACGCCAAGAAGGTCGTCACCGTGCGCACCACCGCCTTCCCGGCGGTCGAGCTGACGGGCTCGGCCTCCGTCGAGAGCGCGACCGTGCCGGACCTGCCGACCGTCTCGAACTTCGAGGGCGAGGAGCTGACGCGCTCCGAGCGGCCGGAGCTGACCTCGGCCAAGATCGTCGTCTCCGGCGGCCGCGGCATGGCGTCCGGCGAGAACTTCGAGAAATACATCGCGCCGGTGGCGGACCGGCTGGGCGCCGCGATCGGCGCGAGCCGCGCGGCGGTCGACGCGGGCTACATGTCGAACGACTACCAGGTCGGCCAGACCGGCAAGGTGGTCGCGCCGGAGCTCTATCTCGCGGTCGGCATCTCGGGCGCGATCCAGCATCTCGCCGGCATGAAGGACTCCAAGGTGATCGCCGCGATCAACAAGGACGAGGAGGCGCCGATCTTCCAGGTGGCCGACTACGCCCTGGTCGCCGATCTCTTCCAGGCGCTGCCGGAGCTCGACGAGGAGCTGAAGAAGGCGGGCTACGGGAGCTGAGCCCCGCCCGAAACGACTTCACGCCGACCCTTCGACGTGATAGCCGAAAAACGAAGAGACGACGGAGTTTGACGGCGTGAACGCAGAGACCTCGGACCGGATCCGGCGCGTGGGCGTGATCGGGGCAGGACAGATGGGCAGCGGCATCGCCCATGTCTGCGCCCTGGCCGGCTACGACGTGAAGCTCAACGACGTCTCGATGGACCGCTGCGAGGCGGGGCTTGCCACCATCAACGGCAACCTCGCCCGCCAGGTCTCCTCCGGCAAGATCCCCGAGGAGACGCGCCGGCAGGCGCTGAGCCACATCAGCGCCTGCGCGGCGCTGGAGGAGCTCTCCGATTCCGACCTCGTCATCGAGTCGGCGACGGAGAACGAGGAGGTCAAGCGGCAGATCCTGCGCGACCTCTGCCCGCACCTGCCGCCGGAGGCGATCCTCGCCACCAACACCTCCTCGATCTCGATCACAAGGCTCGCCGCCGTCTCGGACCGGCCGGAGCGCTTCATCGGCATTCACTTCATGAACCCGGTGCCGGTGATGGAGCTCGTGGAGCTGGTGCGCGGCATCGCCACCGAGGACTACACGTTCGAGACCTCGCGCGACTTCGTGCACTCGCTCGGCAAGACCATCGCGGTGTCGGAGGACTTCCCGGCCTTCATGGTCAACCGCATCCTCCTGCCGATGATCAACGAGGCGATCTACACGCTCTACGAGGGCGTCGGCACGGTCGAGGCGATCGATACGGCGATGCGGCTCGGCGCGCGCCACCCGATGGGCCCGCTCGAGCTCGCCGACTTCATCGGCCTCGACACCTGCCTGTCGATCATGCAGGTGCTGTACGAGGGGCTGGCCGATTCCAAGTACCGCCCGTGCCCGCTCCTGGTGAAGTATGTCGAGGCCGGCTGGCTCGGCCGCAAGGCGCAGCGCGGCTTCTACGACTATCGCGGCGAGAAGCCCGTCCCGACCCGCTGATCCCGGGAGAGTTAGCGTTCCGTTAACCGGGCGCGCCTACGCTGTCCGGTGCTTTGCCCGTGCGCGGGCCGGGAGGACGGAATGGCGATCGGCGGCCCCATGTGGCAGAAATCCCAGGCGAACAGCCGCCAGGGAAGCTATGCCCAGGCCATGTCCCAGCAGTTCAAGGAACAGCAGCGCGCGAACCTCGCGGCGCTCGGCTCGGCGCTGTTCGGCGCGAGCGTCAACAACAGCGCCGGCATGGTCGAGCTCGCCCTGAAGGCCGCGAACTCCCGCCTCCGCGACGAGCTCAGCAGCAAGTCCGTCTCCACCAGCGACCTCGTCGGCGCCTCGTCGCTGGGCAGCCAACTCGACGTCCTGGCCTGACGTCCCTGTCGTCCTAGCCGGACGCGCCGTCCCCCACCGCCGCGCGGATGAACGCCTTGGCGTCATCGGAATCCCATTCCGCCGGCCCCGGCAGGTGGGCGATCTCGCAGCCCTCGCGGTCGAGGATCAGCGTGGTCGGCAGCCCGAACGCCTGGCCGCGCCGCTTCAGCACCTGGAAGATCTCCGACTTCGAGTCCTGGTAGAGGCCGAGGCTGGTGATGCCGTTCTCGGCATAGAATTTCTTCGGCTTCTGGTCGTCGCCGCGGTCGATGTTGACCGGCACGACCTCGAAGTCGTCGCCGCCGGCGTCGCGCTGCAGCGCGTCGAGCGCCGGCATCTCCTCGCGGCACGGCACGCACCACGTCGCCCAGAGGTTCAGGAGAACGACCTTGCCCTTCCAGTCGGCGACGCTGCGGGTCTTGCCGTCGCCGTCGACGAAGCTCATCTGCGGCAGCGGCGACGGCTCGTCCGGCACGATGACGGCCGCCACCTCGCCCTGCGCGGCCTGCTTGACGCGGGCGAGCGTCGCCTGGTCGGCGGCACAGGCCTGCGCCTCCCCGTTGCCAGCGGCGAAGCCGATCCCGTATATCGCACCGGCACCGGCGAGCACCGCGACCGCAGCCGCGGCGAGAATCATGCCGCGTCGCCGCGGCCTCTTCGCGTTCGTTTCCGGCCGGGTGCTGTCGGAACTCATCTTCGGCAACTCTCCGTCACGTCCAAGGGGCAGTTCATGAGCAACAAAATGTGGGGCGGGCGCTTCGCCAGCGCGCCGGACCGGGTGATGGAAGCGATCAACGCTTCGATCGACTTCGACCGGCGGCTGTACGCCCAGGACATCACCGCCTCACAGGCGCATGCGAGGATGCTCGCCGCAACGGGCATTTTGCCGCGCGACGACGTGGAGGCGATCGTCGAGGGTCTAGCGGCAATCCGGGGCGAGATCGAGGCCGGCGAGTTCACGTTTTCGACGGCGCTCGAGGACATCCACATGAACGTCGAGTCGCGGCTGACCGACATGATCGGCACGGCCGCGGGGCGCCTGCACACCGCCCGCTCGCGCAACGACCAGGTGGCGACCGACTTCCGCCTCTACGTGCGCGACACGCTCGACCGGGTCGACGAGGGGCTCGCCGGGCTGCAGGCGGCGCTGCTCGACAAGGCCGAGGCGCATGCCGACGCGGTGATGCCGGGCTTCACGCACCTGCAGTCGGCGCAGCCGGTGACGTTCGGCCACCACATGATGGCCTATGTCGAGATGATCGGCCGCGACCGGGGCAGGGTGCAGGACGCGCGCCGGCGCATGAACGAGAGCCCGCTCGGCGCCGCCGCGCTCGCCGGCACCTCCTTCCCGATCGACCGGCGCATGACGGCCGAGGCGCTCGGCTTCGACAGGCCGATGGCCAACTCGCTCGACGCCGTCTCCGACCGCGACTTCGTGCTCGAGATGCTGTCGGCCTTCTCGATCCTCGCCGTGCACCTGTCGCGCTTCGCCGAGGAGATCGTGATCTGGTCGTCGGCGCAGTTCCGCTTCGTGAAGCTGTCGGACGCCTGGACGACCGGCTCGTCGATCATGCCGCAGAAGCGCAACCCCGACGCCGCCGAGCTGATACGCGCCAAGACCGGCCGCATCATGGGGGCGCTGACGAGCCTGACGATCGTGCTGAAAGGCCTGCCGCTCGCCTATTCCAAGGACATGCAGGAGGACAAGGAGCCGGCGTTCGACGCGATCGACGCCGCCGAGCTCGCCGTCGCCGCGATGACCGGCATGGTGCGCGACATGGAGCCGAACCGGGCCCGGCTCGCCGAGGCCGCCGGCGCCGGCTTCTCGACCGCCACCGACCTCGCGGACTGGCTGGTGCGCGAGCTGAAGATGCCGTTCCGCCAGGCGCATCACGTGACCGGCCGCATCGTCGGCCTCGCCGACGGCAAGGGCTGCGAGCTCGCCGATCTGTCGCTCGCCGAGATGCAGGAGATCGAGCCGCAGATCACCGGGGGCGTGTTCGACGTGCTGAGCGTCGAGAACTCGGTGGCGAGCCGCACCAGCGAGGGCGGCACCGCGCCGGCCAACGTGCTGGCGGCGGTGAAGGCCTGGCGCGAGCGGCTGGGGTAGGGCGAGGGCCGGCGGCCCCGGCCCGAAGCCACGCCGGCGGCGAGGGGCGTGGCGGGGCGCTCGTCCCGATTGCCCCCGCCCTTCCTTTGCGCTACCCCGGCGCTGGTACACCAAGACGAGCGCCGCCGGGCAGGCGGCCGAGAAGGGCAAGACGCATGGCAACGCACAAGCTACTCCTCCTCCCCGGCGACGGGATCGGCCCCGAGGTGATGGCCGAGGTCGAGCGAGTGATCGACTGGTTCAACCGCCGCGGCGCGGTTTCCTTCGAGACCGAGACCGACCTCGTCGGCGGCGCCGCCTACGACGCGCACGGCCAGGCGATCTCGGAAGAGGCGATGGCGAAGGCGGACGCGGCGGACGCCGTCATCTTCGGCGCGGTCGGCGGCCCGAAATGGGCCGACGTGCCCTACGAGGCGCGGCCGGAGGCGGGCCTGCTGCGGCTGAGGAAGGACCTCAAGCTGTTCGCGAACCTGCGGCCGGCGATCTGCTACCGGGCGCTGGCGGCGTCCTCGTCGCTGAAGCCCGAGCTCGTCGAGGGTCTCGACGTGCTGATCGTGCGCGAGCTGACGGGCGGCGTCTATTTCGGCGAGCCCAAGGAGATCACCGATCTCGGCAACGGCCAGAAGCGCGCCGTCGACACGCAGGTCTACGAGACCTACGAGATCGAGCGCATCGCCCGCGTCGCCTTCGAGCTCGCCCGCACCAGGCGCAACAAGGTGACCTCGGCGGAGAAGCACAACGTCATGAAGTCGGGCGTCCTCTGGAAGGAGGTCGTCACCCGCATCCACAAGGAGAGCTTCGGGGACGTCGAGCTCGAGCACATGCTGGCCGACGCGATGGCGATGCAGCTCGTGCGCACGCCGAAGCAGTTCGACGTGGTCGTCACGGACAATCTGTTCGGCGACATCCTGTCCGACGTCGCGGCGATGCTCACCGGCTCGCTCGGCATGCTGCCCTCCGCCTCGCTCGGCGCGCCCGACGAGGCGACGGGCCGGCGTAAGGCGCTCTACGAGCCGGTGCACGGCTCGGCGCCTGACATCGCCGGGCAGGGCAAGGCCAACCCGATCGCCATGATCGCGAGCTTCGGCATGGCGCTGCGCTACTCCTTCGACCTCGGCGCCGAGGCCGACCTCGTGGAGACGGCGATCTCGAGCGTGCTCGACGAGGGCTACCGCACCGGCGACATCATGTCGGCGGGCGGCCGCCAGGTCGGCACGCGGGAGATGGGCGAGGCCGTGGTCGCCGCGATGGACCGGCTCGCCGTCTGACGTTTCCCCCGGCGGCGGCCCCGGCCGCCGCCGAGGAACTTCTCCTTCCGTTTCCCGTTCGGACCGTCGGAGACAGGCCGCCGTCCTGCGGCCATGGGAGGAGACGAGACCATGCGACCGATCACGACAGCCGCGCTGGCGGCGGTTCTTCTGGGTGGCGCCAGCATCCCGGCCCTCGCCGACTGCGCCGGCGACGTCGACCAGGCCCGCTCGGCCTTCAACGACACGCTGGCGAGCGTCACCAAGCCCGGCAAGGGCGGCGACGAGAACGTGCCGAAGGACGAGCCGCCCGGCTTCTCCGGCTCGGGCGGCCCCGCGCCCAACGTGAAGGGCGAGGGCGACGGCAAGGCGGCAGACGCCAAGCCGGCAGACGCCAAGACGGCAGACGGCAAGCCGGCAGACGACAAGGCGGCCGAAGGACAGACGGCCGACGCCGGGACCACCTCGCAGCCGGACGCGCAGGCTTCGGCCGGCACGACGCAGCCTTCGAGCGGCGATGCGCAGGCCTCCTCCGGCGACATGAAGACGTCCGGCGACATGAAGACCTCCGGTGACATGAAGGCCTCGGGCGACGACGCGAAGGCGCCGGATGCGAGCGCCAGCGCCCAGGCCTCCGCCGACGGCGCCCAGGGCGCCGCGGCGCAGGGCGGCGATGCGCAGGCCGCGGTCCCGCAAGACGCGCAGGCCGGCCAGGCCCAGTCGGCGGACGCGGGCGCGGCGAAGGCCGCCGATACCGCCAATGCGGACCGCGAGGGCAACCCGCCCTCGAGCGGCGACATGAAGGGCAATCCGGACGCCGAAACCACGGCGGCCGCGAAGAAGGACAAGCCGTCCCTCGGCCTCGCCCTGATGCAGATCAACCACGCCGAGGCCTATGCGGCCGCCGGCGACGAGCAGGCCTGCCAGCAGTCGCTGGCCGAGGCCGAGGACACGCTGAAGGCGTGGCATTCGGGAAGCTGATGCGACATACGACCCTGATAGCGGCCGCCGCCCTCGCCGGCGGCCTCATCGGCCCTGGCGGCTCTTCGTCCGCCCGGGCCGACTGCGCCTCCGACGTTCGCATGCTGGTCGCCGAGATCGCCGAGGTCGAGGCGGCCGTGCCGCTGGCCGAGAACCCCGACCTGACGCTCGCCCCCGACACGGGCGATGAGCCGGACGGTGGCGGTGCCGGACTCGGCAAGGACATCGTCCCCGACCAGGACGCGCTGACCGGCCAGTCGACGGAGGGCTTCGTGCCGGGCCCGGCCGAGGAGCCGGTCGCGGCGAGCGACGATCCGCAGGCCGGCCTCGTCGGCGAGCCGGCGGCGACCAACAAGGCGGCGGGCGAGCTGGCGCGGGCGAAGCTGACCGTCGACAAGGCCGAGGCCGCCCGGGCCGACGGTGACGCCGCGGCCTGCGCTGGGCACGTGGAGGAGGCGAAGGGGTTCATCCGCCAGGCGCGCGAGGCGATCGAGGCCGCCGGCAAGGGCCAGAGCCCGCAGCAGTCCGCGCCGATGCCGGCCGACGACGTGCCGTCCGCCCCGCCGGGCGCAGACGCACCCAAGACGTCTACGGACGCACCCGGCACCTCCACGGACGCGCCGAAGAACTGAGGGCGGTCGGCTTCCTGTCCCCGCGAGGAGGCGCCGCGGCGCCTCCCGTCGATTGACAAACCGCGCGCGATGGTGTTTCGCATGCGCGACGCTGGCGCTTCCTGCCGTCGGCGAACGGGGACTTTTGCGTGATGACCTTCCCGGTCACGAAAACGACGAAGACGACCACGGGCACCGGCACGGCCGGCGCCTGACGCTCTTCCTCGTCCCCGGTTCCCTCTCCCCGGCGGGGCGAGAGGGCGGGCCCCGCGACGGGGCCGCTTTTCCGCCCCGGGGAGACACGGGACAAGAACTTTCCAGGAGTTGAACATGGGCTACAAGGTCGCCGTCGTCGGTGCCACGGGCAATGTGGGCCGCGAGATGCTGAACATTCTCGACGAGCGCGAGTTTCCCGCCGACGAGGTCTTCGCGATCGCTTCGCGGCGCTCGCACGGCCGCGAGGTGTCGTTCGGCGACAAGACGCTCAAGTGCATCGACATCGAGCAGTTCGACTTCTCGAAGGCCGATTTCGCGCTGATGTCGGCGGGCGGCAGCGTCGCCAAGGAGTGGGCGCCGAAGATCGCCGCCACGGGCTGCCTCGTCATCGACAACTCGTCCTACTGGCGCAACGACCCCGACGTGCCGCTGATCGTGCCGGAGGTGAACGCCGACGCCGTCCAGGGCTTCCGCAAGAAGAACATCATCGCCAACCCGAACTGCTCCACCGCGCAGCTCGTCGTGGCGCTGAAGCCGCTGCACGACCACGCCGGCATCAAGCGCGTCGTCTGCTCGACCTACCAGTCGGTTTCCGGCGCCGGCAAGGACGCGATGGACGAGCTGTGGACCCAGACGCGCGGCATCTTCGTGACCGACCAGCCGACCCCGCAGAAGTTCACCAAGCAGATCGCCTTCAACGTCATTCCCCACATCGACGTCTTCATGGAAGACGGCTCGACGAAGGAGGAATGGAAGATGATGGTCGAGACGAAGAAGATCCTCGACCCGAAGATCAAGCTGACCGCCACCTGCGTGCGCGTGCCGGTCTTCGTCGGCCATTCGGAAGCGGTGAACATCGAGTTCGAGAACCCGATCACCGCCGAGGAGGCCCGCAACATCCTGCGCGGCTCGCCGGGCATCCTGGTCGTCGACAAGCGCGAGGACGGCGGCTACGTCACGCCCGTCGAGTGCGTCGGCGACTACGCGACCTATGTCAGCCGCATCCGCGAGGACATGACGGTCGAGAACGGCCTGGCGCTGTGGATCGTCTCCGACAATCTGCGCAAGGGCGCCGCCCTCAACACCGTCCAGATCGCCGAGACGGTGGTCAATCGCGGGCTGCTGAAGCAGGCCGTCGAGGCCTGAGGCGTACGATACCCCGGCGGCCGACGCAGCGTTCGACGGCCGCCGGAGAAGCCTCTAACGTGCTGGCGACAAGGGCCGGATTGACCGGCCGCCACACGAAAGGGAGGCACATGAATCTCGCGAGACTGCTCGAGGCCCGCCGTTCCGAGGGACGCCCCGTCCGCGCCGGCCTGATCGGCGCCGGCAAGTTCGGCTCGATGTTCCTGGCGCAGGCGCCGACGACGCCGGGCCTCGAGGTGGCGGCGATCGCCGACCTCGATCCCGAGCGCGCGCGGCGCGCCTGCCGCGACGTCGGCTGGGACGAGGAGCTGATCGCGGCGACGGACTACGTCGAGGACGGCGCCGAGCTCTGCCGCCGCGGCGACGTCGAGGTCGTCATCGAGGCGACGGGCAACCCGGCCGCCGGCATCCGCCATGCCCTGGCGGCGATCGAGGGCGGCACGCACATCGTCATGGTCAATGTCGAGGCCGACGTGCTGGCCGGCGCCGCGCTCGCCGAGCGGGCGCGGAAGGCCGGCATCGTCTACTCCATGGCCTATGGCGACCAGCCGGCGCTGGTCTGCGAGCTGGTCGACTGGGCGCGCGCCTGCGGCTTCGACGTGGTCGCCGCCGGCAAGGGCACGAAGTACCTCCCCGAATATCACGCGGTGACGCCCGAGGGCGTGTGGGCGCATTACGGGCTGACGCCGGAGGAGGCGCCAAGGCCGCCGGCATGAACCCGCAGATGTTCAATTCCTTCCTCGACGGCACGAAGTCCTCGATCGAGATGGCGGCGATCGCCAACGCGACCGGCCTGCACGTGCCCGACGGCGGGCTCCTGTTCCCGCCCTGCGGCGTCGACGACCTCGCGCACGTGCTGCGCCCGCGCGACGTCGGCGGCCTGCTCGAGCGCTCGGGCACCGTGGAGGTCGTCTCGAGCCTCGAGCGCGACGGCCGGCCGGTCTTCCGCGACCTGCGCTGGGGCGTCTACGTGGTGATCGAGGCGCCGAACGACTATTCCGCCGCCTGCTTCCGGCAATACGGCATGAAGACCGACGCGACCGGCCGCTATGCGGCGATGTACCGGCCGTCGCACCTGATCGGGCTCGAGCTCAACGTCTCGGTCCTGAACGCCGCGCTGCGCGGCGAGCCGACGGGCGCGACGAACCACCTGCGCGGCGACGTCGTGGCCGTCGCCAAGCGGCCGCTCAAGGCCGGCGAGACGCTCGACGGCGAGGGCGGCTTCACCGTGTGGGGCAAGCTCTTCCCGGCGCGCGCCTCGAAGGCGATGGGCGGCCTGCCGATCGGCCTCGCCCACGGCGTGCGCCTGAAGAACGACGTCGCGGAGGGGGCGCCGGTGACCTACGCCGACGTCGACCTCGCCGACAGCGAGGCGGTGCGCCTGCGCCGCGAGGCCGAAGGCCTCGTCGTCGAGGCCGCGGCGCTCTGAGGCCGCGCAGGAAGACGGGAAGGGCGGCTAGCCGCCCTTCCTGCAAGGCGGGTCCCAGCAAGGGAAGACGTGGCGGCAGCCCTGGCGCGTGCCGCTCCATCCTCACCCGAGCGAATGCCGGCCTCCCGTCGAGCGGGAGGCGGCGGCGTGCCGTCTCAGGCGGACTTGATCTCGATCTTGCGGGCCTCCTGCCTGGCCTGCTCGGTCTTCGGCAGGGTCACCTCGAGGACGCCGTTCCTGTAGCGGGCGTCGATCCTGTCGCGGTCGACGCCCTCGGGAAGGCGGAAGACGCGCTGGAAGGAGCCGTAGCGCCGCTCGGTCAGGTGCGCGTTCTCCTTCTCGTCCTTCTTCTCGTCCTTCTTCTCGGCCTTGATCGTCAGCATGCCGTTCGCGGCGCTGACGTCGATGTCCTTCTCCTCGCAGCCCGGCAGCTCGATCGAGAAGCGGTAGGTGTGGTCGCTCTCCTTGAGGTCGACCGCGCCCCAGTTGCCGCCGACCCATTCGCGCATCGGCTGGGCGAAGTCGCTGGCCCACAGGTCGCGGCCGAGCGTCGGCCAGCCGGTCTGGAAGTCGTCGAAGATGCGCTCCATGCGGCGGCGAAGGGTCGAGAAGGGATCGGGCGCGCGGCTCTCCGCCGGCTCGGTCTGCGGCGCGGGGGCGGGCGTCCGGGCGGTGTCATCGGTCATGGTGTGCCTCCCTTGGCAATCCTGAATGACCCCACGACAGAGCGAAATTCCTGTCGTCGCCGCATTGAGATTCCGCAAGAATTGTCGGCGCGCGAGCGTACGCGCCGGCACGCGGGCCGCAGCCCCGTCCGCTGTGCCGGCCTTGCGGCAGCGCAAGGCGCACGCGCGCGGCCGCGGCATGATGGCGGGGTGTCACGTCCGAAGGAGGCAGGCGATGCACGCGATGATCCTCGATGCGCCGGGACAGACGTTGCGGCCGGTCGAGATGGCGACGCCGGAGCCGGGCCCCGGCCAGGTTCTGGTCGAGGTGCTGGCCTGCGGCGTCTGCCGCACGGACCTGCACGTCGTCGACGGCGAGCTGCCCGACGTCCCGACCCCGATCATCCCGGGCCACGAGATCGTCGGCCGCGTCGTGGCGATGGGCGCCGGCGTCGACCGGTTCGCGCCCGGCGACCGGGTCGGCATCCCGTGGCTCGGCCACACCTGCGGCCATTGCCCCTACTGCCTGAGCGGCCGCGAGAACCTCTGCGACCACCCCGGCTTCACCGGCTACACGCTGAACGGCGGCTATGCGAGCCACGCCGTCGCCGACGCCGAGCTACGCCTTTCCGCTGCCCGGGGCCTATTCCGACGTCGCGGCGGCGCCGCTCCTCTGCGCCGGGCTGATCGGCTACCGCTCGCTGCGGATGGCGGGCGATGCGAAGCATCTCGGCATCTACGGCTTCGGCGCCGCGGCCCACATCGTCGCGCAGGTCGCCCGCCACGAGGGACGCGAGGTCTACGCGTTCACGCAGCCCGGGCGACGGGACGGCGCAGGCCTTCGCCCGTTCGCTCGGCGCGGCCTGGGCCGGCGGCTCCGACGAGCCGTCGCCGCGGCCGCTCGACGCCGCGATCATCTTCGCGCCGGTGGGGGCGCTCGTGCCGGCGGCGCTGAAGGCGGTGGCGAAGGGCGGCACGGTCGTCTGCGGCGGCATCCACATGAGCGACATCCCGCAGTTTCCCTACTCGCTTCTCTGGGAGGAGCGCGTGGTGCGCTCGGTGGCGAACCTGACGCGGCAGGACGCGGTGGAGTTCCTCGACCTCGCGCCGCGCGTGCCGGTGCGCACCTCCACCGAAACGTTTCCGCTAGCGGAGGCGAACCTCGCGCTCGACCGGCTGCGCCGCGGCGCGCTCACCGGCGCCGCCGTCCTCGTGCCGTGACGGGCAGCCGCGCCGCGAGCCGCGGCCCTTCAGCGGCACGGGCGCCGAGCTGCGGTCGCGGCCGTGCTCGGTCTTCTCCCACGTGAACGGGTCGGTCGCGTACTGCCAGAGCGCGCGGTAGGCGGCGGCCGAGACGAGGAACCAGCAGAACGGGCTCGTGATGATCTCGAAGATCATGCCCGGCATGCGCCGGCGCCTGAGCGCGACGAGGCAGAGCGCCGGCACGCTCAGGAAGAACAGGACGAGGTTGCCGCCGGCGAGCAGGCGAAGCGCGAGGTCCGGCCACCAGCCGCTGCCGAGCAGGAGATCGCCGCGCAGCGTGTGCAGCACGACGAGGGCGGTGAAGACGGGGTAGGCGAGCGCCGAGACGACGGGCCCCGCGACCAGGAGCTGGAAGGCGAGGAAGCCCGCCGGGCCGAGCTCGGCGCGCAGCCGCCGCGGCTCGCGCATGTGCACGACGTAGGTCTGGATCCAGCCCTTGAGCCAGCGGGTGCGCTGCGGCAGCCACTGCCCGAGCGTGTTCGGCGCCTCCTCCCAGGTCGAGACGGGCAACGTCGCGCAGCGATGCCCGAAGCGCCGGAGGCGCATGCCGAGGTCGGCGTCCTCGGTGACGTTGAAGGCGTCCCAGCCGCCGACCTCCTCCAGCACCTCGGCGCGGAAATGGTTCGAGGTGCCGCCGAGCGGCAGCGGCAGGTCGAGCCGGTCGAGGCAGGGCAGCAGCACGTCGAACAGCATGGCGTATTCGAGGGCGAACTGCCGGCTGAGCCAGTTGTCGCGCCAGTTGAACATGGCGAGCCGCGCCTGCAGGCAGGCGATGTCGGGGTGGGCGGCGAAGGTCGCGGCGGCGAGCCGGAGCTGGCCCGGTTCGGGTATGTCCTCGGCGTCGAAGATGCAGACGAGGCGGCCATGCGCCAGGGCGAGGCCGTAGTTGAGCGCCTTCGGCTTGGTGCGCGGCAGCGCCGGGGGGACGAGCACGACCCGGAAGTGCGGCGGCAGCGGCCAGCCGGCCAGCGCCGCGCGCGTCTCCTCGTCGTCCTCCTCGAGCAGCAGCCTGACGTCGAGCTTCGCCGCGGGATAGTCGAGCCGCCGCAGGCTCTCGACGAGCCGCGCCGAGGACCCGGCGCTCGCGGTAGAGCGGCACGAGCACCGTGTAGGCCGGCAGGTCGGCATCGGCGAGCGGTGGTGCCTGCCGGGCGACGGAGAAGAACCCGGCGCAGAGGCGAAGGATCGTCAGCGCGACGAAGAACACCGTCGCCGCCGCCGTCGCGGTCACCGCCGCGACGGCGGGATGGCCTACGGCGAGGGCGGTGGCGACGACGCTGGCGGCGAGGAGAACGAGCCACTGCCGGCTCGTCGGGCCGCCGCGCGCCGACAGGCCGGGCCTGTCCTCGGCGAGGCCGCTGCAGGCCCGGGCGAGCAGGCGCTGCCGGCCGGCCGCGTGCAGCGCCGCCTCGAAGGCCCGTCCGGTGACGACGACGAGGCGGCGGCCCGCATAGGGCTGGCGCCGCAGCGCGAGCAGGACGCGGGCCAGATTTTCGCTTTCCGCGTTGACGGCAAAGGTTATACCGTCCGGGCCGCTGCCGAGGACGCACAGGCCGATGCGTGCGGCCTCCCATGGCGCCCGCGCCCGCAAGAGGCGGCGGGCCGCCGCATCTGGATGGAGCGAGACGTGGAATTTGCCCCCGAGATGACCCGCAAGCCGCCGCGCGTAGGTCGCGGCGTCGATCGTCCCCGAGGCGATCAGCTCGAGATGGGCCGCCGTGCCGAGCCCTGCCGCACGGCGCGCGCCTGACAGCAGCGCCTCTTCGGAGACCTCGCCCGCGAGGAATGCGATCTCCGGCGGCAACGCCGAAGAAGAGACAACGACAACTTCCGGCCGCCATCCGACATGCATGATGCCCCGCCACGTGATGGAAGTGCTCCGACGAAGATCATGACCCGGAACAAGAACTGATGCGAGTCCTCCCAAATGTTTTCGCCGCGGTCTTCTTCGTGGCGACGCTCCTTTGTCTCTGCGTCACCGGCCCGGCCGGAACGGCGCAGGCGCAGGAGACGCCGGAGGCCGGGGTCGTGCCGAACTACTGGGACCCCTCGCACCGCTACGAGAAGCCCGACCTGTCGGACATCCGGAAGATCCGCTTCCTGACGGAGGCGGAGAACCCGCCGTTCAGCTTCATCGGGCCCGACGGCAGCCCGACCGGCTTCCTCGTCGACCTGTCGCGGGCCATCTGCAGGGAGCTGCAGGTCGCGTGCACGCTGCAGCCGCTGCGCTGGGACGTGCTGATGAGCGGCGTCGAGTCGGGCTACGGCGACGCCATCATCTCGACCATGGCGATCGACCGCGCCAAGCCCGACCGCTTCGCCTTCACCAACCGCTTCCTCGCGCGCCCCGCCCGCTTCGTCGTCGCGGCGCGGCGAGCCGGTCGGCACCGTGACGCCCGAGGCACTGGCAGGGCGCAAGGTCGGCGTCGTCGCGGGCACGTCGCACGAGGCGTATCTGAAGGACTTCTTCCCGAAGGCGGAGGTCTCGACCTTCAAGACGCCCGACGAGGCGCGCGATGCGCTGAAGTCGAAGAAGGTCGACTTCCTGTTCGGCGACGGCGTCAACCTGTCGCTCTGGCTGAACGGGCTGGTCTCCGGCGCGTGCTGCCGCTTCGTCGGCGAGCCGTACACGGAGAGCCGCTATTTCGGCGAGGGCATGGCCATCGCCGTGGCGCCCGACAACCGGACGCTGCTGCACGCGCTCGACTTCGCGCTCGGCCGGGTCCATCGCAGCGGCGAGTACGCCGAGATCTACCGGCGCTACTTCCCGATCAGCTTCTACTGAGCGGGCCCGGGACCCGCCTCCGCTTGCCATCGCCGCGGAAGGCGCTTAGTTGCACGGGTGGAAGGGCCGTGCGGCCGCTGCCCGAGGCCCGGGCGCCCGCGTCCCTTCGACATATTCCGTTTCCGATGGTGACAGACCGATGAGCACGACGCTCGACCGCGCCGCAGAGAGCGGCACCCACCTCCGCGAGATCGCGCAGGACTCCCGAGCCTGGCCGTTCGAGGAGGCGCGAAAGCTGCTGGCGCGGCTCGAGAAGACGAAGAAGACCGAGCCCGTCATCTTCGAGACCGGCTACGGGCCGAGCGGCCTGCCGCATATCGGCACGTTCGGCGAGGTCGCGCGGACGACGATGGTGCGGCACGCCTTCGAGGTGCTGACCGGTGGCGAGATCAAGTCGCGGCTGATCTGCTTCTCCGACGACATGGACGGCATGCGCAAGGTGCCGGAGAACGTGCCGAACCGCGACCTCCTGGCCAGGCACATCGGCAAGCCGCTGACGCGCGTGCCGGACCCGTTCGAGACGCACGAGAGCTTCGGCCACCACAACAACGCGATGCTGCGCTCGTTCCTCGACGCCTTCGGCTTCGACTACGAGTTCGCCTCGGCGACCGACTACTACGCCGAGGGCCGCTTCGACGAGATGCTGCTGAAGATGCTCGCGCGCTACGACGACGTGATGGACATCATGCTGCCGACGCTGCGCGAGGAACGGCAGAAGACCTATTCGCCGTTCCTGCCGCTCCACCCGGAGACCGGCGTCGTCATGCAGGTGCCGGTCGAGGACCGCAACGTCGAGGCCGGCACGATCGTCTGGACCGACCCCGACACGGGGCGGCGCTTCGAGACGCCGGTCACCGGCGGCCGCGCCAAGGCGCAGTGGAAGCCCGACTGGGCGCTGCGCTGGGCGGCGCTCGGCATCGACTACGAGATGAGCGGCAAGGACCACATCGACAACGTGAAGACGTCGTCGAAGATCTGCCGCGTGCTCGGCGGCCTGCCGCCCGACGGCTTCAACTACGAGCTGTTCCTCGACGAGAACGGCGAGAAGATCTCGAAGTCGCGGGGCAACGGCCTGACGATCGAGGAGTGGCTGCGCTACGCGAGCCAGGAGAGCCTGGCGCTGTTCATGTACCAGCGGCCGCGCGAGGCCAAGAAGCTGCACTGGGACGTCATCCCGCGCCACGTCGACGAGTACTTCCAGCTCCTGTCCGGCTACGCCCGGCAGGACGACAAGCAGCGCCTGTCGAACCCCGTCTGGCACATCCACTCGGGCAACCCGCCCGAGATCGACATGCCGGTGTCGTTCGCGCTGCTCCTGAACCTCGTCTCGGCCTCGAACGCCCACACGCGCGACGTGCTGTGGGGCTTCATCGGCCGCTACGCGCCGGGCGTGACGCCGGAGACGCACCCGCATCTCGACGCCGAGGTCGGCTACGCGCTGCGCTACTACGAGGACCACGTCCGGCCGACCAAGGTCTACCGGGCGCCCGACGAGGTGGAGCGCGAGGCGCTGCAGAACCTGGACGCGGCGCTGGCGGACCTGCCCGAAGGGTCGGATGCGGCGCACATCCAGAACGTCCTGCTCGACGTGGCGCGGCCGATCGAGCGCTACCAGGACCACAAGAAGACGGGGCCGCAGGGCGGACCCGGCGTGTCGGTCGCGTTCTTCAACACGCTCTACGAGGTGCTCCTCGGCCAGAGCCGCGGCCCCCGCTTCGGCTCGTTCGTCGCGCTCTACGGCATCGCCAACACGCGCGAGCTGATCGGCAAGGCGCTTTCGGGCGGGTTCGTCGCTCAGTCCTGAGTGAGGCTGCCGACCGGCGGCACCGCGGCCGGCTGCGGCCGCGTGTCGCCGCCGTGCCATTCCGGCTGGTAGAGGCCGAGCCGTCCGTCCTGAGCTGCCTTCGCCGCCTCCCGGTAGCGATCGCCGCCGGCCGGCTTGGCCCAGCCCTGCGCCACCATCCACTGGCCGATGTCGTCGCCGCCGAGGCTGCAGGTCGCGGTGATCGCGTCGTCGGTCTTGTCGCCGGTCTTTTCGCCGGACCTGGAGACCGTGGCGCAGTCGACCGCCCGGCCGCGCAGGTACAGGGCCAGCGCGCCCCTCGCGGCGCGGCCGCAGGGCCAGCGCGCTCCGGACTCGTCGGTGCAGGTGGCATCGTCCGCCGGCGCCTCGATGCCGGCGAGGCGGATCGTGTGGCCCTGCGCCTTCAGCGTGCTGGCGTCCTCGACCATCACCCGGAAGTAGCGCTGCGTCTTCGGCTCCTTCTTCGCGGCGGGCGTCTGCTCCGCGTCGGCCTCCGCCTGCGGCTCCGTCGCCGGGGGCGGCGGCCTGTAGTGGGAGATCGGCCCAGAGAACATGCCCTCGGGCGTCACGTTGCGCACCGCCGTCCGCTGCTCGCCGGGGGCGGCGGCCTGCGGTGCCGGCTCCGGCTGCGCGCCCGGCGCCTGCGCGGCGGGGGCCTCGGGCCGGGCGGCGGCACGCTCCTCGAGGTTGGCGCCGGCCTGCCCGTAGAACGTGCCGATGCGATAGCCGCCATAGGCGAAGGCGCCGCAGATCAGCAGGATGACGATCAGGCGAAACACGGCCGCTCTTCCTTCGGACGCACGCGACTTCGCGAGCCGGCCACGCGTCCGGCGGCGTCTCGCGACGATATCAAGGCCTTACTGGCTCGCCCAGATGATGCGCGCAATCCACTCGACCTCCGACAGGGGCAGAATGCGGTGGTCGTGCGCCGGGTTCAGCGAGTGCAGCTCGACGACGCGGGCGCTCCTGCGCGCGAGGACCTTCGCCATGACCTCGCCGTCCCGCGTCTTGAGGATGACCCGGTCGCCGCGGCGGATGCTGGCGGCGGGGGAGACGATGACGACGTCGCCGTCGCGGTAGAGCGGCAGCATCGAGTCGCCGCTCACCTCCAGCGCATAGGCGTGCTCGTCGCCGACGGCTGGAAACTCCACTTCGTCCCATCCCGTACCCACGGGAAAGCCGCCATCGTCGAAGAAGCCGCCGTGGCCGGCCTGGGCGAGGCCGATCAGCGGCACCGGCCGCGGCCGGGCGATCTCGTCGGCGGTGTCGCGGGTGAACGACATGAACTCCTCGATCGGCGTGCCCGTGGCGGCGAGGATCTTGGAGATGCTCTCGGTGTTCGGCCAGCGCAGCCGGCCGTCGGGCGCCTGGCGCTTCGACTTGTTGAAGGTCGTGGGATCGAGGCCGGCGCGCTTGGCGAGGCCCGACGCGGTGAGCGAGTGGCGCAGGGCGAGCGCGTCGATCGCCTGCCAGATCTGTCGGTGCGACAGCATGGACCGCTCCGTGGCGGATATAGGGGTAGAGACTTTTTTCTTGATGTAGGAATTAACGCCGCAAAGGGCCAGATGTCCATGGGGCCGCGGGCACGGCTTCTTGAAGCGCGGCGGGTCGCGCAGTAGCTTCTGGCCACCCGAGGCTTCGAGGCGAACAGTCCCTGTGCCCTATCTCGTCTACAAGATCTGCCGCGCCGACGAATGGCGGGCGGCGGAAGATCAAGGCCGGTTCGACGGAAACGCCGACGACGCGCGCGACGGTTTCGTGCATCTCTCCGGCGCCAACCAGGTCGAAGGCACGCTGAACAAGCACTATGCCGGCCAGCGCGACCTCGTTCTGGTCGCGTTCGACGCGGACGCCCTGCCGAGCCTGACGTGGGAGCCGTCGCGCGGCGGCGAGCTCTTCCCGCACCACTACGGACCGCTGCCGGTGTCGGCCGCGACGTCGGTCGAGCCGATCGACGAATCCGGGGAGCAGGCGCGCGCGGTGAAAGAGTGATCGGCGGGCTCTACGACCTCGCACGGCCCTTCGTGTTCCGTCTCGACGCCGAGCGGGCGCACGGCCTTGCGATCCGCGCGCTCGCGTCCGGCCTGGCCGGAGCCGGCCGGCAGGAGCCGGACGATCCGCGGCTTTCGCGTCCGGCTGTGGGACCTCGACTTTCCCAATCCCCTCGGCATGGCGGCGGGCTTCGACAAGAACGCCGAGGTGCCCGACGCGCTGCTCGATCTCGGCTTCGGCTTCGTCGAGGTCGGCACGCTGACGCCGCGCCCGCAGCCCGGCAACCCGAAGCCGCGCATGTTCCGCCTCGTCGAGGACGGCGCCGTCATCAACCGGCTCGGCTTCAACAACGAGGGTCATCAGGCGGCGCTGCGTCGCCTCGAGGCGCGGCCGCGGCGCGGCATCCTCGGCGTGAATGTCGGGGCGAACAAGGATGCCGCCGACCGTGCCGCCGACTACGCGGCCGGCATCGCCGCCTTCGCCGCCGTCGCCTCCTACCTCACGATCAACGTCTCCTCGCCGAACACGCCGGGCCTCCGGGACCTGCAGCACGAGGCGGCGCTGGATGAGCTCCTGAAGCGCTGCCTCGCGGCCCGCGACGAGGCGACGGAGAGGGCGGGGCGGCGGGTGCCGCTGCTCCTGAAGATCGCGCCCGACCTCGACGAGGCGGGGCTGGACGGCATCGCCGGCGTCGTCGGGCGCAACGCGATCGAGGGGCTGATCGTGTCGAACACGACGCTCGACCGGCCGGGGCTGAAGAGCCGGCACGCGGGCGAGCAGGGCGGCCTGTCCGGCCGGCCGCTGTTCCGCCGCTCGACCGAGGTGCTCGCCGGGCATGCACCGGCGGCTGCCCGACCTGCCGCTGGTCGGCGTCGGCGGCGTCGATTCGGGCGCTGCCGCCTACGAGAAGATCCGGGCCGGCGCGAGCCTCGTCCAGCTCTACACCGGCCTCGTCTACGAGGGCCTGGGCCTGCCCGGGCGCATCAAGCGCGATCTCCTGCGCTGCCTCCGGCGCGACGGCTTCGCCAGCATCGGCGAGGCGGTGGGGAAGGGGGCGTGAGGCTCCCGCCTACCAGACCCTGAGGCCCCCGACCCGGTCGCGAAGATCTGCCGGCTCCGGATGATCGACGATGAGCTGCTTCACGTCGCGGCCGAGGACCTTGCGGTCGCGCGCTGCGTCGGTTTGCAGGCCGTTCAGCGCAAGAAACATCAGAAAGGCGCCGGCCTTGGTGTGCTGCCCGGGCGCCGGCCGGAACCTCGCTCAGCCCTTCATCTTCGAGGCCATGACCGAGATCGTCTTCACGTAGACGTCGGCCTTGTTCCAGCGGTGCAGCACCTGGTAGTTCGGCTGGCCCTGGTCCCAGCCGGCGCCGCGCTGCCAGCCGTAGGAATAGAGATACATCGCCGTCGACCACAGCACGTCCGGCACCGAGCGGATGAGGTCGCGGCGGCCGTCGCCGTCGCCGTCGACGGCGAACTTGACGTAGGACGAGGCGAGGAACTGGGTCTGGCCGAGCTCGCCCGCCCAGGCGCCCTTCATCTGGCTCGGCTGCATGTCGCCGCGGTCGACGATCATCAGCGCGTGCATGAGCTCGTTGGTGAAGAAGTCGGAGCGCCGGCAGTCATAGGCGAGCGTGGCGAGCGAGCGGAACACCGGCATCGAGCCCGAGTTGCGGCCGAAGCCCGTCTCGAGGCCCCAGATCGACACGATGATCTCCGGGGGCACGCCGGTGCGCTGCTCGATCCGGCTCAGCATGTCGCGGTGGCTCTGGATGTACTTCCGGCCCTGGCTGATCATCGCGTTCGACACGCGCTTCCGGTAGAACTCGTCGAACGACAGCTTGAACGAGTGCTGGCCGCGGTCGAGGCTGATGACCTTCGAGCTGTAGGACACGCCGTCGAGCGCCGCGGACACCGTCTTCTTGCTGATGCCGCGCGCGACGGCCTCCTGCTTGAACTGCTGCAGCCAGCTGGGGAAACCGCCGGCTCCGTTGCCGCATTGCGCCGCCTGGGCGCCGGAGGTGGCGGCGAGGCCGAGGGCGCAGGCGAAAAGGGCCGTGCCCAGTCGAAGAAATCGCATGCCTGATGGCTCCGTTCGTGCATAGGCTTTGGACGTTCGCGGGGCACTATGCCCGCAATTCGCGGCGCGGGCATCCCGTATCGCCGGGAAAGGTTATCTGAGCCAGCTTCGGTACGCGGGCCATTCGTCCTTCATGTCCTCGTAGAGCCAGACCATCCGGTCGACGAACCAGACCTTGAACAGCGACGCGAGCGCGCCGCCGAGGAACGCCGCCCACGGCTCCAGCGCATAGAGACCCCAGGCAGTGGGAATCAGCGCGACCCCGCTCCCGAGGGAGAGCCCCGTTGCCCAGCGGGCATGGCCGGACGGGATCGGCACGGCCTCGCGGTTCAGCCACACCCTTTCGCCCAGAACGGCCTTCGAGGCCCAGTTGTCCGTGGAGGCGGGCGGAGGAAAGGCGCGCGGATTGAAGATCGTCCAGCCGGCGAGGGCGACCAGCGGGAGCAGGCTCCACCAGCCGATCCAGATGCGGCTCCACACGGCCAGCACGAACAGCATCAGGACGGGAAGCCGCGTGTAGACGCTCCAGGGATTGGCGTGCCGATCCCAGGTCGCGCCACTCATCGCCATCGAGCTCTCGAGCGTCCTGTCGATGCGCATGAGGCGAGACATAGAGCGTTTCCCGCGCCCGGGCCATGGCTTCGAGGCGGGAGCGCGGGGCATGCAGGTCAGCCCTCGAACGCCCGCCGCAGCCGCACGGGGTAGCGGGCCGCGAGCGTCACGCCGCGCACCAGGAGGAACAGCGTGAGGGCGAGCCACAGTCCGTCATTGCCGAGCGCCGGCACCGCGGCCCATGCCGCGACGACGAAGACCGCGAGCGACAGGAGCATCATGTTGCGCATGTCGCCCGACCAAGTGGCGCCGATATAGACGCCGTCGAACTCGAAGGCGAGGACGCCGAAGACCGGCGTGAAGGCCGCCCAGACGAGGTAGCGCCCCGCGATCTCGCGCACGTCCGGCGCGGTCGTCAGGAGGTCGATGAAGGTCGGTCCCCCGGTCAGCAGGACGAGGCTCATCAGCCCGGCGAGGCCGAAGCCCCACACCGAGGTGAGGCTGACCGCGCGGCGGAAGGCGGGCTCGTAGCGGGCGCCGAGGGCCCGCCCGGCGAGCTGCTCGGCGGCGGTCGCGAAGCCGTCGAGGAAGTAGCTGCCGGCGAAGAAGAAGTTCATCAGGATCGCGTTCGCCGCGAGCACGATGTCGCCCTGCCGCGCGCCGCCCGCCGTGAACAGCGTGAAGGCGGCGAGCAGCGAGAACGAGCGGATCATGATGTCGCGGTTGAGCCCGAAGGTCCGCAGCAGGCCGGCGCGCTCGGCGATCACCGCCCACGCCACGCGCAGGCGCGGCCCGAGGAGCCGGGCGGCGAGGAGGGCGCCGACCAGCGTCGTCGTCGCCTCCGAGATCACGGTGCCGGCCGCTATTCCCGTCACGCCCCAGCCGAGGCCGAGCACGAACCAGGAATCGAGCGCGATGTTGAGCCCGTTCAGCAGGACCTGCAGCAACAGGCCCGTGCGTGCCCGCCCGAGGCCCAGGAACCAGCCGAGGATCACGTAGTTCGTCAGCGCGAAGGGCGTGCCGAGCATCCGGACGTGGAAGTAGTGCCGCGTCTCCTGCTCGACCGCGGCGCTGGCGCCGATCACCTTGAGCGCGACGTCGAGGAGCGGTCCCTGGAGCAGGAGGAGCAGGATCGACGAGCCGATCGCGATCAGCCCGGCCCGGTAGAGCGCCGCGGTCTCGGCCGTCTCGTCGTCGGCGCCGAGCGCCTGCGCCGTCAGGCCCGTCGTGCCGCTGCGCAGGAAGTTGAAGGTCGTGAAGATCACGTCGAAGATCATCGCGCCGACCGCGACGGCACCGATCAGGTGCGCCTCGCCGAGCCGCCCGATCACGGCCGTGTCGACCACGCCGAGCAGCGGCGTCGACAGGTAGGCCAGCGTCATCGGCACCGCGATGGCGAGGACGCCGCGGTGGGTCACCTCGAAGGGATGGATCTTCATGGCCGGTTCGGGATGGTTTCGCGTGGCTCAGTTGCGGCCTCGGGGGGCACGGGGTCAAGTATGGCACTGAACCGCCCCGATCGAGCCCTCGTAGCGTCCCTGCCATGAAGCTGCCCGTCGTCCACCACGAAGCGATCGTCGCCGCGCTGCCCGCCGGCCACCGCTTCCCCATGCACAAGTACCTCCGGCTGGCCGAGGTGCTGGCGGAGGAGGGCATCGCCGCACCGGAGGATTTCGTGCGGCCGGGCGAGGCGCCGGCGGAGTGGCTGTCGCTGGTCCACGACCGCGCCTATGTCGACGCGGTGCTCGGGCTCGCCGTGCCGCGCGACCGGCAGCGCGAGATCGGCTTCCCGATCGAGGAGACGGTGATGCGCCGCGCCCGGGTCTCGGTCGGCGCGACGGTGGTCGCGGCGCGGCTGGCGCTCGAGGAGGGCATCGCCTGCACGACGGCCGGCGGCAGCCACCATGCCAGGCGCGCCGGCGGGGCGGGCTTCTGCGTCTTCAACGACGTGGCGGTGGCGGCGAGGCTCATGCTCTCCGACGGCACGCTCGGCCGCGTTCTCGTCATCGACTGCGACGTGCACCAGGGCGACGGCACGGCGGAGATCTTCGCCGGCGACGACGGCGTCTTCACCTTCTCGATCCACGGCGAGCGCAACTATCCCGTGCGCAAGGTGCCGTCCGACCTCGACATCGGCCTCCCCGACGGGACGCGCGACGACGCCTATCTCGAGGCGCTGTCCGAGGTGCTGCCGCCGCTTCTCGACCGGGTCGCGCCCGAGATCGTGTTCTTCAACGCCGGCGTCGACCCGCACGAGGACGACCGGCTCGGCCGGCTGTCGCTCACCGACGACGGCATCGCCGAGCGCGACCGGCGGGTGATCGGCAGTGTCCGCGATCGCGGCATCCCGCTCGTCGGCGTCATCGGCGGCGGCTACTCGACCGACCTCGACGCGCTGGCGAAGCGGCACGCGAGCCTGCACCGCACGGCGGCCGCGTTCGTCTGAGGCTCGCCATGGAGGGTGAGGAGGCCCCCTTGGCTCCGCTCATTCCCGCGAAAGCGGGAATCCATCTGCTTCGCTGCGCGCGGATCGTGGGTCTGGATCCCCGCTTTCGCGGGGATGGGCGGCAGAGGCTGTGGTTGCTACGGCCGGCCGCTGCCGAGCCTCAGGATGCGCATCACGAGCCAGATCGGGATCACGATGATGGCGCCCACGATCAGGTACTGGCCGAGCCTGCCGAAGGCGTCGAAGCCCATGTACCAGACGTAGCGGGCCATATCGCGGGCGGCGTACCAGATCTCGAACGGGCGGATGTCCAGCACCGACAGCACGATCCCGACGACGAGCGACACGACCAGCAGTCGCAGGATGACCCAGATCGGCGGGCCGCCGAAGAAGCGGTAGAGGGGACCCATGGGGCGGGCATCTCCCGGAAAAGGTTCTTGTCCGTCGACCGCCCACAAATGGGGGCGGAAGCCGCCGATGTCGAGGCTTCGCCTCACGCCGGCTGCACCAGCGCCTCCAGCGCCTCGATCCGGTCGGCCTCGCGCGGCGGCTTGTCCCACCTGAGGCGGGCGACGCGGGGAAAGCGCATGGCGAGGCCCGACTTGTGGCGGCCGGAGCGGGCGATGCCCTCGAAGGCGATCTCGAGGACGAGGCCGTCGTCGAGCCCGTGCGCCACCTCGCGGACCGGGCCGAAGCGGTTCACGGTGTTGGCGCGCACGAAGCGGTCGATGCGGCGCAGTTCCTCGTCGGTGAAGCCGAAATACGCCTTGCCGACCGGCACCAGCTCGTCGCCGCCGTCGCCCTGCCGCCAGACGCCGAACGTGTAGTCGGAGTAGAAGGAGGAGCGCTTGCCGTGGCCGCGCTGGGCGTACATCAGCACGGCGTCGACGGTGTGCGGGTCGCGCTTCCACTTGTACCAGTGGCCCTTCGGCCGGCCGGCGAGATACGGGCTGTCGCAGCGCTTCAGCATCACGCCCTCGACGGCCGCCGCGTCCTCGCCCGCGCCATGCGCCTCGGGGTCGGCGCGCGCCGCCGCCAGCGTCTCCCAGGTGTCGAAGCTAACGATCGGCGAGAGGTCGACCCGGTCGCCGCCGAGCCCTTCGACCAGCGCCTCGAGCCGCTCGCGGCGCTCGGCGAAGGGCAGGGGGCGCAGGTCCTCCCCCGCCTGCCAGAGAAGGTCGTAGGCCCTCAGATGCGCGGGGTAGTCCTTCAGCATCTTCGCCGTCACCGTCTTGCGGTTCAGCCGCTGCTGCAGGCTGTTGAAGGACTGGACGAGCCCGTCGCGCATGACGAGCAGCTCGCCGTCGATCGCGCCGTCGAAATCGAGCGCCTCGACGAGGTCGGGGAAGGCGCCGGAGATGTCGTCGCCGGTGCGGCTGTAGAGGCGCTTGACGAGGTGGCCGTGCGCGTCGCGGCCGCACACCGCCTGGATGCGGATGCCGTCCCATTTCCACTCGGCGGAGAACTCCGCGGGGTCCATCTTCTCGAAGTCGCCGTCCTCGATCGCGTGGCTGAGCATCGCCGGGCGGAACGGCACGGGATCGCTGACGTCGGGCCGGCCGGCCTTGCCCTCGGCCCAGGCGAAGAGCTCCTCGTAGGGCGGCTCGAGCCCGTGCCAGATCTCCTCGACGTCGGCCGGCTCGAGCGCGCCGAGCTCCGCCACCGCCGTCTTGGCGAGGCGCGCGGACACGCCGACCCGCAGTGACCCGGTGATGAGCTTGAGGAGCGCCCAGCGGCCCGCCTCGTCGAGCCGGTCGAGCCAGTCGGAGAGGAGACCCGGGATCTCCGACTTGCCCGCCGTCGAGAGCGCCTCGACGATCTCCGGAAGGGTCGGCGAGGTGCCGTGCTCCCCGGCGCGGGCGGCGAGCGACGGCCAGATCAGCGCCACCGTCTCCGAGAGGTCGCCGACATAGTCGTGCGACATGCGGAAGAGGATCGGGTCCGTCCGCTCCTCGATCAGCGCGCGGACGATCGCCGGCTTGGCGTAGCGGAAGCCCATGTCGCCGGTCAGTGCGGCCAGCGCATAGCCGCGCGCGGGATCCGGCACCTCGCGGAAATACTCCGCCATCAGCGCGATCTTGGCGTTGCGGCGCGGCTCGTAGCTCAGCCGGTCGAGCAGGTGGGCGAAGCGGTTCATGCGGGGCGGGCGAGGCTCACTCGTTGACGATCGTCGCGATCACCCAGTCCTCCTCGTCGCGGATCAGGAGGTAATGGCAGACGAAGGACAGGGCGACCTCGCCGTCGGAGCGCGCCTGGTCCCACTTCACCGTGGCGTAGGCGGTGTCGCCGGAGACCGACTCCCCGAGAACCTCGTAGCGCGTCGACACGATCTCCTCGCGCTCGAGCACCTGGAGCAGCGCCTCGATGTTCTCCAGGAGGTCCTCCTGGTCGGAGAAGACGTTGCCCTTGCCGAGCTGCCAGATCGTGCAGGGATAGGCGAAGCAGTCGGCCAGGCTCTCGGCGTCGTAGTCGTCATAGGCGGCGGCGTAGTCGTCGAAGAGATCGGTGAGCGGGGCGGGTTCGCTCTCGCTCGGCTGGTAGGTCGCTGTCATCGTGGTGGTCCTCCCTATTCGATCTCGCTCTCGTCGTAGCCGACCATACGCAACGGCCGGGCGCGCACGCCGTTCGTTTCGGCCCAGTGGACGAGCGCGTCCTCCTGGCCGTGCGTCACCCAGAGCTCCGAGCAGCCGCTTTCCACGACGGTGAGGCAGAGGTCTTCCCAGTCGGCGTGGTCGGAGATCACGAGCGGCAGCTCGACGCCGCGCTGCCTCGCCCGCGCGCGCACCCGCATCCAGCCCGAGGCGAAGGCGGTGATCGGATCGGCGAAGCGGCGCGACCAGCGGTCCTGCAGCGCGCTCGGCGGGCACATCACGATCTCGCCCGGCAGCTTGCTCGCCCCCCTTGCCGCCCCCCTTGCCGTCCTGCCCCGTCGCAGGCTCGAGCGGCCCCAGATCGACGCCGTGCGCCTCGTAGAGCGCGCAGAGCGCCTCGAGCGCGCCGTGCAGGTAGATCGTGCGATCGTAGCCCGCCTCGCGCAGGAGCGCGATCACCCGCTGCGCCTTGCCGAGCGCATAGGCGCCGACGAGGTGGGTGCGCTCGGGGAAGAGCTCGAGGGAATCCAGAAGCCCCTGCACCTCGCGGCTCGCCGGCGGGTGGCGGAAGACCGGCAGGCCGAAGGTCGCCTCGGTGATCAGCACGTCGCAGGGCACGAGCTCGAACTCCCGGCAGGTCGGGTCGCGCTCGCGCTTGTAGTCGCCGGTCGCGACGATGCGCATGCCGTTCGCCTCGACCGAGATCTGCGCCGAGCCGAGGCAATGGCCGGCGGGATGGAAGGTGACGGAGACGTCGCCGATCCGCATCGTCTCGCCGAGCCTGGCCTCCTGCTGCTCGTCGCCCGCACCCGTGCCGAGGCGCTGGCGCATCACGGCGAGCGTCTCCGTCGTCGCCAGCACATGGGCATGGCCGGCGCGCGCATGGTCTGAATGGCCGTGCGTGATCAGCGCCCGGTCCACGGGCCTCAGCGGGTCGATGTGGAAGCCGCCCATCGGGCAGCACAGGCCCTCGGGCGTCGGGCAGAGCAGGTCTTCGGGGCGCAAGGGGCGGGTCTCGTGTTGTCTCGGCTTCCTCTATCTAATCTCCCGCGCTCGGACTTGTATGGTCCTCGCCGTCGGCGCGTCACACGTCGCATGCGGTCCCCGGGGTGCCCCGGGTCCCAGATCGAGTTTGGGACGCCACTGCGGCGGGAGGCGGATTTCTTCGTTCCTCCGGCGACGGATGCGGGGGCCGCCGCATGCGGCGTGTGGGGAAGGCGCGGCGGGCATGCCGGCGCCCCAAACCCGATCTGGCCCGGGAGCGGCACGGGAAACGCCCCGCCACGTGGCCCTGGATCCGGGCTTTCGTCGCGATCCGCTCGACTCGCGAAGGCCGGAGGCTCGAGAACCGTCCGCTCCGCCCCATGTGGCGCGCCCTGGCCGCAGGCACTACCTTGTCTCCCCGTGGACAAGCCCGTGAGCCCTCCGGAGCGCGATCTCGCCTCCCTTCCCGAGCCCTTCGCCGGATGGTTCTCGGCCCGGGGCTGGACGCCGCGCGCGCATCAGCTGGAGCTGCTG
Organism: uncultured Alphaproteobacteria bacterium; assembly: GCA_963816555.1. Lineage (GTDB taxonomy): Bacteria > Pseudomonadota > Alphaproteobacteria > Rhizobiales > Tepidamorphaceae > Lutibaculum. The sequence continues at coordinate 1,324,027 of CAWFLD010000004.1, read as the reverse complement.
GCGAGGGCACGGGACGGGCGCTCGGCGCTGCTCATCGCGCCGACCGGCGCGGGCAAGACGCTCGCCGGCTTCCTGCCGAGCCTCGTCGAGCTCTCGCAGCTCCCGCGCGACCGCGCCGGCTCGAAGCTCCACACGCTCTACGTCTCGCCGCTGAAGGCGCTCGCCGTCGACGTCGCCCGCAACGTCGAGATGCCGGTCGCCCAGATGGGGCTCGACGTCCGGGTCGAGACGCGCACCGGCGACACGCCGCAGGTCAAGCGGACGAGGCAGCGCACCGATCCCCCCGAGATCCTGATGACGACGCCCGAGCAGATCGCGCTGCTGATCGCCTCGAAGGAGGCGCCGAAGCTCTTTGCGAACCTCAAATGCGTGATCCTCGACGAGCTGCACGCGCTCGTCACCTCGAAGCGCGGCGACCTCCTGGCGCTCGGGCTCGCGCGCCTGCGCTCCTATGCGCCGGGCCTTCGCATCGTCGGCCTTTCGGCGACGGTCGCCGACCCGCAGGCGCTCGCCCGCTGGCCGATGCCGCAGGGGACGGCGCGGGACACCGCCGACCTCGTGACGGTCGAGGGCGGCGTCGCGCCGGACGTGCGGATCCTCGATCCCGACGCCCGCGTGCCCTGGGCCGGCCATTCCGGCCGCCACGCCTTCGCCGCCGTCTACGACGCGATCAGGCAGACCGGCACCACGCTCGTCTTCGTCAACACGCGCAGCCAGGCCGAGGCCGTGTTCCAGGAGCTCTGGCACATGAACGAGGACGGCCTGCCGATCGCGCTGCACCACGGCTCGCTCGACGTGCAGCAGCGGCGCAAGGTCGAGGCCGCGATGGCGGCCGGGAGCTTGCGGGCGGTGGTCTGCACCTCGACGCTCGACCTCGGCATCGACTGGGGCGACGTCGACCTCGTGATCCATCTCGGGGCGCCGAAGGGGGCGAGCCGGCTCGCCCAGCGCATCGGCCGCTCGAACCACCGCTTCGACGAGCCGAGCCGGGCGCTGCTCGTGCCGGCGAACCGCTTCGAGGTGATGGAGTGCGAGGCGGCGATCGAGGCGCTGGCGGAGGGCGCGCAGGACACGCCGCCGCCGCGGCGGGGCGGCCTCGACGTGCTCGCCCAGCACGTGCTGGGCTCCGCCTGCGCCGCGCCGTTCGACGCCGAGGCGCTCTACGACGAGGTCACGAGCGCGGCCCCTTACGCCCATCTCGACCACTTCACCTTCGAGAAGGTCGTCGACTTCGTCGCGACCGGCGGCTACGCGCTGCGCGCCTACGAGCGCTACGCCCGGATCCGCAAGCGGCCGGACGGCAAGTGGCGGCTGTCGCATCCCAGCGTCGCGCAGCAGTACCGGCTGAACGTCGGCACGATCGTCGAGGCGCCGATGCTGAAGGTGCGGCAGGTGCGGGCGGGCCGCGCGAAGGCGCTCGCCGGCGGCCGGGTGCTCGGCGAGATCGAGGAGTGGTTCATCGAGCAGCTCTCGGTCGGCGACACCTTCGTCTTCGCCGGCCAGGTGCTGCGCTTCGAGGGCCTGCGCGAATCCGAGGCCTTCGTGTCGCGCTCGAGGACCGAGGACCCCAAGATCCCGTCCTACCAGGGCGGCAAGTTCCCGCTCTCGACCTATCTCGCCGACCGGGTGCGGCGCATCCTGCACGACGAGGCCGCCTGGCCGGCCCTGCCGGGCGACGTCGCGGAGTGGCTGAAGATCCAGAAGCTCCGCTCGATCGTGCCGGAGGTCGACCAGCTTCTCGTCGAGACGTTCCCGCGCGGGCAGCGCTTCTACATGGTCGCCTATCCCTTCGAGGGCCGGCTCGCGCACCAGACGCTCGGCATGCTGCTGACGCGCCGGCTCGAGCGCGCGCGGGCCCGCCCGCTCGGCTTCGTCGCCAGCGAATACGCGCTCGCCGTCTGGGGCCTCGCCGACATGGGCGCGATGGCGGGCAGCGGCCGCCTGTCGATGGCGGACCTGTTCGACGAGGACATGCTGGGCGACGACCTCGAGGCGTGGCTCCTGGAATCGGCGCTCCTCAAGCGCACCTTCCGCAACTGCGCCGTCATCTCCGGCATGATCGAGCGCCGCTCGCCCGGCAAGGAGAAGACGGGCCGGCAGGTGACGGTCTCCTCCGACCTGATCTACGACGTGCTGCGCGAGCACGAGCCGGACCACGTCCTGCTGCAGGCGACGCGCGAGGACGCCGCCACCGGCCTCCTCGACATCCGCCGGCTCGGCGACATGCTGAAGCGCGTGAAGGGCCGAATCGTGCATAAGCCTCTCGACAGGGTCTCGCCGCTCGCCGTGCCCGTGATGCTGGACATCGGCAAGGAGCGGATCGGCGGCGAGGCCGAGGAATCGCTGCTGGCGGACGCCGCGGACGATCTGATCGAGGAGGCGATGGGTGCAGGCGACGGCGCTCGCTTCGGAGCGGGACGAGGAGGCTGAGGCGGTGCGGACGGTCGACCTGGCCGGCGAGACCGTCACGCTCGATCCCTCCGGCGCGCTGTGGTGGCAGGACGGGCGCACGCTCGTCGTGTCGGACCTGCACCTGGAGAAGGGCTCGTCGCTGGCCCGCCGCGGCACGCTCCTGCCGCCCTACGACACGGCGGCGACGCTCAAGCGGCTCGCGGCGCTGGTCGAGGCGTACGACCCCGCGCGCATCGTCTCGCTCGGCGATTCCTTCCACGACCGCGGCGCGGCGGGACGGCTCGGCGAGGCGGCGCGCCGCGAGGTCGCCCGGCTGCAGCGCGGCCGCGACTGGATCTGGATCTCCGGCAACCACGACGACGAGACGGCCGGCGCGCTCGGCGGGTCCTGCATGGGCGAGCTGCGCCTCGGCCGCCTCACCCTGCGCCACGAGCCGCGGCCGGAGGCGGGACCTGGCGAGGTCGCGGGCCACCTCCACCCGGCGGCGAAGCTGCGGCTCCGGGGCCGAGGCCTGCGCCGGCGCTGCTTCGTCACCGACGGCGGCCGGCTCGTCATGCCGTCCTTCGGCGCCTATACGGGCGGGCTCAACGTGCTCGACGAGGCGTGGCGGCCGCTCTTTGCGCCGCGCGCCTTCAGCGCCTGGGTGATCGGCGGGCGCGGCGTCTACGGCTTTCCCGCCCGCCTCCTCGTGCCGGACGGCGCCTGAGGCCTCAGTCGCGGCGGAACATGACGCCGGCGAGCCAGCCGGCGAACACGGCCATGACGACGGCGCCGATGCCGTAGAGCAGCGGCTCGTCCTCCGCGAGGTCGAAGACGGCGGCCTCGAAGCCGCTCTTCACGACCCAGAAGCCGAGCCGCTTGGTGGCGACGAGCGCCCCGTCCGCGAAGATGTAGATGTGCGCCCGGTAGCCGCCGGTGTCGATGATCGCCGGCAGCGGGATGCGCGTCATGAAGACGTCGGGCGCCAGCATCTCGACGGCGTTGCCGTTCTCGACGAACAGGCCCGTCGCCTCCTTGCGCCGCACCAGCGCCGTGCGGAACACGTCGGGGTCGGCCGGCAGGTTCTCCCCCTCCGCGTCGAGGTCGAGGTTCGTCAGGCCGATCTGCATGCGGCGCAGCGTCCGGCTCGGGCCGAGGCTCTCGATGGGGCTGCTCGAGAGCGCGGCATAGTAGGAGGGCACGTCGCGGAAGGTGACGGACTCGCGGTTCACCCAGATCCCGGCGATCCGGTCCTTGCGGCGGCTGACGAGGTCCTCCGTCGGGCCGCGCACGGTGACCACCACCGTGTAGCCGTGCGCCCGGCCGACGGTCGCGGCGTCCCGCTGGATCACGCCGAACAGGGTGAGCTCGGTGCCGATGAAGTTCGACTTGATGTTGACGATCGTGTCGGAGAGGCCGCCGACCACCGTCTCGGCGCGGGCGCCGTCGGAGAGGGCGAAGAGGGCAAGGAACGCGAGGGCGAGCCGGCGCATCCTCAGCGCCCCACCACGTTGCTCACGCTGTAGAGGTCGGCCGGCGTGGCGACGAGCTCGATCATCAGCCGGATGCACACCGCGAGCACGAGGGCCGCGAGCAGGGCGCGCAGCTGCTCGCCCCTCAGCTTCTGGCCGGCATAGGCGCCGAACTGCGCGCCGATCACGCCGCCGGCCATCAGCATCAGCGCGAGCACGACGTCGACCGTCCCGGTCACGGTGGCGTGCAGCACGGTGGTGACGGCGGTGACGAAGACGATCTGGAACAGCGAGGTGCCGATGACGACGTTGGTCGGCACGCGCAGCAGGTAGATCAGCGCCGGCACCATGATGAAGCCGCCGCCGACGCCCATGATGGCGACGAGCAGGCCGATCAGGACGCCGAGCGCGATCACCGGGATCGTGCTGATGTAGAGCCGCGACTCCTTGAAGCGCATCTTGAAGGGCAGGCCGTGCACCCAGTGGTGCTGGCCGGGGCGGCGGCCCGGCACCGGCCGGCCGCGGCGCCTGAGCCACATGGCGCGCACGCTCTCGAGCAGCATCAGGCCGCCGATCGCGCCGAGGAAGACGACGTAGAGGAGCGACACCGCGATATCGAGCTGGCCGAGCTTCTGCAGCAGGCGGAACAGCCATGTGCCGAGCACCGAGCCGGCGATGCCGCCGACGACGAGGACGAGGCCGAGGCGGATGTCGAGCGAGCGCCGCCGCCAGTGGGCGAGGGCGCCCGACACCGAGGTCGCGACGATCTGGTTCGACTGCGTCGCCACCGCCACCGCCGGCGGGATGCCCGAGAAGATCAGCAGCGGCGTCAGCAGGAACCCGCCGCCCACCCCGAACATGCCCGACAGGAAGCCCACGGCGGAGCCCATGCCCAGGATCAGGAACATGTTCACCGCGATCTCGGCGACGGGGAGATAGATCTGCATGCGACGGCCTACCGGCCCGGCTGAAAGCGACGGCGCAAACGAACGCGGGCCCGCCGGATGGTCAGGCCCTCGTTCTGGATAACGCGATCCCGCGCCCGCCGCCAGCGCAGACGTCGCCGTTCACGAGAAACTTCAGCTCGTGGCGTCCTGCAGGCGCTGCAGGAGCTGGGCGTCGACCTCGCCGGTCTGGGGCAGCGCGTTGGCGCGCTGGAAGGACCGGACGGCCTCGCGGGTCTTCGGGCCCATCTGGCCGTCGACCTGGCCGACATTGTAGCCGAGCTGGACGAGCTTGCTCTGCGCGGTGCGGATCAGCGCCGCGGGATCGAGCGTCGCCTGCCGGCCCTGCTCCGCGTCGCCCCAGCCGCCGTCCGGCGACTTGACGGCGTTGGCGCTCTCGACCAGCGGCTTCGGCTCGAAGTCGGCGATCTCCTTGTCGAGCTTCGCCACCGTGTCGGCGTCGATGCGCGAGGCGACGTCGGACTGGCGGGCGGAGGCCTCGCCGTCGCCCTGGCTCGCGGCGATGCCGAACCACTTGTAGGATTCCTGCAGGTCCTGCGTCACGCCCATGCCGCGGGCATAGAGGATGGCCAGGTTGTACTGGCTGTCGGGCAGGCCGTACTCGGCCGCCTGGCGGAACCAGATGGCGGCGCGCTCGTAGTCCGGCTTGTCGTCGATGCCGTCGGCGTAGAGCACGGCGAGGTTGTGCATCGCCTTGCGATTGCCCTGCTCGGCGGCGCGCTGGTACCAGGTGCGGGCGAGGTTCAGGTCCTTCTCGACGCCGTCGCCCTTCTCGTAGAGGCTGCCGAGCCGGTACTGCGCCGGCGCGAGGCCCTGCGCCGCGGCGAGCCGGTACCACTTGGCGGCCTCGGCGACGTCCTGCTTGACGCCGTAGCCTTCGGTGAAGCGGACCGCGACCTCGTACTGCGCGTCGGCGTCGCCGCCGGCGGCCGCCTGGCGCAGCGCCATCGGGCCGACGGCCGCGTCGGGAAGCGCGATCTGCGGCTTGGCGGCGGCGGGCTCCGCCGCCGGAGCCGCGGTCGCCGGCGCGAGCGCCGCCGTCTCGGGCGCGGGCCGGGCCGCGGCAGGTGCCGGGGCCGCGCTGTTCGGCGACAGGGCCGGGTCCTGGGCGGGCGCGGCCGGCTTGATCGAGCCGGTCTCGATCGGGTCGGCGGCCTGCGGCTTGAACTCGGGCGCCGCGGCGGCCGGCGCCTCGGCCGTGGCGGGCTCCTCCGCCGGGGCCTTTGCGGTGGCGGCCGGCGCCGGCGATGCGTCCGGCTCCTGCGACGGCGGCAGCGCGGCGACCACGCGGTCGTCGTTCAGGAGCGCGCCGACGTCGGTCTTGCCCGACTTCATGAAGTTCACGACCTGCACCGCGCCGAGCGCCACGATGACGATGGCGGCGGCGATCATCAGCGGGCGCTTGTACTGCTTCAGCACCGCGACGGGCTTCAGGCCGCCCGATTCCTCCTGGTCGGCGTCCGGCACCAGCCGGGCGCCGCGGCTCTCGGCCGTGTTGACCTGGGCGGCGCGGCGGGCGGCGGCGATGAAGTCGCTGCCGCGGCCGGCGGGCTTGTCCTCTTCCTTCTTGACGCGCGGCGCCGGCGCGGGCTCGGCGGCCTCGCCGGCCGCCCCCTCGGGCGCCGCCGTCGGGCGGCCGCTGCCGGGTGCGAGCGGCGTGTTGTCGTCGATCTCGTTCTTGAAGGCGCGGCTGACGGCGGCGATGCGGCCGACGATCTCGTCGTTCTCCGCGTCGTGTTCCGGCGTCTCTGCCCGGGGCTCGCGCCGCGGCTCCGCCGCCGAGGCGACCGGGGCGGGCTCGCGCGCCGGCTCGCGGGCCTCCGGGGCCGGGCTCGGCGCAGGCGTCGGCGTCGGTGCAGGCGTCGTCGCGACCGAGTCCTCGAATTCCGCCTCGAGGTTCGTCAGCCGCTCGACGATCTTCTGCAGCGTGTCGTGAACGGCCGTCAGCGTGCCCTGCGTCCGCTCCTCGGAGGCGTCGGCATGGCGGCGCAGCGCCACCAGCTCCTCGCGCAGCGCGTCGGAGATCGAGCCGTTGTCTGCGGTCGCCGAGCGTCTCGAGCGCGCGCCGGACCGCCTCCTCGGCGGCGTCGCGGGCGGCGGCGACGGCCGTCGCGCGGTCCTCCTCGATGCGGTCGAAGAGGTCGTTGATGGCGTTCTCGACGCCGCGAGATGTCGGCCGGCTTGGCGGACTGCTCGGTGAGCAGCGTCGCGAGCCGCGACGACCTCGCTCTCGAGCTGGCCGAGCGCGCTCATGTCGATCCGCGCCGCTGTTGGCCTCGAGCCGGTCGGCCAGCTCGTTGAGGCGGCGCTCCATCTCGTCGAGCCGGGCGGGGGAGTGGTCGGCGAGGCGCTCGTTGAGCGAGCGCACCTCCTCGCGCAGCGTGGAATATCCGTCCTGGTTGCCGTCGAGGCGGTCGGACAGGCCGCGGATCTCGTCGCGGATCGAGTTCAGGCCGTTGACGGCCGCCGCCCGGCTCTCGCCGTCCTCGCCGCCCGCCGCGGCGGCGCCGAGGCTCAGCATGTCGGCGATCTTGGCGATCTCGCTCTTGAGCGAGCGCGAGCTCGCCCTTGGTGCCGTCGTCGACCTGGCCCGCGAGCGCCTTGATCTCCTCGCGCAGCTCGCCGATCTCGCGCTTCGTCGCCGTGTCGAGCCTGAGCGCGAGGTCCTCGAGGCGCGCCCCGAGGTCGGGCTCGCGCTGGCCCATCTCGTCGAGGCGGCCGGTGATCTTGGAGAACTCGCCCTGCAGCATCTCGATGTCGGAGCGGGAGGCCTCCTCGGCCGCCTTGTTGATCTCCTGGATCTCCTGGCGCAGCGAGGCGACCTCGCTGCGGGTCGCGGTGTCGAGGCGCAGCGCGAGGTCCTCGAGCCGCGCGTCGAGGTCGGGCGAGCTCTGCCGCGTCTGCTCGACGCGCTCGGAGAGCTCGCGGAATTCCGTGCGCAGGGCCTCGAAGTCGGTCTTGACCAGGTTCTCGATGAGGCCGCGCGCCTCGCCCATCTCGCCGCGCAGCGACTGGATCTCGTCGCTCGTCGCCTTCTGCAGGCGGCCGGCGAAGTCCTGCATCCACTGCTGGATGTCGGGGGAGGAGATCTGCAGGCCCTCGATGCGCTTCGACAGGCGCGACAGCTCCTCCTCGAGCCGCTCCGTCTCGCGGCGGCGCGAATGGTCGAGGTCGCGGGCGACCTCGCGCACCTCGGCGCGCACGTGTCGAACTCGGAGCGGGTCTCGCGGCTGCGTGCGTCGAGCGTCGAGACCAGGTCGCGGGAGGTCGAGTTCCAGCCGGTCGCCGAAGCGCGAGAACTCCGAGCGCATCTCGGTCGGCCAGGCCGTGGTGCCGGTCGAGACGCCCCGACAGGGCGCGGATCTTGCTCTCGAGCTCCTGCATCCGGTTGCCCGAGGGAGCCGGCTCGCGGTCCGCGGCGGCCGGCGCGGGGTCCTCGTCGAGCGCCTTCTGGCGCGAGGAGATCTCGTCGATCGCGCGGCGCAGCCCGTCGATGGAGCGGCGCACCGGCTGCTCCTGCGGCTGGCTCTCGGTGCGCCGGGGCCTCGGCCTCCGCCGCGGGCCGTGCGGTCGAGACCTTGCGCGCCATCGTCTCGAGCCGCTGCTCGAGCTCGCCGACGGTCGCCCGGGCCGCCTCGGCGCTGCCGGTGTCGCCGCCGATCCGTCCGCCCAGCCGGTCGAGCCGCCGGGCGATCGCCCGCAGGGCGTCGGGGGCCGCCACGTCGCGCTCGCCGGCCGTCCCGGAGGCCGCGCCGCGGGGCTGCGGCGCTTCGCCGCGCAGGCGGTGCTCCGCCTCGTCGATGCGCTCGCGCACCGGCCCGGCGGGCTGGTATGTTTCTTCCTCGAAGGAGCCCCGGTCGACCGGGGGAGGCGTCGTTTTCCGGCGAATCACCCATCACCGCGTCCAGCCACTCGCCCAGCGTCATGCCGGCGCGTCGTGCGGCGCGGCGCGCTTCTGCGAGCGGGTCGTTCTCGGTTTCCACGCTGTGGGAGCTGGGAAGTGCCATTTTCTGCCCGATCTTCTGACGGCGTGAGGCGATGCGGACGGACGCATCCTCGATGAAATCGCCTGAATCTTTTCCCGGTAAGGTAAACAGGTCGTTAAATCCTCCGTTGAATTGATCCGCAGAGAGACGGCCGGGCGCCCTGCGTCGGCGGCCGGACCGTCGACGAACGCGCTTGACCTTTACGTCAAGGTTAGGCAAAGCCGGGTGCAACGCGAATATGAGTGACAAGAGTGATCTGATGGACGGCGACTTCCGCAACCACCGCAGCGTGGCGCGACGAGCAGGAGCTGAGCGGGTACGAGAGCGGCCGCGGCGGCCAGAAGAAGACGGTCTTCACGATCGGCGACCTGGCCCGCGAGTTCGACATCACCCTGCGCGCCCTGCGCTTCTACGAGGACAAGGGGCTTCTCAATCCCCGCCGGCAGGGCCTGCAGCGCCTCTACAGCCGGCGCGACCGGGCCCGGCTGAAGCTCATCCTGATGGGCAAGCGCGTCGGCTTCTCGCTGTCCGAGATCCGCGAGATGCTCGATCTCTACGATCTCAAGGACGGCCAGGTGACGCAGCTGCGCGTCGCGCTCGACAAGTTCGGCGCCCAGATCTCGCTGCTCGAGGAGCAGCGCAAGGAGATCGACCAGGCGCTGACCGAGCTCAAGCGCACGCACAAGGTCGTCGAGGGCATGCTCAAGGAGCGGGAGAAGGAGGAGGGCTGAGCCCTCCCGAGCTCCCTTCCCCCGACGAGATCCATAGCTCCACGATTCACCGGAGGTCATCGATGCCCGGCTACAAGGCGCCCGTGGGCGACGTCCTGTTCCTGCTGAACGAGGTGCTGGGCTACGAGCGCCACGGCAACCTCCCGGGCTTCGGCGAGGCGACGCCGGACGTCGTCGAGGCGGTGCTCAACGAGGGCGCGCGCTTCTGCGAGGAGGTGCTGCAGCCGCTGAACCGGGTCGGCGACAGCGAGGGCTGCACCCGCCACGACGACGGCAGCGTCTCGACCCCGCCCGGCTTCAGGGAGGCTTACGACGCCTTCGTCGCCGGCGGCTGGTCGTCGATCTCCGCCGACCCCGCCTATGGCGGCCAGGGCCTGCCGCACGTGCTGGGGGCGGTGCTGAACGAGTTCGTCGGCTCCGCCAACCTCTCCTTCGGCATGTATCCGGGCCTGACCGCGGGCGCGATGGCGGCCCTGCAGATGCACGGGTCGGAGGAGCAGAAGGCGACCTACCTGCCGAAGATGGTCGCCGGCGAGTGGCTCGGCACGATGAACCTGACCGAGCCGCATTGCGGCACCGATCTCGGCCTTCTCAAGACGAAGGCGGTGCCGAACGGCGACGGCTCCTACGCGATCACCGGCACGAAGATCTTCATCTCGGCCGGCGAGCACGACCTCGGCGGCAACATCGTCCACCTGGTGCTCGCCCGCATCGAGGGCGCGCCGCAGGGCACGCAGGGCATCTCGCTCTTCGTCGTGCCGAAGTTCATCCCCGAGGCCGACGGCACGCCCGGCGCGCGCAACGCGCGTCGCCTGCGGCGCCATCGAGCACAAGATGGGCATCCACGGCAACGCGACCTGCGTCATGAACTATGACGGCGCGACCGGCTGGCTCGTCGGCGAGGAGAACAAGGGCCTCCGCGCCATGTTCACGATGATGAACGAGGCGCGGCTCGGCGTCGGCATCCAGGGCCTGGCGCTCTCCGAGGTCGCCTACCAGAACGCCGTGACCTATGCCCGCGAGCGCCTGCAGGGCCGGTCGCTGGCCGGCGTCAAGAACGAGGACGGCCCGGCCGACCCGATCATCGTCCATCCCGACGTCCGGCGCATGCTGATGAACATGCGCGCCTTCAACGAGGCCGCCCGCGCGCTCGTCCTGTGGACGGCGCTTCAGGGCGACGTCGCGCGGCGCTCCGACGACCAGGACGAGCGCGAGCGGGCCGACGACCACATGGGCCTGATGACGCCGGTGATCAAAGGCGTGCTGACCGACACGGGCTTCCTGAACGCGGTCGCCGCGCAGCAGGTCTATGGCGGCCACGGCTACATCGCCGAGTGGGGCATGGAGCAGTTCGTCCGCGACGCCCGCATCGCGATGATCTACGAGGGCGCGAACGGCATCCAGGCGCTCGACCTCGTCGGCCGCAAGCTGCCGGCCAACGGCGGCCGCGCCGTCACCGCCTTCTTCCAGGAGGTCGCGCGGCTTCATCGAGGCCAGCAAGGGCGACGAGGCCGTCGCGCCGCTGCTGCAGCCGCTCGGCGCCGGCCTCGACCACCTGCAGAAGGCGACGATGTGGTTCATGCAGAACGCCATGAAGACGCCCGACAACGCCGGTGCCGGCTCGACCGACTACATGCACCTCTTCGGCCTCGTGGCGCTCGGCTACATGTGGGCGCGCATGGCCAAAGTCGCGTCCGCCAGGCTCGCCGACGGGGCCGGGGACCGGGCCTTCTACGAGACGAAGCTCGTGCTCGCCCGCTACTTCATGGAGCGGCTGATGCCGGAGACCGGCGCCCACCTGCGGCGCATCTCGGCCGGGGCCGACGCCATGATGGCGCTGCCGGCCGAGGCCTTCTGACACGACGGAAACCGACGAGACGACTGAACCCTAACGTCCCGCGTCGCCTCGCATGGCGCCGGGCGCATGGCGGGAGACGAAGCAATGGCTGAGGCGTTCATCTACGATCACGTCCGCACCCCGCGGGGGCGCGGCAAGAAGGACGGGTCGCTGCACGAGGTGACGGCGCTCGAGCTCGGCGCGCAGGTCCTGAAGGCGATCCGCGACCGCAACGACCTCGACACGAAGCACGTCGACGACGTCGTCTATGGCTGCGTCGATCCCGTCGGCGAGGCCGGCGGCGACATCGCGCGCGCCTCGGTGCTGGCCGCCGACTACGACCAGGAGGTCGCGGGCGTCCAGATCAACCGCTTCTGCGCCTCGGGCCTCGACGCGGTGAACTTCGCGGCCGGCGAGATCATGGCGGGCCAGCACGACATGACGATCGGCGGCGGCGTGGAATCGATGAGCCGCGTCGGCCTCGGCGCCTCGGGCGGCGCCTGGCCGATGGACCCCAAGCTCGCGGTGAAGGCCTACTTCATGCCGCAGGGCATCTCGGCCGACCTGATCGCCACGAAGTACGGCTTCTCGCGCGACGACGTCGACCAGTATGCCGTGGAGAGCCAGAAGCGGGCGGCCGAGGCGTGGAAGGACGGCCGCTTCGCGAAGTCCGTCGTTCCGGTGAGGGACATCAACGGCCTGACGATCCTCGACCGCGACGAGCACATGCGGCCCGACACCACCATGCAGTCGCTCGGCAGCCTCAAGGCGTCGTTCGAGCAGATGGGCGACCTCGGCGGCTTCGACGCGGTGGCGATCCAGCGCTATCCCGAGCTCGAGGAGATCCGCCACGTCCACCACGCCGGCAACTCGTCGGGCATCGTCGACGGCGCGGCCGCGGTGCTGCTCGGCTCGAAGGAGGCGGGCGACGCGTGCCGGCCTCAAGCCGCGGGCGCGGATCCGCGCCTACGCCAATATCGGCTCCGAGCCCGGCATCATGCTGACCGGCCCGATGGCGGTGACCGAGAAGGTCCTGAAGAAGGCCGGCATGGCGCTCGACGACATCGACCTGATCGAGGTCAACGAGGCCTTCGCGGCGGTGGTGCTGCGCTTCCTGCAGCACTTCGACGCCGACCCGGAGAAGGTCAACGTCAATGGCGGCGCGATCGCCATGGGCCACCCGCTCGGCGCGACGGGCGCGATGCTGCTCGGCACGGTGCTCGACGAGCTGGAGCGCCGCGACGCGAGCACCGCGCTCGTGACGCTGTGCATCGGGGCGGGCATGGGCACCGCCACGATCATCGAGCGGGTGTGAGGCGTGTCAGCGGGTGACGGCGATGAGCCGGTCGCGGGCGACGGCGGCGCTGAAGTCCACCTCGTCCGGCAGGCCGACCTCGAACAGGCCGAGCCGCGGCAGCGTCTCGAACTCGGGCTTCGCCAGGAGGTAGCCCTGGAACAGGCGGATGCCGGCCTCGCGCAGCGTCGCGAGCTCCTCGCGCGTCTCGATTCCCTCGGCGATCACCGTCAGGTCGAGCGCGTGGGCGGTGGCGAGCACGCCGGAGACGATGGCGCGGCGGGCGCGGCTCTCGGAGATGCCGCGGATCAGCTCCATGTCGAGCTTGATGATGTCGGGCTGGTACTGCGCGAGCAGGTTGAGGCCGGAATAGCCGGAGCCGAAGTCGTCGATCGCGGTCAGGAAGCCCTGGCGGCGGTACTCGTCGACGATGCGGCTGACATGGGCGACGTCGAGGCGCTCGCCCTCGGTGAACTCGAAGATCAGCCGGTCGCGCGCGAAGCCCGCCTTCGCGGCCGCCGCCAGCGAGGCGCGGATGCAGGCGGCCGGCTCGTAGACGGCGTTCGGCATGAAGTTGATGGAGAGCTTCGCGTCGTCCGTGCCGAACAGGCGCCCGGCGAGCTCGATCGCCTTCACGCGCGCCGCCTGGTCGAACTTGTAGCGGGTGTGGTCGGTGACCTGCGAGAGGACCGACCAGGCCGATTCCCCTCCCGGTCCGCGCACCAGCGCCTCGTAGGCCCAGACGTGGCCCGTCTCGACGTTCACGATGGGCTGGAAGGCCATGGAGAACTCGAAGGGCAGCGGCTTCCCGTCGCGGCAGGCTTCGCAGGCGTTCGGATGGGGCATCTGGACGTACTCGGCACAGGATCTGATCGGGTGGCGACGATAACCACCATTGCTTGCAAGAGAATTACCGGCCTCGGGGCGGGCCGGCCGGACATCAGGGAGAGCTTCGATGGCCACTGAGAATTTCCGCTACGAGGTGGACGGCGACGGGATCGCGCTGATCACCTGGGACATGCCGGACCGCTCGATGAACGTCTTCGACGCCGGCGTCATGGACGAGCTCGAGGCGCTGATCGAGAAGGTGGCCGGCGACGACGCCGTGAAGGGCGCGGTCGTCACCTCCGGCAAGGACACGTTCAGCGGCGGCGCCGACCTGAAGATGCTGGGCGGCCTGCTCGAGACCTTCCACGCCGAGCGGGCGAAGGACGAGACCGCGGCGACGCAGCGGCTGTTCGACGAGAGCCGCCGCATGTCGCTCCTCTACCGGCGGCTCGAGACCTGCGGCAAGCCGTGGGTCTGCGCCGTCAACGGCACGGCGATGGGCGGCGCGGTCGAGCTGGCGCTCGCCTGCCACCACCGGGTGGCGGCGGAGAACGCGAAGGCGAAGTTCGCCCTGCCCGAGGTCAAGGTCGGGCTGTTCCCCGGCGCCGGCGGCACGCAGCGCGTGGCGCGCATGATGCCCGCCGCCGACGCGCTGCAGTACCTGCTGCAGGGCCGCGACCTGACCTTCGAGAAGGCCCGCAAGATGGGGCTGATCGACGAGGTCGTGCCGCAGGACAGGCTCGTCGAGACGGCCAAGGCGTGGATCCGCGACGGCGGCAGCGCCGTCAAGCCGTGGGACAGGGACGGCTTCCGGCTGCCGGGCGGCCAGGTCTACTCGGCGACCGGCTTCCAGGTCTTCCCGGCGGCGAACGCGATCTACCGCCGCGAGACCTACAACAACTATCCCGGCGCCCGCGCCATCATGTCCTGCGTCTACGAGGGCCTGCTGCTGCCGATGGACGCGGCGCTGCGCGTCGAGTCGCGCCACTTCGCCCACGTCCTGCAGACCAAGGAGGCGAGCGCCATGATCCGCTCGCTCTTCGTCTCGATGCAGGAGCTGAACAAGCTCGCCCGGCGCCCCGCCGACGTGCCGGCCTCGAAGATCTCGAAGATCGGCGTGCTGGGCGCGGGCTTCATGGGCGCCGGCATCGCCTACGTCACGGCGAAGGCCGGCATCGAGGTCGTGCTGATCGACCGCGACATGGAGGCCGCGCAGAAGGGCAAGGCCTACTCGGAGAAGCTCGTCGGGAAGGACGTCTCGCGCGGCAAGTCGACCGAGGAGAAGGGCCGCAGGCTGCTCGACCTGATCCGCCCCGCCACCGACTACGACGAGCTTCGAGGGCTGCGACCTCGTGATCGAGGCGGTGTTCGAGGACCGCGACATCAAGGCCGAGGTGACGCGGAAGACGGAAGGCGTCATCCCGGCGACGGCCGTGATGGCGTCGAACACCTCGACCCTGCCGATCTCGTCGCTCGCCAGGGCCAGCATGCGGCCGGAGCGCTTCATCGGCATCCATTTCTTCTCGCCGGTCGAGAAGATGATGCTCGTCGAGGTGATCCTCGGCGAGCAGACGGGGCCGGAGGCGCTGGCGGTCGCGCTCGACTACTGCCGGGCGATCCGCAAGACGCCGATCGTCGTCAACGACAGCCGCGGCTTCTACACCTCGCGCGTCGTCGGCACCTATCTCCGCGAGGGGCACCTGATGCTGACGGACGGCGTGCCGGCGGCGATGATCGAGAATGTCGGCAAGATGGCCGGCATGCCGGTCGGCCCGCTGTCGCTCACCGACGAGGTGGCCGTCGACCTCGCCTGGAAGATCCTCCAGGCGACGAAGAAGGACCTGGGCGAGGCGGGCGTCGACCCGGCCCAGGAGAAGCTGCTCGAGGAGATGGTCGTCCAGCGCGGCCGGCTCGGGCGCAAGAGCAAGGCCGGCTTCTACGACTATCCCGAGAGCGGCAAGAAGCGGTTGTGGCGCGATCTTTCCGAGTTGCAGGAGACGCATCTCGACCCCGACGCGATCGACGTCGAGGAGCTGAAGCAGCGCCTCCTCGTCATCCAGGCGCTCGAGACGGCGCGCTGCTTCGAGGAGGGCGTGCTGACCGACGTGCGCGAGGCGGATGTCGGCTCGATCCTCGGCTTCGGCTTCGCGCCGTTCTCCGGCGGCACGCTGAGCTACATCGACGGCATGGGCGCGAAGGCCTTCGTCGCCCTGTGCCGCAGGCTCGAGGACAGGTACGGCGAGCGCTTCGCGCCGAACGCGCTGCTCCAGGAGATGGCGGAGAAGGGCGAGACCTTCTACGGCCGCTTCCCGCCGCGGGACGAGGCGCCGGCCGTCGCCGCGTGAGGCCGCGGCGGTCGCCGACCTTGCAGCCGCCACCTTGCGGTCGCCTTCCAACGGCATGTTGATGCCGGCGGGCCTTCCTGCGGGGAGCGCCCGCCCCTATTTTCGGTATGCGCCCGGCTGGTGCGGAAGGAGCCCACGATGAGACCACTGTTCGCCGCCGTCGCGATCGCCGCCGCCATGACGGCTCCCGCCATGGCCCAGACCGACGACCGCCCGGACACCGAGGGCGGCCGCTACATGCTGCGCGAGGTCGACGGCGACTATCTCCGCGTCGACCGGGAGAGCGGCGACACCTCCGTCTGCCGCCACGGCGACAGCGGCTGGACCTGCACGCTCGTCGCCGACGACCGCAAGGCCTACGAGGACGAGATCGGCCGGCTGACCGACGAGAACGCCGACCTGGCGCGCCAGGTCGACACGCTGCGCCAGCAGCTTGCGGCGCTGCGCAAGGACGGCTCGGCGGGGCAGCCGCAGGGCGGCGAAGGCCTGGAGAGCACGCCGGATGCCGGCGATGATCTCGAGGGCGGCCCGGAGGCGCAGGATCGCAAGCCCGGCGCCGAGGGCGACAACGACGTCATCCTCAGGCTGCCGAGCGACGAGGACCTCGACAAGATGTCCCAGACCTTCGAGACGGTGATGCGCCGCTTCGTGGAGATGCTGCGCTCGCTGAAGAGCGACCTCGACGAGCAGCAGCAGAAGCCGCAATAGCCCGGCCGCGCCGGCGCCTTCCTCAGAGGGCGCCGTCGATGCGGCCGCCGCGGATGCGCGCCTCGAGGCCCGCCCGCACGTCGTCGCCGAAGCGGATCGCCTTGCGCGTGCCGAGGTCGAGCGTCAGGCCGGTCACCTCCACCGTGGCGATCACCGCGTCCGTCTCTGTGGCGACGATCCGGTGCTCGAAGCTCAGGGTCGAGCGCGCCACCACGTTGAGCCGCGACATGATGTGGACGAGCGCCTCCGGCGCGCCGGCGGCACCCCGCGTCAGCTTCATCTCGACGGCGACCCGGCCGGCATTGCGCTCGGCGATGACCTGCGGGCTGAGCCCGATCCCCGTCCAGAACTGCGTCGCAGCGTCGCTCACGCGGGCGATGATGGCGCGGTCGCTCGGGCGGCCGTCGCGGTCGCAGTCGGCGGGCCGGAAGCGGCCGCGATAGGTCGAGAAGGCGCCCTCGAAGGCCTCGCCGGCGGTGGCCCGCGGGCTCGCCTCCGGCTTGAGGCTGCGCGGCGCGGCCGCCTCGGGCATCTCCGCCGCGTGCTGCTCGAGCGCCCGCCTGGCCGCCGCGTCGGGCGCCTCGTAGGTGTCGATCGCGGTGGCGGCGATCTCGCCGGTCGCCGTGTTGACGATGACGTGGACGAGCCGGTCCGGCTCTCCCGAGACGCCGTGGCTGTGGCCGACGATGGAGTCGTCGGCCCTGAGCTCGCGGTGGTAGCGCACGTGGCGCACGAGCGGCGCCGGCCGGGGGGCGACGCCGGCTTGGGCGAAGAAATGCGCCGCCGCGTCGTCGAACGCCCGGAAGTAGAACTGGATGTTCAGGTGGTCGTTCTCGTCGCACTCCCACGTGTTCACGTAGGCGCGCACCGTTTCGGGCGGGGTCATCGGCAAGTGTCCGTCTGATGGAGGCGTCGGGCGGGAGGCCAGTTTGCCCCGGCGCACGCCGGCGGCGCAACGCGGCTCACGCGAGTTCCGACAGGAAGTCGTCGATGCGCGCCAGCGCCTGCTCGGCGAGCCGGCCCGGGAACGCGGTGAAGACGTGCGCGCCGCCGGGATAGACGGCGAGCTCGCTTCCGTTGCCCGCCGCCGCCCAGCGGCCGGCCATGAACAGGCTGTCGTCGAGCAGCGCGTCGCGGGTGCCGATGGTCAGGAGCGCCGGCGGCAGGCCGGAAAGGTCGGCGAGGATCGGCGAGACGTCCGGGTCGTCGAGGGCGACGCCGTCCGGCACGAAGTGCCCGACGAACGTCCTTATGTCGCGCGTGTTGAGCACGAGCTTCTCCGCGCCCCAGCCGGCGGCGCTCGGCGTCAGCCGCAGGTCGTAGCAGCCGCACACGAGGTTGGCGCCCGAGAAGGGCGCGAGGCCGTGCCGGTCGCGCAGCCGGAGCAGCGTGACGACGGCCAGGTGGGCGCCGGCCGAACTCGCCGCCGATCGCCAGCCGGCCCGTGCCGAACATCTCCTGCGCGTTCGCGACGAGCCACAGCGCGGCCGCCTCGCAATCGTCCGGGCCCTGCGGATAGGGATGCTCGGGGGCGAGGCGGTAGTCGACGCTGACGGCGGCGAAGCCGGTGCGCTCGGCGATGCTCTCCAGCCGCACGTCCTGCTCGTCGGCGGCGCCGAGCGTCCAGCCGCCGCCGTGGAAATGCAGGTAGACGCCCGCCGTCTCGCGGAGCGGCCGCACGACGCGCAGCGGCACCGGCCCGTGCGGCCCGTCGATCTCCAGCGTCCGGGCCCGCGGCGAGCGCGGCGCGAGCGGGAAGGGGCCGCGGCCCTCGCGCCGCCGCCGCCGGATCTCGGCCGGCTCGAACGACCACTGGTCGGGCGCCTCGTCGAGGGCCTTGACGATCGCCCTGTTGATGGCACGAGTCTCCGCGTCGATCCTGTCGGGATCGAACAGCTCCGCTGGAAAGGCGAGGGAAGCCACGGCTCGTCTCCTCTGGTTCGCTTCGTCGCAACACAAGAGCAAGCCGGGGCGCACGTCCACCCCGGCATGGCCCGGACGGGCCGGAATGGAAGAGGCTTCATGCTCAAGCAGGCGCTGCACACGCTGACCCACCGCACCGGCGGCCAGGGCTTCGAGGAGATCACCGGCGAGGTCGGCGACTGGCTGTCCTCGATCGGCGCGAAGGAGGGGCTGCTGACCGTGTTCATCCGGCACACCTCCGCCTCGCTCGTCGTCCAGGAGAACGCCGACCGCACGGTGCGCAAGGACCTCCTGGAAACGCTCGACAGGCTGGCGCCGCGCGACCGCCCCTATCATCACTCGCTCGAGGGGGCCGACGACATGCCGGCCCACATCCGCTCGATGCTGACCTCCGTGTCGCTGGCGATCCCCGTGGACGGGGGCGCGATGTGCCTCGGCACGTGGCAGGGCCTCTACGTGGTGGAGCACCGCGACCGGCCGCACGACCGGCAGGTCGTGCTGCACTTTCTGGGGACGATCGGCAAATGAGCGGCCTGCCGCGGCGGACCCGCACTTGCACTGGCTCGGCGCACTAGACAAAAGTAGCGCGTCGAGAGGAGCAGGCGTGGAAGAGGCAAGTCAGTACCGTATCCTGATCGCGGACGACCACCCGCTGTTCCGCGACGCGCTGCGCAACGCGCTGACGGCCCTGTGGCCGAAGGTGGAGATCGCCGAGGCGGGGTCGCTCGACGAGCTGAGCGCCCGCATCGAGGCCTCGCGCGAGGTGGACCTCGTGCTCCTCGACCTCGCCATGCCGGGCGTGCGCGGCTTCTCGGGCCTGCTCTACCTGCGCACCCAGTTCCCCGAGGTCCCCGTCGTGGTGGTCTCGGCGCATGACGAGCCGGGGGTCATCCGCCGCGCGCTCGAGTTCGGGGCGCTCGGCTTCATCCCGAAGTCGTCGAGCATGGCGACGATCCGCGACGCGGTCGAGGCGGTGATCGCCGGCGGCGAGTGGACGCCGCCCGAGTTCGACCGCGCGGCCGCGCCGGCCTCAGGCGGCACGCTCTCGGCCCGCCTCGCCACCCTGACGCCGCAGCAGGTGCGGGTCCTGATGATGCTGTCCGACGGCCTCCTCAACAAGCAGATCGCCCACCAGCTCGGCGTCTCCGAGGCGACGGTGAAGGCGCATGTCTCGGCGATCCTGCAGAAGCTCGGCGTCGACAGCCGCACCCAGGCCGTGATCGCGGCGAGCCGCATCGAGACGAGCGGCTGGATCGACGAGACCGCGAGCTGACCCGAGCGGCCGCAAGGCCGCGGCCCTCGCTCACCCTCCGGAAAACCGGCAGGACCGGACCTGCGTAGTCCCGACGGGGAACCGGGCCGCGCGGCCGCTTGCCGGGCGGTCGCTTGCAGGCCGGTCGCTTGCAGGGCAGTCGTTCGCAGGGGAGTCGTTCGCAGGGGAGGTCTCGTGCCGCACTCGACGTCATCGAAGCCGCGCGTGGCGGTCATCGGCGCCGGCGTCGCCGGCCTGGCCGCGGCGAAGGCGCTCGCCTCGCGCGGGATCTCGCCGACCGTGTTCGAGAAGAGCCGCGGTCTCGGCGGCCGCGTCGCCACCCGCCGCATGGACGAAGGCCTCGCCTTCGACCACGGCGCGCAGTATTTCACCGCGCGGGGCGCGGGCTTTCGCGAGGCGATCGCGGCGGGCCTCGCCGACGGCAGTCTCGCCAGATGGGAGCCGGCGCTCGCCGAGGGCGAGCACGGGAGCGACTGGTTCGTCGGCCGGCCGGCCATGAACTCCCTCGTGGGGTCCTGGCAGGAGGGCCTCGACGTCCGGCTCGCCAGCGAGATCTCCGCGGTGCGGCGCGACGGCGAGGGCTGGCGGCTCGAGACCGCCGCGGGCGACGGGCCCGAGCCCTTCGACGCCGTCGTCTCGACCGCGCCGGCGCCGCAGGCGAGCCGGCTGTTCTCGAGCGTCGGCGAGGTCGTCGACGGGCTCCGCTACGTCAGGCTCGCGCCGTGCTGGTCGCTGATGGTCGTCTTCGCGGCCCCCTTCGATCCGGGCTTCGACGTGCGCCGCGCCGACGGCGACGACGTCGCCTGGATCTGCCGCAACGCCGCCAAGCCGGGGCGGGGCGAGGGCGCGAGGGGCTGGGTCGTCCACGCCGGCCCGGACTGGAGCCTCCGGCATCTCGACCTCGACGGCAGCGACGCGGCGAGCGCGATCGTGGCGATGCTGCGGCTGCGTCTCGGCCGCTCCACGCCCGCGGTCGAGCGTGCCGTGGCCCATCGCTGGCGCTACGCGCGCACGACGGCGGCGCTCGGCCAGCCCTTCCTGCAGGCCTCCGGCGGCACCGCCCTCGTCGGCGGCGACTGGACGCTCGGCGCCCGCGTGGAAACCGCCTTCGAGAGCGGTCACGCCATGGCCGAGGCGCTGGCGGACCGCCTCGCGGTCTAGAAGAAGCGGGGGCGAGGCGCGCGCCTCGCGCGCCCGGGCCGTCCTACTCCGCCGCTTCGCGCAGGCGGGCGTGCTGGGCGAGCAGCGCGCGCAGCGACGCCGCCTTCACCGGCTTGAAGAGCACGGCGATGCCGGCCGCCTGCGCGGCGGCGCGCACCTCCGGCGTGCGGTCGGCGGTGATGAGCGCCGCCGGCAGCTCCGTCCCGGCCGCCTCGCGCAGCCGCGCGACGGCCTCGATGCCGGTGCCCGTGTCGAGGTGGTAGTCCGCGAGCACGATGTCGGGCGGGCCCTTCGCCGCGACCTCCGCGAGCGCCGCCTCGGCGGTGGCCACGCAGATCGCCTGGCAGCCCCAGCCGGCGAGCAGCGCCCGCATGCCTTCGAGGATGCGCGGCTCGTTGTCGATGCACAGCGCCGTCAGCGCGCCGAGAGGGCCGGTCGGCGCCGGCGCGGCAGGAAGGTCGGCGGGAGCCGACTGCTCCGTCGCGAGCGGCAGGTCGACCGAGAAGACCGAGCCGCGGCCGACCGTCGAGCGCAGGCCGACGTGATGCTGCAGGACCCGGCCGACCCGTTCGACGATCGACAGGCCGAGGCCGACGCCGCGCGCCCGCCGCGCCCCGTCCTCGAGCCGCTGGAACTCCTCGAAGATCACCGTCTGCTTGTCGGCGGGGATGCCGGCGCCGGTGTCGTGCACCTCGGCGCGCAGGGCCCCGCCCGTGCGGCGGCAGCCGAGCAGGACGGTGCCGCCCGCCGGGGTGTATTTCAGGGCGTTCGAGACGAGGTTGCGCAAGAGCCGGCGCAGCAGCCGCCGGTCGGAGCGCACGATCGCCGAGCAGTCGACGACGCGCAGCCTCAGGTCCTGCTCGGCGGCCAGCGGCTCGAACTCGATCCTGAGCTGCTGCAGGAGCTCGCCGATGCGGAACGGGCCGAACTCGGGCCTGAGCGCGCCGGTGTCGAGCCGCGAGATGTCGAGGATCGCCCCGAGGATCTCCTCGACCGCGTCGAGCGAGGCGTCGACATTGGCGGCGAGCGTCTTGTCCTCCTCCGCCATGTGGCGCTCGGTCAGCGTCGAGGCGTAGAGGCGGGCGGCGTTCAGCGGCTGCAGGATGTCGTGGCTCGCCGCGGCCATGAAGCGCGTCTTGCCGAGATTGGCGGCCTCGGCCGTCGCGCGGGCGCCGTCGAGCTCGCGGTTCAGCCGCACGAGCTCCTCGGTGCGCTCGCGCACGCGGCGCTCCAGCGTCTCGTTCGAGCGGGCGAGCTCCTCGGCGGTGCGGACGCGCTCGGTGATGTCGGTGTAGGTCGTCACGAAGCCGCCGTCGGGCAGCGCCGTGGAGTGGGTCTCGAGCACGAGGCCGGAGGCGGCGAGGCGCTCGTGATAGACCTTGCGGCAGCTGCGGACGCGCCGCATGCGGTCCTCGACGAGCTCCTGCACGGGGCCCTCGCCGAAATCCCCGCGCTCGGCCAGGAAGCGCAGGATGTCGCGCAACGGCACGCCGACCCGGCCGAGCTCGGCGGGGACGTTGAGGAGGTCGCGGAAGCGCCGGTTCCAGCAGCTCAGCCTCAGCTCGGTGTCGAGCACGACGATGCCCTGGTCGACGTGGTCGATCGCCGACTGCAGCAGGTCGCGGTTGTGCACGATCGCTTCCGAGGCGTCGTCGAGGAGCCGCAGCGCCTGCTTGCTCGACATGCCGTGCCGGCCGAGCAGCAGCGCCAGCACGAGGCGCGAGGAGGGCGCGCCGATGGCGCTCGCCAGGAGGTGCTCGGAATAGCGCAGGAGCCGCAGGTCGATCTCGGCGTCGGGGTCGAGCGGCAGCCCGCTCTCGGCCGCGAAGCTCTCGAGCGAGCGCTCCGTGCGCTCCTGGCCGAGATAGCGGGCGATCAGGCTGGTCAGCTCGCCGACGGTCGCCTCGCTGCGCCACAGCGCGTGGGCGTGCGGCAGCGGCGCGAGCTCGCTCTTGACGAAGACGTTGGCCTGCAGCCGCTCGATCGAGTGCGGGCGCCGCGTCAGCGACAGCGCGACGAACGCCGTGACGTTGACGAGCAGGCTCCACAGCACGCCGTTGGTCAGCGGCTCGAGGCCGAGGAAGAACAGGTCCTGCGGCCGCAGCGCCATGATGCCGAACGGGCCGTCGGTGACGACGCTCGAGGGCAGGAGGCCGGCCTGCGCGAAGGTCGGCAGCAGCAGCGTGTAGATCCAGGCGAGGAAGCCCGCGACGGTGCCGCCGATCGCGCCGCGCGCGGTGGCGCGCTCCCAGAAGATGCCGCCGAAGAAGGCCGGCGCGAGCTGCGCCACGGCGGCGAACGACATGAGGCCGATCGAGGCGAGCGCCGCGGAGTTGCCGGCCGTGCGGTAGTAGGCGTAGGCGAGGAGCAGGATCGCGAAGATCGCGGTGCGCCGGACGAACAGCAGCGTCTTGCCCATGTCGTGCGGGCTCGCGCCGCGCAGGTCGTGGCGGCGCAGCAGGAACGGCATCACGAGGTCGTTGCAGACCATGATCGACACCGCGACGCTGGCGACGATGACCATCGCCGTCGCCGCCGACAGCCCGCCGATGAAGGCGATGAGGCTCACCGCGTTGGCGCCGGCGCTCATCGGCAGGGAGAGGACGTACATGTCGGGCACGGCGCCGGCGCGGCCGAAGGTGTGCAGGCCCGCCGCGGCGATCGGCACGACGAAGAGGTTGATGAGGACGAGATAGGCGGGGAACAGCCAGCGCGCCCAGCCGAGCTCGCGCTCGGAGTTGTTCTCCACCACCATCACGTGGAACTGCCGCGGCAGGAGCACGATCGCGCCGAAGCTCAAGAGCGTGATCGTGATCCAGGCCTCGCCGTGGATGTCGAAGAACTGCGGCACGATGGAGCCCGCCTCGCGCGCCGCCGACCACAGTTCGCCCGGCCCGCCATACATGCCGAAGGTGACGAACAGCCCGACCGCGAGGAAGGCGCCGAGCTTGACGATCGATTCCACCGCGATCGCCAGCATCAGCCCGTGCTGGTGCTCCGTCGCGTCGATGTGGCGGGTGCCGAACAGGATGGCGAAGACCGCCAGGGCGACGGCGATCAGGAGCGCGCTGTCGAACAGGATCGGCGCGTCCGGCATGGAGGTCTGGAAGAGATAGCCGGCCATGGTCGCGACCGAGGCGGAGATCGCCTTGAGCTGCAGCGCGATGTAGGGCACCGCGCCGACGACCGCGATGATCGTCACGATGGCCGCGACGGGCTGGCTCTTGCCGTACCGCGCGGCCACGAAGTCGGCGACCGAGGTGATGTTCTGCGCCTTGGCGAGACGGACGATGCGGCGCACGAGCGGCAGCCCCAGGAGGAGCATCATCGCGGGCCCGACATAGACCGGCAGGAAATCGAGCCCGTTGGCGGCCGCGAGCCCGACCGAGCCGAAGAACGTCCAGGAGGTGCAGTAGACGGTCAGCGACAGGGCGTAGATGAACGGCCGCGCCCGCCGCCAGCGCGACGAGCGCGCCACCCGGTCGCCGTAGCTCGCCACACCGAAGAGAAGCGCGATGTAGGCGACCGCCGCCGTGACGACGACCCAGCCGGCCATGGACCCTCCCGCTGCGGGCTGTCCCGCCCGAATTTTTTTCAGCCGATTCTAGCGCATCCGGGCAGCCGCAGCCAAGGAGCCCGGCGATTGTGCTGCCGGCCCCGGCAGAATTGCGCTAGCTTCAGCCGAATCGCGCACCGGGCCAAGCTGGGGGAATGCCGGATGTCCATCCTCGACGAGTTCAGGAAGTTCGCCGTCAAGGGAAACATGGTCGACATGGCGGCGGGCATCATCATCGGCGCCGCCTTCAGCGGCATCGTGTCCTCGCTGGTCGACGACATCATCATGCCGCCGATCGGGCTGCTCGTCGGCGGCGTCGACTTCTCGCAGCTCTTCGTCGTCCTCAAGGGGCAGGGGGACTTCAACACCATCGCCGAGGCGAAGGCGGCGGGGGCGGTCACCTGGAACGTCGGCATGTTCATCAATGCGCTGATCAAGTTCCTGATCGTCGCCTGGGCGGTCTTCTTCATGGTGCGGGCGATGAACCGGCTGTTCCGCAAGCAGGAGGTCGCGCCGGCGAAGGCGCCGGAACCACCGCGGGACATCGTGCTTTTGCAGGAGATCCGCGACCTCCTGGCGAAGCGGTAGGGGCGCAGGGGCGGTCGCGGCCGGCCGGCGGCTGCAGGCTGGCGGCCCCGAGGAATGCGCAAACTACTCTGGCAACCACGGCCCGGGGACGTTACCAGTTGGGCGGCCCCGACCGGCGCGCCTCCAAGCCGCCGGCGCAAGCAGAAGCGACCGATGTCCGACCCCGTCTCCCAGAGCGCCCGGCTCGCCGAAGAGATCGAAGAGCAGACCCTGTCCGAGGCGCGCCTCGGCGCGGTGCTCGACACCGCCGTCTTTCCCATCATCGTGATGGACGAGCAGGCGCGCATCCTGATCTACAACAAGGCCTGCGAGCGCACCTTCGGCTACACCGCCGAGGAGGCGATCGGCCGCAACGTGAAGATGATCATGCCGTCCGACGAGGCGGAGCGTCACGACGGCTATCTCGAGAACTACTACACGACCGGCGAGAGGAAGATCATCGGCATCGGCCGGCGCGTGCGCGGGCAGAACCGCGACGGCGAGGTGATCCCCGTCGAGCTCGCCGTCGGCGAGGCGATGACGCCGGACGGCCGCCAGTTCATCGGCATCATGCGCGACCTCAGGGCCGAGGTCGCCGCCGAGGAGCGCGCCAACGTGCTGCAGTCGGAGATCATCCGCTTCGCGCGCATCAACGCGATGGACGAGATGGGCGCGGCGCTCGCGCACGAGCTGAACCAGCCGCTGACCGCGGTGATGCTCTACCTGCAGGCGGTGAACCGCGCGGCGAAGCGGCGGGTCGGCGAGGGCGCCATTCCGCCGGAGATCACCGAGATCATCGGGAAGGCGGTCGCGGAGGCCGACCGCGCCGGCAAGATCATCCAGCGCATGCGCCGCTTCGTGGAGAAGCGCGAGACGGAGCGCCAGGCGGTGTCGCTGCCGGATCTCGTCGACGAGACCATCGAGTTCGCCATCGTCGGCGCGCGCGGCCACGACGTCGAGATCGTCCGCCGCCACGCGAACGACCTCGCGCCCGTGGAGATCGACCCGGTGCAGATCCAGCAGGTTCTCGTGAACCTGCTGCGCAACGCGCTCGAGGCGGTGCGCAACCGCGACGTCAAGCGCATCGAGGTCGAGACCAGCAAGGAGGGCGCCACCGCCAGGGTGAGCGTCACCGACAGCGGCGGCGGCGTTCCCGGCGACGTGGTGCCGGACCTGTTCCGCGCCTTCTCCAGCCGGACCAAGGGCGGGGTCGGCCTCGGCCTTGCCATTTCGCGCACGATCGCGCAAAGCCACGGGGGGGACCTGACCGTGGATCCCGGAGGCGACGGTCGCGGCGCATGCTTCACCCTCAGCCTGCCGATCTCGGCGGGCAGCGGCGCTCGAATTGCGGCAGAGCGGACGGACGGATGACCAAGGCGGGACAGAAGATCTACATCGTCGACGACGATTCCTCGGTGCGGGACGCGCTGGAGCTCGTCTTCCGGCTCGAGGGCTACGAGACGAGCGGCTTCACGAACGGCACGGATTTTCTGGCGGCGGCCAAGGCGGATGTGCCGGACTGCGTGCTGCTCGACGTGCACATGCCCGGCAAGTCGGGCCTCGACGTGCTGTCGGAGCTGAAGGCGCACGAGTTTCCCGCGCCGATCTTCATCATTTCCGGCCAGGGCGACATCCCGATGGCGGTCGGCGCGGTCAAGCAGGGCGCGTTCGACTTCATCGAGAAGCCGTTCGACGCCGACACGGTGGTCGAGCGGGTGGGCGAGGCGATCGAGAAGTTCGCCGCGCGCCGCGAACAGACCGCCGGTTCCTCGATCATCGCGCCCGAGACGGCCGAGCTCCTGACGCCGCGCGAGCGCGAGGTGCTGATCGAGATCACCGGCGGCGCCTCCAACAAGGAAGCGGGGCGCACCCTGGGCATCAGCCCGCGCACCATCGAGGTCCACCGGGCCCGCATCATGGAGAAGCTCGGCGCGAAGAACGCCGCCGACCTCGTCCGGATCGCGCTCGGCAACAATCGTTGAAAATTGATCCGGATCAAGGAAGGAAGCCGGCACACGGCCGATGATCGTCACCTGATGGGCCGTCGTCTGATCGGAGTCGTGAGTTGGCGCGTTTCTTCATCGTAGAGGACGATGCCGCCGTCGGGGAGGCGCTGGCCCTCTTCCTGACGGCCCACGGTCAATCGGCCACCCGCTATGGCGATGCGGAGAGCTTCTTCGCGGAGGTCGTGCCGGAGGCGGGCGATACGCTGATCGTGGACATCGGCCTGCCCGGCATGAGCGGCGGCCAGCTGATCCGCTGGGTGAGCAGGCTGGCCGACAAGCCTTCGATCATCGTCATCTCCGGGCAGTCGGAACGCAGCCTGCAAAGCGAGCTGGCCGGCCTTTCGGTGAAGCGCCTGATGCGCAAGCCGCTCGACGCCTCCGCCGTCGAAAGCCTGATCTGAGCGACGCGGCGATACGCCTCATACGTGCATCTGCGTACGGAGTGCCCCGAATGCCGCCGCCCCGCCGGCGCTGGTAGCTTCTGCGTGCGCTCCCGATGGGGAACGCCACCAAGAGCAGACGGGGCCCCTCCATGCACGCCGATACCCATCATCTTCGCAGCGACATCGCCCTGAAGCCGCAGATCGGGCTCGCCCCGATGGCGGACGCCGCGCCGAAGTGGTCGCGCCTCGTCTCCTTCGCCGCCCACACCGAGATCTTCTCCGAGGGCGACGCGGCGAGCTCCATCTGGGAGATCGTCGAGGGCGCCGTGATGCTCTACAAGCTCCTGCCGGACGGCCGCCGCCAGGTGGTCGAGCTGCTCGGCCCGGGCGACTTCTTCGGCTTCGGCGCCGGCGCCGAGACCGACTGCAACGCCGAGACGCTGACCCTGGCGCGCATCCGCTGCCACGACCGGCGCTCCTCGGAGAACTGCACGGCCTTCCAGTTCCGCCTGATGTCGCAGGTCCGCCGCCGCGTCCAGGCCATGCACGAGCACACCGTCCTCCTCGGCCGCAAGTCCGCCGTCGAGCGCGTGGCGACCTTCCTCCTGGGCCTGCCGGGCGGCGACGTCATCCGCCTCAACCTCAGCCGCCAGGAGATCGCCGACTATCTCGGCCTGACGATCGAGACGGTGTCACGCTCCTTCACCGAATTGCGCAAGCGCGGCGCGATAGCGCTCGACCGGCAGGACACCGTCCGCCTCGTCGACCGCGACGCGCTCTGCGGGCTTGCCGGCAACCTCTGAAATCCTCCTGGAGCAACTTGCACAGGGCGAGCCCGGCTCGCCCTTCTTCTTTGTCCAGTCGCTTCCCGGTCCGCACATCGTCTTCCCCCTCTAGACGGCCATCGAATGGCGCTTCGCCTGCGGCGCGAGATAGGCGTCGAAGGCCGCGGCCGGCAGGCGGGCGAAGCTGCGCATCGCCTCGGGCACGCGGACGTGTCGGCCCCGGATCTCGACCAGACCGTCGGCGGCCAGCTCCTCGAGGGCCGGCCGCGCGTCGTCCATGAAGTCGCTGGCGCGGCCGTGCGACGCCGCGACGGCGCCGTAGTCGACCTCGAGGTCGCACATCAGCCGCTCGATCACCTCCGCGCGCGCCCGGTCGTCGGTGCTCAGCGCGAGGCCGCGCGCGATCGGGAACTCGCCGGCCTCCACCGCCCTGCGCCAGCCGCCGATGTCGGAGGCGTTCTGCACGTAGCCCTGCGGCAGCTTGCCGATGGCGGAGACGCCGAGGCCGATCAGCCCGGAGGCCGCGTCGGTCGTGTAGCCCTGGAAGTTGCGGTGCAGCCGGCCTTCGCCCAGCATCCTCGCCATCTGGTCGTCGGGATGGGCGAAGTGGTCGAGGCCGATGCGGACATAGCCGTGCGCGGCCAGCACCTCGGCCGCCCGCTCGGCCTGCGCCAGGCGTTCCGTCGCGCCCGGCAGGTCGTCGGTCGAGATGAGCCGCTGGTGCGTCTTCATCCACGGCACGTGCGCATAGCCGAACAGCGCGACGCGGGAGGGCTGAAGCGACAGCGACAGCTCGACGCTGCGCACCACGTCGTCGATCGTCTGGAGCGGCAGGCCGTACATGAGGTCGAAGTTGAGCGCGCCGATGCCCGCCTCGCGCAGCTCCTCGACGGTCTTCTCCACCCGCCGGAACGGCTGGATGCGGCCGATCGCCTTCTGCACGTGCTCGGAAAAGTCCTGCACGCCGAGGCTCGCGCGGTTGATGCCGGCTTCCGCCAGCGCCGCGACGAGCGGGCGCGTCACGGTCCTCGGGTCGAGCTCGATCGCGTGCTCGCCGCCGGGCAGCAGCTCGAAGTTCTCCCGCAGCAGCGCGACGAGGTCGAGGAACGCCTCCGGCGGGATGATGCTCGGCGTGCCGCCGCCCCAGTGGATGTGCGAGATGCGGCCGCGGCCGGGCATGCCGTCGCGCACCAGCACGATCTCGCGGGCGAGCGTCTCGACATACTCGTAGATCGGCCCGTCGCGCCGGACAGCCTTGGTGTGGCAGCCGCAATAGTGGCAGATCGTGCGGCAGAACGGCACGTGGAGATAGAGCGAGAGGGGCTCGGCGAGGTCGAGCTCGGAAAGCCACGTCCGGTAGGTGCCCGCGCCGACGGAATCGCCGAAATGCGGCGCCGTCGGATATGAGGTGTAGCGCGGTACCTGCCGAAGGGCGTAGGGAATGAGCCTGTTGTCCATGCTCCAGACATGGACTCCGCAGCCCGCGCCCGCCTTGACCTTCATCAAACGGAAGCGATGCCGAGCCTCGTGAAGCTCCTCCTGTCCGTCTGCGGCACCTTGCTCCTGTCCGCGGCGGGCGGCCTCGTCTTCGAATTGCTCGACATCCCGGTGTCGTGGCTGTCGGGCGGCATGATCGCGGTGGCGCTCGCCGCGCTTGCCGGCCTGCCGGTGCTCGTTCCGGTGCCGCTGCGCGACGCGGTGTTCTTCGTGATGGGCCTGTCGATCGGCAGCGCCGTGACGCCGGAGAGCCTGCAGGGCCTGAGCGCCTGGCCGCTCAGCATCCTCGGCATGGTGCTGACCGTGATCGCCGTCACCTTCACCTCGTTCAGCATCCTGCGCTGGCGCGGCGGCTGGAACGGCCGCGACGCGCTGCTCGCGAGCGCGCCCGGCGCGATGTCGCTGATCGTCGCCCTGTCCGAATCGCTGCGCGCCGACGTGGCGCGCATCACCCTCGTGCAGTCGCTGCGGGTGGCGCTCCTGGTGCTCAGCCTGCCGCCGCTCCTGCGGCTGCTCGCGCCGGGCGGCGTCGAGATCGCGCTCGGCGGGCGGGCCGGCGAGTTCGACCTCCTGCAGTTCGCCGTGCTCGGCGCCGGCGGCCTCGCCGGGATCGGGCTGTGCGTCCTGGTGCGGCTGCAGAGCCCGGTGCTGCTCGGCTCGCTCCTGGGGAGCGCCACGCTTCACGCGACGGGCCATGTCGAGATCGCGGTGCCGCCCTGGCTGCTCGTGCCCTCGCTCGTCGGGATCGGCGCGATCGTCGGCTCGCGCTTCCGCGGCATCGGCTGGGCGACGCTGCGGCGGTCCTTCGTCGACGGGCTCGTCAGCTTCCTCGGCGCGCTCGCGGTGTCCTTCGTGGCGGCGGCGCTGGCGGCCGAGCTCCTCGGCTTCTCGCTCGGCCAGACCGCGCTCGCCTTCGCGCCGGGCGGCTTCGACGTGATGACGGTGATGGCCTTCGCCCTCGGCTTCGACCCCGCCTACGTGGCGGCGCACCACGTCGTGCGCTTCCTTGGTCTGGCCATATTCGTGCCGTTGATTTTCCCTCGCAGGCGAGACTGAGCTCCGCCGGCACGCCTCTGCTTGATCGACATCAATGCGCGAATCCCCGCGTCGCAGTTCCGTCTCCGGGAAACTGTGTCACGAGGTTTGGCAACATGGCGCACGCACAGGCGACCCGAAAATTCGCGTGGGACGAGGGGGCGGTCATCGCTCTTCTCGCTCTCACGACCTTCATCTGCATCCTGATGGTGGTGAAGGCGCATGACAGCGCCTTCGCCTTCCACGGCTGGCTGGGGCTGGCGGCATCTCTGGCCGGCATCTTCGCCATCCTGAACGGCTACCAGAACCGCGTGGCCGACGAGCCCGAGGAGGTTCGCGGCCTCCCGAACTACCAGATGGGGCCGGTCAAGCTCGGCACCTTCTTCTCGGTGTTCTGGGGCATCGCCGGCTTCGCGGCCGGGCTCTACATCGCGCTCGAGCTGGCCTTCCCGGGCCTCAATCTCGGCCTTCCCTGGACGACCTTCGGCCGGCTGCGCCCGCTGCACACCTCGGCGGTCATCTTCGCCTTCGGCGGCAACGTGCTCATCGCGACGTCGTTCTACGTCGTGCAGCGCACCTGCCGGGCGCGCATGGCCGGCGGCCTGTGGCCGTGGTTCGTCATCTGGGGCTACAACTTCTTCATCGTCATCGCCGCGACCGGCTACCTGCTCGGCGTCACGCAGTCGAAGGAGTACGCCGAGCCCGAGTGGTACGCCGACCTCTGGCTGACCGTCGTCTGGGTCGTCTACCTCCTCGTCTTCCTCGGCACGATCTGGAAGCGCAAGGAGCCCCACATCTACGTGGCGAACTGGTTCTACCTCGCCTTCATCGTGACGATCGCGATGCTGCACATCGTCAACAACCTGACGCTGCCGGCCTCGTTCGCGAGCTCCAAGTCCTACATCGTCTGGTCCGGCGTGCAGGACGCGATGACGCAGTGGTGGTACGGCCACAACGCCGTCGGCTTCTTCCTGACCGCCGGCTTCCTCGCCATCATGTACTACTTCATCCCGAAGCGGGCCGAGCGGCCGGTCTATTCCTACCGGCTGTCGATCGTCCACTTCTGGTCGCTGATCTTCATCTACATCTGGGCCGGCCCGCACCACCTGCACTACACGGCGGTGCCGCAGTGGGCGCAGACGCTGGGCATGACCTTCTCGATCATGCTGTGGATGCCCTCCTGGGGCGGCATGATCAACGGCCTGATGACGCTGTCGGGCGCCTGGGACAAGCTCCGCACCGACCCCGTGCTGCGCATGCTGGTCGTCTCGGTCGCCTTCTACGGCATGTCGACCTTCGAGGGCCCGATGATGTCGGTCCGCGCGGTCAACTCGCTGTCGCACTACACCGACTGGACGATCGGCCACGTGCACTCCGGCGCGCTCGGCTGGGTCGGCTACATCTCCTTCGGCGCGCTCTACTGCCTCGTGCCGTGGCTGTGGAACAAGCGCGAGCTCTACTCGCTCAAGCTCGTCGCCTGGCACTTCTGGATCTCGACCATCGGCATCGTCCTCTACATCACGTCGATGTGGGTGTCCGGGATCATGCAGGGCCTGATGTGGCGCGCCTACACCAAGCTCGGCTTCCTCGAGTACTCGTTCATCGAGACCGTGGAGGCGATGCATCCCTTCTACCTGATCCGCGCCCTGGGCGGTGCCCTGTTCCTGGTCGGCGCGCTGATCATGGCCTTCAACCTCTGGATGACGGTGCGCGCGGGCGAGCCGGCTGAAGAAGCCGTCGCCAGCCCGGCCCTGCAGCCCGCCGAATAAGGAGCACAGACAAGAGATGTCCGTGTTGAACCGCCACACCGTCCTCGAGAAGCACTCGATCCTTCTCACGGTGGCCATCCTGATCGCGGTGGCGATCGGCGGGCTCGTCGAGCTCGTCCCCAACTTCTACCTGAAGTCGACCATCGAGGAGGTGCAGGGCATGCGGCCCTACACCCCGCTCGAGCTGGCCGGCCGGGACATCTACATCCGCGAGGGCTGCTATCTCTGCCACTCGCAGCAGATCCGCACGCTGCGCGACGAGGTCGAGCGCTACGGCCACTACAGCCTCGCCGCGGAGTCGATGTACGACCACCCCTTCCAGTGGGGCTCCAAGCGCACCGGCCCGGACCTCGCCCGCGTCGGCGGCAAGTACTCCGACGCCTGGCACCGCGACCACCTGACCAACCCGCGCTCGGTCGTGCCCGCCTCGATCATGCCGTCCTACCCCTTCCTGGGCCAGACGGAGCTCAAGACCGGGGACATCGGCCTCGACCTCAAGACCAACGAGGAGGTCGGCGTGCCCTACACCGAGGCGCAGATCGAAGAGGCGAAGGCGGATCTCTTCGCCCAGGCCAACCCGGAGTCCGACGGCGTCGCCGGTCTCCAGGAGCGCTACGGCGACAAGGTCAACGTCCGCGACTTCGACGGCGACCCGCGCCGGGTGACGGAGCTCGACGCCCTGATCGCCTACCTGCAGATGCTCGGCACGCTCGTGGACTTCTCGCTCTACGACGACCAGGCCGAGATCAACCTGAGGTGATGTGATGTACGAGCAACTGGCACACTTCGCCCAGACCTGGGGAATGATCTACTTCTTCCTGATCTTCGCAGGGGCTCTCGCCTACGCGCTGTGGCCGTCGAAGCGGCAGCAGTTCGAGGAGGCGTCCCGGATGCCGCTGCGTGAGGACTGAGACAATGGCACATCACAAGCACGTCGACGACATCTCCGGCGTCGAGACCACCGGCCACGAGTGGGACGGACTTCGCGAGCTCAACAACCCGCTGCCGCGCTGGTGGCTGTGGACCTTCTACGCCAGCTGCGTCGTGGCGGTGATCTACTGGGTCATGATGCCGTCCTGGCCGCTCGTGTCGGGCTACCTGCCCGGCATCCGCGGCTACCACCAGCGGGCGGTCGTCATGGAGGAGGTCGCCGCCCTCGAGGCCCAGCGGGCCCAGCTCGGCGCCGGCCTCAAGGACGTCTCGCTGGAGAAGATCCAGGACACGCCCGACCTCCTGCAGTTCGCCATGGCGAGCGGCGCGGCGGCCTTCGGCGACAACTGCGCCCCGTGCCACGGCTCGGGCGGGCAGGGCGGCAAGGGCTACCCGAACCTCAACGACGACGCCTGGCTGTGGGGCGGCTCGCTGGAGGCGATCCAGCAGACCATCACCCACGGCATCCGGGCCGCCGACGACGACCAGACCCGGATGGGCGACATGCCGGCCTTCGGCAGCACCGGCATCCTGTCGAACGAGGAGATCCGCGCCACGGCGAACTACGTCCGGACGCTGTCCGGCGAGAAGCCCGAGGACGGGGCGAACCTCGCGCTCGGCAAGGAGACCTTCGTCAACAACTGCGCCGCCTGCCACGGCGAGGACGGCAAGGGCATGCAGGATCTTGGCTCGGCCAACCTGACCGACCACGACTGGCTCTACGGCGGCGACCTCGACACGATCATGACGACGATCCAGAACGGCCGCGGCGGCGTCATGCCGGCCTGGGGCCAGCGTCTCGGCGACGTCACGATCAAGTCGCTCGCCGTCTACGTCCACTCGCTCGGCGGCGGCGAGTAGCACGCCCCGGTACGCTACCGGGCCGGCGCGGCGGAACGTCGCGCCGGCCCTTCGCTTTGACCGCGATCAATCACTTCCCGCGCGGAGCCGCGTAGGGTCCTCGTGTCGTCCGGAGCAGGGCGACTGCACGAAGGATCAACGATGCGCGCCGACACGACGACGGGCGGCGCGGGCGGCAGTCCCGCCCAGCTCTACGCCCCCCGCAAGAAAGTCTATCCCCAGAAGGTCTCCGGCCGCCTGCGGACCATCAAGTGGTCCGTCATGGCGCTGGCGCTGGGCGTCTACTACTTCCTGCCATTCGTGCGGTGGGACCGCGGGCCGAACGCGCCCGACCAGGCGGTGCTGATCGACTTCCCGAGCCGCCGCTTCTATTTCTTCTTCATCGAGATCTGGCCGCAGGAGGTCTACTACCTCACCGGCCTCCTGATCCTCGCGGCGATGGTGCTGTTCCTGATGAACGCGCTCGCCGGCCGCGTCTGGTGCGGCTATCTCTGCCCGCAGACGGTGTGGACCGACATGTTCTACGCCGTCGAGCGCCTCGTCGAGGGCGACCGGCGCGAGCGCATGAAGGCCGACAAGGGCGGCTGGACGCTCAAGCTGGTCGGCGAGAAGGCCACCAAGCACGCGCTCTGGCTGCTGATCGCCTGGTGGACCGGCGGCGCCTGGGTCCTCTACTTCGCCGACGCCCCGACGCTGGTGCGCGACCTCGCCACCTTCCAGGCCTCGTGGATGGCCTATCTGTGGATCGGCATGCTGACCGGCACGACCTACCTGCTGGCCGGCTTCGCGCGCGAGCAGGTCTGCACCTACATGTGCCCCTGGCCGCGCATCCAGGCGGCGCTGACCGACGAGTGGGCGCTCAACGTCACCTATCGCTACGACCGCGGCGAGCCGCGCATGTCGACGAAGGAGGCCGAGCGCGCGAAGGCGGCGGGCGAGCCGGCCGGCGACTGCATCGACTGCTTCCAGTGCGTCGCGGTCTGCCCGACCGGCATCGACATCCGCGACGGCCTGCAGCTCGAGTGCATCCAGTGCGGCCTGTGCATCGACGCCTGCAACAACGTCATGGACAAGGTCGGCCGGCCGCGCGGCCTCATCGCCTACGACACCGACATCAACATCGCCCGGCGCCAGGAAGGCAAGGAGCCGATCTACCGCTTCCTGCGCGCCCGGACGATCGTCTACGTCGTGATCATCGCCGCCGTGCTCGGCATCATGAGCTTCACCCTGTTCACCCGCCAGACCGCCGGCATCAGCGTGCTGCACGACCGCAACCCGCTCTTCGTCGAGCTGTCGCAGGGCGGCATCCGGAACGGCTACACGATCCGGCTGATCAACAAGGAGCTCGAGCCGCGCAGCTTCATGATCGGCGTCGACGGCGTGCCCGGCGCCACGCTCGAGGCGATCGGCGTCTCCGACCAGCAGAGCGGCAACCCGGTCGTCACCGTCGATCCCGACACGACCCGGGAGGTGCGCCTCCTCGTCGTGACGCCGCAGGTGCCGGACGCCTCCTCGACGCCCGTGACCTTCACCATCACCGACCAAGCCACCGGAAAGACGGATGTCGCACATGACTTCTTCCGCGCACCCCATCCAGAAAAGTGAGGGAAGCGGCGGCCGGCTCACCGGCCGCGGCGTCCTCGCCTGGCTCGTCGTCTTCTTCGGCGTCATCTTCGCCGCCAACGGCGCGCTCGTGTGGTTCGCCTATGCGAGCTGGAACGGGGTGGAGACGCAGAGCTCCTACAAGGACGGCTCCTACTTCCCGCGCGAGCAGCGCAACGCGCAGGCCCAGGCCCAGCGCGACTGGCACGTGGAGGCGGAGGTCGTCCGCAGCGGCGGCGGCGCCGATATCGACGTGACCCTCAGGGACCGCGCCGGCCACCCGCTCTCCGGCCTCACGGTGACGGCGCGCATGGAACGCCCGTCGCACGACCGCGAGGATGAGAGTATCGTCCTGAGCGAGGGCGAGGTCGGCAAGTATCGCGGCCGCTTCGACCGGCTCGAGCGGGGCAACTGGCACCTGATGCTCGACGCCGACCGCGGCGACGACCGGCTGTTCCGCTCGCTCAACAGGTTCGATCTGGAATAGTCCGATGGGCAAGCACGACCGCGACCTGCAGAACTTCGTGACGCCGCTGCCGGGCGGCCTCGCCCATCTCGACCTCGCCGTCGAGGGCGTGCGCTGCGCCGGCTGCATGGCGAAGATCGAGAAGGGGCTCGGCGAGCTCCAGGGCGTCGAGCGCGCCCGCCTCAACTTCTCCTCCAAGCGCCTCGCGATCGACTGGCAGAGCGGCGTGGTCGAGCCGGGCGCCATCATCGACCGGCTCGAGCAGCTCGGCTTCGCGGCCTATCCCTTCGATCCCGGCGCGCGCCGCGAGGCCGAGGCCGAGGAATCGCGCCACCTCCTGCGGGCGGTCGCCGTGGCCGGCTTCGCGGCGGCCAACATCATGCTGCTGTCGGTCTCCGTCTGGTCGGGCAACGCCACCGACATCGAGCCGGCGACGCGCGACCTCTTCCACTGGCTGTCGGCGCTGATCGCGATCCCGACCGTCGGCTATGCCGGCCAGACCTTCTTCCGCTCCGCCTTCGCCGCGCTCAAGGTCGGCCGCGTCAACATGGACGTGCCGATCTCGATCGGCGTCGTCCTGGCGCTCGGCCTGTCGGTCTTCGAGACCTTCTCGGGCGGCGTGCACGCCTATTTCGACGCCGTCGTGATGCTCCTGTTCTTCCTGCTGATCGGCCGCTGGCTCGACATCGACATGCGCCGGCGCACGAGGACGCAGGCGGAGAACCTCGCCGCGCTGAAGGGCGAGAGCGCGCTGCAGCTCTTCGCCGACGGCAAGAGCCAGCGCGTGCCGCTGTCGGCGCTCCAGCCGGGCGACCGGGTGCTGGTCGCGCCGGGCGAGCGCATCTCGGTCGACGGCACGGTCGAGAGCGGCCGCTCCGAGATCGACCGCAGCCTCGTGACCGGCGAGACGGCCTACGAGGAGATCGAGACCGGCGGCCTCGTGCATGCCGGCACGCTCAACGTCACCGGCGCGCTCGTCGTCACGGTGACGGCGGCGGCCGAGGGGACGCTGCTCGACGAGGTCAACAAGCTGCTCGAGAAGGCGGAGGCCGCGCGGTCGAACCGCCTGGCGCTCGCCGACCGCGCCGCGAAGCTCTACGCGCCCGTCGTGCACACCGTCGCCGCGCTCACCTTCCTCGGCTGGCTCGTCTACGGCCTGGGCTGGCAGGAGGCGCTGACCACCGGCATCGCGGTGCTCATCATCACCTGCCCGTGCGCGCTCGGCCTCGCCGTGCCGGCCGTCCAGGTCGTCGCCAGCGGCCTCATGTTCCGGGCCGGCGTCCTGCTGAACGAAGGCAGCGCGATCGAGCGCCTCGCCGAGGTCGACGCCGTCGTGTTCGACAAGACCGGCACGCTCACCCTGCCGTCGCCGGCCCTCGTCGAGGGACAGGCGATCCCCGCCGACGTGATGAGGCGCGCCGCCAAGCTCGCGCGATCGAGCCGCCATCCGCTCGCCCAGGCGCTGCAGGCGCACGACGAGGGCGAGCCCTTCGCCGAGGCGACGGAGCATCGCGGGCAGGGCGTCGAGGTCATGCTCGCCGGCAGCCGGCTGCGCCTCGGCAGCGCCCGCTTCTGCGAGGTCCCCGACGAGGAGGCCGAGCTCGCGGCCGCGGGCGGACATTCGATCGTCTGGTACCGCGAGGGCGACGAGCCGGCGTGGCCGATCCGGATCGGCCAGTCGCTTCGGCCGGACGCGGTGGAGACGGTGCGGGCGCTCAAGTCCCGCGGGCTCGACCCCGTCATCCTGTCGGGCGACCGGGTCGAGGCGGTGGCGCCCGTCGCCGAGGCGCTCGGCATCGACAATTATTTCGGCGGCCTGTCGCCGACCGAGAAGGTCGGCGTGCTCGAGGACATGAAGGCGGCGGGGCAGCGCGTCCTGATGGTCGGCGACGGCCTCAACGACGCGCCGTCGCTCGCCGCCGCCTATGTCTCGATCTCGCCGGTCTCGGCCGTCCACCTGTCGCAGGCCTCGGCGGACGCGATCTTCCTCGGCGACCGGCTGATGCCGGTGGTGCGGGCCCTGTCGATCGCCCGCATCGCGCGCCGGGCGATGACCCAGAACCTCGCCTTCTCCGCGGCCTACAACCTGATCGCGATCCCGGTCGCCGTGGCCGGTCTCGTGACCCCGCTCCTGGCGGCGGTGGCCATGTCGCTGTCGTCCATCACCGTGACGCTCAACGCGTTGCGCCTGCGATACGCTGCACGGAAGGTCTGATGGAATCGCTGTTCTTCCTCATCCCCGTCGCGCTGGGGCTCGGCCTGCTCGGCCTCGGGGCGTTCCTGTGGTCGCTCAAGTCGCGCCAGTTCGACGACCTCGACGGCGCCGCCTGGCGGGCGATCATGGACGACGATCTGGAGCAGACGCCAGACGAGTCGTTCGGCTCGCGGCAGGCGTGGCCGGATCCGCATCGGAGCTAGACGCGGCCGGCTGCGCCGACCGGGCGGTCGCCGTCGCCTGCGGCTTCGGCCCGCGAAGCTCCCACTCCGCCTCGACCGGCTGCTGCTGCCGTGGCCGCTGGCTCGGCGGGATCTCCGCGAGGTAGCGCAGGCAGTCGTCGATCACCGGCTCGCAGAGCGCGTCGCGGCCCGCCGCCGTGTCGTTGTCGCCGGCATAGGCGACCCGGCGCACCTGGCCGTCGATGAACAGGAACTGCACGTGGCAGTTGCCGCCCGACGAGTAGTTGACCGAGGTGTTGGCGATGCCCGACAGCACCGGCGCCGACACCGCGACGTTGTTGCCCGCGGTCGAGTACTCGTAGCTCCAGATGTTGATGTTGTTCTTGACCTGCTTGTGATCGGGAAATCCCGCGCACAGCGTGATGTCGTCCTCGGTGAGGCCGAGGAGCGCGGTCTTCGCGCTCTGGACGAGCGTCTCGCGGCCGGGCACCGGGACGCAGCTCGCGGCCGCGAGCGCCGTCGCGACGGCCGAGGCGCGCAGAAGCACCGATAGAGGGCGAGCACCGACCTTCATCTGGGTCGCTTTCTCCGGTCTGCCGGTCGGGCCGCCTCGCTCGCGGTCCCTTCGGGCGCGGCGGCCGGGACCAGGGCTTTGCTGCAATGCACCACAACGCGGAGCGGTCGTTCACGTTTCCCGCCCGGAGCCGATGCTGCTCGCGATTCGCAGCGGGCCATGCGGGTTTCGTGCTTCGGATCCTGTCTACAGGCAGCATCCGGCGCGAATGTGGCGGAAGGGGCGGAGCCCGCAACGCCGCCTCGACGCGCCGGCGGGCGCGGCGATCACGCAGTTGCGAAGGAAGCCGGGAGCCTCCCCGGCGGCAGCGCCGGGGGCGCCTGACGCCAGCCGGCGCGCCGCCTCAGGCGGCGGCGTGGATGCGCTCGTTGGCGAAGGGGATCGACAGCGCCGACCACGTCTCGACCAGCGCCTCGCTCAGGCCCTCGATGAGAGCGTCGTCGTGGAACGGCGTCGGCGTGATGCGCAGCCGCTCCGTGCCGCGCGGCACGGTGGGGTAGTTGATCGGCTGGATATAGAGGTTGTGCTTGTCGAGCAGCCGGTCGCTCGCCGCCTTGCACAGCTCCGGGTCGCCGACGAGCAGAGGCACGATGTGCGTCTGCGACGGCATCACCGGCAGGCCGCGGCTCCTCAGGACGTGCTTGGTGTTCGCCGCCTGGCGCTGCTGCGCCTCGCGCTCGCGGCCCGATTCCTTCAGGTGGCGGATCGAGGCCGTCGCCGCGGCCGCGATCGCCGGCGGCAGGGCGGTCGTGAAGATGAAGCCCGGCGCGTGGCAGCGCACGGCGTCGACGATGTCGCTCGAGGCGGCGACGTAGCCGCCGAGGCAGCCATAGGCCTTGGCGAGCGTGCCCTCGATCACGTCGATGCGGCCCATCTCGCCGTCGCGCTCGGCGACGCCGGCGCCGCGCGGCCCGTACATGCCGACCGCGTGCACCTCGTCGATATAGGTCATCGCGCCGTATTTTTCGGCGAGGTCGCAGATGCGTCCGATCGGGCCGATGTCGCCGTCCATCGAGTAGACGGACTCGAACACGATCAGCTTCGCCCGCGCCGGATCCTGCGCCCTCAGCAGGTCTTCGAGATGCTCCACGTCGTTGTGGCGGAAGATCTTCTTCTCGCAGCCGGAGCGCCGCACGCCCTCGATCATCGAGGCGTGGTTCAGCTCGTCGGAGAAGATCACGCAGTCCGGCAGCAGCCGCGCAAGGGTCGAGATCGTCGCCTCGTTCGAGACGAAGCCCGAGGTGAAGACGAGGGCGTTCTCCTTGGCGTGCAGGTCGGCCAACTCGCGCTCGAGCATCACGAGCGGCAGGTTGTTGCCCGAGATGTTGCGCGTGCCGCCGGCGCCGACGCCGAGCCGCTCCGCGGTCTCCTGGAAGGCGCCGAGCACCTTCGGGTGCTGCCCCATGCCCAGATAGTCGTTCGAGCACCACACGACGATCTCGCGCGGGCCGTCCTCCGTGTGGTGGACGGCGTGCGGGAACTTGCCGGCGACGCGGGCGAGGTCGGTGAACACGCGGTAGCGCTTCTCCTGACGCACGCCCTCGACGGCGTCGGCGAAGATCTGGGCATAGTTGAAAGCCATGAGCGGGGCGGGCTCCTTCGGCTCGGAGGACGGTACGCGGCCGCAAGAGGCGGTCGAACTCTGATCGAACGTTACGCTGTGGATCGGGATCCGCGTTGACGCTCATCAAATTTGCATCGCCCAGATCTAGCAAGTGCCCGCGGCTGCGGCAAATCGTGGCTGAAGACGCGTGGCGGCGATGTCATAGCCGCGTCACCGTCGTTCCGGTAGCCTTCGCCGACCGTCCCGCCACTCCCTCTCCGGACCTCCATGTCGCCGCAATACGATCTCGCAGTCATAGGCGCCGGCATCGTCGGGCTGGGGCACGCCCTGGCCGCCGCAAGGCGCGGGCTCAGGGTCGTCGTTCTCGACCGCGATACGCGGGCGAACGGCGCCTCGATCCGCAATTTCGGCTTCGTCACCGTGACCGGCCAGCAGGCCGGCGAATGCTGGCGGCGGGCGCGCCGCAGCCGCGACGTGTGGGTCGAGGTCGCGCCGCAGGCGGGCATCCCCGTGACGCATCACGGCCTCGTCGTGGCCGCGCGCTATCCCGAATCCGAGGCGGTGATCGACGCCTTCCTGAACACCGAGGCGGGAGCCCCCTGCCGGCGGGTCGGCCCGGACGAGGCGCGCGAGTTCGTGCCCTGCCTCGCGCCCGACATCCGCACGGCGCTCTACAGCCCCGTCGAGCTGCGCGTGGAATCGAGGGACGCGATCCCGCGCCTGACGACGTGGCTCGCGCAGGCGCTGGGGGTGGAGTTCCGCTTCGGCACGGCTGCCCGGCGCGTCGAGGGCAACGAGATCGTGACGGCCGCCGGATCCGTGTCGGCGCGCAAGATCGCGGTGTGTCCCGGCGACGATCTCGCGACGCTGTTTCCAGAGCGGCTGGCGGCCTACGGCCTGACGCGCTGCAAGCTGCACATGATGCGGCTGATGCCGCGGCGCGCGACGCCGTTCCACGCCGCCGTCATGTCGGATCTCGGCCTCGCGCGCTACGCGGGGTATGCCGACCTGCCGGAGGCCGACGCGCTGAAGCGCCGCCTCGACCGCGAGCGGAGCGGGGCGCGGGAAAACGGCGTGCACCTCATCGTCGTGCAGTCGCAGGACGGCTCGCTGGTCGTCGGCGACAGCCACCACTATGCCGACACGCCCGACCCTTCGCGCCGCAGGCGGTGGACGACCTGATCCTCCAGGAGTTCGACGAGGTGCTGCGGCCGGGCGACTACGAGGTGACGGAGCGCTGGACGGGCACCTACGCCTCGGCGTCGGACCGGGTCGCGCTGGTCGACCGGCCGGACGACGACACGCGCCTCGTGGTGGTGACGAGCGGCACCGGCGCGAGCACCGGCTTCGCCATCGGCGAGGAGGTGGTCGACGAGCTATTCGGAGCGGACAGGACAGGCGGGCTCGCATGACGACGAAGGGACAGATCGAGGCGGTGATCTTCGACTGGGCGGGGACGGTGGTCGATTTCGGCTCGCGCGCCCCGATGGGCGCGTTCGTCGAGGTCTTCGGCCGGTTCGGCGTCGAGATCACCATGGCGGAGGCGCGCCGGCCGATGGGCCTGCCGAAATGGGACCACATCAGCGCGCTCGGGCGGCTGCCGCGGGTCGCGCAGGCGTGGGAGGAGGCGAAGGGCCGCCCCTTCACCGATGCCGACGTCGACGAGATCTACGAGGTCTTCGTGCCGCTCAACGCCGAGGTGGTCGTCGACCACGCCGCCCTCGTGCCGGGGACGGCGGAGCTCGTCGCCGAGCTGCGGGAGCTCGGCATGAAGATCGGCTCCACGACGGGCTACACGCGCGACATCATGGAGCGCCTCCTGCCGCTGGCCGCCGAGCAGGGCTTCTCGCCGGACAACCTCGTGTGCGCCGGCGACCTGCCGTCGGGCCGGCCGGGACCGCTGATGATGTACAAGGTGTTCACCGACCTCGACCTGCGGACCC
The DNA here is from genome assembly GCA_963816555.1 of uncultured Alphaproteobacteria bacterium. GTDB lineage: Bacteria > Pseudomonadota > Alphaproteobacteria > Rhizobiales > Tepidamorphaceae > Lutibaculum. The sequence continues at coordinate 1,281,178 of CAWFLD010000004.1, read as the reverse complement.
CCCGCTTCTGCGTGAAGGTCGACGACACGGAGCCGGGGATCGCCGAGGGCCTCGCCGCCGGCACCTGGACGGTCGGGGTCAGCGTGTCGGGCAACGCGCTCGGGCTCTCGGTCGACGAGATCGAGAACATGGCGACCGAGGAGCTCTTGGAGCGCCAGGACGAGGCCGAGGCGCAGCTGACGCGGGCCGGCGCCCACTACGTCATCGACACGGTGGGCGACCTCATGTCCGTGCTCGACGACATCGAGGGCCGGCTGCGGCGCGGCGAGCGGCCCTAGCCCATCTGGCTCTAGCCCTGGGCGCTGGCGACGGCGATCGGCCTGAAGGCGTCGACGAGCGGCTGGTCGAGCCGGGGCCCCATGTCCTTCAGGCACGTCCACGCCTGCATCGGCGGCATCGGCGTCTTGTAGGCGCGGGTCTCGACCAGGGCGGAATAGATGTCCGCGATCGTCGCGAGCCGGACGAGGTCGCCGATCTGCTTGTCGATCAGCCGGTCCGGATAGCCGGAGCCGTCGAGCATCTCGTGGTGGTGGCGCACGACGTCGAGCACGTCCGTGCCGACCTCGCCGCTCGCCTTCAGCAGGTCGTAGCCGCGCCCGGAATGCGTGCGCATCAGCGTCATCTCGTCGTCGTCGAGCCGGCCGGGCTTGTCGAGGATCTCGAGCGGGATCTCCGACTTGCCGACGTCGTGCAGCAGGCCGGCGACGAGCAGGAGGTTCCGGTCCCGCCGGCTGAACTGCAGCTGCTGGCCGAAGGCGGCGGTGTGGCCGGCGACGAGCAGGCAGTGGCGGAATGTGTGGCTGTGATGCCCGCGCACGGCCCGGAGCCATGCGCCGATGCCCATCTCCTCGATCGCCTGCGAGATCGCCTCCGCGCACCGGGTGAGCGCGTGGTCGAAACCGGGCCCGACGACGAGGTTGGGGGCGAGAAGCGTCGACACCATCTCGGAGGCGCGCGTCAGGCCGGTCGCGAGCGGCTCCGGCTCGTCGAGCCACAGCCGGGAGGCTTTCGGCCTGCCGGCGCCGAAGGCCGTCGCGATCGCCGCGATCGTCAGCGGCAGGGTCACCGTCGCGGTGGCGCCGAGCGCGCTCGCCTGCACCGCCTCCCGGCGCGAGCCCTGGCGGATGGCGAAGACGTGCCGCGAGTTCACGCCGTGGTTTCGGAGGGGGAGCCGCTTGAGACGCGACACGATGTCCTTCGCCGCGAGATCGACCACCACGAGCAGGTCGTCGCTCGCGGCCACCTCTTCGGCACGGACCTTGTCGATGTGGCCGAACCTGTAGCCGCGCAGCCCCTGCAGAAGCTTGCGGATCTGTCCGGCCTCAGCCGAATTGTCGTGCAGGACGAGACATGTCTGGGAGGCTGTCATGGCGCGGGTAGTGTCCGAAGCTGTGTTCGGCCGACATATGCACTATTATGTGTGAAACCCGAATTAACATGATGCTCTACACTGTTAAGAGCATAATAGTGGCGGTTGTGAATACGACGGGCGCAAAATCTGCGCCCGAGATCCGTACAATTTTATGCTTTTCCGCCGAGTTTCGCAGAGCGCCGGATCGCGTCCGATTTCTCACGGCCGGAGCATGGCGAAGGGCCTGTGCTCGCGGCGCAGCACGTCACATGGTTGTCAATGAAGCTCTGTAACGGCACCTTCGTCGGGCGGAACATCCGCCACTTCGAACGACAATAGCCAGTGCCGGCGCACCGCGTCGGTCCAAAGGGGGTTCGACCATGCCGATCATCAACCGTCGTACGGTTCTGCGGAGCGGCGCTGCCGCCGCCGCCGTGCTTTCCGCGCCTGCCATCCTGCGTCCTGGCGCCGCGCTCGCGGCATCGGGCGAAGTGAACGTGTTCGCCTGGGGCGACTACATCCAGGACAACATCAAGCAGGCCTTCGAGGACCAGACGGGCATCAAGATGAACCTGTCGACCTACGGGTCGAACGAGGAGGCGGAGAACAAGCTGCGCGCCGCCGGCGGCAAGGGCTTCGACCTGATCTTCCCCTCGGTCGACACCGGCCCGAACTACTACAAGGACGACCTGCTGCAGGAGATCGACGAGAAGAAGCTGAAGCTCGACCAGATCACGCCCTCGATCTACCGCGCCTCGATCAATCTCGGCGCGACCCATCGCGGCAAGCGCTACCTCGTGCCGTACGACTGGGGCACCGAGGCGCATGACCTGGGACAGCGAGAAGTTCCCCGACCTCAAATACGGCGTCATCTCCTACGGCGACCTCTGGAAGGACGGCATGGACGGCCAGGCGGCCGTGCGCCAGAAGTCGGTCCTGATCTCGCTCGCGCTCTATCTCGACGCGACCGGAGAGGTGAAGTCGAACCGCGGCATGGACCTCTACAAGTCGCCGGAGGAGTCCAAGCGCGTCTTCGAGGCGGTGACCGACTACGCCATCAAGCACAAGAAGAACATCGGCGCCTTCTGGAACAACGCCACCGAGGCGACCGCCGCCTTCACCGACGCCGGCTGCACGATCGGCCAGACCTGGGACACGACCGGCATCCAGCTGCATCGCGACACCGGCGAGAAGTGGCGCTACACGATGCCGACCGAGGGCGGCCTCGCCTGGATGGACACGATGGCGATCCCCTCCGGCGCGGCCAACGTCGACCAGGCCTACGAGCTCATCAACTTCCTGATGCAGCCGAAGACCGGCGCCATGTTCGCCAACAACACCGGCTACAACTCCGCCGCCGTCGGCACGAGCGAGTACCTCAAGGACGACCTGAAGGCCGCCTACCAGATGGCCTATCCGGACGACGCGGCGATCGACAATCTGTGGTGGTGGCCGGCGCAGACCGACTTCTTCGCCAAGCTGCGCTCGGAATATTCCGAGAAGCTGACGAACGCCTGAGCGCGCCTCGCGCTTCGGCGACACGACGACGGGCGAGGGCGTTCGCGCCCCCGCCCTCCATGTCTCGTCTGCGGCACTCTTTCCGGGGGATTCGATGCACGGCAAGGACGTGGAGCTCCAGAACGTCTCGATGGTGTTCGGCGACATCACCGCCGTCGAGCCGACCGACCTGCATGTGCGCGCCGGCGAGTTCTTCTCGATCCTCGGCCCCTCCGGCTGCGGCAAGACCACCATCCTGCGCATGATCTCGGGCTTCCTGACGCCGAGCGGCGGCCGCGTGCTGATCGGCGGCGAGGACATGGGCCATACCGGGCCCAATCACCGGCCGACGGCGCTGATCTTCCAGAACCTCGCCCTGTTCCCGCTGATGACCGTGTGGGAGAACGTCGCCTTCGGGCTCGAGGCCCGCGGCATGGCCAAGAAGGCGCGGCGCGCGCGCGCCATGGAGCTGATCGACCTCGTCGCGCTGCGCGGCCAGGAGGACAAGAAGCCGGGCGAATTGTCGGGCGGCCAGCGCCAGCGCGTCGCGATCGCCCGCGCCCTGGCGGTCGAGCCGGCGGTGCTGCTGCTCGACGAGCCGCTGTCGGCGCTCGACGCCAAGCTGCGCCAGCACATGCGCGCCGAGCTCAAGTCGATCCAGCGCAAGACCGGCGTCACCTTCATCTACATCACGCACGACCAGGGCGAGGCGCTGACCATGTCCGACCGGATCGCGGTGATGAACAAGGGCAATGTCGAGCAGGTGGCGGCCGCCGACCGGCTCTACGACGATCCGCGGACCCCGTTCGTCGCGACCTTCGTCGGCGAGCAGAACGTGTTCCGCGGGCGCGTCGTCGAGGCCGAGGGCGGCTTCGCGGTCATCGAGGGCCCGCATGGCCGGCTGCGCGGCCGCAACCGCGACGGGCTGACGCCCGGCGCCGAGGCGATGCTGTGCGTGCGGCCGGAGCGGATGCACCTCGTCAACGGCGCGGTGCCCGACAACCTCCTGTCGGCGGAGGTCGAGCGGCGCGACCTCGAGGGGCCGTTCGTCAACCTCTTCCTGCGCCGCGACGAGGATTCGATCGTCCTGCACCTGACGAACGACGGCGGCGCCGGAAGCGAGCTGATGGGCGAGCAGAAGATCGGCTTCAGCGCCGCGGACGCGCTCGTCCTGCCGGCGGGAGGGCTCGCCCGTGACTGAGCTCGTCCGCAGCTACGGCCGGGGCCTCACGGGGATCTTCCTGGGGCTGACCGTCGTGTGGGTGATCGGCATGATCCTCGTGCCGCAGCTCTTCATGGTCGAGCGCTCGCTCTGGGTGCGCCAGGAATCGAGCCAGGTCTCGCTGCAGATCGACCGCGCCTATTCGGACCTCTCGCTGATGCAGTTCGACCTGCAGTCGGCGGAAGGCGACAGGAAGGCCGAGATCCAGTCGAAGATCGACGCCAAGCAGCGCGAGATCGCCGACCTCGAGGAGCAGGAGAAGGCGCCGAAGAAGGTCTACACGCTGGCGAACTACACCCGCATGTCGGCGCTGCACGTCCACATCTTCGTGCGCACCATCTTCTACGCCGCGATGGTCACGCTTCTCGCGCTCGTCGTCTGCTATCCCGTGGCCTACGCCGTCGCGCAGGTCGCGACGCCCGGCCGCGCCGCCTTCCTGATGCTCGGGCTCATCATCCCCTACGCGATCAACGAGCTCCTGCGCGTCTACGCGTGGCTCATGATCCTCGACTACCAGGGGGTGCTGAACACGATCCTCGACTGGGTGGGCATCACGAACCTCGCCACGCAGGACTGGATCCCGTTCCTGCAGTCGCCGGGCGCGGTCTTCGTGGCGATGGTCTACGCCTACATCCTGTTCATGGTCTTCCCGATGTACAACACGCTGGAGACCCTCGACAGGAACCAGATCGAGGCCGCGCGCGACCTCGGCGCCTCGACCTGGCGCATCCACTGGCGGGTCGTCATCCCGCACGCCAAGCCCGGCATGGCGGTCGGCTGCATCATGACCTTCATGCTCTCGGCCGGCTCCTACTCGGTGCCGCAGATCATGACGCGCGGCACCTCCGGCGACTGGTTCAGCCAGACGATCTACCGGCAGTTCTTCGAATCCAACAACTGGAACATCGGCGCCGCCTACGCCTTCACGCTGCTCGTCGTCTGCACCGCCTTCATCTTCCTGATGATGCTCGTGTTCCGCGTCGGCATCCGCGACATCGCGAAGTGAGGGGGAAGATGGTGCCTGAAGCGCAGCGGGAGAGCGGGAGCATGCGAGCCGGGCAGGACGCCGGCGGACGCGGCGGCGGCTCGCGGTCGGCCTCTCCCCGCCCGCTCGTCCCGGCGAAGGCTGTGTTCCACGAGATCCATGCCCGAGCCGTCCGGCATGACCACGGGCCCGGGAGCGTCGCAGGATGACCGCCATCACCGCCGAGGGCACGGCGTCGAAGAGCAGGACCGGCACGCGCAACTGGTCGGACCAGATCCTCAACGCCTACCTGGTCGTCTTCTTCGTCTATCTCTTCGCGCCGCTGCTCGTGATGTCGGCGGCGGCCTTCAATTCCTACCCCTATCCCAGCGTCACGCAGTGGCAGGGCTTCACGTTCAAGTGGTTCGGCGAGCTCGCGCGCGACGGCCGGATGCTCGAGGGCCTCAGGAACTCCGTCGTCATCGGCGTCGGCGTCATCGTCGTGGCGCTGCCGCTCGGCCTGTCCGGCGCGTTCATCCTGACGCGGCTGCAGTCGCGCTGGAGCGGGGTGCTCTACGGCGTGCTGGTCTCGCCGATCCTGACGCCGGGCATCATCCTCGGCATCGCGACGCTGATCTTCTGGCGCAATCTCGGCGTGCCGGGCGGCCTGTTCCTCGCGATGATGGCGCAGGCGACCTTCATCGCCTCCTACTCGATGCTCATGTTCATGGCGCGGCTGCAGCGCCAGGACCGGGCGCTCGAGGAGGCGGGGCTCGATCTCGGCGCCTCGAACTTCATGGTGTTCCGCCGCATCACGATCCCCTTCCTGATGCCGACGATCTTCACCGCCGCGGTCATCGCCTTCCTGCAGTCGATCGAGAACTACAACACGACGGTCTTCGCGATCGGCGGCGACTGGACGCTGGTGACGGAGATCGGCTCGCGCTTCCGCTTCGGCCTGTCGCCGGTCATCAACGTGATCGGCGTCATCTTCGTCGCGCTGACGATCCTGTTCGCCGTCGTCTGGGTGCTCCTGAAGGAGCGCGAGCGGCGTGCCCGGGAGCGGCGCTGACGCGGGATCGGCCCGCCGGCGGCGTCAGCCGTTGCAGGCCGCCTTCATGTCGGCGAGGTGCGGCTTGAAGCCGTCCGCGGTGAACGTCGCCTCGCGCTCGTGCGCCGGCCCGTCGTCGAGGCGCACCGTGACCCGGCTCGCCGCGGCGAGCTTGCGCGCCACCGCGAGCGCCGCGCCGCCGCCCTCGCGCGACATGGTGCGGCCGTCGGGGCTCAGGCTCCAGGTGGCGGCGTCGTCCTCCTTGCCGTCGTAGATCAGCTTCGCCTTGATCTGCTTCGCGCTCATGCCGCTCGGCCACATCACCCGCACCGCGCCGGTTCCGCCGCTGCAGGAAAACGACAGGAGCGTGATCGGCTCGTCGGCCACCCGGTCCGAGGCGCGCGAGATCGAGATGTCGCGCACGCCGGAGATCGGCGAGGTCCAGTCCGAGACCGACCACGTGCCCTTCACGCGCGGCTCGGCGGTGCCCTTCGCCATGGCGACCACCACCTTGTTGCGCTGGTTCATGCCGCCGATCTCGACGGGTGCCTCCGGCGGCTCGTGCGGTGCAGGCGCCGCCTGCGCCGCATCCGGCTTCGGCGTCTCCGGGGTGCCCGTCGCGCGGGTCCGGTCCGCTTCCGGAACGTCGCTCGCACCCGCCCCGCGGCGGGGCGGCACCGGCACCTCGCCGCCCGCGTCCTCCGCCATCGCCATGTCCCGCGCCACGTCCCGCGCCTCGGCCTGCGGTGCCGCCCTGCGAGGGGCCTCGGGAAGGGGCTCCGGGGCCGGCGCGGCATGGGCGCTGATGTCGGACAGGTCGGCGAAGCTCGGCAGCCAAAGGCGGCCGGCCAGCGGCAGCGGTTCCTCCTCCTGCGCCTCGGGGGCGGCCATCTGCTCGTCGTAGGCGACGTCGAGATAGGCGGTCTCGGCCTCGGGCGCCGCCGCCTTCACCGGCGCCTCGAGCCGCGCCAGCGCCTCGATATAGTCGGGCCGCGCCGGAGGCACGGGCACCCCGGGCGTCTCCGCGGCCGCGATTTCGGTGACTTCCGGGGCCTCGGCTGCGGGATCGGCGGCCGGCTTCGGCTCCGCCATGGCGACGGCGACCGGTCCCGGCTCGCGCCTGGCCGGCTCTTCCCTTCTGGCCACCTCGCCCTCTGCGTCGGGCGCAGCGCGGGGCCCAGCCGCTCGCTCCGGCCGGCCGGCAGGCTCGGCCGCGGCCACCGCCACCGGAGCGGCAGGCGTCTTGGGCTCGGATGGCGGGGCCGTCTCGATGATGTCGCCCTGGCGCGCAAGGAGCTCGACGGGCTTCGTCGGCGGCAGCGGCACGGCACGGGCGTCCGCGAGGCGCGAGGGCAGCGCCGCCACCTCCCGCGCCGCCGGAGCCGGACCTTGCTCCGCCGGTGTCGCTGCAGGCGCGTTCGGGGGCGTGGCCGCGACCTGCGGGGCCTCGGCCGCGGGCTCGCTCTGCACCATCGCGGGAGCGCTCTCGCCCTTGCCGGTCAGCCCGTTGGCGACGCGGTCGAAGCACTGCAGGCGGAAGCCGCGGATCTCGATCGAGCGGCACAGCTGCATCTTGAGCATCAGCTCCTGTGCCGTCGGCTGGCCCTGCGCTGCGGCGAAATCCGGAATCGCGACAAGTGCCAGCGCCGACATCAGGCACAGGCCGCTCAGGCGGCTCTGGGTCGCGGTCGAAAGCATAGCGTGGTCTCGTGCTCGATCGATCGGACCGGCCTGTACTCGTGGCACCAATGCGCCACCACTACCAGCGGTGGCGCGTAAGACAAGGCAAGCGATCAGGCAGGCGCCGAGATCGTGGCAAAAGCGTGTCGGGCGGCCCGGTCCCATCGGACCCAAGCCGATGACGACGCGAGGAAATCGCCGCTGCCGGAAGCACGGATTTTCGCGGGCCGCCGCGGCGTCTCGCGGAGGGCGTGGCGGGCGGGGCGGCCTCAGAGATACCCGTACTGGGACATCACCGGCTGCGCATTGCGCACCAACTGTTGCTCCTGCGCCTCATTCATGTGGTTGCGCCAGTCGCCGGCCGTGCCCTTCCGGAAGAAGGAGGAGGTGTCCTCCTTGCCGCGCTTTCGCCCGCCGTTCATCCGGTCGAACCGCGCGGCCTCGACGCTCTCCTGGACGAGGCGCGTGCTCGACGAGGCCGAGAGGAAGTCGAGGATCTTCCGGGTTTCGGCTTCGGGCTGGGCCAGCAGGTCCTCGTAGCGCAGCTCGTGGAACCGCAGGTTGCGCGCCTTCACCAGGCCGTGCACCCCCTCGACATATTCGCGCCAGGTGCGGCCCGTCTCGGAGCACAGCAGATTGAAGTCGGGCGGCGGCGCTTCGGGCGGTGCGACGCGCTTGATGTGGTACCACCAGGACACGGCCACGTCGCGGCAGTCGCGGACGATATGGATGTAGGAGGCGTCGGGGAAGGAGTCCGAGAGCATGCCGAGATACAGGCCGTGGTCGGGATCGGTCGGCAACCACGACCCCGGCAGTTCGGCCCGGGCCAGCCCGTCGAGGCCTTCATCACGACGCCGGACCGGATGTTCCTGGAATATCTCGCGGGGCCGAACACCAAGACCCTGCGCCGCATCATGCGCGAGGCTGAGCCTCCGGCGCAGGCGACAGGCAATCTGCAGGGGCGGGCCGGGGCGATCCGGCCCGCCTTTCGCTTGTGCCGGCCGTGGCGGGCGCCGGCTGTCCCCGTCCGCGCCGGAGCTTCGCGACGGCCTCTGGCGCCGTGCAGCCCCCCGTGTTCGCCTCGCCCGAAAGATGCCCGTCTCCCGGCTACTCCATGCCGGTCCGGCGCGACCGCGATGCCGCACGCAGCCGTCCTACACGCAGCGCGACGCGGCGAAGGCGCCGCCGCCGGTTCAACGTCCTGACATGTCGGGAAAGACTGGTGCTGCCGGAGAGATTTGAACTCTCGACCTCTCCCTTACCAAGGGAGTGCTCTACCCCTGAGCTACGGCAGCGTCGGCCGGTGGGCCGGAAAGCAGAATGGCGGGATCGCGGCCGGTGCGAATCCGCGCCGGCACGAGCGGGCGGAAACTGCCACAGTCGGGAGCGGGGTGCAAGCGTCCGTGCGGGCTCCCGGCAGGGCTATCGCATTTGGCCGAGGATGGATCGTGCGAAGTCGTTGGACCATCCGGAACGCTTTCGCTTTCGGCGGATGGAGATCTCGGGCCTGGCGCTCTTGAGCATGTTGAGGGCGAGCTTGCGCAGAATGGCGAGGTTTTCCGGTCCATTGTCCTTGCGGTTGCGGGCGCGGTCTTCGTCGAAGCTCATGTCGAGCACCCAGTGCAGACTGTTCTCAATGGACCAGTGGGCGCGGGCCGCTGCCAGGTAGGCCTCTGCGGTCAGTGGCCGCGAGGACAGGTGATAGTGACGGGTGACGCTGGTCCTGCCGTGCCGCGTGACGGTCAGGGAGTGTCGGGATTTTCGTGTGTGAGGTGGGGCATACTGGGAGCGAAGGAGCCCCGCGATGCCACGACGCAAGGAACCGAAGATCCCGGACAGCATCCTCGACCAGCTGCTGGCCGGCGCCGACCCGAAGACCGCCTTTGACCCCAATGGCCTGCTAGACGAGCTGAAGAAGGCGCTGGCCGAGCGGGCGCTGAACGCAGAGATGGACTATCACCTTGCCGGCGAAGGCGGCGCCGACAACGGTCGCAACGGCTACGGCAAGAAGACGGTGATAACCGACACGAGCCGTCTCGAACTGGAGATTCCGCGGGACCGGAAGGCAAGCTTCGACCCGCAGCTCATCGCCAAGTACCAGCGGCGATTTCCGGGCTTCGACGACAAGATCATCTCGATGTACGCCCGCGGCATGAGCACGCGGGAGATCGTCGGTCACCTGCACGATCTTTATGGTATCGACGTGTCGCCCGACCTCGTCAGCGCCGTCACGGATGCCGTCCTGGAGGACATCGCCGCCTGGCAGACCCGGCCGCTCGATCCGACCTACCCGCTGGTCTTCTTCGACGCCCTGCGGGTGAAGGTCCGCGAAGAGGGGCTCGTCAGGAACAAGGCGGTGCACATCGCCCTCGGCGTGCGCGCCGACGGCGGCAAGGAGATCCTCGGCCTCTGGCTCGAGCAGAACGAGGGAGCGAAGTTCTGGCTCCGCGTCATGAACGAGCTGAAGAACCGCGGCGTCGAGGACATTCTCGTGGCCGTGGTGGACGGGCTGAAGGGCTTTCCCGACGCCATCCATGCCGTCTTCCCCGAGACGACGGTCCAGACCTGCATCGTCCACCTGCTGCGCCACAGCCTGGACTTCGTGTCGTACAAGGATCGCAAGGCGGTCGCGGCGGCGCTGAAGGAGATCTACCGCGCCGTCGACGCCATGGCCGGCGAGGCCGCGCTCACGGCCTTCGAGGAGAGCTTCTGGGGCCGCAAATACGTCGCCATCGGCCAGAGCTGGCGAAGGGCCTGGGGCGAGGTCGTCCCGTTCTACGCCTTCCATCCGGACGTTCGTCGAATCTTGTACACGACCAATGCCATAGAGGCATTGAACTCGAAGCTGCGCCGGGCGGTGCGGGCTCGCGGGCACTTCCCGAGTGACGAGGCGGCGATGAAGCTCCTGTTCCTCGTCTTGAACCGCTCGGAGAAGGAGTGGAAAATGCCGCCTCGGGAATGGGCCCTGGCCAAGGCGCAGTTCGCCGTCCTCTTCGGTGACCGCTTCACCAAGGCCATGGCCGCCTGATGTTCAACAGCCCGGCCTCACACGAAATTCCTGATAGTCCCGTGACGGTAGCCTCGATCATGCCGAGGCAGGCAAGCCCCGGCAGAAGCACCAGTTCGCCTACCGCCCGCTTCGCTCCGCGCAACCACGACAGATCGTGGCTGACCCAGGCGCGCCGCACCTCGATGCGACCGTGGTCGGCGTCGGTCGTCTCGGCAGGGGGCAGTTCGGCGCGGACCTGCGGATCGGCGAAGTACTCGGCCACCGTGGCCGCCAGAGCCGGCCGGTTGTCCTTCAGCCGCAACAGATAGTCGCCACCGCGATCGAGGATCACCTTGGCCGTCTCGTTCTGGCAGTGGATCGCATCGGCCGTCACCAACTGGCCTGACAGATCCAGGCATTCCAGCAGCGCTCGGGCGGCGAGGATCTCGCTGTCGCCCTCGCCGGCGCGAAAGCCCTGTTGCCCGATGACCGTGTGGGTGGCAGAGGCAAACGCCGTCACCACCGCCAGCGGCGAGCGCCTGGCCGCCGTGTCGAAGGAGCCTCGCAGCGTCTTGCCGTCGATGGCGACCACTCCTTCGCCGGCCGCGCCCAGCGCCTCCACGAACCGGCCGAAGCACCTCGCAAACGCCTCAGGGTCGAGTAGTCGAAACACCCGGCTGAACGTGTCGTGGCTCGGGATGCCGTTCTCCAGCCGCAGGAATTCCCGGAACAGATCCTCCCGGTCGGTGGCAAAATCGGCGAGTCGGCACAGTGCTCGGCGCCGCACACCGCAGCCGTCAGCGCGATCGTCAGCACCTCCAGAAGATCGTGGCGCTTTGCGTTGCCCGTGCGCGGATCGGGAACCTCGGCAAAGCTCGCCGTAAACGAGGACATCGGCATTCTCCCTCGGGATCAGGCCGACATCCGAATCCATTTCATCCCCAATTCCTACCGCCAATCTTCAAATGCGATTCGATCGTGTACTGAGTTCTTCTGCAAAAGGCGGCTTTGCAAGGCGGGCGGTCATGGCACGCTGGTGATGTTCAACGTCACCAGGCCCTTGGAGGGGATGCATGCCATGACCGGGAAGCAGGGTAAGACGGCGATGATCGACGTCCAAGCACTGTTGGATGGGGACGAAGACTATCTTCGTACGATGGTCCAGACGGTCGTCGAGGCGACGCTGGAAGCGGAGATGACGGCGGCGCTCGGCGCGGAGAAGGGCGAGCGGACGGCGGAGCGGCTCGGCTACCGCTCCGGCTACTATACCCGTTCGCTGGTAACCCGGGTTGGTACGCTCGAGCTGCGGGTGCCGCAGGACCGGGAAGGGCGGTTCTCGACGCGTCTGTTCGAGCGCTACCAGCGTTCGGAGAAGGCGCTGGTCGGGGCGCTGGCGGAGATGTACGTGCAGGGCGTGTCGACGCGGAAGGTGAAGGCGATCACGGAGGAGCTGTGCGGCCACAGCTTCTCGGCCTCGGCGATCAGCGGGATCAACAAGCGGCTCGACGCCGAGCTTGCCGCCTTCGCCTGTCGGCGGCTGGAGGAGCCCTTCCCCTACCTGATCCTCGACGCGCGCTACGAGAAGATCCGGGAGGCCGGCGTGATCGCCAGCCAGGCGGTGCTCGTGGCGATCGGCATCGACCTCGAGGGCCGCCGCAACGTGCTCGGCGTCGACCTCGCCAACCGCGAGAGCCAGTCGAGCTGGAAGGAGTTCCTCCTGGCGCTCAGGAAGCGCGGGCTTCATGGCGTCGAGTACGTCGTCTCCGACGACCATGCCGGCCTCAAGGCGGCGATCAGGGAGGTGCTGCCGGAGGCGGCGTGGCAGCGCTGTTACGTGCATTTCCTGAGGAACGCGCTCGACTACGTGCCGCGCAAGGTCGACGACGACTGCCTGCAGGAGCTCCGGTGGTTCTACGACCGCCGCGAGATCGACGAGGTGCGCCAGGATCTCGCGCGCTGGCTCGACAAGTGGCAGGGCAAGTACCCCAAGCTCACCGACTGGGTGGAGGCCAATATCGAGGAGACGCTGACCTACTACCGGCTGCCGCTCGCCCACCACAAGCACATGAAGTGCACCAACATGCTCGAGCGGCTGAACCAGGAGTTGAAGCGGCGCACCCACGTCGTCCGGATCTTCCCGAACGCCGAGAGCTGCCTGCGGCTCATCCGGGCCCTCGCGGTCGAGACCCACGAGAACTGGCTCGAGGCCACGCGCTACCTCAACATGGCGCACCTGGCCGAGCACAAGAAGGAGGCGCTACGCAGGATCGAGCAGGCGGAGGCCGCCTGAAGCCGACATCAGCGGCCATGACCAATTTGCAGAAGAAGCTGGACACAACTTGCGATTCCCCTGCGGGCTCCCGGCAGAAGGCCGCGCGGCCATGATAGAAGATCCGCAACGGAGGTTGCCGACCATGCAGAGAGTGCGTTCCGTCCGGCGGGCTTGCGTCGCCTTCGCCTTCGTCGTCACCGCCTTGGCTGGTGTTGCTGCCGCCGCCGCTGCTGCCTCCGGGCCCAGCTTCGACGAGCGCCAGCTCGTCGACGGCGCCAGGGAGGTCTGCGTCTCCGAGGGCGAGCGGCCGCCGTTCAACGGCGCGCAGCCCGGCGAGGAGCGGCGGATGCGGACGGAGCGCGAGCTCATCGTCCAGCGGGACTGGCTCTACGGCCAGGGCGACCGCATCCAGGTGACGCGGACGCAGCGCATCGCGCAGCCGGGCTATCTCTACTTCGTTGCCTATTTCGGCGGGGAGCAGCGGCGAGCGGCCCTACGAGCGCATCGTCATGAGCGGGCGCTGCAAGGTGCTCGGCGGCGAGCGCATCTCCTACGCGGATGGGGGCGAGGGGGCGGCGCAGGACTTGCAGGCGCTGGGGCCCGACCTGAAGCCGCGGGCGCCGGCCGTGCCCTTCAACCCGCCGCTGCCGGCCGACGCGGGCGCCGACGCCGGCTGCACCCCCGTCGGCATTCTCGACAACGGCGTCAACTATCTCCTGCCGGAGATCCGGAAACGCCTCGCGCGCGATCCGTCCGGTCGCCTCCTGGCGCACGATTTCTGGGAGAACGACGACCGGCCGTTCGACTTCGGCATTCCCGAAGGGGCACGGAACGTGCAGGGCACGCCGTTCGATCCGCCGAGCCACGGCACCGAGGTCGCGAGCATCCTGCTGCGCGACGCCCCCGCCGGCATCTGCGCCGCCATCTACCGCTATCACCCCGGCGACCCCGACGCGCATATCGGCGACATCGTCGACCACATCGCCGCGGACGGCGTGCGGGTTCTCGTGTGTCGACGGGCCGGGACAAGCCGTGGCCGGAGTTCGAGGCCGCGATGAAGCGGCACCCGGACATGCTGTTCGTCGCGGCGGCCGGCAACAACGGCGTCGACCTTGTGCGCACCCGATCTATCCGATGGCCTACAGCCTGCCGAACCTCTCTCCGTGGCGGCGGCAGACGGCGCGCTGAACATCTGGTCGCGCAACAATCGCGGGGAGGGGCTCGTCGAGATCGCGGTGCAAGCAACCGACCTGGCCGGCCTCGGCTTCGACGGAGGCCGATCAGCCTGACCGGAACGAGCTGTCGCCTCTCCGCGAATCGGCGCCCTGGCCGGCGCTCTGGCCGCCGCTCATCCGGAATGGGACGGGGCGCGGCTGCGGCAGGAGATCGTCGGCATCGCCGGCGCGAAGGGCGTGGAGCGGGACGGCATCCACGTCCTGTCCGAGGACGCGCTCAAGGCCGCGCTCGACGGACGTTCCTGACGCGGCGGGCCGGCACCTCCTCGTCCCCCGGACTGGCGGGGTGGCACGCTCCAGCCCACTCCACCGCGGCGGAAGCTGCAGGATCGACTGGCGGAGCCGTCCGTCGATGTGCTATTTACCGAGGGTTCGCAGGGATTTCCTGCAGCGTGCGTGGTCAACAGGCGTCTAAGCGTGAGGAGCCATTCCGCCCCACCGGTATTCCGGAGCCAAATCCTTCCGCCATGTCTTGCGATGACCATGCCGACGCCAAGGCGGGCGTTCGCAGGGCAGTCACCGGCCGCTCCCACGCCGTGCCTGCGCCACGATCTCCCGGACTTCCCAGCCAGCTCATCAAAACCATAGAAAGGCAATCACATGGCTGACGAACAGACCCGCCGTCCCCCGGCCTACGTGCAGGATCACTCCCTGATCGAGACCTTCGCCGAACTCGGCGGGCGGTCTCCTTCGACGGAGCGAACTTCCGCATCGAGCTCGCGGTCACCCGCATGGACCACGACGCGAGCGGAGCGCGCATGGCCACCTCGCATCCCTCCGCCCGCCTCGTGCTGCCGCTGCAGTCGATCAACGATCTCCTCCAGAAGGTCAACGGCGCCCTGGGCGAGCTCGAGAAGCAGGGCGTGCTCCGCAAGGGCGGTGCGGCCGGCCCCGGCGGCACGCTGCCGAGCGCGCCTTACACCCAGTAGGCGTCAGTCGGCGTCGCCGCGACCGCGCGGCGAAATCCAGACGTGGCACTTCCTTCGGCCGTCTCGCCGCCAGGCGAGACGGCCGAATTGCGTCCGGAGCCCGAGCCACGCACGCAGCGTGGAACGTTCTCGCAGGCGGAAGAAGGGAGGTGTGGGCATGAAAGGCCCCGCTGGGCCCTGCGGTCGACGAGACCCGCCAAAACCGCAAAATTGAGGGTTCTGTCGCGAGCAAGTGTCGGCTGTTCCGCAAAAACCGTATAAACCTTCCGTCCACATAAGACGTCAAGGCAAACGACCCCCGCCTCTACCGGTGATTTGGTTACAATTCTTTTGACGAAGCGTCAGGAGCAAGTCCTAATGCCAGCAACTTCTTTCACTACGGGTAGCGGCTGCGGCTGCGGCCCGCAGCGTTCGAGCGCACCCTTAGGGAGGGGAGTCATGAGCAGCAGCGTCTCCGACACACTCTACTATTATCACGCCTACAACACGTACGGCAACTCGTACTACGGCTACACCTATGCGGACACCGGAACGTATTCCGTAGGCAGCTACTACTACTCGTCGGTCTATGACAATGACGGCGGGTACTGGTACTACTACATGTATGACAGCTACAGCTACGGATACAACACCGGGTACGAGGGCTACGACGCAGTCAACACGAGCTACTACTACTACGATGGCGATACCGGCTACGGATCGTCCTCCTACACGTCGTACTCGAACTATGGCGGCCTGGGCAGCTCGTACGGCTACCTCTCCGGCAGCGGCGAACTGTTCGGATATTACGGCTACTACGAGGCCGACAACACGACGACCAACTCGATCTACTACTACGTCGCCTACAACTCGAACGGCGACTACTATTACGGCTACACCTACGACGACACGGGCGCCTACTCGACCGGCAGCTACTACTATTCGTCGGTGTACGACAATGATGGTGGCTACTGGTACTACTACGTGTACGACAGCTCCAATCTCGGCTACGAGACGAGCTACGAGGGCTACGACGCCGTCAACACGAGCTACTACTACTACGACTACGACACGGGCTACGGATCGTCGTCCTACACGTCGTATTCGAGCTACGGCGGCATCGGCAGCTCATACGGCTATGTGTCGAGCGCCGGTCAAGTATTGGGTATTACGGCTACTACGAGGCCGACCACACGGACCCGAACGACACGCTCTACTATTACGTCGCCTACAACACGAACGGCGACGTCTACTACGGCTACACCTATGACGACGACGGAACGTACTCGGTCGGCAGCTACTACTACGCGTCGACCTACGATAATGACGGAGCGAGTACTGGTACTACTACGTGTACGACAGCTACAGCCTCGGCTACGACACGAGCTACGAGGGCTACGACGCGGTCAACGCGGCTACTACTACTACGATTACGACACCGGCTATGGCGCGTCGTCGTACACGTCGTACGCGAGCTACGGCGGCATCGGCAGCTCGTACGGTTATCTGTCCGGGAGCGGCGAGTATTTCGGCTATTACGGCTACTACGAGGCCGACAACACGACGACCAACTCGATCTACTACTACGTCGCATACAACACGAACGGCGACTACTATTACGGCTACACGTACGACGACACGGGCGCCTCGACGGGCAGCTACTATTACGCGTCGGTGTACGACAATGACGGCGGCTACTGGTACTACTACGTGTACGACAGCTACAATCTCGGCTACGAGACGAGCTACGAGGGCTACGATACCGTCAACACGAGCTACTACTACTACGACAATGACACCGGCTACGGGGCTTCGTCGTACACGGCATACTCGAGCTACGGCGGCATCGGCAGCTCCTACGGCTACGTGTCGGGCGCCGGCGAGTTGCTCCGCTGTACGGCTACTACGAGGCCGATCACACGGATCCGAACAACTCGGTCTACTACTACGTCGCCTATAACACGAACGGCGACGTCTACTACGGCTACACGTATGACGACGACGGAACGTACTCGGTCGGCAGCTACTACTACGCGTCGACCTACGATAATGACGGCGGGTACTGGTACTACTACGTGTACGACAGCTACAGCCTCGGCTACGACACGAGCTACGAGGGCTACGACGCGGTCAACACGGGCTACTACTACTACGATTACGACACCGGCTGGTCGGCACCGCGCTGGTGCCGCGACGTACACGTGAGTACGCGAGCTACGGCGGCATCGGCAGCTCGTACGGTTATCTGTCCGGGAGCGGCGAGTATTTCGGCTATTACGGCTACTACGAGGCCGACAACACGACGACCAACTGATCTACTACTACGTCGCATACAACACGAACGGCGACTACTATTACGGCTACACGTACGACGACACGGGCGCCTACTCGACGGGCAGCTACTATTACGCGTCGGTGTACGACAATGACGGCGGCTACTGGTACTACTACGTGTACGACAGCTACAATCTCGGCTACGAGACGACCTACGAAGGCTACGACACCGTCAACACGAGCTACTACTACTACGACAATGACACCGGCTACGGGGCTTCGTCGTACACGGCATACTCGAGCTACGGCGGCATCGGCAGCTCCTTCGGCTACGTGTCGGGCGCCGGCGAGTACTTCGGCTACTACGGCTACTACGAGGCCGATCACACGGATCCGAACGACTCGGTCTACTACTACGTCGCCTATAACACGAACGGCGACGTCTACTACGGCTACACGTATGACGACGACGGAACGTACTCGGTCGGCAGCTACTACTACGCGTCGACCTACGATAATGACGGCGGGTACTGGTACTACTACGTGTACGACAGCTACAGCCTCGGCTACGACACGAGCTACGAGGGCTACGACGCGGTCAACACGGCTACTACTACTACGACTACGACACCGGCTATGGCGCGTCGTCGTACACGTCGTACGCGAGCTACGGCGGCATCGGCAGCTCGTACGGCTATCTGTCCGGGAGCGGCGAGTATTTCGGCTATTACGGATACTACGAGGCCGACAACACGACGACCAATTCGATCTACTACTACGTCGCATACAACACGGACGGCGACTACTATTACGGCTACACGTACGACGACACGGGCGCCTACTCGACGGGCAGCTACTATTACGCGTCGGTGTACGACAATGACGGCGGCTACTGGTACTACTACGTGTACGACAGCTACAATCTCGGCTACGAGACGACCTCACAGAAGGCTACGACACCGTCAACACGAGCTATTATTATTACGACTACGACACCGGCTGACCGGGGCTTCGTCGTACACGGCATACTCGAGCTACGGTGGCATGGGCAGCTCACGTATGGCTACGTGTCTGGCGCCGGAGAGTACTTCGGATACTACGGCTACTACGAGGCCGATCACACGGACCCGAGCAACTCGGTCTACTACTACGTCGCGTACAACACGAACGGCGACTACTACTACGGCTACACCTACGAGGACACCGGGACGTACTCGGTGGGGAGCTACTACAACGCGTCGGTGTACGACAATGATGGTGGCTACTGGTACTACTACGTGTATGACAGCTACAGCCTCGGCTACGACACCACGTACGAGGGTTACGACGCCGTGAACACGAGCTACTACTACTACGACAACGACACCGGCTACGGCTCCGTGTCCTACGCGTCGTACTCGAGCTATGGCGGCATGGGCAGCTCCTACGGCTACATCGCGAGCAGCGGACGTTCGGCTACTACGGCTATTCCGAACCCAGCTGCGCTAGACACACATGCACCGACGTGGTTAGCGGGCTCAGGTGGTCGCGGGTCGGCGAGGAAGTGAGCAGTCGATTGAAGCGGGGGCGGCGCACGCTGCCCCGCCTTGCGTCTTGATGGAGGTTGCCCGGCTCCGAGACTGTCGCCGTCGGCGCTCCATTCTCGTCTGCATGTCCATGCGCCGGCGCAGCCGCCCATGCGAGGGCGGCGTAGCCGGCCGGCGGAACCGCGCCCGAGGCGGCCTGGAGTGCGGAGAGCGTCCGTTTCTGAACCCGCGCTGGTCCAGGCGCCATGTGGCGGGCCCGTGGGCGTCGATCGAGCCCGTGGGGAGTCGGGGGCTGCAGCCCCCGCAAGAGGTGCGCGCGCGGGGTGGGGGCTCATCTGGCCGGTCTTTCGACGAGCTGCGGCGGCGGAAAGCATGGCGTGGCCCGCGCATTGGCTGGGCCCGCGGGCGGCAGGCAGGCTTGCCCGACACGGCCACCTCTCGCCCGACTCGCGTCGCGCTCGACGCAGTCTCGTTGCGGGGCGTACCGGTCGCGGTTTGCGCGGCGTCGCCTCCACACCGTCTCGTTTCAAGGAGGTGACCAGTGGCGATCCGGCCAGTCCGTGCCCACGACGACTTTCGTGGCCGTCTGGACTCAGGAGCCGGCTGGGGCGCTGCAAATGGAGGCAGAGAGAGAGCGAAATTTGCGGCCATCTGCATTTTGGCGGCACCGCATCTGCAAGATCTGACGAGCCTCTATGTTTGAGATGACGTCGGGTCGCTGCACGGGTAGTATCGCGAGACTGCACCTTGGGCTGTGGCGGCCGCGGGGGCTGGTTTCGTTCCGGGCAAGGGAGCGCGGAGACCGGTAGAGCCGCCGCGGCGTCCAGTTGTTCGGTCGGTGCTCGTGTGAAGGAGTGGAGTGTGAGGGGTATCTTCAAAGGCGGGTCCATGAGCCGCGCCTTGCGGCCGAGCTATCCGGCCCTGGCGGCGCTCGGGGCCTCGCTCGTTGCGTTGCTGGCCGTCGCGTGGATGGCGCCCGATCGCGCCGGCCACGTGTACGACTCCCTGTCCGGCTCGCAGCTCGCCCTCGTGCTCGCGGTCGGCGCCGTGATCTGGCTCGGCGGCGTCGCGAGCCTCTGGCCGTCCAGCCTGCCGTTCAAGGGGCTCGCGGGGGCCGGCCGGTCTGCCGAGGCGTCCACTGCGGCCGCCGAGTCCGTCGCGGCGCCGTCCGGCGCGCAGCGCCGCTCGCCGCTGACCCTCGCGCTCGAGAGCTGCCGCCAGGCTCTCGTGGCTGTCGGCCTGTTCTCGCTCGGCCTCAACCTGCTGATGCTGACGATTCCGCTCTACATGCTGTCGGTCTACGACCGCGTGCTGTCGTCGCACAGCCAGGAGACGCTCCTGATGCTGACCCTGATCGCCGTGGGGGCGCTCGCGCTCGGCGGCGCACTCGAGGCGGTGCGCCAGATCGTGCTGATGCGCGCCGGCGCGCGGCTCGAGACGGCGCTCGGCGGGCGGGTGCTGGAGGCGTCGCTGTCGCTCCGCGCGCACGAGCGGCGGCGACATCCAGGGCCTGCGCGACCTGCCGCAGGTTCGCCAGTTCCTCTCCTCGCCGCCGTGACCTTCTTCGACGCGCCGGTCGCGCCGCTCTACATGGCGCTGATCTTCATCATCCATCCCCATCTCGGCTGGCTGACGCTCGGCGCCGGCGATCGTTCTTCTGCTGTCTCGCTGCTCAACCAGCGGCTGACGAGGCGGCCGCTGGCGGAGGCCGCGCCGGCACGGCATCGTCGCGCTGCAGAAGGCGCAGGCCACGCGCGCAACGCCGAGGTGGTGCGGGCGATGGGCATGCTGTCGAACTGCGTCGCCTCGTGGGGCGAAGCGAACGCCCGGGCGATGATCGCCTCGGACCAGGCGGGCGCACCACGACGCCTCGACGGGGCTGCACGCGCTTCCTGCGCCTCTCCTG
The DNA here is from genome assembly GCA_963816555.1 of uncultured Alphaproteobacteria bacterium. Classification (GTDB taxonomy): domain Bacteria; phylum Pseudomonadota; class Alphaproteobacteria; order Rhizobiales; family Tepidamorphaceae; genus Lutibaculum. The sequence continues at coordinate 1,260,303 of CAWFLD010000004.1, read as the reverse complement.
CAGGTCTCGATCCTCGGCTACGGCGCCTATCTCGTGCTGACCCACAACGCGCTCACCGCCGGCATCATCTTCGCCGCCTCGATCATCTCGTCGCGCGCGCTCGCGCCGATCGACCAGGCGGTCGGCGGCTGGCGCAACTTCGTCTCGGCCGCCGCAGTCCTGGAGGCGGCTGAAGCTGCTCTGGCCGCCGCCGGCGGGGAGGCGAGCGCATGGCCCTGCCGGAGCCCGAAGGCAGCCTGTCCGCGAGAAGCTCGTCTACTCGCCGGCCAGGGCACGGAGCCGATCCTGAAGGGCTTCGATTCGACATCGACCCCGGCGAGTCGGTCGGCATCATCGGCCCGAGCGGCGCCGGCAAGTCGACGCTGGCCCGGCTCCTCGTCGGCGCGATCCGGCCGACCGCCGGCGTCGTGCGGATCGGCGGTGACGACCTCGCCCACTGGTCGCCCGAGGCGCTGGGGCCCTTTGTCGGCTACCTGCCGCAGGACGTCGAGCTGTTTCCGGCCACCGTGGCCCAGAACATCGCGCGCATGAGCCAGGAGCCGGACGCCGAGAAGGTCGTGGCGGCGGCGAAGCTCGCCAACTGCCACGAGCTCATCCAGCGCCTGCCGAAGGGCTACGACACGCTGCTCGGCCCCGGCGGCCATGCGCTGTCCGGCGGTCAGCGGCAGCGCATCGCGCTGGCGCGCGCCTTCTTCGGCAGCCCGCAGATCGTCGTGCTCGACGAGCCGAACGCCTCGCTCGACGCCGAGGGCGAGCAGGCGCTGATCGCGGCGCTGAAGGCCGCCCAGGAGGCGGGCATGACCTGCGTCGTCATCACCCAGCGCACGAGCGTCGTCCCGGCGCTGACCAAGCTGATGGTCCTGCGCGAGGGGCGGATCGAGGATTACGGACCGAAGGAGGAGGTCCTGCAGCGGCAGATGCGGGCCGCGGAGGCCAGCAGCCGGACGGCGCCGGCGCAGCCGTCCAGCCGGTCTACCCGTCGGCCGCGCGCCGGCCAGGGCCCCGGCGGCTCCGGCACGCGTCGGCTGAGTCACCAGTTCACGTATCGAGGAGTTCGTCTCATGAGTTGGCACGGGGGCGTGAGGACGAGCATCGGCGCGCCGGTCTGGCGGGGGTGGTGCTCGCGGTTCGGTTTCGGCGGCTTCGGCACCTGGGCGGCGGTGGCGCCGCTGTAGGGCGCGGTCATCGCGCCCGGCACCGTGGTCGCGTCCGGCCGCAACAAGATCGTGCAGCACCTCGAGGGCGGCATCGTCAGGAGATCTTCGTCAAGGAAGGGCACGCGTCACCGGCGGCGAGCCCGTGATGGTACTCGACGCCACGGCGGCCGAGGCGACCCGCAACCGGCTGCAGGCGCAGCTCGACGTGCTCGACGCGCTCGAGGCGCGCGCCGTCGCCGAGCGCGACGGCGCAACGTCGATTTTCCCGGCGCAGCTCTCGCGAGGACGCCCGCCGGATGTCGAGAGTGTCGTCGCGGACCAGAAGGCGGAGTTCTCCGCGCGGCTCGACAAGCACAAGGCCGAGCTCGGCATCCTCGACCAGCAGATCGCCGCTCTCAAGGAGGAGATCACGGGCTCGAGGCGCAGCGCAAGGCGGTGGAGATCCAGCTCGAGCTGATCCAGGAGGAGAAGGCCGATTCCGAGATGCTCCTGAAGAAGGGGCTGACGCGGAAGACGCACGTGCTGGAGCTGCGGCGGACGGAGGCCGACCTGATCGGCAAGGAGGGCCAGATGACCTCGCGATCGCCAAGGCGCACCAGACGATCCCCGAGGACGAGCAGCAGATCCAGCGCCTGAAGGTCGCGCGGCTCGAGGAGGCTGTCGCGAAGCTCGGCGAGGTGCGGCTGCAGCGCTCCGACTTGTCGAGCAGTTGCGCACCGCGCAGGACGTGCTCGACCGGATCGTGGTGCGCGCGCCCGTCAGCGGCACGGTGATGAGCCTGACGAAGTACAATCCCGGGCGCCGTGATCGCGCCCGGCGAGGCGCTGATGGAGATCGTGCCGGAGGAGAGCGAGCTCGTGGTCGAGGCGCATGTCCGGCCGGAGGACATCGACGAGGTGCGGATCGGCCAGCACGGCGCGGCTGAACTTCTCGGCGTTCGACGCCGCGAGGTGCCGCCGGTGCCCGGCGAGGTGGAGCAGATCTCGGCCGACCGGCTGATCGACGAGAGGACGGGCGAAGCTCTACTATCTCGCGCGCCTGAAAATCTCGACGAGCCGCTCGGCTTCGACCTGCGCAAGTCGGCCCGGGCCAGCCCGTCGAGGTCTTCATCACCACCGGCGAGCGGACCTTCCTCGACTATCTCACCGAGCCGATCACCAAGACCCTGCGCCGCGCATGCGCGAAAGCTGAGCGCCTCCGGCGCAAGCCGCACGCAAGCCGCACGCGATCCGAAGGCCGGCCGGGTGATCCGGCCCGTTTTCGTGCGTGCCGGGCGCCTGGCGGGCCCGCCCGCGCCGGACTCGGGCAACGGCGCCTGGCGCCGCGTGTCGGCCGCCCTTCGATCCGCCTGTCTTACTCTCCCCGCGTCCGGTCGGCTCCATGGCCGTCCGGCGCGACCGCAATGCCGCAGGCAGCCGTTTGCCTTTTGCCCCGACACGGGAAAGCGCCGCCGTGTCCAACGTCCTGATATGTCGGAAAAGACTGGTGCTGCCGGAGAGATTTGAACTCTCGACCTCTCCCTTACCAAGGATAATTTACCATCCGCAAGCTGTTGATAAGTCATGCGGATTTTCCTTCGGTGGTAGTTGCCTCCCCCAGGTTTCCCCCAGGAAGGCGCTCGATCGAGCCAGAGGCGAACTCCCTCGACATTCTGGTGCAGCGTAGCGGAGAACCATGTTCGCCGTGCGCCACCCTCCCAGGCGCATCAGCGCCGTCAGATCCCGATTGTGTCTGGATAGTGCCAGGTCGCCCATGTGTGGCGGCAATCGTGAACCCGGAAGTTCTTGGTCCCGCCCGCCGGCAGGCGCTCTTGAAGGCCGTCCCGATGCGGGTGCCGGCCGAGGTGTCGTCATCGCCCTTGAAGCGGTTCGTACGGCTTCCCGTCGTGGGTCGACTGAAACACCTCGCCTTCGCGATGCTTTTCAGATTGGCGAGCGCGGCCACGACCCGAGGATGAAGGGGGACGCCGCGCGGGTACTTGGTCTTCGTCTTTTCGAAGGACACGTGCGCCCGGTCGAGGTCTACGTCGCGCCAGTCTAGCCACAGCGCCTCGCCGGCCCTGGCGCCGGTGTAGAGCAGGAAGATCACCAGCGGGCGCAGGTGGGGCGAGCAAGCATCTATGAGCCGGTCGGCCTCCGCCGGTGTCAGCCATCGCACGACGCCCTCGGCAGGCTTCGGCCTCTTCACGATCAGCGCGTCGCACCAGCCGCGCGCAGCGGCGTGCTTCAGGACGGCGACCGCCGGCGTGTAGAAACTGGCGGTTGCGGGTCGCTGCCGAGGCGCCGGGATACACCTTCTTCGCGCCCGCCTCGATCGCGTCGAGGTCGATCTTGTGCAGCGGCGTCGTGTCGAAGTGATCGAGCACCTTGCCGAGGAAGCGGGAGGGGCGCCGTCCCTGGCCTCGAGATAGCTCACGACGGCCTCCGCGAAGGTTCGGGAAATGCGACCACCGTAGAGCTGTCCTCGGTAGATCTCCGCTTCGCGCTTCGCCTTGAACTCTTCCGCGAGCCGCGGGTCAGAAGTTCCCGTGCTCTCTTCGACGCGGACGCCGGCGATTGTCCCGCTGGATGTAGAGGACGGGTGACTTTGGGCGTCTGACGACCTTGAGGGGCATGGCAGGGCCTCGTAGAGGAGGAGAGCATCTTCAGGCGTGAAGATCATCGCACGTCCGAGCATCTTGCCCACGCCGTGCTTCTTGGCGTGCTCCTTGATGGTCTCCTCGCTGATGCCCGGGGGGAAGATCGTCCCGACGAGATCGCGTGCCATCTTGAGGCCGGCCATTCCGACACCGTCAGGCCTCCTCACCACGAAGCTTGGTCAGCATGCCGCTCGAGGTCGGTCTGGCGGACCCGTAGGATACCGGTCCGGCCGTTCTTGCGGACGACGAGAAGGCCCTTGGAGGTCCAGCGCGAGACGGTGCGCTCGGAGACGCCGAGACGATCGGCAATGCGGGCGCGACCTTCGATCACGTCCGGCTCGCTCATACCGGCGTCTCCGGAGAAGCCTCTATTTCCACAAACGGCACTGCGGCTGCCGCTGCCAAGTCACGGCCGAGTCGCTGGAGATCGAGAAGGATCATGACGCCGCGGTGCTGGACTTCGAGAAGCGGGGAAATCCAGTTGCACCGCCTCGTCTTTCAGCGTTTCGGCCAACACGAGGCGAAGCTATCGGGAGCTATGGCGCAATAGCGCGGCCGCTTTCCATCGGATTGGGTAGTGATCACCTCGGCAGGGTGAAGAGACCTGAGGCCATTCTCCCGGGTCCTGCCACAGATCATCCGGGTCGAGCAGGGCTCCGTCCTCATGAAGCGCCCAGAACTGCAACGCAGTGGGAAAGTTGGCTGCGAAGATACGCAGTCAGGTGCCGAGCAACATCAAGCCTCCTGAAGGCGAGCGACGACCATCATCTCCGCCAGCACGAAGACGTCGAATGGTGCATGCTGGCCGTAAGGCAGAGCAGAGAGAACCGCGCGCTTGCGGTTGTTCCGCTGCATGTTCTGCGTCCGATTCCGGTGATCCGCTCGGCGTCAGCGGCGCGGAAGCGGCGTAGAACAACGGGGGCGATCTGCTTCATCTTGGACGGGTCCTCATGTCACGATGCCGACTATCGGGACTCGTTGACCCGATGTCAAGCTATCGTGTCACGATGACCCGTCCATCTTGGGGCACCCGCCCCAGCCGTAGCCGGGGCGGGCAAGGGTTGGACAAGTTGTCCAAGGCTCAGCGGCGCAACTCCAAAGCCTCCGCCGCGTCCAGCAGCCGGCCGGCGCCGTAGAGCAGGAGCGCGACAAGCGCCACCTGCGCCAAGGCGACGAGGCCGGGCCGGAGGATGACGGCGGCAATCATGCTCCGCCCCTTCTGCAGATCCCGACACGCCCACTCGCAACGATTCTCTCGCTCGATCTCCTCTGACCTGGAGGCCGACCGCGCCGAGCACAGAAATTGCGCGCGTCGAGGCAGACGGCGCGATCGTGCCGTCGATCCTGGGCCCTGGTGGAACATGCCGGCGCCCGTGTTGACCGGAATGAAGACGCCACGCCCAGTCATTTCCGGGAACAGCTCACGTGAAGCTCGCGCCGTTCGCGGTCGAGCCATTCGAGATAGGCCCATTTGACGGCTTGAGAGGGAGGCCGCTCGGCAAGCGGAATGGCGCCGAAGGCCGGTGCAGCGGCAGCAGAGGCCGGCAGGGCGAGGCCCATCTTGAGGAAAAGGTGGCGCGGGATGGGGTCCAATCATAGCCCTTCCTCCCGCTCGCCCCAATCGCATGGATCTAACTCCCGCTCGTCGAGAGCACCCTGCGACCATGCCCGCTGGTCGAAGCTGGGATCTGGCATAGAGAAGAGCCCGCCGTGGACGTTGCCGACGCAGTTGCCGCCGGAAACGGACGGCTCGTCGTCGCCGTTCGCCTCATCGTCAGGGTCGCCGTCCAGCTCGTCGAGGAGATCGATCAGGTTCTGCACCGTCTCGGCGAGATAGCGCCGCATGGCGATAGCCGACGCGGCGAGAGGGTCGCCGTTCGGGTGTGGCGGGATCTGCAGGGGAGTCGTCGGGAGGGAGCCGAGCACGAAGTCGCGCGCGGCGAGTTGGGGATTGTGGAACATGGCAGTTCTCTCGGATTTCGGCTTTCGACAGCCGCGCCCGGTGACAGACCGAGCAGCCGGGGGGTCGAAACCTGCCGAGAGAACAGGCTCTCTAACGCTTTTAAGCTTTCGCTCTGGACATGACGCTCGCCCCCGGCCAATACTGGTCGGGCTCGCGCGCACGCCAATGCGCGTCGACAATTTCGGCAGACGGATCCGCGCCAACGGTCTCGTCGCCGATCTGGGTCCGGGTTTCGACAACCCACGGACACGCTGCCCGATTTGCCACCTCAGCGCAAGACAGCTTCACCCCGCCAGGGGGCGGAGTACGCTTGCCTTACACCAACATGGCAGCCAAGATCCGGCGCAGTGTTGGATTGCGGGGCGCGTTAGGATGAGCAGTAGCGGCAAAGGAAATCGGCCATTTGAAGGGCAGGCGCTTGAGGCGGTCCTGCGGGAACTTGCGCTTGTCCACGCGACGGCCGGCAGTCTGAAGCTAAGCCTCGACCCAGTATCGGCAGAAGACGCGGCGGCCGGGGCCGAACCGCTCACCCCGGAGCAGATCCAGGAGGATCTTGAGCAGATCATGCTCATCGTGACTTCGGGTCGTGCTCAACAACCTGCAGGCAGCGCCGGATGAAGCGGGTACGCCGCAGAACGACGCCATCGCGTAAACCGCTGTACCAACTAACGGATGATCACAATGAGTGAACCCGCCACGTTCGATGAAGACGACTGGAGGGGATTAACTGGCCACGACAAAAAGTCCTTGCAGATCTTCTCGCGGGTAGCTCTCGACTTCGAGCCTTTGGCCAAAGCGGCTGGCGTTGGTCAGAAGAGCATGGACGCCCTGGTCGCGAAGGGGCTTGCCGTTGAAGGAGAGCCATCTCTGCACGGCCGCACCTTCAAGATCACCAAGAAGGGCTGGTTGGCGGTGGAATGGATGCACGGCCGGCGGACTAGGATTTACCCAGGTGGCTAGAGGGGATGACAGTGCGGCGAACACAGCGCCCCTTGGTCCCCCAGACCGAGGGGCTACCGCGGCGGCGCGACCAGAAGCTGACCGTCGTGCGGCTGTAGACGCGATTGTAGGCGGCCCGCTTCGGGTTCGTGAGCCAGCCGTAGCCGCGCGGCGCCTTCAGCCCCAGGCTGTGCCGGATGATGCGCGCCGGCGACGTCCGCGCCGCGAGGCTGCGCTTGAGGCTTGGACGTCGGACGCCGAATTTCATGGTTTGCCCCCTCCTGCTCGACGGCAAGATGCTACGGCTCCGCGGCCAAACATAATCGAGGAAGGCGATCGCATGCCAGAACGGAAGGGGTCGCTCCGCTACGAGCCTGCGGCAGATATCGCGAGTATCACCGGATTCGAGCATACGTCGAACGACGCGAGGCCGGACGGCAACGAAGGCATCGACAGGGGCAACGCCAACATGCAGCATCTCGATGACCGGCTGCTCCAGCCGCCGACAGCATAGAGCAGATCGAGCGTCGCTCCCGTCCGGATCCGGGTCGACCAACTGCTCGAGATGGCAAAGGGTCGCAAGATACGGTCACACGTGCAGGCCATGTCTAGACGCTCGATCGAGCTCATGGCGCGCGCCGAGATCAGAGCCGCGCGTCCTGGCGTCGCTCACCATCCGTCCCAAGGTTCCGCTGCATCGAGCGTGACGTCGTGTCGACCGCCTGCTGCGCGTAGCGCTGCGCGATCGGCTCGGCCTCGCTCCTCGCCACGCTCGACACGAAGGGCTTGAGGTTGCCGCTCTGGTCGACGTCCACGCCCAGCGTGATGTGCAGCTTCGTCTCGCTGCTGCCAGCGGCTGCCGGCACGCCAGGCACCCTCGACAGGATCGTGCCGCTCATGCCGGGCACGAACAGCTCCGGCCGCCTCTCCCCGACGACATAGGCGCGGCCCGCCGTCACCGGCCCGCCCGAGGCCCGCGGCGTGATGTCGAGCGGCACGCCATTCGACACAGTGAGGGGCAGGAGCCGCCGCTGAAGCCCACGAAGTGCTCCAGGAAGCACGAGCACAGCCGCCGAGCTCGACGTGCCGAGCCCGCCGAGGGCGTTCTTGACTGAATTTGTTGATCGCCATGTCGATCAGCTTCGCGCCGATCTTGTCGAGCGCGTTACGCCAGAGCGTCGGCCTCCGATCCTTCCCTGACCGGAGATCGGACGCGAAGCCGGAGAGCACGTTCTTCGCCGTTTCTTCACGTCAGCCATTGATCATCCCTTATGGTCCAGCATGCGTTGCCGTTCGCCGAGGTTGTCGGCGTGCACCGGGGCCGCGGCGGCATAGAGGACGAGGACGAGCCGATCAATCTGCGCCTTGAGCTGGGGCGTGATCTCGAGCCCGGCATCTTTCGCCGCGTTGAGCAGCTCGAAGGACAGCCTTGATTTGGCCTTCTCCCCGCCCTTATCGTAATCCGCTTCTTGCTTTTCCAGTCCGACCTCGGCTTCCCGGATGCGCGGAGCGCTTCGGTCCTGCGGCGCAAGCGCTAATCGGTCTCCCGATGGGACGCGTCGGCTCGGCTGCTGCCGAGGGGCCGCCACCGCTGCCGCCCTTCGGGATCACGGTTTAGTCCGCCGGCATCGCCGTTTTTTCGCAACCGGGTACCAGTCGAGCAGGCGGGAGGGGTCGACGGTGCCATTGCTGAAGTCGGAGGCGAAGGCGCCCTCCACCTGCGTCATCGGCCGGCATGCCGCCCTTGGGGTCGAGCATGATGGTCTGGCCTCGGGTCGACGCCGAGCATCGAGCCACGCGGATCCCAGAAGGGATTGTTGCCGAAGTCGGTGGAGCCCCTTGTCCAGAGCGTCGAAGAACGACACGCCCACGTCGGTGGCGGTTAGGAGCGCGCTCTTGAAGCGCGTGTTGATCGTGGTGGCGCGGGTGGCGAAGCGATCGTCGAGCGTCTCAGCCCGGCGGATCATGTCGTCTTCCAGCACCCACGCCCGCGTCCCGCGCCGTCTGCCGGGAGATCGTCGAAAAAGCCGGATCCGCGCCGTTCTTCATGGTGTTGACGAGCGCGGCGCCCTCGCTGTCGAACGCCTTGAAGGCGAGCAACAGCCGCTCCTGGTCCGAGCCCGCGTTCTTGATCAGGTCGGCGTAGTCCCGGAGGATCGCGATCAGCGGGCGCATGTTGCCGTCCGTGTCCCGCAGGGCGAGGTTGTTCGCCTTCAGGATGGGGATCAGCTCGCCCGCGCCGGACGCCGCTTCGGCCACGCGCCGGCTGAAGCGCTGCATGGCCATGTCGAGCGTGCTCGGCACCGGCTCCCGTGAGATCGGCCGCGAAGCGTAGCTCCTGGAGGGCTTCGGTCGCGAGCCCGACCTTGTCCGCCACCTTGCCGATGTTGCTTGGCCTCGGCGGTGATCTCCTCGCGTATCTTCCGAGGCAGCTCGGTGAGCGCCGCGCCCGCCGGGACCCACGCGAAGGCGCCCATCACGCCGTTCAGGCGCCGCCTCCCCGTGGCCCGGCCACTCCCGCCGATGGGGAGGCTTGCCGCATGTCGGCTTGAATGCGCCGGCTCGCGGTCTGGCCGCGGCGTTCGATCCCCTGGCCGTCCAGTTCTTGTTGGCGGTGCGGTTCGCCTTCTGGAAGTTGCGCTCGAAATCCCGGATGCGCGCTTCAAGCGCGACCCACCGCTGTTCCCCGTGTCGGTCGCCATTGCCTTGCCTCAGAGGAATACCAGGAAGCCCCCCTCGGTGACGCGCCCGCCGTCATGCGCGCGGCCGACGGCCATCGCGGCCGCCAGCGGCGCCGTCGATCCTGTCGCTGCTCTTGCCCTTGTGGAAGGTCCGTTGCCGGCCTTGTCGGTCTCGACGGCGATGTTGGCGAAGTTCCAGCGCAGGACCGGGTGCCCGCCGTGGCGGAACTTGCCGCCGATGATGGCGCGCTCCAGCTCCTTGACCGCCGGCGCCATCGTCACCCAGCCCTGCCGGATCTCGACGGCCGGGAAGCCGTCTTCGGCGAGGCTCGCCATCATGGCGCGGCGCAAGGTGCGGGTCGAAGGCGATCTCCTGCACGTCGAAGCGGGCGCAGAGCTCGCGGATCGTGCGCCTCGACGGCGCGGAAGTCGACCACGTTGCCGGGCGTCGGCGTGATGAAGCCCTCTTCGGCCCAGAGCGTGATAGGGCACGCCGTCACGATCGCGCGCGGGCGCGCAGGTTGTCCTCGGGGCAGAAGAACCACGGACCACACGGGTAGCCGTCCTCGCCGTCGCGCCAGCCGCCACGACGGCGGTCAGGTCGGTGGTGCTCGGACAGGTCGACGCCGAGCCAGCACGGCGCGTGCACCAGCTGCAGTGTCGTCGAGGTCGACCGGCGTCGGCGCCGTGGTCATAGACGTCCATCTCGACGAAGGGGTCGTCGGAGTGGTCGAGCCAGACGTTGAGGTTGAACTGCCGGAAGCTGTCGCGGTCGGCCGGCGGTTGCTCGGCCTCGCGCGCCAGCTGTCGCGAAGCCCGTCGAGGTCGGGATAGCCGTGCGCAGGCCCGGGATTGACGCGTGCCAGATCTCCTCGTCTCGCCAGTCGTCATCGGCTCGGCGCCTCGAACATCACCGGCAGGTAGGCCGGGTCGTCGATCTCGCCGCGCGCGACCTTGATCGGCGTAGTCGTACTGTCCATGGCGATGTTCTCCTGCCCGCGGCCGGCGGTGGTGGCGATGACCAGCGAGCGTGCCCGGCACCTTCACCAGGCCGGACTCGCAGCGCCTCCCAGAGGCCGGCGCGTCCTTCCAGGCGTGCATCTCGTCGGCGAGCACGAACGTTCGGCGTCTTGCCGTGCTGCCGCCGCCGTCGGCAGGCGATCGCGCCAGTAGCGCGCGCCGACGTCCGGGTAGGCGATCCGGCTGCGGTAGTCACGGACGCGCAGCCGCCTCGACAGCCGCTTGTCGTGCTGCACGATGCTCGCGGCCTCGTTGAAGGCGAGCTGCATCGCCTGCTCCGGGCGCCGGCGGCGAGACTCTGGCCGCCCGGCACGCGCTCGGGGCCGATCGTGTGCAGCAGCGCCAGCGCCGCGGCGAGGCTGGTCTTGCGGTTGCCGCGCGGCAGGAGCAGCACGACCGTCCGCACGATGCGCGAGCCGTCCTCGTGGCGCGGCCCGTAGATGCGCCGCACGATCCGCTCCTGCCATGGGTCGAGCTGGAACGCGCCGCCCGGGCGCCGCGGTTCTTCGGGTGCTTCAGGCGCCGCAGGAACTTCACCGCGCGCTCGCCGTAGCCGAACGGGTCCGCGATCTCGCGAGCCGTCATCAATCCAGGTCGGAGAGATCATCCTCGTCCTCCTCGTCGTCCGGATTCGCGGGGCGGGACCGGGAAACCGGCGTCAGGCCGAGTTCGGCGGCGAGAAGGCGCGCGCGGGTCATGGCGTCGGACTGGATGCCTACGGCCGGGTTGCGCTTCATCGTGCCCTCGATCGTCGAGACGATATGGCCCTCGCTCCTGCAGGTGCTCCTCCATCTCGCGGACCGTGCCGATGGCGACGCAGTAGTTCTCCAGGCTGCCGAGGTCGGCGTCGGTCAGGATGCGCCGCTCGGTCAGGATCGGCATGACGCGGCGCCATTCGGCCTTCGCGTCCTTCGAGCAGCCACGCGGGCGGCGCTTTCGGTCAGCCTGCGATCCGGCGACCCTTGACTTCGGCTTGCGGCCTCTCATGGCGCCTCTTGCCACCGCGCGGATTTCGAGGCCCCCGCGCCGGCCGATCTCCTTGAGCTCGCGGAGGTCTGCGCCCGGCCCTCATAGACCCGCGGTCGGCGGTGGTCAGGCCGGGGAAGTAGCGGGTGCGGAAGATCATGAGCGGTCTCGGGAGAGGTGCCGAAGTCGCGCAGGAACTCCGTGGTGGATGCCTGGATGAGCCGCGGCGCGCAGCGTCTCCACGTCGGTCCACGTCTCCGAGGCTGCTCCGGCCGTACTCGCCGGCGGTCTCCGTCACGCGCTGGATGGTGATGACCCTGTCGAGCGTGCCCGCCCTCATGGCTCGACCTCCTCGAGCATCGCCTCGAAGGTGATGATGGCGTGCGCAAGGGCGCCGTCGTCGTGGCGGACATAGCGGCTGCCGGCATGGCGGACGGCGACCGCCTCCTGTCCGTCCAGGTTGTCGAAGGGCGCGCGCATGGCGGTGACGATGGCGCCGGAGATGCGCTTAACCTCCTCCATCGTGCCCTTCTGCGACCACACGTGCAGCGTCTGGTAGACCGTGACGTGGGTGCGCTTGAGCGTGAGCGGCTCCCTGACCGCCTGGTCCTCGCCGACGATCACGCAGGGAAAGCGCGACGGCCGTTCGTGGCTGTCGAAGATCGCCGCGGCGGGCACGAGGTCCGTCACCTCGGAAGCGCCCTTGAGACGCGCGACGAGGGCCTTCTGCATGGCGAGGCTCGGTTCCATCATTCTCCTCGCTTCACCTTCTTCGTGCCGATCGCGCCCATCACCATGCGGATCTTGCGGTCGAGCGGCACGTCGCTCTCAGGCGTCCCGCTCTCGCCGCCGAACAGCATGCGGAGAAGCTCGACGCGCCCCTCGAGGGCCAGCTCGATCGACGTAATGGAGGCGTTCAGCGCGTCGGCTTCCGACCACCCGAGCCAGCCGGTCGCCCGCTTGAGGAGGTCGCGGAAGTGCTCGGCGTGGGTGATCCGCCGAAAGGGCCGTCGCCCTGATCCTCCCCGCTCTCGGCGAGCGGCTTGCCGCCGTTGGCGAGCATGATCACGAAGCGGATCAGCGAGGGCGTGATCTCGACGAGGCCGGTCTTGAAGATCCGCTCCTCGTCGTGGAACTCGCCGGCCCGCTTCACGACCTTGATCGCGGCGCCGAGGTTGTACGCCTCCAGCTCGGAGAGCAGGCCGCCGAAGCTGCCGAACTCCTGGTTGAGCGCCATCGCCGCGCCGAGGGACGGCCGGAGCGTCACGCTCTCGCCGTCGATCCCGATCTCGACCTCGCCCTCCATCACGGCGCCGCCGCCGGCTCGACTTCGAGGATCTCGGAGTTGATCGCGAGGGCGTAGGTCGTGCGCACCACGTTGTCGACCGAGCCGTAGTTGTTCTTCGCCGACATGACGAGCACCCGCATGTAGAAGGTCGACGGCGTGCCGCCGGCCGGGGCGTCGTTGCCCTCGATCTTGAGGCTGTACTCGCTGTCGGTGCCGAGCGCGTCCTTGAGCGCCTGCTGCCCCGTGTCGTCGGCGTCGCGCGCCACGACGAGCGAGATCGTGCCGGCGTCGCGGCTGCCCTTCAGCCGCCGCACGCGGGCATCTCCGACAGCGGTGAACGTCACCTCGTTCGCCTGGTCGCCGAATTCGCCGAGATCCTCGACCTCGCCGATCTCGACGTAGGTGTCCGCCTCGTATTCCTGAAGCGTCGACGCGGCCGTGGTCGTGCCGATCGAGATCGTCGACTGTGCTGCAGTCCTGATCGTCATTTCATTACCTCGTGTGCTCGCGGACCGCCTTCGAGACGGCGCGCTTGATGCGCCCCTCGAGGCGCTTTTTCAGGAGCCGGAAAGCCGGCCAGAAGAAGGGTTGCGGAGCCGCTCGCGGCGTCCCGTACTCGACGAGGTGCGCGTAGCGGACCCTCGTGTTGCCGGCCGTCACCAGCACCGCGTTCTCCGGCACGACCTGCGCGCCGCCGGGCTGCGAGTAGGCGGGCGTGGAGTTGCCGGCCGTCGTCACCTCGATCGAGTCCTTCAGCGCGCCGGTGCGCTCAGGGGCGAGCTGCTTCATCGTCGCGGCGAGCTCGTCGCCCGACTTCTTCAGCGCCGGCTGGACGGCCTTGCGGACCTCGCGCGGAACGGCGTCCATGCGCCGCTGGAAACTGGACAGGCCGTTGTCGAGCTTCGTCATGTGAAGCTCCACGACCGATAGGGCGACAGGAGGTCGTGAGCACCCAGCGGGATCTCCTGGACGGTCACGCCAACGATGGCCACCTCCCGGTTCTCGTAGAGGTGCGCCGCGATCTGCAGGATCGCCTCGACGACCGGCGCCGGAACTCCGTCGGGGAACTCTGCTGCCGGGAAGGTCTCGTCGAGCGTCCCGCCGAGCACGTTCTCGACATGGGCCGTCGCGACCGCCAGCTTGCGCGTCAGCAGCGCGTCGTCGGTGTCGAACGTGACGTTGCAGTGGGCTTTGAGGTCGTCGAGCGTGACCGCCATCACGGCCTCCAGCCGGAAAAGTCAGATTTCGCGCGACCTTGCGTTTGGGTACCCCCGCCGGTCCCGGTCGCACCCTCCCAAGTTCGGACCCCCGCCCCCTGCCGGCGCTCCTCCGCCTGGATCACGCTGTTGTGGTGGTGCTGGCACGCCGCTTCCCAGTTGCCGCGATCCCAGAAGCGCTTCCTGTCGCCCTTGTGGGGAATGCGATGGTTCACGACCGTCGCGGGCGTCGTTCGCCCTCCGGCTCGGCAGCGCTCGCAGTGCGGATGCTCGGCGAGGAACTCGGCGCGAGCCTTGCGCCATGCCTCGTCATAGCCGCGCTGCCCTGGCCGACGGCCTGCGCTCGTCGTGTCGGGCCTTGCGCTCCTGCCGCCCGCCGCGCCTCGCACGCGCACCGATCGCCCGATGGCAACACGCTGGCCGCAGCCACAGATGCGAGGAGGCTCTCAACGGCATCAGTAGGAGCCCGAAGCAAGTGGCCGTCGTGCCCGTGGCCAGCACGCGCACCGGGCGCATCGTGAGCGTCTGTCCGGCCGTGGGACGTTGTACGTAAGGTCCGTGCCCCTCGACCGTCCCGCACCGCAACCGTGCCGCTCGCTGTTGGCGTGATCGCCCTGGGCTTCAACAGCGAGATCCGCGTCGTCGTCCGGCGTGATGGCGAAGTGCCGGTCAGCGCACGATACCAGTAGGAGGGGTGGCGAAGCTACCGAAAGGATCGGTCGGCATGGGTGTGTCCTCCCTTTTGTTCGATTCGGAGCTGCGCGAATTTTTTTTTTTTTTTTTTTTTAAAAAAAAAAAAAATTTATAAACCTCGTCACCTTGAGCCCCGTCATGATGACCGAGGAGCACCTCGGAAAAGGGCGCTTGGACAGGTGGACTTCCGTTGTTCGGCTGGCCGCATCGCCGTCAAGACCATGGCGCCCCGCCGTGAGCATCAGGTGACGGGCGCTCGTGCGGCATGGCCCTTCACGATCACCGCGCCGGCCGCGATCGACGTGCCACCGTTCTTCGTGATGACGGTGCGCAGGTACCGCTTGTTGCCGATGTAACCGACCTTCACGACCGCAGTCGGCCGCGAGGCTGGCCGGGAAGCGTGCCGACAAGATCGCGGCCGCCACGTCGGCGAAGTCGCCGGCCGTGGTGGTGTCGCTCTCCTGAAGCTTCGCCGTGAAGTCGCCGGAGCAGACGATGGCGCCGGTATTGACGACGAAGGCCGCGCTGTTGAAGCCCTGAAGGTCGATCGCGGCCGCTGGTGTTGGTGGCGGAGAGCACGGCAGGCGCGACGGCCTGCACGGCTCCGATGTTGTTTGCGAGGTCACGCATGTTCATGTGCCTCCTTAGCGAGGTCGCCATCTTCAGCTTGCGGAGCGGCCTCCGGCGAGACGACGCCGCCGCCGACCCGGCGGCGGGCATGGAAGCGGGCGAGGCCGTTCGTGGCCTGCGTGTAGGGGTCGCGCATCACCGACAGCGCGAGCCGGTCATAGATGCGGTAGGCGCGAGCGAAGTCGCCGAAGGCGATCGGGAAGGCGCCGCGCGCGACGTCGTCCATGTCGACGGCTTCGATCACCGGGCGGCCGAGGATCGTTTCCGGCTGGCCGGCCGGATAGCTCGGCTGCCACAGGAAGTTGCCCTGGCCGTCCTTCAGCTTGCGGACCGTGGCGAGCGTGGTGCCGTTCATCATCCACGCGCCGCGGTTCCGGTAGACCGCCGGCAGCGCGTACATGAGCGTGATCAGCGCGTCGGCCTGCAGGTTCGTCGCGTGGCCGTTGAGGCTGTCGGCAACGCCCGCGTCGGTCATGAAGCCTGTCGGGCTTCTTCACGCCGTCGCCGGCGACGAAGGCCACGCCCTCGAGCCGGCCGAACTCCTCGGCGAGGTCGGCGGCGACCTCGGCTTCGACGTTGACGGCGCAGTCCTCGAGCAGGCGGTTCGACACGTCGACGTAGCAGGCCATTTCGTGAACCGGGATCTCGACCTGGCCATAGGTCGGCTCGGTCGCGGGCGGTTCTCGGTCTCGCCGACCCACTGCGCGGTCGGGCGCCCGGTGCGCTTCGGCAGGATGACGGCGCCGGCCGAAGTGCTGCCGACGCGGGCCGCCTGGCGCACCGGCGACACCTCGACGATGCCCTTGATCACCTCCGCCACGAACTCGTCGGGCGCGAGATAGCCGCCCTCCGTGTCGTCGCCGACCTGCAGGGCCCGCACCTCGTCGGCGCCGAGGGCCTCGCGGCCGTGGCGCAGGAAGCCGGTGAAGGCGCGGCGCTCGTTCGTTGCCCTCGTCGCTGCGCCGTGCTGGCCGCCGGGACGCTGCGGCGCGTGTCGACGTCGTCGAGGCGATCGGTGAGCCGCGGATCTCGGTCGCGTCAGCCGCTCCTCGGTCCCGGTGCGGAACTGTTCGAAGCCGGTGCGCAGCTCCTCGACGGCCGCGTCGCCTCGGCGAGCGGGTCGTCGCTCGTCGTCGTCGTTGCGGGTCTCCATCGGCAGCGCCGACCGCGTTTCGAGCTGTCGCTCGTGTCGCATGTTATCTCTTGCGAGCGTTGTGCGGCGCGGCGTACCGCTTCGATGAAGGCCGCCGTCTGGCTCGGCCGCCGATCGAAAGGCGGTCACGCGTGCGTTCGTGGCGGCCGGAAGGCCGGTGAGGCTGATCTCGACGAGCTCGGTGTCGGTGATCTCCGGACCCCGCCCTTGCCGCGCTTGTCGCCGCGCGTGCGGAAGCCGATCGACAGGCCGTAGACGGCGCCTGCCTTCATCAGCTCGTGCGCCTCGCGGCCGCGCGTCGTGCCGGTGACCAGGCGCCCGGAGACCTTCAGCCCTCGGCCTCCTCCGCGAGCGAGGCCCAGGTGCCGATCGGCTCGTCGGGGTTGTGGTTCCAGAACATCGAGGGCGCCGACTTGGCGGCCCGGTGCTCGGCGAGCGTCTTTCGGAAGGCGCCTCGCCGGACGATCTCGTTGAAGCCCGGCACGAGTTCGTCGAACACGGCCGCGTATCCGTCGAACGTCCCGGCCTCGGCGTCGGCCGCGAGCCTGATCTCGGGCAGCGGGAGGGTGAGCGTCTCGCGGCGCCGGATGATGGAGTGGTTCGTCATGCGGCCTGGTCCATCGGGGCTTGCGTGTCGGCCGGCGGGGTGTCGGCAGCGGGTGCCGCGCCCTGCGCCGTGCGGAGCGTGTCGGCGCCGTCGATCGGCGCGCGGTTGTCGACGCTGCGGATCTCGTTCGGCGTCAGCCACGGGCCGCCGCATGCCTTGCTGAAGGCGTCGAAGCGGGCGGCGAGATCGGCGCGCACGAGGTCGTCGACGAGGTGCTCGATGATCAGGTTCTTGCGCTCGTCTGGCGTCAGGAGCGAGCGCCGGAACGCCGCTTCGAAGGCGGACAGCCAGGGGCGCAGGGTGTGCGTCACGAACTGGCGCCCCAGCTCCTCGGCGTTGCGCCAGGTCGCGCGCTGCAGGTCGCCGATCAG
Organism: uncultured Alphaproteobacteria bacterium; assembly: GCA_963816555.1. Classification (GTDB taxonomy): domain Bacteria; phylum Pseudomonadota; class Alphaproteobacteria; order Rhizobiales; family Tepidamorphaceae; genus Lutibaculum. The sequence continues at coordinate 1,242,980 of CAWFLD010000004.1, read as the reverse complement.
CACGGCCGGGATGCGGAAGCCGCGGCCGATCTCTTCGACTGCAAAATGGCGAAGCTCGAGGAACTGCGAGTTGACGCTGTTGAACGAGATCGGCGAGAACTCCACGCCGCCCCTGAGGATGGCCGTCGAGCCGCTGCCGGTCTCGCCGTTGAACCCCGCCTTCCACGCATCCGAGATCGCCTTGATGGTCTTCTCGTCCGCGACGTTGCCCGGCAGCTTCAGGAGGCCCGAGGGCCTCGCGCCGTTGGCGAAGAGCGCGCCCTGGTGGCGGATCATGATCAGCTCGAGGGCGATCGTCTCGCGGATCTCCTGGACGATCGACACCACGTCGTCGGGAGCGACGCTGAAGGGGCGGACGTGCATGACGCTGCGCCAGTCGAGCACCTGCTCGCCGCCCGACTTGTCGCGGATGCGGTAGGACGGCCGCGCCGTAGTCGTCGACCTCCACCGTCACGGCGCACGGATCGATCCGGTGAAGCTCGCGCACCTCCTCGCGTACACGCACGACGCGCGCGAAGGCCTGGCCGCGCAGGAGGCAGTCGATCGCCAGCGCGAGGCGCAGCTCATAGCTCGACGTCCAGTCGTTCGCCTGGATCGTGGAGAAGCGTCTCGACGGGATGATCGTCGGCCCGCTCCTTGCCGCCGTCGGCGAGGCGCCGGTAGGTGACGACGGGGAGCGCGGCGACCGATTCCCAGATCAGCCGGACGCAAGCGAAGCAGGTGGGGGATTGAAGCGCGGTCTGCGGGCCGACAGCGATCCCCGCCGCCGTGGCAGGGACCGCCATCCAGGCATATTGATCGTACGTCAGCGCCCGGCTTTCGACACCGAGCATGCGAGCAATGAAGCGTCGCATTCCATCTCCGGGACTTGCGTGTCTCACGACGGGCTTGATGGTCCGAATTTACCTGCGCCGCGGCCGCTCGCTCAAGGCTCGGCTAGGGACAACTGGGGACAAGTGCACCCCTAACAGTTCCGCCTGCCGGCGGGCGCTTCGCGCCATGACGCATGTCGCACAATGTCTCACTTTCCAACGAGCTGGGTTCCTATAGACTCCTCTATTGGGAAATGCGGCATGGTGCGTCATGCGTCATGGTCTGACGTAGCATCTGCCCTTCCAGTCGCGGGCGGATTTCCACCCCGCCCGCTCCAGGATCGCGGCGATCCTGCGCTGATCCGCCGTGCCGATGCGTCTCGTTTCGAACGACAGAGCATCGGTCGCGATCTCGCCGACGCTCACCCGCTCCCGCCCTTCGAGATAGCGGGTTACGGTGTCTTCCCAGGCATCGGCCTCAAGCGGGACTCCTGCTCCGGTTCGATGAACTCCCGCTCGAAATCACCGTCCGGCCACCAGCGATGCGTCTGTTGGTACAGGTGCACCGCCTCGGCAAAGAGCCGTTCCCGATCGGCCTCCAGCGCCTCTGTGTCGATCTTGCCGACCTTGACTGGCCAGAAGCGGCGCCCGCCCGTCTCGTCGCGGAGATAGGCAGACTTGTTCGTGGTGCCGACGAACACGCATTGCCGAGGCTGCACGACCTCTTTCCGTCCATAGCTCGGGCGGTACTGCTCGACGGGCCGCGTGATGAAGGCCTTGAGCGCGTTGTTCTCGGCCTTGCCCATCGCCGACATCTCGGCGATCTCGATCAGCCACTTGCCCGGCAGGTGCTGCGCCACGTCCTTGCCCGCCGTGATGTCGGGCAGGCAGTCGGAGAACCATCTGTCTCCGAGGATGGCGCACGCCGTGGATTTCCTGGCGCCCTGCGGCCCCTCCAAGATCATCATGTAGTCGCACTTGCAGCCCGGCTCGAAGATGCGGGCGACCATGCCGAGCAGGAACATGCGACCGATCTCGCTGGCGTAAGGACCGGCCGTCGCGCCGAGGTAGGTGGCCAGCCAGCTTTCGACGCGCGGCTGTTCATCCCACTTCAGCGTGTCGAGCCAGTCGCACCGGATGAAAGAAGGCTTCGCTGGCGCGGAGGTCGACCGCCTGGTGCACCGTGTCCTTCCCGATCCTCGGGAGGCCCTGGAGCTGCAGCCACTCCTGCAGGCGGGCGATGTCGAGATCCGTGACCGGCCTCGGCACTGTCGCCACGGTGTCGTCGGAGCCGGGCAACGGCGCGACGACGAGGGCCATGCACGCCATGCCGTCATAGGCAAGGCATTCAGAAACGGCAGGATCGCTGCGCAATGCGAGCATGGCGTTGGCAAGGTTCCCGGATTCGGCTCGCCCCGATCGTCGAGGCTCACCTCGTCGAGCCTAGGAGGCGGCAGCCTCCTCGCGAGCCGCGCGGGTGGCGCCGCGAAGCGCCACCACCTTCTTTTTCCACTTCTCGTAGTTGGGGGCTGCCTCCGTCATGCCGCCTCCCTCTCGATCATCGCCGACAGGGACGCGACGGGCATCTCGACGTAACCGCGGCATCCGGCCTTCAGCCACGCGAGCGGGTGAGGGTGCTTTGTCTCGTCTTCGGCACCCCATCGGGAGCGCAACACTTCGGCCCGGCCGAGGTAGGCACCGAACATCTTCGGCTTGCCGGGCAACCATGCGACGAGATCGACCGGCGTCTCGCCGTCCCTGTCGCGCGCCACCACAACGAAGGCGTCGGGGCCGTCACCATCGAAAGCGAACAACCCCGGCGACGGGAACCGGCATGGGTGAATGCCGACCGGGCCGCGGTCAGCATCACCTCGCGGACGTCGACACCCTGCTCCGAGCAGCCGGTAGACGAACGGCTCCGGGTCAATAGCTTCGGCGAAGGCGAGGTCGAGAAGCGTCGTCTCCCGCGCCTCCGGGTAGAGGGCTGACAACTCGTCGAGCACTTGATCGAAACGGGTGGCCATCATGACGCGCCTCCCGCGATGAAGCCCGGAAGCTTCATCTTCGTCAGGCGCCCGCTCCATCGGAAGGCTTCGGCGCGCGTGGCGCCGACATACTGCCGGACCGGCCGACCGCGGCGATGGATGGTGACGAACCACCCGAGGTCGCCCGGCACCATAACGAAGCAGTCGCGGCCCTTCAGGACAGCCGGGACGGTTGCAGTCGCTGCGGCCAAGGGGTAATTTGAGGTGTGAGTTTAGCCGCTCCGTTATCTGCATCGACGCCGTTCCGGTTGCCCGCCGGGACGGCGTTTTGCTTTTCGGGAGGCGGCTCCTCCCAAGAACGCTCCGTGAACGCATTCCCCCAGAATTCCCCCAGCTTTTGGGGGACGTTCCAGTCCCGTTCACGTTCGAAGGCTGGGGGAAAAGGGAGTGCTCGCCCCAGATCTTCGTTAAATTTCAGTGGGATGGATGGTGCTGCCGGAGAGATTTGAACTCTCGACCTCTCCCTTACCAAGGGAGTGCTCTACCCCTGAGCTACGGCAGCGTCGGCCGGTGGGCCGGAAAGCAGAATGGCGGGGTCGCGGCCGGTGCGAATCCGCGCCGGCACGAGCGGGCGGAAACTGCCACAGTCGGGAGCGGGGTGCAAGCGCCCGTGCGGGCTCCCCGGCTCCCGGCGAGGCCGCCTCTGGGGTAGGGTGGGCGAATGAGCGACGACACCAAGAAGACACGTTCCGACGGGCCGGCCTCCGCGCGAGCCGGGCGCGAGGAACGCCTGGCAGAGGCCCTGCGCGCCAATCTCCGCCGCCGAAAGTCGCAGGCCCGCGCCCGCTCGCGGGGCGAGGAGGGCGGTGCCGATACGGAGAACGGGGACGCGGGGGCGGACTCCTGAGCGGTCACCGGCAGCGGTGTCACCCCGCGGTCATTGTCCGAAGGGCCGGCGGCGGCTAAGTGCCGCCCGAACGAAAGCAAGCGGAGACAAGCCTTGGAGAAGATTCGCATTCGCGGCGGCCGGCCGCTGCGCGGCACCATCCCGATTTCGGGCGCCAAGAACGCAGCGCTGCCGCTGATGATCGCGTCGATGCTGACGCCGGAGCGACTGACCCTCCACAACGTGCCGCGCCTGCGCGACGTGTCGCTCCTCGGCCGCATCCTCAACAATCACGGCGTCGACATGACGATCGCCGGCAAGCGCGTCCGGGTGCCGGGCGAGGCGAGCCAGACGCTCTATCTCGAGGCGGCGGAGATCTGCGACACCACGGCGCCCTACGAACTCGTGTCGCAGATGCGGGCGAGCTTCTGGGTGCTCGGCCCGCTGCTTGCGCGCTGCGGCCAGGCCCGCGTCTCGCTGCCGGGCGGCTGCGCCATCGGCACGCGGCCGGTCGACCTCCATCTGATGGGCCTGAAGGCGCTCGGCGCGGAGATCGAGGTGGAGGGCGGCTACGTCGTCGCGAAGGCGCCGCGCGGCGGGCTCGTCGGCACCCGCGTCACCTTCCCCAAGGTCTCGGTCGGCGCGACGCACAACCTGCTGATGGCGGCCTCGCTGGCGCGCGGCACGACGGTGATCGAGAACGCGGCGCGCGAGCCCGAGATCGGCGACGTCGCCGCCTGCCTGCAGAAGATGGGCGCGCGGATACGCGGCGCCGGCACGGCGACCATCGAGGTCGAGGGCGTGAACGACCTCACGGGCGCGACCCACGACGTGCTGCCCGACCGGATCGAGACCGGCACCTACGCGATGTGCGTGGCGATGGCCGGCGGCGACGTGCTGCTCGAGAACGCGCGCGCCGACCTGCTCGAAGAGCCGCTCGGCGTGCTGCGCTCGGCCGGCGTCGGGCTGAGCGAGACCAATCGCGGCATCAAGGTCGAGCGCAACGGCGCGGCCCTCGCGCCGGTCGAGGTCGAGACCGAGCCCTATCCGGGCTTCCCGACGGACCTGCAGGCGCAGCTCATGGCGCTGATGACGCGGGCCGACGGCATCTCGCGGATCCGCGAGACGATCTTCGAGAACCGCTTCATGCACGTGCAGGAGCTCGTCCGCTTCGGCGCCGACATCTCCCTCGACGGCGACACCGCGACGGTCCGCGGCGTCCGCCGGCTGACCGGCGCGCCGGTGATGGCGACCGACCTCCGGGCCTCCGTCTCGCTCGTCATCGCCGCGCTCGCCGCGGAGGGCGAGACGACGATCTCGCGGATCTACCACCTCGACCGCGGCTTCGAGCGGCTGGAGGAAAAGCTCGGTGCCTGCGGGGCGGATGTCGAGCGGCTGGCGGCCTGACGTGCGGGTCGGGCGGGAGCGGCAGCGCGCCTGCCCGCTGGCGGCGCGAAGCTTGAAGCCCGGGGCCGCCGGCCCGATATCGGGGCTTCAGAGGGCGTTGCCATCGGCGCCCGCGACCATTAACACCGAGGCGGGGGCGCCACGCGCTTCCGCCGCTTCCTTTGCAGTGTGTGTCATGAAGCAACTGAAGCTTATCGCGCTCGACGCCGAAGATCTCGAGATCCTCTCCGCCCATCTCCAGGATGCGGTCGGCCTGGTGGCCGATGTCGCCTACCTGCCGAAGGAGAAGCGCTTCGTCATGCTTCTCAACCGCTTCGTGTGGGAGGAGACCGGCGGGCGCTGGCAGCGCAGCTTCGAGCGTCGCCGCACGGCGCTCCACTTCGAGCGCGTCGAGGCGTGCCGCTGCCGCGGGCTCGACCCGAAGGCGAAGGACAACGTCGTCAACCTCCTCGCGATCCGCTTCGAGCCGGGCGAGGCGCCGGCCGGCCACGTCGATCTCCTGTTCTCCGGCGACGTGACGATCCGGCTCGAGGTCGAGTGCGTCGAGGCGCGGGTCAAGGATCTCGGCCCCGCCTGGTCGACCAAGGGGCGGCCCGACCACGAAGCCCAAGCGACAGCACCGGCCCAATGAGCTCCGACCGCGACCGCATCGCCTCCGTGAACCTGGACGAGGGCTCTATCGGTCGCGGCAACCCCGACATCGAGCACGAGCGCGCGGTCGCGATCTACGACCTTCTCGAGGAGAACTCGTTCTCCGTGATCGGCGAGGATCGCGGCCCCTATGCGCTCGACCTGTCGATCCAGGACAAGCGGCTCGTCTTCGAGGTGCGCGACGAGGGGGGCGAGCCGGTCGTCACGCACATCCTCTCGCTGACGCCGTTCCGGCGCATCGTCAGGGACTATTTCCTGATCTGCGAGAGCTACTTCCAGATGATCAAGACGGCGAGCCCGAGCCGCATCGAGGCCGTCGACATGGGCCGCCGCGGCATCCACAACGACGGCTCGCGCATCCTGATGGAGCGCCTGGCCGGCAAGATCGAGGTCGATTTCGACACGGCGCGCCGGCTGTTCACCCTGATCTGCGTCCTTCACTGGAAGGGCTGACTGCATGACCGCCAGCGGCAGACCGCCGGGCGCCGTGCTGTTCGCCTGCGGGATGAACGAGGTGCGCTCGCCCATGGCGGCGGCCATCATGCGCCATCTCTTCCCGCACTCCGTCTACGTCGCCTCGGCCGGCGTGCACGAGGGCAAGACGGACCCGGTCGTCATCGAGGTGATGGACGAGATCGGCATCGACATGAAGGGCCATCGTCCGACCACCTTCGAGGACCTGGCCGACACCTCCTTCGACCTCGTCGTGACGCTCGCGCCCGAGGCGCACCATGCCGCGCTCGAGCTGACGCGGACCATGGCGCTCGACGTCGAATACTGGCCGACCGAGGACCCGACGCTGACCGAGGGCAGCCGCGAGCAGCTGCTCGGCGCCTACCGCCGGGTGCGCGACGGGCTGATGTCGCGCATCAAGGAACGCTTCGAGTGGCGGCGGCCGCCCGCAGTATAGTCGGGCGCGAACACTTGATCCCGGTTCACAATGCTCGCGAGTTCGGGTAGTTTCGCTCGCACCGTTGATGAAAGGGGCGGGTGGACGTTCATGGCCAAGGAGGAGCTTCTCGAGTTCCCCGGCGTGGTGACCGAGCTCTTGCCGAACGCGATGTTCCGCGTGAAGCTCGAGAACGAGCATCAGCTGACGGCGCACACGGCGGGCCGGATGCGCAAGAACAGGATCCGGGTGCTCGCCGGCGACAAGGTCCTTGTCGAGATGACGCCTTACGATTTAAGCAAGGGTCGCATCACCTATCGCTTCAAGTAAGGCCCCTCGCGGCCGGACCACTCCACACAAGGTTCCTGATCCATGAGCGGACGGCCGAAGCTCGTCCTGGCCAGCGCGTCGCCGCGCCGCCTGGCGCTTCTGCAGCAGGCCGGCATCGAGCCCGACCAGCTGCGCCCCGCCGACATCGACGAGACGCCGGCCAAGGGCGAGCAGGCCCGCACGCTGGCCAAGCGGCTGGCGCGTACCAAGGTCGAGATCGCGATGCGCAACGCCGACCGCGACCAGCGCACGCAGGGCGCGCTCGTGCTGACCGCCGACACGGTGGTCGCCGTCGGCCGGCGCATCCTGCCGAAGCCGGAGACGGTCGACGAGGCGGCGGCGTGCCTGCGCCTCCTGTCGGGCCGCAACCACAAGGTGTTCACCTCGATCTGCCTGGCCACCGCCGACCGCTCGATCCGCCAGCGGCTGGTCGAGACGCGGGTCCGCTTCAAGCGGCTCGGCCGCCAGGAGATGGAGGCCTATCTCGCCTCCGGCGAGTGGCGCGGCAAGGCGGGCGGCTACGCCATCCAGGGGCTCGCCGGCTCGTTCGTCGTCAAGCTCGTCGGCTCCTACACGAGCGTCGTCGGGCTGCCGCTCTACGAGGCGGTGTCGCTGCTCGCCGGCGAGGGCTACCCGGTCCATGGCGAATGGGTGAACGCGCCGAGCTGAGCGCCGAGCCGAGTGCCTTGCCTGCGGCGCCGGCCGGGCCCAGATAGAACGCCATGACAGAGGCCTCCCACACCCGCCCGTGCCCGCTCTGCGGCCGCCCGAGGGACGAGCGCTGGCGCCCGTTCTGCTCGAAGCGCTGCGCCGACATCGACCTCGGCCGCTGGCTCTCCGGCTCCTACGCCATTCCCGCCGTCGAGGCGGACGACGAGGAGGACCTGCCGGACCTGCCGCTCGAGGGCGACGACGACCGGACCGGCTGACGCGGCGCCGGAACGCTGGCCGCGGTCCGCCCGTTGCAGTCCCACACGTCGCGAACCGAAAGGAGCGAAACGATGAATTGGGACCAGATCAAGGGTCAGTGGACGCAGTACAAGGGCGAGGCCAAGACCCGCTGGGGCAAGCTCACCGACGACGACCTCGACGTCGCCGAGGGCCAGCGGGACAAGCTCGTCGGCCGCGTCCAGGAGCGCTACGGCTACGAGAAGGAAGAGGCCGAGCGCGAGGTCGACGACTGGAGCCGCGGCATCGCCTGAGGCGTCCCCGGCCTCGCTTCGAAGGCCCTGCCTTCACCGAACGAGAGCGCCCGGCCCTGCGGCCGGGCGTTCTGCCGTTCGGGCGAACGCGTGGCCGGGCAGAGCGCCCGCCGGCCACATCCGCCGGTTCTCCACCGCGCCGTGCGAAATTCCTGCGGTGGACGCTGGACATGGCCCCCGCGAGTTTCTATAAGGCCCCTCGCTCGTCGGACGCGACACGTCGCCCGCGGCACGCCCAGGTAGCTCAGTTGGTAGAGCATGCGACTGAAAATCGCAGTGTCGGTGGTTCGATTCCGCCCCTGGGCACCACTTCCCCCTTTTCCATGACGAGATGCTCGCAGGCCTGAATCGGGATCGCGGAGTTGCTCCCGCGGGCTGAAGAACCGCGGGCGCAATGCGCGAGCCCCGATTGCGCGCCCCGGGCCTGATCCGGATCGCTCCTGGCGGAAATGCCCGGTGGCGGGTCGGCTAGGCTTCGGTCGCGTGGACCGGGCGCACGTGGGCGAAGCGTGGATGCCGGCTGAAGACGTCGGCGCGACTGCCTCCGGCCTTCAATTCCCTGTCGATGCTCGCCTCGATCCGGGCCAGCTGCTCGGCGTCCTCGACGATCGAAAGAGCGTGCGCCCGCGGGACGACGAGCACGCCGTCACCGTCGCCGAGCACGAGGTCGCCCGGCGTCACGAGGACCACGGAGCCCGACTGGCCGGGCATCGCCACGGGGACGTCCGCCGCGAGAATGCGCCAGCGGCGCCAGCCGTTGACCGGCGTCACACCGTTGGCATGCACCGGCAAGCCGAGGGCGCGGATCTCGTCGGCGTCGCGCACGCAGCCATCCGTGACGATGGCGCGGCAGCCGGAGCGCTGCAGGCTGAAGGCGACGAGGCCGCCGAGCACCGCGCCGCCGCGGAAGCCGCCGGCGTCGATGAGAAGGACGCTGCCGTCGAAGATCACCTCATCCAGCACGTTGGGCGACAGCGACGGGACGGGCACGCGCGTCTCGACCGCGGGCGCGCCGCGCACGCAGGCTGCCAGCCCGGCGAAGCGCTGCCCCGGGGCGAGCGGCAACAGGAGCGACGAGAGCGCCTGGTTCGGCAGGCCCGCCTCGTCCATCACGTCGCTCACCTGTCCCGTGTCGAGCCGCGCGAGGCGGTCGATCAGGTCGGTATCGGCAGTCGCGTCGGTCATTCCGGGCTTTCCTTGGGGGCGGGAGAGAGGCGGGCATCGCCGGCGATCAGATCGTCGTGACGTCGATGCGACGATTGTCCTGCTTGTAGGGGGCCGGTGCAACGGTGGCCCGGATCTCCTTCTGGGGGCCGCCCGGGTTTCCCCAGACCACCGTCACCTCGCTCCCGATCTCGCTGTGGGGAATGTCGAGCGTGGCGAGCGAGATCATCTCGCGGAAGTAGTAGCTGTAGCCGCTCGACGTCGTCGCGCCGACCAGCTCGCCGTCCTTCAGGACCTTGTCGGTGTACATGAAGCCGCGCTGGTCGCGCGGAATGTCCATGAACGGATAGGGCTCGTCCTTCCTGAAGAGCGAGGCGTAGACCTCGACGACGTCGTCGGAGTTCCAGACGAGCGTGCGGATGATGCGCTTCGGGTTCGCCACCTCTTCCTCGAGCGCCGCGCGGCCGAGGAAGTCGTGGTCGAACCGGATGTTCTTCCCCCAGCCGAGCTCGACCGGGCTGCGGTAATAGTCCTCCACGCTGCGGCCCTCGAAGCTTCCGGCAACGACTCGCACGCCCGCTTTGGCTCCGGGCTCCTTCCCGTCGACGATTCCGGCCGCCGCTACGGCCACACGAGCCCGATCTTCAACTATCCCTACGAACAGACCCGCGCGGCGCTGGTCGCCGCGGCGAAGGGCGCCGATCCCGACCCGCACCTCGCAACGACCCTGCGCTATGCCAACCCGGTCGACGGTGGCTGGGCGATGCCGACCATCTCGACCTGGATGACCCATGTCCGAAGGGGGGAGGCGACGACGCGGATGCGCTCGACCGACGGCATCATCATGTGCGTCGCCGAAGGGCGGGGCGAGGTGACGATCGGCGACAAGACCATCGACTTCGGTCCGCACGACGTCGTCGTGATCCCCGCCTGGTCGTGGAGATCGTTCAAGGCGAGCGAGGATTGCTTCCTCTTCTGCTATTCCGACCGCGTCGTGCAGGAGAAGCTCGACTTCTACCGCGAGCAGCGGGGCTGAGCAGTCGGTCGATGCCGCCCCGCGGGCGGCATCGATCGGGACGCGGCCTTCCGCGCGCCACTGCCTTTCCGATGATGTCCGTCTGGCGCCCCGGCGGGGGCTTGCGCCATCGCTCCCGGCGGCTCAGGTCGAGCGCGGGCGGCGTCCCGTGGGGCGCTTCTGCTCGCCGGCGGCGAGGCGGCGCAGGCGGCGGAGGGCGCGCCTGGCGAGGTTCGGCCGGTTGCGCGCGTTCTCGCCCTCGCCCGGGTACCACGTCTTGTTCGGGTTCGCCCGGCGCTCGCGCGCCTCGCGGATGATGCGCTCGACGTAGCGGCTCGAGCGCTCCGGCTCGACCGTCTTGGGGCCGCCCGGCGCTTCCTGCGAATAGCCGAGCGCGGCGAGCGCCTCCGCCATGCTCTCGTTCAGCCACGGCTCGTCGCTCGGCAGGACGAAGCTCGTCCAGTCCTCCTCGCCGCCGGAGCGCCGCGTGCGGTGCAGCCGCTCGCCGACCTCGCGGCTGCCCGACAGGAGCTCGCCGCACGGGTGGGCGGCGACGTCGCCGGCGATGAAGTCCTCGTAGCGCAGCAGGTCGGCGTGCAGGATCGGCCGCTGGTGGATGTACTCCGCGTAGCCGCGGCTGTTGGCGGCCGTGTTGGCGACGAACTGGTCGCTGTAGACGCCGAAATTGTCCCTGAGATAGGCGAACATGTCGCGCAGCGAGACGCTCTCGGGATCGGCCTCCTTGCGGCGGAAGATCTCGAGCCATCTCTGGACGTCGGCTTCGTCGGCGTCGTTCTTCAGGAAATGCGTGAAGCCGACATAGTGCAGCCGGCTGATGACCTCGGCGCGGGGGTCGCGGGTGATGAAGATCGTCCTGGTGAAGTCCGTCGCCAGCTCGTTCGTCACCACCGCGTCGAGCAGGTGGAGCCGCGAGCGCCAGTGGTCGAACAGGATCTTGACGACCGCGTCGTCGTCCGTCTCGCCGAGCTCCTCGAAATACGAGATGCTCTTCGGCTCGAGCCCGTAGCGCGCGATGCCGCTCGTGTTCTGGATCGTCTTGGAGATGACCGTGGTGCCGGTCTTCGCCAGGCCGACGACGAGATAGCGCTGCAAGTCCATGGGTACTCCTGGCCGCCGGCCGAACGATGCGTCATGTAGCAAGGGCGCTCGCCGATGCGCAAGAAAGCGCGACGCCTCGTGAACGCCTGCAGAAGCCGCGCGCGCGCCTGCGAATGTCCGCCAGCCGACCGCCGGGAACGGCCGTGCGGCCGGCGCGGTTGAGGAGGAGAAAGGGGCGCATCCGCCCCGGCGGACGACGGCATGGAGGCGAGGCGATGGCGCGAGAGATCGGACACCGGGTGTGGGCCCTGGCCGAGGGCTACATCCCGACCTGGAGCAACGGCCCCAAGCCCGAGTTCGAGAGCCACGAGACGGCGTGCATCCTCAATGCCGGCGACGAGCCGGCGCATGTCGAGCTGACCCTCTATTTCGCCGATCGCGACCCGGCGGGGCCCTACCGCGTGACGGTGGAGCCTCGGCGCACGCTGCATCTGCGCTTCAATTCGCTTGAGGATCCCGAGCCCGTGCCGCGCGGCACCGACTATGCGAGCGTCATCGAGAGCGACCGGCCGATCGTCGTGCAGCACACGCGGCTCGATTCGCGCCAGGCCGAGAACGCGGTGATGACGACCATGGCCTTCCCCGTCACCGGCTGAGCCGGTCAGTCGGGGGCCGGGCGGCGCATGCCGCCCTCCGCGACGATCACCTGGCGGTGCGGGTAGGGGATCTCGATGCCGTTCGCCTTCAGCGCGTCCCACAGGGCGAGATAGACGTCGCCGCGGACGTTCGTCAGCCCGTTCTGGGCGTCGACGATCCAGAAGCGCAGGATGAAGTCGATCGAGGAGTCGCCGAAGCCGGTGATGTGGCACACCGGCGCCGGCTCGCCGAGCACGCGGGAAATGCCGCCGGCGGCCTCGCGCGCCACCTCGCGCACCGCGGTGCGGGTCGCTGTCGTAGCTGACGCCGAAATGCACGTCGAGGCGGGCGCGCGTGTCGGTGTAGTACCAGTTGATCACCTTCTCCTTCACGAAATGCTCGTTCGGCACGAGGATCTCGCGGCCGTCGCGCGTGACGATCGACACGAAGCGGGCCCGCAAGGTCCGCACCCAGCCGACCATGTCGCCGATCTCGACGACGTCGCCGGGCTTTATCGACTTGTCGAGCAGGATGATCATGCCGGAGATGAAGTTCGACACGATCGTCTGCATGCCGAAGCCGAGGCCGAGGCCGAGCGCGCCGGAGAACACGGTGAGCGCGGTGACGTCGACGCCGACGGCCGAGAGCGAGGCGAGGATCGCCACGGCCACGAAGGCGATGCGCGCGAGCTTGCCGACCAGCACCTGCAGCGACGGCGTGAGGTCGCTCGAGCGGCTGACGCGGCGCTCGATGCCCTCGCTCAGCAGGCGCGACAGCCAGAGCAGGACGACGAGCATCGCCAGGCCCTTGACGAGCGACAGGAGCGAGATGCGGGCGGGGCCGAGCGTCATCGCCCGCGCGTCGAGCAGCGCCGCCAGCGGATCGAGCACGCCGAGGATCTCGAGCGCCAGCAGGCTCCATCCGATGATCGCCACCATGCGCGCCGCGGCGCGGTTGCGCACGACGCGCGAGGCGACCGAGATGGCGACCCAGGCGCTGACCAGCGTCGCCGCCAGGCGCAGGAGCGCGGCGTCGCCGCCGGCGGGCAGCCTGAGCGCCGCCGCATAGGCGATCCACAGGAAGACCGCGAGCAGGATCCACCGCGTGCGGCGCAGGACGAGCGCCAGGAAGCGCAGCAGCCGCGGACGGTCGCGGACGCGGCGCAGGCGCTCCTCGAGCATGGGCTCGACGAAACGGGTGGCGAGGACGGCCGCCGGGATCGCCACCGCGACGGCGGCGAGCTGCAGGAGCACGGCCGGGCGCGCCACGCCGGCGAGGGCGCGGCCCACGGCCAGGTCGAGAGCGGAGGCGAAGTGGCCGGCGCCGGAGATGATCTCGTTCATCGCAGGCTGCAACGCCCGGACGGGGCGCCGGGTTCAGGTGCCGGAGGCGGAGGCCTGGGCAGCGTCGGGGGCCTCGTCCTCGCCGCGCTCCTCGTCGAGGATGATGCCGCCGGAATGCCTCGCGACGACCGCATCCTTCTTGCGGCGGTCCTCGATCGTCTCGATCTCGTCGACGCGGCGCCGGCGGTCGGGGCCGAAATAGACGCCGGGGATGTCGACATAGACCGGTGGCTGGTGCACGAGCTTGGCGATGCGCTGGTAGAGCGTGATCGGCCGCAGCGGCTTGACCATGCAGTCGTCGACGCCGCCGTTGATCGCCTTGCGCAGGAGCGGCCGGTCGAGCTCGCCGGTCAGCAGGATGACGGGCATGTAGCGGTCCTGCGAGCCGTCGGCGCGGACGTGCCGCACGAGGTCGAGGCCCGTGCCGTCCGGCAGCTTGTAGTCGCTGAGGACGAGCGAGACCTTCTTCTTCTCGAGAATCTTGCGGGCTTCGGCGATGCTGCCGGCCTGCATGATCTGGGTGATGTGCACGTGCCGCAGGATGCGCACCAGCACCTCGCGGAAATAGCGCTCCTCGTCCACGATCAGGACATGGATTCCGCGCAGCTTCGCGAGGAGATCCTCGGGCAGGGTGGCGGGCAGTGTGGGGACCGAGACGCGCATGCGCTACTTCTTAGGCGAGCGGACCTAACGCGGGGTGAACGTGCCGACATTACGTCGCGGGACGCACGGCCGGATCACGGGTGTCGGCGGAATCGGCGGGAGAGGGAGAGGGAATGGTACCGCCTCCCCGGTTTGAACGGGGGACCTCTGGATCCACAATCCAGCGCTCTAACCAACTGAGCTAAGGCGGCACGGAGAAGCGACGCGGCGCGTCGAGACACCTTTTACGGGTCTCTACCCCGCCTCGTCAATCATGCGCAAAGGCCCGGCGGTGACCGCCGGGCCTGGTATCGATGCGAGAGATGGAGCCTCAGGCGCTGACGCGCCAGTTCTCCATCACCTTCGTGAAGTTGTTCGTGAAGGGCTTCGTCGTCTCCTGCTGGAGGCGGGTCGAAAGCTCCTGGAACTCCTTCATCCGGGCCTGCGCGACCTCGAACTGCTGGCGCATGAAGCTCGTCTGCAGCTCGACCGCCTCGGAGACGGTCTTCGCGGAGAGCATCTTCTCGGCGAAATCGAAGCCGGCGTTCATCTGCTCCTTGGCGGAGGTCAGCGCCTGACGCTGGATGTCGGCGGTGTTCTTGTTCGCCGTCGTCATCGCGTCTTCCATCGCCTCGGTCGCCTCTTCGGCGAAGTTCTTGTACGCGTCGTAGTTCTGCTTGGCGCGGCTGACCGTCTTCTCCGCCATGTCGCGGAACACGGTCGGGATCTCGAACGCGTCGCCGGTCATCTTGTCGGCAGCGTTCTTGGCGGCGGCGGCCGCCTGCTTGGTCTGCGTTTCGGCCTGTTTGCCGGCAGCTTCCGTCATGGTAGAACCTCCTTGCGGCCAGCGCCTCGATATTGGGCGCGGACCTTTCTTCTCTTCCTGACCCCCGTCTCGGGACCCCTCAGGGTCACGCAGCGGAACATAGGGAAATTCATTGTGCGGTGCAACATTTGTTGCGACGCACCATGTGGCCCCGAGGCCGGGCCGCTGCAATCCGCCGCCTTCGATCTTAACTGTATCTTTGCTTGGAACCTGCGGATTCCATGCATTGCTGGACGCGCCGGCCGGGCGTTGCCTATAAAAGAGCGTCGGGATCGCCGGGCGGTGGAGGCGGTCTGCCGATCTCCAGAGGCCGGAGACCGGGCGCGTGGCGGTTTGTCGCACCTTTGGAACCATCGACCGGAACGGAATGCCCTCTGGCCTCGCCCTGATAGACATCCTGCAAGACGGCCGCGTCGCGGACATCGCGCTGTCGGATCAGCCCGCCTGGGTCTGGGATGTCACCTCGAGCCTCGTTCGCTTCGCGAATGCGGGGGCGGTCTCCCTGTTCGGCGAGCCGAGCCTCCAGCGGCTGCGCGCCCGCAGCTTCGGCCCGAAGGATTCCTTCGGCCAGCAGATCGAGCGCGTCGCCGCCTCGCTGCCTGCCGATGGCGGCGCGCGCATGGCGATGCTCCGCCTGTCGACCGGTGCCCTTCCGATCCCCACCGCCTGCCGCTGCCGGGTCCTCGGCGGCGATGCGCCGGGCCTCGTGCTCGTCGTCGCGGTGGGCGGCAAGGCCGACGCCCGGCCGCTGCCGGCCCGGCTCGACATCCTGTTCGGCGAGGAGCCGCGTCCCGTCACCGCCGCGGTCGACGGAGAGCGGATCTACGCCAACCGCGCCGCGACGGACGCCGGCGAGGCGCTGCCGGACGGGCAGGCCCTCGAGCTGCCCTCGTCGTCGGGCACCGTGACGGTCGCCATTGCGGCCTCCGAGGGCGCGTCCCGGGCATCGGCGGAGCCGCCGGCGGAGACGTTGCGCCACGCGTTCGACCCGGCCGACCAGCCGATCGCGACGGCCGAGGCCGTGCGCACAGGCGGCGAGGGCGACGCGCCCGCCGAAGCGGCGCACGCGGCCGCCCATGACACGCCGAGCGCCCATGACACGCCGCGAGCCGATGATACGCCGCGAGCCGATGACACGCGGCCTGCCGGGGACACTGCGCCCGAGGCGGATCCCGAACCGGCCGTCGAGGCCGGCCCGTCCGGGCACGGGACCACCACCGACGAGGATGCCGAGGACGAGCCGGTCGTCGCCGCGCCGCCGCCAGCCCCCGGGAGAGCCGTCCCGCCGCCGCCGTCCCGGTCGCCGAGGCGCTTCACCTTCGCCCTCGATCCCGAGGGCCGCATCGCCGAGGTCGGGCCGGCGCTCGCCGAGGCGGTCGGCCGCAACGGCGAGATCGTCGGCCGGACCTGGAACGAGGTGTCCTCGGAGCTGGCGCTCGACCCCGACGGCGAGATCGGCCGGCTGATCGAGACGCGCGACACCTGGAGCGGCGTCGTCGTGGAATGGCCGCGCGAGGCCGGCGGCCATGCCGGCGTCAGGCTGGCCGCGCTGCCGCGCTTCGGCGAGCGGCGCCAGTTCCTCGGCTATCGCGGCTTCGGCGAGATCCTGGCGGATGAGCCGCAGGTGGCCGAGGCGGCCGAAGGGGAGGAGCCGCAGGCACCCGCCCCGGTCGTCGAGGCAGGCCCTGCCGCGTCGGCCGAAGAGGAGGCCGCCCCTCCGGACGCCGGAACGGACGAGCCCGAAGACGCCGAGGTGCCGGCCCCCGAGGAGGATGCCGCCGCGCAAGCCGCCGAGGACGAGCCGGTCGGAGGCCGAGCGGCAGGCGGGCGAGGCCGCGGCCGATGCGGCGGAGCAGGCGCAGGAGGCCGGCGAGCGCGAAGAGCGCACGCCCAGCAACGTGCTGCGCCTCCACACCTCCAAGGTGCGCGAGATGCTGCCCGAGGCGAAGCTCAACGAGAGCGAGCGCAGCGCCTTTCACGCGATCGCCCGCGCCCTCGGCGCGAGGCTTCCGTTCGAGAAGTCGAAGGACGTGCCGGCCGATGCCGGCGCGGCGCCGGCTGCGTCGCCCGAGGGCGAAGCCACGGCGGGCGAGACGCCGGCGGCCGCCGTGCCCCCGGCACCGGAGCCTTCGCCCACCACTGAAAGTGCCGCCCCGCCGCGCCGGCGCGGCCCGCGACGGAGCGGCTGGCGCTCGATCTCCTGGCAAGGCTTCCCTGGGGCGTCGGCATCGTGCGCGACGAGGACCTGATCTTCGCCAACCGCGCCTTCCTCGAGATGTTCGGCTTCACCGATCTCGACGACCTCGAGATCGCCGGCGGCCTCGCGGGGCTGCTCGAGGGGCGGACGCCGCGCGAGGCCGGCGGCACGACGGTGCGCGGCCGGCACCGCGACGGCAGCCCGCTCGACGTCGAGGCGCGGCTGTCGCGGGTCGAGTGGCTCGACGGCCCCGCCATGCTCATGGCGCTGCGCCGGGCCGAGCCGGTGTCGCCGCTCGAGGCCGACAACGAGCGGCTGCGTGCCATCATCGACCTCGCCTCCGACGGCACGCTGGTGCTCGACCGGGAGGGGCGCATCGAGGAGCTGAATCCCGCCGCCGAGGCGCTGTTCGCCGAAGCCGAGGACGTGCTCGTGGGGCGGCCCTTCCTGGCGCTGGTGGCCGACGACCACCGGGCCGTTGCGGAGGACTATCTCGACGCGCTGTCGACCGGCTGCCGCGACCGCACGAAGGATGGCGTGGAGGTGCTGCTCGACACGGACGGCGCGGCCGTTCCCGTGCTCCTGACCGGGGCGCCCATCGTCGCCGGCGGCACGGAGCAGACCTGCCTCGTGCTGCGCGACCTGCGCCGCTTCAAGACGGCCGAGGCCGAGGCGATGACCGCCCGCCGGCGCGCCGAGCAGGCGAACGAGAAGAAATCCGACTTCCTGGCCAAGATGAGCCACGAGATCCGCACGCCGCTCAACGCCATCATCGGCTTCGCCGAGGTGATGCTGGAGGAGCGCTTCGGGCCGCTCGGCAACGACCGCTACCGCGAGTACCTGACCGACGTGCGCGAGAGCGGCGAGCACATCATGAGCCTCGTCAACGACCTGCTCGACCTCTCCAAGGTCGAGGCGGGCCGGCTCGACCTGTCCTTCACCGGCATCCGGCTCAACGACATCATCGAGCAGACCGTCGCGATCATGCAGCCGCAGGCGAACCGCCAGCGCGTCATCATCCGCACGAGCCTGTCGGGCACGGTGCCGCCGGTGGTGGCGGATTCGCGCAGCCTGCGCCAGGTGATGATGAATCTCCTGTCGAACGCCATCAAGTTCACCTCCGCCGGCGGGCAGGTCATCGTGTCCTCCGTCGTCACGGCGGAGGGCGGCGTGGCGCTGCGCGTGCGCGACACCGGCGTCGGCATGACGGAGGAGGAGACGGCGCTGGCGCTCGAGCCGTTCCGCCAGGTCGGCGCGCGGCACGAGACGGGCCTCAAGGGCTCCGGCCTCGGCCTGCCCCTGACCAAGGCGCTGACCGAGGCGAACCGCGCGCAGTTCGCGATCCGCTCGCGGCCCGGCGAGGGCACGCTCGTCGAGATCGTCTTCCCCCGGGCACGCGTGCTCGGCCAGTAGCCCGCCGGGGCCCCGGCCGCGATCACGATTGCGCAAGCGTCCGAGCCGTGCCGGGCGCCGAGCCGCCTCCGGACCGACCCTTCGCGTGCGATATCCGCTTGCGGCCCAAGGGCATGCGCCGCCCGGCAGCCGCTGCAGATGCAGATACTTGAACGATTCTAGGGTCTTAACCGCCTCCCCATTATTGTTGACTTTTGGATGCTGCTTAAACCATCGTGGCGGCGAGAAAGGGAACCGGGGCGCGCGCCGGAGGCGGGCATCCCCTTGGGGAGATGGAGAACGACATGCGCCACATCTGGCGGGACAGGGGCCGGGCGGCCTGCCTCCTCGCGGCCATCGCGGCGGCGCCGCTGGCGACGGCGGGCGGGGCGGCGGCCGAGGTCAACGTCTACACGACGCGCGAGCCCGGGCTCATCAAGCCGCTGCTCGACCGCTTCACCGAGGAGACGGGGACGGAGGTCAACGTCCTCTTCGGCAAGGACGAGCTCGTCGAGCGCATCGCCGCCGAGGGCCGCAACACCCCCGCCGACCTGCTCGTCACCGTCGACATCGGGACGTTGAAGCGCGCCAAGGACATGGGCATCACGCAGGCGATCGGGTCCGAGGCGGTGCGCGAGAACGTGCCGGCGAAATACCGCGATCCCGACGGCCAGTGGGTGGCGCTGTCGCTGCGCGCCCGCGTCGTCTACGCCTCGCGCGAGCGCGTCGGGCAGGACGCGATCACCTACGAGGAGCTGGCCGACCCGAAGTGGAAGGGCCGCATCTGCACCCGCTCCGGCCAGCATCCCTACAATATCGGCCTGTTCGCCTCCGTGATCGCCCACCGGGGCGAGGATGCGGCGCGGCAGTGGATCGAGGGCGTGAAGGAGAACCTCGCCCGGCGGCCGAGCGGCGACGACCGCGCCCAGGCCAAGGGCATCTTCGCCGGCGAGTGCGACATCGCGCTGGCCAACACCTACTACATGGGCCTGATGACGAACAACGAGCGCCAGCCCGAGCAGCAGGAATGGGCGAAGGCGATCAAGGTGCTCTTCCCGAAATCCCAGTCGCGCGGCACGCACGTCAACGTCTCGGGCGCGGTGCTGCTGAAGCACGCGCCGCATCCCGACGAGGCGCGCGAGCTGCTCGCCTTCCTCACCTCCGACGAGGCGCAGCGCCTCTACGCCGAGACGAACCACGAATACCCGGTGAAGGACGGCGTGCCGGTCTCCGACACCGTCGCCTCCTGGGGCGAGCTCCAGGCGGACGACCTGCCCCTCGCCGAGATCGGCGAGTTGCGCGCCAGGGCGAGCGAGCTGGTCGACGAGGTCGGCTTCGACCAGGGGCCGAGCTCCTGACGGACCTCGCCGGACCGGGCGCCGCGCCGGGGCTCGCGGAGGGCCCGTCGCGGCTGCGGCTGGCGCTCGAGACCTGGCGGCGGCGCGGCCGCGGCGAGAAGGCCGCCGTGCTCGCCGCCGCGGCGGTGGCGCTCGTCGCGCTCATGCCGCTCGTCTCGGTCGCCGTGCTCGCGGCGCGGGGCGACTGGGGCGTCTGGGGCCACCTCTTCTCGACGGTGCTCGTGGAATCCACCCGCACCACCGGGCTCCTGATGCTCGGCGTCGGGCTGCTCACGGCCGCGGTCGGCCTCGCCACCGCCTGGCTCGTGACGATGCACGCCTTTCCCGGCCGGCGCCTCTTCGAGTGGATGCTGCTCCTGCCGCTGGCGGTGCCGACCTATGTCGTCGCCTATGTCTATGTCGAGATCCTCGACTATATCGGCCCCGTCCAGACGGCCCTGCGCGCGACGTTCGGCCTCGCCAGCGCGCGCGACTACTGGTTCCCCGAGATCCGCTCGCTCGGCGGCGGGATCGTGCTCCTGTCCTTCGTGCTCTATCCCTACGTCTACCTGTCGGCGCGGGCGAGCTTCCTGATGCAGTCCGGCGCCGTGCTCGACGTCAGCCGGGCGCTCGGGCGCGGGCCGGTCCAGACCTTCTTCCGGGTCGCGCTGCCGCTGGCGCGGCCGTCGCTGGTCGTCGGCGTGACGCTCGCCCTGATGGAGTGCCTGAACGACATCGGCGCGGTGCAGTTTCTCGGCATCCGCACGCTCACCGTCTCGGTCTACTCGACCTGGACCAATCGCGGCGACCTCGGCGGCGCGGCGCAGATCGCCTGCGCGATGCTGCTCGTCGTCCTCCTGCTCCTCGTCTTCGAGCGGCGCGGCCGGCGGGCGCAGCGCTTCCACGACCAGAACGCGCGGGCGCGCCCGGCCCGCGTCACGGCGCTCGGCGGCTGGCGGGCCCTCGCGGCGTTCCTCGCCTGCCTCGTGCCCGTGCTGCTCGGCTTCGCCGTGCCCGCCGCCTACCTCGCCGACGCGGCGCTGCGGCAGCTGCCCTACACAGACCTCGGCGAATACGCGGAGCTCGCCCGCCACAGCTTCACCCTGTCGATCCTCGCCGCGCTGGTGGCCGTCGCGACGGCGACCATCGTCACCTACGCGGTGCGGCTGACGGGGGCGGCGACGGTGCGGACGGCCGGGCGGCTCGCCGGCATCGGCTACGCGGTGCCCGGCACCGTCCTGGCGATCGGCATCCTGTTCCCGCTCGCCGCCTTCGACAACGCGCTGGACGGGCTGATGCGCGGCTGGTTCGGCGTCTCGACCGGCCTGCTGCTCACGGGATCGGGCGCGGCCCTGGTCTACGCCTACACGACGCGGTTCTTCGCGGTGTCGCACGGCGCGATCGAGGCGGGGCTGCAGCGCATCTCGCCGCATCTCGACATGGCGGCGCGGTCGCTCGGGCGCACGGCGGTCGGCACGCTGCGCGAGGTCCACGTGCCGCTGATGCGGCCGGCGCTGGCGACGGCGGCGCTGCTCGTCTTCGTCGACGCCATGAAGGAGCTGCCGGCGACGCTCCTGCTCAGGCCCTTCAACTTCGAGACGCTGGCGACCACCGTCTACAGCCACGCCTCGATGGAGATGGTCGACCGCGGCGCACTCGGCGCGCTCACCATCGTCGCCGTCGGCATCGTCCCGGTCGTGCTCCTCGCCCGCACCGCCCGAGGCGTCCGCCGCGCGACGATCGAGGGCTGGCGCCCGAAGCGTGAGGCTCAGGACCTCAGCGCCTCGATGTCGCGGTAGTGCTCGAGCGCCTCGGGGTTGGCGAGCGCCTCCTTGTTCTTCACGTCGCGGCCGTGGACGATGTCGCGCACGGCGAGCTCGGTGATCTTGCCGGACTTGGTGCGCGGGATGTCGGCGACGGCGACGATCCTGGCCGGCACGTGGCGCGGGCTGGCGCCGGAGCGGATCTTCTTCCGGATCGTGTCGGCGAGCGCCTCGTCGAGGACGACGCCCTCCTTCAGGCGCACGAACAGGACGATCCGCACGTCGTTGTCCCAGTCCTGGCCGATGGCGATCGCCTCGACGATCTCCGGCAGCTGCTCGACCTGCGCGTAGATCTCGGCCGTGCCGATGCGCACGCCGCCGGGGTTGAGCGTCGCGTCGGAGCGGCCGTGGATGACCATGCCGCCATGTTCGGTCCACTCCGCGAAGTCGCCGTGGCACCACACGTTGTCGAAGCGCTCGAAATAGGCGCTGCGGTACTTGGCGCCGTCGGGATCGTTCCAGAACATGACGGGCATGCTCGGGAAGGGCTTCGTGCAGACGAGCTCGCCCTTGATGCCGGGCCGGCACGCGCGGCCGTCCTCGTCCCAGACGTCGACCGCCATGCCGAGGGCCGGGCCCTGGATCTCGCCGCGCCACACGGGCTCCAGCGGATTGCCGAGCACGAAGCACGAGACGATGTCGGTGCCGCCGGAGATCGAGGCGAGCTGCACGTCGGGCTTCACCGCGGCGTAGACGTAGTCGTAGCCGTCGGGTGCGAGCGGCGAGCCGGTCGAGGTGATGAGCCGCAGGGCGTGCAGGTCGTGGGTCTCGGCGGGCTTCAGGCCGGCCTTGCGGGCGGCGTCGATGAACTTCGCGGAGGTGCCGAACAGGCTGATGCGCTCGTCCTGCGCGTAGTCGAACAGGATCTCGGGCCGGGGGTGGAAGGGCGAGCCGTCATAGAGGACGAGCGTCGCCTCGGAGGCGGGCGCGGAGACGAGCCAGTTCCACATCATCCAGCCGAGCGTGGTGAAGTAGAACACGCGGTCGCCGGGCCTGACGTCGCACTGCAGCCGGTGCTCCTTCAGGTGCTGCAGCAGCGCGCCGCCCTGGCCGTGCACGATGCATTTGGGGACGCCCGTCGTGCCGCTCGAGAACAGGATGTAGAGCGGGTGCGCGAACGGCAGGCGCTCGAAGGTCGGCTCCTGCGCCTCGAACGGCGACAGCGCCGTCTCGAGGGTCAGCGCGTCCGGCAGCGCCCCCGCCACCTCTTCGGCCTGGCCGAGATGCGGGACGACGATCACCTGCTCCACCGTCGGCAGCTGCCGCACGATGGCGGCCAGCTTCTCCGTCAGGTCGATGCGCTTGCCGGCATACCAGTAGCCGTCGCAGACGATCAGCACCTTCGGCTCGATCTGGCCGAAGCGGTCGAGCACGCCGCGCTCGCCGAAGTCGGGCGAGCAGGACGACCAGACGGCGCCGACCGAGGAGGCGGCGTAGAAGCACGCGGCCGCTTCCGGCATGTTCGGCAGGATGGCGGCGACCCGGTCGCCGGGCCCCACGCCGTGCGCCCGGTAGGCCTGCTGCAGCCGGGAGACGAGGGCGTTGAGCTCGTCCCACGACATGCGCCGCTCGACCTTGTCCTCGCCGCGGAAGATGATCGCCTCGTGCGAGCCGGTGCGGCGCAGGAGGTTCTCGGCGTAGGAGAGGGAGGCGTCGGGGAAGAAGGCGGCGCCCGGCATGCGGTCGCCGTGCTCGAGGACGCGCTCGCCCTTGTCGCCGCGCACCTCGCAGAAGTCCCACAGGAGCGACCAGAAGACCTCCGGCTTCTCCACCGAGAACCGGTGCAGCGCCCGGTAGTCGGCGATGTCGGCGCCTTCGTGGGCGTTCACGATCTCGATGAAGCGGGAGATGTTGGCTTGGCTCGTGGATTCCGCGGAGGGGCTCCACAGCGGTGCGTCGGTCATTCGGCACTCCCTTGCATGTGCCAGCCTTTTGCCACAGTGGCCTCGCCCCCGCCAAGGCTTGTCCATCCGGGGCGGGGCTTGTCCGTTTGACGAAGGTGTTCGCCGCGAGCTAGGAGAAATGGACGGGGGTGCCGTACCGGCGCCGCGATGTGAGGCCGTATGGCGTTGGTGCGAAGGCTGATTGGTGCAGGACTTGCCGTGGCCGTCGCGCTGGCGGTCGTGCTGGCGGCCTTCAGCGTCTTCATCTCGCCGGAGAGCGTCCGGCAGCAGGTGATCGAGCGCGCGGCGAGCCTGACCGGCCTCGAGGTCGTGGTTCGCGGCCCGACCCGGCTGAGTCTCTTTCCCGATCCGCGCTTCGAGCTGAGCGACGTGACGTTCCGCGAGGCGGGGCGGCCCGACGCGCCGCCGCTCGCGACGACCGACCGGCTCATCGGCACGCTCGACGTCTGGCGGCTGCTCACCGGCCGGCTGAGCGCGGATTCCTTCAAGCTCGTCCGTCCCCGCATCACGCTGGTCCGCGAGGCCGACGGCACCGAGAACTGGCGCGCCGGCTCGGGCGGCATCCTCGGCCACGCCGCGCTCGCGCCGGAGGGCGAGCCGGTGCCGGCGGTCCGCGTCGGCCGCATCGGCATCGAGGACGGCCAGGTCCTGTTCGTCGACCGCCGCAGCGACACGCGCGAGGAGGTCTCGGCGCTGAGCGGCGAGGTCAACTGGCCGCGGCTCGCCAGCTGGGCGGAAGGCAAGCTGTCCGGCGTCTGGCGGGGCGAGATCTTCGACGCCGGCTTCAGCGCCAACGTGCCGCTGCGCCTGATGCGCGGCGGGCGCGGCGGGCTGCAGCTCAACGCCTCGACGGCCGGCGCGTCGCTGCATTTCCGCGGCCAGGCGGCGGCCGGCGCGGATCTGCAGCTCAACGGCCAGTTCAATCTCAAGGCCGGCTCGCTGCGCAAGCTCGTCGAGCTGATGGGCACCGAGTTCCCCGACGGCCCGGGCTTCAACGAGATGTCGGTGTCGGGCGACCTGCACCTCGTCAACAAGGTCGCCTCCGTCTCCGACGCCGAGGTGTCGCTCGACGGCAACCAGGCCGACGGCACGCTGGAGCTCGACCTGTCCTCGAGCGTGCCCGCGCTGCGCGGCACGCTCGCCTCCGACACGCTCGACCTGACCGTCTATCACCCCGCCCCGGACGGCGACGACGCGGCGGCGCGGCCGCTGCTCGACCGCCAGCTCGACCCCAACCACCTCGACCGTCTCGAGGCGGACGTGCGCTTCTCGGCGGCGCGCGTGCTGCTGGGCGAGATGACGCTCGGCCGGACCGCGGCGACCGTCACCTCGCGGCGCGGCTCCTTCGTGCTGGGGATCGGCGAGACCGAGCTCTATGACGGCATCGGGGCCGGCACGCTCAGCCTCGCCAAGGACGCCGGGACCGCGCGCTGGGACTGCGTCGTGGCGCTCGACGGCGTCGAGGTGCAGCCGCTCTTCCAGGCGCTCGTCGGGCTCGGCCAGGTGCGCGGCGAGGGCTCGCTCCGGCTCAATGCGAGCGGCCGCGGCCACACGCTGCGCCAGGTCATGCGGAACATGGCCGGCAACGGCAGCATGGAGGTCAAGGGCGGCTCCATCGCGGGGATCGAGGCGCAGCGCGTGGCGCAGGCGCTGGCCTCCGGCCGCCTCGAGGACCTTCCCGCCGCCCCGAAGGGGGCGAGCCAGTTCCAGGAGCTCGCCGCGTCCTTCAAGTTCGACCACGGCGCGGCCATGATCGAGCACATGGAGCTCGACGCCGGGGCGCTGTCGGTGACCGGAACCGGCACGGTCGCGCTGCCGGAGACGACGATCGACGCGACGGCGACGGTGCGCCTGACGGACGAGCCCTCCGGCACCGAGGCCATCCCGGAGATGCCGCTCGTGATCCGCGGCACCCTGGCGCAGCCGCGCGTCTACCCGCCGACCAAGTGGCTGATGCAGCGCGCGGCGCCGACCGCCGTGGCGATCGACCCGATCCGCTTCGAGCCGCAGCTGCGGCGCCTTCTGCGCGGCACGGAGATGCCGTTCAGGGGCCCTCTCGGGCTGCGCTGAGACGCGCCTGCGCCTGGGCCGAGCGGAACGCCCGCTTTCAAGAGACATCGATCACGATCGCGCACCGGGACTTCTGCCAGCCGGACTTCGGCCAGCGGGGCTTCGGCCAGCGCGACTTCGGCCTCGCCGCGGCGGCCCGCTACGGCGCGGCCGCGGCCAGCCGCTCCGCCCGCTGCCGCTCGACCTCCTGCCGCTTGGTGACGACGGAGGCGATGATGACGCCCGTCGTGACGATCGCGACGAGGATCGAGCAGACCGCGTTGATCTCGGGCGTCACGCCGAGCCGCACCGCGGAATAGATGCGCATCGGCAGGGTGGTGGCGCCGGGGCCGGTGGTGAAGCTCGCGATGACGAGGTCGTCGAGCGACAGGGTGAAGGAGAGCATCCAGCCCGCCACGATCGCCGGCGCGATGATCGGCAGGGTGATGACGAAGAACGCCTTGGCCGGCGGGCAGCCGAGATCCATCGCCGCCTCCTCGAGCGAGCGGTCGAAGGTCAGGAGCCGCGACTGGATGACGACGGCGGCGAAGCACATCGAGAAGGTGATGTGGGCGATCGTCACCGTCCAGAAGCCGCGGTCGAAGTCGATCGCGACGAACAGGAGGAGCAGCGCCAGGCCGGTGATCACGTCCGGCATGACGAGCGGCGCGTAGACCATGCCCGAGAACAGCGTGCGGCCGCGGAAGCGCCCGTGCCGCACCAGCACGATCGCCGCGAGCGTGCCGAGCACGGTCGCGACGGTCGCCGAGAGGAACGCGACCCGCAGGGTGACCCAGGCGGCGGCGAGCAGCTGGTCGTTGTGCAGCATCTCGCCGTACCAGCGCGTCGACCAGCCGGTCCACACCGCGACGTTTCGGCCGGCGTTGAACGAGTAGATCACCAGGAGGACGATCGGCAGGTAGAGGAAGGCGAAGCCGATCACCAGCGACACGACGTTGAACGGCGAGGGCCCGCGTCTCATGCGTTCTTCTCCTGCTGGCGCTGCTGCAGGTTCTGGAAGATCACGATCGGGATGACCAGGATCAGGAGCAGGATGACCGCCACCGCCGAGGAGATCGGCCAGTCGCGGTTGTTGAAGAACTCCGTCCACAGCGTGCGGCCGATCATCAGCGTCTGCGAGCCGCCGAGCAGGTCGGGGATCACGAACTCGCCGACCGCCGGGATGAAGACGAGGAAGCAGCCCGCCAGCACGCCCGGCAGCGACAGCGGGAAGGTGATCACCCAGAAGCTCTTGAGCGGCGGCGAGCCGAGGTCGGCCGCCGCCTCGAGCAGGCTCTCGTCCATCCGCTCGAGCGAGGCGTAGAGCGGCAGGATCATGAAGGGCAGGTAGGAATAGACGATGCCGATATAGACGGCGATGTTGGTGTTGAGGATGACGAGCGGGCTGTCGATCAGGCCGGTCGACATCAGGAAGTTGTTGAGCAGCCCCTCGCGCGACAGGATGCCGATCCAGGCGTAGACGCGGATCAGGAAGCTCGTCCAGAACGGCAGGATCACGAGCATCAGGAGCGTCGGCCGCCACGCCCGCGGCGACCGCGCCATGCCGTAGGCCACGGGATAGCCGATCAGCAGCACGAGGAAGGTCGAGATCGCCGCGATCTTCAGGCTCGACAGGTAGGACAGGATGTAGAGGTCGTCGCTGAACAGGAAGGCGTAGTTGTCGAGCGACAGCTGCTTCAGCTTGCCGAAGAAGCCGGAGATGCCCTCCGCGAAGTCGAAGGAGGGCACGTAGGGCGGCATCGCCAGCGTGACCTCGGAGAGCGAGATCTTGAAGACGATCAGGAACGGGACGAGGAAGAAGACGAGGAGCCAGCGCATAGGGCAGCAGGCGGACGGAGAGACGTCCGAGCCGGCTCGTCTGCTTGTCGGGACCGCTTGCCATCGCCGGCTACCTCACTGCGTCAGGACCACGCCGGCGTCCTGCGACCAGGACAGCCAGACGCGGTCCTCCCAGCCGATCGGGCGCTCGACGAGGCGCGTCTGGTTGGTCACGGAGGCCTTCACGACCTCGCCGGAGTCCAGCTTGACGTGATAGGTCGAGATGTCGCCGAAATAGGCGACGTCCCACACCTCGCCGGGAACGCAGTTGACGCTCGTGTCGCCCGGCGTGTCGAGCGAGATGCGCATCTTCTCGGGCCGGATCGACAGCCATGCCGTGCCGCCGGGCTCGACCCGGTGGTCGCCGGCCGTGGCGACGATCTTCGTCGCCCACTTGTCGCTCTCGAGCTCGAAGAGGTCGTTCTCCGCCTTCACGACGGTCGCCTCGAGGAAGTTCACCTCGCCGATGAAGCCGGCGACGTAGCGCGAGTTCGGCGTCTCGTAGATCTCGGAGGGCGTCGCGACCTGGATGAGCCGGCCCTGGTCCATCACGGCGATGCGGTCGGAGACGGTCATCGCCTCCTCCTGGTCGTGCGTGACGATGACGAAGGTGAGGCCGAGGTTTTCCTGCAGGTCCATCAGCTCGAACTGCGTCTCGCCCCTCAGCTTCTTGTCGAGCGCGCCGAGCGGCTCGTCGAGGAGCAGCACCTTCGGCCGCTTGGCGAGCGAGCGGGCGAGCGCCACGCGCTGCTGCTGGCCGCCCGAAAGCTGGTTCGGCCGGCGCTTGGCGAACGGCTCGAGCTTGACGAGGCGCAGCATCTCGGCGACGCGCTCCTCGATCTCCGCCTTCGGCAGGCCGTCCTGCTTCAGGCCGAAGGCGATGTTCTTCTCCACGCTCATGTGGGGGAACAGCGCGTAGGCCTGGAACATCATGTTCACCGGCCGGCGGTGCGGCGGCATGCCGGAGATGTCCTGCCCGTCGAGCAGCAGGCGCCCCGAGCTCGGCGTCTCGAAGCCGGCGAGCATGCGCAGGAGCGTGGTCTTGCCGCAGCCCGACGGCCCCAGCAGCGAGAAGAACTCGCGCTCGAAGACGTCGAGATTGACGTTGTCGACGGCGACGAACTCGCCGAACCGCTTGGTGATGTTCTCGAAGCGTATGAACGGCTTCGCGTCGGGGTCTAGCCACGGCGAGAAGCTGCGTTTGATCGGTCCGGTCGCCATTCAGGAGGCCCCCACACACACCCGGCGAAACGAGGGCGGGGGCCGATCGGCCCCCGCCTGCACCTTGATCGGCCTTACGTGCCGGACTTCACGCGGGTCCACGCCCGGGTCAGCACGCGCTGCGCCCGCGGGTCGTAGGGCGTGACGGTGTAGAGACGCTCCAGCGTGTTCTCGTCGGGATAGATCGCGGGATCGTTCAGGATCTCCTTGTCGACATATTCCTGCGAGCCCTTGTTGCCGTTCGCGTAGAACACGTAGTTCGTGTTCTGCGCGGCGATCTTCGGCTGGATCATGAAGTTGATGAACTTCATGGCGTTGTCCGGGTGCGGCGCGTCCTTCGGCACGGCGAAGGAATCGAACCACATCAGCGCGCCCTCCTTCGGGATCGAGTAGGCGACCGTGACGCCGTTGTCGGCTTCGGCCGCGCGGTCGCGCGCCTGCAGGACGTCGCCCGACCAGCCGACGGCGAGGCAGATGTCGCCGTTGGCGAGCGCGTTGATGTACTCGGAGGAGTGGAACTTCTGGAT
The DNA here is from genome assembly GCA_963816555.1 of uncultured Alphaproteobacteria bacterium. Classification (GTDB taxonomy): domain Bacteria; phylum Pseudomonadota; class Alphaproteobacteria; order Rhizobiales; family Tepidamorphaceae; genus Lutibaculum. The sequence goes on along the minus strand of CAWFLD010000004.1, from coordinate 1,213,844 downwards.
GTTGGGCCTGATCTTCAGGAGCAGGTCCTGCGCCTTCTCGATCGACTCCTGGTCCTTGGAATCCGGGTCGAGGCCGAGATAGTTGAGCGCGGCGGGAATGAGCTCGGTCGGTGCGTCGAGCACCTCGATGCCGCAGTCCTTGAACTTGGAGACGACGTCGGGATTGAAGATCATGTCCCAGGAGTCGACGGGCGCGTCGGGCATGCGCTCCTTGATCTTGTCGACGTTGTAGCCGATCCCGGTCGTGCCCCACATGTAGTTCACGGCGTAGCTCGTTGCCGGGATCGTACTTGGACAGGCGCTCCTCGATCTGCTTCCACTGGTACTTGAGGTTCGGGATCTGGTCCTTGTCGAGCTTCTGGAACACGCCGGCCTGGATCTGGCGGGCCAGGAACGAGGCCGGTCGGCACGACCACGTCGTAGTTCGTGCCGCCGGCGAGAAGCTTGGTCTCGAGGATCTCGTTGGAATCGAAGACGTCGTAGACGACCTTGATCCCGGTCTCCTTGGTGAACTGCTGGAGGACATCCTCGTCGATGTAGTCCGACCAGTTGTAGACGTTGACCACCTTCTCTTCCTGCGCGGCTGCGCCGGTGACGCCGAGCGCGGCCACCATCGCTGCGGCGAGTGCGAGACGTGAGATCATGCAGCTCTCCTTCCGGTTGTATGGTCGATATGCTGTCGCTGTTCCGCGGCCATGAAATCGGGCTTTGCGCCTCTTGGCAATGCCATGTGGCATCGCAGCAATTACAGGTACGTCTCGTGCTCCAGGCGCGAGATGCGTTCGTCGAAGACCGCCTGCTCCGCCTTCTTCAGCTCGGCGAAGAGATGGCGGAAATCCTCGCCGAAGGCTTCCGCGATGAAGCTCGACCGCTCGAACGCCTCGACGGCCTCCTCCATGTAGTCGGTCAGCTCCTCGCCCTGGCCCTCGCCCTCGTAGGCGTTGCCCTCGACGGCCGGCGGCGGCATCGAGCTCCTCCTCGATGCCGCACAGCATGCCGGCGAGGATCGCCGGCCAGGACGAGATACGGGTTGGCGTCGGCGCCGGCGATGCGGTGCTCGAGGCGCCGGGCGTCCGGCTTCGAGATCGGCACGCGCACGGCGACGGAGCGGTTGTTGGTGCCCCAGGTGACGCGGGTCGGCGCGTAGGAGCCCGGCGCGAGCCGGCGGAAGCCGTTGAACGTGTTGATGAACAGGGCCAGGCAGTCGGTCATCGTGCGCAGCGTGCCGGCCACCGCGGACTGGAGCAGGCGCTCGCCCGCCGCCCCGCGGGAGAAGACGTTCGTGCCGCTCTCGTCGAGCACGCTGACATGGACGTGCATGCCGTTGCCCGGCCATTCCTGGAACGGCTTGGCCATGAACGAGGCCCTGCAGGCCGTGCCGGCGCGCGGTGCCGCCGATCAGCCGCCGCAGGAGCAGCGCGTCGTCGGCCGCCGCCATCGCGTCGGAGCGGTGGACGAGATTGACCTCGAACTGGCCGGGCCCGGCCTCGGAGATGATCGTGTCGATCGGGATGTTCTGGGCGGCGGCCGCCTCGCGCAGGCTGTCGAAGAAATCCTCCTGCGTGGACAGCTCGGAGATCGAGTACATGCGCTGCCGCTCCGGCCCGCCGCGGCCGTGCGTGACGGGGAGGGGGCTCGACTGCGCCTCCGTCTCGAAGCCCGGGCGCACGAGGTAGAACTCGAGCTCGAAGGCGACGACCGGCTTCAGGCCGCGCGCCTCGAGGCGGTCGAGCACGGCGCGCAGCCGGTGCCGCGGGTCGGCGAAGAAGGGCGTGCCGTCGGGCTCGTACATCGACAGCAGCACCTGGGCCGTCGGCCGCCTCGCCCAGGTGACCGGCACGATCGAGCCCGGCACGCCGTAGCAGTTGCCGTCGCGGTCGCCGGTCTCGATGTGCAGCCCCGTCTCCGGCACCTCGCGGCCCCAAACGTCGAGGCCGAACAGCGACAGCGGCAGCTGGATGCCGCCGTCGAACGCCTTCCTCGAGCGTCCCGGGCGGCGCCCACTTGCCGCGGATGACGCCGTTCGTGTCGGTCAGGAGCATCTCCACCGTCTCGAGGTCGGAATGCTCGGCGAGGTAACGTCTCCGCCTCGTCCTCGGTCGGAGAGGAGCTGCGGGCCGGTCGTGGCTGTCGCCATCGAGGTGGATCGTTGCCTTGAGGGAAGTGATCTGATTAAGCTGAATTGTGATCACGCTTTCGGGAGAGCTGTCAACTTGACCGATGCCGAAGGGGGCGAGGGCTTCCGCGAGACCGTGCACGAGCGGGTGTACAGCGAGCTGCGGGCGCGGCTGATCGGCGGCCGCGTCGTGCCGGGGCGCGCGCTGACGCTGCGCGGCCTCGCCGCCGAGCTCGGCGTGAGCCCGATGCCGGTGCGCGAGGCGGTCGGGCGGCTGGTCGCCGAGCGGGCGCTGGAGATGAAGCCGAACCGCCGGGTGGCCGTGCCCGAGATGACGACGCAGGACCTCGAGGAGCTCGTCTTCGCCCGCGAGGCGCTCGAGCCCGAGGCGGCGCGCCGGGCGCTGCCGCGGCTCGACCGGCGCATGGTCCAGCTGTTGCGGCGGACCGACGACGAGCTCGAGGAGCACCTGCGGCTCGGCGACGTCGAGGGCTACGTCGCCGCCAACCACGCCTTCCATTTCGCGATCTATCGCGGCCTGCGGCTCGGAGGTGCTGGTGCCGCTGATCGAGAGCCTGTGGCTGCGCACCGGGCCCTTCATGCGCGTCGTCTACGGCCGCATCGGCACGAGCTGGGTGATCGACCACCACGAGGCGGCGATCCGCGCGATCGAGACGCGCGACGCCGAGGCGCTGGCGCGCGCGATCCGCGACGACATCCGGGAAGGCATGGGCCTGATGGCCAAGGGTCTCCTGCCGAGCGGCCTGAAGGAGCCGGCCGCGGCCGATGATCGTGAGGCCGCCGGCATTGACTTCCGAAGGATTGTGATCACAAAATCGGGCTCGATTTCTTTCAATCGAGGGGCGTTGAGGCCGGTGTAGCGGCGGCTTCTTCTGGCAACATGGCAACGAGACGGGTCGAGAAGCGCGTGGTGGAGTTGCTGCGCGGGGTTCGCACGGTGGACGAGGCGCGCGCCTGGATGGCCGCCCGGCGCGTCGAGGAGATCGAGTGCCTCGTGCCCGACGTCGCGGGCGTGCCGCGCGGCAAGCTGATGCCGTCGGCGAAGTTCTTCGACGGCGCCGCGATGACGATGCCGGGGTCGATCTTCTACCAGACGATCAGCGGCGACTATCCCGACCTCACCGGGATCGACGTGATCGATCCCGCCGACGGCGACCTCGTCTTCGTGCCGGACTACTCCACGCTCTGCCTGACGCCGTGGGAGCAGGACCCGACGGCGCAGATCATCCACGACGCCGTCTACCGCGACGGCCGCCCGGTCGAGCTGGCGCCGCGCCACGTGCTGCGCCGGGTGCTCGCGCTTTTCGAGGGCAAGGGCTGGCAGCCGCTCGTCGCGCCGGAGATCGAGTTCTACCTCGTCAAGCCGAACAAGGACCCGGACTACCCGCTCGAGCCGCCGGTCGGCCGCTCGGGGCGCGCCGAGTTCGGCCGCTCGTCCTACTCGATCACCGCCATGAACGAGTTCGACCCGCTGTTCGACGACATCTATTCCTTCTCCGCCGACCAGGGCCTCGAGATCGAGACGCTGATCCACGAGGAGGGCGCCGCGCAGATGGAGATCAACCTGCGCCACGGCGACGCGCTCGACCTCGCCGACCAGGTGTTCATGTTCAAGCGCACGATCCGCGAGGCGGCGCTGCGCCACGACATCTACGCGACCTTCATGGCCAAGCCGATCGCGCGCGAGCCGGGCAGCGCGATGCACATCCACCAGTCGATCGTCGACAAGAACGGCGACAACATCTTCTCCGACGAGGCGGGCGAGCCGACGCAGAAGTTCTACTCCTTCATCGCGGGCCTGCAGAAATACCTGCCGGCGGTGATGGCGATGATGGCGCCGCACGTGAACTCCTACCGCCGCCTGCTGCGCTACACCGCGGCGCCGATCAACATCCAGTGGGGCTACGACAACCGCACGGTCGGCATCCGCGTGCCCTATTCCTCGCCGGCGGCGCGGCGGGTGGAGAACCGCGTGCCCGTCGTCGGACGCCAACCCCTATCTCGCGATCGCGGCCTCGCTCGCGTGCGGCTGGCTCGGCATGAAGGAAGAGCTCAAGCCGACCGCGCCCGATCGAGGGCAGCGCGCGGCACCTGCCCTACGACCTGCCGCGCGGCCTGCTCGAGGCGGTGGCGCTGTTCGAGGAATGCGAGCCCCTGAAGGAGATGTTCGGCGAGGGCTTCGTGAAGACCTTCGCGGCGATCAAGCAGGAGGAGTTCGAGACCTTCATGCGGGTGATCAGCCCGTGGGAGCGCGAGTACCTGCTGATGAACGTGTGAGGGGCGGCTGCCGCGCCGGGCGTTCCGGCGCTCGCCTGCCCGTCGTTGCGCTCGTCCCGGCGGAGGCCGGGACGCAGGGCGTCTCGTCGAGGCGCCCGTCGGGCGGCACTGGATCCCGGCTCTCGCCGGGACGAGCGGAGTTCGGACGGGGCCGGCCGGTGCGGCCCGGCCCTTCTTGGGAGATCGGTGACATGAGCTTCGAGACGTGGCTCGCCTTCCTGGCGGCGTCGACCTTCCTGATCCTGATTCCGGGCCCGACGGTGATGATGCTCGTCGGCTACGGCCTGGCGCGCGGGCGCTCCGCGGCGCTCTTCACCATGCCGGGGGTCGCGCTCGGCAATTGCGTCTCGATCCTGGCGGCCCTTCTCGGCCTCGGCGCGCTGCTCGCCGCCTCGGCCACGCTCTTCACCGCCGTCAAGCTCGTCGGCGCCGTCTATCTCGTCTGGCTCGGCATCCGGCTGTGGCGCGAGCGGCCGGAAACGCTGGAGGCGGACGCGGCACCGGCCGAGAGCGGCCGCCGCATGTTCCTGCACGCCTTCGCCGTGACCGCGCTCAACCCCAAGTCGATCGCCTTCTTCCTCGCCTTCCTGCCGCAGTTCATCGACCACGCGTCGCCGGTCCTGCCGCAGGTGGCGATCCTGGCCGTCACCTTCGTGATGCGTGTCGGCGGTGTTCGACACGACCTACGCGCTGGCCGCCGGCTCGGCGCGCGATGTCGTCGGGCGGCGCGGCCTGCGCCGTCTCGCCAACCGCGTCGGCGGCAGCGCGCTCATCGGCGCCGGCCTCGTCACCGCCACCCTGCGGTCCAGCCACTGAGATCCACGTTCGTTCCGTCTTCAACTTGGAGTTCGCCCGCATGCTCGACCTTCGCCGCCAGACCACAGCCGACTACCAGCGGGCCGACGCCGCCCACCACCTGCACCCCTTCACCGACTACAAGGCGCTGAAGGCCGAGGGATCCCGTGTCATCGTCAAGGGCGAGGGCTCGTGGCTCTGGGACTTCGACGGCAAGAAGTATCTCGACGGCATGGCCGGCCTCTGGTGCAGCCAGGTCGGCCACGGCCGGCGCGAGATCGCCGACGCCGTGCACAAGCAGATGTGCGAGCTCGAGTACTACAACACCTTCTTCAAGACGACGCATCCGGGCGCCGTCGAGCTGGCCGAGCAGCTGTCCATGCTGACGCCGAAGGGGCTCGACCACGTCTTCTTCACGGGCTCGGGCTCGGAGGCGAACGACACGGTCTACCGCCTGGTGCGCCACTACTGGCAGCTGATGGGCAAGCCCGAGAAGAAGGTCATCATCGGCCGCCGGCTCGGCTATCACGGCTCGACCGTCGCGGCCTCGGCGCTCGGCGGCATGGGCGCCATGCACGGCCAGGGCGGCATGCTGCCCGACGTCCACCACATCGAGCCGCCCTACTGGTTCGACCTCGGCGGCGACATGGACAAGGACGAGTTCGGCCGCAAGGCGGCCGCGTGGCTCGCCGAGGCGATCGAGGAGATCGGCGAGGACAACGTCGCGGCCTTCATCGCCGAGCCGATCCAGGGCGCCGGCGGCGTCATCATCCCGCCGGAGACCTACTGGCCCGAGGTCAAGAAGATCCTCGAGGGCAAGGACATCCTGTTCGTCGCCGACGAGGTGATCTGCGGCTTCGGCCGGACCGGCGAGTGGTTCGGCAGCGACTATTACGGCCTGTCGCCGGACCTGATGCCGTTCGCCAAGGGCGTCACGTCGGGCTACCTGCCGCTCGGCGGCGTGATGGTGTCCGACAGGATCGCCGACGTCATCGTGGAGAAGGGCGGCGAGTTCTTCCACGGCTTCACCTACTCCGCGCACCCCGCGGCCTGCGCGGCGGCGCTGGCCAACCTCAAGATCCTGAAGGACGAGAACGTCGTCCAGCGGGTGAAGGAGGATGTCGGCCCCTACCTGCAGGAGCGCTGGCGGGCGCTCGGCGAGCATCCGCTGGTCGGCGAGGCGCGCATGCTCGGCCTGTTCGGCTGCCTCGAGCTCGTGCCGAACAAGCCCTCGCGCTCGGACCGCTTCGAGAACGCCGGCAATGTCGGCCTGCTCTGCCGCGACATCTCCTTCAACAACGGCCTGATCATGCGCAGCGTGCGCGACGGCATGATCATCTCGCCGCCGCTGACCATCACCCACGACGAGATCGACCAGCTCGTGGCGCTCGCGCGCAAGACGCTCGACGACACGCAGGCCGAGCTGAAGCGCCGCGGCCTGATGGGCTGAGGACGCTCGCGATGATGGCGAGCGACACCGCGGAGCATCCGGCCGGCTCCTACTACGCCGCCACCGCGGGGGAGGCTCCGGCCTTCCCCCGCCTCGACGGCGACACGCGCGCCGACGTGGCGATCCTCGGCGGCGGCTACACCGGCCTGTCGGCGGCGCTGCACCTCGCGAAGAAGGGGCTCGACGTGGTGCTGCTCGAGCAGAACCGCGTCGGCTGGGGCGCGTCGGGCCGCAACGGCGGCCAGCTCCACACCGGCCAGCGCCGCGACGTGGAGTGGCTCGAGGCCCGCTTCGGCTACGAGACGGCACGCCGCCTGTGGGAGATGGCGGAGGAGGCGGTCTATCTCGTGCGCGATCTCGTCTGCGAGCACGAGATCGACTGCAACCTGCGCTACGGCCTGTTCCACGTGATGCACAAGAAGCGCTACGTGGAAGAGGCCATGGCCTATATCGGCCTGATGCGCGACCACTACGGCTACGAGCGGCTGGAATGGTGGGAGCCGGAGCGGCTGTCGCACGCGCTCTCGACGCCGGTCTATTTCGGCGGCTGGCGCGACGCCGGCGGCGGCCACCTGCACGCGCTGCGCTTCGCCCAGGGGCTCGCCCGGGCCGCGGCGAAGGCCGGCGCCCGCATCCACGAGCACACCCCCGTCACGGCCATTCCCGAGGACGGCGCGCCGGCCCTGCGCACCGCCACCGGCACGGTGACCGCCGACACGATCGTCGTCGCCGGCAACGGCTATCTCGCCGGGCTCGACGGCGAGGTCGAGGCGCGGGTGATGCCGATCAACAATTTCGTGCTGACGACCGAGCCGATGGGCGCCGGCCGCGAGGGCGGCCTCATTCCCGGCGGCGAGGCGGTCTCGGACTCGCGCTTCGTCGTCAACTACTGGCGGCCGACCTCGGACGGGCGGCTCCTGTTCGGCGGCGGCGAGACCTACACGCGGCGCCCGCCGAAGGACGTGGGCGCCTTCGTGAAGACGCACATGCTCAAGGTCTATCCGGAGCTGAAGAACGTGCGGATCGAGCACGCCTGGGGCGGCACGCTGGCCGTCACCGTCAACCGGCTGCCCTTCCTGCGCAAGCTCCGGAGCGGCGTCTACGCCTCCTGCGGCTATTCCGGGCAGGGCGTGGCGATCGCGCCCTATGCCGGCAAGATCATCGCCGAGGCGATCGCCGGCAACCCGGCCGCCTTCGACGAGATGGCGAAGTTCCCGTGCCCGCCGTTTCCCGGCGGCACCTGGCTTCGCGCGCCGACGCTCGTGGCGGCGATGAGCTGGTTTGCCCTGAGGGATCGGCTCTAGGATCGCCGGGGTCCTGCAACGGGAGGGGGATTGCGATGCTGACGGGCGGCTGCCAGTGCGGCGGGGTGCGCTACGAGATAGGCGGCGACCCGATCGAGCTCTATGTCTGCCACTGCCTGGAGTGCCGGAAGCAGTCGGCCTCGGCCTTCGGCATGTCGCTCAAGGTGCGGCTCGCCGACCTCCGCGTCACGCGGGGCGAGCCGAAAGTGTGGACGCGCGACACCGACAGCGGCGGCCGCCTCGCCTGCTTCTTCTGCCCGACCTGCGGCTCGCGCCTCTGGCACCAGCCCGACCCGGCCGGCGAGACCGCGACGGTCAAGGCCGGCTCCGTCGACGGCGGCGTCGACATGACCGGCGCGATGCACATCTGGACGGCGCGCAGGATGCCGGGTTTCGTCATTCCCGAGGGCGTGCGGCAGTTTCCCTTCGATCCGGAGTAGCGCCTCCCGGCCTGCCGGGAGAACCGGCCCGCCTCCCGAGCGTTTCCCTCCGCAGGAGGCGGCACATGACCGACACGATCACCATCCTCGACGGCGGCATGGGGCGGCAGCTCCTGGCGCAGGGCGCGCCGTTCCGGCTGCCGGAATGGTCGGCGGCCGCGCTGATCGAGGCACCGCAGGAGGTGCTGGCGGCGCACGAGGCGTTCGTCGCGGCGGGCGCCGACGTCATCACCACGAATTCCTACGCGCTCGTGCCGCCCTGCCTCGGCGAGGAGCGCTTTCGCGAGGACGCGGAGCGGCTCGCCGATCTCGCCGGACGGCTCGCCGCGATGGCGAGGGAGGCGGCGGACCGGCCGGTCCGGGTGGCGGCGTCGCTGCCGCCGCTCTTCGGCTCCTACCAGCCGGAGCTGTTCGACCCGGAGCGCGCGCCGGACCTGCTGCAGCCGCTGGTGGCCGGTCTCCTGCCGCACGCCGATCTCTGGCTCGGCGAGACGCTGAGCTCGATCGCCGAGGCCGAGGCGGTGGCCGCCGCCGTGGCGGAGGACGGGCGGCCGCTCTGGCTGTCCTTCACGCTGGCCGACGAGGCGCCGGAGCGGCTCGAGCCGCGCCTGCGCTCCGGAGAGCCCGTGGCCGAGGCCGTCACGAGGGCGAAGGGTCTCGGGGCGCAGGCCGTGCTGTTCAACTGCAGCGTGCCCGAGGCGATGGCGGGCGCGGTGGCGAAGGCGAGGGCCGTGCTCGAGGCGGAGGGCGGAGGCTGCCGGGTCGGCGTCTACGCCAACACGTTCGGCACCGAGAGCGACATCGCCGAGGAGAACGAGCGGATCAGCGAGACGCGCGACGACCTCGCGCCGGAGGCATATCTCTCCTTCGCGCGGCAGTGGCGCGACCTCGGCGCCGAGATCGTCGGCGGCTGCTGCGGCATCGGGCCCCGGCACATCGCCGAGCTGCATCGCAGCCTGCGCGCCTGAGTCGGCCCGGCGCCTCCCCAGGCGTCAGTCGCAGGCGCGGGCCGTTTCGCCGTCCACCGTGATGCGGACCGTCGTCGTGCCGCGATTGCGGAAGCCGAGCTGATCGGCCGCCGCGCGCGTCACGTCGATGATGCGGCCGCCGCCATAGGGGCCGCGGTCGTTGATGCGCACGGTCACCGAGCGGCCGTTCTTCAGGTTCTCGACCTTCACCTTCGTGCCGAACGGCAGCGTGCGGTGGGCGGCGGCGAGGATGTTGGGGTTGGCGATCTCGCCGCTCGCCGTCCGGTTGCCGGCGAGCGCGTACCATGCCGCCCGGCCGCACTGCGCCTCGGCGCCGCCGCCGAACAGCACGACGAACGCGGCGCCTGCGACGAGCGCTGTCATTCCCCTCGACATGCGAAGTCCTCCCCACGCGCGAGCGCCCCGTCCGCGACACGCCGACGGGGGGCAGGGTATTCATTGCCGCACTTCGTGGTCAGATCTTGGCGAAGGCGCCGACCCCGGGAATCGTTCAGCCGGGCGTGGCGGCGCGAAGGCCGGGGCGGACGCGCAGCGGGCGCTGCGCCTCGAACCACGCGAAGCTGTCGCGCGTGCAGCCGCCGGGCGTGTACTCGCAGCCGATCCAGCCCTCGTACTTCTCCTCGCGCAGCGTGGCGAACACGAAGTCGAAGTTGATCTCGCCCTCGTCCGGCCCGCACCGGTTGGGCGGGTTGGCGATCTGCACGTGGCGGATGATGTCCATGTTCTCGCGCAGGGCGCGCGCCACGTCGCCCTGCATCATCTGCCGGTGGTAGACGTCGAGGAGGAGGCCGCACCGCTCGTGCGCGACCTGCTCGATCACGCGCCGGGCGGTCTCGGTGCGGGACAGGAAGTAGCCCGGCACGTCGCGCCGGTTCAGCGGCTCGATCACGATCGTGATGCCGCGCTCCGCAGCCTCCACGGCGGCCCGGCCCAGATTGGCGATGTAGACGGACATCGCGAGGTCGGGATCGGCGGAGGCCGGCAGGACACCCGCCATCACGTGGACGAGCGGCGTTCCGACGGCCTCGGCATAGTCGAGGGCGCAGGTGACCGAGCGCTCGAACTCGGCTTCGCGTCCGGGCAGCGCCGCGAGGCCGAAGCCGCCGGCCTCCGGATCGCCGGCCGGCGCGTCGATGAGCACGAGGCCGAGGGCGTTCACGTCGAGCTCGGCCATCACCTCGCCGGGGCTCAGATCGTAGGGCGAGCGGCACTCGACCGCCGAGAAGCCGGCCATGCGGGCGGCCGCGAAGCGCGAGCGCAGCGGCAGCTCCGTGAACAGGGTGGATATGTTGGCGGCGAATTTCAGCATCGCGGCAGATCCCGGCTTGCCCATCGGCTGAACGTGCGAAGCGGCCGTTCGTGCCCGGCCTCTGGTGGTGTCGGTGCGCAAGGGCCACACTATTTCTGTTCGTCGTGAAGAAACGATTGCAGCAGGACCGTAAATTTCTGCTGAAGAGTCGTCCGTGCCGCCGTCGCGACGTCCTCGATGCTTCCCTCGCTTGCCACATGCGGCCAGTCGCCCGGCGCGGCCAGCCCCTCGACCTGCTGCGCCACCACGGCCGCCGTGGCGTCCGACGCGTCGCCGGTGCGGGCGCCGACCCGCGACGAGAGCGTGGTCTCGTCGGCTGCGAGCCAGATCGCGCCGAACGGCACGCCGACCTCCGCGGCCACGGCCGCGACCGCGCCGCGCTCCTCGTCGGTGCCGTGCACCGCATCCGCGACGACCGACTGGCCGGCGCGCAAGGCGCGGGCCGCACGCGCGCGCATCTCGGCATAGACCTCGTCGGACGAGCGCCGGCTGTAGCTCTCCTTCGGCAGCCGCTCGCGCTCGTCGACGCCGGCCAGCTCCTTGCGGATCTGGTCGCTGCGGAGGACGACGGCGCCGGGTGGCGGGGCGATGTCGGGCGCGAGCCGAACGGCGACCGAGCTCTTGCCGCTGCCGGAGAAGCCGCCGACCGCGACGAGCACGGGCCCGGCCGGCCTCGCCATGGCCACCGCCGCATCGAGATAGGCGCGCGCCTCGCGCCGTGCCGCCTCCGCCGCCTCGCCCCCGCGGCCGGCGGCGCGCGCCGCGGCGACCTTGGCCCGCACGGCGGCGCGCATCGACAGGAAGAGCGGCAGAAGGGCGAGGCCGTCGAGGTCGGCCGTGTGGCGGCGCCGGGCGATCCAGCGGTTGAGGATGCGGTTCGCGGTGCCGCGCCAGCCGCGCTCCCAGCAGTCCATCAGCAGGAAGGCGAGGTCGTAGAGCACGTCGGTCGTCGCCAGGTCGTCGTCGAACTCGAGCGCGTCGAAGATCACCGGCCGGCCGTCGATCAGCGCGATGTTGCCGAGATGCAGGTCGCCGTGGCAGCGGCGCACCTCGCCCGCCGCGGCTCGTTGCCGGATGAGGTCGCCGTGCCGCCGCAGCGCCTCGCCCGTCGCGCCGGACAGGGCCTCGACCTCGTCTGCGGGGAAGAGGCCGGGATCGGCGGCGAGATCGTCGAGGTTCGACCGGGCGACCGCCGCCACGCGCTCGACCGGGTCGTCGACCGCTGCGCGCTCGGCGATCCCGTGCAGCGCCACGACCTCCTCGGCCAGGCGGTCGGCGAGGTCCGGCGGCAGGCCGTGCCCGTCGTGCAGGCGGTCGAGCGTCGCCTCCGCGTCGAAGCGGCGCATGTGGACGAGCCAGTCGACCGTCCGGCCCTCGCCGCCGATCGCGAGCGAGCCGTCGTCCCGGCGCACCACCGGCAGGCAGTCGAGATAGAGCTCGGGCGCGGTGCGGCGGTTGAGCTCGATCTCGGCCCGGCAGACGCGCTCGCGCGCCGCAAGGGAGGTGAAGTCGAGGAAGGGGTACTTCACGGCGCGCTTCAGCTTGTAGGCCTCGTCGCCGACGAGGAAGATCCGCGCCGCATGCGTGACGACGACCTCCGGCTCCCGGCCGCCATGGCTCGCCGGATCGCCGAGGAAGGCGACCGTCCCGGCCTGCTCCGATTCGCTGTCCCGCTCCGGCATCGGCTCGTTCCCCGCGTTGACTTCCCTCAAGGCACGCCAGATGCGAACCTGCTCAAGGTTGCACCCATGATGTGCTGCATGGACATGGTCGCGCTCGAAATAGCAACGGGGCGGGCCGATACGAAGACGGGAGAGGAACGGCGTGACGGAGACGATGAACCTGCGGCGGGTGCGCCTCAACCTCGCGCGGAGCCACGATTTTCCCTCGGGAAGCTCGCGGCATGGCTACGAGTTCGTCGCGCCCCTCGACACGGAGGGCCATATCGACCCGAAGGCGTGGCGGGAGGTGCGTGAGCGCTGCTGGGTGCGCCGCTTCTGGGCGGGCGAGGAGGACGATCTCGGCCATCTCGTGCACCGGCCGGGCGGCAGCTGGGCCTTCCACTACGACGTCGACGGCGACGAGGACGACGAGGCGGGCTACCGCTTCGGCGCGCACACCTTCAACCCCGGCGACTACGTCTCGATCAAGGACGACGACGGCGACCTGCACACCTTCCAGGTGGCGACCGTCGAGCGGGCCTGAGGCATCTGCGGAAGACATGAAAAAGGCCCCGCCGGCGCGGCGGGGCCTTTTTCGTTGCGCGCGTGATTCGCTCAGGCGTGGCGGGCGCGCTTCTTCGCCTCGCCGTTGAACTTGCCGGCCGGCTTGCGCGGCGCCTTGGCGCCCTCCGGCTTGACCCGGGCGGGGCGCCGGACGCGCGGCGCGGGGCGGGCCGGCGGCGTCCAGCCGGCGGGCAGTCTCTCGATGCGCACGTTGTCGGCGTCCGGCTTGCCGGCGGCCGCGGCGAAGGCGGCGGCCAGGCTCTCCGACACCTCGAACGCCGTCTCGTCGTCGAAGATGCGGATGGCGCCCACGGCGTCGCGCTCGACATTGCCGCGGCGGCAGATCATCGGCAGCAGCCACTTGGGATCGGCGTTCTGGTTGCGGCCGAGGCCGAGGCGGAACCATGCCGACGGCTCCGCGGCCCGCGGGCGGCCGTCCTTGCCAGGCTTCTCGCGCCTGTCGCGCGCGCCGCGATTGCCGGGATCGCTGACCTCCTCGGGCGACGGCAGGCGCATGCGGTGGAGCCGCACGAGGGCAGCCGCCAGCGCCTCCGGCGAATGCTCGCGCAGCAGCATCGCGGCCGTCTCGCGGTCGTCGTCGCTCGCCTCCTCGGCGAGGAACGGGGCCGACATCAGGCGCGACTGGTCGAGCTTGCGGATCTCGTCGGCCGAGGGCGGGCCGCTCCACACGGGATCGAGGCGCGCCGCGCGCATCAGCGTCTCCGCCTTGCGCATCCGCGACGGGGCGACGAGCAGCACGCTGATGCCCTTGCGGCCGGCCCGGCCGGTGCGGCCCGAGCGGTGCTGCAGGACCTCGGGGTCGTGCGGCAGGTCGGCGTGGATGACGAGGCCGAGGCCCGGCAGGTCGATGCCGCGGGCGGCGACGTCGGTCGCAACGCACACGCGCGCCTGGCCGTCGCGCAGGGTCTGCAGCGCGGCGTTGCGCTCGTTCTGGCCCATCTCGCCGGACAAGGCGACGGCGGAGAAGCCGCGCTCCTGCAGCGCCGCGTGCATCTGCTTCACGCCCTGGCGGGTGTTGCAGAAGACGATCGCGCTCGGCGCGTCGACCTGGCGCAGCGTGTTGACGACGGCGTTGCGGAACTCCGCGCCGTGCACGCGGATCGCGCGGAACTCGATGTCGGAATGGCCGCGCTCGCCGCCGGCGATCTCGAGGCGCAGCGCGTCGCGCTGGAAGCGGGTGGCGAGCGAGATGATGTCGGGGGGCAGGGTCGCCGAGAACATCAGCGTCCGGCGCTCCGCCGGCGCGGCGCCGAGGATGTACTCGAGGTCCTCGCGGAAGCCGAGGTCGAGCATCTCGTCCGCCTCGTCGAGCACCGCGGCGCGGATCGCCGAGGCGTCGAGGTTGCGGCGCTCGAGATGGTCGCGCAGCCGGCCGGGCGTGCCGACGACGATGTGCGCGCCCTGGGCGAGCCGGCGCCGCTCCTCGCGGGGGTCCATGCCGCCGACGCAGGCGACGACGCGGCCGCCGGCCTCGGCGTAGAGCCAGCTCAGCTCCTGGTGGACCTGCTGTGCCAGTTCGCGCGTCGGCGCGACGACGAGCGCCAGCGGCGCGCCGGGCGCGCCGAGCCGGTCCTCGCCGGCGAGCAGCATGTCGGCGATGGCCAGCCCGTAGGCCACCGTCTTGCCCGAGCCCGTGCGGGCCGAGACGAGAAGGTCGCGGGCCGCGACGTGATCCTCGAGCACGGCCGCCTGGACGGGAGTGGGCTCGTCATAGCCCCGGCCGTCGAGCGCGCGCGCAAGCGGTGCCAGCGTGGTGAAGTTCGCCACTTGAATCGTAAACCTGTGTCCGGAAATGAGCATGCCGCCCTGCGGGCGGCACCTGCAAAACGCCGCGCGAACCGATCGGCGCGGCGTGTCTGCGGGACATATAGCCCGTTTGCGGGCAAATTGCCATGGCCATGCTGCATGGCGCATGCGCGCAGGGCACAGGCGGTGCGGATCGGCGCGCCCGGCGGGACGGCGCGCGCCGTGCCTACGCCGTCTCCACCGCCCTGCTGTCGAGCCGCATCTTGACCTGGACGACGCCGGGATCGTCGCGCGAGTGGATCTCCGCGAAGCCGAGCTCGCGGCACATCTGCAGCATCGTCTCGTTCTGCTGCAGCACGTCGCCGGTGATCTCGGCGATGCCGTCGGCCCGGGCGTACTCCACGATCAGCTTCATCAGCTCCCAGCCGAGCCCCTGGCCCTTGAGGTCCGAGCGCACCATGATCGCGTACTCGCCGGCCTTGTGGTCGGCGTCGGCGTGGATGCGCACGGCGCCGAGCATCTCGCCGGTCGCCGGCGTCAGGGCGACGAAGGCCATGGCGCGGGCGTAGTCGATCTGGGTCAGGCGCGCGAGGAAGCGGTGCGACAGGTCGGGATGCGGCGTGAAGAACCGCAGCCGCATGTCGTCCGACGAGACGCGCTGGAAGAACTCCTCGAAGAGCGGCTCGTCCTCCGGCCGGACCGGCCGGACGTCGACGGCCGAGCCGTCGCGCAGCACGATCTCGCGCTCCCACTGGCTGGGGTAGGGGATGATCGAGAAGCGCGGGTTCACGCCGTGCTGGCCGCGCCGCATCTCGGGCGCGATGCGGATGCGCGAGTTCGAGCGCCAGCACGCCGTTCTCGTCGGCGAGCAGCGGGTTGATGTCGAGCTCGCGGACCTCCGGCACGTCGGCGGAGAGCTGGGCGATCTTCACGAGCGTCAGCGCGATCTCGTCGAGGTCGGCGGCCGGCTGGTTGCGGTAGGCGGCGAGCAGCCGCGAGATCCGCGTCTGGCCGATCAGGTCGTGCGCCAGCGTCAGGTCGAGCGGCGGCAGGGCGAGCGCCTTGTCGCGCAGCGTCTCGACGGCGATGCCGCCGGCGCCGAACAGGATCATCGGCCCGAAGGTCGGGTCGTCGGCGAGGCCGATGATGAGCTCGCGCGCCGCGGGGCGCTCGATCATCGGCTCGATCGTCACGCCTTCGATGCGCGCGTCCGGCTTGGCGGCGCGCGCCGCCTCCATCACGTCGCGGGCCGCCTGCTCGGCCGCCGCCGGGCTCGTCAGGCCGAGCCGCACGCCGCCGACGTCGCTCTTGTGCTGGATGTCGGGCGAGCGGATCTTCACCACGACCGCCTTGTGCTCCTTGAGGATGCGGCGGGCGCATTCGGCCGTCTCCTCCGGCGTGTCGGCGGGCTCGATCGCGGCGACGGGGATCTGGTAGGCCTCGAAGATGCGGCGGCGCTGGCGCGAGGTCAGCCACTCCTGGCCCTGCGACAGCGCCTCGTCGATCACGGCGCGCGCGGCCGCGGTGTCCGGCGTGAAGTTCGCCGGCAGGCTCGGCGGGGTCTGCATCAGCGCCTCCATCGCCGCGGAGTAGCGCACGAGGTGGGTGACGCCGCGCACGCCGGCCGTGGGGGAGGAGAAGTGCGGGATGCCGGCCGCCTCGAAGATCGGCCGCGTCGCCTCCGCCGCCTGGCCGCCGAGCCAGGCCGCGAAGACGGGCTTCCGCGGCCAGACGCGCCTGGCCTCCTTCTCGACCGTCTCGGCGACGGCCTTCGCCGCGTCCTCGCTGGAGGCGCGGGCGGTCGGGCAGTTCATGACGAGGATCGCGTCCGTCGTCCTGTCCTTCATCATGATCTCGAGCGCGGCGGAATAGCGCTCGGGACCGGCATCGCCGACGATGTCGACGGGGTTGCCGTGCGACCAGGTCGTCGGCAGCACCGCGTCGAGGGCGGTCAGCGTCTCGGGCTCGAGCGCGCTCAGCTCGCCGCGCTCGTCGATCAGCCGGTCGACGGCGATGACGCCGATGCCGCCGCCATTCGTCAGGACGCCGATGCGGTCGCCGCGGAACGGCTTGACCCGGCTCAGCGTCTCGGCGGCGTCGAACAGTTCGTCGAGGTCGAAGACGCGCAGCAGGCCGGCGCGGCGGAAGGCGGCGTCGTAGACCTCGTCGGAGCCGGCGAGCGCGCCTGTGTGCGAGGCTGCGGCCTTGGCGGCGGCGGCGTGGCGGCCGGACTTGATGACGACCACGGGCTTGGAGCGCGCGGCGGCGCGCGCCGCGCTCATGAACTTGCGCGGGCGGGTGATCGCCTCGACGTAGAGCAGGATCGCGCGCGTGCCGGGGTCGGAGGCGAAGTAGTCGAGCAGGTCGCCGAAATCGGCCTCGGCCATGTCGCCGAGCGAGACCATGCTGGAAAAGCCGATATGGCGGTCGTTCGCCCAGTCGATCAGCGTCGTGACGATCGCGCCGGACTGGGAGAGGAGGGCGAGATCGCCCTTGATCGGGCCGCTCTGGGCGAAGCTCGCGTTCATGCCGATCTTCGGCACGGCGACGCCGAGGCAGTTGGGGCCGACGATGCGCAGGCCGTGCGGCCGCGCCGCGTCGAGCATGGCCTGCTTCGGCGAGCCGGGGCCGGAGCCCAGCCCGGCGGTGATGACGACGGCGGCCTTCACGCCCTTGGCTGCGAGGCCCTCGATGATGCCAGGCACCGTGCCGGCCGGCGTCGAGACGACGGCGCAGTCGATCCCCTCGGGCAGGCTCGCCACGTCGCGGTGGCAGGGCCGGCCGTCGATCTCGGCATATTTCGGGTTCACGAGGTGCAGCTCGCCCGCGAAGCCGGCCTCCATCATGTTCCTGAGGATGATGTGTCCGACCGACTCGGGGTCGGCGCTGGCGCCGACGACCGCCATCGACTTCGCGTTGAAGAGGGCGGCGAGATTGTGCGTCGACATGATGGATCCCGTGAGGCCTGCGCGAGAAATAAGGGGAGTCGCAACGAAAAGGGGGGCGACGGATCGCCCCCCGGCACCGGTGGTATCGTGCCGAACTCAGCGCGACATGAGAACCGGGATCGTCATGCTTTCGAGAATGCCGCGCGTGGCGCCGCCGAGCACGACCTCGCGCAGCCGCGAGTGGCTGTAGCCGCCCATCACCATGAGGTCGAAGCCGCGGTCGGCGGCGTGCGACAGGAGGGTGTTCGCCACGTCGCCGTCGCCGCCCTCGAGGTTCTGCAGGTCGACCTTGAGGCCGTGCCGCGCCAGCGCCTCGGCGAGATCGGCGCCGGGCTCCTCGCCCTTGGCGGTGCCGATGCGGCCGACCGTGATGATCTCGATCGACTTGGCCTGCGTGAGCACGGGCAGCGCGTCGTGCACGGCGCGCGCCGCCTCGCGGCGGCCGTCCCAGGCGATGGCGACGGAGTCGAGCTTCGCCTCGTCAGGGCCGATATAGGGCACGATCAGCGACGGCCGGCCGGTCTCGAACAGCGCCGTCTCGATCAGGATCTCGCGGATCGGAAGGTTGTCGTCGGGCTCGCGCTGGCCGGTGACGATGAGGTCGGACACCCGGCCCTGCGCGGCGAGGATCTGAAGGGCCTCGCCCTCGGTGCACTCGGTCATGCGCACCGCGTAGGAGACGCCGGCCATGTCGGCCTGGTGGCGGAAATTCTCGGCGGCGGTGCGGGCGAGCTTGGCGTTGCGCTCGCGCTGCTGGTCGATGAGCGAGATCGGCACCTCGCCGAGCACCGTGGCCGGAACGAAAGGATCGAGCGCGAAGAGGAGGCCCGTGACGTGCGCGTTCATGCGCTGGGCGAGCGACAGCGCATAGCCGACCCGCTTGCGGCCGGCTTCCGTCTGCTCGTCGGCGTCGATGTGAAGAAGAATTTCCTTGATGGCCATCTGCGAGGGCTCCAATCACGCGTGCTTCGTGAACGCACGCTAGTCGGGCCTCGGGGCCACGGCTTTGATCGCCGTCAAAGTGCGGGGTCGGCGCGTCCGCGGCGGGGGCGCCGCCGCGGGGCTTTGCGGGAGGCTCGCCTCCCGCGTCGGCTCGTCAGTCGCCCTTGTGCTCGCCGGGGCGGGTCGTGGACGGCGGATCGCTCGCGGGGAAGCTTTCCTCGAGCTCTTCGTCGAGCTCCTCGTTCTCGGCCTCGTCGCGCTTGCGTTCCTCGGCTTTCGCCTTTTCCTTGTCTCCGAGCATGGCTGGCTCCTCTTCTCGTGCGCCGGATGGGCGGGACCGGGGATCGGCCTGCCGCATCTGCCGGCGATGCGTTTCACCTTCAACGCGCGAGCCGGGGAAAAGGTCGCCCGATCGTGCCGAATCGGGTGGTCCCGGCCTCTGTCGGGCGCTAGCGGTCGGCGGTTCGTCGCCGAAGGGAGATCCGATGCTGAAGGTCGTGCCGATGGGCCCCCGCGAGTGGGCCCTGCTCCTCACCCTCTCCGTGCTGTGGGGCGGCTCCTTCCTGTTCGCCCACGTGGCGGTCGCCGAGATGTCGCCGCTCACGGTCGTCTTCGGCCGCGTGGCGGTGGCCGGGGCGTGCCTCCTCGCCGTCGGCCGGCTGCGCGGCCTCGTCGTGCCGCGCCGCCTGCGCGACGTGCGCGACTTCGCGGTGATGGGGATGTTCAACAACGTGGTGCCCTTCACCCTCCTGTTCTGGGCGCTGCAGCACATCGAGGCGGGGCTGGCCGCGATCCTCAACGCGACGACGCCGTTCTTCACGGTGCTCCTGGCGCAGGTGCTGACGGACGACGAGAAGATCAACCCGGGCAAGGTCGCCGGCGTCGTGCTCGGCATCTCCGGCGTGTCGCTGCTGATCGGCGTGCAGGCGCTGGACGGCGTCGGCGACGATCTCCTGCCGTCCTTCGCCTGTCTCGGCGCGGCCGTCTCCTACGCGACATCCAGCATCTGGGCGCGCCGCTTCCGCGGTCAGCCGCCGCTCGCGACCGCCACCGGGCAGCTCGTCTCCTCGAGCCTCATCCTGCTGCCGATCGTCGTGTGGGTCGACCGGCCCTGGCAGGGGGACATGCCGGGCGCGGCGGCGCTCGCCTCGCTCGTCGCGCTGGCGGTCGTGTCGACCGCCGTCGCCTACATCCTCTATTTCCGCATCCTGCAGACGGCGGGGGCGACGAACGTGGCGCTGGTGACGCTGCTCGTGCCCGCCAGCGCCGCGCTCCTCGGCTGGCTCGTGCTCGGCGAGGCGCTGACGCCTGCGGCCTTCCTCGGCATGGCGCTGATCGCGCTCGGCATCGCGGCGATGGACGGGCGCCCGCTGGCCCGGCTCAGGCGGCCGACGCGGCGGCCGGCGGTCTAGTGTCTGGCCGGCCGCATGGTCTTGCCCGAAAAGTCTGCAACTTTTCGGGACCATGCTCTAGGACCCGCCGGCGGAGGCGTGCCAGAGGGGCCGGTATCCGCGGCGGAAGGCGTCGAGCACGATCTCCGGCGTGAGCACGACGACGGGGCCTGCCGGAGCCGCCACCGCGGGGCCCCAGCCGTCGGCCCGCCACGGCAGGAGGTTGCCGCCGAGGAGCCCGTGCGGCCTGCCGCCGTGCAGGACGACGGCGCCGTCCGGCAGGCCGGATGCGTCCGCCTCGTGCCGGCGCTGGCGGCGGCCCTCGAGCCGCTGCGCGTGCAGCGTCTCGTCGAGCGGGCCCACTTTGCCTCCCGTTTTCCCGAGCGCGGCGTCGAGGAAGGCCACGGCCTCGGCCCTGCGGCACTCGAAGCACGGCCGGTGCCCGGCGGCGAAGGCGGTGACCTCGTCGAGGAAGAAGAGCTCGGTGTAGCCGTCGCCCCAGACGGTGCGACGGCGGCCGCCGAACTCCAGCGCGCAGGTGATCCAGCGCTTCGAGACGTGACGGCGGCGGCCGAGGGCCCGCGTCTCCGGATCGTGCAGCCGGCCCCCGCGATTGCCCATGAAGAGGCCGCGCGCCGGATCCGCGACGAGCTCCCCCTCGGGCGTGACCCGGTTGGGGAGCGGCACCGTCCTAGCCCACCACGATGAGGTGCAGCCGGCGCGGGCCGTGCGCGCCGAGCAGCAGCGTCTGCTCGATGTCGGCCGAGCGCGAGGGGCCGGTGATCATGTTCACGGTGCGCGGCATCGCGCCCCGCCCCATCCGCTCGCGCAGCCGCGCCCAGACCGCCTCGTAGTCGCCGACGATGTCCTCGGCGCGGACGACGACGACGTGGTTCTCCGGCAGGAAGTTCACCGTCGTGGGGTTGTCGATGCCAGAGAGGAGGACGGCGGTGCCGGATTCCGCCACGCCCGCGAAGGCGTGCGACAGGCCCACCGTCTCGCTGCCGTCGGCGATGCCGGTCTTCGCCTCGAGCTGCGGCACGTCCTGCCAGGGCAGCCCGGAGAGGAAGGAATCCTCGCCGCGCACGACCTCCTGCGGCAGGTTGCGCTGGCGCAGGAACTCCGACAGCGCCGGCAGCACGCCGTCCGGCGCGGCGACCCGGTCGACGGTGGCGTCGACCGATGTCGCCATGTCCATGAACAGCGAGACCTGCTCCTCGTGCGGCAGCTGCCCGCGCGCCGGCACGAGGCCGGCCGGGGCGGTGGCGAGCCTGTCGCTGACGGCCTGGTGGCGCGGGCTCTCGTCGCCCGAGACGTGCAGCGAGCGCCGGATCGTGGCGAGGATCGTGTCGCGCGTGCTCATCGCTTCCGCTCCGCCCATTGCTGCTGGAACGTCTTGCCCTGCGGCGCCGGGAAGTCGCGCTTGTCGGTCCAGCCGCCGGCCAGCGGCAGCGAGCGGAAGCGGCCCTTGTCGCTGCCGAAATGGCCGAGCACGCGCATCGCCAGCCCGCTCATGGCGCGGTACATCGCCGGGCGCTTCGCGAAGAACGCCCAGCCCTTGAGGCCCCAGCGCTGCGTCGCCGGCGACAGGTGCCTCTCGAACTCGCGCTCGCGCCAGTGCCGCATCATCCGGGGCAGCGGGATGCGCATCGGGCACACCTCCTCGCAGCGCCCGCAGAAGGTCGAGGCGTTGGGCAGGTGGCCGGCCTTGTCGACGCCGATCAGCGACGGCGTCAGCACCGCGCCCATCGGGCCGGGATAGACCCAGCCATACGCATGGCCGCCGACGGCGTGGTAGACCGGGCAGTGGTTCATGCAGGCGCCGCAGCGGATGCAGCGCAGCATCTCCTCGAACTCCGTGCCGAGCATCGACGAGCGGCCGTTGTCGAGCAGCACGACGTGGTACTCCTGCGGCCCGTCCGGGATCGCCCTCGCGGCGCGGGCCGGTGGAGAAGGTCGTGTAGACCGACATGTCCTGCCCGGTCGCCGAGCGGGCGAGCACGCGCAGGATCTGGCTCACGTCCTCGAGCGTCGGCATGATCTTCTCGATCGAGGCGAGCACGATATGCGCCTTGGGCAGCGTCTGCGTCAGGTCGCCGTTGCCCTCGTTCGTCACGATGATCGAGGTGCCGGTCTCGGCGACGAGGAAGTTCGCCCCGGTGATGCCGACGTCGGCCTCGAGGAAGCGGTCGCGCAGGATGCCGCGCGCCTCGCCGAGCAGCGTCTCCGGCGCCGTCAGGTCGCGGTCCTTCGGCAGCTTGTCGTGCACCCGGCGGAAATCGGCCTCGACCTGGTCGCGGTTGACGTGGATCGCCGGCGCGATGATGTGGCTCGGGTGCTCGCCGCGCAGCTGGATGATGTATTCGCCGAGGTCGGTCTCGACCGGCTCGATGCCGTTCTGCTCGAGATGGTCGTTCAGGCCGATCTCCTCGGAGATCATCGTCTTGCCCTTGGTGACCGTCTTGGCGTCGAGGTCGCGGCAGATCTTCGAGGACGATGTCGCGCGCCTCGGCGGCGTCGGCCGCCCAGTGCACGTGGCCGCCCGCCGCCGTCACCTTCGCCTCGAAGCGCTCGAGATAGAGGTCGAGATGGGCCAGCGTGTGGTTCTTGATGTCGCGCGCCCGGTCGCGCAGCGCGTCGAACTCGGGCAGCTTCTCGCGCGCCGCGGCGCGCTTGGCGATGAAGCCCGACGGCACGTTGCCGAGCGCCCGCTGCAGGTCCCGGTCCGCCAGGGCGTGCGTGACGTTCGCCTTGAAGCGCGGGGAGGTGATCTCGACCATCTCACGCCTCCCCTTCGCCGATCGCCGGCTCGTCGGTCATGCCGGCGAGCACCTCGGCGACGTGGCGCACCCGGATGCGGCTGCCCTCGCGCTTCAGCTTGCCGGCGATGTTCATGAGGCAGCCGAGGTCGCCGGCGAGCACCATGTCGGCCTCCGTCGCGGCGATGTCCTCGGTCTTGCGGCCGACCATGACGTTGGAGATGTCGGGATACTTGACGCAGAACGTGCCGCCGAAGCCGCAGCAGACCTCCGGATAGGCCATCTCGCGCAGCTCGAGCCCGGACACCGTGCCGAGCAGGGCGCGGGGCTGCGCCTGGATCTTCAGCTCGCGCAGGCCCGAGCAGGAATCGTGGTAGGTCGCCGTGCCCTCGCAGGCCGCGTCCACCGCCTCGACGCCGAGGATCCCGGTGAGGAAGCTGACGAGCTCGTGGGTCTTGGCCGCCACCGCCTCGGCCCGGCCGCGCCAGGCGGGGTCGTCGCGGAACATCTCGGGATAGTGCTTCGAGATCGTGGCGGCGCAGGAGCCGGAGGGGGCGACGACGTAGTCGAAGGGCTCGAAGGCTGCGATGGTCGTCCTGGCGACGGCCTTCGCGTCCTCGCGGTCGCCGGAATTGTAGGCCGGCTGGCCGCAGCAGGTCTGGCTCGGCACCTCGACGGTGCAGCCCGCGTCCTCGAGGAGCCTGGCGGCGGCGAAGCCGATCGAAGGTCGGATGAGGTCGACGAGGCAGGTGGCGAAAAGACCGACGCGGGGACCGGCGGATTCCGTCTGGGACATGGGGCGCTTTCAACTCCGTGGCCAGACACTATGGGCGCCCCGGGCGGTGGTCAACGCGGCACGCAGGCGGCAAAAGAGGAAGGCGGCGCGGCCGGCGGTCTTGCCCAAGGCGACGCCGGCTGTAGTGTCGCGCGGCAGGTACGGCGAGAGGGCAGTTTGCGATGGCGTCATCGGACGAGGACCAGGTGCAGGAGGCACCGGCACGGGCGACGTTCACCCACCATGTCGACCGCGACTCGATCATGTCGGAGATCCACACGCGGCCGTTCAGGCCCCTCGCGACGCCGCGGGTGCTGCATCACATGGCGTTCCTGCGCGACGTGCTGCCGGAGGAGGACCTCGACCACATCGCGCGCTTCGCGACGGCGCACGGCGCCCTGCCGCCCGGCGAGGGCGCGCGGCACCACGTGGTGGTGCTCGGCTCGGCCGACCTCGCCTGGGAGCAGCACACCGAGTTCTCGACGCTGACGCTCGGCGTCGCCCCGCCGCCCGGCTTTCCGTTCGCCGCGCCCAAGATCTCGTCGCTCTCGGCCTTCCTGCCGAAGCCGCCGGGGCCGCTGCTGGTGGCGGCGCGGCTCGCCATCGTCCAGCTCGGCGAGGGGGAGATGCCGGACATCGAGGGCTTCGACCCCTCGAGCGTGTGCGTCTCGGAGGTCGAGGAGGGGGCGGCGGTGATCGTCACCGACTTCCGGCCCGACGAGAGCGGCTTCACGCGGATCCTGATCGGCAACCGGCGGCTGTCGCCGGGGCGCGCCGGCGCGCTGGCGCAACGCCTGCTCGAGGTCGAGACCTACCGCGTGCTGGCGCTGCTCGGCCTGCCCGAGGCGCGCCGGCTCGGCCCGCTGATCGACCAGATCGAGGGCGAGCTCGCCGAGGTCATGCGCACGATGCGGCGCGACGACGAGCTGCAGTCGAGCCAGAACATGCTGCACCGGCTCGTCTCGCTCGCGGCCGAGGTCGAATCGGAGTCGGCGCACGGCTCCTACCGCTTCGGCGCGACGCGGGCCTATGACGACATCGTCACGCAGCGCCTGCGGGTGATCGGCGAGGGGCGGGTCGAGGGCTACAGCCCGATCGGCGAGTTCCTGGCGCGCCGCATGCGGCCGGCCATGGCGACCTGCCGCAGCGTCGAGCAGCGGCTCGCGGACCTGGCGGACAAGCTGTCGCGCGCCGCCGACCTCCTGCGCACGCGGGTCGACATCGCGGTGGAGAGCCAGAACCGCGACCTGCTGCAGTCGATGAACCGGCGGGCGCGCCTGCAGCTGCGGCTGCAGCAGACGGTCGAGGGCCTCTCCGTGGCCGCGATCAGCTACTACATCGTCGGGCTGCTCGGATACGTCATCAAGGGCGCGGAAGGCCGGGTGGAGATGCCGGTCGACGGCGGGCTGCTGGTCGCCGCCTGCGTGCCGGTCGTCGTGCTGCTCGTCTGGCTCGTCGTCCGCCGCATCCGCCGTCACCACGACGACGAGGTCGAGCGCGACCGCCGCGAGCCCGCGCCGTCAGCCGCCTATGACGGGGAGCGGCGCGAGCCGGCGCTCTGAGCCGCCTCTTCGGCCTTCTTCTTCGCGGCCAGGGCCTCCATCAGCTCGGCGATGCGCTCGAAGGAGACCACCGCCTCCGCGCGCTCGTCCTCGGGCAGCGCCTCGAAGGCCGCGGCGAAATCGTCGTGCATGTGGGGCAGGGCAGCCGCCAGCACCTCCGAGCCCTCGTCCGTCAGGCGCGGATGCACGACCCGGCGGTCGGTCTGGCTGCGCTCGCGCGAGACGAAGCCGCGCGCCTGCAGGTTGTCGAGGATCGTGGTCACCGTGGCCGGGCTGAGCGACACGTAGGCCGACAGCGACGAGCTCGTGACGTTCGTCAGGTCGCGGATGCCCTGCAGCACCACGATCTGCGGCGTCGTCAGCCCGACGGCGCGCGCCACGCGCTTCGACCTGACGTCGACCGACCGGATGATGCGCCTCAGCGCGCGCAGAAGGTCGGCCGGGTCCGCGTGCCGGCCCTGGTCCTCGAGACGCCTGATGCTCTGTGTCTTTCCCATCCCATCCTCGCAGGCCTACTTTGACCTCAAACTTTTTGGGCTGTAAAGAGGAACGAGGGAACCATTCGTGCGTTCCCAGCCATGTCTCGATCTTCGCAAAGCTGCGGGGAGTGCCTTAAGTTCCTGAGAGCCGTCGAGCCGAAAGGGGAGAACAGAGCAGCATGTGCGGTCTTTGCGGAGAGGTCACCTTCGACGAATCCCCGGTGGATGCCGGCGCGATCGCGCGCATGGCGGACAGCCTCGCGCCGCGCGGCCCCGACGGCAGCGGCATGCTGCTGCGCGGCCGGGCGGGCCTTGCGCACCGGCGCCTGACGATCATCGACCTGAGCCTGCGGGCGGAGCAGCCGATGGTCGATCCCGACCTCGGCCTGTCGATCGCCTTCAACGGCTGCATCTACAACTATCCCGAGCTCCGCAAGGAGCTGCAGGGGATGGGCTACCGCTTCTTCTCCTCCGGTGACACGGAGGTCCTCCTCAAGGCGTATCACGCCTGGGGCCAGGGCTTCGTCGAGCGGCTGAACGGCATGTTCGCCTTCGCCATTCTCGAGCGCGAATCCGGGCGCCTCGTCCTCGGGCGCGACCGCTTCGGCATCAAGCCGCTCTACTACAACCAGACCGGCAACCGCCTGCGCTTTGCGTCCTCGCTGCCGGCGATCCTGGCGAGCGGCGATGTCGACCGCTCGATCGACCCGGTCGCGCTCCACCACTACATGACCTTCCACGCCGTCGTGCCGCCGCCGCACACGCTGATCCGCGGCGTCCGCAAGCTGCCGCCGGCCACGGTCCGCGTCGTCGAGCGCGACGGCGGCATCACCGACACGGTGTTCTGGAAGCCCGAGTTCGGCCGCACCTCCGACGAGATCGCGCTGCCCGAGGAGGTCTGGCGCGAGCGCGTCGAGGCGGCGCTGCGCGGCGCCGTCGACCGCCGCATGGTCGCCGACGTGCCGGTCGGCGTGCTCCTGTCCGGCGGCGTCGATTCGAGCCTGATCGTGGCGCTGCTCGCCGAGGCCGGGCAGAAGGACCTGATGACCTTCTCGATCGGCTTCGAGAGCGCCAACAACGAGGAGGGCGACGAGTTCAAGTACTCCGACCTCGTCGCGCAGCACTACGGCACGAAGCACCACAAGATCTTCGTCGAGTCCGACCGGCTGATCGACGCGCTGCCCGGCGCGATCAACGCGATGTCGGAGCCGATGGTGTCCTACGACAACGTCGCCTTCTACATGCTCAGCCAGGAGGTCTCGAAGCACATCAAGGTCGTGCAGAGCGGCCAGGGCGCCGACGAGGTGTTCGGCGGCTACCACTGGTACCCGCCGCTGCAGTCCTCGAACGACCTGACCGAGGACTACGCCAAGGTGTTCTTCGACCGGGACGACAAGACGCTGCGGAGCGAGATCGCCGGCGACTACCTGCCGGACCACGACGTCAGCCGCGAGTTCGTCGCCCACCATTTCGAGCAGCCGGGCGCCGACACCCCGGTCGACAAGGCGCTGCGTCTCGACACGACGGTGATGCTGGTCGACGATCCGGTGAAGCGGGTCGACAACATGACGATGTCCTGTGCGCTGGAGGCGCGCGTGCCGTTCCTCGACCACGAGCTCGTCGAGCTCGCCGCCCGCGTGCCGATCGAGCTCAAGCTCAAGGACGGCGGCAAGGGCGTTCTCAAGGACGTCGCGCGCAAGGTGCTGCCGCGCGAGGTGATCGACCGTCCGAAGGGGTATTTCCCCGTGCCGGTTCTCAAGTACCTGCAGGGGCCCTACCTCGAGTATGTCGAGGATACGCTGAACTCCCAGGCTGCCCGGGAACGCGGCATCTTCGACCGCGGTTATGTCGACAAGCTGCTCGCCAGCCCCTCGGATTACATCACGCCGCTGCGCGGCTCCGAGCTGTGGCAGGTGGCGGTTCTCGAGATGTGGCTCCAGACTCACGTCCAGTAGCGCGATGCGAGACGACCTTTTGACCCGAGAAGCGGAGGGGCGGTCCATGGCAGCGAGCCCGGGGGCGGGGCGCGACGGCGCCGACCAGCAGGACGTCAACGGGCCGGTGCATCCCGGCGTCCATCCGCACGGCGCCGACGTCAACGGCGTCGACGCGGCCGAGGCCGTGGTCGACTGCGGCTGGGGCAAGCTCATCTTCGGCCAGACCTTCGCCGACAACGAGCGCCTCGTGGCGATCCTGCGCGCGGAGAAGCCGGAGCGGCGCGACATCGCCTTCTACGTGCGCGATCCCCACGTGCTCTTGTCGCTGGCGCCGCAGGAGCTGTTCCTCGACCCCTCGCACACCTACCGGCTCGACCTCGCGACCTACGCGCCGGCCGACGAGCCGCCGCGCGGCTTCACGGTGCGCCGGCTGACGACCGAGCAGGACGCGGAGGCGGTGAACCGCATCTACTCGTCGCGCAACATGGTGTCGGTCGACCCGGACTTCTTCTGGCGCAACCGCGACAGCCGCGCGCTGACCTATTTCGTCGCCGAGGACGATGCCTCCGGCGATATCCTCGGCACGGTCACCGGCGTCGACCACGGCCGCGTCTTCGAGGATCCCGAGCGCGGCTCGTCGCTGTGGTGCCTGGCGGTCGACCCGCAGGCGGCGCTGCCGGGCATCGGCGAGGCGCTGGTGCGGCGGCTGGCGGAGCATTTCGTCCAGCGCGGCGCCGGCTACATGGACCTCTCCGTGCTGCACGACAACGAGATGGCGATCGCGCTCTACGAGAAGCTCGGCTTCTACCGGGTGCCGTTCTTCGCGGTGAAGCGCAAGAACCCGATCAACGAGAAGCTGTTCGTCGGCGAGCCGCCGGAGGAGGGGCTGAACCCCTACGCGCAGCTCATCGTCGACGAGGCCCGCAGGCGTGGCATCGACGTCGAGGTGACGGACGCGGAGGGCGGCTTCTTCCGCCTGCACTATGGCGGCCGCTCGGTGCACTGCCGCGAGTCGCTGAGCGAGCTGACGACCGGCGTCGCCGTGCAGATCTGCGACGACAAGGCGGTGACGCGGCGCGTCGTCGAGCGGGCGGACGTCAGCGTGCCCGAGCAGGTCGAGGCGGACGACGAGGACGCGGTCAAGGCCTTCCTGCAGAAGCACGGCGCCGTCGTCGTCAAGCCGGCGCGCGGCGAGCAGGGCCGCGGCGTGTTCGTCGGCCTCGAGGACTGGGAGAGCGTCGACCAGGCGATCGGGCGGGCGCGCGAGCTGTGCGACCGGGTGATCGTCGAGCAGATGGTCAAGGGCGAGGATCTTCGCCTCATCGTGATCGGCTACCGGCTGGTCGCGGCCGCCGTGCGCAAGCCGGCGCGAATCGTCGGCGACGGCCAGTCGACCATCCGCAAGCTCATCGAGCGCCAGTCGCGCCGGCGCGAGGCGGCGACGGGCGGCGAGTCCTGCATCCCGTTTGACAGCGAGACCGAGCGCTGCATCACTCGCGCGGGCTACGACTACGAGACCGTGCTCGACGAAGGGGTGGAGCTCGACGTGCGCAAGACCGCGAACCTGCACACCGGCGGCACGATCCACGACGTCACCGACATCGTGCATCCGCAGGTGGTGGACGCGGCCGTGCGGGTGGCGCGGGCGATCCAGATCCCGGTCGTCGGCATCGACTTCCTGGTCAAGTCGCCGAGCGACCCGGAATACCACTTCGTCGAGGCGAACGAGCGCCCGGGCCTTGCCAACCACGAGCCGCAGCCGACCGCGGAGCGGTTCATCGACCTGTTGTTCCCGCAGTCCATACCGGCGGCGGCGAGGGCCCTGCGGGCCATGAGGGGGTGATCTTGCGACTGCCGATCGACGCCGACTACCTTGCCGAGAAGCTCGAGGAGTTCCTCTCCATCCCGAGCCCGACGAGCTATACGGACAGCATCGTCCGGGCCTGCACGGAAGAGCTGAAGCGCCTCGGCGTCGAGGTCGAGCTCACCCGCCGCGGCGCGATCCGCGCCATCACCCGCGGCTCGAAGCGCCAGCCGGCCAGGGCCATCATCTCGCATCTCGACACGCTCGGCTGCCAGGTGAAGTTCCTGAAGTCCAACGGCCGCCTCGAGCTCGCGCCGATCGGCCACTGGTCGGCGCGCTTCGCCGAAGGCGCCCGCTGCACGATCTTCACCGAGCGCGGCGCCTATCGCGGCTCGATCCTGCCGCTCAAGGCCTCCGGCCACACCTACAACGAGGAAGTCGACACCCAGCCGACGGGCTGGCCCTATGTCGAGCTGCGCGTCGACGCGCTGTGCCGCGACGAGGTCGATCTCGAGCGGCTCGGCATCGAGGTCGGCGACATCGTGGCGGTCGATCCCGGCACCGAGTTCACCGATTCGGGCTTCATCGTCTCGCGCCACCTCGACGACAAGGCGGGCGCCGCCATCATGCTGGCCGCCATCGAGGCGGTGCAGCGCGAGGACCTGACGCTGCCCGTCGACATCTTCTGGCTGTTCTCGATCGCCGAGGAGGTGGGCGTGGGCGCCAGCGCGCTCCTCACCCACGACGTCGCCTCGCTCGTCGCCATCGACAACGGCACGACGGCACCGGGCCAGAACTCCGCGGAGCTCGGCGTCACGATCTCCATGGCCGACCAGGCCGGCCCGTTCGACTGGCACCTGACGCGCAAGCTGTGCGAGCTCGCCCGCGAGAACGACATCCGCTACCAGCGCGACATCTTCCGCTTCTACCGCTCGGACTCGGCGTCCGCCATCGAGGCCGGCCACGACGTGCGCACCGCGCTCATCACCTTCGGCGTCGATGCGAGCCACGGCTACGAGCGCATCCACATGCACGCGCTGAGGTCCTGCGCCGAGCTCGTCACCGCCTACGTCACGAGCGAGATCCAGATCCGCCGCGACGCCATGGAGATGGGCCCGATCAAGGGCTTCACCACCCAGCCGATGGGCGAGGCGGTGCAGCAGGACGTGAGCGAGGAGGAGGTCGAGCGCCTCGCCGCCGAGGAGGCCGCCGCCCAGGCGAGCCGGAAGTAGCCCCCGCGCGGGCACGACGCCCGCGCCAGCCGCGACATTCGTAGCCCTTTCGGAACGTCCCCGAAGCTGCCAGATTGGTGTGCAAGGAGAAGGACCTGCCGGAAAAGGCGGGCCTGCGCTGCCGCCATGGCGGCTGCCGAGGAGGATTGCCCAGATGTCGCTTCACATGCCCGAGCCCGATGCGCGCGTCATGGGGCGCCGCGACGAGATCATCCGCGGCCTCGCCGCCATCGTCGGCGAGCGCTGGGTCGTGACGTCGGGCGACGAGCTGCGCGCCTACGAGACGGACGGGCTGACGGCCTATCGCCAGGTGCCGCTCGCCGTCGTGCTGCCGGCGACGACCGAGGAGGTGAGCCGGGTGCTCGCCTTCCTCCACGAGAACGGCGTGAAGGTGATCGCCCGCGGCGCCGGCACCTCGCTGTGCGGCGGCTCGCTGCCGCAGGCCGACGCGGTGGTGGTCGGCGTGTCGCGGATGAGCCGGGTGCTCGACGTCGACCTCGACACGCGCTCGATCACGGTGCAGACGGGCATCACCAACCTCGCCGTGACCGGCGCCGTCGACCACCTGGGCTTCTTCTATGCGCCCGATCCGTCGAGCCAGCTCGCCTGCACCATCGCCGGCAACCTGGCGATGAATTCGGGCGGCGCGCACTGCCTGAAATACGGCGTGACGACCAACAACGTGCTCGGCATGACCTGCGTCCTGATGGACGGCACGGTGCTCGAGCTCGGCGGCAAGGGGCTCGATGCGGCGGGCTACGACCTGCTCGGCCTGATGACCGGCTCGGAAGGCCAGCTCGCCATGACGACCGAGGCGGTGCTGCGCATCCTGCCGAAGGCGGAAGGCGCGCGCCCGGTGCTGCTCGGCTTCCCATCGAGCGAGGACGCGGGACGCTGCGTCGCCAAGATCATCGCCTCCGGCCTCGTGCCGGTTGCGATCGAGTTCATGGACGAGCCGGCGATCCGGATCTGCGAGGACTTCGCCGAAGCGGGCTATCCTCTCGACGTCGGCGCCATGCTGATCGTCGAGGTCGAGGGCGCGCCGAGCGAGATCGACGAGCAGATCGCCAAGATCACGAAGGTCGCCGAGGAAGCGGGCGTGATGCACGTGCGCGAGGCGCAGACGCCGGCCGAGGCGATGAAGATCTGGAAGGGCCGCAAGGCGGCCTTCGGCGCGATGGGCCGGATCTCCGACTATCTCTGCATGGACGGCACGATCCCGACGACGCGGCTGCCGGAGGTGCTGGTGCGGATCTCCGAGATCTGCGAGGGCCACGGCCTCGGCGTCGCCAACATCTTCCACGCCGGCGACGGCAACCTGCACCCGCTCATCCTCTACGACATCAACGATCCCGACCAGCTGCACCGCGCCGAGCTCGCCGGCGCCGAGGTCCTGAAGCTGTGCGTCGAGGTCGGCGGCTGCCTGACCGGCGAGCACGGGGTGGGCGTGGAGAAGCGCGACCTGATGCGCGAGCAGTTCACCGAGGAGGACTTGCAGCAGCAGATCGCGCTGAAGGACGTCTTCGATCCCGGCTGGCTGCTCAACCCGGCCAAGGTCTTCCCGCTCGACGTCCGGACGGCCGCGTGACGATCGATCGCTCCGCCACGCACCGGCCCGCCGACGCCGCCGAGCTGTCCGCGCTCGTCGCCGAGGCCCACGCGAACGCGACGCCGCTCGAGATCGTCGGCTCCGGCACCAAGCGCGGCCTCGGCCGCCCCGCGCAGACCGAGGCCAGCGTCTCGACCACGGGCCTCGCCGGCGTGACGCTCTACGAGCCGAGCGAGATGGTGATCGGCGCGCATGCGGGCACGCCGCTGAAGGAGGTCGAGGAGACGCTGGCGCGGGAGAACCAGCGCCTCGTCTTCGAGCCGCCGCGCTTCGGCGGCCTCTTCGGCAGCGACGGCGAGCCCACGGTCGGCTCGCTCGCCGCCTGCAACCTGTCGGGCCCGGCGCGCGTCCATTCCGGCGCGGCGCGCGATTCGCTGATCGGCGTCGCCTTCGTGAACGGGAAGGGAGAGCTCATCCGCTCCGGCGGCCGGGTGATGAAGAACGTCACCGGCTACGACCTCGTGAAGCTGCAGGCGGGCGCGATGGGCACGCTCGGCATCCTCACCGAGGTCACCTTCAAGGTGCTGCCGAGGCCGGAGACGGAGCTGACGCTGGTCTTCGAGGGGCTGGCCGACGGCATCGCGACGGAGTGCCTGATGACGGCGCTCAAGACGCCCTACGAGGTGACGGGCGCCGCGCACGTGCCGGCGGTGGATGGCGGCGGCGCCAGGACGCTGGTGCGCATCGAGGGCTTCCCGAGCCAGATGAAGCATCGCGGCGAGATGCTGAAGGCGGCGCTCCGCCAGTTCGGCCCGCCTTCCGAGCTGCGCGACGAGGAAAGCCGCGGGGAGTGGACGGCGGTGCGCGAGGTCGCGCCCTTCCTGTCCGGCCCCGACACGGCGCTGTGGCGCGTCTCGCTGCCGGCGAGCGCCTCGGCGGCCCTCGTGGCGTCGCTGCCCGAGGGGCTCGTGCGGCGCCATCTCTACGACTGGGGCGGCGCGCTCCTGTGGCTCGAGACGGAGGCGACGGGCGATGCCGGCGCCGCCGCGATCCGCGGCGCGCTCGCGGCCCGCGGCGCCCACGCCTCGCTCCATCGCGGCCCGGCGGAGCTGCGCGCCCGCATCGACACGTTCCAGCCGCTGCCCGAGCCGCTCATGCGGCTCCAGCGCGAGATCAAGGCGAAGTTCGACCCCGCCGGCGTGCTCAACCCGGGGCGGATGCATGCGGGTGTGTAGAAGGATGCGGGGAACGAGCGGAACCTGTTTCGGGCCCCGGAGCGTCCGGCCCGGCCACCTCGCGCGCTGAGAGATCAAGACAACCGTCCATGCAGACCAATTTCAGCCTTGCCCAGCTTGCCGATCCGCAGATGGCGGCGTCCGAGAAGATCCTGCGCACCTGCGTCCATTGCGGCTTCTGCACGGCGACGTGCCCGACCTATCTTGAGCTCGGCGACGAGCTCGATTCCCCGCGCGGCCGCATCTACCTGATGAAGGAGATGTTCGAGAACGACCGCCCGGCGACCCCCGAGGTCGTCCGCCACATCGACCGCTGCCTGTCGTGCCTCAGCTGCATGACGACGTGCCCCTCGGGCGTGCACTACATGCACCTCGTCGACCATGGCCGCGCCCATATCGAGAAGACCTACAGGCGGCCGTGGCACGACCGCGCGCTGCGCGCGGCGCTGGCGAAGATCCTGCCCTATCCCGAGCGCTTCCGGGCGGCGCTGGCGGCGGGGCTCGTCGGGCGCATGTCGCTGCCCGTGCTGAAGCGGGCGAAGGCGCTGCGGCGGCTGGCGGCGATGGTCGAGATGGCGCCCTCGTCGATCCCGTCGCGCCGCGAGGCGAAGCGGCCGGTGATCCACGAGGCGGAAGGCAGGAAGCGCGGCCGCGTCGCGCTGCTGACGGGCTGCGCGCAGCCGGTGCTCGCGCCGCAGATCAACGAGGCGGCGATCCGCGTGCTCACCCGCGCCGGGGTCGAGGTCATCCTGCCCAGGGGCGAGGGCTGCTGCGGCGCGCTCGTCCACCACATGGGCCGCGAGGACGAGGCGCTGGCCTTCGCGAAGAACGACATCGACGTGTGGACGCGGGAGATCGAGGGCCAGGGCCTCGACGCGATCGTCATCACGGCGTCGGGCTGCGGCACGACGATCAAGGACTACGGCTTCATGCTGCGCGAGGACCCGGCCTACGCCGAGAAGGCGGCGAAGGTCTCGGCGCTGGCCCGCGACGTCAGCGAGTACCTCGCCTCGCTCGACATGGCCGCCGTCGCGCCGCCGGCCGAGCTCGCCGTCGCCTATCACTCCGCCTGCTCGATGCAGCACGGCCAGCAGATCCGGGAAGAGCCGAAGATGCTCCTCAAGGCCGCCGGCTTCGAGGTGCGCGACGTGCCGGAGGGCCACATCTGCTGCGGCTCCGCCGGCACCTACAACCTGCTGCAGCCCGAGCTCGCCGGCCGCCTGCGCGACCGCAAGGTGCGCAACATCGAGACGGTCGCGCCCGACGTCATCGCGACGGGCAATATCGGCTGCATGGCCCAGATCGGCAGCGGCACGCAGATCCCGATCCTGCACACGGTCGAGCTCCTCGACTGGGCGCAGGGCGGCCCGATGCCCGAGGTGCTGGAGGGCAGGCTCCCGGCCGCCCGTGCCGCCACACCGGTGGCGGCGGAGTAGGCGCCCCGCTTTCCCCCAAGCTAGCCATCGATCTGCGCGCGTTCCCGCGCAGGCAGGCATGGCGCGTGGCAGTGTGCCGGCCGAAAGCCGCGTCCCCTCAGAAGCAGCCGGCGATGGCGCCGAGGATGCGCTCGACATAGACGACGTCGCCGAAGCGCAGCCACAGGACGGTGCCGGCGAAGAGGAGGGCGGCGAGGACGACGGCGGCGCCGGTCTTGGGCGGGCGCCAGTCCTCCTGCCGGTCGGGCTCGGGAGCGGTCATGCGCGCGAGTCTGCGGCGCGGCGCCGGCGCCGGCAAGCCCCCGGAACGGAAACGGGCGGCGGCCCGGAGGCACGCCGCCCGCTCAAGGCGTGATCGTGGGAGGTCAGCTCACGATCACCTTCGTTCCGACTCCGACGCGGTTGTAGAGGTCGATGACGTCCTCGTTGCGCATCCGGATGCAGCCGGACGAGACGGCGTGGCCGATCGTCCAGGGCTGGTTCGACCCATGAATACGGTAAAGGGTTGAGCCGAGGTAAAGAGCGCGCGCGCCGAGCGGATTGTTCGGGCCGCCGTCCATGTGCGTCGGCAGGCCCGGCTGGCGCTGGCGCATCTCGGCGGGCGGCGTCCAGCCCGGCCATTCCGCCTTGCGGCTGATCGTGTGCGTGCCGGCCCACTCGAAGCCCGGCCGGCCGACGCCGACGCCGTAGCGGCGGGCCGTGCCGTCGCCCTGGACGAGGTAGAGATACTTGGCGTCGGTGTCGATGATGATGGTGCCGGCCGGCTGGTTGCCGTCATAGTTCACGACGGTCGGCAGGTAGCGCGGGTCCATCTGCCGCGTCGAGGCGCCGTTCAGCGGCCGGGCGGGGCGGGTGTCGCGCGACACGTCGGGGCGCGTGTAGCTCGAGACCTGCTGGCGCGGCGCGACGGTGCGGCGCGGCTCGGCCTGCGGCCGGTAGTAGGCGCCGGTCGAGACGGTGCGCCAGTTCGGCTCGTAGCGCTGGGCGGCCGGGGGGCTCGCCTCGGAGCGCGCGAAATAGGGCTGCGGGACGCGACGGCTCTCGACGCGCGCGCTCGACTGGCCGCTCTGGCCGGTCAGCGCGTTCATGAGCGCGGGGAAGGGCATGCGGCTGTTGTCGGGTCCCGCGAGGGCAGGGCCAGCCATCAGGACGGCGCTCAGGGCGAGAGCCCGGAACGTGAATGTCTTCATCTCGGACGCACTCTCAAACTGATTGTCGGGACATGAACTCGCGATATCCCCTGCGGTTCGAGATGCGACGGTAGAGACGGAAGCGCGAGAGCCGGGTTAAACCGGCGCGGCCGGGCGCCCTCTTTTCGACGTCTTGGTTGACGGAGCGTTGCCGGCGCGGAACCCCGCCGGGATGTCGTGCCGCTCGCCGCACCGCTTGCCGCCGCCTTGCCGCGCGCCTTGCCGCCCCGTTTCCTTTGCTCTAGGAAGCCGGACGGGCGCCGCCTCGCGAGGCGGCCCGCGATCCAATTCCTCGATACCAGCGAAACCCATGGCCAAGACGGACAAGGCTGACCGGCTGAAGGCGCGCCTGCCGCGCGGACTTCAGGACCTCGAGACCGACACGCTGCGCGTGACGCGCGCGACGCTCTCGAAGATCCAGGACGTGTTCGAGCGCTACGGCTTCGATCCCGTCGAGACGCCGGCGATCGAATACACCGACGCGCTCGGCAAGTTCCTGCCCGACCAGGACCGGCCGAACGAGGGCGTGTTCTCGTTCCAGGACGACGACGAGCAGTGGCTGAGCCTGCGCTACGACCTGACCGCGCCGCTCGCGCGCTTCGTCGCGGAGAACTTCGACCGGCTGCCCAAGCCCTATCGCAGCTATCGCAACGGCTACGTCTTCCGCAACGAGAAGCCGGGGCCGGGCCGCTTCCGCCAGTTCATGCAGTTCGACGCCGACACGGTCGGCGCGCCGTCGGTCGCCGCCGACGCGGAGATCTGCATGATGGCCGCCGACACGATGGACGCGCTCGGCCTGAAGGGCCAGTACGTCGTGCGCGTCAACAACCGCAAGGTGCTCGACGGCGTGATGGAGGCGATCGGCCTCGCCGGCGACGAGCACGCCCACACCCGCCTCGTCGTGCTGCGCGCCATCGACAAGCTCGACCGGCTCGGCATCGAGGGCGTGCGCGACCTTCTCGGCGAGGGCCGGAAGGACGAGAGCGGCGACTTCACCAGGGGCGCCGGGCTGGCGCAGGAGAGCGTCGCCGTCATCCTCGGCTACCTCGAGAAGGGCCTCGACCTGCCGGAGCTGAAGGGCACGGTCGCCGGTGCCGAGGGCGTGGCGGAGCTTGCCCAGATCGAGACGCTGGTCGAGGCGGCGGGCTATTCCGACCGCGTGAAGATCGACCCCAGCGTCGTGCGCGGCCTCGAATACTACACCGGGCCCGTCTACGAGGTGGAGCTGACCTTCGAGACGGTGAACGAGAAGGGCGAGAAGGCCCGCTTCGGCTCGGTCGCCGGCGGCGGCCGCTATGACGGGCTCGTCGCCCGCTTCCGCGGCGAGGCCGTGCCGGCCACGGGCTTCTCGATCGGCGTGTCGCGCCTGCTCGCGGCGCTCGGCGCGCTCGGCCGGCTCGACGAGACGGGCGCGGCCGGGCCGGTCGTCGTCCTCGTCATGGACCGGGACCAGACGGCGGCCTACCAGAAGATCGTCTCGAGCTTGCGCGCAGCCGGCATCCGCGCCGAGATGTATCTCGGCGGCTCCGGCATGAAGGCGCAGATGAAGTACGCCGACCGGCGCGGCGCGCCGGCCGTCATCATCCAGGGCTCCGACGAGCGCGAGCGCGGCGTCGTCCAGATCAAGGACCTGATCGAGGGCGCCCGGGCCGCCGAGACGATCGCCGACCACGAGGAATGGCGCGAGGCACGCCCCGCGCAGGTCGAGGTCGAGGTGTCCGCGATCGTCGCGACGGTGCGGGAGATCCTCGCCCGCCACGGGCTCTAGCCGCGGTTCGCCAGGGCCGGTTGCCGAGTTGACCGGCGCGGGTGCCCGCTTTCGCGGGCATGAGCGGACAGGGCAGGGCCCGCTCGCGGCGCCGGGGATCGGCGGTTCACCGAATTCCCGCCTCTCCGGTTGCGCTTTCTCCCGTTTCCTGCCAACCGAATGCCGGCCAACGAGATCCAACGGACGCTTCCCATGACCCTCGCCGCACGAGAGACCGCCGAGCGCCGGGCGCTGCTCGACCTCCTGGTGGCGCGCGACCATCTCCTGACGGAGCCCGAGATCCTGCAGCCGGCCTCGGTCTTCCTCGACCTGACCGGCGAGGACATCCGCCGCCGCCTCTATCTCGTGCAGGATCCGGAGGGGCGCGAGCTGTGCCTCAGGCCCGACTACACGATCCCCGTCAGCCGCGCGCATCTCGCGCACGGCCGCGCGGAGCGGCCGGCGCGCTACGCCTATATGGGCCGCGTCTTCCGCTACCGGCCGGGGCAGGAGGGGCCCGGCGAGTTCACGCAGGCCGGCGTCGAGGTCTACGGCGCCGCGGAGCCGGAGCCGGCGGACGCCGAGATCATGGCGCTGTCGCTCGAGGCGGTGCGCCTGTTCGGGCTCGACAGCCCGGCCTTCCGCATCGGCGACCCCTCGATCTTCATGCGCTTCGTCGAGGAGATGGGGCTGCCCGAGCCGTGGCCGCGCCGCCTGCGCGGCGGCTTCGGCCGCACCGGCGGCGTGATCGACGTGCTGCGCCAGGCGGGCAACCCGCCGCCGGCCGACGAGCGCGCGACCTTCCTCGCCGCCCTCGCCAAGGGCGACCCGGGCGCCGCCCGCGCCGCGGTGGAGGAGATGGTCGCGATCGCCGGCATCGCGCCGGTCGGCGGGCGCACGCCCGAGGAGATCGCGGAGCGGCTGGTCGAGCAGGCCCATCTCGCGGTGACCGGCGGCCTCGACCAGGCGAGCCTCGACGTGCTGGAGAAGGTCGCGAAGGTGCGCGGCGCGCCGCGCGAGGCGCTGGGCGCGCTGGAGGGGCTCGCCCGCGAGGCCGGCGTCGACATGGCCGCCGCGCTGCAGTCCTGGCACCGAAGGCTCGACGCGCTCGAAGCCAGCGGCGTCGCGACGGACGCGATGGAATATCTCGGCGATTTCGGCCGCCGGCTCGACTACTACACCGGCTTCGTCTTCGAGCTCGACGACCCGGCG
The DNA here is from genome assembly GCA_963816555.1 of uncultured Alphaproteobacteria bacterium. Lineage (GTDB taxonomy): Bacteria > Pseudomonadota > Alphaproteobacteria > Rhizobiales > Tepidamorphaceae > Lutibaculum. The sequence goes on along the minus strand of CAWFLD010000004.1, from coordinate 1,174,953 downwards.
CGGCCGCAGATCGGCCAGGTCGTCGGCGGCGGCCGCTACGACCGGCTGATGAGCCTGCTCGGCGCGCCGGAGCCGGTGCCGGCGGTCGGCTGCTCGATCTGGGTCGATCGCCTCGAACAGGGGAGGGCGGCATGAGCGAGGCCGCGAATGACGGGCCGCTGATCGTCGCGGTGCCCTCGAAGGGCCGCCTGCAGGAGAACACCGACGCCTTCTTCGGCCGCGCCGGCCTGAAGGTCGAGCGCAGCCGGGGCTCGCGCGACTATCGCGGCGTCTTCGCCGGCATCCCGGACGTGGAGGTCTGGTTCCTGTCGGCCTCGGAGATCGCCCGCGAGCTCGCCGCCGGCAACGTCCATCTCGGCGTGACCGGCGAGGACCTCCTGCGCGAGTCGATCCCCGAGACGGAGCGCGTGGTGGAGCTCGTCACGCCGCTCGGCTTCGGCCACGCCCGCGTCGTGGTCGCGGTGCCGCAGGTGTGGATCGACGTGCGCTCGATGGCCGATCTCGACGACGTGGCGCAGTCCTTCCGTGCCCGGCACGGCCGCCGCCTGCGCGTCGCGACGAAATACGTGAACCTGACGCGCGCCTTCTTCTCGCACCATGCGATCGGCGACTACCGCATCGTCGAGAGCGCCGGCGCCACGGAAGGCGCGCCCGCCTCGGGCGCCGCGGACCTGATCGTCGACATCACGACGACCGGCGCGACGCTCTCCGCGAACGCGCTCAAGGTGCTCGACGACGGGCTGATCCTGGCGAGCGAGGCGCACCTGACCGCGGCGCTCAAGGCGCCGTGGACGCCGGCGCAGCGGGCGGCGCTGCGGACGCTGCTCGACCGCATCTCGGCCGAGGAGCGCGCCCGCACGACGCGGGAGATGCGCGCCGCGCTGCCGGCCGGCACCGACGTCGTGTCGATCGCCGCCGAGGCCGGCGCCGAGCTGATCGCCGAGGAGGGCGGCCGCGCGGTGTTCCACTGCCCCGCGAGGAACATCTACGCCCTGTCCGCGGCGCTCGTGGCGGCCGGCGCCCACGCCGTGACCACCGCCTCGCTCGACTATGTGTTCCGCGCGACGAACCCGCTGTTCGACCGCGTGATGGGCCGGGTCGACGCGGCCGGCTGAGGCTGCGGATCTCGCGGCTGCGGCCGGCGCCAAATGCCGCTCCGGCTTGCCCGGGGCCGGCCACTGTGGCGCCGCCGGCGCGGTGCGGACCTCTCGCTCGGCGGCCTCATCTTCCCCGTTGCGCGGCGGCGGGAGGTGGAGCAGATTGTCGCGGTCGGACGGAGTGTCCGGCCTGCTCAAGACGCCGCCCCGGCCCGCCTCACCCGCGAAGGCCCGGACGGCGCTCCCACCCAAGCCAAAGCCTCCGCCTCGAGCCAGCGCGAGGGCGTCTCGCGTTTTCGCGGCCGCGCCCAGTGCCGGCCCTTCGAGGTGTCGAACGATGTACTTCCTTGTTTCCGTCCTCAGCTTTGCGGCGGTCACCCTGGCGTTCCTGCTGGTCGAGCGAGCCGCGCGCGCGCCGTCGCGGCCGCGCTGGCTCGACAGCGACACTGGCGGGATGCTGGTCTCCGTCGCCTTCACCGGCGCCTTCGCCGGCAGTCTCGGCGTCGTGCTGTCGAGCGCGCTGTCCCTGCCCATGCCGATCTGGGGCGACGTCGCGAGCGCGATCGTCGTGATCCTGGCGGCGGCGGTGGCGGTTCGCTACCTGGTCAGGCTCGTGAGCCCGCGCAAGCTGGCCCACTGAGAACGCTAAGGCCGGCGGCCGGCGCGCTCGACCTTCAGAGCGTGGCGGCCGCCGCCTCGGCAACCTCGTGGCCGCCTTCCCAGATCATCCGGGCGGCGACGTAGACGATCACGAGAAGGCCGACATAGGCGATCCAGCGGTGCTTCTGCAGCAGGTTCGCGATGATCGTCGCGGCCGCGCCCATCAGCGCGACCGACAGGACGAGGCCCGCCGACAGGACCCAGGGGTGCTCGCGCGCCGCGCCGGCAACCGCCAGCACGTTGTCGAGCGACATCGACAGGTCGGCCAGGATGATCTGGACGACGGCCTGGCGCTTCGATTTGACGACGGGCCGCGCTTCGGCGGCGTCGAGCCCGGTCGCCTCGCCGCGCTTCTCCGCCTTGCGGTCCTCCTCGAGCTCGCGCCACAGCTTCCACGACACCCAGAGGAGCAGGATGCCGCCGGCGAGCAGCAGGCCGATGATCTGCAGCAGCTCCAGCGCGACCAGGGCGAAGGCGATGCGCATCACCGTCGCCGCGGCGATGCCGATGAAGATGACGCGCCCGCGATCCTCCTTCGGCACGGCGGCGGCCGCCATGCCGACGACGACGGCGTTGTCGCCCGCCAGAACGACGTCGATCATCACGACCGTGAGGAAGGACCAGATTTCGGCGCTCTCGAGCAAGCGGCAGACCTCGTGAGGGGGGCGGAGGGGAGACGGCGGCGGGACCCCAGACATGATGTCTGGCGGCAACCCTTGCAACTGGCGTGGCCGCGAGCGGTTCCCTCGGCGGCCGCTACCGGCCCAGCCGCTCGATCAGCGCCATGGCGGCGGCCGGCGCGCGCACCTTGCCCTCGTGGATGACGTAGGCGAAGACGTCGCGCGGCCTCGTGTCCGCCGCCTCGCTGCCGACGGTGTCGAGATCCTCCGGCACGCCGCCGCCCGCCCATGTCTTCAGGCGGCCCGCCCAGGCGTCGAGGGCCGCCGGCTCGTAGCCGGTCGGCACCTCGTCGCGTCCCGCCTGGAGCCGCGCGTAGACGAAATCGCCGACCGGGTCGGCGATCGCGGGATAGGTCGCGTGGTCGGCATAGACGACCGGCGTGTCGAAGCGCTTCAGGAGCGCGACGAATGCCGGAACGCGGAACGAGTCGTGGCGCACCTCGACGACGTGGCGCAGGCGCACGCCGTCGGCCTCCTTCGGCAACAGCTCGAGGAAACCTGCGAAATCGGCCTCGTCGAACTGCTTCGTCGGCGCGAACTGCCAGAGGATGGGCCCCAGCCTGTCGCCCATTTCGGTGATGCCGCTCTCGATGAAGCGCCTGACCGAGTCGCCGCCCTCCGCCAGGACCCGCCGGTTGACGGCGTAGCGCGGCCCCTTGAGGGAGAAGACGAAGCCGTCCGGCACCTCCGAGGCCCACTTGCGGAACGTCTCGGGCTTCTGCGAGCGGTAGAACGTGCCGTTGATCTCGATCGAGGTCAGGTGCTCCGCCGCGTAGGCGAGCTCCTTCGTCTTCGGCAGCTTGTCGGGATAGAACGTGCCGCGCCACGGCTCGTAGATCCAGCCGCCGACGCCGCAATAGATCCGACCGGCCTTCGTCATCCCGCGCTCCCCGTTCCGCCTCGTTCCGGCGCCGGCGACCATGCGCGCAGCGCCGGCGCTTGTCCACACGATGCCGACGCCCGTAGCCTCGGCGGGGAAGGCGGCCGGGCGGCCGCCTGCAGGAGGGAACGAAACATGCGGAAAACGAGGCTTCTGGGGATCGCGGGGGCGTGCGCGCTCGCCCTTGCCGCCGTGGCGGATGCGCAGGCGGCCTGTCCGGACGAGGCGACGGTCGCGCGGCTCGCCGCCGACATGCTGACGCGCACGCCGTCCACGGCCCCCGACGTCGAGACGATGGACGACGCGCTGTGCGCGCAGGACGAGCTCGTGAAGGCGCTGGCGGCGGAATGGGGCGAGCCGGTCGGCTACAAGGCGGGGCTGACGAGCGAGCCGGCGCAGAAGGCGTTCGGCGTGACGCAGCCGGTCCGCGGCCGGTTGTTCGGCGGTACGATGCTGGAGGACGGGGCCCGCGTGTCGGCCGCCTACGGCGCCGTGCCGCGCTACGAGGCCGACATGATCGCGGTCGTCGCCGACGACGGGGTCAACGAGGCGCAGACGCCGCTCGACGTGCTGTCGCACCTCACCTCCGTGCGGCCCTTCATCGAGCTGCCGGATCTCGTGGTGGCCGACCCGCGCGGGCTGAGCGGGCCGAAGCTGACGGCGATCAATGTCGGGGCCCGCATGGGCGTTCTCGGCGCGCCCGTGCCGGTCGAGCCGACCCGGGAGTTCCTGGACGCGCTGGCGACGATGACGGTGACGGTGACCGACGCCGCGGGCGCGACGCTGGCGAAGGCGCCCGGCGCCGCCATTCTCGGCCAGCCGATGAAGGCGGTGCTCTGGCTGCGCGACAACGGCGTGACCTTCCGCGAGGGCGACCTCGTGAGCCTCGGCTCGTTCGGGCCGCTCCTCAAGCCGGAGGCGGGGCTGACGGCGACCGTCACCTATCGCGGCCTGCCGGGCGACCCGTCGGTCTCGGTGACGTTCGAGTAGCGCGAGGCGCGCCCGCGGCGGGAGGCCGACGCGGCAAAAAGAAAGGGGCGGTCCGAAGACCGCCCCTGAAGACGGGCCCGAAGGCCCGGGAGGATGCGTGGCGGCTCAGAAGCCCATGCCGCCCATGCCGCCCATGCCACCCATGTCGCCGCCGCCGGCGCCGGCCGATTCCTTCTTCGGCAGCTCGGCGACCATGGCCTCGGTGGTGATCAGCAGGCCGGCGACCGAAGCCGCGTCCTGAAGGGCGGTGCGCACGACCTTGGTCGGGTCGATGATGCCCTCGGCCACGAGGTCGCAGTAGTCCTCGTTCTGCGCGTCGAAGCCGTAGGTCGGCGAGGAGCTCTCGAGCACCTTGCCCACGACGATCGAGCCCTCGACGCCGGAGTTCTCGGCGATCTGACGGATCGGCGCCTCGAGCGCGCGGAGCACGATCTTGATGCCGGCCATCATGTCCGGGTTGTCGGAGGAGAGCTTGGCGACCGCCTGGGTGGCGCGGAGCAGGGCCGTGCCGCCGCCCGGGACGATGCCTTCCTCGACGGCCGCGCGGGTCGCGTTGAGGGCGTCGTCGACGCGGTCCTTCTTCTCCTTAACCTCGACCTCGGTCGCGCCGCCGACGCGGATCACCGCGACGCCGCCCGCGAGCTTGGCGAGACGCTCCTGGAGCTTCTCGCGGTCGTAGTCGGAGGTGGTCTCCTCGATCTGGCGCTTGATCTGGCCGACGCGAGCCTCGATCGACTCCTTCTCGCCGGCACCGTCGACGATCGTGGTCTCTTCCTTGGTGATCTCGACCTTCTTGGCACGGCCGAGCATGTCGAGCGTCACGTTCTCGAGCTTGATGCCGAGGTCCTCGGAGACGACCTGGCCGCCCGTCAGGGTGGCGATGTCCTCGAGCATGGCCTTGCGGCGGTCACCGAAGCCCGGCGCCTTGACGGCCGCGACCTTCAGGCCGCCACGGAGCTTGTTGACGACGAGCGTGGCCAGGGCCTCGCCCTCGACGTCCTCGGCGATGATGAGCAGCGGACGCGACGACTGCACGACCGACTCGAGCACCGGCAGCATGGCCTGCAGGTTCGAGAGCTTCTTCTCGACGAGGAGGATGTACGGATCCTCGAGGTCGGCGACCATCTTCTCGGCGTTCGTCACGAAGTACGGCGAGAGGTAGCCGCGGTCGAACTGCATGCCCTCGACGACCTCGAGCTCGGTCTCGAGGCTCTTGGCCTCCTCGACCGTGATGACGCCCTCGTTGCCGACCTTCTGCATGGCCTCGGCGATCATCGCGCCGACTTCCTTGTCGCCGTTCGCGGAGATCGTGCCGACCTGGGCAACCTCGTTCGAGGTGTTGATGTTCTTCGAACGGGCCTGCAGGTCCTTGACGGCCTCGGCAACGGCCATGTCGACGCCGCGCTTCAGGTCCATCGGGTTCATGCCGGCGGCAACCGCCTTGGCGCCTTCCTTGACGATCGACTGGGCGAGAACGGTCGCCGTCGTCGTGCCGTCACCGGCGACGTCGTTGGTCTTCGAGGCGACCTCGCGGACCATCTGGGCGCCCATGTTCTCGAACTTGTCCTCGAGCTCGATCTCCTTGGCGACCGTGACGCCGTCCTTCGTGATGCGCGGAGCGCCGAAGGACTTCTCGATGACGACGTTGCGGCCCTTCGGGCCGAGCGTGACCTTCACCGCGTTGGCGAGAATGTCGACGCCGCGCAGCATCTTGTTGCGCGCTTCGGTATTGAACTTAACTTCCTTGGCAGCCATGTGTTCTTCCTTTCGGATCTAGGGGAGGTCTGGCACGAAAAAGGCCGCGTCGGGCAAAATGCCTCACGCAGCCTGGCGGCCGGCCTCGGAACCCTCGATTACGCCCATGATGTCGGACTCCTTCATGATGAGGTAGTCCTGGCCATCGACCTTGACCTCGGTGCCCGACCACTTGCCGAACAGCACCTTGTCACCCACCTTCACGTCGGGCTCGAGACGCTTACCGTCTTCGTCGCGGGCGCCGGGGCCCACGGCGACGACCTCACCCTGGCTCGGCTTCTCCTTCGCCGAATCCGGGATGATGATGCCACCGGAAGTCTTCTCTTCCTCCTCGACGCGCTTCACGAGCACGCGGTCATGCAGGGGACGGAAGCTCATGTGTCCTTGCTCCTACGAATGTGCCCCTCTACACGGGGCGAGACGACACTGAATGATTGGCTGTTAGCACTCTCGTCGGGTGAGTGCCAACGACGCGCTCCAGATAGTCTCGGGCCCCGTTTCTGTCAAGAGCCGCCGCGTCGCCACAGCGCCAGCCAGCGCCGGCGCGGGAAGATCGGCCAGCCCGGGCGGCTCGCCATCACGCAGGCGGCGATGATCGCGGCGGCCCCCACCGCCGTGGAGGCGGTCGGCACCTCGGAGAACCACGCGTAGGCGAAGATCGTGGCCCAAAGGAGGTTGGTGTATTCGAGCGGCGCCAGCCGCCCCGCCGGCGCGCGCGCGAAGCCCCAGGCCATGAGCAGGCTGCCGGTCGTCGCCATGCAGCCGATCAGCCCGTAGCGCAGCCACTCGCCGGCCTCGACGTCCCTCCAGAAGAAGACGGCGGCCGGCGCGAGGATCGCCACCCCCATCACCTGCTGCGTGAAGACGAGGGCCGCCGGCCGCTCGGCGACCGAGTGCTTGCGCAGGAGCACGACGCCGAGCGCGTAGGCGGCCGCCGAGCCGAGGATCGTGATCGTGCCGGCGACCGTCAGGGTGCCCTCGGAGCCCGCGCCCCCCGCCACGACCACGACGACGCCGACGAGGCCGATCGCCACCGCGGCCAGCGCCCGCGGCTCGATCGGCTCGCCGAGGATCGGGCGCGCCAGGAACACCATGAAGAGCGGCGCCGTGAAGGCGAGCGTGACGACCTCGAGCAGCGGCATGTGGGTGAGCGAGTAGAAGAACAGCCCGGCCGCGGCGAGCATCACGACGGTGCGCAGCAGGTTGGCCTTCAGCGTGGCCCGCGAGATGCGGTGAGGCCTGGTCGCCAGGAACGGCACGGACGCGGTCAGCGCGCCGAAGGCGTAGCGCAGGAACACGATCTGCACCGTCGGCACGTCGGGCCCGAAGCTCTTGATCGTCGCGTCCATCAGCGACAGGACGGCGATCGCCGCCGCGACCGCGAGCACCGGCCGGGCGGAAGTCTCGGAAGGCGCGCTCATGGCCGGGATCCGCGGGATGGACGTCGATACGGGAGCCGCCAGCAAGCATGGCCGCGCACGCGAGGCAAGGGCCTGCCGCCCGCATTGACACGGGGCGGCCCGACCACATGTTGCCGCTCTGCCGGCCGCGACGGCCGGCGGCGAACATGGAGAGCGACATGAGCGAGGAAGCCGTGGAGAGGCGCATCACGCTGGCCCCGGCCGGCGGCCCGGTCGCCGTCGCCGTCGGCGGGCGCGAGGTCGCGCGCTCCGAACGGGCGGTGCGGCTCGAGGAAGACGGCTATCCGCCGGTGCTCTACATCCCGCGCGGCGACGTCCGGATGGACCTGCTCGAGCCGAGCGACACCCGCACGCACTGCCCGTTCAAGGGCGACGCGACGTATTTCTCGCTGGCCGGCGAGGGTGGCGTGCGCGATCTCGCCTGGTCCTACGAGGAACCAAAGCCCGGGGTCGGCGGCATCGCCGGCCATCTCGCCTTCGACGCGAGGAAGGCGAGCATCGGCTGAGGCCTGCGGGCCGCGCGGGCGGATCCTCAGTTGATGGTGATCGGCATGTCGAAGGAGGCCGTCTCGTCCTCGACCCGGTCGTGCACCGTCGTCGTCAGCACGTAGTCGCCGGGCGGCACGCCGGTGAAGCGGTAGTTGATGACGAGAAACGATTCGTGCGCCCGCTGCGGCGAGCGGATGTCGAAATTCGCGAAGTCCTTCTGGCCGGCGATGATCCGCCCCTCCTCGGTGGCGAGGATGAAATCGGCCGTCAGGTCGGTCTGCCAGCCGTCCTTCGCCCGCCGCCAGCCGAACCCGATCGGGTCGACGTAGATCGAGATGTTCTGGTCGGGATCGTAGGCGTGGCTCTCGCGCGGGTCGATCCGGTCGTAGCCTTCCGGGCGGTCGTCGATCAGCTCGATGCGGCGGAAGCCGAGCGGCAGCCGGTCCCACACGGCGAAATAGGCGTCTTCCGCCTTCTCAAGCGCCTCGACCGACTGCCCCTTCGCCGCGAGGGCGAGGGCTGAATCGATCAGCGCGGCGGCGTCCGGCGGCTGGTCTTGCGCCGTCTCGGCGCGCGCCGGAGCGGCGGCGCCGGCGAGCGCGAGCGTCAGGAAAATGGTGAGGGCACAGGCCGTCTGGCGGAGGCGCATGCCAGGTCTCCCTGGTCTGTTCTTCGAGGTGGCGCCGCATCGCCGGCCATCTATCCCGGCTTTTCCCGCGGCCACAAGCGGGCTATTGCAAACAGGGTGAACGGTTGCGACCGTCCCACGCTCTGCTACTGTCACGATCCAAATCCTTTGTTTCATCCGGAGCAAACACGCATGTCCGCGGCTGACGAACTCGCGCGTTCGGAGACCCTTTCCCCGAACGATCTCGAGGCTTTCTGGATGCCCTTCACGCCGAACAGGGCCTTCAAGCAGAGCCCGCGGCTCATCGCCCGCGCGAAGGACATGTATTTCTACACGCCCGACGGCCGCGCCGTGATGGACGGGACCGCCGGCCTGTGGTGCTGCAACGCCGGCCATGCGCGCCAGCCGATCGTCGAGGCGATCCAGCGGCAGGCGGCCGAGCTCGACTACGCGCCGAACTTCCAGTTCGCCCATCCGGCCGCGTTCGAGCTGGCCACCCAGCTCTCGCTCCTCGCGCCCGCCGGGCTCGACCACGTCTTCTTCGCCAATTCCGGGTCGGAAGCCGTCGACACCGCCCTCAAGATCGCGCTCGCCTACCACAACGTGTCCGGCAAGGGCAGCCGCACGCGGCTGATCGGCCGCGAGCGCGGCTATCACGGCGTCGGCTTCGGCGGCATCTCGGTCGGCGGCATCGTCTCGAACCGCAAGCACTATGGCGGCCTGCTGGTCGGCGTCGACCACCTGCCGCACACCTACAACCGGCAGGAGCAGGCCTTCACCGCCGGCGAGCCGGAGTGGGGCGCCCACCTCGCCGACGATCTCGAGCGCATCGTCGCCCTGCACGACGCCTCGACCATCGCGGCGGTGATCGTCGAGCCGATGGCCGGCTCGACCGGCGTGCTGCCGGCGCCCAAGGGCTACCTCAAGCGCCTGCGCGAGATCTGCGACAAGCACGGCATCCTCTTGATCTTCGACGAGGTGATCACCGCCTTCGGCCGGCTCGGCCATGCCACCGCCGCCGAGCGCTACGGCGTCACGCCCGACATGATCACCTTCGCCAAGGGCGTCACCAGCGGCACGGTGCCGATGGGCGGCGTGTTCGTCAGCGACAAGATCCACGAGGCGTTCATGCAGGGGCCGGAGCACGCGATCGAGCTGTTCCACGGCTACACCTACAGCGCCCATCCGCTGGCGGTCGCGGCCGGTCTCGCCACGCTCGACGTCTACAAGTCGGAGGGGCTGTTCGAGCGCGCGCTCGACCTCGAGCCGCACTTCGCCAAGGCCGCGCTGTCGCTCAAGGACCTGCCGATCGTCGCCGACATCCGCGTCGTCGGCCTCGCCGCGGCCTTCGATCTCAACCCCCGCGACGGCGCGCCCGGCGCGGTCGGCTACGACGTGATGGAGCGGGCGTTCTACAACCACGACATCATGGTGCGGGTGACCGGCGACACGATCGCCCTGTCGCCGCCGCTCATCATCACGCGCGAGGAGATCGACGCGCTGTTCGAGACGCTCGGCCGGCTGCTGTCGGAATTCTGATCGCAAGCGCCGGAGCCTTCTGACGATGCGCGTGTTCTGGGGCCTCATCGTGGTGCTGCTCGCGGCCTCGGTCGCGGCGCTCATGGTGCTGCCCGAAACGATCAGGCTGAAGGACGTCATCGGCTGGGAGCCGTCCCCCGAGGTGGCGGACGGGCCGGCGAAGGACGATTCGCGCGTGCCCACGGTGGCGGGCGAGGCCGCGCCCGGCAGCGACGCGGCCGCCGCCGGCTCCGGGCCGCCGACCCTCAAGCCCATCCTCGTCGAGCAGCTGCCCTTCGAGGCGTCCTGCGGCCTGTTCCTGACGCCGCCCGACAGCCGCGACGTGATCTTCATCATGCCGGATGCCGGGGCCGCCGGCAGCGGCGCCGTCGCCGCCCTCAACATCGAGGGCAACCTCGTGATGCTGCACCGCTCGGAAGCCGAGGGCGAGCCGATCGGCCGCGGCGCCTATCCCCGCCAGGTGTTCCACAGCGAGGACGGGACCACGACGGTGGTCACCCGCGTCGGCGCGGCGCCCGCGCAGCCGAATGCCGGCGCGGACCAGCGGGTGACGATCGAGTCCGGCGAGCTCACCGTCATGATGCCGGGCCGCACCACGCTCAAGATGCCGGTGGCCGGCCAGGCCGGCTGCTAGCGCCGGATCGGCCGGCGGCCACACCTTCGCCGGCGGCCACACTTCGCTGTATGCGTTCGGCGAGAATCGCTTAGTGTGGCACCGTCACACAACCGGCGTGTCGAATGACCATCTTCGCGGAATCCTCTCTCTTGCCACGGAGCAAGTCTGGCCGGGCCCCCGTCGCCTCCGTGCAGGGGGCCTGGTTCGTGGCGCTGTGCATGGTGGTCATCGCCTCGTCGCTCGGCGTCGTGCTCTACACCCAGGCATCCTTCACCCTCGGCGAGGCGGGATGGGCCTCGGTCGCCTGCCTCCTGACGATGGTGCTCGGCGAGTTCTACACGGCGCGGATGCGCGAGAAGGCGCAGTTCGAGCGCGAGCTGATGCAGATCGCGCAGGCGACGCAGGACATGGCGCGCGAGGTCGGCATGCTCGGCGCCCGCATCGACGACACCGAGAAGCTGGTCGGCACGCGGATCCGCGAGACCGTGGATGCCCGGCTCGGCGTGCTCCTCGACGAGATGTCCTCGATCCAGTCGCTGCTGCGCGATCTCGGCGAGGAGGTGAAGGAGGTCAAGGAGGCGCAGGCCGAGCTGCAGACCCGCGTGGACACGCCGCCCCCCAGGCAGGCCGTCTCCTTCCAGCCGCCCTACGCGGCGCCCGCGCCGGAGCAGCCCCATGCCGCCCCCGCGCCGGAGCAGCAGCGGCGCCCCGCGTCGCTCGAGCCGAGGGAGCCCGCGTCGGTCCAGCGCGCGCCGGCCGACGCGGCGACGACCCGGACGATCGTCTACGCCCTGCGCAACGAGCAGGTCGACGTGCATCTGCAGGTGATCGTGGGGCTGCCCCAGCGCCGGGCGGCGCACTACGAGGCGCTGGCGCGGCTGCGCGGCGCGCACGGCGAGACGCTGCTGCCCGCGCAGTTTCTCGCGAGCGCGAAGGAGTCGGGCCTCCTGCCGCCGCTCGACGCCGCGGTCGTGCGCAAGTGCCTGAAGGCTGCCGAGCAGATGGCGCGGCGCGACCGGCCGTCGTCGATCTTCTGCAACATCGACCCGAGCAGCCTGCGCGGCAGCCCGGCGGTGACGCTCGTCAACGCGGTGGAGGAGCGGCGCGAGCAGGCGCCGCACATCGTGTTCGAGATGTCGGCCGAGGCCTTCGAGGGGCTGGGCGCCGTCGAGAGCGAGACGATGGAGGCGCTGGCCGAGCTCGGCTGCCGCTTCTGCCTCGACAATCTCACCAGGCTCTCGGTGGACGGGCCGCGGCTCGCCAGCCGGTATGTCCGCTTCCTCAAGGTCGACGCCGACGTCCTCGTCGATCCGCACGTCGAGTCGGGCGACATCCACCCCACCGACTTCGCGCGCCTGATGGCCCGGTCGGGCATCGAGGTGATCGCCACCCGCGTCGAGAGCGAGCCGCAGGTGCTCGACATGCTCGACTTCGACCTGTCGCTGGCGCAGGGATACCTGTTCGGCCGTCCCCGGCCGGTCAGGCTGACCGGCATGGCGGCGGAACGGGCCGCCGGCTGAGCCACCGGAGACAGACGCCATGCATGGCACCGGCGCCGCGGGCGTCCTCCATCATTTCGGCGACATCGCCGAGCGCTACGACGTCGTGCTGTGCGACGTCTGGGGCGTCGTCCACAACGGCGTCGCCGCCTGGCCGGAGGCGTGCGAGGCGCTGCAGCGCTTCCGCCACGGCGGCGGCCGCGTCGCGCTCATCACCAACGCGCCGCGGCCCTCGCATTCCGTCGTGGAGCAGCTGCGCGGCCTCGCCGTGCCGGACGACATAAGCGACGCGATCGCCACGTCCGGCGACGTCACCCGCGAGATCGTCGCGGCGCATGGCGGCCGGGGCATCTACCACCTCGGCCCCGAGCGGGACCTCGGCATCTTCGAGGGCCTCGTCGACGACCTCGTGCCGATCGGGCAGGCGCGGCTCGTCGTCAACACCGGGCTCTTCGACGACGAGACGGAGACGCCGGACGACTACGAGGAGCCGCTGAGGGAGCTCGCGGCGCGCTCGGTCGAGATGGTCTGCGCCAATCCCGACATCATCGTCGAGCGCGGCGACACGCTCGTCTACTGCGCCGGCGCGCTCGCCCAGCGCTACGAGGAGATGGGCGGCAAGGTCGTCTGGGCCGGCAAGCCGCACCCGCCGATCTACGAGATGGCGCTCGCCCGGGTCGGCCGGCCGCGCGGCGAGATCGCGCCGGACCGCGTGCTGGCGATCGGCGACAGCGCCCGCACCGACATCGCCGGTGCCGTCGCGCTCGGCTTCGACGCGCTGTTCGTCGCGAGCGGCATCCACGCCGCCGAGACCGTCTGCGAGGGCGCCGTCGATGCCGACCGCGTCTCGCGGCTGTTCGCGGAGGCGAGCCATCGCCCGACATCGGTCATGCACCGCCTGACATGGTGAGGCGGGGCCGCCGCGCCGCGGCGGCGCCCGACGGTCCGGAACGCGCGCGATTGCCCGCCTTGCCCGCGCCGGCATAAGCTCGTCCCGCGGCGCCGCCACGGGAGACACGTCTTGAACATCCAGCTGACGAGCCAGGGCCATTACTTCGAGGACCTGCATGTGGGCCTGTCCTCGTCGTTGATGCGGACCGTCATGTCCGACGACGTGGTCGGCTTCGCCAAGCTCTCGGGCGACAACAACCCCGTCCACCTGAGCGACCATTTCGCCGCGCGCACGCCGTTCCGCGAGCGCATCGCGCACGGCCTCTACACGGCGAGCCTGCTGTCGGCTCTGCTCGGCACCAGGCTGCCCGGCCCGGGCGCCATCTACCTCTCGCAGACGCTGAACTTCCGCGCCCCCGTGCGGATCGGCGACGTCGTGGTGGCGCGGGTCGAGGTCGCCGATCTCGATCCCGTCAAGAAGCGCGCCGTCCTGTCCTGCGACTGCTCCGTCGACGCGCGCACGGTGCTCGACGGCGAGGCCGTGGTGCTGGTGCCCTCCCGGCCCGACTGAGCCGGCCGCTTCCGGTATCCGCGGCCGCCGAGCCCGGGTCGATCTTGCGCCGCGGCGGCAATTGCCGGAATCGACCTGTGTTCAGGAGAGGATTTTCCGGTAGATCCTGCTTGTCCGGCGTCCGGGCTCGTGCCTAATCTGCTCCCTCTACCGCCTTTCATTCCATCCATTCCCGTTGTCGGGGGGCAAGATGTTCTGCCGCTGGATCGCCGGCGCGGCCTTCGCCGTGGCCACACTCCTCGCCGCGCCCGCTTGGGCTGGCACGTCCCGTCCCGTCGATTGCGAGCTGACGGTCGACGGCACGACCTATATCGACGGCGTCTGCCAGTTCGACGCCGATCCCGACGGCTCGTTCCGGATCTCCGGCGACGAGCACTTCGTCTACGTCAACGTCACCGGCAAGGGCGTGGCGGATGCGAGCTGGAACGCCGACCCGCAATCGACCCATGCGCAGGATCCGCTCGGCACGCTCAGGCGCTCGGGCGCGTGCTGGGTCGGCCGGCGCGCCAGGGTCTGCGCCCGCGCCCTGTCGGCGCAGCAGACCGCCGCGATCATGGCGCAGCAGCCCGACGGCCTGATGCTCTATCCCGAGTCCGCCTCCCAGGCCTGCATCGGCGTCGAGGGGCCGCTGGAGGAGGGGGCGACGCCCGTGCTGCACAACTGCAAGGTGCCGGCGGACCTGATCTTCGTCGCGGCGCCCGACGGCACGCTGTCGATCGACAAGCACCCGGATCTCTGCATCGACCTGGAGGCGCCCGGCATGATGAAGCCGGCGCAGCTCGTGCTGATGCAGTGCGGGCCCGGCACCAATTCCTGGCGATGGGAGGGGCAGGGCCTCGACTCCGGGATCATCCGCTCCTCCGACGGGCTCTGCTTCCAGATTCCCGACGATCCCGACGCGCCGTTTCCCTATGTGATCGGCGCGCCGAGCTGCTCCCAGGCGAGCACGAAGTTCTTCATGAGCAAGGACTGAGGCCATCCGGGGCGCGCGTGCCCCCCGGGGCGCCGCGCATCCTTCGGGGCAAGCGCGGGCCGCGGCCGCTCGTGCGGACCGGGCGCATCTGCCGTGCGCGATCGCCGGTACACCGCGCCCGCTTTGATCGCTAGGATGCGGCGCTCCCGCATGCGGGCCGGCGCGACGAGGCGCCGCCCCGCGCGATACATCCAGCCGCAGCTCGAGGACAAATGGCCGACCCGTCCTTCTCGCACGTCACCCGCACCGGGGATCTCCCCCACGACCTCAAGGGCGGCGTGGTCGCCATCGGCAATTTCGACGGCGTCCATCGCGGCCACCGCATCGTCATCGACATGGCCGTGTCGCGCGCCAGGAGCGCCGGGCTGCCGGCGCTCGTCATGACGTTCGAGCCGCATCCGCGCGCCTTCTTCCAGCCGGACAGGCCGATGTTCCGGCTGACCCCCGCCGACGTGAAGGCCGAGCTCCTGCGCGGCGCCGGGGTCGACGGGGTGCTGGAGCTTCCCTTCGACCGCGAGCTCGCGGCGCTGTCGGCGGAGGAGTTCGTCTCGCGCATCGTCGTCGAGGGGCTGGAGGCGCGCGAGGTGGTGGTCGGCTACGACTTCCACTACGGCAAGGGCCGGGCCGGCACGCCCGCGACGCTGATCGAGATGGGCCGGCGGTACGGCTTCGGCGTCGACATCGTGCCGGCGGCCGGCCGGGACGGCACGATCTACTCCTCGAGCGCGGTTCGGGCGCTGCTCGGCGAGGGCGACGTCGAGCAGGCGGCGGAGATCCTCGGCTATCGCTGGTTCGCGATGGGGGAGGTCGTCCACGGCGACAAGCGCGGCCGCACGCTCGGCTACCCCACCGCCAACATCGACCTGGGCCACGGCTGCGGGCTGCGCCACGGCGTCTACGCGGTGCGCGTGCGCATCGACGGGACGTGGCACGACGGCGTCGCCAACTACGGCAGGCGGCCGCAGTTCGACGACGGCGCGCCGCTGCTCGAGGCCTACGTCTTCGACTTCGAGGGCAGCCTCTACGGCAAGACGCTGACGGTCGAGTTCTTCGCCTTCCTCAGGCCGGAGGAGCGCTTCGAGAGCGTCGAGGCGCTGGTCGAGCAGATGAACCGCGACTGCGAGGATGCCCGCGCACGGCTCGCGGACGCCGTTCGCCGCGAGGCGCCGGGCCCGTGACGGGCGCGGTTTTCGCCGCTTTATCCCCTTGGAACCCTCTGCTAAAAGAGCCGCCATGCGGAGATGGCTAGACGCGCGCGGGTCGCGCGCCCACGTTCGGCGAATTACAGGCCCGGCTTCTGCGTGACGCGCGCCATCGCGGCGCGTCGCAGATCGCCGGGATGAGCGAGCCGTTGCCCCGACCAACCAGCAAGATTTCATCGTCATGAGTTCCGAGACCGATTCCGCAGCCGAGCGCGACTATTCGCAGACGCTGTTCCTGCCGAAGACCGACTTCCCGATGCGCGCCGGCCTGCCCAAGCGCGAGCCCGACTTCCTCGAGCGCTGGCGGGCGATGGATCTGTTCCGCCGGCTGCGCGAGGCGTCGGAGGGGCGCGAGCTGTTCGTGCTGCACGACGGCCCGCCCTACGCCAACGGCCACATCCACATCGGCACGGCGCTCAACAAGATCCTCAAGGACGTCATCACCCGCTCCAGGCAGATGTCGGGCTACGACGCCAACTACGTGCCCGGCTGGGACTGCCACGGCCTGCCGATCGAGTGGAAGATCGAGGAGCAGTACCGCGCCGGCGGCCACAACAAGGACGAGGTGCCGGTCAACGAGTTCCGCAAGGAATGCCGGCAGTTCGCGGAAGGCTGGATCGACGTCCAGCGCGAGGAGTTCCGCCGCCTCGGCGTCGAGGGCGACTGGGACAACCCCTACACGACGATGAGCTTCGCCGCGGAGGCGCAGATCGCCCGCGAGCTGATGAAGTTCGCGATGTCGGGCGCGCTCTATCGCGGCTCGAAGCCGGTCATGTGGTCGGTCGTCGAGAAGACCGCGCTCGCCGAGGCCGAGGTCGAGTATCACGACCACGAGTCCGACACGATCTGGGTCAAGTTCCCGGTCAGCGAGGGCTCCGGCTCGCCGCAGGTCGAGATCGAGCTCGACGAGGAGGGCCGCCCGATCCCGTTCCGCGCCGAGCAGATCCAGGCGCTGGCGAGCCGGACCGGCGGGCTCGAGGGCGCGAGCGTCGTCATCTGGACGACGACGCCCTGGACGATCCCCGGCAACCGCGCGATCGCCTGGTCGAGCCGGGTGCCCTACGGCCTCTACAAGGTGACCGCGGCGCCCGAGGGCAACTGGGCCGAGACCGGCGACCTCTACGTGCTGGCCGACGCGCTGGCCGAGGAGGTGATGCGCCAGGCGCGGGTCGACAGCTTCGAGCGCGTGCGCGCGGTCGAGCCGTCCGAGCTCAAGGGCCTGACCTGCGAGCACCCGCTGAAGGGCTTCGCCGGCGGCTACGGCTTCGCCGTGCCGCTCATCGAGGGCGAGCACGTCACCGAGGAGGCCGGCACCGGCTTCGTCCACACCGCGCCGAGCCACGGCGCGGAGGACTTCGAGGTGTGGATGGAGCATCGCGGCGCGCTCATCAAGGCGGGCATCGACCCCACGATCCCCTACACGGTCGACGCCGACGGCACCTACACCGAGGACGCGCCGGGCTTCGTCGGCGCGCGCGTGCTCACCGACAAGGGCGAGAAGGGCGACGCCAACCAGGCGGTCATCGACGCGCTGCGCGAGGCGGGCCACCTCGTCGCGCGCAGCCGCCTGAAGCACCAGTACCCGCACTCCTGGCGCTCGAAGAAGCCGGTCATCTTCCGCAACACGCCGCAGTGGTTCATCTCCATGCAGGACGAGCTGGGGGCGGACGGCCTGCGCGGCAAGGCGCTGAAGGCGATCGCCGAGACGCAGTTCGTGCCGCCGTCGGGGCAGAACCGGCTGCGCGGCATGATCGAGCACCGCCCGGACTGGGTGATCTCGCGCCAGCGCGCCTGGGGCGTGCCGATCACCGTCTTCGTGCACCGCGACACCGGCGAGGTCATCCCGAACGCGGAGTTCGCGGGCTCGGAGGAGCTCGTCTCGCGCATCGCCGGCGCCTTCGAGGCGGAGGGCGCCGACGCGTGGTTCGAGGAGGGCGCGGCGGCGCGCTTCCTCGACGGGCTCGTCGACGATCCGGCCGAGTGGGAGCAGGTCTTCGACATCCTCGACGTCTGGTTCGACTCCGGCTCGACCCATTCCTTCGTGCTCGAGCAGCGGCCCGACCTGAAATGGCCGGCCGACGTCTATCTCGAGGGCTCCGACCAGCATCGCGGCTGGTTCCACTCCTCGCTGCTGGAATCCTGCGGCACGCGCGGCCGCGCGCCCTACGACGCGGTCATCACCCACGGCTTCACGATGGCCGAGGACGGCCGCAAGATGTCGAAGTCGCTCGGCAACACGATCGCCCCGCAGGACGTGATCCAGCAGTACGGCGCCGACATATTGCGCCTGTGGGTGATGTGGTCGGACTACACGGACGACCAGCGCATCGGCAAGGAGATCCTGAAGTCGACGGCGGACAGCTACCGCAAGCTCAGGAACACGCTGCGCTGGCTGCTCGGCAGCCTGCACCACTACAGCGAGGAGCACCGCGTTCCCTACGCCGAGATGCCGGAGCTCGAGCGCTACGTCCTGCACCGCCTGGCCGACCTCGACGAGACGGTGCGGCAGGGCTACGCCGACTACGACTTCAAGCGCATCATGCAGGCGGTGTTCAACTTCGCGACCGTCGACCTGTCGGCCTTCTACTTCGACATCCGCAAGGACGCGCTCTACTGCGACCCGGCCTCGAGCGTCAGGCGGCGCGCCTGCCTGACCGTGCTCGACGACATCTTCCACTGCGTCACGACGTGGCTGGCGCCGATGCTGCCCTTCACGATGGAGGAGGTGTGGCTGTCGCGCTTCCCGCACGAGGAGAGCTCGGTGCACCTGCGCACCTTCCCCGACGTCGACGGCGAGTGGTGGGACGAGGAGCTGGCCGAGAAGTGGCGCAAGGTGCGCCGCGTGCGCCGGGTCGTGACCGGGGCGCTCGAGATCGAGCGCGCGGACAAGCGCATCGGCTCGAGCCTCGAGGCGGCGCCGGTCGTCTATGTCGGCGACGCGGACCTCGCGGCGGCGCTCGAGGGCGTCGACCTCGCGGAGATCTCGATCACCAGCCAGGCGACGCTCGTCGAGGGCGAGGGGCCCGAGAACGCCTATCGCTGGGAGGAGGTGCCGGGGGTCGCCGTGGTCACCGAGCTCGCCGAGGGCACGAAGTGCGCCCGCTCCTGGAAGATCCTGCCCGAGGTCGGGTCGGATCCCGAGTATCCCGACATCACGCCGCGCGATGCGCAGGCGATGCGCGAGTACGAGGCGGCCGGACTTGCCGCAGAGTGACGTGATGGCCGCGCGCCGGATCTCGCCCGCCTGGGTCGGCCTCGGCGCCACGCTGCTCGCCTTCCTCGCCGACCGGATCCACAAGTGGGCGATGCTCGACGTCGTCCACATCGCCTTCCGGCCGCCGATCGAGGTGACGCCGTTCCTCGACCTCCTGCTCGTGTGGAACCGCGGCATCAGCTACGGGCTGTTCCAGCAGGACGACGCGTCGGGGCGGCTCGTGCTCGTCGCCATCCATTTCGTGGCGGCGCTCCTGCTCGTGATCTGGATCTTCCGGACCGGCTCGCGCTTCACCGCCTTCGCCGTCGGCCTGGTCGCCGGCGGGGCGCTCGGCAACGGCGTCGACCGCCTCCTGTGGGGGGCGGTCGCGGACTTCTTCCACTTCCACGCCTTCGGCTTCTCCTGGTACGTGTTCAACGTCGCGGACGTGGCGATTGTTGCTGGCGTGCTTGGCCTCCTGTATGACTCGCTGCGCTCGGGCCACAATGATGCCCGAAACGAAAGCTAGCCCAATCCCTTCGAGGGGTGGCGGACCGCAGCGTCCGCCGAGGGTTCACGGGCGCCGCGGCGCCCGCGACGGACAAGACGGGTTCGATTGCGCATGATCAGATCTCCCCGCCGGATGGCGCTTCGCGCCGTGGTGCTGGCGGGCACCGCGGCCGGGCTTGCCGCATGCTCGGGAAGCGGGCTCGAAACCGCCATGAAGGACCCGATGGAGGGCCTGATCGGCGATTCCGACCCGATGGTGGCGCTCGGCCTGCGCGCCGATCCCAACGCCGAGGAGATCGAGTACCGGCCGCGCTCGCCGCTCGTCGTGCCGAAGGACGACGCGGCCCTGCCGCCGCCGCAGCAGAGGGCCGAGGGCTACGGCGCCGACTGGCCGCAAGATCCCGACGAGGCGCGCCGGCAGAAGCTTCGCGAGGCACGGGCCGCCGCCTCCGCGGAGACGACGAAGGACGTCGAGAACGCCTCCACGGCGATGACGCCCGAGCAGCTTCGCGACTGGTCGCGCTCGACCGGCGGCCACGGCGTCGCCTCCGGCGGTTCCTACGAACCCGCCGGCATCGAGACGTCGCGGCCGGTCAGCCCGCGCGACCTCCTCGACCGCAAGAAGGATCCCAACGCCCGGCTGTCGCGGGCGGAGCCCGCGCGCGAGGATCTGACCGACCCGCCGCCCGGCTATCGCACGCCGGCCGCAAATCCCGACGGGACGATCCCCGCGACGGAGCCGAAGAAAAAGAAGAACTTCTTCGCCCGCCTGTTCGGCGAGTGAGGCGTCCGCCGCCGCACCGCCGGCCGGGTTAAATCTCTGTCATCTTGGGGCGCGCCCGTGGCCTGGCCGGGGCGCGCCCTTTATTTTGCCGGGATCTGCGGTCCTGATGGCCGCCTTCGAAATCCAGTCCCGCACAGAGGGAGCGGCATGCTTACAAGAATCACGGCGGCAGGCAGGCATGCGGCCGCGCCGCGCGCCCTGCGCGCGATCTGCCTTGCGGCCTTTCTCGGCCTCGTCACCGGGGTCGCGCCGGTCTCGGCCGCCAGCTTCGGCGACGACGTCTCGACCTTCACCCTCGACAACGGGCTGAAGGGCGTGGTCATTCCCGACCACCGCGCCCCCGTCGTCACGCACATGATCTGGTACCGGGTCGGCGCGGCCGACGAGCAGCCCGGCACCTCCGGCATCGCCCACTTCCTCGAGCACCTGATGTTCAAGGGCACGCCGAGCCACCCGGAGGGCGAGTTCTCCCGCATCGTCTCCGAGCTCGGCGGCGAGGAGAACGCCTTCACCTCCTCCGACTACACCGCCTACTTCCAGCGCGTCGCCAAGCAGCACCTGAAGACGATGATGGAGCTCGAGGCCGACCGCATGACGAACCTGACGCTCGACCCCAAGGAGGTCGAGGCGGAGCACCAGGTGATCATGGAGGAGCGGCGCTCGCGGGTCGACAACAACCCGAGCGCCCAGCTCGGCGAGGCGCTCGACGCCGCGCTCTACATGAACAGCCCCTACGGCCGCCCGATCATCGGCTGGGACAACGAGATCGCCAAGCTGACGCCCGCCGACGCGATCGCCTTCTACAAGAAGTACTACACCCCCAACAACGCCATCCTCGTGGTCGCCGGCGACGTGACCGCCGACGAGGTGAAGCAGATGGCCGAGGAGACCTACGGCAAGGTGAAGCCGCGCGCCGAGATCGGCCCGCGCGTGCGCCCGACCGAGCCGACGCACCTCGCGCAGGACATCGTCTCGCTGAAGAGCCCGCGGGTCGACCAGGAATCGATGCAGCGCGCCTGGATCGTGCCGAGCTACAACACCAGCGAGGAGCACCAGGGCGAGGCGCTCGACGTGCTCGCCGAGATCCTCGGCGGCGGCTCGACGAGCCGGCTCTATCGCCAGCTCGTGGTCGAGCGGCAGGTCGCGACCGCGGCCGGCAGCTACTACCAGGGCTCGGCGCTCGACGACACGCGCTTCCTCGCCTACGCCGTGCCGCGGCCCGGCACGAAGCTCGAGGACCTCAAGACCGACATCGAGGGGGTCGTCGCCGACCTCGTCCAGGGCGGCGTGACCGACGAGGAGTTCGACCGGGCCAAGCGCAGCCTGATCGCCTCCACCGTCTACTCGCAGGACAGCCAGCAGGCGCTCGCCCGCATCTACGGCGTGGCGCTGACCACCGGCTCGACGGTCGAGGACGTCAACGACTGGATCGACCGCGTCAAGGCGGTCACGAAGGACGACGTCGTCGCCGTCGCCAAGCGGTTCCTCGATCCCGACATCGGCGTGACCGGCTACCTGCGCTCCGAGCCCGGCGCCGCGCAGGCCGACGCGAGCCCGTCGCCCGCGGGCGGCCTGCCCATCCCGACGAACGAGGTGACCCAGTGATGAACATGCCCACCGCCTCCTGGCGCGGCCGCGCCGCCGGCCTCGGCCTCGCCATCGGCTTCGTCGCCTGGGGCCTCGCCCCCGCCTTTGCCGACGTGAACATCCAGCGCGTCACCTCGCCCGGCGGCATCGAGGCCTGGCTCGTGCAGGAAGACACGGTGCCGATCGTGACGATGAACTTCGCGTTCGACGGCGGCGCCTCGCAGGACCCGCAAGGCAAGCCGGGCGTCGCCAACATGCTGTCGACGCTGCTCGACGAGGGCGCCGGCGACCTCGACTCGCAGGCGTTCCAGAAGAAGCTCGCCGACCTCAACGTCCAGATGTCGTTCGACGCGGGCCGCGATTCCTTCTACGGCAACCTCGCCACGCTGTCCGACACCCAGGACCAGGCGTTCGACCTGCTGCACCTGGCGCTGACCGAGCCGCGCTTCGACCCCGAGCCGGTCGAGCGGATGCGCGCGCAGCTCGAGGCCGGCCTGCGCTCCGACCTGCAGGATCCGAACGCCGTCGCCGGCCGCGCCTGGTCGAAGGCGGTGTTCGGCGACCATCCCTACGGCAGCCCGGTCGACGGCACGCTGGAAAGCGTCGCCGACATCACCGACGCCGACATCCGCGCGATGCACGACAAGATGTTCGCGCGCGACAACCTGACGGTGGCCGTGGTCGGCGACATCGACGCCAAGGCGCTGGCCCCGATCCTCGACAAGGTGTTCGGCGACCTGCCGGAGAAGGCCGACCTGAAGGACGTGCCGGAGGCGAAGCTGCCGAAGGGCCCGATCGTCCAGCAGGTCGAGATGAACATCCCGCAGACCGTGATCGAGTTCGGCCGGCCGGGCATGAAGCGCCACGACGAGGACTTCATCCCCGCCTACGTGCTCAACCACATTCTCGGCGGCGGCACGTTCTCCTCGCGGCTCTACCAGGAGGTGCGCGAGAAGCGGGGCCTCGCCTATTCCGTCTACACGGGTCTCCTGCCCTACGACCATGCGGGGCTGTTCATCGGCGGCGTCGCCACCCGGGCCGAGAAGGCCGGCGAATCGCTGAAGATCATCAAGGAGCAGATCGAGAAGATGGCGACCGACGGGCCGACCGAGAAGGAGCTCGCGGACGCCAAGAAGTACCTCAAGGGCTCCTATCCGCTGCGCTTCGACTCGAGCTCGAAGATCGCCCGGCAGCTGGTGCAGATCCAGCTCGAGGATCTCGGCATCGACTACATCGCCAAGCGCAACGACATGATCGACGCCGTCACGATCGACGACGTGCGGCGCGCCGCGAAGGAGCTGCTCGGCGACGGCGACCTCTACGTCGTCTCGGTCGGCGAGCCGGTGAAGGACCTCGCCGCGCCGGCCGAGGGCGGCTGATCTACCGATCATCTCTGGCCGCGATGGCGGCCATCGAATAATGATGGATCCCGCGCGGGCGAAACCTCGCGCGGGATCTTGCGCTTCGCGGCCGGGGGGACAGGTGCTTCAGAATATCGACTACTGCTTCGACGTCGAGGTGGGCGAGCGGGGGCTCGTTCGCGGCGAGCTCGATTCCGTCCTGGAGCGCGTGGGTCCCGGCCTGCGCTGGCTGCGCGAGGCCCACGGCATGGAGGCGCTGCCGCTGCTGCGCCTGCCGGAGCGCGAGGACGACCTCGCCGGGATCCGCGAGGCCGCCGCCTGGCTCGCCGAGGGCACGAGCGACGTCGTGATCCTCGGCACCGGCGGGTCGAGCCTCGGCGGCCAGACGCTCGCCCAGGTGGCGGGCTGGAACGTGCCGGTCGTCGGCGCCTTCCGCGAGGGGCCGCGGCTGCACTTCCTCGACAATCTCGACGGCGCGAGCTTCGAGCAGGCGCTCAAGGCCCTGCCGCTCAGGACGACGCGCGTGCTGGCGGTGTCGAAGTCCGGCGGCACCGGCGAGACGCTGATGCAGGTCATGGCGCTCGCCTCCGCCTACGAGGACGCGGGGCTCGGCGACCGGCTCGCCGATCACTTCCTCGGCCTGTCCGAGCCCGCCCATTCCGCGACCCTCAACAAGCTCAGGAAGATCCTCGAGGCGTGGGGCGTGCGCATCCTGCCGCACGACCCGGGCCTCGGCGGCCGCTTCGCCGCGCTCGCCAATGTCGGCCTGATTCCGGCGACGCTGGCCGGGCTCGATCCCGCCGCCGTGCGCCGCGGCGCGGCGCGGGCCCTCGCTCCGGTGCTCGAGGGGCGGCCGGCGGCGGACGTGCCGGCCGCCGTCGGTGCCGCGCTGGCCGTCGGCTTCGCCGAGATGCGCGGCATCAGGACGGACGTGCTGTTCGCCTATGCCGACCGGCTCGAGCGCTTCACCCGCTGGTGGGTGCAGCTCTGGTCGGAGAGCCTCGGCAAGCAGGGCAGGGGCATGACGCCGGTGCCGGCGGTGGGCCCCGTCGACCAGCACAGCCAGCTGCAGCTCTTCCTCGACGGCCCGGCCGACAAGCTCCTGACGATCCTGTCGACGGACTGCCGCGCGAAGGGGCCGCGGATCGATTCGGCGCTCGCGGCCGAGGCGGGCCAGCCTGAGTTCGCCGGCCGCACGATGGGCGACTTCGTCGCGGCGCAGCAGCGCGCGACGGCCGAGACCCTTGCCCGGAACGGCAAACCCGTCAGAATCCTCTCCATCGAATCGGTCGATGCGGAGGCGGCCGGCGAGCTGATGATGCACTTCATGCTCGAGACGATTCTCGCCGCGCATCTCCTCGGCGTCGACGCCTTCGACCAGCCCGCCGTCGAGGAGGGCAAGGTGCTCGCGCGCACCTATCTCTCGGAGAGCTGAGCGCCGGGGCCCGAGGGCCTGCGGCCAACCTGACGGAGCCTCGCCCATGGCGGTCCGCCGCCTGCCGGACACGATCGTCGACCGCATCGCCGCCGGCGAGGTGATCGAGCGCCCCTCGAGCGTCGTGAAGGAGCTCGTGGAGAACGCCGTCGACGCGGGAGCGCGGCGCATCGACGTCGTCGTCGAGGCCGGCGGGCGCCGGCTGATCCGCGTCGCCGACGACGGCAGCGGCATGGACGAGACCGACCTCCTGCTCGCCGTCGAGCGGCACGCGACCTCCAAGCTGCCCGACGGCGATCTCGTCGACATCCGCACGCTCGGCTTCCGCGGCGAGGCGCTGCCCTCGATCGGCGCGGTGTCGCGCCTGACCGTGACGAGCCGGACGGCGCGCTGCAGCGAGGCGCACCAGATCATGGTCGAGGCGGGCGACCGCCACGCCGTCGCGCCCGCCGCGCTCAAGGGCGGCACGGTGGTCGAGGTGCGCGACCTCTTCGCGGCGACGCCGGCCCGGCTGCGGTTCCTCAAGTCCGAGACGGCGGAGAACCAGGCGGTGTCGGACGTCGTGCGCCGGCTGGCGCTCGCCCATCCCGACCTCGGCTTCACCCTGACGGTCGGCGAGCGCAACACGCTGAAGACGGCGCCGGGCCTCGGCGAGGAGGCGCTCAAGGGCCGCATCCGCGACGTGCTCGGCAAGGAATTCGTCGAGAACGGCCTGCGCATCGAGATGCAGCGCGAGAACGTGCGGCTGTCGGGCCTCGTCGGCCTGCCGACCTGGCACCACGCGACGACCCGGCACATCTTCCTGTTCGTCAACGGCCGGCCGATCCGCGACCGGGCGCTGATCGGCGCGATCAAGGCCGGCTACGGCGACGTGATGCCGCGCGACCGCAACCCCGCCTGCGTCCTCTTCCTCGAGATCGAGCCGCGCGAGGTCGACGTCAACGTCCATCCCGCCAAGAGCGAGGTCCGCTTCCGCGACGCCGGCCTCGTGCGCGGGCTGATCGTCTCCGGCCTCAAGACGACGCTGCTCGCCGCCGGCCCGACCTCGGCGCCCTCGCGGGCGCAGGGGGCGATGGCGGCGATGCAGCAGCGGCCGGCCGCGGCGGGCTGGCAGGCGCAGCAATCGCGCGGCGGCTGGCAGCCGGCGAGGCCCGCCCCGGCCTACGGCCCGCGCAACGGCTTCTCCGAGGACAGCCCGGCCTTCCAGGCCTTCGCGCCGCCCTCGGCGGACGCGCGCCCGCCGGAGCCGGCACCGGCGGGGGATGGCGCCAACGGCGTCGAGCATCCCCTGGGGGCGGCGCGGGCGCAGCTGCACGAGACCTACATCGTCGCCCAGACGGCGGACGGCATCGTCATCGTCGACCAGCACGCCGCCCACGAGCGCCTCGTCTACGAGGGGCTGAAGCGCCAGCTCGCGGAGCGCGGCCCGGTCAGCCAGGGGCTCCTGATCCCGGAGGTCGTCGAGATGGCGCCGGCCGACGCGGCGCTGCTCGTCGAGGCGTCCGAGGAGCTTCAGAAGCTCGGCCTGAGGATAGAGCCGTTCGGGCCGGGCGCCGTGTCGGTGACGGAGGTGCCGTCGCTGCTCGGCGACTTCGACGTGAAGGGGCTGGTGAAGGACCTCGCCGAGGAGATCGCCGAGATGGGCGCGAGCGTGCGCCTCGCCGACCGGCTCGACCACGTCGCCGCGACCATGGCCTGCCACCATTCGGTGCGGGCCGGCCGGCGCCTTAATCCGGCGGAGATGAATGCGCTGCTAAGGGAGATGGAGGAGACCCCGAATTCCGGACAGTGCAACCACGGCCGGCCGACCTTCGTCGAGCTGAAGCTCTCGGACATCGAGCGCCTGTTCGGCCGGACGTGAAGATCGGCCGCGATGGCCCCCGCAGAGAGCCGCCCATGACGAAGTCCGCCAAGCCGCCGAAGCTCGAAGAAATCGGCACGCGCAAGCACATCGACCGCGACGCCTACGACAAGGCGCTCGGCAAGCTGCAGACGCGGCTGAAGCAGATCCAGCAGGCCTACCTGCACACCGGCGACGTCGGCATCGTCGTGTTCGAAGGGTGGGACGCGGCCGGCAAGGGCGGCACGATCCGCCGCATGTCGGCCGTGCTCGACCCGCGCGGCTTCAAGGTCTGGCCGATCTCCGCGCCGCGGCCGCACGAGCTCGAGCACCACTATCTCGACCGCTTCTGGCGCCGCCTGCCGGCGCGCGGCGAGATCGCCGTGTTCGACCGCTCGTGGTACGGCCGCGTGCTCGTCGAGCGCGTCGAGGGCTACGCCGGCAAGAAGGAGTGGCGGCGCGCCTATGACGAGATCAACCGCTTCGAGGAGATGCTGGCCGACGACGGCGTGCGGATCGTCAAGATCTTCCTCAACCTGTCGCGCGACGAGCAGCTGCACCGCTTCCAGGAGCGGCTGGAGAACCCGCTGAAGCGCTGGAAGCTGTCCTACGAGGACTTCCGCAACCGCAAGAAGTGGCAGGAGTACGAGGAGGCGGCGGACCAGATGCTGGCGCGCACGCATACGGACTTCGCGCCCTGGCTGGTCGTGCCGGCCGACTTCGAAGCACTACGCCCGGATCGCCGCGCTGACGGAGATCACCGAGCGCCTGGCGAAGGGCGTGAACCTGGAGCCGCCGCCGCTCGACGAGCAGGTCGAGATGGAGGCGAAGAAGATCCTGAGCTGGGACGGCTTCCACTGAGGGCGCGGCGCCTTCAGCGCGGCATCTTGAGCGCCGCCCGGCGCGCCAGGCTCTCGGCCGGCCACTGCGTCGCCATGTCGTAATATTCCTCGAACGCGGCCGCGTCGGCCGGCAGCCCGACCCAGGGCAGCCTGGAGCGCGTGTAGATGTGGACGTCCGGCGTCAGGGCCGCCGGGTCGTCGAGCGTGCCGACGCGCACGAAGAGCATCAGCCGGCGGTCGCCGTAGTCGCTCCAGACGGCGGTCCGGCAGGCGGGGCAGCGGAAGACCAGGTGCGGATAGCCGCTGTCGGTCGGCATCGCGACCGGCTCGGGGGCGCCGGCAAGGAGGCTCACCCGCGCCGCCTCGATCAGCGCGTTGATCACGAAGGCCGAGCCGGTCTGGCGCTGGCAGTCGCGGCAGTGGCAGCAATGGACGAACATCGGCCGGCTCTCGAGCCGGTACCGCACCGCGCCGCAGGCGCAGCCACCCCCGAATGTCCCGGTCATCGATTCGTGCTCCCGTCGCTCCCGCGCCGGCATTGTAGCGGCACGCCCGGGGACCGGAAGCGGGCCGTCTCAGATCAGCGCCATCCAGCGGCGGGCGATCTCGGCGCCCAGCGCGTCGGCGGCGGCGCCGGTCGTGGCGATCTCCTCGCCGGCGCGGGCGCGCCAGTCGGGCGCGTGCTCCGCGATCTGGTCGGGAAAGCTGTCGCTCCAGTCGCGCACGATTCTGCGGCTCGCCTCGAAGTGGAACTGCGTCGCGTAGACCTTCCGGCCGATGCGGAAGGCCTGCACGGCGGTGTGGTCGTTGGTGGCGAGGTGGGTCGCGCCGGGCGGCAGGGTGACGGTGTCGCCGTGCCACTGGAAGAGCGGCACCTCCGGGTCGATCGGCCCGAGCACGGGGTCGGCGGCGCCCTCCGGCAGGAGGTGGATCGGCCGGTAGCCGAACTCGACGGGCCGGCCGAGCAGGTTTTCGCCGCCATAGGCGCGGGCGACGAGCTGCAGCCCCAGGCAGATGCCGAGGACGGCGCGGTCGCCGTCGCCGAAGCCGCGGATCAGCCGGCAGAGCTCCGGCAGGTAGGGATAGTCGGCGTCGTCGAGCGCCGACTGCGCGCCGCCGAGCACGACGATCGCGTCGTGGCCCTGCGGCCCGGCGGGCAGGGCGTCGCCGTCATAGGGGCGGCGGATGTCGAGCGCCGCTCCGTTTCCCGCGAGCACCTCGCCGACGATGCCGGCGGGGCTGCCGCGATAGTTCTCGACCACGAGCACCTTCATGCGGGCGGCGTCCAGCGCAGGAAGCGGATCTCCGTCTCGCCGTACTCGCGGCGGTCCTCCTCGGCGAAACCCTCGGGCAGGGCGATCACCTCGCCCGCCTTCTCCTCGAGGACGAGGATGCCGCCGGGCGCCATCCAGTTGCCGCGGGCGAGGCTCTCGAGCACCTTGGCGGAGAGGCCCTTGCCGTAGGGCGGATCGAAGAAGACGAGGGTGAAGCCGCCCTGGTTGAAGGCCGGGCCGAGATGCGTCGCGTCGCGCTTGGAGATGCGCGCGAGGCCCATCACGCCCATCGTCTCGAGGTTGCCGCGCACCAGTGCCCGCGCCTCCGCCGACATGTCGATGAACAGGCCGGAGCGGGCGCCGCGCGAGATCGCCTCGATGCCGAGGGCGCCGGTGCCGGCGCACAGGTCGAGCACCCGCGCGCCCTCGATGACGTCGCCGAAGCGGTGCTCGAGAATGTTGAAGATCGCCTCGCGCGTCCGGTCCGAGGTCGGCCGGATCGCGTCCGTCTTCGGGCCGGCGAGCGGCTTGCCCCTAAACCTTCCGCCGACGACGCGCATGCCCGTCCTGTCCCTTCCTGCCTGTCGTGTCCTCGCCCGCGCGGTGCGGCCGCGGCGGCCGGGCGGCGCCCTTCGGCTTGGCGGGAGCGTTGGGCTTGGCGGGGGCGTTGGGCTTGGCGGGCGCCTTGCCCCGGCCGGCGCCGGCCTTGTCGCTCGTCGTCTTCTCCGTCGCCGGCTTCGCGCCGGCGGCCCTCTGGCCGCGCTGCTGCGCCGGCTCCGGCAGCGTGACGCCGGCCTCGGTGGCGAGCCGCTGGCCGAGCTGGTCGCGCAGGATCTTCGGCTTCACCTCCTCGACCGCGCCCTCGGCGATCTCGCCCAGCATGAACGGCCCGAACGAGACGCGGATCAGGCGCGTCACCTGCAGGCCGACATGGTCGAGCACCTTCTTGACCTCGCGGTTCTTGCCCTCGCGCAGGCCGATCTTGAGCCAGGAGGCGAGGTCCTTCTGGCGGTCGATCTCGGCCTCGATCGGGCCGTACGCGACGCCGTCGATGGTGACGCCCTCCTTCAGGGCCTCGAGCCGCTTCTGGTCGACGATGCCGTAGACGCGCACCCGGTAGCGCCGCAGCCAGCCGGTCTTCGGCAGCTCCAGGACGCGCGCGAGGCCGCCGTCGTTCGTCAGGAGCAGCAGCCCCTCGGTGTTGATGTCGAGCCGGCCGACCGTGACGACGCGCGGCAGCGTCTCGGGCAGGCGGTCGAAGATCGTCGCCCGCCCCTGCGGGTCGCGGTTCGTCGTCACGAGGCCCTTGGGCTTGTGGTAGAGCCACAGCCTCGTCGGCTCGGGCTCCGCCAGCGGCTTGCCGTCGACGGTGACCTTGTCCTTCGGCCGCACGGTGACGGCCGGCGTGTCGAGCGTCCTGCCGTTGACGGCGACGCGGCCGTCGGCGATCAGCTTCTCCGCGTCGCGCCTCGAGCAGATGCCGGCGCGGGCGATGCGCTTGGCGATGCGCTCGCCGCCGTCGTCCGGCTCTTGCGTGGTCTTCGATTTCGGGGTGTTCATCCGCTGTCTGATAGCAGAGGTCGAATTGCGAGGCGATACGGTTTGAGCGTCGTCGGCTCTCCCCACATGGCGCGGGCGCTTCAGGAGGCCCGGGACGCCGCCGCGCGCGGCGAGGTGCCGGTCGGCGCGGTGGTCGCCCGCGGCGGCGAGATGCTGGCAGCCGCCGGCAACCGGACGCTCGAGCTGAAGGACCCCACGGCGCACGCCGAGATGCTGGCGATCCGGCAGGCTGCGGGCAAGCTCGGCTCGGAGCGGCTCGTCGGCTGCGATCTCTGGGTGACGCTCGAGCCCTGCGCCATGTGCGCGGCCGCGATCTCCTTCGCCCGCATCCGCCGGCTCTATTACGGCGCCGGCGACCCGAAGATGGGCGGCGTCGAGCACGGCGGCCGCTTCTTCGCCCAGGCGACCTGCCACCACGCGCCGGAGGTCTATCCGGGCTTCGCCGAGCGCGAGGCGGGAGATCTGCTGCGGGAGTTCTTCGCCGGGCGGCGGGGGTAAGGCGGGGTCACCCCTCCGCCTTCTCCAGGATCTCCTCGAGCTTGCGCTTCAGCGTGTCCTTCGTGGCCTCGGTGGCCTCGAGGATCTCCTTCGCCTTCAGGAAGTCGAGCACGCGGAAGGGGGCGATCTCGGGGCGGATCAGGATGTCGGGCGGGCGCTGCGCCATCTTGGCCTTGACGATCGCCTGCATCATCAGCTGGCTCGCGCCGAACGCCGTCTCGTAGGGCGAGGGCAGGCGGGCCGCGGTGCCGTGCGGGCCGTTGATGACGTCGACCGCGACCACGAGGTCGGAGCCCTGCGCGGCGAGCTCGACGGGCAGGGGGTCGGTCGCCCCGCCGTCGACCATCACGCGCTTCCCGATCACGACCGGCTTCACGAGCAGCGGCACCGCCATCGAGGCCGCCACCGCGCGGCGCACCGGCCCGGAGGTGATCGCCACCTCGTGCCAGCCGTAGAAGTCCGAGGCGACGATCGCCAGCGGCAGCTTCAGCGCCTCGATGTTGCCGTGCACCTTCTCCGGCAGGAAGGCGTGCAGCAGCCGCTCGGCATTGACCTGCGCGCGGTTCGTCACGTTCGGCGGCAGCAGGTCGCCGAACTTGCCGCTGCGCGCCCGCCACAGGCGGGCGAAGACCTCGCGGCCGTCCTTGAAGGATTCCTCGATGTGCTGGCGGATTTCGGCGGCCGACAGGCCGGCGGCGTAGGCGGCACCGATCACCGCCCCCATCGAGGTGCCGGCGATGCGCGAGGGCACGATGCCGAGCTCGTCGAAGGCGGCGAGCACCTGGACGTGGGCGAGGCCGCGGGCGCCCCCCGCGGACAGGGCGAGGCCGATGCGCGGGTGGCCGGCGCCCCTCAGATGGCGTTCGATCGTCTCCGGCGGCTGTTCAACGAGCTCCGGCACGTTCGGCAAATCTCCAGGCGGTGCGGGCGAGGGGGCCGACGTCGTCGGCCATGGAGGCGGCGTTGGCATTCGACGCCGTTCCGTCGCGAACTCTGCCCAGTATGCCCTGCAATATGGCCGCAAGACGAAAAAAGTTGTACGCGAAATAGAAATCGAGGTCGCGCAGGCTGGATCCCGTACGCTCGCAGTAGCGCGCCACGTAGGCGTCGACATGGGGGATGCCGAGCGCGTCGAGGTCGCAGCCGACCAGGCTGCCGGTGCCCGCGCCGGACTCCGAGCGCGGCATGTGCCAGGCCATCAGGTGGTAGGTGAAGTCGCCGAGCGGGTCGCCGATGGTGGAGAGCTCCCAGTCGAGCACGGCCAGCACCTTCGGGGCCTCGGCTGCGACGATCAGGTTGTCGAGCCGGAAGTCGCCGTGCACGAGGGCCGGGGCCGGCTCCTCCGGCAGCGCCGTCGGCAGCCAGTCGATCAGCCGCTCCATTTCGGGCACGTCGGCGGTGCGCGAGGCCTCGTATTGCTGCGACCAGCGCCGGATCTGGCGGGCGACGTAGCCCGACGGGCGGCCGTAGTCGGTCAGGCCGAGCGCCCCGACGTCGAAGGAATGGAGCCTGGCGATCGTCGCGTTCATCGCGTCGTAGACGGCCGCCCGCTCGGCGGGATCGCTGCCCTTCATCCCGGGCTCCCAGAAGATCCGGCCGTCGACGAAGTCCATGACGAAGAACGTCGTGCCGACGACCTCCTCGTCCTCGCAGAGGAGGCGCGGCCGCGGCACCGGGAAGCCGGCCTCGAAGAGCGCGCTCATCACGCGGTGCTCGCGGTCGACCGCGTGGGCCGAGGGCAGGAGCTTGCCGGGCGGCTTGCGGCGCAGCACGTAGCGGCCGCCGGGGGTCGTCAGCAGGTAGGTCGGGTTCGACTGGCCGCCCTTGAACTGCTTCACCTCCAGGGGGCCGGAGAAGCCTTCGATCCGGCCCGCGAGGTAGCGGCCGAGCCGGTCACGCTGTCGAAGCCGAGGCCCTCGGAGACCTCCTTGGTGCCGGAGAAGGCGTCCTGCCGGTCCATCGCGCCCGTCACCTCTCGTCCGGCTCGGTCGCCATGAGCGGGCGCTCGACCGCGCGCCAGCCGATGTCGCGGCGGCAGAACCCGTCCGGCCAGTCGATCCGGTCGACCGCCGCGTAGGCCCGGCTCTGCGCCTCCTCCACCGACTTGCCGAGCGCGGTGATGCCGAGCACCCGGCCGCCATTCGCCAGGATCTCGCCGTTCGGCCCGCGCTTCGTGCCGGCGTGGAAGACCATCACGTCCTGGTCGCTGCCGGCCCCGTCGAGGCCGCGGATCTCGCTGCCCTTCCCGTAGGCGCCGGGATAGCCGCGCGCCGCCATCACCACGGTCAGCGCCGTCTCGTCGCGCCAGCGCACGCTCATCTTGTCGAGCGTGCCGTCGAGCGCGGCGAGCATCACGAGCAGGAGGTCGTCCCTGAGGCGCATCATCAGCGCCTGCGCCTCGGGGTCGCCGAAGCGCACGTTGTACTCGAGGAGCTTCGGCCCCTCCTTCGTCAGCATCAGGCCGGCATAGAGGATGCCGCGAAAGGGGATGCCCTCCTTCGCGAGTGCCCTTCACCGTCGGCTCGACGATCTCGCGCAGCACCTGCGCCGTCAGCTCCGGCGTCATCGCCGGGGCGGGGGAGTAGGCGCCCATGCCGCCGGTGTTCGGCCCGGTGTCGCCGTCGAAGGCGCGCTTGTGGTCCTGCGCGGTGGCGAGCGGCAGCACCGTCTCGCCGTCGCTGATGCAGAAGAAGCTCGCTTCCTCGCCCTCGAGGAACTCCTCGATGACGATCTCGTCGCCGAGTTTCAGGAGCTCGCGCACCGCTTCCTCGGCCGCCTCCCGTGTCTCCGGGATGACGACGCCCTTGCCGGCGGCGAGACCGTCGGCCTTGACGACGCACGGGATGCCGGTGCGCTCGAGATAGGCGATCGCCTCGTCGGCATCCGTGAACCGGCCGTAGGCGGCGGTCGGGATGCCGTTGCGGTCGCAGATGCCCTTGGTGAAGGCCTTCGAGCCCTCGAGCTGGGAGGCCAGGCGGCCCGGCCCGAAGGCGCGGATGCCCGCCGCCTCGAGATCGTCGACGAGGCCCGCCACGAGCGGCCCCTCCGGCCCGACCACCACGAGATCGACGCCGTGCTCCCGGCAGAACGAGACGACCGCCGTGTGGTCGTCGACGTCGAGGTCGACGCAGCGGGCGATCTCCGCGATGCCGGCATTGCCCGGCGCGGCATAGAGGTGCTGCAGCAGCGGGCTGGCGCTCAGCGCCCAGGCGAGCGCGTGCTCGCGTCCACCCGATCCGATCAATAGAACCTTCATGTCGCCCCTGCTCGCCTGTCGGTTTTCGCGGTTTCGGTTAGCATGGGCCTCCCGCCGGCGTCACCCTCGCCTCGCCCGCCGCCATGACCTATGGTCGCCCCGATGACCGAGCAGACGAATCTTCCCGAGATCACGGTCGGCGAGCTGTCGCAGTCGATCAAGCGCACCATGGAGGAGGCGTTCTCCTATGTGCGCGTGCGCGGCGAGGTGTTCAACTACAAGGGCCCGCATTCCTCCGGCCACTGCTATTTCTGCCTGAAGGACAGCCAGGCGCGGATCGACGCGATCGTCTGGCGCACGAACTTCTCCAAGCTCAAGTTCAAGCCGGAGGAGGGGCTCGAGGTCATCGTCACCGGCCGCGTCTCGACCTATCCCGGCCGCTCGACCTACCAGCTGATCATCGAGACGCTCGAGCCCGCCGGCGCCGGCGCGCTGATGGCGCTGCTCGAGGAGCGCAGGAAGGCGCTCGCCGCCGAGGGCCTGTTCGCCGAGGAGCGCAAGCGCAAGCCGCCCTACCTGCCGCGCGTCATCGGCGTCGTCACCTCGCCGACCGGCGCCGTCATCCGCGACATCCTGCACCGGCTGACCGACCGCTTCCCGACCCACGTCCTCGTCTGGCCGGCCCGCGTGCAGGGCGAGGGGGCGGAGCTGCAGATCGCCGCGGCGATACGCGGCTTCAACCGGCTGGCGCCGGACGGGCCGATCCCGCGGCCGGACGTGCTGATCGTCGCGCGCGGCGGCGGCAGCCTCGAGGACCTGTGGTGCTTCAACGAGGAGATCGTCGTGCGCGCGGCGGCCGAGAGCGAGATCCCGCTCGTCTCCGCCGTCGGCCACGAGACGGACTGGACGCTGATCGACCTCGCCGCCGACCTTCGCGCGCCGACGCCCACGGCCGCCGCCGAGATGGCCGTGCCGGTGCGCTCCGAGCTCGCGGCGGTCATGGAGGACCGCTCGCGGCGCCTGTGGGGCGCGCTGTCGCGCCTCGTGCAGGAGCGGCGCAACCAGCTGCGCGCCGCCGAGCGCGGCCTGCCGCGCCTGTCCGACCTGCT
Source organism: uncultured Alphaproteobacteria bacterium (assembly GCA_963816555.1). Taxonomy (GTDB): domain Bacteria; phylum Pseudomonadota; class Alphaproteobacteria; order Rhizobiales; family Tepidamorphaceae; genus Lutibaculum. The sequence continues at coordinate 1,139,873 of CAWFLD010000004.1, read as the reverse complement.
CGCCATGCCGCGGCAGAAGCTCGACCAGCTGTGGGCCGCGCTGCCGCTCGCCCTGCGCAACAACACGCGCCAGCACCGGGGCCGGCTCGACGTCCTCAGCTCGCGGCTGACGCGGCGCCATCTCGACGAGCGCTTCGCCCGCGCGCACGAGCGGCTCGACTGGCTTTCGGAGCGCCAGACGCGGGCGCACACGGTCGCCCTGCAGCGCCGCCGCGAGTCGCTCGACCGGGCGGCCGGCCTGCTGCGGGCGCTGTCGCACGAGGCGACGCTCGAGCGCGGCTTCGCGCTCGTCTACCGCGAGGACGGCTCGCTGATCCATCGTGCGGCCGAAGGCACGCCCGGCGAGGCGGTGCGGCTCAGATTCGCCGACGATGCGATCGGCGCCCGTCTCGACGGAGGGGCGGAGCCGGACGCGGACGCTTCGCCCGCCGGGGAGGCGGGCGGTCCGCCCCGGCCGAAGAAAAAGGCCGGCCCGAAGGAGCCGGCCGCCGCGAAGCGCGCCGGCGGGCGGGCCGGGCAGGCCGACCTGTTCGGCGAATAGGGTCTGACCCCGCAGCCGGCGACCACCGGACAAGCCGCGCAAAAGAAAAGGCTGCCGGCGGGGGGACTCGCCGGCAGCCTTCAAAGGGTCTGGAGGTCGGTGGAACGACCCGAGGGTCACTCTACGATGTAAACGACCTTGCGCGTGTTTGGATCCACGAGAACCGGCTGGCCGTTCACATAGGTGTATTCGTACTGGTAGTCGGGCACCTGGTGCAGGACCACGGTGTCCGGCACGGCGACGCCGACGCTCACGTCGCGGTCGACGGTCGCCGGGTCCACGCGATGCTCCGTGACATAGGTGCGCACCGTCTTGGGCGGCTGCGCGGCGGCACCGGCCACGCCGCCGACCGCGCCGCCGACGGCGGCACCCACGGGCCCGCCGACCACGGCACCGACGGCCGCGCCCGTCGCCGCGCCGGTCAGCGCGCCGCCCGTCTCGTTGGTCGTGGTGGTCTCGGTCGTCACCGTGGACTGCGCGGCGGCGGGGCCGGCCGCGACGGCCAGCGAAGCGGCGACACCTGCAGCGGCAAGAAGGGAAGTCCTGAACATGATCGTTCTCCTCACGTTTTGACCGCCCCCGGTCGGGGCAAAGAACGTGAGGCCGCCGATCATGTTCCTGGCGGTTTCGTGAAAAGAATGAGGCGCCGCGGACCGACGCCGTGGGATCCGCTCGGGGCCGTTGCGGCGGGCCATACGGATACTGCCGGCCCCTGCGGGGCGGACGCGGGCGCACGCGCCGCCGATGGCGGGCAGGTTGGCCGCCGCCGCGCGCCCGACTATGTAGGAGGATGGAATCTGTATACGGCCGGAAAGGGACACCCATGAACCGCTTCGAGCGGCCGATGCCGCAGGGCGAGGCCACGCTGCAATATCTCGACGGCGACTACCGCGTGATGAGGCCCGGGGCCTACGTGACCTGCGCGGTGACCGGCGCGCGCATTCCGCTCGCCGACCTGCGCTACTGGAGCGTCGAGAAGCAGGAGGCCTATGCCGATCCCGACGCCGCGATGAAGCGCTATCTCGAGCTCCGCGAGGCCGGCGAGGCCTCCTGACGGCACGCCGCGACCCGGTGCCGGCGTCGCGGCCGGCCCCTGCGGTGCCCGGCCGCGGCTGACGCGGCTCAGGCGGAGGGCGCCGGCTGCCCGTCCCCGTCGGCCGGCTCCTCCTCGGCGCCGCCGTCGCAGGCCGCCGCGATCAGCCCGAACAGCACCGGCGCCGAGTTCGTCGTCGAGATCCATCTCCACCGGCAGCGTCAGCACCGCCTCGCGCAGCTCGCGCACGGCCTGCGGCTGGTCTCCGCGCAGGCGCGCGGCATCCTTCTCCGTCGTTGCCGGCACGGCCTCGAGCTTGCGGGCCCGCCGCATGATCTCGTTGGCCTCCGCGACCGTGAAGGGGTGATGGTCGGCGAAGGCCCACGCGCCGGAGACCTCCGCGCCGGCGGCCGCGAGCGAGGCGAAGAACTTCTCCGGCCGGCCGATGCCCGCGAAGGCGAAGACGCGCCGCCCGCGCAGCGCCGTCTCCGCGTCCGGCGTCGGCCGCAGCCGGCCGCGCAGGATCGGCAGCTTGCGCTTCTCCACCGCCTTGACCACCCGTGCCTCGCCGCTCCCTGAGCCGACGATCAGCACCGCGTCCGCCCGCTTGAGCTGGGCGTCGAGCGGCAGGCGCAGCGGCCCCGCCGGGAAGACGCGGCCGTTGCCGATGCCGGCCTCCCCGTCGATCACCAGGAGCGACAGGTCCTTGAAGAGGGAGGGATTCTGGAAGCCGTCGTCCATCACGACGATGTCGCCGTGCTCGGCGGCGAGCTTCGCACCCGCCACGCGGTCGGCCGACACGACGGTCGGCGCGGCGGCGGCCAGCAGCAGCGCCTCGTCGCCGACGTCGGCGCTGGTGTGGCGCGGCTCGACGAGCACCGAGCCCTTCGCGGAGCCGCCATAGCCGCGCGTCAGGAAGACGGGCTTGCGGCCGGCCGCCTCGATCATCCTGGCGACGCGCAGGCAGGTCGGCGTCTTGCCGGCGCCGCCCACGGTGGGATTGCCGACGCAGATGACGGGAACCTGGGCGTGGTACTGCGGCTTGCGCGAGAAGCGGCGCCGCGCGATGCGGCCGTAGACGAGGCCGGCCGGCGAGAGCAGCCGCTGCGCCCAGCTTCCTGTGCCGAGAAACCAGAAGCCGGGTGCCTTCATGCCTATCTCCCGACGCTCATCCGCTGCAGGATCGGGGCGAGCGCCGCGAGCGTGCGCTCCACCGCCCCCTCGAAGGGCCTGATCGCCGCCCGTGCCGCCTCGCCGCGATTCGTCGCCGATGCGGGCGACGCGAGGAAACGGTCGACCATGCGCACGAGGTCCGGCGTGCCGCCGACGCGCTCGGCGCCGCCGCCCGCGTCCAGCGCCTCGTAGACCTCGCTGAAGTTCGCGACGTACGGCCCGTGCAGCACGACGCGCCCGAGCTTGGCCGGCTCGATCGGGTTCTGCCCCTGGTGCGGCACGAGCGAGCCGCCCATGAACACGACCGGCGCGAGGCGCAGCGCCAGGCCCAGCTCGCCGATCGTGTCGAGAATGAAGACCTGTGTCGAGGGCGTCACGCGCCCGGCTTCGGTGCGGAGCCGGGTCTCGAGGCCGCGTTCGGCGGCGAGCGCCACCACCTCGTCGCGGCGATCGGGGTGGCGCGGCGCGATGATCGTGAGAAGGCCCGGATGCTTGGCCGCAAGCTCGACATGGGCGTCGAGGATGTGCTCCTCCTCGCCGGGATGGGTCGAGCAGGCCGTCCAGACCGGCCGCCGGGTCAGGGCGTAGCGGAACGCGGCGAGCTCGGTCGCGCCGGCGCCGGGGGCGGGCGCGTCGAACTTGAGGTTGCCGACGCAGCTCACGCCCGTGGTGCCGAGCTCGCGGTAGCGGCCGGCGTCGTCGTCGCTCTTGGCAAGGCACAGCTCGAAGCTCGAGAACAGGCTGTGCGCGGCGTCGGGCCGCCCGCGCCAGCGCTGGAAGGAGCGCTGCGACATGCGGCCGTTGACGAGCACCAGCGGCACGCCGCGGCTGCGCGCAATCTGCACCATGTTCGGCCAGATCTCGGATTCGACGAACAGCGCGGCGCCCGGCTGCCAGTGGTCGAGGAAGCGCTCCACGAAGCGCGGCGCGTCGAGCGGCGAGAACTGGTGGACCGCCCCCTCCGGCAGCCGCTTGGCGGCGAGCGCGGCGGAGGTGACGGTCGTGGTCGTGAGCAGGATCCGCGTCTGCCACGCCTCCAGGATCCGCTCGATCAGCGGCAGCACGGCGATCGTCTCGCCGACGCTCGCGGCGTGAACCCAGAGGAGCGGCCCGGCCGGCCGCGGCAGCGTCGCCGTGCCGAAGCGCTCGCTGCGCCGGGTGCCGTCCTCCTTGCCGCGGCGCTCGCGCCACTTCAGAAGCTGCCCGGCGAGCGGCGTGCCGAGATAGGTCGCCATGCGGTAGGCGCGCAGAAGGCTCGAGTCAGCCAACATGGACCCCCACGTGGCGTTCCGCGCGCAGCGTCGCCTCGTTCAGGCTCTCCTCCACGGCCTGCCGCGCACGCTCGACCGCCGCGTCGTCGGCGTCCGGGGCGACGCGCACGAACTCGCCGAAGGCGATCACGCCGCGGCTGAACGGCTTGTCGAGCGACGTGCGGTCCCAGGTGTCGAGCACCTTGCGCCGGCTGGTGGCGATGGCGACCGGCACGATCGGACGGCCGGATTTCTGGGCGAGCTTCACGATGCCCTCGCCGGCGCGCCGCGAGACCTTCGGCACGTCGGCGGTGAGGGCCACGCCGATGCCGTCCTCCAGCGTCTTGAGGAGCGAGCGGAAGCCGGTGGCGCCGCCCTTGCGGTTCGTCCGCCGGCGGGTGTCGCCGGAGCCGCGGATCGCCTTGACGCCGAGCCGCTCCGAGGCGGCGGCGTTGATCTCGCCGTCGCGGTGGCGCGAGATCAGCACGCGGAACTCCTGGTGCGGCAGCCGGGCGAAGGCGAGCAGGAAGTGCTGGCCGTGCCAGATCGCGATGATCGGCGGCCATTCCGCGTCGACCCGCTCGTAGCCGTCCGGCGGATCGATCTCGAACCGGCTCGTCCGGTAGACGAAGCGGAGATAGGCCGCGGCCGCGGCCCCTGCAGCATGCTGCACGCGCCGCGACCGGCCGAGACGTTTCAGCATGGGCTCAGGCGCCGACCGACGCTGCCACGGCGAGCGGCCCCTCGTCCTGCCCCAGGCCGTCATACTGGGTGCGGTGGAGCCGGGCATAGGCGCCCCCCTGGGCCATGAGTTCGTCGTGTGTGCCCTTCTCCACGACGCGGCCGTGGTCGAGCACGTAGATCAGGTCGGCCTTGCGCACGGTCGACAGGCGGTGGGCGATCATCACCACGGTGCGGCCCTTGAGCAGCTCGTCGAGCGCCGCCTGGAGCTGCGCCTCGGCCTGGCTGTCGAGCGAGCTCGTCGGCTCGTCGAGCAGCAGGATCGGCGCGTTGCGCAGCATGGCGCGGGCGAAGGCGACGCGCTGCCGCTGGCCGCCGGAGAGGCGGCCGCCGGCCTCGCCGACGATGGTCTCGTAGCCGTCCGGGAAGCCCTCGATGAAGTCGTGCGCCACGGCGGCCTTGGCCGCCGCGATCATCTCCTCCTCGCTCGCCCCCTCGGAGCCGTAGGTGAGGTTGGCGCGGATCGTGTCGTCGAACAGCACCGGCTCCTGCGTCACGAGGGCGCTGGCCAGCCGGACGCTGGAGATCGTGCAGTCGGCGATGTTCTGGCCGTCGATCAGGATGTTGCCGGACTGCGGGTCGTAGAAGCGCAGGAGGAGGTTCAGCACCGTGCTCTTGCCGGCGCCGCTCGGGCCGACGAGCGCGACGCGCTTGCCGGCCGGCACCGTCAGCGAGAAGTTGCGCAGCACCGGCTCGTTGTCGTGGTAGCCGAAATCGACGTTCTCGAAGCGGATCTCGCCCTCGCCGATGCGCAGCGGCCGGGCGTTCGGCTTCTCCTCGACGCGGCGCGCCTGGTCGAGGATGCCGAAGACGCGGTTGGCGGCTGCGACGCCTTCCTGCAGCGTCGTCTGCAGCGCGGCGATCGACTTCATCGGCGGGTAGACGAACATCGCGGCGGCGGCGAAGCCGGAGAACTGCCCGGCCGTCAGCGTGCCCTGGATGCCCTGGTAGCCGGCATACATGATGGCCAGCGCGAAGCCGATGCCGGTCAGCGCCTCGGTGATCGGGCCGGAGGCCGAGCGCGTGCGCACGCTGCGCATGATGTACTTGAGCGTACGGTCGATGGTGGCGCGCGCCTTCTCGGTCTCGTACACCTCGCGGTCGTAGGCCTTGACGACGCGGATGCCGGTCAGGGTCTGCGAAACCAGCGTGCCGAGGTCGCCCGTCTCCTGGAACATGCGGGTCGCGGAGGCGTGCATGCGCTTGCGCTGCTTGCGCATCAGCCGCAGCGCGATCGGCATGGCGATCAGCGCCAGGATCGACAGCCGCCAGTCCATGTAGAACATGGCGATGGTGAGCACGAGCACCTTCAGGAGGTTCTGCCCGAGCGCCACGAGCGTCATCGAGGCGGCCTCGCGGATCGAGATCACGTCGTTCATGAAGCTCGACACGAAGCGCGCGGAATGGGTGCGCTGCAGCCAGCCGAGGTCCGCCTTGGTCAGCGTCTCGAACATGCGCACCCGGAGGTCGGCGAGCAGCCGGTTGCCGATATAGGCCTGGCCGACGGAGGCGAAATATTCCGACGCCGCCTTCAGCGTCACCACCACCACGACGGCCAGCGGCAGGATGATCACGAAGCTCGGCTTCTGCTTGATGAAGACCTCGTCGACGGCCTTCTGCAGCAGGAACGGCATCGCGCCCGTGGTGGCGGCCGACAGCGCCATCACCGCCATCACCGAGAGCAGCACCTTGCGGTGCGGCCACAGGTGATTCCGCAGGATTCGGCGCGCAACCTCCCAGGTCGACAGCCTGTTCGAGTGCAGGCTGTCGTCCCCGCGGTCCATTTCGGCGCTGTCAGTCAAGAGTTCCGAAGCCAAGAGCTTACGTCCCAGTGCACCGCCGCATCCGGTCGCGCGCGGCCCACGCCTTGTCGCGCATCCACCGATCCAAGACAAGGCGGCGGCCTTCCGACACCTGTGTCAAACCGTGCCGGGCGTGAGCAGTCGATGCAGATGTACGATGAAATATCTCGTCTCCGCCTGGTCCACGGTGCGCTGCGCCGCGTCCTTCCACGCGTCGTAGGCAGTCCGATAGTTGGGGTAGATTCCGACGATGTCGAGCTTCTCGAGGTCCTTGAACTCGATCCCCTGAACGTCCTTCAGCTCGCCGCCGAAGACGAGGTGCAGGAGCTGCTCGGGCGTTTCCGAGATGTCGGCCATGGAAGCGGGTCCTTCTTCACGTTGTCAGGCTGCGGTGGCGGTCGAGGAGGGCAGAGTGCAGGCGGGGCGACGCCGCGACGAGCGGCGGGTGGCGCGGATCCGCCCGGTTGAAGCGCAGCGCGCGGCCCTCGAAGTCGGTCAATTTTCCGCCGGCCTCGGTGACGATCAGGGCCGCGGCGGCGAGATCCCAGTCGCGCGCATTGGCCGAGGCGATCGCCGCGTCGTAGCCGCCGGCGCCGACGAGCGCCAGCCGCCGTGCCAGCGACTTGTCGTAGGTGCGGGTGACCTCGTCGGCCTCCTCGAGCCCGATCTCGCGCACCATGCGCTTGGAGCCGGCGATGTGGGCGCCGCGCAGGTCGTGGCGGGCGCCCGGCGAGATCGCCTTGCCGTCGCGGCGCGCGCCGTCGCCGAGCACCGCCGTCCACGTCTCGCCGGTCACGGGGGCGACGAGCACGCCGACCCGCGGCGTGCCGTCCTCGACGATCCCGACGCTGATCACCCAGCCGCTCTCGCGCGCCATGAAGGCGCGCGTGCCGTCGATCGGGTCGACGACGAAGACGCGCTCGCAGTCGAGCCGCGCCGGATCGTCCTCGCGCTCCTCCGAGAGCCAGCCATAGGCGGGCCGTGCCTCGCGCAGCCGGGCGCACAGCATCCGGTCGACGGCGATGTCGGCCTCGGTGACGGGCGAATCGTCTTCCTTCGTCCAGCTCTCGGCGCTGCCGTTGAAGAAGCCGCGCGCGATCTCCGCGGCGTCCCTCGCCGCGTCGACGATCAGCTCGAGGTCGCGGCGGTCAGCGTCCGGCAATGGTCATGCCCTCGATCAGGATGGTCGGCGCGGCGACCGAATAGTGCCACGTCGTGTCGCTGGCCGGCACGAGGCGGGCGAGCATGTCCTTCAGGTTCCCGGCGATGGTGATCTCGCTCACCGGGTAGGTCAGCCTGCCGTTCTCGATCATGAAGCCCGAGGCGCCGCGGCTGTAGTCGCCGGTCACGAGGTTCGCGCCGTGGCCGATCATCTCGGTGACGTAGAAGCCCTTCTCGATGCCGGCGATCATCTCGTCCGGGGACTGCCGCCCCGGCTCGAGGATCAGGTTGCTCGACGAGGGGGAGGGCGAGGAGCCGGCGCCGCGCGCGGCGTGGCCCGTCGTCTCGAGGCCGAGCTCGCGGGCCGTGGCGAGGTCGAGCACGTAGCTGCCGACGACGCCGTCCTCGACGAGGGCGAGGCGGCTGGGGGCGATGCCCTCGGCGTCGAAGGGGTGCGAGCGAAGGCCGCGGCGGATGGTCGGGTCGTCGACGATGCTGACCCCCTCGGCCATGATCCTGCTGCCGAGCGACTTGCCGAGGAAGCTCGAGCCGCGGGCGATGGCGCTGCCGTTGAGCGCGCCCGCGACATGGCCGACCAGGCTCGTCGCGGCGCGCGGGTCGTAGACGACGGGGAGCCGCCCCGTCTCGATCTTCCTGGGCTTCAGGCGGCGCACGGCGCGCTCGGCGGCGCGGCGCCCGATCGTCTCTGCGTCCACGAGGTCGTCGAGATGGCTCGCGACCGTGTAGTCGTAGTCGCGCTCCATGCCGGTGTCGGAGCCGGCCACGGCGGAGAAGGACAGCGCGTGGCGCGAGGCGAGATAGTCGCCGCAGAAGCCTTCGCTCGTCGCGAGCACGAGGCCGCCGAGACTCCAGCTCGCCGAGGCGCCGCCGCTGTTGGTGACGCCCTCGACGGCGCGTCCGGCATCCTCTGCCGCGCGGGCGCGGTCGACGAGCTCCTCGGCCGTCACCTGCGTGCGGTCGAGCAGGTCGTAGTCGGGCAGCTCGCGGGCCAGCATGTCGGCGGGGGCGAGGCCGGCATAGCGGTCGACCGGGGCGGCGCGCGCCATGGCGACCGCCCGCTCGGCGAGCTCGGCGAAGCGCGCGCCCTCGGTGTCCCGCGTCGAGACGGCGGCCTGGCGCTGGCCGACGATCACCCGGAGGCCGAGCGCGTCGCTCTCCGAGCGCTCCATCTCCTCGAGCTCGCCCAGCCGCACCTGCGCGCCGAGCGACACGCCGCGCGTGGCGACCGCATCGGCGGCGTCGGCGCCGGCCGCCCGGGCGGCCTCCACGAGGGCCTGCGCGCGACTCGCGAGGACGGACTGGTCGAAGAGATCGGACATGCGCGGGAATCTTCCTGCTGGCTTCCGGCGATGGTGTAGGCGGCGCCACGCCGGCTTTCAACCGCTTGAGCGGAGGCGGGGAGCATCGCGGGCGGGGTGGCGCAAGGTTCGATGCAGAAGTGATGTCGCTGCCGCCGGAAAGCAAGGTTTCAGCAACCCTCGCAAGCCGAACGACCGCGCTTATACCCTTTTAACCCAATCCTTTAAGCCGATTGGAAGGCCGCCGGGGTCATCCTCTCACGCAGTTCAGGCCCACAAGAAACCAACAGGGCCGCAGGGAGTGACGATGGTGACGAGTTCAACCGCGGGCGCACTGGCGCTCGCGGATCGGGAGAGGTCCGTCCAGCCCGATCCGTACCACATGCCCGTCCATATCGGCTATGCCGGCCGCGGCCGGCGCGGCCCCGTCAGCCAGGTGGCGGTCATCCGCCCCGAGGTCGTGACGATCCGCCGCGAGTGCGAGGCGGGCGTCCCGCTCTACATCACGGTGCCGGTGAGGGCCTACCGGGGCGTCGTCCTGTCGGTGCGCATGGGCGCGGCCGGCGAGGAGGTCAGCCTGCGGCTCGAGCACGGCAACGCCGATCTCGCGATCCCGCTCTTCGTCTCCACCGATGCCGACGAGGCGCTGGCGGAATGGCGGGCCTGGGGCAAGGCCCTGTCGTGCCCGCTGCTGGTCGAGGACGCCGAGGGGCGCGTCAGCCAGGTCGAGCCGCATGTCGGCGGAATCGCCGTGCAGCCGCCGCGGGCCCGCCGCGCCAACAAGTTCTTCGCCGAGCGGCGGCCGCGCTTCCTGACCCGCCGCCGCACCGGGGGCGTTGCAACCGGCCCCGTTCTGCGCGAGGACGAGATCATCGCGCGGGGAATCGAGGACTGAGCGTCCGCGTCCCCGCTCCAGCTGCGGGGAGACGGACGTGAAGCCCCAGAAGACGGACAAGGCGCCGCGGCTCTACGTCGAGGCGCCGCTCGCTTCGGGCGCGACGGTCGAGTTCGCGCCCGACACGGTGCACTACCTCGTCAACGTGCTGCGCCGGAACGAGGGCGACGCCGTCATCCTCTTCAACGGAAGCGACGGCGAGTGGTCGGCGGAGCTCGAGAGCGCCCGCAAGAAAGAGGCGAAGGCGAGGGTGGCGGAGCGCCTGCGCCCGCAGCCGCAGACGCCGGACCTGCACTACTGCTTCGCGCCGATCAAGCGCGCCCGCGTCGACTTCATCGCCCAGAAGGCGACCGAGCTCGGCGCCTCCTGCCTGCAGCCCGTCATCACCCACCACACAAACGCCGAGCGGGTGAACACCGGCCGCCTGCGCTCCAACGCCGTCGAGGCGGCCGAGCAGTGCGGCATCTGCTGGATCCCCGAGATCGCCGCGCCGGCTTCGCTGACGGCGTTTCTCGAGGCCCGCGATCCCGGCCGTCTGCTGATCTTCTGCGACGAGGCGGCGCCGGTCGCCGACCCGGTCGCGGCGCTGCGCACCGCCGCGCCGGGGCCGATCGCCGTGCTGATCGGGCCCGAAGGCGGGTTTTCCGAGGACGAGCGCAGGCTTCTCCTGCGGGCGCCGAAGGTGCTGCCGATCTCGCTCGGGCCGCGCATCATGCGGGCCGACACCGCCGGGGTGGCGGCGCTCGCGCTGGTGCAGGCCGTACTGGGGGACTGGCGAAACGGCGCCGCAGGTGGCACATAGCCGTTCTGTCCCTGCCTCCGAGGCCGCTGCGGATCGCCGCCGGTGGCCCTCTTGACCTTTCCGAGAACAAGCTCGCCATGGCCCGAGACGAAACCGACACGATGCCGCTCGAGGACCGCGACGCCCTCGTCGCCTACCTCGCAAGCGGCTGCAAGAGCCCGGACCAGTTCCGGATCGGCACCGAGCACGAGAAGTTCGGCTTCTACACCTCCGACTGCTCGCCGGTGCCCTACGAGGGCGATCGCGGCATCCGCGCGCTGCTCGAGGGCATGCGCGACGCGCTGCACTGGGAGCCGGTGATGGACGGCGACGCCATCATCGGCCTCGTCGACACGGCGCATGGCGGGGCGATCTCGCTCGAGCCGGGCGGCCAGTTCGAGCTGTCCGGCGCGCCGCTCGAGAACGTCCACCAGACCTGCCGCGAGGTGAACACGCACCTGGCGCAGCTGCAGGAGGTCGCCGACCCGATGGGCGTCGGCTTCCTCGGCGTCGGCTTCTCGCCGAAATGGACGCTGGCCGAGACGCCGGTGATGCCCAAGAAGCGCTACGAGATCATGACGCGCTACATGCCGAAGGTCGGCACGATGGGCCTCGACATGATGTACCGGACCTGCACCGTGCAGGTGAACCTCGACTTCTCGAGCGAGGCCGACATGGTGCGCAAGATGCGCGTCGGCCTGGCGCTGCAGCCGGTCGCCACGGCGCTGTTCGCCAACTCGCCCTTCCGGGAGGGCAAGCCGACGGAGTTCCAGTCCCTGCGCAGCGAGGTCTGGCGCGACACCGACAACCAGCGCGCCGGCATGCTGCCCTTCGTCTTCGACGAGGGCTTCGGCTTCGAGGCCTATGTCGACTACGCGCTCGACGTGCCGATGTACTTCATCAAGCGCGACACCTACCACGACGTGGCGGGCCAGTCCTTCCGCGACCTGATGGAGGGCCGGCTGCCGGACCTGCCGGGGGTGAAGGCCTATCGCTCCGACTGGGTGAACCACCTGTCGACGATCTTCCCGGAGGTGCGGCTCAAGAAGTTCATCGAGATGCGCGGCGCCGACGGCGGCCCCTGGCGCAGCCTGTGCGGCCTGCCGGCGTTCTGGGTCGGGCTGCTCTACGACCAGGCGGCGCTCGACGCGGCCGCCGACCTCGTCGCCGACTGGAGCGTCGAGGAGATGCAGGCGCTGCGCGACGCGGTTCCGCGGACGGCGCTCGACACGCCGTTCCGCGGCGGCAAGGTGCTCGACGTCGCGCGCGAGGTCGTGGCGCTGTCGCGCGAGGGCCTGAAGCGGCGGGCGCGCGGCTTCGGCCTGCACGAGGACGAGAGCTGCTTCCTCGACGACGTGCAGGAGATCGTCACCAGCGGCCGTACCCGCGCGCAGGTGCTGCTCGACGCCTACCGGACGCGCTGGAACGGCGAGATCGACCGCATCTTCGAGGAGTACGCCTACTGATGGCCGGGCGGGCGATTTCCCGCGCCGCGGGTCTCGTGCTGGCGGTGGCCGTGCTCGGTGCGGCCGGGCCGGGGGCGGCGGAGGCGCGCTGGCGGGTCGTCGGGCCAGGCATCGCCGTCGGCGGGGCGGACGAGGGCCGCGCGTCGCTGGCGATCGAGTGCGGCGACGGGCTCGAGATCGCGGCCTACGGGCTGCAGCGGGATTTCCCGGCGGCCGCGCCGCTGACGCTGGAGGTCGACGGCGCCCGGTTCGACCTCTCGGCCAAGGGCGGCCGCACCCGCGTCGCGCTGTCCGGCGACGGCGGGGTGGCCGGCGTGCCGCCGCAGCTGTTGCAGCTGCTGCGCACGGCGAAGGCGGTGACGCTGTCGGGCGAATCGCTGGGCGAGGTCCCCGAGGCCGAGCGGCGCTTCAGCCTGCGCGGCTCCGGTGACGCGATCGCGACGATCGAGCGCGGCTGCCGCTGACGGCTACTCCGCGGCTTCGGCCGCCGGCAGCACCAGGTTGCCGATGCGCGAGACGATGTGGTCGGCCAGCGCGTCGTGGATCGGCGAGGTCGCGTGCCTGGCCCGCAGGATCGCGATCTCGCAGAGCGGCAGCGGCGGGAAGCCGTCCTTCTCGTCGAGGATGCGCATCTCGGGCCGCACCGCGCTTTCCGGGCAGGATCGCGACGGCGAGACCGGCCGTGACGGCGCTGCACAGGGCCGTTGCCGACGAGCTCGAATAGGCGATGCGCCAGCCGATGCCGGCGCGGTCGAGCGCTTCCATGGCGGAGCGGCGCCAGATGCAGTTCTGCGGTCCCACGGCCAGCGGCAGCGGCGTGCAGAGATAGGCGCCGTGGCCCTGGCCGGCGACCCAGTGCAGCTTCTCCTGGCGCACCACGTGGCCCGGCGCCGTGATGTCGCAGAGGGTGACGATCGCGATGTCGATCGTGCCCTTGTCCACCTCGGCCTTGAGATCGACCGAGCCGAGGCACTGCACCGCGAGCTCGACATGGGGATGGGTGCGCGCGAAGGCCGACAGCACCGGCGGCAGGAGCCGGTCGTAGTCGTCCGGCAGGCCCAGCATGACGCTGCCCTGGAGCTGCGGGTCGGTGAAGGCGGCGACGGCCTCCTGGTTGAGGCGGACGAGGCGCTGCGCGTAGTCGAGCAGGCGCAGGCCGTCGCGCGACAGCCGGATGGAGCGCCCGGCGCGCTCGAACAGCGGCCGGCCGACCTGCTCCTCGAGCTTCTTCATCTGCATCGACACCGCCGACTGGGTCTTGTGGACCTCCTCGGCGGCGCGCGTGAAGCTGCCGGTCTCGGCGATGGCCACGAAGGTGCGGAGAACGTCGGCGTCGAGCATCGGACCAACTCATCAAGAAAGTTCATGGAGAAGATAACGAACATTCGTTGGATTAATCAATACCTGCGGCGCATTGTCGCCTCCGACGCAGCACAGGACGTTGGAGAGCCCCATGAACCGCGCAGTCGCAAGACCCGCGCTGGCCATCGGTCGGCCGGCGCGCATCCGAATCCTCACGCAGCTCGCCCGGATGTGGCGCGTGTGGCAGAACCGCCGGCAGGTCAGCAACCTGCTGGGCGCGGACGACCACATGCTCGCCGACATCGGCCTGACCCGGGCCGACGTGGAAGGCGCGCTCGAGGTGCCGCTTCCCTACGACCCCTCGCTCCACCTCGTGCGGGCACGCCAGGAGAGGCGATCGGGCCGGGTGCGGAGATTCTGAAAGAAGTATGAACGACTTGCGCCGCGCGCATGGCTGTTCCGATATCTCAGAATCGCCGTGCGCGTGACGCAAACAGCAAGGCCGCGCCGCTCCGGCCGTGGCATCACCGGGCCATGTCGACGCCCCGCCGCAAGCGGGGCGTCCGTCGGTTTCGATACCTCGTTCGGGAGCTGTACCATGGCCATGACGACCCACATCGATGGCACCATCCAGTCCCGCAAGGCACGGTCGCTCGCCGCGTTCTTCCGGGATCTCAAGGGCCACGACCACACCGTCCGCGACGTCGCATCGCTGCGCAACGCGGACGACCGCATGCTCGACGACCTCGGCCTGACGCGCGGCCAGGTCGCCCGCGTCCTCCGGACCCCGCGCCGGGACGAGATCTCGATCGCGCGCAACAGCTTCAAGCCGATCTGAAGAGCCGGCGCTTCTGAAGAGCCGGCGCCGAAGCGCGCGCGAGGCGTGAACGAAAGAGGGCGGCCCGCCGACAGCGTGGCCGCCCTTTCTCGTTCGGCCCGGCCGGCCGCCTGTCAGGTGCCGGTGCCGCCGACCGTCACCGCGTCGATGCGGATCGTCGGCTGGCCGACGCCGACCGGCACGCCCTGGCCGTTCTTTCCGCAGGTGCCGACGCCGGGATCGAGCTTCAGGTCGTTGCCGACCATGCGCACGCGCGTCAGGGCGCTCGGCCCGTTGCCGATCAGCATGGCGCCCTTCACCGGCGCGCCGATCCGGCCGTTCTCGATGAGATAGGCCTCGGTGCAGCCGAACACGAACTTGCCGGACGTGATGTCGACCTGGCCGCCGCCGAACGAGACGGCGTAGATGCCCTTCTCGACGCTCGCCAGGATCTCGGCCGGGTCGTGCTCGCCGGCCCGCATGTAGGTGTTGGTCATGCGCGGCATGGGGTTGTGGGCGAAGGACTGGCGCCTGCCGTTGCCGGTCGGCTCGCGGCCCATCAGCCGGGCGTTCTGCCGGTCCTGCATGTAGCCGACGAGGATGCCGTCCTCGATCAGCACGTTGCAGCGCGACGGCGTGCCCTCGTCGTCGATGGTGATCGAGCCGCGGCGGTCCGGAATCGTGCCGTCGTCGACCACCGTGACGCCGGGCGAGGCGACGCGCTCGCCCATCAGCCCGGCGAAGGCCGACATCTTCTTGCGGTTGAAGTCGCCCTCGAGCCCGTGGCCCACCGCCTCGTGCAGCAGGATGCCGGGCCAGCCCGGTGCCAGCACGATGTCGAGCTCGCCGGCCGGCGCGGGCACCGCCTCGAGATTGACGAGCGCCTGGCGCAGCGCCTCGTCGGCGACGCCCCGCCACGCCTCCGGCGTGACGAATCGCACGAGGCTCTCGCGGCCGCCCGTGCCGTGGCTGCCCGATTCCTGCCGGTCGCCGTCGCCGACGATGACCGACACGTTGATTCGCACGAGCGGGCGGATGTCGCGGTGCGCCTCGCCGTCGGCGCGCAGGATCTCGACGACCTGGTGCTCGGCCGCGAGGCTCGCCGACACCTGCCGCACGCGGGGATCCTTCGCCCTGAGATAGGCGTCGATCTCCGACAGGAGGTCGGCCTTGGCGGCGAAGCCCGGCTGCTCCAGCGGGTTGTCGGGCGTGTAGAGGTGCCGGTTGGTGCCCTGCGGCGGCATGGCGAGCGTGCCGCCGCGGCCGGACGAGACGGCCTTCACCGTGTCGGCGGCGCGCCGCAGCGCGTCCTCGCTCAGCTCCGTGGAATGGGCGTAGGCCGAGGTCTCGCCGGCGACCGCACGCAGGCCGAAGCCGCGCGAGGTGTCGTAGGTCGCCTGGCGCAGCCGGCCGTTGTCGAAGGCGAGCGCCTCGAACATGCGGCTCTCGACGAAGAGCTCGCCGTCCTCGGCGCCGTCGAGCGCGTCGGCGAGGATGCCGCGCGCGCGCTCGTGGTCGACCCCTGCCGCGTCGAGGAGCCGGTCGTTGTTGTCGCTCATCTTGGTCCCGCGTCCTTCGGAATGATCTGCCGTCAACATAGGTGCGCCGGCCGCGCAATTCAGCGCCGGACACCCGCGAAACGGCGGCAGCGCCTCAGGGCAGGGCGGCGTAGCCTTCCGTGAAGCCGTTGAGCGACAGCGGGATGCCGATGCCTTCCTCGGGCGTCTGGAAGATGATGAAGGTCGCCGACTTGCCGTTGCGCAGCTTCGCGACGAGGTCCTCGTCGATGATGACCTCGGCGACGCAGCCGTTCGGCAGGCAGCGGATGAAGGCGGCGCGGCCGACGTCGGCGTCGTCGATCCTCAGGCCGAGCCCGGAAGGCAGGAGGACGCCGAGCGGTGCCAGCACGCGCAGGATGTGGTCCTGGCCGTCCGCCGTCTTCAGGACGATCACGGTCAGCCCGACGTTCTTGCGGTCCTCGGCGGTCACGCTCTGCATGAGCGCGCACTGCTCGCTCTGCGCGCCGGGCGGCGTGTCGCAGCGAATCTGCCAGTCGCCGTAGCTGCCCTTGACCTCGCTCTGCGCGAGGGCGGGAGCGGCGAGGCCGGCCAGGGCCACGAACGCGATCGCCAGGCTGTTGCCGATTTGCCGCAGACGCCGCGGGTGAAGGAAAGAACCCATGCAAACTGCCCCGAAACAGGTGAGGTGCCTTGCCGGCAGGGGCTCACAGCCGGCTGGGCCTGTCAAGCAAGCGCACCCGCCAAGTGCCGCGGCGGGCTTGCTAAACGCGCGCCGTGCGGGCAAATGTCGCGCCGGTCGCGGGGCAATCGCATTGCCCATCACGGCAGAAATGTGATTTTAAGAGGTCCCCTTCGTCCGGCCCGTCAGCCGACAAGAAAATGCGGCGACGAAGGGTACTGCGATACAACGAGGAGCCCGTATCGATGCGATCGACTTGGCGTGGCATGACAGCGGCAGGGCTGACGGCGACAGCGGCCCTTGCGCTGACCCTGTCCTCCGCCCATGCGGAAGAGCCCCAGAACTGGCAGTACACGTTCCAGCACGCGGCGACGCCGGTGATGGAGTCGATCACCGCCTTCCACAACTTCCTGGTCGTGATCGTCACGCTCATCACGCTGTTCGTGATGGTGCTTCTCGGTATCTGCATCGTCCGCTTCAACGAGAAGGCGAACCCGGTCCCCTCGCGCACCAGCCACAACACGCTGATCGAGGTGGCGTGGACGATCATCCCGGTGCTGATCCTCGTCGTCATCGCCATTCCCTCCTTCCGCCTGCTCTACTACGAGCTCGACATCCCGGAGGCGGACCTGACGGTGAAGGCGACCGGCCAGACCTGGTACTGGGACTACGAGTATCCGGACTACAAGGACGTCAGCTTCTCGTCGAACCTCGTTCCCGCGGACGAGCTGAAGGAGGGGCAGCCGCGCCTTCTGACGGTCGACAACGAGGTCGTCGTGCCGGTCAACAAGACGGTGAAGGTGCTGGTCACCTCCGACCCGCTCGGCGTCATCCACTCCTGGGCGATGCCCGCCTTCGGCGTGAAGATCGACGCCGTGCCCGGGCGCATGAACGAGACCTGGTTCCGCGCCACCAGGGAAGGCGTCTACCACGGCCAGTGCTCCGAGCTCTGCGGCATCAACCACGCCTTCATGCCGATCACCGTGCGGGTCGTGTCGCAGGACGAGTTCGACCAGTGGATCTCGCAGCAGCAGACGGCGGCGCTGAAGAAGGACGGCAAGACCAAGGTCGCCGCCCTCCAGCCGTCCGCTCACTGACCCCGCTGGCCCGCAATTCCGACGTGAGGATCTGAAGCATATGTCGAGTTACGCAGCGGCCCACGAGGCCCACGACGAACATCATCCGACGGGCTGGCGGCGCTGGCTCCTGTCGACCAACCACAAGGACATCGGCACCCTGTACCTGATCTTCTCGATCATGGCGGGCTGCGTCGGCGTCTTCCTGTCCGTCATGATGCGCCTGGAGCTGATGGAGCCGGGCGTCCAGATCTTCGCCGACGGCCACATCTTCAACGCCTTCGTCACGGCGCACGGCCTGGTCATGGTGTTCTTCATGGTCATGCCGGCCCTGATGGGCGGCTTCGGCAACTGGTTCGTGCCGCTGATGGTCGGCGCGCCGGACATGGCGTTCCCGCGCATGAACAACGTGTCGTTCTGGCTGCTGGTCGCCGCGTTCGCGCTCCTGGTGATCTCGCTCTTCGTGCCCGGCACGCCGGGCGACAAGGGCGCCGGCACGGGCTGGACGGTCTACCCGCCGCTCTCGACCACGGGCCACATGGGCATGTCGGTCGACTTCGCGATCTTCGCGCTGCACATCGCCGGCGCCTCGTCGATCCTCGGCGCGATCAACTTCATCACGACGATCTTCAACATGCGCGCGCCGGGCATGACGCTGCACAAGATGCCGCTCTTCGTCTGGTCGGTGCTGGTGACGGCGTTCCTGCTGCTGCTCGCCCTGCCGGTCCTCGCCGGCGCCATCACGATGCTGCTGACCGACCGCAACTTCGGCACGACCTTCTTCTCGCCCGAGGGCGGCGGCGACCCGATCCTGTACCAGCACCTGTTCTGGTTCTTCGGCCACCCGGAGGTCTACATCGTCGTGCTGCCGGCCTTCGGCGTCGTCAGCCAGGTCATCGCGACGTTCTCCAAGAAGCCCGTCTTCGGCTATCTCGGCATGGCCTACGCCATGGTCGCGATCGGCGTGATCGGCTTCGTCGTGTGGGCGCACCACATGTACACGGTCGGCCTCGACGCCGACACGCAGGCCTATTTCGTGGCCGCCACGATGGTCATCGCGGTGCCGACAGGCATCAAGATCTTCTCGTGGATCGCGACGATGTGGGGCGGCTCGATCCAGTTCAAGACGCCGATGCTCTGGGCGGTCGGGTTCATCTTCCTGTTCACGGTCGGCGGCGTGACCGGCGTCATCCTGTCGAACGCGGGCGTCGACCGCGCCTTCCACGACACCTACTACGTCGTCGCGCACTTCCACTACACGATGTCGCTCGGCGCGACGTTCGGCATCTTCGCGGCCTGGTACTACTGGTTCCCGAAGATGTTCGGCTACATGTACAACGAGACGATCGGCAAGATTCACTTCTGGTTCTCGTTCGTCGGCGTGAACCTGATCTTCTTCCCGCAGCACTTCCTCGGGATCGCCGGCATGCCGCGCCGCTACGTCGACTATCCCGACGCGTTCGCGGGCTGGAACTTCGTCTCGTCGATCGGCTCCTACATCTCGACGATCGGCCTGCTGATCTTCTTCTACGGCGTGTTCCAGGCGTTCCGCGCCAAGGTGCCCGCCGAGGCCAATCCGTGGGGCGTGGGCGCGACGACGCTCGAGTGGACGCTGTCCTCTCCGCCGCCGTTCCACCAGTTCTCGACGCTTCCCCGCATCTCCTGATGCGGAACTCCCCGCCGCGGCCGGTGTCGCGGCGGGGATCACAGGACAGGCAGTATGAGTTTGCAGGATCTGGACATCATCGCGCAGCCGGCGGCCCTCGCCGAGGGAGGCGAGGTCGGCGACTACGTGGCGCTCCTCAAGCCGCGCGTGATGTCGCTCGTCATCTTCACCGCGCTCGTGGGGATGCTGTGCGCCCCGGTGACGCCGCATCCGGTGATCGCGCTGGCCTCGCTGCTGGCGATCGCCGTCGGCGCCGGCGCGGCGGGCGCGCTGAACATGTGGTACGACGCCGACATCGACCGCATCATGAGCCGCACGCGGTCGCGGCCCATCCCGGCCGGCCGCGTCTCGCCCGACGAGGCGTTCAGCTTCGGCATGACGCTGGCGGTCGGATCGGTGCTGGTGCTCGGGCTCGCCGCGAACTGGCTGGCGGCCGGGCTCCTCGCCTTCACGATCTTCTTCTACGCCGTCGTCTACACCGCCTGGCTCAAGCGCCGCACGCCGCATAACATCGTGATCGGCGGCCTCGCCGGCGCGCTGCCGCCGCTGGTCGCGTGGGTCGCGGTGACCGGCTCCTTCGCGCTCGGGCCGATCGTGCTCGTCGCCATCATCTTCATGTGGACGCCGCCGCACTTCTGGGCCCTGGCGCTCGTGCGCTCGGGCGACTACCAGCGCGCCGGCGTGCCGATGCTGCCGGTCGTCGCCGGCCGCGCGGCCACCCGCCGGCAGATCCTGATCTATTCGCTCATCCTCGCCCCGCTCGGCGTCGTGCCGGCCGCGATCGGGCTCGGCGGCGTTCTCTATCTCGGCGTCTCGGTCGTGCTCGGCGCGGTGTTCGTGAGCCTCGCCATCCGCCTCTCGCGCGGCGGCGAGGCGGGCGTCGGGCCGGTCGCGAAGCAGCTCTTCGGCTTCTCGCTCGTCTACCTCTTCAGCCTGTTCGCGGCGCTGCTCTTCGAGCATCTCCTGGCGCTCCAGCCGCTGCCCGCGCTGGTCTGAAGATGCAGGAAGAGGGTGAGAAGCTCACGCCGGAGCAGGAGCGGCGGCGGCGCAAGCGGTCGATCGCCATCGCGCTCGCGCTCGTGGCGTTGGTCGTCTTGTTCTATCTGATCACCATCGCGCGGATGGGATAGGTGTTCGAGGGCGTGCGCCATGAGCAGTGACGAGAAGCGCAGGAAGGGCCGGCGGGCCGGCGTGGTGGCGGGAACCTGCGCCGCCGTGGTGGTCGGCATGGTGGGCATGTCGTATGCCGCCGTGCCGCTCTACCGCATCTTCTGCAGCGTGACGGGCTATGCCGGCACGACGCAGCGCGCCGAGGCGGCCTCCGACAAGGTGCTCGACCGCGAGATCACGATCCGCTTCGATTCGAACGTGGCGCGCGACCTGCCGTGGGCCGTCGCGCCCGAAGAGCGGCGGATGAAGGTCAAGATCGGCGAGACCGGCACGGCCCTGTACCTGGCGCGCAACACGTCCGACGTGGACTATGTCGGGACGTCGAGCTTCAACGTCTCGCCGCCGCAGGCGGGGTTGTATTTCAACAAGATACAGTGCTTCTGCTTCACCGAGCAGCCGCTCAAGGCGGGCGAGGAGAAGGAGATGGCCGTCACGTTCTTCGTCGATCCCGCGATCCTCGACGACAAGGACACGCGCGGCCTGAGCGAGATCACCCTGTCGTACACCTTCTTCCCGAAGGATCCGCCGCAGCGCTCCGCGAGCACTGCGGCCGGCGACGGGGCCGAGGGCAGGGCGCTCGCCTCCACGGCGGGCGACTGAGGGACAGAAGAGGCAGGATCCGGCCGTCGGCACGGCAGCCGCGGCCAGACGAGGGGACTGAGAGACAATGGCGGAAGCCCACGCGAAGAACCACGACTACCACCTGGTCGACCCGAGCCCGTGGCCGATTTTCGGCGCGTTCTCGGCGTTCGTCATGATGGTGGGTGGCGTCCTTTTCATGCACGGCGTGACGCCGTGGCTGTTCGTCCTAGGCCTTCTGATGGTGCTCTTCACCATGCTGGCGTGGTGGCGCGACGTCGTCCGCGAGGCCGAGTACGGCGGCTACCACACGCCGGTCGTGCAGCTGCACCTGCGCTACGGCATGATCCTGTTCATCGCCTCGGAGGTCATGTTCTTCGTCGCGTGGTTCTGGGCGTTCTTCGACGCCTCGCTGTT
This sequence comes from uncultured Alphaproteobacteria bacterium, assembly GCA_963816555.1. GTDB lineage: Bacteria > Pseudomonadota > Alphaproteobacteria > Rhizobiales > Tepidamorphaceae > Lutibaculum. The sequence goes on along the minus strand of CAWFLD010000004.1, from coordinate 1,118,485 downwards.
CCCGAACGAGGCGATCCAGTACTCGCGCGTCGAGGCGCTCGGCGGCACCTGGCCGCCGGAGGGGATCCCGCCCTTCGACCCCTGGCACCTGCCGCTGCTCAACACGCTGATCCTGCTGACCTCCGGCACGACGATCACCTGGGCGCACCACGCGCTGCTCGAGAACAACCGCGGCGCCCTGAAGTGGGGCCTCGTCCTGACGATCGTGCTCGGCATGATCTTCACCTCGGTCCAGGCCTACGAGTACGGCCACGCCGAGTTCGCCTTCGACGGCAGCATCTACGGCGCGACCTTCTTCATGGCGACCGGCTTCCACGGCCTGCACGTCATCATCGGCACGATCTTCCTGATCGTCTGCCTGATCCGCGTTCTCGCCGGCCACTTCACGCCGACCCATCACTTCGGCTTCGAGGCCGCCGCCTGGTACTGGCACTTCGTCGACGTGGTGTGGCTGTTCCTGTTCGCCTGCATCTATGTGTGGGGCTCGGGTGGCGGCGCCGCCCACGGCGGCTGACCTTCGTGTCGCAAGACGACCATACGCATCGTGAGGAGGGCGCGGCGGCCTACGCCGCGCCCTCCCTCGCTTCCGTGGCCCTGCGGAGCTGCTGCCCGCGCTGCGGCCGCGGCCCGCTGTTCAGCGGCTTCCTGAACACGCGCGAGCGATGCTCGAGCTGCGGCCTCGACTTCCGCTTCATCGATTCGGGCGACGGGCCGGCCTTCTTCATCATGCTGCTGGTCGGCGCGGTCGTGGTCGCCGCGGCGCTCGTGACCGAGGTCCTCTACGAGCCGCCCTACTGGGTGCATCTCGTGCTGTGGCTGCCGATGATCCTGATCCTTTCCTTCGGGCTGCTGCGGCCGGCCAAGGCCCTGATGATCGGCCTGCAGTACCGCAACAAGGCCGCCGAGAGCCGCTTCGAGGCACCGGGCAGCGAAGAGCCGCGATGAGCCGTCGCCGCTTCGTCTTCGTCTCGGTCGCCGTCGCGATCGCCTTCGCCATCCTGTGTGCGCTGGGCTTCTGGCAGGTCCACAGGCTTCACTGGAAGGAAGCGCTGATCGCCGCCGCCGAGACGCGCTCGACGCTGCCGCCGGTGCCGATGCCGGGCCCCTCTGAGTGGCCGCGCCTCGACCCGGAGAGCTACGAGTACCGCACCGTCAGCGCGACCGGCACGTTCCTCCACGACAAGGAGGTGCATGCCTACACCGTGCTGTCGGAGGCGCGCGGGCCCGCGCACGGCCAGGGCTACTGGGTGCTGACGCCGCTCGAGCTGGCGGACGGCTCCGGCACGGTGATCGTCAACCGCGGGTTCGTCCCCGAGGACAGGAAGGCGCCATCGACGCGTCCCGAGGGGCAGGTCGACGGCGAGGTGACGGTCGAGGGCCTGATGCGCGCGCCGCAGACGGGCAGCCTGTTCCTGCCGTCCGACGATCCCGTGAAGAACGTCTGGTTCACCCGCGACCCGCAGAAGATCGCCGCCGCCGAGGACCTGCAGGGGCCCGTGGCGCCGTTCACCATCGACCAGCGCGCGCCGGTGCCGCCGGGCGGCCTGCCGCAGCCGGGCGAGACGCGGCTGCATTTCCGCAACGCCCATCTCGGCTACATCATCACGTGGTTCGGCCTGGCGCTCGCCCTTCTCGGCATCTACGCCGCGCTTGCCCGGAGCGTGTTCTCGCGCGATTGACGGGGAGGGCACGGGCGGCCCGGGGCGGCCGTCGGGTGCGGGGGACGCCGCCGCCCGCAGGCGCCACCGGCGGCCGCTGCACCATATTCCGTCGCGGCCTGACCCGCTCTGCGGTTTGCAGCGTCGCCGGAAGGCACTAGGTTCTGCCTCGACAGCCAGGATGGACGAACTTCCGTGAAATATGTCAGCACGCGGGGCGAAGCGCCCGCCCTCGACTTCGCCGATGTGCTCCTGACGGGGCTCGCTCCCGACGGGGGGCTCTACGTGCCCGACGAATGGCCGCGCTGGGAGCACTCGCAGTTCGCGGCGCTCGCCGGCCTGCCCTACGCGGACGCCGCGCGCCGGGTGATCTCGCCCTTCGTCGACGGGGCGATCGAGGAGGAGGCGCTGGCGGAGATCCTCGACTCCGCCTACCAGACCTTCCACCATCCGGCGATCGCGCCGCTCGTGCAGCTCGACCCCGGCCTGTTCGTGCTCGAGCTCTTCCACGGGCCCACGCTCGCCTTCAAGGACGTGGCGATGCAGGTGCTCGGCCGCCTGATGGACCACGTGCTGAAGGCGCACGGCCGCCGCGCGACGATCGTCGGCGCGACGTCGGGCGACACCGGCGGCGCCGCGATCGAGGCGTTCCGCGGCTCGGAGCGCGTCGACATCTTCATCCTCTACCCGCACGGCCGCGTCAGCGAGGTGCAGCGGCGCCAGATGACGACGCCGGAGGAGGAGAACGTCCACGCGATCGCCGTCGACGGCAATTTCGACGACTGCCAGACGATCGTGAAGAGCCTGTTCGCCGACCGCGGCTTCCGCGAGCGCGTGTCGCTGTCGGCGGTCAACTCGATCAACTGGGCGCGCATCGTCGCGCAGGTCGTCTACTACGTGACGAGCGCGGTGGCGCTCGGCGGGCCGCACCGTCCGGTCAGCTTCTCCGTGCCGACGGGCAATTTCGGCGACGTCTTCGCCGGCTACGTCGCGGAGCGCATGGGCCTGCCGATCGACCGCCTTGTGGTGGCCACAAACGTCAACGACATCCTCGTGCGGGCGCTCGAGGACGGGCGTTACGAGATGCGCGGCGTCGTCGCCACGCAGAGCCCGAGCATGGACATCCAGATCTCCAGCAATTTCGAGCGGCTTCTCTTCGAGGCGTCGGGCCGGGACGCTTCGTCGATCCGGCAGGCGATGGCGAGCCTCAAGCAGAGCGGCGCGTTCCCGATCGGCGACGCCGTGCTCGGCCGCATCGACGAGCGCTTCTCCGCGCTGCGGGTCGACGAGCAGGCCTGCGCCGACACGATCGCCCGCGTCCATCGCGAGGCCGGCTATCTCGCCGACCCGCACACCGCCATCGGCATCGCCGCCGGCGCGGAGGCGGCAGCCCGCAGCGAGGCGCCGATGATCTCGCTCGCGACGGCCCACCCCGCGAAGTTCCCCGACGCGGTCGAGAAGGCGTCGGGCGTCCGGCCGGCCCTGCCGGTCTGGGCGACCGACCTGACGGAGAAGCCCGAGCGCTTCGAGCCGCTGCCGGCCGACGAGCGGGCGGTGGCCGACCACATCCTGAAGCACATCCGCACTCCCTCCGAGGTTTCCTGAGTGACAGTCGAGATTTCCACCCTTTCCAACGGCCTGCGGGTCGTCACCGAGCACATGCCGCATCTCGAGACCGCCGCGCTCGGCGTCTGGGTGCGGGCGGGCTCGCGCGACGAGCGGCCCGAGGAGAACGGCCTCTCCCACCTGCTCGAGCACATGGCCTTCAAGGGCACGAAGCGCCGCTCCGCGCGCGCCATCGCCGAGGAGATCGAGCAGGTCGGCGGCGACCTCAACGCCGCGACGAGCCACGAGATGACGGCGTACTACGCGCGGGTGCTGGCCGACGACGTGCCGCTCGGCTTCGACATCCTCGCCGACATCCTGCGCGAGAGCCAGTTCGACGAGGCGGAGCTGAAGCGCGAGAAGCAGGTGATCCTGCAGGAGCTCGGCGCCGCCCTCGACGATCCCGAAGACCTGGTCCACGACCTCCTGCAGGAGGCCGCCTATCCCGACCAGGCGATCGGCCGGTCGATTCTCGGCACGCGCGAGACCGTGCCGGCGCAGACGCCGCAGGACCTGTTCGCCTATCTCGACCGCTTCTATCGCGGCAGCAACATGATCGTGGCGGCGGCCGGCGCCGTCGACCACGGCAGCATCGTGCGGCAGATGGAGGGCCTGTTCGGCGACCTGTCGGGCGAGCCGCGCCAGCCGGTGACGGGCGCGCGGTTCGGCGGCGGCGAGCGCCGCGCCGAGAAGGACCTGTCGGAGGCGAACCTGCTCTTCGCCAACAAGGCGCCGTCCTTCCTCGACGAGGACTTCTACGCCGCCCGCATCGCCGCCGGCGTGCTCGGCGGCGGCATGTCGTCCCGGCTGTTCCAGCGCCTGCGCGAGGAGCTCGGCCTCTGCTACTCCGTCTACGCCTTCTCCTTCGCCTATTCCGACACGGGCCTGATGGGCGTCTCGGCGGCGACGTCGGCGGACTGCGTGAAGGCGCTCGTCGACGCGGCCGCCGAGGAGATCGTCCGGGCCGCCGACGAGGTCGACGAGACGGAGACGGCGCGGGCGCGCCAGCAGATGAAGGCGGGGCTCCTGATGGGGCTCGAGAGCTGCTCGGTGCGCGCCGAGCGGCTGGCCCGCCAGACGCTGTTCCTCGGCGCGCCGATGCCGCTCGACGAGATGGTCGCCCGCATCGACGCCGTCGACGCGGCCAAGGTGCGCGAGCAGATCGTGCGGTGCTTCACCGGCTCCTCGACGGCGCTCGCCGCGGTCGGGCCGATCGGGCAGCTTGAAAGCGCCGACGGGATTGCGCGAAAGTTGCAGTCGGCCGCCCCGCGAGCGGCGTGAGGAAGATCGGACGGCACATGGCGTTTCTGAGGTCGGTCGGGGGAGACGTCGGGCCCGCGATCCGGGGCAGGAGGATTCATCTGCGCCCGCCGCAGCTCTCCGACTACCTGCAATGGGCCAGCCTGCGCGAGGAAAGCCGGGGCTTCCTCGTGCCCTGGGAACCGACCTGGCCGACCGACGACCTGACACGGCAGGCCTTCCGGCGGCGCATAAGGCGCTACATCCAGGACATGCGCGACGACCAGGCCTACCCGTTCTACGCCTTCCGCGCCGAAGACGACGCGCTGGTCGGCGGCCTGACGCTGTCGAACGTGCGTCGCGGCGTCACCCAGTCCTGCTCGCTCGGCTACTGGGCCGGGCGAGCGCTTCGCCCGCCAGGGCTTCATGAGCGAGGCGGTCTCGCTGGTCCTGCCCTTCGTGTTCGAGCAGCTTCGCCTGCACCGCATCGAGGCTGCCTGCCTGCCGACCAACGCGCCGTCGATCCGCCTTCTGGAGAAGGTCGGGTTCACCCGCGAGGGCTATGCGAGACGCTATCTGCGCATCAACGGGAGCTGGCAGGACCACTTCCTCTACGCGATGCTCCACGATGACCCGCGTCCCCTCTTGCGCTAGCGGCGGTGTTGCCGCAGTGCAGGGTTCGCGTATGAGGATTGATAGGTTGAGTCGCAAATTGTCCCTGCCGGGGCCGGCGTGTCTGTTGTTGCTGTTGCTGGCCTGCGTTCTCGGCTCGACGTCGGCGAGGGCTGTGGAAGCCGTCCCCGTGCCGGTGGACGCCGAGGCGATCAACCTTCTGCCCTTCACCGAGATCTATCCGCTCTACGGCGACCGCATCCAGGTCTCGACCGCCCCCGACGCGGAGGGCCTCGTGCGCCGCATCGAGGTGCGCAGCCAGGAGCCGGGCCGATCGGCCTCGTGGGCCGTGTTCGCGCTCAAGAACGATTCCGACGAGCAGATCGACCGGCTGCTCGTCGCGCCGTTCTACCGGCTGGTCGGCTCCGGCGTCCTCCGCCCCGACCTCGGCAGCCAGCGCATCGCGACCATCACGCCGAGCCAGGGCTTCCGCCCCGACCGCCAGGATTCCACCGATTCCGACGCGTTCCTGATCACGCTCGATCCCGGCGCCGTCGTCACCTTCGTGGCCGAGCTGCAGTCGCCGAGCGTGCCGCAGCTCAGGCTGTGGGAGCCGACCGCCTACAAGGACAAGGTCAACTCCTTCACGCTCTACCACGGCATGGTGATGGGCATCGCCGGCCTGCTCGCGCTCTTCCTCACCGTGCTCTTCGTGGTGAAGGGGACGCTGGTCTTCCCGGCGGCGGCGAGCCTCGCCTGGGCCGTGCTCGCCTACCTGTCGATCGACTTCGGCTTCTGGAGCAAGATCTTCGCCATGCCGGCGCAGGGCGACCAGGCGGTGCGCGCCGGCGCCGAGGCGATGCTGGCGGCGACGCTGCTGATCTTCCTGTCGTCCTATCTGAGCCTCAACCGCTGGCACCTGCGCGTGCTCGCCGTGGTGGGCTTGTGGTTCCTGGCGCTCGTCGGCGTCGCCGGCATCGCCGTCTACGACGCCTCGCTCGCCGCCGGCATCGCGCGCGTCTCCTTCGCGGCGATCGGCGCGCTCGGCTTCCTTCTCATCGTCGGCCTCGCCTTCCGCGGCTTCGACCGGGCGATCCTGATCGTGCCGACCTGGCTCCTGCTGATCGCCTGGACGTTCGCCGCCTGGATGGCCGTCACCGGCCGGCTGTCGAACGATCTCGTCTCGGCGGCCCTCAACGGCGGCCTCGTCATGCTCGTCCTGCTCGTCGCCTTCACGGTGATGCAGCACGCCTTCGCCGGCGGCGCGCTGGCGCACGGGCTCCTGTCGGACTTCCACCGCAAGGCGCTGGCGCTGATCGGCGCCGGCGACGTGGTCTGGGACTGGGAGGTGACGCGCGACCGGGTGTTCGCCTCGCCGGAGCTCGAGGAGAAGCTGGGCCTCCGGCCCGGCCAGCTCGAGAGCTCGATCAGGCGCTGGCTCGAGGTGCTGCACGCCAGCGACCGAGACCGCTTCCGCGCGACGATCGACGCCGTCGTCGAGCAGCGCCGCGGCCGCGTCAGCCAGGACTTCCGGCTGCGCTCCGCCGATGGCCACTACTACTGGTACCGCCTGCGCGCCCGGCCGATCCTCGGCGAGGACGGCGAGGTGGTGCGGCTGATCGGCACGCTCGTCGACGTCAACGACTCCAAGCACGCCGAGGAGCGGCTGCTGCACGACGCGGTGCACGACAACCTGACCGGCCTGCCGAACCGCCAGCTCTTCCTCGACCGGCTCGAGGCCGTGATCCAGCGCTCGCGGAGCGAGGGGCCGTTCCGCGCGACGGTGATCGTGCTCGACATCGACCGCTTCCGCCAGGTGAACGACGGCTTCGGCATCGCGCTCGGCGACTCGATCCTCCTGTCGATGGCGCGCCGGCTGCAGCGGCTCCTGAAGCCGGCCGACACGCTGGCCCGCCTGGCCGGCGACCAGTTCGGCATCCTCGTCGTGTCCGAGAACGACCCGCAGCGGGTCGCCTCGCTGGCCGAGAGCGTGCGGCGGACGATCCGCACGCCGATCACCTTCTCCGACCGCGAGGTCTTCCTCACCGCCTGCCTCGGCATCGCCGTCTACGACGGCTCGGACCGGCGCAAGGAGGAGGTGCTGGAGGACGCCGAGATCGCCATGTTCAACGCCAAGCGCTTCGGGCCCGACCGCGTCGAGGCGTTCAAGCCGGTGATGCGCTCCTCGGGCTCGTCCGGCCGGGTCTCGCTGGAGGCGGATCTGCGCCGCTCGCTCGAGCGCGAGCAGATCAAGCTCGTGTTCCAGCCGATCATGCGGCTCGACACCAAGCACGTCGCGGGCTTCGAGGCGCTGGTGCGCTGGGACCACCCCCGCCACGGCCGCCTGAACCCGCAGGAGTTCATCACGATCGCCGAGGAGACCGGCCTGATCGTCGATATCGGGCTGTTCGTGCTGGAGCGCGCCGCCAAGCAGCTCGGCGCGTGGCAGAAGGAGACGCCGGGCGAGCACCCCGTCTTCACCTCCGTCAACGTGTCGAGCCGGCAGCTCCTGCGCCACGACCTGATCAACGACATACGCTCGGTGCTGGCGCGCAACGAGGTGGTCAGCGGCTCGCTGAAGCTCGAGGTCACGGAATCGCTGTGCATGGAGAACCCGGAGTACTCCTCGCAGGTGCTGCACCGGGTGCGCGAGCTCGGCGCCGGCCTCGCGCTCGACGACTTCGGCACCGGCTACTCCTCGCTCAGCTACCTGCAGCGCTTCCCCTTCGACACGATCAAGGTCGACCGCACCTTCGTGCGCCACAACGGCCACGGCACGCGGCCGGTGATCCTGCGCTCGATCGTGCGCCTGGCGCACGACCTCGGCATGGACGTGGTGGCCGAAGGCGCGGAGACGGACGAGGACGCGATGGAGCTCTACTCCCTCGGCTGCGAGTACGCGCAGGGCTTCCTGTTCGGCGAGCCGATGTCGGCGGAGGAGGCGCGCCAGCTCCTGCTGCGCCAGTCGCAGATGGTGCACTGAGGGGCTGAACGCCCGCGGCGCGGCGGCTGACTGCCGAGCGGCGCCTCAGGCGTGGCCGGCGTCGCTCGCGAGCATCGCCGGGTCGATGCCGATCGTGTTGAGCGCGCGGGCGTACTTGGAGTCGAGGTCGTCGTCGAAGATGATCGCCGGGTCGGCCGGGCAGTGCAGCCAGCCATTGTCCTGGATCTCGCGCTCGAGCTGCTCCGGCCCCCACCCGGCATAGCCGAGGGCCAGGAGCGAGCTCCGCGGGCCCTCGTCGCTGGCGATGGCGCGCAGGATGTCGAGCGTCGCCGTCAGCGAGATCCGGTCGTCGATCGGCAGGGTCGAGTTCTCGAGATACCAGTCGCCGGAATGCAGCACGAAGCCGCGGCCGGTCTCGACCGGGCCGCCGACATGCACCCGCTTCTGCTCGATCGTCGGCGGCAGGCGGATGTCGTCCTCGCCGATGATGTCGAGCTGGCGCAGCAGGTCGGGGAAGCTGATGTCGTCCTTCGGGCGGTTGACGATGATGCCCATGGCGCCGTCGGCCGAGTGCGCGCACAGGTAGATCACGCTTCTCTGGAAGCGCGGATCGGCCATCCCGGGCATGGCCACCAGAAGGTGCCCCTCGAGATAGCGGTCGTTTCCTGCTTCCATGGTCAAACCGACGTCCTCTTCGCTCATGCACCCGATGCTAGCGCTGGTGCCACCATTTGGAAATGCCGCAGGGCCGTGGCGGGTTCACGCAGTCTTGACGCGAGCTCCGCTCCCGGTGGACGGGGCGGGGGCTATGGTGCGAGCCTGCAGGGGGCAGCAGTCGAGTACGGGAAGGATCTTCATGCGACGCTTCGTCTTCGCCCTTGCAGCCTCGCTCCTGGCGGTCGGCACGGCCTCCGTCGCCGGTGCAGCCGGCGCGCCCGACGTGCCGGAGCCGCGGGCCTCGCTGCTGGCCGGCGGGACCGACGGCGAGGGGCACTATCTCGCCGCCATCCGCATCGAGCTGCCGGACGGCTGGAAGACCTACTGGCGCGACCCCGGCGATTCCGGCATCCCGCCCGACTTCGACTGGTCCGGCTCGAAGAACCTCTCGGGCGTCGACGTCGTGTGGCCGGCCCCGACCCTCTTCGACGAGGGCTACGGCACCGTCGTCGGCTACAAGCACGAGCTCGTTCTGCCGCTGAAGGTCGCGCCGCGGCGTGACGGGCGAGCCGGTGTCGCTCGACCTCGACCTGTCCTACGCCGTCTGCAAGGACATCTGCGTGCCGGCGGAGGCGAAGCTTGGGCGCACGCTGAGCGGAAGCGGCGGGGACGCGGCGGCGATCGAGAAGGCGATGGCCGCGGCGCCGCGGGCGCCCGAGCCGGGCTCGGGCTACGGCGTCGTCTCGAGCGAGCTCGTCACGCGCGACGGGGCGCCGGTGCTGCGGGTCGCCGCGCGCTTTCCCCGGGATGCGGTCGATCCGCAGCTTCTCGTCGAGGGGCCGGCCGACTGGTACCTGCCGGTGCCGCAGCGCACGGACCTCGCCGAGGACGGCACCGCGGTCTTCGACGTGGACCTGCCGAAGGACGCGGACGCGAAGGACGCGACCTTCACCGCCACCGGACTCTCGCCCTCCTTTTCCTTTGAGCAGCCGTTCCGCCTCGACTAAGACTTCTGGCGACGTCCGTCATCCATCCGAACAGGAGTTCGATCATGATCAAGATCGGCGACACGCTGCCCGACGCCACCTTCACGGTCATGGGCCCCGACGGCCCCGCCAAGACGACGACGGCCGAGTATTTCGGCGGCCGCAAGGTCGCGGTGTTCGGCGTCCCCGGCGCCTTCACGCCGACCTGCCAGGAAAAGCACCTGCCGAGCTTCCGCGACAGCCGCGAGGAGTTCACCGCCAAGGGCGCGGACGCCGTCGCCTGCATCTCGGTGAACGACGTCTTCGTGCTCGGCGCCTGGTCGAAGCACACGAACTCCGACGGCAAGATCGACTTCCTGTCCGACGGCAACGCCGACTTCACCCGGGCGATCGGCCTCGACTTCGACGGCTCCAAGTTCGGCCTCGGCACGCGCTCCAAGCGCTACGCGATGATCGTCGACGACAAGGTCGTCAAGGAGCTCAAGGTCGAGGACTCGCCGGGCGAGGCGAAGGTCTCCACCGCCGACCAGCTGCTCGGCGCCCTCTGACGCATCCCTCGCGGCCGGCGGCAAGCTCGCCGGCCGCCCTCGCACGTGGAAACGCCCGAGAACCGCAAGACGAACGATGAACCCGATCTACGCCGGACTCCCGACCACCGTCTTCGAGGCCATGTCGGCGCTCGCGCGCGAGACGGGCGCCATCAATCTCGGGCAGGGCTTCCCGGACGATCCCGGCCCCGAGGACGTGCGCGCGAAGGCCGCCGAGGCGACGCTGCACGGCTACAACCAGTATCCGCCGATGATGGGCATCCCGGAGCTGCGCCAGGCGATCGCGACGCATTACGGCCACCACCAGGGCCTGTCGCTCGACTGGCAGAGCGAGGTCATGGTCACCTCCGGCGCGACGGAGGCGCTCGCCGCCTCGATCTTCGGGCTGATCGAGGAGGGCGACGAGGTCGTGCTCTTCCAGCCGATGTACGACGCCTACCTGCCGCTCGTCCGGCGCGCCGGCGGCGTGCCCCGCTTCGTCACGCTCCAGCCGCCGGACTGGCGGGTGACGCGCGAGGCGCTGGAGGCGGTGTTCAGCGACAGGACGAAGCTCGTCCTCATCAACAACCCGCTCAACCCCTCCTGCAGCGTCATGTCGCGCGAGGAGCTCGAGCTGCTCGCCGAGTTCGCGGAGGCCCACGGCGCGATCGTGGTGTCCGACGAGGTGTGGGAGCACGTCGTCTATGACGGCCGGCCGCACGTGTCGGTGCTGCAGGTCCCGCGCCTCAGGGAGCGCGCCGTGAAGATCGGCTCGGCCGGCAAGATCTTCTCGCTGACGGGCTGGAAGGTCGGCCTCGTCTGCGCCGCGCCGGAGATCATGCGCGTGCTCGGCAAGTCGCACCAGTTCATGACGTTCACGACGCCGCCGAACCTGCAGGCGGCGGTCGCCTACGGGCTGATGAAGGACGACGCCTACTTCACCGGCATGCGCGCCGACCTGCAGGGCAAGCGCGACCATTTCTGCGCCGGGCTCGCGGAGGCGGGCTTCACCGTCCTGCCCTCGGCCGGCACCTATTTCGTGCCCGCCGACCTCGCGCCGCTCGGCGTGACCGACGACGTCGCGTTCTGCGACCGGCTGATCCGCGAGGCGGGCGTGGTGGCGATCCCCGTGTCGGCGTTCTACGCGGAGAACAAGGTGACGAACGTCGTCCGCTTCTGCTTCGCCAAGAAGCGCGAAACGCTCGACGCCGCCCTCGATCGGCTGATGAAGCTCGACCTCGGCGCCACCGCCGCCGCTGCCGCGGCAGGCTGAGGGCCGTTTCCCGACCCGGGACGGCCCGCCGTCGCGCACTTCCAGCTTCCGCGCGCCTGCGGGGTGTCGTACGCTATCGTACTTGATGCCAGGCCTGGGAGGGGACGAGGTGCACAAGTTCAAGATCGTCAGGCGCAAGGACGGCCAGTACGGCGTCCAGTTCGTCTACAACGCCGAGATCATGGTCTGGTCCGAGAGCTACAAGGGCAAGGCCAGCGCGACCGGCTGCATCGAGTCGCTGAAGAAGCACTGCCCGGCCGCGCCCGTTGCGGACCTCTCGAAGGACGAGGAGGCAAAGGGCTACCGCTTCGAGATCGCGCCGTCGAAGGACGGCCAGCACTTCGTGCGCTTCGTCGCCTCGAACGGCGAGACGATGGTGCGGTCCGAGACCTACAAGTCGAAGTCCAGCGCGAAGAACTGCATCAAGTCGCTGAAGGAGCGCGGGCCGGACGCCCCGGTCGTCGAGGAGGACTGAGGCGCCGCCGGGGGCGCAGCCCCCTCAGGTTCCCGTCTTCGCCGCCTTCTTCGGCTTGAAGGGGGCCATGCCCTCGCGGGCGAGCTCGTCGGCGCGCTCGTTGCCCTCGGTGCCGGCGTGGCCCTTCACCCAGTGCCACGCGATGTCGTGGGTCTTGATCGCCTGGTCGAGCTCCTGCCACAGGTCGGAGTTCTTGACCGGCTTCTTGTCGGCGGTGCGCCAGCCGTTCTTCTTCCAGCCGTGGATCCAGCCGGTGATGCCGCCGCGCAGGTACTGGCTGTCGACGTGCATGTCGACCTGCGAGGGCCGCTTCAGGGCCTGCAGCGCGCGGATCGCGGCCAGGAGCTCCATGCGGTTGTTCGTCGTGTGCGCCTCGCCGCCGTTCAATTCCTTCTCGTGGCCGCCCGCGCGCATGACGGCGCCCCAGCCGCCGGGGCCGGGATTGCCGGAGCAGGCGCCGTCGGTCCAGATCTGGATTCGTTCCGTCTCGCTCAAAGCCCCAGCCCGTATTCGGCGGCGCTCGTGACGCCGCGGTGGAAGCGGATCCGCCTTGCGTATTCCATCGGGTCCTTCGGCCTGACGAAGGCGCCGGGCGGGTGGTTGATCAGGTCGTAGAGCCTCGTCACGAAGAAGCGCATCGCCGCCCCGCGCGCCAGCACCGGCAGCGCCTCGATCTCGTCCTGCCCGAGCGGCCGGTGCGCGCTGTAGGCGTTGAGCAGCGCCTTGCCCTTGGTCAGGTTGAAGCTCATGTCGGGCTCGAAGCACCACGCGTTGAGGCACACGGCGAGGTCGTAGGCGAGCGTGTCGCGGCAGGCGAAATAGAAGTCGATCAGGCCGGAGATGTCGTCGCCGAGGAAGAACACGTTGTCGGGGAACAGGTCGGCGTGGATGATCCCTTCCGGCAGGTCGCCCGGCCAGTGCGTCTCGAGGAAGGTGATCTCGGCCTCCATCTCGCGGCCGAGCCCCGGCGCGACCGTGTCGGCCCGGTCGGCGACGGCGGCGAAGATCGGCCGCCAGCCCTCGACGGAGAGGTTGTTGGCGCGGCTGCCCTCGTAGTCGGACGCGGCGTCGTGCAGGAAGGCCAGCGCCTCGCCGAGCGCCCGGCAGTGCTGCACGCCGGGCCGGCGCACCCAGACGCCCTCGAGGAAGGTCATCAGCGCCGCCGGCCGGCCGCACAGCGTGCTGAGGTCGCGGCCCTGGCGGTCCTTGAGCGGCTGCGGGCAGGTCACGCCGCGGGCGGCGAGATGCTCCAGCAGGCCGATGAAGAAGGGCAGGTCGGCGGGGTTCACCCGCCGCTCGTAGAGCGTCAGCACGTAGGTGCCGTCGGTCGTCTTCACGAGGTAGTTCGAGTTCTCGACGCCCTCGGCGATGCCCTTGAAGGAGAGGAGGCTGCCGATGCCGTAGCCGGCGAGGAACGCCTCGAGCTCCTCGTCCGGCACTTCGGTGTAGACGGCCATGTCGCTATTCGGCCGCCGCTTCGCGCAGGGCGCGCGGCAGGTTGAAGACCACGTCCTCGTCGGCGGTCGAGACGAGCTCGATATCGACGTCGTAGTGCTCGGCGAAGGCCGCCAGCACCTCCTCGACCAGCACCTCGGGCGCCGAGGCGCCGGCCGTGACGCCGAGCGTGCGGAGCCCGTCGAGGAGATCGGCGGGAATGTCGCTCGCCCGCTGCACGAGATCGGCGCGCGGGCAGCCGGAGCGCCGCGCGACCTCGACGAGGCGCTGCGAGTTCGAGGAGTTCGGCGCGCCGACCACCAGCATCGCCTCGACGCGCGGCGCCACCGCCTTGACCGCGTCCTGCCGGTTGGTGGTGGCGTAGCAGATGTCTTCCTTGTGCGGCACGTGGATCGCCGGGAAGCGCCGCTTCAGCGTCTCCACGATCGCCTTCGTGTCGTCGACCGACAGGGTCGTCTGCGTCGTCAGCGCCAGGTCGTCGCTCTTCGGCTCGAAGCGCTCGGCATCCTCCACCGTCTCGACGAGGGTCACGGCGCCGTCCGGCAGCTGGCCCATCGTGCCGACCACCTCGGGGTGGCCGGCATGGCCGATCAGCACGACCTCGCGGCCCTTGCGGTGATGGATCTCGGCCTCGCGGTGCACCTTGGTGACGAGCGGGCAGGTGGCGTCGAGCTGGAACAGGTTGCGCGCCTTGGCCTCGTCCGGCACCGACTTCGCGACGCCGTGGGCGGAGAAGATCACCGGCGCGTCGGTCTCGGGGATCTCGTCGAGCTCGTCGACGAAGACGGCGCCCCTGGCGCGCAGGCTGTCGACCACGAAGCGGTTGTGGACGATCTCGTGGCGCACGTAGACGGGCGCGCCGAAGCGCTTGAGCGCCAGCTCGACGATCTGGATCGCCCGGTCGACCCCGGCGCAGAATCCGCGCGGGCTGCAGAGCAGGATCTTGAGCTGTGGCTTTGCCAAAGTGTCACCGTGTGGGAAATGGGGTGTGCGAGGGCCGGCCGGGATGCCCGTACGCGAGGGCTATACTGTGGCGCGGCGGGGTGGTGTCAAGCCGCGGCGCGTGCACGGCCGGAATTGCTTTGCTATAACCCCGGCCCTGCCAGATGTTCCGCGAGGCCGGAGTCCTTTCCATGCTGCGTATCCGCATTCCCCGAGCGTCCCTTGCCATGCCCGCCGCCTGCATCGCGGGCCTTCTCCTCCTCACGGGGTGCGACACACAGGCCGCCAAGGATTTCAGGCAGTCGACCGTGGGGGCCGGCGCCCTCCTGGTCGGCGCCAACGAGGAGGAGCCGGCGCCGATCGACCCGAACGCGCCGCCGCCGCGCCCGGACGTCGAGTGCCCGAGCGTCGCCATCCGCGACGGCACCCAGACCTACCGCATCTATGCGCGCGGCCACGACGGCGATCCCGCCTATCTGGTGTTGCAGGGCTCGATCACCAAGACGGCGCGCGAGTGCACCTTCGAGGGAGACACCGCGCTGACGATGAAGCTCGGCATCGCCGGGCGCGCCCTGCTCGGCCCGGAAGGCCACCCCGGCACCTTCACCCTGCCGATTCGCGCCGCCTTCGTCCGGCCGGGCGGCGAGGCGGTCTGGAGCGATCTCTACCGCGTGACCGTCACGGTGCCGCAGGGACAGACCTACGTCGACTTCACCCAGGTGGCCGACGGCATCTCCTACCAGATCCCGCCGACCGAGGTGATCAACAACTACGTCCTCTATGTCGGCTTCGACGAGCGGTCGGCCCGCTGAGCGGGCCGTCGCCCGCATGGGAGATCTCTATGCGTGAGCCTTCCCTGCCCGCCGAAGGCGGTTGCCGCTGCGGCCGCGTCCGGGTGCGCGTCGATGCGCCGCCGCTCCTCACGATGGCCTGCCACTGCCGCGGGTGCCAGCGCATGTCGGCGAGCGCGTTCTCCCTGAGCGCGGCGATTCCGACCGAGGGCTTCTCGGTCATCGCCGGCGAGCCGGTGATCGGCGGCGTGCGCGGGGCGGACATCCACCACTATTTCTGCCCCGACTGCATGAGCTGGATGTTCACGCGCATGGCCGGCATGGACATGTTCGTCAATCTCCGTCCCACCATGCTCGACGATGCCGGCTGGTTCAGCCCCTATGTCGAGACCTACACGAGCACGATGCTGCCGTGGGCGCGGACGGGGGCGGTCCGGAGCTTTGCCGAATTCCCGCCCTTCGAGGAGTACGGGCGGCTCGTCGCGGACTATGCGGCGGCGGTCGGGCGCGCCGGCTGAGGGCCGGGCGCCGCCGGTTTCGCCAGGCCGCCCCGGGCCGGTCATCTCCCGTGCGGGCGTCCTCTCGCCTGCTGCCGCATTCGTGTGCATGCTGCGAATGTCGAGTTGACAGGCGGAGGTGGTTGCCTAACTTAGCTCGCGACGTTTCAGTCGAACCCTGCGGGAGAGACCGGCCCTCGAGGTCGGCGCCGAAGGAGCAACCGGCCCCGGAAACTCTCAGGCACCAGGGACCGCAGGGGGATGAGACTCTGGAAAGCAGCCGGCGATCCTTTGCCGGCTCACCGACGGGGGTAAGCCTGCGGGATCTGCCGCGGCGAAATCTCTCAGGTCCTGCGACAGAGG
Source organism: uncultured Alphaproteobacteria bacterium (assembly GCA_963816555.1). Lineage (GTDB taxonomy): Bacteria > Pseudomonadota > Alphaproteobacteria > Rhizobiales > Tepidamorphaceae > Lutibaculum. The sequence goes on along the minus strand of CAWFLD010000004.1, from coordinate 1,102,461 downwards.
GGGCATCGGCGGTCCGAGCTTCGGACCGGATGCAACCAGCACGCGGGGTCTCCCGATGGACGACGACACACAGGACACAGCCGCCGGCGACGTAGCGCTCAAGCGCACGCCCCTGCACGACCGCCACGTGGCGGCGGGTGGCAGGATGGTGCCCTTCGCCGGCTACGAGATGCCGGTGCAGTACAAGCCGGGCATCGTCGCCGAGCACCAGTGGACGCGCGAGAAGGCGGGGCTGTTCGACGTCTCGCACATGGGCCAGGCGCTGCTGGTCGGTCCCGACCACGAGACGACGGCGAAGGCGCTCGAGGCGCTGGTGCCGGGCGACATCGCCGGGCTCAAGCCCGGCCGCATGCGCTACACCGTGCTCCTCAACGAAGAGGGCGGCATCATCGACGACCTGATGGTGACGCGGCCGCGCGATCCCGCCCAGGACGGCCGTCTGTTCCTCGTCGTCAACGCCGCCCGCAAGGACGTCGACCTTCCCCACATCGCCGCGGCGCTGCCGGACGGCGTGAGGCTGACGCCCGCGCCGTCGCTCGCGCTCGTCGCGCTGCAGGGCCCCGCGGCCTCCGACGTCATGGCGGGGCTCGACGCCGCGATCGCCGGGCTCGGCTTCATGGGCGCCGGCGAGTTCGTGCTGCCCGGCATCGGCCAGGCGATCGTCACGCGGTCGGGCTACACCGGCGAGGACGGCTTCGAGATCTCGCTGCCGGCCGAGAAGGCGGGCGTGCTGTGGGACCGGCTGGCGGCCGACGAGCGGGTGATGCCGGTCGGCCTCGGCGCCCGCGACTCGCTGCGGCTCGAGGCGGGGCTCTGCCTCTACGGCCACGACATCGACGAGACGACGAGCCCGATCGAGGCCGATCTCGGCTGGGTGGTGCCGCGCCGCCGCCGCGAGGCGGGCGACTTCCCGGGCGCCGCGCGCATCCTGCGCGAGATCGCGGACGGGCCCTCGCGCCGCCGCGTCGGCATCCGGCCCGACGACCGCAGCATCGCCCGCGAGGGCAGCGAGATCAGGCGCGACGGCACCGCCGTCGGCACGGTGACGAGCGGCGGCTTCGGCCCCTCGGCCGGCGTCCCGGTCGCCATGGGCTACGTCGCGGCCGGCGCCGAGGCGGAGGGCACCGCCCTCGACCTCGTCGTGCGCGGCAAGGACAAGCCCGCCCGCATCGTCTCCCTTCCCTTCGTCCCCCACCGCTACGCCCGTTGACCAGCCCGAGCAGGCCAGGAGAGAGAGCATGACCACGCGCTACAGCAAGGATCACGAGTGGGTCCGCCTCGACGGCGACGTCGCCACCGTCGGCATCACCGATTTCGCCCAGCAGCAGCTCGGCGACGTCGTGTTCGTCGAGCTGCCCGACGTCGGCAAGTCGGTCTCGAAGGGCGACGAGGTCGCCGTCGTGGAATCCGTGAAGGCGGCGAGCGAGGTCTACGCGCCGGTCTCGGGCGAGATCGTCGAGACGAACGCGGCGCTCGAGGGCGAGCCCGCCAAGGTGAACGCCGACGCGGCGGGCGAGGGCTGGTTCTTCAAGGTCCGGCTGTCGGACAGGAGCGAGTTCGAGGCGCTGATGGACGACGCCGCCTACAAGGCGCAGGTCGAGGCCGAGGGCTGATCTCCATGGCTTCCTCTCACGACGCTACGATCGCCTGGCGCCGCGGCGACGACGATTTCCTGTCCGGCCACTATTCCCGCTACCACACCTGGACCTTCGACGGCGGCGTGACGGTGCCGGCCTCGGCGTCCCCCTCCGTCGTCCGCGCCCCGTGGTCGCGCGAGGATGCGGTCGACCCCGAAGAGGCCTTCGTCGCCTCGCTCTCCTCCTGCCACATGCTGTGGTTCCTCGATCTCGCCAAGCACGCCGGGCTCGTCGTGGAGTCCTATGTCGACGAGGTGTCGGGCAAGCTCGGGCGGCTCGGGACGGGCCGCCACTGGCTCGAGACCGTCACGATGCGCCCCCGCGTCGCCTTCGCCGGCGAGGCGCCGGACGAGGAGACCTTCCGCAAGCTGCACGAGGAGGCGCACGCGCGCTGCTTCATCGCCAACTCGGTGAAGAGCGAGCTCGTGCTCGAGCCCGAGATCGTCGCGGCCAACCAGCAGCAGGAGACTGCCTGATGCGCTACCTGCCCCTGAGCGCGGAGGACCGCGCCGTCATGCTCCACAAGATCGGCGTGTCGTCGATCGACGAGCTGTTCGCCGACGTGCCGAAGGCGGCCTGGCTCGACGGCCCCGTCGACCTGCCGACCGCCCGGAGCGAGATCGAGGTCGAGCGGGCGATGGGCCGCATGGCGCGGCGCAACCTGGCCGCGGGCGACGCGGCGTTCTTCGTCGGCGCCGGCGCCTACCGCCACCACGTGCCGGCGAGCGTCGACCACCTGATCCAGCGCTCGGAGTTCCTGACCTCCTACACGCCGTACCAGCCGGAGATCAGCCAGGGCACGCTGCAGGTCCTGTTCGAGTTCCAGACGCAGGTCTGCGAGCTGACCGGCATGGAGGTCGCCAACGCCTCGATGTATGACGGCTCGACCGCGACCGCCGAGGCCGTGCTGATGGCGCACCGGCTGACGAAGCGCGGCAAGGCCGTGATCGCCGGAAACCTCCACCCGCACTACAGCGCCGTCGTCGAGACGACCTCGCGCCTGTCGTCGCACGAGACGGTGTTCCTCGATCCGACGCCCGGGGGCGGCGAGGACCTCGTCTCCTCGATCGACGACGCGACGTCCTGCGTCGTCGTGCAGACGCCCGACGTCTTCGGCCATCCCGTCGACCTGGCGCCGATCGCGGAGGCGGCGCACGAGAAGGGCGCGCTGCTGATCGCGGTGGTCACCGAGCCGGTGTCGCTCGGGCTGATCGAGCCGCCGGGCGCCATGGGGGCCGACATCGTGGTCGGCGAGGGGCAGGGCATCGGCAACGGCCTCAACTTCGGCGGGCCCTATGTCGGGCTCTTCGCGACGCGCTCCGAAGTTCCTGCGGCAGATGCCGGGCCGCGTCTGCGGCGAGACCGTCGACGCCGAGGGCAAGCGCGGCTACGTGCTCACCCTGTCGACCCGCGAGCAGCACATCCGCCGCGAGAAGGCGACCTCGAACATCTGCACGAACTCGGGCCTGTGCGCGCTCGCCTTCTCGATCCACCTGACGCTGCTCGGCGGCACGGGGCTCAGGCAGCTCGCCCGGCTCAACCACGCCCGCGCCGTGAAGCTCGCCGACGCGCTGGCGGCCGTGCCGGGCGTCGAAATCCTGAACGAGCGCCTTCTTCAACGAGTTCACGCTGCGGCTTTCGAAGCCCGCCGCCGAGGTCGTCGAGGCGCTCGGCGGGAAGGGCGTGCTCGGCGGCGTGCCGATGAGCCGGCTGCGGCCGGGCGAGGGCTACGACGACCTGCTGATCGTCGCGGCCACCGAGACCAACACCGACGAGGACATCGCGCTCTTCGCGTCGAGCCTGAAGGAGATCCTGCGATGAACATGAACAGGCAGGGGCGCCAGACCGCGGGCGACGCCGCCATCGAGGCGGTCGGCTCGCCCGACACCTTCACCGGCAACCGGGCGCTGCGCATCGAGGAGCCGCTGATCTTCGAGTACGGCCGCGAGAGCGAGACGGGCGTCGATCTTCCGGAGGCGGGGGAGGGCGAGCTGCGCCTCGGGGGGCTCGAGCGCCGCGCGGCCCTCGACCTGCCGGGCCTGTCGGAGCCGGAGGCGATGCGCCACTACGTGCGGCTGTCGCGGTCGAACTACGCGATCGATTCCGGCATCTACCCGCTCGGCTCGTGCACGATGAAGCACAATCCGAGGCTGAACGAGAAGGCGGCGCGGCTGCCGGGCTTCTCCGACATCCATCCGCTGCAGCCCGTGTCCACCGTGCAGGGCGCGCTCGAGCTGGTCGACACGCTCGCCCACTGGCTGAAGACCGTCACCGGCATGCCGGCGGTCGCCATGTCGCCGAAGGCCGGCGCGCACGGCGAGCTCTGCGGCATGATGGCGATCAAGGCCGCGCACGAGGCGAGGGGCGATGCCCGCTCGGTCGTGCTCGTGCCGGAATCGGCGCACGGCACGAACCCCGCCACGGCGGCGCTGCTCGGCTACCGCGTCGAGACGGTGCCGGCCCGCGACGACGGCACGGTGGACCCCGAGGCCGTGCGGGCGAGGCTCTCGCCGCAGGTCGCGGCGCTGATGCTGACGAACCCCAACACCTGCGGCATCTTCGAGCCGGACATCATCGAGATCGCGAAGGCGGTGCACGAGGCCGGCGCCTATTTCTACTGCGACGGGGCGAACCTCAACGCCATCCAGGGCCGGGTGCGGCCGGGCGACCTCGGCGTCGACGCCATGCACATCAACCTGCACAAGACCTTCTCGACGCCGCATGGCGGCGGCGGGCCGGGCGCCGGCCCTGTTGTCCTCTCGGAGCGGCTGGCGCCCTACGCGCCGCTGCCGTGGGTCGTCTCGGCCGGCGAGAACGGCTTCGACCTCGTCGAGCACGTCGACGACAGCGGGGAGGCCAGGCCGTTCGGGCGGATGACGGCGTTCCACGGCCAGATGGGCATGTTCGTCCGGGCGCTGACCTGGATGATGAGCCACGGCTCCGACGGCATGCGGCAGGCGGCCGAGGACGCGGTGCTGGCGGCGAACTACGTGCGCGCCTCGCTCTGCGACCTCATGTCGGTGCCGTTCCCCGACCACCCGTCCATGCACGAGGTGCTGTTCGACGATTCGTTCCTCTACGAGACGGACGTCTCGACGCTCGACGTGGCGAAGGCGCTGATCGACGAGGGCTTCCACCCGATGACGATCTACTTCCCGCTGGTCGTGCACGGGGCGATGCTGGTCGAGCCGACCGAATCGGAATCGAAGGCGAGCCTCGACCTCTTCGTCGCGACCCTGCGCGACCTCGTGATCGCGGCGAAACGCGGCGACACCGATCGCTTCAAGCAGGCGCCGCGCTACGCGCCGCGCCGCCGCCTCGACGAGACGAAGGCGGCCCGCCAGCCGGTTCTCCGCTGGACGGCGCCGCAGCCGCAGCGCGAGGCCGCGGAGTAGGCGGCCCCAAGAGGGAGCGGACGAAAAAAAGGCCCCGCCTCGGCGGGGCCTTTCTCATGACGCGGCCTGACCGTGCGTCAGATCCGGCTGTCGTTTCCGTCGTCGGACCGGCTGCCCGACGAGTCGCCGCTTTCGCTGTGCCGGCGATTGTCGTCGCCGTTCGAGCGATCGTAGCCGTCGTCGCTGCGATCGTCGTTGTTGCTGTAGATGTTGTCGTCGTCGCCCGTGGCGTCGCTCGAGTAGCCGTTCTCCGAGCCGCGGTCCGAGTTCATGCCGCCATGGCCGCCACGGTCGTCTTCGTTGCCGTACGTGTCGTTGCGGTCGCGGCCGCTCCCGTAGCTGTCGCCGGAGCCCTCGTCGGAGCTCGAATAGTCGCCGCGGCGATTGCTGTCGTTCCAGTCGTTGTCGCCGCGATCGACGCCGCTGTCGCTCGAGGACGGGTCGTAGCGATTGCGACGGTCCCGGTGATCGTTCCAGTCGTTGTCGCCCGCGTCGACCCCGCGGTCGTCCGGGGAGCGGTCGCTCCAGTCCTGACGGTCGCGCCAGTCCTGCCGGTCTGAATAGTCGTTCCGGTCCCGCCAGCGACGCTCGTGATCCCGCCAGCGGCGCTCGTGGTCGCGCCAGTGGTCGTGGTCGCGCCAGTGATCGTGGCCGCGCCAGGCGTCGTCGCGGTTGCCCCAGCGATCGCCGTCGTCCCGGCGGTCGTGGTTGCCCCAGTGATCGTGACGGCGGTCGCGATGGTGCCAGTTTCCGTCCCAGCGCTCCGCCTCCCGGTCGCGCCAGTCGCGGTCGTCATAGCGGTCGCGGCCACGGTCGCTCCAGCGGCTCTCCTCGTCGTCGCGCCATCCCGGATGGTCCCGGTGGCGCCAGGCTCCCGGGCCGTCATTGTCGTCGCGATAGCCGCGATGGTGCTCGCGGTGGTGCCGCATCCAGCAGTCGCCGCGGTCGTCCCACGAATGGTCGTAGGCGGACGAGCCTCTTCCCTGTCCCCACCCGGTGTCGTGGGCCGATGCCGCGACGGGGGTGAGAAGCGTGCCGCCGAGCAGGGCGGCGGCGAGGATATGGGTCGGTCGCATGAGCGTCTCCTTTGCCTCATATCGATGTCTGCGGAAGCGCCCGACGGGCGCTCCCGGCGATGGTCCCGCACGCCCTCGCGGCGGCACGAGTCGAAGGCCCGGGGCTGGTGGCCGGCCGCTGCATCGGGCGAGGCAGCCGGCCCTTCGAGCGGCGCATGCCGGCCGAGCGGACCCGCGGTCACATGTCGTCGGAGGAGCGGTCGCCACGGTCCCCGGTGTGCCACTGGTCGGGCCCGCGATCGTTGTCGCCGTTCCAGCCGTCGCGGCCGTCGTTCCGTCCGCCGTCGCCGTCGCCGTGGCGGTCGTGGTCGTTCCACCCGCCGTCGCGGCCGCGGCGATCGTTGTCGCCCCACCGATGGGTGATCGCCCCAGCTGCGGCGGTCGTGATCCCCCCAGCCATTGCGGTCGTGATCACCCCAGCCACTGCGGTTGTGGTCGCCCCGATCATGGCGATCGTGGTCGCTCCAGCGCCGGCGATCGTGGTCGCGCCAGGCGTTGCGGTCGTGGTCGTTCCAGCCGCGATGGTCGTGGTCGTGCCAGTCCCGGCGGTCGTGATCGCCCCGGTCGTGGTGGCCGCGGTCCCGCCCGTCGTGGTGGCCGCGGCCGCGCTCCCAGCGGTCGCGGTCGCCGTACCACGGCTCGCTGCGATAATGGGCGTGCCAGTAGTTGCCGAAGCTGAAGCCGATGGTCGGCAGGTCGACCCGGCCGATCACCTCCGGCACGTTCCGGTAGCTGTGGTTGTAGTCGTAGGCGAGATAGTCGGAGAAGACCCAGCCGCGACGGCCGCGCCAGCCGACATCGCACCAGTCGCCGTTGTCCAGGCAACCGTGGATCTCGACGTCGCGATCCTCGGGAATCGTCGTCACGACGGGATAGCGCGTGCCGGGGCCGGCGCGCATGTGCACGTCGGCGGTGGCCATGCCGTTCTGCGCTGCGGCCGCGGCTGGCGTCAGCAGCGTCCCGGCCAGCAGCGCGGCGGCGATGGTGTGCGTCGGGCGCATGTGTTCTCTCCCTGGCATTCGTGGTCGGCTGTCCCGGGAAACAGCTGCAGGGAGTGGACGTTCCGGGGTTTTCGCGGCGGTACGGGAGGCAACGGCCCGGCGGCCGGAGCCGATCCCGCGGTGAGCGGGGGCCGCGGCCACGACATGCGCGGGCGCTGGGCACGCCTCTTTTGAGGGCAGTCCGACGCGGCCCGGCGCAAACGAAAAAAGCCCCGGCCGCGGCCGGGGCTTTTCGAAGTCGTGTCGAAGGGGAAGGGCGGGTCTACTGCAGACGCGCCTTCACCTGGCCGATGCTGGTGTCGATGAGGCCGTCGGCCGTCGAGCCGGAGACCCGCTCCTGCAGGATGCGCGTGGCAGCGGCCACGGCCGCGTCGGCGGCGGCGGCCCGCACGTCGGCGACCGCCTGCTCCTCGGCCTGGCTGATCTTCAGCTCGGCCATGCGCTTCCGGCGCTCCACCATCTCTTCCATCTGCTGGCGGGCTTCGGTCTTCATCCGCTCGGCCTCGGACTTCGCGTTGGCCACGATCTCCTCGGCTTCCTTCTCGGCGTCGCGCCGCTTGCGCTGGTACTCCGCGAGCAGGCTCTGGGCCTCCTCGCGCAGCCGCCGCGCCTCGTCGAGCTCGTGCCGGATGCGTTCGGCACGGTGGTCGAGCGCAGAGGTGACGCGGCCCGGCGCCTTCAGGTAGACGACGAGCGCGACGAACAGGATGAAGGAGACGAAGACCCAGAATTCGGGTTCCATGAACATGAGCGTCTCCTCCTCAGCCTGCCCTGACCGCCTTCACGGCCGCGCTCGCCTCGCTTTCGGAGGGGCGGGTGCCGATCAGCAGGTCGACGATCTCGGCGGTGGCGTCGACCGCCGCGCTGTCGACCTCGGCGAGAGCCTTGGTCTTGACCTCCGCGACGTGCCTCTCGGCCGCCTCGGTCCGCTCGGCCATGCGCGCCTCGACCTCGGCGCGCTCCTCGGCCAGCTGCTGGTTGATCCGGTCGCGCGTCTCCGAGGCGATCTGGTTCGCCTTGGCACGTGCTTCGGCCAGCTCGGCTTCGTAGGTCGCGATGACCTCGTCGGTCTCTTCCCGCAGCCGCGCCGCCGTGTCGAGGTCGCTCGCGATGCGGTCGCGGCGGTTCTCGATGGCGGTCGCGATGCGCGGCAGCGCCGCGCGCGACATGATCAGGTAGAGGACGACGAAGCTGATCGCGAGCCAGAACAGCTGGGACGCGTAGGTCTCCACGGCCAGCTGCGGCATGCCGGAGGTCGTGTGATCTTCCGAGACGCCCACGTCCTGGTGAAGCTCGTCGCTGACTTGCTGATCGAGCCCCTGCACGATCACGCCTTGCGACTGCTCACCGTCGGCCTGGGCGACGACGAAACTCGCCATTTCGCTGCTCTTCATGTTGTCGCCCGCGGTGACCGCGGGCGCTCACAGGTCCTGGAGTTGCTCGGGCCGTCTCAGACGACGAAGAGCAGCATCAGGGCGACGACGAGGCCGAACAGGCCGGTCGCCTCGGCGAGGGCGAAGCCGAGCAGCAGGTTCGGGAACTGCGCCGGGGCGGCGGAGGGGTTGCGCAGGGCGGCCGACAGGTAGTTGCCGAAGATGTTGCCGATGCCGAGGCCCGCGCCGGTGAGCGCCACGCAGGCAAGGCCCGCGCCGATGTACTTTGCAGCTTCCGCTTCCATGGTCAGTCTCCTTGAAGAAACGTTGGTGTCGTAGGGGTTGAGAACGCTCGCGACGCCCTTAGTGCATGTGCAGGGCGTCGTTGAGATAGATGCACGCCAGGATCGCGAAGACGTAGGCCTGCAGGAAGGCCACCAGGAACTCGAGCCCGGTGAACGCGACCATGGCGACGAGCGGCAGCACGCCGAACACGCCCATCATCACGACGAAGCCGCCGAACACCTTCAGCATGGTGTGGCCGGCCAGCATATTGGCGAAAAGTCGCACGGAGAGGCTGATCGGACGGGTGAAGTACGAGACCAGCTCGATCACCGTCAGCAGCGGCAGGAGAATCAGCGGCGCGCCCTTCGGCACGACCAGCCGGAAATAGTGCGCGCCATGCTTCACGAAGCCGATGATCGTGACGCCGATGAAGATCGTGAGCGCCAGCGCGAAGGTGACGATGATGTGGCTCGTCACCGTGAAGGCGTACGGCACCATGCCGAGCATGTTCGCGAACAGGACGAACATGAACAGCGTGAACATGAAGGGGAAGTACTTCATGCCCTCGGTGCCCGCGTTCTCGCGCACCATGTTGGCGACGAACTCGTAGGACAGCTCGACCATCGACTGCATGCGGCCCGGCACCAGCGACCGGCCGCTCATCGAGGCCATGGTGAACAGGCTCACCAGCACGACCGCGATGACCATGAACAGCGAGGCGTTCGTGAAGGAGACGTCGACCCCTCCGATCTCCAGCGGCACGATGCGCTGGACAACGAACTGGTGCATCGGGTCGAGCACGACCCCAGCTTCGCCGGTTTCCGCAGCCACTCTCTAGAGCTCCTCAGATCTTGTCCTTTGCCGGAGGCTCACGGCCGGTGGGCCGAGCGCCGCCAGTCTGATCCGACGCCGCCTCGTTCATGCGGCGCGCGGACCGGAATACGTTCATGATCCCCGCCGCGATCCCGATCATCAGGAACACGAGGAAGAAAATCGGCTTCGTGCCGATCCACCAGTCCAAGCCCCAGCCGATGGCGCCGCCCACGATCACCCCCGAGACGAGCTCGACGGCGAGGCGCATCGCGATCCCAAACGCGCCGCTCGGGCGCTCGGAGGCTGCGGGCGGCGCGTGACGCTTCTGAGCGTCCGAGAGGCCCGTGCCGAGCGCGCGACGGCGCGTCTCGAGATCGGTGGCTTCGGCTGGGGTTTGTTCGGTACCCGGACCGTTCCGCGGTGTGTCGGACATCGCCCTTTTCCGTCTGGGACGGCGTTCGCTCACATGCTTCCACGATCCGGAGCGGACCGCCCCGAAAGCCGCGCGAACCATAGTGGGGGCTCCCGAGAGTGTCAAGAACGGTTCGACACACCCTAAGGGGTTGATTTGGAAGGCTAAACCGTTTGTGGGATCCCTGTCCTTCCGGCGCCGCCGCCATCGTTCGGCCACAGTTCGGGAGCGTAAGCGGAAGCCTCTCCCCCGCCTGAGGCGCGGCGCCTGCCGCACCGCCCGCCGGCGGCGGCCGCCAGCGTGGCACGTCCTACCCGCACGAGCACTCCGGTGAACTCCCGACAGCTCAGCTTCACGGTCTACATCAACGGCGTGTTCCTCATCGCCCTCGCGTGGGCGATGGTGCTGCCGATGCTCGTCGATCTCGGCACGAACTACCGCGATTTCGACGCCTTCCTCATCTCGGCCTTCGTCGTCGGCGGCGTCGGCTCCTTCCTGGTGTTCGCCTTCCGGCGGCCGTGGGTCGGGGCGCTCGACCGGCGGACCGGCTACCTGATCACGCTGTCGGCGTGGGTCTCGATCAGCCTGTTCGGCTCGCTGCCCCTGTGGATCTCGTCGCTCCAGCCCTCGTTCACCGACGCGGTCTTCGAGACGGTGTCGGGCCTCACGACGACCGGCGCCACGGCGTTTTCCGGGCTCGACCACATGCCGCCGGGCATCCTCTTGTGGCGCTCGCTGCTGCAGTGGATCGGCGGCATCGGCATCGTCGTGATGGCGCTCGCCGTGCTGCCGATGCTGCGCGTCGGCGGCATGCAGCTCTTCCACTCCGAATCGTCCGACATCTCCCTGAAGCCCTTTCCCCGCGTCGCCCAGATCGCGCGCACCATCGGCGCCGTCTATGTCGGCCTGACCGCCGCCTGCACGGTCGCGCTGATCGTCGCCGGCATGGATCCCTTCGACGCGGTCAACCACGCCATGGCGACGATCGCGACGGGCGGCTTCTCCACCAAGGACGCCTCGGTCGCCTTCTACAATTCGGTCGGCATCGAGGTCGTGCTGATCGTCTTCATGGCCCTGAGCGCGCTGCCGCTCGTCTTCTATGCCGGCTTCTTCCTGCGCGGCCGCCGCTTCGTGCTCGAGGACGAGCAGATCGTCGACTTCCTCAGGGTCCTCGCCATCGCCATCGGCGTCTGCACGCTGTGGAACGTCTCGCAGGGCATGGCGCCGCTCCACGCGCTGCGCCTGTCGGCCTTCAACGTCACCTCGATCCTCACCGACACGGGGTTCGCGACCTCGGACTTCTCGACGTGGGGCAGCTTCGCGGTCGGGCTGTTCTTCCTCCTCTATTTCATCGGCGGCTGCGCCGGCTCGACCGCCGGGGCGGTCAAGATCTTCCGCTGGCAGCTGCTCTTCGCCTCGGCCGGCCGGCAGCTCAAGCGCACCCTGTCGCCGAACCGCATCGTCACGGTCCACTACCAGGGCGAGCGCGTCGCCGAGGACACGATCGGCGCGGTGCGGAACTTCCTCTTCATGTACGTGCTGACCTTCATGGTCCTGTCGCTCGCCGTCATGGCGACGGGCCTCGACTTCCTGTCGAGCACCTCGGCGATCGCCCAGGCGATGGCGAATGCGGGGCCGGGCCTCGGACCCGTCGTCGGCCCGGCGACGAACTTCCACGCCGTCCCGGACGCCGCCAAGTGGCTCGTCATCCTGGGGATGGTGCTCGGGCGGCTCGAGCTCGCCACCGCCTACGTGGTGCTGCTGCCCGACTTCTGGCGCAGCTGAGCGCTCTCCTGCGGCGTCGGCGCGCTTGTCAGCCGCGGTCTCCGCCCTTGCCAGCCACGGTCTCCGCCCTTGCCAGCCGCGCCCGACTCGCCGAAAGCTCCTGCCTCATGAGCAAGCTTCCCCATCTCCGCCACGAGCGCCGCCACGTGCGGGAGGGCTCGCGCCTCGTCGCCGGCGTCGACGAGGCCGGCCGCGGCCCGCTCGCCGGGCCGGTGGTCGCGGCGGCCGTCATCCTCGACCTCGACAGGGTGCCGAAGGGGCTCGCCGATTCGAAGCTCGTGCCGTTCGAGGAGCGGGAGAGGCTGTTCGCGGAGATCATGCGGATGGCCTGCGTCTCCTTCGCGGCCGCCTCGCCGGCCGAGATCGACCGGCTCAACATCCGCGGCGCGACGCTCAAGGCGATGGGCCGCGCGGTGGCCGGCCTTTGCAACAGGCCGTGCAGCGTGCTCGTCGACGGCAAGGACCTGCCGCGCCTGGCCTGCCGGGGCGAGGCGGTGGTCGACGGCGACGCGATCTGCAAGTCGATCGCCGCGGCCTCGATCGTCGCCAAGGTGGTGCGCGACCGGATGATGGTGCGCATGGCGCGCGTGCATCCCGGCTACGGCTTCGAGACCAACAAGGGCTATTCCACGAAGGTCCACCTCGCCGCGCTCGAGCGGCTGGGGCCGACGCCGATCCACCGCCGCTCCTTCCGGCCGATCTCGCAGCTGGCGCTCGACCTCGGGACGGAGCTGGCCGAGCCGAGCTTCGCCTGATCCGGCCAGTGCCCCGGCACGAGCGGGCGCTTCACCGTTAAGTCCTTGTTTACCCTAACGCTTAAGGCCGGCTTTACGCTGACTCGCGACAATTCGAACCATCAGTTGCGTAGAGGTTCGTGTCAGTGATGCCAGTCAGCGTAGCGAGCCGGTCCCCCCGGGCCGGCTCGATCTCCTCCCTGCCGCTCGACGAGATCCTGGTGGGGGATTGCGTGCCCCTGCTGCAGTCCCTGCCGGCCGGCTCGGTCGACGCGGTCTTCGCCGATCCGCCGTACAACCTGCAGCTCGCGGGCGACCTGCACCGGCCCGACCAGAGCCTCGTCGACGCCGTCGACGACGAATGGGACCGGTTCGCGAGCTTCGAGGCCTACGACGCCTTCACCCGCGCCTGGCTGCTCGCCTGCCGCCGCGTCCTGAAGAAGGACGGCACGCTGTGGGTGATCGGCTCGTACCACAACATCTTCCGCGTCGGCACGATCCTGCAGGACCTGGGGTTCTGGATCCTCAACGACATCGTCTGGCGCAAGACGAACCCGATGCCGAACTTCCGCGGCCGCCGCTTCACCAACGCCCACGAGACGATGATCTGGGCGTCGCGGGACCAGACCTCGCGGCACGCCTTCAACTACGACGCGATGAAGGCGATGAACGACGGCGTGCAGATGCGCTCCGACTGGACGCTGCCGATCTGCACCGGCGCCGAGCGGCTGAAGGACGGCAACGGCGACAAGCTGCACCCGACGCAGAAGCCCGAATCCCTCCTGTCGCGCGTCATCCTGTCCTCCACGAAGCCGGGCGACGTCGTGCTCGACCCGTTCTTCGGCTCGGGCACCACCGGCGCGGTGGCGCGCCGGCTCGGCCGCCACTTCATCGGCGTCGAGCGCGAGCGGTCCTACGCCGAGGCGGCGCGGGCGCGCATCGCGGCGGTGGAGCCGGTGGCGCCGGAGGCGCTGGCGGTGACGACCGGCAAGCGCGCCGAGCCGCGCGTCGCCTTCTCCGCGCTCATCGAGCGCGGCCTGATCGCGCCCGGCGACCGGCTGACCTGCGCCAAGGGCCGCCACGAGGCGACCGTCCGGGTCGACGGCACGCTGCACTCCGACAAGGGCACCGGCTCGATCCACAAGGTCGGCGCCACCGTGCAGGGCGCGGAGGCCTGCAACGGCTGGACCTTCTGGCACGTCGAGCGCGACGGCGGGCTGCAGCCGATCGACGCGCTGAGGCAGATCGTCAGGGGCGAGATGGCCGCGGTGGCGTGAGGGCGCAACCGCCGGGCTATCTCGCGGCGAAGCGGGTCCTCGCGTCGTCGGTTGCCGGGGTGTAGAGGGAGACGAGCGTGCCTTCGGGGTCGCGGAACTGCGCCGTGCGGTTTCCCCAAGGCATGAGCTTCGGCTCGTGCACCACCTCGACCAGGTCCTTGAGGCGCGCGAACTCGGCGTCGACGTCCTCGACCATGAACTCGAGGATGGCGCTGCGGTTCGCGCCGGCCTCTGCGCTGCCCTCCCTGAACAGGGCGACCGTCTCGACGCTGCCGATGGCGAGCGTGGCCGAGGGCGTGACGATTTCGGCGAAGACGGGCGCGAGCCAGCTGGCCGTCTGGCCCGTCACCGTTTCGTAGAAGCCGATCATGGCCTGGATGTCGGCGACGACCAGGCGGGTGGAGGCGAAGTTCATGGCATAATCCTCTGTTCCGGCGCCGCGCTGGCGGCGTCGCGAGGGACTGCCTAGCACCGGCATGCTGCCACCCTGCTGGCAGCATGAGTTGGATTGCGATGCGCCGAGCCGACAGGTTGTTCCAGATCATCCAGATCCTCCGGCGCTCGACCCGGCCGGTCACCGCTGCCGATCTGGCGGATGAACTCGAGGTGTCGAGGCGCACGGTCTACAGGGACGTCGCCGACCTCATGGCGCAGCGCGTGCCCATCGAGGGAGAGGCGGGGCTCGGCTACGTTCTCGCCGCCGACTACGACATGCCGCCCCTCATGCTGACGCCCGACGAGATCGACGCCGTGGTGCTGGGCGCCCAGTGGGTGGCGACCCATTCCGACAGGGCTCTTGGCAACGCGGCGCTCGACGTGCTCGCCAAGGTCGCCGCCGCCGTGCCGGAACGGCTCCGCCCCTATGTCGTCGAGCCGAGCGTCGGGGTGCGGCCGGGCCGCGTGCCAGCCGAGGACCACGTCGACGTCTCGCGGCTCCGAGGGGCCATCCGCGACGGCCGCAAGCTGCGGCTGCACTACCGGTCGGAAGCCGGCGAGGAGACGGAGAGAACGGTGTGGCCCGTCATGCTCGGCTTCGACGACGCCAAGCGCATGCTGATCGCCTGGTGCGAGCTGCGCCAGGATTTCCGGCACTTCCGGACCGACCGCATGATCGAGGCGGAGATCCTCGACGAGCCGGTGGGAGGGCGGCCCGGCGAGCTCAGGCGGCGCTGGCAGGCGTGGCGCGTGCAGAGGGACCGGTGCGGCTAGGCTGCGGCAACCCGTCCCGTCACCCCCGCGCCTTCCCCGGCCGCGTCTTCAGCCGCTTCGCCGCCTCCGGCCCGTGCAGCGCGGAGAGCGCATGGGCTGCGGGCTTCTGCAGGGCGGTCGGCAGGCCGGCCTCCTTCAGCTCGTCGGGCGAGGCCCAGCGGGCGCCGGCGGGTGCCGCGGCGGTCACGCCCTGCGCCACGAACACCGTCATCTTCAGCGTGAAGTGCGTGAAGCCGTGCTCGACCGTGCCGGCGACGCGGCTCCAGCCGGCGGGGAAGGGCGCGTGGCCCATCGCCTCGGCGGGATCGGTGTCCTCCGTCAGCGGGCTCGACCACGGGCCCTCGGTGCCGCCGAGGAGGCCCTTCGGCGGGCGCCTCGCGAGCAGCACCGAGCCGTCCGCGGCCTCCGCCCAGAAGAGCGAGGCGCGCTTCACCGGCCGCTCCGCCTTCGGGGCCTTCCGCGGCAGCGTCTCCTGCACGCCGTCGGCGCGCGCACGGCACCTCTCCATCCAGGGGCACAGCGCGCAGGCCGGCCGCTTCGGCGTGCAGATCGTCGCGCCGAGATCCATCAGGGCTTGCGCGAAGTCGCCCGGCCGGTCCGGCGGCACGAGGGCTTCGGTCCTCGCGCGTATCTCGGGCTTGCCCTTCGGCATCGGCGTCTCGATGCGGAAGACGCGCGAGATCACGCGCTCCACGTTGCCGTCGACGGCCGCCGCCGGCCGGTCGAAGGCGATCGCCGCGATCGCCGCCGCGGTGTAGGGGCCGATGCCCGGCAGGGCGCGCAGGCCCTCCTCGGTGTCGGGGAAGCGGCCGCCGTGCTCCTCCGCCACCACCTTCGCGCAGGCGTGCAGGTTGCGGGCGCGGGCGTAGTAGCCGAGGCCGGCCCAGGCGCTCATCACCTCGTCCTGCGGTGCCGCGGCGAGATCCCCGACGCGCGGCCAGCGGCGCAGGAAGTCGACGAAGTAGCCGCCGACGGCCGCGACCGTCGTCTGCTGCAGCATGATCTCGCTCATCCACACATGGTACGGGTCCGGCCGCTTCCCCGCGGGCGCGCGCCACGGCAGGCTTCGCCGGTGGCGGTCGTACCAGGCGAGGAGGTCGGCGGCGTCGGGGCCGGCCACAGAGTTGCCGCAAGTGTCGGTGACGTTCATCTTCGATGGGCGATTCGGCGAAGCGAGCTGTTGCTGCTGGATGAGCGGGCAGGGGCCCATGCATAGCGACCAGCCACGCACTGGCAAGTGGCGACGTCAGGGCGCGACCCGGCTCGACCGGCTCGTCGACCCGCTGCTCACGCCCATCGTCTCGAAGGCGGGCTTCGGCTCGGCCGCCATCCTCTCGGAATGGCGCGACATCGTCGGCGGCGCGCTCGGCGAGCGCACG
This sequence comes from uncultured Alphaproteobacteria bacterium, assembly GCA_963816555.1. Taxonomy (GTDB): domain Bacteria; phylum Pseudomonadota; class Alphaproteobacteria; order Rhizobiales; family Tepidamorphaceae; genus Lutibaculum. The sequence continues at coordinate 1,086,085 of CAWFLD010000004.1, read as the reverse complement.
CGGCCGGAAAAGATCGTCTGGCCGCGCCAGACCGAGGACCAGCCGAAGCCGGCGACGCTGGTCGTCCGCGCCGAGGGCGGCGACGCCCTCGAGATCCAGCACATGACCCGCGAGATCATCGACCGCATCAACGCCTTCTTCGGCTGGCCGGCGGTCGCGAAGGTGAAGGTGCGGCAGGCGCCGGTCGTGTCGCGGGCCATGCCCGTCGCCGCCGACGAGGCCCCTGCGGCACCGCCCGCCGCCGATCTTTCCGGGATCGACGATCCGGGCCTTCGCGAGGCGCTGGAGCGCCTCGGCCGGCACGTGCGGCCGGACACGACGTCTTGATCGGCAAGGGAAAAGGCTTGCCACCGCTTCATGCGGACGCTTTTTTGGCCGCCGAGGGCAAGTCCGGGCCCTCGCGGCCCGACCACGAGAAACAGGAACAGCATATGTCGCTCACCCGCAGGGAATTGATCATCCGCTCCGCCGCGGGCGCCGCGCTCGGCCTCGCCGTCTCCGCGTTCGGCATCGGCTGGCCCGGCGCGGCCTTCGCGCAGGACGAGGGCCCGAGCCATGTCGACGTGGACACGCTCATGAAGGCCGGTCCCGAGAAGGAGCGGGCGATGGGCGAGCCGGATGCGCCCATCACCGTCATCGAGTACGCCTCGATGACCTGCACGCACTGCGCGCATTTCGACAAGGAGACCTTCCCGAAGCTCAAGGAGCAGTACATCGACACGGGCAAGGTCTATTACATCCTGCGCGAGTTCCCGCTCGATCCGGTCGCCACGGCGGCCTTCATGCTGGCCCGCTGCCTGCCGGACGAGGACAAGTATTTCCCCTTCGTCGACGCGCTGTTCAAGACGCAGAACGCGTGGGCCTTCGTGGATAATCCGGAACAGGGCCTGTTCAGGATGGCGCAGCAGGCCGGCTTCACAAAAGAGAAGTTTGAGTCGTGCCTGACGAATCAGGACATACTGGACCGCGTCAATGCGGTTAAGAAGCGAGCGATCGATGAATTCGGGGTCAGCTCCACGCCGACCTTCTTCATCAACGGCGATGTCGTCCGCGGGGCGCTGCCGTGGGAGGACTTCGAGAAGAAGCTCCAGGAGCACATGCCCTCCTGACGCCGACCCGCGCCGTCTCCCCCGGGGAGGCGGCGCATGAGGTTCACGCGGCTGCGGCTGTCCGGCTTCAAGACCTTCCTCGACGCCTCCGAGGTCGTGATCGAGGCCGGGCTGACGGGCATCGTCGGCCCTAACGGCTGCGGCAAGTCCAACCTCGTCGAGTCGCTGCGCTGGGTGATGGGCGAAAGCTCGTACAAGTCCCTGCGCGGCTCGGGGATGGACGACGTGATCTTCTCCGGCGGAGGCTCGCGCCCGGCGCGCAATTCCGCCGAGGTCGCGCTGACGATCGACAATGCCGACCGCCGGGCGCCTGCCCAGTTCAACGACAGCGAGACGATCGAGGTCGTCCGCCGCATCGAGCGCGAGGCGGGCTCGGTCTACCGGGTGAACGGCAAGGAGGTGCGCGCGCGCGACGTGCAGCTCCTCTTCGCCGACGCCTCGACCGGCGCCCATTCCACCGCCCTCGTGCGCCAGGGGCAGATCGCCGAGATCATCGCGGCCAAGCCGCAGGCGCGCCGCCGCATCCTGGAGGAGGCGGCCGGCATTTCCGGCCTGCACTCGCGCCGCCACGAGGCGGAGCTGCGCCTGCGCGGCGCCGAGCAGAACCTCGAGCGCCTCGAGGACGTCGTCGGCCAGCTGACCGGCCAGATCGAGACGCTCGCCCGGCAGGCGCGGCAGGCCTCGCGCTACCGCAACCTGTCGGCGGGCATCCGCCGCAACGAGGCGATCCTCTGGTACCTGAGGCGCAGGCAGGCGCTGGCCGCCCTGCAGGCCAAGCTCGCCGAGGTGCGCGAGGCGCACACTGCGGTCGCCGAGAAGACGAAGGCCGCCAGCGCCGCCGCCACGAGGCGCGGCGAGGCCGCAGCCGACCTGCCGAAGCTGCGCGAGATCGAGGCGCAGCGCGCCGCCGCGCTCCGCCACCTGACCGTGACCCGGGACGGGCTCGACAAGGAGCGCGAGCGCGTCGTCGCCCGCGAGCGCGAGCTCAGGCAGCGGCTCGAGCAGATCGAGCAGGACCTCGCCCGCGAGGACCAGACGGTGCAGGCGACGAAGGACACCATCGCCGCCCTCGACGAGGAGGCCGCGGCCCTGCGCGCCGCCGGCACCGAGGCCGAGGCGGCGCGGCCCGCCCTCGACGCCGAGCGGCAGGAGGCGCAGGAGGCGCTGGCCGAGATCGAGGCGCGCTTTTCCGAGGCGACGCAGGCCGCGGCCGACCTCGCCGCGCGGCGCAGGCATCTCGATCAGGTGCGCCAGGACCACGCGCAGCGCGTGCGCAAGCTCGAGGGCCAGCGCCGCGACGTCGAGGCCGAGCTCGGACGGCTGAAGGCGACGCTCGCCGACGCCGATCTCGAGACGCTGGAGGAGAGGGCGCGGGAGACGGCGGCGGCGCAGGAGCAGGCGGAGGCGGCGGTCGCCGGGGCCGAGGCCGGGATCGGCCGGGCGCGGCAGGCCGAGGGCGAGGCGCGGCCGCCGCTGCAGGCGGCCGAGCGCGACCTCGGCGCGCTGAAGACCGAGCGCGACACGCTGAAGCGCATCCTCGCCGCGGACGGCGAGGGCGACTTTCCCTCGCTGCTCGACGCGGTGAGCGTCGACAAGGGCTACGAGGCCGCGCTCGGCGCGGCGTTCGGCGACGATCTCGACCATTCCGCGAACGAGGAGGCGCCGATCCACTGGCGCGACCTCGGTGCGCAGGCGGACGATCCGGCGCTGCCCGAGGGGGCGGAGCCGCTTTCCGCGCGCGTCCGGGCGCCGGCCGTGCTGTCGCGCCGGATCGCGCTGACCGGCATCGTCGAGCCGGCCGAGGGTCTGCGCCTGCAGGCGGCGCTGAGGCCCGGCCAGTGCCTCGTCAGCCGGGCCGGCGACCTGTGGCGGTGGGACGGCTTCGTCGCCGCGGCCGACGCGCCGACGGCTGCGGCCCGCCGGCTCGAGCAGAAGAACCGGATCGCCGAGCTCGAGGCGGAGATGACGGGTGCCGAGGCGCGGCTGACGGCGGCCCGTGCGGCGCTCGAGGCGGCGCAGGCCGATCTGAAGGCGCGCGAGCGCGCCGCGGCCGAGGCGCGCGATGCCCGCAAGACGGCGCAGGCGGCGGCGAAGCAGGCCGCGGCCGCGCATGCCGACGCGGTGCGGCGGACGAGCCAGCTCTCGGCGCGCATCGAGGCGCTGGGCGAGCAGGCGAGGCGGCTGCACGAGGAGCACGAGGCCGCCGCCGCGGCGCACCTGAAGGCCGAGGCCGATTTCGAGGCGCTGCCGCCCGATGCCGGCGAGCAGGCGCGGCTCGACGCGCTGCGCGGCGAGGTGACGGCCGCGCGCTCGCGCCTGTCGGATGCCCGCGCCGCCGTCGATGCCGACGCCAGGGAGGCGCAGGCCCGCGTCGCGAGGCTCGAGGCGATCGACCGGGAGCGCACGCGCTGGGCCGAGCGGATCGCGCAGTCGGGCGAGCACGTCGAGACGCTGCGGGGACGCGCCGCCGGCCTCCGCGGCGAGATCGAGGAGATCGCCGCGCGGCCAGACGAGCTGAAGCGCCAGCGCGACGGGCTCGCCGACCAGATCGAGGCGGCGGAGGCGGCGCGGCGCAAGGCCGCCGACGCGCTGGCCGTCGGCGAGAGCGGCGTCGGCGAGGCCGACCGCGTGGCGCGCGAGGCGGAGGCCGCCCTGTCGCGGGCGCGCGAGCACCTGGCGCGCGAGGAGGCGACGGTCGAGGGCCTGCGCGACCGCCTGACCGACCTCGACGCGTCGAGCCACGAGGCCCTCGGCATGCCGCTCGCCCAGGCGCTGAAGCGCAACGGCATCACCGATCAGGACGAGCTGCCGGAGATGGCGAGGGTCGAGCAGGACCTCGAGCGCGCCCGCGCCGAGCGCTCGCGTCTCGGCAGCGTCAACCTGCGCGCCGAGGAGGAGATGCAGGAGGTTCGCACGCGCCACGACGAGCTCGTCGCCGAGCGCGAGGATCTGCTCGCCGCCATCGCCAAGCTGCGCTCGGCGATCCAGAGCCTGAACCGCGAGGGGCGGGAGCGGCTGCTCGCCTCGTTCGCGGTGGTGAACGGGCACTTCCAGACGCTGTTCACGCGCCTGTTCGGCGGCGGCGACGCGGAGCTGACGCTCACCGAATCCGACGACCCGCTGGAGGCGGGCCTCGAGATCGTCGCCCGTCCGCCCGGCAAGCGGCCGCAGGTCCTGACGCTCCTGTCGGGCGGGGAGCAGGCGCTGACGGCGATGGCGCTGATCTTCGCGGTGTTCCTGACGAACCCGGCGCCGATCTGCGTGCTCGACGAGGTCGACGCGCCGCTCGACGACGCGAATGTCGAGCGCTTCTGCGACCTGATGGAGGAGATGGCGCGGCAGACCGACACGCGCTTCCTGATCATCACGCACAACCCGATCACCATGTCGCGCATGAACCGCCTGTTCGGCGTGACCATGGCCGAGCGCGGCATCTCGCAGCTCGTCTCCGTCGACATCGAGACGGCGCAGGAGATGCGCGAGGCGGGCTGAGGGCGCGGGGGAGGCGGCCTTCTAAAGCAGCCGCATCTGGGCGCCCTTCGGCACCGGCGGGTCGAACAGGTCGGTCCTGAGCGGGGTCCGGTTCTCGTTGAGGCCGTGGCGCTTCGCCGCGAGCTCGAACCGCCGGCCGATCGTCCAGGCCAGCGGTCCGGTGCCGCGCATCCGCGTGCCCCATTCGGCGTCGTATTCCTTGCCGCCGCGCATCTGCCGGACGAGCGACATGACGCGCTCGGCGCGGTCGGGGACGTTGACCTCGAGCCACTCCCGGAACAGGTCCTTGATCTCGAGCGGCAGGCGCAGCATCACGTAGCCCGCTCCGGTGGCGCCGGCGCCTGCGATCGCCGCGAGGATCGCCTCGATCTCGGGGTCGTTCAGGCCGGGGATGACCGGTGCGACCATCGCGCTCGTCGGGATGCCGGCCTCCGCCAGCCGCATGATCGTCTCGAGCCGGCGCGGCGGCGTCGCCGCCCGCGGCTCGAGCGCGCGGGCGAGCTTGCGGTCGAGCGTCGTCACGGAGATGCCGACCCGCGCGAGGCCCTTCTCCGCCATGCGCGACAGGATGTCGATGTCGCGCGTGACGAGGGCCGACTTCGTGACGATGCCGACGGGATGGTTCGCCCGCTCCAGCACCTCGAGGATCGACCGGGTGATGCGGTGCTGCCGCTCGATCGGCTGGTAGGGGTCGGTGTTCGTGCCGATGGCGATCGTCTTCGGCACGTAGCCGGGCGCCGCCAGCTCCTTCTCCAGCAGCTCCGCCGCGTTCGGCTTGGCGAACAGGCGCGTCTCGAAGTCGAGGCCGGGCGACATGCCCATATAGGCGTGGGTCGGGCGCGCGAAGCAGTAGGCGCAGCCGTGCTCGCAGCCGCGATAGGCGTTGATCGAGCGGTCGAAGGAGATGTCCGGGCTCTCGTTGCGCGTGATGATCTTGCGCGGCGTCTCGAACGTCACCTGCGTCTTCAGCGGCGGCAGCTCTTCCGCCGAGCCCCAGCCGTCGTCGAAGATCGCGCGCTGCAGCGCCTCGAACCGGCCGGAGCGGTTCGACACGGTTCCGCGGCCGCGCCGCCTGTCGGGCGTCAGCGCCTCGGAGGGGAGCGGGGCCTCGTCGTTCGGGCTCTTTCGGATCACGCTTGCCATGGCATCAACCTAGGTCGCGTCCGAGAACAAAGCAAGAACATTAACGCTGCGCGCCATGATTAATTGTTGGTAAACGCGGTGCTGGCTATAAGGATCGGCATGCTCAGCGTGATCGTGCCGACCCTGAACGGCGAGCGGGGCCTCGCCCGCACCCTGACGGCCCTCGTCGTTCCCGCGGCGGAGGGCGTGGTGTCGCAGGTCGTCGTCAGCGACGGCGGGTCGGGAGACATGACGCTCGAGATCGCCGACGGCTTCGGCTGCGACATCGTCCACGCGCCGCGCGGCCGCGGCCAGCAGCTGGCCGCCGGCGCGGCCGAGGCCAAGCGCAACTGGCTGATGTTCCTGCATGCCGACACGGTGCTGGAGGAGGGCTGGCACCACGACGTGCGGGCCTTCATCGAGCGCCAGGAGAAGAAGGACGAGCGGCGCCGCTACGCCGGGGCCTTCCGCTTCGCGCTCGACGACGACGGCACGGGCGCGCGGCTGCTCGAGAACGCGGTGGCGCTGCGCTGCCTGCTCTTCGCGCTGCCCTACGGCGACCAGGGGCTCGTCATCTCGGCGCGGCACTACGCGGAGGTCGGCGGCTTCCGGCAGATCCCGCTGATGGAGGACGTCGACCTCGTGCGCCGCATCGGCCGGCGCCGCCTGACGATGATGCGGCCGCGCGCGATCACCAGCGCCTCGCGCTACACGGAGCGAGGCTATGTCGCGCGGATGGCGCGCAACCTCCTGTGCCTGAGCCTCTACTATTTGAGAGTGCCGCCGCGCGTCATCGCGCGCCTCTACGGGTGAGGGCGCGCGCGCCCGGCCTCCGGCCGACCCTCGTCGTCATGGCGAAGGTCCCGGTCGCGGGGGCCGTGAAGTCGCGCCTGGCGCGCGAGGTCGGCGTGGCCGAGGCGACCCGCTTCTACCGCGTCACGCTGGCCCGCACGCTGCGCCGCCTCGGCCGGGACCCGCGCTGGCGCACCCTGCTGGCCGTCGCGCCCGATCCGGCCGTCGCCTTCCCGTGGCCGGAAGGCGCGCCGGCGATCCCGCAGGGGCGGGGCGACCTCGGGCAGCGCATGCAGCGGGTGATGGATCGCCTGCCGCCGGGCCCCGCGATCATCGTCGGCAGCGACATCCCCGGGCTCGAGGTCGGCCACGTCGCCCGCGCCTTCGCGCTGCTCGGGCGGAACGACGCGGTGTTCGGCCCGGCGGAGGACGGCGGCTACTGGCTCGTCGGCCTGAGGCGCCGGCCGCGTGTGCCGGCGATCTTCGGCGGCGTCAGGTGGTCGACCGCGCACGCGCTCGCCGACACGCTGGCGAACTGCCGCGGCCTCGACGTCGGCTTCGCGGACACGCTGGCCGACGTCGACACGGTGGAGGGATGGCGCGACTGGCGGCGACGCGAAGACTGAACCGCCCGCCGGCGATCGCCCGCGGTCGCTCAGTCGAAGTTCGAGAATACAAGGGTGAGCTTCGGGTCGGCGGCGAGCGAGGCAGGCGTGACCACCATCTGCGCCTTCATCGAGGCCCAGCAGGCGTCCCGGTCCAGTCCGCGGGCCCTGCACCGGGGATGGTTGCGCCAATCCTGGAGGAACCGGGCCTTGACCGCCGGATCCGAGGCGAGGGCGCCGAGGGGCTCGAGTTTCCCGAGCTCGACGCCCACCGCCTCGAAGCTCTTCCGAACGAGCTCCGCGTCGTAGAAGGCGTCCTCTCCCTCGAGATAGAACCTGTCGTAGGGGGCGTTGTAGTGCTCGAAGGCCGCGAGGATGGCCGAATACCAGTTCGGCGCACCGCGTGGCGGAAGCCGGTAGACCGCGTATCGATGTTTCCGGCCCCGCGCGATGAAGTCCTCGACGGGCGCCTCGAAGACCCCTTCCTCCGCCGTGGCCTCGACGACATAGACGCCGCCGCCGGTGTCGCGCGTGAGACCGACATGCGTCAGCCGGCTCCCCGTTGCGGCGGCCATCGCCTCACCTTCCGGCGTGTCGGCCTCCTGGAAGACGAGGTCGCCCGGCCGGAAGTCATCCCACACCTCGTCCGCCCGAGCCGGGGCGACCCGCCACGACCCGAGGGAACCGAAGAGTGCGGCGAGCGCCATGGCAGCGAGGGTGGCGGCGGCCTTCACGACAAGCTCCCGTGTCACGTGGAGCCCGGAAGCTATCGGGCCATCGTGAACGGAGGGTTGCCGGCCGCGCCCTCACACGTTCAGCTGGTAGCTGATCGGCACCCAGCGATAGCCCTCGGCGGTCTTCTCGACATGCCCGACGGAGGGGAAGGGCATGTGGTAGCCGGAGGCGGTCAGCCGGTCGGTCGCGACCATGTCGAGGATGCGCTTCCGGGTCTTCACCGCCTGCTCCTTGTCGACGTCGAAGGCGACCTGCCAGTCCGGCCGCGCCAGCGAGGCGACGTAGTGGTTGGCGGTGTCGACGAAGTGCAGCAGCCGCCGGCCGCCGCTCTCCAGCATGAAGACCATGTGGCCCGGCGTGTGGCCCGGCGCGTCCATCGCGGTGATGCCGGGGGCGACGGTCGCGCCGTCCTTGAGGAAGGTCGTCTTCTCCGCCAGCGGCACCATGTGCGACTGGAACATCCTGGCGTTGTCGCCGCGGCCGACCTCGGCCGGCCGGTCGGACGACCAGAAGGCGTATTCCGCCTCGCCGATCGCGTAGCGCGCGTTCGGGAAGGAGGGGCGGCCGTCCGTCATCAGGCCGTTGATGTGGTCGCCGTGCCCGTGGGTGATGACGACGAGGGTGATGTCCTCTGCCGTGCGGCCGATCTTGCCCAGGCGCTGCTGCAGCCGGCCGGCCGTGGGGTTCACCCCCGGCGCGAAGCCCGTGTCGAACAGCACGATCTCGTCGCCGGTCTCCACCACGAGCGGCACGAAGTGGTTCTCGTAGCGGCCGTTCGGCAGGAAGTGCTCGTGCAGGAGCGCCGTCATCTCCTCCTCGCCGACATTGGCGCCGAAGGTCGGCTGCGGCCCGTCGCGGTGGGCGTAGCCGTCGAGGATCGTGGCGACGCGCATGTCGCCGAGCGTGAAGCGGTAATGGTCGGGCCTGATCGTGTCTTCCATCTCTCGTCCTGATCTCGAGGTTTGCGCGGGGGAGATAGGGCGCGCAGCCGGCGGAGAAACGTCGGCCGCGACCGCTGCCGCGGCCCGCCCTGCGCGTATGGCCCTCCTCATCGCATCGCTTCGCGCCGGCCGCAAATCCCGCCGCGCCCCGGTCCGGCGCCTGGCCGTGGTCGCTGCGGGCGGAGCGGCGCAAGGGTCCGGGCGGAGCGCCGTGCAGGCCGGCCGCCCCGCCCGTGGCCCAGGCTGCCGCTATTGCGGGGTCGCGACGTGCCAGACGCCGTTGATGCCGTCGCCGTTCACCTGGCCCTTCTCGGTGTCGTTCACGAAGGTGTAGAGCGGCTTCCCGTCATAGGCCCACATCTTCGTGCCGTCGTCGCGCTCGACGATCGTCCAGGGGCCCTCGGCCTTGGCGTCGTCCTCGGCGGCGAGCGGCGGCCAGTTCTCGGCGCACTTGCCGTTGCAGGCGGACTTGCCGCCCTGGTCCTTGTCGAAGGTGTAGAGCGCCATGCCGTTGTCGTCGACGAGGATCGTCTTGCCGCCCGCCGATGCCTCCATGGCAGGCGCGGCGATGGCCGCGGGGGAGGCGACGAGCGGGGCGGCGAGAAGGGCGGCGAGCGCCAGGGCGTGGTGGATGCGGATCATGGTCTTCGTCCTCTTCCGGATGACGGTTGAAGCGGGCTTCGCTGCCCGCACCCACCCGAACACCCCGGCAGCCGGACCTATTCGGCCGCCCCGCTTCACCTGCGCGTGATCGCGCCGGGGACGTGACTGCACGGAGCGGGTCAGATCCGCGAGGCCAGCGTCTCCGCGCGCGGCACCAGCGCATCGAGCGGCGCCCGGGCGATCAGCATGTAGCCGATCCCCGCCTCGGCCCAGAAGACGACGTTGAAGCCGCCGCGGGTCTCCGTCTTCAGCGGCGCGTCGGGCTTGCCGTTGCGGATCAGGCAGAAGGCCATCGGGCCGTAGGCGGGGTCGAGATAGGCGAGCTGGCCGAGCGGCTTCCCGTCATATTGCAGGAGCTGCGCCCGCCGGAGCGAGGCGCCGGGCACGTCGACCCGGTCGGGCGCGAGCGGCACGCCGAGCCCGGCCGCGACGCCGGCGAGCTCCGCCGCGCGGGCCCGCTCGTCCTCCGGCACCGCCGCCAGCGATTGCGACGTGTAGAGCGCGACATAGCCCGCGACGGCCTGGCGCCAGCCGCCCGCCTCGGCCTGCGGCGCCGGCCGCAGCGCCTCGACGGCCCGGTCGGCCGCCACGCCGGCGAGGAAGGCGCAGGCGATCGCCGCGGCCATCGCCGCCACCGGGCGGCGGACGAGCCAGGAGGATTTCGTGCGGCTGCGCGGAGGGGCGTGCGGCGCGCCCGCGGCGGCGAGGCGCGCCTCGAGGCGCTCGACCGGCGCGGCCTCGAGCAGCGGCTCGAACGCCTGGTCGAACGGCCTGCCGCCGGCCCTCAGCCTCTCGAGCCGCGCCCGCAGCCCGGAATCGCGCGCGACCGCCGCCTCCAGCCGCGCGCGCTCGGCCGCCGGCAGCTCGCCGTCGAGATAGGCGGTCAGCCTGCCGTCGTCGAAGGGATCCCCGGCTTCCGTCGCGCTCATTGCCCGCCCGCCTGCGCCTGGGAGCCGCCGGCGCCGCGGCCGGCGAGCTTCAGCCGCGCCGCCGCCAGGCGGCTCATCACCGTGCCGATCGGAACCTCCATGATCTCGGCCGCCTCGCGATAGGTCAGGCCCTCCACATAGACGAGGAACACGGCCTCGCGCTGGCTCTCCGGCAGCGCGGCCACCTCCTTCAACACCCGAGCGGCGAGGATATTCGCCTCGAGCTGCCGCGCGCCGTCGAAGACCAGCGCCTCCTCGGCCGGCACGTGGCCCTCGCCGCGGCGGGTCCGCCGGGCGCGCAGCTCGTTCAGCCAGATCGAGCGCAGGATCGCGAACAGCCAGCGGTCGAGCCGCGAGCCCGGCTCGAACTGCCGCGCCCGCTCGAGCGCCCGCACGCAGGCGGCCTGCGTCAGCTCCTCCGCCAGGTCGCCGTCGCGGGAGAGCGCGAGGCCGAACCGCCACAGCCGCGGCAAGAGCGCGGGAAGGCCTGCCCGCACCTCTTCTTCCGCCCGTGCGACCCGAGACTTCCCGAAGAACACCGTCCCGACCCTCGTGCGCCGCCCCGATTCCCGCGGCCGCGACCACTCTCGCCCGGAGGCCAATGGAGGTCCATAGCGCCGCGCCGGCGCGCGTGCGAACGCCGGCGCGGCAAGAATGTGTCGGGAGGGTGAACTTTTGGCGGCTGCACGTGTTCGTTGATGAGGTCATTCACGAACGAGGGAACCGATGCCGCAGACCTTCCGACAGCCCGTCTTCCTCGTCTCGGGCGCCATCATCCTGGCCTTCGTGCTGATCGGCGCCGCGTTTCCGGAGGGCTTCAAGACGGGCGCCGACGCCGCGCTCGCCTGGGTCACCACCTATTTCGGCTGGTTCTACCTGCTGTCGGTCTTCGGCTTCGTCGGCGTGCTCGTCTATCTCGCCTTCTCCAAGTACGGCGAGGTGCGCATCGGACCGCCCGATTCGCGGCCCGACTACTCGTTCTTCTCGTGGGTCGCGATGCTGCTCGCGGCCGGTTTCGGCGTCGGCCTCGTCTTCTACGGGCTCGCCGAGCCGATGACCTTCTTCGCCAAGCCGCCCTACGGCGACATGGAGGGCGGCACGGAGGCTGCGGCGCGCTACGCCATCCAGTACGCCTTCTTCGACTGGGGCGTGCACCAGTGGGCGGCCTTCTCGATCGTCGGCCTGATCATCGGCTACTTCCAGTTCCGCAAGGGCGAGGCGGGCCTCGTCTCGACCACGCTCGAGCACGCGACCAGCCGGGCGCCGGCCGCGAAGGGCCTCGGCACGGCGTTCGACATCTTCGCGGTGGTCGCCACCGTGATCGGCGTGGCGACCTCGCTCGGCCTCGGCGTGCTGCAGATCAACGGCGGGCTGAACTACGTCTTCGGCCTGCCGGAGGGCTTCCTCTGGCAGTTCGTGATCCTCGCCGTGATGTTCGGCGCCTACATGATGTCGGCCGCCTCCGGGCTCGACAAGGGCATCAAGATCCTCTCCAACATCAACCTGACGCTCGCCATCGCGCTGATGCTCTTCGTGCTGGTCTTCGGGCCGACGCTGACGATCCTCAACACGCTGGTGCAGGGGCTCGGCGACTACCTGCAGCACTTCTTCGAGATGAGCCTGAGGACCGACGCCTTCGCCGGCTCCGACTGGGCCGGCACGTGGACGGTGTTCTACTGGGCCTGGGTCATCGCCTGGTCGCCCTTCGTCGGCACCTTCGTGGCGCGCATCTCGCGCGGCCGCACGATCCGCGAATACGTCCTCGGCGTGCTCGTCATGCCGCCGCTGCTCGCCTGCCTGTGGATCGGCGTCTATGGCGGCGCCGGGCTGCACTTCGACCTGGCCAACGGCGCCGGCCTCGCGCAGCAGACGCAGGACAACATCACGACGGCGGTGTTCCACTTCTTCGACCTGCTGCCGCTGACGACGGTGCTGAACGTGCTGACGATCTGCCTGATCTTCATCTTCCTGATCACGTCGGCGGACTCGGCCTCCTACATCGTGGCGCAGATGACGGACAAGGGCTCGATCGACCCGCCGCTCGCCAAGCGGCTGACCTGGGGCGGCCTGATCGCGGCGATCTGCCTGACGCTGATCGCGGCGGGCGGCCTGAAGGGCCTGCAGTCGGCCGCGGTGCTGGCGGCGCTGCCCTTCACCTTCATCCTCTACGGCATGGTCTACACGCTGTTCCGCGAGCTGAAGCTCGACCGCGAGACGATGCTGCAGGAGCTCTACGAGGCGCATGACGGCACTCCGGTGGGTGCCACCGTGCACGAGGCGCGCAAGCTCTCGGACAGCTTCGACGAGGAGGAGGCCGCCGCCGCCGCGGAGTAGCGGCGCAACGACGCAACGAGTGAGGCCACTCGGGGCGGGGAGGGCGCGAAAAGACCCTCTCCGCCTGCCGCCGGGGGGCGGGCTTCTCGGGGCACGGAGGGCGGCCGCTCCGGAAATTCCCGTTTGGCGCTTTCCCTCAGGGCGTGTGCCCTTATCATGCGGGCCAAGGCAGAACGGCGCAGCGAAGCGCCACCTCGAGGGAAGAAGGAAACGCCATGCCACTCAACGTGCTCGTTCTGGGCGCGGCCTACGGGTCGCTGTTCGCGACGAAGCTCCTCGCCGCGGGCCACGACGCCACGCTCGTGTGCCGGCCCGAGGAGGCGGAGCTGATCGCGGCGGAGGGAACGCGCGTCCACATGCCCGTGAAGGGCGAGGACGAGCCGGTCCTGCTCGATTCGCGCGAGCTGAAGGGCAACCTCTCGGCGGTGACGCCGGAGGCCGCCGATCCTGCGGGCCACGATCTCGTCGTGCTCGGCATGCAGGAGCCGCAGTACCGCGCCCCCGAGGTCAAGGCGCTCCTGGCGCGGATCGGCGCTGCCGGCCTGCCCTGCATCTCCATCATGAACATGCCGCCGCTGCCCTTCGTGCAGCGCATGGCCGGCGTCGACGCCGATGCGCTCGGCAGCTCATACACCGACGCCGGGGTCTGGGCGCCGCTGTCGCCCGAGAAGGTGACGCTGTGCAGCCCCGATCCGCAGGCGATCCGCACGCCGGACGAGGGCCTGAACGTGGTGCGCGTGACGCTGCCGACGAACTTCAAGGCGGCGCCCTTCGAGCACGACGAGGACACGGCGCTGCTGCGCACGCTGCAGGCCGACATCGAGGCGGTGCGCCACGATCTCGGCGGCCGCGAGGTCGAGCTGCCGGTCAAGCTCAAGGTGCACGACACGATGTTCGTGCCGCTGGCGAAGTGGCCGATGCTGCTGACCGGCAACTATCGCTGCGTGACGCCGGGCGGCGTGCAGTCGGTCAGCGACGTGGTCTACGCGAACGCCGACGAGGCGCGCGACATCTACGACTGGGTGGGCGAGGTGTGCGTGGCGCTCGGCGCGTCGCCGGCCGAGCTCGTGCCGTTCGAGAAATACGCCGCCGCCGCCAAGGGCCTCGTCCGGCCGTCCTCGGCCGCCAAGGCCGTCTATGCCGGGGCGCCGCACATCGAGCGCGTCGACCGGCTCGTCCAGCTCCTCGCCCGGCAGAAGGGCATGCGCAACGAGAGCCTCGACCGCACGGTGGAGCTGATCGACCGCCTCCTCGAGGACAACCGCCGCAAGGCCGCGGCGTGAGGCGAGACCTGCCGGCCGGCCGTCTCGCCCGGCCGGCAGACGTCGCCTGTCGCCTCACGCGCCGCGGCCCGCGCCGCCCCTGACATAGGCGAGCAGGCCCTCGACCAGCGCGTCGAAGGCGGCGCGGCAGCGCGCCGTCGAGCGCAGGTCCTCGTGCATGACGACATAGGTCTTGAGGCGCAGCTCGAAGGTGTCCTCCAGCACCCGCACCAGCCCCTCGCGCCGGGCGAGCGGAGCCTGGCAGACGCCGATGCCGCAGCCTGTGCGGATCGCCGAGAACTGGGCGATGTCGTTGTCGGTGCGCAGCGCGAAGATCCGAGGGTCGAGGTCCGGCCGGGTGCGCAGCAGGTCGCGGATCCACGGCGACGGCCGGTCGAAGCCGATGACGGTGTGGCCCTCGAGATCGCCGAGCGTGCGCGGCGTGCCGCGGCGCGCCAGGTAGTCGCTCCGGGCGTGGAAGCCGAGCGCGATGTCGCCGATCCAGCGCACCAGGAGCGCGCCTTGCGTCGGCTCGACCATGCGGACGGCGATGTCGGCGTCGCGGCGCAGCAGGTCGTCGATGCTGTTCGACAGCACGAGCTCGATCACCAGCCCGGGATGGCGCTCCCGCAGCGACGCCAGGATCGGCGGCAGCACCTCGGCGCCCACGACGTCGCTCGCGCTCACGCGCACCGAGCCCCGGATGCCGCCGCCGGCGCCCGAGGCCGTGCGCACGAGCGCCGCCGCGGTTGCCGCCATCGCCTCGGCGTGGGGCTTCAGGTCGAGCGCGGCTTCCGTCGGCTCGAGCCCGTGCTGCGAGCGCGTGAAGAGCTGCAGGCCGAGCGCTGCTTCCAGCGCGTCGACATGGCGCCCGGCGGTCGGCTGGGTGAGGCCGAGCGTCCGCGCGGCGCGGGAGAGCGAGCCGTCCCGCAGCACTGCGAGGAAGGTCCGGTAGAGGTCCCAGCCCGGTTCCTGCCTTTCCATACGTAAATGTATAGATGCTGCACTCGATTAAGCAATTCCGTTTTACGGCGGCGAGGCGCATCTGGGTGGGCAGCGAAGCACTGGAACTGCTGGAGACACCCCATGCCTGAGAGAAAGATCGCCCTCGTCCTCGGCGCCACCGGCGGGATCGGCGGCGAGGTCGCCCGCCGTCTCGCCGCGGCGGGCTGGCGCGTGCGCGCCATGCACCGCGCGCCGGACCGCCTCCCGGAGCCCGATGCGCGGTTCGAGTGGGTGCGCGGCGACGCCATGTCGGAACGCGACGTCGTCGCGGCCGCCGCCGGGGCAAACCTGATCGTCCATGCGGTGAACCCGCCCGGCTACCGGAACTGGGGCCGCCTCGTGCTGCCGATGCTCGATTCGACCATCGCGGCGGCGCGCGCCTCCGGCGCCCGCATCCTGCTGCCGGGCACCGTCTACAATTACGGCCCCGATGCCCTTCCGGAGATCGACGAGGCCTCGCCGCAGAACCCGGTGACGCGGAAGGGCCGGATCCGCGCCGAGATGGAGCGCCGGCTGCGCCAGGCGTCGGGGGAAGGTGTGCGGGTGCTCGTCGTCCGCGCCGGCGACTTCTTCGGGCCGGGCGCCGCGAACAACTGGTTCTCGCAAGGGCTCGTGAAGCCGGGCCGGCCGGTGACCGCGATCACGAATCCCGGCCGCCCCGGCACCGGCCACCAGTGGGCCTATCTGCCGGACGTGGCGGAGACGATGGTGGCGCTTCTCCGGCGCGAGGCGGAGCTGCCGGCCTTCGCGACCTTTCACATGAACGGCCACTGGGACGAGGACGGCACGCGGATGGTCGCCGCCATCCGCCGCGCCGCCGGCGACCCGGCCCTCCCGGTGAAGCGGCTGCCGTGGCGGCTGATGCGCCTCGCCGCTCCCGGTGGTGCCGCTGTTCCGCGAGATCGTCGAGATGCGCCACGTGTGGCGCGAGCCGATCCACATGCGCAACGACCGGCTGATCGATTTCCTCGGCGCCGAGCCGCACACGCCGCTCGACGAGGCGGTGCGCACGACGCTCCAGGGGCTCGGCTGCCTGCCGGCGCCCGACGCCGCGCCTGCAGACGCGGGCCCGCGCGCCGTTCCCGCGATGGAGGGCAGGTGATGTCGCTGGCAGCCAGTCCCGCCGGCCGCGGAGCGGCGCAACGGTTGTTCGCGGTGTCGGCGGTCGCGGTCCCGCTGATGGTGTCGCTGCAGGTCTTCCTGGTCGGGCTGGCGATCTTCGTCGACGGCGGGGCGTGGGGCCTGCACCGGACGAACGGCTCGCTGATCGCGCTGCCGGTCACGGTGGCGTTCGTCCTGGCCTTCGGCGTGGCGGAGCTCGCCCGTTTCCGCCCGGCCGTCGGCCGCGTCGTCGCGCTCTACGTCCTGCAGATCGTCTGGCTCGAGCTCGGCCGCATGACCGGGCTCGGAATCGTCCAGGCGCTGCACGCGCTGAACGCGGTCATGCTCATGGGCGCGGCCGTGACGCTTGCCGAGCGGGCCGGGCGCAGGTGAGGGAGCCGGTCAGCGGCTGCAGCCGATCTCGCGCATGATCTTCACGACCTCGGCGCGCGAGTGGCAGACGTTCTCGCAGGGAATGCCGTCGCCGTCTCCGTCGGCGCGGGGGTGGCGGCCGGCGCACCAGGCGATCACCGCCTGGCGGCAGGTGGAGTAGCTCTTGCAGCTGGCGGCGTAGGCCGTGCCGGTCCCCGAGGCCGCGAGAATGAGCGCGCTCCCCCCGATCATCGTCCATTTGCGAAGCATGACCCTCTCCGTCGGTTATACAACTCAGGATTGTATCACCGCAGGCAGGATGATCGGGGATTGTTTCGGTCGCGCCGGCTCAGCCCTTCTGCCGCTGCAGGTGCTCGCCGAGCCGCGGCATGATCTCCACGAAGTTGCAGGGCATGTGGCGATAGTCGAGCTGCGCCTCGAGGATGCCGTCCCAGGCGTCCTTGCAGGCGCCCGGCGAGCCGGGCAGCACGAAGACGTAGGTCTGGTGGATGACGCCGCCGGTCGCCCGGCTCTGGATCGTCGAGGTGCCGATCTTGTCGTAGGAGACGCGGTGGAAGATCGCGGAGAAGCCGTCCATCACCTTGTCGAACAGCGGCTCGATCGCCTCCGGGGTCACGTCGCGGCCGGTGAAGCCGGTGCCGCCGGTGGTGATGATGACGTCGACCTCCGGGCTCTCGGCCCACGCCGTCACCTGCGCGCGGATCGCCTCGACCTCGTCCTTCACGATCGCCCGGCCGGCGAGGTGGTGCCCGGCCTTCTCGAGCCGGTCGACCAGCGTGTTGCCGGACTTGTCGTCCTCGGGCGTGCGCGTGTCCGACACCGTCATCACGGCGATCCGGACGGGGATGAAGGGGCGGGAATCGGTGGCGGCGTGTGACATGGATCGTCTTCTTCTCGGATCAGGTGCGGGTTTCGCTTGCCGGCGCGCCGGCGTCTTCGCATCGTGACGGTATAGCGCCGCGCCGCCGCCCGCAGGAGCCCCGGATGACCCTCGAATTCCTTCTGACGTCGCTCGTCATCGTGATCTCGCCGGGCACCGGCGTCCTCTACACGCTCGCCACGGGTGTCTCGCGCGGGGGCCGGGCCAGCGTCGTGGCAGCCTTCGGCTGCACGCTCGGCATCGTGCCGCACATGGCGGCGGCGATCCTGGGGGCTGCCGCGCTCCTGCACACCAGCGCGGTCGCCTTCCAGTGCTTCAAGGTGCTGGGCGTGGCGTATCTCCTCTATATGGCCTGGCAGACGCTGCGCGAAACCGGCACGCTGCGCGTCGATGCCGAGGTGCGGCCGCGCTCGGCCATCCGGATCGCCGTGACGGCGGTGCTCGTCAACCTGCTCAATCCGAAGCTGTCGATCTTCTTCCTCGCCTTCCTGCCGCAGTTCGTGAGTGCGGACGAGGCCGCCCCGCTCGGCCGGATGCTCGAACTCAGCGCGGTCTTCATGGGCATGACCTTCGCCGTCTTCGTCGGCTACGGCCTGTTCGCCGCCGCGCTGCGCGACCACGTCGTCTCGCGGCCGAGGGTCATGGCGTGGATGCGCCGCTCGATCGCCGGCGCCTTCGTCCTGCTCGGCGCCCGGCTGGCGCTGTCGCAGCGCTGAGGCCTCACGCCCCGTCCAGCGCCTTGCGGATCGCCAGCAGGTCGCGCCAGGCGAGGCGCTTCTGGGCGGGCTGGCGGAGCAGGTAGGCGGGGTGGAGCGTCGCCAGCGCGGGAATCGTCTTCTCGCCGGCGCGGTACTCCATCCAGCGGCCGCGCATCTTCAGGATGCCGTCCGAGCGCTGCATCATCTCCTTCGCCGAGGCGCCGCCGAGGAAGACGAGGAACTCGGGGTCGGCGAGCTCGATCTGCCGCTCGATGAACGGCTTGCAGGCCTGCGTCTCCTGCGGCGTCGGCGTGCGGTTGCCCGGCGGCCGCCAGTAGACGACGTTGGCGATGTAGGCCTGCTCGCGGTCGAGCCCGATGGCGGCCAGCATGCGGTCGAGCAGCTTGCCGGCGCGGCCGACGAAGGGCTTGCCCTGCAGGTCCTCCTCGGCGCCCGGCGCCTCGCCGACGAACATCACCCGGGCCTCCGGATTGCCGTCGGCGAAGCACATGCTCTTGGCGGTGTACTTGAGCGGGCAGCCCTCGAAGCCCGACAGGATGTTCTGCAGCTCCTGCAGCGTCGTGGCGAGCCGCGCCTGCTGGCGCGCCCGGACCAGCGGATCGACGTCCTGCGGGGCCTGCGGCGCGGCTGCGCCCGTGGCGTGCGGCTCGGCACCCGGCAAGGCACCGCGGCAAGGCGGCGGGCGGCGGCGCGAGCCGGTTGCGCGCCTCGGCGCCGACCGCCTCGTCGACGCCCGCCTCGCGGTACCAGGCAAGCAGCGCGTAGGCCGCCTCTTGGGTGAGGCGCGGAGCCTCGTTCATCGTCCAACCTTCGGGTCGCATTGTCTCTTTCGCACAAGATACGCCATAGTGCCCCGAATCTGAATGCGGCGCCGTCGCGCGTGCCGCGAGGCCCGCGACCTGTTGGAGTTGGAGTGACGATGGCTGACGAGGCCGAGCTGCCCGAACGCGAATCGATGGAGTTCGACGTCGTGATCGTCGGTGCGGGGCCCGCCGGCCTCGCCGCCGCGATCCGCTTCAAGCAACTGGCCAGCGAGGCGGGCGAGGACCTGTCGGTCGTCGTGCTGGAGAAGGGCTCCGAGGTCGGCGCCCACATCCTGTCCGGCGCCGTCATCGACCCCGTCGCCATCGACCGGCTGTTTCCCGACTGGCGCAGCGAGGACACGCCGATCAGGACGCCGGTCACCGACGACCAGTTCCTCTATCTCGGCCCCGCCGGCTCCGTGCGCCTGCCGAACGCGCTGATGCCGAAGCTCATGTCGAACCACGGCAACTACATCGTCTCGCTCGGCAATGTCTGCCGCTGGCTGGCCGAGAAGGCGGAGGCGCTGGGCGTCGAGATCTACCCGGGCTTCGCCGCGGCGGAGGTGCTCTACGGCGACAAGGGCGAGGTCGTCGGCGTCGCCACCGGCGACATGGGCGTCGGCCGCGACGGCGCAGCCGAAGGACGGCTTCATGCGCGGCATGGCGCTGCTCGGCAAGTACACCTTCTTCGCGGAAGGCGTGCGCGGCTCGCTGTCGCGGATGGTCATCGACCGCTACAAGCTCGACGCCAACGCCGACCATCCGAAATACGGCATCGGCCTCAAGGAACTGTGGGAGATCGACCCCGCGAAGCACCGGCCGGGCCTCGTGCAGCATTCCTTCGGCTGGCCGCTCGACCGGCGCACCGGCGGCGGCTCGTTCCTCTACCATCTCGAGGACAACCTCGTTTCCGTCGGCTTCGTCGTCCACCTGAACTACGAGAACCCCTATCTCTCGCCGTTCCAGGAGTTCCAGCGCTTCAAGACCCACGCGGCGGTGCGCGACACGTTCGAGGGCGGCAAGCGCCTGTCCTACGGCGCCCGCGCGATCACCGAGGGCGGCTGGCAGTCGGTGCCGAAGCTTTCCTTCCCCGGCGGCGCGCTGATCGGCTGCGCCGCGGGCTTCGTCAACGTGCCGCGCATCAAGGGCTCGCACAACGCCATGCTGACCGGCATGCTCGCCGCCGAGCACGCCTTCCAGGCGCTGAAGGAGGGCCGGGCGAACGACGAGCTGTCGGGCTACGAGGAGGCCTGGCGCGGCTCCGAGGTCGGCAAGGACCTGAAGCGCGTCCGCAACGTGAAGCCCCTGTGGTCGCGCTACGGCATGTTCGGCATGGCGCTCGGCGGGCTCGACATGTGGGCCAACCAGCTCGGCATGTCGCTGTTCGGCACCGTCTCGCACGGCAAGCCGGACTACAAGACGCTCAAGCCGGCGGCCGAGTGCCGGCCGATCGACTATCCCAAGCCCGACGGCACGCTGACATTCGATCGCCTTTCTTCGGTGTTCCTGTCGAACACCAACCACGAGGAGGATCAGCCGATCCACCTCAAGGTGAAGGACATGGCCCTGCAGAAGTCGAGCGAGCACGACGTATACGCCGGTCCCTCGCAGCGCTATTGTCCCGCGGGGGTCTACGAATGGGTCGAGGAGGACGGCGCCGCGCCGCGCTTCCAGATCAACGCGCAGAACTGCGTCCACTGCAAGACGTGCGACATCAAGGACCCGAACCAGAACATCGTGTGGACCGTTCCCGAAGGCTCGGGCGGCCCCAACTATCCGAACATGTGACAGCGGGGAGCCGGCGCGGCCGGCGCCGCCGATCCGGCATCCCTCGGGATCTCCAGTCTGGGAGTTTAGATTTGTTCAAGGACAGAAGCGCCGTGCTCAAGCACCTTCTGGCGGTCACCGCGGTGGCGTCCGGCATCCTGTTCGGCCCCGCGCTGATCGCCGGCGCCTTGCCGGCGCACGCGGAGAAGGGCGCCGACTTCAGCTTCACGCTGGCGCCGAAGGTGCAGACCTTCACCGGCAGCTATCTCGCGGGCCGGCTGGCGGGCAGCGAGGGCGACGCCCCGGCCGCCGCCGAGTTCTACCGGCAGGCGCTGGCGGCCGATCCGCAGAACCTGACGCTTCTCGACCGCGCCTTCGTGCTGTCGCTGGTGGCCGGCGACGACGACCAGGCGATCGACCTCGCCACCCGCCTGATCGACAAGGACCAGACCCACATCCTCGCCCGCCTCGCCCTCGTCTGCGAGGCGCTGAAGCAGGGGCGGCTCGAGGATGCGAGCGACCTGCTCGCCAAGGCGGGGCAG
Organism: uncultured Alphaproteobacteria bacterium; assembly: GCA_963816555.1. Lineage (GTDB taxonomy): Bacteria > Pseudomonadota > Alphaproteobacteria > Rhizobiales > Tepidamorphaceae > Lutibaculum. The sequence continues at coordinate 1,064,891 of CAWFLD010000004.1, read as the reverse complement.
GGGCCGCTGGCCGAGCTCACCACCACGCTCGCCAGCGCCTGGGTGCAGCAGGGCCAGGGCCACACCGACGAGGCGTTCGCCACGATCGACGGCCTCGACGGGCCGGACTGGTACGGCGTCTTCAAGACGTTCCACAAGGGGCTGATCGCCGAGCAGGCGGGCCGCGAGGACGAGGCCGGCAAGGACTTCGAGGCGGCCTACAAGCTGGATTCCGGCGCGCTGCGCGTGATGCAGGCGTGGACGCGCTACCTGCTGACGCAGGGCCGCACGGACGAGGCGAAGGCGGCGCTCGACGAATTCGAGCGCAAGCTGCCGGAGCATCCGCTGGCCGCCGAGATCCAGGCCGAGATCGACGCCGGCAAGACGCCGCCGCCCCTCGTCACGTCGGTCGACCAGGGCGTCGCGGAGCTGCTCTACGGCCTCGGCTCGGCGCTCGGCAGCGACAGCGCGGAGGAATATGCCGCCTCCTACATCCAGCTCGCCCTCTATCTCGACCCGTCGAACTCGCTGGCGCGCTTCGCGCTGGCCGATTTCTACGAGCGCCTGAAGGACTTCAAGGCCGCCGCCGCGGCCTACGAGAAGGTGCCGGAGGAGTTGGCGCTCTACGACAGCGCGAACGTCCACCGCGCCCTCGTGCTCAACGCGAACGACCAGGCGGACGAAGCGCAGCAGGTGCTGCGGGACGTGATCGAGCACGACCCGAAGGCGATGGACGCGCTCGTCGCGCTCGGCAACATCCTGCGCACCAGAGAGAAGTTCGCGGAGGCGGTCGAGGTCTACACGAAGGCGCTGGACCTCGCCGAGGCACGCGGCGAGCAGAACTGGACGCTGCACTATTTCCGGGGCATCGCCAACGAGCGCACCGGCAACTGGGAGCAGGCCGAGGCCGACCTCAAGACCGCGCTCGACATGGAGCCCGGCCAGCCGCTGGTGCTCAACTACCTCGGCTATTCCTGGATCGACCAGGGCTCGCATCTCGAGGAGGGCCTGTCGATGATCCAGCAGGCCGTCGAGGCGCGCCCCAATGACGGCTTCATCGTCGACAGCCTCGGCTGGGCCTACTACAAGCTCGGCCGCTACCAGGACGCCGTCGACCACCTGGAGCGCGCCGTCGAGCTGATGCCGCAGGAGGCCGTGATCAACGACCATCTGGGCGACGCCTACTGGAAGATCGGCCGCAAGCTCGAGGCGAAGTTCCAGTGGAGCCACGTGCTCGACCTCGACATGAGCGAGGATCCGGGGCTCGAGGACAAGGTCAAGGCCAAGCTCGAGCACGGGCTGACCGACGACGAGGAGCCGTCCTCGAACGTCGCCCGCGAATTGGAGTGACCGGCGGGGCGCCCACCGACGCCACGGAGGCCCTGGCCGGCGACGCGCCGGCCAAGGTCAACCTCGCCCTGCACGTCACCGGCCGCCGCGACGACGGCTATCACCTGCTCGACACGCTGGCGGTCTTCACCGAGCTCGGCGACCGGCTCGAGTGCAGCCCGGCCGCGGAGACCGGGCTCGAGGTGTCGGGCCGCTTCGCGGAGGCGCTGTCCGGCGCCGACGACAATCTCGTCCTGCAGGCGGCGGCTGCCCTGCACGGCCGCGGCGCCGGCGAGCGCCGGTTCCGGCTCACGAAGAACCTTCCCGTCGCGGCCGGTATCGGCGGCGGCTCGGCGGATGCGGCGGCGGCGCTTCGGCTCCTGTCGGGCCTCTGCGAGCCCGTGCCGTCCGCGGCCGAGCTCGCCCGCATCGCCCTCTCGCTCGGCGCCGACGTGCCGATGTGCCTCGAGAGCGTCGCCCTGCGGGCCCGCGGCATCGGCGAGGAGATCGAGCGCCTGCCGGACCTTCCGGAATTCCCGCTCGTCCTCGTCAATCCCGGCGTCGCGGTGCCGACCGGCGCGATCTTCAGGGAGCTCGGCGGACGCTTCGGCGGGGAGCTTCCCGATCCCGGCCGCCTGCGCGACCTGCAGGACGTTCTCTGCTGGCTGAGCGAGACGTCGAACGACCTGGAAGTGCCGGCAATCGAGGTCGAGCCCGCGGTCGGAGAGGCGCTGGCGGAGCTGCAGGCCCTGCCGACCTGCCTGTTCGCGAGGATGAGCGGGTCCGGCGCCACCTGCTTTGCGGTCTTCGCCGACAGCGCGCAGGCCGACGTCGCGGCGCGGCAGCTGCGCCTTCGTCAGCCCGGCTGGTGGATCGAGCCGACCATGACCCGCTCGGTCGCGCCCGCCGTCTTCAGAAGCGGCGGTTGACGCAGAAGTCGACGACGTCGAGCAGCGCCTCGCGGTGGGCCGATACGGGCAGGCGCGCGATCGCCTCCTGCGCCCGGTTGCCGTGCGCGGTCGCCCGCGCCACCGTCTCCTCGAGGGCGCCGTGCGCCGCCATCAGCTCGATGGCGCGCTGCAGGTCTTCCTCCGTCTGGTTTCCCTGCCGCATCGCCGCCTGCCAGAACCGGCGCTCCTCGTCGTCGCCCTTCCAGTAGGCGATGAGCACGGGAAGCGTGATCTTGCCGTCGCGGAAATCGTCGCCGACGCGCTTGCCGAGCTCGGCCTGGACGCCGGAATAGTCGAGCGCGTCGTCGACGAGCTGGAAGGCGAGGCCGAGCTCCATGCCGTAGCGCCTGAGCGCGTCGCGGTCGTCCTGGCCGCGGCCGGCGACGATGGCGCCGACCTCGGCCGCCGAGGCGAAGAGCACCGCCGTCTTCGCCCGGATCACCGCCATGTAGCCCTCTTCGGTGGTCTCGAGCTCGTGCGCGGTCTTGAGCTGCATGACCTCGCCCTCGGCGATGATGGCGGCGGCGTCGGCGAGCACCTGCAGGGCCGGCAGCGAGCCGACGTCGACCATCATCCGGAAGGCCTGGCCGAGCAGGAAGTCGCCGACCAGCACGCTCGCCTCGTTGCCCCACACCATGCGCGCCGCCGCCTTGCCGCGCCGCAACTCGCTCTCGTCGACGACGTCGTCGTGCAGCAGCGTCGCGGTGTGCATGAACTCGACGCTCGCGGCGAGCTTGACGTGGCCGTCGCCGCGATAGCCGAACAGGCCCGCCGCGGCCAGCGTCAGCATCGGCCGCAGCCGCTTGCCGCCCGAATCGATCAGGTGCGCGGCGACCTCCGGGATCAGCGTCACCTCGGACCCGGTCTTCGACAGGATCATGTCGTTCACGCGCTGCATGTCGTCCGCGACGAGGGAGACGAGCGACTCGATACTCTGCGTGCGGGCGGGCGGGGCGTCGGCGTTCACGTCTGTCTGCAAGGGGCATGTTCCTGCGTTCGGGCTCGCGCGGAAAGTAGCAGAGCGTCAGGGGCGGGCAAGTCTTAGGAGGGGAAGTGTTGGGCGCGGCGGCTTTGAATGCCATGCTGGCGACGGTCGCGCCACCGGCCCCCTGGAAAGAGAGCGAGCGCATGCGGGAACTCCTGCGAACGAACGACTTCGTGCTGATCAGTTTCGTGGAGAGCCTGATGCGCGACGCCGGCATCGAGGTGCTGGTGCTCGACCAGAACATGAGCGTGGTCGAGGGATCGCTCGGCGTGCTGCCGCGGCGCATCCTGGTGGCCGACGACCATTACGCCCAGGCGCGGCGGCTGATGATCGACGCGGAACTCGCCGATGAGCTCGGCTGAGGCCGACGGCCTCACCGACGACGCGTTCCTCGGCGGCCGGGTGAGGGTGCTGCAGCCGCGGCGCGGGCACCGCTCGGGCCTCGAGGCGGTGATGATCGCGGCGGCCTGCCCGGCGCGCGCCGGCGAGACGGTGCTCGACCTCGGCTCGGGGGCGGGCGCCGCGGCGCTCTGTCTCCTCGCGCGCGTGCCCGACAGCCGGGCGATCCTCGTCGAGGCCGACCCCGACATGGCCGAGCTCGCGGAGGAGAACCTGCGGCGCAACGGCCTCGCCGGGCGCGCCGAGGTGCACCGGCTGGCGATCGGCGAGGCGGGGCTGCCCGAAGGCCTCAATGCCGCGGCCGACCATGCGATCTCCAATCCGCCCTTCCGCGACCCGGCGCGCCACCGCTCGTCGCCCGACCGGGCGGCCGCCCATCTCCTGCCGGTCGAGCGGCTCGAGCCATGGCTGCGCGTCGCAGCCGGCGCGGTGCGCGGGCGCGGCACGATGACGCTGGTCCACGAGGCTGCGGCCCTGTCCGGCGTGCTGCAGGCCTTCGGGCGCCGCTTCGGCGGCCTGCGCGTCCTGCCGCTCCACCCGCGGCCGGCCACCCCCGCCACGCGCATCGTCGTGCGAGGCGAGCGCGGCTCGCGGGCGCCGCTCCAGATCCTGCCTTCACTCTTTCTTCACCATGCGACCGGCCACGGCTTCGCCGACGAGGTGGAAGCGGTGCTGCGCTGCGGTGCGGCGCTTGCCCTCACGCGCGAGAAAGGCGATACGAGAAGCATGGATAGAGGTTTCAAGGCGATCGAATGAGCGCGGGCGACCCCTCCTGGGCCTTCTGGCGTCGCTGGCGCAAGCCGATCGTACCGGTGGTCACGCTCAGCGGGCCGATCGGCGTGGCGAGCCCGCTGCGTCCCGGCGTGACGCTGGCCGCGCTGTCCGGCACGCTCGAGCGTGCGTTCAGCCACAAGCGCGCCAAGGCGATCGCCATCCGCATCAACTCGCCCGGCGGCTCGCCGGTGCAGAGCCGGCTCATCTATTCGCGGATCCGCACGCTCGCGGCGCGCTACGAGAAGACCGTGCACGTCTTCATCGAGGATGTCGGCGCCTCCGGCGGCTACCTCGTGGCGCTGGCCGGCGACGAGATCATCGCCGACACGAGCTCGATCGTCGGCTCGATCGGCGTCGTCGCCGCGGGCTTCGGCTTCGACAAGCTGATCGACCGGATCGGCATCGAGCGGCGCGTCTTCACCAGCGGCCCGCGCAAGGTGATGCTCGACCCGTTCAAGCCGGCCGACGAGGGCGACATCGAGCGCCTGCGCTCGATCCAGAACGACATCCAGCAGCTTTTCGTCGACCTCGTGCGCGAGCGGCGCGGCGCCAAGCTCAACGGCAGCGACGACGAGCTGTTCTCCGGCGAGTTCTGGTCCGGCCGCCGGGCGCAGGAGCTGGGCCTGATCGACACGGTCGGCGACCTGCGCGCGGTGATGCAGGCGCAGTACGGCGACGACATCAAGATCGTGCCGGTGCGGACCCACCGCGGCTGGCTGTCGCGCCGCATGGGCCCGTTCCGCGACCGCGATCTTGCCGCCGACGTCTCCTTCGCCGAAGATCTCGTGGCGACGCTCGAAACCCGGGCGATGTGGTCGCGTTACGGCATCTGAAGGAGGCCCGTCGATGCATCCCTTTTTCGTCACGACCGCGCTTCTCGGCGCCGGCGTCGCGGCCGTCCGCATCTATCGCCGCGAGCGCGAGCGGGTGCGCGACACGCTCGAGCGGATGAAGCGCCAGGACGGGCTCGACGCGCTGCCGGCGCAGCGGCTCGAGCGCGATCCCGCGACCGGCATCTACCGACTGCCCGACGACCGCCGCTCCGCCTGACGCGACCGGTGCGGAAACCGTCGGCCGCTTGACCCTCCGCCGGGGCGTGGCTACACGTCCGCCCGTCCGGCGGCGCCGTCTCCGGCCCGCGCGAACAGCTCGAACCCCGTAAGGTCCCGATGTCCGATCAGGATTTCCTGAGCCCCTTGCGCTCGTTCCAGGGGCTGCTGCTGACGTTGCAGCGCTACTGGGCGGCCCGCGGCTGCGTCGTCCTCCAGCCCTACGACATGGAGGTCGGCGCCGGCACGTTCCATCCGGCGACGACGCTGCGCTCGCTCGGCCCCAGGCCGTGGAACGCCGCCTACGTGCAGCCCTCGCGGCGCCCCAAGGACGGCCGCTACGGCGAGAACCCCAACCGGCTGCAGCACTACTACCAGTTCCAGGTGATCCTGAAGCCGTCGCCGCCCGACCTGCAGGAGCTTTATCTCGGGTCCCTGCGCGAGATCGGCATCGACCAGAAGAACCACGACATCCGCTTCGTCGAGGACGACTGGGAGAGCCCGACGCTCGGCGCCTGGGGCCTCGGCTGGGAGGTCTGGTGCGACGGCATGGAGGTGAGCCAGTTCACCTATTTCCAGCAGGTCGCGGGCTTCGACTGCCATCCCGTCTCCGGGGAGCTGACCTACGGGCTCGAGCGCCTGGCCATGTACGTGCAGGGCGTCGACAACGTCTACGACCTGAACTTCAACGGCCGCGAGGGCGACGACAAGGTCACCTACGGCGACGTCTTCCTGCAGGCCGAGAAGGAATACTCGACCCACAATTTCGAGCACGCCGACACGGAGATGCTGTTCGAGCAGTTCCGCATGGCCGAGACGGCGTGCCGGACCTATCTCGACGAGGGCTGGGCGAGCGAGGCGCGCGAGTTCCACCGCATGGCGCAGCCGGCCTACGACCAGTGCATCAAGGCGAGCCATGTCTTCAACCTGCTCGACGCCCGCGGCGTGATCTCGCCGACCGAGCGCCAGAGCTACATCCTGCGCGTCCGCGAGCTCGCCAAGGGCTGCGGCGAAGCCTGGCGCGCCACGGAGGCGGGGGGCGTGTCGGCATGACCTGTCTCGCCTCAGGCGGAACAAGGCGCGGCAGCTCGCCGAGCACGAGCCCGTTGCGGAGCGCAATCTCGCGCCAGAACGGGCTGGATCGCATTGCCCAGGGCATGCGACCTCATGTTGCCGATGCCGATCCAGACGACGGGCCGTCCCGTCGACTTCGCGTGCGCGGCTTGCCTGAAATCTCGTCCTTCGAAGTGGACGGCGGCCCCGCGTGGATCCGAAGCGACGTTGCTGCCAGATCGCCGGTCGGGCGGCGTCTCCGGAGGCCGATGGCTACCACGTGCTCGGCTTCTGGACCGAGCTCGTTGCGAGCCTCGGAGGGCGAGCGATGGGGCAGCTGCGCGTCCACCAGGAAGCGCACGCCCTCAGGCCGCTCCGATCACGCGGTGGGCGGACGCTCGCGCGGCATAGGCGCAGGGCGGCGGAGACGTCGTCGGCCGTGAGATAGGGGAAGTCGCCGAGGATGTCCTCGACGCGCGCGCCGGAGGCCATCATCTGGAGGAGGTCGGAGACGCGCATGCGCGTGCCCCTGATGCACGGGCGTCCGCCGCACACCGAGGGGTCGCTGACGATGCGATCGAGCCAGGCAGCCTTCGCCGCCGGACGCAGCGGGCGGAGGCAGGTCTCGGCTTCCGGTATCGGGGGGCACGCTCACGCTCCGGGTCTCGATGGCGCATCATATCCCCCTTGCCGCGGCCGGACAATTTGCCTGCCGCCCCTTCGCGGGTGGTGACTTCCTCCTCTCAGTCGATTAGCAAGCCCACGATCGTCCAAGCCGGAACCACCATGCCTGATCTTCTGATCGAACTGTTCTCCGAGGAGATCCCGGCCCGCATGCAGGGGCGGGCGGCCGAGGATCTGAGGAAGCTCGTGACCGACGGGCTCGTCGAGGCGGGCCTCGTCTACGAGGGGGCGAAGGCCTTCGCGACGCCGCGGCGGCTGGCGCTCAACGTCGTCGGCGTGCCGGCGAAGAGCCCCGACGTGCGCGAGGAGCGAAAGGGCCCCCGCGTCGGCTCGCCCGACAAGGCGATCGAAGGCTTCCTGCGCGGCGCCGGCCTCGCCTCGATCGACGAGGCGAAGATCGAGAGCGACCCCAAGAAGGGCGAGTTCTACGTCGCGGTGATCGAGAAGCCGGGCCGCACGGCGGAGGAGGTGATCGCCGGGCTGATGCCGGACGTGATCCGCAAGTTCCCGTGGCCGAAGTCGATGCGCTGGGGCACCGGCTCGCTGAGGTGGGTGCGGCCGCTGCACTCGATCGTCTGCGTCTTCGGCCCCGAGACCGAGGACACCGACATCGTGCCCTTCGAGGTCGACGGCATCGCCTCGGGCCGCACGACGCGCGGCCATCGCTTCATGGCGCCCGGCACGATCGAGGTGAGGCGCTTCGACGACTACGAGAAGAAGCTCCTCGACGCGAAGGTCGTGCTCGACGCGGAGCGGCGCAGGGAGATGATCCGCGCCGACGCGAAGAACCTCGCCTTCGCGCAGGGGCTCGACCTCGTCGAGGACGAGGGGCTGCTCGACGAGGTGGCCGGGCTCGTCGAGTGGCCGGTCGTGATGATGGGCGAGTTCGACCAGGCGTTCCTCGAGATCCCGCCCGAGGTCATCCGCCTGACGATCCGCGCCAACCAGAAGTGCTTCGTCGTCAACGATCCGGGCACGGGCGTGCTCGCCAACCGCTTCGTGCTGGTGTCGAACCTCGTCGCCGAGGACGGCGGCAAGCGCATCGTCGCCGGCAACCAGCGCGTCATCGCCGCCCGCCTGTCCGACGCCCGCTTCTTCTGGGAGCAGGACAAGGCGACGCCGCTCGCAGAGCACGCGAAGAAGCTCGCCCATATCGTCTTCCACGAGAAGCTCGGCACCCAGGCCGACCGCGTGGCGCGCATCGCGCAGCTCGCGCGCGAGCTCGCGCCGCAGGTCGGCGCGGTGCCGGATCGCGCCTTCCTCGCCGCGCGCCTCGCCAAGGCGGATCTCGTCACGGAGATGGTCGGCGAGTTCCCGGAGCTGCAGGGCGCGATGGGCCGCTACTACGCGATGGCCGAGGGCCGCGAGGCCGATCTCGCCGACGCGATCCGCGACCACTACAGGCCTGTCGGGCAGGGCGACGAGGCGCCGTCCGCGCCGGTCTCGATGGCCGTCGCGCTCGCCGACAAGCTCGACATGCTCTGCGGGTTCTGGGCGATCGACGAGAAGCCGACCGGCTCGAAGGACCCCTATGCGCTGCGCCGCGCCGCGCTCGGCATCATCCGCATCGTGCTCGAGAACGGGCTGCGGCTGAACCTGCTGCCGATCCTGAAGGAGCAGGTCGAGCGCCAGGAGCGGCAGGTCCAGTCGACGGCCGCGCTGAGCCAGGAGATCGACTACAGCGTCGCCACGCACGGGCTCGACATCTCCGGCAAGACCGAATCCGAGATCGCCGAGGAGATCTACCGGCACCACCGGGTCGATCCGGCCGGCGTCGCGGCCAGGGCGGCCGATCTCCTCGCCTTCTTCGCCGACCGCCTGAAGGTGCAGCTGCGCGACCAGGGCGCCCGCCACGACCTCGTCGACGCGGTCTTCGCCGGGCCCCGGCCTCCCTGATGGGGAGGGTCGGGCAGCCCATGGCGGCCGAGCAGCGGCGCCCGCCACGACCTCGTCGAGGCGCCGTCTTCGCCCTTCGCGGGGAGGTGGGAGTACAGGACGATCTCCTGATGATCGTCCGCCGCGTCGAGGCGCTGGGCGCGTTCCTCGAGACCGAGGACGGCGCGAACCTGCTGGCGGCGTATCGCCGCGCCGCGAACATCCTGCGCATCGAGGAGAAGAAGGACGGCCGCTCGCACGAGGGCACGGCCGACCGCTCGGCGCTCACCGAGGAGGCCGAGATCGCGCTCCACGAGCGCCTCGCCGCCGTCAGCGCGGAGGCCGACACGGCGCTCGCCGCCGAGGACTTCGCGGCGGCGATGACGGCGCTCTCCGCCCTCCGCGGGCCGGTCGACGCCTTCTTCGACCACGTCACGGTCAACGCCGAGGACAGCGCCCTGCGCGAGAACCGGCTGAAGCTCCTGTCGCAGATCCGCGCCACGATGGACCGGGTCGCCGACTTCTCGAAGATCGGCGGGTAGGTCCGCGGAGCCCCGCTCCGCCGGGGAGCCGGGTGTGCGGGGCCTGCTCCACATGGGCACGCCCCGCGCGCGCCCCGGAACCTTCTTCTTCCGCGGCGCGTTGACCGGCCGCCCTCGTGCCGCTGGTGCCGGCGCGCCACGGGGGCTTCCCGAGCAGAGGTGTCCGACATGACCGTGGACTTCGTCACGCTGCAGCCGCTCGTCGCGCTGATCGCCGGCATTCTCATCCTGATCATGCCCCGGCTGCTCAGCTACATCGTCGCGATCTACCTGATCGTCGTCGGCCTGATGGGGCTGTTTCCGCACTGAGATGGGCGCCCGGTACGCCGATTGCGCTTGCGAAGCGCGCCTCCGGCGTGTCTTAACGGGGCGCGGCCCGGCAGGGCCCGGACGTTGAAGTCGCACGCGATTTGCGCAATGGCATGCGGGCGCGGACGGTGGTCTCGCGACCTAACGGGGGAAAGTAATGGCTAAGTGGGTGTACACGTTCGGTGACGGCGAGGCCGAAGGCCGCCAGGACATGCGCGAGCTGCTCGGCGGCAAGGGCGCGAACCTCGCGGAGATGTCGAGCCTCGGCCTGCCGGTGCCGCCGGGCTTCACGATCACGACCGACGTCTGCACCTATTACTACCAGCACGGCGAGACCTACCCGGAGGACCTGAACGAGCAGGTCGAGGCGGCCTTCGAGAAGATGGCGGCGATCGCCGGCAAGCGCTTCGGCGACCCCGCGAACCCGCTGCTCGTCTCCGTGCGCTCCGGCGCCCGCACCTCGATGCCGGGCATGATGGACACGGTGCTCAATCTCGGCCTCAACGACGCGACCGTCGACGCCGTCGCCGAGGCGACCGGCGACCGGCGCTTCGCCTACGATTCGTACCGCCGCTTCATCCAGATGTATTCCGACGTGGTGCTCGGCGTGGAGCATCACGAGTTCGAGGAGCTGCTCGAGCGCTTCAAGGAGGAGAAGGGCTACCAGACCGACCCGGAGATCACCGCGGACGACTGGCAGCTCCTGATCGAGAAGTTCAAGGACCTGGTCGCCGAGCAGCTCGGCGAGCCGTTCCCGCAGGAGCCGGAGAAGCAGCTCTGGGGCGCCATCAGCGCCGTGTTCGGCTCGTGGCACAACCAGCGCGCCAAGACGTATCGCCGCCTCAACAACATCCCCGAGGAGTGGGGCACCGCCGTCAACGTGCAGGCGATGGTGTTCGGCAATCGCGGCGACTCCTCGGCGACCGGCGTCGCCTTCACGCGCAACCCCTCGACCGGCGAGAAGGCGCTCTACGGCGAGTTCCTCGTCAACGCGCAGGGCGAGGACGTGGTCGCCGGCATCCGCACGCCGCAGAACATCTCGGAGGCCGCCCGCATCGAGGCGAAGTCCGACAAGCCGTCGCTCGAGCACCTGATGCCGGAGCTCTTCCGCGAGTTCATCGGCATCTGCGACAGGCTCGAGGCGCACTACCGCGACATGCAGGACCTCGAGTTCACCATCGAGGACGGCAAGCTGTGGATGCTGCAGACGCGGAACGGCAAGCGCACCGCGCGCGCCGCGCTGCGCATCGCCGTCGACCTCGCCAACGAGGGCGTGATCAGCCGCGAGGAGGCGGTCAAGCGCATCGACCCGCTGGCGCTCGACCAGCTGCTGCACCCCACGATCGATCCCAAGGCCGAGCGCAACGCGATGGCGCGCGGCCTGCCGGCCTCGCCCGGCGCCGCGCAGGGCGAGATCGTGTTCGACGCCGACGAGGCGGAGGCCGCGAAGAACGAGGGCCGCCGGGTCATCCTCGTGCGCATCGAGACGAGCCCGGAGGACATTCACGGCATGCACGCCGCCGAGGGCATCCTGACCTCGCGCGGCGGCATGACGAGCCACGCCGCCGTCGTCGCGCGCGGCATGGGCAAGCCGTGCGTCGCCGGCGCCGGCTCGCTCCGCATCGACTACAAGGCCGGCACGCTGGCCTCAGGCGGCACGACGCTGAACAAGGGCGACATGATCACCATCGACGGCGCGACCGGCGACGTGCTGGTCGGCGAGGTGCCGATGCTGAAGCCCGAGCTGTTCGACGAGTTCGCGACGCTGATGGAGTGGGCGGACGGCTTCCGCCGCATGAAGATCCGCACCAACGCCGAGACGCCGACCGACGCGCGCGCCGCGCGCGAGTTCGGCGCCGAGGGCATCGGCCTGTCGCGCACCGAGCACATGTTCTTCGAGGGCGACCGCATCGTCTCCGTGCGCGAGATGATCCTGGCCGACGACGAGGCCGGGCGGCGCCGCGCGCTCGAGAAGCTGCTGCCGATGCAGCGCCAGGACTTCGCGGAGCTGTTCGAGATCATGGCCGGCCTGCCGGTCACGATCCGCCTGCTCGACCCGCCGCTGCACGAGTTCCTGCCGCACGACGACGAGGACATCGCCATCGTCGCCCGCGGCATCGGCGCCGACCCCAAGAAGCTGCGCGAGAAGGTGGTGGAGCTGACCGAGCTCAACCCGATGCTCGGCCATCGCGGCTGCCGCCTCGCCATCACCTATCCCGAGATCTACGAGATGCAGGCGCGGGCGATCTTCGAGGCGGCCGCGGATGCCGGCCAGAAGACCGGTGCGCCGGTCACGGCCGAGATCATGGTGCCGCTCATCGTCTCGAAGACCGAGCTCGACATCATCAAGGCCGACATCGTCCGCGTCGGCGAGGAGGTCGAGAAGGAGAAGGGCGTCAAGCTGCACTACCAGGTCGGCACGATGATCGAGCTGCCGCGGGCCTGCCTGCGGGCCGGCGAGATCGCCGAGACGGCCGAGTTCTTCTCCTACGGCACGAACGACCTGACGCAGACCGCCTTCGGCATCAGCCGCGACGACGCCGGCCGCTTCCTCGCGCAATATGTCGGCAAGGGCATCCTGCCGTTCGATCCCTTCGTCTCGCTCGACCCCGAGGGCGTCGGCGAGCTGATGGAGATCGCCACGGAGCGCGGCAGAAAGACGCGCCCCGACATCAAGCTCGGCATCTGCGGCGAGCATGGCGGCGACCCGTCCTCCATCGCGTTCTGCGAGAAGGTCGGCCTCGATTACGTCTCCTGCTCGCCATATCGGGTGCCCATCGCCCGACTTTCCGCGGCGCAGGCCGCACTCGGGGCGAAAGCCGAGACGGATCGCTGATCACACGGGAAAAGGGAGCCTCGCCGGCTCCCTTTTTCGTTGTGCATTCCGCGCCGCACGCAACGTCTTTCCGACGCCGCCTTGCCACATGTTCCCCACGATCTCTCCGCATAGTTAAGCGGGCATAAAGACTTTTCCCGGATAGTCTTTCAGTCGAAGGCGGGGCGGGCTCCTTTCCCCTTGCCGATCATGGAAACAAGGCCGCGGCCAGGGTGTGGTGGCGCGGCGTGCGACCGGTCGAGTCGAGCGGGTGGAGTAAACGTTCGTATGCTTCGACAGAGGCGGGCAACGGGGCGGGGGTTCGCCCAGAATCTGGCGCCGTATTTCCTCGGGGCGCTCGTGTTCCTCCTGATGACGGGCCAGGTGGCCTTCCAGGACGCGGCGGCCCTCGTGGACCAGGCGACGCTCAAGACGGAGCGCTGGCAGGCGGCGATCGTCGCCGACCCCTACGGCAGCACCGTGCAGGCGCGCCAGGTCCTTCCTCTCCAGCCCACCGATCTCTTCGACGGCAAGACCGCCGGCGTCCGCGTCGGCAAGGCCGGCCAGGGCGACATGATCATCATGAAGCCCCGCGCCGGCGAGGCCGATCCCATCGTCACCGGCTCGATCGCCGAGGCCGTGCGCACCTACCCGCAGGTCGTCCGCGAGGACAAGGGCAACCTCCTGATGAGCCGCGCTCCGGTCGAGCCGAAGCTCAAGCTCGAGAACGGCCTCATCCACCGGGCGCCGCGCCTGCTGCTCGATCCCAAGCCGGACGCGGGCCAGCAGTCCTTCCTGCCGCCGGGCTCCTTCGAGATCGGCCGGCCGATCCAGCTCGCCTCCCTCGGATCCGACAACTTCCTGCTCGGCGAGCAGTTCCTCGAGACGCCGATGGAGCGGGCGATCCGCCGCAAGCGCGAGACGAAGGACTATCTCCGCGACCGTCACTGCCTCGCCACCGCCGTCTATTTCGAGGCGCGCAGCGAATCGAAGCTCGGCCAGGAGGCCGTCGCCCAGGTCATCCTCAACCGCGTCAAGGATCCGCGCTATCCCGACTCGGTGTGCGGCGTCGTGTTCCAGAACCAGAACTGGCACAATCGCTGCCAGTTCTCCTTCGCCTGCGACGGCAAGCCGGAGAAGATCCAGGACACCGGCTCGTGGACGATGGCGCTGGCCATCGCCGACAACCAGCTGCTCGGCTACTCCGCGCTGCCGGAGATCGGCTCGGCGACGCACTACCACGCCACCTACGTCAATCCGCGCTGGAGCCACTACCTCAAGCGCGTCGAGCGGATAGGACGCCACGTCTTCTATTCGCTCAAGCCCGGCCAGCGCTGAGGGCGGAACGCCCCGGCCCGGCTCAGTGGTACGGGTTCGCCCGGATCGGCTCCGAAGGATCCCGCCTGTAGCCGTAGTCCGGCGCCACCTCGTAGTAGGTGCGCGGATAGGCGTAGACCGGCGGCGGCGCCACGTAGACCCGCGAATAATACGGATCGTAGTAGGTGGGGCTCGACGCCGCGCCGATCATGGTGCCGATGGCGAGGCCGGCGATGCCGGCCGCCACGGCGGACCCGCCGCCACGGTAATGGCCGTGATAGTAGCCGCCGTGCGCGTAATGGCCGCCGTGCCAGTGATGGCGAAGCGAGCGGGCGTCGGCGGGGCTCGCGGTGAACGCCGCGACGGAGACCACCGGCACCATCGCGAGCGCAAGACGGGTGAGAGAGCTGCGTTTCGGCATTCTCGACCTCCATCGTCCAGGACGCGGCCTTCGCCGCGCGCATGGTTGATGGAGTGAATGTAGTACGTCGTCCGCCGAGGGGTAGTACAAGCCCGCGTGATGCCCCGCGCGGTCTTCGCTCCTCCTAGTTCGGCACCTCGCCCTCCGCGGCGACGATCGTCGCGAAGCGGTCTGCGAGCGCCGCGAGGCTCGCCTGCTGCACAGCTTCCCAGCCGACGTCCTCGCCGCCGATCTGCGAGGGCAGGTCGCGCGTGGCGGTGGCGTTGGCGACCACCGTCGAGGCGAAGCCGAGGTCGAGCGCGGCGCGCACCGTCGAGCTCACGCACATATGCGTCATGAAGCCGCAGACGACGAGCGTCTTCACGCCGAGGCCTTCGAGGACGGACTGGAGGTTGGTGCCCGCGAAGGCGTTCGGCAGCGTCTTCTCCACCACCGTCTCGCCCTCGCGCGGGACGATCCCCGCGATGAACTGGCCGCCGGCCTCGGGGTCGAACAGCCCGCCCGGCTTGCCGCGGTGGGCGACGTGGACGACCGGCCGGCCGTGCCGCCGGGCGCGGGCGATGAGCGCGTTGATCTCGGCGACCGCGGAATGGACGGCGGGAAGGGCGATCGGCCCTTCCTCGTATTCGCGCTGGGCGTCGATCACCACGATGGCGCTCTGGCCGAGCTTGGCGGGCTCCGGCGTGGCGCCGGCATGTTCGAGCAGTGTCTTCGTCGTCATCCGATCTCTCAGCTTCTGCGGCAGGATCCCGCCGGCGGCGGGCAGCATGTGGCGGATAGGCAAACGCCCGCCGACGCTGCAATGTTCATCCGCCGAAACCGCCGAGGAGGCAATTCCGATGAGGCTCTACTGGTGCCCGCGCACGCGCGCGTTCTCAGCCGTCTGGCTGCTGGAGGAGATCGGCGCGCCGTATGAGCGCGTGCTGGTCGACATCCACAAGGGCGAGCAGCAAAGCGAGGCGTACCTGGCCGTCAACCCGATGGGCAAGGTGCCGGCGCTGCAGGACGGCGACGCGACGGTCGCCGAGCAGGGCGCGATCTGCGCCTATCTCGCCGACCGCTTTCCCGACGCCGGGCTCGCGCCGCGGCCGGACGAGCCGGCGCGGGGGCGCTATCTCGAGTGGCTGTTCTTCGCGGGAAGCTGCATCGAGCCGGCCTTCATGGAGAAGTTCAGCGGCTGGGAGGTCAAGCCGACCCAGGCCGCCTGGGGCAACTACGCGCGCGTCCTCGCCGCCATGGAGCGCGCGCTGTCCTCCGGCCCCTACGTGCTCGGCGAGACCTTCTCGGCCGCCGACATCATGATGGGCTCGGCCGTCCATTTCGGCCTGGCCTTCGGGCTTCTCGACAAGACGCCGGTCTTCACCGCCTACCACGACCGCATCGTCGCGCGCGACGCCTTCGGGCGGGCGCAGGCGATCGACGAGGAGGGCGCGAAGATGCGCGAGGCAGCAGGCGGCTGAGGCGCACCCGCGCCCGGCTCGGTCAGGGCCGGCGGGGCCGGGCTCTCACAGGAAATCCAGCCCGAGGTCGAGCACCGGCGCGGAATGGGTGAGGGCGCCGACGGAGATCAGGTCGACCCCGGCCTCCGCCACCGCCCGCACCGTCTCGAGGCTGATGCCGCCGGACGCTTCCGTCACCGCCCTGCCGCGGGCGCGGGAGACGGCCTCCCTGAGGACGTCCGGCCCCATGTTGTCGAGCAGGACGATCTCGGCCCCGGCAGCAAGCGCCTCGTCGAGCTGGTCGAGCGTGTCGACCTCGACCTCGACCTTCACCATGTGGCCGGCGCGGGCCTTCGCCATCCCGACGGCCGCGGCGACGCCGCCGGCGGCGGCGACGTGGTTGTCCTTGATCAGCACCGCGTCGAACAGGCCGAAGCGGTGGTTCATGCCGCCGCCGGCGCGGACGGCGTATTTCTCGAACGCCCTGAGGCCCGGCGTCGTCTTGCGCGTGCAGACGATGTGGGCGGAGGTGCCGGCGATGGCGTCGACGTAGCGCCGCGTCATCGTCGCGATGCCGCTCATCCGCCCCATGAAGTTGAGGGCCACCCGCTCCGCGGCGAGGATCGAGCGCGCCGGGCCCTCGATGCGCGCGACGACGTCGCCGGGCCGGAGCGCGCTTCCGTCCGGCATCTCCGCCGTGAAGGAGACGCCCGCGTCGAGCGCCGCGAAGGCCGCCGCCGCGACGTCGACGCCGGCCGAGACGCCGGGCTTGCGGGCGGCGATGACCGCGCGGGCCACGGCGTCCGCCGGCACCGTCGCCTCGCTGGTGATGTCGCCCGAGAGGCCCAGGTCCTCGTCGAGCGCGCGGCGCACGGCTTCCGCGACGAGGGGGACGGGCAGGGGGGCGAGCAACGGGGCGGGCAGGCGGTCAGGCGACATGGGCTTCGGTCTCTCGGTCTTCGAGGGCTGATCGGGCGGCGCGCTCGGCATCGGCGAGCCTCAGGCGCGAGCGGTGGCGCAGCGCCTCGTCGCTCTCGGGATGGTCGCTGCGATAGTGGCCGCCGCGGCTCTCGCGGCGCAGGAGCGCCGCCGCCGTGACCAGCCGCGCGGCGGTGACGGCGTTGCGGAAGCTCGGAAGCGCGCCGCCGATGCGCTCGACCTCGGCCAGCGTCTTCAGCGCGGCGCGCAGGCCCGCCTCGTCGCGCACCACGCCGACCCTGCCGCTCATCGTGCGGCGAAGCTCCTCGAAGGCGCTCTCCCCCTCGAGCATGGCGCCGCCGCTCTCGCGGATCTCGACCGGCGCGCTCTGCGCCTGCGGGTAGAGGGCCGCGATGTCCGCCGCCGCCCGCGTGGCGAAGACCACGGCCTCGAGCAGCGAGTTGGAGGCGAGCCGGTTCGCGCCGTGCAGGCCCGTCGCCGAGACCTCGCCGCAGGCCCACAGCCCGTCGACGGTCGAGCGGCCGCGCGCGTCGGTCAGCACGCCGCCCATGTGGTAATGGGCGGCCGGCGCGACCGGGATCGGCTCGTGGACGGGATCGAGCCCCGCCGCCATGCAGGTCGCGTAGACCTTCGGGAACTCGTTCGGGAAGTCCGGCCCGATCGCGGCGCGGCAGTCGAGGAAGGCGCCGCGGCCGGAGACGACCTGCTCGTGCACCGCCCGGGCGACGATGTCGCGCGGCGCGAGCTCGCCCTCGGGATGGACCGACGCCATGAAGCGCCGGCCGTTGCGGTCGACCAGCGTCGCGCCCTCGCCGCGCAGTGCCTCGGTGGCGAGCGGCGCGGGGTCGAGGCCGAGATCGATCGCGGTGGGGTGGAACTGGACGAACTCGGCGTCCGAGATCAGCGCGCCGGCCCGGGCGGCGAGCGCCATGCCCTGGCCGCGGGCCTGCGGCGGGTTCGTCGTCACACGGAAGAGCCCGCCGACGCCGCCCGTGGCGATCACGACGGCGCGGGCGGCGAGGCGGATGACCGGCGCGTCGTCGGAGTGCACCGCGCGCGCCTGCACGCCGCGCACCCGGCCGCCCTCGACGATCAGCTCCTCGGCGATCCAGTTCTCGACGACGCGGATCGACGGCGTCTGCCGCACGGTCGCGACGAGCGCCTCCATGATCGCCTGGCCGGCCATGTCGCCGCGGACGCGCACGATCCGCGGCCGGCGGTGGGCCGCCTCGCGCGACAGGACGAGCCTGCCCTCGAGGTCGCGGTCGAACGGCACGCCGTATCCGAGAAGGTCGCGGACGCGGTCGGCGCCCTCGCGCGCGACCGACAGGGCGACCGCCTCCTCGACGAGGCCGGCGCCGGCCGCCACCGTGTCGGCGGCGTGGTCCTCCGGCGGGTCGCCCTCGGAGACCGCCGCGGCGATGCCGCCCTGCGCCCAGGCGGAGGATGCGCCCTGGCCGAGCGGCGACTCGCTCAGGAGCGTCACCCGGCGCGGGCTCATCTGCAGCGCGCAGAACAGGCCGGCGAGGCCGCCGCCGACGATGACGACGTCGTCGGTCGTGTCCGGCAAAGAATGTTCGCTCATCAATGGCACCAGGAGGGGCGGGGAGGGCAGCCTCGCCCGCCGGCCGTCGCGGAGCCTGCCTCCGTTGCCGGCAGGCTCAGCTCTTGAGGTTCACCATGCGCTCGACCGAGCGGCGGGCCCGCTCGGCGATGGCGGGATCGATCGTCACCTCGTGCTGCATGGTCACGAGGCTGTCGAGGATCTTCGGCAGGGTGATGCGCTTCATGTGCGGGCACAGGTTGCACGGCCGCACGAACTTCACGCCCGGCGTCTCTGCGGCGACGTTGTCGGCCATCGAGCACTCCGTGACCATGACGACCCGGGCCGGACGCTCGGTCTGCACCCAGTCGATCATCTTCGCCGTCGAGCCCGTGAAGTCGGCCTCGGCGAGCACGTCCGGCGGGCATTCGGGATGGGCGATGATGCGCACCGACGGATCCGCCTCGCGATAGGCGCGCAGCTCGTCGCCGGTGAAGCGCTCGTGCACCTCGCAATGGCCCTTCCAGGCGATGATCTCGACGTCGGTCTGGGTCTGCACGTATTTCGCGAGATACTCGTCCGGCAGGAAGATCACGCGCTTCGTCCCGAGCGACTCCACGACCTGCACGGCGTTCGAGGAGGTGCAGCAGATGTCGACCTCGGCCTTCACGTCGGCGGAGGTGTTGACGTAGGCGACGACCGGCACGCCCGGATAGGCCTCGCGCAGCGCCCGCACGTCGGCGCCGGTGATCGAGGCGGCGAGCGAGCAGCCCGCCTCCATGTCCGGGATCAGGATCGTCTTCTGCGGGCTCAGGAGCTTCGAGGTCTCGGCCATGAAGTGCACGCCGCACTGGACGATCACGTCGGCGTCGGCCTTCGCGGCCTCCTGCGCGAGCTGCAGGCTGTCGCCGATCACGTCGGCGACGCAGTGGAAGATCTCCGGCGTCATGTAGTTGTGCGCCAGGATCACCGCGTTGCGCTGCGCCTTCAGCTCGTTGATCGCCTTGATGTAGGGCGCGAAGAACGGCCACTCGACGGAGGGGATGACCGACTGCACGCGGGCATAGAGCGGCGCGGTCGCCTCCGCGACCTCGTCGGTATAGGCGAGGTCGGGCATCTCGACCGGGGAGAATTTCTGCCTGCCGGCCAGCGCCTCGGCCCCGGCGGTCGCGTTCACGTCGATGTGGCCCATGTCGGCCTCCCCTTTATACTCACTTAGAGTATATCTGACCCCTTAAAAAAGCCGACCATCAGAGGTCGACCTTCCCATGCCTTTTGTTCAGCGTGAATATAAGGGGTCCCGCTACGGTCCGCTACCCCTCCGGCCGGGAATCTTCCATGAAGCTTCTTGATCCATCGCATCAAGCAAAGGCGTTGGTGCGACATTTCGCCCGGCGCTATGATTTCGCCAAGTGAACTCCAGGAGCGAGGTTCTCCAATGAATGCGGCAATCGGTCGCGGCAGCTGGCGCACGCCGCTCGTCATCGTCCTGTGCGGCTGCACGATCTCGATGATCGCCTTCGGGCCGCGCTCGGCGATGGGCCTGTTCCTCACGCCTCTCTCGGCCGAGCACGGCTGGAGCCGCGAGGTCTTCGCGCTGTCGCTCGCCATCCAGAACCTCGTCTGGGGCCTCGGCCAGCCGTTCTTCGGCGCCATCGCCGACCGCTACGGCGAGGCGCGGGTGATGGTGCTGGGGGCGCTGCTCTACGCCGCCGGGCTGGCGCTCACGGCGTCGGCGGACACGCCGCTCCTGCTGCATGTCGGCGCCGGCGTGCTGATCGGGCTCGGCGTCTCCGGCTGCGCCTTCGCGCTCGTCATCTCCGCCTTCGGCAAGCTCCTGCCCTCGGAGAGCCGCTCCTGGGCCTTCGGCATCGGCATGGCCTCGGGCTCGCTCGGCCAGTTCGTCTTCGCGCCCCTCGGCCAGGCCTTCATCCAGAATTTCGGCTGGCAGAGCGCGCTCTACGTCTTCGCCGTGCTGGCGCTGGCGATCCCGTTCCTGGCCCTGGGCCTGCGGGCGCCGGCGGGCTATGTCCGGCCGGCCGACGAGCAGACCTTCGGGCAGGCGCTCTCGGAGGCCTTCGCTCACCGCTCCTACCTGCTGCTCGTCACCGGCTTCTTCGTCTGCGGCTTCCAGGTCGCCTTCATCACCGTCCACATGCCGGCCTATCTCAACGACATCGGCATGCCGCCCTATCTCGGCGCCTGGTCGCTGGCGATCATCGGCCTGTTCAACGTCGTCGGCGCCTATTCGTCGGGCGTGATGGGCGGGAAGATGCCGAAGCGCTCGATCCTGTGCTGGATCTACGGCCTGCGCTCGGTGTCGATCGCCGCCTTCATCCTGATGCCGGCGAGCCCCGCGAGCGTCATCGTCTTCTCCGCCGTCATCGGCATCCTCTGGCTCTCCACGGTGCCGCCGACCTCCGGCCTCGTCGCGGCGATGTTCGGGCCGCGCTACATGGGCACGCTGTTCGGCCTCGTCTTCCTCAGCCACCAGATCGGCTCGTTCATCGGCGTCTGGCTGGGCGGCGTGTTCTATGCCGCCTACGGCTCCTACGACGGCTTCTGGTGGCTCGCCGTCGCGATGGGCGTCTTCGCCGCCATCGTGCACTTCCCGATCCGCGAGGCGCCGGTCGCGCGGCTGCAGCCGGCGGAGTGACCTCTCGACGCCAGGCATCCCCGCTTTCGCGGAAGGAGCGGGACGCCTTGCGGCGGCCGGCCTCAGTCCCTGAGGTCGTTGTGGATGGCGGTCGCGGCCCTCGCGGCCTGGCCCATGGCGACGCTGATCTGGTCGAGCCCGTCGACGACGTCGCCGGCGGCGTAGAGCCCCGGCACCTTCGTGCGCTGGTGGTCGTCGGTCGCAAGCGCGCCCTTGCCCGTCGCCTCGGCGCCGAGCGCCTGCGCCAGCCGGCTCCTGACGTCGAGGCCGAGCGCGACATAGAGCGTGTCGAAGCGGTGGCGGTGGCCGTCGGTCGTGACCGCCTCGATGCCGCTCTCGTCCCAGTCGAAGGCCCCGACCGCCTGCGCGACGGACGCGACCCCGTGGGAGGCGAGACGCTCGGCCTGCGCCGCATCCGCCTCGAACGGCGCCTCGTGGCTCATCACCGTCACGTCGTGGCTGTAGGCGCGCAGGAAGATCGCCTCCTCCGTGGCGCTGGCGCCGTGGCCGAGCACGCCGATGCGGCGCTCGATCGCCTCGAAGCCGTCGCAGATCGGGCAGTAGCGCACCCGCCCGGCCGAGATCGCCTCGTCGAGGCGCGGCACCGGCGCCGTCACGTCGACGGCACCCGCCGCGAACAGGACCGTTCTCGCGCGCCAGGTATCCCCTCCGGCCGTGCGCGCCTCGAAGGTCCCGTCCGCCGCACGTTCGAGCGCCGTGACCTCGTCGCGCACCAGCGGCGCGCCGTAGCGCGTCGCCTGCCGCCGCAGGCGTTCCAGAAGGTCGGCGCCGGAAATGCCGTCGGGGTAGCCCGGGTGGTTGTGCGTCGTGGGAATGATCGAGGCGCGGCTCGCGCCTGAATTGAAGACGACGAAGGGCCGCCGGAAGCGCGCCAGATAGATCGCGCCGGTCAGGCCGGCGGGCCCGCCGCCGATCACCATGCAGTCCAGAGGTTTCATGTCGCGGTTGGTCATCGCCACCAAGCATGGCACGCCCGGGAACGTTCCGCGTTTGCACCGTACGCAGCCGCTTGCCCCGCTCCGGCAAATGCGGGCAGGTAGGCGTATCGCAAGCACCCGAAGGAGGATCTCATGGCTGACCGCTTCCCCGCCATCCTGATTTCGAAGGAGGGCGAGAAAGGCCAGAAGGTCGAGCGGACGGAGCTGAGCGTCGACGATCTGATGGACGGCGACGTCGTCGTCGACGTCGCCCACTCCACCGTGAACTACAAGGACGGGCTGGCGGTCACGGGCAAGTCGCCCGTCGTGCGGCGCTGGCCGATGATCCCCGGCATCGACTTCGCCGGCACCGTCGAAAGCTCCGACAGCCCCGACTTCAAGCCCGGCGACAAGGTCGTCCTCAACGGCTGGGGCGTCGGCGAGACCCATTACGGCGGCTTCGCCGGGAAGGCGCGCGTGAAGGCCGACTGGCTCGTCAAGCTGCCGGACGGGCTGACGACCGACCAGGCGATGGCGATCGGCACGGCCGGCTACACCGCCATGCTGTCGATCCTCGCCCTCGAGAAGCACGGGCTGACGCCCGACGCCGGGCCGGTGCTGGTCACCGGCGCCTCGGGCGGCGTCGGCTCGGTCGCCGTCTCGATCCTGTCGAAGCTCGGCCACCACGTCATCGCCTCGACCGGCCGCGCCGCCGAGGCCGACTGGCTGAAGGGCCTCGGGGCCGCGGAGATCCTCGACCGCGCCGAACTGTCGGAGAAGGGCAGGCCGCTCGGCAAGGAGCGCTGGGCCGCCGCGGTCGACTGCGTCGGCTCCACGACGCTCGCGAACGTCCTGTCGATGACGAAGTATCGCGGGGCCGTCGCCGCCTGCGGCCTCGCCGGCGGCATGGACCTGCCGGCGACGGTGGCGCCGTTCATCCTGCGCGGCGTGTCGCTCCTCGGCATCGATTCCGTGATGGCGCCGAAGGCGCTGCGCACCGAGGCCTATGCCCGGCTCGTCCAGGATCTCGACCTGAAGAAGCTCGAGGGGCTGTCGAGCCACGTCCCGTTCGACGACGTGATCCAGGCCTGCCACGACATCCTCGAGAACAAGATCCGCGGCCGCGTGGTGGTGGATATCGGCTGAGGAGCGACACGGCCCTCTGCCACGCGGTGGCGACGCGACTGACCTCACCCTCCCCTCGATGGAGGGTCGGGCAAAGCCCGGGTGGGGTGGAGCGGCAGGCTCGGAGCAAGCGGCCCACCCCCACCCGACGCTTCGCGTCGACCTCCCCCTCAGGGGGAGGTGGGGTGCGCCTATCCCCGGGCGCCGAACCGGACGCCGGGGGAGGGACGCTCGCGCACGACCTCGCGGCGGAAGCGGAAGAGCCGGGCCGGCCGGCCGCCGGTCGTGGTGCGCACGTCGCCGGTCGCCTCGACCAGCGCCGCCTGCTCCACGAAGCGGCGGAAGTTCTGCTTGTGCACGTGGCGCCCGGCGATCGCCTCGACCGTGTGCTGCAGCTCGGTGAGGGTGAAGTCGGGCGCCATCAGCTCGAAGATCACCGGGCGGTACTTGAGCTTCGCGCGCAGCCGGCCCATCGCGGTCGCCAGGATGCGGCGGTGGTCGAAGCGCATGGGCCGGCCGAGCGGCGGGTCGAGCGGCGGCCGGCACAATGCGATCTCGCGGCCGTCGGCGCGCGCCTCCTCGATGAGGCCCGCCTCGTAGAGCAGCTCGTAGCGGTCGAGCACGCGCTCCTCGTCCCAGTGGCCGTCGAGGCCGAAGGCGAGGGCGAAGCGGTCGCGGCGGTCGAAGCCCTGCGGCGCGGGATGGCGCGGCCTCAGGTCCTCGAGCCACGCTTCGAGCGCCGGAATGATGCGGCTGTCGAGCATTCCCGGCCGGCCCTGCCGCCAGTCCTCCCACGGGAAGTAGGCGTAGCAGTCCTCGAAGCGCCAGCCCTCGTGCGCGCCGGGCGCCTCGTCCTCGGGGATCCGCGTCAGGGCGAGGTAGCCGACCGACATGACGTGGGGCGTCTCGTCGCCGGGCCGGGCGTGCCGGCCGCGGTCGCCGAAGGTGTAGAGCTGCTCGACATAGCCGAGCTTGAGCGAGGTCTGCTCGGCGACCCAGCTCCTCAGGCCGATCTCCATCGTGCGGTGGGCGAGCGGGTCGAACGGGCCGAAGGGCAGGGCGTCGCGCGGGTCCGGCTCTCCCTGGTGCGGCACCACGAGCACGACCGGGCTCTCCCCGTGCACCGCGACGATCGCGGCGTTGAGGCCGATCTCGATCTGCGTCGTCGGCGGCGGGACGTGGGGGCCCTCGTCGCCCTGCATCAGCCGCGCTTCCCGATGGGGATGGCGAACGGCACGCCCTCGTAGGCGAAGGAGCCGCGGCCGATCGCCTCGATCGCCCGCACCATCCGGCCGTCGCGCCCGATCGCCTCGTCGGCGAGCGCCACGAGGCGCCGGTTCGGCGTGGCGGTCGGCGAGCGGAAGCGGATGTCGCGGGCAAGCTCCTCCTCGTCGAAGTCGGGCCGCAGGGCGCAGGCCATGATGAAGGCCGCGGCGGTGGAGCGGCTGATGCCGGCCCAGCAATGCACGACGATCGGGTGCTCGCGGTCCCAGCGCTGCGCGAAGTCGATGAGGTCGAGCACGTGCTGCCGGCCGGGCATCACCATGCCGTCCGCCGCGCTGACGATGTCGTTCATGCCGAGGAGAAGGTGGTTGCCGGTCTCGATGGACTCCGGGCGCGGCACCGGCGTCTCGGCGGTCACCAGCGTGACGACGTGGCTCGCCCCGCAGGCGGCGGTCACCTTCGGCAGCCGGGCGAGAGAGCAGACGTGGATCTCGGGCATCGGTGCCTCACTGACATTCGGGCGCGGCGCTGCGCCGGCCTCTCAAGAGATAGGGCATGCGGACGCGGCCACGCCAGCCTCGCGCGTCAGTTCCTCGTAGCGGGCGAGGTAGCGCTCCTCGGCCTCGCGGGTCGTCACCGGCACGAGCTGGTAGTCGGCCTCGATGTCGCGGCTGCCGCTGCCGGCCGGCTTGCGGAACAGCCGCCGCGCCTCCTCGCGCGAGAAGCCGGCGAGCTGGGTCGCCTCGAGATAGGCGGAGGCCTGGTCGGCGCGCTTGATCAGCGCCGAGATCCGCTCCGGCCGCTCGGCCGGCAGCCCGGCGCGCAGGTGGACGGCGCGCAGGATGCGGTTCTCGACCGCCTTGTAGCTGTCGCCGAGCACCGCCTTGAAGGGGCTGATGATGTCGCCGATCACGTATTCCGGCGCGTCGTGCAGCAGCGCGGCGAGCCGCCAGCGCGGCTCCGTCTTCGGCGCCAGGCGGCCGACGAGGTCCTCGACGAGCAGGCTGTGCTGGGCGACCGAGTAGGCGTGGGTGCCGACCGTCTGGCCGTTCCAGCGCGCGACGCGGGCGAGGCCGTGCGCGACGTCCTCGATCTCGACGTCGAGCGGGGAGGGGTCGAGCAGGTCGAGCCGGCGCCCGGACAGCATGCGCTGCCAGACGCGGGCTCCTTCGGCCGGCTGGCTCAAGCGCGTTCCTCCGACGGCGTCGACGTCAGCGAGACCGGCAGCCAGTCCGGCACGCGCGGCCGGAGCGCCACGCCGTCGCCGGAGATGGCGCGGCCGGCCGCGAGCGCGTCGGCCGTCCGGTCGAGCCGCATCAGCGCGAGGCCGAGCGCGCCGGCCGACGAGCCCATCGTGCCGAGCAGCGTCTCGCCGTCGCGGATCTCGCTGCCCGGCGCCGGCAGGTCGCCGTCGCCCTCGACGATCAGGAAGCGCTTCTTCGCGGTGCCGCGGTGGTGCATGCGCGAGACGACCTCCTGGCCGACATAGCAGCCCTTGTCGAAGTCGACGGCGTGCAGCGCGTCGAGGTCGGCCTCGTGCGGGAAGACGTCGTTCGCCGGGAAGTCGCGGGGACATTCCGGCACGCCGCAGGCGATGCGGTGGCCGTGATAGGCCGCCGCGTCGGCGGCCACGGCTCCCGGCGCGACGTCGGCCGGCGACAGCGAGGCGGCGCGGATGCCGCGGCGGCCGAGGGCTGCGAGGCGCGGGTCGGCGGGCAGGTCGGAGCCGCCGTCGCCGTTCCACACGGCGAAGACGGCGAGGTCCTCGCGCGGCGCGATGTCGAGCTTCAGCCGCAGGCGGTAGAACATGAGCCGTTTCGCGAGCTCGTCGCGCTGCCCGGCGGCGACGTCGATCAGCACGCCGGACTCGCCCGGATGGATCGCGAAATCGAACAGGATCTTGCCCTGCGGCGTCAGCAGCGCGCCGTGCCGCGGGGCCTCCGGCGAGAGGTGCGACAGCTCCACCGTGGCGAGCCCCGCCACGAAGTCGGCGGCGCCGTCGCCCTTGACCTCGACGACGGCGCGGTCGTCGAGCCGGGCGGATGAGCTTTCGGCCATTCTTGCTACCTCGTCTGGGATCGGCGGCGTTTCGTGCTACCTATGCGCACCCCGAAGCCGAGACAAGCGAAGCAACCGGAGCGAACATGATTCCGACCTACGATCTCGTTCTCAGGAACGGCACCGTCGTCAACCAGGACGGCACCGGCCAGCGGGACGTGGCGGTGCGCGACGGGCGGATCGTCGAGATCGGCCGCATCACCGGCGACGCGGGGGAGGTCATCGACTGCACCGGCCTGCACGTGCTGCCGGGCGTCATCGACACGCAGGTGCATTTCCGCGAGCCGGGCGGCGAGCACAAGGAAGACCTCGAGACGGGCTCGCTCGCCGCGGTGATGGGCGGCGTCACCGGCGTCTTCGAGATGCCGAACACCTCGCCGCAGACGACGAGCGCGGCGGCGCTCCAGGACAAGCTCGACCGCGCCCGCAACCGCATGCACTGCGAGCACGCCTTCTTCATGGGCGGCACGGCCGAGAACGCCCACGAGATCGCGACGCTCGAGATGCTGCCGGGCTGCGCCGGGGTGAAGGTCTTCATCGGCTCCTCGACCGGCTCGCTGCTCGTCGAGGACGACGAGGGCCTGTCCGAGATCCTGTCGCGCATCCGCCGCCGCGCCTCGTTCCACGCCGAGCACGAGCCGCGGCTGCGCGAGCGCATGGACCTGCAGGATCGAGAACGAGCCGCACGTCCCATCCCGTCTGGCGCGACGAGACGGCGGCGATGATGGCGACGCAGCGCCTCGTCTCGCTCGCCCACCGGCACGGCAAGCGCATCCACGTGCTGCACATCTCGACGGCCGAGGAGATGGCGTTCCTCGCCGACCACAAGGACGTCGCGACGGTGGAGGTGACGCCGCACCACCTGACGCTGACCGCCGACGACTACGCGCGGCTCGGCACGAAGCTGCAGATGAACCCGCCGGTGCGCGAGGCGCGGCATCGCGACGGGCTGTGGCTCGGCATCGCCAACGGCACGGCCGACGTGCTCGGCTCCGACCACGCGCCGCACACGCTGGAGGAGAAGGCCAAGCCCTATCCCGCCTCGCCCTCCGGCATGACGGGGGTGCAGACGCTCGTGCCGGTCATGCTCGACCACGTGGCGGCGGGGCGGATGAGCCTCGAGCGCTTCGTCGACATGTCGAGCGCCGGCCCGGCGCGCATCTTCGGCATCGCCCGCAAGGGCCGCATCGCCGCCGGCTACGACGCGGACTTCACGGTGGTCGACCTCAAGCGCCGCGAGACGATCACCGATTCCTGGATCGCCTCGCGCTGCGCCTGGACGCCGCATGACGGCCGCACCGTCACGGGCTGGCCGGTCGGCACGATCATCCGCGGGCGGCGCGTCATGTGGGAGGGCGACCTCGCCGCGCCCGCCACCGGGCGGCCGATCGAGTTCCTCGAGGCGCTTCTGCCGGACTGATCCGTGGGCAACCGCCCTGCCTCTTTTCCTCGCAGGCGCCGGCGCCGCGGTTGTGACGCCGCGGCGCCGGGCCTAAGAGACACCGCAACCGAAGGTCATCGCTCCGTCCCTTGATGCCGCAACTCGCTGTCCTGCCGATCGGTATCCTGGTCGGGATACTCGTCTCCGCGCCCGTCGGACCCGCCAACATCATCTGCATGGAGCGGGCGGTGCGCTATGGCTTCCTCCCCGCCTTCGTGGCCGGGATCGGCGCCTCGCTCGGCGACGGCATCCTCGCGACGATCGCCGCCTCCGGCTTCGAGGCGGCGAAGGAGACGATCATGGCCTACAGCCAGACCGTCCGGATCGTCGGCGGCGTCGTGCTCGTCCTGTTCGGCGCTCCTGGTCATCCGCTCGCATCCCCATATCAGCCGGGACGTCGACCCGAGCCAGCGCCCGCCGATCATGCGCGGCGCGGTGGCGGCCTTCGCGGTGACGGTCACGAATCCGGGCGCGCTCATCGCCTTCGCCGCGATGTTCTCCGGCATGGCCGGCGAGCACATGATGCATCACATGAGCCGCACCACGACGGTGCTGCTGGTGCTGTCCGTCGTCGCCGGCGCGCTCCTGTGGTGGCTCGGCCTCGCGACCCTGATCACGAGGCTGCGCGACCGGTTCTCGGACGGGACGCTGCACAAGATCAACGTCGTCTCGGGCTCGATCCTCGCCGGGCTCGGCGTGATCGTGCTCGGCGGCGCGCTCGTCTGGTAGGGCGCTACTGGCCGTAGCGCGAGGCGATCTTCTGGGCGAGGTCGGCGCCCTCGTCCATGTAGGTGCGGATCAGGTAGACGGCCGTGTCGGTGCAGCGGTGATAGCTCTGCTGGAAGCCGTGATAGCCGCGGTTGAAGCTGTCGACGAGCTTGGCGCGGCGCTCCGGCGTGGGGTTCTCCGCGTCGAGGAGCTGCTGCATCAGCGACCGCCAGGTCTGGCCCTCGTCGGCGCCGCACAGCTCCCGCAGATAGTGCACCGAGCCGAGGATCTCGGCGAGGCGGACCATCTCCTTCTCGTACGGGGGATCCTCCGGCGGCGCCGCCCCGGCTGGCACGACGCTGGCGAGCAGCAGGAGGGCGAGGAAAAGGGGGCGCGCGCGCTTCATGACGGTCTTTTACCCCTGGTCGGAGCTCCGGCCAACATCTTGCGCGCGCCCGTCCGCCAGGGCGGCCGCCTTGCCGATCACCTCGGCCGCGCCTTCGGTCAGCTCGAGGCCGCCGAGCTCGTCGAGCCCGACCCAGCGAATGTCGGCCGTGCCCTCGCCGAGCTGCGGCTCGCCCGCGAGGTGGCGTGCCGCGAACGCCACGACCACGTAGTGCCGCTCGACGCGGCCCCCCTCGTCGCGGCGGATGATGTCGACATAGTCGGCCGGCCCGACGATCTCGGCCGACACGCCGGTCTCCTCGGCCAGCTCGCGCAGGGCGGCCTCGGCGAGGGTCTCGCCGAGCTCGACGCCGCCGCCCGGCAGGCTCCACAGCCCCTGAAGCGGCGGATTGCCGCGCCGGGCGAGCAGGACGCGGCCGTCGCGGAAGACCGCGACCGACGCCCCGAGGAAGGGGCGCGTCGGGAAGCGCCGTTCGTCACCGGCCTCGCTCAATCTTCATTCTCCGCGACGGGGCTTTCCTGCTAGAAACGCCCTCATGTGTGGCCGATACAGTCTGACATTGCCGCCGGAGGCCGTGCGCCAGGCCTTCGCCTACCGCGAGCACCCCAACTTCCCGCCGCGCTACAACATCGCGCCGACGCAGCCGATTCCGGTCGTCCGGCTCGACCACGGCGAGCGAAGCTTCGTCCTCATGCGCTGGGGCCTCCTGCCGTCCTGGCTGAAGGACCCCTCGGGCTTCCCGACCCTGATCAACGCCCGCGCCGAGAGCGTGGCGGAGAAGGCGGCGTTCCGCAACGCCTTCCGCCGCCGACGCTGCCTGATCCCCGCCGACGGCTTCTACGAGTGGCGGAAGGTCGGCAAGGGGCCGAAGCAGCCCTACTTCATCCACCGGCCGGACGGCGCCCCCTTCGCCTTCGCGGGCCTCTGGGAGACGTGGCTCGAGCCCGGCGGCGGCGAGATCGACACCGCGACGATCGTGACGACCGCGGCGAACGAGACGCTGCGGCCGCTGCACGACCGCATGCCGGTGGTGCTGCGGCCCGAGGACTACGACCGCTGGATGGCCTACGACGCCGACCGCGTCGACCAGGTGCGCGACCTGCTGGCGCCCGCGCCGGAGGACTTCTTCACCGCCCGTCCGATCTCGACGCGGGTCAATGCGGTCGCGAACGACGACCCCTCGATCCAGGCGCCGCTCGACAGCCCGCCCGAGGCGGCGGACGGCGGGGCGCGGCCGGCGGGCGAGGACGGCGAGGCGCCGCCGCAGATGAAGTTGCTTTGAAGGCTCAGCCGCAGCCGGAGCCGTTCCTGGTGACGGCGATGCAGGCGCGCTCGGCCGCGATTCGCGCCGTCGCGTCGGCCAGCGGCATCGGGCGGCCGAACAGGTAGCCCTGCATCCGGGTGCAGCCGATCCCGGCGAGGATCGTGCGCTGGCGCTCGGTCTCGATGCCTTCCACGACGCAGCCGAGGTCGAGGTTGCGGCACAGCTCGACGATCGTGCGCACGATGCTGAGGCAGGTCCGGTCCGTGTCGATCTCGGCGACGAAGCTGCGGTCGATCTTGATCTTGTCGAGCGGCAGGCGGTGGACGTGGCCGAGGCTCGAATGGCCCGTGCCGAAATCGTCGAGCGCGATGCGCACGCCGATCTCGCGCAGCCGCGTCAGGTGGTCGAGCGCCAGGTCGAACTCCGCCATCAGCGCGCTTTCCGTCACCTCGAGGTCGATGCGGCCCGGGGCGACCCCGCTCTCCTCGATGAGCCGGACGATGGCGCGGGCGGCCTGCGGCTCGCACGATGTCGCGCGCCGAGAGGTTGAAGGCGATGCGCACGTCGTCCGGCCAGATGCGCGCCGTCGCCAGCGCCTTCTCGAGCAGGACGAGCGAGATGCGGCTGATCAGGTTGGAGCGCTCGGCGATCGGGATGAACCGCCCCGGCATGACCTTGCCGAGGGCGGGGCTCTCCCAGCGGGCGAGCGCCTCGAAGCCGAGCGTGCGGCCGCTCGCGGCGTCGACGATCGGCTGGAACTCGAGATCGAGCTCGGCCTCGAGGTCGGCGTCCCTCAGGGCGCGCTCGACCAGCGCGGCGGCGTGGATCTCCGTCTCGTGCTCCTGCGAGAACCTGACGACGGAGCCGCGCACGTGCCGCTTGGCGAAGTTCAGGGCGTAGGCGGCGCGGTCGAAGAGCTCCTTCGCCGTGCCGCCGCTCCCGGGCCAGGTCGCGAGGCCGACCGACACCGAGAGGCTGCACGCCCCTTCGCCGGTGATCACCGGCCGGTGCAGCGTCTCGAGGATGCCGCCGACGAAGGCGTCGAGATCGGCGTCCTCGACGCCCGTCGCGAGGAGCGCGAACTCGTCGCTGCCGAGCCGCGCCGGCAGGGCCCGGTCGCCGCAGGCCCCGCACAGGCGGCGGCCGACCTCGGCGAGGATGGCGTCGCCGGCCACGTGGCCGTAGACGTCGTTCATCGTCTTGAAGCCGTCGAGGTCGAGCATCGCCACGGCGGGGCGACCCCCGCGCGGCGCCGCGTGGGCGGCGCAGGCGTCGAGCTCGGCGAAGAAGCGGCGGCGGCTGGCGAGCCCCGTCAGCTGGTCGAGGTTGGCGAGCCGGGCGTTCTCGTCGCTCAGGTGCTGGGTCTCGATGTTCTTGCTCAGGATCGCCTTGCGGGACGCCACGAGGCGCCGGAAGTCGTCGTAGTTCGTCACCATGACGATCGACGTGCCGATCGAGACGAGGGCGATGTTGACCGCCATCACGGCGAACACCTGGTTGCCGGACAGCACGAGCATCGCCAGCAGCGGGGAAAAGATGATCGCCGCGAGGAGGATCGCCGCGGCCCGCAGGTGGACGAGGCAGACGCAACAGCCGATCACCGTCAGCGCGACCTCGAGGATGATGTGGCTGCGGGTCAGCGGCGTGCCGTAGCCGAACAGGAAGAACGACCAGATGGCACAGGCGGAGCCGAAGACGAGGACCAGCGCGACGGAGAGGCCCAGTTGCCGCACCGCCATCTCGTGGCTGACGGCGCGGTGGCGCAGCCGGTGCCACATGAAGACGCGCAGCGCGCAGATCGCCGTCCAGATCGCCGGCAGCACCACGGTGAGGAAGCGCGGCGCCAGGCCGTAATGGGTGTAGGCGACGGAGAGCGTGTTCACCCACAGGATGAAATAGAGGTGCGGGACCTGCCGGCTGAACGCGAAGAGCTGGGCCTGGGCGAGCTCCGGATCGTTGCCCGGCAGCCCCAGGAAGGATCGCAGTGACATCCTCGCGCGCATATTTTGTCGAACGCCCCCGGTTCACCCCTCAAAATTTATCCAGCCCAAAGGTTTAGGGGGCGTGAACCGGTGCCTGGGAGGCCGACGGGAGAAAAAAGCTTCAGAACCAGCCCATCCGCCGGAAGATCGCGAGCTGGACGGCGATGATGCCGATGACGATCAGGCACACCACGGCGAAGCCGATGCCGGAATCGCTGCCGGGAATGCCGCCGACATTGATGCCGAGAAGGCCGGTCAGGAAGCCGAGCGGCAGGAAGATCGCGCCGACGATCGACAGCACGTACATCGCCCGGTTCATCTCCTCCGACGCCCGGTTGGCCAGCTCCTCCTGGAGCAGCGCCGAGCGGTCGCGCACGGAATCGAGCATCTCGATCACCCGCGTCAGGTCCTGCGCCGCCTCGCCGATCTGCGCGCGCGCCTCCTCGTCGAGCCAGTCGGGCGAGAGCCCCAGCAGCCTGCCGATCGCGTCGCGCTGCGGCGACAGGAAGCGCCGGTAGCCGATCACGTCGCGGCGCAGTTCCGTGAGCTCCTTGCGGATCGGGCCGCTGTCCCGCCCCAGGCTGCGCTCCTCCATGGCGTCGATCTGGTCCTCGAGGCGATCGACGGTGTCGGCAAGCCGGTCGGTCAGGCCCTCGATCAGTTCGCCCATGAAGCACGCCTCGGAGGGCATCCGCTGCCCCGCCTCGACGGACTCGCGGATCGCCTGCACCGCGAACACCTTGAAGCGGCGCAGCGAGACGACGAGGCCCGGCCGCACCCAGACGCGAAGCGCCACCATGTCCTCCGGCTCGGCGCCGGGATTGAGGTTCACGCCGCGCAGGAAGACGAGCAGGCTCTCGCCGAAGCGCTCGGTGCGCGGCCGCGTCTCCTCGTCGAACAGCGCCTCGCAGGCGAGGAAGGGCAGGCTGTCGCGCGTCTCGACCCACTGGCGGGTCGAGGGATCGAGGCGGTCGCAGTGGACCCAGCGCCAGCCGCCGTCGGGTGTGGGGCGTTCGAGGTCGGCGGGCCCGAGCGGGGTGCCGCGCCCCTCGCGGTCGAAATCGAAGGCGCAGATCAGCGCATCGTCGGACAGGCTCAAGACAGGTCTCCCGCGGCCGGAGGTCGTGATGGCAATTCGCGGCCCGGGGCCGGGTTCCGCCTGCGGGGCTCTAGTCCAGCACCTTGCCGGGGTTGAGGATCCCCTTCGGGTCGAGCGTCCGCTTCATCGTCCGCATCAGCTCGAACTCGACGGGGTCCTTCACCTGCGGCAGGATCTTCTTCTTGAGCTGGCCGATGCCGTGCTCGGCCGAGATCGAGCCGTGCATGTCGGCGACGATGCCGTGGACGAGCCCGTTCATCTCGTCCCACCGGCCGAGGAAATCGTCCTTCGCCATGTTCCCGGGCTGCGACACGTTGAAGTGGATGTTGCCGTCGCCGAGATGGCCGAACGGCACCGGCCGGCAGCCGGGGATCTCGGCCTCGACGGCGGCGATCGCTTGCTCCAGGAACTCGGGCACGCGGGCCACCGGGACCGACACGTCGTGCTTGATCGAGCCGCCTTCGTGGATCTGGACCTCCGACAGCATCTCGCGCAGGTACCACAGGCTCGCCGCCTGGTCGTGCGAGCGCGCGACGACGGCATCCTCCAGCAGCCCCGCCTCGAACGCCTCGGCGAGCGCCGTCTCGAGCGCGTCGCGGGCCGGATCCTCCGCCGCGCCCGAGGAGATTTCGGCCAGCACGTACCAGGGGTGCGGCGCCTCGAAGGGATCGCGCGCGCCCTCGGCGTGCCGGACGACGAACTCGATGCCGATGCGCGGCAGGATCTCGAAGCTCGTGACCGTGCCGCCGCCGGCGCCCCGGAGCATCGACAGGAGCCGCAGCGCCTCCGCCGGCGAGGGCAGGGCCGCCATCGCCGTCACGGTGGAGCGCGGCTTCGGGAAGAGCTTCATCACCGCGCCGGTGATGATGCCGAGCGTGCCCTCGGAGCCGACGAAGAGGTGGCGCAGGTCGTAGCCCGTGTTGTCCTTGCGCAGCGTCCTCAGGCCGTTCCACACGCGGCCGTCGGCCAGCACCACCTCGAGGCCGAGCACGAGGTCGCGCGTGTTGCCGTAGGCGAGCACGCCGGTGCCGCCGGCATTCGTCGCGAGGTTGCCGCCGATCTGGCAGGTGCCCTCGGAGGCGAGGCTCAGCGGGAACAGGCGGTCGACCTCCTGCGCCGCCGCCTGCACCTCCGCCAGCGTGACGCCGGCATCGACGGTGATCGTGTTGCCCTCGGGGTCGACCGCGCGCACCGTGCGCATGCGCGACAGCGACAGGAGCACCTGGTCGCCGTCCGGCACCTGGCCGCCGACGAGGCCCGTGTTGCCGCCCTGCGGCACGATCTTCGTCTCCGTGTCCGAGGCGAGCTTCAGGATCTCCGAAACCTCTGCCGTCGAGCCCGGCCGCAGCACGACCGGCGTGTGGCCGTGCCAGAGCCTGCGCCACTCCACGAGGTAGGGCTCCTGGTCCGCGGGGTCGCGCAGCGCATTGCGCTCGCCGACGATGGCGGCGAAACGGTCGAGCAGGTCTGGGCTCATCGGGAACCTCGGCTGTTGCGGATCGGGCCGGACCCTATGGTCCCGCGCCCTGCGTGTCGATGTGGCGGGCGGGCGGTCAACGCGGCGCGGCGGCGCGGCGCAGGCGGTCGTTGATCGCCTCGCCGAGGCCTTCCTCGGGGATCGGCGCGACGGCGATGGTCTCGGCCCCGGTCTCGTCGAGCCGCCGGAGATAGGCGAAGAGGTTGATCGCGGCCTCCCTGAGGTCGCCGCTGGCGGAGAGGTTGAGGACACGGTCCGCGGGCGCGCCTGCGGGCACCTCGCCGAACGCCAGGTAGGCCTCGCCCGGCCGCGCCTCCGCCGCCTCCAGCCGCACCCGCGCGGACGGCGCATAGTGCGAGCGCAGCATCCCCGGGGCCTGGGGCGCGTCCTCGCCGGTGTCGGCGGCGGGGCGTCCGAGAGGCTCGCCGAGCACGGCCTCGATCGCCTCGCGCGCCACCCCGCCGGGGCGCAGCAGCACGGGCGCATCCCCGGTGCAGGCGACGATGGTCGATTCCACCCCCACGGTGCACGGGCCGGCGTCGAGCACGAGGGCGACGCGGCCGTCGAGGTCGGCGGCGGCCGCCTCGGCGGTCGTCGGGCTGATGCGGCCCGACCGGTTGGCGCTCGGCGCGGCGAGCGGCCGGTCGAGCTCGGCGATCAGCCGCCGCACCGGCTCGAGGCCGGGGATGCGCAAGGCGATCGTGCGCTGCCCGGCGGTGACGAGGTCGCTGATCGGCGAGGGCTCGACCTTCGGCACGACGAGGGTCAGCGGCCCCGGCCAGAAGGCCTCGGCGAGCCGGCAGGCGCGCCCGTCGAACATGCCGTAGCGCTGCGCCATCCTCTGGCTGGCGCAATGCACGATCAGCGGGTTGAAGCGGGGCCGGTCCTTGGCCTCGTAGATCCTCAGGACGGCGCTGCCCGACGTCGCGTCGGCGCCGAGCCCGTAGACGGTCTCGGTCGGGATGACGACGAGCCGGCCGCCGTCGAGCGCCTTGAGCGCGGCCGATTCGGCGGCCGGGTCGGCGAGGTCGAGCACGCGCGGATGTTCGGTTGCGTCGGAAGCCACTTGCCTTCCCCTGCAGGAGCCAGAGCAGGATGCATAGGGCAAAACGAGGAACGTCGCATCCGCGTTGACGTTCGAGACCGCACGCTTAATCTGGCCGCCTTTCTCGCCAGGCCCCCCCGAGGAGTGAGAGCATGTCCTTCCGCGTTCCCGTCGCCGAGATCTCGCACACGCTGCGCCACGCGGCGGGGCTTGGGGATCTCCTGGAGCGGGGCCTGTTTCCCGACCTCTCGGCCGATCTCGTCGACGCGGTGCTCGAGGAGGCGGGACGCTTCGCCTCCGAGGAGATCGCGCCGCTGAACCGCATCGGCGACCAGCACGGGACGCCCTTCGAGAACGGCGTCGTGCGCACGCCGCCCGGCTGGGTGGACGTCTACAGGCGCTGGGTCGAGGGCGGCTGGGTCGGCCTGAGCGCGCCGGAGGAGCACGGCGGCCAGAACCTGCCGCTGATGCTGTTCGCCGCGACGACGGAGATGTGGAACTCGGCCTCGATGGCCTTCGGCATCGGCCCGGTGCTGACGAGCGGCGCGATCGAGGCGCTGGAGGCGCACGGCTCGCCCTTCCTGAAGAAGACCTACCTGCCGAAGCTCGTCTCGGGCGAGTGGAGCGGCACGATGAACCTGACGGAGCCGCAGGCCGGCTCCGACCTCGCCCTGCTGCGCACGAAGGCCGAGCGGCACGATGACGGCAGCTACCGCATCCGCGGCCAGAAGATCTACATCACCTACGGCGAGCACGACCTGACCGACAACATCGTGCACCTCGTGCTGGCGCGCCTGCCGGACGCGCCGGAGGGCACGCGCGGCATCTCGCTGTTCCTCGTGCCGAAGTTCCTGCCGGACGCGGACGGGCGCTTCTCGATCCGCAACGACCTGCGCTGCACCGGCATCGAGCACAAGCTGGGCATCCACGCGAGCCCGACCTGCTCGATGGCGTTCGGCGAGGGCGAGGGCGCCGTCGGCTATCTCGTCGGCGAGGAGAACCGCGGCCTCAACTGCATGTTCACCATGATGAACAATGCCCGCCTGGCGGTCGGCCTGCAGGGCGTGGCGATCGCCGAGCGCGCCTACCAGCAGGCGCTGGCCTATGCCCGCGAGCGCCGGCAGGGCCGTGCGCCCGGCGCGCCGAAGGGCGACACCTCGGCGATCATCGAGCATCCCGACGTGCGCCGCATGCTGCTCCTGATGAAGGCGCAGACGGCCGCCGCCCGCGTCATCTGCTACGAGACGGCCTATGCGCTCGACCTCGCGCGCCGCGCCTCCGACGAGGGCGAGCGCCAGGCCGCGCAGGAGCGGGCCAACCTGCTGACGCCCGTCGCCAAGGCCTACTCCACCGATATCGGCGTCGAGGTCGCCTCGCTCGGCGTGCAGGTCCACGGCGGCATGGGCTTCATCGAGGAGACCGGGGCGGCGCAGCACCTGCGCGACGCGCGCATCGCGCCGATCTACGAGGGCACGAACGGCATCCAGGCGATCGACCTCGTGACCCGCAAGCTGCCGCAGTCGGACGGCGGGGCGGTCGCGGCCTATGTCGCCGACGCCCGCGCCGCGGTCGACCGGGCGGCCGGCTCCGACGTGCCGGGCCTCGCGGAGGCCGGGGCGTCGGTCGGGCGGTCGCTCGACGCGCTCGAGGCCGCGACCTCCTGGCTGCGCGAGACGCTTGCCGTCGACCAGGCCGCCGCGCTCGCCGCCGCCACGCCCTATCTGCGCCTGTTCGGCATCGCCGCCGGCGGCGCCGGGCTGCTGCGCGGCGCCATCGCCGCGGCGGAGTCGGGCGAGGAGCAGGCGACGACCCACCTCGCCGTCGCCCGCGTCTTCGCGGAAGGCATCTCGCCCGAGGCGGACGCGCTGTCGCGCATCGTGACGGGCGGCGCGACGGCGATGTTCGAGGCCGACGCCGCGCTCGTCTGACAGGCGCCGGCACGCACAACGACAAGGGAGGCGACATGGGCTCGCTCGAGGGACGCACGCTCTTCATCACCGGGGCGAGCCGCGGCATCGGCCTGGCGATCGCCCTGCGGGCGGCGCGCGACGGCGCCAACGTCGCGATCGCCGCCAAGACGGACAAGCCGCACCCCAAGCTCGAGGGCACGATCCACACGGCGGCCGAGGAGATCGAGAAGGCC
The DNA here is from genome assembly GCA_963816555.1 of uncultured Alphaproteobacteria bacterium. Lineage (GTDB taxonomy): Bacteria > Pseudomonadota > Alphaproteobacteria > Rhizobiales > Tepidamorphaceae > Lutibaculum. Next base: position 1,026,923 of record CAWFLD010000004.1, on the reverse strand, counting down.
GGCGGAAAGGCGCTGCCGATCGTCTGCGACATCCGCAGCGAGGAGAACGTCGAGGCCGCCGTCGCGGCCGCCGTCGAGCGCTTCGGCGGCATCGACATCTGCATCAACAACGCCAGCGCGATCTCGCTGACGCCGACGCCGAAGACCGAGATGAAGCGCTTCGACCTGATGCACCAGGTCAACACGCGCGGCACCTTCCTCGTCTCGAAGACCTGCCTGCCGCATCTGGAGAAGGCGGAGAACCCGCACATCCTGATGCTGTCGCCGCCGCTCGACATGAGCCCGAAATGGTTCGCGCCGCACGTCGCCTACACGATGGCGAAATACGGCATGTCGATGTGCGTGCTCGGCATGGCGGAGGAGTTCAGGCCGAAGGGCGTGGCGGTCAACGCGCTCTGGCCGCGCACGACGATCGCCACGGCGGCGGTCAACAACCTGCTCGGCGGCGACGCGCTGATGCGGGCCAGCCGGACGCCGGAGATCGTCGCCGACGCGGCCCACGTCATCCTGACGTCGCCGTCCCGCGAGTTCACCGGCCGCTTCGTGATCGACGACACGCTGCTCGCCGAGCACGGCGTCACCGACTTCGACCGCTACAGGGTCGACCCGACGCAGGATCTGGTTCAGGATTTCTTCGTTCCGGCCGACAGTGTGCCCCCGACCGAGCTGAAAGCGAGGCGCTAGCCGCCTCGACGAACATAATGGGGTGCGAGTGAGGGGAAGAGTTTGCCCACGCTGCTGATCACCAACGACGCCTGCCTCGACCACGTGACCCCCGATGGACATCCCGAGCGACCGGACCGCCTGCGCGCCGTGAACCGGGCGCTCGAGGCCGAGGAGTTCCAGTCGCTGCTGCGCGACGTCGCGCCGAAGGCCGACATCGAGAGCGCGATGCTCGCCCATCCCGAGGACTACGTGCGCGCGATCGAGGCGGCCGTGCCGGAGGAGGGCATCGCCTATATCGACGGCGACACGAGCCTCTCTCCCGGCAGTCTCGACGCCGCCCTCTGCTGCATCGGCGCGGCGATGCTCGCCGTCGACGAGGTGGTCGAAGGGCGCGTGCGCAACGCCTTCTGCGCGACCCGCCCGCCCGGCCACCATGCCGAGCGGCGGCGGGCCATGGGCTTCTGCCTGTTCAACCACGCCGCCATCGCGGCGATCCACGCGCGCAAGGTGCACGGGCTCGGCCGCGTCGCCGTCGTCGATTTCGACGTCCACCACGGCAACGGCACGCAGGACATCTTCTGGGACCAGCCCGACCTGTTCTACGGCTCGACGCACCAGATGCCGCTCTATCCCGGCACCGGCGCCGCGACCGAGCACGGCGCGTCGGGCAACATCGTCAACGCGCCGCTCGCGCCCGGCTCGGGCGGGGCGCAGTTCCGCGAGGCGATGGAGGGGATGATCCTGCCGGGCCTCGAGGAGTTCCAGCCGGAGCTGCTGATCATCTCGGCCGGCTTCGACGCCCATCGCCGCGACCCTCTCGCCAACCTCAACTTCGTCGAGGAGGACTTCGCCTGGGGGACGAGGCGTCTCATGGAGGTCGCCGACGCGTGCTGCGGCGGCCGCGTCGTCTCGGTGCTCGAGGGCGGCTACGACCTGATGGGCCTCGCCCTCTCGACGGCCGCCCACGTGCGCACGCTGATGACGGCCTGAGCCGCCGCCCCTGCCGGCCTGCACGTAGCTGGCCACTGTGGCCGGAATGCCATACGCTGTGGCTTCTCTGCGCGCTACAAAGGCCGGACGCCTGCCGACCTGTGCAATTGGAGTGATCGATGGCCGAAGAGACGCAGCCGGTTCCCGACGAGGTTGCGCAGATGAGCTTCGAGCAGGCACTGGCCGAGCTCGAGCGCATCGTCGGCCGTCTCGAGAAGGGCAACGTCGCGCTGGAGGAGTTGATCGCCATCTATTCCCGCGGCGACGCGCTGAAGAACCACTGCGACAGGCTGCTGCGGCAGGCCGAGATGCGGGTGGAGAAGATCGCCGCCGACGCGGAAGGCCGTGCCACCGGCGTGGAGCCCTTCGATGTCGGCTGAGATCATCCAGCATCCCTCGGTCCAGCGCGTCAAACCCTCGCGCCGCGCGACCTTCCCGCTGCACCGGCGCCACGTCTTCTACGTGCCGGGCTATGACGGCCGCGGCGTGCGCAGCTATCGCCGGCTGTTCCGCGAGGGCTGCGAAAGCCTCGAGACGGTCTACGGCGTCGAGACGACGGTGGGAAAGGTGAGCCGCCGCTCGGACTCGGGCAGCTATGTCTGGCCGGCCACCGCGGAGACCCCCGACTGGCGCGTCGAGACGACCTACGAGTTCCTGCAGTGGGACGACCTCGTGCGCGCCGACCTCGCGCGCTCGCCGTTCTGGAAGCTCGCGCGCGGCCTGAAAGCCTACTGGCACTACGTCTGGAGCGGCGCCGCCGGGCGGATCATCGCCGACACCTGGCAGTTCGCCGCGTTCAGCGCCTACCCGCTGGTCATGCTGCTCGTCTTCGCGCTGAGCGGCCTGACCACCGGCACCCTGCTCGGCTATGCCGCCAGCCTGGCCGGCGCCGAGCCGGAGTTCGCGATCCCGTTCAGCGCGCTGATCGGCCTCGTCACCAGCGCGGTCCTGTTCTCCCGGCTCGGCCGCAGGCTCTACGTCGACTACCTGTTCGTCGACACGATCGCGACCCTCGACTATGCCCGCCACCGCCGGCCGGACTGGGACGAGAGGCTCGACCGCTTCGCCGAGCGGATCGTCGAGGCGGCGGCCCGCGAGGGGATCGACGAGGTCCTGATCGTCGGCCACAGCTCCGGCACGTTCCTGGCGATCGACCTCGCCGACCGCGCGATGCGGCTCGAGCCGACGCTGGGGCGGATCGGGCCGCGCCTTTCGCTGCTCACCCTGGGAAGCGTCACGCCGATCGTCAGCTACCTGCCGGAGGCGGAGTGGTTCCGCGAGGCGCTTGCGCGGCTCGCCGTGAGCGACCGCCTCACCTGGCTCGAGTACCAGGCCCGCAAGGACGTCATGAGCGTCTATCGCTCCGACCCGGTCGCCGGCAGCGGCATCAAGGTGCCCGAGGACGAGCGGGTCAACCCGACCGTCGTGCCCGTGCAGCTGCGCTCGCTCGTCACGCCCGGCACCTACAGGGCGCTGCAGGGCAGCTTCTTCAAGATACACTTCCTGTTCATCTCGGGCGCCGAGCGGCCGTGCCACTTCGACTACCACATGATCGTGCTGGGCCCGGTGCCGCTGGCGCTGCGGGCGCGCTACGGCAACGACGCCTTCGCGGCGCTCCTGCCCGACCGGCAGGCCGAGGCATGGGGCCGGCTGACGCGGACGTCCCACGAAGTTTGATCGGGCCCTCTCGCTACGATGCGTTTGCACCCCATATCGGGGATGTGTAACCGTCACGACAGCCCACATCACAAGACAGGCGTCCCTGTGAACTCAGCCAAACCGCTTCTCGATAAGGTCCGCAGCCCCGAGGATCTGCGGAAGCTCGACGACTCCCAGCTCGCCGAGCTCGCCGCCGAGCTCCGCCAGGAGACGATCGAGGCCGTATCGGTGACCGGCGGCCATCTCGGCGCCGGCCTCGGCGTGGTCGAGCTGACGGTGGCGCTGCACCACGTCTTCGACACGCCGGACGACCGGCTGATCTGGGACGTCGGCCACCAGGCCTATCCGCACAAGATCCTGACCGGCCGGCGCGACCGCATCCGCACGCTGCGCCAGGGCGGCGGGCTCTCGGGCTTCACCAAGCGCGCCGAGAGCGAGTACGACCCGTTCGGCACGGCGCATTCCTCGACCTCGATCTCGGCCGGCCTCGGCATGGCCGTGGCGCGCGACCTGTCGGGCGGCGACAACAACGTGATCGCCGTCATCGGCGACGGCGCGATGTCGGCCGGCATGGCCTACGAGGCGATGAACAATGCCGGCGGCATGGGCAAGCGGCTGATCGTCATCCTCAACGACAACGACATGTCGATCGCCCCGCCCGTCGGCGGCATGAGCGCCTATCTCGCCCGTCTCATCTCCGGGCGCACCTACATGAACGTGCGCCGGCGCGGCAAGCAGCTGACCTCGCACCTGCCGAAGGCGATGGACCGCACCATCACCCGCTGGGTCGAGCACACGCGCGGCTTCGTCACCGGCGGCACGCTGTTCGAGGAGCTCGGCTTCTACTATGTCGGCCCGATCGACGGGCACAATTTCGAGCACCTCCTGCCGGTGCTGCAGAACGTGCGCGACACGCCGGAAGGGCCGATCCTCGTCCACGTCGTCACCCAGAAGGGCAAGGGCTACGAGCCGGCCGAGGCCTCCGCCGACAAGTATCACGGCGTCTCCAAGTTCGACGTCGTCACCGGCAAGCAGTCGAAGTCGCCCGTCGAACGCGCCGGCCTACACCAAGGTCTTCGCCAAGGGGCTGATCGCCGAGGCGAAGGAGGACGACAAGATCGTCGCCATCACCGCGGCGATGCCCGGCGGCACCGGGCTCGACCTGTTCGGCAGGGAGTTCCCCGAGCGCACCTTCGACGTCGGCATCGCCGAGCAGCACGGCGTGACCTTCGCCGCGGGCCTCGCGACCGAGGGCTACAAGCCGTTCGCGGCGATCTACTCGACCTTCCTGCAGCGCGGCTACGACCAGGTGGTGCACGACGTGGCGATCCAGTCGCTTCCCGTGCGCTTCGCGATCGACCGCGCCGGCCTCGTCGGCGCCGACGGCCCGACCCATGCCGGCGCCTTCGACGTCGCCTATCTCTCCTGCCTGCCGAACTTCGTGGTCATGGCCGCCGCCGACGAGGCGGAGCTGATGCACATGGTGGCGACCGCCGCCGCGATCGACGACCGCCCCTCGGCCTTCCGCTATCCGCGCGGCGAGGGCGTCGGCGTCGACCTGCCGGAGCGCGGCACGCCGCTCGAGATCGGCAAGGGCCGCATCGTCCGGGAGGGCTCGAAGGTTGCGCTCCTGTCGTTCGGCGCCCGGCTGCAGGAGTGCATCAAGGCGGCCGAGGAGCTCGGCGCCTACGGCCTGTCCGCCACCGTGGCGGACGCCCGCTTCGCCAAGCCGCTCGACACCGCGCTGATCCGCCAGCTGGCGCACCACCACGAGGTGCTGATCACCATCGAGGAGGGCGCGCATGGCGGCTTCGGCAGCCACGTGCTCGAGTTCCTGGCGGCCGACGGCGCGCTCGACCAGGGCCTCAAGGTCCGCACCATGGCGCTGCCCGACCGGTTCCTCGACCAGGACACGCCGGCGGCGATGTACAGGACCGCAGGCCTCGACGCCGAGGGTATCGTGGCGAAGGCGCTGGCGGCGCTGGGACGGGACCATGCCGCGGAGCGTACCCAGCTCGCCTGAGGACGGGCCCTCGCACACAAAGGGCGCGGAATCGCGGATGCGGCTCGACGAGGCGCTCGTCGCGCGCGGCCTGAGCCCGAGCCGGGCGCGGGCGCGCGATTCCGTCAAGCGCGGCTGCGTCACCGTCGACGGCAAGCCGGCGCTGAAGCCTGCCCTGCCGGTCAACGGCAATGCCGACATCGAGATCGTCGATCCCGCCGGCAGCTACGTCTCGCGGGCGGCCCTGAAGCTCGCCGCGGCCCTCGACGCCTTCGGCATCGACCCGGCGGGGCGGGTCTGCCTCGATCTTGGCGCCTCGACCGGCGGCTTCACGCAGCTTCTCCTCGAGCGCGGCGCCGCCAGGGTCTACGCCGTCGACGTCGGCCACGGCCAGCTGGTGCCGGCGCTGCGCGACGATTTGCGGGTCGTCTCGCTCGAGGGGCTCAACGCGCGCGACCTGTCGTCCGCCCACGTCCCCGAGGCGCCGTCGCTGATCGTCGCCGACGTGAGCTTCATCTCGCTGCGGCTCGTGCTGCCGCCGGCGCTCGGGCTCGCGGCGCCGGGCGCCGGGCTCGCCGTTCTCGTCAAGCCGCAGTTCGAGCTCGGCCGCGACGCGCTCGACAAGGCGGGCCTCGTGAAGGACAAGGAGGCGGCCGACCGCCTGCCCGACGAAATGCTCGACTGGCTCGCGGGCCACGGCTGGCGGCCGCTCGGCCGCGCCACCTCTCCCGTCAAGGGCGGCAGCGGCAACACCGAATATCTGATTGGAGCCGTGCTTGGCTGACATCGTGACCATCGACCGGCTCGGCCATCGCGGCGACGGCATCGCCGACGTCGGCGAGAGGCCGCTCTTCGTGCCGTTCACCCTTCCGGGCGAGCGCGTCGAGCTCGACACGCTGGGCGAGCGCGGCGAGCTGCTGCGGATCCTCGAGCGCAGCGCCGACCGGGTCGAGCCGGTCTGCCGGCATTTCGGCACGTGCGGCGGCTGCCAGCTGCAGCACCTCTCGGCCGACGCCTACCTGGCGTTCAAGCACGCCCTCGTCGTCGAGGCGCTGCGCCAGCGCGGGGTCGACTGCGAGGTCGAGCCCGTCGTCGCCGTGCCGCATGCGAGCCGGCGCCGCGCCGTGTTCAGCGCGCGCAAGATCAAGGGCGGCGCGATCCTCGGCTATTCCGAGCGGATGAGCCACCGGCTGGTCGACGTCGAGGAATGCCCGATCCTGATCCCGGCGCTCGAGGCGGCCATCCCCGCCCTGCGCGGCTGGCTCGCCCCGCTGGTGACGCCCAAGGGCGACACCCGCATCACCGTGACGGCGAGCGACGCCGGGCTCGACGTGTCGGTCGAGAAGGGCGAGGCGCCGAGCCCGAAGAAGCTCACGGCCCTCGCGGCGGATGCCGAGCGGCTCGACGTCGTCCGCCTCGCCGTGGACGGCGAGACGCTGGTCAGCCGCGGCGATCCCGTCATCTCGTTCGAGGGGATCAAGGTGGTGCCGCCGCCCGGCGCCTTCCTGCAGGCCTCGGCGGCCTCCGAGGCGGCGATGGCCGAGCGCGTGCTCGCCGGCGTCGGCAAGGCGAAGAAGATCGCCGACCTCTATTGCGGCGTCGGCACGTTCGCGCTGCGGCTGGCGCGCCAGGCGCGCGTCACCGCGGTCGAGGGCGACAGGGCCGCGCTGCAGGCGCTGGAGACGGCGGCCAGGGCCGGGCAGGGGACGAAGCCGGTCACGACGATCCGCCGCGATCTCGAGCGGCTGCCCCTGACCGCTCCCGAGCTCAAGGGGTTCGATGCCGTGGTGTTCGACCCGCCGCGCGGTGGCGCGAAGGCGCAGGCGGAGGAGCTCGCGAAGTCGTCGGTGCGCCGCGTCGTCGCCGTGTCGTGCAACCCCGGTACGCTGGCGCGCGACCTCAAGATCCTCGTCGACGGCGGCTTCTCGGTGACGCGGGTCTCGCCGGTGGACCAGTTCGTGTTCTCCTCCCATATAGAGTGCGTCGCCACGCTCGAGCGCGTCTAGGGAGATATTTCATGGCCACACCGGTTGAACGCCTCGGGTTCCGGGCCGGCTACGGCATGCAGCAGGCCGGCCGCGTCGCCTGGTACACGGCCCATTCCTACGCGCTGCGCCGCCTGCGCAACATGGCCGAGCGCGTGTATCCGGAGTCCAGGGTCGAGCGGCCGCAGGTGGCCACGCCCGACCGTGCCCGGATCTGGCGCGACCTCGCCGCGCTCTTCCGCCGCGACATGGCGAACGTGGAGGCTGGAATCTATCCGCGTCCCGCCGACCACGAGGGCGGCCCCGGCGAGCTCCTCGCCCGCAGCCGCGCCTTCTTCCAGGACCTGCCGAAGACCTTCCGCCGGCGCTCGGCGAGGAACGGGCAGGAGGTGTTCACCGAGGAGTGGCAGGGACGTCTGCCGCGCTACTACCTGCAGAACTTCCACTACCAGTCCGACGGCTATCTCTCGCCGGAATCCGCGAAGATCTACGACATCCAGGTCGAGGTTCTGTTCAACGGCACGGCGAACGCCATGCGGCGCCAGTGCCTGGTGCCGATCGCGCAGCACCTGAAGGGCCGCGACAGCCGCAAGATGGTGCTGGCCGACGTCGCCTGCGGCACGGGCCGCTTCCTGCGCGAGGTGCGCGACGCCTTCCCGGGCCTGTGGCTGCACGGCATCGACCTGTCGGAGGCCTATCTCGGAGAGGCGCGCAGGCACCTCGACGGGCGCGGCCGCACGCGCTTCTCCGTCGGCATGGCCGAGAGCCTGCCGCTCGCCACGGAAAGCGTCGACGTCCTGACGACGATCTACCTGTTCCACGAGCTGCCGCCGAAGATCCGGCGCGAGGCGGCGCGGGAGTTCGCGCGGGTGCTCAAGCCCGGCGGCCTGCTCGTCTTCATGGACAGCCTGCAGGTCGGCGACGTCGACGACTATGACGGGCTTCTCGCGCTCTTCCCGGTCGGCTATCACGAGCCCTATTACGAGAGCTACACCCACGAGGACCTCGACGCGGTCTTCGCCGGCGAGGGGCTGGAACCGCTCGTCCAGGAGCCGGTTTTCGTCTCGAAGCTCGCGGCCTACCGCAAGCCGGAATAGCGCAAAGCGTGGAAATGGCAGGATGTTCGCCTGGCTCTTACTGAAACCCCTCGGCATCCTGTCGATCCTTGCGGGGCTCCTCTCCCTGCCGACGCCGCTGCCGATCGGCGCGGTGCTGATCGCCTTCGGCACGGCGCTCCTCGTCATGACGAGCCCGACGGCGCGCGGCCTCGTGCGCCGGGTCCGCGTCGTGTCGCGTCACGCCGACGGGATGATCGCGCGCCTCGAGGGCCGCATGGGCCGGCGGCTCGGCGTCGCGCTCCGTCGCACCCGGCCGCTGGCGCGCCGGCTCGGCGCAGCGGCCCTGCCTCCCGTGGAGTGATGCCGGCGGCGGCGGGTCAGCCTTCGTCGCCCGTGCGCCGGAAGCGGGCACCGAGGGCCGGCGAGACGACGGCCGTGCCGCCTTCGTCGAGCCAGGCCGTGAGGTTCGGCTGCGGCAGCCGCCGCGTTCCCGCCAGATAGATGCCGACGCAGCCGAGGGCGCTCGCCACCGTCAGCCCCAGGGTGATCCAGACCGCCACGTGGATGCCGTCCGCCGTCAGGCCTTCGCCGGACGAGGCGAGCCTCGCGATCTTGAGCATCACGGGCGCGAGGATGAAGTCCGCCACCGAGCGCACGAGCTCGATCAGCGCGAACAGCCGGCCGAGCACGGCGGCGGGCAGCGAGAACCCGGCGAGGAACAGGCCGGGCGCCACCGTCGTCCCCGCCCCGAGCCCCAGCAGGGCCGCGGCCAGGAGCGGCACGGCGGCTCCCTCGACCGGGCGCGCGAGCAGGAGCGCCCCGGCGGCGATCAGCAGCACCATGCCGCAGAGGACGAGCACCGGCAGGTAGCGCGTCCGCAGCACGAAGCCGACGAGGGCGGCGGCCGCCACGACCGCCAGCACCTGCGGCCAGAACGACAGGCCGGTGGCGAGCGGCGTCGATCCGTTCACCTCCATCTCGAGGCGCATCGCCAGCATCAGGAACGTCACGAGGACGCCGCCGCCGACCATGGCGACGATCGTGCCGATCAGCGGAAAGGTGCTCGCCATCCGCTTGACCGGGGCGAGCGCGTTCTTGCGGCGGTACTCGGTGACGAGCAGCGCGACGAAGCAGATCAGGCCGACGGTCATCGGCACGAGGAAGAGCGGCGACCCGAAGCCGTGGCCCGTCAGCTCCGCCGCCCCCCAGAACGGCAGCACCGTCGCCGCGAGCCCGAGCAGGATGGCCGACATGTCGAAGGGCAGGTCGCGGTTGGGCGGTTCCTCCGTCGGCAGCGTCAGGAAGGCGAGCACCCAGGCGACCGCCCCGACGCCGGCGAGGACGAGGTAGAACACCCGCCACTGATGGCTCCATGCGACGAGGCCGCCGATCAGCGGGCCCGCCGTCACCGCGCCGAAGAAGCCGATATTGATGAAGACGGCGGAAAACGGCATGCGCTCTGCCGGAAAGCGCCGGATCACCGGCGGCAGCGCGGTGATGAGCAGGAGCCCGGTCGCGAAGCCGGTGAGGATGCGGCCCGCGCCGTAGGAGAGCGTGCCGCCGGCGAGGGCGGTGACGACGCAGCCTGCGACGAACATCGCCTCGCAGATCAGGAACAGGTGGCGCTGCGGGATGCGGTTGATGAGGTCGCCGGCGAGCAGCGCGCCGAAGCAGTAGCCCGCGGTGGCGATGCCGGCGACGACCTCGAGCGCGGTCTCGCCCGCCCCCGTCGCCCGCATCACGTCGGCGCTGTAGAGCGAGTAGGCGGTGGTCACCAGGATGTAGGGGACGAGCGCCGAGAGGGCGATCGTCAGCATCATGGCGTAGCTGCCTTCGAAGGGGCGTCTGGTCATGGCAGGCTTTCCGGTGGCGCGTGCACGAGCCGCAGCCGTCGCCCAGGCCTATAGGCGGGACGGCGGCGGGATCGGGATGGGCGTGGAAAGCGTGCAGATAGGGCTCGCCGCCGGGGCGGCCAGCCTTCGCCGGTGCGGCGTCCGGGTGGCGGCCTCCGGATCGCTCTCCGGAAGCGGCCGCCACCCGGTCGGCGTCAGAGGCCCAGCGCGGCCTCGGGCGGCGTGAGGCTGTAGCCGAGCGCCTCCGCGACGGCCCGGTAGGTGACCTTGCCCTCGTGGACGTTGAGGCCGGCCATCAGGTGGGGATCCTCGCCCAGCGCGATCCGGTAGCCGTTGTCGGCGATCGCCAGCGCGAAGGGCAGGGTGACGTTGTTGAGCGCGACGGTCGAGGTCGCGGCGACGGCGCCCGGCATGTTCGTCACGCAGTAATGGACGACCTCGTCGACGACGTAGGTCGGCTCGGAATGGCTCGTCGGCCGGCTCGTCTCGAAGCAGCCGCCCTGGTCGATGGCGACGTCGACGACGACGCTGCCGGGCTTCATCGCCCTGACCATCTCCGCCGTCACGAGCTTGGGCGCGGCCGCGCCCGGGATGAGGACGGTGCCGATGGCGAGGTCGGCGGCGGTGACGTAGCGCTCGACCGCATCCTTCGTCGAGAAGGCGGTCTTCACGGCGGTGCCGAACTCGGTGACGATGCGGCGCAGCGCGTCGGTCGACCGGTCGATCACCGTCACGCTCGCGCCCATGCCGAGGGCGATGCGCGCCGCGTTCGTGCCGGCGACGCCGCCGCCCAGCACCACGACCTCGGCCGGCGGCACGCCCGGCACGCCGCCGAGCAGCACGCCGCGGCCGCCCGGCTCCTTCTGCAGGCAGTGGGCGCCGACCTGCGCCGACATGCGGCCCGCGACCTCCGACATCGGCGTCAGCAGGGGCAGCGCGCCGGAGCGGCTCGTCACCGTCTCGTAGGCGATGCAGATGGCGCCGGACTCCACGAGGTCCTTCGTCTGCTCGGGGTCGGGCGCCAGGTGCAGGTAGGTGAAGAGGATCTGGCCGGGTCGGAGCTTCTTGCGCTCCTCGGCCTGCGGCTCCTTGACCTTCACGATCATCTCGGCGGTGGCGAACACCTCGTCCGCCGTGTCGACGAGCCGCGCGCCCGCCGCCTCGTACTCGGCGTCGGTGGCGCCCGCGCCGACGCCGGCACCGCGCTCGACCATCACGCCGTGGCCGTGGGCGGTGAGCTCGCGCACGGAGGCGGGCACGAGGCCCACCCGATACTCGTGGTTCTTCGTCTCCTTCGGCACACCGACCAGCATGTTGACCTCCCTGCAATGCGGACGGGGATGAACTCGACCGTCACAATGCCACGGCATCGGCGCAATGGGCTTGATATCTTGGCCGCCAAATGCCCTCATGGCGCAAGGATCTGCAGCAAAAGCCGGGGAGGGTGGCAGGAGGTGCGACTATCGGAGATCGACGCGCGCGATCGTGCAATCCTGCGCGCGCTTCAGCAAAACGGCCGGCTGACCAACGCCGATCTCGCGGCGATGGTGGGGCTGTCGCCCTCGGCCTGCCTCAGGCGGGTGCGCCTGCTCGAGGAGGGCGGGCTCATCTCGGGCTACGCGATGCTGCTCGACCAGAAGGGCTGCGGGCTGCCGGGCAACGCCTTCGTGTTCATCGCGCTCGACCAGCAGGGGCGGCAGGCGCTCGACGATTTCGAGGCGGCGATCCGCGACGTGCCCGAGATCCTCGAATGCTACCTGCTGGCCGGGCAGTCGGACTTCCTCGTCCGGGTCGTCTACCGCGACGCCGCCGACCTCGAGCGCATCCACACGGAGATCCTGACGCGCCTGCCGGGGGTGGTGCGGGTCAACTCGACGCTGACGCTGCGCACGGTCAAGAAGACGACGGCGCTGCCGATCTGAGGTGCCGGCTCAGCCGGTCAGCCGCGTCGTGGTCGCTGCCTCGCGCGCCGCGTGGGCCGCGTCGGCTGCCTCCGTGCCCTCGCGCGCCATCATGCGCAGCGCCTCGGTGCTCGGCGCGGCGGTGCCCTTGTGCGGCTTTCCCTCGCCGTCCGGGCCGCTGAGGAGCAGTGCCTCGATCGCCTCGATCTTGCCCAGCGCCAGGTGGGCGGCGCCGCGCGCGAGACGGCGGGCGCGCCATCTGATGCCGGGCGCGGTGGAAAGCGTGCGCAGGAACAGCGCCTTCGCGCGCGAATCCTCGTCGCAGACCCGCTTCACCGGGTCGTCGTAGAACTGCGCGATCTTCTCCGCGCCCATGCCCGGCGTCGCGAGCCAGGCCGGCAGGTGATGGCCGCACAGCTGGACGACGTCGTTGAGCACCTTGTTGACGCCGGTGCCTGCGGCCGGGCACGAGGTGCAGTAGGAATCGCCGACCAGCACGACGCCGGGCTGCTGCACGCCCTCCGCCACGTAGAGATCGACCGGGCGGACGCGCACCTCGCCCTCCACGGCGAAGTCGCCGATCACCGTCGCGAGGCGCGGCATCAGGGCCTTGAGTCCCGCCTCCGGCGAGCGCTGCATCTCGCGCAGCCACGGATCGTTGAGGTCGCGATAGACGAACAGGTTCGCGCGCATCCGCCCGCCGATCGGGAACAGCGTGATGTAGGCGGCCTGGTCGGCGACGCGCTCGGGCGCGTAGGTGAGGCTCGTGAAGTCGAACCGGTCGCGCGGCACCATGTCGAAGCCGATGCTGATCGAGTGGCGCGGGCTGATCTCGCGCCGCGTGATGCCGAGCTGCTTTCGCACGTTGTTGTTGAGGCCGGTGGCGAGGACGACGAGCCGCGCGGAGATCTCGGTGCCGTCGGACAGCACGACCCGCTGCCGGTCCTCGCCGGTCTCGATCTCGGTCGCCTTGCCGCGGATGCGCTGCACGGTGTCGGGGATCTGCCCGCGGAACGCGTTGACCAGCGTGTCGTAGGAGAAGTTCGCCTGCGAGAAGCGGCGCTTGCGCAGGAGCCGGCCGAACCGCGCCACCCAGACCTCCTGGCCGATCGTCAGGTGCGGCAGGATCGCGTCCGCCAGGCCGGTGCTGCGAAGAAGCTCGAGCTGCGAGGGGTCGAGCTTCTCGCAGCGGAAGTCGGCCGGGTACTGCTCGTGCGGGTCGACGACGATGGCATCGATGCCCTGCCGCCCGAGCATGGCGGCCGCGACGGAGCCGGCGAGGCCGCCTCCGACGATTGCGACGTCCGTCTGACGCATCTCACTCCCCCACTTCGCGCTGCCTCACGTTCCGGGTGTCCGGAGCCGGCCGGCAAGGCTCGGCGCCGGCGACGGCCGGTTCCCGAGTGGAGGGGAAGTATTGCAGGCGCCGATTAAGGAAGTATCGACGCGATCGTACAGTCGCGGGGGCGGCGGACGACTATCCGTCGATGAGGTCGGTCGCCTCGATCTCGATGCCGAACCCGGCGAGGCCGACATAGTGGCGCGCGCGGGTCGTGACGAGGCGGATGGTCGACACGCCGAGGTCGCGCAGGATCTGGGCGCCGACGCCGATCTCGCGCCAGGAATCGATGCGCGCCTTCGCCGAGTCGTGCTCCTCCCCCAGGCCCTCGCGCGGCCGGGTCGGGTGGTCCGTCGCCACGCCCATGGCGCCCTCGCGCAGATAGACGATGACGCCGCGCCCCTCGCGGCTGATCATCTCGGCGGCGGCCTGGACGCGCCTGTCGGTGCCGAACACGTCGTCGAGCACGGTCTCGCGGTGCAGCCGCACCGGCACGCCGCGGCCGTCGCGGATGTCGCCGAAGACGAGGGCGAGATGCTGCACCGGGTCCCACTGCGTCCGGTAGGTGATGGCGCGCGCGGGCCCGGCGAAGGTCTCGACGTCCGCCTCGGCGACGCGCTCGACGAGCCGCTCCTGGCGCTGGCGGTAGGCGATCAGGTCGGCGACCGAGATCGTCTTCAGCCCGTGCTCCTTGCCGAACGCCATGACGTCCGGCCCGCGCTTGACCGTGCCGTCGTCGTTGACGAGCTCGCCGATCACGCCGACCGGCGGCAGCCCGGCGAGCCTGCAGAGGTCGACGGCAGCCTCGGTGTGGCCGGAGCGCATGAGCACGCCGCCCTCGCGGGCGATCAGCGGGAAGACGTGGCCCGGCCGCACGAAGTCGGCCGCGCCGGCATTCGGGTTGGCGAGCGCGCGCACCGTCGCCGTGCGCTCCTCCGCCGAGATGCCCGTCGTGGTGCCGTGGCGGTAGTCGACCGACACGGTGAAGGCGGTGGAGTGGGGGGCGTCGTTGTCGGCGACCATCGGCTGCAGGTTCAGCCGCTTCGCCTCCTCGCGCGTCATCGGCGCGCAGACGATGCCGGAGGTGTGGCGGACGATGAAGGCCATCTTCTCCGTCGTCGCGTGGCTCGCGGCGACGATCAGGTCGCCCTCGTTCTCGCGGTCGTCGTCGTCGGTGACGATCACCATCTCGCCGCGCTCGAAGGCGCGGATCACCTCGGCGACGCGCCGCATGTCTTCGGTCATGGCTGGTTCTGGTCCTGGTTCCGGCGTCACGAGGCGCCCGTCTGGCCGCGGTGACGCAGATAGTGATCGGCGAGCACGATCGCGAGCATGGCTTCCCCGACCGGCACGGCGCGGATGCCGACGCAGGGGTCGTGGCGGCCCTTCGTCACGACCTCGGTGTTCTCGCCGGACCGCGTGACGCTGGCGCGCGGGGTGAGGATCGACGAGGTCGGCTTCACCGCGAAGCGGGCGACGATGTCCTGGCCGGTCGAGATGCCGCCGAGGATGCCGCCGGCGTGGTTCGACCTGAAGCGCACCCGGCCGTCGTTGCCCATCTCCATCTCGTCGGCATTGTCCTCGCCCGACAGCGCGGCGGCGGCGAAGCCCTCGCCGATCTCGACGCCCTTCACGGCGTTGATCGACATGAGCGCCGAGGCGATGTCCTGGTCGAGCTTGCCGTAGATCGGGGCCCCGAGCCCCGCCGGCGCGCCCTCGGCGACGACCTCCACGACCGCGCCGACGGAGGAGCCGGCCTTGCGGATCCTGTCGAGATCCTCGGCCCAGAGCTCGGCCGTCTGCGCGTCCGGGCAGAAGAAGGGGTTGTTCGGGATCTCCGCCCAGTCCCAGCGGGCGCGGTCGACCGGCCCGGCCGCCGATCTGCACCAGCGCGCCGCGGAAGGTGACGCCCGGCAGGATCTTCTTCGCGACCGCGCCGGCCGCCACCCGCATCGCCGTCTCGCGCGCCGAGGAGCGGCCGCCGCCGCGCGGGTCGCGCAGGCCGTATTTCGCGTCGTAGGTGAAGTCGGCGTGGCCCGGCCGGAACGTGTCGACGATCTTCGAGTAGTCCTTCGAGCGCTGGTCGGTGTTCTCGATCAGGAGCGAGATCGGCGTTCCCGTCGTCACCTGCACGCCGTCCTGCTCGTAGACGCCGGACAGGATCCTCACCTCGTCGGCCTCCCGGCGCTGCGTGGTGAAGCGCGACTGGCCGGGCTTGCGGCGGTCGAGATCGGCCTGGATCTCCGCTTCCGACAGCGCAATGCCCGGCGGGCAGCCGTCGACGACGCAGCCGATTGCGGGCCCGTGGCTCTCGCCCCAGGTGGTGACACGGAAAAGGTGGCCGAAGCTGTTGTGGGACATGCCGTTGGGGTGCGGGAACTCGATCGCCGGTTTCTAGTGCCGCCGGCGAAACCCGTCAAATGGCACTGGCGGGAACGCCGGCGTGCCAGGTCTCGCGGCCGCCCTCGATGACGGCGAAACGGTCCTGCGGCACCTCGAAGACGGGCACCTCGTCCGGCGGCACGCCGAGCACGAGGCCGCGCACGACGCGGATGATGCCGCCGTGGCAGACGCAGATCGTGTCGCGCTCGCGCTCCTTGAGCCAGGCGCGGATGCGATCCGTCAGCATCTCGTAGCTTTCGCCGCCCGGCGGGATGTAGCCCCACTTGTCGGCGTGGCGCGCGGCGTGGGCGACCCGGTCGCGCGTCTCGATCTCCGGCAGGGTCGAGCCCTCCCAGTCGCCGAACGAGATCTCGAGCAGCGCGTCGTCGGTGCGGTAGGCGTGCGGGTCGAGGCCGATCACGCCGCGCACGATCTCCATCGTCTCGCGGGTGCGCTGCAGAGGGCTCGCCACCCAGTCGAAGGCCGCGAGGTCGAGCTGCTGCTCGTCGCGCAGGTGCATGAGGGCGAGGCCGTTGCAGCGCGCCTGCTCGCGGCCGTTGGCGTTGAGCGGCACGTCCTTGCGGCCCTGCAGCCGCCCCTCGACATTCCAGTCCGTTTCGCCGTGCCGGATCAGGACCATCCGGAGGGAATGCGGAATCATCGGCTGACGCTCCTCGAACACGGCATTGATATGCGGGAAGTCGGGGAGCGGTTCAATCGCCGGCGCTTAAAGCTTGAGGACGAGCTTGCCGTTGTTGCCGCCGGTGTAGAGCTCGTTGAGCGTCGGGACGAAGGCCTCGATGCCGCCCTCGCGCACGTCCTCGCGCATCTTCAGCTTGCCCTCGGCGTGCCAGCGGCCGAGCTGCTCGATCGCCTCCGGGATGCGCTTGACGAAATCGAAGACGATGAAGCCGCGCACGGTCAGGCGGCTCGTCAGGATCGCCCGGAAATTGTACGGGCCGGGCTGCGGCTCGGTGGCGTTGTAGGCGGAGATCAGGCCGCAGACCGGGATGCGGCCGAACGTGTTCATCCGGGCGAGCACCGCGTCGAGGATCTCGCCGCCGACGTTCTCGAAATAGACGTCGATGCCGTCCGGGCAGGTCGCGTCGAGCTGGCCGCCGACGTCGCCCTTCTTGTAGTCGACGGCGGCGTCGAAGCCGAGCTCGCCGGTGACGTAGCCGCACTTCTCCGGCCCGCCGGCGATGCCGACGACGCGGCAGCCCTTGAGCTTGGCGATCTGGCCGACGAGCGAGCCGACCGCGCCCGAGGCGGCGGAGACGACGACGGTCTCGCCTTCCTTCGGCTGGCCGATCTCGAGCAGGCCGAAATAGGCGGTCCAGCCGGGCATGCCGAGGCCGCCGATCCAGCGCTGCAGCGGCGCGAGCCCGGTGTCGACCTTGAGGGCGCCCTTGCCGTCGGAGACCGCGTGGGTCTGCACGCCGAAGCGGCCGGCGACGGCCTGGCCGACGGGGAAGTCTGGATTGTTCGACGCCTCGACCGTGCCGGCGGAGAAGGCGCGCATGACCTCGCCGACGCCGACCGGCTCGACATAGGACTTGGCGGCCGACAGCCAGCCGCGCATCGCGGGGTCGAGCGAGACGTACTCGATCTTCACGCGGAACTCGCCCTCGCCGGGCTCCGGCAGGGACTCCTCGCGGATTTCGAAGTTCTCCGGCACGACCTTGCCGGTCGGCCGGGAGGCGAGGCGGAGCGTGGTGTTGGAGGCCATCAGCCCTTCTCCTCGTTGACGACGACGCTGATGTCGGGCGCGTCGACGGCCTTCATGCCGACGACGTGGTAGCCCGAATCGACGTGGTGGACCTCTCCGGTCACGGCCCGGCCCATGTCGGAGAGGAGATAGAGCGCGGACTGGCCGACTTCCTCGATCGTCACGACGCGCTTGAGCGGCGCGTTGTACTCGTTCCACTTCAGGATGTAGCGGAAGTCGCCGATGCCGGAGGCGGCGAGCGTCTTGATCGGGCCGGCGGAGATGGCGTTGACGCGGATGTTCTGGCGGCCGAGGTCGACGGCGAGATAGCGCACGCTCGCCTCGAGCGCGGCCTTGGCGACGCCCATCACGTTGTAGTGCGGCATCACCTTCTCGGCGCCGTAATAGGTCAGCGTCAGGATCGACCCGCCGCTTCCCATCAGCTTCTCGGCCCGCTGCGCCACCGCGGTCAGCGAGTAGCACGAGACGTTCATCGTCTTGTTGAAGTTCGCCTCCGACGTGTCGAGGTAGCGACCGTCGAGCTCGCTCTTGTCGGAGAAGGCGATGGCGTGGACGACGAAGTCGAGGCCGCCCCACAGCGTCTCGCACTCGGCGAAGACGGCGTCGAGCGTCGAGGGATCCGTCACGTCGCAATGGCCGACCACGTGGCCGCCGAGCTGCTGGGCGAGCGGCTCGACGCGCTTGCGCAGCGCGTCGCCCTGGTAGGTGAGGGCGAGCTCGGCGCCGGCGTCCGCGGCGGCCTTGGCGATGCCCCAGGCGATCGATCGATTGTTCGCAACGCCAAGAATGAGCCCCCGCTTGCCGGCGAGAAGTCCTTGTACGTCGCCCATCGTTCGATCCCTTGATGTGTTGCAGCGAAGGAATGGTCCTATCGCACACCGCGCGACTTGGTCGCAAGCAAGCCGGTGCGCCCGGGTCCCGGCGTGACCCTGCGTCAGGTGCGCCGGCCGCGGCCGGTCCGGGCCGCGCCGGGCTGCCGCCGTGTCCGGATCCGCAAGGAACGTCGGGCTGCGGTCGCGGTTTCCTGAGAGTCGGTCGCCGCGATGGGGCGCGGCCGGCCCAGCCAGCGATTTTCATGGAAGGAACCACGATGCGCAGGACAGCATGGCTCGCATCGCTGCCGGCCGCGATTCTCCTCGCGGCCACCGCCGCGCACGCGGCCGGCACCGGCGACGGCGGCACCGACGTCCTCAAGGGCGAGGCGGCATTCGGCAGCTGGGAGCAGGCGAAGCCGGGGCTGAAGCTCCTGATCAGGCCCTCCGACCTGCCCAAGCCCTTCGCCACCGACACGGCGAGCAACTCGCCGGGCCTCGCCAAGCGGCCGGACGGCAAGATGCCCGCGGTCATGGACGGCTTCGCCGTCTCCGAGTTCGCCGGCGGCCTGCAGCAGCCGCGGGTGATCGAGATCGCGCCGAACGGCGACGTCTTCGTCGCCGACAGCGGGTCGGGCGAGATCCACGTCTACCGGACGGGCGACGACGGCAGCGTCACGAAGGACGCCGTCTTCGCCTCGGGCCTCGACCGGCCCTACGGCATCGCCTTCTACCCGTCCGGATCGGACCCGAAATACGTCTATGTCGGCAATTCCGGAAGCGTCGTCCGCTTTCCCTACGAGACGGGCGACATGCAGGCCTCGGGCAAGGCCGAGACGGTCGTGAAGAGCCTGCCGACCGGCTATCACTGGACGCGCGACATCGTGTTCTCGCCGGACGGCAAGACGATGTACGTCGCGGTCGGCTCGGGCTCGAACGTCGCGCTCAAGACGATGGAGCCGCACCCGCCGCACGGCTTCGTCGAGGACAATCCGGCGGGTGCCGCCTGGGGCGACGAGCGCTGGCGCGCCGACGTGCTGGCCTTCGACCCGGACGGCAGCAACCGCCGGATCTACGCGACAGGCCTGCGCAACTGCTCGGGCATGACGATCGAGCCGTCGAGCAAGGCGCTGTGGTGCGTCGTCAACGAGCGCGACGAGCTCGGCGACAACCTGCCGCCGGACTACGCGACAGAGGTGAAGGAGGGGCAGTTCTACGGCTGGCCCTGGTACTATATCGGCGACCATCAGGACCCGCGCTGGAGCATGGCGCCGCGGCCCGAGCTGGCCGACAAGGTGAGCGTGCCGGACGTGCTGTTCCAGGCGCACTCGGCGCCGCTCGGCATCGGCTTCTACACCGGCGACCAGTTCCCGGCGGAGTACAGGGGCGACGCCTTCGTGGCGATGCACGGCTCGTGGAACCGCGACCACCGCACCGGCTACAAGGTCGTGCGGCTGATCTTCGAGGACGGCAAGCCGACCGGCGTCTACCAGGACTTCATGACGGGCTTCGTCCTGAACGACCAGAAGGTGTGGGGCCGCCCGGTCGACGTCACCATGGCGCAGGACGGCTCGCTGCTCGTCAGCGACGACGCGGGCGGCCGGATCTGGCGGGTGTCGGCGAGCGGCCGGGCCGCGGCGAAGAACTAGCGGCCGGCGACGCAGCCGGGCGGGCTCGGGCGGCTCAGCCGCCGAGCTTGCCCCGGGCGTCGTAGGGCTTGTCGGCCTGCCACTTCTTCATCAGCGCCTGCAGCTCGGGGTCCGGCTCGGCCGGCAGGACGATGCGCAGCGAGACGAGCAGGTCGCCGTGGCCGCCCTTGGGCTTCGGCAGGCCGCGGCCCTTGAGGCGCAGCACGCGGCCGCCGCTCGATCCCGGCGGCACGGTCAGCTCGATCTGCGAGTCGAGCGTCGGCGTGCGCACCTTGCCGCCCAGCACCGCCTCGTAGAGCGTGACGGGCAGGTCGAGCCGCACGTCGCTGCCCTCGACCCTGAAGAGGTGGTGCGGCACGACCGTCACGTTGACGATGGCGTCGCCGGGCGGCCCGCCATAGGGGCTCGGCTTGCCGTGGCCCTTGAGGCGGACCTGCTGGCCGCTCTGCACGCCGGCGGGGATCTTCACGTCGCCTTCCTTGCCGCTCGGCAGGCGCATGCGCTTCGTGGTGCCGCGCGCCGCCTCCACGGCGTCGATCTCGAGGGCCAGCGCCACGTCCTCGCCGCGCGCCGCACGGGTCCTCGTCCGCGCGCCCGAGCCGCCGCCGAAGCCGCCGAAGATCTCGTTCAGGATGTCCTCGGCGCCAGCGTCGCCGCTGCGATAGGTCCAGCGCGTGCCCCCGCCGGGGCCGCGCTCGAAGCCCTCGAAGCCGCGCCCGCCGCCGAATCCCGCGCCGCCGCCTCCGCCGCCGAAGCCGGCGAATTTCGGGTTGCCGTCGGCGTCGATCTCGCCGCGGTCGTACTTGGCGCGCTTGTCCTTGTCGCTCAGCAGGTCGTAGGCGTTCGTCGCCTCGGTGAAATGCTCGTGCGCCTTGGCGTCGTCCTTGTTGGCGTCCGGGTGATACTTCTTGGCCAGCCTGCGATACGACTTCTTGATCTCGGCGTCCGTGGCCGACTTCGAGACGCCCAGAACCTCGTAGGGGTCGCGTGTCATGTTGTTTCTAAACCGATCTCGTTCGCGGGGCGCATGCGTCGACAGGCGCGCGCCGATCAGGAGAATAAATTCCCACGATATGTGGTCATTCTTCGCCGCTGCACAAGGCGAAGGCTCGTGATCCCTCGCCACGGGCGCCCGGGTTGGATATATGAGCCATGCCTAGCGGATCGAGTGGTGCTATGGAAGATATGGCTGAGGGCGGAGCGGCCGGAATCGCTCCGGAGCTGCGGTCGGCGCCGGCGGAGGAGCCGTTCGCGAAGTTCGACGAGTGGCTGAAGGAGGCGACCGCCTCCGAGCCGAACGATCCCAACGCGGTGGCCGTGGCGACGGTCGACGAGACGGGGCTGCCGAACGTGCGGATGGTCCTGCTCAAGGGCTTCGACGACCGCGGCTTCGTGTTCTACACGAATTTCGAGAGCGCCAAGGGTCGCGAGATCCTGGCGGCCCGAAAGGCGGCGATGTGCTTCCACTGGAAGAGCCTGCGGCGCCAGGTGCGGGTGCGCGGGCCCGTCGAGGTGGTGGCCGACGAGGAGGCCGACGCCTATTTCGCGTCGCGGCCGCGCGGCAGCCGGATCGGCGCCTGGGCGTCGCGCCAGTCGCGCCCGCTGGAAGACCCGCACGCGCTGGAAAAGGCGGTCGCCCGCTACACCGCCTCCTTCGGGATCGGCGAGATCGCCCGGCCGGACCACTGGTCCGGCTTCCGCCTCCGACCCGTAGAGATGGAGTTCTGGCGCGACCGGCCGTTCCGTCTCCACGACCGTCTGGTCTATCGTCGCGACGAGCCCGCGGGCGCGTGGCGCACGGTGCGCCTCTATCCCTGATTCGCTCCGAGGAGAGCCCGAGACCGATGGCGCAGACCAACGAAGTGCGCAAGACGATGATCCTGACGGGGGCGAGCCGCGGCATCGGCCACGCCACCGTCAAGCGCTTCTCGAGCGCGGGGTGGCGCGTGATCACCTGCTCGCGCCATGCCTTTCCCGAGGATTGTCCGTGGGATGCCGGTCCGGAGGACCACATCCAGGTCGACCTCGCCGACATCGAGAAGACGGTGGCCGCGATCGGCGAGATGAAGGAGCGCCTGAAGGATCAGAACTCCCGTCTCGACGCGCTCGTCAACAACGCCGCGATCTCGCCGAAGAAGCCGGACGGCGGGCGCATGGGCGCGATGGAGACCGATGTCCGCGACTGGCAGACGGTGTTCCAGGTGAATTTCTTCTCGTCGATCATGCTGGCCCGCGGCCTCGTCGACGAGCTCGCGGCCGCGCGGGGCGCCGTGCTGAACGTCACGTCGATCGCCGGCAGCCGCGTCCATCCCTTCGCGGGGGCGGCCTATGCGACCTCGAAAGCGGCGCTCGCGGCCTTGACGCGGGAGATGGCCCACGATTTCGGCCCGCTCGGCATTCGCGTGAACGCGATCGCACCCGGAGAGATCAACACCTCCATCCTGTCGCCCGGGACGGAGAAGATCGTCGAGCAGATCCCCCTTCGGCGGCTGGGCACGCCCGAAGAGGTCGCCAAGATCATCTACGTTCTCTGCTCCGACTGGAGCTCATACGTGAACGGGGCCGAGATCTCGATCAACGGCGGCCAGCACGTCTGAGCCAAGCGGTAGCGGCTGCTCTGGAGCCGGAGGGAGACGTCACGACCGCACCGTCAGTCGGTGCAGCGGTCGGTCTCCTCGTAGGGCAGGATCTTCTCGATCTGATCCTGCGGGGTGCGCACCTTCTGCTTTTCCTTGCAGCAGAGCGATGCGGCTTCCACGGCGTGGATTCCGATGCCGGATCGAGGAGGGTGGTCGTCCTGGAGTCGGCGAAGTGCTTGTTCTCTAGGCATGTGACTACTCATGCGCCATTGGAGTGACTAACAACACGGCAAGTCTGACCAGCCGAGTGTGGCTTAACTGCGGCCCGGTCGACAGGGCCGATTGCAGTATTGGCCCGTTCCTCTCGCGCTGTCGCAACAACGTCACAGTCTGGGCCGCCATGGTGAACCAACGGTAAAGGCAGAGGCCGGTTCCGGCTCTTCGCAGGTGCAAAAAAGGGGCCGGATGGACCGGCCCCTCGAGGCGAATTCCCGGAATTCGCGCGTCAGCCCCGCAGCTGTTCCTGCCGGACCCACTCCTCCGTCCGGTCGAGGGCGCGGCCGAGCCGCTCGCCCACCTCGTCGATGTCCTGCTCGGAAATGATGAGCGGCGGGCAGATCGCGACCGTCTCGCCGAAGATCGCGCGCAGGATGACGCCCTCCTCCTCGGCGAAGGCGACGACCTTCGCGGCCACGCCGGGCTTGGTGAAGCCCGCCTTCGTCTCCTTGTCCGCCACGAGCTCGAGCGCGCCGATCAGCCCCATGCGAGCGCGCGTTGCCGACGAGCGGGTGATCGGCGAAGGCGCCGATCTTCTGCGCGAAGTCGCGGCGCCTTCTTCGCCACCTGCCCGACGATGTTCTCGCGCTCGTAGATCTCGAGCGTCTTCAGCGCGACCGCGGCGGCGACCGGATGGCCCGAATAGGTGAAGCCGTGGCCGAACGTGCCGAGCTTGCGGCTCTCCTCGACCATGGCCTCGTAGACGGCCTCGTTGACCATCACCGCGCCGATCGGCTGGTAGGCCGAGGACAGGGCCTTGGCGACCGAGACGGTGTCGGGAACCATGTCGAGCGTCTCGGCGCCGAACATCGTGCCGAGGCGGCCGAAGCCGCAGATGACCTCGTCGTCGATGAACAGCACGTCGTATTTCTTCAGGACCTCCTGGACCTTGGGGAAGTAGCCCTTCGGCGGGATGATGACGCCGCCGGCGCCCATCACGGGCTCGGCGATGAAGGCGGCGACCGTCTCCGGGCCCTCGCGCAGGATCAGCTCCTCGAGGTTCTTCGCGAGCCGCGCCGACAGCTCCTCCTCGCTCTCGCCCTCCTCGAGCAGGCGGTAGGGGTGCGGGCACTCGCCGTGCACGATGTTCTTGATCGGCAGGTCGAAGTCGGCGTGGTTGGCGGGCAGGCCGGTCAGGCTCGCCGAGGCGATGGTCACGCCGTGATAGGCGCGCTGGCGCGAGATGATCTTCTTCTTCTCGGGCTTGCCGCGCGCATTGTTGTAGTACCAGACGAGCTTGATCTGGCTGTCGTTCGCCTCCGAGCCCGACGAGGTGAAGAACACCTTCGACATCTCGCCCGGCGCGATCTCCTTCAGCTTCTCCGCGAGCTCGATCGCCGGGTCGTGGCTCTTGCCGCCGAACAGGTGCGTGAAGGACAGCTTGCGCATCTGCGCCGCCGCCGCCTCGATCAGCTCCTCGTTGCCGTAGCCGAGCGAGGTGCACCACAGGCCCGCCAGGCCCTCGATATAGTCCTTGCCGTTCGAATCGTAGACGCGCACGCCTTCGCCGCGCTCCAGGACGAGCGGGCCGCTCTCGCGGTGCTTGGCCAGGTTCGTGTAGGGATGGACAACGGTCTCGACATCGCGCATGGCGAGATTCGAAAGGGGGCTCATGCTCTGCTCCGATAGGCATGGTTGGGACGCCTCGAACTGAGACGCCAGATCGCGGCACAAGTCAAAGCCGACGGCCTCTGTCCGCCACGCATGGCTGCCGGTCATGCAGATCATAGAAGGGAGATGCCGAATGGCGTCCGAAGCCCCGCTCGTCGCCCTCACGGCCACGGCGATCCGCGACCTCCTCATGCGCGGCGAGGTCACGCCGCTCGACCTGCTCGACGCGCTGGAGGCGCGCATCGCCGAGGTCGACGGCGCCCTCAACGCGCTGCCGACCCTGTGCTTCGAGCGCGCGCGGCGGCAGGCGGAGGCGCTGATGCGGCGCCCGGCGGACGAGCGCGGTGTCCTCTGCGGCATCCCGGTGCCGATCAAGGACCTGCTGGAGGTCGAGGGCGTGCGCTCGACGATGGGCTCGCCGATCTTCGCCGACAGGATCCCGGAGGCGTCCGACATCCTGGTCGAGCGCCTCGAGGCCGAGGGCGGCATCGTCTATGCGCGCTCGAACACGCCGGAGTTCGGCGCCGGCGGCAACACCTTCAACGAGGTCTTCGGCGCGACGCTGAACCCCTGGGACACGACGAAGTCCGCGGCCGGCTCGTCCGGCGGCGCGGCCGTGGCGCTCGCCAGCGGCACCGCCTGGCTCGCGCAGGGCTCGGACATGGGCGGCTCGCTGCGCAACCCCGCGAGCTTCTGCGGCATCGTCGGCCTGCGCCCGAGCCCCGGCCGCGTGGCGGCGACGCCGACGGCGCCGATCGACCAGACGCTCAGCGTCGAGGGTCCGATGGCGCGCAACGTCGAGGATCTGGCGCTCCTGTTCGACGCCATGGCCGGCGCCGATCCGCGCGACCCGCTGTCGCTGCCGAGGGAGGCGACGAGCTTCCTCGACGCCGCCCGCTCCGGCCGGCTGCCGCGCCGCGTCGCGTTCAGCCGCGACCTCGGCTTCATGCCGGTCGATCCCGAGGTGGCGGAGATCTGCGAGCGCGCGGCGCACCGGCTGGCCGAGGCCGGCGTCGCGGTGGAGGAGGCGACGCCCGACTTCTCGCCCGCGCACGACTGCTTCCGGGTGCTGCGCGCGGCGAACTTCGCGGCCGGCCTCGGGCCGCTGCTCGAGACGCATCGCGAGGCGCTGAAGCCCGAAATCGTGTGGAACGTGGAGGAGGGCCTGCGCCTGACCGGCGCCGACATCGCCCGCGCGCAGGGGCAGCGGGCGCGCATGTTCAACGAGGCGAAGCGCTTCTTCGGGACCTACGACCTGCTTCTCTGCCCGGCGACCGTCGTGCCGCCGTTCCCGGTCGAGGAGCGCTACGTGACGGAGGTCGCCGGCCACGTCTTCGACAACTACGTCGAGTGGCTCGGCATCGCCTATGCCGCGACGCTGGTCGCGTCGCCGGCGCTGTCGCTGCCGGCCGGCTTCACGAGCGGGGGGCTTCCGGTGGGGCTCCAGATGATCGCGCCGACGCGGGGCGAGCACGGCCTGCTCTCGGCGGCACGGCGCCTGGAGGAGATCCTGGACCTCGCGCCGCGCCTGCCGATCGACCCGCGCACGCCCTGAGGCGCGGGATCGCGGTCGAGCAGGCTCAGGAGGTTGCGGGCGTCCCGGGGACGGAGGGCTCGAGCCCGGGCGTCTCGGCGGGAACCTTGAGGTCGGGGGCGAGCTTCATCAGCGCCTCGGAGAGATCCCCCGAGGAGGCCGCACGCAGCGTGTGCGGCTCGCCGTTCGCCGTCGGCGACAGGGCGAGCACGACGTAGCTCGCCGCCTCGTCGCCCGACTGGCCGACGATCCAGCGCTCCTCGCCATGCTCGGGATGGCTCGAACTCGAGCCCGAAGAGGCTGACCGCGTCGGCGCTGATCATCGCCTCGCGCGCGGCCTCGACCGCCTCGTCCATATCGGCCCCCTCGGCGGTGCGGGCGAGCGCTGCGCGGACACTGGTGGCGACTCGCTCGGCCACCGCGTCCGCTTCCTGAACGGAGTTCCTCTTCATGGCCAGCATCATGCGAGGCCGAAAGCGGCGGATTTTGGACAACTCGCCGCAGGGTACGGTGCCGCCTTCCGGCGGCCGTGCCGGCCGGCTCAGACGAGCCAGGTGGTCGGATCGGCGATCGCCTCGCGCCGCGCCAGCGCCTGCATGCCCCTCACGCAGCGCACCACCAGCCAGACCGCGACGGCGATCGAGACGAGCCAGCCGATGAACAGGATCATCAGCAGGACCGACAGGAGCGAGTAGAGCAGGCCGATCCAGAAGGTGCGGACGATGTAGGTGTAGTGGCTGGCGAGCCAGCCCGTGGCGTTGCCGCGGAAGAGATAGGCGAGGACCACGGCGACGACCGGCAGGATCGGCACCGCGATGCCGATCAGATAGAGGATGTAGATCAGGAACGCGCTCTTCGCCGGATCGCGCCCCGTGAACGCGTCGGTGATGTCGTTCGACGGGTTGCCGGTGTTGCCGGAATCGATGCCGCTCATCTCGCTCCCCCTGCCGGCGGCACGCGCCTGACGCTGCGTCATGATGGCGTGCCGACCGTTTTGAAAGCATAACATCGGGGCATACGGTCTTGCGATACGTTGTTCCGCGTAAGCGGGTCCGGGACGCCAGAATGCCCGGCTGCGTATCGGCTTCGATGGGGAGGACGACGATGCTTGGACTGATGCAGGACTGGCCGCTTCTGTGCCACCGGGTGATCGACCATGCCGCGCGCTCGCATGGCAGCCGCGAGGTCGTCTCGCGCAGCGTGGAGGGGCCGATCCACCGCACGACCTACGCCGAGCTGCGCGCGCGCTCGCTGCGGCTCGCCCAGGCGCTCGAGCGCGACGGCATGCGGCTCGGCGACCGCATCGGCACGCTGGCCTGGAACACCTGGCGCCATCTCGAGGCGTGGTACGGCATCACCGGGATCGGCGCGATCTACCACACGCTGAACCCGCGCCTGTTCCCCGAGCAGCTCGCCTACATCGTCAACCACGCCGAAGACCGCATGATCTTCGTCGACCTGACCTTCGTGCCGCTGCTGGAGAAGCTCGCGCCGAAGCTTCGGACGCTCGAGAAGGTCGTGGTGCTGACGGACGGCGCGCACATGCCGGAGACCTCGCTGCCGGGCGCCGTCGCCTACGAGGACTACATCGCCGGCTGCGACGGCGACTTCCGCTGGGCGAGCTTCGACGAGAACACCGCCGCCGGCATGTGCTACACCTCCGGGACGACGGGCAATCCCAAGGGCGTGCTCTATTCCCACCGCTCCAACATCCTGCACTCGCTGGTCGCCAACACCGGCGACATGCTGGGGCTGAAGTCGGCCGACGTCGTGCTGCCGGTCGTGCCGCTGTTCCACGCCAACGGCTGGTCGCTCGCCTTCTCCACGCCGATGACCGGGGCCAAGATGGTCATGCCCGGGCCGCGCATGGACGGCGAGGGGCTCTACGAGCTGCTCGAGGCCGAGAAGGTCACCTGCTCCGCCGCGGTGCCGACCGTCTGGCTCATGCTGCTGCAGTATCTCGAGGAGAGCGGCAAGGACCTGCCCCACCTCGAGCGGGTGGTGATCGGCGGCTCGGCGTGCCCGCGCGTCATCATCGAGAAGTTCAAGAAGAACTACGGCGTCGAGGTGATGCACGCCTGGGGCATGACGGAGATGAGCCCGCTCGGCACCGTCT
Source organism: uncultured Alphaproteobacteria bacterium (assembly GCA_963816555.1). Classification (GTDB taxonomy): domain Bacteria; phylum Pseudomonadota; class Alphaproteobacteria; order Rhizobiales; family Tepidamorphaceae; genus Lutibaculum. The sequence continues at coordinate 998,782 of CAWFLD010000004.1, read as the reverse complement.
GCTCGCTCAAGCCCGAATATGCCGACCTGCCGGACGAGGAGCGCTTCCGCATCCAGGAGAAGCAGGGGCACGCGCCGTTCGGCGTCGAGATGAAGATCACCGGCGACGACGGCGCGGAGCGGCCGTGGGACGGCAAGACCTTCGGCCGCCTGAAGGTGCGCGGCCCGGCCGTCGCCAAGGCCTACTTCAAGGGCGAGGGCGGCGAGATCCTCGACGAGGACGGGTATTTCGACACCGGCGACGTGGCGACGATCGACCCGGCCGGCTACATGCAGATCACCGACCGGGCGAAGGACGTCATCAAGTCGGGCGGCGAGTGGATCTCGTCGATCGACCTGGAGAACGTCGCGGTCGGCCATCCGGACGTCTCGGAGGCGGCGGTGATCGGCGTCGCGCACGAGCGCTGGGGCGAGCGGCCGCTGCTCGTCATCGTGCCGAAGCAGGGCAAGCGCCTCGCGCGCGAGGACGTTCTGGGTTACTTGCAGGACAAGGTGGCCAGGTTCTGGATGCCGGACGACGTCGTCTTCGTCGAGGAGATCCCGCACACCGCGACGGGAAAGATCCAGAAGATGACGCTTCGCGAGCGTTTCCGGGACTACAGGCTGCCGCAGGAGAGCAAGGCGGGATAGGTCAAGTTGCGTCAGGTTGCGCGATACGAACGGCGGCGGTCGCGCCTCGCCGTCTGGAGCCGGAGGCTTGCCGTCTTCGCGTTGGTGCTCGCCGCGCTGGCGATCGTCCTCAACCGGGCGGACGTGCTCGACCCGGTGGCGGCCGTGTCCACCTTCCTCGTGGTGGCGGGCCTGGCGATCTTCGCCGTCATCGCGGGGTTCGGCGGCATCGTGCGCATCTGGCGGCGCGGCCATCTCGGCCTGGCGAGCGCGCTGGCCGGCCTCGTCGTCGGGTTCGGCCTCCTCGCCTGGCCCATCTATCTCGGCTGGGAGTCGGCCACCATGCCCATGATCAACGACATCTCCACCGACTGGAGCCACCCGCCGGAGATGCGGGCGGCCGTCATGGACCGGTCGCGGATCTCGAACCCGGTGCGCATGCCCACGAAGGACGAGATCGCCGCCCAGAAGCAGGCCTATCCGGAGATCGGGCCGCTCGTCGTCAACTTCCCCTCGCAGCGCGTCTACGAGGCGGCGAGCTTCCTCGCCAACGAACGCGACTGGACGATCCTCGACAAGGCGCCGCCCGACGAGATCGGCCCCGGCCGCATCGAGGCGGTGGCGCGCACGCCGGTCCTCGGCTTCAAGGACGACGTCGTGATCGTCATCACCAATCTCGGCGACGGCCAGACGCGCGTCGACATGCGCTCGGCCTCGCGCTTCGGCCGGCACGATTTCGGCAAGAACGCCAAGCGCATCTACGACTTCCTGACCGAGCTCGACCAGACGCTGCGCGCCGGCATCCTGTTCTGACGGGGCGCCGGCTCAGGCCGGCCGGTACGTGCCGTCGACCGTCAGCGGGCCCTCCGCCAGCACGAGGCCGCGGACGACGAGATCCTGCATGTGCGCCAGCACCGACAGCGCGGCGGCGCCGTGCAGGCGGGGGTCGACCCCCTGGTAGAGCCTGGCCACGATCTCCGGGATCGTCCGGTCGCCGGCCTGGAGCCGCTCGAGAATGCCGGTCTCGCGCTGGCGGCGATGCGTGTAGAGGCCGCGCATGAAGCGCTGCGGCTGCGTCACCGGGCCGCCGTGGCCGGGCAGGAACAGGGCGTCCTTGCGCCCCATCAGCCGTTCGAGCGAGGCCATGTAGTCGGCCATGCTGCCGTCCGGCGGCGCGACGACGGTGGTCGACCAGCCCATGACGTGGTCGGCCGAGAACAGGATGTCGGTTCCCGCCAGCGCGAGGCAGAGATGGTCCGAGGCATGGCCCGGCGTGTGCAGCGCCTCGAGGGCGAAGTCCTCGTCGCGCACCACGTCGCCGTCGTCGAGCGGCTGGTCGACGGGCAGCGCCCGGTCGCGGGCGGCGTCGATGCGATTCGCCGGCACGGCGGTGGCCGTCTCGGCCTCCGGTGCGGGATGCGCCATCAGCGGCGCGTCGTGGCGGCGCGCGAAGGCGGCCGCACCCTCGGTGTGGTCGAGATGGCGATGGGTCACGACGACGGCGGCGACGGTGGCGCCCTGAAGCGCGCGGTCGAGCGTCGCGGCATGCTCCTCGAGCGCCGGGCCGGGGTCGATGACCGCGACGCGACGGGTGCCGACGAGGTAGGTGTTCGTGCCGTGGAAGGTGAACGGGCCGGGATTGCGGGCCGTCGCCCGACGCACGCCCGGCGCCACTTCCACCGCCTCGCCGTGTGCCGGATCGAATTCGCGCGTGAACGAGACCAACGCCCGGTCCCTTCTTCCTGTGTTGACCCCGCCGGGGATCCCCAGCAAAGAGCGGAGGTCGCCGGCCCCGCGGCGGACGGTGCCGTCGAGACGGCGTTCCCCATCCGTCGGCGGACGGGGCTGGACTGTCAAGCGTGCGAAGGAGCGAGCGATGACCGAGCAGAAGCGTGTCGTGGTGCAGGGGCCGGGCGGCGAGGTGGCCTTCTGCAACGACGAGCCCTTCGCGCTGATCTGCGGGCCCTGCCAGATCGAGAGCCGCGACCACGCGATGATGGTGGCGGAGCGCCTGAAGGCGATCATGGCGGAGACGGGCACGCCGTTCATCTTCAAGTCGTCCTACGACAAGGCGAACCGCTCCTCGCTGAAGGGCAGGCGCGGGGTCGGCCTCGATGAGGGCCTGAGGATCCTCGCCGAGATCCGCTCGGAGCTCGGCGTGCCGGTGCTGACCGACGTGCATTCGGAGGCGCAGGCGACGGCGGCCGGCGAGGTGGTCGACATGATCCAGATCCCCGCCTTCCTCTGCCGGCAGACCGACCTGCTGATCGCGGCGGCGGAGACGGGCAAGCCCGTCAACATCAAGAAGGGCCAGTTCCTCGCCCCCTGGGACATGAAGAACGTCGCCGCGAAGGTGGCGGAGTCCGGCAACGACCGGATCACGCTGTGCGAGCGTGGCGTGAGCTTCGGCTACAACACCCTCGTCACCGATTTCCGCGGCCTGCCGGAGATGGCGACGACCGGCTATCCCGTCGTCTTCGACGCGACGCACTCGGTGCAGCAGCCGGGCGGGCAGGGCACCTCCTCGGGCGGCGACCGGCGCTTCGCGCCGATCCTGGCGCGCGCGGCGGTCGCGGTGGGCGTGGCCGGGCTGTTCATCGAGGCCCACGACGATCCCGATGCCGCGCCGTCGGACGGGCCGAACATGCTGCCGCTCGACTGGCTGGCGCCGCTCCTGAGGGAGCTGCAGGCCCTCGACGCCCTGACCAAGCGCTCCGGTTTCGTCCGGCTCTGACGGATTTTTTAAGCGACCCGGTTGCCGGGTCATGCGTTATGCTCCGGTTGAGCATCAGGCGACAGAGGCAGCCCGCATGGACGAGAAGCCCTTCCACTCCCTCTACAGCCACGGCTTCGCCCGCGTCGCCGTGGCGACGATGACCTCGAAGCTCGCCGACCCCGACGGCAACGCAACCTCCGTGCTCGACCTGGCGCGGCAGGCGCACGCGAAGGGGGCGGCGCTCGTCACCTTCCCGGAGCTCTGCATCTCGGCCTATTCGATCGAGGATCTGCTGCTGCAGGACACGCTGCTCGACGCGGTGGAGAAGGCGCTCGGCCGCATCGCCGAGGCCTCGCACTCGCTGATGCCGGTCCTGCTCGTCGGGGCGCCGCTGCGCCACGGCTCGCGCGTCTACAATTGCGCGGTGGCGATCCACCGCGGCGAGATCCTCGGGGTCGCGCCGAAGGTCTACCTGCCGAACTACCGCGAGTTCTACGAGAAGCGGCATTTCGGCTCGGGCGCGGGCACCGAGGGCGACGCGATCGTGGTGGCCGGCCACGAGGTGCCGTTCGGGCCGGACCTGATCTTCGCCGCCGAGGACGTCGAGGGCCTCGAGATCCACGCGGAGATCTGCGAGGACTTCTGGGCGCCGGTGCCGGTCTCCTCCTTCGCGGCGCTGGCCGGCGCGACGGTGCTCGCCAACCTGTCGGCCTCCAACATCACGATCGGCAAGGCCGAGACCCGGCGCATGCTCTGCGTCTCGCAGTCGGTGCGGGCGCTGTCGGCCTATCTCTACGCCGCCGCGGGCACCGGCGAATCGACGACCGACGTCGCCTGGGACGGCCAGGCCGACATCGTCGAGAACGGCACGCTGCTCGCCTGCACGGACCGGTTTCCCGACGGCGACCGGCTGGCCGTCGCCGACATCGACATCGACCTGCTGCGCCAGGAGCGGGCGCGGATGGGCACGTTCGACGACTGCCGCCGCCGCGAGGGCGTCGACGAGACCTCGTTCCGCCGCATCATGTTCCGCCTCGACCCGCCGGACGCCGATCTCGGGCTCGAGCGGGCGGTCGACCGCTTTCCCTTCGTGCCCGCCGACCCCGAGCGGCTCGCGCTCGACTGCTACGAAGCCTACAACATCCAGGTCGCGGGCCTGATCCAGCGGCTGCAGGCGGTCGGCATCTCGCGCATCGTCATCGGCATCTCCGGCGGGCTGGATTCCACGCACGCGCTGATCGTGGCGGCCAAGGCCTTCGACCGGCTCGGCCTGCCGCGCGAGAACATCCTCGCCTACACGATGCCGGGCTTCGCCACCTCGAGCGAGACGAAGACGAACGCCCACCGCCTGATGGAGACGCTCGGCGTGACCGCGCACGAGCTCGACATCAGGCCGGCCGCGAAGCAGATGCTGGCCGACCTCGACCATCCCTTCGCGGAAGGCGAGGAGGTCTACGACGTGACCTTCGAGAACGTGCAGGCGGGCCTGCGCACCGACTACCTGTTCCGCCTCGCCAACCACCATGGCGGCATCGTGCTCGGCACGGGCGACCTGTCGGAACTGGCGCTCGGCTGGTGCACCTACGGCGTCGGCGACCAGATGTCCCACTACAACGTCAATGCCGGCGTGCCGAAGACGCTGATCCAGCACCTCATCCGCTGGGTCATCTCGTCGGCCAGTTCGACGGCGGCGGTGAACGAGACGCTGCAGGCGGTGCTCGACACCGAGATCTCGCCCGAGCTCGTGCCGGTCGTCGCGGGCGAGACGCCGCAGTCGACGGAGGCCAAGGTCGGGCCGTACGAGCTGCAGGACTTCAACCTGTTCTACACGCTGCGCTACGGCTTCCGGCCCTCCAAGATCGCCTTCCTCGCCTCCAGGGCGTGGGGCGACGTGAGCCACGGCGACTGGCCCTCGGGCTTCCCGGAGGAGCGGCGCAACGCCTACGACGTGGCGACGATCAAGCGCTGGCTGCGCGTGTTCCTTCAGCGCTATTTCGGCTTCGCGCAGTTCAAGCGCTCGGCCCTGCCGAACGGCCCGAAGGTCTCGGCCGGCGGCTCGCTGTCGCCGCGCGGCGACTGGCGGGCGCCCTCCGACGGCAACGCCAAGGCATGGCTTCAGGAGCTCGAGGCGAACGTGCCGGACGCGTGATCCGGGCCGGCCTCACCGCGCCGCGGCGACGAACGGCGCCCGCAGCGTGGCGCCGACCGCGTTGACGGCGAAGGCGCCCGCCTGCTGCAGGTTTCCGGCGATCGCCTCGGGTCCGTCCGGGCCGACGCGCGGATAGAGGTTCACCAGGCTCAGGAACTGGTCGTGGTGCAGCGGGTCCTGCGCCGGCAGGTCCGAGATGTCGACGATGCGGATGTGCAGCTTGCGCGCCAGGGCCTGCACCTTCGGGTCGTCGACGTCGAGATCCCCGGCCCGCGGCCGCCCCTGCGCGACGCGCTGCGCGAGCTGCAGCACGTGGTCCGTGCGCGACACGAACACCGTCATCGGCGGGTCGAGCGGGCCGATCACCTGGAGCTCGTCGCGGAACACCGCCGTCTCGACGTCCGGCGCGGCGAGGATGACGCGGCCGAGCCGCCGCAGCACCCGGTCCTGCCCCGACAGCCGGAGCTGGCGCAGCGCCTCGAGCTCGAGCCAGGCGCCCATGCTGTGGCCGACGACGCTGACCTGGCCGACATGCGGCGTGCGGGTCAGCGTGGCGAGGAGGTCGGCGAGGTAGCCCCGCGAGTAGGTCGCCGCCTCCTTGTCCGCGACGTAGCCGGCGACCGAGCCCTCGGACGGCCAGGCGAACAGCACCGGCACGACCTCGATCCGGGCGTCGGCGGAGATCTCCGCCAGCCGGAAGAGGGATTCCGCGAAGCTGTTGTTGTAGCCGTGCACGAAGACGCCGGCATCGGCGCCGCGGCCCGTGTCGTCGGCCGCCGCCGCCCGCGCGACGGCCGACTGGAACTCCGCCTTGCTCAGCGGCTCGTCCTCGACGATGGCGAAGTCGGTGCGCGGGTCGGGCTTGCCGCGGGGCCACTCGATGCGCGTCGGCCGGTGCGTCGGCGGGATCGAGACCGTGTACCTCGCATAGTTGAGGGCATCGGCCCGCCCGGTCGTGAAGTCGTTGCTGCCGGGCGCCGCGCGTTGCCTGGTCGTCGCGACGTAGAGCGTCACGAGCTTCGCCCCCGGCACGCTGCCGGCCGGCTGCAGCACCTCCGGGCCGCGCGTCGCGCAGCCCCCGGCGAGCAGCGCGGTGAACAGGCACAGGACGAGCCGAAGGGCCGGGGAACGATTGCAGGTCAACTTCGCCTCGTCGTCTGCGGGACCGGCGCAAGCCCTACGTCCGCGGGCCGGCACGGGCAATGGTGTCGGCGGCGGAAACCGCCCGCGGTCGCCAGCGTACCTCATCTTCCCCCGCGGAACGCCGGGCGCGACGGCCGAAAGGGCCGCTTCTCCCCGACGTCTGCCGCCAGGCCATGCCCGGGCCATCGGGAATAGCCCGGATTCCGCAGACCCGCGCGATGCGGTACCTCCTCATCATATTGTGCGGTGCAGCGCACGCGATGACCATGGGGGCCACGGCACATGCTCGGATCCAGGAAGACCCTCGTGCGGGTCGCCGCGGTCGCCATCGCGGCCGTGCTGCTCTACGCCGTCTGGGTGGCGATGCGGCCGCAGGGGCTGCCCGCGGGCTTCGCCGAGAGCAACGGCCGGATCGAGGCCGTCGAGATCGACATCGCCGCGAAGACGCCGGGCCGCGTCGAAACCGTCGACGTCGCCGAGGGCGACTTCGTCGAGGCCGGGCAGCTCCTCGCCAAGATGGACACGACCGTGCTCGAGGCGCAGCTGCGCGAGGCGCAGGCGAACCTGGAGCGCGCACGCATCGGCGTGCAGACGGCGGAAGACCAGGTCCGCCAGCAGGAGGCGCAGAAGCAGGCGGCGCAGGCCGTCATCGCCCAGCGCCAGGCCGAGCTCGGCTCGGCGCAGAAGAACTACGACCGCGCGAAGGCGCTGGTCGAGCGCAACACCGCGCCCGTGCAGCAGCTCGACGACACCACGGCGGCGCTCGAAGGGGGCAAGGCCGCGCTGGCCGCGGCGCAGGCGCAGCTCGCGGCGGCCGACGCGGCGCTCAGCTACGCGCGGTCCGGCGTCGTCGCCGCCCATGCCGCCGTCGACGCGGCGAAGGCGACGGTCGAGCGGATCGGAGCCGACATCGACGACAGCAGCCTGCGGGCGCCGCTCGCCGGCCGCGTGCAGTACCGCGTCGTGCAGCCCGGCGAGGTGGTCGCCGCCGGCGGCGTCGTGCTCAACATGGTCGACCTGACCGACGTCTACATGAACTTCTTCCTGCCGACCGAGGCGGCCGGCCGGCTGACCGTCGGCAACGAGGTGCACCTCGTGCTCGACGCCGCGCCGCAATGGGTGATCCCGGCCGAGGTCACCTATGTCGCCGACGTGGCGCAGTTCACGCCGAAGACGGTGGAGACGGAGGAGGAGCGCGAGAAGCTGATGTTCCGCGTCAAGGCGCGGATCTCGCGCGAGCTTCTCGAGAAATACGTGCGCTACGTGAAGACCGGCGTGCCGGGTGTCGCCTACGTGCGGCTCGATCCCGACGCCGACTGGCCGGACGACCTCAAGGTGAGGCTGCCTCAAGGTGAGGCTGCCCGGTGACTGAGGGCGCAGAGGCCGGCCGGGGCCGCCGGGCCCGCCCCGGGGAACGACCCGTCGTCAGCCTCCGCGACGTCACGCTGCGCTACGGCGCGACGGTTGCGCTCGACCGGGTCAGCCTCGAGATCCCGGCCGGGCGGATGGTCGGCTTCGTCGGGCCGGACGGCGTCGGCAAGTCGAGCCTGTTCTCGCTGGTCGCCGGCGCCCGCCGCATCCAGGAGGGCCGCATCACCGCGCTCGGCGGCGACATGGCCGACGCGCGGCACCGGCAGGAGGCCTGCCCCCGCATCGCCTACATGCCGCAGGGGCTCGGCAAGAACCTCTACCCGACGCTTTCCGTCGCCGAGAACATCGGCTTCTTCGGCCAGCTCTTCGGCCATGGCCGCGCCGAGCGCGAGCGCCGCATCGAGGCGCTGACCCGGGCGACCGGCCTCTGGCCCTTCAGGCGACCGGCCCGCCGGCAAGCTTTCCGGCGGCATGAAGCAGAAGCTCGGCCTGTGCTGCGCGCTGGTCCACGATCCCGACCTCCTGATCCTCGACGAGCCGACGACCGGCGTCGACCCGCTGTCGCGGCGGCAGTTCTGGGAGCTGATCGGGCGCATCCGCGAGGAGCGGCCCGGCATGAGCGTCCTCGTCGCCACCGCGTACATGGAGGAGGCGGCGCGCTTCGAGCGCCTGGTCGCCATGGATGCAGGGCGCATCCTCGCGACCGGGTCGCCGCAGGAGATCCTCGACGCGGACCGGCCGCGACACGCTGGAGGCCGCGTTCATCGCGCTCCTGCCGGAGGAGAAGCGCGCCGGGTACCGGCCGGTCGAGATCCCGCCGCACGAGGGCGGCGCCGCCGACGGCGCCCGCCATCGAGGCGAAGGACCTGACGATGCGGTTCGGCGACTTCACGGCCGTCGACCACGCCTCGTTCCGCATCAGCCGCGGCGAGATCTTCGGCTTCCTCGGCTCGAACGGCTGCGGCAAGACGACGACGATGAAGATGCTGACCGGGCTCCTGCCGGCGAGCGAGGGGCAGGCCTGGCTGTTCGGCCGCGAGGTCGAGCCGGACGACCTCGAGACGCGCCGGCGCGTCGGCTACATGTCGCAGGGCTTCTCGCTCTACGGCGAGCTGACGGTGCGAGCAGAACCTGGAGCTGCACGCCCGGCTGTTCCACGTCCCCGAGCCGCGATCGGGCCGCGCGTCGAGAAGATGATGACGCGCTTCGACCTCTCGAAGGCCCGCGACGCCTATCCCGACGCGCTGCCGCTGGGCCACCGCCAGCGCCTGTCGCTCGCCGTGGCGATGATCCACGAGCCGGAGATGCTGATCCTCGACGAGCCGACCTCGGGCGTCGACCCGGTGGCGCGCGACGCGTTCTGGCGCATCCTCGTGGACCTGTCGCGCTCGGACGGCGTGACGATCTTCATCTCGACCCACTTCATGAACGAGGCGGAGCGCTGCGACCGCATCGCGCTGATGCATGCCGGCCGGGTGCTCGTCACCGACACGCCCCGCGCGGTGGTCGCGGGGCAGGGCGCCGAGAGCCTGGAGGCGGCCTTCATCGCCCATCTCGAGGCGGCCCAGGCCGGGGCGGAGGATGCGCCCGACGCCGGCGCGGCGGCCGAGCCGCTGGTGCAGCCGGGCGCGGGCGGCGGCGGTGTGCGGAGCGGCTGGCGGCGCGTCTTCGATCCGCGCCGCGTCGCCAGCTACTCGCACCGCGAGGGCCTCGAGCTGGCACGCGATCCGGTCCGCCTGACGCTCGCCGTGCTCGGCAGCGTCATCCTGATGATCGTGATGGGCTACGGCATCAGCTTCGACGTCGAGAACCTGACCTTCGCCGTGCTCGACCGCGACCAGACGACGGTGAGCCGCGACTACGCGCTCGACATCGCGGGCTCGCGCTATTTCGTGGAGAAGCCGCCGATCACAAGCTACGCCGACATGGACCGGCGGATGCGGGCCGGGGAGATCGGGCTGGCGATCGAGATCCCGCCGGGCTTCGCGCGTCGACGTGGCGCGCGGCGACGAGGTCTCGGTCGCGGCGTGGATCGACGGAGCGATGCCGACGCGGGCCGAGACGATCAGCGGCTACGTCCAGGGCATGCACGCGAGCTGGCTCGCGCGCAAGGCGCAGGAGGCGGGCCACGGCGGCGCCCTGGCGGGCCTCGTCAACGTCGAGACGCGCTACCGCTACAATCCCGACGTGAAGAGCCTCGTGGCGATCGTGCCGGCGGTCATCCCGGTCCTGATGATGCTCATTCCCGCCATGCTGGCCGCCCTCAGCGTCGTCCGCGAGAAGGAGCTCGGCTCGATCGTCAACTTCTACGTGACGCCGACCACGGCGCTCGAGTTCCTGGTGGGCAAGCAGATCCCCTACATCCTGCTGTCGCTGGCGAGCTTCCTGCTGCTGACCGCGCTCGCCGTGCTCGGCTTCGGCGTGCCGCTCAAGGGAAGCTTCGCGACGCTGCTCGCCGCGGCGGTCGTCTACCTCGCCGCCTCGACGGCCATCGGCCTCCTCATCTCGAGCTTCATGAGGAGCCAGATCGCCGCGATCTTCGGCACGGCGGTGCTGTCGATCCTGCCGGCGGTCAACTTCTCCGGCATGATCGACCCCGTCTCGTCGCTGCAGGGCGTGGGGCGGATCATCGGCGAGATCTATCCCACCACCTATTTCCTGACGATCTCCCGCGGCACCTTCTCCAAGGCGCTGGGCTTCCCCGACCTGCAGCTCCAGTTCGTGCCGCTCCTCGTCGCGGTGCCGGTCCTGCTCGCGGCGGCGGCGCTCCTGTTGAGGAAGCAGGAGCGATGAGCGGGCGGCTCGCCAACATCTGGCATCTCGGCGTGAAGGAGCTGCGCAGCCTCCTCCGCGACCCGATGATGCTCGTCCTCGTCGTCTACGCGTTCAGCATCGCGATCTACACCGCCGCGACGGCGATGCCCGAGACGCTGAACCGGGCGCCGATCGCCGTCGTCGACGAGGACCGCTCCCAGCTTTCGACGCGCATCGAGAGCGCCTTCCAGCCGCCCTACTTCACCGTGCCGGAGATGATCACGCTCTCGCAGATGGACGAGCGGATGGACTCGGGGGCCGACACGTTCGCGCTCGTCGTGCCGCCGGACTTCCAGCGCGACGTGCTGGCGGGGCGGCGCCCGAGCGTCCAGCTCAACGTCGATGCGACCCGGATCTCGCAGGCCTTCACCGGCGCCGGCTACATCCAGACGATCGTCGGCCAGGAGGTCGCCGAGTTCGCGAAGCGCTACCGGGAGGTCCAGCAGCTGCCGGTCGGCCTGACGCTGCGGGCGCGCTTCAACCCGACGCTCGACCACGCCTGGTTCGGCTCGATCATGGAGATCATCAACAACGTCACCATGCTCTCGATCATCCTGACCGGGGCGGCGCTCATCCGGGAGCGCGAGCACGGCACGGTGGAGCACCTCCTCGTGATGCCGCTGACGCCGTTCGAGATCATGGTCAGCAAGGTCTGGTCGATGGGCGTCGTGGTGCTCGTCGCCTGCGCGCTGTCGCTGGCGCTCGTCGTCCAGGGGCTGCTCGCGGTGCCGATCGAGGGGTCGATCCCGCTGTTCCTGGCGGGCGCCGCGCTGCATCTGTTCGCGACGACGTCGATGGGCATCTTCCTCGCCACCATGGCGCGCTCGATGCCGCAGTTCGGCCTGCTGCTGATCCTGGTGCTGCTGCCGCTGCAGATGCTGTCGGGCGGCGTCACGCCGCACGAGAGCATGCCGGTCTTCGTGCAGGACGTGATGCTGGCCGCCCCGACCACGCATTTCGTCAGCCTCGCCCAGGCGATCCTCTATCGCGGGGCGGGGCTCGGCGTCGTCTGGCCGCAGTTCGTCGCGCTCGCAGGCATAGGCGGCGTCCTGTTCGTCTCCTCGCTCGCCCGCTTCCGCCGCACGCTCGGCTCGATGTAGGCGCGGGCGCCACTTCACAAGCGGGTGCGCGGCGGGCAGGATCTGCGCCCGCGCGACGACGGGCGACCGTGGCGAGCCGGGTGCAGGGAGAAGATCTGATGGACGTGAAGGGTTTGGCCGCCATCGTCACCGGTGGCGGATCGGGGCTCGGCGAGGCGACGGCGCGCAGGCTCGCGCAGTCCGGCGCGAAGGTCGGCGTGCTCGACCGCGATGCCGGGGGCGCCGCGCGGGTCGCCGGCGAGATCGGCGGGCTGGCGCTGACCTGCGACGTGACGAGCGAGGCGGACGCCGAGCGGGCGCTGGCGGAGGCCGAGCAGGCCCACGGCGGCGTGCGCATCCTCGTCAGCTGCGCCGGCGTCGCCACGCCCGGCCGCATTCTCGGCCGCGACGGCCCGCTGCCGCTCGCCGATTTCGAGAAGGTGATCCGGGTCAATCTCCTCGGCACCTTCAACATGATGCGGCTTGCGGCCGCGCAGATGGAAAAGCTCGACCCGCTGCCCGACGGCGGCCGCGGCGCGATCGTCAACACCGCCTCCGTCGCCGCCATGGACGGGCAGCTCGGCCAGGCCGCCTACGCCGCCTCGAAGGGCGGCGTCGTGTCGCTGGCCCTGCCTGCGGCGCGCGAATTCGCCCGCATCGGCGTGCGCGTCAACACGATCGCGCCCGGCATCTTCCTGACGCCGCTGCTCAGCACCCTGTCCGAGGACGTCCGCGAGCGGCTCGGCGCCAGCATTCCCTATCCGAGCCGGCTCGGCGACCCCAAGGAGTTCGCCCAGGCCGTGCTGTTCGCCATCGAGAACGACTATCTCAACGCCGAGGTCATCCGCCTCGACGGCGCCGTCCGCCTGCAGCCGAAATGACGGAAAGCCGGCCGCGACCCCGCGGCCGTCACCCCCGCGCCGCCCAGTCGATCAGCCGGCCGAGGAACGCGTCGCAGCGGGCGAGCTGCTCGACCTCGACATATTCGTCCGCCTTGTGCGCCTGCTCGATCGAGCCGGGGCCGCAGACGATCGTCTCGACGCCGAGCATGTCGTGGAAGAGCCCGGCCTCGGTGCCGTAGGCGACCTTGCCGTGGCTGTTCATGTTGGCGAAGCGCAGGGCCAGCTGCGTGATCCCGGCGTCCGGCATCGTCTCGATGCCGGGGAAGGCCGAGAGGATCGCGACGTCGATGCCGGTCTCCGGCGCGACGGCCTGCATCTTCGGCTCGAGCTCGTCGCGGGCATAGGCGCGCAGCTCCTCCACCAGCGCGTCGGGATCGTCCGTCGCCAGCGCCCGGAACTCGCAGTCGAAGATGCAGCGGTCGGGCACGATGTTGAGCGCGCTGCCGCCCGAGATCACGCCGGTATGGGCGGTGGTGTAGGCGACGTCGTAGGCCTCGTCGCGCGTCCCGCTCTCGGCCAGGCGCCGGCCGATCTCGCGGATCTTCAGGATCATCATCGCCGCGTAGTCGATCGCGTTCACCCCGAACGGCGCGAGCGAGGAGTGGCAGGAGTGGCCGCGCACCGTCACGCGCATCGAGCGCTTCGCCTTGTGGCCGATGACCACCTGCATCGAGGTCGGCTCGCCGACGACGCAGTACTCGGGCTTCACCGGCGCGTCCTCGAGGTGGCGCAGGAGCTCGCGCACGCCGAGGCACCCGACCTCCTCGTCGTACGAGTAGGCGAGGTGGATCGGCCGCTTCAGGTCCTGCTTCACCATGTCCGGCACGGCGGCGAGCGTCGCCGCCAGGAAGCCCTTCATGTCGCAGGTGCCGCGGCCGTAGAGGCGGCCGTCCCGTTCCTCGACCGCGAAGGGGTCGCTCGTCCAGTCCTGGCCGTCGACCGGCACGACGTCGGTGTGCGCCGACAGGATGATGCCCGGCACGTCCGCGGGGCCGATCGTCGCCCACAGATTGGCCTTCTCGCCCGTCTCGTCGTAGACGCGCTCGCTCGCGACGCCGTATTCGGACAGGTAGCCCTCGACGAACTCTATCAGCGGCAGGTTGGAATTCCGGCTCGTCGTGTCGAAGGCGACGAGGCTCGCCAGGATGTCCGAGGTCGCTTGGGCCGGCATAGGCTGTCTCCATCACGCCGCGCTGGCAGCGGCTCCCCGCAAACTCGTCCGATTTCGCCGCGCGATGCAACTCCTCTCCGCAGAGGCGCGGGCCGCGCGGGCCGTGACGGCAACGGGCCGCATCGAGGTCCCCGGCAGGGGCCTCGATGCGGCGAACCGCCGCACATCTGTGGTGCGTACCTCCCGCCGGTCCTGCCGGCCGGGGCCGCCATCCCAGCGGCTGGGGAGCCGGCCTCCGGCGCCTGAGATCCTTCTGCCGCAAGGAAGACGGGGCCATCCGGCGGGTGCAGTCGACATCGCCGCCGGGGCATGCGGGCGCCTGTGCCCGAGGGGAAACGGTTCCGCGGGATCGCACCGCCGGGGCGGTCCGTACGGAACCGTCCGCGGAACATCGGCATTCATCCTCCATTGTTTCGACGAGGGCGACGTATGACGAGCGATGGGCTGCCGCGCCAGCGGCGGGCCGACCCCGCTCGCCTGTTTGGGAGTACTTCCTATGACGTCGGCAGCCCCCGGCCCTGATCCATCGCAGGCCAGGACACGAACGGTCCCGACGGTACATCGGCGGGCCGAGCCCCCGGTTGCCGCAGTTTTTGCCTATCACCCTGATTTAAAACGCAAAATTTTCCGGTTTTCGCCGGGTTGTGTCGGGTGCACGGCAGACCGTGCGTCTCTGCAGCTTTAGATGTTCGAAGGTATGTCGGCAGACGCCGCGCCGCACGACCGGATTGGCGTGCCCGCGCGATGAGATGAGGTGCAGCCGACGTGGCGCACCTGCGTGTCGACCCCACGCCCATGCGGGGAGGATGTGATGACTGATTCGATGCAGCTCGATTCTTGGACCTCGGGCCCCGGCGCCTGGTCCGACGCCGGGGAGGCCAGGGGACAGCCGGCCAACCGGCTCCTGGGGATGCTGCCCGAGGCCTTGCGGGCGTCGATAGGCAGCACGGCCCGCACCCGCGAGTTCGCCACCGGCCAGATGCTGCGCGAGCCGGGGCGGCCGCTGCACTCTCTCTACTTCGTGCGCTCCGGGCTCGTCTCCATCGTCGGCGGCGAGGTCGACCAGCCGCATGTCGAGGTCGCCTCCGTCGGCAACGAGGGCATGATCGGGGTGTCGAACATCCTCGGCTCTCCCAGCGCGGAGCATGCCGCCACCGCGCTGTCGCCCTGCGTCGTCGACGCGATCGAGGCGCCGGTCTTCGGCATGCTGATGAACGAGCATGCGGAGCTGCGCCAGGTCGCGACGACCTATGCGAACGAGCGGATGGGGCAGGTGATCCGCCTCTCCGTATGCAACGCGCGGCACCGGCTCGAGCAGCGGCTGGCGCGCTGGATCCTCACCGCCCACGCCCGCCTCGGGCCCGGCCGGATCGTCGTCACGCACCGCGACCTCGCGGAGCTTCTCGGCGTGCGGCGGGCGAGCGTCACGGAATCGATGCACCTGCTCGAAGGGCACGGCGCCATCCGGTCGCATCGCGGCTATGTCAGCGTCCGCGACCTCGATCGGCTGACCGAGCTCTCCTGCGGCTGCCACCATCTCGGCGGCACCCACAACTAGGGTCTCGCCGGGCCCTTCCCGCGGGCCCGGAGCCGCGGCCCGTGCGGCCGCCGGTCACGCCCGGGCGCGGATCGCGGCGATCTCCATGCCGCTCTTCGGCCGGCTCGGCATCTGCGACAGCGGGACCGTCAGGTCCTGGTCCGGAACGTCGTAGGCCATCTCCCGCGCCAGCAGGTCCACGGCCTTCTTCATCAGAGCGATGGTGATCCATTCGCCGGGGCAGCGGTGGTTCTCCTCGAAGCCCCCGGCGCCCTGCGGCACGAGATCGTAGCCGGTGCTCGTCCAGTCGCGGAAGCGGCCGGGCCGGAAGCTGCCGGGCTCGTGCCAGATGCGGGAATCGTGGTTCGTGCCGTAGAGGTCGAACAGCATCCAGTCGCCGTCCTCGAAGCGGTGGCCGCGCCACTCGAAGGGCTCCCGCACCCGGCCGCCGATCAGCGGGAAGAACGGGTAGAAGCGCCGCACCTCCTGCACGAAGCGCCAGAGCTCGTCCTCACCTCCCTGCCGCAGCGGCTCGGCCTCGGCCGGGTGCTCGTGCAGCGCGAGCGCCGAGAACGTGATGAAGCGACCGACGGCCACGGTCGGGCGGAGGATGTTGATCACCTCGACGGCGACGACGGGCGGCGGCAGCAGGTTGCCGTCGAGGTCGCGGTGCTCGGCCATGACCTGCAGCGCCGAGCCTTCCGGCGCGGCGTGCGCACCGGCCCGGATCCGGCCGGTCAGGCCTTCGATCCACCGCTCCGTCCGCCGCCGCAGCGCCTGCGCCCGCCAGTTGCGCGGGCCGACGCTGCCGGTCGCGTCGATCATCTCGCAGAGCTCGCGCGACACCTCCCGCGGATCGCGCTCGTCCAAGGGAACGCCCGCCCAGCGGCACACGGCGCGTGTCAGGACGAACCGCACCTCGTCGAACAGGACGACCCGGTCGCGCGCCTCCCAGTCCCGCATGGCCGCCCGCCACTCCTCGTCGAAGAGGGAGACGAGGCGGGCGATCGACTCCTCGCCCATCAGCGACATGAACATCTTCTTGCGGTGGCGGTGGGCCGTCGTGTCGAGCGACTGCACGCTGCCCTTGTCCTGAAGCAGCCGCACCACCGACTGCGGCATGGCGCCGACGCGGGTGAAGCGGGCATCGCCGTAGAAGATCTCGGCCGCCTCCGCCCCGCGCGCGCAGAACGCCTTGCGCAGCATCATCCGCGTCTCGAACACGTCGCTGCCGAGCCGTTCGCAGCGCCGCGAGATGAACTCGTAGCCTTCGCGCAGGAAGGCGATCGAACCGTCGGGGGCGGGGTCTCTCGGGATGCTCGGCATGGTGCGCTCCGGTGGCGGGAAGCTCTGGCGTACCTTCCCCGACGCGCAGGCGTGCTCCACGGTTCCGGCCGCGCGCGGCGCCGTACGGGGCGCGCGGTGGCGGCGGCGCGCCCGGCGGTGCGCTTCCGGTGCCGCCGCGATCGACAGCCCCCAGCCGGAGGCAAGCGTCAGGCGGGCTCCGCCTCGCCGGCGGGCACGCCGTACATCGCCCGCTCCGCCTCGTCGGCGGCTTGGCGCAGCCGTGCAAGCGCGCGGTCCATCACCTCGTCGCTCATCCGGAAGGAGGGGCCGAAGACGGAAAGGCAGCTCACCATGCGGCCGGTCCGGGTGAGGATCGGCACGGCGATGGCGCGGATGCCTTCCTCGCGCTCGCCGTCGTTCACCGACCAGCCCTGCCGCCTCACCCTCTGCAGCTCGGCCAGCAGCGCCGTGCGGTCGACGATCGTCCGGTCGCTCAGCGGCTCGAGCCGCATCGTGTCGAGGTAGCGGTTGAGCTCGGAGTCGCGCAGGCTCGTCAGCCACAGCTTGCCGTGCGCGGTGCAGTAGGCGTCGAGCCGCGTGCCGACGCGGACGTCCACCGACAGCGAGCGCTGCGAGTGCGCGTGCGCGATGCAGACGACCATGTCGGCGCTGAACACGGTGGCCATGCTGGCCTCGCCCAGCTCCTGGGTCACCCCGTCGAGGATCGGCTGCAGCGTCTGCGCGAGGCTCGGCGTCTGGATCACCCTGTCGCCGAGGTCGACGAGCGCGAAGCCGAGGCGGAAGACGCCCTTCGAGACGGCGACGAGGGCGCCGACATGCTCGAGCGTCTTGAGGAAGCGGTGCGCGGTGATGGCGTTCATGCCGAGCTCGCGCGACACGATGGCGGCCGTGACCTCGGTGCGCGTGTCCGAGAACAGCCTCAGGATCGAGAACGCCTTGATGACCGAGCCGTTGATCTGGCTTCCCACGACGATCCTCCCGTCACTGCAGGATGTGTGGAAGGACGAGCACGAGCGAGGGGAAGGCGACGAGCAGCGCGACGCGCAGGAGCTCGGCGACGAAGAACGGCATGACGCCCTTGAAGGTCTCGATCATCGGCACGTCGCGGGCGAGCGAGTTGATGACGAAGACGTTCATGCCGACCGGCGGCGTGATCAGGCCGAGCTCGACGACGATGAGCGCGAGGATGCCGAACCAGGTCTTGGTGTCGTCCGGCGACATGCCGAAGTCGAGCTCGGACACGACCGGCCAGAAGAACGGGATGACGAGCAGGATCATCGACAGGCTGTCCATCAGGCAGCCGAGGATGATCAGCGCGATCAGAAGCAGGACGAGCACCAGGTAGGGCGACAGGCCGCTGTTGGCCATCATGTCCGCCGCCGTCTGGGGCACGCCGCCGCGCGCCATGAAGATCGACAGGAGCTGGGCGCCGAGCAGGATCAGGTAGATCATGCCCGTGGTCTTGGCCGTCTCGAGCAGGGCGATGCGCATGTCGCGCAGGTTCACGGTGCGCCGCGCGAAGCCGTAGACGGCGACGAGGAAGACGCCGACCGCGCCGGCGGGCGTGGGGTTGAAGAAGCCGAAATAGATGCCGCCGATGACGAGGCCGAAGATCCCGACCACCGGCAGCACGCCGAGCGTCGCCGAGACGAACTCCTCGCGCGGGACGGGCTCGCCCTGCGGGCCGGCGCCCGGCACGAGCCGCACGTAGATCGCGATCGTCGCGAGGAAGAAGAGGACGGCGATCATGCCGGGGATGAAGGCGGCGGTGAACATCGTCACGATGTTCGCCTCGACGATGACCGCGTAGACGATGAGCACGACCGAGGGCGGGATCAGGATGCCGAGCACGCCGCCGGCGGCGACCGTGCCGGTCGCGAGCGAGGGCTTGTAGTTGTAGCGCTTGAGCTCGGGCAGGGCGACCTGGCCCATCGTGGAGGCGGTGGCGAGCGAGGAGCCGCAGACAGCGCCGAAGCCGGCGCAGGCGGCGATGGCCGACATGGCGACGCCGCCCTTCATGCGCCCGAGCCAGGCGTTGGCGGCCCGGAACAGGTCGCGCGACAGCCCGGCGCGGGTGGCGATCGAGCCCATCAGCACGAACATCGGCACGACCGACAGGTCGTAGATCGAGAACTGCCCGTAGGCGAGCGTCTTGAGCTGCGACAGCAGGATCCGCTCGCCCGACAGGACCCATATGCCGGCGATGCCGACGACGATCATCGCGTAGGCGATCGGGATGCGGATGACGATGAGGCCGATCAGCGCGGCGAGGCCGATCAGGCCTATGAGCAGGTTCGTGTCCATGGGTCCCGTCCGGAAGGGCGCTGCGCGCTCGCTGCTATTCGGCGGTGAGGCCGGGGCCGCCGTGGTGGATTTCGCCCTTGGCGGAGCGGATCATGGTGATCGCGGAGGCGACGGCGAGCATCGCCAGCGACACGAGGATCGGCACGTAGGCGATCCAGACGGGGATGCCGGTGACGGTGGTGACCTCGTTGTATTCGCGGCTGTCGAGCATGCCGTAATACATGCGCCAGACCAGCAGCAACGCGAACGCGAAGGCGAGGATGGACGCCAGGAACATCAGCCCCGCGATGGTGCGGGGCCTGGCGTTCGCGGTGAAGATGTCGGCCGAGACGTTCGCGTCGGTCAGCTGGCAGTAGGGCAGGAAGGCGAAGACCGCGACCGCCACGCCCATCTGGACGATCTCGAAGTCGCCCGCGAAGGGCTGGCCGACGAGGATGTCCATGACCAGGCTGTAGGCGGTCATCAGCACGATGCCGCAGAGCAGGATGCCGCCGGCAAGAGCCCAGAGCTCGATGACCTTCTCGATGATGAGGATCGGGCGGCCGATGCGGGGGCTGGTTGCCGGCGGCGCTCATGCTCGTCCTCGCGTCACTGGGCGGCGTCGGCGTGCTTGGCCTCGGCGTCGCGGGCGGCCTTCACCAGCGCCTCGCCGTCGATGCCCTTGGAGGAGACTTCCTTCACCCAGCGGTCGACGACCGGCTCGAGCTTGGTCTTGAAGGCGTCCGTCTGCTCCTTGGTCAGCACGATGTGCTCGTTGCCGGCCTTCTCGGCGATGGCGATGCCCTCGTCGTCGTTCTCGCGCCAGATGCGGCCGACTTCCTTGAGCCAGTCCTCGCCGGAATTGTCGATGAAGATCTGCTGGATGTCCTTCGGCAGGCTGTCCCACTTGTCCTTGTTCATGGACACCTGGAAGGTCGTCGTGCCGAAGCGGGTCTTGTCGTAGCCCTCGATCTGGTACTTCGTCAGGTCCTGCAGCTTGAGCGCCGGGATGATCTCCCAGGGGATGAGGGCGCCGTCGACGACCTTCTTGGACAGGGCCTGCGGCAGCTCCGGCACCGGCATGCCGACCGGGATTGGCGTCGAGCGCCTCGATCACCCAGGCGCCGGTGCGGGTCGGGATGCGCAGCTTCTTGCCCGCCAGGTCGGCCGGCTCGTGCACGGGCGTGTCGACCATGTGGATCGCCTGGCCGGCGTGCACGTGGAGGAACAGGACCTTCGTGCCCTTGTACTCGTCGGCCAGATACTCGTCGAAGAGGTCGGCCATGGCGAGGTTCGTCGCCGTGGGATTGTTGGTGTGGATGAAGGGCAGCTCGAAGACCTCGGTCTTCGGGAAGAGGCCCGGCGTGTAGCCGTTCACCGTCCAGACCATGTCGACGACGCCGTCACGCACCTGCCGGATCAGCTCGGGCGGCGTGCCGCCGAGCGACATGGACGGATAGATCTCGATGTGGACCCGGCCGTTCGAGGCGTCCTCGATGCGCTTCGCCCACGGCTCGAGCATCTTCACCTGCGCGGGCGACTTCGGGCCCAGGAAATGGTGCAGCGTGAGGTCGAACTCCGCGGCCTGCGAGGCCTGCGAGAACATCACCGCCAGGGCCGCTCCCCCGGCCAGGCGAGCGAGCGTCTTCCATCCAAAAGGCATCAGCTTCTCCCGTGGAATGCTTGTTGGTTTTCGATCTTGTGGCCCGGCCGCGCCACGCACGGCGCCCGCCATTCAGCCGGACCAACTGCCAGCTTGACCGGCAGGCGGTGGGTTGTCAATCTATAGTTAGATTGTTGATTTCTAATAGTGAAATGGTGATCGTCTCCCCGTTCCGGCCGGCTGCGGCCGGGGCCGAGCGGGGAGGCCGCGCCGCGAAGGATCGCACGATGAACGAGCTGCACCCCGTGGGCCAGGACAGCGAGACCATGACCGCCGGCGGCGCGCTTCTGGCGCGGCTGAAGGCGGTCGGCGTCGACTACATCTTCGCCAATTCCGGCACCGACTTCCCGCCGATCATCGAGGGGCTGGCGGAGGCGGCCGCGAAGGACATTCCGCTGCCGGTGTCGCTCGTCATGCCGCACGAGGGCGCCGCCATGGGCATGGCGCACGGCTACTACCTCGCCACCGGCCGGCCGCAGGCGGTGATGGCGCACACCAATGTCGGCCTCGCCAACTGCGCGATCGGCGCGATCAACGCGGCGACCGAGCACGTGCCGGTGCTGCTGTTCTCCGGCCGCACGCCGGTGACGGAGAAGGACCGCTTCGGCGCCCGCACCGTGCCGATCGGCTGGGGCCAGGAGATGCGCGACCAGGCGGCGCTGGTGCGCGAGGCCGCGAAGTGGGACTACGAGCTGCGCTTCCCCGAGCAGGCGCTCGAGATCGTCGACCGCGCCTACGCGATCGCCGGCTCCACCCCGAAGGGGCCGGTCTATGTCAGCCTGCCGCGCGAGGTCCTGTGCGAGGCGTGCCCGCGCGAGGGGCTCGACAAGCCGCTGCAGATCCAGCCGGCACGCGCCGCGCCCGAGCCGCAGGCCCTCGAGGCGGCCGCGAAGCTGCTGGCGGAGGCGAAGAACCCGGTCATCTTCGCCCAGCGCGGGGCGGGCGACGAGGAGGGCTTCGCCGCCCTGTCGCGCTGGGCCGAGGCGTGGGCGATCCCGGTGTGCCAGTACTGGGCGATCCAGCTCGCGATCCCGACCGACCACCCGATGCATGTCGACGTGGGCCCGGAGCCGTGGATCGGCGAGGCCGACGCGATCCTGGTGATCGACGCGCTCGCGCCGTGGTCGCCGGACGTCCACAAGCCGAAGGCCGACTGCAAGATCGTGCATCTCGGCGAGGACCCGCTCTACGCACGCTTTCCCGTGCGCAACTTCCGCTCCGACATCTCGCTCGTCGGCGACGTGTCCGCCGGCATCCGGGCGCTCGAGGCCGCGATGGCCCCCTCGCTCGACGCGGCGTCGAAGCGCATCGCGGCGCGCCGCGAGACCGTGGCGAAGCGCGTCGCCGGGATCCGCAAGGGGATCGAGGCGCGCGTCGAGGCCGGCCGCACGAAGCCGATGACGAAGGACTGGGCGAGCCGCTGCCTGTCCGAGGCGATCGAGGGGAAGCGGGCGACGGTCCTGTCGGAGCTCGGCTGCCCGCTGTCGCCGCTGAAGCTCGCCGGGCATCGCAGCTGGTATCAGGAGCCGCATTCGGGCGGCCTCGGCTGGTGCTTGCCCGCAGCCCTCGGCATGCAGCTCGCCGACCGCGACCGCCTCGTCGTCGCCACGATGGGCGACGGCTCGTACATGTTCTCCAATCCGGTGGCCTGCCACCAGATCGCCGAGGGACTCGGCCTGCCGGTGCTGATCGTCGTCCTCAACAACGCCGAGTGGTTCGCCGTGCGCCAGTCGGTGATCGGCGTCTATCCCGACGGCTATGCCTCGAAGGCGAACACCATGCCGCTGACCTCGCTCAGCCCGACGCCGGACTTCACCAAGGTCGCCGAGGCGAGCCGGGCCTGGACGGCACTGGTCGAGGATCCCGAGGAGCTCGCCGGCACGCTGCGCGCCGCGATCGAGCACATCGAGACGAACCGCAGCCACGCCCTTGTCGAGGTGCGCATCCGCTCGTGAGCGCGCGGCCGGCTCTCCCATGGAGGGCCGGCCCGTGCCGGCCGCCCGGCCGGGGGCGCGTGTGCAAGCGGCGTGCGTCGGGGCGCCGAAGGGCGCCCCTCTCGCGAGCTGCGGCATTCCGCAGGATCCTCCCATGGTGACGGGCAGGTTCGTCCTGCCTCGTTTTCGTCTTGCCTCGTTTTCGTCCTGCCTCGCTCCAGCGTATGGCCGGCCCGCATGGTCCTGTCCGAAAAGTCTGCAACTTTTCGGGACCACGCTCTAGAACGGGTAGTGGCGCTTGCCGCTCTGGATCGTGATCCAGCGCAGGTCGGTGAATTCGTCGATCGCGGCCTTGCCGCCGAACCGGCCGTAGCCCGACGCCTTGACGCCGCCGAACGGCATCTGCGCCTCGTCGTGCACGGTCGGGCCGTTGATGTGGCAGATGCCGGACTGGATCTGCCGCGCGACGTCCATCGCGCGCGTCACGTCGCGGCCGAACACCGCCGCCGACAGGCCGTATTCCGTGTCGTTGGCGACCCGCACCGCCTCGTCGACGCCGTCGACGCGCACCATCGTGACGACGGGCCCGAAGGATTCCTCGCCGTAGACGCGCATGGCAGGCGTCACGCGGTCGAGGACCGAGGCCTCGAGGATCGTGCCCTCGCCACCGCCGCCGGCGATCAGCTCGGCGCCCTTGGAGGTCGCGTCCTCGATCATCTCCCTGACGCGGTCGGCCGCGGCCTGGTTGACGACCGAGCCGAGCACCACGTTGCCCGAGGGGTCGCCGGCCGGCAGGCTCTTCGCCTTGGCGGCGAAGGCCTTCGCGAACGCGTCGGCGACCTTCGCGTCGACGACGATGCGCTCGGTCGACATGCAGATCTGGCCCTGGTTCATGAAGGCGCCGAAGGCCGCGGCGTTGACCGCCTCCTCGATGTCGGCGTCGTCGAGCACCACGAAGGGCGCCTTGCCGCCGAGCTCGAGCAGCACGGGCTTGAGGTATTTCGCGGCCGTCTCCGCGATGATGCGGCCGACGCGGGTCGAGCCGGTGAAGTTGATGCGCCGCACGGCGGGATGCGCGATCAGCGCCTCGACGACCTTCGGCGCATCCTCGGGCGCGTTCGAGATGACGTTGACGACGCCGGCGGGGAGCCCCGCCTCGCGGCAGCACTCGCCGATCAGGTGGTGCGTCGCCGGGCACAGCTCCGAGGCCTTCAGCACCACCGTGTTGCCGCAGGCGAGCGGCATGGCGATGGCGCGGGTGCCGAGGATGACCGGCGCGTTCCACGGCGCGATGCCGACGCAGACGCCCGCCGGCTGGCGGATCGCCATGGCCATCGAGCCCGGCACGTTGGAGGGGATCACCTCGCCGGCGATCTGCGTCGTCATCGACGCGGCCTCGCGCAGCATGTTGGCGGCGAGCATGGTGTTGAAGCCGGCCCAGGGCGCCGTGGCGCCGGTCTCGGCCATCATGCGGGCGATGAAGTCCGGCGCCTTGGAGTCCATCACGTCGGCGGCCTTGTTGAGGAGCGCGCGGCGTTCGCCGGGGCCCATCCTCGACCACGCCGGGAACGCCGCCGCCGCCGCGTCGCACGCCGCCTTCGCGTCCTCGACACCGGCGGCCGCCGCGGTCGTCGCCGTCTCCGGCTTGTGCGGGGTCTCGCGCGTGAAGGTCGCGCCGCCCGCCGCGCTGCGGTCCTCGTTGTCGATCAGCAGGTTGACGTCGAACATCTATGTCTTCTCCGGGCTCGCGGCTGCGCGGGCAGGCGGGGATTCCTGCCGTCCCGCACGCCGCGTCGTTGCTATATTCGAAATGTGCCGCGCTAGTTTCGCAACAACGTCGTCAATAGGGAAGGCCCACATAGTTCTCCGCGAAGGAGGCCTGCGCCTTCCCGGAGTCCATGAGGTAGGCCGTCTCGGCGAGCTGCAGCCGCTCGCCGAAGGAATCCCAGTCCTCGAACCGGTGCAGCAGCGAGGTCATCCACCAGGAGAAGCGCTCCGCCTTCCAGACGCGGATGAGGGCGCGCGCCGAGTAGTGGTCGATGCCCGCCGACGATTTCTCGCCGTAGAGCTCGATCAGCGCGTCGGACAGGTACTTCACGTCGCTTGCGGCGAGGTTCAGGCCCTTCGCGCCGGTCGGCGGCACGATGTGCGCGGCGTCGCCGGCGAGGAACATGCGCCCGAAGCGCAGCGGCTCGGCGACGAAGCTCCGGAGCGGCGCCACCGACTTCTCGATGGACGGCCCCGTCTTCACCGCCTCGGCGACGTCGTCGGGCAGCCGGCGGCGCAGCTCGTCCCAGAACCGGTCGTCCGACCAGCCTTCCGGATCCTCGTCCGCCGGCACCTGCACGTAGTAGCGGCTGCGCGTCATCGAGCGCATGGAGCACAGCGCGAAGCCCTCCGGGTTCTGCGCGTAGATCAGCTCCTCCGACACCGGCGGCACGTCGGCGAGGATGCCGAGCCAGCCGATGCCGTAGACGCGCTCGAAGGTCTTGCTCGAGCCGTCGGGCAGGCTCGCGCGGCAGACGCCGTGATAGCCGTCGCAGCCGCAGATATAGTCGCAGTCCAGCCGCTCGCTCCGCCCGTCGACCTCGAAGGTCAGGTAGGGCCGGTCGCCGTCATAGTCGTGCGGCGTGGCGTTCTCGGCCTCGTAGTAGGTCTTCAGGCCAGCCGCCGCGCGGATCTCCATGAGGTCGCGGGTGATCTCGGTCTGGCCGTACACGGTGACGGCCTTGCCGGTGAGGGCGTGCATGTCGATGCGCAGGCGCCGGTTCAGCTGCGGCGCGGCGGACGCGATCTCGACGCCGTGATGCACGAGGCCCTCGCGATGCAGCCGCTCGCTGGCCTTCGCGGCGTCGAGCAGGTCGACGAGACCCTGCTCGAGCACGCCGGCGCGGATGCGGCCGAGCACGTAGTCCTGGCTCCGCCGCTCGACGATGACGTTGTCGATGCCGGCCTCGTGGAGAAGCTGGCCGAGCAGGAGCCCGGACGGGCCCGAGCCGACGATCGCGACCTGAGTGCGCATGTTTCCTCCCTAGTCGTGCGGGGAAGATCGGCCATGCTGCGCCGCGGCCGCAATGGACAAACGCGGCGATTGGTTGGACATTTCGAACCTCGTGCGCGAAGAGGAGCGAGATGCAGCCTTCCATTCCGATCTACGGGCTCTACGGCGAGACGGGCGCCCTCGGCGAGCGGGAGTGGATCCACTGGGAGACGGTGCCCGCGCGGAGCCGCATCCACGGCTACGAGATCCTGCCGCACCGCCACGCCTCGCTGTTCCAGGTCTTGCACATAACGAACGGCACGGCGGAGGCGCGGATCGATCTCGACACGGTGCGGCTGGAGGCGCCGGTGGCGCTGACCATCCCCGCCCTCGCGGTGCACGGCTACCACTTCAGCCGCGACGTCGACGGCTCCGTCGTCACGGTGCTGGCGGAGCGGATCGACAGGCTCCTCGGCGAGCTTCCGGGCGGCGAGCGCCGCTTCGGCGGCGGCGTGCGGGTCATCCCGCTCGGCGCGGACGAGGACGGCGCGGCGATCGGCGCCGCGATCCGCACGCTCGGGCAGGAATACCAGGGCCACGGACACGGCCGCATGGCGATCATGGAGGCCTGCGCCGCCATGGCGCTCGCCCGCCTCGACCGGGTCGCCTCGCGGCAGCGCCAGGGGGACGGCGACGGGTGGGGCGCGGGGCTGCGCCGGGCGCAGGAGTTCCGCGACCTGCTCGAGGCGAACTTCCGGCAGGAGCGCAGCGTCGCCTTCTACGCCGACGCCATGGCGATCAGCCCGACCCATCTCGGCCGCATCTGCCACGGCGCGTTCGGCGCCTCGCCGCTGTCGCTGATCAACCGGCGCGTGCTGCTCGAGGCGCAGCGCAGCCTCGTCTTCACGGCGGCCACCGTGGCCGACGTGGCGACCTCGCTCGGCTTTGCCGACCCCGCCTACTTCACCCGCTTCTTCTCGCGCGTCGCCGGCGTGTCGCCGACGGAGTACCGCCGCCGGGCGCTGCGCGAGAGCTGAGCCCTCACGCCTCGCGCGCCACCGGCGCCCACGGCAGGCGCACCGCCCGGTCGCCCTCGCGCATCAGCCGGCTCTCCACGCCGAACACGTCGCGCAGGCAGGCCTCGTCGAGCGCCTCGGCGGGCGGGCCGAGCGCCCTGGCACGGCCCCGGTCGAGCACGAGCACGCGGTCGGCGAAGCGGGTGGCGAGCACGACGTCGTGGATCACCGCCACGACGAGCCGGTCGTTGCGCGCGAGCCCCTTCAGGATCGACATGACGCCGAGCTGGTGCGAGGGGTCGAGCGAGGCGATCGGCTCGTCGGCGAGGAGGATCGGCGCCTCGACGGCGAGCGCCCGGGCCAGCATGACGCGCGCCCGCTCGCCGCCCGACAGGGTCGTGATGCGGCGGTCGGCGAGGTCCTCGGCCCGCACCTCGGCGAGCGCCCGGTCGACGATCTGCCGGTCCGTCTCCGACAGGCGGTGCAGGCTCGATCGCGTCGGCGCCCGGCCGATCGCGACGACGTCGCGCACGGTGAGCGGCCAGTGGGCGACGTGGCCCTGCGGCAGGTAGGCGAGGTGGCGGGCGCGGGTCTTGTGGGAGGCGCGGTCGAGCGAGGCGCCGTCCCAGGTGACGGTGCCGTCGTGCGGCAGGAGGCCGGCGACCGCCTTGAGGAGCGTCGTCTTGCCGGCGCCGTTCGGCCCGACGAGCACGAGGAGCTCGCCGCGGCCAGCCTCCAGGGCGACGTCGCGCACCAGCGTGCGGCCGCCGATGGCGACGGAGATGCCGGACAGGCAGAGCGTCATTCGCCGCCCCCGGTGCTCTGCAGCAGGTCGCGGCTGCGCTCGCGGAAGACGAGCCAGAGGAAGAAGGGGACGCCGATCAGCGAGGTCAGCACGCCGACGCGGATCTCCGTCGTCGCGGGGATGAGGCGGGCGGCGCAGTCGGCCGCCAGCAGCAGCGCCGAGCCCGCCAGCATCGCCGGCACGTGGACGCGCGCGGGGTCGTAGCCGACGAGCGGGCGCACGAGATGCGGCGTGACGAGGCCGATGAAGCCGATGACGCCGGTGACCGCGACGCCGCCGCCGACGCCGAGGGCGACGCCCGCGACGGTGACGAGGCGCAGCCGGTCGAGGTCGATGCCGGCGGAGCGCGCCACGTCCTCGCCGAGCGTCAGGGCGCGCAGCGGCCCGCGCGTCGACAGGAGCAGGACCCACGCCGCGAGCATGAACGGCGCGGCCATCGCGACGTGGCGGAAGCTGCGGTCCTCGAGCGAGCCGAGCAGCCAGAAGGCGATCTCCATCGCCGCGAACGGGTTCGGCGCGAGGTTGAGGGCGAGCGAGACCCCGGCGCTGGCGACCGTCGACAGCGCCATGCCGGCGAGCAGCAGCGTCAGCATGTTGGCCGACGGCCCGGCGACGACGACCAGCGTGCCGACGGACAGGAGCGCCATGCCCATCGCCGCGGCGGGCAGGCCGAAGGACAGCGCGTCGGTCCAGCCGAGCGAGATCGCGAGCACGGCGCCGAAGGCCGCGGCGCCCGGCGCGCCGAAGATCGACGGCGCCGCCAGCGGGTTGCGCAAGAGGCCCTGCAGCGCCGCGCCCGACAGGGCGAGCGTCGCGCCGACGAGCACCGCGAGCAGCGCGCGGGGCAGGCGCAGCTCGCGGACGATCAGCACGTCGACGCGGTCGCCCTGGCCGAGGAGCGCGCGGGCCACGGTCGCCGGCGACAGGTGCACCGTGCCGATCTGCAGCGAGACGACGAACAGGACGAGGACGAGGACGGCGAGGATGCCGGTCGGCCCGAGGCGGCGGAGCTTCATCGCGCAGGCCCGCCCCGGACGCCACGCCAAGCCTGGCCCCGAGCGCCGCCCCGCGCGCTTGCATCCCGCGGCGCGGCGCGGGACAAGGGCTCGGCCGGCGGCAGGCCGGTCCGGCGGATGTGGGGCAGGCGTGGCTTCAAAGGGTACCTTGCCGTTTCGCGAACAGCTGTCGCACGGGGCTTTCGTGCGCGCTCATTACCATCGCCTGCGGCGGCTCACAATTTTGCTGCTGCCGCTCTGCCTCCTGGCCGCCGCCGTGGCGCGGCCCGCGGCGGCCGGCGAGGCCCGGCCGAGCGTCGCCTCGATCAACACCTGCGCCGACCAGGTGCTGATCGCGATCGCCGATCCCGGCCGGATCGTCGGCCTGTCCGCCTTCGCGACCGATCCCGGCATCTCCTTCTACGCGGAGGAGGCGAAGCGCTTCCGCATCCTGGGCACATCGGCGGAGGAGCTCCTGAAGCTCAGGCCCGACATCGTGTTCGCGAGCCTCTACCTCGACCCGGAGATGAAGGCGCGGCTCGAATCGTTCGGCATGCGCGTGGTCACGATCGGGCTCGCCGACTCCATCGAGGCCTCCGAGGCGCAGATCATGGAGATCGCCCGGGCGATCGGCGAGGAGGCGCGCGGCCGCGACCTCGTGCGCCGGATCGAGGACCGGCTCGCGGCGATCGACCGGCCGGCGAATGCCGGCATCTCGGTGCTGCAGCTGCAGCGGCGCGGCTTCACGTCCGGCTCGCACACGCTGCTCGCCGACCTCCTGTCGCGCTTCGGCCTGCGCAGCGCCGCCGCCGAGCTCGGCGTGCGCGACATCGCGCGGGTCGACCTCGAGACGCTCCTGAAGCTTCATCCCGACATCCTCGTCACCGATTCGGCGGTGCCGGAAGCCGACGACCAGGGCACCGCGCTCCTGCGCCACCCGGCGCTGCGCGAGGCCTATCCGCCGGAGCGCCGCATCGTCCTGCCGTCGCGCCTGACCGTGTGCGGCGGGCCCTCGCTTCCCGCCGCCATCGACACGCTGTCGCAGGCCCTGAAGCGCGTGCGGACGCAGCCCGGCGAATGAACCGGTTGTCGGGCCCCGCACCCTCCGATATCCAGCCGTTCATGTTCGCATCGCCCGACGATTTCACCGCCCGCCTCGCCGACCTGCCGGAGGCGAGGGCCGACTGGACGGCCGCCGCGCTCGCCCGACAGGCCGAGCTGACGAAGCCGCCGGGCTCGCTCGGGCGGCTGGAGGAGATCGCGGTCTTCCTTGCCGGCTGGGGACGGGACGACCGGCCGCGCGCCGCGAACGGGCTCGTCGCCGTCTTCGCCGGCAGTCACGGCGTGGTGCGGCAGGGCGTCAGCCCCTATCCGCCCGACGTCACCGCCCAGATGGTGGGGAACTTCGAGGCAGGCGGCGCGGCGATCAACGCCATCACCGGCAGCGTCGGCCTCGGCCTCGAGGTCGTGCCGCTGCGCGTCGACGTTCCGACGGCCGACTTCACCGAAGGCCCCGCGCTCGGCGAAGCGGAGCTGCTCGAGGCGCTGAACGCGGGCGCCGCGGTCGTTGCGGACGACCTCGACGTCCTGGTGCTCGGGGAGATGGGCATCGGCAACACGACCGTCGCCGCAGCCCTGTGCGCGCGCAGCCTCGGCGGCGCCGGCGCGGACTGGGCCGGGCCGGGCACGGGCCTCGACGGGCCGGGCGTGTCGCGCAAGGCAGCCGTGATCGACCGCGGCATCGCCGTCCACCGCGACGCGCCGCACGGGGCGGCGGAGACGCTGCGCCGGGTCGGCGGCCGCGAGACGGCGGCGATCGCCGGCGCGATCCTGGCGGCGCGCCAGCGGCGCATTCCCGTCGTGCTCGACGGCTTCGTCGTCGGGGCGAGCCTCGCGCCCCTCTTCGCCGAGAACCCGGGGATCGTCGACCATTGCCTCGCCGGCCACTGCTCCGCGGAGCCGGGGCACCGCAGGCTTCTCGACCGCATCGGGCTGCAGCCGATCCTCGACCTCTCGATGCGGCTGGGGGAGGGCACCGGGGCGGCGCTCGCGGTCTCGATGCTGCGGGCCGCGGCCGCGGCGCATGTCGGCATGGCGACCTTCGCCGAAGCCGCCGTCTCCAACCGGCCCGACTGATGGGCGCGGCGCGCCGGCGTCTGGAGGAGGTCGGGCTCGCCTTCAGCCTGCTGACGCGGCTGCCCGTGCCGCGCTTCGAGATCCGGGAGGGCGCGACGCTGGCCACGGCCTTCTGGGCCTATCCGGTCGCCGGCGCCGCCGCCTCGCTGCTCGCCGGGCTCTGCCTGTGGGCCGGCTGGGCGCTGACCGGCAGCGCCTGGCTCGCCGGCCTCGCCGCCATCGCGGGCGGGGCGCTTTTCACGGGCGGCTTCCACGAGGACGGCCTCGCCGACTTCTGGGACGGCCTCGGCGGCGGCGCCGATCCCGCGCGCCGGCTCGAGATCATGCGCGACAGCCGGCTCGGCACCTATGGCGCGCTGGCCCTGTTCGTCGCGCTTGCCGCGAAGCTGATCGTGCTCTCCACCCTTCTCGAGCGCGGCGGGCCCGGCGCCACCGTCGCGGCGCTGGTCGCCTGCGGCGCGCTCGCGCGGGGCGCGATCGCGCTGCCCTTCGCCGCGCTGGCGCCGGCCCGCGAGGTCGGGCTCGCGGCGCAGGCCAGGCGGCCGCCGGCGGTGAGCCTCGCGGCCGGCGTGGCGCTGCCGGTGCTTCTCGCGGCGGTGCTGGCGGGCGCGCTCGCGCCGGCGGCGATCGCCGGCGTGGCTCTCGGAACGGTGGCGGTGACGCTGCTGGCCGGCCGCTACCTCGGCGGCTATACCGGCGACGCCTTCGGGGCCGCGGCGCTGACGGCCGAGATACTGGGCCTCGTGGCGCTGGTGGCGGCGTCATGAGGGCCGGCGGCATCGTCCTCGTGCTCGGCGGGGCGCGCTCGGGAAAGTCGCGCCGGGCGCTCGAGATCGCCGCACCCTTCGCGACGAAGTCGTTCGTGGCGACGGCCGAGGCCTTCGACGAGGAGATGGCCGAGCGGATCGCCCATCACCGCAAGGAGCGCGGCGGCGGCTGGCAGACGGTCGAATGCCCGCTCGACATCGCCGGCACGCTCGCCGGCCTGCCCGCGGGCGACGACGCGGTGGTCGTGGTGGACTGCCTGACGCTGTGGCTGTCGAACCTGATGCATGCCGGTGCCGACGTCGAGGCGGAGGTCTCGCGGCTCGTCGACGCTGCCGCCCGGTGCGGGCCGACCGTCGTCTTCGTCTCCAACGAGGTCGGCCTCGGCCTCGTGCCGGAGACGCCGCTCGGACGCGCCTTCCGGGACGCCCAGGGCCGGCTCAACCAGCGCATGGCGGCCCTCGCCGACAGGGTCGAGTTCGTCGCCGCCGGCCTGCCGCTGACCCTCAAGCAGGAGCCCTGAGGGAAGCCGCGCCGCCACCGGCCGCGCCGGCCGGCGGAAGTGCAAGCCATTCATTTTAGAATGGTTTTACCTTTCACGCAGGATCTTCGGCCGTTCCGGCTTTTCAATTGACCGTGCGTCAGCGGGAGCCCAAACATTACCACAGTCTTGGTCGCTAGATCGGGATCGGGCTTCCGAAATGGCCGTGTATCACCCCTGCACCGCCGCACGGGGCCGTGCGCGGCCGGGCTGCTCCATCGTCAAGACGGACGCCCCGGTTCTGCCTTGTGGACGGGCCGAGAGGGACGACACGAAAATGGCGAAGGACGGCGGCATTCAATCGCTCCAGTCGGCGGTTCGCGTGCTGGAGGAGATGGCCGCCGTCGGCGACGCCATCGGCGTCACCGCCCTCGCGACCCGCATCGAGATGCCGAAGGTGCGCGTCTTCCGCTATCTCCGGACCCTGCAGGGCCTCGGCTATGTCAGCCAGGACCCCGCGACCGAAAAGTATTTCCTGACGCTTCGGGTCTTCCAGATCGGCCAGGCGGTGGCCGATTCGACCGACCTGCTGCGCGCCGCGAAGGGCGCGCTGGTGACGCTGCGGGATCGGACCGGCATGAGCGCCGTGCTGTCGCAGCCGGAGCCGTCGGGCGTCCGGATCCTCGACATCGCCCGGGCCGACGACGCACCGCTGATCATGCGGCCCGGCGTCATCTTCGACTTCCATGTCTGCTCGCAGGGGAGGGCCTGCCTTGCCTTCGGGCCGGAGGAGCTGTGGGCGGACGTGCGGTCCCGGCCGCTGCGCAAGTCGACGCCCCACACGCTGACCGACCCGGACCTGCTGGAGCGGGAGCTCGAGTTCTCGCGCGCGCGCGGCTGGGCCATGTCGATGGGCCAGAACATCGAGGGCGTCAACGCCATCGCGGCGCCCGTCTTCGCGGCGAACCAGGTGCTCGTCGCGGCGATCAACGTCTTCGCCACGCGCGACGTGCTCGGCCTGCCGGTCCCGGAGGACGTGCTGCGGGCGCTGCTCGGCGCGGCGGCCGACGTCTCGCGTGCCATGGGCGCCGAAGCGCCGCTGCGGGTCGACATGAACGCCGCCCCGCCGCTGGGACAGCGACGGGGCGGGGGTATTTCCTATCCCGGCGTGCGGGTGTCAGCGCGAACCGACGGGTGAGGAGTCGTTGTTGCGCGCGCCCGGATCCTCGCCGAACTCCTCGGATGCCGTGCTGCTCGCACCCTCGCGGGTCGCACGGCCGACGTCCCTGGCGCTCTCGGCCATCTGCGACGGCGTCATGCCGCGGCGTCGAGCCTCCTCGAAGCCGGCGCGATAGCCTTCCTCGGCGATGTGCCGCGCCCGCTGCATGGCGTCGTGGCCATAGCGGTAGCCGCGGTCGCGGAGATCGTCCCGCCACGGGCCGAGATACTCGTTCTCGCGCCGGGAGATCGGCAACAGCGCGCCGATGACGAGGCCGGCGGCGAGGCCGAGCGCGCCGATCATCAGCGGGTTCTCCTCGATGAACTCGCCGGCGGAGTTGCGGACCTTGCGATAGTTCTTGCGCGAGAAGCGGGCGGCATCGTCATAGGTGTCGGACGCCCACTCGGCGCCGCGCTCGTAGCGGTCGCGCGCCCAGCGGACGCTGTCCTCGTAGGCATGCTCGCCCTGCTCGTAGGCCCGGCGGGCCCGCTCGCGGGCATCGTGGGCCGCCGATTCGGCCCGGTCGCGCGCCGAATGCGCCTCGTGCCGCATGCCGGACGTGTTGGCACCCGTGACGCTCGCCGCGTAGGGGTCGGTGTAGGGACGCGTGCTGGCGGTCGTGCCGCCCGACGCGTTTCCGGCCGTGGCGGAGGAGGGGGTGGCGGCCGCTCCTGCCTTGACGCTCGGGTTCGCGGCGCCGCCGGCGCCCGCGCTCCCGGAGGTGGGGCTGTTGTCCTTGTCGCTCATCTCGTCTCACTCCTTGGTCGGGATTCGGGCCATCAACGGTTTCGAGGCCGCCTGGGATCCGCAGCAGGCTCGATCGGCGGCGGCGCCGCGGCGCCCGCAGCTTCCGGCGGGTCGATCGGCGGGTAGGGCTGGCCGACGGCCATCTCGTGCTCCCGCGGTGCCCGCGCGCCGTTCGGACGGGGCATGGGCCGGGGCTGGGTCGCCCTGTAGAGCAGCAGGCCGATGCCCGCCGCGATCAGCAGCGCAGGCACGGGATCACGCCGCATGGCCGACATCATGGCGTCGCCCGTGCGGTTGAAGGTCTTCGAGCGCAACAGGCCGAGCGTCTCGTCCATCAGCCCGAACGGCGACAGGCGGTGCTGCAGGCGGTCGATGGTGAGGTCGAGGGACGCACGCGTCTTCTCGACCTCCTGTTCAAGCTCTCGCGAACTCATGAAGCGACCCTATCGGTGAACATGTGGGCGTCGCGGGAGACGGAGCGGACGGTCCGCCTCGGCTTGAGGCGGCTGACGCTCATCATGGACCGTCCGGTCAGCATGAACGCCAGCGCGATCAGCAGGAGCGCGGCGCCGCAGATGAGCGCGGCGAGCGCCGGCGAGCCGACGACCGTCGCCAGCCAGGCGACGAAGGCCTCGACCAGCAGCAGCACCGCGGAGATCGCGAAGACCGCACCGGCGACCACCAGGCCGAGCCCGATGAAGAGCCGGCTGATGTTCTCCGTCATCTCCTCCTTGAAGAGCGCGATCTCGAGCTGGACGAGATCGGCGCTCTGCCGCATCGCATCGCCGACGAGGCGATTGAGGGCGATCCGCTCTCTCGGCGGTTCGTCGCGTTGCGCTTCCGCCATGTCAGAAATCCCCCCGGGCCCGCGCCGAGGCGGCCTCGCGCTCGGTCCAGCGCTGCTCGGCGGCGTGGCGCTCCTCCTCGAGGCGCGCGCGCAGGCCGGAGCTGCGGGCGAGCCGCGTCATCAGAAGGCCCACGAGGCCCGCGCCGAGCGCCACGGCGACCGGGCGCTTGCGGGCGAAATCCTCCGCATCGGCATAGAGCTGGGCGAAGGTCCGGTCCTGAACCGTCGCGGCGAAGCCGTCGAGGCCCTCGGCCGCGCTGTCGAAGAAGGCCTGGAGGTTCGGCCGGTCCTCGAAGGCGTGGGCGGATTCGCGCACCGACCCGGCGAGATCGTGGATCGCGTCGGCGGCCGCCGCCTTGCGGCCCTCGGCGAAGCGATAGGCCTCGTCGGCCGCGGCTCCCGTCAGGCGGGATCCTTCCTCGGCCATCTCGTCGCGGAACTCGTCGAATTCGCTGCGGAGACGTTCGCCGGCATCTTCGGCAGCACTCTTCGCCGCCGTGCCGAGCCCCTCCATGTCCTCGCGCATCTTACGCTTTTCCTCTTCTGCAGAGTCAGTGTTGTGCTCGTTCGGGCTCGACATGGGATCACCTCCTTGCTCGCCGGTCACAACGAACGGCCGTGAACGGGGTTCCACGGCGGGTGCGGTGCGGAACCAACCCGCCACAAGGTGCCTTCCTCTAGCTCACGCGGAAAGCGGTCGGGGAGCAGAAGGATGGCGAATCGGACGGAGATCGAGGCGCGGATCTTCGAAATGCGGGCGGTCGAGCACGGGCGCGGCCGCCGCGCCCGCGGTCCGTTCGGCATCCCGCGCCGCGGCTGGCTCGACGTCCTCTGGCGTACCTATCAGGAGATGAACAACGACCGGCTGAGCCTCGTCGCCGCCGGCGTGACCTTCTACGTGATGCTCGCGCTCTTCCCCGCGATCGGCGCGTTCGTCTCGCTCTACGGCCTGGTCGCCGACCCCGCCACCGTCCAGTCGCAGCTCTCGAGCCTTTCCGGCGTCGTGCCGTCCTCCCTCCTCGACATCGTCTCGGGCGAGCTCGAGCGGGTCAGCGCCGGCGAGACCTCCTCGCTGAGCCTCGCCTTCGTCGGCGGGCTGCTCTTCGCGATCTGGAGCGCCAACAAGGGCATCGCGTCCCTCTTCGACAGCAT
This sequence comes from uncultured Alphaproteobacteria bacterium, assembly GCA_963816555.1. Taxonomy (GTDB): domain Bacteria; phylum Pseudomonadota; class Alphaproteobacteria; order Rhizobiales; family Tepidamorphaceae; genus Lutibaculum. The sequence continues at coordinate 962,961 of CAWFLD010000004.1, read as the reverse complement.
GAACGTGGTCTACGAGGAGCCGGAGACGCGCGGCTTCTTCAAGCGCACGCTGCAGACCCTCGCCTTCACCACCGGCGCCATCATCCTGCTCATCGTGCTCGTCAACGTCATGGTGGTCCTGCCGAACATCTTCGGCTTCCTCGGCCTGTCCGGGGTCGGCAAGATCGCGCTGACGGTGCTCCCCATCCTGCTCGCCCTCGTCCTGATGGGCGCCGGCGTGTCGCTGGTCTACCGGTACGGGCCGAGCCGGGCGCCGGCGCGCTGGCGCTGGCTGAGCGTCGGCTCGATCTTCGCGACCGTCGGCTGGGCGGTCGTCTCGGTGCTCTTCACCTGGTACCTCTCGCACTTCGCCGACTACAGCGCGACCTACGGCTCGCTCGGCGCCGTGATCGGCATGATGATGTGGATCTGGGTGTCGGCCTTCGTCGTGCTGCTCGGTGCGGAACTGAACGCCGAGATCGAGCACCAGACCGGCGTCGATTCCACGACCGGCGAGCCGGTGCCGCTCGGACAGCGCGGCGCGCGGATGGCCGACACGGTGGGCGAGGCGCAGTAGCCCGTGCTCTTCCACGCCCATTCCCGCCTGCCGGCCCGGCTTGCAGCGAGGCCGAGCCTCGCGCACAGTCCGGCCGAGCCCATGCGTCCCTGAGGGAGCTGTCCGGAACGTGCCCAAGCCCAGTCCGGAGGAGGACAAGAAGCCCGTCGCCAGGCCGCGGCGCCGATGGCCGGCGATCCTGGCGCTCGTGGTGACGGTGCTGGCGCTCGGCATCGCCGCGCTCGCGGGGTCCGCGGGCCTGACGACCTGGCGCGCCCTGCAGATGTCCGAGCTGCGCGAGGCGCTGGCGCGCGACAAGGCGGCGCAGTCGATCGAGGCGCAGGCGGCGTTCCGGCACACGCTCGCCGACGTGCTGCTGCAGACCGCCCGCGGCCTGCGGGAGGTCGAGGTCGGCGATCCGCAGGCGCTCGCCGGGATGTTCCTGTCGGTCAGCGAGTCCATCAAGACGAGCGCGCTCGCGCGCGGCGTGTCCGGCGCCACCATGGAAACCGCCGACACGCTGCTTCGCGAGATGGCGGAGACCCTGCTCGACGCGGGCGAGACGGAGGCCGCGCAGGAGCTTTCGGGCGATGCCGCCGACATCGCGGAGAAGCGGCTCGAGGCCGATCCCTCGCCGCAGGCGCAGGTCGGGCTCGCCCGCGCCACGGCGCTTTCGGGCCGCGTCGCCAGGGCGGCGGGGAACGTCGAGGCGGCGCGCAGCCGGCTCGAGGAGGCGCGCACGATCCTCGTCGAGCTCCTGCGCGACAGGCCCGACGACGCCCCCGCCAAGGCGGCGCTCGCGGCGCTGCTGCTGCCGCTCTCGCAGGTCCTGAACGACCAGGGAGAGCCCGACGCGGCGATGCAGATGGCCCGCTCCGCCACCGGCCTCTGGCAGGCGGCGCTCGCGGCGCCGGATGCCGATCCCGCCTGGCACAGGACGGCCGCCGCGACGCTCGAGCAGCTGGCGAGCTGGCAGGTCGACAACGGCGACCTGAAGGGCGCGCGCGACACCGCCGCGCAGGCGGTGGCGGCGCGCCGGGCGGTGGCCGAGGCGCGGCCGAAATCGCGCGAGGCCAAGATCGCGCTGGCGAGCGCGCTCCTGACCGAGGGCAGGGCGGACCTCGCGGCCGGCCGGCCGGAGGACGCGCGCAAGGTGCTGTGGGAGGGCTACTCGCTGCAGCGCTCGCTCGGCCCCGGCGCGGCCGGCGACGGCACCGAGATGATGCAGACGCTCGAGACGCTGGCGGAGGCCGGCGGGCAGGCCGGCGACAGCGCCGTGGCCGTGCAGTTCCTGCGCGAGGCGGTGCGGCTGCGCCGCCAGGCCGTCGAGCTCGATGCGGGCGACCGGGGCGCCAAGCTGCGCCTCGCCCGGGCGCTCGACGCGCTGGGCGACGCGCGCACCGACACCGGCGCGCTCGGCGCCGCCCTCGACGCCTACGAGGAGAGCCTGCGGCTCCTGCGCAGCCTCGGCGCGGAGGAGAGCGAGGATCCCGAGCTGCGCGACGCCTATGCCGACACGTGGCAGTCGATCGGCGAGACGCGGCTCGAGGAGGGCGACGCGCAGGCGGCGCTCGGCTTCTTCAACACGATCGTCGACGTCCGCCGGGACCTCGCGAAGGCCGCGCCGGACGATGTTTCGCGGCAGGCCGCGCTCGCCTCGATCCTCGAGGACATCGGCGACGCGAGCCGCGAGGCCGAGAACCAGGACGCCGCCCGCGCCGCGTACGAGGAGGCGGTGACCATCCGCCGCAAGCTCGCGCAGCCGGACGACGCGCCGTCGCGCCGCCACCTCGCCCACACGCTTCTCAAGCTCGGCGACCTCGAGCTGAAGCTCGGCGACCGGGAGGCGGCCCGGCCGCTCTACGGCGAGGCGGCGGACCTGGCGCAGGCCCTCATGTCGAACGGCCAGCGCAGCGCCGCCTTCGTGCGCGAGGCCGCCGACGCGATCGAGCGGCTCGGCGACCTGGCGCTCCGGGACGGCGCGCCGGACGGCGCCGTGACGGACTACAGGCAGGCGCTGGCGATGCGCCAGGAGCTGGCCGATGCCGACGCGTCGAGCGCCTCGCTGCCGATCGTCCTCGCCAGGACGCATGCGCGCATCGGCGACGCGCTGCGGGCGAGCGGAGACGGCAAGGCCGCCGCGGAGGCCTATGCCCGCTGCGCCGACCCGCTGCGCGAGCGCGCGGCGGACGAGGAGGAGGGCACCCGCAGCGCCCGCCAGCTCGGCCTCTGCCTCTACAAGCTCGCGGTCGTCAGCGATGGAGACGCACGCGAGGCGGCGCGCGCCGAGGCCCAGCGCGTGCTCGAGCCGCTGGACTCCGTCGGCGCCCTTTCGGCGGAGACGAAGAACGAGATAGAAGAGCTGAAGTCGAGCCTCTCCGCGAGCTGACAGCCCCGCCGCCTCCGATCCCGCCAATCCCACACAGGTTCCGCATGCCGACGCCCAATCCGCTGCTCGTCGAGGTCACCCGTGGCCCGCTCGTCGAAAGCCGTCACCGCGGCGCGATCGCGATCGCCGACGAGGAAGGCCGCCTCGTGCTGGAGATGGGGGACGTGGCGGCCCGGGTCTTTCCGCGCTCGGCGGTGAAGGCGGTCCAGGCGCTGCCGCTGGTCGAGGGCGGGGCGGCCGAGGCGGTGGGCCTGGGCGACGCGGAGATCGCGCTCGCCTGCGCCTCCCACAACGGCGAGGAGGCGCATGTCGCGACCGCCCGCGACATGCTCGCGCGGGTCGGGCTCGACGAGACGGCGCTCGCCTGCGCGCCGCACCTGCCGCATCTCGAGCGCGACCGCGACGCGCTGGCGAGGGCCGGGCAGCGGCCGGGCCGGCTTCACAACAACTGCTCGGGCAAGCATGCGGGCATGCTGATCGCCGCGACGCCATCTCGGCCTGCCGGTCGAGGGATACGAGGCGCCGGACCATCCGCTGCAGGTCCGCATCCGCGAGGCGATGGAGGCGATGTTCGGCGCGCATCTCGACGCCGACGTGTGCGGCATCGACGGCTGCTCGCTGCCGACCTGGGCGGCGCCGCTGTCGGGCTTCGCCACCGCCTTCGCGCGCATCGGCACCGGCGCGCACCTGCCGGCGGAGCGGGCGGCAGCCTTCGCGCGCATCCGGGCGGCGGCCGCCGCGCGCCCGGACATGGTGGCGGGCACCGGCCGCTTCTGCACCCGCGTGATGGAGGCGCTCGGCGCCCGCTGCTTCGTCAAGACGGGCGCCGAGGGCGTGTTCTGCGCGAGCCTGCCGACGCTCGGCCTCGGCATCGCGCTGAAGATCGACGACGGCGCGACCCGCGCCTCGGAGGTCGCGATGGCCGCGATCCTGCGCCGGCTCGCCGGCTCCGGCACGGGCGAGGCGGAAACGGCCCTGCTCGACGCGCTGGCGAGCCCGCCCGTGACGAACTGGGCGGGACGGGAGGTCGGCCGGATCCGCCCCGCCGGGGGCCTCGCCGACGCGCTCGCCGCGCTCTCCGCCTGAGGCGTCGTCAGCCGTTGCGGTCGACGGTCTTGCCGGTCGAGGGATCGACGCCGCGATAGGGCAGGCCCGCTTCCTTCCACGCGCCGAAGCCGCCTTCCATATGCGAGACGTTGGGGATTCCGGCGGCCAGGCACTTGTCGGAGACGGCGAGCGAGCGCTTGCCGGAGCCGCAGTGGAAGACGATCTGCTTCTCCGCCTGGTCCGGCAGGTTCACCGCCTCGAGATCGGCCATCGGCGCCAGCAGCGCGCCCCTGATGTGCTCGAACACGTATTCCTCGGGCGTGCGGACGTCGATCAGCACGATCTCGTGCCGGTCGAGCCTGTCCTTCACCTCCTGCGGCGTCAGCACCCCGACCTTGCCGTTCGGCCTGTCCTCGACTCTAGCCAACTTTGCTCTCCTTTGCCGCCTGGTCGTCCATTAGGGACGCCTGATATAGGTTGCGGGGCGGGCGAGGGCGAGGCCCCGGAGCGGGCGGTGCGGACGCCGACGGACGGCGAAAGGCTCACGAGGCCCGGTTGGCCGACATCGTCAGCCACGGATAGTCGCCGGCATGGCCCGCGAGATCCGGCTCGACGAGATCCTTCCACGCGAAGCCGGCGATCGCCGCCTCGCCGCTGCCCGAGATCATGTTGCCGGTCACGACCGCCGGCCCGGCGCCGTCGGCGACGCTGACGGCGATGCCGTAGCGGGCGCGGCCGACGACGTTGCCGCTGGCCACGACGTTCTTCAGATACGGCCCCCAGCCGAGGGCGAGCCCGGCATACTCGGCGCCGTCGATCACGTTGCCGGTGACGCTCGCATCCGCCTCGACGGCGATGCCGACGCCGCGGTCCTCCGGCACGCCGCCGATCACGATGTCGCGGATCAGGTTGCCCGAGATCGCCGCCATGCGGCCGCCCTCGGCGGAGTTCGTCGCCGAGATGCCCTGCGCGGCACGCTCCACCACATTGTCGGCGACGACCGCGCCCTCGAAGGCGAACTCGACGTAGAGCGCGACCTCGCCGAGGTCGCGGCACTGGTTGCGGGCGATGACGATGTCGGCGCCGGCATTGTTGCGGACGGCGGAGAAGGCGCAGTCGTGGACGACGTTGCCGACGACGCTGACGCCGCCGGCGCGGTAGACGTTGATGCCGTTGCCGTTCTGGCCGGTGCCGCCGCCATCCGCGCGGATGCCGCCGACGCGGTTGTCGCGAACGACCGTCCCGTCCTGGCGCACGTCCGACTGCCAGACCAGGATGCCGTTGTTGCCGCAGTCGCGCACGTCGTTGCCGACGATGTCGAGGTCGCGGCCGTCGAGCGAGAACAGCGCCGCCTGCGCGGCACCCGAGAAGCTGCAGTCCGAGACCCGGCCGGAGCAGCCGCGGAGCTCCAGGCCGTTGCCGGCGCTGTCGGCGAAGCCGCAGCCGGCCACGCTCGCCTCCGCGACGCCCTCCAGCCGCACGAGGCCGTCCTCGCCCGCCAGCGTCAGCCCCTCGACGTCGAGATCGGCGAGGGCGACGCGGCGTGCGCCCTGCGCCTGGAGCACCGGGCCGGCGCCGCCAGCCGTCAGCCGGGTCGCGCCGCGCACGCCGACGAGGCGGGCGCCGTCCGGCAGGGCGAGCCGCGACACGACGTAGCGGCCCGGCGCGAGCAGCAGCGGCCGGTCGCGGCTCACCGCCTCCGCGAGGGCGCGCCTCAGATTCTCCGTCTGGTCGTCGCCGAGGCCGGGCCGGACGCCGAGCTCGCCGGCATCGAGCGCGCCGGCAAGGCCGTGAGCGGCGGCCGGCGCGGCGCGGGCGGCGAGCGGCAGCGCGCCCGCGAGCACCAGCGCGCGCCGCGAAATCGTCCGGGATCCCGCCTCGTCTCATGAAACTTTGCCCCCCGTGCTTCGCGTTTCCATGCGAGATTGGCGCCCGCCGATGTGTTGCCGCGGCAAGGCATGCGGCCTATCTATGGGCGCCGCAAGGGCACATGCGTCGGCGGTCGAAGATGCACCATCCGGCGATCGCCCAACAGAGGCCCGAAGCTTCAGGAAGAGGATGACCCCATGGCCTTCGAATTGCCTGATCTCCCCTATGCGTACGACGCTCTCGAGCCGTACATGTCGGCGGAGACGCTCGAGTTCCACCACGACAAGCACCACAACGCCTACGTGACGAAGGGCAACGAGCTGATCCAGGGCTCCGGCCTCGAGGGCAAGAGCCTCGAGGAGGTCGTGAAGGGCGCGTTCGGCTCGAACCAGGGCCTCTTCAACCAGGCCGGCCAGCACTACAACCACCTGCACTTCTGGAACTGGATGAAGCCGAACGGCGGCGGCAAGAAGCTGCCCGAGAAGCTCCAGAAGGCCATCGACAGCGACCTCGGCGGCTACGACAAGTTCAAGGAGGACTTCGTCGCGGCCGGCGTCGGCCAGTTCGGCTCGGGCTGGTGCTGGGTCGCCGTGAAGAACGGCAAGCTCGAGATCATGAAGACGCTGAACGGCGAGAACCCGCTGGTGCACGGCGGCACGCCGATCCTCGGTTGCGACGTGTGGGAGCACTCCTACTACATCGACTACCGCAACCGCCGTCCCGACTACCTCAACGCCTGGGTCGACCACCTGATCAACTGGGAGTATGTCGAGGAGCTGTACTCCAAGGCGGTCTGACGGGTGTCAGAGCAGGCCTGAAGGAGAGCGGGACCCGGAGGGTCCCGCTTTTCGTTTGTCCTCACGACGCGTTTTGGGGGGAGACGTCATGCTGACGATCTACGGTGCGACGGAGCGGGGGCTGATGCAGCTGGAGGCGCCAGCGGACCTGGCCGGGCTGCCGCCCGAGGCGATCTGGATCGACCTCCTGTCCCCCACGCGCGAGGAGGAGGCCGTCGTCGAGCGCTGGTGCGGCGCCGACATCCCGACCAAGGAGGAGATGCGCGAGATCGAGGTGTCGAGCCGTCTCTACGAGGAGGACGGCGCGCTCTACCTGACGGCGCTGTCGCTGATCGACTCCGACACCGAGCACCCGCGCACGACCGACATCACCTTCATCCTGACCAAGACGCACCTCGTGACGGTGCGCTACGAGACGCCGAAGTCGATCGCGGTCTTCCTGCAGCGCGCGCCGAAGATGGGCCCGTCGTGCCGCTTCGCCGACTTCGTGCTCGCCGCGCTGATCGACGCCTTCCTCGACCGCATCGCCGACAACCTGGAGCGCGCGGGGGCCGAGACCGAGCAGATCGGCCAGCGCGTCTTCGACCGGCGCTCGAAGAAGCCGATGAACACCGAGGACTTCCGCGAGATCGTCGGCCGCATCGGCTGGACCGGCGACCTCACCTCGAAGGCGCGGGACAGCCTCGTCACCTTCTCGCGCCTCGTCACCTACCTGCAGGCGGGGGCGGGCGGCGGCGCGCGGCCGAAGGAGGTGAAGCAGTACCTCAAGACGGCGCAGCGCGACGCGATGCAGCTCGCCGACCACGCGACCTATCTCGGCTCGAAGGCCGAGTTCCTGCTCGACGCGACGACGAGCCTCATCAACATCGAGCAGAACAACATCATCAAGATCTTCTCGATCGTCTCGGTGGCGCTGATGCCGCCGACGCTGCTGGCGTCGATCTACGGCATGAACTTCCGCTACATGCCGGAGCTCGACTGGCCGTGGGCGTATCCGCTCGTGCTCCTGACGATGGTGCTGCTCGGCGCCGCGCCGTACTTCTTCTTCCGCAAGAAGGGCTGGCTGTAGCGCGGCCGGCTCACAGCTGGCCGTGCGCGAAGGCCCAGTAGAGCTCGCGCGCCTTCGCGGCGATCGGGCCCGGCTGCAGGTGGCGGTCGTCGATGCGGTTGATCGGGGTCACCTTGGAGTAGTTGCCGGTCGAGAAGAGCTCGTCCGCCTGGAGCAGGTCGTCATAGGTGACGACGCGCTCGAAGACCTCGATCCCCGCGCCCTTCAGGAGCTTGATGACGCGCTGGCGGGTGATGCCGTTGAGGAAGGTGCCGTTCGGGTAGGGCGTGTGCACCGCGCCGTCCCTGACGAGCATCAGGTTCGCCGTCGCCAGCTCGGCGACGTTGCCCATCGCGTCGAACACGACGCCGTTCTCGAAGCCCTTGCGCTGCGCCTCCATGACGGCGCGGCCGGAGTTGGGGTAGAGGCACGCCGCCTTGGCGTTGACCGGCGCCTGCTCGATCGTCGGCCGGCGGAAGCTCGTACGCGTGATGGAGAAGCCCTGCGGCTCGAGCATCGGCGCCTCGTAGACGGCGAGGCAGAACCGCGTCGATTCCGCCAGCGGCGGCACGGAGACGTAGCCGCCTTCCTCCGCCCAGTAGAGCGGCTTGATGTAGAGCGCCGTCTCGCCGTCGAACTTCTTCACGCCTTCCTGCGCCAGCTCGACGATCTCCTCCCAGCGCATGGTCGGCTTCAGGCCCAGCGCCTCGGCGGAGGCGTTGACGCGCCGGCAATGCAGGTCGAGGTCGGGCGTCACGCCCTCGAAGGCGCGGGCGCCGTCGAACACGCAGGAGCCGAGCCACAGCCCGTGCGTCAGCGGTCCGAGGATGGGCGGGTTGCCCTCCAGCCACTCGCCATCGACCCAGCACAGACTCCGCGACGGATGCGCCATTTCCGATCTCCTTGTTTCCCCCGGCCGTTAAATGCTCTCCTGAACGGGCCGTCAATTCGCGCCGGATGGCATCATGTCGCAACGGCGTCACGCGGCTTTGACTTGATCCCTGCGGCAACGCTGGCGAGCGTGTCGCGTCCGCCGATGTCCCGGCGGAATTTCGAAGGAGGAGAATTCGTGCAGAGAGCTTTCATCGCCACCGTGGCGGCATGCCTCGTCATGACCGCTGCCGCTGCCGTCGCCCAGGACAATCCGATCGAGCAGCGCCAGCAGATCATGAAGCACATCGGCAAGGCGGTCGGTGCCGGCGCGAAGATGGCGAAGGGCGAACTGCCCTTCGACGAGAAGACGGCGGCGGAGGTCTTCACGACCATCAAGTCGGAGTTCCCGGGCTTCACCGACCTGTTCCCCGACGGCACCCAGACCGGCAACGACACGGAAGCCAAGGCGACGATCTGGAGCGACCGGGACGGCTTCGAGAAGGCGGCCGACGAGATGCTGCAGGTGGCGTCGAAATACGCCGCGAACCCGCCGACCACGCTCGACACGTTCCGTCCCGCCCTCGGCGAGCTCGGCAAGAAGTGCGGCGGCTGCCACGAGACCTACCGGGTCAAGAAGGACTGATCGGAGCGACCTTACTTGCGTATCCGCTACGTCCTGCTCAGCGCAGTCATTGCCATCGCCGCGGTCGCGGCGGTGGCGTTCTTCTGGGTGACGAGCGCCTCCACGCTTGAGGCCTCCGACCTTCCCGATCACCAGCCCGACGTGAAGCACGGGGAGTACGTGTTCTGGGCGGCCGGCTGCACCTCGTGCCACGCCAAGCCCAAGGGCGACGACCCGACGCTGCTGTCGGGCGGGGCCGAGCTCGAGACGCCGTACGGCGTCTTCCGGGTGCCCAACATCTCGCCCGATCCCGAGCACGGCATCGGCGGCTGGTCGATGGCGCAGTTCGTCAACGCCGTGATGAACGGCACGGCGCCCGGCGGCGAGCACCTCTACCCCGCCTTCCCCTATGCCTCCTACCACCGGATGCAGGTCGAGGACGTGATGGATCTCAAGGGGTTCCTCGACACGCTGCCGCCCTCCGACAACGACGTCGGCCCGAGCGTGCTGGGCTTTCCCTACAACATCCGCCGCGGCATCGGCCTGTGGAAGTGGCGCTATCTCGGCCAGGGGCCGATCGTGAAGGACCTGCCGGACGAGCCGGGCGTGGGGCGGGGCCAGTATCTCGCCGAGGCGGTCGCCCATTGCGGCGAATGCCACACGCCGCGCGACGGCGCCGGCGGCATGATCAAGGCGCTCTGGCTCGCGGGTGCGCCCAATCCGGAGGGCAAGGGCCGGGTGCCCAACATCACGCCGAGCCCGGACGGCATCAAGGACTGGTCGAAGGCCGACATCTCGTACGCGCTGCAGAGCGGCTTCACGCCGGACTTCGATTCGCTCGGCGGCTCGATGGCCGAGGTCGTGCGCAACCTCTCGCACCTGACCGACGAGGACCGCAACGCGATCGCCGACTACCTGAAGGCGATCCCGGCGCTCTCCGACACCGGCGAGAAGGAGTAGGGGCGGGCGCGGGGCCGGGCCGCCATGCGGCGCCGGCCCCCGCCGGTCCCGGCGGGCCGTGACGGCCCGCCCGGCTCCAGGCCGGTCACGCCCTGCCGGACAGCGCGCCGATGAGGCGGGCCCACGAGCGGATGCCGTGGCGGTAGCTCGACAGGTCGTATTTCTCGTTCGGCGAGTGGATGCGGTCGTCGTCGAGGCCGAAGCCGACCAGGATCGAGTCCATGCCGAGGATGCGGGCGAAGTCGCCGACGATCGGGATCGAGCCGCCCGAGCCCATCATCACGGCGGGCTTGCCGAACTCCTCGCCGAGGACCTTCGCCGCGACCTGCAGCTCGGGGCGGCTCGCGTCGGTGGCGAGCGGCTTGCTGCAGGAGTGGCCGAGGAACTCGACCTTGCAGTCCGCCGGCACGCGCTCGCGCACGAAGGCGCGGAAGGCGTCGCGGATCTTCTCGGGATCCTGCTCGCCGACGAGGCGGAAGGAGATCTTGGCGGACGCCTTCGAGGCGATGACGGTCTTGGAGCCGGCGCCGGTATAGCCGCCGATGATGCCGTTCGCGTCGCAGGTCGGGCGCGCCCAGATCTGCTCGAGCGCCGAGCGGCCCTTCTCGCCGGCGGGGTACTTCAGGCCGATCTCGCCGAGGAAGCTCTCGGAGGAGAAGCCGAGCGCGTCCCACTGCGCCTTCGTCTCGGCCGGCAGCTCCGGCACGCCGTCGTAGAAGCCCGGCACCGTCACGGCGCCGGTCTCGTCGTGCAGGTCGGCGACGATGCGGCAGAGGATGTTGATCGGGTTCTGCGCCGCGCCGCCATACATGCCGGAGTGCAGGTCGCGGCTGGCGGCGGTGACGATCACCTCCTCGTAGACCATGCCGCGCAGCATGGTGGTGATGCCCGGCGTCTCGCGGTCCCACATCGTGGTGTCGCAGACGAGCGCGACGTCGGCCTTGAGCTCGTCGCGGTTGGCCTCGAGGAACGGCTTGAGGCTCTTCGAGCCCGATTCCTCCTCGCCCTCGATCAGCACCGACACCGGCAGCGGGATCGAGCCGGTCGCCTCCTGCCAGGCGCGCATGGCCTCGACGAAGGTCATGAACTGGCCCTTGTCGTCGCAGGCGCCGCGGGCGACGATCTCCTTGCCGTGGGCCGCCTCGACGAGGCGCGGCTCGAACGGGTCCGTCTCCCACAGCTCGAGCGGGTCGGCCGGCTGCACGTCGTAATGGCCGTAGAACAGGACGCGCGGCATGCCGTCCGAGGGCGCGGGGCCGCCATGGGCGACGACCATCGGCTTGCCGCCGGTCTCGCGCAGCGAGGCGTCGAGGCCGATGCCGTTCAACTGGTCGACGACCCACTGCGCCGCCTTGCGGCAGTCGCCCTCGAAGGCGGGGTCGGTCGAGACGCTGGGGATGCGCAGGAGCTCGAACAGCCTGTCGAGGCTGCCGTCGAGGCCGCTCTCGGTCAGCTCGAGAACCTTGTCCATGTCGCTCATCGCTCACGCTCTCCTGGAAAAAGTGGTGGGAACGGCGGCCGCAGGCGCCTGACACGGGTCCGGGCGACGGCCTGCCGGATTTCGCTGCCGGTCTAGCACCGGTCCGAAGCCGAGGCGAGGGTGCCGCCTCAGCGGCGCTTGAGGCTGCCGAGGATGCCGCGCACGATCTCGCGGCCGATCGAGGAGGCGATCGTCCGCGTCAGCGACTTGACCGCCGCCTCCGCCACGGACTGGCGGCCGGAGCCGCCGCCGAAATCGAAGATCGAGCCGCCGCCCTTCTTCTTCGCGGCCGCCGCCTCTTCCCTTGCCGTCTCCTCCGCCTTCAGCTTCTCCTGCGCGCGCCGGCTCAGGATCTCGTAGGCCGACTCGCGGTCGACGGGGCGGTCGTACATGCCGCGCACCGGGCTGTCGCCGATCACCGCCGCGCGCTCGGCCTCGTCGATCGGGCCCATGCGCGACATCGGCGGCCGGATCAGCGTCCGCTCGACGATCGAGGGCACCGCCTTGCCCTGCAGCGTCGAGACGAGCGCCTCGCCGACGCCGAGCGTGGTGATCACCTCCTCGGTGTCGAAGGCGGGGTTGGGGCGGAAGGTCTCGGCGGCGACGCGGACGGCCCGCTGCTCGCGCGGCGTGTAGGCCCTGAGCGCGTGCTGCACGCGGTTGCCGAGCTGGGCGAGCACCGTGTCCGGCACGTCGGCGGGGTTCTGCGTGACGAACCAGATGCCGACGCCCTTGGAGCGGATCAGCCGGACGACCTGCTCCACCTTGTCGATCAGCGCCTTCGGCGCCTCGTCGAACAGGAGGTGCGCCTCGTCGAAGAAGAAGACGAGGCGCGGCTTCTCCGGATCGCCGATCTCGGGCAGCTCCTCGAAGAGCTCCGACATCAGCCACAGCAGGAAGGTCGCGTAGAGCCGCGGCGACTCCATGAGCCGGTCGGCGGCGAGCACGCTGACATGGCCGCGGCCCTGCCGGTCGACGCGCATCAGGTCGCGGATGTCGAGCGCCGGCTCGCCGAACAGCTCCCGGCCGCCCTGCTGGTCGAGGACGAGGAGCTTGCGGCGGATCGCGCCCGTCGTGGCGCGCGACACGGACCCTTGCGTCAGCGAGCGGTCGGCCGAGCGCTCCTCGATATAGGTCAGCAGCGCCTCGAGGTCGTTCATGTCGAGGAGGAGCAGGCCCTCCTCGTCGGCGAGCCTGAAGGCGAGGTTGATCGCCCCCTCCTGCGCGTCGGTGCAGTCGAGGAGCCGCGACAGGAGGAGCGGGCCCATGTCCGAGATCGTCGTGCGGATCGGGTGCCCCTGCTTGCCGAACAGGTCCCAGAAGACGACCGGGCTCGGCTCGAAGGCGAGCTCGCCGAGGCCGATCTCGGCGGCGCGCTTCGACAGCGCCTCCTTCGGCTGGCCGGCTGCGGCGAGGCCGGCGAGGTCGCCCTTCACGTCGGCGCAGAAGACCGGGACGCCGGCCCGCGAGAACTGCTCGGCGAGGACCTGCAGCGTCACCGTCTTGCCGGTGCCGGTCGCGCCGGTGATCAGGCCGTGGCGGTTGGCGAAGCGCAGCTGCAGCGTCTGCGGCGTCTCGCCGGCCCCGATGAAGATCGAATCGTCGCCGGCCATGTCTTGCTCCCCCTCGCGTCCCGACCCCGAATTCTTAAGCGGAGGACGGAACCGCGACAATCGCCTTGGCCGCCTTGTATCGCTCCGGCGCCCCCGTCAGAATGCCGCCGATTTCACGACGGCAACTCGGGGTCGCGGAGCTACATGGAAGAACTGGTCGGACGCCTGATGCGCACCGCGAACATCGACGCGGGCGCGGCGCAACGCGTCATCGAGATCGAGCTCGCCTTCCTGAAGGACCAGGGGCCGGACGACAAGGTCGCCGAGCTGCTGCGGCGGATCCCCGGCGGCGAGACGGTCGAGACGCCCGACGAGGGGTCGTTCTCGGGCATGATGGGCGCCATGTCCGCCTTCTCGAACCTCCAGAAGACGGGCCTCGACATGACGGAGATCCGCGCGGCGACGAAGGAGATCCTCGCCTTCGCCAGGGAGCATGGCGGCAAGGATCTCGTCGACGACATCGTCGGCTCGATCCCGATGTTGAGCCAGATCATTTGACGGCGTCGGCGACGCCGCGACACTGAACGGCCGCCAGGCCGGCGACGACACAAGCCGCCCGGCGAGGATTATCCCGGAGGAACACGCGTTGAGCGATCTCGCACTGGCCAAGGACTTCCCGCCGGCCGACGAGCGGATGTGGCGGGAGCTGGCGGAGACGGCCCTGAAGGGCGCGCCGCTCGAGCGCCTGACGAGCCGCAGCCTCGACGGCATCGAGATCCGGCCGGTCTATCCCCAGACGGCGCACGGGCCGGCGATCGGCGTCAAGGCCGGCTGGCAGGTGCTGGGCCGGGTCGACCATCCCGACACCGAGGCGGCCGCCGAGATCGCCCGCAGCGAGATCGAGGGCGGCGCGGCAGGCCTGCTGCTCGTCTTCGCGGACGCGGGCGGCGGCGCGTGCCTGGGCGAGGGCGCCGAGATCGGCCGGCTGCTCAAGGGGCTCGACATGTCGTCGATGGCGCTGCACGCCGAGGCGGGCCGCGAAGGCGCGCCGGTCCTGGCGGCGCTGCTGGCGGCCGCGAGCGACTTCGGCCCGGCGCGGCTCGTCGTGCGCTTCGGGCTGGCCGATGCGCTCCTCGCCTTCCGTCTCGGCGAGAGGGACTGGACGGCCGAGGCGGTGCGCATGCTGCGCGACGTCGAGGGCGACGAGGATGCGCGCCTGTTCTGCGCCGACGGGCGGATGGCGCACAATGCCGGCGGCTCGGAGGCGCAGGAGCTCGCCGTGATGCTCGCCGACCTCGTGGCCCAGCTCAGGCTGCTCGAGGGCGAAGGCACGTCGGCCGCGGACGCCGCGGCGCGCATGTCGATCGCGCTGGCCGCCGACACCGACCAGTTCGCGACCATGGCGAAGCTGCGCGCGGCGCGGCTGCTCGCCGCCCGGGTGCTTCAGGCCTGCGGCGTCGACCGGGGCAGGCTGCCGCTGCACGTCGAAACGTCGCGGCGCATGCTGTCGCGGCGCGACCCGTGGGTGAACATGCTGCGGACGACGGCGGCCGTGGCCGCGGCGGGCCTCGCCGGCGCCGAGACGATGTCGGCGCTGCCGCACACCGCGGCGATCGGCGTCGCGGACCTCGCGGCGCGGCGGCTCGCGCGCAACACGCAGCTGATCCTGCTGCAGGAGAGCGGCCTCGGCCGCGTCGGCGATCCGGCCGCCGGCTCCGGCTACGTCGAGGCGCTGACGGAGGCCTATTGCGCGAAGGCCTGGGAGGTCTTCCAGGGGATCGAGGCGCAGGGCGGCCTCGTCGCGGCGCTCCAGGCAGGGACGGTGCAGCAGGACATCGCGGCGACGCTGGCGAAGCGGCGCGCCGACATCCGCACGCGCCGCCAGCCGCTGACCGGCACGTCGGAGTTCCCCTGGCTCGAGGAGCCCGAGGCGCGGCTTCACCCGAAGGGCGACCGGCCGCTGCCGCATGTCCGCCCGGCCGAGGGCGTGGCGCCGCTGCCGCCGGTGCATCTCGGCGAGGAGTTCGAGCGCCTGCGCGACCTATCGGACCGGATCGAGGCGCAGAGCGGGCAGAGGCCGAGCGTCTTCCTCGCCGCGCTCGGCAGGCTCGCGGAGCATTCGACCCGCACCGGCTGGGCCCGCGCCGCCTTCGCCGCCGGCGGCATCGACGCCGTCGCCGGACCGGACGAGGCGGCGCCCGAGGCGATCGCCGCGTCCTTCCGCGACAGCTCGTGCCGCATCGCCTGCCTGTGCGGCACCGACGAGGCCTATGGCGAGCAGGGCGCGGCCGTCGCGGCGGCGCTGAAGGAGGCCGGCTGCGAGCGGGTCTTCCTCGCCGGGCGCCCGAGGGACCTCGCGGACGTGCTGACGAAATCCGGCGTCGATGCGTTCCTCCATGCCGGCTGTGATATGATCGAGGCCCTCGAAGAGGCCTACGAGGCGCTGGGAGAGGCCGGGGCCGCGACGAAGGATCTGGCGAAATGAGCTCCATCCCCGACTTTTCGAAGCTCGATTTCGAGATGCCGGCCGAGGGCGAGGCGTCCTCCGGGCCGGGCTTCCACACGCCGGAGGGCATCGACCTCAAGGGCGCCTATGGCCCCGAGGACCGTGACGGGCTCGACTTCCTGCAGTCGTGGCCCGGCGTGGCGCCCTTCCTGCGCGGGCCGTACTCGACCATGTACAAGACGAGGCCGTGGACGATCCGGCAATATGCCGGCTTCTCGACGGCCGAGGATTCCAACGCCTTCTACCGCCGCAACCTGGCGGCGGGGCAGCGCGGCCTGTCGATCGCCTTCGACCTCGCGACCCATCGCGGCTACGATTCCGACAACCCGCGGGTGAAGGGCGACGTCGGCATGGCGGGCGTCGCGATCGACTCCATCTACGACATGCGCACGCTGTTCGACGGCATCCCGCTCGACCGGATGAGCGTGTCGATGACCATGAACGGCGCGGTGCTGCCGATCATGGCGCTGTTCGTCGTCGCCGGCGAGGAGCAGGGCGTGCCGCCGGAGAAGCTGACCGGGACCATTCAGAACGACATTCTGAAGGAGTTCATGGTCCGCAACACCTACATCTTCCCGCCGGCGCCCTCGATGCGGATCGTCTCCGACATCTTCGCCTACACGTCGGAGAAGATGCCGAAGTTCAACTCCATCTCGATCTCCGGCTACCACATGCAGGAGGCCGGGGCGACGGCGGATCTGGAGCTCGCCTACACGCTCGCCGACGGCGTCGAATACGTGCGGGCGGGCGTCGCGACGGGGCTCGACGTCGACGCCTTCGCGCCGCGGCTGTCCTTCTTCTTCGCGATCGGCATGAACTACTTCATGGAGATCGCCAAGCTGCGCGCCGCCCGGATCCTCTGGGCGAGGCTCATGAAGCAGTTCGACCCCAAGGACGAGCGCTCGCTGTCCCTGCGCACCCACTGCCAGACCTCCGGCTGGAGCCTGACGGCGCAGGACGTCTACAACAACGTCGTGCGCACCTGCATCGAGGCGATGGCGGCGACGCAGGGCCACACCCAGTCGCTGCACACGAACGCGCTCGACGAGGCGCTGGCGCTGCCGACCGACTTCTCCGCGCGCATCGCCCGCAACACGCAGCTCTTCCTGCAGCAGGAGGCCGGCACGACGCGCGTCATCGACCCGTGGGGCGGCTCCTACTATCTCGAGCGGCTGACGCAGGACCTCGCGGAGCGGGCGTGGGCCCATATCGAGGAGGTCGAGGGGCTCGGCGGCATGGCCAAGGCGATCGAGAGCGGCCTGCCGAAGCTCAGGATCGAGGAGGCCGCCGCCCGCACGCAGGCGCGCATCGATTCCGGCCGGCAGGCCGTGGTCGGCGTCAATCGCTGGCGCAGCGAGGCGGAGGACGAGATCGACATCCTGCGCGTCGACAACTCGGCGGTGCGCAAGAGCCAGATCGAGAAGCTTCAGCGCCTGCGCGCCGAGCGCGACCAGGCGCAGGTCGACCGGACCCTCGCCGCGCTGACGGCGACGGCGGAGACGGGGGAGGGCAACCTCCTCGCCCTGGCCGTGGACGCGGCGCGCGCCAAGGCGACGGTCGGCGAGATCACCAGCGCGCTCGAGACGGCGTGGGGCCGCCACCAGGCCGAGATCAAGGCCATCACCGGGATCTATCGCCAGGAGGTCGGGCAGATGGACGACAAGGTCCGCCGCGTGCAGCGCCTCGTCGAAGAGTTCGAGGAGAACGAGGGCCGCCGGCCGCGCATCCTCGTCGCCAAGATGGGCCAGGACGGCCACGACCGCGGCCAGAAGGTGATCGCCTCGGCCTTCGCCGACCTCGGCTTCGACGTCGACATCGGGCCGCTCTTCGCGACGCCGCAGGAGACGGCGCGGCAGGCGGTCGACAACGACGTCCACATCGTCGGCGTGTCGTCGCTGGCCGCCGGGCACCTGACGCTCGTTCCAGACCTCAAGGCGGCGCTCGAGGAGGCGGGCCGCGGCGACGTCATGATCGTCGTCGGCGGCGTCGTCCCGCCGCAGGACTACGAGGCGGTGAAGCAGGCCGGCGCCTCCGCCATCTTCCCGCCGGGGACCGTGATCGCCGAGGCGGCGGAGGGTCTCGTCGCGGAGCTGTCGCGCCGGCTCGGGCACGAGCCCGCGCAGGCGGCGGAGTAGGATTTCCGCCGCCGCCCCGCCTGCGCGCTATTGTCGCAGGCGGATAGCTGACTTTGGTCGGCAGCTTTTTTCCGTGGAAAATCAGACTCTTGTTGGGTAGTTTTTTACTGGAATAATTCAAAAGAGGAATTCGTCAACGAATTCCGCATGTTGACCCTTCACGCGTGCCCTCGTCTGCGCTTAGGCTCCTGCCGATATCGTGAGCTGCGGGGCCCGGTCCGGACGGCCGTGCCCTGCGGAAGCAGTGAGGACTTAGATGCGCAGCATTCTAGCGACGGCCGCTCTGAGCGTGCTCATGGCCGCGCCCGCCCTGGCGGCCGACGACCCGATCGAGGTGACGCTCAAGGACCACAAGTTCGAGCCGTCGCAGATCCACGTGAAGGCGAACGAGCCCTTCGTCATCCACCTGACGAACGAGGACGGGCAGCCGGAAGAGTTCGATTCGAGCTCGCTCGGCGTCGAGAAGATCGTCGCCGGCGGCAGCGACGGGCTGATCCGCATCGACGGGCTGCCGGCCGGCCAGTACCCCTTCATCGGCGAGTTCCACTCCGGCACCGCCCAGGGCCGCGTCGTCGCGGAGTAAGGCCGATGATCGGATCGCTCATCATCGTGCTGCGCGAGGTCATCGAGGCCGGCCTCATCGTCGGCATCGTGCTGGCGGCGACGCGCGGCATCGCCGGGCGCGGCCGGTGGATCGGCCTCGGCGTGCTCGCCGGGGTCGCCGGAGCGTCGATCGTCGCCCTGTTCGCCAGCGCCATCTCGCATGCCTTCGAGGGCACGGGGCAGGAGCTGCTGAACGCGGGCATCCTGTTCCTCGCCGTGATCATGCTGACCTGGCACAATGTCTGGATGGCCCATCACGGCCGCGAGCTGGCAGCCGAGATGCGCCAGGTCGGCAGCGACGTCGGCGAAGGCCGCAAGCCGCTCGGCGCGCTCGCCGTCGTGGTGGCGGTCGCGGTGCTGCGCGAGGGCTCGGAGGTGGTGCTGTTCCTCTACGGCATCGTGGCGTCCGGCTCGTCGGGCGGCTCGCTCCTGCTCGGCGGCCTGCTCGGGCTCGCGGGCGGCGCGGCGCTGACGGCGCTCAGCTATTACGGCCTCGTGGCGATCCCGCTGCGCCACCTGTTCTCGGTGACCGGCACGCTGATCGCGCTGCTGGCGGCCGGCATGGCCGCGCAGGGCGTGAAGTTCCTCGACATGGCCGGGTACATCACCGTGTTCGACCGCCGCCTGTGGGACAGCTCGGGCCTCCTGTCGGAAGGCAGCATCCCCGGCCGCGTGCTGCACACGCTGCTCGGCTACACCGACCACCCCACGGGGATGCAGCTCATGGCCTATGCCGCGACGCTCCTCGTCATGTACACGCTGACGAAGTGGGTCTCGGCCCAGCGCCGCCCGGCGCCGGTCGCGGCGTGAGGCGATCGCCGTGGCTCGGCCGAGCCACGGCGCGAGGGCCCGTCTCCTAGAAGGGCAGGTTGGGCAGCTTCAGGCCGTCGAGGCCCTTCAGCTCCTTGATGCTGATGATGTTGAGGTCGGCCGGCGGCTCGAACAGCGAGGCGTCCTGCGGGCCCCGCTTCAGGTCGTGCAGCTCGGCGGTGGCGCCCTCGACCTTCGTCCTGAGCGGCACGTTGCCGTCGGCGAGGCAGGCGGTGCCGCCCTCGACGCGCCACACCTTGCAGGATTCCCCGTCCACGCTGTCCGTCTCGCCCGTCGGCTCGATGTCGACGTCGACCTCCGTCGGCGTCTTCAGGCGCATGCCCATGCCGCCCATCTGCGACGACCAGACCACCGTGTCGCCGGTGTCCATGTGCCGGATCGCGTGCATGTCCATGCCGCCGGGCGCGAGCTCCATCCGCATCGCCTTCTGCGACGCGGAGTAGTGCATGCCGGCCTGGACCTCGTTGCCGTTGCCGTCCTGGATCACCCAGGTGCCGGAGAAGTCGGTCGTCGGATAGGGCGGTTCCGCGGCTCCGGCGTGCGCGGCGACGAGGAGGACGGGCAGGGCGATCGGAATGCTTGGGAGGCGCATGTCGCTGGTCCTTCGGTCTGACCTCTGCGGCGACGCCGGATGCGCCGCTCGCGGCGGCAAGATAGGATCGCCGCCACACGACTCCAATCTCTTTTCCATTCTCTATCTCTTCGGGCGCGGATGGTCGCGGTGCAGGCGAGGGCGGGCATGATCGGTCGGACGATGGTGGCGATGGCGGTGGCGGCGCTCGCGCTCTGCCCCGCCTCGGGGCTTGCGGCCGGCGACATGAAGCTGGCGATCGAGGACTATTCGGAGGCGGCCGAGATCCGCGTCGCGCTGCCGGCGGCGGTGCGCGAGCATCCCGCGCTCTACGAGGAGATGGTCCGCACCGCGCAGCCCGCGATGGCGGCCTTCCGCGCCGAGGCCGAGGCCGCCGCGCGGGCGGCCGGGCAGGACGCGGGCGCCGCCTGGAACCCGTGGTCGCTCGACTACGTCTACGAGCCCCGCTACCTCGGGCCCCTCTATGCGAGCTTCCTCGTCGACGTCATCACCTATCGCGGCGGGGCCTATCCCACGCTCGACTACGAGGTGATCAACCGCGATCTCGAGGTCAACGACCCGGTCGTGCTGGCGGACATGTTCGTCGACGCGGGGGAGGGATCGCCCGCGCTGCGCGCCATCGCGGCCTTCGTGACGCAGGAGGTCGCGCGCCAGAAGGAGGAGCGGTCCGGCCTGCCGTTCGACCGGGCCACGGCCGACTGGCTCGACGCCGTCGCGCCGCGGCCGGAGAATTTCAGGCTGTTCACCTTCGAGCCG
Organism: uncultured Alphaproteobacteria bacterium; assembly: GCA_963816555.1. Classification (GTDB taxonomy): domain Bacteria; phylum Pseudomonadota; class Alphaproteobacteria; order Rhizobiales; family Tepidamorphaceae; genus Lutibaculum. The sequence continues at coordinate 942,365 of CAWFLD010000004.1, read as the reverse complement.
GCGACGCAGGAGGGGCTCGTGGCCGGCCTGTCCTTCCACTTCCCGTCCGGGTCGCTCGGGGGATCCGCCGAGGGCCCCTACGAGGTCTTCGTGCCGGCCGACATCTTCGCGAACGAGCTCGCGGGCTATTTCCCGCAGATCTTCGGCGGCGATCCCGTCTCGGTGGTGCGGCTGTCGAGCTACGAGGATCCCGGCACCTTCGTCTTCCTGCAGTCGCCGAGGCCGGACGCCGCCGCCGCCTCGCCGGTGCGGGTCGAGGGCGAGGTGCCGGCGGACTGGTTCGACGGCGGCACGGTGTCGCTGCGGGTGGAGGACATGGAGGGCAACGTGCTGGGGGAGGCGGCCGCGGAGCCGCATCCCGCGGCGCCCCGCTTCAACATCACCAGCGGCATGATGCCGTTCTCCGCCTCGATCTCCTTCGAGGCGGGGGAGGCGGAGGAAGGGCAGCTCGTCATCGCGCCGCCCGAGGGGCACGGATCGGAGGTGACCGCGTTCCTCTCCTTCCAGTGAGGCTTGCCGAAGGGGCTCGCCGAAGAGCGTTGCCAATGAACCTTGCCCCGGCGCGCCGCCTTCGTGTACCCGGATGCGTGTCCGGTGCGGCATCGCGCACGTTCTAGCCAGGAAATCCTGTCGATGATTCCAAGACTTGTGGTGTTGATCTCGGTCGCCCTGGCGCTCGCCGGCTGTGTCAGCGAGGCGCCCCCAGCGACAAGCGTTGTTCCGGTCGCCTACGCGATCAACGCCGAATTGGCCGGCCCGATCACCGCCACGACGCCCTATTCGCGCTCGGCCATCCAGAAGCTGTTCCCCGGCCAGCGGGTCGAGGTGATCCAGACCGCCGAGGAGAGCGGCATCGTCAGCGCGCTGACCGTCTTCCAGGACGGGCTGCAGACGCTGATGATCCTGCCGGACTCCAGCGGCAGCGGCATCCGCGCGGTGCACGGCGCCGGCCTGGCGGTGGCCGGCCCCGGCGGCGAGCGGCTCGGCATGACCTTCGGCGAGCTCGGCATGAGCCGCTCCGACTGCCGGGTCGGCGGCGGCCCCTGGGCCGGCATGGCGATCTGCAAGTCGCGCGACGCCCCCAACGTGACGCTCGTCTTCGACAATGGCGGCTGGAAGGACCCGACGACGCTGGCGCCCGCATCCTCGCTGAAGGACGGCGACCTGCAGCGCATCGTCTGGACCCCGCCGCGCGCGTGAGGCGATAGGCGGGTGGCCGCAGCGGCGCCAGATCTCGACGACCTCGCCCGCCGGGTGAGGGACGGGGAGCGTGCGGCGCTGGCCCGCGCGATCACCCTCGTCGAGAGCCGCAAGGGCAGCCACCGCCGCCAGGCGGCGGAGCTGCTGCAGGCGCTGCTGCCGGCGACCGGCGGCGCCTGGCGGGTCGGCATCACGGGTGTCCCCGGTGTCGGCAAGTCGACGACGATCGAGCGGCTCGGCCAGAACCTGATGGCAGATGGCCACAAGGTGGCCGTGCTGGCGGTCGACCCCTCTTCCTCGCGCACCGGCGGCTCGATCCTCGGCGACAAGACGCGCATGGCGTCGCTGGCGTCCGACGACCGCGCCTTCGTGCGGCCCTCGCCGTCGGGGGGCACGCTGGGCGGCGTCGCGGCGCGGACGCGGGAATCGATGCTGCTCTGCGAGGCGGCCGGCTTCGACGTGGTGATCGTCGAGACCGTCGGCACGGGCCAGTCCGAGACGGCGGTCGCCGACATGGTGGACGTGTTCGTGCTGCTCGCCCTGCCGGGGGCCGGCGACGAGCTGCAGGGCATCAAGAAGGGCGTGCTCGAGCTCGCCGACGTCATCGCGGTCAACAAGGCCGACGGCGACAATGCCGGTCGCGCCCGCTCCGCCGCCTCCGAGCTCAAGGCGGCGCTGCACATCCTGACGCCGGCCTCGCCCGACTGGACGCCGCAGGTCGTGACGATCTCCGGCCTCGCCAATCTCGGCCTCGACACGCTGTGGGAGACGGTCGCCGCGCACCGGGCGGCGCTGAGGGAGTTGGGCGGCTTCGAGGCGCGGCGGCGGCGCCAGCAGGTGAAGTGGATGCGGACGCTGCTCGAGGAGCGGCTGCTCGGCCTCGTGCGCGGCAACCGCGAGATCGCCGGCCGGCTCGGCGCGCTCGAGGACAAGGTCGCGGCCGGCGAGATGACGCCGGCGCTGGCGGTCGAGGAGCTGGCGCAGGCGCTCGGGCTGCCGGAGACGATGCTGTGAGGCAGGCGCCGCGCGTTCTCGTCACGGGCTTCCGGCCCTTTCCCGGGGCGCCGACGAATCCGAGCGAGGAGCTGGTGCGGGCGCTGCGCGTCGGCGAGCTTTCGCGGCGCCACGGCATCGAGCTCGTGACGCAGATCCTGCCCGTCGAGTACGCGGCGGTCGCCGAGGCGCTGCCGCGCCTGTGGCGGGACCTGCAGCCCGCCGCGGTGCTGCATGTCGGCCTGCACGGGCGGGCCCGTATCCCGCGCGTCGAGCTGCGCGGCAAGAACCACATGTCGCCGGTTGCGCCCGACGCGGCCGGGCAGCTGCCGCGGCGTCCGGCGATCGAGCCGGGCGGCCCGGCGATCCGCGCCTCGTCGCTGCCGGCGCCGCGCATCGTGGCAGCGATCCATGCCCGCGGCGCCCGCGCCCGGACCTCCCACGATGCGGGCGGCTACCTCTGCAACTTCGCCACGTATCTCTCGCTCGGCCTCGCGCCGAAGGGGGCGATTGCCGGCTTCCTGCACGTGCCGTGGCCGGCCGAGGAGACGGGCAGGGCGCGGCGCGCCCCCGCCGGCCGGCCGGGACGCGCCGAGCTGATGGTGGCGCTGGAGGCGGCGATCGGCGCCGTCGCGCTGGGCCTGCGGCTTCCGTAGCCCGGCCGCCTCCCATCCTCGTTGCCGACCTCAGGCCGCCGTGCCGAGCGCGTCGAGGCGACGCAGTGCGGCCGCGGGCAGCACGAGCGACGCGGCGGCGACGTTGTCGCGCAGGTGGGCGAGCGACGAGGTGCCCGGGATCACCAGGACGTTGGGCGCGCGCTGCAGCAACCAGGCGAGCGCCACCTGCTGCGGCGACGCGCCGAGATCCTGCGCCACCGCGTCGAGCCCCGCCGACTGGATGGGCGTGAAGCCGCCGAGCGGGAAGTAGGGCACGTAGGCGATGCCCTCCTCGGCCAGGCGGTCGATCAGCGCGTCGTCGCCGCGCTGCACGAGGTTGTAGTGGTTCTGCACGCAGACGATGGGGGCGATGTGCTGCGCGGCGCGGATCTGCGCCTCCGTGGCCGTGCTGATGCCGATATGACCGACGAGCCCCTCGTCCTGCAGGCGGCGGAGCGCGCGCATCGGCTCGCCGACGTCGGTCTCCGGGCCGGCGAGGCGCAGGTTGACGATGTCGATGCGCTCGAGGCGGAGATTTTCGAGATTATCGTGAACCGAACGGGCGAGGTGCCCGGCGGAGAGGTCGTGCAGCCAGCCGCCCTTCTCGTCGCGATAGGCGCCGACCTTCGTGACCAGGGTGAGAGCCGCGGGATAGGGGTGCAGTGCCTCGCGGATCAGGCGGTTGGTGACGTGCGGGCCGTAGAAGTCGCTCGTGTCGATGTGGTCGACCCCGAGCGCCAGCGCCTCGCGCAGCACGGCCTTCGCAGCCGCCGCGTCGCGCGGCGGGCCGAAGACGCCGGGCCCGGCGAGCTGCATCGCGCCGTAGCCCATGCGGTTCACGGCGATCGAGGTGCCGGGAAAGGTGAAGCGGCCGGCGGCGGCCGCGTGCGGGGTCGTTTCGGTTTCGGTACGGGTGTCGGTCATGGCGGTCTCCCTTGTCGCCATCCCGATCTAGGTCGGGCGCGGAAGATTGATAATCCGGTCAATCGCGAATAGCCTGTTCGGAATGCCGATCAATCCCGCGCCCGCCTCGCTCGACGATCTCGCGGTGTTCCTGGCCGTCGCCCGGGCCGGCGGCTTCCGGGACGCCGCGCGCGCGCTCGGCACCTCGCCCTCCACGGTCAGCGAGACCGTGTCGCGGCTCGAGGCGCGGCTCGGCGTCCGGCTCCTCAACCGCACCACGCGGAGCGTCAGCGTCACCGAGGTGGGCCGCGATCTCGTCCAGCGCCTCGACCCGCTGATCGCGGAGGCGGGCGCCGCCGTCGAGGCGGCGATCAGCTCCGGCGAAGCGGTGCGCGGCACGCTGAGGCTGAACGTGCCGGGCGCCGTGATGGTCGACATCCTGCCGCCGCTCGTCGAGCGCTTCCTCGCCCGCCACCCGAAGGTGCGGGTGGAGATCGCGGTCGAGGACCGGTTCGTCGACGCGCTGGCGACCGGCGCCGACGCCGGCATCCGCTATGCCGAAGCGCTGGCGCAGGACATGATCGCGGTGCCGATCGGGCCGCCGGTCCAGCAGTTCGCGCTCGGCGCCGCGCCCGCCTATCTCGACGCCCACGGCCGGCCGGAGCACCCCCGCGACCTGCTCGCCCACGCCTGCATCCGCACGCGCTTCACGAGCGGCGCGCTGACGCCGTGGGAGTTCGAGCGGGACGGCGAGACGGTGGTGATCGAGCCCGAGGGGCGGCTCGTCCTGGGAGCGGCTGCCGTGCCGGCGGCGATCGGCAGCGCGATCAACGGGGTCGGCGTGTTCGCGACGTTCCGGAACTGGCTCGATCCCCATTTCGGGAGCGGTGCGCTGGAGCCGGTGCTGCCCGGCTGGTGGCCCGAGTTCGAGGGGCCGCGCCTTTATTTCTCAAGCCGCCGCTTCATGCCGGCGCCGCTGCGCGCCTTCCTCGACCTCGTGGCGGAGGAGCGGCGGGCGAAGGCGGCGGGCTGACGACGGATCTGGTCGCCCGCTTCCGCTTCGCTCGAAGGGCGCCGGCCTATGCGGGCGCGCGCGTCGTCTCGAGCCCGGCTCGCCGGTCGTGGCGGGCGAGGGCGTGCGCGACCAGCGCCCGCATCAGCTTTGGTTGCGGCAGGCCGTCCTGCTCCCAGAGCTTGGGATACATGCTGATCGCGGTGAAGCCGGGCAGCGTGTTGAGCTCGTTCAGATAGATCTCGTCGTCGCGCTCGGGGTGGAGCAGGAAGTCGACCCGCGCCATGCCCTCGCAGGCGAGCGCGCGGAAGGCGGCCGTCGCGAGGCCGCGGATCCGGTCGGACAGCGCGGACGGCAAGTCGGCCGGGATCCTGAGGAGCGCCCCGTCCGGGTCGAGATACTTGGAATCGTACGAGTAGAAGCCGTGTGCCGCAGACGGCAGGATCTCGCCGAGCGGCGAGGCCTGAAGCTCTCCCTCTGCGGTCTCGAGCACGGCGCACTCGATCTCCCGGGCCCCGGGCACGGCGGCTTCGACCAGGATCTTGGTGTCGTAGCGGAACGCGAGTTCGCAGGCCTGCTCGTAGGCCTCCCTGCCGGCCGCGTGCGAGACGCCGACCGAGGAGCCCATGTTGGCGGGCTTCACGAAGAGATCGCCGGTGCCGAGCGTCGCGGCGACCTCGTCGAAATCCCTGCGGTCGCGCCGGTCCATCGCCAGTCCCGGCACGACCGGCAGGGCCGCCTCGCGCAGGAGCCGCTTGGCAACGTCCTTGTCCATCGCCACGGCCGAGCCCAGGACGCCCGAGCCGACGAAGGCGACGTCGGCAAGCTCGAGCAGGCCCTGGACGGTGCCGTCCTCGCCGTCCGGTCCGTGCAGCACGGGAAAGACGACGTCGAGCTTCAGCGTGCGGGCGTCGCCGCCGAGGAACGCGACCTCGCCGCCGCCGCCCGGAACGAGCGCCACGAGCGGCGCGTCCCCGGGGATCTCGAGGCTCGTCGCCTCCGGCGGCACGTCGCCGCCGCAGAGGCGCCAGCGGCCGTCCCGGCCGATGCCGATCGGCACGACGTCGCAGCCGTCGGACACGAGGGCCCTCAGGACGTTCGCGGCCGAGAGCTTCGAGACGTCGTGCTCGGCCGAGCGGCCGCCGAACAGGAGGCCGATCTTCGGCTGCGCCCGCGCGTCCCGGCGGGTGTCTGTCTCGTCGGTCAAGCCGGGCTCTCCCATGATCGATCGCGGCGCGCACGAGCCGCCGCGACGGAGGTTTCGCCGAACCGCCGGCGGACGGCCGGCAGGGCCTTGCTCGGCCGTCTCAGAAGAACGCCTGGATGCCGGTCTGGGCGCGGCCGAGGATCAGCGCGTGGACGTCGTGCGTGCCCTCGTAGGTGTTGACCGTCTCGAGGTTCGCGAGGTGGCGCATGACGTGGAACTCGTCGGCGATGCCGTTGCCGCCGTGCATGTCGCGCGCCATGCGGGCGACGTCGAGCGCCTTGCCGCAGTTGTTGCGCTTGACGAGCGAGATCATCTCCGGCGCCACCTTGTGCTCGTCGAAGAGCCGGCCGACGCGCAGGCGACGCCTGCAGGCCGAGCGCGATCTCGGTCTGCATGTCGGCGAGCTTCTTCTGGATGAGCTGCGTCGCGGCGAGCGGCTTGCCGAACTGCTTGCGGTCGAGCGTGTACTGGCGGGCGGCGTGCCAGCAGAACTCGGCGGCGCCCATCGCGCCCCACGAGATGCCGTAGCGCGCGCGGTTGAGGCAGCCGAACGGACCCTTCAGGCCGGAGACGTTCGGCAGGAGGTGCTCCTCGCCGACCTCGACGCCGTCCATGACGATCTCGCCGGTGATCGAGGCGCGCAAGCTCAGCTTGCCCTCGATCTTCGGCGCCGAGAGGCCCTTCATGCCCTTCTCGAGCACGAAGCCGCGGATCTGGCCGTCATGCGCCTCCGACTTCGCCCAGACGACGAAGACGTCGGCGATCGGCGCGTTGGAGATCCACATCTTCGAGCCGTTGAGGACGTAGCCGCCCTCGGTCTTCGTGGCGCGCGTCTTCATGCCGGCGGGGTCGGAGCCGGCGTCGGGCTCGGTCAGGCCGAAGCAGCCGACCCACTCGCCGGTCGCGAGCTTCGGCAGGTACTTCTTGCGCTGGTTCTCGTCGCCATAGGCGTAGATCGGGTACATGACGAGCGAGGACTGCACGCTCATCATCGAGCGGTAGCCGGAATCGACGCGCTCGACCTCGCGCGCGACGAGGCCGTAGGCGACGTAGCTGGTGCCGGCGCCGCCATATTCCTCCGGCGTCGTCGGCCCGAGCAGGCCGAGCTCGCCGAGCTCGTTGAAGATCTCGCGGTCGGTGCGCTCCTCGCGGTAGGCGGTGAGCACGCGCGGCATCAGCCGCTCCTGCGCATAGTCGCGCGCGGCGTCGCGGATCATCCGCTCCTCCTCCGACAGCTGCTGGTCGAGGAGGAAGGGGTCGTCCCACTGGAAGGCGCCGTACTGGGAGTGGGCCTTGTTGGGATCCTCGGCGAGGGACATCGAGCGGTCTCCGGTCGTTCGTCAGAAGGCTTGGGTTCGGGCCACCTTTACTCCCGATCCGCGAGCCCTGTCACCTTGAGCGCGAAGGCGTAGACCAGGGCGACCTCCTTCAGGCGGTCGAAGCGGCCGGAGGCGCCGGCGTGGCCGGCCGACATGTTGACCTTGAGCGCCAGGATGTTGTCGTCGGTCTTCTCGGCCCTCAGCCGCGCGACCCACTTCGCCGCCTCCCAGTAGGTCACGCGCGGGTCGGTGAGGCCGGCGAGCGCCAGGATGTGCGGATAGGCCTGCGGCCTGACGTTGTCGTAAGGGGAATACGAGGCGATCAGGTCGTAGTCCTCGACGTTCTCGATCGGGTTGCCCCACTCCGGCCATTCCGGCGGCGTCAGCGGCAGCGTGTCGTCGAGCATGGTCGCCAGCGTGTCGACGAACGGCACCTCGGCGACGATCGCGAGGAACTTCTCCGGCGCCATGTTGGCGACCGCGCCCATCAGCATGCCGCCGGCCGAGCCGCCATGCGCGACGATGCGGTCGTACGAGGTCACGCGCGCCGCCGCGAGATGGTCGGCGGCGGCGATGAAGTCCGTGAAGGTGTTGAGCTTCTTCGCCGTCTTGCCCTCGCGGTACCAGCGCTGGCCCTTGTCGCGGCCGCCGCGGATATGGGCGAGCGCGAAGACGAAGCCGCGGTTCACCAGCGACAGGATGTTGGTGTTGAAGCCCGCGGGAATGGTGATGCCGTAGGAGCCGTAGCCGTAGAGCAGGCACGGCGCGGAGCCGTCCTCCGGCGTGTCCTTCAGCATCAGCAGCGACACCGGCACCGTCTCGCCGTCGGCCGCCGGCGCCTGCAGGCGGCGCACGACGTAGCGCTCCGGGTCGTGGCCGCTCGGCACCTCCTGCTCCTTGCGCAGGACCCGGTCGCGGCTCTCCATGTCGTAGTCGTAGATGCGCGACGGCGTGGTGAGCGAGGAATAGCTGAAGCGCAGCGAGGCGCTGTCGTACTCGTGGCCGTGCAGCACGCCGAGCGAGTAGGCCTCCTCGGGGAACGAGATCTCGTGCTCGGCGCCGTCGCTCCAGCGGCGGATGACGATGCGCGGCAGCCCGCCCTCGCGCTCGAGCCGCACGAGGTGGCCGGCATAGGGCACGGCGTCGATGACGTAGGTGCCCTCGCGGTGCGGCACGAGGTCGGTCCAGTTGTCGATGCGCGGGTCGTCGGCCGGGGCGGTGACGAGCTTGAAGTCCTCCGCCTGGCCGCGATTGGTCAGGATCACGAGGTCGTCGCCGTGATGCTCGACGTGGTACTCGACGCCCTTCTCCCGCGGCGCGACGAGGCGCGGCGGCGCGTCCGGCGCCTGCGCGTCGATCAGCCAGACCTCGCTCGTCTCGTGGTCGTGCGCGTCGATGACGATGAAGCGGCGGGACTGCGTGCGGCCGACGCCGACGAAGAAGCCCGCGTCCGCCTCCTCGTAGACGAGGTCGTCGAGGGCCGGATCCTCTCCCAGGACGTGGCGGAAGACCTGGCGCGGCCGGTGGTTGGCGTCGAGCCGCGTGTAGTAGAGGGCGCGCCCGTCCGGCGACCACACGGCGCCGCCGGTCGTGTCGCGGATCTCGTCGTCGAGCTCGCCGCCGCCCTCGAGGTCGCGGATGCGGATCGTGTAGAACTCGGAGCCCGCCGTGTCGGCGGCGTAGTAGAGCAGCCGGTGGTCGGGGCTGTGGCCGGCACCGCCGAGGCGGAAATAGTCGTGGCCCTCCGCCATCGCGTCGCCGTCGAGCAGCACCGCCTCGTCGCCGCCGTCGCGCGGGGTGCGCACGAGCAGGGGATGCTCGCCGCCCGTGCGGTAGCGCGTGGCGTAGGCGAAGGGGCCGTCGGGGGAGGGGACGCTCGAATCGTCCTCCTTGATGCGGCCGCGCATCTCCTCGAACAGCTGTGCCTGGAGATCCTCCGTCCCCGCCATCAGGTGGGCCGTCCAGGCGTTCTCCGCCTCGAGGTGGCGCCGAATCGCGGGATCGAGCCGGGCGGGCTCGTGCATCACCTCCTGCCAGTTTTCCGCCCGCAGCCAGGCATAGGGGTCCTGCCTCACGCGATCGTGATGACGCGTCTCGTGGGGGCGCGCCTCTGCGCGCGGCGGCTCGATCGCGGCGGCCGTCGGGTCGGTCATGTCGTCGTCTTCTCTATGCGTCCTGGGGGTCGAAGCGCAGCGCGTGGCCGTTGATGCAGTAGCGCAGGCCGGTGGGCGGCGGCCCGTCGGGAAAGACGTGGCCGAGATGGGCGTCGCAGGTGGCGCAGCGGGCCTCGACCCGGCGCATGCCGTGCGAGAGATCCTCGTGCTCGGTGACGCTGTCCTCGGCGATCGGCGCCCAGTAGCTGGGCCAGCCCGAGCCCGAATCGTATTTCTCGCGCGAGCTGAAGAGCGGGGTGCCGCAGCAGATGCACGCATAGGTGCCCGCCGCCTTCTCGTCCCAGTAGGGGCCGGTGAAGGGGCGCTCGGTGCCCTGGCAGCGGGTGACCCGGTACTGCTCCGGCGTCAGCTCCTGCTGCCAGTCACGGTCGCTCTTCGCGACCTTGGGGGGCGTGCGAGCCTCAGTCATTTAATCCTCCGGGAACGGTTCTTCGGGGAAGATAGTGCACTGAGTTCTCGACGCAAATCAGCTTCTTCTGCAGCAGCCGGTGGTATACCAGAATCCGACGGACGTCCGGTTTTCATTGACGGGGCCTGCCTCTTGCGTATTTTTCGTGACGTCCGGGATCGGGGCCACAAGAGCCGCCGCCGACAATCGATGGGGGGAAACGAGCGGTGGTCATGAGAGGCCTCAGCCTGCTGGTGGCGCTTTTCGCCTTCTGGCTGCTTCTGTCCGGTCACTACGAGGCCTGGCTGATGGCCGTCGGCTTCGTCTGTGCCGCGCTCGTCACCCTGTTCATGATGCGCACCGGGCTGATGGACCGCGAGGCGCACCCGATCGGCTTCATGGTCGGCGCCTTCACCTACTGGCCCTGGCTCGTCTGGGAGATCGTCAAGTCGACGATCGACGTGACCAGGGAGATCCTGAAGCCGCATCTCCAGATCAGCCCGACGATGGTCCGGGTGCACGCCTCGCAGCGCAGCTCGGTCGGCTTCACCACCTACGCGAACTCGATCACCCTGACGCCCGGCACGATCTCCACGACGGTGTCGCTCGACAAGCGCACGATCCTCGTCCACGCGCTGACGCGGGACAGCGCCGAAGCGACCGCGGAAGGCACGATGGATCGCCGCGTGACGCGCTTCGAGGGGCTCAGCCGATGATGTTCGCCGTCGCCGCCTTCGCCATTCTGGTCGCCGCCAGCCTGACCGTCGCCAGGGCGCTTCTGGGCCCCACGGTCTTCGACCGGCTGCTCGCGGCGAACTCGATCGGCAATTTCGCCATCCTTCTTCTCGCCGTCTTCGGGTTTCTCACCGGACGGCCCGAGTTTCTCGACGTCGGGATCCTGTACGGGCTTCTCAACATGATCGCGACGATCGCGGTGCTGAAGTTCTTCCGCTTCGGCGACCTCTCCCACTGGGGCGGCGAGGAGACGTCTCGGTGAGCGGGGTTTACGCCGGATTCAGCGTTGGGGAGCATCTAAGAGCCGGGCCGGCTGCCGCTCGCGTCGAGCGGACGGCCGCCGGGGTGCCGGGGGCACGGGGCGACGCGGCCCTCTTCGTCCGCGCCATAATCTACGAAGACTGAGGAATTTCATGGAAGCGCACGAGGCGTCGCAAGTCCTGTTCGGCCTGAATCCGATGTGGCTTGCGACATGCATCCTGGCGATCACCTACGCCATCATCATGTCGGAGAAGGTCAACCGCTCGATCGTCGCCCTGATCGGCGCGACGATCATGGTGATCAGCGGTGTCCTGAACCAGGAAGAGGCCATCCGCGGCGTCGACTGGAACACGATCGGCCTGCTCACCGGGATGATGATCCTCGTGTCGATCTCGCGGCGCTCCGGCATGTTCGAGTATGTCGCGGTGTGGGCCGCACGGGTCGCGCGGGCGCATCCCGCCGGCATCCTGATCCTGCTGCAGATCGCGACGGCGGTCCTGTCGGCGCTGCTCGACAACGTGACGACGGTGCTGCTGATCGTCCCGGTGACGCTCGCCATCACCTCGACGCTCGAGGTTCCGCCGTATCCCTACCTGTTCGCCGAGGTCATGGCCTCCAACATCGGCGGCACGGCCACCCTGGTCGGCGACCCGCCGAACATCATCATCGGCTCGCAGGTCGGCCTGACCTTCAACGACTTCATCTACAACCTGGCGCCGGTCATCGTCGTGATCCTGCTCGTCCAGGTCGCGATGATCCACCTGCTCTGGGGCCGCAAGATGCACGCGACCGAGGCGGCCGAGCAGCGCGTGATGGCGATGCGGCCGACGGAGTCGATCAAGGACTGGCTGCTGCTCAAGCAGTCGCTGGCGATCCTGACGCTGGTCATGGTCGGCTTCGTGATGGCGCGGCAGCTCAACCTCGAGCCGGCCACCATCGCCCTGTTCGGCGCCGCCGTGCTCATGTTCTTCGACAACTGGTCGCACCACGCCGAGCACGCCGCGCACAACATCCACCAGACGTTCGGCGACGTCGAATGGATCACGATCTTCTTCTTCATCGGGCTGTTCATCGTCGTGCACGGCGTCGACGTGAGCGGGCTGCTGGCGCTGCTCGGCGAGGATCTCGTCAGCATGACCGGCGGCAGCGTCACGGTGACCGGCTTCGCGATCCTCTGGGCGTCGGCGATCCTCTCGGCGATCGTCGACAACATTCCCTTCGTCGCGACGATGATCCCGCTGATCAAGAACATGGCGCCGCAGCTCGGCGGCGTGGACAACATCCAGCCGCTGTGGTGGTGCCTGTCGCTGGGCGCCTGTCTCGGCGGCAACGGCACGCTGGTCGGCGCGTCGGCGAACCTCACGGTCGCCGGCATCGCCGAGCGCAACGGCGTGCCCTTCAGGTTCATCACCTACACGCTCTACGCCTTCCCGCTGATGCTCGTCTCGCTCGTCATCTGCTCGGTGTACGTGTGGTGGAGATACTTCCTCGGATAATCGCGGAGCCCGCGGCGGGAGACACCCGCCGCGGACCGTTCACGGACTTTGGGCTTATCGGTGAGACCAGGCGGATGAGGGCGATCCAACACATGGCCGACCGTAGGCAAGGCGGGCTCTGCCCGCACGGTGACGACACGCGTCCGGTGCCGACATGGTGACGGAGGCATCAGGCGTCTTCGCGATCCTCGTCGAGATCGTGCAGTGGGCGCTCATCCTGGCGGGAAGCTTCTTCCTCGTCGTCGGCGCCTTCGGCGTGGCGCGGATGCCGGACGTCTTCACGCGCATGCACGCCGCCTCCGTCAGCGACACGCTGGGGGCCGGCTGCCTGATCCTCGGCATGTGCCTGGAGAGCGGCTTCACGCTGGTGACGGTCGAGCTCCTGATCATCCTGATCCTGTTCTTCTTCACGAGCCCGCTGGCGACCCACGCGCTGTCGCGCTCCGCCCTGGTGGTCGGCATCCAGCCGCTTCTCGTCGGCGACGACGGCAGCCTGCAGACGCGCGTCGTCGAGACCGACGAGAAGCCGTGGAGCAGCCGCCTGTGGGAGGCCGAGGAGATCGCCGATGCCGAGCCGGGCGTCGGCTCGCAGGAGGGGCGCGAGGCGGCGCACCGGGATCTCGAGAAGCAGGATATCGCGAGCGGTGACTCCGGCGCGCTCCAGGCCGGAAAGGAGGAGCGCGAATGATCGAGGCGCTCATCAACATGGTGCTGCTCACGCTGCTGGCCGCGATCATGGTCGGCGTCGTGCGGCTGACCAACCTGTTCGCGGTCGTCATCCTGGCGAGCGCCTACAGCTTCCTGATCGCGACCGTGCTGGTCGTGCTCGACGCGGTCGACGTCGCGATGACCGAGGCCGCGGTGGGGGCGGGCGTGTCGACCGTGCTCATGCTGGCCGTCCTGTTCCTCACCAAGACGGGAAGCCCCAAGCCCAGGCATTCGCCGGTCGTGCCGCTCTTCGTCTCGACCGTGACGGGCCTGGCGCTGATCTACGGCACGCTCGACCTGCCGCATTTCGGCACGAAGGACGCGCCCGAGCACCAGCACGTCGCGCCGTACTATCTGGAGAACTCCGTGCCGCAGACGGGCATCCCGAACGTCGTGAGCTCGGTGCTCGCCAGCTATCGCGGCTTCGACACGCTGGGCGAGACGACCGTGGTGTTCACCGCCGGCATCGGCGTGCTGCTCCTCCTCAGGCGCAACAGGCGCAACAATGACGGGGAGGGCGAGTCGATATGAGGCTCGACGTCATCCTTCGGGTCGTCTCGAAGCTTCTCCTGCCCTTCATGCTGATGTTCGCCTTCTACGTGCAGTTCCACGGCGACTTCGGCCCGGGCGGCGGCTTCCAGGCGGGCGTGGTGCTCGCCGCGGCGGTCATCCTCTACGCGATCATGTTCGGCCTCGACGCCGCGATGAAGGCGGTGCCGGTCGGCGTGGTCGAGGTCATGGTGCCGCTCGGCGTCCTGATCTACGCCGGCGTCGGCGTGGCCGGGCTCGTGCTCGGCGGCAACTTCCTCGACTACAACGTGCTCGCCCACGACCACGTGCACGGGCAGGAGCTCGGCGTCATGCTGGTCGAGCTCGGCGTGCTGATCTCCGTGGCGGGCACGATGCTCGCGATCTTCTACGCGTTCGCAGGGCGGGGCCGCTGATGGAACTCGTCCAGACCGTCATCTCCCACTACAACCAGTGGGTCGCCGTCTTCCTGATGGTGGCCGGGCTCTATGTCGTCGTCGCGCGCGGCAACATGGTCAAGAAGCTGTTGGGCCTGAACCTGTTCCAGACCTCCGTCTACCTGATCTACATCTCTCCGGGGAAGATCCTCGGCGGCACGCCGCCGATCATCTCGCCCGAGTACACCGAATACTCCAACCCCCTGCCGCACGTCCTCATCCTCACCGCCATCGTCGTCGGCGTCGCGACGCTCGCCCTCGGGCTGGGCCTCGTCGTGCGGATCAACGAGGCGTTCGGGACGATCGAGGAAGACGAGCTGTTCGCCGAGGACCAGGGCGCATGATCCTCGAGCACCTGCCGGCGCTGCAGGTGGTGATTCCGCTGATCGGAGCCACCCTCTGCGCCATCGTCGACCGCCGCCACGTCGCCTGGTTCATCGCGCTGGTGATCAGCCTGGTCGGCGTCCTCATCTCGATCGCCCTGCTCGCGCAGGTGCTGGCGAACGGCCCGATCTCCTACGCCATGGGCGGCTGGGAGCCGCCCTACGGCATCGAGTACCGGGTCGACGTCGTCAACGCCTACATGCTGGTGCTCGTGTCGGTGATCGGCGCGGTCATCATGCCGTACGCGCCGCGCAGCGTGGCCGCGGAGCTGGCCGAGAACAAGCAGGCCTGGTTCTACGCGGTCTACCTGCTGAACCTGACCGGGCTGCTCGGCATCGCGATCACCGGCGACGCGTTCAACGCCTTCGTGTTCCTCGAGATCTCGTCGCTGTCGTCCTACGTGATGATCGCGCTCGGCCGCGATCGCCGGGCGCTGCTGGCGGCCTACCAGTACCTCATCATGGGGACGATCGGCGCGACCTTCTACGTGATCGGCGTCGGGCTGCTCTACACGATGACCGGCACGCTGAACTTCGTCGATCTCGCCGACCGGATCGCGGACGTGCAGAGCGCCCGCTCGGTGCTCGCGGCGGTCGCGTTCCTGACCGTCGGCATCAGCCTGAAGCTCGCGCTGTTCCCGCTGCACGTCTGGCTGCCGAACGCCTATGCCTACGCCCCCTCGGTGGCGACGACCTTCCTCGCCTCGACCGCGACGAAGGTGGCGGTCTACCTCTTCCTGCGGTTCTTCTTCTCGATCTTCGGGGTGCGCTTCGCCTTCTCGGACCTGCCGCTGAGCGAGGTGCTGATCACGCTGTCGGTCGCCGCGATGTTCATCGCCTCGGTGATCGCGATCTTCCAGACCGACGTGAAGCGGATGCTCGCCTACTCGTCGGTCGCGCAGATCGGCTACATGACGCTCGGCATCGCGATCGCCAATCTGAGCGGGCTCACGGGCACCCTCGTGCACCTGTTCAACCACGCGCTGACGAAGGGCGCGCTGTTCATGGCGATCGGCGCGGTGGTGTTCCGGGTCGGCCGGCACGACCTCGAGGGGCTCGCCGGCATCGGCCGGCGCATGCCGGTGACCATGGCCGCGCTTCGTCGTCGCCGGCCTGTCGCTGATCGGCGTGCCCGGCACGGTGGGCTTCGTCTCCAAGTGGTATCTCGCCGCCGGCGCCTTCGAGGACGGGATGTGGCTCCTGTCCTTCCTCGTCATGGGCAGCTCGTTCCTCGCGGTGATCTATGTCGGCCGCGTCATCGAGGTGGCGTGGTTCCGCGAGCCGTCGGCCGCCGTGGCCGAGATCAGCGAGGCGCCGCTCTCGCTGCTCATTCCGACCTGGGTGCTCACCGCCGCCTGCGTCGTGTTCGGGATCGACGCCGCCTTCACGGCCGGCGTCGCCGAGCGCGCCGCCGCGGCGCTTCTGGCGGGGGCGCTATGACCTCTTCGACCCTGATCCTCGCCGCCCTGGCGATTCCCGCCGTGGCGGCGCTGCTCATCCCGTTCGCCCACCGCGTGCCGAACGTGCGCGAGGCCATCACGCTCGTCGCGGCCGTCCTGCTGCTCGTGGTCGTGGGGAGCCTCGCCGGGCCGGTGCTCGACGGCGCGCGGCCCGAGCTCGGCTCGCTCGACGTTCTGCCGGGGCTGACGATCGCCTTCGCGGTCGAGCCGCTCGGCATGCTGTTCGCGCTCGTCGCGTCCGGCCTGTGGATCGTCAACTCGATCTATTCGATCGGCTACATGCGCGGCAACGACGAGCCGCGCCAGACGCCGTTCTACATCTGCTTCGCCGTGGCGATCTCGGCCACGATGGGCATCGCCTTCTCGGCGAACCTGTTCACGCTGTTCCTGTTCTACGAGATCCTGACGCTTCTCGACCTACCCGCTCGTCACGCACAACGGCAATGCCGACGCGCGCTCGGCCGGCCGGGTCTATCTCCTGATGCTCGTCGGCACGTCGATGCTCCTGCTCCTGCCGGCGATCATCTGGACGGGCATCCTGACGGGCACGCTCGACTTCGCGCCGGGCGGCATCCTGGCCGGCCACAGCGGCCCCGGCCTGACGGCGGTGCTGCTCGGCCTGTTCGTCTTCGGCATCGGCAAGGCCGGCGTCATGCCGGTCCACTACTGGCTGCCGGCGGCGATGGTCGCGCCGACGCCGGTCAGCGCGCTGCTGCACGCCGTGGCGGTCGTGAAGGCCGGCGTCTTCACCATCACCAAGGTCATCGTCTACGTCTTCGGCGTGCAGAACCTCGCCGACCTCGGCACCGCGAACTGGCTCGCCTGGGTCGCCGGCTTCACGATCCTGGCGGCCTCCGTGATCGCGCTGCAGCAGGACCACCTGAAGCGGCGGCTGGCCTATTCGACGATCAGCCAGCTCTCCTACATCGTGCTCGCCGCGGCGATCCTCACGCCGATCTCGCTCGTCGGCGCGGCCATGCACATCGCCGCGCACGCCGTCTCGAAGATCACGCTGTTCTTCGCCGCCGGCTCCGTCCACACCGCCGCCCATGTCGACCACATCAGCAAGATGAACGGCATCGGCCGGCGCATGCCGTGGACGATGGGCGCCTTCGCCGTCGCCTCGCTGTCGATGATCGGCGTGCCGCCGACGGCGGGCTTCCTGTCGAAGTGGTTCATCCTGGAAGGGCGCCTTCGCGAGCGGGCGGTGGATGCCGGTCGGCGGTGATCATCTGCTCGACCGTGCTCAACGCCGGCTATTTCCTGCCGATCGTCTACCGCGCCTTCTTCCGGCCGGAGGACGCGCACCACGCCGAGCATCACGGCAACCACGGCGAGGCGCCGCTGCCGATCGTCATCGCGATCGTCATCACGGCCGCGCTGACGGTCGCCATGTTCCTGTTCCCGAGCCTGCCGCTCGGCCTCTCGAAAGCCATGGTGGAGACCGCGCCATGAACGGCGAACAAGAGCCCTGGCTCGTCCGGCCCTCGTCGATCCGGCTGATGTGGATCGTGTTCATCGTGGTGCTGGCGCTGACGGTGGCCGGCGACTTCTTCGTCGAGCACCACCCGCATTTCGGCATCGACGGCACCTTCGGGTTCGGCGCCTGGTACGGCTTCGTGTCGTGCGTGCTTCTCGTCTTCCTCTCGAAGGCGCTCGGCAAGGTCCTCAAGCGGCGGGACGACTACTATGAGTGACATCCTGATCCCGCCCGGGCTCGTCCTGATCGCCGGCGCGTTCGTGCTGCCCTTCGTGTCGATGGGCGTGCGCAACGTGCTGCTGCTCGTCCTGCCGCTGGTCGCCCTGTGGCTCGTCTGGGCGGTGCCGGACGGGGCGGCGTTCACCGTCCACTGGCTCGGCTACGATCTGACGCCGCTGCGCGGCGACCGGCTGGCGCGCGTCTTCGGCACCGTGTTCTCGCTCATGGTGTTCGGCGGCGGGCTCTACTCGCTCAACCAGACGCGCACGCTCGAGCTGACGGCGGCCTACGCCTATGCCGGCTCGGCGCTCGGCGTGATCTTCGCCGCCGACCTCCTGACCGTGTTCGTGTTCTGGGAGCTGATGGCGCTCGCCTCGACGCTGGTGATCTGGGCCGCCGGCGAGCGCGCCTGGGGCCCCGGCATCCGCTACGCGATCATCCACCTGCTCGGCGGCGTCCTGCTGATGGGCGGCATCGCGGGGCAGATCTGGACGACGGGCGACATCTCGTTCCACGTCATGGAGGCCGACGCGCTGGCCGCGCTGGCTGATCCTCGCGGGCTTCCTGATCAATGCCGGCGCGCCGCCGCTGCAGGCCTGGCTGCCGGACGCCTATCCCGCCTCGTCGTGGTCGGGGATGGTGTTCCTGTCGGCCTTCACGACGAAGACGGCGGTCTACACGCTGATGCGCGGCTTCCCCGGCTGCGAGCTGTTGCTCTGGGTCGGGCTGTTCATGGCGATGTACGGCATCGTCTTCGCCATCCTCGAGAACGACATGCGGCGGATCCTCGCCTACTCGATCATCAACCAGGTCGGGTTCATGGTGACGGGCATCGGCATCGGCACGGAGCTCGCGCTGAACGGCGCCGCCGCGCACGCCTTCGCGCACATCGTCTACAAGGCGCTCCTGCTCATGTCGGCGGGCTCGGTGCTCTACATGACCGGCCGGAGCAAGTGCACCGACCTCGGCGGGCTGTTCCGCACCATGCCGGTGACGACGATCTGCGGCATCATCGGCGCGCTCGCCATCTCCGCCTTCCCGCTGACCTCCGGCTTCATCTCGAAGTCGATGATCAGCTCGGCCGCCGGCGAGGAGCACCTCGCGATCGTCTGGTTCATCCTGGCCGCGGGATCGGCCGGCGTCTTCCTGCACGCCGGCATCAAGTTCCCCTGGTTCGTCTTCTTCCAGAAGGACTCCGGGCTCCGGCCGGCGGACCCGCCGGTCAACATGCGGCTCGCGATGTGGCTGTTCTCGGCGGTCTGCATCGGGCTCGGCGTCTATCCGCAGCCGCTCTACGCCATCCTGCCCTATCCGGCCGACTACGTGCCCTACACCGGCAGCCACGTCGTCTTCCAGCTGCAGCTCCTGCTGTTCTCCGGGCTCGCCTTCTTCCTGCTCCTGAAGCAGCTGCAGCGCACCCGGACCATCACGCTCGACGTCGACTGGCTGTGGCGCGGCGTCGCACCTTCGGCGGCGGTGGGCGCCGCACGCTGGGCGTCGGAATGGCGCGGCGTGACGATCGGCAGCGTCGGCGGCTGGCTGGCGACGCTCGTCGGCTCGCTGCGCCGCCACCACGGCCCCGAGGGCGTGATCGGCGGCACGTGGCCGACCGGCGTGATGGCGTTCTGGACCACGGTGCTGCTGGCGGGGCTGCTGCTGGCCTATTACATCTGAGCATTCGCGCGACACCCGGGTGTGTTGCCAGAACGTTCTCGGACGGTCCACTGCAGACGCCGTCTTGTTTCGTCAGTCGAAATAAGAGCCAGTTCTTGCCTGCAGGGCTGTACTGCCGCAGCTATAAACAAAAGGTGCGGCTGCTATCTTGCTTGAGCAGATTGAACTCCGTATGTAAAGCAAGCGGACGGTAGACAGCCGCGCATGCTGCGATTCATGCCCGTTGCTTGATTTGGCGTGCCGCTCGGGCCCAACCCCGCCCGGCTGCCTCTGCGAGACAAAAAAAAGGTACCCCTACAATGGAAAACACAGACCAGAATTCCGAGCTTATTGAGCTAGCTGCGGAGATCGTCTCGGCCTATGTCAGCAACAACCCCGTGCAGTCGAGCGACCTGCCGAACCTGATCCACGAGGTGCACCAGGCGCTGCGCCGCGTGGGCGCCAACGAGGTCGAGCAGCCGAAGGAAGAGTTGAAGCCGGCGGTTCCGGTGCGCAAGTCGGTGACGCCGGAGTACATCGTCTGCCTCGAGGACGGCAAGAAGTTCAAGTCGCTCAAGCGCCATCTTCGCACGCACTACGACCTGTCGCCGGAAGAGTATCGGGAGAAGTGGGGCCTGCCCGCGGATTACCCGATGGTCGCTCCGAACTACGCGGCCGCGCGCTCCGCGCTCGCGAAGAAGATGGGTCTCGGCCAGCGCCGCCGGCGCGGCTGACGCCAGACGGGCGGCGCCCCGCGCTCACCGCGCGGGGCCCGTCTCCCGCGCCAGGTGCCGGCGCTCGGCAGCGAGTGCCTGCATCAGCGCGATGTGCCTGTTGAGGTCGTAGGCCCAGTGCCCCGACCTCGCGCGCCGCCTCTCCTGACGGGCGGCGCAGCCGAGCCGCGCGACGATGAAACGCGTTGCAGCGGGCTCCTCAGTCGGGATCTCCGAAGGAAAGAGGCGCAGCAGCCGCGGCAGGTGGACGCTGCGCCGGTAGAGGATCGCGCCCGCCCGGACGGTTGCCTCCACGGCCGCGGCGGCCCCCGCCTCCAGCGCCCGGCCCGGCAGATTTCCCTGATGGTTCTTCATGTGACGCTCCTTCGTGCGAGGAAGGAAGCTTGCGTCACGCGCCGGGCATGTGATTATAAGCCTATCGCTGGCCGGGCTATGCCCTTGGCCCCTGAGGCATATCCACAGCGTCGGCGAGAATTTTGTTCACACCGGCACGGTCTGCGCTCTGATATAGGATATTAGTCCTATACGGGAGCGTCAGCATGACCGGACAGAGTGCGGGCCGCCGCATGGCGGGGAGAGGGCGGGTGCCGTCGGCGGGCGCCGCGTCGCCGGCCGAGCGGATCGAGCGGCTGGTCGCGCGGGCGCACCGGGTGGCGCTCTCCGAGCTGACGGCGCCGGGCCGGCCGAGCGCCCGGGTGGCGCGGGCGCGCCACATGGCGATGTATCTTCAGCGGGTGGTGCTCGAGCTGAGCTGCGACGAGATCGGCCGCCGCTTCGCCCACCATCGCACCTCCGTCATCCACGCCTGCCGGAAGATCGAGGACCGGCGGGACGACGCCGTCTTCGACAGCTGCATGGAGCGTCTCGAGGCGCGGATCGCGCTCGAGCTCGGGAGGATCGCGCGATGAGCGGCAAGGCGGAGGAGCGGACGCTCGGGCGCCTGCTTGCAGCGCTCGCGCGGCCGGGGGCGCGGCTGCAGCGGGACGGGAGCGGCCGGGTGGAGGTGGTGGTGCCGGGCTCGGCGGCGCCTCTCCATGTCGGGCCGGAGACGCTCGCGGTGGCGGCCGCCTCGCGCGGCCTCGTGACGCACGAGGGCGAGGGGGGAGAGCTCACCGAGGCGGGCCGCGCCTTCCTGCGCCGGGGCGAGGCGCCCGAAGAGGCGTATCGCACGCAGCACCTGGAGCTGCGCCGGACGGCGGGGCCGGACGGGGCGGGGCCCCTCGTCGTCGACAACGAGAGCCCGCTCGCCTGGCTGCGCCGGCGACGCGACAAGGACGGCCGGCCGCTGATCGGCGACGCGCAGTTCATGGCCGGGGAACGGCTTCGCGCCGACTACACGCGGGCGGGCCTGATGCCGCGGCTCGGCGTCGATCTCGGCCAGCCGCCGATGCCGCGCGGGCAGGCGGGGGCTGGCAACCGGGTGGCCGATGCGATGGACGGGGCGATCGCGGCGCGCGAGCGGGTCGAGCGGGCGATCAGGGCGATGGGGCGCGAGCTCGGCTCGCTGCTGGTCGACGTGTGCTGCGAGCTCGTGGGGCTCGAGGACGCCGAGCGGCGCCGGAACTGGCCGCGGCGCTCCGCCAAGGTCGTGCTCGGGATCGGGCTCGACCGGCTGGCCGAGCATTACGGCCTGTCGGACGCGGCGCACGGGCCCGACAGGTCGGGCCGCCTCCGGCACTGGGGCGCGGAGGGCTATCGGCCGGGCGCGGGGGAGTAGCGGGCTCCCGAGCCCGGCGGCGGACGGCTGCCTGCTACTGGACGGCTTCCGCGGCGGCCGCGGCGTCGCGGCGCACCCGCTGCACCATGGCGGCGAGGCCGTTCGAGCGCTGCGGCGTCAGGTGCTCCTTCAGGCCGAGCTTCGCAAAGGTGCCTTCGGGGTCCGTCTCCAGGATCTCCTCCGGCGTGCGGCCGGAATAGAGCGAGAAGAGGATGGCGATGAGGCCGCGCACGATGAGCGCGTCGCTGTCGCCGCGGAAGCTCAGCACGAGCTGGCCGTCCGGCGTCTCCGGCCGCGTCTCGAGCCAGACCTGGCTGACGCAGCCCTGCACCTTGTTCTCGGCCGAGCGTGCCTCCTCGGGAAGCGGCTCGAGCGTGCGGCCGAGCTCGATGACGTAGCGATAGCGCTCTTCCCAGTCGTCGATCAGCGCGAAATCGTCGTAGATCTGTTCGATCGGCGGGATGGTCATGGCGCCTCGCGTGGGGTTCTCCGTGACCCTGCATATAGGCCGGGGCGGCCGGCGTTGAAACCCGCCGGGGGCGGAGGAGCCGGTGGCGGGCGCTCAGCCGTTGAACGGCCCGCGCCAGGAGATCTGCCGGTCCTGCCCCGACAGCGTGTCGGCGGCGCGGCGGAGGGGCATGAGCATGTCGCCGGCCGAGGCGCTGTCGTCGGTGGCCGCGGGCGCCGGCGGCTCGCCGGCCGGCGTCGCCAGCCGGTCCGGCCCGGCGCCCGGTTCGGCACCCGGCTCGTCGGACAGGTAGTCGTAGACGAGCTCGGCGCCGTACTTCGCCTTCTCCTTGAGCGTGCCCGCGAGCTGGGCGCCCTTCATGCACGTGTTGGGGTTGCGGTCGCAGAAATGCGCGACGTCGCTGAACGCCGACTGCGCCATGCCCAGCGCGTCGAACACCGAAAGCTGCTGCTCCGTCCCGGCGCCGTCGGTCGACGCCGCATCGCCCGCGCCGCGCGGCATGGGCAGAATCAGGAGAACGATGGCGAGCCAGAAGGCGAGGCGAAGGAGGAACATCTCGTTTGTCCCGTGTCTCAGGTCCGTTACCCGATGGCGCCACTATGCCCCGAGGGGCTTTGCGGATGCCTTTTGCCTTTCGCGAAAATTCTACGCAAACGGCGCGCGACGGGAGGAATGGCCGCGGGATCAAACGGCCCGCGCCGTTTCAGCGTTCCTTAAGACGGCTCTGAGACACTCCGAAAGGGTCGGGGTCAGGTTTTGTTCGGTTTCAACCCGATCGGAGTCCCAAGTGTCTGCAGGCGCATTCTTGTCATCGTTCCGGCGCGGCATCGTTGCTTCCGTGCGGCCGCAGCTGCGTGGTGATGCGGCCGAATGCCTGCACCACGAGATCTTCCTGACGACCGAGCTTCTTCTTGCGCTCGTCGCCCTGCTGGCGTTCCCGCCCTATCTGGGGCTGTGGGGCAAGCCGGACGCGGCGGCCGCCGCGATCTTCGCGCTCTCGGTCTGCCCGGCGCTGTGCGCGCTCTACGTCTCGCGCACCGGCCGCATCGAGACGGGGCGCATCCTCTCGGCGATCTCCCTTGCCGCCCTCGGCTGCGTCCTGTGCGGCGTCAGCGGCGGCCTGTCCTCGCCCTTCCTCGCCCTGTTCGCGGTGCTGCCGGGGCAGGTGGTGCTGGCGCGCGGCCGCGCCGCGGCCGTCGGCGCGACCGTTCCCTTCCTCGGCCTGGGCGTCGTCGCGGCGCTCGCCGCGGCGGGCGTCGTCGCCACGGGCCCGGCGCCCGCGCTGGCGGTGGTCGCCACCGCCGGAGCGGCGGGGCTGGCGCTGCTGCTCGCCTGGAGCGGCCGGCGCTTCCTGCATGCCTATGTCGACAGCGCGGAAGCCCGCAGCGGCGCCGACTCGGACCTCATCGACAGCGCGCCCGACCTCGTCGCCCGGCTGCGGCGCAACGGCAACGTGATGAGCGCGAACGCCGCCGCGCAGCGCATCGTCGGCACCTCCGCCGAGGAGCTGTCGGGCGAGGGGCTGGTGCGCCGCGTGCACGTGCAGGACCGGCTCCTCTACCTGCAGGCGCTCGATGCGGCCTGGCTCGACGGAAGCGCGGTGGCGAGCATCAGGCTGCGCGGCGCGTCCGGCGGCTACGAGGAGGTCGAGCTGCGGGCGCGGCGGATCGGCGAGAAGCGCAAGGACGCCGAGATCGTCGGCGTGTTCCGCAGCGTCCAGGCACGGGTCGAGACGGAGGCCGCACTGCGCACCGCGCTCGACGCCGCCGAGCGCGCCTCGATCGGCAAGGGCCGGCTGCTGGCGAACATGAGCCACGAGCTGCGCACGCCGCTGAACGCGATCCTCGGCTTCTCCGAGATCCTCGCGGACGAGCTGTTCGGCAAGCTCGAGCAGGAGCGCCACCGGGAATACGCGCAGCTGATCCACGACAGCGGCAGCCACCTGCTCGACGTCGTGAACGCCATTCTCGACATGTCGAAGCTCGAGACCGGCCGCTTCCAGGTCTTCCCCGAGCCGTTCGCGCTCGACGAGACGATCAATTCGTGCTGCCAGCTCATGCGGCCGCAGGCGCAGCACGCCGAGGTGTCGCTCGAGATCGACGGGCTCGGCACGAACGACGAGCTGACCGCCGACCCGCGCGCGGTGAAGCAGATCCTGCTCAACCTGATCTCCAACGCCGTCAAGTTCTCGCCGCCCGGCGGCAAGGTGATGGTCGGCGCCTATCGCGACGAGGCCGGCGCGGTCGCCGTGTACGTCGCCGACGAGGGCAGCGGCATCGCGGCCGAGGACATCGAGCGGCTCGGCGAGCCCTTCGTGCAGCTGAAGACGGGCTACGCCCAGGGCGGCGGCACGGGGCTCGGCCTCTCCGTGGTGCGCGGGCTGGCGCAGCTCCACGACGGCTCGATGCGCATCGAGAGCGAGCTCGGGCGCGGCACGCGCGTGACGGTCGTCCTGCCCCAGGAGGATGGACGGCCGGAGAGGAAGATCATCCCCGTATCCGCGGCACCCGCTGCGCCGACCGTCGCTCCGGCGCCGGCGCGCGAGCGGCTGACCGCCTGATCCATGGGCTCTGAGAAGACGGAATCGGTTCTGTGCTCTCGCTGATGTTCCGCAATCCCCCGCGGCTGGTGGCCGCGATCACCTTCGCCGGCCTGTGGGCCGCGACGGCGACCAACGCGCTGTGGCTGCAGACCGGGCAGCACCCGGCGCCGCTCGTGCAGAACCTGCCGTGGCAGGCCGCCCCCGCACCCGGCGAGGCCGCCGCCCCCGCCAGGCCGACCCCCGATCCGGCGCTGGTGCGCGACATCCAGACCGCGCTCGCCCAGCACGGCTTCTACAACGGCGAGATCGACGGGCTCTACGGCGCCGGCACCCGGGCGGCGCTGGAGAGCTACCAGCGCATGGCGGGCGAGGAGGTCGGGACCGGCCCGACGCCGGCCGTGCTCGCGCGGATCCAGCTTTCCACCCTCGAGGCGCCGCCGCTGCCGCCGGGCGACCCGCGCGGCCAGCAGGCGTCGCTTGAGACGGCCCCCGAGGCGCCTGCGGCGCCCGCCCAGGAGGCGGCCGGCGCCGCCGATACCGTGCCCGAGAGCGACCCGAAGGTCGCCGCCGTGCAGCGCGTGCTCGCCGACCTCGGCTATGCGCCGGGCCCGATCGACGGCCGCTGGGGCAATGCGACGAGCGGCGCGATCCGCCGCTTCGAGCAGGACCGCGGCATGGAGGTGACGGGCGAGCTCGGCGAACGTGTCCTCCGCGAGCTCTCCGACGTGAGCGGCGTCCAGCTGCGTTAGACTCCGCCCCGCCTCCCGCGCCACTGTGGCGTCCGCGCCGAATCGGCGGGCGCGACGCAGGGGAGGAGTTCGACGGTGCGGGTGAAGACCGCGATCTGGGTCTCGGCCTATCTGCGGAGGGTGTCCTCCGCCGGCATGTTCGCCGCCCTCGTGAAGAAGGGCGCGGAGGAGGCGGGCGCCATCTTCGTCAAGGTGAACCGGCTCGACGGGACGGCCGAGCTCTACGGCCCCGCGCCGCAGACGGCCTTCGACGACGACCAGCCCGTCGATCGCCGCTGGCGGGCGCTCGTGCCGCCGCCGGGGGCGCCGGAGGCGGAGGTCGACGCGCGGCTCGCAAAGGAGCGGCGCTTCGACAGCGACCTGTGGATCGTCGAGGTCGAGAGCCGCACCGGCGAGCACCTGCTCGACCCCGTCGTCGAGTGACGCCGCGGCCGCGAGGCCGCCGCCGCGTGCGGTCGCTGACCGGCCCGAGGGGTTGTCGGCCGGCGCATCGCTCCTAGGTGCAGCTTCTTCAAGTATCCAGAAAGGGAGATGAGGCGTGCCGGATGGACGAGCACTCGATACCCACGGCTTGAAGAGCGGCGCCGCGAATGGCGGCTCGCCGGCGGCGACGATGCGCGCGGCGCGCCTCGTCGGGCCGGGCGAGGTGCGGATCGACGAGGTCGCGGTCCCCGAGCCGGGGCCGGGCCAGGTGCGCGTCAGGATGCAGGGCTGCGGCGTGTGCGCGTCGAATCTCGGGCCCTGGGCGGGCCCGGACTGGATGGAGTTCCCGACCGCGCCGGGCGATCTCGGCCACGAGGGCTGGGGCATCGTCGACGCGCTCGGCGACGGCGTGTCGGAGGTCGCGACCGGCGACCGCGTCTCGGCGCTCTCGTTCAACGCCTATGCCGAGTACGACCTCGCCGACGCCGACAAGGTGGTGAAGCTGCCGGCGTCGCTCGAGGGCATGCCGTTCCCGGGCGAGCCGCTGGGCTGCGCCATGAACATCTTCCGGCGCAGCGACATCCGCGCGGGGCAGACGGTCGCGATCATCGGCATCGGCTTCCTCGGCTCGATCCTGACGCGCCTCGCCAGCCAGGCCGGCGCCCGCGTCATCGCCATCTCGCGCCGGCCGTTCTCGCTCGAGATCGCGCGCCTGATGGGCGCCGACGAGACGATCCCCATGGAAGACCACTGGGTGATCATGGACCAGGTGCGCGAGCTGACCGGCGGCGTCTTCTGCGACCGGGTGATCGAGGCGGTCGGCCAGCAATGGCCGCATCGATCTCGCGGGCGAGCTGACGAAGGAGCGCGGCCGCCTGATCGTCGCCGGCTACCACCAGGATGCGCGGCAGGTGAACATGCAGCTCTGGAACTGGCGCGGCCTCGACGTGATCAACGCCCACGAGCGCGACCCGGCCGTCTACGTCCAGGGCATCCGCGAGGCGGTGGACGCGGTGAGCGAGGGGCGGCTCGACCCCACGCCGCTGATGACGCACGAATTTCCGCTGGAGCGGCTGGGCGAGGCGCTCGACGCGACGCGCGACCGGCCCGACGGCTTCCTCAAGGCGCTGGTGACCTTCCGATGAGCGAAGTCATGGAGCACGCGCAGCGCGGCAGCCGGACGGAGCGCCCGCGCCTCGGCTTTCTCGGCGTCGGCTGGATCGGCCGCAACCGGATGGAGGCGGTGATCGAGACGGGCGCGGCGGACGTCGCGGCGATCTCCGACCCCAGCGCGGAGATGGCGGAGGCGGCGGCCGGGCTGGCGCCCGGGGCGGAGGTCGTCGAATCGCTCGACGCGATGCTGGCGCTCGGCCTCGACGGCGTCGTCATCGCCACGCCGAGCGCGATGCACGCGGAGCAGTCGATCCGGGCGCTCGAGGCGGGCGCCGCGGTGTTCTGCCAGAAGCCGCTCGGGCGCACGGCGGAGGAGGCGCACGCCGTGGTCGCGGCGGCGCGCCGGGCCGACAGGCTCCTCGGCGTCGACTTCTCCTACCGCTTCACGGACGGCGTGCGGGCCATCAAGGCCCTGCTCGACAACGGCGATCTCGGCCACGTCCACGCCGTCGACCTGACGTTCCACAACGCCTACGGGCCGGACAAGGACTGGTTCTACGACCCGGCCCGATCGGGCGGCGGCTGCGTCATGGACCTCGGCGTCCACCTCGTCGACCTCGCGCTGTGGGGGCTCGGCTTCCCGGCGGTCGAGGACGTGTCGGCGAAGCTCTTCAGCGGCGGCCGGCTGCTCGGCCCGGCGCCGGGGGAGGTGGAGGACTACGCGGTCGCGACGCTGGGCCTCGAGGGCGGCCGGGCCGTGCGGCTCGCCTGCTCGTGGCGGCTGCAGGCCGGCCGGGACGCGATCATCGAGGCGGCGTTCTACGGCACGGGCGGCGGCGCCGCGCTGCGCAACGTCGACGGCTCGTTCTACGATTTCGTCGCCGAGCGCTATCACGGCACGGCGACCGAGACGCTGGCGAGCCCGCCCGACGCCTGGGGCGGCCGGGCCGCGGCCGACTGGGCGAAGCGGCTGGCGGCCGGCGAGCGCTTCGCCGCCGACGCCGACAGGCTCGTCGACGTGGCGCGTGCGCTGGACCGGATCTACGGGCGCGCCGACCGCTGACGAATCGTCGCGCTCCGCCGTCTCGCCGCGCGCGGACGGCCACGTGCGAAGGGCCTGCAACTCGGCGGGGCTGAAGCTTCAGCGCCCGCCGGCCTTGCGCTCCTGGTCCTCGGACTCGTGCCTGACGGCGGGCCGTGCGGTGCCGCGGGCGCTCGGCGAGCGGCCGGCGAACGCGACCGGCTCGTGCTGCGCCTGCCGATCCTCGCCGAACGTGCGCCACTGCGCGATGAAGCCGGCCGCCACCTTCGGCGTCAGGTGCTCGGCGATCGCGACGAGGTTGCGGATCTGCGCCTGCGAATCGACCGCGCCGCCGCCCGAGGGCATCAGCACGAGCAGGCTCGTGAGCTGCGAGATCCCGACGCCGGCCGCGCGGCAGCCGATGACCAGCGCCTCGCCGGTCTCGTCCTCGACGAGCCTCTGGGCGAGGCGGCGCGGCACGGCGAGCGCGCCCGCGAGGTCGGGTCGCCATGTCGGAGCGGCGGCGCGAGGCCGCGGCGGCGAAGAGGGCGGTGCCGAGCTCGAGATTGGCGGAGACGGGATCGTCCGCGCCGCCGGGCGCGGTCTCGACGAAGCGGCGCGCCGCGCGCTCCGCGATCACGCGCCTCGTCTGCGGGTCGGCGCTCCAGAAGAGCCGCGCGAGCGCCGGGAAGGACAGTTCGCTCCAGATGACGAGGCGTGCCGTCGCCTCGGCGGACAGGCCGTCCGTGGTCGCCAGAAGCTCCGCGACCTCGGGCTCGATCGTGTAGAGCGGCCCCGACAGCATCTCCTCGGCCACCACGATCTCGCCGCGCCGCGCCAGCGCGATCTTGACGGGAAGGGTGAGGTCGGTGCGCGCGGCGACGGAGCGCGCGCGGCCGGCGTCCGGGCCGGTCGCGGCCGCGAGCAGCACGTCCTCGCCGAGCGCGGGGCTCTGGCGCAGCACCGGGCCGGCGACCTCGACGACGTCCTCCGCCAGCCGCGCCGCCACCTCCTGCGGCACCGCGTCGCTGTGGGCGAGGCGGCGGGCGACCTCGGAGCGCTGCGCGACCGAGACGCGGGGCAGGAGCGCCAGCATGAGCCTGGCGAAATGGGCCGGCACGGGCGTATGCGAGGAGCGCTCGTGCTCGAAGAAGAGATCGACCAGCGTCTCGAGCGCGCGGCTCGCCGCGAGTGACGCGGGGGCCCGCCGCTCGGCCTCGTCCACCGCCTGCTTCATTCGTTCGTCGGAGACGCCGTCCATCGAAGATCCACCCCTCATCCCACCCGGGAAGAATGCAGTCGAAACCGTTAGCGTTCTGTTAACCCTGTTCGGAACGAGAATGAAGGTGAGGGGGCGTGTGCCCGAGAGGCCTGCGTCCGGCTGCAACGCCCGAGCGCAGGAGGGTTTGGCGAATGGCAGCGGCATTGTTGAAATTCGACGCCACGCGAAGGCGGACGCCGGACAGGCGCTCGCGGCGCAGCCCGTTCGCGGAAGAGGCGGGCAGCGCGAAGATCCTGTTCTTCACGGGGGTGCGGATCGAGCGAGACCGCGAACCCGACGCCGACGCCGCGCTGCCGCGCGACGCGGAGGACTGACCCGACATCCGGGCGGCGGCGCCGTGCGCCCGCCGCTGCCGCGAGAAGACCGATAGCCCGATGCGCCCTGCCGGATCCGCCGTCCTCGTCGGCGCACTGCTCTGTGGACTTCTGCCGACCTCGTGCGCGGCGCCGACGGGCGATTTCGGCCGGCCCGCGCCGTCGATCGTGCACGACACGATCCTGCCGCTGGCCGGGCAGGGGGCGGCGTGGCTGCGCGAGGAGCCGGTCTCGGACTACGCGCTGACCGACCGCGAGGAGGAGCTGCGCGACCGCACCTACCGCTTCGTCATGCCGATCCACCGGCGCGGCTTCCTCGCGCACAGCCGGGCGGAGCTCGTGCGCACCAGGCTCTGGCCCGACCAGTACTACGAGATCGACCCGGCCGCGTACTACCGGAAGCTGCGCGGCGACCGCTTCAGCTCCGAGGCGGGGCGCTACAGCGCCATGCGCGACGAGATCGTCGCCGACGACCAGCTGATCGATGCCTACCTGCCGGTGGTGAACGCGGTCTACGCGGCCGACTTCGACCGGCTGTCGGCGCTCGACCAGGTGCAGGGCCTGACGGAGCGGGAGGAGAAGGCGGCGGTCGCCCGCGTCTACGAGAACCGCCGCGTCGTGACGTGGGCCGTCGCCGCGCTGCGCTGGCGGGTCGCGTCCTACGGCTATGCGCTGCAGCGCAGCCGCATCGAGATCCCCTCCGAGCATGCCGTCGAGGTGGAGCTGGCGCTGCTCGACCTGTCGCGCCGGGTCGAGGCCCTCGCCGCCGAGGTCGAGCGCCTGACGGCGAGCCCGCCGGACAGCCGGATCGTCCTCAAGGGCTGAGCGGGCGAAGCCGCGGCCGGGAGCCGCCGGCGGGGAGCGCGCGCGGCGTTCAGCCGGCGTCCTGCCACAGCGGCCACTCGACGATGCGGTCCTCGAGATCCTCCTCGGCGATGTCGGCTTCCGGGACGGTACGTCCCCGGACCGACATGCCGGCGAGATGCACCGTCTCCGGGTCGCCCGACACCAGCGGATGCCACCAGGCGAGGTCGTCGCCCTCGTGCAGCCGGCGGTAGGCGCAGCTCGGCGGCAGCCAGGCGAGCTCGTCGAGCCGCCTCGGGGTCAGCTTGATGCAGCCGGTGACGTGCCTATGTCGGTCGTGGTAGCTCGTGCAGCGGCAGGCGCCCTCGTCGAGCAGCCGGCAGGCCACGTCGGTGGCGAAGATCTCGCCGGTGTCCTCGTCCTCGAGCTTCAGGAGGCAGCAGCGGCCGCAGCCGTCGCACAGCGATTCCCATTCCGCCTCCGACATCTGGTCGAGGCGCTTCGTCTTCCAGAAGGGAAGCTCAGGGCGTGCGGTGGGATCCATGGGGGGCCGATTAACTGTCTCGTAAAGGTCACATGCAGGCACTTGCGCAATCATGTTAAAATCGTCAAGACGCGGGCCTGCTGGACTTCAGGCCGACCGCCGTCGATCGCGAGGATGTCCACGTGCGTGACCCTTTCAGTTCGGGCGGCAGCTCGAAGTGGTGGATGCGGCTGAAGCAGCGGCTGCTCGCCTTCGATTCCTGGCTCGACACCTTCTTCTACGGCGTCCTGGAGAACGGCCGCCGTTCGATCGAAGGCTACTCGGCGCGGCTCGAGCGCCTCAAGGTGCGCGGCCCCGCCCGCGGCCTCGTCGAGCTCGGCTCCGACGCGCTGACGATGGGGGCGGCGGGGTCCGTCCTCATGCTTGCCCTGGCGCTTCCGGCCTTCGACGAGACGGCCACGGACTGGCGCTCGACGCAGCAATATTCCGTCACCTTCCTCGACCGCTACGGCAACGAGATCGGCAAGCGCGGCGTGCTGCACAACGCCACCGTGCCGCTCGAGGAGATCCCGGACACGCTGATCAAGGCGACGCTCGCGACCGAGGACCGCCGCTTCTACGAGCATTTCGGCATCGACTTCTTCGGCACCGCCCGCGCGCTGGTCGAGAACATGCGCGCCCACGGCGTCGTCCAGGGCGGCAGCTCGATCACCCAGCAGCTCGCCAAGAACCTGTTCCTGTCGAACGAGCGGACGATCGAGCGCAAGATCAAGGAGGCCTTCCTCGCCGAGTGGCTGGAGGTGAACCTCACCAAGAACGAGATCCTGAAGCTCTATCTCGACCGCGCCTACATGGGCGGCGGCACGTTCGGCGTCGACGCGGCGGCGGAGTTCTATTTCGGCAAGTCGGTGCGCGACATCGACCTCGCGGAATCGGCGATGCTGGCCGGCCTCTTCAAGGCGCCCGGCAAGTACGCGCCGCACGTCAACCTGCCGGCCGCCCGCGCCCGCGCCAACGAGGTGCTGGAGAACATGGTGCAGGCGGGCTTCATGACGGAGGGACAGGTCTACGCCGCCCGCCGCAACCCGGCCACGCCGGTCGAGCGGGACAAGGAGACGGCGCCCGACTACTTCCTCGACTGGGCGTTCGACGAGGTGAAGCGCCTGTCGGACGGCCGCGCCTTCACGCTGACGGTGAAGACGACGCTCGACCCGGGCCTGCAGAAGGCGGCCGACGACGCGGTGGAGAGCAACCTGCGCCAGTACGGCGACCGCTACGACGCGCAGCAGGCGGCGCTCGTCTCGATGGAGCCGGACGGCGCGGTGCGCGCCCTGGTCGGCGGCCGCGACTACGGCGAGAGCCAGTTCAACCGCGCCACCAACGCGCTGCGCCAGCCGGGCTCCTCGTTCAAGCCCTACGTCTACATGGCGGCGCTGATGAACGGCTTCACGCCCAATTCCGTGCTGCCGGACGCGCCGATCAACATCGGCGGCTGGACGCCCGAGAACTACGGCCACTCCTACCGCGGCAACGTGACGCTGATGACGGCGCTGACGCTGTCGATCAACACGATCCCGGTGCGGCTCGCCCAGGCGATCGGCCGCGAGAAGATCGTCGACGCCGCGGAGAAGGCGGGCGTGCGCACGCCGCTGCGCATCACGCGGGCCCTGCCGCTCGGCGTCTCCGAGGTGACCGTGCTCGACCAGGCCGCCGGCTACTCGTCCTTCGCCAATGGCGGCTTCCACGTCGAGCCGTTCGGCATCATCGAGATGCGCGACGGCGACGGCAACGTGATCTATCGCCACGACCGCGACGAGCCGAAGCCCGAGCGGGTGTTCCCGCCCGAGGACGTCGCCGAGATGAACAGCATGCTGCACAACGTCGTCGAGCACGGCACCGGCCGGCGCGCGATCCTCGACGGCGTGCCCGCCTGCGGCAAGACCGGCACCAGCCAGGCCTACCGCGACGCCTGGTTCATCGGCTTCACCGGCAACTACGTGACGGCGATCTGGATGGGCAAGGACGACTTCACCTCGACCAACCGGATGACCGGCGGCTCGCTGCCGGCGATGACCTGGCAGCAATACATGACCTACGCCCACACCGGGGTGGAGCTGAAGCCGATCCCGGGCGTCGACGGGCCGGTCGCGCAGACCGCGCCGCAGCTCGCGGATTCCACGACCCGCGCCGGTCACGGCAACGCGCTCACCCTGTCGCGGCAGTCGGAGGACCTGCTCTACGAGATCGAGCGGATGATGCGGAACGCCAAGCCGCTGGCGCCGGAGGGCAGCGTCTCCGCCGCCCGGTACAACGGCAAGGAGGTCGACCCGCCGCGCACGGCGCGCTATGAGGCGAACTCCGCTTCGACGAGCCAGTAGCCGAACATGACGTTGTCCCTGATGCCCCCGCTGGGCCGATTCTCGCTCGCCCGGCGAAGCAGACGGCGCGTGCGGGGCGGCACGTTCGGCCCGCTGATGGCGGTCGCCATCTGCGCCGCCGGGATCGCCCTCGGCGTCGGCAGCGCGTGGTGGGCGCTCGACCACGGCATCGGCTTCGAGAGCATCGAGCTCGGGGCGTGGACGGCATGGCCGACCGCCGGCAGCGAGGATGCCGACCCCTACCTCAAGGCGCGGCTCGCGCGCTCCGGCGAATTCGTGCTCAGCGCCGCCGAGGGCGTCGCCCTGACCGCCACGACGGACGACGCCGGCGCGGCGCTGCTCAGCAGCTGCACCTACCGGGTGGCGGGCAAGATGCCCGGCGCGCAGTGGTGGACGCTGACCGTCTACCGCGACTCGGATCTCGGCCTGATGTCGACGCCGGCGGAGCGGACGTCGCTGCGCTCCGACCTCGTGCTGCGCGAGCCCGACGATTCGATCGTCATCACCGTGTCGCCGGAGGCGAGGGGCGGCAACTGGCTGCCGGTCGACCCGCAGGCGGGGGCCGAGCGGCTGGTTCTGCGGCTCTACGACACGCCGCTGGCGACGGGCGGCAAGCTCGCCGACGCGGACATGCCGAAGGTGGAGCTCGTGTCGTGCGACTAGGTCAGTGGATCCTGGCGGCGGCGATCACGCTGGTCCTGGCGGCGATCGTCCATCTCGGCACGGTGCTCGCGCTGCCGCACACCGCGCCGCGGGACGCCTGGTCGCGGCTCGCCGACATCGTGAGCGACGACGAGGTGACGGTGCTGCCGGCCGCGCGGCCGGGCAACGAGATCCTGCCGATGCTCGACCCCAACCTCGTCTACGGCGTGTGCCGCTACGACGTGACCGACGGGCCCGTCGGGATCAGCGCCGAGATGCCGCCGGCCTACTGGTCGATCTCGCTGCAGAGCCCGCAGGGCACGGTGTTCTATGCGATCGACGACGAGGCCGCGATCGACGGGACGCTCGAGATCGAGATGCGCAACCCGGAGGCGATGCGGCGCTACCAGCTCGCCAAGGTGGACGATTCCGACCGCGTCATCGCCGTCGAGGCGCCGACCATGACCGGCTTCGTGCTGATGCGCGCGCTCGTCAGCCGCGGCGCCGACCGCGGGACGATCGAGACGATGATGCGCGACACGTTCTGCGGGCCGATCGAGGAGACGGTGGTGCCGGAGGTGGCGCCGCAGGACGAGGCGCCCGAGGGGCCGCGCCTGCCGCTGCCGCCGCAGCGGCCGGAAGGGCTCGACTAGGGCATGATCCCGAAAAGTCGCTGACTTTTCGGACAAGATCATGCGGCCAGGAGATGGACTGGAGCGCCCGACCCGATTCGATCGGGCCGGATCGCGCTCCGGGGCGCATCTGCCGCCCGTCCGCCGAGGGGCGCCCGCGGTCGCGGCCCGCGCATCCGCACAGCGTCGCGCAGGATGGCTAAATTTCCGTGAAATTCCGCACGTGCGAGAGCCGCGCTGGCCGCATCGCTGCGTTGCAGCATTGCCCGGTACTCATGGCAGGCCGATGAGCTTACCTATTCTGGCGAACGGGGAGGCCACCCCGAACTTCGCACCTGCAAAAGTGAGTATCGACATGTATTCCCATCTTCCCACCGACGCGGCGGTCGACGTCGCCCGGATCGAGGCCGAGGCCCGCGCCATGCGCTCGGCGACCGTCGCCCAGTTCGGCGCTGCCTGCGGCCGTGGTATCTTCGGCACGTTCCGCAAGCTGGCCGGCACCTTCGCCGAGGCGCGCCGCATGCACCGGACCTACGCCGAGCTCTCCGGCATGAGCGACCGCGAGCTGCGCGACATGGGCATCACCCGCAGCGACATCCCCGCGATCGTCGCCGGCACGTTCACCCGCGAGCCGATCGTCGTCGCCACCGAGACGGCGCCGAAGCCGGCCGAGGCTCCGCGCCCGGCGCTGGTCGACGAGGACCTCCGCATCGCGGCCTGATCGCCGGCGGCTCCCGCCGACCGGCGGGCGGTTACCGCCTCGCGATCTTCCGCGAGAGGCAACGACGAGAGGCCGTGCGCCCGGATGTGGCGCACGGCCTCTCGTCGTTTCATGGGGCCGGAGCGCGACCCGATCCGACCGGATCAGCCGGGGCGCTCCGACGTCCGTGCTCCGAGCGGCCGGCGCCGCCCTCAGCCGCTCTGGCGGGCGAGGTCGAGACGGTCGATCGCCTCCTCCCGTGCCACGCCCGGCAGCGGCGGCAGATCCGGCACGGGCAGCGGCGCGGGGCCGCGCAGCGAGGCGAGGTGGCCGGTCAGCGCCTGCAGGAAGCGGCGCAGCCGCCAGAGCTCGTCGCCGAGAAGGTGAAGCTCCCTGGCGCTTTCCTCGAGCTTGCCGGCCGACCGCCGGGCCCCGCCCTGTTGAGGGGTGGAGTTGATGTAGATCCGGTTCTCGCGGCAGATCTCGATGGCGTAGAGCGCCCGCTCGAGCGCGTAGCCGGAGCGCTCGGGATAGCCGCGCAGGAGGGCGCAGCTGCGGACCTTGTGGCACACCTCGCTCAGCCGCATGTCGCTGAGAAGCGCGGCGGTCAGCCGCCGGTCGACGTCGCAGACCTCCGTGAAGAGGGCGATGAGATCGTGGCGGACGGCGTTCCAGGCGGCCGTGGCGTAGCCCAGGGCCTGCAGATATTCCGGCGGCAGCGGCTGGTCCGGCACCGGCACCACGGGACGTGGTTCGAAGGTCATGTCCAGGCTTCTCCCGACTTCACGCCGCCGCTGGGCCCGTGGGCGGGCCGACCGCGGCCGACGTCTCTCCTCCCTGGGACATGCAGCGCCCTCGTGCCGCCGGCACGGCGAGGGCTTTCGGCCCGGCAACCGCATCCGGCAGTCACGCAGCCGGGCCGGCGAGCGAGGCGGAAGAAATATCGCCGCGGCTCGAACGGATCGGCAAGAAGACGTGCCGCCTCATCTTCGGTGTCCCGGGGATCGGACGTATAGACGCCCGCAACACCGATTCGATTTCACGAATCTAGGCCGGCTCCGCGATTATGTCACGTGGCCGGAACGATGCGCGATCGCAGAACAAGAAATCGTGATCGGGCCGCGTCGGCGCGGGAAATCTTCCCGCAGCACCTGATCAAGACATGCGGCCAAGGATATTTGCGGGCGGGGAGGCGGGCCGGCGAAAGTATTGCGCAAAACTTGCGGTCACGGGAGAATCTGGCCCGGAGCGGCGGCGGAACGCGCCGCCGCCGCCGCGCTTCGAGCGCGCGGGAATCGTCACTTTCCGCGGCCAGCGGCCTCCGCAAGGTCTGGGACGTGCGGCGCCCGGATCAGAGCGAGTCGCGCGAATACTCGGTGAAGAGCTCGTGATTCGGGCAGAAGGTCGGCTCGCCCGTGTGCTGCTCCTGCGCGAGCCACGCCTCGCAGGTGCCGGTGACGTGGCAGCCGCGGCAGCGCTCGATCGCCCGGCGCAGCGAGGCGGCGTGATCGTCGAGGGCGAGCGCGGCGGTGTCGACGTGGCGCTCCTCCAGCATCTTGCCGAAGCGCGCCGCCTTGCGGTTCTCGCCGTCGATCCAGTTGCGGATGATACCCATCGCCGTCCTCCCGTGCGAAATGTGGTTGCCGTCAGGATGGGCCGCGCCGGCGGGATCCGCTTTGCGCTGGATCAACCAGGATGCGAAGCGGCCGGTGCCGAAGCGAGGAGGATGCGATGGCGGAGGACGAGGCGGGCGCGGGCGCAACGGAGCTGGCGGTGGGGCCGGAGGCGTTTCCGGTGGCGGACACGGGCGCCGGCGATCCGGTGCTGCTTCTGCACGGCGCGCTCGGCGACCTGCGGACCTGGCGCCCGCACGCCCGGCTGCTGCAGGCCCGGTACCGCGTCCTCGCCTACACGCAGCGCTGGTTCGGCGCGACGCCCTGGCGCGCCGACGGCCCGCCCTTCGGCGTCGAGACGCACGCGGACGACCTGATCTCCGTCTGCGAGGCGCTGGGGCAGGGGCAGGGCGGGGCCGGTGTCGCTCGTCGCCTGGTCGTATGCCGGGCACGTCGCCTTCGCGGCGGCCCTCCGGCGGCCGGATCTCTTCGCGCGCATCCTCGTCTACGAGCCGGGCGTGCCGAGCTATGTCAGCGACGACGAGGCGCGCGCCGCCTTCGCGCGCGACGCCGATGCCGCCTACGGGCCCGTCGCGGAGGCGCTTCGGCAGGCGGGGGACGAGGCTGCGGCGCGGGCGATGATCGAGGCCACGGGCGGGCCGGGCGCCTTCGAGGCGATGACGCCGGCGCGCGCGCAGGTCGTGGCGGAGAACGCGCACACGATGGGCCGGCTGTTCTCGCAGACCCGGCCGCCGGCGATCGGCGCCCACGACCTGGCGGGGCTCGAGGTGCCGACGTCGATCGCCTGGGGCGAGAAGACGCGGCCCGCCTTCGCCATACCGTCGCAGGCCGCCGCCGCGGCGATCGACGGCGGAGCCCACCGGGAGGTGCCGGGCGTCTCGCACCTGTGGCCCGACGAGGATCCCGCAGGCTTTTCGGAGATGGTGGAGGGGTGGCTGCGCGGCTGAGGCTTCCGGCGGATCTCGGCGCTCGGGGCGGCTCAAGCCTGAAGGAAGCGGGCCCGCCGAACGCCGGCCGACCGGGTGCGGCACACATGCCACAGGGCAGCGGCGACAGCTCGAGGGCCACAAATGGCCACTCTTCGCCACATCGTGTTCAATTTCTCGTCACGTCGGCCCGTCACACGGCCCGAGGTCGCCGCACCGGCAGCCTTGGACAACGCAGAAACGGGTCGACTGGTTTCAATGAAATTTCTTCTCAAGGGCATCCTCGCCGCCTCGCTCGCCTTCTCCCTTCCGCTGCCGGCGGTGCAGACCGCGGCCGCGCACGAGGCCAAGGTCGTGAAGACCGTCTCCGGCGCGGCGTCGTGGTACGGCAGCCGCTTCCAGGGGCGGCGCACGGCGAGCGGCGAGCGGTTCGACATGAACGCGCTGACGGCGGCGCACAAGAGCCTGCCCTTCGGAACCCGGGTCCGCGTCACCAACCCCGCCAACGGCCGGTCGGTGGTCGTGCGCATCAACGACCGCGGCCCCTATCACGGCGGCCGGATCATCGACCTGTCGCGCAAGGCGGCGCGCAGCGTCGGCATCAACGGCGTGGGCCGCGTGACGCTCGAGGTGCTCGGCCGGGCCTGAGGCCGGCCGGCGATCGCGACGGCCGCCGCACGGCGGCGGCCGAGGGACGTTCAAGAGCTTGAAGAACCCGGCGTCGGGGTTAGGGTGAGCCCCGCACGACCCGCAAAGCGCGGAACGAGTTGTTCCTCCCGCGGGTTCGGGACGGGAAACGGCCGCAACGGCCAGCAGCTCTGGGGACTCCCGAATGATGAAGACGCCTAGACAGATCGTGCTCGCCCTCTGCGTGAGCGGGCTCATGACCTCCGCCGCCGTCGCCGCGACGGCGGACAAGAACGACCCCCTCGCCAGCCTGCCGCCGCAGGGCAGCGTCCAGTTGTCGCAGCTCATCGCCAAGACGGAGCAGCGGCCGGGCTTCTACGCGATCAAGAGCATCACCTACGCCGACGGCCAGTACAACGTCGTCTACTACATGAGCGACGGCGCCGAAGTGCGCCTCGGCTACGACGCGAAGACCGGCGACACGCGGCCGCCCAAGAGCGGCGGCGGCCTGTTCGGCAACTGATCCCGCGCCACCGGCCCGGCCCCGCCGCGGGGCCGGTCGACC
Organism: uncultured Alphaproteobacteria bacterium; assembly: GCA_963816555.1. Taxonomy (GTDB): domain Bacteria; phylum Pseudomonadota; class Alphaproteobacteria; order Rhizobiales; family Tepidamorphaceae; genus Lutibaculum. The sequence goes on along the minus strand of CAWFLD010000004.1, from coordinate 903,397 downwards.
GGCCCGAGGGGCCGCGCTTGCGCGACGCAGCCTGCGCCGCGTGCGGGAGAGGGGGTGGGAACGGCGGCGCCGCGCAGGTATGACGTGGCACGCAACAGCGCCAAGGGGACCCCATGACCATGATGAACGGCGCCCATTCCGGGCTCGCCATGCTTTCCGTGCTCCTGACGCTCGCCTGGGCCGGCATCGTGGTCGCCTTTCCCGGCGGCGCCACGACGATCGGCGGCGTGCGCAAGGGCGTCTATATCGGCGCCATGGCGATCACCGGCCTCGTCGGCCTGACCGGCCTGATCGCCGTCGCGATGAGCCCCTACCTGACGATGTGGTTTCCGTGGCTCGGCCTCCTCGCCGTGATGGTGCACGGCTGGGCGGGGGCGAAGGGCCGGCGGGCGCTCGTCGCGCAGGGCAAGGGCCGGGCGATCGGCATGGCCGTCGTGCAGCTCGCCGTGCTGGTGATCGCCTACGGGCTGATGACGGCGAAGCCGTTCTGAGGGAGGCGGGCATGAGGAGCTTGCGCCGCGCGACAAGCCGCCGGCTCGCGGCGCTCCTGCTCGCCGCCGCCGTCGCGGTCGCCGCCCACGAGCCCGCGCGGGCGGAGGACGACGCGGCCGGGCCGGGCATCCTGTCGCTCCTGCCGGAGGCCTCGGCCAGCGAGCACACGGTCGACCTCGCCGACGGGCCGCTCGCCTATTCCGCCGAGGCGGGCACGCTGCCCCTCCGCGACGGCGACGGCAAGACGACGGCGAAGATGTTCTACGTCGCCTATGCCGCCAAGGAGGGGGAGGGCGAGGGCGAAGGAGAAGGCGCGCGGCCGCTGACCTTCGTGTTCAACGGCGGCCCGGGCGCGGCGGCGGCCTACCTGAACCTCGGCGCGCTCGGCCCGCGCGCGGTCGCGCTCGCCGCCGACGGCAGCATCCCGGCGCCGCCGGCGAGGATCGAGGACAATCCCGACACCTGGCTCGCCTTCACCGACCTCGTCTTCGTCGACCCCGTCGGCACCGGCTACAGCCGCGCCGCCGACACCAAGGACGCCAAGGACTTCTGGGGCGTCGACGCCGACCGGCAGGCGATGGCGGCGTTCATCCGGCTCTATTTGTCGCGCAAGGGGCGCACGACCTCGCCGGTCTTCCTGGTGGGCGAGAGCTACGGGGGCTTCCGCGCCGCGCTCCTCGCCAAGGCGCTGCCGGAGGATTCGGGCGTCGCGCCGAGCGGCCTCGTGCTGATCTCGCCGGCGCTCGACTTCTCGCTGCTCTTCGGCCACCAGACCGCGCAGATCCTGCCCGCCGCGATCGCCCTGCCGTCGATGGCCGCGGTCAACTTCATGGCCAAGGGCGAAAACGACCGGGCGGCGCTGGCGGAGAAGCTCGAGCCGGTGGAGGCCTACGCGCTCGGCGACTACCTGACGACGCTCGCGCAAGGCCCCGCCGCGACGCGGGAGGCGAGCGACAGGGTCGCCGAGCTGACCGGCCTGCCGGCCGACTTCGTGCGCCGCCGCTACGGCAGCGTCTCGCTCCCGGAATTCACGAAGGCCTACCGGCGCGACGAGGGCGAAGTGATCAGCCGCTACGACGGGACGATCGCCGGGCCCGACATCGATCCCTCGAGCCCGTTCTCGCACGGGCCCGACCCCGTCCTCGACCGGACGGTGGCGATCTGGACCTCCGCCTTCACGGCCTATGTGCGCGGCGAGCTCGGCTACCGCACCGACGTCACCTACCGGCTGCTCGAAGGCGACGTGAACCGCGCCTGGGACTACGGCAACGGCGGCTCGGGCCAGGGCTATGCCGACGCGATGCCGGCGCTGCAGGAGGCGCGCGCCTACAACCCCGCCCTGCGCATCCTGATCGCGCAGGGCTACGGCGACCTCGCCACGCCCTATCTCGCCTCGCACTACCTCGTCGACCAGCTGCCGCCGCTCGCCGGCGCGCCGCCGATCGAGATCGAGGACTATCTGGGCGGCCACATGATGTATCTGCGCGGCGATTCCCGCCGCGCCCTCAAGGCCGACGCGGCGGCGCTCTACGGAAAGGCGACGGCCGCGGCGCGCTGAGGGCGGGCCCCGAGACGCGCGCGAAGGCGGGCTCCGGCGCACCCGCCGCTGGATGCCGGCGGCCCGGCGGGGCATTCTCTGCGACGGGGCGGAGACGGCGGTCGCGGGCGATGGCGAGGGAACGGCAGGAGCACTGGCAGGGCGTCTACGAGACGCGGGCCGAGGACGAGGTGAGCTGGTTCCAGGAGAGCCCGCTTCCCTCGCTCGACCTCGTGGCGCTGGCGGGCGCCGGCCCGGAGACGGCGATCGTCGACATCGGCGGCGGCGCCTCGCGGCTCGTCGACGCGCTGGTGGCACGCGGCCATCGCGACGTGACCGTGCTCGATCTCTCCCCGGCCGCGCTCGAGGCGGCGAAGGCGCGGCTGGGCGCCGCGGGAACCAGCGTCACCTGGATCGCCGCCGACGTGACGGAGTGGCGCCCGGCGCGGACCTTCGACCTGTGGCACGACCGGGCGGCCTTCCACTTCCTGACGGAGGCGGAGGACCGCCGCCGCTACGTCGACACCCTGATGCGGGCGCTGCGGCCGGGCGGCCACGCCATCATCGGCACCTTCGCGCCGGACGGCCCCGCGACGTGCAGCGGCCTGCCGGTGATGCGCCACGACGCGGCGAGCCTCGGGGAGGCGCTCGGCCCCTCCTTCCGCCTCGTCGACACGCGCCGCCACCTGCACCTGACGCCGGCTGGCCGGGAACAGCGCTTCCAGTTCAGCACCTTCCGGCGGGCGCAGGACGCGACATAGGAAAATAGTCCTTGACAGCGTGACGGTGCTCCTGTAGCGTTTCCCCAACATCGAGAATTGCGTCCGAGGAGGTCGCCGGTTTTGCCGGCGGCCTTTTGTGTTTTGCGAGGTGCGGCGATGGCGAGGCCGATCGGCGAGGTGCGGTGGGCGATCGTCCGGCGTCTCTACGAGGGCGACGAGCTGAGCATGGAGGAGATCTGCATGTTCGCCGGAATCGCCTCGTGCACCGTGGCCAAGCGAGCCCGGCGGGACGGCTGGGAGAGGCGGCCCCAGGGCGGACGCCTGGCCGTTCGCCGGCGCGGCCGGATGCCGGCGCCGCTGGGGCCCGGCGATCCGCTGGCGCTGGCGGACCCGGCTGCTGCGCGGGAGGGCGACGAGGGCGCGGCGCCGGGGCGGTCGCCGCGGTCGACCGGCGGCGGCTGCTCGACCGGCTGTGGGCGGCGCTCGACCGGCACATGGCGGAGGAGGAGGCGGGCCTGCACGGCCCCGACCCCCGCCGGCCGCAGACGCTCGACGTGCTGGTGCGCACGATCGAGCGGCTGAGCGGCATGGAGGCCGGACAGGCCGAGGCCGCGCCGGAGGCGCGGGAGCCGGAGCCGGCGAGGCTGCGGGAGGAGCTTCTGAAGCGGATCGAGGCGATGCTCGGGGACGAGGGGTGAGGGGATCCGGCGGCGCCCGGGTCGTTGAGGTCGTGCGGCGGCGAGGCCCGTCGTGTCGCCCTGGATCCCGGCTTTCGCCGGGACGAGCGGCCGGGGAGGGGCCGCGGGACGGCCTCCGGCCGCTGCCCGTGTCGTTGAGGGCGTGCGGCCGTGCGGCGGCGAGGTCCGTCGGGTGGCCCGGGATCCCTGCTCGCGGGCCGGGGCATGGGGTGCGTCTGGCTCGGCCCATCAGACTTCCGCTCATCCCGGCGCAGGCCGGGATCCAGGAAGGCTGGGGCGCGGCCCGTCGTGTGGCCCTGGATCCCGGCTTTCGCCGGGATGAGCGGCTGGGGAGGGGGCCGCGGGGAGGCCTCCGGCCGGCAGCCGAGACGTTGAGGGCGTGCGGCGGCGCGGCGCCGCAGGCGGAGCAAAAGGGGCGGGCCCCGCGTTTGCCGCCTGATGAGATCGATCAAGCCGAAATTCCTCCGCCTGCTCCTCGCAGCTTTCGTCGTCCTGACGGCGGCGCTGGCCGCCGCGCCGCCGGCGCCGGCGCAGGAGGCGGGCGCGCCCGCGGCCTCCGAAGGGGATGCCGGCCCCCAGAGCGAGGTGCTGGTCGAGCCGAAGGCGGCGGACCAGGCGATCGCGCGGCGGCTGCAGCGGATCCTCGAGGCGAGCGGCTGGTTCGAGGCGCCGCGGGTCGAGGTTCAGGAGGGGCTCGTCTTCCTCGACGGCACGACGACGAGCGGCGAGCACCGCGACTGGGCGGCCAACGTCGCGCGCCGGGCGCAGGACGTGGTGGCCGTCGTCAACCGGATCGAGGTCAGGCCGCAGGCCGACTGGAGCTTCGAGCCGGCGCGCCAGGAGGTGCACCGGCTGGCGGACGGCGCGCAGCGGGCGCTGCCGATCCTCGTGCTGGCGGCCGTCGTCCTGGCGCTGACCTGGCTCGCGGCGCGGCTCGTCGGGCGGCTCGCCCGCCGGCTTCTCGGCGGCCGGATCGCCTCGCCGCTGCTGATGACGGTGGTGGCGCGGGGGGCGGCGGTGCCGGTGGTGCTGGTCGGCATCTACCTCGTGCTGCAGTTCGCCGGGCTGACGCGGCTGGCGCTGACGGTGCTCGGCGGCACGGGGCTGGCCGGCCTCGTCATCGGCTTCGCCTTCCGCGACATCGCGGAGAACTTCCTCGCGAGCCTGCTGCTCAGCGTGCGCAACCCGTTCAACATGGGCGACCTCGTGCGCATCGGCGAGCAGGAGGGCATCGTGCGCAACCTGAACACGCGCAGCACGCTGCTCTTCACGCTGGACGGCAACCACGTGCAGATCCCGAACGCGGCGGTCTACAAGAGCGTCATCACGAACTACTCGACGAGCCGGGCCGGCGCACCGACTTCGTCGTCGGCATCGGCTACGAGGATTCGATCGGCGAGGCGCAGGAGGTGATCGGCGAGGTGCTGAAGGGCCACCCGGCGGTGAAGGACGAGCCGAGCCCGCTCGTGCTCGTCGACCAGCTGGCGAGCTCGACCGTGAACCTGCGGATCTACTCTGGTTCGACAGCCACACCAACTCGCCGATCAAGCTGCGCTCGGCGCTGATGCGCCAGATCAAGGGCGCGCTGATCGCCCGCGGCATCTCGATGCCCGACGAGGCGCGCGAGGTGATCTTCCCGCAAGGGGTGCGCGTCTTCGGCGGCGAGGAGGCCGGAAGGCAAGCGGCGCCCGCCGCGCCGCCGCGGCCGCACGGCGCGAGCCGGGCCGCCGAGGACGCCTCGACGGTGGGCGCCGGCCTCGAGAACGAGGACATCTTGTGCGAGGAGGAGGCGCCGGACCTGGCCGAGACCCGGGAGAACCTGCTGCCGGAGGCGGGGCGGAGGGGTGAGGGGGGAGGTGGAGCATGTGGGGATGCGGAACAGAGATCGAGATCACGCCAGAGATGGTCGAGGCGGGCAGAAATGTGTTTTGGGAGGTCGTGGAAGATCGATATCCGATCACGTGCGAGCCCGACGAATTTCTTCGCGCAATTTTTTAATCGATGGTGATGTGCCGAGTTGGGCGAGAAGGTGTGAAGTAGGGGCGATGAGATCGCTTGCCTTTTCGACTACGTCGACGGCTTGGTCCTGGATTCGATTAACCTGTAGCCTTGGGTGATGCGTCGTCGATGGGAGTGGCGTAACGGTTCCTTCGGGCATCTGAACTCCCCACATAGTATGGATGAACGCGTTACGTTCTCCAGATATGAACTCCCATCTTAGAAATCGCTGCCGAGATCTCTTTGAGAAGCTCCTCCTCTTCTGGGAGCTTCAATCTAGCTCGCACAGCGGCCATTGTGAGGTCACGCTGCCCGGCATCGGATTTTACTGAAAAGAATACTGCCTGCGCGACTTCGAAGTCGGTGCCGATCACCGTGATGTAGATCGCGTTCACGATGCTCTGCAGCGTGTTCATAAGTATTGCAATCTGTCCGATGAGTTTGGCGTGATCGGACACCGCGTTGGATGTCGTCATGTCTGCTCCAGACCAAGATAAAGATCTTCAACAAACTGAGCGCATCATGGAGCGCTTGGTGAACACACCGCCGAAGCCGCACGAGCCGAAGAACGAGAAAGACAACAAGGGTGGCTCGTCTCAAGAGCAGAGCGGAAACAAACGAAAGTTGCCTAGACGTTCTCGGTGACACGAATTGAGAACGGCGCTAGGTTGAATCGCGAATGCAAAAAAAGAGGGCGGCCGAAGACTCGCCAAGTGCTGCAGCACACTGCGCTAAGAAGGGGGACCCGCTTACGACGGGAGCCCCCGGCAGTGTTCTCGCACATGCTCCCACCGTCCGAAGCGGAACCGCCAATAGGAGGTTACCGCCACCGGCTGGTGGAGCGGGCACACAGCAAGTCGCTTGGTCAGTCATTACTCCCAAGTCCGGAGCGCCCCATGCGCCCCGCCGCGAAAAGGCGCATGTGGGGCAGGTCCCGGTCGGGAGATTCTCGCCATGTGCAGAGTTATTAATACAGGAATAGGCGGCCGGCGTGGAGTTCACAGCTAGCCCCGTCCAGCGTCTTTCACGGCGCCAGTGCAGGAAGCGACGCGCCTTCTGCTTAGGCGTTCGCGGTTTCACCAATCCGCCGATAGGTGAGGCGCTTGCCTTCGATGCCCTTCAAGGCGTTGTCGCGGCGTTCCACATCGCCGCCGAGGCCGTTCGGCGGTTGTAACGGAACTCGAACTCCGCGAGGTAGCGGTGCAGGTGAGCCTCGCCGCAGTGGTGGTAGACGCACCGCCATGCCGCGCTTGAACACCGAGAACAGGTTCCCGATCGTGTTGGTGTGGATCAGACGCCATCGGCCCAGAGCGGACGTATTCGCGGCCGGAGGCTTGACGGCCTGATGTCCGCCCTTGAACGCGCGGCCGGCCACTTTCAGAGGCGGCTTTCGTCCTTGTGAGAGTGCTTTCTTTGCGCATCCGGCGCTTGCCTTGTGAAGTCGGAATAGGAAAAAAGTCCTTGACAGCGTGACGCTGCTCCGGTAGGGTTTTCGCAACATCGAGACATGCGACCGAAGAGGCCGCCGGTTCAGCCGGCGGCCTTTTTCGTGGGCGGCGGGGCGGCGGCGGCGGGGCGTGGGTTGCGCCGGGTGGCCCTGGATCCCGGCCTTCGCCGGGATGAGCGGCTGGGGAGGGGCGGCGTGCGGCTGACGTCCGTCGTGTGGCCCCTCGCGTCCCAAATCGAGTTTGGGACGCCACCCGTGGGTGTTGCGACGCCGGCGGCCGGCGGCTGCGGGTGGCGCCGGCGGTGTCGGGGCCGCGGGCGAGGGCATCGTGGGCGCGCGCGCCACGGAGGCGTGTTCGGCAGGGCCCGGCGGAGGTTTTCCTTGAACGATCTGGAGCGGCTGCGGCGGGCGTTGCGGCGGGCGGCGGGGCGCGGGGAGGCGGCGGCGCTGCTTCGCGGCCTGGGCGCGGCCGAGCTTCGGGCGCTGGCGGGCGACTGGCCGCTCTGGGCGCGGGCGGCGCAGCTGCCGCCGGCCGGCGACTGGACGATCTGGCTGATGCCTCGGCGGGCGCGGCGCCGGCAAGACGCGGGCCGGGGCCGAATGGGTGCGCGGCGCGTCGCCGCGCGCCGGCGACGCCGGCGGCGCGCATCGCGCTCGTCGGCGAGACGCTCGCCGATGCGCGCGAGGTGATGGTCGAGGGCGTGTCGGGGCTCCTGTCGGTGCACGGCGCCACGGAGCGGCCGGCCTGCCTGCCGAGCCGGCGCAGCGGCTCGACTGGCCGAACGGCGCGGTGGCGCAGCTCTTCTCGGCCGAGGACCCGGAGGCGCTGCGCGGGCCCGCAGTTCGCCGCCGCCTGGTGCGACGAGCTCGCCAAATGGCGCGCACGCGCGAGGCGGCCTGGGACATGCTGCAGTTCGGCCTGCGGCTCGGCGCCGCGGCCGCGCGCAGCTGGTGACGACGACGCCGCGGCCGATGCCGCTGCTGAAGCGGCTGCTCGGCCGACGCCGACGCGGCGGTGACGCGGATGCGCGACGGCGGAGAACGCCGCGCACCTGGCGCCGGGCTTCCTCGCGGCGGTCGGCGGCGCGCTACGGCGGCACGCGGCTCGGCCGGCAGGAGCTCGACGGCGAGCTGATCGAGGACCGCGCGGACGCGCTGTGTCGCGCGCGGCTGATCGAGGCGGCCCGCGTGGCGGCGGCGCCGGAGCTGCGGCCGCATCGTCGTGGCGGTCGACCCGCCGGCGCGGCGCGGCCGCGACGTCGGACGCCTGCGGCATCGTCGCGGCGGGCGCGGCGCGAGGGCGCGAGTTCTACGTGCTCGCCGACGAGACGGCGCGGGGGCTGACGCCGGCGGCGTGGGCGCGGCGGGCGGTCGGCGCTGTTCGCGCAGCTCGAGGCCGACCGGCTGGTCGCCGAGGTCAACCAGGGCGGCGAGATGGTGGAGGCGGTGCTCGCGCAGGTCGAGCCCGACGTGCCGGTGACGCGCGTGCACGCGACGCGCGGCAAGTGGCTGCGCGCCGAGCCGGTGGCGGCGCTCTACGAGCAGGGCAGGGTGCGCCATGTCGGCGCGCTGCCCGGCGCTCGAGGACGAGATGTGCGACTTCGGCCCCGGCGGCCTGTCCGGCGGCGGCAGCCCCGACCGGCTCGACGCGCTGGTCTGGGCGCTGACGGCGCTGACGGGCTGGCGCGGCGAGGCGCGGCTGCGGGGGCTGTGAGGGCGGCGCGCCTGATCGCCGTTCGTGCCGGCGAGCGACCTGGGGCTGGCGCGCCGTCGCGTGGCTCGGACCCGGCTTCGCCGGGACGAGCGGCTGGACGTCGCGACCATACCGCGCCTCGATGGCGGGTCGGGCGAAGCCCGGGGTGCAGCCGCTGTTCGGACCTCCGCTCGACTCACCGGCTGCGGCGCGACCTCGCCCATCGAGGGGAGGTGGGTCCGGGCGAACTTGGCGCAATCAGGGAGACACCGATGGCATCACTGACCGACGCGGCTGCGCGCGGCTGTTCGCGCGCGCCGGAGGCGAAGGCGTCGGCGGCGGCGCGGCTGATCGCGCTGCACGGCGCCGGGCGGCCGGTGTGGACGCCGCGCGACTACGCGGGCGCTGGCGCGCGAGGGCTATCCAGAGGAACGCCGTCGTCTACCGCGCGGTGCGGCTGTCGCCGAGGCGGCGGCGTCGCTGCCGCTGGCTGCTGTACGACGGCGACGCGCGAGATCGACCGGCATCCGCTGCTCGACGCTGCTGGCGCGGCCGAACCCGCGGCAGTCGGGCGCCGAGCTGATGGAGGCGGTCTACGGCCACCTGCTGGTCGCCGGCAACGCCTATCTCGAGGCGGTGTCGGTCGACGGCGAGGTGCGCGAGCTGCACGCGCTGCGGCCCGACCGGATGCGCGTCGTGCCCGGGCCCGACGGCTGGCCGGAGGCCTACGAATACGACGGTGGCGGGCCGCAACGATGCGCTTCGACCAGGGCGGGCGGCAGAGGCCGATCCTGCACCTGACGCTGTTCCACCCGCACCGACGACCATTACGGCCTGTCGCCGCTCGAGGCCGCGCAGGTCGCGCTCGACGTCCACAACGCGGCGTCGGGCTGGAACAAGGCGCTGCTCGACAACGCCGCGCGGCCCTCCGGCGCGCTCGTCTACACCGCGGAGAACGGGCATCCTGGCGCACGACCAGTACGAGCGGCTGAAGCGGCGAGCTCGAGGACGGCATTTCGCGGGCGCCGGCCAATGCCGGCCGGCCGCTGCTGCTCGAGGGCGGGCTCGACTGGCGCTCGATGGCGCTGACGCCCGCGGGACATGGACTTCATCGAGGCGAAGAACACGGCGGCGCGCGAGATCGCGCTGGCCTTCGGGGTGCCGCCGATGCTGCTCGGCATTCCCGGCGACAACACCTACTCGAACTACAGGGAGGCCAACCGGCGCCTTCTGGCGCCAGACCGTGCTGCCGCTGGCGGCGACGGGCGGCGCAGGCGCTGTCGGCGGCTGGCTCGAGCCGAGCTTCGGCGCCGCTGACGCTCGGCCACGACGTCGACGCGGTGCACGCGCTGGCGGCCGACCGCGACAGCGCTGTGGAAGCGCGTCTCGGACGGCAGATTTCCTGAGCGACGACGAGAAGCGCATCGCCGTCGGCTACGGCGCGCGGCAGGGTGACGGGGAAGGCGGGCGAGGGCGGCTGAGGCTCAGCCCGCCAGGCGCCGCGCGGGCATCTCCTCGACCGCCTCCCTGAACCTGATCGCGGCGAGGACGCCGAGGGCGGCGAAGGCGGCGAGCGTGCCGAGCTGGGCGACGAGGAACGGCAGCTCCGTCTGCGTCGGCGCCAGAGCGAACAGGAACGGCACCTTCAGGAACGCCTGCACCACGCCCACGAAGGCGATGAGGTAGACGCTGACGACGAGGCCGCTCGAATAGATCCAGCGCCAGTGGCCGGCGAGGCGGAAGACGCTCCTCGCGGCGAGGACCAGCCCGAGGATCGCCGAGGCGACGATGCCGGTGGCGAAGGCCGGCGTGACGCCCGAGAACGGGAACAGGAAGCCGGTCGCGGTGGTCGCCACGGCCGCGGCGAGGAACCAGCGGGTCCATCTGCGGGCCGCCGGCCGGCCCATGAGGCGCAGGATCGTCGGAATGCCGAAGGCGAGAGCCACGAGGCTGATGAGCGTGTGGATCCAGGTGAGGGCGTGGACGTACGACATCGCGGAACCTCCAGAGCCCGGGATCGGGCCTGCGAGGGTAGCACCGCTCCGGCAGGGCGCGAAGCCGAACTTACGCTAGGGAAGGTTTCAGCCGAAGGGCGATCCGCCGGCCGGGGCGAGGCGCGCGGCGGCGGGGCGGGGAGACAGGACATGAATGCACTCCAGAGCGTGATCGAGCGCGGCGACCTCGCGCACCTGGCGCTGTTCCTGTGGGCGAGCGGCACGAGCGGCCTGCTCGTCTGGGCGCTCAAGGAGCTCGCCGCCTGCAACCGCCGCTTCAACGACTTCGTGAGCGAGATCGCGCGGCTGAACCACGTGTTCCGACGTTTCGAGGAGGACAGATGAGCTGGATTCTCCACCTGGGCGTGCCGGAGAGGCGGCGCGACCACCGGCAGGTCTTCGCCGAGTTCGCCGGCCACGTCGCCGGCATCGTGACGCGCAGGGGCGGGCGATGAGCGATCCCCTGGCGCGCGAGACGAAGCGCGCGGCCGTCGCGCTCGACACCGTCGAGGCGGACGGCACGTTCTCGGGCTATGCGAGCCTGTTCGGCCGGGCCGACATGGCGGGCGACCTCGTCGAGCCCGGCGCCTTCGCGAGGAGCCTGAGAGCGCGCGGGGCCGCCGGCGTGCGGATGCTGTGGCAGCACGACCCGGCCGAGCCGATCGGCGCGTGGACGCGGATCGCCGAGGATTCCCGCGGCCTGCACGTGACGGGGCGGCTGACCGGCGAGGTCGGCCGCGCCCGCGAGGTGCTGGCGCTGATGCGGGCGGGCGCGCTCGACGGGCTGTCGATCGGCTTCCGCACCGTGAAGGCGCGCACCGACCGGGCGACCGGCCTGCGCCACCTGATCGAGGTCGACCTCTGGGAGATCTCGGTCGTGACCTTTCCGATGCTGGGCGACGCGCGGGTCTCCAGCGTGAAGCGCGCCTCGCCGTGGCTGCGGCGCGAGGTGCCGGCGGCGTCGATCCGCCGGGCGACGGCGCGGCTCCGGGCCGCGAGCCGACTTCCTTCCTGACAGCGAGGAGCTGAAGAGCACATGGACATGACGACGCGGGCCGCCCCGGAGACGAAGGCGGCGACGGGGGCGCACGGCCACGAGGTGGGCGAGGCGTTCGACGAGTTCCTGTCGGCCTTCGAGGCGTTCAAGGAGGCGAACGACGAGCGGCTGACGCAGATCGAGACGCGCATGTCGGCCGACGTGGTGACGGTCGACAAGATGGAGCGCATCAACCGCGCGCTCGACGAGCACAAGAGCCTGGTCGACGGGCTGGTGCTGAAGGCGCGCCGGCCGGGGCTGTCGGGCGAGGGCCGCGAGGCCTCGCACCTGCAGCTGCAGCACAAGGCGGCCTTCGAGGCCTATGTGCGGAAGGGCGCCGAGGGCGAGCTGTCGCGGCTCGAGGGCAAGGCGATGTCCGTCGCCTCGAACCCCGACGGCGGCTATCTCGTGCCCGAGGAGACGGAAGCCGAGATCGGCCGGCTGATGTCGCAGGCCTCGCCGATCCGGGCGATCGCCGACGTGCGCCAGATGAGCGCCTCGACCTACCGCAAGCCCTTCGCGATCTCGGGCTTCGCCTCCGGCTGGGTCGGCGAGACGGCGAACCGGCCGCAGACGACGAGCGCGACGCTCGACGAGCTGACCTTCCCGGCGATGGAGCTCTACGCCATGCCGGCGGCGACGCAGACGCTGCTCGACGACAGCGCCGTCGACCTCGACCGCTGGATCGCCGAGGAGGTGCAGACGGCCTTCGCGGAGCAGGAGGGCGCAGCCTTCGTGACCGGCGACGGCTCGGCCAAGCCCACGGGCTTCCTGAGCTACACCAATGTCGCCGAGGCGAGCTGGGCCTGGGACAAGATCGGCTACGTCGCCTCGGGCTCGGCCGGCGGCGTTCCCCGCCTCGAACCCGTCGGACAGGCTGATCGACCTCGTCTACGCGCTGAAGTCGGGCTACCGGCAGAACGCGCACTTCGTGATGAACCGGACGACGCAAGGGGCGATCCGCAAGTTCAAGGACGCCGACGGCAACTATATCTGGCAGCCGGCGGCGACGGCGGGCGGGAGCGCGAGCCTGCTCGGCTTCCCCGTGGCCGAGGCCGAGGACATGCCGGACATCGCCGCCGACGCCACGGCCGATCGCCTTCGGCGACTTCCGCCGCGGCTACCTGATCGTCGACCGGCTGGGCGTGCGGATCCTGCGCGATCCCTACAGCGCCAAGCCCTACGTGCTGTTCTACGCGACCAAGCGCGTGGCCGGCGGCGTGCAGGACTTCGACGCCATCAAGCTGATGAAGTTCGCGGCGAGCTGAGGCCGCGAGGCGCGCCGATGAAGACGACATAGATCCGGCGCGGCGGATGCCGCGTAGGACGACACGACTCTCCTGAGACTTCCCCGCACTGGCCTCGCCGATCCTCGGCGGGGCCTTTTCTTTTCAAGAGGGGCCAGGGCGATGACGCTCTTCCTGGTGACGCCGCCGGCGCTCGAGCCTGTCTCGCGCGACGAGGCGAAGGCGTATCTGAAGGTCGAGACGGCCGACGAGGACGCGCTGATCGACACGCTGATCGCGGCGGCGCGGCTGCATGTCGAGGCGGCGACGCGGCGGGTGCTGGTCAGCCAGGCGTGGCGGATGGTGCTCGACGGCTGGCCGCCGCGGCGGCGCATCGAGATCCCGCTGTCGCCGGTCGGAAGCGTCGATGCGATCACGGTCTACGACGACGCCGGCGACCCGACCGTTCTGCCGACGACGGAGTGGCTGGCCGACACGGCCTCGATGCCGGCGCGCGTGCTGGTGCGCGAGGCGGTGCCGGTGGGGGCGGCGTTCAACGGCATCGAGATCGACCTGACGGCCGGCTACGGCCCCGCTGCGGGCGACGTGCCGGAGCCGCTGCGGCTCGCCATCCTGCAGCTCGTGGCGCAGTGGCACGAGACGCGCGAGCCGGTGGCCTTCGGCGCCGTGCACGAGGTGCCGGCCTCCGTCGCGGCCCTGACGGCGCCCTACCGGGCGGTGGCGCTGTGAGCCCCGCCGCTTCCCGGGGCGACCCGGCTGTATCGCACCTCCCCCTCGAGGGGAGGGTGAGACGACGCGGGGCTGCCGTGCCGAGATCGCCAGCTTCAGGAGGAACGCCATGAGCATCGGCAGGCTGCGGCACCGGGTGCGGCTGGAACGGCCGGTGGCGAGCGATGACGGGGCGGGCGGCGAGAGCGTCGCCTGGAGCGCCGTCGCCAACCTGTGGGCGCGGATCGAGCCGCTGTCGGCCGAGGAGCGGCTGACGGCGGAGCGGCTGGAGGCGGCCGTCACGCACCGCATCACCATCCGCCACCGGGCGGACCTGACGCACACGATGCGCTTCGTCATCGGCACGCGCGTCTTCGGGATCCGGGGCCTGCGCGACCTCCGGGAGCGGCACCGCTACGTCGAGGCGACCTGCGAGGAGATCGCGCCATGAGCGCCGCACTTGCGCTGCAGACGGCCATCGTCGCGACGCTGCGGGCGGACGCCCCGCTCGCCGCGCTGGTGGGGGCCGCGATCCACGACGGGGCGCCGCAGAACGCGGGCTTCCCGCACGTGGTCCTGGCCGACTTCGCGTCGCTGCCGTGGGACACGGCGACGGAGGAGGGCGAGGAGCACCGCGCCACCATCCTGAGCTGGTCGCGCAAAGGGGGACGGCGCGAGGTCCACGAGATCAACGCCGCGCTGATCGCCGCGCTCGACGGGGCCGCGCTCGGCCTCGCCGGGCACCACCTCGTCGACCTCAGGGTCGAGGGGGCGGATTCGCGGCGGCAGCCCGACGGCAAGACCTGGCGCGGCCGGGTGCGGCTCGTGGCGTTCACCGAGCCGCTGTAGCGCCACCTCCCCTTCGACGGGAGGGTGGGCGGCAGCCGACCGGCTGCGGCCGAAGCTTCACACGAGGAGACACGCAATGGCCGCACAGAAGGGCCGGGACCTGCTGCTGAAGATCGATGCGACGGGCAGCGGGAGCTTCGTCACGGTGGCGGGCCTGCGCACGCGCACGCTCGCCTTCAACGCGGGCGCGGTGGACGTGACCGACATCGCCTCGGCCGGGCAGTGGCGCGAGCTGCTCGACGGCGGGGGCATCAAGAGCTGCGGGCTCACCGGCTCGGGCGTGTTCAAGGACCAGGCGTCGGACGCGACCATCCGCCAGTGCTTCTTCGACGGCACGATCCGCACCTGGCAGGTGACGATCCCCGATTTCGGCGTCGTCGCCGGGCCGTTCCAGATCGTCTCGCTGGAGTTCGGCGCGCGCCACGACGCGGAGCTGACCTTCGACATGGGCCTGCAGTCGGCCGGCGAGCTGGGCTTCACGGCGATCTAGCGGGGCGCGAGCTTCCGAGATCTGCCGAGCCGGGATGCACGGCAAGGCGGGTCCTGCGCGAGTGGCCCTGGATCCCGGCCTTCGCCGGGATGAGCGGAAGGGAGAGGGCGCCCGTGAGCCGCGTTTGACGGCGGCGATGCGCCGGATAAGCGCGAGCAGGAGGCGGTGGCCTGCAGGGATGCGAGGAGAACCACATGGTCAACCGGTTGCGGGGCGAGGTCGAGGCGGTGCTCGACGGGCGGGCGCGGACGCTGTGCCTGACGCTCGGGGCTCTGGCCGAGCTCGAGGCGGCGCTCGGGGTCGAGGACCTGGGCGCGCTGGCGGAGCGCTTCGGCAAGGGCCGGCTGAGGGCGCGCGAGGCGATCGCGGTGATCGGCGCGGGCCTGCGCGGCGGCGGGGGCCACGGTCTCGGACGACGAGGTGGCGGCGATGCGCGTCGACGGCGGCGCGGCCGGCTTCGTCCGGCTCGTCGGCGAGCTGCTGGAGGCGACCTTCGACGCGGGTGCGGGCGGATGAGCGGCGGCTCGGCCGTGGCGCGGCTGGCGGGCCTGGCGGTGGCGGCGCTCCGGCTGCCGCCGCGCGATGTCTGGGCGATGACGCCGCGCGAGGTGGCGCTGGCGCTGCGGGCGCTCGCGCCGGAGCCGGCCGGGCCGCCGGGCCAGGACGAGCTGCGCGCGCTGATGGCGCGGTTTCCCGACGACAGGGAGGAGCGGGATGGACCCCTTCGGTGACAAGGAGCTGACGTGCCCGTGCGGGCCGACCTGAGCTTTTTCGAGCGCGACCTGAGCGAGGCGACGCGGCTCGCCGACCGCTTCGCCTCGACGATCGGGCGGGCCTTCGAGGGCGCGATCCTGAAGGGCAGGGCGTTCGGCGACGTGCTGCGCGACATCGCGCTGCGGCTGTCGCGGCTCGCGCTCGACGTCGCGCTGAAGCCGCTCGAGCAGACGCTGTCGGCGGGGCTTTCGGGCCTGCTCGGCGGCGCGCTGCCCTTCGCCAGGGGCGGCGCGTTCGACGGCGGCGTGGTGAGCCGGCCGACGCTGTTCGGCCTGGCCGGCGGCCGCGCCGGCGTGATGGGCGAGGCGGGGCCGGAGGCCGTGCTGCCGCTGGCGCGCGGCGCGGACGGGCGGCTCGGCGTGCGGGCGGGCGGCGGGGGCGTGACGATCCATTTCAACGTCACGAGCCCGGACGCCGCGTCGTTCCTCAGGTCGGAGTCGCAGATCCAGGCGATGCTCGCCCGCGCCGCGGCGCGGGGGCAGCGGAATTTGTGAGGGTGGCGCTCACCTCCCCCCTCGATGGCGGGGTTCGAAGGACGGGCCGAGACGGGGCTCGGCCCCGGGTCGGCCCGCAGGACCGGGCGGGGGTGGAGCGGCACGCTCCGAGCAAGCGGCCCCACCCCACCCCGGAGCTTCGCTCCGACCCTCCCCATCGAGGGGAGGGTGGCGGCTGCGCCGTCGGTGGATCCCCGTCGCGGGGAGGAGCGGCCGGGGAGAGGGTCTTCGCGGCCTCGGGCGCGCGAGCTGGGCCGCTTTGGGCGAGCTGGACGGCGAATGCCGGCCAGCGGCGAGATTGAGGTGAACCCATGGCCTTTCACGAAGTGCGGTTTCCGCCGGACGATCGCGCGCGGCTCGTCGCGGCGGGCCGGAGCGGCGGACCGACGTGGTCGCGCTCGCGCTCGGGCCACGAGGAGCGCAACATCCGCTGGGCGGATTCGCGGCGGCGCTACAATGCCGGCTACGGCATCCGGTCGCGTCGACGACCTGCACGCGGTGATCGCCTTCTTCGAGGAGCGGCGCGGGCGGCTGCCACGGCTTCCGCTGGCGCGACTGGGCCGACTGCAAGTCGCTGCGCGCCGGCGCGCGACGCCGTCGGCGCGGCGACCAGGCGATCGGCACCGGCGACGGGACGACGGCGTCCGTTCCAGCTCGCCAAGACCTATGGCGCGGCGTTCGCTGCCGTGGACGCGGCGCGATCACCAAGCCGGTCGCGGGGACGGTGCTGGTGGCGGTCGACGGGGTGGCGCAGGGCGGCGGACTGGTCGCGTCGACGCGACGACCGGCATCGTGACCTTCGAGACGGCGCCGGGCGCCGGCGCGGCGGTGACCGCGGGCTTCCAGTTCGACGTGCCGGTGCGCTTCGACACCGACCGGCTCGAGGTCGACCTGAGCCGAGCTTCGACGCCGGCGAGATCCCGGCGATCCCGCTGGTCGAGGTCACGCGCATGAAGACGCTGCCGACGACGGACCTCGCCGCGCATCTCGCGAGCGGGGCGACGACGCTCTGCCTGGTGCTGGCGGCTGACGCGGACCGACGGCGTGGTGCTCGGCTTCACCGACCACGACCGGGCGCTGCGCTTCGACGGCACGACCTTCGAGCCCGGCGACGGGCTTCGACGGCGGCGAGGCGCGGTCGAGCCTCGGCCTCGCCGTCGACGATCTCGGAGGTGTCGGGCGCGCTGTCCTCGGACGCGGATCACCGAGGACGACATCCGCGCCGGCCGCTACGACGGCGCGGCGGTCGAGATCTGGCGGGTCAACTGGGCGACGCCGGCGCAGCGCGTCCTGCTGCGCGCGGGCATCGATCGGCGAGGTGCGCGCGCGAGGACGGCGTCGCTTTCGCGGCGGAGCTGCGCGGCCTCGCCGCACAGGCTCGACCAGGCGCAGGGGCCGCATCTACCAGCGCACTGTGCGACGCCGATCTCGGCGACGCCCGCTGCGGCGTCGACCTCGACGACCCGGCCGATGGCGCGGCGACGGTGACGGCGGTCGCGCGAGCGACCGGGTCGCTGACCTGCAGCGGGCCTCGCCGGCTTCGCCGCCGGCTGGTTCGCGCGCGGCCGGCTCGCCTGGACCGGCGGCGCCAATGCCGGGCTCGCGGCGAGGTCGCAGGCGCACCGCGACGGCGAGCGCGGCGACGCTCGGAGCTGTGGGAGCGCGACGGCGATTCGCGGTGGCGGCGGGCGACACGTTCGACGGTGAGCGCCGGCTGCGACAAGCGCTTTGCGACCTGCCGGGCGAAGTTCGACAACGTCGTCAACTTCCGCGGCTTCCCGCACATGCCGGGCAACGACTTCGCGCCTTCGCCTATGCCGCGCGAGGGCGACGGCGCACGACGGCGGCGGGCAGCTGCGTCTCGGACATCGACGATCGGCGTGAGCCGCGCGGCGATCGTCGCCGAGGCGCGGGCGTGGATCGGCACGCCCTACCGCCACCAGGCCTCGCTGCAAGGGCGTCGGCTGCGACTGCCTCGGGCTGCGTGCGCGGGGTCTGGCGGGCGCTCTTCGGCGACGGAGCCGGAGGCGCTGCCGGCCTATACGCGCCGACTGGGGCGAGGCGACGGGCGTCGAGACCATGCTCGAGACGGCCAGCGCGGCACCTCGTCGAGCGGCCGGCGGCGCGCGGCGGAGCCGGGCGACGTGCTGCGTGTTCCGGATGCGCGGCGGCGTGGCGAAGCACGCGGCGGCTTCTCGCGAGCGGCACGAGCCGTTCATCCACGCGCATCGAGGGCGCGCCGGTGAGCGAGGTGTCGCTCGACGAGCTGGTGGCGGCGCCGGATCGCGGCGCGCCTTCGCCTTTCCCGGGAGCGGTGTGACATGGCGACACCTCGCTTCTCTCAGGCGTCGGCGCCGGTCGTCGGCGGCGGCGCTCGGCGGCCCGCTCGGCGCGCATCGTCGGCCGGGCGCTCGGCGGCGCTCGCCGGCGCGGCCATCGACCAGACGCTGATCGCCTCGGCCGCGCCGGCTCGGCGGCAGACCGGCCCGCGCCTGACGGACGTCTCGTCACGAGCTCGACGGAGGGCGCGCCGATGCCGCGGCTCGTCGGCCGGGCGCGGCTGACGGGCCAGATGATCTGGGCGACCGCGCTTCGAGGAGGAGGCGAAGACCGAGGAGACCGGCGGCGGCAAGGGCGGCGAGCCCGGCGGCACCGTGACGACGACGACCTACAGCTACTACGCGAACTTCGCCGTGGCGCTCTGCGAGGGGCCGGTCGACCGGATCGGCCGGATCTGGGCCGACGGCCAGCTGCTCGACCAGGACGGTGATCGACGTGCGCCTTCTATCACGGGCGGCGAGGCGCAGCCTGCCGGACGCGCTGATCGAGGCGAAGGAGGGCGCGGGCAACGTGCCCGGCCTATCGCGGGCTGGCGCTATGTCGTGTTCGAGCCGCTGCCGCTCGAGCGACGTTCGGCAACCGCATCCCGCAGATCACGGCGGAGGTCTTCCGGCCGCGTCGGCGCGCTGGAGGACGGCGATCGCGGGCGTGTCGCTGATCCCCGGCGCGACCGAGTTCGGCTATGACCCGGATGCCGCGTCGCGCGGGTCGCCGGCTCGGCGCCGTACGCGACCGAGAACCGGCACACGCAAGCTCGAGGGCGCGGACTGGACGGTCTCGCTCGACGACTGCTGGCCGACGTGTGCGCCGAACCTCGAGCACGTGTCGCTCGTCGTCGCCTGGTTCGGCGACGACCTGCGCTGCGGGCACTGCACGATCCGGCCGAAGGTCGAGAGCGCCGACAAGACGACGCTGCCCGCGCGAGGGCGCGCAGGCGAACGGCTACGCCTGGATGGTCGCGGGCCTGACGCGGGCGACGGCGGAGATGGTGAGCCGCAGCACGACGGCGGGCCGGCCTATGGCGGCACGCCCGACGACGCTGTCGGTGGTGCGCGGCGATCGACGAGCTGAAGGCGCGCGGGCTACGAGGTGATGCTCTACCCGTTCGTCATGATGGACATCGCGCAGCGGCAACGACCTGCCGAACCCGTATTCCGACGACGCGGCGGCGGCGGCCAGCCGGCCTATCCGTGGCGCGGGCGGATCACCTGCTCGCCGGCGGCGGGCTACGCCGGGCTCGCCCGACAGGACGCGCGCGGCGACGCGACCAGGTCGACGGCCTTCGTCGGCGGCGGCGCAGCCGGGGCAGTTCGCCTGGAACGGCCGGACGGTCGATCTATTCCGGCACCGCCGAATGGTCGCTATCGCCGCTTCATCCTGCACATGGCGACGCTCGCGGCCGCCGCCGGCGGCGTCGAGCGCCTTCGCGATCGGCTCGGAGATGGTCGGGCTGACGACGGTGCGCGACGGCGCCGGCGACTATCCCTTCGTCGACGCCTGAAGACGCTCGCCGCCGACGTGCGGGCAGATCCTCGGGGCGGGCGTGAAGATCGGCTACGCCGCCGACTGGTCGGAGTATCACAGCCACCGGCCGGACGACGGCACGGGCGACGTGCGCTTCCACCTCGATCCGCTGTGGGCGACGCCGAGATCGACTTCGTCGGCATCGACAACTACCTGCCGCTCGCCGACTGGCGCGACGGCACCGAGCATCTCGACTATGCGCCGGACGGGCCGACGGTCGATCTACGACCGCGACTATCTCGCGCGGCAACGTCGAGGGCGGCGAGGACTACGACTGGTACTACGCCGGCGAAGCCGACCGCGAGGCCCAGGCGCGCACGCCGATCGCCGACGGGCGCACGGCGAGCACTGGGTGTTCCGCCACAAGGACATCCGCAACTGGTGGCGCGAACGCCCACCACGACCGGCCGGGCGGGGTGCGCGCGGCCGACGCCGACGGCGTGGGTGCCGCAGTCGAAGCCGGTCTGGTTCACCGAGATCGGCTGCCCCGCCGTCGACAAGGGGGCGAACCAGCCGAACGTCTTCTACGACCCCAAGTCGTCGGAATCGACGCTGCCGCACTATTCGAGCGGCGCCCGCGACGACGCGATGCCGCGCGCCTATCTCGAGGCGACGCTGGGATACTGGGGCGACGCGGCGAACAACCCGGTCTCGACCGTCTATGACGGGCCGATGATCGACGCTCGACCGCGCCAGCGTGTGGACGTGGGACGCGCGGCATGCCGCCGTCCTTCCCGCTCGACGAGACGACATGGGCGGACGGCGCCAACTGGCGGCTCGGCCACTGGCTGACCGGCGCGCCTGGGCACGGCGCCGGCGCCGGAGACGCTGGCCGAGATCGCGCGGCTCTACGGGGTCGAGGGGGACGTGGCCGTCGAGCCGATGCAAGGCACGGTGGACGGCGTGGTCGTCGACCGCGCGACGAGCGCGCGCGCCGTGTTCGAGGCGCTGTCGCAGGCGTTCCTCTGCGACGCGGTGGAGAGCGAGGGCAGGATCCGCTTCCGGCCGCGGGCCGGCGCGCCGGTGCGCCATGCGCTTCAGGCCGGCGACCTCG
The DNA here is from genome assembly GCA_963816555.1 of uncultured Alphaproteobacteria bacterium. Taxonomy (GTDB): domain Bacteria; phylum Pseudomonadota; class Alphaproteobacteria; order Rhizobiales; family Tepidamorphaceae; genus Lutibaculum. The sequence goes on along the minus strand of CAWFLD010000004.1, from coordinate 882,300 downwards.
TCGAGGAGGGCGAGGACGAGCCGTGGCGCAAGACGCGGGCGCAGGAGACGGAGATCCCGGCCGTCGTGAAGCTCTCCTACGGCGAGTTCGCCAGCGACGACCAGCCGGCGGGCGTCGAGGCGCGGCGGACGCTCGGCGGGTCGCGGCTGGTGCAGCAGGTGGACCTGCCCTGCACGATGGACGAGGGGCGGGCGCGGACGATCGCCGAGACGCTGCTGCGCGAGGCCTGGGTGGGGCGCGAGGCGCTCGAGGCGGTGTTGCCGCCGTCGCTGATCGCGCTCGACCCGGGCGACGTCGTGCGCTTCGAGGAAGCCGGCAACGAGACCTGGCGGATCGGCGAGATCGCGGACGGCGCGGCACGGCCGGGCGCGGCTCGTGCGCACCGACGGCAGCCTGTTCGCGGGGCTTCCGGCGCCCGGCCGGACGCGCACGGTCGCCGGCGCGGCGGTGATCGGCCGGCCGGAGATCGTGTTCCTCGACGGGCCGCTGCTGCAGGACGGCGACGACGACTGGCGCGGCTACGCGGCCGCCTATGCGAGCCCGTGGCCGGGCGGCGTCGCGCTCTACCGGTCGCCCGAGGCGGAGGGCTTCGCGCTCGATTCCGTGCTGCCGGCGCCGGCGCGGCTGGGGGAACTGACCTACGATCTCTACTCCGGCCCGGCCTGGCGCTGGGACCGGGTGAACGCGCTCTACCTGACGCTGCCGACCGGCACGGTCGCCTCGGCGAGCGAGCTGCAGGTGCTGAACGGCGCGAACGCGCTGGCCGTCGAGAACGCGGACGGCGAGTGGGAGGTCGTGCAGTTCCTCGACGCCGAGCTGATCGGGGCGGACCGCTACCGGCTGACGACGCTGCTGCGCGGCCAGCGCGGCTCGGAGCACGCGATGCGCGATCCCGTGGCGGCCGGCGCGCGGGTCGTGGTGCTCGACGGGGCGCTGGGACAGCCGCAGCTGCCGGCCGACCTCGTGGGGCTGCCGCTCAACTGGCGCGCCGGGCCGGCGAGCCGACCCGTCACCGACGCGAGCTACGCCGAGCGGCAGGTCGACGTTGCGCGGCCGCGGCCGGCGGCCGCTGGCGCCGGTGCACCTGAAGGCCTGGCGGGGCGGGGGCTCCGACGACGTGACGCTGTCCTGGGTCCGCCGCACGCGGCTCGGCGGCGACGGCTGGGACGGGTCCGACGTGCCGCTCGGCGAGGAGCGCGAGGCCTACGCGGTGGAGATCCTGAGCGGCGGTGCGGTGGTGCGGGAGGTCGCGGCGGAGGCGGCCCCGGTGACCTACACGGCCGCGCAGCAGGAGGCCGACTTCGGCGCGGCGGTGACGAGCCTCGACTGGCGCGTCAGCCAGCTCAGCGCCTCGTTCGGCCGCGGCGTCCCGGCGGCGGCGACGCATCATCTCTGAGGAGAGCGGAATGACCTACACGCCGAACCTGTCGCTGCCGGAGATCGCCGCGGCGCAGGCGCAGAAGCACGTGACGCACAACGAGGCGCTGCGCCTGCTCGACGCCGCCGTCCAGCCGAGCGTGCTCGATCGCGACCTGACGAGCCCGCCCGCCGGCGCCGCCGACGGCGACCGCCATATCGTCGGCGCCGGCGCGACGGGCGACTGGGCCGGGCATGACGGCGAGATCGCCTTCGCGGCCGACGGCGGCTGGCGCTTCCTCGTGCCCCGCGAGGGCTGGATCGCCTTCGCCGCGGACGAGGGGGCGCTGCTGTGCCGGACCGGCTCGGCCTGGCGGCCGATCCGCGAGGCGATCGGGCGCCGCTCGTTCTCCGCCACGACCTCGACCTACTTCACCACGCTTCCCGCGGGGACGGCGACGAAGATCGTCTTCGACGTGGAGAGCTGGGACGACGGCGGGATCCACGACACGGCGACGGGACGCTTCCAGCCGCCGGCCGGGCGCTACTGCGTCTCGGCGGTGCTGCATGTCGGCGGCATCGAGGACAACACGCGGCTTGCGTGCCTGCTCTACAAGAACGGCGCGCTCTACCGCGCGAACTACGAGAGCGTCGCGGGAACGGGCAACCAGAACGCCTCGATCGACGTGGTCGTGTCGGCGAACGGCAGCGACTATTTCGAGCTCTACGCCCTCGCCGAGGGGACGAGCGACAAGGGCGTCTACGGCATCGCCGAATACACCTGGTTCCAGGCCTTCGAGGTCTGACCCCCGGCGCCACCGCGAAGCCGGCGCCCCACGCCCGGCACCGCCCGCGCCCTTTCACCATCGAGGACACCATGACGGCCAGCAACTGGGCCGCCTGCTTCGGCGCGACGCTGAGGCACGAGGGCGGCTATGTCGACCATCCCGCCGACCCCGGCGGGGCAACCAGTCTCGGCATCACGATCCGGACGCTCTCGGCCTGGCTCGGACGGCCGGCGACGAAGGCCGAGGTGAGGGCGCTGACGCCCGACGCGGTGCGGCCGATCTACCGCGCGAACTACTGGGACAGGGTGCGCGGCGACGACCTGCCGGCCGGCGTCGACCTCGTGACCTACGACGCGGCGGTGAACTCCGGCCCCTCGCGCGGCGCCAGGTGGACGCAGGAAGCGGCCGGCGCGAGGGCGGACGGCGCCATCGGCCCGAAGACGCTCGAGGCGCTTGCCCGCACGCCCGCCGACGCCGTCGTCAGGCGCGCGACCGACCTGCGCCTCGGCTTCCTCAGGGGCCTGCCGGGCTGGCGCGTCTTCGGCAGGGGCTGGGGCCGCCGGGTGGGCGAGGTGCGGGCGCTCGGGCTGCAGATGGCCGGGGCCTCCGCCGCGGCGCTGCTGGCCGACGCGGCCGCGCTGTCCGCCGCCGCCGCGCGGCAGAAGACGGCGTCGAAGGCGGTGGCGGTGACCGGCGGCGCGGCCGGCAGCGGCGCCGCCGCGGCCGATGCGGGCGCCGCCGTCGACTGGGGCGCGGTCGCGCTCCTGGCCGGGGCGGCGGGGCTCCTGCTCGCGGCCGCCGTCCTCCTCTCCATCCGCAGCCGGGCGCGCCGCGAGGCCGCCGCGGCGGTTCGCGAGCACGCCCTCAACATGAAGGAGACGCCGTCATGAATCTCGGCACCTACCGCAAGCTCGTCGCCTGCGTCGTCGGCCTCGCCGTGCTGTTCCTCAAGGACCACGCGGGCATCGACCTGAGCGGCCAGCAGGACGTCATCACCACGCTGGCGCTGGACGGCGCGACCGCGGTGTCGGTGTGGTATTTCGCGAACGACAGGGGCTGACGACCCTCCGCCCCGGCGGGCGGGAGGTCGGGTCGAGGGTTGCGGAACGCGTGCCGGCGTGGTGACTTGGCGGCACCGGCGCGCGTTCATCCGAGGTTCAGTCATCTTCCGCTAGACCCAAAGCATGATCCGCCCGACCACCCACATCCTCCTCGCCCCGCTCGCGGCCCTCCTCATGGCAGCGGCACCGCGCCCGCAGCTGCCGCCGTCGCCATGGCTGCTGGCGGCCGGGAGCTGCGCCCACGCGGACGCCGTCGCCAAGCAGCAGGGGGGCGAGGTGATCGGCTCGCCGAAGCTCGTCACGCAGAACGGCAAGCAGGTCTGCGTGATGACGATCCTCATCCGAAAGGACAACTCCCCCCCGGTGCGCCGCAAGGTCACCTTCGACCCGCGCTGACCAGGAGCCGTCCATGCGCATCCTCGTCGTCGAGGACGATCCCGATCTCAACCGCCAGCTCGTCGCGGCGCTCACCGAGGCGAGCTACGCCGTCGACACCGCCTCCGACGGCGAGGAGGGCCACTTCCTCGGCGACACCGAGCCCTACGACGCGGTGGTGCTCGACATCGGCCTGCCCGGGATGGACGGGCTGAGGGTGCTCGAGGCGTGGCGGGCCAACGGGCGCGACATGCCGGTGCTGCTGCTGACGGCGCGCGACCGCTGGAGCGACAAGGTCGCCGGCATCGACGCCGGCGCCGACGACTACGTCGCCAAGCCCTTCCACATGGAGGAGGTGCTGGCGCGCGTGCGGGCGCTGCTGCGCCGGGCGGCGGGGCACGCGACCAGCGAGATCGCCTGCGGCCCGGTGCATCTCGACACGCGCAGCTCGCGCGTCTCCGTCGACGGCAACCCGGTGAAGCTCACCTCGCTCGAATACCGGCTGCTCGCCTATCTCATGCACCACAAGGGGCGCGTCGTCTCGCGCACGGAGCTCGTCGAGCATCTCTACGACCAGGATTTCGACCGGGACTCCAACACGATCGAGGTCTTCGTCGGCCGCCTGCGCAAGAAGATCCCCGGCGAGCTGATCGAGACGGTGCGCGGGCTCGGCTACCGGATGAGCGATGGCGGAAGCGCCTGAGGACTCCGCCACCCCGCTCGACGCCGCGCCGCCTCCGGCGGGCTGGCGGCAGCGCTGGGAAACCACATCGCTCGCCTTCCGGCTGTTCCTCCTGGCGACCGGCTGGAGCCTGCTCGCCCTGCTGCTCGCCGGCTTCGTCCTGCTCGCCTGGTACCGCTCGACCGTCGAGCGCAGCTTCGAGACGCTGCTCGACGTCTACAGCCTCAACCTCGTCGCCTCCGTCGACCAGAGCGACACCGGCCAGCTGAGCGGGACGCCCAATCTCGGCGAGCCGCGCTTCGCCTCCTACCATTCCGGCTGGTACTGGCAGGTGACGGTGGCCGGCAAGCCGGGGCTCGGCATGGTCTCGCCGTCGCTCGCCGGCGGGCGGCTCGAGATGGCGCCGGTCTCCGACGCGCCGTACGACCGCGACTTCCGCCGCAAGGCCGTCATCGAGGGCCCGGCCGGACGCGACCTCCTGGCGATCGAGCGCGTCGTGATCTTCGACGCGAGCGGCGACCAGCTGAACTTCGTGATGGCCGGCGACCTCGCCGACGTCGACGCCGAGCTCGCCGCCTTCCGGGTGCGGCTCTTCGCGGTGTTCGCCCTGCTCGGGATCGGCCTCGTCACGATCTCGGTCGTCCAGGTGCGCGTCGGCCTCATGCCGCTGCACCGGCTGGGGCGGGCGCTCGCGGCGATCCGCGAGGGCCGCTCGACGCGGCTCGAGGGACGCTATCCCGGCGAGATCATGCCGCTCGTGCAGGGAGCTGAACAGCCTCATCGATTCGAACGCCAAGATCGTCGAGCGCGCGCGCACGCATGTCGGCAACCTGGCGCACGCGCTGAAGACGCCGCTGTCGGTGCTCCTGAACGAGGCGCGCGGCGACGCAGGGCCTCTCGGCGGCAAGGTCGAGGAGCAGGCGCAGGTGATGCGCCACCAGCTCGACCTCTATCTCGAGCGGGCGCGCATGGCCGGCCGCTCGCGCGTGCTCGGCGCGGTGTGCGAGGTGCGGCCGGTCGTCGAGGCGCTGGCCCGGACGATGGAGCGGATCCACGAGCAGCGACGGGATCTCGGTCATCCTGACCTGCCGCGACGAGGTGCGGTTCCGCGGCGAGCGGCAGGATCTCGAGGAGATCCTCGGCAACCTCATCGACAATGCCTGCAAGTGGGCGGCCGCGCAGGTCGACGTGACGGTCGCGGCGCAGGGCGGCGAGGCGCTCGCGATCGTGATCGACGACGACGGGCCGGGCCTCCCGGCGGGGCAGCGGGCCGAGGCGCTGAAGCGCGGCCAGCGGCTCGACACGTCGCGGCCGGGCTCGGGGCTCGGCCTGTCGATCGTCGCCGAGCTCGTCGACCTCTACGGCGGCCGGCTGCGGCTCGAGGATTCGCCGTCCGGCGGGCTGCGGGCGGCGCTGACCCTGCCGCGCGCCTGACGCATGCGCCTCGCTTCGGCCCCAATCAGGCGCTTGGACTGGCCGCCGGAACGCGCTAGCAGGGTCGGCGCGAGCAAACGCTTCTGAGGAGGGCGAGACGTTGAGGAATGGGATCAAGATCGCGCTGGTGATCGCCGGGGGGCTGTCGGTGGTCGGCTGCAACAACCCCAACGAGACGGCCGGCACGGTGATCGGCGCCACGGCCGGCGGCCTGATCGGCAGCCAGTTCGGCTCCGGCACCGGCCAGGCGGCGGCGACGGCGGTCGGCATCGTGGCGGGCGGCCTGATCGGCAACCGCATCGGCGCCTCGATCGACGAGCAGGCGCGCCAGCGCGCGCGCGAGGCGGAGTACCAGGCGCTGCAGTACGGCCCGGCCGGCAGCCCCGTCGTGTGGCGCAGCCCGGACAGCAACGTCTACGGCGAGGTCGTGCCCGGCCCGGCCTACCAGCGCGCCGGCGCCGACTGCCGCAACTACACGCACACGATCTACATCGACGGCCAGCCGCAGGTCGCGCAGGGCACCGCCTGCCGCAACCCGAACGGCACCTGGACGCCCGTCGGCTGAGCGATCCTCGCGGCCGGCGGCGGCGGAAACGATCCGCCGCCGGCCGCGAAATAACGATGCATTAACCCTCTTGGGCAGAAACTGCTCCGCGATTACTTGGGCCCTTTCCCGCGGAGTGAGGCATGTCGGCAAGGCCGGGGTCGCTCGACCGGCTACGTTCCTATCTCGACCGTCTGTCCTCCTATCGCAGGCTGGATCTGCTGAAGCAGGTCGCCATGGCAGGCGGACGAGGCGGGTCGAGTGCCGAACTCGCCATGATCCTCGAGGCCCTGCGCCCGGGGCTTGAGCAGGATCTGCGCGCCGAGAGCGGGCTGCAGTTCGCGCGGCTCGTGTTCTTCCGTCCCTGCGAGCCCTTCGTCATCGACGAGCGCGGCACCACCAAGCATCGCGGCTTCATCCACCGCCCCAGCCTCGACGGCCTGTGGAAGTGGCTGAGCTTCCGCACCGACAACAGCAACTGGACGGAGCGCACGGAACGGGCCGTGGAGGCGATCCTGCACGGCGACCTGTCGGAAGCCGACAGCCTCGTCGTCGGCATGCGCGCCGACGCGGCGGCGGCCATCCACGAGGCCAACGACGTCGCGAACCGGTCCGACCTCTACCGCCAGAAGCTGACGCTGAGGGTCGGCGGCGCGCAGGCCTTCGCCGATCTCGCCGACATCGCCGAGGTGTTCGAGCGGGAGGTCGACCTCGACCGGCTGGGCCGGCACGTGGCGGGCTATCTCGGCCCGGAGAGCGGGTCCCTCGACCGCAACGCGATCAGCGAGCTGGTCGGCGTGCTGGCGGCGCAGGACGACCCGCTCGCGCTGTCGCTCGTGCGCGTCTTCCGCGAGCTGCCGGACCCGACCGACCTCATCCGGCTGCTCACCGCGACCGAGGGCACCGACGACGGCGCCAAGCTCGCCAACAGCCGGCTCGCCGGCTGCGTCGACGTTCTGCTCGCCGATCTCGACTTCACCGCCGCCCGCATCGACCGGGTGATCGGGCAGCCCGAGCATTTCGACCGGCTGCATGCCGAGCTCGTCCGCTTCCACCGCATCGCCCGCGCCCTCGGCGTGGCGATCGACCTCGACAAGGCGCCGTCGTGGCGCACCACGCTCGGCGAGCGCCGGCGGTGGATCGCCGCCTCGCTGTCGGGCGAGATCGGCGAGGCGGCCGATTCCATCGTGCGGGCGCTGCGCGCGCCGCGGAACGCCGGCGAGGAGGCCCAGCAGGGCGAGCGCGAGACCCGGGCGATCTACCTGGCGCGGCTGCTCGCGGCGCTGCGGCCGCTGCGCTCCGAGCTCGCCGTCAACCGCTCGGTCATGGAGGCGCTGCGCAAGATCGAGGCGCATCTCGAGACGCTCTACAGCGCGACGCGGCTCGACACGCGGCCGCGCGCCGCGATGACGCCGGCCGAACGGTCGCGGCGCGAGACCTTCGAGGCCGTCGTGTCCATCCTCGCCGGCCCGGTGGCCGAGGAGATGGAGGACGAGGCCGAGGCCGCCGCGGCGGCCGAGCATGCGACGGCCGAGGCGGTCTGACGCCCCGCGGGCACATTGCTGCCGCATTCTGGAATCCTTCTAGGTACAAATCCCGATTGCGACCCTTTGCCCATTTCCGCATGGATGATCGCGATGTATCGTCCGGCGCGTTAGGCCCATGACACTGTTTGCTATCTTCGCCGCAATGACCGGACTCGCCGTGCTGATCGCACTGGCGCCGCTCAGCCGTGCGCGCTCCGCGCGCAAGCGCGGCCACGCCGCGGCGGACCAGGAGGTCTACCGGCGCCAGCTCGAGGCGATCGACCGCGACGAGGCCTCGGGCGTGATGAGCCATGCCGAGGCGGACGCCGGCCGCGGCGAGATCGCCCGGCGGGTGATGGCCGCGAAGGCGCCCGAGCCCGAGGGCAAGCGCTCGGCGTCGGTGGCGGGCTGGGCCGCGGTGGTCCTGGCTGTCGGCGTGCCGCTGCTCGCGCTGCCCGTCTACCTGGCGATCGGCCAGCCGCAGATCCCGGGCCAGCCGGCCGCGGAGGTGCGGGCCCGGCAGGAAGCCGCCAACTCCAACATCGCCGAGCTCGTCGCCAAGGTGGAGGCCCACCTCGCGAAGAACCCGGAGGACGCGCAGGGCTGGACCGTGCTCGCGCCGGTCTACATGCGGATGGGCCGTTTCGATTCGGCCGCCGACGCCTACCGCAACGCGATCCGCCTGTCCGGCCCGAGCGCGACGCTGCAGGCCGACCTCGGCGAGGCGCTCGCGGCGTCGGCCGACGGCGTCATCACCGCCGACGCGCGCGAGGCGCTGCAGGCGGCCCTGAAGATCGATCCCGACGCGGTGAAGCCGGCCTTCCTGATGGCCATGGCGGCGGAGCAGGACGGCGACATGCAGACCGCGCTCAGCCGCTGGCAGTCGCTTCTCGCCGAGGCGCCGGCCGACGCGCCGTGGCGCGGCGAGGTCGAGACGCGGCTCGCCGCGGTGAGGCAGCAGGTCGAGGGCGGCGCGCCGCCGATGGCGAGCGCCGCCGGCGGCCCGAGCGAAGAGCAGGTGGCGGCGGCGCAGGACATGTCGGCCGAGGACCGCTCGGCCATGATCCAGAGCATGGTGGCGCGGCTCGCCGACCGGCTGGAGAAGAACGGCGACGACCTAGAAGGCTGGCTGAAGCTCGCGCGCGCCTACGTCGTGCTCGGCCGCATGGACGACGCCAAGTCGGCGCTCGCGAGCGCCCAGAAGAACTTTCCGTCCGAGACCGACCGCATTGCGGAAGCATCGCGGCAACTCGGCATCGGCAGCTGACGCGTGGTGACGAAATGACGAGAAAACAGAGGCGACTGACGCTGATCGGCGTGGCGGGGCTCGTCCTCGCGGCGGCCGTGGGGCTCGTGCTTTCGGCCTTCCAGGATTCGATCGTCTTCTTCAACAGCCCCAGCGACGTGCTGGCCGAGCACCCCGGGCATCGACCGCCGCATCCGGCTCGGCGGGCTCGTGATGGAGGGCAGCGTCAAGCACGACGAGAAGGCGACGGTCCACTTCGTCGTCACCGACACCGCGCACGACCTGCCGGTGGTCTACAGCGGCCTGCTGCCCGACCTCTTCCGCGAGGGGCAGGGCGTCGTCGCCGAGGGGACGCTCGGGCCGGACGGCGTCTTCCACGCCGACACCGTGCTCGCCAAGCACGACGAGAACTACATGCCGCCCGAGGTTGCCGACAGCCTCAAGAAGCAGGGTCACTTCATGGAGACGGCGAAGCAGTGACGGCTGAAACCGGACTTTTCGCGCTCATCCTCGCCCTCGTCCTGGCGCTCGTGCAGTCGAGCGTCCCGCTGATCGGGGCGCGGCGCAACGACCCGCGCCTGATGGCGGTCGGGCAGTCGACGGCGATCGGGCAGTTCCTGTTCGTGACGGCGTCGTTCGCCATCCTGATGATGCTGTTCGTCCGGTCGGACTTCTCGGTCGAGCTCGTCTGGGCGAACTCGCACACGGCGCAGCCGCTGATCTACCGGCTGACGGCGACGTGGGGCAACCACGAGGGCTCGATGGTCCTGTGGGTGTTCATCCTGACGCTGTTCGGCGCCCTCGTCGCGATGTTCGGCAGCCGCCTGCCGGCGACGCTGCAGGCGACCGTGCTCGCCGTGCAGGGCTGGATCGCCTCGGTCTTCCTGATCTTCATCCTGGCGACGTCGAACCCGTTCGCGCGGATGTGGCCGGCGCCTGCGGAGGGCCGCGACCTCAACCCGATCCTGCAGGACATGGGCCTCGCGATCCATCCGCCGCTGCTCTACACGGGCTATGTCGGCTTCTCCATCGCCTTCGCCTTCGCCGTGGCGGCGCTGATCGAGGGCCGGGTCGACGCGGCCTGGGCGCGCTGGGTGCGGCCGTGGACGCTGCTGGCCTGGAGCTTCCTGACGCTCGGCATCGCCGTCGGCTCCTACTGGGCCTATTACGAGCTCGGCTGGGGCGGCTGGTGGTTCTGGGACCCGGTCGAGAACGCCTCGTTCATGCCGTGGCTCTCCGGCACCGCGCTGGTCCACTCCGCGATCGTCATGGAGAAGCGCAGCGCGCTGAAGGTGTGGACGGTGCTGCTCGCCATCCTGACCTTCTCGCTGAGCCTGCTCGGCACCTTCCTCGTGCGCTCGGGCGTGCTGACCTCGGTGCACGCCTTCGCCACCGACCCCACGCGCGGCGTGTTCATCCTGGCCATCCTCGTGATGTCGATCGGCGGCGCGCTCGGCGCTCTTCGCGGTCCGCGCCGGCACGCTGCAGCGCGGCGGGCTGTTCGCGCCGATCAGCCGCGAGGGCGCGCTCGTCCTCAACAACCTCCTCCTGACCACCGCCTGCGGCGTCGTCTTCGTCGGCACGCTCTATCCGCTCGCGCTCGAGGCGGTCACCGGCGACAAGATCTCCGTCGGCGCGCCGTTCTTCGACGCGACCTTCGTGCCGATCATGATCCCGCTCCTGCTGGCGGTGCCGTTCGGGCCGTTCCTGTCGTGGAAGCGGGGCGACCTCCTCGGCGCCGCGCAGCGGCTCGTCGTCGCGATGGGCATCACCGTCCTCGTCGTCGTCGCCACGTTCGCCTACCGGTTCGGCGGCCCGGTCCTCGCGCCGCTGGCGATCGGCCTCGGCGCGTGGCTGATCCTCGGCGCGATCTCCGACGTCGCCGAGCGCAGCGGCATCGCGCGCGTCGGCCCCTCCAAGGCCTTCGCCCGCGCCGTCGGGCTGCCGCGCTCCGCGTGGGGCGCAGCATTGGCCCATGCCGGGCTCGGCCTGACGGTCATCGGCATCACCGCGGCGACCGCCTGGGGCACCGAGCAGATCGTCGCGATGAAGCCCGGCGATTCGATCGACGTCGCCGGCTACGAGCTGACCTACAAGGGCACCTCGCCGAACACCGGGCCGAACTACACCGAGAAGGTCTCCTCCTTCGCGGTGGCACAGGGCGGCGCGCGACCTCGGCACGATGGAACTCGTCGCGCCGGGAGTACACGGCGAGCCAGCGGCAGACGACCGAATCCGGCATCCGCACCCATCTCCTCGGCCAGCTCTACGTCTCGGTGGGCGACCGGCAGCCGGGCGGCGGGATCGCGGTCAGGGCCTACCACAAGCCGCTGGTGACGCTGATCTGGCTCGGCGCCGTGGTCATGTTCCTCGGCGGCGGCATGTCGCTGTCGGACCGCAGGCTGCGGATCGGCGCGCCGACCCGGGCGCGCCACGCGGCCACGGCGCAACCGGCGGAATGACCGCGATGCGCCTCCGCGCCCTGCTGCTCGCGTTCTTCCTCGCCTTCGGCGTGGCCCTGCCGGCGCTCGCGGTGCAGCCAGACGAGATCCTGTCCGATCCCAAGCTCGAGGCGCGGGCGCGCGAGATCTCGAGCCACCTGCGCTGCCTCGTCTGCCAGAACCAGACGATCGACGATTCCGACGCGCCGCTGGCGCGCGACCTGCGGCTCCTCGTGCGCGACCGCCTGACCAAGGGCGACACGAACGACGAGGTGATCGCCTTCATCGTCGACCGCTACGGCGAGTTCGTGCTGCTGCGGCCGCGCTTCGCCTGGCACAACGCCCTGCTGTGGGGCGCGCCGATCCTGCTTCTGCTGGTGGGCGGAGCGGTGGTGGTCGTCTCGGTCCGGAACCGGGCGGAGCCGCCGCAGCGGGAGCTGACGGCCGAGGAAAGGCGGGCGCTGGACGAGGTCATGGGGCAGGACGCCTGAAGCGTCCGGCGAACATTACCCAGGTTTAATCCAGCCGACAGGCGACCGTAAGGCGACCTTTCCTACATTCCTCCTCGAGACAAGGCCGGAGACCCCGGCCGGAAGACGAGGAGATCAACGTCCATGTCCGAGAAGAGAAGCTTTCTCAACCGCAAGTCCATCCTGGCGGGCGGCGCGGCTCTCGCGGTCCTCGGCACTGCCGGGACCGGCTTCATCGCGCAGAGCACCGTTCCGGCGTTCGCCGAGCAGTCCGGCCAGAGCGGCCAGTCGAGCCAGGCGCTGACGGCGCCCGAGCACGCCACCAAGCCGGCGGTCGACTTCGCCGACATCGTCGAGGCGGTCAGCCCGGCGGTCGTCAGCGTCCAGGTCGAGTCGGAACAGCCGGTCCAGATGTCGACCAACTCGTTCGGCAACTTCCAGGACCTGCCGCCGGACAACCCGCTGCGCCGCTTCTTCGAGCAGTTCGGCGACCAGTTCGGCCAGCAGGGCCAGCCCGGCCAGCCGGGCCAGCGCATGCCGCGCCACGCCCAGAAGCGCGAGGCCCTCGGCTCCGGCTTCATCATCTCCGCCGACGGCTACATCGTCACCAACAACCACGTCGTCGAGGACGGCGACAACGTGAAGGTCGCCCTGAAGAACGGCGACGAGTATCCCGCCAAGGTGGTCGGCACCGACCCCAAGACCGACCTGGCGCTGCTCAAGGTCGACGCCAAGAAGGACCTGCCCTTCGTCAAGTTCGCCCATGACGTGCCGCGCGTCGGCGAGTGGGTCGATCGCCGTCGGCAACCCGTTCGGCCTCGGCGACACCGTGACCGCCGGCATCGTCTCGGCGCGCGGCCGCGACATCGGCGCGGGCCCGTACGACGACTTCATCCAGATCGACGCGCCGGTGAACCGCGGCAACTCGGGCGGCCCGACCTTCAACCTGAAGGGCGAGGTGATCGGCATCAACACCGCGATCTTCTCGCCGGGCGGCGGCGGCAATGTCGGCATCGCCTTCGCGATCCCGGCCTCCACCGCGACCCCGGTCATCGAGGACCTGAAGGACAACGGCAAGGTCAGCCGCGGCTGGCTCGGCGTGCAGATCCAGCCGGTCACCGAGGACATCGCGGCGAGCATCGGCCTCGACTCCGCCAAGGGCGCGATCGTCGCCGACACGCTCGACAGCGGCCCGGCCGGTGACGCCGGCCTCAAGTCCGGCGACGTCATCCTGTCGGTCAACGGCACCGCGATCGACAACGCCCGCACGCTCGTCCACACGATCGGCGAGATGAAGCCCGACCAGTCGGCCAAGCTCGAGATCTATCGCGACGGCGAGGTCAAGGACGTGACCGTGAAGCTCGGCCAGCAGCCGGCGGGCGACCAGCAGGTCGCCTCGAACGACCAGCAGGACCAGCAGCAGGGCCAGACCGACACCGGTGAGCTCGGTCTCGCCCTCGCCGAGAGCCAGGACGGCGTCACCGTCGTCGACGTGGCCCCCGGCAGCGAAGGCGACGACAAGGGCATCCAGCGCGGCGACGTGATCCTGCAGGCCGGCGGCAAGGACGTGACAGTCGCCGCACGACGTGGTCGCCGCGGTGCAGGCGGCCAAGGACAAGGGGCGCGAGGCCGTCCTGCTGCGGGTCCGCAGCGGCGACAACGACCACTTCGTGGCCCTCTCGCTGAACGCGTAAGGGGCACCCCATGGACTGGGACGAGCAGGATAGTTCGCCCTCTACTGCTCGTCCCGGAGCGGCAGGCCGGTCCGACCGGCCTGCCGTTTCCCCGTTCGATGGGCTAGTGTCCGGCGCCATGAAGATTCTTCTCATCGAAGATGACCGCGACGCCGCGAACTATCTCCTGAAGGGCCTGCGCGAGGCCGGCCACGTGGTCGACCACGCCGTGGACGGCGAGACCGGGCTGCATCTCGCCCGGCAGGGCGGCCACGACATCCTCGTCGTCGACCGCATGCTGCCGAAGCTCGACGGGCTGTCCGTGATCCGCGAGCTGCGCGGGCAGGGGCTCGACACGCCCGTTCTCATTCTCTCCGCGCTCGGCGAGGTCGACGACCGCGTGAAGGGCCTGCGGGCCGGCGGCGACGACTATCTCGCCAAGCCCTACGCCTTCACCGAGCTGCTCGCCCGCATCGAGGCGCTCGCGCGCCGCCGCAGCCCCGCCGAGGGCGAGATGGTGCTGCGCGTCGGCGACCTCGTGCTCGACCGGCTCGCCCACGCCGTCACGCGCGGCGGCCAGTCGATCCTCGTGCAGCCGCGCGAGTTCCGGCTGCTCGAATACCTGATGAAGCACGCCGGCCAGGTCGTCACCCGGACGATGCTGCTCGAGAACGTCTGGGACTACCATTTCGACCCGCAGACCAACGTGATCGACGTGCACGTCTCGCGGCTGCGCGTCGAAGATCGACAAGGGCTTCGACCATCCCCTGCTGCACACGGTGCGCGGCGCCGGATACATGATCCGTGACGGCGATCAGTAAGCTTCTCCGCTCGACCGCCTTCCGGCTGTCGCTGATCTATCTCGCGGTGTTCGCGCTGTTCGCCGGCTCGCTCCTCGCCTACATCGCGTGGAACACCCGCGTCATCTTCACCAACCAGCTCGTCGACACGATCGAGGCGGAGGTGCAGGGGCTGGCCGAGCAGTACCGGCTCGGCGGCGTCACCCGGCTCGCCCAGGTGATCCAGCTGCGCACGCGCAGCCCGACCAACACGCTCTACCTCGTCACCGATTTCCAGGGCAACCAGCTCGTCGGCAACGTCGCCGACGTGCCGCAGGGCACGCTCGACGAGTCGGGCCTCCTGCGCATCACCTACGAGCCGCTCGAAGGCGCCCGCAACGGGCCGCACGAGGCGCTGGTGCGCGTCTTCGCGCTGTCCGGCGGCTACCGCCTGCTCGTCGGCCGCGACGTCGAGGACCGCGGCCGGCTCATGGACATCGTCCGGCGCGCCTCGGTCCTGTCGATCGGCCTGATGATCCTGCTCGGCGTCGGCGGCGGCTACTATGTGAGCCACAAGATCCTGGCGCGCATCGATTCCGTCAGCGAGACGAGCCGCACGATCATGACCGGCAACCTCGCCCAGCGCGTGCCGCTCGCGGGCTCCGGCGACGAGTTCGACCGGCTGGCCGGCAGCCTCAACGCCATGCTCGACAGGATCGAGCAGCTGATGCGCGGGCTGAAGGAGGTCTCCGACAACATCGCCCACGACCTCAAGACGCCGCTCACCCGGCTGCGCGGCCGCACCGAGGCGGCGCTGCGGCAGGGCGACCCGGCGGGCTATCGCGACGCGCTCGAGACGACGCTCGAGGAATCCGAGCAGCTGATCGCGACGTTCAACGCCCTCCTGATGATCGCCCGCACCGAGGCCGGCGCCACCGGCGTCCATCTCGCCGAGGTCGACCTGGTGCCGCTCGTGCGCGACGTCGCCGAGCTCTACGAGCCGGTCGCCGAGGAGGCGGGCCTGGCCCTCGAGGTCGCGCTGCCGGAGCGCGCGCCGGTGACGGGGAACCGGGAGCTGATCGGCCAGGCGGTCGCGAACCTCGTCGACAACGCGGTCAAGTACGGCGTCCCGCCCGCCGGCGGCGGGGCGGCCGACGATCACCGTCACCATCGCCCCCGGCGAAGGCACCTCGGAGATCGTCGTCGCCGACCGGGGGACGGGCATCCCGGCGGAGGCGCGCGAGCGCGTGACCGAGCGCTTCACGCGGCTCGAGGAGAGCCGCAACCGGCCGGGCGCGGGGCTCGGCCTCTCCCTCGTCGTCGCCGTGGCGCGCCTGCACGGCGGAAGCCTGCGCTTCGAGGACAACGAGCCGGGCCTCAAGGCCGTCCTTGCCTTGCCGAGCCATTCCAGCGAAATGGAGGCATGACGAACAAGGCCACGAATCCCCTCGCATCGCAGATCTGCGAACGTCCCCTGCCGAGCGATCCGGAGGCGGCCGAGGCCCATCTCTCGGACCTGCTTCAGGCGGAGGGATGCGGCGAGCTGCGGACGATGGTCGAGGGCGACGAGGCCTTGCGCGCCTTCCTCCTCGGCGTGCTCGACCATTCGAGCTGGCTGCGCGGCCGCTTCGCCGCCGACCCGCGGCTCGTGCAGGCGACGCTGGCCGCGGACCCGTCCGCCCGCCTCGACGCGCTGTGCGAGGGCCTGTCTGGCGAGCTGCGCGAGGCGGAGGACCAGCCGGCCGCGATGCGGCTCCTGCGCCGCTTCAAGACGGAGGCCGCCGTGCTGATCGCGCTGTGCGATCTCGGCGGCGTCTGGCCGGTCGACGAGGTGACCGCGGCGATGACCCGGATCGCCGACCTCGCCGTCGCGCGGTCCGTCGATTTCCTGCTCTCCGCCCAGGCCGCGCGCGGCAAGATCGACCCGCCGGATCCCGAGCGGCCGAGCGTCGGCTGCGGCCTCGTCGTGCTGGCGATGGGCAAGCAGGGCGCGGGAGAGCTGAACTTCTCGAGCGACATCGACCTGATCGTCTTCTACGACGCGGAGAGGGCGCCGCTCGAGGACAAGCTCGAGGCGCAGAAGTTCTTCGTCCGGCTGACGAAGGACCTCGTGAAGCTCCTCGGCGAGTACACCGAGGACGGCTACGTCTTCCGCGTCGACCTGCGGCTGCGGCCCGACCCCGGCGCGACGGCGGTGGCGATCTCGCTCGACGCGGCGCTGCAGTACTACGAGAGCCTGGGCCAGAACTGGGAGCGCGCCGCGCTGGTCAAGGCGCGCCCGTGCGCCGGCGACATCGAGGCCGGAGAGACGTTCCTGAAGGAGATCTCGCCCTTCGTCTGGCGCAAGTACATGGACTTCGCCGCGCTCGCCGACGTCCACGCGATGAAGCGGCAGATCCACGCCGCCAAGGGACACGAGAAGATCGCCGTCGCCGGGCACAACCTGAAGCTCGGCCGCGGCGGCATCCGCGAGATCGAGTTCTTCGCCCAGACGCAGCAGCTCGTCGCCGGCGGCCGCCACCACGAGCTGCGCGTCCGGCAGACGCTCGAGGCGCTCGACCGGCTCGCCGAGGGCGGCTGGATCCAGGACAGCGAGCGCGACGAGCTGAAGGAGGCCTATCGCTTCCTGCGCCGGCTCGAGCACCGGCTGCAGATGGTCGCGGACGAGCAGACCCACACGCTGCCGGAGGGCGAGGAGCAGCTCGAGCGCTTCGCCCGCTTCGCCGGCTTCGAGGATGCCGACGCCCTGTCGGAGGCGCTGCTGCAGCGGCTGCGCACCGTGCAGACGCACTACGCCGCGCTGTTCGAGCACGCGCCCACGCTGTCGAGCGAGACCGGCAACCTCGTCTTCACCGGCGGCGAGGACGACCCCGACACGCTGGAGACCCTGTCGCGCATGGGCTTCCAGTCGCCCAGGGCGGTGACGGAGGCGGTGCGCAGCTGGCACTTCGGGCGCATCTCCTCGACCCGCAGCGCGCGGGCCCGCGAGACGCTGACGGAGATCACGCCGGCGCTGCTCGAGGCGCTGTCGCGCAGCGCCAACCCCGACGCGGCCTTCACCGCGCTCGACCGCTTCCTCAACAACCTCCCGGCCGGCGTGCAGCTGTTCTCGCTCCTGCGCTCCAACCCGGAGATGCTGTCGCTCCTCGCGACGATCCTCGGCACGGCGCCGCGGCTCGCCGACCTTCTGGGCCGGCGCCCGCGGATCTTCGCCAGCGTGCTCGAGCCCGACTTCTTCGACGAGCTGCCGACGCGCGAGACGCTGGAGGAGTATCTCGACGGCATCCTGCGCGACGCGCTGTCCTACGAGGATGCCCTCGACCGGGCGCGCATCTTCGGCCAGGAGCAGGGCTTCCTGATCGGCGTGCGCGTGCTCTCCGACACCGTGTCGGCCGCGGAGGCCGGCGACGCCTTCACCCGCCTCGCCGACGTGCTCGTCGCCCGGCTGCACGACATGGCGCTCGCCGAGCTGGCGAGGCGCCACGGCCGCGTGCCGGGCGGGGCGTCGGCCGTGCTCGCGCTCGGCAAGCTCGGCAGCCGCGAGATGACGGCGACCTCCGACCTCGACCTCATCCTGCTCTACGAGTTGGAGGACGGGGCGTCGGAGTCCGACGGCGACCGGCCGCTCGCGCCGAGCCAGTATTACGCCCGGCTGACCCAGCGGCTCGTGGCCGCGCTCTCGGCGCCGACGGCGGAGGGGCAGCTCTACGAGGTCGACATGCGGCTCAGGCCGTCCGGCCGCTCGGGCCCCGTCGCGACGCGCGTCGCGAGCTTCGCCGACTACCAGGAGAACGAGGCCTGGACCTGGGAGCACATGGCGCTGACCCGGGCGAGGGTCGTCGCCGGCCCGCCGGAGCTCGAGGAGCAGATCGACGGGATCGTGCGCGCCGTGCTGACCCGGACGCGCGATCCCGATGCGCTCAGGCGCGACATCGCGGAGATGCGCGGCCGCATCGAGAAGGAGAAGGGCTCGGAGAGCCCGTGGGACCTCAAGGCGGTCGCCGGCGGGCTGATCGACCTGGAGTTCATCGCCCAGTACCTGCAGCTCGCCCACGCGGCCGAGCACCCGGAGATCCTGCTCAAGGAGACCGTCTCGGTGCTCGCCGCGGCGCGCGACGCGGGGCTGCTCGAGGCCGGCGACGCGCAGGCGCTGCTGGCGGCCGGGCGCCTCTACCAGGGGCTGACGCAGATCCTCAGGCTCTGCGTGGGCCCGAGCTTCGATCCGGCGTCGGTGCCGCGCGGGCTGACGAAGCTTCTGCTGCGCCAGTCGGACCTGCCGGACCTGCAGCGCCTCGAGCTCGAGCTGAGGGACATGCAGGCGGGCGTGCGGGCGATCTTCGAACGGCTGATCGGCGAGGTCGTCCCGGTCGGGTGAGGGCCCAGCCGCTCCGTCTCAGCCGGCGGCGGCCTGCTTCTCCACCGGCTCCGACTCCGCCTCGATCTCGATCTGCGCCGGGGGCTCCTTCGGCAGGCGCACGGTGACGATCGTGCCCTTGCGCTCGGCGCTGCGGATGCGCAGGGCGCCGGCGTGCAGCTCGACGAGCGAGCGCGAGATGGCGAGGCCGAGGCCCGAGCCCTTGTGCGCCTTGGAGAACTGGTTCGCGACCTGCTCGAACGGGCGGCCGAGCTTCTGGATCGCGTCCTTCGGGATGCCGATGCCGCTGTCCTCGATCGAGATCGTCACGGCGCTGCCGACGGAGCGGGCGCGCACCTTGATGCGGCCCTCCGTCTTGGTGAACTTCACCGCGTTCGACATGACGTTGAGCAGCACCTGCTTGATCGCCCGCCGGTCGCCCTTGAGGCCGAGATTGGCGCCGATGTCGACGGTCATCCCGATCTCCTTCTCCTGCGCCTTCAGCGAGGTGATGCGCACGCATTCCTCGACGATCTCGCCGAGGTCGAGCGGCTCGATCTCGAGCTGGAAGCGGCCGGCCTCGATCTTCGACATGTCGAGGATGTCGTCGATGACGTCGAGCAGGAAGGTGCCGCTCGTCCGGATGTCCTGGCAGTACTCGATGTATTTCGGCGAGCCGATCGGCCCGAACGTGCCGGACTCCATGATCTCGGAGAAGCCGATGATCGCGTTGAGCGGCGTCCGCAGCTCGTGGCTCATGTTGGCGAGGAATTCCGACTTCGCGCGGTTGGCGTCCTCGGCGCGGGTCTTCTCCTCGGCATAGCGCTCGGCGAGCTCGACGAGCTGCTGCGCCTGCGCCTCGAGCGTCTGCCGCGAGCGGCGGAGATCGGCGACGGTCGCCAGGAGCGCCCGCTCGCTCTCCATCAGCCGCTCCTCCTGCTGCTTCAGCGCCGTGATGTCGGTGCCGACGCTGACGAAGCCGCCGTCCTTGGTGCGCCGCTCGCTGATCTGCAGCCAGCGGCCGTCCTCGAGCTGCGCCTCGTAGGCGCGGCCGTCGTCGGCGCGCGGCGTCTTTTCCTCGGTGCGCACGATCGGGATGGCGCGAGCGCTCCATGGCGGCGGCGTAGAGCGTGCCGGGCTTCACCAGCGCGTCGGGCAGCTGGTGCAGCTCGCGATACTTGGAGTTGCAGAGCACCATGCGGTTCTCCGCGTCCCACAGCACGAAGGCCTCCGAGCTCGCCTCGATGGCGTCGCGCAGCCGCATGTCGGCGGTGGCGCTCGCCTCCTGCTGGTGCTTCTGCTCGGTGATGTCGACGGCGATGCCGACGAGGTGGATCGTGTCGTCCGACGGGTCGACCGTCACCTCGGCCCGGATGCCGACCCAGATCCAGTAGCCGTCCCGGTGGCGCACCCGCAGGCTGCGGTCGACGATGCCCTCGCGCTGCTCGGGCAGCTGCTTGGCGAGGGTGTAGAGGTCGCCGTCGCCCGGGTGGAGCATGCGCAGGAAGTCGCCGAAGGACATGGTGCGGTCCTCGGCCGGCAGGCCGACGAGCTCGGCGAGCGAGGCCGACCAGAAGATCCGGCCGCGCGAGACGTCCCAGTCGATCAGGCCGCAGCGGCCGCGCTTCAGCGCCGTGGCGAGGCGGCGGCGGCTGCGGTCGATGACGCCGTCGGCGGCGCGGATGCCGCGTGCCTGCCAGGTGAAGGCGCCGGCGATGAGCAGGAGCAGCAGGGCCGTCGTGAAGATGACCGTCGTCGGCAGCGCGGCGCGGGTGCGCAGCATGGCGGAAAGGGCGGGCTTGGGCAGCGACACCAGCACCGCCGAGAGCGGCGACTGCAGGTGGCGGAGCGTCGCCATGACCGGCTTGCCGGCCTGGTCCTCGGCGTCGACCACGCCGGCGCTGCGGCCGAACGTCGTCAGGAGCTGCGCCGGCTGGTAGATCTCGGTGAGCTCGTGGCCGACCGCGTCGCCGCTGCCGGTCGACAGGAGCACGCGGTCGTCCGGGCCCGTCACCAGGATCTGCGGCCGCGACAGCAGGCGGGTCCCGCCGATCGTCGCCCCGACGATGTCCTCGACCGTCGACTGCAGGTTCTCCACCGTGACGTCCGGCCCGAGCGCGTCGAGCCGCTCGGCGAGAAGCTCGGCCAGGAGCGAGATCTCGCGGTCCGCCTCGGCGAGCAGGCGCTCCTGCATGCGGCCGTTCTGGACGACGCCGGCGACGATGACGAGCAGGAAGAAGACGGCGATCAGCGGCAGGATGCTGCGCGCCAGTATCCGTTCAGCTCTCAGTAAGGAATCGGGCCCATAGAAGGGGAGAGAGCTGGCTGCACCTCCAAGCCGAGAGAAGAGCGCTCCAGCGCGCAAATATTCGTTCGCTGACGCCATGTGCGTCCTCGTGGCCCCCGTTCGAATCCTGAGGTCCACATGGACCTCTAGTGCCGCATCTTTCGAACGAATCTATAGGAATCAAAAGCCTGCTGATTTGTCCAGCCGTCGTGGACGGCTGGACGCAGATGTTTGGACGGTGAGTCCGAAAAGACTCAGCCGAGCGAGCGCTCGGCGATGTCCGCCACGTCGCGCGACAGGCCGTCGGTGCCGGCGATGCGCTCGAGCTCGCCCCTGGCGAGGTCGCGCCGCTTCGGCTCGAGCACGCGCCAGCTGCGGAACGAGGAAAGAAGCCGCGCCGCGAGCTGCGGGTTGAGCTTGTCGAGCGCCAGCACGTTGTCCGCCAGGAAGGCGTAGCCGCGGCCGTCGGGCCGGTTGAACTGGACCGGGTTGGCCGCCGCGAAGGCGCCGATGACGGCGCGCACGCGGTTCGGGTTCGACATCGAGAAGCGCGGGTGCCGCGTCAGCTCCGCGACGCGGTCGAGCGCACCTTCGTCCGGCGCCGTCGCCTGCACCGAGAACCACTTGTCGAGCACCAGCGTGTCGGTCTTGAAGCGCTCGTAGAAATCGGCGAGCGCCTCGTCGAGCGCGGGCCCGGGGCGGCGCGAGAGCGCGACGAGCCCGGCCATGCGGTCGGTCATGTTGTCGGCGCGGCGATAGTGATCCTGGGCGATCTCGACGGCCTCGTCGCCGGGCCGCGAGGCGAGGAGGGCGAGGCTCGCGTTGCGCAGGGCGCGGTGGGCGGCGCCCTCCGCATCGGGCGAATAGGGCTCGTTCGAGGCGTGCCGGCGGTAGAGATCCTCCAGCGTCCCGGCGAGCCGGCCGCCGAGCTTCTCGCGCAGCCACTCGACGGCGCGATGGACCGCGGCGGGGTCGACGTCCTGGCCGACCTCGCGCGTCAGGTCGGCGTCGCCGGGCGGCGTCAGCGCGAGCGCGCGGAAGGCCGCGTCGAGCTCCTCGTCGGAGATCACCCGGTCGAGCGCCGCGGCGAGGTCGCCCAGCTCCGCCGGCTCGGCCCCTTGTTCCGCCTTCTGCGCGGCCTGCCGCTCGAGCAGGATCTTCATCATCACCGAGTGGAGCGCCTGCCACCGGTTGAACGGATCGCCGTCCTTGGCGGCGAGGCGCAGCATGTCGTCGTTGCCGAGATTGGAGACGAGGCGGACCGGCGCGGAGAAGCCGCGCAGCAGCGACGGCACGGGCCGCTCCTTCAGCCCTTCGAAGCGCAGCGTGCCGCGCTGGCCGTCCAGCTCGAAGACGCCGTTCTTGAGCGGCGGCTGGGCCTTGGCCTCGCCCAGCATCTCGCGGCCGTCCTCGCCGACGAGGCCGAGGGCGACCGGGATCACCATCGGCTCCTTCTGCGGCTGGCCCGGCGTCGGCGGCACGGTCTGCTCGAACTCGATCTCGAGCGTCCCGCGTCGCCTGGTGATACTGCACCCGGGCGGTGACCTCCGGCGTGCCGGCCTGGCTGTACCAGCGCCTGAACTGCGTCAGGTCTCGCTTGGCCGCCTTCTCGAAGCAGGCGATGAAGTCCTCCACCGTCGCCGCCCGCCCGTCATGCGTGCGGAAATAGAGGTCCATGCCCCTGGCGAAGGCGTCCGGCCCGATGCAGCGTCTTGAGCATGCGGATGACCTCCGCGCCCTTCTCGTAGACCGTCGCCGTGTAGAAGTTGTTGATCTCGCGGTAGCTTTCCGGGCGCACCGGGTGGGCGAGGGGGCCCGAATCCTCGACGAACTGGTGCGACCTCAGGAGCCGCACGTCCTGGATCCGCTTCACCGCCCGCGAGCGCATGTCGGAGGTGAACTCCTGGTCGCGGAAGACGGTGAGGCCCTCCTTCAGGCAGAGCTGGAACCACTCCCGGCAGGTGATGCGGTTGCCGGTCCAGTTGTGGAAGTACTCGTGCGCGATGACCGCCTCGACGCCGCCGAAATCGGCGTCGGTCGCCGTCTCCGGGCTCGCCAGCACGTAGCGGTCGTTGAAGATGTTGAGGCCCTTGTTCTCCATCGCGCCCATGTTGAAGTCGCTGACGGCGACGATGTTGAAGACGTCGAGGTCGTATTCCCGGCCGAAGGCCTCCTCGTCCCAGCGCATCGAGCGCTTGAGCGCGTCCATCGCGTAGGTGGCGCGCTCCTCCTTGCCCTTCTCGACATAGATGCCGAGCTTCACGTCGCGGCCGGACTTCGTGCGGAAGTCGTCGTCGATGTGGCCGAGGTCGCCGCCGACCAGCGCGAACAGGTAGGACGGCTTGGGGAAGGGGTCGTGCCAGACCGCGAAGTGGCGGTCGCTGTCGGCGATCTCCCCGGCGGCGACGCGGTTGCCGTTGCCGAGCAGGACCGGCGCGTCGGACTTCCGGGCCTCGATGCGCGTCGTGTAGACGGCGAGCACGTCGGGCCGGTCGGGGAAGAAGGTGATGCGGCGGAAGCCCTCCGCCTCGCACTGCGTGCAGTAGACGCCGTTCGACCGGTAGAGCCCCATCAGCCGCGTGTTGGCGCTCGGGTCGACCAGCACCGTCGTCTCGAGCGTGAACGGCCGCTCGGGCACCGCGGCGATCGTCAGGCCGCGGTCGGAGACCACGTACTCGCTGCGCGGCAGCGGGATGCCGTCGAGCATCACCGCCAGGATCTCCAGGTCCTCGCCGTCGAGCACCAGCGCGGCGCCCGGCCGCCCTTCCGGATTGGGCCGCAGCGACAGGCGCGCCTTCACCTGCGTGCGCTCGGGCTCGAGCCGGATGTCGAGCTCGACCGTGTCGACGAGGTGGTTCGGGGGGCGGTAATCGGCCAGCCTCACGCGCGGCGCGGCGTCCGGGGTCATCTCTTCGTCCTTCATAGCGGCATTTGAAGCCGAGCTTTACGGCGTCGGCGAGGCGGGGAGCAAGACCCGCAGGCCCGCGGCGACGCAAACGGATGACGATGGCGGCCAGAAGACAGCGCATGTCGCGCGGCGGTAAGCCGCGGGACCGGCCGCGATCCATGGTGTCGGCAATGTGACACTGGGGGAGCCAGCGAATGAAGTCTCGTGCCAGGGCCGTCGTGATCGGCGGCGGCGTCGTCGGCGTCTCGACGCTCTATCATCTCGCCCGCAAGGGGCTGGTCGGACGTCGTGCTGATCGAGCGCAAGGAGCTGACCTCCGGCTCCACCTGGCACGCCGCGGGCCTGCTGCCGCTCTTCAACATGAGCTACTCGGTCGGCCAGCTGCACAAGTACTCGGTGCGCTTCTACCAGGAGCTCGCGGAGGAGACCGGCATGGACACCGGCTTCCGCAAGGTCACCAACATGCGGCTCGCCCGCACGTCCGACCGCTGGGACGAGTTCATGTACTATGCCGGCATCGCCAAGACGATCGGCGTCGAGGTGAAGATGCTGACGCCGGCCGACATCAAGGCGATCTGGCCGCTATGTCGAGACGGACGGCATCATCGGCGCGATCCAGCATCCCGACGACGGCTACATCCAGCCCGCCGACCTCACCCAGGCGCTCGCCCGCGGCGCGCGCAACCGGGGCGCCGAGATCTACCGCAACACCGTCGTGACCGGCATCGAGCGGGTCGGCGACGAGTGGGTGGTGCACACCGACAAGGGCGACATCGACCTGCGAGCACGTCGTCTCGTGCACCGGCAACTTCGCGCGCAAGACGGGCGAGATGATCGGCCTCGACATCCCGGTCATCCCCGTCGAGCACCAGTACATCGTCACCGAGCCGCATCCGGCGATCCAGGAGTTCCGCAAGGGCGGCGGCCCCGAGCTCTGCGTGCTGCGCGAGGCGGATTCCTCCTGGTACATGCGCGAGGAGGCCGGCGGCCTGCTGCTCGGCCCCTACGAGCTCGGCGCGCCCTGCTGCTACGTCGACGGTCCGCACGAGCAGTCTGAATACGAGCTCTTCCAGGAGGACATCGAGCGGCTGATGCCGCATATCGAGACCGCGATCGCCCGCGTGCCGTATTTCGGCGAGGTCGGCATCAAGAAGACCTACAACGGCGCCATCGCCTACACGCCCGACGGCAGCCCCATCGTCGGCCCGGCCTGGGACCGCAAGAACTTCTGGCTCAACGAGGGCCATTCCTTCGGCGTGACGGCGGCCGGCGGCGCCGGCTGGCAGCTCGCCGAATGGATCGTCGACGGCGAGCCGACGATCGACATGCTGGGCGTCGATCCGCGCCGCTTCGGCCCCTACGCGACGCGCGGCTACCTCAAGGCCAAGAACGAGGAGGCCTACGCCAACGTCTTCACGCCGCATTATCCCGACGAGGAGCGCTCCGGCGCGCGGCCGCTGAAGACCACCCCCTGCTACGGCCGCATGGCCGAGCGCGGCGCGGTGTTCGGCGCGGTCTATGGCTGGGAGCGGCCGAACTGGTTCGCCCCGGAGGGCTACGAGGTGCCCTACGAGGAGCTCGACGACGGGCGACGTGCTCCTCAGCCACAACCACCCGCCGGCCGACCACACCGGCCGCATCCGCGAGCGCTGGTCGTTCCGCCGCTCGAACTACTTCCCCTTCGTCGGCGACGAGGTGAAGAACGTCACCGAGAATGTCGGCGTGCTCGACATGACGGCCTTCGCCAAGATGGAGGTCTCCGGGCACGGCGCCCGCGACTGGCTCGACTCGATCCTCGCCAACCGCATCCCGAAGAAGCAGGGCCGCATCGCGCTGACGCACCTGCTGACGCCGAAGGGCGGGGTGAAGTGCGAGTTCACCGTCTACGAGTTCGCGCCCGGCCGCTTCTACCTCGTCTCGGCCGGCGCCTTCGAGCGGCACGACCACGACGTGCTGCGCAAGCTCTGCCCGACCGACGGCTCGGTGCAGCTCTCGACGATCACCAACCGCTGGGGCGTGCTGGTGCTGGCCGGCCCGCGCTCGCGCGAGGTGCTGCAGAAGCTGACCGACGCCGACCTCTCCAACGAGGCCTTCCCCTGGCTCTCCGGCAAGGTGATCCCGGTCGGCCCGGCCTTCGCCCATGCGCTGCGCGTCAACTTCGTCGGCGAGCTCGGCTGGGAGCTGCACCACCCGATCGAGATGCAGAACGCGATCTTCGACCTGCTCTTCGAGGCCGGCGAGGAGTTCGGCATCAAGCCGTTCGGCATCCGGGCGATGGATTCCATGCGCCTCGAGAAGTCCTACCGCCTGATCCCGCGCGAGCTGTCGGTCGAGTATTCCGCCCTCGAATCGGGCCTCGAGCGCTTCGTGCAGCTCAACAAGGGCGACTTCCTCGGCCGCGCCGGCCTGACGGAGTGGCAGCGAGCGCGGCTTCGCCAACCGGTTCGTGACGATGGAGGTGCACGGCGTGACGCACTCCGACGCGCGCGGCTCCGAGGCGATCTGGAAGGGCGACGAGGTCGTCGGCCGCTGCACGTCCGGCGGCTATGGCTGGCGTCTGGGCAAGTCGCTGGCGCTCGGCATGGTGCGCCCGGAGCTCGCCGAGCCCGGCACCGAGCTCGATGTGCAGATCCTGGGCGACTACTACAAGGCGACCGTCGTCGAGGAGTCGCCGTTCGACCCGCACAACGCGCGGCTCAGGGCCTGAACGCCGCGGGGCGGCCTGGAGCCGGCGGCATGGAATGACGAAGGGGCCGCTCCCGTCGGGAGCGGCCCCTTTCTCTTGCCGCGGCCTCGGCCGGGTGACCTCAGGCGACCGAGCGCAGCCCGTTCCGCGCCGTGTCGTTGTTCGCGACGCGGAAGCGCGAGGTCATGTCGCCGAGATTGTTCATCTCCTGCGCCAGGGCGTGCGAGGCGGCCGTGGCCTCCTCGACCATGGCGGCGTTCTGCTGCGTGATGCGGTCCATGTCGTCGGCGGCGCGCGAGATCTCCTTCAGGCTGACCGCCTGCTCCTCCGCGCTCCGCGTGATCTCGTCGATCATCGCGCTCATCTTGGCGGTCCGCGTCACGATGTCGTCCAGCGCGCGGCCGGAGGCCGTGACGAGCTCGACGCCCTGGCCGACCTGGTTGCGCGAGGTCGTGATCAGGTCGCGGATCTCCTTGGCGGAGTCGGCGGAGCGCTGCGCGAGCTGCCGCACCTCCTGCGCCACCACCGCGAAGCCCTTGCCGGCATCGCCGGCCCGCGCCGCCTCGACCCCCGCGTTGAGGGCGAGGAGGTTCGTCTGGAACGCGATCTCGTCGATGACGCCGATGATCGTGCCCATGCGCTCCGAGGAGTCCTGGATCTCGCGCATCGCCCCCACGGCACGGGCGACGACCTCTCCCCCGGACTGGGCGTTCTGCCGGGTGGAGGCGGCCTCGGTGCGCGCGTCGCCGGCGCCGCGTGCGGTGCGGTCGACGGCGGTGGTCACTTCGCCCAGCGAGGCGACCGTCTCCTCGAGGTTCGCCGCCTGCTGCTCGGTCCGCTGCGCCAGCGTGTTCGACGCCTCGTTGATCTCGGCGAGGCCCCTGCGCGACGTCTCGACGGAGCCGAGGATCGCGTTCATGACGTCCTCGAGGGACGACACGGAGCGGTTGAAGAGATCGCAGATCGCCTCGAAGCCGACCACCGACCGGCGGTCGAGGCGCGCCGTCAGGTCGCCCTCCGACAGCGCCCGGAATGCCGGCTCCACCTTGGACACGAAGTCCTTGCGCGCGCGCTCCTCGGCGTCCCGCTCGGCGCGGCGGCGGCTTTCGATCGCGTTCCGCTCGGCCTCCTCCTGCTCGGCGACCATGCGGCGCCGCTCGACCTCGGAGGCGCGGAAGTGCACGAGCGCCCGCACCATCTGGCCGACCTCGTCCTTGCGGTCCGGATCGGGGACGGGCGCGTCGAGGTCGCCCTCGGCGAAGCGCCGCATGGCCGAGGCGGTGAGGACGAGGGGACGGGTGATGGAGCGGCTGACCAGGATGAGGACGATCGCCGTGAGCCCCGTCACCGCCGCAGCCGTTGCCAGCAGGATCAGGAGGACGGTCCTCGACGAGCGCTCGCTCTGCGCCGTCACGCTTGCCGTCTTCGCCGCCACCGCCTGCTCGACCTTGCTGAAGATCGGCTCGATCCGGGAGAAGATCTCGTTGAGCTGCTTGCGCAGGTCCGCCTCCCTGATCGAGGTGGCGGCATAGTCCGCGAAGCTCTTGCGATACGTCTCGATGTCGCGGAGCGCCAGCTCGTGGTCCTCGGCGGAGCCGAAGCGCCACTCCGGCAGGGCGACGAGCTCCTTCGCCTGCGCGTCGAGCTGGTCGACATACTTGGAGGCGCCGCGCAGCATGAAGTCCTTCTCGTGCCGGCGCATCATGAGCATCATGACCTGCATCTCCGCATCGTCGCGGGTCTTCAGCCGGTCCTCGAGCGAATGCACGGCCGTCCGCAGCGATCCCTGCTCTCCCTCGTTCTCGTTGAGCCCGAGCTTCTTCGCGGCGGCGACGAGGTCGGAGAAGGTGCCGCGGTAGCTTTCGAAGGTGGACTGCATCTTCTGCATGTCCCCGCCGAGCTCGGCGACCGGGCTCTGCGAGATCAGCCGGGCGAGCGTCTCCATCTCGGTGCCGAGATCGCCCGAGACGGCGGCATGCCGCTCCACATCGTCGAGCGAGCGCTCCAGCAGGAAGTCCGTTTCGGCGCGCCGGGCCTGAAGCAGGTTCTTCTCGATTTCCTGCGCGGTCAGGCCGATCTCGGTCATCTTGTCGACCTTGGCGGCAAAACCTGCCTGAATATGGTCCTTCAGGAGAAAGCCGCCCACCACGGCAACGATCCCGACAAGTGAAATTGCGATGGTCACGGCCATCCGCTGGCCAATTTTGAGGTTCGAGAACTGGCGTCTCACAATAATTGCTCCGTAACGATCGCCCGATCCAAGGTGTCGCCACAGAAGAAAGCTCGCGGCGCCGGCCGCGATTTACGGGTCCGCCGGTAAAGGAAGGATCAAATACGGAATTCGATTTCTCGGAGACGCGTGTTTCCCGCGCCGGCTCCCGGCATCGGCGCGCCGCGGCCTATCGCCCGATCGCCTCGCCCGGGTGCGTCGCCAGCGGGGGTATGTCGCCGTCGTTCGACAGGACGACCGCGATCGGCCGCCAGGCCGGCACCTGCGAGGCGACGATCAGCACCGTCACCATGATCGGCACCGAGAGGAACATGCCGACGACGCCCCACAGGGCGCCCCAGAAGGTCAGCGACAGGATGATGACGAGCGGGCTCAGGTTCAGCGTGCGGCCCATCAGCGCCGGCTCCACGACGTTGCCCACGACGAGCTGGATCGACGAGACGCCGAGCCCGACGACGAGGAACGGCCCGAGCGTGTCGAACTGCACGAGCGCGACGAGCGTCGGCGCCAGCGTCGCCATCACCGAGCCGATGTTCGGGATGAAGTTCAGGAAGAAGATGAGGAGCGCCCAGGTCTCCGTGAAGTCGAGGCCGATCGGCTTCATCACCGCGTAGGCCGCCGCCGCGGTCATGCCGCTCGTCAGGAGCTTGACCCAGAAGTAGCGCTCGATGCTGCCGGTGATCGCCCGCAGGATCGAGTGGACCTGGTCTTCCGGGCCGCGGTTGAGGACGAGGCCGAGCTTCGTCCAGAAGACGGGCCGCTCCGTGAACATGAAGGCGAGGTAGATGACGACGAGCGCGATGCCGGTCAGTGTCGCGCCGGCCGAGCCGATGATCCGCGGCAGCCGCTGCGCCAGCCGCATGTCCTGCAGCGCGTTGCCGATGTCGAGGGTCAGGTCGTCGCCGAAGAGCCGGCCCAGCTGCGCCACGATCTGGTCGAGCCGGGTCACGTAGCGCGGCATCGCCTCGACGACGGCGTTGACCTGCTGCGACAGGATCGTCGTGAAGATGAACAGGCCGAGCGCGATGATGGCGATGCCGAGCGCGGTCGCGGCGACGCGCGGGATCTGGTTGCCGGCGATGCGGAAGGTGGCGATGCGGCTGATCATCGAGTTCAGCAGCATGAACAGCATGAGCGCGACGACGATCGGCACCAGGAAGGCGCGCGCCCACCACAGGCCCGCGATGACGATCGCGATCGACACGAGGTTGAAGAACCAGCGCGGCGCGCTCACTCCGTCAGTTCCCGCTCGCGCCGCTCCGTCAGCGGCGACCGGTTGAAGTATTCCCGGTAGACCTTCGAGAAGTGCGACGCCGACACGAAGCCGCAGGCGACCGCCACCTCGACGACCGGCAGGGTCGACTGGCGCAGCAGGTGGCGCGCCCGGTCGAGCCGCAGCTCGAGATAGTAGCGCGCCGGCGAGCGGCCCATCGAGCGCTGGAACAGCCGCTCGATCTGGCGCCGCGACAGGCCGCTCGAATGCGCCAGCTCCGACAGCGACAGCGGCTCCGAGAGGTTCGACTCCATGAGCTCGATGATCGCCAGCACCTTCGGGTTCTGGATGCCGAGCCGCGCCCGCAGCGGCAGCCGCTGGCGGTCGTGCGATTCGCGGATGCGGTCGGCGAGAAGCTGCTCGCAGACCCGGTTGACGATCGTCTCGCCGAGGTCCTCCTCGATCAGCGTCAGCATCATGTCGAGCGGCGCGGTGCCGCCGGCGCAGGTGTAGATGTTGTGGTCGACCTCGAAGAGGTCGGAATAGACCTCGGCCTTCGGGAAGGCTTCCGAGAAGCCCGGCAGGTTCTCCCAGTGGATGGCGCAGCGCCGCCCGTCGAGCAGACCCGCCTTGGCGAGCACCCAGGCGCCGGTGCACAGCGCGCCGACGGCGACGCGCGAGCGGTGCAGCTGCCTGAGCCAGCTGTGCAGCGGCCGCGAATCGAAGCGCTCGACCGCGATGCCCGAGCAGATCAGCACGAGGTCCGGCCGCTCGTCGCCGTTCATCCGCCGCTTCTCTTCCTCGAGCGACCCGCCGGCCTCGATCCTCAGCCCGTTCGACGCCTGCGCCATGCCGCCGTCCTGGGTGACCAGCTGCCACCGGTAGAACGAATAGCCGAGCTGCCTGTTGGCCAGGCGCAATGGCTCGATGGCGCTCGTGAACGCGATCATCGAGAAGTTCGGAACGAGGAAAAATACGATCCGGCGCGACCCTTTTGTCGCCGCGTCCATGTGGAGCTCCGCACTCAGGCCCTGCGCCTAACCAAGGCCCGGCCGTCAATGTCGCAATCAGACCATCCTCTCCCCGACCGTGACAATAGCGTGGCAGCCGATCCGCTCGCCGCGGTCTCCGGAGATCCCGGAGCCGGCGGGCGCTGGCCGTGCCCCCGAGGGGGCGACGTTACTGGACGATGGGCTTGGAGGGCATGATCCGGTACTCCGCTATAAGGCTGTTCCGCGAGGGGCTCAACGGTCACAAGGGCTGGGGGCCGATCTGGCGACGCGCCGAGCCGCGCCAGGCCTACGACGTCGTCATCATCGGCGGCGGCGGCCATGGCCTCGCCACGGCCTATTACCTCGCCAAGGAGCACGGCATCACCAATGTCGCGGTGATCGAGAAGGGCTGGATCGGCGGCGGAAATTCCGGCCGCAACACGACGATCATCCGCTCCAACTATCTCTTCGACGCCTCCGCCGCGATCTACAACCACGCGCTCAACCTGTGGAAGGGGCTCGGGCAGGAGCTCAACTTCAACATCATGATGAGCCATCGCGGCGTCCTCAACCTCGCCCATGACGAGCACGAGGCGCGCCAGCTCAAGCGCAGGGTCGAGGCGAACCGCCTGAACGGCGTCGATTCGGAGTGGCTCGACGCCAAGGGCGTGAAGGAATTCTGCCCGGTCATCAACATCTCGCACGACATCCGCTATCCCGTTCTCGGCGCGACGCTGCAGCGCTCCGGCGGCACCAACCGGCACGACGCGGTGGTGTGGGGCTATGCCCGCGCGGCGAGCGACCTCGGCGTCGACATCATCGAGCAGTGCGAGGTCACCGGCATCCGCACGGAAGGCGGCGCGGTGACCGGCGTCGAGACCAGCCACGGCTTCATCCGCACGCCGAAGGTCGCGAGCGTCACCGCCGGCCACACGAGCGTCATGGCGAAGATGGTCGGCGTGAAGCTGCCGATCGAGAGCCATCCGCTGCAGGCGCTCGTCTCCGAGCCGATCAAGCCGCTGGTGCCCTGCGTCATCATGTCGAACGCGGTGCACGTCTATTGCAGCCAGTCCGACAAGGGCGAGCTCGTGATCGGCGCCGGCATCGACGGCCACGTCTCCTACACGCAGCGCGGCTCGATGGACATCATCGAGCACCAGATGTCGTCGCTGTGCGAGCTGCTGCCCGTCGTCTCGCGCCTCAGGATGATGCGCCAGTGGGGCGGCATCGTCGACACCTGCCCGGACGCGAGCCCGATCATCACGAAGACGAAGGTGAAGGGCTTCTACATCAACGGCGGCTGGGGCACCGGCGGCTGGAAGGCGACGCCCGGCTCCGGCCACGTCTTCGCCGACCTCGTGGCCAACGACGAGCCGAACGAGATCGCCGCGCCCTTCGCGGTCGACCGCTTCTATTCCGGCGCGCTGGTGGCCGAGCACGGCGCCGCCGCCGTGGCGCACTGAGGAAGGCGGGATGATGTCCGCAGCGACATGGCAGTTCGCCCCCACCTCTCCCTCGATGGGGGAGGTCGGCCCGCAGGGCCGGGTGGGGGTGGGCCCGCCTGCACCGTGCCCGCCGCTCCACCCCACCCCGGGCTGCGCCCGACCCTCCCCGTCGAGGGGAGGGTGCGCGCTTCGCGCGCTGTCCAGTCTGTC
This sequence comes from uncultured Alphaproteobacteria bacterium, assembly GCA_963816555.1. Lineage (GTDB taxonomy): Bacteria > Pseudomonadota > Alphaproteobacteria > Rhizobiales > Tepidamorphaceae > Lutibaculum. The sequence goes on along the minus strand of CAWFLD010000004.1, from coordinate 849,600 downwards.
CCTTTCGGTCTGAGGTCCTCCATGTTCGTCATTCACTGCCCCTATTGCGGCGAGCGCGACCAGGCCGAGTTCGTCTCCGGCGGGCAGGCGCACCGGACGCGGCCCCGCAACGCCGAGGAGATGACCGACGTCGAGTGGGGCGACTGGGTCTTCATGCGCGACAACCCCAAGGGCGTCTTCGCCGAGCGCTGGTACCACGCCGCCGGCTGCCGCCGCTGGTTCAACGCCCTGCGCAACACCGCGACCGACCAGTTCCTGGCGGTCTACCGGATGGGCGAGGAGCCGCCGCAGGTGACGGCCGTGCTGCCCGCGACGCCGGCCGGCGAGGCGCCGATCGGCTCGGGCAACGACGCGGTGAAGGTGATGAAGCCGGACGAGACGACGGGAGCCGCGAATTGACGGGCCAGCCTTTCCGCCTGCCGCAGGGCGGGCTCATCGACCGCTCGCGCCTCGTCAACTTCCGCTTCGACGGGCGCGAGTACACGGGCTATCCCGGCGACACGATGGCCTCGGCGCTGATCGCGGCGGGCACGCACACGGTGGCGCGCAGCTTCAAGTATCACCGGCCGCGCGGCATCCTCGGCGCCGGCGCGGAGGATCCGGCGGCGCTCGTCGAGATCGGCTCCGGCGTCCACCGCGACCCGAACGTGCGCGTCACCGAGCAGGAGATCCACGACGGGCTCGAGGCGCACGCCCAGAACGTCTGGCCGTCGCTCGGCTTCGACGTCGGCGAGGTCAACGACGTGCTCTGGCGGTTCTTCCCCGCCGGCTTCTACTACAAGACCTTCATGGGCGGCCCGCGCGGCTGGATGACGTGGGAGCACTTCATCCGCAAGGCCGCCGGCATGGGCCGGGCGCCCGACGGCCCCGATCCCGACCGCTACGAGCAGATCAACCGGCACTGCGACGTGCTCGTCGTCGGCGGCGGCCCGGCGGGGCTGATGGCGGCGCTCTCGGCGGCCCGCTCCGGCGCCCGCGTCGTGCTCGCCGAGGAGACGGCGGGCCTCGGCGGCCGGCTCCTGTCGCAGGACCCGGCGGCGGTGCGCTTCGGCGACCGGGCGGCGACGGAATGGGTGGCCGAGGTCGCGCGCGAGCTGCGCGAGCGCGACGACGTCACCGTGCTCACGCGGACGAGCGCCTTCGGCTACTACGCGGAGAACTTCGTCGGCCTGTGGGAGCGGGTGAGCGACCACCTGCCGCGCGCCGAGCGCCTGCCGAACCTGCCGCGCCAGCGCATCTGGCGCATCCGGGCGAAGCAGGTCGTGCTGGCGACCGGGGCGATCGAGCGGCCGCTCGTCTTCCACGAGAACGACCGCCCCGGCATCATGCTGGCGAGCGCGGCCGTCACCTACGTGCATCGCTACGGCGTGCTGCCGGGCCGCAACGTCGTGGTCTTCGCCAACAACGATTCGGGCTGGGGCGCGGCCTTCGAGCTGGCCGATGCCGGCGCCTCGATCGCCGCCATCGTCGACATGCGCCGCGACATCGACGGCGATCTCCTGAGCCGGGCGGCGAGCCGCGGCATCGCGATCCACACCGGCTGCGGCCTCGTCGGCACGACCGGCAGGTTCCGCGTCACCGGCGCCAGGGTGCAGGCGCTCGAGGGCGGCGGCAAGGCCTCCGAGATCCCCTGCGACCTCGTCGCCGTCGCCGGCGGCTGGACGCCGAACACGGCGCTCTTCGCCCAGTCGCGCGGCAAGCTCTTCTGGGACGACGGGCTGGCGGCCTACCGGCCGGGCCAGTCCTGGCAGGCGGAACGCTCGGCCGGGGCCTCGAACGGCACGTTCGAGCTGTCGGGCTGCCTCTCGGCGGGGGCCGAGGCCGGCGCCGCGGCGGCGCGCGCGAGCGGCTTCACGTCCGAGCCCGCGGCCGTGCCGGCGCTCGTCGCGCCGGAGGTGTTGCAGCGCTCGATCCACTTCGTCTCGGAGGTGCCCTCGCACCGCAAGCCGGAGGACACCCGCGCCTGGGTCGACCTGCAGGACGACGTGACGACGAAGGACCTGAAGCTCGCCATGCAGGAGGGCATGCAGTCGATCGAGCACGCCAAGCGCTACACGACGACCGGCATGGGCACCGACCAGGGCAAGGTCGCCAACCTCAACGCCTTCCGCCTCGTCTCGGACCGGCTGCGCAAGCCGATGTACGAGATCGGCACCACGACCTCGCGGCAGCCGTGGAAGCCCGTGACGTTCGGCGCGATGTCCGGCCAGCATGTCGGCCACCACTTCCATCCCCGCCGCACGACGCCGATGCACGAGTGGCACGTCAAGCACGGCGCGGTGTTCGAGCCGGTGTCGGACTGGCTGAGGCCGCGCGCCTTCCTGAAGCAGGGCGAGAGCTTCGAGCAGGCGGTGAGCCGCGAGGCGAAGGCCGCGCGCGAGGGCGTGGCCGTGCTCGACGCGACGACGCTCGGCAAGATCGACATCCAGGGGCCCGGCGCGCGCGACTTCCTGAACCGCGTCTACACCAACGCCTGGACGAAGCTCGCGCCCGGCCGCTGCCGCTACGGGCTGATGCTGGGCGAGGACGCGATGGTGATCGACGACGGCGTCACCACCTGCATCGCCGACGACCACTTCCACATGACGACGACCACGGGCGGCGCCGCGCGGATCTACCAGTGGCTCGAGGACTACGCCCAGACGGAGTGGCCGGACCTCGGCCTCTTCCTGACGAGCGTGACGGAGCAGTGGGCGGTCGCCAGCCTGTCGGGCCCCGACGCCCGCACGGTGGTCGAGGCGATCTGCGACGATTTCGACGCCGATCCCGAGACCTTCCCGTTCATGAGCTACCGCGACGCGACGATCGACGGCGTGCCGGCGCGGGTCTTCCGCATCTCCTTCACCGGCGCGCTGTCCTACGAGATCAACATCGCAGCGAGCTACGGCCTGTGGCTGTGGGAGAAGATCTTCGAGGCCGGCAAGCCGTTCGGCATCGTGCCCTACGGCACCGAGGCGATGCACCTGCTGCGCGCCGAGAAGGGCTTCATCATCGTCGGCCAGGAGACCGACGGCACGATGACGCCGATCGACCTCGGCATGGACTGGATCGTCTCCGACAAGAAGGGCGACTTCATCGGCAAGCGCTCGCTGACCCGCTCCGACACCGACCGCGGCGGCCGCAAGCAGCTCGTCGGGCTGCTGACGCAGGATCCGCAGCTGATGCTGGAGGAGGGCGCCCACGTCATCGCGACGGCCGAGGAGCCGGCGCCGCCGGTGCCGATGCTCGGCCACGTCACGTCGAGCTACATCAGCCCCAATATCGGCCGCTCGATCGCGCTGGCCGTCGTCGAGGGCGGCTCCGAGCGCATGGGCGACACGCTGTGGGTGACGCGACCGAACGCCGCACCCATCCCCGTGCGCGTCACGGGGCCGGACTTTCTCAAGCTGAAGGACGAAGGACATGTCTGACGCCCGCCGCCGCTCGCCGCTCTCGGGCCGCCGCGAGATCGCCTGCGGCGAGACCGCGACGCTCCGCGAGCACGCCTTCCTCGGCAAGCTCGTGCTGCGCGGCGAGCCGGGCGCGCTCGCCGACGGCCTGCGCGACGTGATGGGCACGGCCGGACCGGACGCGGCCTGCCGCGCCAGCTCGGCCGACGGCCGCAGCGTGCTGTGGATCGGGCCGGACGAGCGCTGGCTCGTCGTGCCGGCCGAGACGGAGATCGATGTCAGGAAGGCCCTGGCCGAGCGCCTCGGCGAGACGCGCCACCACGTCGTCGACGTGACGGACTACTACGTCGCGATCGGGCTGTCGGGGGCGAGGGCCTGGGAGATGCTGGCGAAGCTGACGCCCTTCGACGTCCACCCGCGGGCCTTCCCGGTCGGCGCGGTGGCCGGCACGGTGGTCGGGCGGGGGCAGGCCACGCTGTGGCGGCCGGGCGAGGGGAGCGGCGTCCTGTCGGACTACGTGCTCTTCGTCAGGGCCTCGATGGCGGACTATCTGTGGTGCCTCGTGGCCGAGGCGGGGCGGGAGTTCGGCGTGCCGCCCGAGACGCCGGTTTCCGGTGAAACCTGGCGTCTCGAACGGTAGGGGCGTCCATCAGCGACGGGCTGCGTGGATTTCGCGGGCGCGGCGCTGGCGCGCCATTTCGCGCAGGGCGAGGGAGGCGTTCACCTCGATCGGGAGACGCGCGGCGTCCTCGACCTCGTAGCGCATGAATCCGATGTCGGAGAGCGTCTTGTCGTCGAGCTCGAGCAGGTTGCGGAAGGCCTGACGGCGCAGCTTCATGTCGGCGCGCGCGCGGCGTTCGGCGATCAGCTTGCGGACATAGTCGGTCAGTCGCGGCAGGACGGGCTTGTTGCGGCCGATCGCGTCCTGGGCGATCGGTCCGGAGATCATCGTCATCGGTCTTCTCCAAGAGATTCCGCCCAATCGATGGGCGATGCTGCGGTGCATGAAGGCAGATTTGCCATTCATTGCCTGCTATATGGGCGCGCCGCCCTGTTCAATCAAATGAAAAGGTCTTATCTTAGCGTTCAATCTGGTTGATGTATGAACGCGAGGTTGACACCGATCATGTCCGCCGAAGGATCCCCCCTCCCGCTCCTCGAGATGGACCTCCTGCGCACCTTCGTGACGATCGCCGAGACGGGGTCGTTCAGCCGCGCCGCGAAGGCCGTGTTCCGCACGCCCTCGGCGGTGTCGATGCAGATGCGCCGGCTCGAGGAGATCGTGGGAAAGACGCTGTTCGTGCGCGATTCGCGCTCCGTCCGGCCGACGAGCGAGGGCGAGGCCCTGCTCGGCTATGCCCGCCGCATCCTGCGCCTGTCGAACGAGGCGGTCGGCATGTTCCGCTCGCCGACGCTCGAGGGCCTCGTGCGGCTCGGCGTGCCGGACGATTTCGGGACGCGCTTCCTGCCGCCGATCCTGTCGCGCTTCGCCCGCACCCATTGCGGCGTCGAGGTGGAGGTGACGCTCGGCATGTCGCAGTCGCTGCTCAAGCGGCTCGACGCGGGCCAGCTCGACCTCGCCCTCGTGACCTCGGGCGGCGGGCCGCAGATGGTCCGGCGGGGCAAGGTCGTCTACACCGAGCCGCTCGTCTGGGCCGGGCTCGAGAGGGGCTGCGCCTACGAGGAGCGGCCGGTGCCGCTGGCGCTGGCCAAGAACGGCTGCGCCTGGCGCGCGGCCGCGCTCGCCGCGCTCGACTCCGCCGGCATTCCCTACCGGATCGCCTATTCGAGCGAGCATTGCGCCGGCCAGATGGCGGCGATCTCCGCCGACCTCGCCATCGCGCCCTTCGCCGAGAGCCTGGTCGAGGGGACGCTCGTCCGGCTCGACGAGCGCCACGGCCTGCCGCCGATCGGCGACTACCAGATGGTGATCGCGGAAGGCCGCAATCTCGGCCCCGCCGCCGAAGCCCTCGTGCAGCAGGTCATCGACGGCTTCGAGGAGATGTCGGGCCGCCGCACCGAGGTCGCCCCCGTCGCGGCGGAATAGGTCTCGCCGGCCGCTTCTCCCCGTCGCGGGGCAGGCGAAACGGACCGCCGGCGCCGTCGCGCCGGCGGTGTCGCCTCAGACGGCGTCCATCACCAGCGCGATGCCCTGGCCGACGCCGATGCACATGGTGCAGAGCGCGTTCTTCGCGCCGCGCTCCTGCATCTCGGTGACGGCGGTCAGCGCGAGGCGGGCGCCCGACATGCCGAGCGGGTGGCCGATGGCGATCGCGCCGCCGTTCGGGTTCACGTGCTCGGCGTCGTCCGGCAGGCCGAGCTCGCGCAGCACGGCCAGCGACTGCGACGCGAACGCCTCGTTGAGCTCGATGATCTCCATGTCGGAGACCTTGCGGCCGAGCCGCTCGAGCAGCTTCTTCGTCGCCGGCGCCGGGCCCCACGCCCATGATGCGCGGCGGCACGCCCGCCGTCGCCATGCCGACGACCTTGGCGAGCGGCGTCAGGCCGTACTTCTCGACCGCGTCCGCCGAGGCGAGGATGAGCGCCGCCGCGCCGTCGTTGACGCCGGAGGCGTTGCCGGCGGTCACCGTGCCGTTCTCGCGGAACGGCGTCGGCAGCTTGGCGAGCTTCTCGAGCGACGTCTCGCGGGGGTGCTCGTCGGTGTCGACGATGATCGGGTCCGCCTTGCGCTGCGGCACGCTGACCGGGACGATCTCCTTGGCGAGGCGGCCGTTGGCCTGCGCCTTCGCCGTGCGCTGCTGCGAGCGCAGGGCGAACTTGTCCTGGTCCTCGCGGGAGATCTGGTACTCCTCGGCGACGTTCTCGCCGGTCTCCGGCATCGAATCGGTGCCGAACTGCTTGCGTCATGTTCGGGTTCACGAAGCGCCAGCCGATCGTCGTGTCGTAGATCTCGGCCTGGCGCGAGAAGGCGCTCTCGGCCTTGCCCATCACGAACGGCGCGCGCGACATCAACTCGACGCCGCCGGCGATCATCACCTCGGCCTCGCCGGTCTTGATGGCGCGGGCCGCCTGGCCGACCGCGTCGAGCCCCGAGCCGCACAGGCGGTTGATCGTCGTGCCGGTGACGTTGTTCGGCAGCCCCGCGAGCAGGGCGGACATGCGCGCGACGTTGCGGTTGTCCTCGCCGGCCTGGTTGGCGCAGCCGAGGATCACGTCGTCGATCATCTCCGGCGGCAGGTTCGGCGCGCGCGACAGGACCTCCCTGATGACGAGCGCCGCCAGGTCGTCGGGGCGGACCTTGGCGAGGGCGCCGCCGTAGCGGCCGACCGGCGTGCGGATGCCGGCGCAGATATAGGCGTCACGCATGTTACGAATTCTCCTTCGCGATCGCGATCTTCCGGGCGGATGCGACGCGTTGACCGCGGGATCTCCGCCAGAGTTCACCCTGAACTATCGCCGAAGCGGCCGAAGGTAAATCGCCGGCGCGCGCGATCGCTCCGGAAGCGCGCGCCGGGCGTGCCGGCAGGCCACGCTGCGCCGGAAGCGTCGCGCGGCGGCCCGGCGCGTCGCAAAACAGATCGCGGGCGTCGCGGCAAAACCATCGCGCGCGCGGGATTGGGGCCAAACATGACGCTCAGAAGACAGGTCCGGCGCGGGTTCTGGAGGCTTGGCGGCGGTTACCGTTTTCCCGTGCAACGCGCGGCGCGAGACGTCGCAAGCGGGAGATTTCTCGGATGGCATTCGATGCTTCCTCGCCGGCCCGGATGAACGCCTCGATCGAGGCGAGCCCCAAGCAGGTCTTCGACGCGGCCGAGCTCGGCGGGCTGTTCCCCGCGGGCACCCGCGTCTACCTCACCGATCTCGGCACCACGCCGGACCACGAGCTGACCGCCGCGGCGCGGCGCCTGACGCAGTTCGGCTACGTGCCGGTGCCGCACGTCGCGGCGCGGCGCATGCCGAGCGCGGCGGCGCTCGCCAACCGGCTGGCGCGGCTCAACGGCGAGGCGGGCGTCGAGGAGGCTCTTGTCATCGCCGGCGGCGCCGACAAGCCGGTCGGTCCCTTCGCCTCGTCGATGGACGTGCTGCGCACCGGCGTCATCGAGGCGCGCGGCTACAAGCGGGTCGGCGTGGCGGGGCATCCCGAGGGCTCGCCGGACATCTCCCCCGACGAGATCGCGCGGGCGCTGGCCTGGAAGCAGGAATGGGCGGAGGATCGCGGCATCGAGATGCGCATCGTCACCCAGTTCGGCTTCGACGCGCCGCGCTTCATCCGCTGGGCCGAGGACCTGCGCCGCGACGGCGTGACGCTGCCGATCCACATCGGCGTGTCGGGCCCGGCCAAGATCACGACGCTCATCAAGTATGCCGCCATGTGCGGCGTCGGCGCCTCGCTCGACTTCCTGAAGAAGCGGGCCGGCTCGCTGGTGGCGCTCGCGACGAGCTACAGCCCCGAGGGCCTCGTCGAGCCGCTCGAGCGCGAGGCCGAGGCGAACCCGCTCTTCCTGGTCAAGCAGATCCACGTCTTCCCGTTCGGCGGCCTGAAGAAGTCGTCGGAGTGGCTGCACCAGCGCGGCTCCTGGGTCGCCGAGGCCGACGCCTCCGGCCGCGCCGTCCTCTGACGCCATTCCAGCCAAGGTCCGAGCCCATATGACCCGCACCGTCCTCTCCTCCGCCACCAAGACCGTGCTGATGGGCTTCGACCAGCCCTTCTGCGTGATCGGCGAGCGCATCAACCCGACCGGCCGCAAGAAGCTCGCCGCCGAGATGGTCGAGGGCAACTTCGAGACCGTGAAGGCGGACGCCCTGGCGCAGGTCGCGGCCGGCGCGCTCGTGCTCGACGTCAATGCCGGCGTGACGGCGGTCGACCCCAACACGAGCGAGCCGCCGCTGCTGCGCCAGACGATCGAGCTCGTGCAGTCGCTGGTCGACGTGCCGCTGTCGATCGACTCCTCGGTGCCGGCAGCGCTGGCCGCCGGCCTCGAGGTCTGCAAGGGCCGGCCGCTCGTCAACTCGGTGACGGGCGAGGAGGACCGGCTCGAGGCCATCCTGCCGCTGATCAAGAAGTACGACGTGGCGGTGGTCGCGATCTCGAACGACGAGTCGGGCATCTCCGAGGATCCCGACGTGCGCTTCGAGGTGGCGAAGAAGATCGTCCGGCATGCCGCCGACTACGGCATCAAGCCCGAGGACATCGTCGTCGACCCGCTGGTCATGCCGATCGGCGCGATGGCGACGGCGGGGCTGCAGGTCTTCCACCTCGTGCGCCGGCTGCGCGAGGAGCTGAAGGTCAACACGACCTGCGGCGCCTCCAACGTCTCCTTCGGCCTGCCCAACCGGCACGGCATCAACGCCGCCTTCCTGCCGATGGCCATCGCCTCCGGCATGACCTCGGCGATCATGAACCCGATCCGGCCGCAGGAAATGGACGCGGTGCGCGCGGCCAACGTGCTGATGGGCACCGACAAGGACTGCCGCAGCTGGATCCGCAACAACCGCGAGTCGTCGGCCACGGCCGGCGAGGCTGCCGCGCAGATCGCGGAAGCCGGCGGCCGCCGCCGCGGAGGCCGGGAGGGACGGCGACGCGCAATCTGAGCAACGGGGAGGGCCGATGAGCGGCGATCCCGACATCCACGACGACGCACTGGTCCTGTTCATGCCGAGCGGGCGGCGGGGCCGCTTCCCGGTCGGCACGCCCGTGCTCGACGCCGCGCGCCAGCTCGGCGTCTACGTCGAATCCGTCTGCGGCGGACGCGGCATCTGCGGCCGCTGCCAGGTCAGCGTCGCCGAAGGCCACTTCGCCAAGCACAAGATCTCGAGCTCGGCCGACCATCTCTCCGCCGTCGGCGAGATCGAGCAGCGCTACGCGCGCAAGCGGGGCCTCGCGGCCGACCGGCGCCTGTCCTGCTCGGCGACGATCCAGGGCGACCTCGTCGTCGACGTGCCGACGGAGAGCCAGACCAACCGGCAGCTCGTGCGCAAGAGCGCCGAGTTCCGCGAGATCGAGCGAAACCCGGCGACGCGCCTCTATTACGTCGAGGTCGACGAGCCCGACATGGAGACGCCGCTCGGCGACGCCGACCGCATGCTGCGGGCGCTCGAGCTGCAGTGGGCCCTCGTGGCGCCGCGCTGCGAGTTCCACGTGATGTCGCAGGTCCAGGCGGCCCTCCGGCAGGGCGACTGGAAGGTCACCGTCGCCGTGCACGACGGCGACGGCTCGCCGCTCGTCGTCGCGATCTGGCCGGGCTTCCGCGACCGTCTCTACGGCGTCGCGATCGACGTCGGCTCGACGACCATCGCCTGCCACCTGTCGAGCATGCTGTCCGGGCAGACGATCGCCTCGGCCGGGGTGTCGAACCCGCAGATCCGCTTCGGCGAGGACCTGATGTCGCGGGTGTCGTACCTCATGATGAACCCGGAGGGGCTGACGGCGCTGACGCACGCGGTGCGCGGCGCCATCGAGGCGGTGATCGACCAGGTGATCACCGAGGCCGACGGCACGCGCGACGACATCATCGAGGCGGTGCTGGTCGGCAACCCGATCATGCATCACCTGCTCCTGGGCATCGACCCGCGCGAGCTCGGCGGCGCGCCCTTCGCGCTCGCCGTCTCCGGCGCCATCTCGATGGCCGCCCGCGACCTGCCGCTCGGCATCAACATGGGCGGGCGCGTCTACGTCCTGCCCTGCATCGCCGGCCATGTCGGCGCCGACGCGGCCGCCGCGACGCTGGCCGAGGGGCCGCACCGCAGCGAGGAGATGACGCTCCTCGTCGACATCGGCACGAACGCCGAGATCGTCCTCGGCAACCGCGACCGGGTGGTCGCGGCCTCCTCGCCGACCGGTCCGGCCTTCGAGGGCGCGGAGATCTCGTGGGGCCAGCGCGCAGCGCCGGGCGCCATCGAGCGGGTGCGCATCGATCCCGAGACGCTCGTCGCGCGGGTCAAGGTCATCGGCAACGAGCACTGGTCGGACGAGCCGGAGTTCGAGAAGGGCGTCGAGGAGGTCGGCGTCACCGGCATCTGCGGCTCCGGCATCATCGAGGCGATCGCCGAGATGTTCCTCGCCGGGGTGATCTCGCAGGACGGCGTGATCGACGGCTCGCTGGCCGCGCGCTCCGACCGCGTCGTCGGGGAGGGGCGCACCTTCAGCTTCATCCTGTGGCAGGGCCGGCACGAGATCCGCATCACGCAGAACGACGTGCGCGCGATCCAGCTCGCCAAGGCCGCGCTCTATGCCGGCGTGAAGCTGCTGATGGACCGGCTCGGCATCGAGCGGATCGAGGCGATCAGGCTCGCCGGCGCGTTCGGCAACTACATCGACCCGAAATACGCGATGGTGCTCGGCCTCATCCCGGACTGCGACATCGCCAAGGTGTCGTCGGTCGGCAACGCCGCCGGCACGGGCGCCCGCATGGCGCTGCTCAACCGCGGCTACCGCGCCGAGATCGAGGATCTGGTGAAGCGGATCGAGAAGCTGGAGACGGCGCTCGAGCCGAAGTTCCAGGAGCACTTCGTCGCCGCCATGGCGTTCCCGAACAAGGTCGACCCGTTCCCGCGGCTGCGCGAGGCGGTCACCCTGCCGGCGCCGAAGCGCGTCGAGGCGGGCGCCGAGGGCGGCCGCCGCCGCACCGGGCGCAGGGGACGGCCCGACGCGGCCTGAGGCCGCGGGCGCGCCGGCGTCGACTGCCTGGTCGCACGAACGAAGAAAGGCCGCGACGTCGTCCGTCGCGGCCTTTCGGCATTTCGTCTGCGGGTCGCCTCAGGCGATGGCGGCAGCCCGCACGTTGTGGGTGCGCGCCAGCAGGTCCTTGGCGATCTCCACCGTGACGGCGGCATCGCGGCAATAGGCGTCGGCGCCGACCGCGGCACCGAATTCCTCGTTGAGCGGCGCGCCGCCGACCAGCACCAGGTACTTGTCGCGCAGGCCCTTCTCCTTGAGCGTGTCGATGACGACCTTCATGTAGGGCATGGTGGTCGTCAGCAGCGCCGACATGCCGAGAATGTCCGGCTGGTGCTCCTCGAGCGCCTCGAGATAGGATTCCACGGCATTGTTGATGCCGATGTCGATCACCTCGAAGCCGGCGCCCTCCATCATCATCGACACGAGGTTCTTGCCGATGTCGTGGATGTCGCCCTTGACGGTGCCGATGACCATCTTGCCCATCTTCGGCGCGCCGGTCTGGGCGAGCAGCGGCCGCAGGATGCCCATGCCGGCCTTCATCGCGTTCGCCGACAGCAGCACTTCCGGCACGAACAGGATGCCGTCGCGGAAGTCGATGCCGACGATGCGCATGCCCTCGACGAGACCCTCGGTGAGGATGCGGTAGGGCTCCCAGCCGCGGTCGAGCAGGATGCGGACCGCTTCCTCTATCTCTTCCCTGAGGCCGTCATAGAGGTCGTCGTGCATCTGCGCGACGAGGTCGTCGTCGCCGAGGGTCGAGAGGTCGAGATCGTCGTCCGCCATGGTTCCGTGAACTCCAATGCGAGACCTGTGCTATCGGCGGAGTATCCGCCACTCGCGGCCGCCGGGATAATCCACCGCCGACGTGCGGCTTCGTCATTTGCGACACTTGCGCATGGCAGCACTGTCGCCGGCGCGGCGCGCTTATGACGCAGGGAAGACAAGGCGGCCCCCCGACGCTGGCTAGCATCGGCGACCATCGAACGCTCAAGGCTCGGGAAGGAACCGCCATGGCGGAAGCTCAAGCATCCGGACGTCGGCGCGGCGGCGGGGCCGACGCACGGCGCGAACGTCGTCGCGCCGGAACCGGCGTCGCGATGCCCTATATCAGGCGCCGCGTGCCGGTCTACGAAGTGCTGGACGAAGAGGGCCTCGCCCTCATCGAGGCCAACGCCGACAGGGTGCTGGCGGAGATCGGCCTCGAATTCCGCGAGGATCCCGAGACGATCGAGCTCTGGCGCAAGGCCGGCGCCCGGATCGACGGCGAGCGCGTGCGCTTCGAGAAGGGCATGCTGCGCGAGATCCTGAAGACCGCGCCGGCGACCTTCACCCAGCACGCGCGCAACCCCGAGCGGTCGGTCGAGGTCGGCGGCAAGAACACGATCTTCGCGCCCGTCTACGGCCCGCCCTTCGTGCGCGACCTCGACAAGGGCAGGCGCTATGCGACGATCGAGGACTTCCGCAACTTCGTGAAGCTCGCCTATGTCGCGCCGGCGATCCACCATTCCGGCGGCACGCTCTGCGAGCCGGTCGACCTGCCGGTCAACAAGCGCCATCTCGACATGGTGGCCGCGCACATCCGCTATTCCGACAAGCCCTTCATGGGCTCGGTCACGGCGCCGGAGCGGGCGGCGGATTCGGTCGCGATGGCGGAGCTCGTCTTCGGCAAGGAGTTCGTCGACCAGAACTGCGTGCTGATCAACCTGATCAACGCCAACTCGCCGATGGTCTTCGACTCCACGATGCTGGGCGCCCTCAAGACCTACGCGGCGGCCAACCAGGCGACGGTGATCTCGCCGTTCATCCTGGCGGGCGCCATGTCGCCGGTCACGGTCGCCGGCACGCTGACGCAGATCCTGGCGGAATCGATGGCCGGCATGGCGCTGACGCAGCTCGTGCGGCCGGGCGCCCCGGTCGTCTTCGGCACGTTCGCCAGCTCGATCTCGATGCAGTCGGGCGCGCCGACCTTCGGCACGCCGGAGCCGGCGCTCGTGCTCTACGGCGCGGCCCAGCTCGCCCGGCGCCTCGGCGTGCCGTTCCGCTCCGGCGGCAGCCTCTGCGGCTCCAAGGTGCCGGACGCGCAGGCCGCCTACGAGAGCGCCCAGACGATCATGCCGACCGTGCTCGCCGGCGTGAACTTCACGCTGCACGCCGCGGGCTGGCTCGAGGGCGGCCTCGTCAGCTCCTACGAGAAGTTCGTCATGGACGCCGACCAGCTCGCCATGATGCAGCGCTTCGCCGAGGGCATCGACCTGTCGGAGAACGGCCAGGCGATGGACGCCATCGCCGAGGTCGGCCCCGGCAGCCACTATCTCGGCGCCGCCCACACGCGGGCGAACTTCGAGAGCGCCTTCTACCGCTCGCCGCTCACCGACAACAATTCCTTCGAGCAGTGGGACGCCGAGGGCGGCAAGCGCATCGAGGAGCGGGCGAACGCCCAGTGGAAGTCGTGGCTCGACGGCTACGAGCAGCCGCCGCTCGACGTCGCGATCGACGAGGCGATCGAGGACTTCATCGCGCGGAAGAAGGAGTCGATGCCGGACGCCTTCACTTGAGGCGACTGGCGGACTCGGGGCAGGGAGGGGGCATGCAACGCCCGCTCCCCGACGCCCCGCACCATGATCTCGTCGCCGCCGCCGTCGCCGCGCACGGCCTGTCGCTGCGCGGCGGCTTCGCGCCGTCCGCCGCCGACGCCGTGCCGGCGGTCTCGCCCGGAACCGGGACGGCCACCATCCTCATGGTCGGCAATCTCGGGCCGGAGATGTGGCCGCATGTCGCGCCGCACATCGACGGCGGGCGCCATCCGCTCGACCGCTGGACGCGGGCGGTGATCGAGCCGATCGCGGCCCGCTTCGGGGCGCGGGCGGTCTTTCCCTTCGACGAGCCGCCGCTGCCCTTCCAGCGCTGGGCGAAGCGCGCGGAGGGGCTGTCGTCGTCGCCGGTCGGCGTGCTGATCCATCCGGAATACGGGCTGTGGCACGCCTACCGGGCGGCGCTCTTGTTCCCGGTGGCGGTCGAGGGCGTGCCCGTCGCCGACGCTGCGCCGTCGCCCTGCGAGAGCTGCGAGGACAAGCCCTGCCTGTCGGCCTGTCCCGTGGCTGCGTTCTCGCCGGCGGGCTACGACGTTCCCGCCTGCGCCGGCCATCTCGCCTCGGCCGCCGGGGCGCCGTGCCACGCGCATGGCTGCCGCGCCCGCGACGCCTGCCCGGTCGGCCGCGCGCACCGCTACGGCGAGGACCAGATCCGCTTCCACATGCGGGCCTTCTCCCGCGCGATCGTCCCGCCCGGCAGGCTCTAGCCCCGGCGCCGCCCGCGCCGCTCGCGCGGGGCCGGCGTCTCGCCGTCATGGGCGTGCTTCATGAGCGTCGGGCCGAGGCGGGCGACGATCTCCTCGACCGTCGGCCGGGGACCCGGCTCGTAGCCGGCGAGCGCCTTCGCCATCGCCGCGACGTGCTCGGCCGTCGTGCCGCAGCAGCCGCCGACGATGCGGGCGCCGCAATCGACCGCGAGCCGCGCGTAGTCGGCCATCAGCTCCGGCGTCCCGGAATATTCCACGTGGTCGCCGTGCACCTGCGGGATGCCGCAATTGCCCTTGGCGACGATGACCGCCTCCGGCGCCGCCTCGCTCATCGCCAGGACCGACACGAGGAGGTCCGGCGCGCCGACGCCGCAATTGGCGCCGAAGGCGACGATCTCGCCCGGCAGCTCCGCCGCGAGCGCCGGCACGTCGCGCGGCGGCAGGCCCATCATGGTGCGGCCCGCCGTGTCGAAGGACAGGGTGAAGCAGCAGGGCATGCCGAGCGACGCGGCCGCCTCGGCCGCCGCCCTGACCTCGTCCGGCGCCGACATCGTCTCGATCCAGAGGAGGTCGGCGCCGCCCTCCTTCAGGCCGCGGCCCTGCTCGGCGAAGGCCGCCACCGCCTGCTCGTAGGTCATCTGGCCGAGCGGCGCGAACAGCTCGCCCGTCGGCCCGACCGAGCCGGCGACGGCGACGGGACGCCCCGCCGAGCCGGCGACCTCGCGGGCGATCTCCGCGGCGCGGCGGTTCAGCTCGAAGACGCGGTCCTGCATGTCGTGCAGCTTGAGGCGGAAGGCGTTCGCGCCGAACGTGTTCGTCAGGATGACGTCGGAGCCCGCCTCGACGAACTCCCGGTGCACCGCGGCCACCCGGTCGGGGTGCTCGGTCAGCCACAGCTCGGGCGGGTCGCCGGAGGTCAGGCCGCGCGCGAAGTAGCTCGTGCCGGTCGCGCCGTCGGCGAGGAGCGGGCGGTTCTGCGAAAGGAGCGTCTGGAGCATGTCGGGCCTCCGGTTGGCTCACGCGCATGTACGACGTCGGGAGGCGCCTCGGCGGTCCCGCCAGCGACATCGCGGTGTCGCGTTCGACGCGGGGGAAATCGGCGGCTATCGCATGACGCCGTTCTGTTGGATCATGCCGGCCGGAAACGGGGGATACGATCCATGAGATGGCTGCTGCCGCCGGTGCTCTGGGCCTTGTGCCTCGTCGCCATGGTCGTCCAGTGGCGATGGCTCGCGGTGCACGGGGTGCTGCCGCGGCCGTTCCACTTCGTCGGCCTCGCGCTCATCGCGGCGGGCCTTCTCATGATGCTGTGGGCCGCCTACCAGTTCCACGCGCGCAAGACGAACATCAAGCCGTTCCACGATCCCGACATCCTGGTGACGAACGGCATATACGGGCTGACGCGCAACCCGATGTATCTCGGCCTCGCGCTGTCGCTGCTCGGCTTCGCGCTCCTGCTGAACGACCTCGGCTCGCTCGTCTTCGTGGCGGTCTTCGTCGTCGTCGCCAACTCCTGGTACATCCCGTTCGAGGAGCGGGCGGCCGAGCGGAAGTTCGGCGACGCCTACGACGCCTATCGCGGCCGGGTGCGGCGCTGGATCTGAAGGCTGGGGGAGGCGGCGACGCCTCCGCCCCGCAAGCGCCTCACTCCCCGCGGGGAAAGCGCTGGCTGTCCTCCAGCACGTTCAGGTCCATGTGGTTGCGCATGTAGCGCTCGGACGCCTTCTGCAGCGGCTGGAAGTCCCACGGATAGTAGGAGCCGTTGCGCAGCGCCTCGTAGACGACCCAGCGCCGGGCCTGGCTCTCGCGCACGTCGGCGTCGAAGCGCGCCATGTCCCACTGCGCCCGCATCTTGTCCTGGAAGGACTTCAGCGTCTCGGCGTGGGCGGGATCGCCGGCGAGGTTCGTCCTCTCCTTCGGGTCCGCCTCGAGGTCGAAGAGCTGCGGCGGGTCGATCTCGCAGTGGTTGAACTTCCACTTGCCCTCGCGGATGGACACGAGCGGCGCGTAGGAGCCCTCCGCGGCGTATTCCATGAACACGGGCTCCGGGCGCTCGTGGCCGTTGACGAGCGGCAGCAGCGAGTGGCCGTCGGTCCACGGCTTGATGGAGCCCATGTCGATGCCGACGAGGTCGCACAGGGTCGGCGCCATGTCGATCGTGGAGACCGGCGAGTTGACGGTGCGCGCCTCCAGGTCCGGCGCGCAGATCATGAACGGCACGCGCGCCGAGCCCTCGTAGAAGCTCATCTTGAACCACAGGCCGCGCTCGCCGAGCATGTCGCCGTGGTCGGAGGTGAAGGCGACGATCGTGTTGCCGTCCATCCGCGTGCGCTTCAGCACGTCGAGGATCGAGCCGATCTTCTCGTCGAGATAGGAGAGGTTGGCGAAATAGCCGCGCCTGGCCCGCCGCACGTTCTCCTCGAGGATCTCGAACTTGGTGTAGTCGTTCGCCTTGTAGAGCCGCTGCGAGTGCGCGTCCTGCTCGTCGAAGGGGATCTCGCCGATCTCCGGCACCAGCTGCTCGCAGCCCTCGTAGAGGTCCCAGAAGCGGCGGCGGGCGACGTAGGGGTCGTGCGGGTGGGTGAAGCTGACGGTCAGCGCCCACGGCCGCTCGTCGCGGCCGCGCGACAGGTCGTAGAGCTTGCGCTCGGCGTTGTAGGCGACCTCGTCGTCGTACTCCATCTGGTTCGAGATCTCGGCGACGCCCGCCCCCGTGACCGAGCCGAGATTGTGGTACCACCAGTCGATGCGCTCGCCGGGCTTCCTGTAGTCGGGCGTCCAGCCGAAATCGGCCGGGTAGACGTCCGTCGTCAGCCGCTCCTCGAAGCCGTGCAGCTGGTCGGGGCCGACGAAGTGCATCTTGCCGGAGAGGCAGGTCTGGTAGCCGGCGCGGCGCAGGTGGTGCGCGTAGGTCGGCACCGCGGACTGGAACTCGGCCGCGTTGTCGTAGACCCCGGTGCGCGAGGGCAGCTGGCCCGACATGAACGAGGCGCGTCCCGGCGCGCAGAGCGGGCTCGCGGTGTAGGCGTTGCGGAAGCGGGTCGAGCGCTCCGCGAGGCCCTTGAGGTGCGGCATGTGCAGGAAGTCGGCCGGCCCGTCGGGAAACAGCGTCCCGTTCGCCTGGTCGACCATGATGATCAGGATGTTGGGGCGTTTCTGCATGGCTGGCGCTCCTCGTCTCGCGGCCCCGGGCCGGATGGGGCGGCCGCGGCGGTCTTGGCGGTCTTGGCAGTCTTGGCGGTCTCGGCGTTCTCGGCCGCACAGCTAGCACGGACGCACGGCCCGCGCATCGTCTCGCGCCGCCCGATGCTGTCCCGACGGCGGCGGAAAAGCGGATTGCCGCCGCCGCCGCCTCGCACTATGCGGTGGGGCATGGAACGGACCCCGGAACGCCTGTCCCCGAGGAAGGCCCGCCGCATCGCGCTCGGCGCGCAGGGCTTCGCCGACCCGCTGCCGGGCGGCGAGCCGACGGCGCGCCACATGATGCGCGTCTTCGGCCGCGTCGGCCTCGTCCAGATCGACAGCGTCAACGTGCTGACGCGCTCGCACTACCTGCCGTTCTTCTCGCGCCTCGGCACCTACGACCAGGGGCTGCTCGAGCGGCTGGCGCAGGGCCGGCGGCGGCGGCTCTTCGAGTACTGGGGGCACGAGGCCTCGTTCATTCCCGTGGAGCACGAGCCGGACCTGCGCTGGCGCATGGCGCGGGCGAAGCGAGGGGAGGGGATCTATGGCGGTCTCGCCCGCTTCGCGGAGGAGCATCCCGACTACATCGCGGCCGTGCTCGACGAGATCCGCGAGCGCGGGCCGCTGAGTGCCGGCGAGCTCTCCGAAGGCGGCCGCGGCACCGGCGCGTGGTGGGGCTGGAGCGACGGCAAGCGGGCGCTCGAGTTCCTGTTCTGGGCGGGCGAGATCACCACGGCGCGGCGGCGCAACTTCGAACGCCTCTACGACCTGCGCGAGCGCGTGCTGCCGCCGGAGATCCTGGCGACGCCGACACCGGACGACGCGGCGGCGCAGCGCGGTCTGCTGCGGGTCGCCATCCGCGCCCTCGGCGTCGCGACGGCGAGCGACCTGCGCGACTATTTCCGCCTTCCCGCCGCCGACGCGGCGCTCCGCATCGCCGAGATGGTGGAGGAGGGCGATCTCCTGCCGGCGCAGGTCGAGGGCTGGAAGCCGGAGGCCTATCTCGACCCGGCCGCGAAGGTGCCGCGCGTGCGCGACCGGGCGGCGCTGCTGTCGCCCTTCGATTCGCTCGTCTGGGAGCGGCCGCGCGCGGAGCGGCTCTTCGGCTTCCGCTACAGGCTGGAGATCTACACGCCGGCGGAGAAGCGGCTGCACGGCTACTACGTGCTGCCCTTCCTGCTCGGCGACCGGATCGCGGCGCGTATCTGCCTCAAGGCCGACCGGCAGTCCGGCGTGCTGCGCGCCAACGCCTCGCACCTCGAGGAGGGCGCGGACGCCGGAGAAACCTCCGAGCGGCTGGCGGCCGAGCTCTTCCGCATGGCGGCCTGGCTCGGCCTCGCCGACGTGGCGGTCGAGCCGGAGGGCGACCTGGCGGGGCACCTGCGCGCCGCCTGCGAGAGCGCCCGCGTCCTGCTCGCCTGATCCCCCGCTCGCGCGGGCGCGAGTCCGCTTCTGCAGCGGGTGACGCAAGCGTGAAATGCCGCGAGCCGAACGTGGCGTGCATCCGATCCGGCCCTCGCTTACGTAGAGAAGGACGTGGCGCCGTCCCGCCGGGCGGCCCGGTCCGACGTTACGAGGAGCCACCGATGAACGACCGACGCAAATTCCTGATGGGTGGAGTCGCCATGGCAGCCGCATTTTCCGGCTGGCGCCTGTTCTCCGGCAAGGCCGAGGCCGCCAGCGACGAGACGTTCCCCTACCACCTGACCGAGGACGAGTGGCGCAAGAAGCTCACGCCCGCCCAGTTCCGCGTGCTGCGCGAGGAGGGCACCGAGCGCGCCGGAACGAGCCCGCTCAACCACGAGAAGCGGAACGGCACCTTCCACTGCGCAGGCTGCGACCAGGCGCTGTTCGACGCCAAGACGAAGTTCGACAGCGGCACGGGCTGGCCGAGCTTCTACAAGCCGATCGACGGCGCGGTCGGCACCCGCGAGGACACCTCGCTGTTCATGACCCGCACGGAGGTGCACTGCTCGAACTGCGGCGGCCATCTCGGCCACGTCTTCGACGACGGCCCGCCGCCGACCGGCCTGCGCTACTGCATGAACGGCGTCGCCATGACCTTCGATCCGGCCTCGGGAGGCGCGGCATGAGGCTGCTGCGCGCTCTCGCCGCCTGCGCCGTTCTCGCGGCCGGGCTCGCCGCGCCGGGCCTCGCCAGCGCGCAGTCGGCCACGAAGACCGCGATCTTCGCGGGCGGCTGCTTCTGGTGCACCGAGTCCGACTTCGACCACATCGCCGGCGTCGTCTCCACGACGTCGGGCTACACCGGCGGCCACGTGAAGAACCCGAGCTACGAGCAGGTCTCGGCCGGCGGCACGGGGCACTACGAGTCCGTGAAGGTCGAGTACGATCCCTCGAAGGTCACCTACCAGCAGCTCGTCGACGACTACTGGACGACGGTCGATCCGCTCGATTCGAGCGGCCAGTTCTGCGACCACGGCCAGCAGTACCGCACGGCGATCTTCGTCGCCGGCGACCAGCAGCGCCAGGCCGCCGAGGCGTCGAAGGCGCGGGTCGAGAAGAAGCTGGGCCAGAAGGTCGACACGAAGATCCTGCCGGCCGGGGAGTTCTACCCCGCGGAGGACTATCACCAGAATTTCTACAAGAACTATCCGCTGCGGTACAAAACGTACCGCTACGCCTGCGGCCGCGACGCGCGGCTGAAGGAGCTGTGGGGCGACGCTGCCGGCCACCACTCCTGAGGGAAACCCTCTCCCGGAACGTGAAAGGGCGGCCTGTGGCCGCCCTTCGTCGTTCCGGAGCCCGTGTCGCCGCTCAGTGCGACATCAGCACCGGCACGTTCATGTGCTGCAGGATGTACCGCGTCGTGCCGCCGAACAGGTCCTCGCGCAGCTTGGCGTGGCCGTAGGCGCCCATCACCAGGACGTCGGGCTTGTGCTCGCCGCAGTACTTCAGGATCGTGCCGCCGATGCCCTCGCGGCTCGCCTTGAGCGTCACCTGGCGCGCATCGACGCCGTGGCGCTCGAGGTGCTTGATGACGGCGCCGAGGCGCTGGGTGCTGCCGTTGCTCTCGCTCGAGGCCACCGTCACGACGTCGATCCGCCGCTTGGTCTCGAGGATCTGCATGGCGTCCGACAGCGCGCGGGCCGCCGTCTTGCTGCCGTCCCAGGCGACGACCGCGTACTCCTGGAAGGGCACCACCTCGTAGTTGAGCGGCACGATCACCAGGGGGCGGCCGGACCGCAGGACGAGGTCCTCGGCGCGCACGTTGCGCCGCGAATCGTGCGGGTCGGAGAACTGCCCCAAGAGCAGGATGTCGTGGTAGCGGGCCTGGCGCGCGATCACCGCGTTCGGCATGCCCTCGTCGGTGAAGAAGTCGACGGGGCCGCTGAATCCCTCGGACGAGGTCTGGGCGGCGAACTTCTCGCCGATCTCCCGGGCCGTCTCCGCTTCGGCCTTGCGCAGGCTCTCGATGATCTCGTCGGAGATCCAGCGCTGGACGTTGCCCTCGAACTTGATCGGCGCACTGGCGTACAGCCCGGTCAGCGAGGCGTCGTATTTCTTGCACATCTGCACGGCCATCTTGATGGCCGAGTTCGCGTTCGGGCTGCCGTTATAGGCGACGGCGAGATCCTTGATCGCCATTTTTTCGTCTTCCCTCCCCGGAAATGAACGGGCACCGCTTCATCATGTCGGTGTCCCGGTAAATGCTTGCGCGGAAGGCCTCCGCGCAAGCAGGACTGTTACGGACTTGACGTCCGGTCATTCGGCCGCGGTCTGCATCTCCTGGACGGGCTCGACCTTGGCCGCGCAGAACTTGAACTCCGGGATCTTGCCCATCGGATCGAGCTGCGGGTTCGTCAGGAAGTTGGCCGCGGCCTCCGCGAAGCAGAACGGGATGAACACCATCCCCTCCGGCACGTCGCGGTCCTGCCGGACGTAGAGCTCGATCGAGCCGCGCCGCGTCGAGACGCGGACCCGGTCGCCGGCGTCGACGCCCATCCGCTTCATGTCCCAGCGGTTGAGGCAGACGATCGCCTCGGGCTCGAGGTCGTCGAGGTTGTTCGAGCGCCGCGTCATCGCGCCGGTGTGCCAGTGCTCGAGCAGGCGGCCCGTCGTCAGCACGAGCGGGAAGTCCGCGTCCGGCAGCTCCGCCGGCGGGGTCACCGAGGCCGGCACCATCTTCGCCCGGCCCGACTTCGTCGGGAAGCTCTGCGAGAAGATGATCTCGTTGCCCGGAATGCTCGGCCCCTCGCACGGATAGGTGACGGAGTCCTCGGCCTCCACGCGCTCCCACGTGATGTTCTTCAGAGACGGCATCACCTCGGCCATCTCGTTGAAGATCTCGCGGGGATGCGAGTAGGTCCAGTCGAGCCCGATCTTCTGGCCGATCTCGAGGGTGATCTGCCAGTCCTGGCGCGCCTCGCCGGGGGTCTTCACGACCGGCCGGCCCATCTGCACCTGGCGGTTCGTGTTGGTGTAGGTGCCCCACTTCTCCGCATGCGCGGAGGCCGGCAGCACGACGTCGGCGTGGTAGGCGGTCTCGGTGAGGAAGATGTCCTGCACCACGAGGTGCTCGAGATGCGCCAGCGCCGCGCGGGCGTGGTTCTGGTCGGGGTCCGACATGGCCGGGTTCTCGCCCATGACGTACATCGCCTTGATCTCGTCCGCCTCGATGGCGTTCATGATCTCGACGACCGTCAGGCCCTTCTTCGGGTCGAGCTCCTTGCCCCAGAAGTCCTTGTACATGCCGGAGACCTCGGGGTCCTCCACCGACTTGTAGTCGGGGTAGAACATCGGGATCAGGCCGGCGTCCGAGGCGCCCTGCACGTTGTTCTGGCCGCGCAGCGGATGCAGGCCGGTGCCGGGCCGGCCGATCTGGCCGGTGGAGAGCGCCAGCGAGATCAGGCAGCGCGAGTTGTCGGTGCCGTGCACGTGCTGCGAGATGCCCATGCCCCAGAAGATGATCGAGGCGGAGGACTTGGCGTAGAGCCTCGCCACTTCGCGGATCGTCTCGGCCGGGATGTTGCAGACATCCTGCATCTTCTCCGGCGGGAACTTCTTGACGTTCTCCTTGAGCTCCTCGAAGCCCTCGGTGTTCGCCTGCACGTACTGCACGTCGTAGAGGTTCTCCTCGACGATCGTGTGCAGCATGCCGTTGAGCAGCGCGACGTCGGTGCCGGGCTTGAACTGCAGGATGCGCGTGGCGTGGCGGCCGAGGCCGCTCGTCTGGCCGCGCGGATCCATGATGATCAGTTCCTTGCCGGCCTTGGCGGCCTGCTTCAGGTAGGTCGCCGCCACCGGATGGTTCTCGGCCGGCCGCGCGCCGATCACGATGATCACCTCGGCGTCCTCGGCCGCGGTGAACGGCGCGCTCACGGCGCCCGAGCTCAGCCCCTCCATCAGCGCCGCCACCGACGAGGCGTGGCACAGCCGCGTGCAGTGGTCGACATTGTTCGTGCCGAAGCCCTGGCGGATCAGCTTCTGGAAGAGGTAGGCCTCCTCGTTCGAGCACTTGGCCGAGCCGAAGCCGGCGATCGCCTTGCCGCCGTCGCGCTGGTGCACGGCCTTCAGGCCGCCGGCCGCCTTCTCGAGCGCCTCTTCCCACGTCGCCTTGCGGAAGACCTTCCACATGGAGACGTTGTCGAGCTCCATCTTCGGGTCCTTCGGCGCGTCGTCGCGGCGGATGAGCGGCGTCGTCAGGCGGTCGGGATGGTGGATGTAGTCGAAGCCGAAGCGGCCCTTGACGCACAGCCGGTTCTCGTTGGCCGGGCCGTCGCGGCCGTCGACGTAGAGAACCTCCTCGCCCTTCTTGTAGACGCGGGTCTGGCAGCCGACGCCGCAATAGGGGCAGACCGTGTCGACGTGGGTGTCCTCGAACTCGGTGCGGACCTGCTCGTCGTTCAGCAGGTTCGACTCCATCAGCGCGCCGGTCGGGCAGGCCTGCACGCACTCGCCGCACGCCACGCAGGTCGATTCGCCCATGCCGAAGTCGAAGTCGAACACCACCTTGTTGAGGTGGCCGCGATAGGCCATGCCGATCACGTCGTTGACCTGCACCTCGCGGCAGGCGCGCACGCACAGGCCGCAATGGATGCAGGCGTCGAGATTGACGGCGATCGCGGGGTGCGAGTTGTCGGTCTCGGGATGCGGACGCTCGCCGAAGCGGCTGCCCTTCTCCTCGATCCCCATCTCGTCGATCCACTCCCAGAAGCGGGACTTGGGATCGTGCGCCTCGGTGCGCTCGGGCTGGTCGGCGAGCAGGAGCTCGAACACCATCTCGCGCGACTTGCGCGCCCGCTCCGTCGCCGTGGACACCTTCATGCCCTCGCTCGGCGTGCGGATGCACGATGCCGTCAGCGTGCGCTCGCCCTCGACCTCCACCATGCAGGCGCGGCAGTTGCCGTCGGGCCGGTAGCCGGGCTTGTCGAGGTAGCACAGATGCGGGATGCGGTTGCCCTCGCGCTTGGCCACCTGCCAGATCGTCTCGCCCTCGTGCGCCTCGACGTCCTTGCCGTCGAGGGTGAAGGTGATCGTCTTTGCGTCAACAGTCATGTCGAGCCTCTCTCCCAGGACCGGGAATTTCAGACTTTTGCGCGCTCTTCGCCGCCCGGCGCCGGGGCATCGCCCAGCGTCCGGTCGGAGAGGAAGTCCTCGGGCCGCTCGCCGCGCGCCTTCACGTCCTGCTCGAAGAACTTGAGCACCGAGACGAGAGGGTTGGGCGCGGCCTGGCCGAGGCCGCAGATCGATGCGTCCCGCATGACCTTGGAGAGATCCTCCATCAGCGGGACGTCCCAGACGTTCTGGCTCATCAGGTTGCAGGCCTTCTCCGTCCCGTTGCGGCAGGGCGTGCACTGGCCGCAGCTTTCGGTCTCGAAGAAGTGCATGAGATTGAGCGCGACGTCGGTCATGTCGTCCTTGTCGGACAGGATGACGACGGCGTGCGAGCCGACGAAGCAGCCATGCGGCTCGAGCTCGCCGAACTCCAGCGGCAGGTCGCCCATCGAGGCCGGCAGGATGCCGCCCGAGGCGCCGCCCGGCAGGTAGCCCTTGAACTCGTGGCCGTCGATCATGCCGCCGCACAGCTCGATCAGCTCGTTCACCGTGGTGCCGGCCGCCACCGTCTGGACGCCCGGGTTCCTGACCCGGCCGGAGACGGAGTAGGAGCGCATGCCCTTGGCGCCGTTCTTGCCCTGCTCGGAGAACCACTGCGCGCCCTTCTCCAGGATCTCGGGGATCCAGTAGAGCGTCTCGACATTGTTCACGAGCGTGGGCCGGTTGAAGATGCCGACCTGCGCGACATAGGGCGGGCGATGGCGGGGATAGCCGCGATTGCCCTCGATCGACTCGATCATGGCCGACTCCTCGCCGCAGATATAGGCGCCGGCGCCGCGTCGCAAATAGATCTTCGTGTGCTTGGCGAGATCGGTCTGCTCGAGCTTGGCGATCTCGGCGAGCAGGATCTCGCGCGCCGCCGGGTACTCGTCGCGGATATAGACGTAGACCGCCTCGGCCTCGACGGCCCAGGCGCCGATCAGCATGCCCTCGAGGAAGCGGTGCGGCGCGGTCTCCAGGAAGTAGCGGTCCTTGAACGTGCCGGGCTCGCCCTCGTCGCCGTTCACCGCCATCAGGCGCGGCTTGGAGGCGGCGCGCACGAAGCCCCACTTCCGGCCGGTCGGGAAGCCGGCGCCGCCGAGGCCGCGCAGGCCGCCGTCGAGCAGCGTCTCCATGCACTGCTCGACCGTGCGCTCGCCCGACAGGCACTCGCGCAGCACCTTGTAGCCGCCGCCCTCGAGATACTCGTCGAGGCCCTGATAGGCCGGCACGTTCGGGTGAAGGTGCGGATGCTCGAGCGTCTCGCGGATCTTGTCGACCGTCATGTTGTCGACGTGGCGATGGCCGACCTCGGCCACCGGCGCCAGGTCGCAGCGGCCCATGCAGGGCGCGGCGAGGACGCGGACGTTCTCGAGGTTGGCGTTGTTCAGCTCCGCCATCAGCCGCTCGGCGCCGGCGAGCGCGCAGCTCAGCGACTCGCAGACGCGGATCGTGACCGGCGCCGGCCGGGGCTCGCCGTCGCGGACGACGTCGAAATGCGCGTAGAAGGTGGCGACCTCGTAGACCTCCGCCATCGGGATGCGCATGTCGTCGGCCAGCGCCTGCAGCAGGCCGGCGGGCAGGCAGCCCTCCTCGTCCTGGATGCGGTGGAGGTACTCGATCAGCATGTCGCGCTGGCGCTCCCCGGTGCCGAGGATCTCGTGGAGCCTGTCCTTCTCCTCCTGCGCCAGCACCCGGCCCTTGTTGAAGACGGGCGCCTTGCGGCGCCCCGAGCCCGGATGATGGGCGCGCTTCTTGTCGGTCTCTGTCGCTTCCGTCATGAAACCTTTTCCGTCAGAACTTCTCTGAGTTTCGGGGCGACCGACTGCGCGTCGTGGGCGATGATCGCCCCCGCGTCGCGCAGCCGCTCGATCTTGGCCTCGGCATCGCCGCGGCTGAACATCTGGAAGGCGCCGGCATGGCCCATGCGCCGCTCCGGCGGCGCGTGGCGGCCCGCGACGAGCGCGATCACCGGCTTCTTCACCGTGGCCGACTTCAGGAAGTCGGCCGCTTCCTCCTCGTCCGATCCGCCGATCTCGCCGATCAGGACGACCGCCTTCGTCTCGTCGTCCTCGAGGAACAGCTCCAGGCAGTCGGTGAAGCCGATGCCGTGGACCGGGTCGCCGCCGATGCCGACGGTCGTCGACTGGCCGAAGCCGGCGGCGGAGGCCTGGGCGACGATCTCGCTCGTCAGCGAGGCCGAGCGCGAGACGACGCCGACCGGGCCCTTCTTCGCGTCGACGGTCGACATGACGCCGAGCTTGCAGACGCCGGGCGCGAGGACGCCTTGCGAGTTCGGGCCGACGAGCCTCGTCTTCGAGCCCTGCAGCGCCGCGCGCACCCGCAGCATGTCGTGCACCGGCACGCGCTCGGTGACGCACACCACCACGTCGAGCTCGGCCTCGATCGCCTCGATCATCGCGGCCGCGGCCCGCTCGGCGGGGACGAAGACGACGCTCGCATCGGCGCCCGTCTCGGCCTTCGCCTGCCCGGCATTGTCGAAGACCGGCAGCATCAGGTGCCGCTGGCCGCCCTTGCCGGGGCGCACGCCGCCGACGATGGTCGTGCCGTAGTCGATCATCTGGGCAGTGTAGAACGTGCCGGCGCGGCCGGTCATGCCCTGGACGATCGTCTTGGTCTCTGGTCCGACGAGTATGGCCATCATGCGCCTCGTTCGCCGGCGATCGCGACCGCCCGTTTCACGGCGTCGGCCATCGACCGCGTGGGTTCGTGGGGGATGCGGCGGTCGGCCATCATCTTCAGCGCGTAATCGGCGTTGTGGCCGGCCGCGCGGAAGACGATCGGCACGCGCCGGCCCGACCAGCGCATGGCGACCGACAGCGCCTCGACGATCGTGTCGCAGCGCGTCATGCCGCCGCCGTGCACGTTGACGAGCAGCACCTTCACCGCCGGGTTCGACAGCAGGAGGCCGATGCCCTTGGCGATCTGCAGGCTCGTCGCCGTGGTGCGGATGTCCATGAAGTTCGCCGGCCGGCCGCCGGCGTCGCGCAGCATGTCGTGCGTCGCGAGCGCCAGACCCGCGCCGTTGACGACGACGCCGATGTCGCCGTCCATGCGCACGAGGTTGATGTCGTGGTGCTGCGCCTCGAACTCGACGGGGTCGAGCTCGTCCTCGTCGCGCAGCGCCTCGAGGTCGGGATGGCGGAACAGCGCGTTGTCGTCGAGCGACATCTTGGCGTCCACGACCACGAGCTCGCCGCTCTTCGTCAGCGCCAGCGGGTTGATCTCGATGAGCGTGGCGTCGAGCTCGTGCAGCGTCGAGACGAGGCTCGTGAAGATCTTCACCGCCGCCTCGACCGGGCCGTCGGCGCCCACGAGCTTGCGGGCGAAGGCCTCGAGCTCGTCGCGCTGCGGCGGCGAGCCGTCGAGCGGCAGGGCGAGCCTCTCGACCGCGCTCTCGTCGCGGTGGATGCGCTCCTCCACGTCTCCGCCGCCTTCGGCGACGCCGATCAGCATCGGGCAGCCGGCGCGCCGGTCGACGAGGGCGGCGACGTAGATGTCACGCTCGGTGGGCACCGCCTCCTCGATGTAGACGCGGCGCACCTTGCGGCCCTGCGGCCCGGTCTGCTTCGTGACGAGGGTCGATCCGATCATGCCCGCGGCGGCGTTCTTCACCGTGTCCGAGGTCGCGGCGAGCTTCACGCCGCCGGCCTCGCCGCGGCCGCCCGCCAGGATCTGCGCCTTGACGGCGAAGCGCTGCGCCGCGAGCTCGCGGGCCACCGTCTCCGCCTCTTCGGCGCTCCAGGCGATTCTGCCGGTCGGGATCGGGACGCCCCGCCGCGCGAGGATCTCCTTGGCCTGAAACTCGTGCAGGTTCATGGCTTCGATTTTCCTCCCCCTCGCCGGACGGTCGGACCTTTGGGCCCATTGTCCTTTTCCCGGTTCCGGCGCTGGTATGCCACATACCATAAGGGCCGGTTCGAGGCCTTGTCGAGGAAATTGCATGCCGCGGGTGCGAAGGCTGGCGCCCCCGGCTTAGCCCCTGCAGCGATAAAAAAGGCGCGCTCGCCGGCAGGGCAAGCGCGCCTCAGATGCGCTCGGGAGGAGAGCGCGGAAAAAACCTCGTGGCGGGCGGCCCGCAGGGGCCGCCGGGAGATCGTCAGGCCGCGTGGCCGGCGATGCCGCCCATGCGCTCGCTGCCGATCCCGCCGTGCATGCGGTCGCGGATCGCCACGGCGGCGATCAGCGCAAGCCGGATCAGCTCCGAGAACGGCGCCTTGCGGCAGGCGGTCTCGAACGAGTCGGTGGCGTTCCAGCGATAGTCGGTCATGTGCGTCGCTCCTCGCAAGCTGTGGTATACCATATGCCACATAACTTACTCCTCTTGTTGCGGTGCACAAGAGCCGGACGCCTGAATCTCCATGAGAAATCGGAAGGTTTGCCATGCCGATTGTGCATGGCACCTTTCTCGCGAGCCGAACACCTCACCTATTCTCATGACGATTTGACCGGGAGTCATGATGCGGCGGGCGGCTGGGCCCGGACGGCTCGGTCACCAATGGCGAGCCGGCCGGGCCGGCTGCCGAGCGGCGGCCAGCGAGGTCGGGCGGGTCGAGCGTGAAGCGGCCGGCCAGAGCGGCGCAGCCTCGCATGGGCAGGGGCGGGGCTTCGCGGGCGACGGCGCGGCCCGGCGGCCGAGGGGCACGGCCTGACAGGCGAGGGCGCGGCCTGGCGGGGAGGGGGCGCCGGCGCGCGTCCCGGAGGACACGGCCGGCGCGAGGCTCAGTCCACGGGCGCGGTGTCGGCGTCCGTCTCGGGATAGACCGGGTAGAGGCCCTGCGTGCGGCCGAGCTGCTGCACGAGGGCGAGCACCGCGTCGATGTGCGGCGTCTCGGCGGCCACCATGCGGCCCATCTCCTGCACGCAGGTCAGCAGCGCGTCGATCTCGAGCTGCCGGCCCTTCTCGAGGTCCTGCAGCATCGAGGTGCGGTGGGCGCCGACGCCGGCGGCGCCGTTGATGCGGCGCTCCACGTCGACGCGGAAATGCACGCCGATGCGCCGGCCGATCGTCTGCGCCTCCAGCATCATGTTGCGCGCCAGGGCGCGGGTGCCGGGATCGGTGGCGACGACGTCGAGCGTGGCGCGGGTGAGGGCGGAGATCGGGTTGAAGCAGAGATTGCCCCAGAGCTTCAGCCAGATGTCGTTGCGAATCTCCGGGATGATCGGCGCGCGCAGGCCGGCCTCGCCGAACAGCGCCGAGAGGGCCTTGACCCGGTCCGTCTCCTGCCGGGTCGGCTCGCCGAGCCCGAACTTGTCGCCGTAGACGTGCTTGACCACGCCCGGCTCGACGATCTCGGTGGCGGGATAGACCGTGCAGCCGATCGCCCGCTCGGGCCCGATCGTCCGCCACTGGCGCTCGCCGGGGTCGATGCTCTCCAGCCGCAGGTTCGCGTACTGGCCCTCGAAGCCGTAGAAGTACCACCACGGCACGCCGTTCTGCGCCGTCACGACGGCGGTGTCGGGGCCGAGCAGCGGCGTCATCTGCTCCGCGACCTCCCAGGCCTGGTGCGCCTTCAGCGTGATGATGACGTAGTCCTGCGGGCCGAGCTCGCGCGGGTCGTCGGTGGCCGTCACCGACACCGTCTTCTCCTCGCCGTTCATGAGGAGCGTCAGGCCTTTCTCGCGCATCGCCTTGAGGTGAGCGCCGCGGGCGATCAGCGACACCTCCGCGTCGGTCTGGGCCAGCATGGCGCCGAGATAGCCGCCGATGGCGCCTGCCCCGTAGATGCAAATCTTCATCTATTTCTCCCCGTCTCGTTTTCTTTCCCGCCGCAGGTCCGCAGGGCGTTTCGCTCGCGGATGACGACCGTATCGTGTTACCGTTTCGTAACGTGCCGCTTGACAGCGGCGCGTGGACGCACCCAAACTCTGGGATGCCAGAGACCAAATACCACAAGAGGTTCTGGCACAAGAACCGGCGGTCACCTCCAGAGCCGCAATTCTTGGGCGTCGGCAGCGCCCGCGGCAAAAGAAGCACCGTCGGAAAGTGAAGACCGGGCCGTTGGGGCTCCGGTATTCGGGAGGAATATAATGGTGAATATCCGAAAGTCCGCGCTCGCGCTGGGCTTGGCTGCCGTGACGGGAGTGGCCCTCATGGGCACGACCGTGACGGACGCTCTAGCCGAGTGGAGGCCAAGAAAGCCCGTCGAGTTCATTATCATGGCCGGGCCGGGTGGCGGCGCCGACCAGATCGCCCGACTCATCCAGGGCATCATCCAGCAGCAGGACCTGTCCCCCGTTCCGTTCATTCCGATCAACAAGGAAGGCGGGTCGGGCGCAGAGGCCCTGCGCTACATGAAGGACAAGGCGGGCGACGACCACACGCTGCTCGTCACGCTGAACTCCTTCTACACGACGCCGCTGATCCAGAAGAACCTCGGCGTCGACATCGCCAACTTCACGCCGATCGCCCGCATGGCGCTCGACACCTTCCTGCTCTGGGTGCCGGCCGATTCCGACATCAAGACCCTTGATGACTTCTGCGCGACCATCAAGGAGAAGGGCAAGGCCTGGAAGATGGGCGGCACCGGCTCCGGCCAGGAGGACTCGATCCTCACGGCCATGCTCGAGAACGAGTGCGGCGCCGACATCACCTACATCCCGTACCCCGGTGGCGGCACGGTGGCGACCAACCTCGTTGGCGGCCACATCAACTCCACCGTCAACAACCCGGCCGAGCAGAACGAGTTCATGCGGGCCGGCAAGACGAAGCCGATCGTCCAGTTCACCGACAAGCGTCAGGACATCTATTCGGATATCCCGACCGCGAAGGAGGAAGGGCACGACCTCGTCTACTACATGCAGCGCTCGATCAATGGCCCTCCCGGAATGGATAAGGAGGCCCAGCAGTGGTACATCGACCTCTTCCACAAGGTCTATGAGTCCGATCAGTGGCAGAAGTTCTGCTCCGATGAAGGCCTGTACTGCGACGAGTGGGTGGCCGGCGACGATCTCGCCAAGTTCCACCAGACCGCGCTGGAGCGCCACAAGAAGCTGATCGACCAGGTCGGCGCCGACGCTCTGACCGCGCAGTGACGTCATGACCCGGCGACGGCGGGGCGAACGCTCCGCCGTCCCTTCGGGCGCGTCACCAAGATAAGAACCGACAAGCACCTGAAAGAACACCATCCGGCGAAGCCGGGCCTGGCGCGGCATGGACCGCGGACGGGACCGGTGTATCCGCAAAGAGCCCTCGGGATTACGAGGAGGAGGAAACTGCAATGACGGTGCGTATGGCCGAATTGCTCACGGCAATATTCATGGCGCTCGTGTCGATCGCGCTCATGGTCAAGAGCACGGACGGACTGCAGATCGACTGGGTGCCGGGGGCAGGCCCCGGCTCGGGCTTCTGGCCCTTCTATCTCTCGCTGGGTCTCCTGCTGTCCTGCCTGGCCATCATCGCGAGGTGGTTCATGGGCGTGACGCCGCAGTCGCGCAACAGGGAGCCGATCCTCGACGGCGAGGGCGCCCGCATCGTCGGCATCACGATCGCGGCGCTGTTCCTGCTGATTCTCGGCATGGCCTATATCGGCATCTACATCTCGCTCGTCGCGTTCCTGTTCTTCTATCTCAAGATCATGGGGAAGCACAGCTGGACCCTGACGATCATCCTCATGCTCGGAATTCCGATCGGCCTGTTCTTCTTCTTCGAGATGGGCCTGCAGATTCCGCTGCCGAAGGGTTGGTCGGAGCCGCTGTTCTATCCGATCTACGATCTCATCTACTGACGTGGTCGGAACCATTCATAGCGCGCCCGGGCGACTGAGCCCGGGCAAGTCTCGCAAGAGAATTCGGTGAGAACCCATGGATACACTTAGCGCGTTGCTCGGCGGGATAGGCGAAGCCTTTCTGCCACTCAATCTCGTCATGCTGATGCTGGGCTGCGTCGTCGGCCTGTTCGTCGGCTCGCTTCCGGGCCTCGGCTCGGTCAACGGCGTGGCCATTCTGCTGCCGATCACCTTCATCGTGCCGCCGGAGACGGCGATCATCTTCCTGGCCGCGATCTACTACGGGGCCATGTATGGCGGTGCCGTCAGCTCCATCACGCTCGGCATCCCCGGCGCCTCGACCGCGGTGGCGACCGTCTTCGACGGCCGGCCGATGGCCCAGCAGGGGCACGCGGACCGGGCCCTGATCACCGCCGCGCTCGCCTCGTTCATCGGCGGCACGGTCTCGATCATCCTCTTCACGCTGTTCGCCCCGCCGCTCGCCGCCTTCGCGCTGCGCTTCGGTCCGCCGGAGGAGTTCGCGCTGATGATGCTCGCCTTCGCGACCTTCGTCGGCCTCGGCGGCGACGACATCCCGAAGACGATCTTCTCGATCCTCATCGGCCTCGTGCTGGCGACCGTCGGCCTCGACATCGTGTCCGGCAAGCCGCGCCTGATCTTCTTCGACATGTCCGGCTTCTACCACGGCATCAACTTCCTCGTGCTGGCGATCGGCATCTACGGCATCGGCGAGATGCTCTGGACGCTCGAGGAGACGCGCGGCGACGTGCAGGTGCACAAGGTCAAGATCACGCCCAAGACGCTCTGGAACAACCTGAAGCTGTCCAAGAGCATCCTGCCGACGACCCTCATGGGCTCGCTCCTCGGCTACTTCGTCGGCATCCTGCCGGCGGCGGGCGCGACGCCCGGCTCGCTGATGGCCTACGGCCTGGCCAAGACCTTCTCGAAGAACCCCGAGAGCTTCGGCAAGGGCAACCCGATCGGCGTCGCGGCGCCCGAATCGGCGAACAACGCCGCGTCCACCGGCTCCATGCTGCCGATGATCACGCTCGGCATTCCCGGCTCGCCCACCACGGCGATCCTGCTCGGCGGCATGATCATCTGGGGCCTGCGCCCGGGGCCGCTGCTCTTCACCGAGCACGCGGACTTCGTGTGGGGCCTGATCGGCTCGCTCTACGTCGCGAACTTCTTCACCGTCATCTTCAACATCGCCCTGATCCCGCTCTTCGCGCGGGTGCTGACGGTGAAGTTCACGATCCTCGCGCCGGTCATCTTCATCCTGTCGATCGTCGGCGGCTACGCGCCCACGCAGACCATCCACGACGTGTGGCTGATGCTGCTGTTCGGCGTGGCCGGCTACTGGTTCCGCAAGCTCGACTATCCGGTCGCCCCGGCGGTGCTCGCCATCGTCCTCGGGCCGCTGGCCGAGCGCTCGCTGCGCCAGTCGCTGCTCGGCTCGCAGGGCGATCTCTCGGTCTTCGTCGACCGGCCGCTCACGCTGACCTTCATGGTCATCGCGGTGGTGCTCTTCGTGTACCCGATCTTCCTCGGGTGGAAGCGCAAGAACGCCAAGGCCGCCGCCGGCGGCGCGACCGAGCTCCAGGGCTGAGGTGACCAGCCGGGTCGCGGGGGAAATTCATCCTTGCGACCCGGCGCACGCCTCGCCTATGGTATACCAGACACCAGATGACAGGCAGTAAAGCAGTCATGGCGAAGGCAGTATCCCGCACTGCGAAGATCCGATTACGGCCCGTGACGGCCGCGCCGAGCCTCAAGGAGCGCATCTACACGCAGCTCAAGGCGCAGATCACGAGCCCCCAGATCTACCAGCCGGGCGCCGAGCTGCGGATCGACGAGCGCGGCCTCGCCGAGCGCCTGCGCATCTCCCGCACGCCGCTGCGCGAGGCGCTCGCCCGGCTCGAGCAGGAAGGCCTCGTGAAGATCGCCCCGCGCAAGGGCGTCTTCATCGTGCGCAAGTCCAAGGAGGAGATCCTCGAGATGATCCTCGTCTGGGCCGCGCTCGAGAGCATGGCGGCCCGCCTGGCCACCACCGAAGCCGCCGACGCCGAGATCGCGACGCTGCGCTCGGTGTTCGGCACGTTCGGCCCCGAGCACCAGATCGGGGCCCATATCGACGAATATTCGGAAGCCAATATCCGCTTCCACCAGCGCATCCTCGAGCTGTCGAAGTGCCATCTGCTCTACGAGACGGCGAACGACCTGTTCATCCACATGCAGGCCATTCGCGCCCGCTCGATCGGCGAGAACGATCGCGCGGCGCAGTCGATCGTCGATCACATGCACATCATCGAGGCTCTCGAGGAGCGCGATGCCGGTCTCGCCGAACGGCTCGTTCGCGAGCACACGCTGAGACTTCACGCCCACGTCGAACGCACCTGGGTGGAGCCCGAAGCGTCCGACGAAGAAATGGTCGCCTGACCAGACTTTCTCTAGGAGGAAAACACCAATGTCAGCCATGGCGCAAAGCCTCGATGCGAATGCCGCGGAAGACGACGTATCGCAGTCGCTGACCGACGGCTTCCATCTGCTGATCGACGCGTTGAAGCTGAACGGCGTCGAGACGATCTACAACGTTCCCGGCATTCCGATCACCGACCTCGGCCGCTACGCGCAGGCGCAGGGCCTTCGCGTCCTGTCGTTCCGCCACGAGCAGCACGCCGGCTATGCCGCGGCCGCCGCGGGCTTCCTGACGAAGAAGCCCGGCATCTGCATGACCGTCTCGGCGCCCGGCTTCCTCAACGGCCTGACCGCGCTGGCGCACGCCACGACGAACTGCTTCCCGATGATCCTGATCTCGGGATCGTCCGAGCGCGAGATCGTCGACCTGCAGCGCGGCGACTACGAGGAGATGGACCAGCTCGCCGTCGCCCGGCCGCATGCCAAGGCCGCCTACCGCATCCTGCGCGCCGAGGATATCGGCCTCGGCGTCGCCCGCGCGATCCGCGCCTCGCTCTCCGGCCGTCCCGGCGGCGTCTATCTCGACGTGCCGGGCGCGCTGCTCGGGCAGACGATGGACGCGCTCGAGGGCCAGAAGTCGCTGATCAAGGTCGTCGAGCCCAACCCGGCCAGCGTTCCCGGCCCCGCGGCGATCTCGCGTGCGGTCGAGGTTCTGAAGTCGGCCAAGAAGCCGCTGATCATCATCGGCAAGGGCGCCGCCTACGCCCAGTGCGACGACAAGGTCAAGGAGCTCGTCGAGACGCTCGGCTTCCCCTACCTGCCGATGTCGATGGCCAAGGGCCTCCTGCCCGACAACCATCCGCAGTGCGCCTCGGCGGCCCGCTCGCTGGTGCTGAAGGAAAGCGACTGCGTCTTCCTGATCGGCGCGCGCCTGAACTGGCTGCTCAGCCACGGCCAGGGCAAGGGCTGGGGCGAGAAGGGCGGCAAGCAGTTCGTGCAGATCGACATCGAGCCCATCGAGATGGACTTCGAACCAGCCGATCGCCGCGCCGCTGATCGGTGACATCGAAAGCACCGCCACCGCGCTCCTCGACGCGATCGGGTCCGACTGGCAGAAGCCGTCGGAGGACTGGACCGGCGCCGTGCGCTCGAAGGTGAAGGGCAACATCGAGAAGATGGCGCCGCGCCTGAAGAACAACAACTCGCCGATGGACTACCAGGGCTCGCTCGGCGTGCTGAAGGAGGCCATCGCCGAGAATCCCGACGTGGTTCTGGTCAATGAGGGCGCCAACGCGCTCGACCAGGCCCGCTCGATCATCGACATCTTCAAGCCGCGCAAGCGTCTCGACGTCGGCACGTGGGGCATCATGGGCATCGGCATGGGCTCCGCGATCGCCGCGGCGGTCGAGACCGGCAACCAGGTCCTGGCCATCGAGGGCGACAGCGCCTTCGGCTTCTGCGGCATGGAGGTCGAGACGATCTGCCGGTACAACCTGCCGGTCTGCATCGTCATCATGAACAACAACGGCATCTACCGCGGCGACAACACCAACTGGAGCGGCGGCGAGGACCCGGCGACCACCGTCTTCGTCAAGGGTGCCCGCTACGACAAGATGATGGAAGCCTTCGGCGGGGTCGGCGTGAACGTCGACAACCCCGATGCGCTCCGCCGCGCCGTGCGCGACGCCTTCGCGAGCCGCAAGCCCACCCTGATCAACGCGGTCATCGCCGAAGACGCCGGCAAGGAAAGCGGCAATATCGGCAATCTCAACCCGTCCTCGGTCGTGGCGCAGCGGCGCTACCCGCAGGCGAAGAATATCTAAAGAACGAGGAAGCGAACCATGAAAGCTCTCGAAGGGGTAAAAATCCTCGACTTCACCCATGTCCAGTCTGGCCCGACCTGCACGCAGCTTCTCGCGTGGTTCGGCGCTGACGTGATCAAGGTCGAGCGGCCGGGCGTGGGCGACGCGACCCGCGGCCAGCTCCGCGACATCGACGGGGTGGACTCGCTCTACTTCACGATGCTGAACCACAACAAGCGCTCGATCACGCTCGACACCAAGAACGAGACGGGCAAGCAGGTGCTGGAGCGCCTCGTGAAGACCTGCGACGTGCTCGTGGAGAACTTCGCGCCGGGCGCGCTCGACCGCATGGGCTTCGGCTGGGAGCGCATCCAGGAGCTGAACCCGCGCATGATCATGGCGTCCGTCAAGGGCTTCGGCCCGGGCCGCTACGAGAACTGCAAGGTCTACGAGAACGTCGCGCAGTGCGCCGGCGGCTCGGCCTCGACGACCGGCTTCCGCGACGGCATCCCGATGGTGACCGGCGCCCAGATCGGCGATTCCGGCACGGGACTGCACCTCGCGCTCGGCATCGTCACGGCGCTGTTCCACCGCGAGAAGTCGGGCCGCGGCCAGAAGGTGCTCGCCGCCATGCAGGACGGCGTCCTCAACCTGTGCCGCGTCAAGCTGCGCGACCAGCAGCGCCTCGCGCACGGGCCGCTGAAGGAGTACTCGCAGTACGGCGAGGGCATTCCGTTCGGCGACGCGACGCCGCGCGCCGGCAACGATTCGGGTGGCGGCCAGCCGGGCGCGATCCTGAAGTGCAAGGGCTGGGAGACCGATCCCAACGCCTACACCTACTTCATCACCCAGGCCGCCGTGTGGCCCGCGATCTGCGACGTCATCGGCAAGCCCGAGTGGAAGGACGATCCGGAATACGCCAAGCCGGCCAACCGCCTTCCCAAGCTCGGCGAGATCTTCGAGACGATCGAGGAGTGGACCAAGACCAAGACCAAGTTCGAGGTCATGGACATCTGCAACCCGCTCAACATCCCGGTCGGACCGATCCTGTCGATGAAGGAGATCGCCGAGGACCAGGGCCTGCGCGAGACGGGCACCGTCGTGGAGGTCGATCACCCCGAGCGCGGCAAGTACCTCTCGGTCGGCTGCCCCATCAAGCTCAGCGACAGCCCCGCCGACGTGAAGCGCTCGCCGCTTCTCGGGGAGCACACCGACGAGATCCTGCGCGAGGTGCTGGGCTACTCCGACGACGAGCTCGACACGATCCATTCGTCGGGCGCCGTCGGCGACCAGCGCGCGCACGCCGCGGAATAACAGGGAAGGCGGCCTCGAGCCGCCCGAAAGGGAGACAAGTATGCGACTGATCGTGATGGGGCAGCAGGCCTTCGGCAAGGACGTGCTCGCAAAGCTGCTCGACGCCGGCACCGACGAGGTCGTCGCCGTCTATTGCGAGCCGGACAAGGAAGGTAAGCCCGTCGATCCGATCAAGGAATACGCGCTGGAAAAGGGCCTCCCGGTCTACCAGCCGGCCAAGTTCGAGGACGCCCAGACCAAGGAGCTGGCGGGGCTCAACGCCGACCTGATGGTGATGGCCTTCGTCAACGTGTTCGTGCCGGAAGCGGCGCGCGACACGCCGACCCACGGCTCGATCTGCTTCCACCCGTCGCTGCTGCCGCTGCACCGCGGCCCGTCGGCGGTCAACTGGCCGATCATCATGGGCTCGGAGAAGTCCGGCTATTGCTGGTTCTATCCCTCCGACGGTCTCGACGAGGGCGACATCCTGTTGGACTGGGAGTGCCCGATCGGTCCGGACGACACGGTGGTCGACCTCTATTTCAAGAAGATCTATCCGTCCGCCGTCGACTCCGTTCTCAAGGTCGTCGACCTCTACCGGGACGGCAATCCGCCCCACAAGCCGCAGGACGAGGCGAAGGCCACCTATGAGCGCCGCTGCACGGCCAAGCACGCCAAAATCGACTGGAACAAGCCGGTCGGCCAGGTCTATGACCTGATCCGCGGCACCAACCCGGCGCCGGGGGCGTGGACGACGTTCGGCGGCAAGAAGCTCGGAATCTTCGACTGTGCGCGTGTGCCCGGAGACGGCATTTCCAGTCGCGTCCGGGCCGTCAATGACGAGGGCTTCGAGGTGCAGTGCATCGGCGGCCGCATCCTCGTCAAGCGCGTCCGACCGGAGGGCGAGGGCAAGGTCCCGGCCGCCGATTGGGCCAAGAGCGTAGGTCTCGAAGCCGGCAACGACCTCGGCGAATAAGCAGAACGAAACGCCAGCCCCATCCCAGGGAGAATCAACGGAATGGCTAAAACTGATATCGAAATCGCCCGCGAGGCGAAGAAGCAGCAGATCCAGGACGTGGGTGCCAAGCTCGGCATCCCGAGCGAGCATCTGCTGCCCTTCGGCCACGACAAGGCGAAGGTCTCCGCCGACTTCATCGCGTCGCTCAAGGACCGCCCGGACGGCAACCTGATCCTCGTGACGGCGATCAACCCGACGCCCGCCGGCGAGGGCAAGACGACGACGACCGTCGGCCTCGGCGACGGCCTCAACGCGATCGGCAAGAAGGCCGCGATCTGCATCCGCGAGGCTTCGCTCGGCCCGAACTTCGGCATGAAGGGCGGCGCCGCCGGCGGCGGCTACGCGCAGATCGTGCCGATGGAGGACATGAACCTCCACTTCACCGGCGACTTCCACGCGATCACGACGGCGCACAACCTGCTGTCGGCGATGATCGACAACCACATCTACTGGGGCAACGAGCTCGGCATCGACCAGCGCCGCATCGCCTGGCGCCGCGTGCTCGACATGAACGACCGCGCCCTGCGCCAGGTCACGACCTCGCTCGGCGGCGTCGCGAACGGCTTCCCCTCCGAGAGCGGCTTCGACATCACCGTCGCCTCCGAGGTCATGGCGATCCTCTGCCTGTCGACCGACCTCAAGGACCTCGAGAAGCGCCTCGGCTCCATGATCGTCGCCTACCGGCGCGACCGCTCGCCGGTCTACTGCCGCGACATCAAGGCCGAGGGCGCGATGACCGTGCTCCTCAAGGACGCGATGCAGCCGAACCTCGTGCAGACGCTCGAGAACAACCCGGCCTTCGTGCATGGCGGCCCGTTCGCCAACATCGCGCATGGCTGCAACACGGTGGTCGCGACCCAGACGGCGCTCAAGCTCGCCGACTACGTCGTCACCGAGGCCGGCTTCGGCGCGGATCTCGGCGCCGAGAAGTTCTTCGACATCAAGTGCCGCAAGGCGGGCCTGAAGCCCAAGGCCGTGGTGCTCGTCGCCACCGTGCGCGCGATGAAGATGAACGGCGGCGTCAAGAAGGACGATCTCGGCCAGGAGAACGTCGACGCGGTGAAGAAGGGCTGCGAGAACCTCGGCCGCCACATCGAGAACCTCGCCAAGTTCGGCGTGCCGGCGATCGTGGGCATCAACCACTTCGTCACCGACACCGACGCCGAGGTCCAGGCGGTCAAGGACTTCTGCGCCTCCAAGGGCGTCGACGCGGTGCTCAACAAGCACTGGGCGAAGGGCTCGGAAGGCATCACCGAGATGGCCAAGAAGGTCGTCGAGATCGTCGAGGGCGGCAAGGCCGACTACAAGCCGCTCTATCCCGACGAGATGGGCCTGTTCGACAAGATCGAGAAGATCGCCAAGGACATCTACCGCGCCGACCGCGTGGTGGCCGACAAGAAGATCAGGGACCAGCTGAAGGCCTGGGAAGACGACGGCTACGGCAACCTGCCGGTCTGCATGGCCAAGACCCAGTACTCCTTCACGACGGACCCGACGGCGCGCGGTGCGCCCACGGGCTTCGAGATCCCGGTCCGCGAGGTCCGCATCTCGGCGGGCGCCGGCTTCATCGTCGCGATCTGCGGTGAGATCATGACCATGCCGGGCCTGCCGCGGAAGCCGGCCTCCGAGGTCATCAAGCTCAACGACGAGGGCCTGATCGAAGGCCTGTTCTGATCCACTGAAGGGGGCGTCCGGC
Organism: uncultured Alphaproteobacteria bacterium; assembly: GCA_963816555.1. Lineage (GTDB taxonomy): Bacteria > Pseudomonadota > Alphaproteobacteria > Rhizobiales > Tepidamorphaceae > Lutibaculum. The sequence continues at coordinate 809,559 of CAWFLD010000004.1, read as the reverse complement.
CCGTCCGTCGGGCGACGCGAACTTGGGCGCGGAGGTTTCTCCGCGCCCATTTTGCGTTCTGGGCCGCCGGCAGCGCCGCGTGGCGCAGGCTAGCCGTGGGGCAGGCTAGGCGCGGGGCGCGTGCCGCGATCGCCGCTCAGAAGCCTTCGAGCACGATCTTGCCGGTCGCCCGCCCGCTCTCGATGAGGGCGTGGGCGCGCTTCAGGTTCGCCGCGTTGATCGGTCCGAAGTTCTCCCCGAGCGTCGTGCGCAGCGTCCCGGCGTCGACCAGCCGCGACACCTCGTCGAGAAGCTCTCCTTGCGCGGAGATGTCGGCGGTGGCGAACATCGAGCGCGTGAACATGAACTCCCAGTGCACCGACACGCTCTTGCGCTTGAAGGCGGTGATCTCGAGCTCCGCCGGATCGTCGATGAGGGCGAAGCGCCCCTGGGGCGCGATGAGGCTCGCGACGTCGTTCAGGTGGCGGTCGGTCATGGTCGTGGAGAAGACGAAGCCCGGCGCGATGCCGAGGGCCTCGATCTCGCCCGCGAGCGGCTTCGAATGGTCGACCACGTGGTGCGCGCCGAGCGTGGTGATCCAGTCGCGGCTCTCCGGCCGCGAGGCGGTCGCGATCACCTTGAGGTCGGTGAGCTGGCGGGCGAGCTGCACCGCGACGGACGCGACGCCGCCGGCCCCGCCGATCACCAGGATCGCCGACGCGCCGGGGACCGCGCGCCCGACGTCGAGCCGGTCGAACAGCGCTTCCCACGCCGTGATCGAGGTGAGGGGCAGCGCCGCGGCCTCCGCGAAGCCGAGCGAGGAGGGCTTGCGGCCGACGATGCGCTCGTCGACGAGGTGCAGCTCGGCGTTGGTGCCGGGGCGCGTCATGTCGCCGGCATAGAAGACCTCGTCGCCGACCTTGAACCGCCCGGCCTTGGGCCCCGTCGCGACGACCACGCCCGCGGCGTCGTAGCCGAGCACCTTCCACTGGCCCGCGTCCGGGCCGGCGCGCCGGCGGACCTTGGTGTCGACCGGGTTGACCGATATCGCCCTGATCTCGACGAGCAGGTCGTGGTCGCCCGGTTGCGGATCGGGCAGCTCGATGTCGACGAGGGCGTCGTCGCGGTCGATCGGGCCCAAAGTCTCGTATCCGACGGCACGCATGCGGGGTCTCCTTGGCAATGTTGGCGTTGCCCCGGAGATGCGACGTCTGCGCGCGCCGCGCAAGGATTTGGGGCGGGCGTCCGGTGGCAGGCGCGGCCGGCGGAGGGAACATCCCCTCGGGATTTTCCCCGCCGGTCGGCTCAGGGCTTGAGCTGCGGCTTCTGCCTGGCGTTCGGCAGGTCGATATTGACCGGCAGCCGCCGCTCGCCGGCGCTCTTGCGGATCAGCACGACGGAATCGCTGATCTCGACGGAGTCGAGCAGCGTGGCGAGGCGCGGCACGGTCGCCTCGCGCAGGCGCTCGCGGTGCCCCTCGAGAAAGTGCCTCGCGCCCGGCGCGCCGAAATAGTGGGCGTGCATGAGGTCGCTCAGATAGAGGCAGAACTCGGAGAAGCTGTGGGGCACGTCGCGGAACTTCGGCCAGTAGGTCGCGTGCGTGTCCTCGACGGCGTAGAGCCCGCCCTCGCGCAGCCCCTCGTCGAACAGCCGGCCGAAGGTCGTGACGATGTGCGCCGTCTGGTGGCTGCCGTCGTCGAGGATCGCGTCGAAGGGCCCGAACTCCTCGATCAGCGAGGCGAGGAACTCCGCGTCGGCCTGCGAGCCGATGCGCACGTGGACGTCGTTCGCGGGATCGTCGTGGGCGGCGCAGGCGGGGTCGATGTCGATGCCGACGATCGTCGCCTGCGGCCCGAAATAGCCCTTCCACATCGACAGCGAGCCGCCGTTCTGGACGCCGATCTCGAGGAAGCGGAGGGGGCGGCCGACGAAGCCGGAGAAGGCCCGCTCGTAGACCGGGAAATAGTGGAGCCACTTGTGGCTCTTGCCGGTCTCGAGCCAGGCCGCCGCCAGCGGCCCCTCGATCACGGTGGGCTGGCCCGGGGCGGGCACGGCGACCGGCTCCAGCAGCTCCTTCGGCAGCAGCTTCGCCAGGCGGCCCGGCGCCTTCGGGAAGTGCGCGCGGCGCACGAAGGGCCACCTTCTCTTCGGCACCAGGCCGAGGGGCCTCAGGATCGAGCGGACGAACGACGTGCTCAGGGCTCCGCCTCCGGATGGGCTTTTCGGTTGGAACGGGCCGCGGCGTGGCGCCCGGGCTTCTCTCGCATGCGGCGGTGGCGGTTGTCACGCCCATATGGCCGCCTTTCGCGACGGATCCGCCCGTCCGCCGCGTCTCCGCCGCCCCGTCCTTGCACCGGAGCGTTTCAGGCGGCGCCGCGTGCCGCCTTCCGGGAGACCTCGATGCGCACGCGCGGCAGGTCGATCTCGCCGGCGTTCGCCGTCCGGCCGAACTGCTCCGGCGTCAGGCGGCTGACATCGTCGCGGCACGCCTTGTCGAGCGGGATCTCCGCCGAGCCGTCCTGCCGCGCCATCAGGAGGAGGGCGGTGTTCGGTGCACGTCCTTCAACAGCTGCCGGGCCGCGGCCTCGATCGCCTGCTCGGCGGTCGGCCAGACGCCGGCGACGCTCTCGGCGATCATCAGGTTCGCGTTCAGGCCGAAATCCTCGACCTCGAAGCCGTCGCGGTCGCGGTCGACGTGTCCCACGCGGCGGCGGGGGATGCGGTGCTTCAGGTCTGCCGGGTCGTTCGTGTAGGCGAAGACGGGTAGGCCGAGGGCGTGGGCGAAGCCGATCTCCCAGGCCGTGCCGTCGTCCACGTTGGGGCCCCGGAAGGGGCTGATGTCGGCCACCACGGCGGACGCGGCGCGGATGAGGGCGACGTTGGCGACGAAGATCCTGCGGGCCGAGGGCGGGCCGCCGAGGTCGTTGTCGAGGGGATAGAGCCCCTCGAGGCCGTTGGCGGCGCAGGTGGCCTTGAGCTGCGTCGCGACGGTGCCGGCGTCCGCACGGAAGACGGACGGGCCGGCGAGGTAGACCTTGGGGCAGCCGCTCATGCCGTTGGCTCCGGAATATGACGTTGTCGTCCCGCGGGCGTCGCCGTCTCGGCGCGGGGCCCGGTTGCAGCGGGCGGGGGCGACCGCCGCGAGCGACCTAGGCCGAATGAAGGAGTTGTCCGTCTCGAGGGATGCGGTGAGCATGAGAGGAGCCGCGGGAAGGAAATTCTCTCATGCAGGCCCGGGTCCCGAAAGTCGCTCAGGCCATCCTCGCCTACATGGCCATCGTCGTGGGGCTGACGATCGCGGCCGCGGTCGTGACCTACACGTGGCCGACCCTCTGGGGACGCCCGCCTGCGCCGGAAGTGCCGGCGACGACCCCGGAGAGCAGGGTCGGGCAAATCCTCCGGGACAGTCCGCCCGCGAACCTCGACGACCTGGTGGCTCGCCTGAAGGCCGGAGGGCAGGAAGCGACGATCGTGACTGTCGTGCAGGAGCCTGCCACGCCCGGCGGCGGCGAGGGCGAAAACACGCTCCACCTTGCCGGCGAGATGCAGCAGTGGCAGCTCCCCGGCAGCCCTCCCGGAGACTATCGGCTGCCGCAAGATAGCTGGCACCTCGGGCAGGACGGCATGGTCTGGGCTCCCGCGCCTGTCCCCAAGCCGCCCGAGCTGTCGCCCCTGCGGGCCAGAGCGCTCATCGACATCGAGACCGAGATGACGGTTGGCGACGTCTACATCGCGCACATGGTGGTCGAGCGCGGGGTGGGCGACAAGGCCGAGGCCTTCATCGAGGACAAGGGAGGCGGTCGCCCGGAGGTAGACCTCACCATCGAAGCCGCGGATCTGCTCAACGCGACGGCCTGGAGCGGGGCGGGCCTTCGCGTCAACCAGGTCGGAGGCCAGCCGCAGTCGATCGCCCAGGGCGGCCTCGCCGTCTGGGTGTGGAACGTAGAGCCCGTCCGACCCGGGCAGTCCGATTTCACCGTCGGTCTCTGGGAACGTAAGACCAAGGCCGAGCTCGCGAGCTACGTCGATGCCTTTCCCCAGTCGATCACGGTGACGGCGTCTCCGCCCCCGCCGGCCCCGGGGATTTTCAGCCCGGTCCGGCTGAAGTGGGTGTTCAGCGAGCTCGGGGCGGGCATCAACACGCTTGCCGGGCTCGTCACGATCATCGGCTTCGTGCGCCCGGCCCAGGTCGTCCACGTGCCTGCGCCGGACAAGCCCGGTGACGAGCCGGCCGAGACGCGGGCCGCCGCTCGGCCCGGGGCGCGCGCGGCCGATCAGCACCTTCAGGCGGCATCGGACGGCGCTCCCACGAGATGCCGCCGCGCGCGGGCCGGAGCCTGACGCCAAGCCTCCAGCTCCGCCGCCGGCCGGGTCCGCCTAGGGGCGCGCCTGCGCAGGGGAGCATGTTCTCCCGACGTCGACAGGTATCACGCGCCACCTGCCCGCACCGCCGGGCGAAGCGGGCGCGGGCGAGGCGGCGGCCTGCGGCCCGTGCGTCTCGAGCCATGCGCTGACGGCCGGCCATCGCGCGAAGGCCCGGCTCTCCTGGTGCGCCACCTTGCCCTCGCGCTTGGGGCCGATCTATGCCAGATAGACGGTTCGCCCGTTGGCCCGCTTCCGGGCGACAATCGTTCCCATCCGGTATCACGTCCCCGATCCGGTATGACCGAGTCACACTTTCAGCGTCAGAACGTCCGTGGAAACGCCATCATGAGCGACAACGCGACCGTGAGCCGCGCCGAGGAAGCCAGCGCAACCAGGGACGCGCGGCCATACACGGCAAGCCGCTTCTCCGTTGCGCCGATGATCGACTGGACGGATCGGCGGTGCCGCTTCTTCCACCGGCAGCTGACGCGGCGCGCGCTTCTCTACACGGAGATGGTGACGGCGCCGGCGATCCTGCACGGCGACGAGAGCCGCCTGCTGCGCCACGACCCGTGCGAGCACCCGGTGGCGCTGCAGCTCGGCGGCTCCGATCCCGCCGAGCTCGCCGAGGCCGCCCGCATCGGCGAGCGCTTCGGCTACGACGAGATCAACCTCAATGTCGGCTGCCCCTCCGACCGCGTGCAGTCCGGCCGGTTCGGCGCCTGCCTGATGGCCGAGCCGCAGCTCGTCGGCGCCTGCGTGGCCGCCATGAAGGCCGCCGTCGGCGTGCCCGTCACGGTGAAGTGCCGGCTCGGCATCGACGACCAGGACATCGAGGCGCCGCTCGACCGCTTCGTCGACATCGTCGGCGAGGCCGGCGCCTCCTGCGTCATCGTCCACGCCCGCAAGGCCTGGCTCCAGGGGCTCGACCCGAAGCAGAACCGCGAGATCCCGCCGCTCGACTACGACCGCGTGCACCGGCTGAAGCGGCGCTTCCCCGAGATGCCGATCGTCCTCAACGGCGGGCTCAAGACGCTCGAGGAGGCGCTGCCGCATCTCGACGCGCTCGACGGCGTGATGCTCGGCCGCGCGGCCTACCAGACCCCGGCCATCCTCGGCGACGTCGACCGCCTGTTCTACGGCGAGAGCGGGACGCGGTCCCCCTTCGAGGCGATCGACGCCATGCGCCCGTTCATCGCGCGCGAGCTTCGGGAAGGAACGCCGTTGCACCGGATCACGAAGCACATGCTGGGCCTCTTCCAGGGCGTGCGCGGCGCCAGGCGCTACCGCCAGATCATGTCGGAGGAGGCGCGGATGCCCGGGGCGGGACCGGAGGTGCTCGACCGGGCGCTCGAGGCTCTGGACTTTTCCGACGCGACGAGCCGGGCGGCCTGACCGACATGGGAAACCTGCCGCTCGGCGAGCTCGCGACCCTCGCTGCCAGTATCGCGGTCGCCGGGCTGATCGTCGGCGTGCTCGCCGGCCTGTTCGGCGTCGGCGGCGGTGCCGTCATCGTGCCGGTGCTGTACCAGGTGCTGCTGATCCAGGACTTCGATCCCGACATCCGCATGCACGTGGCGATCGGCTCCTCGCTCGGGGTCATCATACCGACCGCGATCCGCTCGTTCCTCGCCCACAAGCGGCGCGGCGCTGTCGACATGGTGCTGCTCAAGCGATGGTCGCCGTGGATCATCGTGGGCGTCGCCATCGGCGCGGCGATCGCGGACCTCGTCTCCGGCGAGGAGATGAAGATCATCTTCGCGGTGCTGATCATGCTGCTCGGCCTCAGGCTCGTCATCGGCACGCGCGACGCGCGGCTGGGCTCGGGGGCCTTCGGCCTGCCCGTCCTCGCCGGCAGCGGCCTCCTGATCGGCGCCTCGTCGTCGCTGATGGGGATCGGCGGCGGCACCCTCGCCACGACCTTCCAGACGCTCTACGGCCGGCCGCTGCTGCAGTCGATCGCCACGTCGTCCGGCGTCGGCGTGCTGATCGCCATTCCCGGCGCGATCGGCTTCATCATCGCCGGCTGGGGCGAGCCCGGCCTGCCGCCGCTGTCGCTCGGCTTCGTCAACCTGCCGGCGATCCTCTTCATGGTGCCGCTGTCGATCCTCGCCGCTCCGCTCGGCGTCGCCCTGGCGCACCGCCTGTCGAAGCGCACGCTGGAGCTGAGCTTCGGGATCTTCCTGCTCGTCGTCGGCTCGCGCTTCCTGTTCGGGTGAGCGTCGCCGCAGCGCGGCGTCACAGCGGCTCGCCGAAGCGGATCCTGTTGCCGAAGGGATCGTGCACCACGAGCTCGCGCATGCCCCACGGCTGGTCGACGAGCCCCGGGCGACCATAGCGGTAGGCCTTCGCGGCAAGCTCCGCCTGCAGCCCCTCGAGGCCCGACGCGTGGACGTAGACGGTCGAGCCCGGGCAGGCGTCGCCGTGGTGCTCGCTCAGGTGGAGGACGAGGCTGCCGCGCGACACCTGCATGTAGAGCGGCAGGTCCGCCTCGTGGCGATGCTCCCAGTCGACGGAGAAGCCGAGGAAGCCGAGGTAGAACTCCCGCGCCTTCCCGACGTCGAAGATCCGCAGGACCGGCACGACGCGCTCGAACGTGGTGCCGGTCAAGGGTGAGCCCTCAGATCTTCTGGTTGTACTCGCCGACTTCGGGCTGCTGCGACAGGAAGCCGTCGATCTCGGCGAAGATCGCCCGCATGTTCTCCTCCGAGGTCGGGCTCTCGACCACGACGACGAGCTCGGGCTTGTTGGAGGAGGCGCGCACGAGGCCCCAGGTGCCGTCCTCGAGATGGATGCGCACGCCGTTCACCGTGATCAGCTCCTTCACCGCCTGGCCGGCGATCTTCTCGCCCTTGTTGGCCAGCATCTGGAAGTGCTCGGTCGCCCGCTCGATCACGTCGTACTTCTTCTCGTCGTCGCAATGCGGCGACATGGTCGGCGACTGCCAGGTCATCGGCAGGTCGCGCCGGAGCTCGGCCATGGTGCGGCCGGGGTTGCGGTCGAGCATCTCGCAGATCGCGATGGCGGCGACGGAGCCGTCGTCGTAGCCGCGGCCGATCGGCTGGTTGAAGAAGAAGTGGCCCGACTTCTCGAAGCCGGCCAGCGCGCCGAGCTCGTTGACGCGGCGCTTGATGTAGGAATGGCCGGTCTTCCAGTAGTCGACCTTCACGCCGTGCTCGAGCAGGACCGGATCGGTCATGAACAGGCCGGTCGACTTCACGTCGACGACGAAGGTCGGGTTCTCGTGGATCTTGCACAGGTCGCGCGCCAGCATGACGCCCACCTTGTCGGCGAAGATCTCGTTGCCCTCGTTGTCGACGACGCCGCAGCGGTCGCCGTCGCCGTCGAAGGCGAGGCCGACCTCGGCGCCCGACTGCTTCACCGCGTCCGCCACCGCGTGGAGCATCTTCATGTCCTCGGGGTTGGGGTTGTAGCGCGGGAAGTTCCAGTCGAGCTCGCAGTCGAGCGGCACGACCTCGCAGCCGATCGCCTCGAGGATGCGCGGCGCGAACAGGCCGGCCGTGCCGTTGCCGCAGGCCGCGACGACCTTCAGCCGGCGCGACAGCTGGTGGCCCTCGACGAGGCCGGCGATGTAGCGCTCGGCGAAGTTCGGCACGAAGTTGTAGGAGCCCTGGCCGAGCTTGAACTGGCCCGTCAGCACGATCTCCTTGAGCCGCGCCATCTCGTCGGGGCCGAAGGTCAGCGGCCGCTCGACGCCCATCTTGACGCCGGTCCAGCCGTTGTCGTTGTGGCTCGCGGTGACCATCGCCACGGCCGGCACGTCGAGCTCGAACTGCGCGAAATAGGCCATCGGCGACAGCGCCAGGCCGATGTCGTGCACGCGGCAGCCGGCCGCCATCAGCCCCTGCGTCAGCGCCAGCTTGATCGACATCGAGTAGCTCCGGTAGTCGTGGCCGACGACGATGTCGGAGCCGACTCCGCGCTCGTGCATGAAGGTGCCGATGCCCATGCCCAGCGCCTGCGCGCCCATCAGGTTCAGTTCCGAGCCGAACAGCCAGCGCGCGTCGTATTCGCGGAAGCCGGTGGGCTTCACCAGCGGGGTGTTCTCGTAGGCGGCGGTATTGATTTCAACCTTCGCGGTCGGGGTCGGGAACATGTCGGTCCTGCGGGCTGGCACATTCCCTTGCATCAGGAATGCCGTGGGTCACGAGAGGGCCGCATTATAAGGGCCCGGCGGTCGCGCTCAATCGGCGAGGACGAGCATCCCGTCTCTAACCGAAAATTCGCGCAGACGCTTCAGAAACGTCATGCCCAACAAACTCTCCTGCAGCGCCTGCGGTTTCGCCACCAGCGCCGGGACGTCCCTGACGACGATGCCCTCGACCTCGATCCGGGGCAGGGTGGCCTGCGCCATCTCCGCCGTGCCGTTCGCCGTCTTCACCGGCACGGAGAAGTCGAGCGAGGACGGCTCGATGCCGACGCGGCGGGCATCCTCCGAGGTCAGCGCCACGTAGCTCGCGCCGGTGTCGGCGAGCATCGCGATGTCGCGGCCGCCGACGACGGCGCGCAGCCGGAAGTGGCCGAGCTCGTCGGCGCGGATGCGGACCTCGCTCGCATAGGCCGTCGCCGCGGCCGTCTCGGCCTGCTCCGGCGCGTGGTTCGTGGCGCGGTCCAGCGCGGGCACCGCCACGGCGACGCCGCCGAGCAGGAGGATGAGCCAGAGCCATTGCATCGCGGCGAAGATCCCTCGGGTCCGAATTGTCCGATCCGCAACGGACTCTGCCGCAGAGCCGTTTGGAGAGAGTGAACGAGACCGGTCCGTTTGCAGCCAGGCGGGAGAGGCGCGCGTCACGACCCCGCGTGCAGGCGCAGGATCATCTCGTCGCCGCGCACCTCGAAGGATTCCAGCCGGTCGAGCGCCGAGACGCCGAGAAGGTCGAAGTCGAGCGCGCCCTCCGGCGCGACGAAGGCGTCGACATTGGTGAAATGCGCCGGGCCGATGTCGAGCGAGGCGATCCGGACGGGCGCGACGTTGGCGACGCCGTTCGCCGTGCGCACCGGCGTGGAGAAGTCCATCTTGTCGAGCGGCAGCTTGGCGGCCCTCGCCGTCTCGGCCGAGAGCGTCACGCGGCTCGCGCCGGTGTCGACGAGGAACAGCGCGCGCGCGCCGTTGACCCGGCCGCGGGCGAGGAAGTGGTGGTCGAGCCCGCGGTTGAGCGTGATCTCGGTGATCTCGCCCGTCCGCGTGACGACCGGCATGCCCGGCACGACGGCGCCCAGGGTGCGCTCGGCGATCTCGGAGAGGTCCTGGCGGTGGGTGTAGAGCCCGATCAGCACGACGCCGAACGCCGCCCACAGCACGAGGGCGCGCACCGCCTCGCCCAGCCGGAAGCGCGGCCCGGCCATGAAGCCCGCGCCGAACACGATCAACAGGGCGACGAAGGCCGAAAGGCTCGCGAAGCGCTCGTGGTCGAGGCCCAGCAGGTCCTGCGACGGGTCGGTGTTGGCGAGGAGCAGGCCCGCGACGACCAGCATGCCGATGCCGACGAAGGCGAGGCCGGCCCTCATCGCTGCGGCACCCGGCCGCCCTGGTGGTCCTGCGCTGGGATTGCGGTCATGCGGACGCCCGGGCCCTTGAGGAACTTCGTCCTCTTATGTTGGCGCTTGGCGCCGCCGCGGCAAGGTGCGGTCGCGCCCCTGCGACAAGCTGCGGCGGTCAGGCCGCGCGCCGGGTCCGCGGCGGCCGCGTCTCCTGGGGAACCGGCGGCAGGGCCTTCATCACCCGCGCCCGCGGGAAGGTGACGATGACCTCCGTGCCCTCGCGCAGCTTGGTGCGGATGTCGAACGTGCCGTCGTGCAGCTCCATCAGCTTGACGACGATCGGCAGGCCGAGGCCCGAGCCTTCCTCGGCGTTCTTGTGGGCGAGGGAGCCGCGGCCGAAGCTCGACAGGATGGTCGGGATCTCGTCCTCGGGGATGCCCGGGCCGTTGTCCTTCACGCTGAGATACTGGCCGCCGCCGGCGGTCCAGCCGATGGTCATCGTCACCTCGCCGCCGCGCGGCGTGAACTTGATCGCGTTCGACAGGAGGTTGAGGATGATCTGCCGGACCGAGCGCTCGTCGGCCCAGATCTTCGGCAGGTTCGCCTCGAAGTTCTCGCGGATCGTCATGTCGCGCTCGCCGGCGCGCAGCTTCAGGAGGTGGCGGCACTCCTCCGCGGTGGCGGGCAGCGAGACGGCCTCCTCCTTCAGATCGAAGCGGCCGGCCTCGATGCGCGACAGGTCGAGGATCTCGTTGATCAGGTTGAGGAGGTGCTCGCCGCTCTTGTGGATGTCGGCGGAGTATTCCTTGTAGGCGGGCACCTCGTGCTTGCCGAGAAGCTCCTCCTTGAGCACCTCCGAGAAGCCGAGGATGGCGTTGAGCGGCGTCCGCAGCTCGTGGCTCATCGTCGCGAGGAAGCGCGACTTGGCGAGGTTCGCCTCCTCGGCGCGGCGGCGCGCCTCGTCGGAGACGGCCTTGGCCTGCTCGAGCTCGCCGATCAGCGAATCCTTCTCCGCCCTCAGGCCCAGCATGACGAGCACGGTGGAGTGGAACTGCCGCGCCAGGATCATGAAGAAGAGCTGCGCGCCGGCCGCGATGCCGGCGAGGATCAGGTGGAAGACGTCGCCGACGAGGGCGAGCCGGATGACCATGCCCACCGTGATCGGCAGCGTGCCGGCGAGCGAGGCGTCCGGCAGGTTCGACGCCGTCAGCGTCCGCATGGCGAGGATGACGATCATCACCGCGAACATGAAGATGATCGGCGAGGTGTCCCCCGCGTCGACCGACAGGAACGCCATCGTCGCCCACAGGACGCCGTTCAGGAACTCGGCCGCGTAGAAGCGCCGCTCCCACAGGCGCACGGGAACGGTCGAGGCCGGTGCCTGCTCGAAGCGGCGGCAGAGCAGGGTGAGGATGCCGTTGCCGATCAGCACGCCGGCCAGCCACAGCACGACCTCGTTCCACGGCGCCCAGACCGAGGTGATGCCGGCGATCAGGATGGCGAGCAGCGGAATGACGAGCGCGATGCCCGTCTGGTTCTTGGCGTAGGCGAGGATGAGCTCGCGGTCGAAGGCCGGCTTCGTGCCGGTCTGCGAGGTCAGCCGTTCCCGCGCAGCCTGAATCTGCGGCGGAGGGCTCTTCCGTCGCGGCTTCGGACCGGCCGATTGCGGGGCACTGGCGGCGAACTCTGTCATGACCTTCCGGCGGCTACTCGCGGGCGATCCCGCCGCCGCACGGAGGTCGGGAAAGACACGCCGGAGCCGATTCTTGAGAGAAAATGCTTAAGAACATGTTTTGAAGTTGCCGGACTCCCGACTCATTCCGCTACCGTGCCTCCGGACAGGGGATTGCCGGGCAGGGAGGCCAGGATCATGCGGCTCTACACCACCACGCGGGCGCCGAACCCGCGCCGCGTCGACATCTTCCTCGCGGAGAAGGGCGTGGAGATCGAGCGCGTCGAGATCGACATCAACGCGCTGCAGCACAGGGAGGCGTCGTTCGCCCGGCGCAACCCGATGCGGCGCGTGCCGGTGCTCGAGCTCGACGACGGCACCTGCATCTCCGAATCGGTCGCGATCTGCCGCTATTTCGAGGAGACCCGCCCCGAGCCGCCGCTGTTCGGCGTCGACCCGCTCGACCGTGCGCTGGTCGAGATGTGGCAGCGCCGGGTCGAGTTCGGCCTGTTCCTCGCGGTCGCGCAGGCCTTCCGCCACCTGCATCCGGCCATGGCGAAGATGGAGGTGCCGCAGGTGCCCGACTGGGGCGAGGCCAACAAGGCGCGCGCCCTCGACGAGCTCGAGGTGCTCGACCGGCAGCTTTCCGGGAGCGCCCACGTCGCCGGCGACCGCTTCACGATCGCCGACATCACCGCCGCCGTCGCCGTCGACTTCATGAAGCCGGCGCGCATCGCGCTGCCGGACGAGTTCCGGCACGTCCGGCGCTGGCGCGACGCGGTCGGGCTGCGCCCCAGCCTGGCGGCATGACCGTGCTCTTTCCCGGGAAAGCTTTCTGCGCTATATTTTCCTGAGGAAGGAACGCGATATGGCGGCACTGGTCGAACGGGAACATGGCGTCGAGCCGGCGCGCGGCATGGTGGTGACCAAGGCGGTCCTGCGCGCGGCGGAGCGCCTCGGGCTCACCGCGCGGACGCTGGCCCGCGTCATCGGCGTGTCGGAGCCGACGGTCTCGCGCATGAAGCGGGGAGACTTCGTCCTGGAGGACGGCTCGAAGCCCTTCGAGCTCGCCGTTCTCCTCGTCCGCGTCTTCCGCTCGCTCGACGCCATCGCGGGCGGCGACGAGACGGTGGTGCGGGCCTGGATGGGCAGCCCGAACGCCGCCCTCGGGCTGCCGCCTGCCGAGAAGATCACGACCATTGCCGGGCTGAGCGATGTCATCGCCTATCTGGACGCCCGCCGCGCTGTCCTCTGAGCTCCGGCCCTACGCCGGAACCTGCTGGCGGGTGGTCGAAGCTCAGCATCGCGTCTCGACCCTCAAGCTCGTCGACACGCTCGACGAGCAGGCGGTGCTCGAGGCGGTGGTCGAGGAGACGAAGCCGGCCGTGCCGCCGGACTGCGCCCATCTCGACTACCTGCTCTCGACGCCCTTCCGATACGGCGCCCCCTATCCGTCCGGCTCGCGCTTCCGCCGGCCGGGCTACACGGACGGCGTCTACTACGCCTCGGAGACGCCGCGCACGGCGATCGCGGAGCTCGTCTTCCGCCGTCTCCTGTTCTTCGCGGATTCGCCGGCCACGCCCTTTCCCGACGACGCGGCGGAGCACACCGTCTTCTCGGCGGCCCTCGAGACGCAGCGCTCGCTCGATCTGGCGAAGCCGCCGCTCGTCGAGGACGAGGCACGCTGGATGGACCGGACGGACTACGGCGCCTGCCAGGATCTGGCCGATGCGCTGCGCAGGGCGCAAGGCGATCTCATCCGCTACCGCTCGGTGCGCGACCGCGAGGGCGGCATGAACGTCGCGGTGCTCGCGTGCCGGGCCTTCGCCGCCTCCCACCCGGGCGAACGGCAGACCTGGCGCATCCGTCTCGGCGCGCACGGGGCGCAGGCGGTCCGCGAGCATCCGCGCACGGCGCTCGAGTTTCCGCCCGAGGCCTTCGACGACCCGCGCCTCGACGGCTTCGCGTGGTCGCGCCCGCGGCGGTGAGGCGCTTGCCAGGACGGCCGCCATCATGGGACGTGGGGCCGAAGACGCCGACGGCGCGCCCGCGCCGTGCGCCCGATCCGAACGAACCCCGTCGCACCGTGAGCCGCGAAGACACTCTGGAAGATCTCGTCGCCGCCATCCGCGCCTGCCGGATCTGCCGCGACGCCGACACGCCGCTGCCGCACGAGCCGCGGCCGGTGATCCAGGTGTCGCCGACGGCGCGCATCTGTATTGCCGGCCAGGCGCCCGGCACGAAGGTGCACGCCTCGGGCCGGCCGTTCGACGATCGCTCGGGGCAGCGCCTGCGCGACTGGATGGGCGTCAGCGAGGCGGAGTTCTACGACGAGACGCGGATCGCGACGGTTCCGATGGGGTTCTGCTTCCCCGGCCAGGACGCCAAGGGCGGCGACCTGCCGCCGCGGCGCGAATGCCGGGCGGCGTGGCACGGGCGGCTCTTTGCCGTGCTGCCGCAGGTCGAGCTCGTGCTCGCCATCGGCCAGTACGCGCAGGGCTTCCACCTCGGCCCGGCCCGCCGCGGCTCGCTTGGCGAGACGGTCCGCGCCTGGCGGGAGATCTGGGAGCGCCCGGGCTCTCCGCGCGTCCTGCCGCTGCCGCACCCCTCCTGGCGCAACACCGGCTGGCTCAGGAAGAACCCGTGGTTCGAGGAGGAGCTCGTGCCGGTCCTGCGCGCCGAGGTCCGGCGGCTCCTGTAGCGCGCGCCCGTCCGATGTAAGTCGACCGGGCGCCACCGGGCCGTGTCGGTGCGCATCATCCGAAGCGGGGACCTTGCGGCGGATACTGTTCCCGTTCCCTCGCAGCCGCTTCCCTCGGGCGCGGCAAGCCCTATTCTGCCTCTCCGGATCTTCGAGAGGGCTTGGGCGTTCAATGCGATTTCTGCCGTATCTCCTGCGCAAGGCCGTTCGCAAGGGGCGCCTGACGCTGATCGGGCCGTCGGGCGAGAGCTGGACCTTCGGCGGCGTCGAGCCGGGGCCGGAGGCGACGTTCCGCGTCAACGATCCAGCCTTCGACTGGAAGATCTTCTCCAACCCCGAGCTCAAGGCCGCCGAGGCCTACATGGACGGCGCCCTGACGATGGAGGAGGGGGAGGTCTACGACCTGCTCGAGGTCTTCTTCGCCAACAAGCGCAATTTCGACGTGACGGCGAGCCAGGCCTTCTGGCGCGGCATCGCGCGCAAGGCGAAGCGCCTGCACCAGCACAATCCCGTCGCCCGCGCCACCGCCAACGTGAAGCACCACTACGACCTCGGCGACGACCTGTTCGCGCTCTTCCTCGATGCGGACGCGCAGTATTCCTGCGCCTATTTCCCGCGCGGCGACGAGACGCTGGAGGAGGCGCAGGCGGCCAAGAAGCGGCACATCGCGGCGAAGCTCGCCCTGTCGGAAGGCCAGCGCGTGCTCGACATCGGCTGCGGCTGGGGCGGGCTCGCGCTCTATCTCGCCCGCGTCGCCGGCGTCGAGGTGACGGGGGTCACCCTGTCGGAGGACCAGGCGAGGGTCGCGCGACGGCGGGCCGAGGAGATGGGCCTGTCCGACCGCGTGCGCTTCGAGGTGCGCGACTACCGGGAGATCACGGAAACCTTCGACCGCGTCGTGTCGGTGGGCATGCTGGAGCATGTCGGCGCCCACCACCTCGCGCCGTACTTCATGGCGGTGCGCGACAGGCTCGCGCCGAACGGCGTGGCGCTCGTCCACTCGATCAGCACCAAGGCGCCGCCGGGCGTGACGGGGCCGTTCATCCGCAAGTACATCTTCCCCGGCGGCTACAGCCCGGCGCTGTCGGAGGTCTCCGGGGCGATCGAGCTGTCGGGGCTGTGGGTGCTCGACATCGAGGTCTGGCGCAAGCACTACGGCTTCACCCTGCGCCAGTGGCGCCGCCGCTTCGCCGCCAGCCGGCCGGAGGCGGTCAGGCTCTACGACGAGCGCTTCGCGCGGATGTGGGAGTTCTACCTGGCGGCCTGCGAGCTCGTCTTCCTCTACGGGTCGAGCAACGTGCTGCAGGTGCAGCTCGGCCGCGAGCGCGACGGCGTGCCCCTGTCGCGCGACTATATCGCGGAGCGGGAGGCGGAGTATCTGGCGCGGGAGCTCGAGCTGCCGCCGGTCGCGCCGGCCTTTCCGCGCGGCGGCTGAGGTCGCGCCTGCCGCCCGGTTGCGGGCGGCAGGCCGTTCTGTCGCTTCCCCGGGCTCAGCGGGCCGAGGGGCAGGGGGCGCCGCAGGGCGCGCAGGCGACGGTCGTCGTCTGCGAGGCGTGCAGCGGCGGGCTCATCAGGTGGTCGGCGAGCATCAGCACGAAGCCGATCGTCACCACCGCAAAGAGCAGCTTGCGGCTCGATATGCGTTCCATGCCCGCCTCCTCACTTGAGCCCGAAGGCCGGCCGGACCCGCACGCCGAGCAGCGTGCCGGCATAGGCGCAGGCGAACCAGATCCAGCCGTGCAGGCTGCCCGAGGCGATGCCGCCGAGGAACGCGCCGATGTTGCAGCCGAAGGACAGGCGGGCGCCGTAGCCCATCAGCAGGCCGCCGATGACGGCGGCGGCGATGTCGCCGAAGCCGAGCCGGTTGGCCTTGGCGAAGCTGCCGGCCAGCGCCGCCGCCAGCATGGCGCCGAGCACGAGGCCGAAATTCATCACCGAGGTGACGTCGGCGAGCACCGAGTTGTGCAGCGCCTCGTCGCCCTTGGCCCACTGCCAGAACTCGAACTGGCCCATGTCGATGCCGACCGCGTTGGCGATCTTGGCGCCCCACAGCGTGAAGCCGTAGGTCACCGTCCACGGGTGGCCCGACAGGATCAGCGTCGCGACGTTGAGCGCGACGAGCGCCAGCCCCGCCCACAGGAAGTTCCACGGGCCGCGGAAGACGCGGGCGCCGAGCGAGGCGGCCGGCGTCTGCGCCGGGGGCACGTAGCCCCGCGCGCGCTCGCGCTTCACCGTGTACCAGGCGAGGAGCCCCAGAGCCGCCGCCTGCACGACGATCGCGCCCGGCACCGTGAGGTAGGCGGCGAGGTTGACGGGGTCGATGCCCGGCCGGTCGAGCCACCACGGCAGCTGGATCGAGCCGATCACCGAGCCGACGATGAAGAAGAGGAGGGTGATCACCATCCGCTTGGAGCCGCCGCCGAGCGCGAACAGCGTGCCGGAGCCGCAGCCATTGCCGAGCTGCATGCCGAGCCCGAACATGAACGAGCCGACGACCAGCGACGTGCCGACGGGGGCGATGGCGCCGATCAGCTGCCAGTCGGCCGGGGCGAAGCCGTTGAGCATCGGGATGAAGGCGAGCATCGTCAGCCCGATGACGAGGAACTGCGCCCTCAGGCCGCGGCCGTCGCTCTTCGTCGCGAAGTTGCGCCAGCCGGCGGTGAAGCCGAAGGCGCCGTGCAGGAGCGCGAAGCCGAGGCCCGCCCCGACGAGGAACAGCGCGGCCATGCGCGCCGAGACCTCCTCGCCGATGACGAGCGTGCCGAGCGCCAGGATGACGAGGGCGTAGATCGCCGCCGTCCGGTCGATGGCCGGAAGATCGACGACGGGCGCGGCCTCGGCAGGCCGCGCCCTCATGTCAGCAGTGGTCATGCAGGTCTTCTTCTCAGGTGGGAACGCGTCAGCTGTTGCCCATGATCCAGGCCTTCAGGTCGTCGAGCCGGGTGCGCTCGGATTCGACCTCCCTGCTCGGATCCTGGGTCCAGCCGACCATCGAGTCGTCGTAGAGCGCGACGTCATAGCCCAGAAGCTGCGACAGCACGAACCAGTCGGTCGCCGCCCAGTGGCCGGTGTTGCAGTAGGAGACGATCTCGTCGTTGTCGGCGCGCGCCTTCTGCACGACCGCCGGCACCGCCTTCTGAAGCTCGTCGACGGGGCGGAGGCGGTGGTTCTCGGCGTCGTAGAACGTGTCGTGCGGCAGGTCGACGGCGCCCGGCAGCCGGCCGTAGCGCGGCGCGTCGGGGTGCTTCTCCTTGCCGGCGAAATACTCCGGCGGGCGTGCGTCGACGAGCACGGCCTTCGTGCCGATCTTCTTCGTCATCTGGTCCGTCGACACGAGCAGCTTGTCGCGCGGCTCGGCCGTGAAGAGGTCGGGCTCGGGCTCGACGGCGGCGGTCTGCAGCTCGTGGCCGCTCTGCGTCCAGCCGGAGAGCCCGCCGTTGAGGATCGTCACCTGGTCGTGGCCGAGCTCCTTGAACGTCCAGTAGACGCGGGCGGCGCCGCCGAAATCGGTCGCGTCGGTGCCGGCCGGCACGACCACGACCGTGTCGCCGTCGCCGATGCCGAGGCCGGAGATGTAGGCCTCGATCTGGCTCAGCTCGGGCAGCACGCCGCTCACGCCGTCGCGCTTGGCGCGCCAGGCGCCGGGATAGTGGGCCGAGACGGAGCCGGGGATGTGGCCGCCGAGATAGCCGTCCTTGCCGGGCACGCGCAGGTCGAGGACGACGACGTCGTCCTGGCCGAGGTGCTGCTCGAGCCAGCCGTCGTCGACGAGCGGCTTCACGTCGTCCGCGGCCCTGGCGAACGGCGCGGCGGCGACGAGCGCGATCCCGAGGATCGCGGCGCGCGCGGCGGTCCGGAATGCGGAGTGGGCGCTCATGCTGGTTGCCTTCCCTTCGTGGTTCCGGGGCCTCTGGCGGCCCCGTTCCGTTGGCTTCTCATTTGGCCGGTTTTCGCTGTGGGGACAAGGCGCAATGCTGGACAACGCGCAAATAAAATCTATGATGGCGCGAAACCGACGGGTTATGCGCAATGCATTTTCTTTCGGTCGTCCGAAATAGAATGAAATGCTAAGATGGCGCTCCTCGATAGAATCGACCGCAAGATCCTGGCCATCCTCCAGGAGGATTCCACCATGCCGGTTGCCGAGATCGGCAAGCGGGTGGGGCTCTCGACCACGCCGTGCTGGCGGCGGATCCAGCGGCTCGAGGAGGACGGCGTGATCCTGAGGCGCGTCGCGCTGCTCGATCCCAGGCGCGTGAAGGCGGGGGTCACGGTGTTCGTGGCCGTGCGCACGAGCCACCACAGCGAGGAGTGGCTGACGAATTTCGCCGAGGCGGTGTGCGAGTTTCCGGAGGTCGTCGAGTTCTACCGGATGTCCGGCGAGGTCGACTACCTGCTGCGCGTCGTGGTGCCCGACATCGCCCGCTACGACGCGTTCTACAAGCGCCTGATCTCGCGCATCGAGCTTGCCGACGTCTCGTCGAGCTTCGCGATGGAGCAGATCAAGTTCACCACCGCCCTGCCGCTCGAGCACGCCGGCGAGGACGCCTGAGGCGCCGCGCGCATCGCGCGCGGAGCGGCAGCTTCCGGAGGCCCGGAACGAGCTGGACAGCCTTGCGAACGTGCCCGGCTCGGACTGGTGTCCCGGGGCCAGGGAGGGCGAGGGCGTCCTGACCTGCCGGCCGGCCTGAGAGGGCGGGCGTGGCGACCTGCGCCGCCACGCCCGGCAGCGCCTACTTCTTCAGGCGGGCGATCAGGCTCGACGTGTCCCAGCGCTTGCCGCCCATCTTCTGCACGTCGCCGTAGAACTGGTCGACGAGGGCGGTGACGGGCAGGCTCGCGCCGTTGTTCTTGGCCTCCTCGAGGCAGATGCCGAGGTCCTTGCGCATCCAGTCGACGGCGAAGCCGAAGTCGAACTTGCCGGCGACCATCGTCTCCCAGCGGTTCTCCATCTGCCAGGACTGCGCCGCGCCCTTGGAGATCACGCCGATCACCTTGGCGACGTCGAGCCCGGCAGGCCTGGCCGAAGGCGATGCCCTCCGAGAGGCCCTGCACGAGGCCGGCGATGCAGATCTGGTTGACCATCTTGGTGAGCTGGCCGGCGCCGGCCTCGCCCATCAGGCCGACCATCTTGGCGTAGGCCTGGATGACCGGCTCGGCCCGGTTGTAGACCTCCTCGTCGCCGCCGCACATGACGGTCAGCGCGCCGTTCTCGGCGCCGGCCTGGCCGCCGGACACGGGCGCGTCGAGGAAGCCGAAGCCGGCCTCGCGGGCGGCGGCGTAGAGCTCGCGGGCGATCGAGGCCGACGCCGTGGTGTTGTCGATGAAGACGCGCGCCGGACTTCATGCCGTGGAAGGCGCCGTCGGCGCCGAGCGTCACCGTCGCGGAGGTCGTCGTCGTTGCCGACGCAGCAGAACACGAAGTCGCAGCCCTCGGCCGCTTCCTTCGGCGTGGGCGCGTGCGAGCCGCCGAACTGCTCGGCCCACTTCTCCGCCTTCGCCGCGGTGCGGTTGTAGACGGTGACGTCGTGGCCGCCCTTGTTCTTCAGGTGCCCGGCCATCGGATAGCCCATGACCCCAAGGCCGATGAACGCGACTTTCGCCATTTCCCAGTCCTCCCGGTGTTTCGAATTCGGTGTATCTGCCGGTTTTAACCGATAGGGGCGCCGGAGTCAGGGGCCGGCCGCAGATGCCGCGTCAGGCGGAACTCGAGATGGTTCCAGACGCGCCGCAGGATCTCGACGAGGACGAGATAGAGGACGGCCGCCCACAGATAGACCTGGAAGTCGAAGGAGCGCGCGAAGGCGAGGCGGGTGGCCCCCATCAGGTCGAACACGGTGACGATGGCGGCGATCGCCGAGGCCTTGATCATCAGGATCACCTCGTTGCCGATCGGGCGCAGCGCGATGATGTAGGCCTGCGGCAGCACGATCTTCATGAAGGTGACGCGCCACGGCAGGCCCAGCGATTCCGCGGCCTCCGTCTGGCCGTGGGCACGGACTGGATCGCGCCGCGCAGGATCTCCGCCTGGTAGGCGGCCGTGTTGAGCGTGAAGGTGAAGACGGCGCAGAAGAAGGCGTCGCGGAACAGACCACCAAAGGCCGGCCGCCTCGAGGGAGGGGCGGAACTGGCCGGCGCCGTAATAGACGAGGAAGAGCTGCGCCAGGAGCGGCGTGCCGCGGAAGAAGTAGACGTAGCCGAAGGTCAGCCAGCGCAGCCACCGCCATTTCGACGCGCCGCGCCAGGGCGACGGGGAAGGCCAGCACCGCGCCGATCGAGCAGGAGATCGCGACGAGCTCGACCGTCACCAGGAGCCCCTCGAGGAGGCGCGGCCCGTAGCGCACGAGGACGTCGAAATCCATCACGCCGGCCTCACGTCGCCGCGTTCCGACCAGCGCTCGATGGCGGTGATGCCGATCGAGGAGATGATCGACATGACGAGGTAGATCAGGCAGGCGACGAGGTAGAAGAGGAACGGCTCCTTCGTCGCGCCGACGGCGATGTTCGTCTGGCGCAGCAGGTCGTTGAGCGCGATCACCGAGACGAGCGAGGTGTCCTTCAGGAGCACGAGCCAGAGATTGGCGATGCCGGGCAGCGCGAGCGGACGAGCTGCGGCATGATGATCGAGGCGCAGCGTCTGCCGGCGGTTCAGCCCGAGCGCGAAGGCGGCCTCGGGCTGGCCGACGGGGATGGCGCGCAGCGCGGCCAGGAAGACCTCGGAGGAGAAGGCCGCGAAGACGAGGCCGAGCGCCACCATGCCCGCGACGAACTGGTTGACCTCGACATAGGTGTCGGCGAACAGGCCGACCACCCGCTGCAGCAGCATCTGGCCGCCGTAATAGACGATGAAGAGGGTCAGGAGCTCGGGCAGCCCGCGGAAGACCGTCGTGAAGATCTCGCCCGGCGCGCTGCAGGCTCGCGCCTTTCCGCGTTGCGCATCAGCGCGACGGCGAAGCCGATCACCAGCCCGAACGGCAGCGTCGCGAGCGCGAGCTCGACGGTCAGCAGCGTCCCCGCCGCGATCTCGTCGCCCCAGCCGCCGGAGCCGAATGAGAGCAGTTCGAGCAGGAGCGCGTCCCCCTATCGAGAGGTGACGCGGGCCGCGGGGCACTCGTGCCCCCGCGGCTCCGCAAGGTTGGTCGCCCGCCCGCTCAGTAGATCGAGAACGGGAAGTACTTGTCGTTGATCTTCTGGTAGGTGCCGTTCTCGCGGATCGCGGCGATGGCCTTGTTGAACCTCTCCCTGAGGTCGTCCTCGCCCTTGCGCACGGCGATGCCGACGCCCTCGCCGAAATACTCGGGATCGGTCTGCGGCTCGCCGACGAAGGCGCAGCACTTGCCCTCGTCGGTCTTGTTCAGCCACTCGTAGAGCACGACGGAGTCGGCGAGGACCGCGTCGAGCCGCCCGGCCGCCAGGTCGGCGTTCGCCTCGTCCTGGGTCGGGTAGAGCTTGACGTCGGAGTCGGCATAGACGTCCTCGAGATAGTTGGCGTGCGTCGTCGAGGACTGGGCGCCGAGCGTCTTGCCGGCCAGCGCCTTCGGCGTGACCTCGGTGATCTCGGTCTCCTTCGGCGCCGCGAAACGGGCCGGCGTCTTGTAGTACTTGTCGGAGAAGTCGACGACCTGCTTGCGCTCGGGCGGTGATCGACATCGAGGCGATGATCGCGTCGTACTTCTTCGCCAGGAGGGCGGGGATGATGCCGTCCCAGTCCTGCGCGACGAACTCGCAACTGACGTTCATCTCGTCGCAGAGCGCCTTGGCGATGTCGATGTCGAAGCCGACGAGCTCGTGGTCGGAGTTGAAGTAGTTGAAGGGCGGGTAGGCGCCTTCGGTCCCGATGCGGAGCTTGTCCTGGGCCTGTGCCAGTCCGCTGGCGGCGACGAGGGCGGCGGCTGCGAGGGCGAGCCGGGTAAGTTGACGCATGCTGTGCTGTTCCCCTGGAAGTGCTTGTCTTTCTTGGTCCCGCTTTGCGGGCCTTGGCCTGATCTTCGCCCTAATCCTCGCAGCGATGCAACGGGGGTAACGTCACGGCATCCGCGCTCACGTGTTTGTTGTTTGGCGAGCCGCGAGGTGCGGCTATGGTGCGCCGCATGTCGATGTTCGCCGTGCCCAGCCCCGCCTCCCGCCGCCTGCCGGCGATGGGACGGCTCGCCCCCCTGCTTCTCCTCGTCTTTCTCGCCGGCTGCGCCAGCCGGGCGCAGGGCGTTCTCGTGCCCTATGCCGGCGACGTCGGCGACACGTCGCGCGTCGAGATGCTGATCGCGACGACGCGCAGCCCGACGCCGGACAAGCCGGGCCTGATGTTCTCGGGCGCCCGCGGCGCGGCGCTGGCCTATGCCGACATCGAGGTGTCGATCCCGCCCGACCAGAACCGCCAGGTGGGCGAGGTGCAGTGGCCGAAGCGGCTGCCGGCCGATCCCTCGAAGGAATTCGTGACCACGAAGGCGGACCGCATCTCGGAGGACACGGCGTTCGACCGGCTCGCCGACAAGACGGCGCGGCGCGGCCGGCACGTGCTCGTCTTCATCCACGGCTACAACAACGGCTTCGAGGACGCGGTCTACCGGCTGGCGCAGATCGTCCACGATTCCGGCGCGGCCAGCGTGCCGGTGCTGTTCACCTGGCCGTCCGGCGGCAGCCTGCTCGACTACGCCTACGACCGCGAGAGCGCGAACTACTCGCGCGACGCGCTGGAGCACCTGCTCACGAAGCTCGCCAACGACCGCTCGGTCGGCGAGATCACGGTGCTCGCGCATTCCATGGGCAACTGGGTGACGCTCGAGGCGCTCCGCCAGATGGCGATCCGCCACGGCCGGGTCTATCCCAAGATCGGCGACGTGATCCTCGCCGCGCCCGACGTCGACGTCGACGTCTTCCGCACGCAGATCGCGACCATCGAAGGGAAGGGGCCGCGCTTCACGCTGTTCGTGTCGCGCAACGACCGGGCGCTGGCCGTCTCGAAGCGCGTGTGGGGCAGCTCGGCCCGGCTCGGCGCGATCGATCCGCTGCAGGAGCCGTACCGGAGCGAGCTCGCCCGCGACAACATCACCGTCGTCGACCTCACGGGCGTCAAGTCCGGCGACTACCTCAACCACGGCACCTTCGCGCAGGCGCCGCAGGCGGTTCGCCTGCTCGGCCGGCAGCTCGCCAGCGGCCAGGACCTCTCGACCTTCCAGATGGGCGTCGGCGACCGCCTCACCGACCTCGCGACCGCCACCGGCGCGAATGTCGGCGCGGCGGCAGGTCTCATCGTCTCGGCGCCGATCGCCGTGCTCGACGACGACACGCGTCGCAGCTACGACGAGCGGATCGAGCGCCTGAGCTCCGACGTCGGCAGCACGGTCGAGGCGACGGGCGATTTCCTGACCCAGCCGCTGCAGGACGCCGCCGACGCGGCGAAGAAGCCGCGGAGGAAGTCGGCGGAGCCACGGGCGGGCCTGCGGTAGCGGACCGCAGGAACGGGTCGAGGTCGCGGGAAAGACCGGAAAAATGCCGGCGTCGACCGGAATTCGTGCCGTTCCGCGGCCATTTGTCTAATTTTCATTAACCTTGTGCGGCCAGATTGTCGGTAAGCAATCGGTAACCTCCGAACGACGCCGATCCGGATCCGCCCGTGCCCAACACGATCTTCAACAGCCTCCTGCTTCTGCTGGAGGCCTGCGTCTATTTCGCGGTGATGACCGGCCTGTTCCGGGCGCGCGGCCGGTTCGGCATCGGCATCTTCCTCTGCGCGCTCGGCGTCATGCACTTCGTCGAGACGTACCTGGCGGCGGTCTTCTACATCGCGCTGCCGTTCGGCATCATCTCGCCCGGCTCGACCGTCCTGTTCTCCGGCAAGCTCTGCATGCTGCTTCTCCTCTACATCAAGGAGGATGCGAGCGCGGTGCGCCAGCCGATCTACGGGCTGCTGATGGGCAACTTCCTGATGGTCGCCCTCGTCCTGATCATGCGCCAGCACATGGTGGTGCCGCCGGTGCCGGGCCGCTCCGCCGACCTCGCCTTCGTCGACGAGATGGGCTGGCTGATGATCTGGGGCACGACGCTGCTCTACGTCGACGCCATCATGATCATTCTCCTCTGGGAGAGGGTCGCCAGCTCGATCCGCGGCCATTTCGTCTTCCGCCTGACGATCTGTCTGGCGACCGTGCTGACGTTCGACCAGGTCGGCTTCTATGCGGCCCTGCACGTGCTGACGGGCGTGCCCGTCTCGGTGCTGATCGGCGGGTGGGTCGCCAAGATGGGGTCGGCGCTCGTCTTCGCCCTGCTGACCGGCATCTACCTCGTGTTCTTCGAGAAGGAGCCGGCGCATCACGAGCCGCGCCGGCTGTGGGACCTGTTCGATGTCCTCACCTACCGGCAGCGCTACGAGGAGCTCCTCGAGAGCTCCGGCCGGGACGGGCTCACCGGGCTGCTCGACCGCGGCCGCTTCGAGCGCGAGGCGCACCGGCACGTCCAGCGGACCTTCGCCCTGCGCCGGCCGCTCAGCCTGATCATGATGGATGTCGATCACTTCAAGTCGATCAACGACCGCTTCGGCCACAGCGCCGGCGACGACGCGCTGCGGGCCCTCGCGCGCGAGCTCGCCGCGACGGTGCGCGACGAGGATCTCCTGTTCCGCTACGGCGGCGAGGAGTTCGTGCTGCTCTGCGCCGGGCTCGACGGCGAGGAGGCCCTTCGGCTCGCCGAGAGGCTCCGCGTCGCCGCCGCGTCCGCCGACCGCCCCGGCGCCTCGAAGGGGCTGACGCTCAGCATCGGCGTCGCCAGCGGCCCGGCCGACGGCCGCGACCTGCCGACGCTCATCGCCTGCGCGGACGCCCGTCTCTACGAGGCGAAGCGGACGGGGCGCGACCGCATCGTGGCCGGCGGGGCAGCCGTCGCCAGGCGCGCGGAAGAGGCGCCGCTCCCCGCCTGACCCCTTCGACGACCCCCGCTCCGGGTCCGGTGCGGCCCGCAATCGCGCGCCGCGGCGAACCGCCCGGGCCTCCCGGACGTAGTAGTCCGCAGGGTCTGCGCGCGATCCAGGATCTTGCGCGATCTCCGGGTCCGGCGCAGCCGCCGGCGAACAACGATACGGGTTCCCCATGACGCTCCTGGCACGCCTTCTTCCGGCCGCCGTCCTCGTCGCGGCCGCATCCTTGCTGACGGACTGCACCGGCGCCTCGGTCCTGAACGCGCTGCAGCCGGGGCTCGGCGTGCGCCAGGTCCACGACGTCGCCTATGCCGAAGGCCCGCGCCACCGCCTCGACGTCTATGCGCCGGAGAGCGTGCGGGGCGGCGCGCCGGTGGTGGTCTTCCTCTACGGCGGCAGCTGGGACAGCGGCGACAAGGACATGTACGCCTTCGTCGGCAAGGCGCTCGCCGCGCGCGGCATCGTCGCCGTGATCCCGGACTACCGCGTCTATCCGGAGGCCCGCTATCCCGCGTTCCTGCGCGACAACGCCGCCGCCCTGCGCTGGGCCCGCGACCATGCCGGCACCTATGGCGGCGATCCGCACAAGCTCGTGCTGATGGGCCATTCCGCCGGCGCCTACAACGCGGCGATGCTGGCGCTCGACCGCCGCTGGCTCGGCGACGTCGGCATGCGGCCCGACCGCGACCTGAGCGCGGTGATCGGGCTCGCCGGGCCGTACGACTTCCTGCCGCTCGACGACGAGACGCTGGAGGAGATCTTCGCGCCCGCGCCGAGCCTGAAGGACACGCAGCCGATCAACCATGTCGGGCAGCCGGTGCCGCCGGTCTTCCTCGGCGCCGCCAGGGGCGACGACACGGTCTCGCCGCGCAACACCAGGGTGCTCGCCGCGGCGCTGCGCACGTCCGGCGCGAGCGTGGAGGAGCGCTACTACGACGGCCTCAGCCACGCCCTGCTGATCGGCACGCTCGGCGATCCCGTCAGCCTGCTCGCGCCGGTGCGCGACGACGTCGTGGCGTTCATCCGCCGCAGCACGGGGGAGGCGGCGCGCTAGCCGCCGATCTCGCCCCACGGGATGAAGGCGACCTCGTCGCCCTCCTTCACCTCGGTCGTCGCTTCCGGGATCTCGATCAGCCCGTCCGCCTCGCGCAAGCCCGTGATGAGGCCCGACCCGTCGCGGTCGAACTTGTCGACGCCCGTGACGTGGCCGTCCTCGACGGTCAGGATTCCGCGCAGGAACTCGCGGCGGTCGGCCTTCGACTTCAGCGCGAAGCGCGCCTTGAGGCGTGTCCGGCGCGGCTCGATCCAGTCGGCCCCGCCGAGCCGGAGCAGGGCGGGGCGCACGTAGAGGCGGAAGCAGACGAAGGCGGCGACCGGGTTGCCGGGCAGGCCGAGGAACACGCAGTCGCCGATCTGGCCGAAGGTCATCGGCCGGCCGGGCTTGATCGCGAGCTGCCACATGTGCCGCGAGCCGAGCTCGTCGAGCGCGGTGACGATGTGGTCCTCCTCGCCGCGGCTCGCCCCGCCGGTCGTCAGGATGGCATGGTGCGTCCGCGCCGCCTCGGTGATCGTCTCCAGCACCGCCTCGCGCCGGTCCGGCAGGATGCCGAGGTCGGTCACCTCGACGGGCAGGCCGCCGAGCAGCCCGCGCAGGAGCGGGCGGTTGGCGTCGTAGACGGCGCCCTCGCGGAACGCATCGCCCGGCTCGAGCACCTCGTCGCCGGTCGACAGCACCGCGACCTTCAGGCGCTCGTAGCAGGTGATCTCGCCCGCCCCGACGCTCGCCGCCGCCGCCACGTCCTGCGGCCGCAGCACCTGGCCGGCCTCGAACAGCGCGGTCCCCTGCGCGAGGTCCTCGCCGGCGCGGCGGCGGTTGGCGCCCTGCTTCAGCCCCGGCGGGATGATGACGAAGTCCTGCCCGTCCTGCTCGTGCGTCTCGCAGTCCTCCTGCATCGCCACCGTGTCGGCGCGCGGCGGCATGACCGCGCCGGTGAAGATGCGCGCGGCCGCGCCGATCGGCAGCGTCTCGTGCGTCGGGTGCCCGGCCGGCACCCGCCCGGCGACGGGGAAGAAGCCGCCGGTCGCGGCGTAGTCGGCCAGCGAGAAGGCGTAGCCGTCGACCGCGGCGTTGTCGGCGGCCGGCACGGGCCGCGGCGCGAGCACGGCGTCGGCGGCGATGCGGCCGGTCGCGTCCGCGAGCTTCACCGCGGCGAGGTCGGCCACCGGCGACAGCCGGTCCTTCAGGATGCTCAGGGCTTCCTCGTGCGTCAGCCGCTCCTTGTCGGTGAGAAAGCAGTCGTCGATCAGCCGCCGGGGCGTCTTGTTGCTCATGCGTCGAGATCCGCCTGTTCCGTTCGGGGGAGCGCCAGCCGCGCGACGACGAAGTCGGCGATGGCCGCCACGTCGTCGAGATCGAAGCGGGGCAGGCCGCCCGTGTCGGTGTCGTGGTCGCTGGCGACGGCGAGGATGTGCGGGTCCGAGGCCGCCAGCGGCTCCCGGCTCTTCGCCTCGCGGCGCCGGCACTCGATCTTGGGGTGGCTCTCGCGCTTGTAGCCCTCGACGACCACGACGTCGCAGGGCGAGAGCTTCGCCAGCATCTCCTCCATCGTCGGCTCCTCGGCGCCGCGCAGCTCGTTGATCACCGCCCAGCGGCCGGAGGAGACGATCGCCACCTCGCCGGCGCCTGCCGCGCGGTGGCGCCAGGAATTGGTGCCCTCGCGGTCGATGTCGAAGGAATGGTGCGCGTGCTTGAGCGAGGCGACCCGGTAGCCGCGGCGGGAAAGCTCCGCGATCAGCCGTTCCGTCAGCGTCGTCTTGCCCGAGTTCTTCCAGCCGGTGACGCCGAAGACGCGGATCATGCCGCCTCCTTCAGAAGCTTCTCGGCCATCTCCATGTCGTCCGGCGTGTTGGCGTTGAAGAACGGGTCGAGCTCCATGCCGCCGACCTGCCGGACCGGGAAGTCGACCTCGCAATTGTCGTGGCCGTAGACCCAGACGAGCACCTTGCGCAACTCCTCCTCGCGCACCGCCCGCTCGAGATCGCCGGCCAGCGCGACGGGCCACAGGCCGAACACCGGGTGCACCCGCTCGCCGGAATGCGCGAGCACGATGCGCGTGCGCCCCTCGGCCGCCTCGAGCATCCGCGCCACGAGGTCGCGCGGGAAGAACGGCGTGTCGGTGGCCGCGGTGACGACGTAGCGGGCGTCGGGCGTGTTGGCCTCGGCCCATCTCATCCCCGCCAGCACGCCGGCCAGCGGCCCGGGATGACCCTCCACGAGGTCGGGCTGCACCGGCAGGGCGAACTCGGCGAAGCGGTCGGTGTCGCCGTTGGCGTTCAGAACCACGCTCCCGACCTGCGGCGTCAGGCGGTCGATCACGTGGGCGAGCATCGGCCGGCCGGCCAGCGCCTTCAGGCTCTTGTCGCCGCCGCCCATGCGGCGCGACAGCCCGCCCGCCAGGATGCAGCCTGTGACGAGGGTTCGCTGGCTTTCGGTCGCGTCGGCTCGTTCCATTCGGTGGGGTGCTCGCTGTGGTGTGTCCAGGCGGGGCGTCGGCGGGCCCCGCCGCGCTTCGCCACAACCTAGCGCCCGGGACGCTGCGAGGCGACCCGGGCGGCCTCGATTCAGATGGCGCTCTCGATGTCGGTCCGGGCGAAGTCGTTGCCCACGTAGAGGAGGGGGCAGCCCCGTGCCCTGGCCTCCTGATAGGCGAAGCAGTCGCCGAGATTGAGGCGGGCGGGGTGCACGCCCTTGCCCCATCTGGCGTAGGCCGCGGCCACGCGCCTGGCGGCTGCGGCGTCGACAGGCGCCACCTCCATGCCCAGTCCGTCGAGCAGCCGTTCCATCTCCTCCGCGACGTTTCGGCGGCCTGCGACGACGAAGGCCTCGCCCAGGGTCGCGGCCGAGATCACTCGTCCTTCGGCGTCTTCAAGCGCGCGGGTGCAGGCCTCGGCCTCGGCTTGCCGCAGGATGATTGCCATGAGCGCCGACGTGTCGACCACCATCATCCCGGCAGGCCGTCTTCGTCGTAGAGGAAGTCCTGGCTTCGCGCGGCATCAGGCCCTGGCGTCGCCTTTCCTGCGGCAGATGCCTGGACGGACTTTACGAGCGCGCGGATTTCCTCCCGACCGGGGCGGGGCCGTTCGGGCACGAGTCGAACCGCCGCCTTGCCGTGCCGCGTGAGCACGATTTCCTCGCCGGCCTCCGCCCGTCTCACGAGGTCGGTGAGGGTCGCCTTCGCCTCGCTGATGGAGATGCGCATCGCGATGATCTCTCGACAAGACATGGACCAGTCATTGGTCCAATTTATGCCCGGCGCGCCTAGCCATCAAGCTCCGGGTAGTGCCGGAAGATGCCGGACTCGTTGAACGGCTCGCGGCGCTCGCTCGCGAGATAGTCGGAGACGCGGGGATGCTCGGCGATCGAGCGGTGCAGCGCGTCGACGAGCGGCGCCCGGTCGAGCGCGGCCCGCATGGCGATGGGGAAGGCGTAGCTCAGCCCGTCCACCACCTGGAACAGCGACAGGTCCGCGTAGGTCAGGCCGTCGCCGACCAGGTGGTCGCTGTTCTCGTTGCGCGCCAGCAGCTTCTCGAACCAGGCGAGGAACTTCGGAATGCGGGTTTCGCGGAAGTTCTCCGCCCGGCGCAGCGCTTCCGCCTTCTGGTCCTCGTAGTAGAGGCTCGATCCCACGGGGTGGTGGACGTCGTGCGCCTCGTCGACGAGGTCGGCGATCGTCAGCTGCAGCTGGTGCGTCCACAGCCGGCCCGCCTCGTCGTCCGGCGCAAGTCCCGTCCGGCCGCCGAGATAGAGCAGGATCGCGGCCGTCTGGCCGACCATCACGTCGCCGTCGCGGAGGAAGGGCGGCGCGAACGACGGGCGGTCGACGTCGTCGCCGTCCATCAGGGCCATCAGCTTCGCCATGCCGTCGGGCTCGCGGGCCACGTCGACATACTCCGCGGCCGCCGCCTCGAGCGCGAGGCGCACGAATTCGCCGCGGCCCTGCAGGCCCGGCCAGTAGTAGAGCTCATAGGTCATCGTCGGAGGTCTCCCGTTCTCGTGCTGCCAACGCGGGAGGGGAGGCCGTGGGTCCGGCCCGCCTCACTCTCCGGCTTCGGCGAGGCTTCCCTTGCGGCGGTGCCTCGGCGCCTCGTCCTCGATGCTGTCCATGTCGAGGTCGAACTCGATGCGCTCGGCGCCGGCGAGGACGAGGAAGCGCTTGCCGCGGGCGCGGCCGACGAGCGTGAGCCCCGCCTGCCGGGCGAGCTCGACGCCCCAGGCCGTGAAGCCCGAGCGCGAGACGAGGACCGGGATGCGCATCATCACCGTCTTGATGACCATCTCCGAGGTCAGCCGGCCCGTCGTGTAGAAGATCTTGTCGTCGGGCGGGACGCCTTCGAGGAACATCCAGCCGGCGATCTTGTCGACGGCGTTGTGCCGGCCGACATCCTCCATGTAGACGAGCGGCCGGTCCTCCTGGCAGAGCACGCAGCCGTGGATCGCGCCGGCCGTCAGGTAGAGCGACGGCGCGGTGTTGATCTTCCTCGTCAGCTCGTAGAGCCACGAGGTCTTCAGCCTGGCGTCGGCCGACAGCGTGACGTCGCCGAAGCTCTCCATCACGTCGCCGAACACGGTGCCTTGCGCGCAGCCGGAGGTGCGCACGCGCTTCTTCATCTTCTCCTCGTAGTCGGTCGCGCGCCTGGTGCGCACGACGACGACCCCGAGGTCCTCGTCATGGTCGATGCCCGTGATCTCGTCGTCGGGCCTGAGCATGTTCTGGTTGAGGAGGTAGCCGACGGCCAGGAGGTCCGGCCGGTCGCCGATCGTCATCATCGTGACGACCTCCTGGGAGTTCAGGTAGAGGGTCAGCGCGCGCTCGGCGACGACACGCGTCTCGACGCGGGCGCCGTTCTGGTCGATGCCCTCGACGACCTGCGACAGGCGCTCGTCGTCGGGGTCGGGCTTGAGGATGAATTCGTCCATGACGGCCAATCTAGGGTGTGACGGGCCCCGACGGGAGTCTCGCCCGGGGGAGTCTCGGTGTGGCGGACCGGCTCAGTCCTCCTCGTCCTCGTCGCGCGCCGGCAGGAATATCTCGAACCGCGTCCCCCGCTCGCGTCGGCGGCACGGAGAGCCGGCCGCGGATCTGCCGGGTCAGCGCGGTGACGATCCGCATGCCGAAGCCGGTCGAGGTGGTGACGTCGAAGCCGTCGGGCAGGCCGATCCCGTCGTCCTCGACGATGATCTTCAGCCCCTCCGCGCTCTCCTCGACGGCGAGCCGCACGGTGCCGTTCGCGCCGTCGGGAAAGGCGTACTTCATCGCGTTGGTCAGGAGCTCCGACACGATGAGGGCGAGCGGCACGGCCTTGTCGATCGACAGGACGCGGTCGTCGGCCGCCACCGCGAGGTCGAGATTGACCCGGCTCTCGGTGTCGAGCAGGCCCTCGACGTCGTTTGCCACCTCGGTGAGGAACGGCGCGAGCTCGACGGAATCGTGCCGGCTCGACGTGTAGAGCCGCTGGTGGACCTGCGCCACGACGCCGATGCGGCCGCGCGCCTCCATCAGGCTCTGCTTCAGGTCGGGGTCGCGCGTGCGCCCGGCCTGCAGGGTCAGCAGGCTCATCACCACGGCGAGCGAGTTCTTGACGCGGTGGTTGACCTCGTAGAGCAGCGCCTCCTTCGCGTGCAGCGCCTCCGTCAGCGCCTGCTCGGTGCGCTTGGTCTCCTCGATGTCGGTGCAGGTTCCGAACCAGCGAAGGATCGCGCCGGACGCCGGGTCGCGCACCGGCACCGCGCGGCCGAGGATCCAGCGGTGGACGCCGTCGTGGCGCTTCAGCCGGCACTCGATTTCGTAGGGCTCGCCGGTGGCGAGCGAATGGCGCCACGTGTCGATCGTCTCCTGGCGGTCGTCGGGATGGACGATGCCGGCCCAGCCATTGGCGTCGATCTCGCCCGGGTCGATGCCGGTGAAGTCGTACCAGCGCTGGTTGAAGTAGTCGTGGTGACCGTCGGGCCGGGTCGACCACACCATCTGCGGCATGGAATTGGCGATGGCGCGGAACTTCGTCTCGCTCTCGATCAGCGCCGCCTCGATCTCGCGCTGCTCGGTGATGTCGGTGTTCGTGCCGACCCAGCGGACGATCCGGCCGGCCGCGTCGCGCACCGGGACCGCCCGCGACAGGAACCAGCGCCAGTCGCCGTCGTGGCGGCGCAGCGGGAAGGTGTCCTCCCACGGCTCGCCCGTCTCGAAGCAGTGCTGGATGCGCTCGAGGACGCGGTCGAGGTGGTCGGGATGGTGGACGCTTCGCCAGCCCCAGCCCTGCATCTCCTCCAGGGTGGTGCCGGTCAGCTCGTACCAGCGGCGATTGTACCAGAAGATCCAGCCCGTCTCGTCCGTCAGCCAGACCGGCTGGGGGATCGTGTCGGCGAGCGAGCGGAAGTTGGCCTCGCTCAGCCGCAGCGCGTCCTCCACCTCCTTGCGGCCGGTTATGTCGACGCAGGCGCCGGTCATGTAGGCCGGCCGTCCGGCCTCGTCGGCGATGCGTCTCGCCCTGGCCGAGCAGCCAGCGCTGCTCGCCGCCCGGCTGGACGATGCGGAACTCCATGTCGAAGTCGGCGCCCGTCGTCGCGCATTCCCGGCAGCGCTCGAGCGACGGCCGCCCGGTCGTCGGGATGGACCAGCGCGACGAACGCGTCGAACGAGGAGACCGCGCCGGCATCCTCCAGGCCGAACAGGCGGCTCAGCGACTGGTCCCAGTCGAGCTGGTCCGAGGCGAGGTTCCAGCGGAAGGTGCCGGTGTTCGAGGCGAGGAGGGCGGCCTGCTGCCGCTCGGCCTGCTCCCGCATCGTCGCTTCCGCGATCTTGCGGTCGGTGATGTCGAGGACGGTGCCGAGCATGCGGATCGGCACGCTGCGCTCGCCGTCGATCTCGAAGTAGCTGCGGCCCTCGGCGGCGATCCATCGAACCGCGCCGTCGGCGTGCACGACGCGGTATTCCGCGTGGTAGGTGCCGTCGCCCTGCGGGTCGAGCGAGCGGCGGACGGCGGCATCGGTCGCCTCGCGGTCCGCCGGATGCAGCGTCTCGAGAAAGCGCTCGTAGGTCACGTCGATGTCGACGGGAAGGCCGAAGAGCTTCTTGCACTGCTCCGACCAGACGAGCGCGCCGGTGACGAGGTCGAAGTCGAACGTGCCGATCCGGGCGGCCTCTATGACGAGCTTGAGGCGCTCCGCGCTCCAGTCGTGAGGGCTTCCGGCATCTATGACCGAGGCGTAGGAAAAGGGCATCTCGTCTTCAGCCGCACCGGGTACCGGACTCGCTGGTATCATACCAGTTGATTTTGCCAAGCGGGATCGGCATCTCGCCCGTCCGGGCGGAAGAACGGTCCGGGTGCGGCCGTTGGGTCTCCCGGGCGCTAATCGGGGCGCGGCGGGGTCAGCGAGCGCCCGATCGGGCCGATCAGGTCGTCGATCTCGTCACGCATCCGCACGGGATACTCGAGCCGGAAGCCGGAGATGGCGCTGCGGTCGTCGTTGAACTCGACGCGCTCGTAGAAGATCACCGGCCCTTCGGTGCCCTGCGGCGTCTTCAGGTAGCCGGAGAGCACGATCCAGTGCGGCTCCACGCGCCGGTAGGTCACCTCGCGAATGTCGTCGAGACCGCCGAGCTGCTGGGCCATCTCGCGCGCGCTCTGGCCGAGCGCGTTGTGCCCGCCGAACACCAGCAGGCGCGCCTGCCCGTCCGGGCTGTAGAGCGTGATCCCGTCGCCGTTCTGCGATTCCTCGGAGCGGGTGAAGACGTCGCTCGGATAGCGCAGGTGGTAGCCGAAGCGCGGGTTGTCGTAGCTCGCCCATTTCGCGGCGAACACCGGCGTGAGGGTCGCGAGCAGGGCCCCGAGGAGGCAGACCGAGAGCAGTCGAAGGTGGCGTGGCGGCTTCATGGCAGGTGCAACGGAACAGCGGGGTGGCGGGTTCCGCAGGATACCGGCCGTTCGTCACGGACCGATGAACGCCGCGGCCGCTGTGTCCGATGCGCCTCTGCCGGCCGCGCATTTGACTGCGCCGGGGCGGGGGTGTGATAGACGGGCAACGAAGGTTGAGGCGGGCCGGAAGGCCCGGAGAGGACGCAAGAACATGGCAGTCACCAAGGAAGCGGTGCTCGAGGCGCTGCGGCGGGTCAAGGGGCCGGATCTGGAGAGCGACCTCGTCTCGCTCGGTCTCGTCTCGGAAGTCGTCATCCTCCAGGACAAGGTCTATTTCTCGATCTCGATCGATCCGAGCCGCGCCGAGCAGCTCGAGCCGATGCGGCTCGCCGCCGAGAAGGTGGTCGACGAGCTCGACGGCGTGTCGAAGGCCACGGTCACGCTGACGGCCGAGCGGCCGGCCGGGCAGGGCGCCCGCGCGCCGCAGCCGCAGCAGGCCCAGCCGCGCACCGGCGCGCACGGCTCGACGCTGTCCCGGCCAGGCGCCGGCTCGGCGCAGGCCGCTCCGCCGCCGATGCAGGGCCGCGGCGCTCCCCAGGGCGGCCACGGGGCACAGGGCGGCCAGGCCGGCGGCGGCCAGAAGGCCGGCGTGCCCGGCATCCGGCACATCATCGCCGTCGCCTCGGGCAAGGGCGGCGTCGGCAAGTCGACCACGGCGGTCAACCTCGCGCTCGGCCTCAAGGCGCAGGGCCTGAAGGTCGGCATCCTCGACGCCGACATCTACGGGCCCTCGCAGCCGCGCCTGCTCGGCGTCAGCGGCCGGCCCGAGCCGGTCGAGGGCCGCATCCTCAAGCCGATGGTGGGCTACGACGTGCCGGTCATGTCGATGGGCTTCCTCGTGGAGGAGGACACGCCGATGATCTGGCGCGGCCCGATGGTCATGTCGGCGCTGACGCAGATGCTGCGCGAGGTGCAGTGGGGCGAGCTCGACGTGCTCGTCGTCGACATGCCGCCCGGCACCGGCGACGCGCAGCTGACGATGGCGCAGCAGGTGCCGCTGTCGGGCGCCGTCATCGTCTCGACGCCGCAGGACCTCGCGCTGATCGACGCGCGCAAGGGCATCAACATGTTCCGCAAGGTCGACGTGCCGATCCTCGGCGTCATCGAGAACATGAGCTATTTCCTCTGCCCCTCCTGCGGCACGCGCTCCGACATCTTCGGCTATGGCGGCGCCCACCAGGAGGCGGACCGCCTGGGCGTCGAGTTCCTCGGCGAGGTGCCGCTGCACATGGACATCCGCGAGCTGTCGGATGCCGGGCGTCCCGTCGTGGTGTCCGATCCCGAGGGCGAGCACGCCCGCATCTTCAAGGCGATCGCCAGCAAGGTCTGGTCGGAGCTGCAGAAGACCGGCGAGGGCACCCGCCGGGCGCCGCCGCGCATCGTCATGGAGAACTGAGGGCCCGGCGGCGGGCCGGCCGCCTGCCCTCGCAGTCGCTGACCCGCTCGAGCCGGCGCAGCCTCGCGCCGCCGTCGCCGGCGGCCACGCTGGCCTCGACGAGGGTGCTGCGCAGGTCCGGCAGGGCAACCGAGGCGTGGCCTCTCGAGAGGTCGAGGTCGTGGCTGCGGCCGCCGACCCGGAGGGACAGCCTGCCGCTGCCGTCGACCTCGAGCCGGTCGTCGCAATGGCGGAAGGTGGCGACGGCGAAGCGCACCGTCTCGCCGGCCTTCAGGCGAAGGCCGTTGCGCTGCAGCGCCGCGAGCCGCGGGTCGTCGCCGAAGACGGCGCCGTGGGCGGCGGTCCGCGCGAGGATGCGGCGGGCGGCCGCGAGCCTCTTCCCGTCGCACGACAGGCCGAGCCTCGCGTCCTCGCACAGCGCCACCACGATCGACGAGGTGTAGAGCAGCGCCCCGGCGCGGCCGGCGTGATAGCTCGTGTCCATCATCATTTCAGAGGGGATCGCGCCGCCGCGGGGCAGCTCCAGGTAGCCGGCCCCCAGCGCCTCGACCGCGACGGCGAAACGGTGGCGCTCCGCCGCGGTCGGCGCCAGCGCGTCCATGATGCCTGGCGGCGCGAGGAGCAGCGTCACCCCGTGCGTCCGCGCCCAGCCCGCCAGCGCCCGCAGGCGCGTCCCCGCCTCGCCGGCGGGCGGCGGCAGGAGCCTGCTGGCGGCGGAGCGGGCGATGGCGTCGGCGAGCAGCCGGCGCTGCTGGGGCCCGTGCACGACGTCGCCGCGCGGCGTGACCCGGAGCGCGAGGTCCGAGGGCTTCAGCCCCGGCGACAGGCCGAGCCGCGCGGCGAGCGCGCGCAGGAGCCGCGGCAGGTGCAGCTCGCGCAGGTACTGCAGCTTCTCGCCCGGCGGCAGCGCCCGGAAGAGCGGCAGCCCCGCGGCGTGGGCGATCCGCACGCCGTAGGTCGTCAGCCCGCCGTCGGTGTAGAAGGAGTGCTCGAGCGGCAGGAGCACGATGTCGCCGGCGCGCGCGACGTGCTCGACCTGCCACTGCAGGAACGGCAGGCTCTGGCTGCCGTGCGTGCCGAGATTGACGCTCGGCCGGCCCGTCGCCTCCTCGATCGCCTTCGCGCGCACGTTGTAGAAGGCCTGCGAGCCGGCGAAGACGAGGATGCGCGGCCCCTCGACGGCGGCCGCCCGGCGCATCTTCGCCAGCAGCCGCGCCGCGACCTCGTCCGGCGGCGTCTTGATCCGCACGCCGTAGGCGTCGGCGACGAGCGCCAGGAAGCCCGCGGCGAGGAGGCCGACGATCAGGGCCACGAGCCCGAGATAGCGGGCGAACGCGCCGGCCCGCGCGCGGCGCTCAGAAGCGGAAGTAGATGAACTCGACATAGGGCTCGGCGCGGGTGGCGATGTAGAGATAGGCGGCGAGGCAGAGGGCGATGCCGGCCGCCCAGCGCGGCACGGGCCGCCAGGCGAGCAGGCCCGGCCGCGGCGGCAGGAGCGACAGCGGCGCCTCCTCGGCGATCCGCCGCCTGATCTCGAACAGGCCGACGCCCGGCCGGTAGCGGCGGAAGATCTCCATCGAGTTCGGCGCCAGGATCGCGATCGCGAGGCCCGCCCCCACCCATGACCACGAGAGATCCTCGATCCGCGGCAGCGGGGCCGCAGCGCCCGCGGCGCCGTACATCGAGGCGAGCATGGTGGCTGCGCCCGCGAAGCTCTCGGCGCGGAACAGGATCCAGGCGTGCATGACCGCGAGGAACGTGACGGCCCAGCCGAGGACGCCGGGCAGCGGCGAGCGGCCGCCCGGCCACAGCCGCCGCCAGGCGTGGTTGGCCGCGAGGAACAGCCCGTGCAGCCCGCCCCAGATGACGAAGGTCCAGGCGGCGCCGTGCCACAGGCCGCCGATCAGCATGGTCGCGAACAGGTTGAGATACTGCCGCGGCCGGCCGTGCCGGCTGCCGCCGAAGGGGATGTAGAGATAGTCGCGCAGGAAGCGCGACAGGGTGATGTGCCAGGCGCGCCAGAAGGCGATGATGCTCGTCTGCTTGTAGGGCGAGTAGAAGTTGACCGGCAGCCTGAGCCCGAACAGCCGCCCGAGCCCCAGCGCCATGTCGGAATAGCCCGAGAAGTCGAAGTAGATCTGCAGCGTGTAGGCGAGGAGGCCGCCCCAGGCGAGGCCGGCGGGCAGGCCGCCGTGCTCGGCCGCGCCGAAGACCGGCGAGGCGATGGCGGCGCAGCCGTCGGCGACGACGATCTTCTTGGCGAGCCCCATGGCGAAGAGCGACAGGCCGACGGCGAGGTCGCGCAGGATCTGGTCGCGGCTCCGCCTGCGGCCGGCGAGCGTCCGGATCTGCGGGCCGATCTCGCCCCAGTGGACGATCGGCCCGGCGACGAGCTGCGGGAAGAACGAGATGAAGAGGGCGTAGTCGCGGAACGAGGGAAGCTCGGCGTGGCGCCTTCCGTGGAGGTCGGCGAGCCAGGCGATCTGCTGGAAGGTGAAGAAGGAGATGCCGAGCGGCAGCGCGAGGCCGAGCGTCGTGTGCGCCCAGCCGCCGAGCTCCGCGGCGCTGCCGAGCGCGAAGTCGGCATATTTGAAGACTCCGATCAGCCCGACGTTGAACGCGATGCCGCACCAGAAGGCGAGCCGCCGCGCCGTGCCCTCGCGCTTCGCGGCGACGACCCTGCCGAGCGCGTAGTTGACGGCGATCGAGGCGGCGAGCAGCAGCACGAAGGTCGGCTCGCCCCAGGCGTAGAAGACCAGCGAGGCCGCGAGCAGCCACAGCAGCAGCGCGCCGCCATGCCCGCCGCGCTCGAGCAGCAGGAAGCCCGCCAGCGTGATCGGCAGGAACAGGAACACGAAGGGGAGGGCGTGGAAGAGCATCGAAAGCCGGAATCCGCGGAAGGCGGCCGAAGCCTATCCTGCCGCGCGCACGGGCGACAGGCCGGAGGCGCCCGTCACGTCGTCGCCCCCCGCGAGCCGCGCCGCCGGCGCTTCACCCGGCCCTCGCGGTGGAAGACGTAGACGCCGGACACGACGACGAGCGTGATGCCCGCGAGCGCCAGGACGTTCGGGACGTCGCCGAACACGACATAGCCGTAGCCGAGCGCGATCAGGATGATCGAGTAGCGGAAGGGCGCCACCACCGAGAGTTCGCCGGAGCGCATGGCGCCGACGATGAAGACGTAGCCGCCGACGAGCAGCGCGGCAGCGCCGGTCAGCAGCAGCCAGTGCCGCGGCGTCGGCATGGTCCAGTGCTCGCCGAAGCCGAGGCAGCCGCCCGCGAGCATCACCGCGACCGAGCCGGCGAAGGAGATCGTCAGCGCCGGCACGCTGCGCGGGATGTAGCGGGTCGCGATGTCGCGCACGGCGACGAGGCCGAGCCCGGCCAGCGCCAGCAGCGAGTAGAGGTTGAAGCCCGCCGTGCCGGGCTGGATGATCATGACGACGCCGGCGAAGCCCGCGAAGACCGCCGCCCAGCGGCGCCAGCGCACCGTCTCGCCCAGGACGAGGGCCGAGACGACGGTCATGACGATCGGCAGCGACTGCAGGATCGCGGTCGCCACGGCGAGCGACATGTGGAACAGGGCGGTCAGGAAGACGGAGGTGCCGAGCGCGTCGGTCGCGGTGCGCCAGGCGAGCGGTGCGCGGCCCTTCGCGAAGCCGAGAAGCGGCTCGCCGCGCGAGATCGCGAGGATGGCGATCATGCAGGCTCGAGATGACGCCGCGCAGGAAGACGATCTCGCCGGTCGCCAGGTCCTGGCTGACGAGCTTGATCATCGTGTCGTTCGTGTTGAAGCAGAACATCGCGGCGACCATCGCGACGATGCCGCGCATGTTCTCCGCGGCGATGTCGCCGGCCGCGGGCGCGTCACCCGCCTCGCTCACCTGCCGGCTCCCCGCGCCGTGCGGGAGGCGTGCCTCGTGCGCAAGCTCAGTTCCCCTGCCGTTGCCTCGCGTCCCGGGTCGCTAGCACGCGGGCCGGCACGGCGCCAGACGGGCGGCGGGATCGGCATGGAAGGTGCCGCCGCGACACGGTCGCCTGAAGCGCGTCGCGGCGGCGATCTCGCCCCGGGAGGATCTAACGGGGCGGGATGCTCTCCTTCGGGTTCAGGCGGCCCGGCGGGCCGTCTCCGGCTTTCCGCCGGTGCGTCGGTAGTGCTCCTCGGCCGCGGCGACGCCGATGCCCGCCTCGACCGGGAAGCCGAGGTCGCGCATGGTCATCTCGGTGCCGGCGAGCGCCTGCATGACCATCAGCTCGTTCAGCCAGCCGAGATGGCCGATGCGGAACACCTTGCCGGCGACCTTCGCCAGGCCGCCGCCGAGCGACAGGCCGTAGCGCTCGTAGGCGTGCTTGACGACCTGCGCGGAGTCGAAGCCTTCCGGCACGACGATGGCGCTGACCGTGTCGGAGTACCACTTCGGCTCGCGGGCGCAGAGCCGCAGGCCCCAGGCGTCGACGGCCTTGCGCACGCCTTCCGCGAGGCGGTGGTGGCGGGCGAAGACGTTCTCGAGGCCTTCCTCTTCCAGAAGGTCGATCGAGGCGCGCAGGCCGTGCATCAGCGTGGTGGCCGGCGTGTAGGGGAAGTAGCCGTCGCGGTTCAGCTTCAGCATGTCCTCGAAGCTGAAATAGGTGCGCGGCAGCTTGGCCCGGGTGGTCTCGCCGATGGCACGGTCGCTCGCCGCGACGATCGACAGGCCGGTCGGCAGCATGAAGCCCTTCTGCGTGCCGGAGACGCAGATGTCGACGCCCCACTCGTCCATGCGGAAGTCGATCGAGGCGATCGACGAGACGCCGTCGACCATCAGCAGCGCCGGGTGGTCGCAGGCGTCGAGCGCGCGGCGGATGCCGGCGACGTCGCTCGTCACGCCGGTCGCGGTCTCGTTGTGGCAGACGAGGACGGCCTTGATCTTGCGGTCCTTGTCGGCCTCGAGGCGCTTCGCGTACTCCTCGACCGGGGCACCTTCGCCCCACGGCGTGTCGATCTGGTCGACGTCCAGGCCGTGGCGCCGGCACATGTCGGCCCACAGGTGGGAGAACTGGCCGAACACGGAGACGAGGACCTTGTCGCCGGGCGACAGCGTGTTGGTGATCGCCGCTTCCCAGCCGCCGGTGCCGGAGCCCGGGTAAAGGAAGACGTGGCCGCTCGACATCTTGAAGATGCGCTTCACGTCGCGGAGCAGCGGCAGCGTGAAGTCGGGGAAGCTCGGGGCCCGCTGGTCCTCGAGCGCGACGTTCATCGCGTTGCGCAGGCGCTCGGGAAGGTTCGTGGGGCCCGGAATGGCCAGGGTATGATAACCGGCACGCATGGTCTTGTTTCCTCCATGTTCAGATGAGGCTCGGGCCGCTTCCTTGGGAGAGAGGTGCTGCGGGCCCTGCTCGTTGCGACGACCGCGGATGGATGTGGCGTCTCATCATGGCCATTGCATCGACATGGCGGTCTCCCGTAAACCGCCATTAATCTCGGTCCACGATGAGCAAAGATCATGGCGACCCTTCGCCGCAGGCTTCCACCCCTCAACGCGCTGCTCACCTTCGAGGCGGCGGCGCGCCATCTGAACTTCACGAGGGCGGCCGAGGAGCTGCTCGTGACGCAGGCGGCGGTGAGCCGCCAGGTGCAGCACCTGGAGGAGCATCTCGAGGTCGCGCTGTTCGAGCGCCGGCACCGCCAGCTCGAGCTGACGGCGGTCGGCCAGCGGCTGGCGCGCGCCGTCGGCATCGGCT
The DNA here is from genome assembly GCA_963816555.1 of uncultured Alphaproteobacteria bacterium. Taxonomy (GTDB): domain Bacteria; phylum Pseudomonadota; class Alphaproteobacteria; order Rhizobiales; family Tepidamorphaceae; genus Lutibaculum. The sequence continues at coordinate 768,341 of CAWFLD010000004.1, read as the reverse complement.
TCGAGCACGTCGCGCAGGCGGTCGACGAGATCGCCGAGGAGCGCAGCCGGGCCGACGTGACGGTGTCCTCGAGCGTGACCTTCGCCTCCTACTGGCTGATGTCGCGCATCGCCAACTACCGCGCGAACTTCCCCGACGTCGACCTGCACCTGGTGGCCACCGCGAAGACCCGCGACATCACCCGCTCCGGCATCGACCTCGCGATCCGCTACGGGCGCGGCGAGTGGGCGGGCCTGAAGTCGCACTACCTGTTCGACAACGACATCTTCCCCGTCTGCTCGCCCGCCTACCTGAAGGAGCACGGGCCGATCGACACGCTCGCCTCGCTGAAGAAGGCGACGCGCCTGCACCTGGTGCAGTTCGACCGCAACTGGGTGACGTGGGCGTCGTGGTTTTCCGAGTTCGGCATGGAGGAGCCGCCGGAGGAGGCGGGGCTGTCCTTCGACAACTACATGCTGCTGATCCACGCCGCGATCCGCGGCGAGGGCGTGGCGCTGTGCGGCGGCCGGCTGGCCGAGGACCTGATCGCCCGCGGCGAGCTCGTGCGCCCGGTCAACTCGGCGATCCGCTCCGACCGGGCGTTCTACCTGCTCGAGCCCGAGGGCATCCCGGCCCGGCCGGCGGTGCGCCATTTCCGCGACTGGCTGCTCGGCGAGGCGCGGCGCGGCAGCCCGTGAGCGGGCCTCGCCGCGGGCCCTGCGCGCAACCGCCGCTCCGGCCGCTGCGAACGGGTGGAAGCGCCGCTTCCGGTCGAATAGTAAGGGGCATCTGGTTTCTTCGAATCAGCCGCAGCGACGGCAGGGAGCGGAACCGCTTATGAAGACGAATTCCTATGGCGAGCCCATGCGGCTCGACGACGAGAAGGCGGACAAGGGCAAGGAAGCCCCGTCCGTGCAGGTCGACAACCACCTGTTCGAGGCCCGCACGGTCCTGATCACCGGGCAGATCAAGGACACCGTGGCGCGCGAGGTGTGCTCGCGGCTCCTGGCGCTCGCCCAGGTCTCGAACGATCCGATCACGGTGATCGTCTCCTCGCCCGGCGGCCACGTCGAATCGGGCGACATGATCCACGACACGATCCGCTTCATCGCGCCGAAGGTGCGCATGGTCGGGATGGGCTGGGTCGCGAGCGCGGGTGCGCTCGTCTACGTCTCGGTGCCCAAGGAGCAGCGCTTCTGCACGCAGAACACGCGCTTCCTGCTGCACCAGCCCTCCGGCGGCGCCGGCGGCATGGCGAGCGACATCGAGATCCAGGCGCGCGAGATCATCAGGATGCGCGACCGCCTGAACCGGATCTTCGCCGAGGCGACCGGGCAGTCGGTCGAGCGGATCGTCGCCGACACCGACCGCGACTACTGGATGAGCGCCCAGGAGGGCGTCGACTACGGCCTCGTCGGCAAGATCATCACCAATGTGAGCGAGATCGGCTGACAGGCCCCGGCCGCAGGGCCGGTCGACGGAAACGGAAGCCGGCGGTCATCCGCCGGCTTTTTTCGTTCGTGCCACCCCGGAAGGGGCGGCCTCAGATCGCCTCCGGGTTCCACTCGCGCAGCGCGCGCAGCGTGGCGGGCACGTCGGCGAGGCGGTTGACCACGGTGATCGCCCCGGCGTCGGTCAGCTGCTCGGCGTGGCCGGGGAAGGTGTGGCTCGCCCCGGTGAAGCCGACGACCCGCATGCCCGCGCGGACCGCGCCGGTGACGCCGGAGACGGAGTCCTCGACGACGAGCACGTCCTTGGGGTCGCAGTCGAACTGCTTCGCGGCGTACAGGAACACGTCCGGCTCCGGCTTGCCGCGGCCCTCGCCGACGTCGCGGGCGGAGTAGGCGTGGGGGGCGATGCGGCCCCACAGCCCGGCCTTGCGCAGGGTGATCTCGAGGCGCTCCGGCCGCGAGTTCGAGCAGACGCAGCGGTCGCCGTCCAGCGCGTCGAGCATCTCCTTGGCGCCGTCGACCGGCTTCACCTCGGCCTTGAGCCGGCGGTCCGTCTCGGACTCCGCCTTGTCGAGGATGCCGTCCGGCAGCGGCCGGCCGAGCTCGGCGGCGGCCGTCTCGAAGATGCGGTCGGTGGTGTAGCCGGCGAAGCGCTCGGCGAGCTCCTCGGCCTTGATCTTGTAGCCCATCGTGGCGAGCAGGCTCGCGTCGACACGGGCGGAGATGATCTCGGAGTCCGCGAGGACGCCGTCGCAGTCGAAAATGGTCAGCATGGCGACGCATGTAGCGTGCGCGGGGCCGCGGGCCAAGGGGCGGGAAGGAGAGCCGTTGCGCGCGACACGGCATCGCGCGAAGCTTCCTCAACGACGACGCGACAGGCGGGAGGAACGATGAGCGAGGATCTCGAGACGCCGGCGGTCGACCTCGACCGGGCGGAGGCGGAAGTCGACCTTCCCCAGATCGGCTCCAGGGAGCGCTACGACGCGCTGATGCAGGTGATGCGCAACCGCGTCACGGTGCGCAAGTTCGATCCGGCGGTGGCGGTGCCCGACGAGCATGTCGAGCTGATCCTCGATGCGGCGCGGCACGCTCCGTCGGGGGCCAACGCGCAGCCCTGGCACTACGTCGTCGTGCGCGATCCGCAGGTGAAGGAGCGGATCGCCGACTACTTCGTCGCCGAGCAGCGCGCCCGGGCGAAGCTCAAGATGAAGTTCCCCACGCCCGACTATCGCGGCCTCGCCACCGCTCCCGGCTTCATCGTCGTCTGCTCCGACATGCGCTGGACCCGCGCCTTCCCGGTGCTGCAGGACGACGACAGCGACCTCAACCGGATGTACCGCGAGAACGCCGAGCGCATCCTGCTGCAGTCGGTCGCCGCCTCCACCATGTCGGCGCATCTCGCCGCCGCCGCCCTGGGCTACTGCGTCTGGTGGGTGACGGCGATCGGGCAGGAGGCGGCACAGGCCGCCCTGAAGCCGCTGCTCGGGATCCCCGAGGAGATCTCCGTGCTCGACATCATGCTGTTCGGCGCGCCGGCGCAGCGGCCCTACAAGCGCTGGCGCAAGGAGCTCGGCGACATCGTCAACTGGGACAAGTTCGACCCCGACCATTTCATGACGGCGGAGGAGATCGAGGACTGGGTGCAGACGAGGCGCCATCGGGTGATGTTCAAGGACGCCTCGAAGATCGATTGAGGCGACGCGGCCGGAGGGGCGAGGCAGCCGCGGCGGATCATCGAGCAGGATCGAGCAGGAGAGGGCGCAGGCTCGCCGCCGGCCGGTTGAACGGCCCGGCGTTCGCCCTCGGCGACCCGATGCGCGATCGCCGGCAGGGGCAGCACCGCCAGGACGGCACGCCGGCGCGGCAGGCCGCCGAGCCGGCGGGAGATGGCGGCAGGCTGCGGCCCCGGCCGCGGGCGGCTCGCCTCAGCCGCCCGTCATGCTCATGTGCCGGCCGACGCTCGGCTTCTTCGAGCGCCGGTCGATGACGAAATCGTGACCCTTCGGCTTGCGCGAGATCGCCTCTTCAATTCGCTGGTGCAGCAGATCGTCGCCCTCGGAGGCGCGCACCGCCTCGCGCAGGTCGGCGGCGTCCTCCTGGCCCAGGCACATGAAGAGCGTGCCGGTGCAGGTCAGGCGCACGCGGTTGCACGATTCGCAGAAATTGTGGGTCATCGGCGTGATGAAGCCGAGCCGGCCGCCCGTCTCCTTCACCTCGACGTAGCGGGCGGGGCCGCCGGTCTTGTAGGGGATGTCCTCGAGCGTGAGGTTCTGGCCGAGCCGGGCGCGGACGAGGCTCAGGGGCAGGTACTGGTCGGTCCTGTCCTCCTCGATCTCGCCCATCGGCATGGTCTCGATGATCGTCATGTCCATGCCGCGGCCGTGCGCCCAGCGCAGCATGGTCTCGAGCTCGTCCTCGTTCACGCCCTTGAGCGCGACGGCGTTGATCTTGACCTTGAGCCCGGCCGCCTGCGCCGCGTCGAGGCCGGCCATGACCTTGCCGATGTCGCCCCAGCGGGTGATCGCCTTGAACTTGTCGGGGTCGAGCGTGTCGAGCGAGACGTTGATGCGGCGGACGCCGGCATCGTGGAGCTCGCCGGAGAAGCGCTGCAGCTGCGAGCCGTTGGTCGTCAGCGTCACCTCGTCGAGCGCGCCCGAATCGAGGTGGCGCGTCAGCGCGCGGAAGAACGACATGATGTTGCGCCGGACGAGCGGCTCGCCGCCGGTGATTCGCAGCTTCCTGACGCCGCGCTCGACGAAGGCGGAGGCGACGCGGTCGAGCTCCTCCAGCGTCAGAAGCTCCTTCTTCGGCAGGAAGTTCATGTGTTCCGCCATGCAGTAGACGCAGCGGAAGTCGCAGCGGTCCGTCACGGAGACCCTGAGATAGGTGATCTCGCGCTGGAACGGGTCGACGAGCGGCGCGCGCCGCGTGGTGTCTATCGTGGCACTCATGTCTACGCCGTGGGCGGTTAGGGGTTGCGCCGGAGCCCGGGATGCGAGCCTCGCGGCTCCCCAACAGGTGGGCAGGCTGTCCAACTCTTCAAGCTTTTCCAGCCCATTAGACGCCAGATCGGGGATCTGTCGCAATGCCCCGTCGTGCTGCACCGCAGCATTCGCCGCACTTGCGGAGAAGATGCTTTCTTGTGCAAGATCATGGACGGAGAGAGGCGCGGCCCGATGGGCCGTGAGATTTGGGTGTCAGTGGCAGCGATGGACATCGCCGCGGAGGACGTTGCGCGTGCACAGCTCTACAGGCTGATCGCGCGGCTTCTGTCGCGGCCCCCCGGACAGGACGAGCTCGAGCTCTGCCGTGCCCTGGAGGGCGACGGCAGCGAGATCGGCGTTGCGCTGCGTGCACTCGCGGTGGCGGCGGGCGAGACGAGCCCGGACGCCGTCGGTCGCGAGTACCACGACCTGTTCATCGGGCTCGGCCGCGGCGAGCTCGTGCCCTACGGCTCGTACTACCTGACCGGCTTCCTGCACGAAAAGCCGCTGGCGCGCCTGCGCCGGACGATGGCCGAGCTCGGCATCGAGCGCGATCCCGCCGTCCGGGAGCCGGAGGATCACGTCGCCGCGCTGTGCGACATGATGGCCGGCCTGATCCTGGGAGATCTCGCGGCGGATGCCGACCTGCCGGCGCAGAAGCGCTTCTTCTCCGATCATCTGGCCTCCTGGGCCGGACATTTCTTCAAGGACCTCGAGAACGCGAAGAACGCCAGCTTCTACAGGCCCGTCGGGGCCCTGGGGCGCGCCTTCGTCGAGATCGAGGAGGCCGCGTTCGAGATGGTCTGACGGCCCCTTCGCGGGTCGCGGACGACAGGACGCCGGCATTCGGGATGAACGTGGGGGCCGCCGTGTGGGGCGGCGGGCAGTGTGGAGAGAGGATGACCACGATGGAACGCGAGGACAAGAAGAGCGGGGAGTCGCGGCGCGGCTTCCTGAGGCTCGCCGGCCTGGGATCGGTCGCCGCGGGCGCGGCGCTGGTGACGGGCGGCGAGGAGGCGGAGGCCGCCACGGCCGCCGCGGAGACGTCGGGCGGCTACCGCGAGACGCCGCACGTGCTTCAGGCCTACGCGGCGGCGCGCTTCTGACGCACCCAGCCGAAGGGAGGCCGTGTCCCCTCGCGGGCGCGGTGGAGGAGAGAGATAATGCTTAGAAAGAAGACGAGCGGCGCGCCTCGCGCGTCACGCCTGTCGCAGGCGCTGTCCGGTTTCGCCAACGAAACGATCGATCGCCGCAGCTTCCTGCGCCGCTCCGGCCTGGTGGCCGGCGGCGCGGCCGCCATCTCGACGATGGGCAGCGGCATGGTGCGCAAGGCGGAGGCCCAGACGGCCAAGCCCGGCACCGCCGAGATCCGCAAGTCGGTGTGCACGCACTGCTCGGTCGGCTGCACCGTGCTGGCGGAGGTCTCCAACGGCGTGTGGGTCGGCCAGGAGCCGGGCTTCGACAGCCCGTTCAACCTCGGCTCGCACTGCGCCAAGGGCGCCTCGGTGCGCGAGCACGCGCACGGCGAGCGGCGGCTGAAGTACCCCACCAAGCTCGTCGACGGAAAGTGGACGCGCGTCTCGTGGGACGACGCGATCAACGAGATCGGCGACAAGATGCTCCAGATCAGGGAGCAGTCGGGGCCCGACTCGGTCTACTGGCTCGGCTCGGCCAAGCATTCCAACGAGCAGGCCTACCTGATGCGCAAGTTCGCCGCCTTCTGGGGCACGAACAACATCGACCATCAGGCGCGCATCTGCCATTCGACGACCGTTGCCGGCGTGGCCAACACGTGGGGCTACGGCGCGATGACGAACTCCTACAACGACATCCACAACTCGCGCGCGATCTTCCTGATCGGCGGCAATCCGGCCGAGGCGCACCCGGTGTCGGTGATGCACCTGCTCAAGGCCAAGGAGCAGAACAACGCGCCGCTGATCGTCTGCGACCCGCGCTTCACCCGCACGGCGGCCCACGCCACCGAGTACGTGCGCATGCGGCCGGGCACGGACGTCGCCCTGATCTGGGGCATCCTCTGGCACGTCTTCGACAATGGCTGGGAGGACAAGGAGTTCATCCGCACCCGCATCTGGGGCTTCGACCAGGTGAAGGAAGAGGTCGCGAAGTGGACGCCTGAGGAGACCGAGCGCGTCACCGGCGTGCCGGGCAGCCAGCTGAAGCGCGTGGCGCAGACGCTCGCCAACAACCGGCCCTTCACCATCATCTGGTGCATGGGCGGCACGCAGCACACCAACGGCAACAACAACACCCGCGCCTACTGCGTCGCTGCGGCCTCGCGCTCGGCGTCATCGGCACGGCCGGCGGCGGCACCAACATCTTCCGCGGCCATGACAACGTGCAGGGCGCGACCGACCTCGGCGTGCTCGTCGACACGCTGCCCGGCTATTACGGCCTGGCGGAGGGCTCCTGGAGCACTGGGCGCGCGTCTGGGACGTCGACTACGACTCGATCCAGAAGCCGCTTCGCCATCCAAGGACCTGATGGAGAAGGCCGGCATCCCGGTCAGCCGCTGGTTCGACGGCGTGCTCGAGGCCAAGGACGTGCTCGACCAGCCCGACAACATTCGCGGCATGGTGTTCTGGGGCCACGCGCCGAACTCGCAGACCCGCCTGCCCGACATGAAGAAGGCGATGGAGAAGCTCGACCTCCTGGTCGTGGTCGATCCCTATCCGACCGTTCTCGGCGGTGCTGCACGACCGCAAGGACGGCGTCTACCTGCTGCCGGCCTCGACGCAGTTCGAGACCTACGGCTCGGTGACGGCGTCGAACCGCTCGCTGCAGTGGCGCGACAAGGTGGTCGAGCCGCTCTTCGAGAGCCTTGCCCGACCACGTGATCATGTACAAGTTCGCCAAGAAGTTCGGCTTCGCCGACGACATGTTCAAGCACATCGAGGTCAAGGGCGAGGAGCCGCTCGTCGAGGACGTCACTGCGCGAGTTCAACCGCGGCATGTGGACGATCGGCTACACCGGCCAGTCGCCGGAGCGCCTCAAGGCGCACATGCAGAACCAGCACACCTTCGACAAGACGTCGCTGCAAGGCCAATGGCGGCCCGTGCGACGGCGACTATTACGGCCTGCCCTGGCCGTCCTGGGGCACGCCCGAGATGAAGCATCCGGGCTCGCCGAACCTCTACGACACCTCCAAGCCGGTCGCCGAGGGCGGCATGGGCTTCCGGGCCCGCTACGGCGTCGAGCGCGAGGAGAACGGCAAGGTCTACAACCTGCTCGCCGAGGGCTGCTACCCGGTCGGCTCCGAGATCGAGGACGGCTATCCCGAGTTCACGATGGGGATGCTGAAGAAGCTCGGCTGGGACGGCGACCTGACCGACGAGGAGCGGGCGACGATCGAGAAGATCGGCGGCGAGAAGGTCGACGCCGTCAACTGGAAGACCGACCTCTCGGGCGGCATCCAGCGCGTCGCGATCAAGCATGGCTGCGCGCCCTACGGCAACGCCAAGGCCCGCGTGGTGGTGTGGAACTTCCCGGATCCGGTGCCGCTGCACCGCGAGCCGCTCTACACGCCGCGGCGCGACCTCGTGGCCGACTATCCGACCTACGAGGACAAGAAGTTGCACCGCGTCCCGGTGCTCTACAAGTCGATCCAGGAGAAGGACTTCTCGAAGGACTTCCCGATCATCCTGACCTCCGGCCGCCTGGTCGAGTACGAGGGCGGCGGCGACGAGACCCGGTCGAACCCGTGGCTCGCCGAGCTGCAGCAGGACATGTTCGTCGAGATCAACCCGTACAACGCCAATTCGATCGGCATCAAGGACGGCGACATGGTGTGGCTGCACGGGCCCGAGGGCGGCAAGGTCAAGGTCATGGCCATGGTCACCGAGCGCGTCGGCAGGGGCGTGGCGTTCATGCCGTTCCACTTCGGCGGCTAGTACCAGGGCGAGGACCTGCGCTCGAAATACCCGGACGGCGCCGACCCGATCGTGCTCGGCGAAGCGTCCAACACCGCCCAGACCTACGGCTACGACGTCGGTCACCCAGATGCAGGAGACCAAGGCCACGCTCTGCCGGATCGAGCGGGCCTGAGGGAGGAACTGAAAAATGGCACGCATGAAATTCCTCTGTGACGCCGAGCGCTGCATCGAGTGCAACGCCTGCGTCACCGCCTGCAAGAACGAGAACGAGGTGCCGTGGGGCATCAACCGCCGCCGCGTCGTGACGATCAACGACGGCAAGCCCGGCGAGCGCTCGATCTCGGTCGCCTGCATGCACTGCTCGGACGCGCCGTGCATGGCGGTCTGCCCGGTCGACTGCTTCTACCAGACGCGAGCGAGGGCGTGGTCCTGCACTCCAAGGACCTGTGCATCGGCTGCGGCTACTGCTTCTACGCCTGCCCCTTCGGCGCGCCGCAGTATCCGCAGGCCGGCAATTTCGGCTCGCCGCGGCAAGATGGACAAGTGCACCTTCTGCGCCGGCGGTCCCGAGGAGGACAACTCCGAGGCCGAGTTCCAGAAGTACGGCCGCAACCGCCTGGCCGAGGGCAAGCTGCCGCTCTGCGCGGAGATGTGCTCGACCAAGGCGCTGCTCGCCGGCGACGGCAACCAGGTGTCGAACATCTACCGCGAGCGCGTCGTCGCCCGCGGCTTCGGCTCCGGCGCCTGGGGCTGGGGCACGGCCTACGGCATGAAGACGGGGGGCTGAGCGTCTTGGCGGACATGAAGCGCAAGCTTCTCATCGGCTTCATCGTCGTCGTCGCGGCAGGCCTTTCGGCTTGCCGCGACGATGCGTTGAAGCGCGAGTACATCAACGAGAAGGGCGTGTACGAGGGCAAGGCCGACACGCCGCTCACCCCCGAGCAGCAGCGGGTGCTCGACCAGCGTGCCCTGCGGCAGCAGGGCGTCTAGTATCCGGAGACAGACCATGCCGACCACGCTTCGCCGCTTGAGCCTGCTCGTCGTTCCGCTTCTGGCGCTCCTGCTGTCGGTGGCGCTCGCGCCGCAGGCCTTCGCGCAGTCGGGCGTCGATCCCGACGTCCTGGCGCAGCCGCAGGCGGCCGCGCCGGGCGACATGACGAACGGCCAGGTGCCGGGCAACTCGCTCGGCAACACCTCGAACTCGGAGATCTGGCGGGCGATCCGCGACGGCACGTTCGGCACGGTCTCGATCCCCGACAAGAAGGCGGCGCGCCTGATCCAGTCGGAGGGCGAGAACTGGCGGGTCGTGCGCAACGGCGCCGTGTCCTATTACGGCGTCTGGGGCCTGCTCGGCATGATCGGGCTGCTCGCGCTGTTCTTCCTCCTGCGCGGGCGCGTGACGATCAAGGGCGGCAAGGACGGCCGCACCATCACCCGCTTCGGCTTCTTCGAGCGCGTGTCGCACTGGCTGGTCGGCGGTGTCCTTCATCCTGCTCGGCCTGACCGGGCTGAACATCCTCTACGGCAAGTTCGTGCTCCTGCCCGTCATCGGCCCGGCCGCGTTCGGCACGCTGACCTGGTGGGGCAAGCACGTCCACAACTACATCGCCTTCGCCTTCATGCTCGGCCTCGTGATGATGCTCGTGGTGTGGGTCGGCGACAACATGCCCTCCCGCGTCGACGTGAAGTGGCTCCTCAAGGGCGGCGGCCTGTTCAGCAGCAGGCACCACGCCTCCGCCTACAAGTTCAACGCCGGCCAGAAGATGCTCTTCTGGCTCGTCATGCTGGCGGGCTTCTCCGTGTGCCTCTCCGGCGTCGCGCTGCTGTTCCCGTTCCAGCTGCACCTGTTCTCGAAGACGTTTGCCTTCCTCAACAATTTCGGTCTCGACCTGCCGACCGACCTCAACGTGCTGCAGGAGATGCAGCTCGCCCAGGTCTGGCACGCGGTCGTGGCGCTCGTGATGGTCGCCTTCGTCCTGGCCCATATCTACATCGGGACGATCGGCATGCAGGGCGCCTTCGCGGCCATGGGGTCCGGCCAGGTCGATCTCAACTGGGCGCGCGAGCATCATGATCTGTGGGTCGAGCAGAAGCTGTCCCGCCGCGGCGACGATGCCGTGCACGGCGGGCCCAGCCCGCGGCCGCAGCCGGCGGAGTAGCGGTCCGGTCCGGTCCGTGCTGCGCCGCGCTCTCTGCCTCGCCGGTGTCCTCGGCTGCCTCGCTCCCGGGGCGGCCGTGGCGTGGCCGGAGAAGCTGCAGGGCCATGGCGGCCCGGTCCGCGGGATCGCCGCGGGGCCGGACGGCGAGATGATGACCGCCTCCTTCGACTACACGATCATGCGCTGGAAGCTCGGCGCAGGACACCGCCGAGGTCGCGGCCCGCCTCGTCGGCCACGAGGCGGCGGTCAACGACGTCGCCTACGTGCCGGGCGGGCGGCTCGCCGTGTCGGCCAGCGACGACGGCTCCGTCGGCCTGTGGGACCTCGAGACGAACGAGATGCTGGCGCGCTTCACCGGCACCGGCGACAAGGTGCTCGACGTCGCCGTCAGCCGCGACGGCCGGTTCGCCGCCTCGGCCGGCTGGGACCGCATGGTGCGCGTCTACGACCTCGAGGCGCGCAAGGAGATCGCCGCGCTCAAGGGCCACGACGGCAACGTCAACAGCGTCGCCTTCTCGATCGACGGGCGGGAGCTGTTCTCCGGCAGCTATGACGGCACCGTGCTGCGCTGGGACCTGAAGACGATGACCGCCGAGCGGCCGCTCGTGCGCCACGGCTGGGGCGTCAACGTGGTGCGCGCGCTGCCCGACGGGACGCTGCTCTACGGCGCGACCGACGGCGTGGTCGGGCTCATCGACCTCGATCTCGGCCAGGAGTTCAAGACGCTGCCGCCGTTCGGCGGCCCGGTTCTCTCCGCCGCCGTCGATCCCTCGGGCACGCGCGTCGCGATCGGCAGCGCCGACGGCGGCTTGCGGCTCTACTCGCTCGAGGACTGGGAGCTGCAGGCGGAGTTCACGACGCCCTACGGGCCGATCTGGGGGCTCGCCTTCACGCCGGACGGCAAGGCGCTCTACCGGGCCGGGCTCGACGACAGCGCGCTCCTCTGGCAGTTCGACCCGCGCGAGCCGTTCGAGCCGCTCGGCGACCAGCATCCGCGCCGCTTCCAGGTGAAGGCGGACGAGGAGATCGGCCCCGGCGAGCGCGAGTTCCGCCGCAAGTGCTCGGTGTGCCACACGCTGACGCCGGACGGCGGCAACCGGGCCGGGCCGACGCTCTACGGCCTGTTCGGGCGCAAGGCGGGCACGGTGCCGGGCTACCCCTATTCCGACGCGCTGAAGAACTCCGATATCGTCTGGACCGAGGAGACGGTGTCGATGCTCTTCGCGCACGGGCCGGACGTGGTGACGCCGGGCTCGAAGATGCCGCTGCAGCGGCTCAAGCGGAACCTGGACCGCGAGGCCCTGGTCACGTTTCTCAAGAGCGCGACGGCGCCTGGCGCCGAGCGCGACGGATCGCAACAGCAGGGGAAGTGAAGATGAAGGCGTTTCTGACCGCGTGCGCGGTGACGATCCTGGTCGGCGTGGGAGCCTGGGCGGTGCTCGGCTCCATCGACATGTCGGCGTCCGACGTATACGTCTCGCACAACGGGTCGGTGCGGCTCTAGCCGCTCCGACGGGCAGTCGCGGTCGGCGCGGAGCGGCGCGTCGCCGGTGGTGCGGGCGTCGTCACGGACACGCGCCCGGAGTTCTCGAAGGAGGTCCCGATGGACGAAGAACGCTTCAACATGTCGCTGCGCAAGTTCCTGAAGCAGGTCGGCGTGACCTCGCAGCGCGAGATCGAGCGCGTCGTGCACGAGGGCCGCGCCGGCGACGCCGAGAGCATCACCGTCAAGGTCGTGCTGACGGCGGAGGGCACCGACCTCGAGCACGTCGTCGAGGGCAAGATCGACCTCGTCTGACGCCGGGAGGCGGCGATGCACCTGCCGGATCCGGAATTTCCTCCCCTTCTGACCGGACACGCCGTGAAGGCGCCGGAACAGGCTTTCGAGGCGGCGGTGAGCGGCGCCTCGAGGGGCCGTTTCGGTGCCGGCGACGTGGTGTGGGCCCGCGACGTCGACCGCCTCGACATGGCGGTCGTGCTCGAGCCGACCGTGCCGCCGGACCGGGCGATCGAGATGCTGCCGGCGGCCCTGCTGGCGGTCGGCGATTCGCTGGGCGCGCTCGTGCCGCCGGAGGTGGCGGTGACGTTCGGCTGGCCGAACCTCGTGCGGGTCAACGGCGCGCAGGCCGGCCAGCTGCGCGTCGCCATGTCGTCGTCCCGGGTCTTCGACGACGTGCCCTCCTGGATGGTCGTCGGCATCGCGCTCGTGCTGCGCCGCAGGGCGAAGAGCGGCGATCCGGGCCTCGATCCCGACGTGACCGACCTGCAGGAGGAGGGCTGCGGCGAGATCACCCGCACCGAGCTCGTGGAGTCGATCAGCCGGCACTTCCTGTCCTGGGTGCACACCTGGGAGACCGAGGGCTTCCGCTCCCTGCACGACGGCCTGCAGCAGCGTCTCGACGGGGTCGGCGACGAGATCGAGATCGCCTTCGCGAGCCGGCGCTATATCGGGCGCTTCGTCGGCATCGACGAGCACGGAGACATGGTGATGGAGACGCCGAGCGGCACCATCCTGCTGCGCGCGCTCGAGATCGCCGAGCGGTCGGAGGAAGTCCTGCCGTGAAGACGCTGCGGACGATCCGGATGGATGCCTCCGACGCGAACGTGTTCGACGTGGCGGCGGAGCCGGGCGAGCCGGCGGTGCCCGGCGGCTTCGCCTTCGCCGAGCTGCGCGCCGACGACCTCTCGGGCAAGCTGCGCCAGGCCTTCGCCAACGGCTTCCTGGGCCTCGCGAGCTTCGGCCGGGCGACCTTCGTCGCCGTCACCGACACGGACGAGGCGGAGATGGCGGCTGCGCGCGAGGCGCTGGCGGCGCATTTCGTCTCCGCCTACGGTGCGCCGGACATGGAGGCGGCGCGTGCCGCGGCGGCGGCCGAGCTCGCCTTCGCGCAGGAGCTGGCAGCGGACGCGCAGCTCAACACGATCTTCACGGTGAAGCGGGAGTTCGACGAGGCGGGCGGCATCCGGGAGGCGTTCCGGATCGTCACGCCCTCGGCCGAGCCGCAGCACGCGCGGATCTGGGACGTGGTGGAGGAATGATGCCGGCCGGCGAGACGATGATCCGCGAGCCCTGGCGGGAGTTCTGGCTGTCGTCCGGCTACCAGTTCCTCGAGCGCGACGCGCGGGGCTGGCTCGTGCCGACCGCCGACTATGTCCGCGCCTATCTGGCCCGGCCGGAGATGCAGCCCGTCGAGGAGTCCTGCCTCGCCGAGGAGCAGCTCTACGACGCGCTGATCGCCGACCCGCTGCGGCCGGTCTCGCCGGTCGAGCTCGCCGCGCTCGCCGACCGCGACGCCGCCGACAACTACCGGATCGTGCTCGGCTTCCGCGACCTGATGCTGCGCGAGGGCTCGCTCGAGGCGGCCTACCTGGCGATCGTCGCCGGCCGGGCGGGGCAGGTGCCGCCGCTCTTCGTCGACCAGCTCGTCCACGTCATCCTGCGCAACATCCTCGACGGCAGCCCGGACGCGTTCCGCCTGCGGGCCGCCGAGATCCTGTTCCGCGAGCAGACGGTCTCGATCGAGGAGGGCCGCATCATGCTCGCCGACCGCGAGATCGTGGAGATGCTCGCGGCGGGCGGCGGCATGGCCGGCCCGGGGCAGCTGATGATGCTCGGCCAGCCGGCGCGCGAGGTCGAGATGGACGTCCTCACCGAGGACAACAAGGCCGGATACTGGGAGCGCAGCGACCGCTTCGACATGGTCGTCGACTTCCGCTTCACCGAGCCGGCGCTCGACGCCTTCGCCCGCGTGCTCGAGGCGTGGGTGCGGCACTTCCTGGGCCTGGAGACGCGCGTCCAGCCGATGCAGTCGATCAAGGACGAGCGCTGGGGGTGGCATGTCGGCCTCGACGCCGAGGCGACGGCGATCCTCAACGCGCTCTACGAGGGCAAGGAGGTCGACGAGAGCCGGCTCGCGCAGATCGTCGCGCTGTTCCGCATGGAGATCCGCGACCAGGATGCCGTGATCGAGCGGATGCGCGGCCGGCCGGTCTATCTCGGCCTCGCCATGACGCCGCAGCGCCACCTGCGCATGAAGCCGCAGAACCTGCTCGTCAACCTGCCGCTGGCGGCGCGCTGACATGGGCGCGCTCTGACATGGCGGCCGGAACGGAGCGCGACCCGCTCAACGGGCTGGCCGCCCGCGGCGCCGCCGCCCTCGTGCTCCTCGCGGTGATCGCGATCCTCGTCTACATGCACCGCTACGAGCTGTTCTTCCGCAAGTCCGTCGACGTCTCCGGCCTGCCGCCGGCGGTCGAGGCGTGCGTCGCGAAGCGGCTGTCGAACATCGACGCCCAGATGGAGCGCGGCGTCATCACGCAGGAGATGGCCGGGCCGATCCGCGAGGGCGTCGTGAAGTTCTGCCGCGAGGCGACGGGGGCGGGGCAGTAGGGGCGGTCCTCGGCCGGAGGCCGCCGGAAGCACCCGCTGTCATCCTTCGTCCTGCGCCGAGATCGTCTTGAGCGTCTCGGCGAGCGAGCCGTTCAGCTTGCCGAGCATCTGCGCGAGCCTGTCGCGGTCGCGCCCGCTCCACCCCTCGAACAGCGCCTCGATGCGCTGCAGGCGCTGTGCCTGCATCGCCTCGGCCCGGCGGATTCCCTCGTCCGTCGGCTCGACCAGGAAGCTGCGGCCGTCGGCGGGGTTCCTGACCTTGCGCGCGAGGCCGAGCCGCTGCATCGCGCCGACCTGCCGCGTCACGGTGGAATCGTCGAGCGCCAGCCCGGCGGCGAGCTCGCTGATGCTGCGCGGGCCCTCGCGCAGCCGCAGCAGCAGCAGGTAGTGCGCCCGGTCGAGCGGGTACACGCGCCGCCGGTTGATCGCCTCGAGCGCGCGCGTCAGGAAGGCCAGCTCCTGCTCGAGCCTGCCGATCGCGTCCTGCCCTTCGGCGTCCGTCGCCACCGCTTCCTCCCGCACGTTCCGCGTCCCGTCGATTTGCCTGCATCATACACCTTGTCAGGCGGCGATGTCGGGCCTAATTAGGTGCATCATACAGATAGTTTCGCATGGATGCGCCGCAATGTCCGCCTCGTCCGGAAGTCCGAATTTCCTCGACCAGCCGAAGGCCGTGTGGGCCACCGCCTTCGCGTGCGTGGTCGGTTTCATGTCGATCGGCCTGGTCGACCCGATCCTCACCTCGATCGCGGCGGGGCTCGACGCCTCGCCGGCGCAGGTGTCGCTGCTCTTCACGAGCTACTTCTTCGTCACCTCGGTGATGATGCTCGTCACCGGCTTCGTCTCGAGCCGTCTCGGCGGGCGCAAGACGCTGCTTCTCGGCGCGCTGCTGATCGTCGTGTTCGCGGCGCTCGCCGGCACCTCGAACTCGGTCGCCACCCTCGTCGCCTACCGGGCCGGCTGGGGCCTCGGCAACGCCTTCTTCGTCGTCACGGCCCTGTCGGTGATCGTGGCGGCCTCGCGCGGCGGAACGGCGGCGGCGATCCTGATGTACGAGGCGGCCCTCGGCCTCGGCATCTCGGCCGGGCCGCTGCTCGGCGCCGCCCTCGGCTCGGCCTCCTGGCGCTATCCGTTCTTCGGCACCGCGACGCTGATGGCGATCGGCTTCGTCGCGATCGCGCTCTTCCTCGAGGAGCAGCCGAAGCCGAAGGAGAAGACCTCGCTCAGCGCGCCGATCCGGGCGCTCGGCCACCGCGGCCTGTTCACGGTCTCGCTCAGCGGCCTGTTCTACTACTACGCCTTCTTCACGGTGCTCGCCTTCGTGCCCTTCGTGCTGCAGATGTCGGCGCACGCGGTCGGGCTCATCTTCTTCGGCTGGGGCGTCCTGCTGGCGATCTTCTCGGTCGTCGTGGCGCCCCGGCTGCAGGCCCGCTTCAGCGCGCCGGCGCTGATGACCGGGTGCCTCGTGATCTTCGCTGTGCTGCTCGCCTCGATGGGCTTCCTGCCGCCGGAGGCGATCGCCGCCGAGGTCGTGCTGAGCGGGGCGCTGATGGGCGTGTGCAACACCGTCTACACCGAGATGGCGCTCGAGGTGTCGGACGCGCCGCGCCCCGTGGCGTCGGCCGGCTACAACTTCCTGCGCTGGTTCGCCGGCGTCATCGCGCCGTTCGCCGCGCCCAAGATCGCCGAGTCTCTCGGCGTCGAGGTGACGTTCGCCGTCGCCGCCGCGGCCGCCGTCATCGCGCCGGCGATCCTCTTGTCGCGGCGCGCCACGCTCGGCCGCTACGGCGCGCGCGAGGGCGCCGTCGAGCAGGCGGGCCCGGCGCCGGCCGCGGCGGCCGCGGGCCTGGTGCTCGCGGCGGTCGACGGCACCGCCAGCGACGACGGCGTCCTGACGCGGGCGATCGGCCTCGCCCGCCAGCACGCCGGCGAGGTGGTCGTCCTGCATGTCCGTCTGCGCGAGGTGTTCGACGAGGACGCCGCCGAGGTCGAGAGCGACGCCGCCGCGCAAGCCGTGGCCGACCGGGCGCTCGCGCGGCTGCGCGAGGCGGAGGTCCCCGGCCGCGCGCTCGTCGTCGGGGCGTCCGCGGCGCAGGCGGCCGAGACCGTGCTGGAGCGCGCCCGCTTGGTCGGGGCGAGCTTCCTCGTCCTCGGCGCGCCGCATACAAGCGACCTGACGGATCTCGTGCACGGCAGCCTCGCGGCGGCCGTTGAGCAGCGCCTCTCGGGAGACCCGCGCCTCGTGGTGGTGCCCGAGCCTGCCGCAGCCTGAGATGTCGTCGTCTTCGGACGCCGCTGGTCCGGGAAAACGAGCGGCATTTCTTCAATCGGAAATTAAAGCGTTCGCAGTAGACGGAAGAAGGGGGCGCTGCGGCAGGGGGAATACTCTCTGACGGGCTTGCGGCTGTGCCCCAGCGGGACCCGGAATGGCGGGTCGCTCTTCGAATGCCGGGTGCGCTGCAATGGTCAAGGTCGAGTTCTCTGTCGTGTTCGGGCGGTTCGCCGGAACTCGCCTTCGCAGACCTTGCCGCATCACTGGCCGACACGAGCATCTCCCCGGACTTCGCCTGCGTCTTCTACGATCCGGCGCATGACGGCGCGGGCCGTCCACGAGCTGGTCACCGGCCGCTTTCCCGGCGTTGCCCTCGTCGGCGGCACCTCCTGCGGCGGCGTGATGAGCGGCGCCGGGCTGGCCGGGCCGGGCTCGATCGGCCTTTTCCTCGTCGAGGATCCAGACGGCGACTACGGCGCCGCCGCCACCGGGCTCGGCGGCGATCCCGCCGCCGCCGCGGAGAGGGCCCTGGTGGCGGCGCTCGAGGCCGCCGGCTGCCCCGGAGAGCTGCCCGAGCTCGTCTGGATCTACCAGAGCCCCGGCTGCGAGGAAGCGGTCCTGGAAGGCCTGCGCCGCCTGATCGGCGACCGCTGCCCCGTGATCGGCGGCAGCGCCGCCGACGACGGCGACGGGAGCGGCCGCTGGGGGCTCGTCGGTCCCGACGGCGCTCGCGGCGAGGGCCTCGTCGTCGGCGTCCTGTTCTCGTCGCGCGGCATCGGCTGCGCCTTCCAGGGCGGCTACGAGCCGACGGGCGAGAGCGGCATCGTCACCCGCATCGGCTTCGACCGCGGCGGCGAGAGCGGCATCGTCACGCGCACGCGCGGCCGCCACATCGTCGCCATCGACGGGCGCCCGGCGGCCGAGGTCTACGACGCGTGGATCGGCGGCGGCCTCGCCCACCGGCTCGACCAGGGGGGCAGCGTGCTGGGCCTGACGACGCTGAACCCGCTCGGCATCGATGCCGGCAGCGTCGACGAGGTGCCGCACTACCTGCTCGTCCACCCCGACGCCATCACCGAGGAGCGCGGCCTGTCGACCTTCGCGACGGTCGAGGAAGGCACGAGGATCTACAGCATGACGGGCGACCGGGGGCGGCTCGTGGAGCGCGCCGGCCGCGTCGCCGCCGCGGCGTCGCGCGACGTGGCGGAGCTCGCAGGCGGCCTGCTCGTCTATTGTGCCGGCTGCCGGATGGCGGTCGGCGACGAGATGCCGAAGGCCGCCGAGATGGTGCGCCTCGCCTTCGGGGAGGCGCCCTTCCTCGGCTGCTTCACCTTCGGCGAGCAGGGGCAGCTGTTCGGCTGCAACGTGCACGGCAACCTGATGATCTCCGCAGTGGCGTTCGGGCGGTAGGGGCGGCATGGTGGGCATGGCCGGATCGGAAGAGGTGCGGGAATGGCTGGTTCTGGCGCAGCAGGAGAACGAGCGCCTGCGCGTCGAGAACGCCCACGCCAACCTGCTGATCGACGCGCTGGAGGCGCTGCTCTGCGACTCCGGCAGCGAGCCCTTCGCGGGCGTGTTCGGCGCGCTCCGGGCCGTGTTCGGCTTCACCCAGTCGCTCGTGCTCGTGGAGAGCGAAGAGGATGGCGGGCTCGACTGCGCGGTGGCCGACCCGCCTGATCTGCAGTCGACCCGCTGGCCCGTCGGCCGGCTGTTCCGCAAGGTGCTCTCGGGCCGCGTCACCGCCACGTTCACCAACGAAGGCATCGAGGAGTGGGGCGGCGAGGTCGGCGACCTGTCGGCGGCGCAGCCGGCCCTCTACGTGCCGATGCGCGTGCGCGACCGGCGCGGCCTCCTGATGCTGCTGCGGCCGGCCGGCGACGCGGGCTTCGACCGCAGCCACGTCGCGCTGGCGCGCAAGTTCGCGCTGCTCGCCTCCCACGCGCTGGCCGCGAGGCGGGCCCAGCAGAGCGAGGTGGAGGGCCGGCGGCTGCGCGCGCTGATGCAGCGCCTCCAGGAGACGCAGGAGGCGCTGCATCACCGCGCCAACCACGACGAGCTGACCGACCTGCCCAACCGCAGCTTCATGCAGGAGCTCGTCGAGCAGATGCTGGCGGTGCGCGACGGCCGCCAGGGGCTGGCGCTCGCCTTCGTCGACATCGACGACTTCAAGCAGATCAACGACCTGCACAATCACGGGGTCGGCGACGTCCTGCTGCGCAGCGTGGCGCGGCGCATCCGCGCCAGCATCCGCGAGAGCGACCGCGTCGGCCGCATCAGCGGCGACGAGTTCCTGATCGTCTTCGAGAACTTCCAGAGCATGAACGACCTGGAGGCGCTGGCGCGCCGCATCCTCGACCAGGTCCGGCTGCCCTTCCTGATCGACGGCGTCGAGATCAGGACCTCCGCCTCGATCGGCATCGCGCTCTACCCCGACCACGGCCGCGACTACGACACGCTGCGGCGCAGCGCCGACATCGCCATGTACAAGGCGAAGACGGCCGCCAAGGGCAGCCTCGCGTGCTTCGACAAGGAGATGGGCAGCCGTGCCGCGGCGCGCCTGTCGCTCGAGCAGCGGCTGCGCGCCGCCGTGCGCGGCCGCCAGTTCCGGGCCGCGCTGCAGCCGAAGATCGACCTGAGGACGATGAGCGTCGTCGGCTTCGAGGCGCTGGCGCGCTGGGTCGAGGCGGACGGGACGGTCCGGAGCCCCGCCGCCTTCGTTCCCGCCGCCACCGAGTTCGGCCTTCTCGACGACATCGCCGCCTTCGTCCTGCAGGACACGATCCGCAGCCTGCCGCGCCTCGACGCCGCGTTCGGCGACGCGACGCATGTCAGCCTGAACGTGTCGGCGAAGCAGGCGTCGCAGCCGGCCTTCATCGGCGCGATTCTGGCCGAGCTGAAGGCCACGCCGAAGCCGGAGCGCTTCACGCTGGAGCTGACGGAAGACGCGCTCGTCGCCGCCGAGGCGTTCTGCGCCCACGTGCTGCCGAGCCTGCGCGAGATCGGCGTCAGGGTGTCGATCGACGATTTCGGCACCGGCTACTCGTCGCTCTCGACGCTGGCCGACATCACCGCCGACGAGCTGAAGGTCGACCGGTCGTTCATCTCCGGGATCGAGCAGCGCCCGCGCAGCCAGAGCATCCTCAAGGCGATGGAATCGCTCGGCAACGCGCTCGGCATGACGATGGTGGCCGAAGGCGTGGAGACGATGGCCGAGGTCGACTATCTCCTCGGCTCGTCCTCGATCAGGCTCGCCCAGGGCTTCCTGTTCTCCAGGCCGCACTTCGTCGAGCACCTCGTCGATGCCGACTGGGTGTGCGGCGGCCGCCACCTGCAGGTGCCGGGGATCTCCGCGGCCGGCAATCGCCCGCCCCTGGAGGGCGAGCTCGCCGCCGCGGAGTGAGCCGTCCGGCCGCCGCCTAGGAGTTCAGGAAGTCGTCGAGCTTGAAGCCCGGCTGGCCCTTCGACTCCGTCCCGTTCGCCGCCTGGCCGTTCGCCGCCTCGCGCTCCGCCAGGTAGTCCTCCGTCGTGCGCACGCGCGGCCGCTCGCCGTGGGCCATCGGGTCGTTGGCGCTCGACATGCGGAACTGCGCCTCGACGCGGCAGTCGTCGCACATGCGGATCAGGTCGAGCTGCGCCTGCGACCGGAACATCGAGTGGCCGGTCAGGCGGCCGGTGATGCGCTCGATCGTCTTCTTCGTGCCGAACGGCTTGCCGCAGGAGATGCACTCGAACGGCTCCTCCTCGTAGAGCACGATCTCGCTGCGCGCCGCCGGCGTGAAGTCGTAGCGCGGCTGAAGCGAGATGACGCTCTCCGGGCAGGTTTCCTTGCAGAGGCCGCACTGCACGCAGGCCGCCTCCTGGAAGCGCAGCTGCGGGCGGTCGGGATTGTCGATGATGGCGCCCGTGGGGCACGCCCCGACGCAGGACAGGCAGAGCGTGCAGCCCTCCGTGTCGACGTGGATGCGGCCATAGGGGGCGCCGGCCGGCAGCTCGATGCGCTCGGGGGCGTCCTTCGCCGCCTCGTGCAGCGCCGACAGGGCGTTGCGCGCGATCTCGCGCTTCGTCCCGACCGCGGCGAAGCTGCGGAACTCCGGCTGCGGCGCCGGGGCGAGCGCGAAGAGCGCGTCCTCGACGACCGTCGGGTCGGCCTCCACCATGACGCGGATGCGCGGCTCGCCCGTCTCGAGCCCGAGGCCGCGCAGGAAGCTCCCGGCGAGCCCCGCCTGGGCCTCGAGCGGCGGCAGCTCCTCGGCCCGCTCCGGGCCGCCGAGCACGACGATGCGCTCGGCGCCGGCCGCGAGCGTGGCCGCGAGGATGTCGTGGCCGAGCTCCGTGACCGCGAAGACGGGCACGGGCAGGACGTTCGCCGGCAGGCCGCGGCCGAAGCGCGCCATCGCCGCGATCAGCTCGCCCCCGTGGCCCTCCTCGTGGAAGAGCACGACGGGATGGCGGCCGCCGGCGCGGGCGTAGGTCGACAGCAGGATCTGCAGCCGCGTGATCAGGTCGCTGCGCCGGGGATAGCGGTAGCTGATCGCGCCGGTCGGGCAGGAGGCGCTGCACGAGCCGCAGCCCGCACAGGTGCCGTGGTCGAGGAGGATCCGCTCGCCGTCCGACTGCAGCGCGCCGGCCGGGCAGACGTCGAGGCAGTTGCGGCAGCCGATCTTGCGGCTGCGCGAATGGGCGCAGATCTCCGCGTCGTAGGAGACGTAGGACGGCTTCTCGAAGGTGCCGACATAGTCGGAGATCTCGAACATCGTCCGCGCCACGGCGGCGGGATGCGAGGGGTCGGCCCGGAAATAGCCGTCGCGCTTGTCCGGCGCCGGCACGAGCGGCGTGCCGCCCGTCAGGTCGAGCACGAGGTCGCACTCCGCCTGCGCGCCGTCCCGCGCCATCGCGAAGACCGGCTCGCCGCGCGACGACGGCACGAGCGGCGCGTAGCCGTCGACCGTCACCTCGAAGCGGCCGAGCGAGCCGGTGAGCCGCGAGATGCGGCCCTTGTGGATCGGCACGTCGGCGACGGAGGGCGGGATGAAGTCGTCGTCGGTGACGAGCAGGTTGACGGACAGCCGCCCGGCGAGGGCCTTCGCCACCTCGAGCGCCTGCTGGCCGGGCCCGTAGATCAGGCAGACGCCTTCCGATTCCGCCGTGTAGAGCGGTGCCGGCTCGCTGGCGTAGGCCGCCGCGGCGAGGAGCGCCGCGATCTTCGGCTGCGCCGCCTTGCCCTGGACGCTCCAGCCGGCCGTCTCGCGGATGTTGGCGAAGCCGACGCTCCGCTCGCTGCCGGCTTCCTCGGCGAGCTCGCCGAACAGCGGCGCCTCCTGCGTGCAGGCGACGAGCACGTCGTCCTCGCCGGCCAGGGCCTGCTCGTAGGCGGCGGTCTCGCGCCGGCACAGATTCGTGTGGATGCGCGGGGCCGCGTCGGCGCCGAGGCCGGCCGCCAGGGCGGCACCGTCGAGCGTCATGGTGCGCTCGCAGTCGCACAGGAGAATCCTGCGCCCGTTCACTCTCATGTCGTTAATGGCTTTTCTCCAGACCCGCGAAGGGTCCCTCTCACTCCGCGAACATTCTAGGGATATGCACACGCCCCCGCAAACT
This sequence comes from uncultured Alphaproteobacteria bacterium, assembly GCA_963816555.1. Lineage (GTDB taxonomy): Bacteria > Pseudomonadota > Alphaproteobacteria > Rhizobiales > Tepidamorphaceae > Lutibaculum. Next base: position 745,620 of record CAWFLD010000004.1, on the reverse strand, counting down.
TCATATGTTGAGCCTGGAGCCGAGAGGGAGGCCACACGTGAGCAAGGCCGAATACATACCCGTCACCGTCCTGGTCGAGCGCCGCAAGGCGGTCAGCCGGTGGGCCGACGAGATCTGGATGCCGGTCGCCGTCCTTCCCGGCCGCGAGGAGGGCCCCGACTGGCAGGAGGTGCCGGGGCGCGAGGGCGTGACGACCTACCGGGCCGGGCACTACGACGTCGAGCTGCACCCGACCGAGGCCGAGGCCTACAGGCACAACCTGACGATGCGGAACCCCTCGGTGCTGGTCGTGCTGATGCCGGATTCGGGCGACGTGCCGTGGCGGCTGCACCTGGTGACGCTCTCGCCCTACGAGGCGGAGGCCTATCTCGTGGCCGGCGACGCGATCGTCGAGCCGGTGCCGATCCCCGCCCACGTCGCGATGCTGCTCGAGGACTTCGCCGAGCGGCACTACAAGCCCGAGCCCTTCAGGAAGCGGAAGCGCGACAAGGCGACCGCCGAGGAGGCGCCGGTGTTCGGCAAGGAGCCGATCTTCGCCCGCGGGCGGCGCGCAGGAGGCGGCGATGAGTGAGCAGGACAATTTCCTGTCGCGCTGGTCGCGCAGGAAGCTCGAGAGGAAGCACGAGGAGGAGGCCTCCTCGGTGCCCGAGGAGGCCACGGACGAGGCCGTACCGGCCGCGCCGGCGGGCACCGTTCCGGCCGGGGCCGCCGGGCCTGCGGCCGGCGAGGCCCCGGCGGCGGGGGAGGGCGAGGAGCGCGAGCGTCACCCGGCCGAGGACATCGACATCGACAGCCTGACGAAGGAATCCGACTTCACGGTCTTCATGCAGGCGGGCGTGCCCAAGGCGGTCAAGCAGCGGGCGCTGCGCAAGCTGTGGACCAGCGATCCCGTGCTCGCCAACCTCGACGGGCTCAACGACTACGAGGACATGGAGCGGGTCTACGGCATGGGCCCGATCGGCAAGACCGCCTGGAAGCTCGGCCGCGGCTTCCTCACCGACGAGGAGCTCGGCCTCAACGCGCGCGACGACAGCGGCGAGGCGAGGCCGAGGCCGCCGCCGCCGCGGAGCCCGAGGGTGGGGCGCCTGCGGACCGGGAGCCGGTCGAGGAGACCGAGGTCGCCGCCGCCGGGACGGGCGACGATGCCTCGGCAGAGGCCACGGCGCCCGCCGAGGGCCAGGCGCCCGGCGAGGATGACGAGCGGCCGGACGCCCCGGCCGACGACGGGGAGCACCGGGGCTGAGCGGCCGTCCGGATGCCGCGGCACGGGTCGCGCTGCTGCGGGCGGTGAATGTCGGCGGGCGCGGCAGGGTCGCGATGGCAGACCTTCGCGCGCTGATGGCGGAGCTCGGTCTCGCCGCGCCGCGCACGCTCCTGCAGACCGGCAACCTGCTGTTCGCGAGCGAGCGCCAGCCGTCCGAGCTGGAGGCGCTTCTGGAAGGCGCGCTCGCCGAGCGGCTCGACCTGCGGACGCAGGTCTTCGTGCGCACGCAGGCGGAATGGGCGGCGCTGGTCGCCGCCAACCCGATGGCCGAAGCCGCGGCGGCCGATCCGTCGCACTTCCTGGTGATGGCCCTGAAGGACGCACCCGGCGGGGAGGCCGTCCGCTCCCTCGCGGCGGCCGTCCGCGGGCCGGAGCAGGTGCGTGTCGAGGGGCGGCAGCTCTACGCGGCCTATCCCGACGGCATCGCGCGCTCGAAGCTGACGGGCGCGCTGATCGAGCGCCGGCTCGGCACCGCCGGCACGGCCCGCAACTGGAACTCCGTCCTCAGGATCGAGGCGGGCCTCGCCGAGGCCGGCTGATCAGTCCGCCGGCGTCTCGAGCGCCTCGTCGGCGAGGTGCTGGCGCAGCATCTCCGCGTACTGCTTGACCATGTGCTGCACGAAGTCCTCGTGGTTGTCGACCTCGAGGATCGCCTTGGCCACGTAGGCGCTGTAGCGCGTCGAGGCGTAGAGGAAGGCCATGTGCAGGTCGGTCGCGTTCACCGACTGGTTCTGGCGATTGGCGAGGTCGATGAACTTGTTGGCGACCTCGAGGAAGGCGGTGGTGTCGAGCTCGCCCTCCTTGCGGGCGGCGCGTCGTTCGTTGCGGTTCATGCGGAATCTCCAATCTTTGCGGCCACTGTCGCAAAGCTGCGAAGCGGGGCCAAGCGGCCGATGCGGATTCAATGGCTTGAGGGCAGGGGGCGCGCGCCCTTATGTACGGGGCGCGAAACACTGGAGACCAACATGGCCGACGAGCGCCCCTGGCCGAGCGAACTGCGCCTGTCGAAGGACAGGCGGCTTCTGACCGTGACCTTCGAGGACGGCAGGAAGCACGAGCTGAGCGCGGAGTATCTGCGGGTGATGAGCCCGAGCGCGGAGGTGCAGGGCCATTCCCCGGAGCAGCGCCAGACGGTGCCCGGCAAGAAGGACGTCGGCATCATGTCGCTCGACCAGGTCGGCAACTACGCCGTGCGCATCACCTTCGACGACATGCACGCCACCGGCCTCTACTCCTGGGACTATCTCTACGCCCTCGGCACCGACCGGGAGCGCCTGTGGAACCGCTATCTCGAGGAGCTTCGCGAGAAGGGCCTGAGCCGCGAGCGCGCCTGATCGCGCCCCCGGAAATGAGAAGGCCGGGAAGCGGTGCTTCCCGGCCTTCTGCCCCCGATCGCGCCCCCGGGCGCAAACTGAATTACTTGAGGACGACCACCGGCGCGCCGACGTTGACGCGGTTGTAGAGGTCGATCACGTCCTCGTTCGTCATCCGGATGCAGCCGGACGACATCTCGCGGCCGACGCTCCAGGACTGGTTGGTGCCGTGGATGCGGTAGAGCGTCGAGCCGATGTAGAGGGCCCGGGCGCCGAGCGGGTTCATCGGCCCGCCGTCCATGTGCGGCGGCAGGCTCGGCAGCGCCGCGCGCATCTCCGGCGTCGGCGTCCAGCCCGGCCACTCGACCTTCTTGCTGACGTTGAACGTGCCGGAGAACTGCTTGCCCTCGCGGCCGACGCCGATCGAGTAGCGGATCGCCTTGCCCTCGCCCTTGACGAGGTAGAGGTGCTTCTCGTTGGTGTCGACGATGATCGTGCCGGGCGCGTAGTTGCCCTTGTAGGAAACCGACTTCGGTGGCGTCCGCGTCATGTTGTAGACGCCGACATTGCCGAGCTCCTTGCCCGTCGTGGGGTCGATCTGGAACGCGTTGGCGGCGGGGGCGGCCACCAGGGCCCCGACCACCAGGCACAGCGCTGCGAATGACCGCACCGTCATTTCTCCGATTTCCAAATTGATCTGCTGCCGCTTCGTCTGAGGCAACGGAAGTCGATGTGCCTCTGTCCCGTTCTTTTTCTGCGAGACGTTGACATTAATCAAGAGTCCGCGGCGCCATTTCAGGCCCTCCGGGGCCATGTCGGCACGCTCTGTTGCCCGGGTGTCACAGCGTGGTTCCGCGGCCGCGGTTGGCGGCCGGGCCCGTCGGCGTATATGGAAGCGCAAGCCCGACCGGAGGAGACCGCATGACGCATGCCCTGCCGAAGCCCGCGCGCGACTGGGCGCTGTTCCTCGATTTCGACGGCACGCTCGTCGAGATCGCCGAGACGCCGGACGCGGTGCGCGTCTCGCCCGCGCTCGTGCCCGTGCTGCGCGACCTCAACGACCTCCTGGGCGGCGCCGTGGCGGTGGTCTCCGGACGCGCGATCGCCGATATCGACGCCCGCCTCGGCGCCTCGGACTTCCCCGCCGCCGGCCTGCACGGGCTCGAGCTGCGCCTCGACAGGGAGGGCGAGGTCGAGAACGCCGTCGATCCGGCGCGACTCGACCATTTCCGCGAGCGCTTCGGCGCCTTCGTCGCCGAGCACGAGGGCCTGCTGATGGAGGACAAGGGCGCCGCGGTGACGCTGCACTACCGGCGCCGGCCCGACCTCGCCGAGGCGGCCTCGGAGGCGGTCGAGCGGGCGCTCGAGGGCCAGGAGGGCTTCCACGCGCTGCGCGGCAAGATGGTGATCGAGGTCAAGCCGGACGGCGCCGACAAGGGCGGGGCGGTGCGCAGCCTGATGGCGACGCCGGCCTTCGAGGGCCGGGTGCCGGTCTATCTCGGCGACGACGTGACGGACGAGCATGCCATGCAGGCGGCCGCCGAGCTCGGCGGCTTCGGCATCAAGGTCGGCGAGGGCGAGACGGTCGCCGCCTACCGGCTCGACAGCGTGCCGGCCGTGCACGGATGGCTCGCCGCCGTCGCCGCCACCCTGCGCGAGGCTGCGCCTTCGGATTAACTACTCCTTGTGGCTCATGGGCTTACGGTTCGGGCTGGTTCCTGTCCGGTTGAGCTCACTGCGCATGGCCGCGCCGACACCGATACGCTTCCTCGCCGATCGCCGCGGCAGCATCGCCGTCATATTCGCGCTCGCTCTGATCCCGCTTCTCGGGCTGATCGGCGCGGGGATCGACTATTCGCGCGCGACCGTCGAGCAGGAGAAGATCCAGCACGCCCTCGACGCGTCGGTGCTGGCGGTGAACCGGCAGATCGGCGAGATGAACGACGGCCAGCTCGAGGACTACGCGCAGTCGGTCCTCGACTCCAACCTGCAGGGCGCGACCGCCACGATCGACGACCTGTCGATCGACCGCGCCAAGCGGATCGTCACCATGTCGGCCAGCGCCGACGTCGACACGACCTTCATGAAGATCCTCGGCCTCAACGCGATCGAGGTCTCCGCCTCGGCCCAGTCGGTGACCGGCTCGAGCTCGATGGAGATCGCGCTGGTGCTCGACAATTCGGGCTCGATGGGCGGGTCGCGCATCTCGACGCTTCAGTCGGCGTCGCAGGATCTCGTGCAGACCCTGTTCGGCGACAAGACGGTGAGCGACGAGGTGAGCGTCTCGGTCGTGCCGTTCGCCGGGGCCGTCAATGTCGGCAGCGCCAACGCCTCGGCGACGTGGATGGACCGCTATGCGAAGTCGTCGATCCACCAGGGCATGTTCACCACCCCGGTCAACCGCTTCGACCTCTTCAAGGAGATGAACGGCACGAGCTGGAAGGGCTGCGTCGAGGTGCGGCCGGCGCCCTACAACACCGACGACACGGCGCCGGACCCGGCCAGACCCGACACGCTGTTCGTGCCGGCCCTCGCGCCCGACGAGCCGGACTACCGGATGGTGAAGTTCCTCTTCTTCACGATCCCGGTGTCCGATTTCGCCAACAGCTACCTCACCGACACGGGCGGAACCTGCCCCGGCTCGGTCGACGGCATGACGCAGCTCCAGAAGACCGGGCAGGCCTGCAAGTACCACAACGTGACCCCCAAGTCCGGCACGCCCGGCCCCAACTCGAACTGCGATTCGGAGGCGATCACCCCGCTGACCAACGTGAAGCAGACGATCAACTCGGCGCTCGGCAAGATGCACGCCACCGGCTCGACCAACATCCTGGAGGGGGTGACGTGGGGCTGGCGCACCCTGTCGCCGGGCGCGCCCTTCACGCAGGGCGCACCCTATGACAGCTCGAACAACTCGAAGTTCATGATCGTCATGACCGACGGCGCCAACACCGTGCCGACCAGCGCCGGCGACCTCGAATCCGCCTACACGGCGTTCGGCTACGCCAACCAGGGCCGGCTCGGCACCAACCACTCGAACTCGGCGATGGTGCAGAAGATGAACGACTACACGCTGGAAGCGTGCACCAACGTCAAGAACGCCGGCATCAAGATCTTCACGATCGCCTTCGACATCAGCGACGGCACGACCGTCGACATGCTGCGCAGGTGCGCCTCGGGCGAGAAATACGCGTTCACCGCGCAGACGACGGGCGACCTGTCGGCCACCTTCGCGGAGATCGGCAACAATCTCGGCGACCTGCGCATCGCGCAATGACGGCGGTCCCGCCGGGGAGGGCGCTCAGTCGTCGTTCTCGGCGTTGAGGTCCTCGGTGGGGATGAAGCCGGCCTTCGGCCTCAGCCGGACGCCCGGCGCCCCGTCGTCGCTGAACTCGACGCCGGCCTCGCGCAGCGTGGCGCAGACCCGCGAGAGCTTCGCGTCGTCGCCCGCAAAGTGGTCCTTCTCGAGGTTCGACACCTCTTCCGGAAGGACCCCGGCGCGCTCGGCTAGCTCCTCGACCGTCCAGTCGAGCCCGGCACGCGCCATTCTCACTTGGGCAGGCGTCATCGTTCTTCTTCCCCTGTCGTTCGTATGTCGTCGCCGGACGCAAGCCTAGCAGAAGAGCGGCGCGCGCGGCCGGCCATCGTCAACGGCCGCGACGCGCCGACGGTTCGCGGCCGTGCGGCGCGGCGAGCCTCTGCCGGGCAGGGAAGGACTGGCGGATCGGGAAAGGAATGGTGGGCGGTACTGGACTTCGAACCAGTGACCCCAGCGATGTGAACACTGTGCTCTACCAACTGAGCTAACCGCCCGAGGGGTGGCCGGGATTTAAGGTGCGGGGGGTGGGCAAGTCAAGCCGCGCTGCCGCGGGATCCGAGGTTTTCTTCCGCGATGCGAAGGAACGGCGCGACCGCCGGCCAGAGCTCGTCGTAGTGTGAGAGGACCCGGTCGGGCGACAGGCTCGCCACGGGCGTGTCGGAGTAGCCGAAATCGAACGCCACGACGGGGATTCCGGCGTTGCGGGCCGCCTCGATGTCGTAGCGGCTGTCGCCGACCATGACGGCGCGCGACGGCTCGCCGCCGGCCCGTTCGATGGCCCCGAGCATCGAGGTGGGGTCGGGCTTGCGGGCGCCGAACGTGTCGGAGCCGACGATCGTGGCGAATCGCTGCGTCAGGCCGAGCGCGTCGAGCAGCTGGCGCGACAGGCCCTCGTACTTGTTGGTGCAGACGGCGAGGCGGACGCCGGCGGCGTCGAGCCGGTCGAGCGCCTCGGCCATGCCGGGATAGGGCCGGGAGTGCACGGCGATGTTCGCCTCGTAGTGCTCGAGGAACAGCCGGTGCATCGGCTCGATGCGCGGGTCCTCGGGCGAGATGCCGTGCGGCTCGAGCGCCATGGCGATCATCGCCTTCGAGCCCTTGCCGATGATCGCCATGTCGCGCGGCCGGTGCGGCCGGTCGAAGCCCGATTCGGCCAGCACGTGGTCGAGCGCGGCCAGAAGGTCGGGCGCGGTGTCGACGAGGGTGCCGTCGAGGTCGAACACGGCCGTGGGCGCTGTCATGGGCGTTCCTTCGGGAGAAGTTTGGCTGTCTCGACCTCACTAACATATGGAGCGGTCGACGGGGAGCATGCTAGGGGCTGAAGGGAAACGGAGGCGGACGGTACAAGATGCGTGGAAGTGTCCTGGGCTACGACGCGGGTGCAGGGGTCAGCGTCGTGCGCGGCGAGGATGGCCAGCGTTACGCCTTCGCGCCGCCCGCGTGGCGCGAGCAGCGGCCGCCGCGCAAGGGCGACCTCGTCGACTTCGAGCCGAACGGCGGGCGGGCCGAGATGGTCTTCCTGCTGACGCCGCCGAAGGACGCCGGAAAGACCGCCCCGGAGGCGCCGCCGCCGCTGGCGATCGCGTCGCGCATCCCGCTCCTGAAGGCGCTTCTCGACCGGCCGGTGCTGATCGTCGGGGTTCTCCTGCTGCTGGCGGGCTTCACCGGCGTCTACCGCTTCGGCACGGCCGAGGTCTCGCTCTACGCCGTGCCCGACCTGATCTCCGGCTTCGCCGGCGCGCTCGACGCGATGGTCGGCGCGAGCGGCGTCGACCCGCATCCGCGTCTCGTGGCCGCCGTGCTGCGCTTCGTCCTGCCGCTCATGCTGCTGCTCTACCTCGTGCCGCTTCTCGTCGCCCGCGCGGTCTGGCGGGAGTTCTGCGGCCGGCCGGCCGGCGGATGGGGCAGGTGGGGCGGCATCGCCGCCATGGCGCTGCCGATCGTCCTGCCGCTTCTCGTCATCGTGCCGGCCCATCTTGCGCTGCTGCCCTCGGTCGAGGGGACGACGATCCGGCTGAGCAGCGGCGGCGTCGAGGTGCCGCGGCAGGCCTTCGACGTGCTCCGCTTCTACGGCACGGGCACCGTGCTCCTGTTCCTCTCCGGCCTCGCCCTCTGGGCCTCGGCGAGCGGCCGCTTCCTGGCGGCGCGCAGCGAGAGCCGCGAAGGCGCGGGCTCCGGCACCGGCACCGTGCTGCGCGGCGGCCCGGCGAGCTTCGGCCCGCCCTCCGTGCGGCAGGACCAGGCCGCCGAGGAGCACGCCGAGATGGTGCTGCCGGCGGCCCTGCAGCGCCGCCAGCAATCCGCCCGCATGGTGCGCGAGCAGGACGAGGACGACGAGGCCGCGCCGCAGCCGGACGAGGCAGGCGACGCCGAAGAGAGGAAGCCGCGGTCGAAGGGGCCGGCGGCCGCCGCCGCCCGCTGGCTCTCGGCGCGCCGCCGCAAGGAGCCCCGCGCCGAGCCCGCCCCGCGGCGCGAACGCCCCGCCGCCGAGGAGACGCCCGCCGAGGCCCCGCCGCCGCGCCGGGCCGACCGCGAGGCGCCGGTGGCGCGGCCGGCGCCACGCGCGGCGGAACGGCAGCCCGCCCCGGAGCCGGCGCCGGCCAGGCGGCCTGCGCGCGCCCCGGCCCCCGCGCCCGAGCCCGAGCCGCCGGCATGGGAGGCCGAGCTGGCCGAGGACTTCCGCCTGGAGCACATGGAGCCCGACTATCTGGAGCCGTCCGAGGAGGAGGGCTTCGAGACCGGGGCGGACGACCGGCGCGAGCCCGAGCCCGAGCCGACGACGACGAGCGGCAGCTGCGCTTCCCGACCGAGGCGGACGAGGAGGAGATGCCGGATCCCTACGAGCCGGCGCTTCGGCTGGGGCGATCCGAGCCCGTCGCCGAACGCGAGCCGGAGCCCGAACCCGAGCCCGAGCCGGAGCCCGAGCCCGAGCCCGAGCCCGTGGCGCCGCCGCGGGGCCGCGACTGGCGGCGCTTCGAGGAGGATCTCGAGGATCCGCTGCTGCGCCGCTACATCCCCCGCGAGGAGCGGGAGGACGGAAGCGGGAGGAGCGGGAGGAGGGCGGCCAGCCCGAGCGGCGCGAGCCGGCGCCGCGCGCCGGGACGGCCGAGCGCCGCGATGCCGACCGGCAGGAGCCGCCGCGCCGCCAGCCGCAGCCGCAGGGGAAGCGGGCCGCGGAGCCGCGCCCGCGCCCCCCGGTTGAGCCCGAGCCCGAGCCGGAGGTCGAGCCCGAGCCCGAGCAGGCGGTCGATCGGCGCGACGCCGACCGGCAGGAGCCGCCGCGCCGCCAGCCGCAGCCGCAGGGAAAGCGGGCCGCGGAGCCGCGGCCGCGCCGCGCGGTGGAGCCCAAGCCCGAGCCCGAGCCTGCGCCTGAGTCGGAGCCGGAGCCGGAGCCGGAGCAGGAGCAGGCGGCCGGGCCGTCGGCCGCCGAGCGTGCGCCCGACCCGCGCGACGAGGACACAAGCGGGCCGTCGCCCGATCTCGACGACCTGAGCGTGCTCGCGAGCGACATCCGCAGCGAGCTCGAGCAGGAGATCTCCCGCTCGAGCTTCTCCGCCCGGCGCGGCAGTGGCGGCACGCCGCAGGGCGAGCGGCCGGAGGGCGGCTGGACGATGCCGCCGGCGCCGTTCACGACCCGCGACACCTCGTTCGTCGGCAGCCGCAGCGCTCCGCGGCGGCCCCGGCCGGACGAGGAGCGCGGCGACGAGCCGCGGCGCGACGAGGCGTCCGAGCCGCCGTCGCGGCGGCCGGGCAGGACGGCGCCGCCGGTGCGGCGCGATGACGCTGGTTCCGAGGAGGAGGAGCGCTAGATCCGGTCATCCTGCCGGAGTGGATCGGCGACGTCGCGCCTGCTAAACCGCCGATCCGACGAGAACGCTCCAGAGAAGCGAGGGCAATGCCATGAAACTCAACGATACGAGCCTGCTCAAGAGCCAGTGCTTCGTGAACGGCGCCTGGGTCGGTGACGGGGAGATCGCCGTCACGAACCCTGCGACGGGCGAGACGCTGGCGAGCGTGCCGCGCTTCGGCACCAGGGAGGCGCGCGAGGCGATCGAGGCCGCGGAGGCGGCGTTCAAGCCCTGGGCGAAGAAGACCGCCAAGGAGCGCTCGAAGATCCTCCGCCGCTGGTACGACCTGATGATCGAGAACAAGGAGGACCTTGCGCTCATCATGACGTCGGAGCAGGGCAAGCCCCTGACCGAGTCGCGCGGCGAGATCGACTATGCCGCGAACTTCATCGAGTTCTTCGCCGAGGAAGCCAAGCGCATCTACGGCGACACGATCCCGAGCCACAAGGCGGACGCGCGCATCGTCGTCGGCAAGCAGCCGATCGGCGTGACCTGCGCGATCACGCCGTGGAACTTCCCGGCCGCGATGATCACCCGCAAGGCGGGCCCCGCGCTCGCCGCCGGCTGCACGATGGTGGTGAAGCCCGCGACGGAGACGCCGCTCACCGCGCTGGCGCTCGCCGAGCTGGCCAAGCGCGCCGGCATTCCCGACGGCGTGTTCAGCGTGATCACCGGCAAGTCGAGCGAGATCGGCAAGGAGATGACGACGAACCCGATCGTCAAGCTCATCACCTTCACCGGCTCGACCGAGGTCGGCAAGATGCTGATGGAGCAGTCGGCCTCGACGGTGAAGAAGGTGGCGCTCGAGCTCGGCGGCAACGCGCCGTTCCTCGTCTTCGACGACGCCGACCTCGACCAGGCCGTGCAGGGCGCCATCGCCTCGAAGTTCCGCAACATGGGCCAGACCTGCGTCTGCGCGAACCGCATCTACGTGCAGTCCGGCGTCTACGACGCCTTCGCGCAGAAGCTGTCGGACGCCGTGAAGAAGCTGAAGGTCGGCGACGGCACCGAGGAGGGCGTCACGCAGGGGCCGCTGATCAACGAGGACGCGGTCAAGAAGGTCGAGGAGCACATCTCCGACGCGACCTCCAAGGGCGCGAAAATCGTGCTCGGCGGCCATCGCAGCGACCTCGGCCACACCTTCTTCGAGCCGACCGTGCTGACCGGCGTGACGACCGACATGGCGGTCACCCGCGAGGAGACGTTCGGCCCCGTGGCGCCGCTCTTCCGCTTCGAGACGGAGGAGGAGGGCATCGAGCTCGCCAACGCGACGCAGTTCGGCCTCGCCTCGTACTTCTACTCGCGCGACATCGGCCGCTGCTGGCGGGTCGCCGAGGCGCTCGAATACGGCATCGTCGGCATCAACGAGGGCCTGATCTCCACCGAGGTCGCGCCGTTCGGCGGCGTCAAGGAATCGGGCATCGGCCGCGAGGGCTCGCACTACGGCATGGATGAGTTCGTCGAGATCAAATACATGCTGATGGGCGGCCTCGACCGCTGAACCCGAGGACACCCGAGGTGGCAGACGATCTCAAGGAGAGGGCCGCGAGCCGCGCCCTCAGGGCCGTCAGGCCGGGCATGAAGCTCGGCCTCGGCACGGGCTCGACGGCGGCGCATTTCGTGCGCCTGCTCGGCGAGCGGGTGAAGAGCGAGAACCTCGACGTGGTCGGCGTGCCGACCTCCGAGGCGACGCGGGCGCTGGCCGAGGAGGCCGGCGTTCCCGTGACGACGCTCGAGCACGCGCCGGCGCTCGACCTGACGGTCGACGGGGCCGACGAGATCGACGGCGACCTGCGGCTCATCAAGGGCGGCGGCGGGGCGCTGCTGCGCGAGAAGATCGTCGCGGCCGCCTCGCTGCGCATGATCGTCATCGCCGACGAGAGCAAGCATGTCGGCACGCTCGGCGCGTTCCCGCTGCCGGTCGAGGTGGTGCGCTTCGGGCTCGCCGCGACGCGCCGGCACATCGCCTCGCTGCTCGCCGCGCGGGGCTTCTCCGCCACGATCTCGCTGCGCCAGAAGAACAACGACCCGTTCGTCACCGACAACGGCAACTACATCTTCGACCTGAACCTCGGGAAGATCGAGGACCCGGAACGGCTGGCGGCGGACCTGTCGCGGCTGCCGGGCGTGGTCGAGCACGGCCTGTTCATCGGCCTGTGCTCGGGCGCGGTGATCGCGGGCGCGAGCGGCGACACGATCCTCGGCGAGGTCTGAGGCGACAACCGACGAAAGACAGACGGAAGGCAGGAATGGCCGAGTACGATTACGACCTGTTCGTCATCGGCGGCGGGTCCGGCGGCGTGCGCGCCGCGCGGATGAGCGCCCAGTTCGGCGCGAAGGTGGCGATCGCGGAGCGGTATCGCTTCGGCGGCACCTGCGTGATCCGCGGCTGCGTGCCGAAGAAGCTGTTCGTGCTGGCGAGCCGCTTTCCCGATCACTTCGCCGATTCCGCGAGCTACGGCTGGAGCCTCGGCGAGGCCGGCTTCGACTGGAAGACGCTGATCGCCAACAAGGACCGGGAGATCGCCCGGCTCGAGGGGCTCTACAAGGGCAACCTCGAAAAGGCCGGCGTCGAGACGTTCTCGACCCGCGCCGAGCTGAGCGGGCCGAATTCCGTGCGCCTGCCGGACCTCGACCGCGAGGTGACGGCGAAGCACATCCTGATCGCCACGGGCGGCCGCCCCTTCCTCGACCGCACGATCCCGGGCATCGAGCACGCCATCGTCTCCGACGACGCCTTCCACCTCGAGGAGTTCCCGAAGCGGATCGTCATCGTCGGCGGCGGCTATATCGGCGTCGAGTTCGCCTCGATCTTCAACGGCCTCGGCGCGAAGGTGACGCTCGTCCATCGCGGCGACCTGATCCTGCGCGGCTTCGACCACGACCTGCGCAGGGGCGTGCAGGAGGCGATGCAGGCGCGCGGCGTCGACGTGCGCTGCGGCGAGCAGGTGGTGGCCGTCGAGGAGCTGCAGGACGGCCTCTGCGCCACCCTCCAGGGCGGCGACCGCGTGACGGCCGACCAGGTCATGTTCGCGATCGGCCGGCACCCCAACATCGAGGGCCTGCACGTCGACGAGCGGGGCATCGGCTGCGGGCCGCGCGGCCAGATCATGGTCGACAACTACAGCCAGACCTCGGTGCCCTCGATCTACGCGATCGGCGACGTGACCGACCGGATGGCGCTGACGCCGGTGGCGATCCGCGAGGGCATGGCCTTCGCCGAGACCGTGTTCAACGGCAACCCCACCGACGCCCGCCACGAGCTGGTGCCGACGGCGGTGTTCACGACGCCCGAGATGGCGTCCGTCGGCTGCACCGAGGAGGTCGCGCGCGAGCGCTGCCGGCGGCTCGACATCTACAAGGCGACGTTCCGGCCGCTGCAGCAGACGCTGACCGACCGCAGCGAGCGCATGATGATGAAGATCCTGGTCGACGGCGAGAACGACCAGCTGGTCGGCATCCACATCCTGGGGCCCGAGGCCGCCGAGATGATCCAGATCCTCGGCGTGCTGGTGCGCATGGGGGCGACCAAGGCCGATCTCGACCGCACCGTCGCCGTCCACCCCACGGCGGCCGAGGAGCTCGTCACCATGCGCGAGCCGGTGGAGCGGGTCGGCTGCAGCTGACCCCTCTGCCTCCGGTGGCCGGTGGCAACCGGAAGCGCGGGGAGGAAAGATTGCTCGACGAAGCGCTGCACTGGACCACGCGGCTGATCGAGATCGCAGGCATCGCGGTGATCGTCATCGGCACGGTCGTCGCCACGGCGAGGTACCTGATCTCCCGCGGCGGCGCGGACGGCGACGGGGCGTATCACCGGTTCAGGTCCGGGCTCGGGCGGGCGATCCTGCTGGGCCTCGAGTTCCTGGTCGCGGCCGACATCATCAGCACCGTGGCGATCGAGCCGAGCGTCGAGAGCGTGCTGGTGCTCGCCGGTATCGTGCTCATCAGGACGTTCCTCAGCTTCTCGCTCGAGGTCGAGATCGAGGGGCGTTGGCCCTGGCAGGGCAAGCCGTCGTGGCAGAGCCGGAGCCCTCGTGGAGGCGACGCCGGATGATTCCCTGGGAGCATATCGACACGGCGAAGGCGCCGGGCGGCGGCGAGCTGCGGCTGTCGCGGCGCGGCGACGAGTTCTCGATCCGGCTCGGTCGGACGGAGCTGATGAACAGCCGGCTGAGCGGCTCCGAGGAGGCGCTCGCCACGCTGAGCCGCGAGCGGATCGGCGAACGGGCGCGGCCGCAGGTGCTGATCGGCGGGCTCGGCATGGGCTTCACGCTGCGGGCGGCGCTCGAGGCCTTCGGGGCGGATGCGCGGATCGTCGTGGCCGAGCTCGTGCCGGCGGTGGTGGCGTGGGCGCGGGGACCGATGGCGCAGCTGTTCGGCGACAGCCTCACCGACCCGCGCGTCGCGATCGAGGAGACGGATGTCGGACGGCTGATGCGCGGCGGGAAGGCGGCGTACGACGCGATCCTGCTCGACGTCGACAACGGCCCAGAGGGGCTGACGCGGCCGGAGAACGACGCGCTCTACGGCCCGGCGGGCCTCGGACGGGCGAAGGCGGCGCTGCGGCCCGGCGGCGTCCTCGCCGTCTGGTCGGCCTTTCCCGATCCCCGCTTCACGCAGCGGCTGAAGAAGGCGGGATTTGCCGTCGAGGAGGCGAAGGTGCGCGCCCACCGCGGCAAGAAGGGCGCGCGCCACGTGATCTGGCTCGCCACCAAGGCGGCGGGCGGCGGTGGCGGCGGGGCCTGAATCTGCGACCATGGCGCGACGCGCACCTGGCGATTCGGCGGCGGAGAACCCGTTCTGGAGACGACCCTCTACCAACCCGTGAAGGGCTTCCTCGAAGAGCTCGGCTTCGAGGTGAAGGGCGAGATCGGCCGCTGCGACCTCGTGGCGCTGAAGGACGGCGCGGACCCGGTCGTCGTGATCGCCGAGCTCAAGCTGAGCTTCAACCTCGAGCTCGTGCTGCAGGCGGTCGACCGGGCCGCCGCGAGCGACGAGGTGTGGCTCGCCGCCCGCATCTCCGCCAAGGGGAAGGGCCGCGAAGCCGACAAGCGCTTCCGGAACCTCTGCCGGCGGCTCGGCTTCGGCATGCTCGGCGTGTCCGAGAGCGGCCATGTCGACGTCATCGTCAGCCCCGCCGCACCGATGCCGGCGCGCGACAGGAAGCGCCGGTCGCGCCTCGTCGAGGAGCACCGCAGGCGGCAGGGCGACCCGGCGGTCGGCGGCGGCTCGCGCCGGCCGATCATGACGGCCTACCGGCAGCGCGCGCTCGCCTGCGCCGCGGCCATGGCGGAGGGGCCCAAGCGCCCGCGCGACCTGAAGCCCGTCGCGGCCGACGCGGCGCAGATCCTCCTGCGCAACGTCTATGGCTGGTTCGACCGGATCGACCGCGGCGTCTACGCGCTGGCGCCGGAGGGCCACCGGGCGCTGGCGCGCTGGCCGCAGGACACGGCGCCGGCTGCGGCGCCGGCCGAGCCCGCGCCCCTGGAGGGCTGATCCCGGACGCGGGCCTCAGCCGGGCAGGTCCATCTCCGGCCAGATGCGCAGGATCGCCGTCTCGCTGAGCGGCCGCTCGCCGTCGTGCAGCGTGATCGTGACGTCGATCGGCTCGGGCCCCCGCGAGAACAGGTCGAACTCGAGGCGCCAGCCGTCCGGGCGCTGCTCGGCGGGCGACAGCCAGGGCTTGAACGCCGTGCCGCGGTTGAGATCGATCCGCACCGCCTGGTTCTCGGCCTCGGCGCCCGCCAGCCCGCCGCCGGCGAAGTCGACGATCACCTTGCGCTCGAGCCGCGGCACGGCGGCGTCCTCGTAGGCGCGGGGCCGGCCGAGGCGGACGTCCACGAGGCGGGCGAGGTGGCTCTCCGGCTCCTCGCCGCTCCAGTGAAGCGTGTAGCGGAAGGCGAAGTCGGCGCCCGCCTCGGCCGGCCGCGACGGCACGAAGAACGCCACCATGTTGTCGCCGTACTCGGCGTTGGTCGGCAGCTCCACGAGCTGGATCTCGCCGTCCTCGAACCCCTCGACCGGCTCCACCCAGAGGTTCGGCCGGCGCTCGAAGGCGGCGCGGTCCTGGTAGTGGTCGTAGTTCCGGTCGCGCTGCATCAGGCCGAAGCCGCCGCCTTTCGCGAACGGGAAGGACGTCACGGAGACGCGCGGCGGGTTGGTCAGCGGCCGCCACAGCGGCGTGTCGTCCCCGCGCCTGACGAGAAGCCCGTCGGAATCGTGGACCTCCGGCCGCCAGTCGCCCGGCACCCAGCGCTTCTCCTGCGAGTACCAGTACATGCTGGTCAGCGGCGCGGCGCCGAACCGGCCGACGTCGCCGCGCAGGAAGACGCGGCAGGTCGTGTCCATCGCGACGTGGGGATGGTGGGTGACGTCGAAGCGGTAGGCGCCGGTGACGCTCGGACCCTCGAGCAGCGCGTGGATCGTCATCGACCCGCCCTCCATGGGCGAGATCCAGAACTCGGTGAAGGCCGGGAACTCCTCCTTGCCGCCGTCCGGGGCGGCCGTGTCGAGGGCCAGGCCGCGGGCCGAGATGCCGTACTGCCTGAGGTCGCCCGAGGAGCGGAAATAGGAGGCGCCGAGGAAGACGAGCCAGTCGCCGGGCTCGGAGTTCTCGTACCAGGGCGGGCCGTGCACCCGGAAGCCGGCGAAGCCCGCGCCGTCGGGCATGTCGGCGGCGGGGCTGCCCTCGGGGTAGGAGAAGTAGGCCTCGCGGTAGAGCAGCTCGCGCGCCGTGCCGTCCTCGACGCGGTGGAGCCGGATCGGCCGCCGGAAGAGCTCGCCCAGGTGGAACGCGGTGACGACGCCGTCGGGGCCCTTCTCCGCGAACATGCCGCTGCGGGCCGGCTGGTAGATCGCGTTGTGCTGGTCGTAGCCGATGCGGGCGAGGACGCCCGGCGCCGGGTTCTCCTTCGGCACGAACGGCTCGTCGCGCAGGCGGCGCGCCCGCTCCACGAGCATCTGCCACGAAAACGGCTCGGGCTCGCCGAACTCGAGCGCCGCGCCGCCGGGCACGCGCGGCTTCCCGGCGGCCAGCGCGCCGGCGGGAAACGACATGCCGGCGGCGACGAGGGCGAGAACCTGGCGGCGGCTGAGCATGGCTGGCGTCGATCCTGCTGCGGCGGCCCACGGCGCCGGCGATGGTGAAGATGCTGGGCCGGAGGCGAACGCGCGAGCGTGCCGGCTGGTTGCCGACGCCGAGGCGTTTCCCCCGCCCGGCGAAAGAGGTAGGCATGTCCGACGGATCATGGCTTCGCAGCGGCGAACGGGGGGAGACGATGTCGGACACTGACGGGCGGCCCGAGCTTTCGGACCTGCAGAGGCGGCAGTTCGCGCCGCACGGCGCGATGCGCATCGGCCTCGCCTTCGGCACCACGATATCCGGCGTCTGGACGATGCCGGACCCGGAGACGGGCGAGCCGACCGGCCTGACGGTCGATCTCGGCGCCGCGCTCGCGGACTGGCTGGGCCTGCCCTTCGAGTATGTCAGGCTCGCCAGCTCCGGCGAGATCGTCGAGACCGCCGACGAGGATCGCTGGGACGTCGCGTTCACGCCGGTCGACGCGGAGCGGAAGACGAAGGTCGACTTCACGACCGACTACTATCTCGGCGACTCGACCTACATGGTCCGCGCCGACGCGCCCTTCGATTGCGTCGCGGACGTCGATGCGGAGGGCGTGCGGGTCGTCGGCGTCGAGAGCACCGCCACGCTCCGCAGCGCCCGCCGCACCCTGTCCCGGGCCACGGTGCGGGGCGTGAGGGGCCTCTCGGAGGCGCTCGACATGTTCACCCACGGCGAGGCCGATGCCGTCGCCCTGGGACGGGAATCGCTGGTCAAGCTCGCCCACACCATGCCCGGCGTCCGCATCCTGCCCGACCACTTCCACGCCACCGGAACCGCGCTCTGCATGCCGCGGGGCCACACGGAGGCGCTGGGCCTCGCCGAGCGCTTCATCGAGGACGCCAAGCGCAGCGGGCTGATCGAGCGGATCGTCTCCGCGCACGGGCTGCCGGTCTCGAGCGTCGCGCCGGCCGGCTCGCGAAGCTGACCGGCACGCGCCGTCAGGGCGACGCCCAGTCGGGATCTTCGGTGGGATGGCCCGCCGGCGCGGCCTCCGCCTCGGGCAGGAAGCTCTCGACCTCCACCGTCGGGGGCTGCCGCTCCGCCGTCGGCTCCTCGATCACCGCGGCGAGCTGCTCCTGCTCCTCGGCCGGCGGCTCCTCGGGATGGCTCGCTTCCACCGCCGCGGCCTCGGCCGCGGCCGCTTCCTCCAGGTCCGAGATCGTCACCGTGCGCGGGTCGAGCTCGGTGATGCCGGGCGAGGTCCGCGGCACCGCGACGAACGGCTCGCGCTCCTCCGGCGGCGGCGCCTCGCGGCGGTTGAGGCGGATGACGGTGAAGCCGAACATCAGCACGTGGACGATCGCCGTGAAGCCGAAGAGCGCGCCGACCGGCAGCTCCCGGATCAGCGCGCCGACGGCGGCCGGGCCGGTGATCGCGCCGACCGTGTAGACGAGCAGAAGCCCCGTCGAGACCTGCACCATCTCGCGCGGCGTCGCGAAGTCGGCGGCGTGCGCCGAGCACAGCGAGTAGACGGGCATGGCGCCGGCGCCGAACAGGAAGGCGAAGCCGAACAGCGCGAGCCGCGATTCGCCCGTCAGCGCCAGCCCGATGCCGGCCGCAGCCGCCGCCGCGCAGCAGATCAGGATGACGATGCGCCGGTCGATGCGGTCGGACAGCCGCCCGAGCGGCCACAGCGCCACCACCGCCCCGAGGATCGAGGCGGTGACGAAGGTGCCGACGCCGGCGGCGCCGAGGCCGTGGGCGGTGGCGTAGACGGGGCCCAGCGTCCAGAAGGCGCCGTTGGCGAGGCCGACCGAGAGCACGCCCGCCGCCGCCACCGGCGACAGGCGGATGAGCCACCGGACGCGGATCTCGGGCGATTCCGGGATCGGCGGCGAGGCCGACGCGGTGAGCGCGACGGGGAGGGCGGCGAGCGAGATCAGGATCGCGCTCACGGCGAAGAGCTCGAAGCCCGTCGTCGGAAAGAGGCCGAGGAACTGCTGGCCGAAGGCCATGCCGGCGAAGGTGACGAGGTTGTAGAAGGCGAGGATCTGGCCGCGGATCGAGTTGTCGGACTTGTCGTTGAGCCAGCTCTCGATGACCGCGTAGGCGGCGGCGTAGCAGAAGCCGGTCAGGCAGCGCAGCAGGTTCCAGGCGATCGGGTCGACGACCAGGGCGTAGAGGATCGCGGCCGCGGTGGTGACCGCGGTGACGGCGCCGAAGGCGCGGATGTGGCCCGTGCGGCGGATGAAGCGCGGCGCGATCAGACAGCCGAGCGACATGCCGAGGAAGTAGGAGGAGCCGATCAGGCCGACATAGATCGTGTCGAAGCCGAGCTTGGCCGCGGCCAGGGGGATGAGCGTGCTCTGCAGGCCGGATCCGGTGAGCAGGATCAGGACCGAGAGCATCAGGGCCGTGATGGAGGCGATGGCGGACCGCATGCGACCTTCTCGGTTTCTTTCTCTGTTCAGGCGAGGCCGTTCAACGCCCATCCGACGGCATAGGCGACGAATGCCGCCAGCAACCCGACGAAGAGGGTTTCGAGCCCGGACCGCCACCAGGATCGTGCCGACCAGCGGCTCTTGGCGGAGCCGATCGCGAAGAAGGTGAGGGCGGTCAGTGCCGTTGCGATCTCACTCGCGCGCGGCAGAGTTAGGGCAAACGGCGCAAGAGGCAAAGATCCTGCCACGACGAAGCCGAGCATGGTGATGGCGGCGGCCTTGAGCGGCGACCGCGGCACCGGCGACAGGCCGTGCTCCTCCTCCATCATCGTGTCGATCCAGGTCTCGTCGCGCTCGGTGACGAGGCGGACCATGTCGGAGAGCGACTCTCCCTCGAAGCCCTTGCGGGCATAGATCTGGCGGATCTCCTCGCGCTCGCCCTCCGGCTCGAGCGCGACGTGCCGCTCCTCCATCGCCCGCAGCTTGTCGTAGCTCTCCATCTCGGCCTTCGTGCCGGTATAGTTGGCCGCAGCCATCGAGAAGCCGTCGGCGAAGAGGTTGGCCGCGCCGAGGATGATGACGACGTTCGACGACAATTCGGCCCCGGTCGCGCCCGCGACGACGGCGAAGGTCGTGACCACGCCGTCGATCGCGCCGTAGATCCAGTCGCGCAGATGGCTGGCCCGCGGTCCGCCGGCGAGGCGGCGGGCGATGGCCTGCGGGGAGTGGTCGTGCTCGAGCTGGGACATGAAGCGATTCGGCAAAAGGATGCGGCTTTCTGGCCAAGCCGGGCAAGGCGTGTGTATAACCCTTGCAGGCCGGGACGGACCAGCGTCCCGGACCGACGCCAAAGCCGTGAACAGTTGGAACTGAGATGTCTGAGCAGTGGAGACCCGATAGCTGGAGGAAGAAGCCGATCGTGCAGGTGCCGGAATATCCCGATCCTGCCGAGCTTCTCGATGTCGAGGCGTCGCTCCAGCGATTTCCGCCGCTCGTCTTCGCAGGCGAGGCGCGGAAGCTGAAGAGCCAGCTGGCGCAGGTGGCGCGCGGCGAGGGGTTCCTTCTCCAGGGCGGTGACTGCGCCGAGAGCTTCGTCGAGCACGAGGCCGACAACATCCGCGACTTCTTCCGCGTCTTCCTGCAGATGTCGGTCGTGCTGACCTATGCCGCCGCCCTGCCGGTGGTGAAGGTCGGCCGCATCGCCGGGCAGTTCGCCAAGCCGCGCTCGGCGCCGATGGAGAAGGTCGGCGACGTCGAGCTGCCGAGCTATCGCGGCGACATCATCAACGGGCCCGACTTCACGCCCGAGGCGCGCACGCCCGACCCGCAGCGCCTGCTGCACGCCTACCGGCAGTCGGCGGCGACGCTCAACCTGCTGCGCGCCTTCGCGCAGGGCGGCTACGCCAATCTCGAGCACGTCCACCAGTGGACGCTGGGCTTCGTCGGCGGCAGCCCGCAGGGCCACCGCTACCAGGAGATCGCCGACCGCATCTCGGAGTCGCTCGAGTTCATGCGGGCCTGCGGCGTGACGGCCGACGCGACGCCGCAGTTCCGCACCACGGATTTCTTCACGAGCCACGAGGCGCTGCTGCTCGGCTACGAGCAGGCCATGACGCGCGTCGATTCGACCTCGGGCGACTGGTACGACACGTCGGGCCACATGGTCTGGATCGGCGACCGGACGCGCCAGGCCGACCACGCCCATGTCGAGTTCTGCCGCGGCATCAGGAACCCGCTCGGCCTCAAGTGCGGGCCGAGCCTCGATCCGGACGATCTCCTGCGGCTGCTCGACACGCTGAACCCCGACGACGAGCCCGGCCGGATGACGCTGATCTGCCGCTTCGGCTCCGAGAAGGTGTTCGACCACCTGCCGCAGCTCGTGCGCGCCGTGAAGCGCGAGGGCCGCTCCGTCGTCTGGTCGTGCGACCCGATGCACGGCAACACGATCAAGGCCGGCTCCGGCTACAAGACGAGGCCCTTCGACCGGATCCTGCAGGAGGTGCGCAACTTCTTCGCCGTCCATCAGGCGGAGGGCACGCATGCCGGCGGCGTCCACATCGAGATGACCGGCCGCAACGTGACGGAGTGCACCGGCGGCGCCCGGGCGATCTCGGACGCCGATCTCTCCGCGCGCTACCACACGCACTGCGACCCGCGCCTCAACGCCGACCAGTCGCTCGAGCTCGCCTTCCTGATCGCCGAGGGGCTGAAGAGCGAGCGCGCCATCCGCTCGCGCCCGCCGAAGATCGAGGCGGCCGGCGGCATGGGAGCCGGGTTCTAGGCGGGATGGCGCGCAGGCCCGGGCACGCTCCGCGCCACGCCGGACGCTGCGCGTGCGGCGCGGTCACCTTCACCGTGAGCGGGCCGCTCCGGCCCGTCGTCGCGTGCCACTGCGAGTCGTGCCGGCGCCAGAGCGGCCACTTCCTCGCGGCGACGGCGGTGCCGCTCGAGATGCTGTCCGTCGAGGGCGGCGAGAACCTGTCGCACTGGCGCGCCACCGGCCGCGCCGTGCGCCGCTTCTGCTCGAAGTGCGGCTCCCACCTGTTCTGGCAGGAGGACGGCAGCAACGAGGTGTCGATCATGGCGGGGGCCTTCGACCCGCCGAGCGGGCTCGAGCTGTCCCATCACATCTACGTCGCCGAGAAGGGCGACTACTACGAGATCAGCGACGGCCTGCCCGCCTATCCCGGGCTGTCGCGGCCGAGCTGACCGCCGCCGTCGCGACGGCGGCGGCTGGACTTCTTCCATCGAGCTTCTTCCTTGAAACGGCGCGACTGCGCCCCATCTGGTAGCGGCCATGCCCGACGCCGTCATTTCCGTTTCCAATCTCTCCAAGACCTACGCGACCGGCTTCCAGGCGCTGAAGAGCGTCGACCTGGAGATCCGGCGCGGCGAGATCTTCGCGCTGCTGGGGCCGAACGGCGCCGGCAAGACGACGCTCATCTCGATCATCTGCGGCCTCGTGAACCCGAGCGGCGGCCAGGTGCTGGCCGGCGGCCACGACGTGGTGCGCGACTTCCGGGCCGCGCGCGCGATGATCGGCCTGGTGCCGCAGGAGCTGACGACCGACGCGTTCGAGACGGTGTGGAACACCGTCAATTTCAGCCGCGGCCTGTTCGGCAAGGGCAAGGACCACGCCCATGTCGAGAAGGTGCTGCGCGCGCTGTCGCTGTGGGAGAAGAAGGACAACCGGCTGATGGAGCTCTCCGGCGGCATGAAGCGCCGGGTGCTGATCGCCAAGGCGCTGTCCCACGAGCCGCAGATCCTGTTCCTCGACGAGCCGACGGCCGGCGTCGACGTCGAGCTGAGGCGCGACATGTGGGGCGTCGTCCGCGACCTCCGCGAGATGGGCGTCACCATCATCCTGACGACGCACTACATCGAGGAGGCCGAGGAGATGGCCGACCGGGTGGGCGTCATCAGCGGCGGCGAGATCATCCTCGTCGAGGAGAAGGCGGAGCTGATGCGCAAGCTCGGCCAGAAGCGCCTGACGCTGCAGCTGCAGGAGCCGGTCGGGGCGGTGCCGGAGGCGCTGTCGGCCTACGACCTCGCGCTGTCCGAAGACGGCTGCGAGCTGACCTACACCTACGACACGCAGAAGGAGCGCACGGGGATCACGGCGTTGCTCGCCGACCTGCGCGATGCGGGCATCCGCTTCCGCGACCTCAGCACGACGCAGAGCTCGCTCGAGGAGATCTTCGTGAAACTGGTGAGGGGCGGACGATGAACTTCCACGCGATCCGTGCCATCTACGCCTTCGAGATGAACCGCACCTTCCGCACGCTCCTGCAGAGCATCGTGTCGCCGGTGATCTCGACCTCGCTCTATTTCGTCGTGTTCGGCGCGGCGATCGGCTCGCGCATCGACGAGGTGAACGGCGTCAGCTACGGCGCCTTCATCGTGCCGGGGCTGATCATGCTGTCGCTCCTGACGCAGAGCGTCACGAACGCCGCCTTCGGCATCTACTTCCCGAAATTCACCGGCACGATCTACGAGGTGATGTCGGCGCCGGTCTCCTATGTCGAGATCGTCGCGGGCTATGTCGGGGCGGCGGCCACGAAGTCGGCGACGCTCGGCCTCATCATCCTCGCGACGGCGAGCCTGTTCGTCGACCTGCACATCGAGCACCCGTTCTGGATGATCGCGTTCCTGCTGCTGACCGCGATCACCTTCTCGCTGTTCGGCTTCATCATCGGCATCTGGGCCGACGGGTTCGAGAAGCTGCAGCTCGTGCCGCTGCTCATCATCACGCCGCTGACCTTCCTCGGCGGCAGCTTCTACTCGATCGACATGCTGCCGCCGATCTGGCAGAAGATCACGCTCTTCAACCCCGTCGTCTACCTGATCTCCGGCTTCCGCTGGGCCTTCTACGGCGTCTCCGACGTCTCGGTCGGCGTCAGCCTCGGCATGACGGCGGTGTTCCTGGCCGTCTGCGTCGCCACGATCTGGTGGATCTTCCGGACGGGATACCGGCTGAGGACCTGATCGGCCCCGCGCTCGCGGCGACCGGCGGCGCGGTACCCGACCGGCGGGACGCTAGCGTTCCGACGCCCGAGGCGGTCGTGATGCCTGATATGGTGGATGTGTCGGGCGCGCCGGCCCTGTGACGGGGCAGGCTGCCTCGTGGTTGGCGATCCCGGCGGGATTCGAACCCACACGCCCCTCCACGATGCCGGGTGCTCTTTCCGTTGAGCTACGGGACCGTCCTCGAGTGTATCTCCCTTTGGCCCGGATCCAGTGGGCCTCCTGCTTTTTCAACAGATTATGTTGTCTTTGGGTGACGGTGATACCTGACCGCCACGCCCCGATTATCGGTTGATTAACCTTAACAAATGGTTTCAGCGCGCCCGGGCCGACGCGGCCGCCGCCCTGGGCGGGACCTGTCGATCCACGGGGGACTGAGGTGCCGCGGCAACGGTGCCGCGGTACCTCGAGGGCGATTCAGGAGGCGCCGCACGGGATGCGCGGCGCCCGAATCGGGGGGCGACAGGCGCCCCGCCGGCTCAGAAGGTGGCCTTCGCCGACAGGCCGAGCGTCAGCGCCTCGTAGCCGGCGCCGGCGGCGTCGCCGCCGATATAGCCGACATGGCCGCCGGTGCTGATCAGGTACATGTCGGTCGTGCCCTTGGTCTCGAAGTAGTTCTCGTACTCGACCGAGGCACCGAGCGTGAAGCGCGGCGTCACCTTGTAGCCGGCGTCGATCCGGGCGGCCACGTAGTCGCCGTTGTCGAACTCCTCGGTGAAGCGCAGGTCGCGCATCCAGTGGTGGTCCTCGTCCTCGTACTGGACGAGCACGCTGCCGATCACGCTGCCGGTGACCTGCCAGGGGCCGCGCTCATAGCCGAGGCTCACGCCGAGATAGGGCGTGCTCATCCACTGCTCGTAGGAGATGCCCTTCTGGCCGGCCGGGAAGGTGCCGACCGCGTCGCGGAAGCCGGCGACCGAGTAGATGTAGCTGCCGCCATAGGCGGTCCACTTCATGTCGCTGTAGCGCCAGCCGGCGACCGGCCCCGCCGTGAAGCCGTTCCTGTCGAGCACGGTGTAGCCGAGCCGGGCGTCGAGGCCGAAGGCGTGGTCCGACTTGGTGTCCGGGTGGTTGGAGTATTCCGACCAGTCGGGCGCCGGCACGATCCAGTCGCGGTCCTCCATCAGGTTGTCGTCGGTGAGCCTGGTCCAGCCGCCGGCACTGAGAGACCAGTGCTTGGCGAACGTCACGTCGACCCGGCCGTGGACGATCGCCAGGTCGTGGTCCCAGTTCAGCTCGCTGACCTTCGCGCCGCTGGCGGGGTCGTAGACGAATTCGGAGGCGATGCCGTGCCGGTAGCCGATCTCCCCGAACACGGAGACGACGGTCTGGTCGAGGATTGAGGTCGCCGCCGGCTCCGGCTGAGCCGGAACCAGGATATCGGCCGCGAATGCGGCAGGAGCGGTCGCGCTCGCGCCGAAGAGGGCGGCGACGCCAAGAAGACATGCACGCACGTGTATGGTCCTTAGTGACGGCCGGAGTCCGCGCGCCTGCTGCACGCGACTCCGTTGCCTGGGAGGGAAAGGGGATCGAACCGATCCCTGCATGATCTTCCTCCGGAATCGCGGGCGCACAAGTGGCGCGCCGGCATCACTGAGGGAATTTCGCGAGGAATTCGCCACGAACCGGCATCGGGGGAGGGCATGGTTGCCGCAGAGCCGGCTTGCAGGTACTCGGGTGGCATGAACACGGATCGCGAACGCAGTGCCCGGATCACCTCGCGCAAGACCCTGCACGAGGGCTTCGCGAGGCTCGACCTGCTGCACATCAGCGTGCGCTCGCCCGCCGGCTCCGCCGAGATCGAGCGCGAGGTGCACAGCCACGGACACGTCGCGGCGCTGCTGCCCGTCGATCCCGGGCGGGGGACGGGCGTCCTGGTGCGGCAGTTCAGGACGGCGCCGTTCCTGGCGGACGAGGACGCGTGGATCCCCGAGATCCCGGCCGGGCTCCTCGACGAGGAGTCCCCTGCCGCCTGCGCGGAGCGCGAGGCCGGCGAGGAGACGGGCCTCGAGATCCGCGAGGTCGAGCCGCTCGGCGCGACGTGGTCGTCGCCAGGCGCGCTCTTCGAGCGCGTGCATCTCTTCTGGGGCCGCTACGAAGGCCCGCCGCCGGCCGCCCATGCCGGCCTCGACGAGGAGGCGGAGCTGATCGAGGTCTCCGAGATGCCGCTCGCCGAGATCCGCCGCATGTGCATCGACGGCCGCATCGAGGACGCCAAGACGGTGATCGCGGTGCTGCGGCTGGCCGCGCTGCGGCCGGACCTCTTCGGCTGAGCCGCGGCACCGGCCGATGAGCGACCGCCTGACCATCGCCTGCGCGCAGCTGAACCCCGTGATGGGCGACCTCGCCGGCAATGCCGACCTGCTGCGCCGGGCGCGCCGGGAGGCGGCGCGGGCGGGCGCCGACCTCGTCGTCTCGGGCGAGCTGTCGGTCTGCGGCCACCCGCCGCTCGATCTCGTGCGTCACGACGGCTTCGTGCGCGCCTGCCGCGAGGCGGTGGAGGCGCTGGCGCGGGAGACGGCCGACGGCGGCCCGGCGCTTCTCGTCGGCGCGCCCTGGGCGGAGCGGGGGCGGCTCTTCAACGCCGCCTGCCTGCTCGAAGGCGGGGAGGTCGCCGCGGTGCGCCACAAGGTCGCCCTGCCGGCCTACGGCGCGTTCGAGGAGCTGCGCGTCTTCGACGTCGGCGAGCGGCCGGGGCCGATGCGGTTCCGCGGCGTCGGGCTCGGCGTCGCGATCGGCGACGACATGTGGACGGACGAGGCGGTCGAGTATCTCGAGGAGACGGCCGCCGAGATGGTGATCGTGCCGGCCGGCTCGCCGTGGTGGCGCGGCAAGCACGACCTGCGGCTGAACGCGGCGGTGGCGCGGGTGACGGAATCGGGCCTGCCGCTCCTCTACGTCAACCAGGTCGGCGGGCAGGACGAGCTCGCCTTCGACGGCGCGTCCTTCGGCCTCGGCGGCGACCGCTCGCTCGCCTTCCAGATGCCGGCCTTCTCGAGCGGCCTCGCGATCACCCGCTGGGAGCACGACGGCGAGGGCTGGCGCTGCGCGGAAGGGCCGGTCGCGCGCCTGCCCGAGGGGGACGAGCTGGTCTGGCTCGCGCTGGTGCAGGGCCTGCGCGACTTCGCCGCGAAGACCGGCGCGGCGGGCCTCGTCGTCGAGCGGCGGGAGACCGACCTGCCGTCGGCCGTCGCGGCGGCGCTCGCGGCGGACGCGGTGGGGCCGGAGCGCGTGTTCGCCACCGCGGAGGCGGCCGGCAGCGGCCGCACCACGCTTGAGCTCGCGCCGGTCGACCGCACGGAGCTGTCGATCGGCGGCGACGGCCTTTACCGCGGCGGCGATGGCGGCTTCAATCCGCTGAAGGACGTCTACCGGACGGAGCTCCGGAGACTGGCGGAATGGCGGAACGGCAGCCGCCCCGACACGTGCCTGGGGAGGGAAGGCGTCATCATCGAGGACGGCATCATCGCGGCGGCGCCGCACTCATCGCCGGGACGCGGCGCGCTGGCCGGGCTGCCGGCGGCGACGCTCGACCCGCTCCTGCAGGGGCTGATCGACGAGAACCGCCCGCCCGAGGAGATCGCGGAACGCTGCGGCCAGGCGGTCGCCCTCGTGCACGAAGTGGAGCGGGCCTTCCTCGCCGCCGAGGCGGGGCGACGGCGCGCGCCGCCCGGCACGCGGATTTCGCCACGCGACATGGGGCGCGAGCCGCGCTATCCCCTGACCAACCGTTTCCGCGACACGCAACAGGCGCCCCACACATGACACTGTGCACATTCATCGGAGCGATCGTCGTCGTCCTTCTCGCGGTCGGCCTCGTCATCGGCTTCATCACCACCCGGCGGTTCGCCCAGCTTCGGGCGGAGTCGGGCATGACGCCGGAGGAGTTCGGCAAGGCCGGCACGGCGATCTTCAAGGCCAACGCGTTCGGGCCCCAGGGCGAGGAGGCGCGGCGCAAGGTCGTCGAGTCGATCCGGCTGCAGACCGGCACGTTCCTGCTCGCGACCGGCGGCATCCTCTACATCGTCTACGTCTGCAACGGCTGAGGCGGTTTCCGGCATGACGGTCACCGTCCGCTTCGCGCCGTCGCCGACCGGCCACCTGCATATCGGCAACGCCCGCACGGCGCTCCTCAACTGGCTCTTCGCGAAGGCGCGGGGCGGGCGCTTCGTGCTGCGGCTCGACGACACCGACCGCGAGCGCAGCCGGCCCGAATTCGCCGATCAGATCGAGCGCGACCTCGCCTGGCTCGGCATCGAGCCCGACCTCGTCGTGCGCCAGTCGGAGCGGCTCGACCTCTACGATGCGGCGGCCGACCGGCTGCGCCGCGACGACCGGCTCTACCCCGCCTACGAGACGCCCGACGAGCTCGAGCGGCGGCGCAAGATGCAGCTCGCGCAAGGCAAGCCCCCCGTCTACGACCGCGCGGCCCGCTCGCTGCCGGCGGAGGAGCGGCAGCGGCTCGAGGCGGAGGGGCGGGCGCCGCACTGGCGCTTCCTGCTCGACGGCGGGCGGATCGGGTGGGACGACCTCTGCCGCGGGCCGCAGCACGTCGAGACGGCCACGCTGTCCGACCCCGTGCTGGTGCGCGGCGACGGCAGCTATCTCTACACGCTGCCGAGCGTCGTCGACGATCTCGACCTCGGCGTCACCCACGTGATCCGCGGCGAGGACCACGTGACGAACACCGGCGTGCAGATCGAGCTGTTCCAGGCGCTCGGCGGCGCCGCCCCGGGCTTCGGCCATCATAACCTTCTGACCGCGTCCGGCGGCGAGGGCCTGTCCAAGCGCAGCGGCGCGCTGTCGCTCAAGGCGCTGCGCGAGGCGGGGTTCGAGCCGGGCGCGGTGGCGAGCCTCGCCGTGCTGCTCGGCTCGGCCGAGGCGGTGGAGGCGCGCGCCGACCTCGACGCGCTCGGGCGCGACCTCGACCTGAAGCGCCTGTCGCGGGCGCCCGCCCGCTTCGACGAGGGCGAGCTCGACGGGCTGAACCGGACGCTGCTGCGCGAGATGCCCTACGAGGCGGCGCAGCCGCGGCTCGCCGCCTGCGGGGCGGATCTCGGGCCCGGTTTCTGGCATGCCGTGCGCGGCAACATCGACCGCCTGCCGGAGGCGGCGGACTGGCGCGCGGTGGTCGAAGGGCCGGTCGAGCCGCCGGCGCCGCAGGATGCGGACCTTCTCGACGTGGCGGCGCGGCTGCTTCCCCCCGAGCCCTGGGACGACACGACCTGGGGGGCGTGGACGGGGGCGGTGAAGGCGGAGAGCGGCCGCAAGGGGAAGGCGCTGTTCATGCCCCTGCGGCTGGCGCTGACGGGCCGCGACCACGGGCCGGAGCTCAAGGCGCTGCTGCCCCTGATCGGGCGGGAGAGGGCGCTGGAGAGGCTGTCGCGGCGGGGCTGAGAGCGGAGCCGGAGCGGGCGTTCAGCTCCCCGGCTCGAATTCCTCCGCCACCGTGCCGGCCCGGCTCGTGAGCACCTCCACCGCACGGTGCAGGATCGCCTGCTCCTCCTGGTCCAGCTCGGAGGTCAGCCTGTCGGAGAAGGATTCCGCGAGCGGCACGATCTGCTCGTAGAGGGCCCGCCCGCGCGGCGTCAGCGACAGGTGGGCGACGCGCATGTCGGTCTGGCTCGTGCGGCGGGTCAGGAAGCCCTTGCCCTCGAGGTCCGAGACGGCCCGGCTGACCTTCGTCTTGTGCATGCGCCCCCTGTGGACGATGTCGGTGGAGGTGAGGACGTTCGCCTCGCCGAGGACCGCCATGACGCGCCATTCGGGATTGCTGATGCCGAAGCGCCGACCGTAGATCCGCGCGAAGGAATGGGTCACCTGTTCCGCCAGGACGATGAGCCGGTAGGGTAGGAAGGAATCGAGCTTCAGGTGCCGCGGTGTCTCTGAGGTGCCGCCCGTCGTATTATTCATCTTGCGGTCCGGTTTCTCGTACAGTCCAAGTCGTCTTTCCTCCGCGCAGACGCGCGTGCCGCCGTGAAAGGCTTCGGCGAGCACGATTCACCCCGCCGGTGTAGCAGAGGGAACAATAAAATGCCTATAGAACAATTCAACGCAAATGGAAGTTTTTGTTCTCGCCCTGTTTGTGATCACACTTGGCGGTTTGTTCGCTGCGGCCTAGCATTCGATTTCGGCAGACCAGTTGCGACCGTGACTGCAACCTTCGTCTATGTGACGCGACGTCAGTTCGGCCGCGGCTGGCTGTGGAGCGGGCGCGTCACCATCTAGGGGCGGCGTGCATTTTCCTGAACCGCCGCCGCGTGCCGGCGGCGGCCGCCGACCCACAGGGACCGCCCGCTTGCGCGCAGCCGGGCCGGACCACAGCCGGAAGTACACACATGTCGTCTGTCTCGAATGTCCTCCGGGCGGTGCTCGGCGCCGCCTTCCTGGCCGTCTCGCTCCAGGCCGCCGCCGCCCAGGAGCCGGACCTGATCTTCAAGAAGTCGACGGTCTGGAAGTTTCTGACGCCCGACCACAAGCTCGCGACCTACGCGATCGACGATCCGCTGGTCGAGGGGGTCGCCTGCCACTTCACCGTCCCGGAGAAGGGCGGCCTCGAGGGCATGTTCGGCGTCGCCGAGGAGACCTCCGACGTGTCGCTCGCCTGCCGCCAGGTCGGGCCGGTCTCGTTCAAGGAGAAGTTCGGCCAGGGCGACGAGATGTTCACCGAGCGGCGCTCGCTGTTCTTCAAGAAGATGCGGATCGTCCGGGGCTGCGACGAAAAGCGCAACGTGCTCGTCTACCTCGTCTACACCGACAAGCTGATCGAGGGCAGCCCCAAGAATTCCACCTCGACGGTGCCGATCATGCCCTGGGGCACCACGGAACCGGCACCTCGCTGCGGCGATTACCTTCGCAAGTGAGCGTGCGCAGGTGAGGCGCACCGCGTTCGGGCGTTGACGCTTTTGTGCTCTGCACAATAGAGTTGCCCCGTGGAAGGTGCCGTAGTGAACAAGCTCGTATCCCCGCCCAAGGCCGTTGTGTTCGACGTCGGCAACGTGCTGCTGGACTGGAATCCCGACTATCTCTATCGCAAGCTGATCCCGGACGCAGACGAGCGTCACTGGTTCCTGACCCATGTGTGCAGCATGTCCTGGCACGCCGAGCAGGACCGGGGTCGGCCCTGCGCGGAGGGCGTGGCGGTGCTGAGCGAGCGCTTCCGCGGCTACGAGGGCCGCATCGCCGCCTTCTACGACCGCTGGCTGGAGACGATCGCCGGCCCCATCGACGGCAGCGTCGAGGCGCTCACCACGCTCAAGCAGGCGGGCGTGCCGGTCTACGCGCTGAGCAACTTCCCGCACGAGCTCTGGGACGTGACGGCCGAGGCCTATCCCTTCCTGCGCCTGCTCGACGGCCGGGTGCTGTCGGGCGAGGCGGGGGTGTCGAAGCCGGCGCGGCGCATCTACGACCTGCTCGTCGAGCGCACCGGGTACGCGCCGGGCGACCTCGTCTTCATCGACGACCGCGAGGAGAACCTCGCCACCGCCCATGCGCTCGGCTTCCGCTGCGTCCTCTTCGAGAACAGCGACCTGCTCGTCTCGGATCTCGCGGAAATGGGGCTGCCGGTCCTTCCCGCGCCGTGGCAGGACGGGGTCGGGGCGAGCGGGCTGGCGGCGTCGGGTCCCGGCGCGGACGCGCTCAGCGCGAGCAGCCGATGCCCATCTTGATGCAGAGCCCGAGCGCCGTGGCGGTCTGGACGTTCCGCTCCGCGGGAGCGGACTCGAACTGAGCCATCGTCACGCCGGCGACGAGGGCGGCGACGAGAGTGAACGGCAGGACGAAGCGTTGCATCGACGAACTCCACTGTACAAGGCGACGATGCGGACAAGCTATCGAACGGTGCCGGAACCGAAGCTGAACCGGCCGTTCATCTGGCGCTCAGATTGATGAAGATTGCGATAAGAGCCCGGCCGCCACGGGTGGTGTCCGAGGAGACAGCGTGATGGCGATGGTGCCGCGCCCGAAGGGCGGGTGGCTGACGCACGGCGTCCGCCGCGTCTACGAGAACCCCTGGATCGAGGTCGACGAGCACCGGGTGACGACGCCCGGCGGCTCGCCCGGCATCTACGGCGTGGTGTCGTTCCGCTCGATCGCCATCGGCATCGTGCCGGTCGACTGGGAGGGCCGCACCACGCTCGTCGGCCAGTACCGCTACCCGCTGGACGCCTACAGCTGGGAGATCCCGGAAGGCGGCGGCCGGCCCGACGTGTCGCCGCAGGAGAGCGCGGCGCGCGAGCTCGCCGAGGAGACCGGCCTCAGGGCCGCCCGCTGGCACGAGTTCCTGCGGCTGCACACCTCCAACAGCGTCACGAACGAGCTCGGCATCCTGTACCTCGCCTGGGACCTCAGCGAGGGCAGCGCCGCTCCCGAGGACACCGAGGAGCTGGCGATCCGGCGGCTGCCGCTCGCCGAGGCGATCGATCTGGCGATGGCCGGCGAGGTGACGGACGCGATGTCGCTGGCCGCGCTGTTCAAGCTCGACGCGATGTGGCGGCGCGACGAATTGCCGGAATCCCTGCGCGAATTGCTCGGGCCGCACCGTCAGACGGCTTGACCCGGGCACGGCGAACGACCATTGTCCGCGCCATGCAACCGGCGGCGACGATCATCCGCAGCATCATTATTTGTGGCTAGCACACACGCTGGCCGCCGCGCTTTCGCATTCCCCATCCTCTAGGGCACGTGAAGGACGCCCCGGCCGGCAGGCAGGGAGACCCCGCGCGTGACACTGCGCCTCTACAACACGCTGACCCGCGAGAAGCAGGACTTCGTGCCGCTCGATCCCTCGGACGTGCGGATGTATGTCTGCGGACCGACGGTCTACGACTTCGCGCATATCGGCAACGCCCGGCCGGTCATCGTCTTCGACGTGCTGTACCGCCTGCTCCGCCACGTCTTCGGCGAGCCGCACGTGACCTACGCGCGCAACATCACCGACGTCGACGACAAGATCATCAGGCGCGCCGCCGAGGAAGGCACGACGATCGACGAGCTGACCCGGCGCACCGAGGAGCAGTTCCACGAGGACGTCCGCGCCCTCAACTGCCTGGATCCCGACATCGAGCCGCGCGCCACCGCGCACATCCCCGAGATGGTCGAGATGATCGAGGCGCTGGTGAAGAACGGCCACGCCTACGAGGCGGAGGGCCACGTCCTGTTCGACGTGAAGTCCTGGAAGGCGTCGGACGGCAGCGCCGCCTACGGGCGGCTGTCGCGGCGCTCGCTCGACGAGATGATCGCCGGCGCCCGCGTCGAGGTCGCGCCCTACAAGCGCGACCCGATGGACTTCGTGCTGTGGAAGCCGGCCGCCGAGGGCGAGCCCGGCTGGCCGAGCCCCTGGAGCCGCGGCCGCCCCGGCTGGCACATCGAGTGCTCCGCGATGAGCGCCAAGCACCTCGGCGACGTCTTCGACATCCACGGCGGCGGCATCGACCTCGTCTTCCCGCACCACGAGAACGAGATCGCCCAGTCCTGCTGCGCCCACGGCAACGAGACGATGGCGCAGGTCTGGATGCACAACGGCTTCCTGCAGGTCGAGGGCGAGAAGATGGCGAAGTCCGCCGGCAACTTCTTCACGATCCGCGACCTCCTGGGCGAATGGCCCGGCGAGGTGCTGCGCCTCAACATGCTGAAGACGCACTACCGCCAGCCGATCGACTGGACGCAGGACGGCCTGAAGGAATCGAGCCACGTGCTCGACGCCTGGTACGAGGCGACGGCCGACTTCGAGGCGGGCGAGGTCGACGAGACGGTGCTCGACGCGCTGTCGGACGACCTCAACACGCCGCGCGCCATCGCGGCGATGCACGAGCTCAGGGGCCGCGCCGCGCACGGCGACGGCACGGCGGCGGCGAGCCTCAAGGCGAGCGCCGAGCTGATGGGCCTGCTGACCTCCTCGCCCGAGGACTGGCGCGCCTGGCGGCCGGCCTCCGTGACGATCGACGAGGCCGAGGTCGAGCGGCTGATCGACGATCGCATCTCGGCCCGCAAGGCCAAGGACTTCGGCGAGGCCGACCGCATCCGCGACGAGCTCGTGGCGATGGGCGTGACGATCATGGACGGCAAGGACCCGGCCACCGGAGAGCTCGTCACGCGCTGGGAGGTGAGGCGATGAGCGAGGACCCCAGGCACACCTGGCACGACGACACGCCGTTCCCGCGGCGCTGGATCGGCTACGTGGTGCTGAAGATCGCGATCCTCGTCATCGCCGTGCTCATCGCCCTCTGGTACTACGGGCTGCTCTGAGATGGCCGCGACAGAGACGAGAAGCGGCGGCTGCCAGTGCGGCGCCGTGCGCTTCCGGGTCACCGGGCCGCTCGGGCGGGCCTCCATCTGCCACTGCCGCATGTGCCAGAAGGCGTTCGGCAGCTTCTATGCGCCGCTGGTGACGGTGCCGGCCGGGTCGCTCGAGTGGACGCGCGGCGAGCCGGCGCGGTTCCGGTCGTCGAACCACGTCCGGCGCGGCTTCTGCGCGGCCTGCGGCACGCCGCTCACCTACGAGGCCCCGGGCGATCTCGCCGTCGCCATCGCCGCCTTCGACGAGCCGGCCGACATCGTCCCGGAGATCCAGTACGGCATCGAGGCGAAGCTGCCCTGCGTCGACCGCCTGCACGAGCTGCCGGCGAGGGACACGATGGAGGACATCTCCGCCGCTCCCTTCCTCGCCGACCTCACGTCCTGCCAGCACCCCGACCACGACACGGAGGTCTGGCCCGCGCCGGACCCGGAGGACACGCCATGACCGAGCGTCTCTACCTCTTCGACACGACCCTGCGCGACGGCGCCCAGACCCCCGGCGTCGACTTCTCCGTCGAGGACAAGGTGATGATCGCCGAGCTCGTGGAGAAGCTCGGCATCGACTATGTCGAGGGCGGCTGGCCGGGCGCGAACCCGACCGACACCGAGTTCTTCGCCAGGAAGCGCACGAAGACGGCCCGCTTCACCGCCTTCGGCATGACGAAGCGGCCGGGCCGCTCCGCCGCCAACGACCCCGGCCTCGCCGCCGTGCTCGACGCGGAGGTCGACGCGGTCTGCCTCGTCGCCAAGAGCTGGGACTTCCACGTCGAGGTCGCGCTCGGCACGACGCTCGACGAGAACCTGACGGCGATCCGCGAGTCGGTCGAGGCGGTCGCCGCGAAGGGCCGCGAGCCGATGGTCGACTGCGAGCACTTCTTCGACGGCTACAAGGCGAACCGCGACTACGCGCTCGCCTGCGCCAGGACCGCCCACGAGGCGGGCGCGCGCTGGGTCGTCCTGTGCGACACCAACGGCGGGACGCTGCCGCAGGAGATCGAGGAGATCGTGCGCGACGTCGCGACGGTGGTGCCGGGCGACCATCTCGGCATCCATGCCCACGACGACACCGGGCAGGCGGTCGCCAACTCGCTCGCCGCGGTCAGGGCCGGCGCGCGGCAGATCCAGGGCACGCTCAACGGCCTGGGCGAGCGCTGCGGCAACGCCAACCTGATCACGCTGATCCCGACGCTGAAGCTGAAGCCCGAATATTCCGGGCGCTTCCAGACCGGCGTCACCGACCGGCAGCTCGCGCAGGTGACGGCGATCTCGCGGCACTTCGACGAGATCCTGAACCGCGCGCCGAACCGGCAGGCGCCCTATGTCGGGCAGTCGGCCTTCGCGACGAAGGCGGGCCTGCACGCCTCGGCGATCGTCAAGGATCCCTCGACCTACGAGCACGTCGCGCCCGAGAGCGTCGGCAATGTGCGCCATGTCCTGGTGTCCGACCAGGCGGGGCGCTCGAACCTCCTCGCCGAGCTCGAGCGGCTCGGCATCGCCGTCGACCGGAACGACCCGCGCATCCCGCGCCTGCTCGACGAGGTGAAGCGCCGCGAGAACGAGGGCTACGCCTACGAGGCGGCCGACGCCTCCTTCGAGCTTCTGGCGCGGCGCGTGCTCGGCCACGTGCCGACCTTCTTCGACATCGAGAGCTTCCGCGTCATGGTCGAGCGCCGCCACAACGCCGTCGGCGACCTCGTGACGATCTCCGAGGCGGTGGTGAAGGTGACGGTCGACGGCGAGAAGCTGATGTCGGTCGGCGAGGGCAACGGCCCGGTGAACGCGCTCGACATGGCGCTGCGCAAGGATCTCGGCCGCTTCCAGACCCACATCGAGGACCTCGAGCTCGTCGACTACAAGGTGCGCATCCTCAACGGCGGCACCTCGGCGACGACGCGCGTCCTGATCGAGAGCCGCGACGGCGAGGGGAACCGTTGGTCGACCGTGGGCGTCTCTCCCAACATCGTCGACGCCTCGTTCCAGGCGCTTGTGGATTCGATCACCTTCAAGCTCCTGCGTTCCGGCGTCGCCGCCTCGCCGGAGGATCGTTCGCGGCGTATCGCGTCGGTCGGGTGATCCGCTCCGGCTTTCGACCGGAAGGACCACGAATGAGCGACGGCAGGGAAGACGGCAGAGAAACCGGCAAGGAACGCGGCAAGGAACTCGTGTTCGGCGTGCTGGTGGGCAGCCTGCGCAGGGACTCGCTGAACCGGAAGGTGGCGGGCAACCTGCAGGAGCACGCGCCGGACGGCGTGCCGCATCGAGGAGCTGCCGTCGATCGGCACGCTCCCGCTCTACGACGAGGACATCGAGACGGGCGGGCTTCCCGCCGAGGTCGAGCGGATGGCGGCCGCCATCCGCGCCGTCGACGGGCTCGTCATCGTCACCCCGGAGTACAACTACTCGTTCCCCGGCGTCCTCAAGAACGCGATCGACTGGATGACCCAGACGAGGCCGCAGCCCCTGGCCGGCAAGCCGACGGCGATCGCCACCGCCTCGCCCAGCCCCTATGGCGGCATCAGGTGCCAGCACCATCTGCGGCAGGTGCTGGTGGCGCTCAACGCGGAGACGGTCGTGCGGCCCGAGGTCCACATCGCGGGCGCCGACGAGAAGTTCGACGAGAACGGCCGGCTGACCGACGAGCGGGCGCGGAAGTTCCTCGGCAAGCTCCTGGAGTCGCTCGCCGACCATGCCCGCCGCTTCGCCTGAGCGGCCTCACATCCGGCGCATCGTCTCCTTCTCCGCGGCCTCCTCCTCGCGCTCCGTGCGGATCTCGCCGGTCTCCACGGAGTAGCGCATCATCGGCAGGATCTCCTCGACCGTGTCGGCGATCATCAGGTCGACCTGCAGCTCGGAGCGGATGAACAGCTCCTCGCGCATGTGGTCGATCAGGTCGCAGAAGGGCCGCCAGAAATCGTCGACATTGGCGAGAACGATCGGCTTGTTGTGGCGCCCGAGCTGGCTCCACGTCAGCATCTCGACGGTCTCCTCGAGCGTGCCGATGCCGCCCGGCAGCGCGACGAAGCCGTCGGCCTTGTCGAACATCAGCTTCTTGCGCTCGTGCATGTCGTCGGTGACGATCAGCTCCTGCACGTCGCGCAGCATCTTCTCCCGGTCGGTCAGGAACTGCGGGATGATGCCGGTGACATGGCCGCCGTGCTTCAGCACGGAGCTCGCCACCGTCCCCATCAGCCCGAGACTGCCCCCGCCATAGACGAGGCCGATGCCGGCCTCGGCGAGGCAGGCGCCGAAAGCTTCGGCTGCTTCCCGATAGACCGGCTTTCGGCCGGGGCCGGAGCCGCAATACACACACACGCGCTCAAGTTTCGTCATCTACTCGTCTGATCCTCTGGGCGGCGCCGGCTCTGCTACGTCCCGGCGCCTTGTCCTTTTCGCATTCACCATATAGGTGAGATTGGATCGTGACAGCGATGTGTTCACGTTCGATGAGGGCGGCCACGGCGCCTCCCGCCCTTCGAGTTGGGGCGGCCCGGAACCGCCAACCACGGACCTCTCGGTTATGAACGTCAAGATACTTGCTGCGCTCTTCGTGCTCCTCGTCGCAGGCGTGGTCGGCTATGTCGTCCTCGATTCCCGCCAGGAGGCGGAGAACAGCGAGCAGACGGCCGCCGCTCCGGAGGCGCCCGCGCCTGCGCCCGACGCGGCGAAGAAGCCCCGGGCGCCGGCGCCGGAGACCGCCACGTCGGACGATCTGCCGAGCTTCGATCTCGTGCGCGTCGAGCCGAGCGGCGAGTTCGTCGCGGCGGGGCATGCCACGGCCGACGCCCGGGTGGAGCTCGTGTCGGCTGACGCCGTCCTGGGAAAGAGCGCCGTCAACGCGAGCGGCGAGTGGGCGATCGTGCTCGACAAGCCGCTGGGCGTCGGCTCGCACGACCTGGCGCTGCGCGCGACCGACGAGGGTGATGCGAGCCCGCGCTACGGCGACCACGTCGCGGTGGTGATCACCGGCGACGGCGACACGCCGCTGGTCGCGGTGACGCCGCAGGGCAAGCCGTCGCGCATCGTGCAGCGCCCGGAGACGCCGGCGGAGGGCGGCCAGCAGGTCGCCGCCGCCGAGCCCGGTGCGAAGACGCCGGAGGGCGCGAAGCCCGGCGCGGGGAAGGCGGCCGGCGAGGCCGCCGACGCCGGCTCCGCGGCTTCGACAGGCGCGCCCTCGGGCGAGGCCTCCGGCGGCGGTTCGGCGGGGCAGCCGGGCTCCGGCTCGCCCGGCGACGACGCGGCCCGGTCGCAGGACATGGCGGCGGCGGGATCCGCCCCGGCCGGCGCGGGCGAGACCGGGCAGGCCGGTTCGTCCGGCGCCCCGGGTGGCACGGCCGCCGGGAACGCGGGCGAGGGCGACGCCGGCACCTCCGGCGCCACGCAGGACCTCGCCATGGCCGAAAACGGCGGCGGCACGTCGGGTGCCGGCGCGTCGCAGGCGCCCGGAGCGGGCGGCGGCGTGCCCATGCCGCCCGAGGCGCCGTCATGGCTGCCCGGGCATCCGGGGCCGGTTCCGATGCCGCGCGAGGCGCCCCGGGGGCTGCGGGGACAGGACACGGCGGCTGTCGACTCCAAGCCCGGTTCGGCACCGGAGCAGCCGGGTGAGACCGATCTCGCCACGGCCGGACGCGCCGACGGGACGACGACCGCCGGCGGCGAGGCCTCGGAGGGCACCGGCGACGGCGCTGGCCCGTCGAAGGAGCCTGCGCAGGAACAGGAACTGGCGATGGCCGAGCCGCAGCCGCGCGAGACGCCGGCCGGGGCCGGTGCGGGAACCGCCGGGTCGGCGACGACCGGGGCCGGCACCGGCGACGACCGAGGGCACCGCCAAGAAGAACGCGCGACCTGACGAGCGTACCGCGCCCGGGACTTCGGACGCGGGAGCGCCGCCGTCCGGCGCGGGCTCCGCGGTCGGAACCTCCGCCGATGCGCCGCGGCCCGGTGCCGATCAGGCCGCTGCCGGCACATCGGACGAGCCGGGCGGCAAGGGCGTGGCTGCAGGCTCCGGATCGGCGGCGACGGCGCAGGAGCAGGCGGCGGGTGTTGCGTCCGGAGAGGCGGGCCCTGCCGGTGCATCGTCGCAGTCCGCGCCGTCCGAAGCCGGGCAGCAGGCCGCCGGTCGGATGCAGGGCGCGCCAGCCGATGGCTCGAGCGCGCCGGCAGGATCCGGACAGTCGCCGACGCCGCAGGACCAGGCCGCCCCGTCGGCGTCCGGCGCGTCCTCCACGGCTGCGGTGTCCGGCGCGAATGGTGGCGACGCGAGCGCGACCGCCGGCGAGACGGCGGAGACCACGGCCGGACAGGCCGGCCCCGCGCCGGCCGCGACGCAGCAATCCGATACCGCTCTGGCCCAGGGCCGGCAGGAACAGGGCCAGCAGCAGCAAGGGCAGCAGGAACAGGTCCAGCAGGAACAAGGGCAGCAGGAATCCGCCACCCGGCCGGAGGCCGAGCCGAAGGCGGATCAGCAGATCGCGTCCCTGCCGTCGGAGGGCCAGGCGCCCGCCGGCGGTCCGGCGGACGCGGCCCCTGCGGGAGACGGAGGCAAGGCCGGCGAGGTGACGCCGTCCGCTGCCGGCAGCGGCGCGGCGGCGAAGGCCGGCGACCCCGCCTCCGGCGGCCAGGGCAAGGCCGGCGCCGACGCATCTTCGGACGCGGCGTCTCCGGGCGCAGCCGGT
Source organism: uncultured Alphaproteobacteria bacterium (assembly GCA_963816555.1). Taxonomy (GTDB): domain Bacteria; phylum Pseudomonadota; class Alphaproteobacteria; order Rhizobiales; family Tepidamorphaceae; genus Lutibaculum. Next base: position 705,880 of record CAWFLD010000004.1, on the reverse strand, counting down.
TCCGGCGCTTCCCAGGGCGGCGAGCCGCAGGTCGCGATCGAGACGGTCGAGGTCGAGGAGCCGAACAAGCTCATGATGTCCGGCCAGGCGAAGCCCGACCAGCCGGTGCGGCTCTACGTCAACAACGAGCCGCTCGGCCAGGTGCAGGCCGACGCGACCGGCAACTGGTTCATCACCGCCTCGCACGCCCTGCCGCCCGGCAGCTACGAGGTGCGGGCCGACGCGGTGAACGCGGCCGGCGGCGTCTCGGCGCGGTCGGCGGTCAAATTCCAGCGCGTCAAGGTTGCCTATTCGACGGAGGGCGGTACATCGGGCAACGTGGCGGCCGGCTCGGCGGACGTGCGCGGCCAGGGTGCGGTGGCGCAGGGCTCCAGCGGCACGGGCCAGGCGGCCGGCGTCGGCGGGGCCGGGGATGCCGCCGTGGTGATGATCAACCGGGGCGACAATCTGTGGACGATCGCGCGCAAGCTCTACGGCCGCGGCACGCGCTACACGGTGATCTACGACGCCAACAAGAACCAGATCCGCGACCCCGCGCTGATCTATCCGGGCCAGGTTTTCACCATTCCGCAGCCCGACGCGCAGGAGCAGGCGGACCAGCAGGGCTGAGCGCCGCCGCCTGCAGAACGAAGGCGGCCGCATCCGGCGTCCGCGACAAGGGAACACGATGACCGACACGCAAGCCGGCGACGGCGGCGGCGCGCCCAATCGCGCCGCGGTCGACGCGGAAGCCAGCACGTTCTCCACGCTCAGGCGGCTCTGGCCGTATATCTGGCCCTCCGACCGGGGCGACCTGAAGACGCGCGCCGTGCTCGCGCTCCTCGCCCTCATCCTGGCGAAGATCGTCACGGTGATGGTGCCCTACGCCTTCAAGTTCGCCACCGACACGCTGACCGGCGAGGGCCATCTCGCGCAAGAAGCGCCGCAGTGGCTGCAGTTCATGGTCGTGCCGCTGGCGCTGGTCCTCGCCTACGGCGCGGCCCGCATCACGATGCTCGGCTTCACGCAGCTTCGCGACGCGCTGTTCGCGCGGGTCGGGCAGCATGCCGTGCGCGTGCTCGCCAACCGCACCTTCGAGCACATGCACAGGCTCAGCCTGCGCTATCACGTGGCGCGGCGCACCGGCGGCCTGAGCCGCATCATCGAGCGCGGCACCAAGGGCATCGAGTTGATCGTCCGCCTGACGATCCTGTCGATGATCCCGACCGTCATCGAGTTCGCCCTCGTGGCCATCGTCGTCGCCTACCAGTTCGACCTCGTCTATCTCGGCGTGCTGGCGGTGATGATCGTCGGCTATCTCGGCTTCACCGTCTGGGCCTCCAACCGCCGCATCGCCATCCGGCGGGCGATGAACGAGAGCGACAACGAGGCGAACTTCAAGTCGCTGGACGCGCTGCTGAACTACGAGACGGTCAAGTATTTCGGGAACGAGAAGCTGGAGGCCCGCCGCTTCGACGAGTTGATGCAGCGCTACGAGGGCGCCGCGATCCGCACCTGGACGTCGCTTGCCGGGCTCAATTTCGGGCAGGCGGTGATCTTCACCACGGCGATGACGATCTGCATGGCGCTGTCGGCGCGGCAGGTCGTCGCCGGAACGGCGACCGTCGGCGACTTCGTGATGATCAACGCGCTGCTGATCCAGCTCTACATGCCGCTCAACTTCCTCGGCACCATGTACCGCGAGATCAAGCAGGGGCTCGTCGACGTGGAGTCGATGTTCGAGCTGCTCGACCGCGACCCCGAGATCGCCGACGCGCCGGACGCGAGGCCCCTGCGGGTCGAGGCCGGCGAGGTGCGCTTCGACGACGTCGTGTTCTCCTACGACGCGCAGCGGCCGATCCTGAAGGGCATCAGCTTCACGGTGCCGGCGGGCCGCACCGTGGCGATCGTCGGCCCGACGGGCGCCGGCAAGTCGACGATCTCGCGCATCCTGTTCCGCTTCTACGACATCATGGGCGGCCGCGTGACGATCGACGGCCAGGACATCTCGAAGGTCCAGCAGGCAAGCCTGCGCGCCGTCATCGGCATGGTCCCGCAGGACACGGTGCTGTTCAACGACACGGTGCTCTACAACATCCGCTACGGCCGCCCGTCCGCCTCGCGCGAGGAGGTGATCGAGGCCGCCCGCAAGGCGCAGATCCACGACTTCATCGAGAGCCTGCCCGAGGGCTACGAGACGCCGGTCGGCGAGCGCGGCCTGAAGCTGTCGGGCGGCGAGAAGCAGCGCGTCGCCATCGCCCGCACGATCCTCAAGAGCCCGCCCATCCTGATGCTCGACGAGGCCACCTCGGCGCTCGACACGCAGACCGAGAAGGCCATCCAGTCGGCGCTGAAGGCGGTGTCGCAGGGCCGCACGACGCTCGTCATCGCGCACCGCCTGTCGACCGTCATCGACGCCGACGAGATCGTCGTGCTCGTCAAGGGCGAGATCGTCGAGCGCGGCCGGCACGAGGAGCTCCTGGCGAGGAACGGCGTCTATGCCGGCATGTGGAGCCGCCAGCGCGAGCAGGCGGAGGCCGAGGAGCAGCTCGCCCGCGCCGAGCACGAGGAGGATCTCGGCGGGACCCGGCCGGCCCGCGAGCAGGAGCGGGAGACGGACGCGGCGTGAAGCGTCTTGTTGCGGCTGCGAAGAACGCTAGTCTCGCACCCGACGCGCCGCAAACCGACCCGAGTCGAAGATCCTGCCGTGAAGACGCCTTTCGGAAGCTGGGAAGCCACCGCCACGCGGCACACGCCGCTCGAGGACGCGCAGGGGCTCGTCACGGGCGTCGTCACGACGGCGCTCGGCGTCGCCATCCTCAGCCATCTCGGCTTCCTGACCGGCGGCACGGCCGGGCTGTCGCTCGTCATCACCTACGCGACCGGCTGGAACTTCGGCCTCGTCTTCTTTTTCGTGAACCTGCCGTTCTTCCTGCTGGCCGTCGGCCGCATGGGCCGCGCCTTCACCGTCAAGACGATCATCGCCATCGCGGCCATGTCCGGGCTGACGGCCGTGCAGCCGGGCCTCGTGAGCTTCGGCGCGGTCGACCCGCTCTACGGCGCGGCGCTGGCGGGGGTGCTGATCGGCGTCGGCCTGCTCATCCTGTTCCGCCACCGGGCGAGCCTCGGCGGGGTCGGCATCCTCGCCCTGTTCCTGCAGGACCGGTTCGGCTGGCGCGCCGGGCTCGTGCAGCTCGCCTTCGACCTGTCGATCCTGGCGCTGGCCTTCACCGTGGTCGAGCCGAGGGCGATCGTCTACTCGATCGTGGGGGCGGTCATCCTCAATCTGCTCCTCGCCGTGAACCACCGGCGGGACCGCTACGTTGCGATGTAGCGGACGGCTTGGTGCGGCGGCGCGCAGGTTGTAGGGATCGTTCCGGACGGCCCGGTCCGCCGAGACAGGCGCGGCGAGCCGCGGCGACGACCGCCATGCGCGCGAGGAGGAAACCGGCGACGTGAACGACATGATCCGCAGCCTTCGCAACGCGATGGTGCCCATCCATCGCGAAGGCTATCCCTTCATCGCCATCGGCGTCGTCGTGACGCTGGTCCTCTGGGCGTTCGGCACCTGGGTCGGCTGGATCTTCGCGCTGATCACGGCGTGGGTGACCTATTTCTTCCGCGACCCGACGCGCGTCACGCCGGTCGGCGCCGATCTCGTCGTCAGCGGTGCCGACGGCCGCATCTCCTCGGTCAGCCGTGTGGTGCCGCCCAAGGAGCTCGACCTCGGCACGGCGCCGCTGCCGCGCGTCTCGGTGTTCATGAACGTCGTCAACGTGCACGTGAACCGCGCGCCCGTGGGCGGGCGCATCGAGCGCATCGTCTACACGCCCGGCAAGTTCGTGAACGCCGAGCTCGACAAGGCGAGCGAGGACAACGAGCGCAACGCGCTGGTGCTCGAGACGCCCCAGGCGAAGCTCGTCGGCGTGGTGCAGATCGCCGGCCTCGTCGCCCGCCGCATCGTCTGCTTCGTCGAGGAGGGCGGCCGGGTCGAGCCCGGCCAGCGCATCGGCCTCATCCGCTTCGGCAGCCGGGTCGACCACTACCTGCCCGACGACGCCGAGATCCTCTGCCAGGTCGGCCAGACGGCGACGGCCGGCGAGACGGTGATCGCAAGCCTCGGCCCCGATGCCGGGCGCGCCGTGCCGCTCAACTGGCGATCCGACTGACGCGACCACAAGGACCCGCACCCATGGAAACGCCGTTCCAGCCCTTCGACCCCGACCTCGAGAACAAGGCGAAGGGGCACCGGTCGTTCCGCGGCGTGCCGCTGCGCATGCTCGTGCCGAACATGCTGACGCTGCTGGCGCTGTGCGCCGGGCTGACGGCGATCCGCATGGCCTACGAGGGCCGCATCGAGACGGCGATCGCGGCGATCGCCTTCGCCGCCGTGCTCGACGGGCTCGACGGCCGCGTCGCCCGCCTGCTCAAGTCGACCTCGCGCTTCGGCGCCGAGCTCGAACTCGCTGTCGGACTTCGTCAATTTCGGCGTCGCGCCGGCGATCCTGCTCCACGCCTGGCTGCTCGACCGTCTCGGCTCGATCGGCTGGATCGCCGGCCTCGTCTTCGCGCTGTGCTCGGCGCTCAGGCTCGCCCGCTTCAACGTCGCCCTCGACCAGCCGAAGAAGCCCTCCTGGATGGGCAATTTCTTCGTCGGCATGCCGGCGCCGGCCGGCGCCATCACCGTCCTCCTGCCGATCTACCTGCAGCTCTCCGGCATGGACTACACGCCCGAGGGTGCGCCGGCGGTGCTCGTCTTCGAGCTCGTCATCGCCTTCCTGATGGTCTCGACGCTGCCGACCTTCTCCGCCAAGCGGATGACGATGCGGGTGCCGCGCGAATACGTCCTGCCGACCTTCGTCGCCGTCGTCATCGTGGTCGCCCTCCTGGTCAGCTTCCCGTGGACGAGCCTGACCTTCTGGACGATCGTCTACGGCGCCACCGTCCCCGTCGCGCCGCTCGTCTACGGCCGCCTGAAGCGCAAGCATGGCGGCATCCCGGAGGAGCAGCCGGACGAGGATCCGGCCGGCGCGGCCGCGCCATGACGGCTCCCGAGAGCACGCAAGCGGGGCGACCATGCCTGGCTGGGTGAAGCACGCGATCTGGTGGCACGTCTATCCGCTGGGCTTCCTCGGCGCGGAGGGCGCGCTGCCGCAGGACGGCGAGGTGCGCCACCGCCTGCCGGCGCTCGAGGCGTGGCTCGACTATGCCGTGGAGCTCGGCGCGTCCGGCCTCGCGCTGGGGCCGGTCTTCCGGTCCTCCACGCACGGCTACGACACGCTCGACCACTTCGCGGTCGATCCCCGGCTCGGCGACGACGGCGACTTCGACGCGCTCGTCCATGGCGCGCACGAGCGCGGCCTGCGCGTCCTGCTCGACGGGGTCTTCAACCATGTCGGCCGCGACCACCCCGCCTTCCGCAGGGTGGTCGAGCACGGCCCCTCGGCGCCGGAGGCCTCATGGTTCCGCCTGCGCTGGCCGGACGGGGCCGGGCCCGGGACCGAGCCGGCGTACGAGACGTTCGAGGGCCACGACCAGCTCGTCGCGCTGAACCACGACGAGCCCGCCGTCGCCGATCACGTGGCCGAGATCATGACGCACTGGCTCGGCCGCGGCGCCGACGGCTGGCGCCTCGACGCGGCCTACGCGGTGCCCGACGCGTTCTGGGCGAAGGTCCTGCCGCGCGTGCGCGAGGCCTTCCCCGAGGCCTACATCTTCGGCGAGGTGATCCACGGCGACTACGCCGCGACCGTGCGCGGGAGCGGCTTCGACGCGGTCACCCAGTACGAGCTGTGGAAGGCGATCTGGAGCTCGATCGGGGACCGCAACTTCTTCGAGCTCGCCTGGGCGCTCGACCGCCACAACGCCTTCCTCGACGCCTTCGCCCCCTACACCTTCCTCGGCAATCACGACGTCACGCGGATCGCCAGCCGGATCGAGGAGGAGCGCCACCTCGCGCACGCCGTCGTGCTGCTCTTCACGCTGGGCGGCACGCCCTCGGTCTATGCCGGCGACGAGCAGGCCTTTCGCGGCGTGAAGGAGGACCGGCCGGGCGGCGACGACGCGGTGCGGCCGGCCTTTCCGGCGGCGCCGGAGGACCTCGCGCCCCATGGCTGGCCGGTCTACCGCCTGCACCAGGAGCTGATCGGATTGCGCCGCCGCCATCCCTGGCTGCACGAGGCGCGGACGCAGACGCGGCACCTGAAGAACGAGGAGCTCGTCTACGAGACGCGCTCGGGGGAGGGCGCGCTGCTCGTCGCCCTCAATCTCGCGGCCGATGCCGCGAGCCTGCCCGCCGCCGGGGCGAGCGGGATCCTCGCGGGGGAGGGAACGCTCGCCGGACACGGCGAAGGCCGGCAGGTCGAGCTGCCGGCCCATGGCTGGGCGGTGATGGGTGTGTGAGGCTCCGGCCGCCGGGTCAGGCCCCGCGGCGCTTCCGCACGGGCTTGGCGGCTGCCGCGGCCTGCGCTTCCTCGGCCTCGGCGGCCTCCTTCTCCAGTCGGGCCTCTCTCAGGCGGGAGGTCTTCTTGCGGGCGGCCTCGCGCTCGGCCTCGATGAAGGCCTTCGCGGTCTTCGTCGTCTCTTCGGCCTTGTCCCGCCTGTTGCGCGTGGCCGCGCCGGGTGCCTGCGTCGTTTCGGTCATCGGTCTCTCCGAGCATTCACCGTTTCGGCTGAAAGTTGCTTCCCTGGGTGCTTCCGTCGGGGAGGGGGCGAAGCAGGGAGATCTGCGCGGTCGCGATGATCACCTCCTTCAGCGGGCCGGTGGCGCCGGCCTTCACCTCCCGGAACACGACGAAGCCGCTGTCTTCGAGATGCGCGCGCATGTCGTCCATCGCCGGGATGGGATGATCGACGAGGATCTTTTCGCCGCCGACGATCGTCAGCTCGAAACGTGCCATGCGCTACTTCTTCTTCGGGGCCTGCGGCATGGCGTTCTTCACCGGGGCCGTCATCTCGCCGGCGGCGAGATATTTCGGTCCCGACTTGCCGGCCTTGCCGGTGCCCTTCGGCTTCTTCGCTTCGCGGTTCCCGCGCTTCTGTTCCTTGGCCATGGTGTCTCCTCGACCTGCTGGTTCGGCTGACGCCACCTCGTGGCCGATCGAGACGCTCAGTGGCAAAGCGTCCGCGCAAGTCTCGGGACGGCACGGCGGGACGTGGTGCGTCCCCGCCGGCGGTCCGGCGCCGTCAGCCCCAGAGGGCGTCGGCGGGCGTCGCGGCGGCGCCGGTCGCGATCTGGCTCTCCCAGAGGACGCGCTGCTGCGCGCTCGTGGTGCTCTGCACGCGGTACTGGCGGTCGCCGTGCTCCTCCGGGAGGAGGGCGACGATCTTGTAGATGCCGGCGACGCCGGGATGCACGGTCGAGGCCAGGACGCGCACGTTCTGGCCGACCTTGTATGCGTGGTTCGACATGGTCTTGGTCCTCCCTGACGAGCCCTTCGAAACAAGAAAGGCGCGGTTTCCCGCGCCTTTCGTTGTCTGGATCAGGCGTTCCGCAGATTGGCGGCGGCCTGCTTGCCGGAGCGCCGGTCGGCCTCCACGTCGAAGGAGACCTTCTGGCCCTCGACGAGGCCGTTCATGCCGGCCGCCTCGAGCGCGGTGGCGTGGACGAAGACGTCCTTGCTGCCGTCGTCGGGCTGGATGAAGCCGAAACCCTTGGTGGAATTGTAGAACTTGACGCTGCCTGTGGCCATGCTGGAAATCCTTCTGCTGGCGCGTGTTCAGGGGGCAGCGGACGTCGAGCGCCCGTTGCCGAAATCGAGATTTGTAGGAAGATCTGAACGCGCGCCCGGCGAGCCAGGCAGAACGGCCATGTTGTCCGGCCAAATATCGATTGCGAAGAGTGGGCGCAAATCGCGGCCTTTACAAGGCGGTTTATTTCTGAATCGCCCATTGAAACGGCGACGGGCAAGGCCTATTTATGTGCAACGGCCTCCGTCGAAGCGCGGTTTTCCGCCGCACGCTTCCGGTTTTTCCCTCGGAAATTTCTGAAGGTTTTCACGGGCGATCAGCGCGATTTCGCGCCCGCCTCCGGAGTGCCGTTCCGCTTTCCCGTCCAGGCCGTCCTGGAACCTCGTCTGCGCCCACGGCGATGCGAGGCGGTGCGCTCGCACCTTCAGGCGGCCTGCGCCGGCATCACGGAGCGCGTCATCCGCGCTCCCCAGAGGTTCGCGCGCTCCCGATGAGGAGCGGCGCCATCATACATAAAGAGAAGAAGACATGAACTTCACCTTCCAGCCGCAGACCGCGGCCAACGACAGGGCCTCCGAAGGCCCGGCCTTCACCCTCAACCGCCTGTGGCGACGCCAGCAGGGCCGCGAGACCGAGATCACGCACCTGATGGACCGGAGCTATCCCTACCAGTCGGTGCGCGAGCTGCAGTGGTATCTCGCCGAGAAGTTCGGCCTGCCGGTCGCGGCGCTCGACGTCGAGGCCGCGGCCTGACCCGGCCTTCGCGACAACGCGGCACGCAATGAAGAAGGGGCGCCTCGGCGCCCCTTCTGTCGTTTCGGCGGCCGCTATTCGGCGGCCTCGCGGAAGCCCGGTGCCGGCAGCGCCGGCGGCGTCGCCTCCGGCCAGCGCTCCGTCTCCGGCGTGTCCTTGCCGGACCGGCGCCGGTCGCGCCACGCCCGCCAGCTCTGTGCCCACACGCTCGGCATCGCGAGCAGGGTGGGGATGACGAGCAGCGTCAGGATGGTCGAGAAGCCGAGGCCGAAGATCACCGCCGTCGACAGCTGCACCCACCACACCGAGGTGATCGAGCCGACCTGGATCGCCGGCGTGAAGAAGTCGAAATTGACCTGCAGCGCCATGGGCACGAGGCCCATGATGGTGGTGATCGTCGTCAGCATGATCGGGCGGATGCGCTGGGCGCAGGTCTTCAGCACCGCGTCGAGCCCGGAGATGCCGTGGTCGCGCCTGAGCTCGTTGTAGGTGTCCATCAGCACGATGGAGTTGTTCACGACGATGCCGGCCAGCGCGACGATGCCGGTGCCGGTCATGATGACCGAGAATTTCTGCCCCGTGACCATCATCCCGATCAGCACGCCGAGCACGCTCATGACGACCGTCGAGAGCGTCAGGAACGTCTGGTAGAACGAGTTGAACTGCGTCACCAGGATGATGAACATGATGAAGAGCGCGGCGCCGGCCGCCTTGCCGAGGAAGGACTGCGCCTCCTTCTGCTCCTCGTCCGCGCCGCGGAAGCGGTAGCTCGTCGTCGCCGGGAAATCCTGCGCCTCGAGCCATGTCTTGATCTCGTTCACCTTCTCGTCGACCGTCACGCCGCCTTCCTTGACGACGCCGGCCTTCACGTCGATCGCGTAGCGGCCGTTCTGGCGGGTGATCGAGGAGACCTTCGGCTGCGCCGTCCGCTCCACGAGGTTCGACAGCGGCACCGTGCCCTTCGGCGTGTTGATCCTCAGCCGGTCGAGGCTGTCGATCGAGCGCTCGTCCTCCGGCAGGCGGACGCGGATGTCGACCTCCTCGTCGGAATCGTCGGGCCGGTAGGTGCCCACCAGGATGCCGTTCGTCACGAGCTGGATCATGCCGCCGACCGAGGCGATGTCGGTGCCGTAGCGGCCGGCCTCCTCGCGGTCGACGTTCATCTGCCATTCGATGCCGGGCAGCGGGCGCGAATCCTCGACGTCGCGCAGGTCGGACACCTCCGTCTCCAGGTGCCTGCGCACCCTGCCGGCGATCTCCTTCACCCGCGCGTAGCTCGTGTCGGTCAGCTCGAGCCGGATGTCCTTGCCGGTCGGCGGCCCGCCCTCCTGCTTGCGCAGCTCGACGATGATGCCGGGCAGCGGGGCGACCTTGTCGCGGATCTCGGCGAAGATCTCCTTCGCCGTGCGCCGGCAGCAATAGTCGTCGAGCTCGATCATCATCTCGCCGATCACGTCGGCGGGCTTGTCCTGCACGCCGCCGAGATGCGAGCCGCCGGAATCGCCGCCGACCGTCGTGAAGACGGACTGGATGCCGTCGACCGTCAGGATCTGGTCCTCCGCCCGCACGACGAGGTCGCGCTCTTCGGCCGCCGACATGTTGCCGCGGCCGCGCACCAGCGCGACGACCTGGGTCGGCTCCTCGTCGACGAAGAACTCCACGCCCGAATTGTGCTTGCCGTAGAGGTTGAACACCCCGAACGTCAGCGCGACCATGCCGACGATCACCGCGATGTGGCCGAGCCGCGAGCCGGCGAGGAGCCGCAGCGTGCGGATGTAAAGGCCCGTCAGCCCCCTCATCCGGCTCCAGTCGATCGGCTCCGGGCTGTCGAGCCGGCGCGCCTCCTCGGCCTCCTCGGGCCGCGCGTTCGTCTTGCCGATCAGGCTGCCGAGCACCGGCAGGAAGATCATCGCCACCGGCAGCGAGGCGGTGAGGATGATGATCACCATGATCGGCAGGTAGCTCATGAACTCGCCGGACACGCCGGGCCACAGGAGCATCGGCAGGAAGGCGGCGAGCGTCGTGGCGGTCGAGGAGAAGATCGGCCAGAACATGCGCTGCGAGGCGAGCTTGTAGGCCTCGCGCCGGTGCAGGCCCTCCGACATCTTCCGGTCGGCGTACTCGATGACGACGATCGAGCCGTCGACCAGCATGCCGACGGTGAGCACGAGGCCGAACATGACCATCATGTTCACGCTCATGCCGAGCAGCGAGATGATCAGGAAGCCGATCATGAACGAGGTCGGGATCGACAGGCCGACGAGCAGGCCCGAGCGCAGGCCGAGCGCCGCCACGATCACCACCATGACGAGCGCGATCGCGGTCATGATCGACGACTGCAGCGAGCCGAGCACGTCCTTGATGAAGGTCGAGGTGTCGAGCGTGAAGTCGATGTCGATCGTCTTCGGCCAGGTGGAGGTCACCTCCGCCACGACCTTGCGGACGGCCTCGTTGTTGTCGATGACGTTGGTGCCGGAGCGCTTGATGACCTGGATGGCGATCGCCGGCTTGCCGTTGAAGCGGCTGAAGGAGGTCGCGTCCTTGAAGGTGCGGCGGATCTCGCGCGACGTCGCCGAGCGTCACGACCTTGCCGTCCTCGACCTTGACCGGCAGCGAGTTCACGTCGGCCGCCGTCTCGACGAGGCCCGGCACCTTGACGTTGAAGCGGCCCGAGCCGCTGTCGAGGGCGCCGGCCGGCACCAGCTGGTTGTTGCGCGTCACCGCCTGGTAGATCTGCTCCTGCGTCAGGCCGTAGGCCTGCAGCCGCTCGTTGTCGATCAGCACCTCGAGCAGCTCCTCGCGCTGGCCGGCGAGGTTCGCCTCGAGCACGGTCGGGATCGCCTCGAGCGCGTCCTGGAGCTGCAGCGCGTGCCGGTAGAGCGTGCGCTCCGGCACGTTGCCCGACAGCGCCACGACGATCGTCGGCAGCAGGTTGAAGTTCGTCTCGAAGACCTGCGCCTGCTCGGCCTCGGGCGGCAGCTCGCCCTGCGCCTCGTCGACCTTCGCCCGGATGTCGGCGAGCACGGAATCCTTGTCGAAATCGACGTCGAACTCGAGCAGCACCGAGCCGTGCCCCTCCGACGCGATGCCGGTCATCTCCTTCAGCCCGTCGAGCCCCTGCAGCTTCGTCTCGAGCGGCCGCACGAGCAGCCGCTCGGCGTCCTCCGGCGAGACGCCCTGCTGGACGACCGAGACGTAGAAGACGGGGATGTCGATGTCCGGGTTGGCCTCCTTCGGCACCGACAGGTAGGAGAGGACGCCGGCGGCGAGCAGCGCCACGAGGATCGTCAGGACCGACCGCGGCCGCGTCAGGATGGAGCCGAGCGCCGAGATCACTTGCCGGCCTCCGCGGTCTCGAAGACGGGCGAGACGGTCTCGCCGGCCTGCACGTATTCCTGCCCCACCGTGATCAGGGTGACCTCGTCGGGCAGGCCCTCGACCCAGACGCCGTCGGGCCGGTCCTCGACGATGCGCACCGGCATGAAGGCGACCGTCTTGTCGTCCTGCACGACGCGCACGCCGATCTGGCCCTTCTCGCTGAGCGTCAGGACGGCCGGCGAGAAGAAGTGCGCCATCGTCGTCTCGAGCGGGATGCGGACCGTGGTGGTCACGCCGTCGCGCAGGCTGCCGTCGGCGTTGTCGAGCGTGAGCTCGATCCGGAAGGTGCGCGTCCCGGCATCGGCCGAGGGCGCGATATAGGTGATCTTGCCCGGCACCTGCTGCCCGGTGACGAGCTGCACCGTGCCCTCCATGCCGCGGCTCAGCGCCTGCACGTTGCGCTCGGAGACGTCGGCGACGGCGAGCATCGGGTCGTAGGCCATCAGCTCGGCGCACGGCTCGCCGACGTTCAGGAGCGCGCCCGTCTCCGCCGGCAGCGCCTGGATGACGCCGTCGAAGGGCGCGCGGATCTCCGTCCGGTCGAGGTCGAGCTTGGTCTCCGACAGGGTGGCCTTGGCCGCGTCGAGCGAGGCCTTCGCCGCGCGCAGCTTCGTCTCGGCGGTGTAGCCCTTCTGGTTGAGGCTCGAGGCCGCGTCGTAGTCCTGCTGCGCCTGGGCGAGGGCGGCTTCCGCCCGCAGCACCTCCGCCTTGCGGTTGCCGTCCTCGATGCGGCAGACGACGTCGCCCGCGGCGACGCGGTCGCCCTTCGCCACCGGGATCTCCTCGACGAGGCCGTCGGTCTGGGCGCGCACGGTGACCTTCTGCTTCGCCTCGGTGTGGCCGCGCAGGGTCAGCGTCTGCTGGCGCGGCTTCGCCTCGCTGCGGCGCACCTGCACGGCGAAGGGCTTGTCCTCCGGCGCGGCGGCGTCGGCGGATGCGGGCGCCGGCTCGTCCTGGCCGGTCGCGGCCTGGGCCACGGCCGGCTCGCCGCCGCCCTGGCCGCTGACGATGATGTCGCCGGAGGCGAGCCAGCCGCCGATCGCGACGAGGATGATGAGGGCCCAGAGATAGGATGCGCGCATCGTCGGTCCTCCCGCCTCACTCCGCCGCCTCGGAGGCCGCGTCCGCGGTCCCGGCGATCTCGAGAAGCTCGTCCCGGTGCTCCTGCATGTAGGCCAGCGACGCCTCGTGCATGGCCATGCCGTAGCGCAGGATCCATTCGCTGCCGCCCTCCCGCGCCTCGAGGTTGCCGAGGCAGTCGGTGAGCGTCTGCAGCGTCTCCCGCAAGCCGGCGACGCGTTCGTCGACCGCCTTCTTCAGGTGCTGGCGCGGCAGCATCTCGGCGAACATCGCCACCAGCAGGAAGGGCGACTTGAAATGGTCCGGCCCCGGCGCCTCCGACAGCGCCTCGAGGAAGGCGCGGCGGCCGGCCGGCGTGATCGAGTAGACCCGGCGGGCGGGCTTGCCCGCCTGCATCTCCTCGCGCACCGTGACGAGGCCCTCCTCGGTCAGGCGGTTGAGCGCCGGATAGATCGCGCCGTAGCTCGCGTCGACGAAGTAGCTGAAATTGCCTTCGACCGAGTGCTTGCGGATCTCGTATCCGGTGGCGTCGCCGTGCACGAGGATGGCGAGGCACAGGGTGCGTACGTTCATCGGGGCTGCTGCATATGTCTCTTCGACATATATCGGGCTGATATATGTTCGGCCGCTATATCTGCCTCGGTACCATTCCTGTCAATGGGAGGCGGCCCCGTTGTCGCCTTCGTGATCGGCGCCATCTTCAGACGACGAGGCATCTGTGTTGCTGGGTGGTTGTCACGACGCCACGGCGAGGCGAAGATGGACAGAGCGAACCTCGACTCCGAGAGACTGGCGATGAAGGAAGGGCGTCTTTTCAAGCTGCTCGCGCGCAACCTGGCGATCGGGGTGGGCGTCGCGCTGCTGACGGTGGCCGGCCTCGTGATCAGCGACGCGCAGGGCCTGCGCGGCCTGCTCATGAACGACCAGGACCCGCTGGTCGGCGTCATCCTCCTGACCTTCGGCTTCGTCATCACGCTGGGCAGCGCCGCCATGGGCACCGCCATCATGGCCCTGCCGCGCGACGACGACCGCGGCGGCCGCGGCACGCGCGCCCCGGCCGGCCTCGCGATGCGGCCGGTGCCGGTGCGGGCCGGGCGCCCCCGCCGCACGCCGACGCCATCGTGAACCGCCGCGACGACACGCCCCCTTGCCGCTGAGGCCTCCGGCCGCGTAAGCCGACCGGCAACCGTGTATCGTGCCGGAGCTTCCCGATGACCAATGTCAGCGCCTGGGGCGCGCTCCTGGCGGGCGCCATCTCGTTCGTCTCGCCCTGCGTCCTGCCGCTCGTGCCGCCCTATCTGTGCTTCCTCGCCGGCGTCACGCTCGACCAGCTGACGGGCGAGGGCGAGCATGAGCATCGCGCCGCCGTGCGCCGCCGTGTCGTCCTCTCGGCGGTGGCGTTCGTCGCGGGCTTCACCACGGTCTTCGTGGCGCTCGGCGCCAGCGCCTCGGCCATCGGCAAGCTCGTCCTGTCCTACATGGACGTGCTGACCTACGTGGCCGGGATCGTCGTCCTCATCATGGGCCTGCACTTCCTCGGCGTCTTCCGCATCGCCTTCCTCTACCGCGAGGCGCGCGTGCACATGGACAAGAAGCCGGCCGGCCCGCTCGGCGCCTATCTCGTCGGCCTCGCCTTCGCCTTCGGCTGGACGCCCTGCATCGGCCCGGTGCTGGCGGCGATCCTGTTCGTCGCGGGCTCGGAGGACACGGTCGGGCGCGGCGCCGGGCTGCTCGCGATCTACTCGATCGGCCTCGGCGTGCCGTTCCTGCTGGCGAGCCTGTTCGCGGGACCCTTCATCCGTCTGATGGCCCGCTTCCGCCGGCACATGGGAACGGTCGAGAAGGCGATGGGAGCGCTGCTCGTGCTCACCGGCGTGATGTTCCTGACGGGCCAGATGGCGAGCCTGTCCTTCTGGCTTCTCGAGACCTTCCCGGGCCTCGCCAGCGTCGGCTGAGGGCGTCGCAGGGGGGCGGCTACTCGCGCCCCTGCAGCGGCTTCTCGCGCATCACGAGGAAGCTCAGGAACGAGCCCGCCATCCACACGGCCGCCGCGATGAAGACGACGGCGAAGACGCCCGCCGACACGTCGGCATCCGCCGCGGCCTGCGCGCCTTCGTGCGCCATCGGAATGCCGTAGCCGAGAGCGATCGCGCCGAGGCTCGCCACGCCGATCGCGCCGCCGAGCGCCCGCAGGAAGGTCAGCACCCCGGTCGCCGCGCCGAGATCCGCCCTCGCGACGGCGTTCTGCGTCGCGATGATCGCCACCGGGAACGTCAGGCCCGCGCCGATGCCGGCGCCGATCATCGCGATCTCCGACAGGAGGAGCGACTTCTGCCCGGCGACGACGGCGAAGAGGACGAGGCTCGCCGTCGCGAGCCCGGAGCCGAGGATCGCCAGCCACTTGTAGCGGGTCAGGTGCAGGAGCAGCCGCCCGCTGACCCAGGCGCCGGCGACCGTGCCGAGCAGCATGCCGAGGAGCTCCGTGCCGGAGGCGCTGACCGAGGAGCCGAGGCCCTGCTGCAGGTAGATCGGGATGAAGACGGTCAGGCCGACATAGGCGCCCTGGACGAGGAACATCGCGCTGCAGGAGGCGAGCACGATCGAGTTGCGCAGGATCTCGATCGAGATCAGCGGCTCGTCCGCCTTCACGAGCCGCCAGCCGAGCAGGACCGCCAGCACGAGTGCCGCCGCGAGCAGCGCGAGGATCGGCGCCGAGTCCCACGCGAAGGTCGCGCCGCCCCAGTTGAGGGCGAGCAGCAGCGCCGCGGTGGCGACGATCAGCAGGAACGAGCCGAGCAGGTCGAAGCGCTGCTCGCGCTTCTCGATCGCGAGCTTCCCGAGCGGCCGGTTCATGATCACGACCGCGAGGAGGCCGAGCGGCAGGTTGATCCAGAAGATCAGCGACCAGTGCAGGTGCTCGGCGAAATAGCCGCCGAGCGTCGGCCCGGCGACGCTGGCGATCGCCCAGGTGCCGGAGATCCAGGCCGCGAACTTGCCGCGCTCGCGCGGCGGCACGAGGTCGCCGATGACGATCTGCGTCAGCGCGAAGAGCCCGCCGCCGCCGAGGCCCTGGATGGCGCGGCCGACGATCAGGACGAACATGTTGCCGGCGAGCGCGCTGACCACCGAGCCGGCGACGAAGACCAGGATCGCGCCGAAGATCGTCAGCCGGCGGCCGTAGACGTCCGACACCTTGCCGTAGAGCGGCGACGTCGCGGTCGACGTCAGGAGGTAGGCGGTGACGATCCACGGAAGGTACTCGGCGTGGCCGAGGCTCGAGCCGATCGTCGGCATGGCGGGCGCCACGATCGTCTGGTCGAGCGCGGCCAGCAGCATCGCCAGCATCACGCCGCCGACGATGGCGTTCTGCTCGCGCTGCGTGATCGGCGGGGCCCGGAAGCCCGAGGCCTGGCCGGAGGCGGTCTGCTTGTCCATGTGGGCGGGAATCCGAGGGAAGAGACCCCGGAGATAGCGCGCGGTTCCCGAGAAGTCGAGAAGCCGGGCGGTCGAGGCGATCCGGGACGGGCCGGCGCTCTGCCGCCTTGACCCGCGGGGAGCGGGTCGCCAGGATGCGGCGGACCGCGGCGCGGCCGCGCCTGAGGCGGGCGCCGATCCAGGCGCGGCCGAGCGGCGTGACCTGCTCGGCCGGGGCGAGGCTCAGGCCAACGCCGGCCACGGTGCCGTCGTCGGCGAGGTCGCGCACGATCAGCTCCACCCCGCCGATCGTCATGCGGTCGCCGCGATGGGTGTCGGTGCCGAGACGGCGGGTCAGGTACTGGCCGATCGTCTCCTCGCTGGCGCTGGCGTCGATCGGGATCTCGTACTCGTGGACGACCTGGGCGAGCGGCGCGGTACCGGCCAGCACGAACTCGCCGAAATATTCCGCGTCGTCCTCGTCGATGGCCACGGGGCTCGCGAACAGCCGGTCGAGCAGCCTGATCGTGCGCGGCGAGGAGAAGATGTAGACGTAGTCGCCCGTGGCGAGCCGCCCCGCCTCGTGCTGCCGCATCGAGCGGCCGTCGCGCACGATCAGCGAGGGCCTCGCCCAGCGCGGGATGCGGTCGCCGTGGCTGACCGGGCTGCCCTCGACGACGCGGTAGACGACGAGCTCGTGCGTGGCGTTGCCCGGCAGCTCGAGCTCGACCTTCTCGACCGGCCCGATGGACGGCGCGACGACGAGGCCGAGGCGGCGGGCGAGGGGGCGGATCGTCCAGCCCTGCACGACGAGCGAGGTCAGCACGACGATGAAGGCGATGTTGAAATAGGTCTGGCCGAGGTCGAGCCCGACGAGGATCGGCGCGATGGCGAGAAGGATCGACACCGCCCCGCGCAGGCCGACCCACGAGATGAACGCGATCTCGGACTTCGAGAAGCCGAACGGCCAGAGGCAGAGCGTCACCGCCAGCGGCCGGGCGACGAAGATGAGCACGCCTGCCGTGACGATGCCCGGCAGCCAGATGTCGCCGAACTGCGAGGGGATCGCGAGCAGCCCGAGCAGCAGGAACATGACGATCTGGCTCAGCCAGGTCAGCCCCTCCTGGAAGCGCCTCAGGGTCGGCGTCGCCCGCGTCGCGTAGCGCGCCGCCACGACGCCCGCGATGTAGACGGCGAGGAAGCCCGAGCCCTGGGCGAGGCTCGTCACAGCGAACAGCAGCAGCGCCAGGCCGAGGACGAGGACGGGGTAGAGCCCCGCCTCGAGCTGCAGGCGCTTCAGCGTCTGGCCGATGACGTGGCCGCCGAGGAAGCCGGCGACGCCGCCGATCGACATCTGCAGCGCGAAGCCGACGATCAGGATGAGGAAGGAGCCGCCGCTGCCCTGCTCGCCTTGCGCGATCATCTGGACGATCGTCAGGGTGGAGAACACCGCCACGGGGTCGTTCGAGCCCGATTCCACCTCGAGCGTCGCGCGCACCCGCTCGCGGATCCGCACGCCGCCGATGCGCAGGAGGAAGAACACGGCCGCCGCGTCGGTCGACGACACGATGGCGCCGAGCAGCAGCGAGGCCAGCCAGTCGAGCCCGGACAGGAAGTGCACGGCGGCGCCGACGATCATCGTCGTGGCGACGACGCCGAGCGTCGACAGGGTGAGCGCCGGCCACGCCGCCCGCGTCAGCGTCTCCGCGCGGGTGCCGAAGCCCGCATCGAACAGGATGATGGCGAGCGCCACCGATCCGATGAAATAGGCGATCTCGGCATTGTCGAACTGCAGGCCGATCCCGTCCTCGCCGACCAGCAGGCCGAGGGCGAGGAAGACGAGCAGCAGCGGCGCGCCGATCCGGAAGGCGATCAGGCTCGTCGCCACGGCGAGAACCAGCAGGCTCGAGCCGATCAGGATGGCGATGAAGAGCGGGTCGAACATGGTGCGGCGGTTCCGTGCCGTCTCGAACTGTGGTTTACCGATCGGACGGCCGGGGGAGCGGTGCCGGAAATCGGACAAAACGAATCGCACATCGGCGCTTCCTCAGCACCTGTTACAGTCACACTGGCGGCTGCACCAACAGCACGTACGCCGGGAGCGAGGCGTTATCATGGATCAGCGTCTGCCGGGTGCGCTCGAGCATCTACAGGAGGCCTTCGCGATCGCCTCGGAGCTCGGGCTCGTGCCCGACGCCGTGGGGATGGAGCAACGCAACCAGTCCGTGCTCCTGAGGATCGCGGATCTCGAGCCCACCAAGTCCACCGTCATCTCGAGCACGCTGTCGCAGGCGAGGTTCTTCGACGATCTCGTCCGCGAGCAGGTCTCGCGCGCCGAGATCGCGGCGCAGCACCTGGGGCTCGCGGAGTCGCTGGAGCGCTTCCACGCGCTTCTCGCGCCGCTTGCGCCGGAACGCCTCGAGGTCGAGGCCGAGGCCGCCTGGGCGGCGGCGGCGGCGCAGTTCGCCGAGATCCAGGCCGCCTACGACGAGATCGGCTCGGCGGCGCTGGAGGAGATCGAGCGCGAGCACGTGGTCCAGGAGACCTACCGCGAGTTCAGGGCGGCCGTGAAGGCGTCCGAGGCGACGGCGCTCGAGCTCCTGGAGACGGCCTTCGCCCGCTACAACACCGCGCGGCAGAAGGTGACGGAGGAGGACGCGCAGGCGCCGGAGGAGGATCCGGTGCCGCTGATCGAGCGCCTGCGCCACCTGCAGGACGAGGAGCGGCGCTGGGGCGTCGCCCGCGACGTCGTGAACCGGCTCATCACGGCGAGCGGCGACGCGGAGATCATCATGGGCCGGCTGATGCAGTCGACGGCCGGCAAGGAGCGCCTCTACTGGCAGAGCCAGGCCTTCATCGGCTCGGTCTCGACGCTGCTCGAGGCGTTTCCGCGGGCGCTCGAGCCGCTGTCCTCGCCGGAGCAGCGCATGGAGGGCGTCGGCAATCTGCGCATGGCGGTCGAGCTCTTCCAGCAGCGCACCCGGGAGACCTGCGAGGAGATCGAGCGGCTGGCGGCCGAGGCGGCCGAGGAGATCGGCGAACTGCTGGCCGACAGCGAGCAGCGCCTGGAGCGCCTGACGCCGAGCCGCTCCGGGCTGCAGTAGCGGGGCGCCGGCCCGGCGCCGGGCCTTTACCGCGGGCAGGTCGGTCCGCCGCCTTCCGCCGCCGCGGGGCCGTGCGAGCGCGGCGCCAGAACCCTGCGCCAGAGCGCCGGCATCAGCGTCACCGCCAGGATGATGCGGACCATGTGGTGGGCCGCGACGAAGGCGACGCCCATCTGCAGCGACAGCGCGACGAGGCTCATCTCGGCGAAGCCGCCCGGCGCGTAGGCCAGGATCAGCGCCGTCAGATGCTCCGGCACGAAGGGCGCGAGCGACAGCGCCAGGCAGCCGCCGATCGCGAGGATGGTGGCGACGCCGCACACCGAGGCGACGACGATGTGGCCGAGCTGGCGCAGCGTGATGCCGGCGAAGCGGGCGCCGAGCGCCGCCCCGATGACGAACTGCGCCATGAAGACGAGCCAGTTGGGCGGCACGGCATGGGTCACGCCGCTGACGTGGATCGCGGCGCTGACGAGCATCGGCCCGGCGATGACCGCGCCCGGCAGCCGCAGGTAGTGGCCGCCGATCGCCCCGACCGCCGCCGCGGCGCCGAGCAGGACGAGATCCCCGATCCCGGCGTGCTCGCCCAGATGCAGCGTCCCGAGCACCGAGGAGCCGACGGGCCCGTAGATCATCCGCATCACGAACGGGATGATGAGCACCGCGAGCACGATCCTGCAGAAATGGACGAGCGAGATCGTCCGCGGGTCGCCGCCCGAATCCTCGCCGATCACCGCCATCAGGATGAGACCGCCCGGCACGGCCGAGAAGTAGGCGGTGGCGGAATCGTAGCGGAAGACGCGCCGGTAGAGCGTGTGGACCGCCGCCGTGGAGGCGAGGATGAAGACCACGAGCCCGAGCATGGTGATCCACCATTGCGGGATCTGGCCCAGGATCTCTGGCGTGAACGTGCTGCCGATCATGACGCCGACGACCGGCACCATGGCGCTGCGCAGGATCTGCGGCACGTGCACGCCGTGGCCGATGACGGTGAGGTCGAACAGCGCGCAGATGCCGACGGCGATCAGCGCGCCGATCATCCACGGCAGGGGGATGCCGATC
Source organism: uncultured Alphaproteobacteria bacterium (assembly GCA_963816555.1). Classification (GTDB taxonomy): domain Bacteria; phylum Pseudomonadota; class Alphaproteobacteria; order Rhizobiales; family Tepidamorphaceae; genus Lutibaculum. The sequence goes on along the minus strand of CAWFLD010000004.1, from coordinate 685,424 downwards.
TGCGACGCGATCCACCCGCCGGCCGCACCGATCGCGAGCGTCGCCACGGTTCGGCCGAGAAGGATGAGGGAAAACTGCCGGAGCATCGCATCGGGAGCGAAGGGGAGGGCGGGGCGGATGTATCCGTTCTAGGGGCGGGGTGCCGCCGCGACAACATGCGCCGACCGCATGGCTGCCATACCCGGCCCCGTCCGGAGCCGCGGAACTTCATCCTCAACTATGTGCTGCAAGCCTCTGGAGCGCCGAGCGAAAGTGGGTGCCACTTCATGTTCCGTGTCAGCTGATGATGAAGCCATTTCTTAACGGGTTGAAGCGGATTGTCAGGATCTTGAAGTGATGCGTCAGGCGGCTCGCCGGGCGCGGGCCTTCCCGCCATGGAGTATGTCGCTGCCGGCGGCCGTCCCGAGAGCCCTTGCGGCGGCGGCGGCCAGGCAGCATGGTTGCCGAAAGAAGACCAATGGAAGCGATCCTCACCTCGATGTCCGATCCCATGCCCGCGGAGGCCCCCGATCCGGGCGACTTCCCCCGCCCGCGGCCGACGCGCGAACCCATCGAGGGCCGCTTCGTCCGTGTCGAGCCGTTCGATGTCGGCCGCCATGCGCGCCAGCTCTACGATGCGTTCCAGGCCGATCCGCGACGGCCGCATCTGGGACTATCTCGGCTACGGCCCGTTCCCCGACCTCACGGCCTACGTGACGCACGCCCGCCGCACCATGACCGGGCGCGACCCGTTCTTCCACGCGATCGTCGACCGCGAGACGGAGAAGGCGCTGGGCGTCGCCTCGCTCATGCGCATCGTGCCGGAGCACGGCGTCATCGAGGTCGGCCACATCTGCTACGGCCCCGCCCTGCAGCGCACCGTGGCGGCGACCGAGGCGCAGCACCTGCTGATGCGCCGCGTCTTCGACGAGCTCGGCTACCGGCGCTACGAGTGGAAGTGCGACTCGATGAACGAGCCGTCGATGCGCGCCGCCGAGCGCCTCGGCTTCCGCTACGAGGGCACGTTCCGCAAGCACATGGTGGTCAAGGGCCGCAACCGCGACACGGCCTGGTTCTCGATCACCGACGACGAGTGGCCGACCGTGAAGGCCGCCACCGAGCACTGGCTGTCGCCGGACAATTTCGACGCCGACGGCCGCCAGCGCCAGCGCCTGGTGATCTGGGACGGCTGATCGGCCCGGCCCGCCGCGAGCGGCGCCCGGCGGATCCGCCGGGGCCGGCCGCCATCGTCCTTCCCGTGAGATCGGTCAGCCGGATACAGCATGGACCCGTTGAGCGCATTCATCCTGGGGGTCGTCGAGGGAGCCACCGAGTTCCTGCCGATCTCCTCCACCGGCCACCTGATCGTCGTCAGCGACTGGCTCGGCATCGACCAGACGTCGGTCAACACCGCGTTCGAGGTGATCATCCAGCTGGCGGCGATCCTGGCCGTCGTCGCCGACTACCGCGACAAGATCACGCCGCGCCACCTGCCGCTGTGGATCAAGCTGTTCATCGCCTTCCTGCCGGTCGGCATCGTCGGCTTCGTCTTCCGCCACCAGATCGAGACGCTGTTCTCGGTGCAGACGGTGGCGATCATGTTCATCGTCGGCGGCCTGATCTTCCTCGTGCTCGAATATTTCTACGAGGAGAACGAGGCGCACGTCACCGACGTGGACGACGTCAGCTACATGCAGGCGATCTGGATCGGCATCGCCCAGGTCTTCGCGCTGATCCCGGGCACGAGCCGCGCCGGCTCGACGATCGTCGGCGCCCTGCTCGTCGGCCTCGACCGCAAGGCGGCGGCGGAGTTCTCGTTCCTGCTCGCCCTGCCGGTGATGGCGGCGGCCAGCGGCTACGACCTCCTCAAGCACTTCTCCGAGTTCGCGCACGGCGACCTGGTCAACCTCGCCATCGGCTTCGTCACCGCCTTCGTGGTCGCCTTCCTGACGATGAAGCTCTTCATCCGCTTCCTGCGGACGCACACCTTCATCGGCTTCGGCGTCTACCGCATCCTGTTCGGCGTCCTGCTGCTCGCGATCTACGGTCTCTGAGCCCGCGGCGACGTCCGCACACCCGCCGGTCCTCGGGATGAACGAACGCAGCATCCACCGGATCTTCGAGGTCAGCGTGCTCCTGAAGGGCGCGCACGCCGCGATCGAGTGCCTGAGCGGGATCGCGCTCTATTTCGTGACGACGGCCGAGATCCTGTCATGGACGGGGGTGCTGACGCGGCACGAGCTGGCGGAGGACCCGCACGACTTCATCGCGAGCCACCTGCTGGCGATGGCCCAGCACCTCTCCCTGGGCACGAAGGAATTCTACTCCGCCTACCTGCTGAGCCACGGCCTGGTGAAGATCGCGCTCGTCGTCGGGCTGCTGCGCAACAGGCTCTGGGCCTACCCCGCCTCGCTGGTCGTGCTCGGGGCCTTCATCGCCTACCAGATCTACCGCTACGCCTACACGCACTCGCTCGGGCTGATCGTGCTCACCGTGTTCGACGTCTTCGTCATGGTGCTGATCTGGCACGAGTGGCGCATCCTGCGCCGGCACCTCGAGGGCCGCCGGGCCGCGCGGGAGGGGTAGGCTGAGGCCGGTCAGGCGTCCGCCCGCCACAGGTCGCGCAGGAGCTTCCAGATGCCCCAGAGGCTGAACAGGGCGATCAGGATGCCCGCGACGCGGTCGGGCCAGCGGGCGGCGAGGTCGTGCACGGCGAGGGCGGCGAGGATGACGCCGAGATCGGCCACGAAGTCCCATTGCGCCTGGCGGAAGACCCAGCGCCGCTCGTCGCCGGCCGCCGCGATGCGCCGCAGCCGGTAGGCCGTGAAGAGGTTGACGACGAGCGAGACGAGCGCGGCGCCGATCATGATCCACGGGTTGGGCGCGGCCAGCGCGCCGAGCCCCATGAACGGCGTCGCGGCGACCCACAGGAAGAGCGCCGCGGCGATCACCGCGACGAGGGCGGCGGCGGCCCGGTAGACGGTGCGCGAGCCGCCCGTCAGCAGGATGGCGATGCCGGCGGCGGCGCCGTCCCTCAACGCGTCGACGGCGATGGCGACGAGCGCCACCGAGCCGATGAGGAAGCCCGCCAGCGCCTGCAGCAGCGCCAGGCCGAGGCCCAGCACCGCCGCCTGCCGCAGCACGGCGACGTCGGCTGCCGAGGCGGCGACGAGGAGGCTGCCGCCGCGGTCGATGGGGCCGCCCGGCCGGCCGCCGAGCGGATCGAACTCGTTGCTCATCGCTGGCCCGCCGTCCCGGCCGTCACCGCACCGGCGTCTCGGGCACCGGCGTCAGCACGTGGCCGGTCTCGAAATAGCTGCGGATGTTGTCGACGACCAGCTGGCCCATCTTGTTGCGCGTGAAGATCGAGGCGGAGGCGACGTGCGGCAGGAGCGTCACGTGCTCCATCTCGACGAGCTCCTGCGGCACGTGCGGCTCGCTCTCGAAGACGTCGAGCCCGGCGCTCAGGATGCGGCCCTCCTTGAGCGCCTTCGTCAGCGCCTGCTCGTCGACGGTCGTGCCGCGGCCGACATTGATGAACACGCCGTCGGGGCCGAGCTCGTCGAGGATCTCGGCGTTGATCATGTGCCGCGTGGCGGGGCCGCCGGGGGCCACGTTCATCAGCACGTCGACGTTGCGGGCCAGCTCCTTCAGCGTCGAGTGGTAGCGGTAGGGCACGTCCTTCTGCTCGGTGCGCCCGAAATAGGCGATCGGCGTGCGGAAGGCGTCGAGCCGCTTGGCGATCGCCTTGCCGATGCGGCCGAGCCCGACGATCCCGATGCGGCGGTCGCGCAGCGTCGCCTTGGTGAGCGGGAAGGGGCCTTCCTTCTCCCAGCGGCCGGCGCGCAGGTAGCGCTCGGCCTGGCCGAGCTGGCGCAGCGTCATCAGCAGGAGGCCGACCGCCGTGTCGGCGACCTCCTCGGTCAGCACGTCCGGCGTGTTGGTGACGAGGATGCCGTGTTCGCCCGCCCACTTGGCGTCGACGGAATCGTAGCCGACGCCGAAATTCGCCACGAGCTTGAGGTTCGGCAGGCGCTCCATGAACGCCCCGTCGACGGGCCGCTTGCCCGCCGTCGCGATGGCGCGGATCCGCTCGCCGTGCTCGGCCAGCAGCGTCTCCTCGTCCGTCTCCCACAGCCTGTGCAGATGGAAGCCGCCGTCGAGCTGCTGCATGACGGTCTTCATCATTGGTCCGGTGACGATGATCTCAGGCTTTTCCACGTCCGACATCTCCTCTCCACGCCACGTTCCGTTCATCGCGCCCCGCCTGGCTGACGGGGCGCCGGCCCAGCCCCCCGTTTTCCGGATGCCGGTCTAGAAGGCTCCCTCGACGAGGTTCGTCGGCTCGCCCTTCACGAAGTTCTCGATGTTGTCAACCAGCTGGTCGGCCAGCGTCTGCTGTGCCTCGTCGGATGCCCAGGCCACGTGCGGGGTGATGATGACGTTCGGGCGGTTCGCGATGCGCATCAGCGGATGGTCCATCGGCGGCGGCTCGACCGCCGCGACGTCGAAGCCGACGCCCGAGATCAGCCCCTCGTCGAGGGCCGGCTCGATGTCCTCCTCGACGACGAGGCCGCCGCGCGCGGTGTTGACGATCAGCGGCTTGCGCTTCATCCGGCGGAACTCCGGCAGGCCGATCATGCCCTTCGTCGCCGGCGTCAGCGGGCTGTGCAGGGTGATCACGTCGGCGGTCTCGATGACCTCGTCCCACGGCGTGTAGAGGGGACCGAGCCCCGACACGCCCTTGTGGGCGGCGAACATCGTCTTCATGCCGAAGCCGCGGGCGATCTCGGCGACGCCCTGGCCGAGCACGCCCTCGCCGATGATGCCGAGCTTCGCGCCCCTGAGGTCGCGGATCGGATGGTTGAAGAAGCAGAACTGGTTCGCCTTCTGCCATTCCCCGTCGAGCACGTCCTGCCGGAACGGCACGATCGAGCGCCTGAGCGCCAGGATCAGCGCGAAGGTGTGCTCCGGCACCGTGGCGAGCGCGTAGCCGCGGATGTTCGAGATCGCGATGCCGTGCTTCTGGCAGTAGGCCTTGTCGATGCAGTCCGTGCCGGTGGCCGCGACGGCGATCAGCTTGAGGTCGGGCAGCTGCGCCATCGCCTCGGCGGTCAGCTTGACCTTGTTGATGATCGCGATCTCGGCGCCCTGCAGGCGCTCCACGACCTGGTCGGGCGCGGTCTGCTGATGCTCGACCAGTTCGTGCGCGAAGCCGGGGGCCCGCAGGTTGATCTGGGGCGCGATGGTGGCCCGGTCGAGGAAGACGATCTTCTTCATGAACTGGTTCCGCTCGTATCTGGCATACCAGGCCTCCTTACAGATCTTTGCTCCCGCGAGCCACACTTAGCCATGCTGCACCGCCGAACCCGCCAGTCGCGGCTTCTGCGGCCGCGAACGGGAGGGCGGCGGCGCCGGCGGGCCGGATCCTGCGGGGAAAGCGCATTCATGTGCCGCTGCGGCATTGGCGGCGCGGCGTCTTCTGATAGTGTGCGCCCGCGGCAGAAAGAACCTGGCAAGGGACGGAACTGAGATGAAGAAGACGGGTTGGCTGGCCCTCATGCTCGCCATGACCATGACGGCGTTCGCTGCGCCTGCGATGGCGGCGAGCGACAAGATCACGATGGGCATGGTGCTCGAGCCGCCGCATCTCGACCCGACGGCCGGGGCGGCCGCGGCGATCGACGAGATCGTCTACCAGAACGTCTTCGAGGGCCTGACGCGGATCGACCGGAACGGCGAGGTGAAGCCGTCGCTGGCCGAGAGCTGGGACATCTCCGACGACGGCAAGACCTACACTTTCCATCTGCATGACGGGGTGACCTTCCACGACGGCACGAAGATGACGGCCGACGACGTCGTCTTCTCGCTCGACCGCGCCCGCGCCGAGGATTCCGTCAACGCCCAGAAGCAGCTCTTCGCGCCGATCGAGAGCGTCGAGGCGGTCGACCCGGCGACCGTGAAGGTGACGCTCAAGCAGGCGACGGGCAGCTTCCTGTTCGACATGGCCTGGGGCGACGCGGTGATCGTCTCGCCGAAGACGGCCGACGCCAACAAGTCGAACCCCGTCGGCACGGGCCCCTTCAGGTTCGACCGCTGGGTCTCCGGCGACCGGGTCGAGCTCGGGCGCTACGACGGATACTGGGGCGACAAGCCCGCGCTCGCCTCCGCGACCTTCAAGTTCATCCCCGACCCGGCCGCCGCCTCCGCCGCGCTGATGGCCGGCGACGTCGACGCCTTCGCCAACTTCCCCGCGCCCGAGCTCGTGCCGCAGTTCGAGGCCGACCCGCGCTTCACCGTGAAGATCGGCACGACGGAAGGCGAGACGATCCTCGCCATGAACAACGGCCGCGAGCCCTTCTCGAAGCTGAAGGTGCGCCAGGCCGTCTCCTACGCCATCGACCGCGACGCGATCATCCAGGCGAATTTCGGCTACGGCACGCCGATCGGCTCGCACTTCTCGCCGTCGCACCCCGCCTATGTCGACCTCACCGGCATGTACGCCCACGACGTCGACAAGGCGAAGGCGCTCCTGAAGGAGGCGGGCTATCCCGACGGCTTCTCCGCGACGCTCAAGCTGCCGCCGCCGAGCTACGCCCGCCGCAGCGGCGAGATCATCGCCCAGCAGCTCGCCCAGGTCGGCATCAAGGTCGAGATCGTGCCCGTCGAGTGGGCGCAGTGGCTCGAGCAGGTCTTCAAGGGCAAGGACTACGACATGACGATCGTGTCGCACACCGAGCCGATGGACATCGGCATCTATGCCCGCGACGACTACTATTTCGACTACCACAACCCCGACTTCGTCGCGCTGATGGACAAGCTCTCCGCCGAGAGCGACACGCAGAAGCGCTACGACCTCATGCGCCAGGCGCAGGAGATGATCGCCAAGGACGCGGTGAACGCCTTCCTCTACCAGCTGCCGAAGATCGGCATCTGGAAGGCCGGACTCCAGGGCCTGTGGGAGAACAGCCCGATCCAGGCGAACGACCTGACGGACGTGCACTGGACGGAATAGGGCCGGGGGCGACATTGAGGCTCCGGATCCTCGCGCGCGCTGCCTGGAGGTCGAAGGCGGCCAACCGTCCCGAAGGCCTCCGCCGGGAGCGGCGCGACGCCTGCTCCCCACCTCCCCCTCGACGGGGGAGGTGGGTCACCTTTCGGCTCTTGCCATGAGCGTGCTGATCGCCAAGCGGCTCGTCGCCTTCGTGCTGACGCTGCTGGCCGCCTCGCTCGTCGTCTTCACCGTCATGCAGGTGCTGCCGGGCGACCCCGCGGCGATCATCCTCGGCACCGGCGCGCGGCCCGACACGCTGGCCGCGCTGCGCCACCAGATGGGGCTCGACCAGCCGCTGGTCGTCCAGTACCTCGGCTGGCTCGGCGGCCTCCTGACCGGCGACCTCGGCACGTCCTACACCTATTCCGTGCCGGTCTCGCAGCTGATCGGCGAGCGCGTCGTGGTCAGCCTGCCGCTCGCGGTGCTCGCGATCCTGCTCTCGACCGCGATCGCCATTCCCGCCGGCGTCGTCGCGGCGGCGAAGCGGGGCAGGGCGGGCGATTTCGGCATCTCCGCCGCCGCGCAGCTCGGCGTCGCGATCCCCAATTTCTGGTTCGCGATGCTGCTCGTGCTCGTCTTCGCCGTGCATCTGGGGCTCTTCCCCTCCGGCAGCTTCCCCGGCTGGAACGAGCCGCTCCAGGCCGTCTGCGGGCGCTCGTCCTGCCGACCGTGGCGCTGGCGCTGCCGCAGGCGGCGATCCTGACGCGCGTCACCCGCTCGGCCGTCCTCGAGACGCTGGGCGAGGACTTCGTGCGCACCGCCCGCGCCAAGGGGCTGACGCGCGACGCCGCGCTGTGGCGGCACGCCGTGCGCAACGCGCTCATCCCGGTCGTCACGATCCTCGGCCTGCAGTTCTCCTTCCTGCTCGCCGGCACGATCGTCATCGAGAACGTCTTCTACCTGCCGGGCCTCGGCCGGCTGCTCTTCCAGGCGATCGCCCAGCGCGACCTCGTCGTGGTGCAGTCGCTCGTCGTGCTGATGGCGGCCTCCGTCGTCGTCATCAACTTCCTCGTCGACCTCGCCTATCTCGCCCTCGACCCCCGCCTTCGTGCCGCCCATGGCGACTGAGGCCGACGCCCTGCCGCGCCGCCGCGCCCGGCGCCGCGCCCCGGCGAACCTCCTCGTCGGCGGCACGATCACGGCGGCCTTCCTCGCCATGGCGCTCGTCGCGCTCGTCTGGACGCCCTATTCCTACGTCGCCATGGACATCCCGCACCGGCTCCAGCCGCCGTCCTGGGCGCACTGGCTGGGCACCGACCTCTACGGCCGCGACGTCCTGTCGATGATCATGAAGGGCAGCCACAACTCGGTCTTCGTGGCGCTCGTCGCGGTCGGCATCGGCATCGGCGCCGGCGTGCCGCTCGGCAGCCTGGCGGCGGCCCGGCGCGGGCTCGTGGACGAGATCGTCATGCGCTTCGCCGACCTGACCTTCGCCTTTCCGTTCCTGCTGTCGGCGGTGATGATCACCGCCCTCATGGGCCCCGGCAGCGTCAACGCGATGATCGCCATCGGCATCTTCAACGTGCCCGTCTTCGCCCGTCTTTCCCGCGGCGCCTCGCTGTCGATCTGGCGGCGCGACTACGTGACGGCGGCCCGGGCGGCGGGCAAGGGGGCGACGCGCATCACCGTCGAGCACGTCTGGCCCAACATCGCGAGCGTCCTGATCGTGCAGGGCACGATCCAGTTCGCGCTGGCGATCCTGGGGGAGGCGGCGCTCTCCTATCTCGGCCTCGGCGCGCAGCCGCCGATGCCGTCCTGGGGCAAGATGCTGAACGAGGCGCAGACCATGGCGGCGATCGCGCCGCACCTCGTGATCTTCCCCGGCCTGATGATCGTCTCGACCGTGCTCGGCCTGAACCTCCTCGGCGACGGCCTGCGCGACCTGCTCGACCCGCGGCTGCGCGAGGCCCGCGCATGAGCCCGCTCGTGGAGATCGACGGGCTGACGCTCGGCATCGGCGAGGCGACCATCCTGCACGAGGTGAGCCTGACGATCGGGAGGGGCGAATCCGTCGGCCTCGTCGGGCAGTCGGGCTCGGGCAAGTCGATGACGGCGCTGGCGCTGATGGGGCTCGTGCCCGACGGCTGCTGGCAGACCGGCTCGCTGCGTCTCGAGGGCCGGGAGCTCATGGGCCTCCCGGACCGCGAGATGAGCCGGATCCGCGGGCGCCGCATCGCGATGGTGTTCCAGGAGCCGATGACCGCGCTCGATCCCGTGCGCACGATCGGCGACCAGGTCGCGGAGGGGCCGCTGTGGCACATGGACCTGTCGCGGCGGGCGGCCCGCGAGCGGGCCCGCGAGGTGATGGCGCAGGTCGGCCTGCCGCCGGACCGCTTCGCGCCCGGCCTCTACCCGCACCAGCTCTCGGGCGGGCAGCGCCAGCGCGTCGTCATCGCCATGGCGCTCGCCTGCGAGCCCGACCTCCTGATCGCCGACGAGCCGACCACGGCGCTCGACGTGACGATCCAGGCGCAGATCCTCGACCTGCTCTGCGCCGTGACCGCCGAGCGCGGCATGGCGCTCCTGATGATCAGCCACGACCTCGGCGTCATCGCCGAGACGACGGACCGCATGCTCGTCATGCAGGACGGCCGGATCGTCGAGGAGGGCACGACGGAGGAGGTCTTCCGCACGATGCGCCATCCCCACACGCGCGCGCTCTTCGAGGCGATGCCGGCGCGCGAGCTGATGGAGATGCGCCGCGGGGAGGGGCCGGAATGAGCGAGGCGCCGCCGCTGGTCTCGGCCGAGGACGTCGTGCGCGACTACGCGCTGCCGCGGCCGTCGCTGTTCGCCCCGCGGCCGCTGTTCCGGGCGCTGCACGGGGTGTCGCTGACGATCGGGCGCGGCCGCAGCCTCGGCCTGATCGGCGAATCCGGCTGCGGGAAGTCGACGCTCGGCCGCCTCGTCATGGGGCTCGACCGGCCGACCGCCGGCCGCATCCTGCTCGACGGAACGGACCTCGCGGCGGGCGGCGGGGCGCTGCGCGAGGCGCGGCGGCGCATGCAGATCGTCTTCCAGGACCCCTACGGCTCGCTCGATCCGAGACGCAGGGTCGGCTGGAGCGTGGCGGAGCCGCTGAGCATGGCGGAGCGGGGCCTGTCGCGCGCCGCGCGCCGCGAGCGCGTCGGCGAGACGCTTTCGGCCGTCGGCCTCGAGCCCGGCCACGCCGACCGCTACCCGCACCAGTTCTCCGGCGGCCAGCGCCAGCGCATCGCGATCGCCCGGGCGCTCGTGACGGCGCCGGAGCTGATCGTCGCGGACGAGCCGGTCTCGGCGCTCGACGTGACGATCCAGGCGCAGGTGCTGGAACTGATGCGGCGGCTGGAGGAGGAGCGCGGCGTCACCTTCCTGTTCATCAGCCACGACCTGAGCGTGGTGAAGGACGTGACCCGCGATCTCGCCGTCATGTATCTCGGCCGCATCGTCGAGACGGGGCCGACGGAGGCGATCTTCAGGGCGCCCGCGCACCCCTACACGGCGCTTCTCCTGTCGGCGATCCCGCTGCCGGATCCGTCGCGCCGGCGACGGCCGAAGCAGGCGCGGCCCGAAGCGCGGCCCGTGCCGCCGGCGCGCGGCTGCCCCTTCGCGCCGCGCTGCCCCCGCGTGCAGGACGACTGCCGCGAGAGCGACCCGCCGCTCGCCGATCTCGGCGACGGCCGCAAGGCCGCCTGCTGGCATCCGCTGTAGAGAGGCCTACGCGGCGTCGCGCTTGCCTTCGGGGGCTTCGGCGGAGACCTGCACCTCCACCTCCATGCCGAGGTAATCCTCCGCCTCGCCCTCGTAGGATCCGCTCAGCGGGGCCGCCTGGGCGGGATCGCGGGCGACGCCGACGCGGATCAGGTTGCGGCCGCCGATGATGCCGTTCGTCGGGTCGAACTCGACCCAGCCGGCACCCGGCAGGAAGACCTGCAGCCAGGCGTGCGTCTCGCCGCCGCCGACCAGGCCCTCGCCGCCGCCGAGCAGGGCGTCGTCGTAGAGATAGCCGGTGACGAACTGGGCGGCGAGGCCGAGGCTGCGGCAGGCCTCCATCATCAGGAGCGCGAAGTCGCGGCAGCTGCCGGACTTCGTGCGCAGCGTGTCGGCCGGCTCCTGCGTGCCCTCGTCCTCGCGGCGGGCGTAGCCGAAGTCGCGCTTCACCGCCATGCACATCGCCTCGAGCATCGGCAGCGTCTGCCGGTCGGGCGTCGTGTCGAGGAAGTCCGCCGCCCACGCGTCGATCGCGTGGTCGGGGTCCTCGTAGTGCCGCTCACGGGTCCGCCCGAGATCGATCATCTCCTCGACGGAGTAGGAGAACGGGTAGGTCTCGGCGTGCCGGTCGATCTCGATCGCCTGCTGCGGCATGGCGTAGTGCTCGGCGATGAAGCCCGAGACGATCTCGAGCGTCTCGCCGGGCTCCGTGAAGTGCAGCCGCGCGACGGAGTTGCCGAACACGTCGTGCAGCCACTTGATCTCCGCGCCGGGCGAGACCGTGAGCCACGTCTCCCGCAGCCGGAGGTCGTGGCTGTCGCGCGGCCGCGACATCATCCGGTGTTCGCCGAACGTGACGGGGCGCGCGTAGCGGTAGGTCGTGCGATGTGTGACCTTGAGCAGATTCATCGTGTCTCACCGGAAGAAGCCCCCGCCCAAGAACGCGGCGAGGGCTTCCCTGGTTCGGGCGCGGTCATGCCCAGCCGGTTCCGCCCTGCTTCACCAGCACGTGCGTGCCGATCGGGGTGTTGTTGTAGAGATGGATCGCGTCCTGGTTCAGGAGGCGGATGCAGCCCGACGACATCGCCTTGCCGATCGACCACGGCTCGTTCGTGCCGTGGATGCGGTAGAACGTGTCGCGGCCGTCCTCGAAGAGGTACATGGCGCGGGCGCCGAGCGGGTTGCGCAGGCCGCCGGGCTGGCCGTCGGCATATTTCTTGAGCTCGGGCTGCCGGTCGATCATCTCGGCCGGCGGCGTCCAGCTCGGCCATTCCTTCTTGGCCTGGATCACGGCGCGGCCCGACCACTCGAAGCCCTCGCGGCCGACGCCGACGCCGTAGCGGGTGGCGCGGCCGCCCTCGTGGACGTGGTAGAGGAACGGCCCGGAGGTGTCGATGACGATCGTGCCGGGCGCCTCGCCCGTCGGATCGGCGACCTCGTGGCGCCAGTACTGGCTCGGGATCTGGCTCAGGTCGATCGCCGGGATCGGGAACTCCTCGTTCGGCATCGGCCCGTACATCTGGGCATAGGAGGCGGGGATCACCTGCCCCGAGGCGGTCGAGGAGGCCAGCGTCATGGGATCCGGCCGCGGGCTGGTGTTGCAGGCCGCGACGAACAGCGGAAGCCCGGCCACGAGACTGCGACGGGTGAGGCCGCCGAGGCGGCTCTTGTTGGGAAACTCGGTCATCTTGCTTGGTCGGCTCCAGGAACGGCGATGCGGGCCCCGCATGCGCCGGGAAGTCTAGCGGAATGGCGGAAGGAAGGGAGCACGTTCGGGTGCTCACATATTCGTCAGGTTGCTCGCGGAGGCGGCGGCTCCTCGGTGCTCCGGCGCCCGGCCGGAGCCGGCTCGACGGTCGCCACGTAGCGGCCCGTCCCGAAGGTCGACGCCTGCGGGATCGACGGCGTGGAGGCCGGGAGGAAGGTGGCGCACTTGAGGATCGGGCAGCGGCCGGGCGCCCCGGTGTCGGGCGCGGCGGCTGCGGTCGCGGAGAGGCTCGCGGCGCCGGGCTGCCGCGCCGCGGCGGCATGGTGGGCGCCCGTCACGACGGCGAACGCGACCAGCGCGAGGCACGTCAGTGCCACCGTCAGCCGCTTCAGTCCTGCCGTCGCTCGCCGCATCGCGTCTCTGCCTCCTCGTGTCCCGCGAGCCGCCCGGGCGGCGGGGACATGGGGTTAGATGCGGAGAGAGCCCTCCTGGTTCCCTCTGGCAAGCGTCGCGGAGGCGATCGGCGCGATGTGTGACGCAGTGTCCACAGTCGCGCCTCACTCGGCCGGCGGCAGATCGCGGCGGCCGATGAACCGTTCCGCCTCCTGGAGCTCCGCGGCGAGGGCCCGCTCCTGCGTCGCCCTCGGCTTCGACAGCGGCGCCAGGAGGAGGAAGGCGATCGGCGTCAGGTAGAGCGTGAAGATCGTCGCGAAGCCGAGGCCGCCGATGACGATCCAGCCGAGCGCCTCGCGCGCCTCCGCGCCGGCGCCGAAGGCCATGACGAGCGGCGCGCCGCCGAGCACGGTGGAGAGCGCGGTCATCACCACCGGCCGCAGGCGGGTCGAGGCCGCCTCGGTCACCGCCTCGCGCACGCTCAGCCCCTCGTCGCGGCGCTGGTTGGCGAACTCGACGATCAGGATGCCGTTCTTGGCCATGATGCCGACGAGCAGCACGAGGCCGATCGCGCTGTAGTAGTTCAGCGAGCCGCCGGTCAGGGCGATCGCGTAGATCGCCGAGGCGAGGCCGAAGGGCACGGTGAACATGATGACGAGCGCGCTGATGACGCTCTCGAACTGGGCGGCGAGCACCAGCAGCACGATCAGCACGGCGAAGCCGAACACGGTGACGAGGCTCTGGCTCGACTGCTCGAGCACGCTCGCCTCGCCGAGCAGGATGATCGACATGTCCGGCGGCAGGATCTCGGAGGCCGCCTGGCGCATCTCGGTCACCGCGTCGCCGAGCGCCACGCCCTCGGCGAGCGAGGCGGTGACCGGCACCGCCCGCCGCTTCTGCTCGCGCGACAGGGTCGGCGCGATCGCCACCTCCTTCACCTTGACGATCGAGGAGAGGTTCACGAAGCGGCCGTCGCGCGTCTTGACGAACAGGTTGGCGATGTCGCTGGGGTCGTTGATCGGCCGCGCGCCGGCCGACAGCATGACCTTGATGATGTCGTCGCCGACGAAGAGGTCGGCCGCCTCGTAGTCGTCGATCATCACGTTGACGAGCGTCGTGACCGCGTCGATCGGGACGCCGAGCGCGTTGGCCGCCTCGCGGTCGATCACCACGCTGAGCTGCGGCTGGGTCGTGTCGTAGCTCAGGCGGGCGCTCGTGAAGGTCGGGCTCAGCGACAGCCGGGCGGCGAGCTTGTCGGCGGCGTCCGCGGCGTCGTCGTAGTTCGCGGCGGCGACGGCGAAGCGCAGGCCCTGGCCGGCGCCGCGGATGCCGAGGCTGTTGGGGTAGATCGCGCGGAAGCTGAGGCCGGGGATCTGCGAGAAGCGGCGCTGCATCTCGGCCTGGATGTCCTGCTGGCTGCGCGTCCGCTCGCTCCAGTCGGCGAGCGTGGCGATCACGAAGGCCGAGTTCGAGCCGCGACGGCCGATCAGCGACAGCACGTTCGTCACGTCGCCGGACTTCACGTAGGTCTGCAGGCCGTCCTCGACCTCGGCCACCTTGGCGCTGAGATAGTCGAGATTGGAGCCCTGCTGCGTCGACAGCGACATCAGGATGACGCCGCGATCCTCCGACGGCGTCAGCTCCTGCGGCAGGTTGCGGAAGATGCCCGCCGTGCCCGCCGCGAAGACCAGCGCGGCGACGAGGACGATCAGCGGCGCCTTCAGGCACCAGCCGAGCGTGCGCTCGTAGATCGCCGCGAGGCTGCGGCCGAAGCCGCCGTAAAGCCGCGCCAGCGGCCCCGGCCGGCGCGGCTCGGCCGAGTGGCGCGGCGACAGCCGGGCGGCGAGCATCGGGCACAGCGTGAGGGCGACCACGGAGGAGATCGTCACGGAGAAGGCGAGGACGAAGCCGAACTCGGCGAAGAGCTGGCCGGCCTGGCCGGGCAGGAACGAGATCGGCACGAACACGGCGGCCAGCGTCGCGGTGGTCGAGATGACGGCGAACACGATCTCGCGGGTGCCGATCAGCGCGGCGGCGCGCCGGCCCACGCCCTTGGCCCGCCACCGCTCGATGTTCTCGAGCACGACGATGGCGTCGTCCACCACCAAGCCGGTCGCCATCACCAGGGCGAGCAGCGTCAGGATGTTGACGGAGAAGCCGACCAGCCAGATCGCCGCGATCGTGCCGAGGAGCGAGACGGGAATCGTGACGGCGGGAATGAGCGTCAGGCGCCAGGAGCGCAGGAACAGGAAGATGACGCCGATGACGATCGCCGAGGCGAGCAGCAGGCCGCGCACGACCTCCTCGAGCGCGCCCCTGATGAAGACGGCGTCGTCGGAGGTGATGACGATCGACACGCCCTTCGGCAGCGTCGGCTTCAGCTGCTCGACGGCCTTCCGGATGCCTTCGGAGATGGCGATCGTGTTCGACTGGGCCTGGCGCACGACCTCGAGGCCGGCCGACGACTTGCCGTTGAGCCGGGTGTAGCCGGTCGCCTTCTCGAGCGCCCAGCGCACCAGCGCCACGTCGCGGATCTGCGTCGTGTCGTTCAGGTAGAGCGCGCCGACGTCCTCCGGGGTCTGCACCGGCGCCTCGGCGCGCACGAGAAGCTCCTGCGTCTCGTTCTGCAGGGCTCCCGACGGCGCCGTCACGGTCGCCTTCGACAGCGCGTTCTCGACGTCCTCGACGGTCAGGCCGCGCGCCGCGAGGCTCACGGGCAGGAGCTTCACGTCGACGATCCGGTCGCGCAGGCCGTAGCTGTTGACGGCCGCGACGCCGTCGACGGCCGACAGCCGGTCGGCGATCACGTCGTCGATCAGCGACGACAGCTCGCCCTGCGACAGCGTGTCCGAGGAGACGGCGAGCCGCATCACCGGGCTCGCGTCGTCGTCGGCCTTCACGACGGTGGGGTCCTCGGCGTCGTCGGGCAGGTCGCGTGCGACGCCGGAGACGGCGTTGCGGATGTCGGAGGCCGCGACGTCGAGGTCGACGTCGTCGGTCAGCTCGACCACCACCCGGCTCGAGCCGTAGGAGGAGGACGAGGAGATGCTGGAGACGCCGGGGACCTGCGACACCGCGTTCTCGATGATCGCGGTGACCTGGCTGTCGATCGCCTCGGGCGTCGCGCCGGCATAGGTGGTGCGCACCGTCACGACCGGGCGGTCCACGTTCGGCAGCTCGCGCACCTCCACGCTCATCAGCGCGGCGAGGCCGGCGACGACGACGAGGAGGCTCAGGACGGCGGAGAGGACCGGCCGCCGGATGAAGATGCTGACCCAGCCGAAATTCTCGGCCGACGGCTGCGGGTCACTCGATCCGGCCATTCGCGGCTTCCACGTTGCGGGCGCTCACCTTGGTGGAGGCCTCGTCGCTGCCGGGGCCCGCGACGGGCTTGACCGTCTGGCCCGCCCGAACCTGGTCGGCGCCCTCGTAGACGATGACGTCGCCGGCGGCGAGGTCGGCGTCGACCAGCACGCGGTCGTCGCCGCGCTCGAGGATCGCGATGCCGACGCGCTCGGCGTCCTTGTCGGGACCGAGGCGCCAGACATAGGCGCCGCTGCGGTCCCACTGGATGGAGAGGCCGGGCACGGCGGGCGCCGTGTCTCCCTCGATCTGCAGGTCGACGCTGAAGGTCGAGCCGGGGATCAGCCGGCCGTTCTCGTTCGGCAGCTTCGCCTCGACGCTCAGGGTGCGCGACGCCGGGTCGAGGCGGCTGTCGATGGCGGAGATCGCGCCCTGGTAGACCTCGCCGGGGCGCGAGACGAGGGCGGCCCGCACCGGCTGGCCGAGCCGCACCGAGGGCGCGGCCGCCTCCGGCACGGTGAACTCGACGATCAGCGAGGAGCGGTCGTCCATCGTCGCGATCTTGGCGCCGGTCGCGAGATAGTCGCCGACGGTGACGGTCGTCAGGCCCATGATGCCGGAGAAGGGGGCGGTGATCGTGCGCTGCTCCAGCGCGTGGCGGGCGGCGGCGAGGTCGGCCTCGGCGACCTTCAGGTCGGTGCGCGCCTGGGCGAGCTGGACCTCCGAGACGGCGGAGGACTTCGCCAGGAGCTCGTAGCGCTTGACCGTCGCCTGCGCCTGGTCGCGCGCCGCCGTCGCCTTGTCGACGGCGATGCGCTCCGATTCGTGCTCGAGGACGACCAGCGGATCGCCGGCCTCGACGTGCTGGCCCGGCTCGAAGGCGACCTCGCGGACGGTGCCGCTGACCTGGGCGGCGAGCGTCAGGCTGCGCAGCGCCCGGCCGGAGCCGACGGCGCTGACCCGGTCGCCGCGCTGCTCCATCTCGACGCCCACCGTGGTCACGGGCGTCTCGCGCCCGCCGCGACCCATTCCGGGTGCCCCGGCATGGCCCGGCGCGCCCGCTCCGGGCTTGCCGGCCGTCTCGCCGCCGGTTGCCGCGGCGATCCGGTCGAGGGGCAGCCGGTCGCGCCAGTGGTAGGCGGCGCCGGCGGCCAGGGCCACGATCAGGAGAATGGCAATCTGCCGGGTCGTTCGCATAGGCGTTCGCGTCTCGCACTCGGGAAAGCGTCTCGACGCCATCCGGATGCGGCGCTCGACACGATCTCTATGTTGCGCCGCGATTGTCGCCGCACAATGGCAAATAATTCGGGAAGTGTCGCAAGCGGACGGCGGGCGCCGCAGCGGCGACGTTTTGCGACAATGCGGGACCGCCGGCCCGGCCGCCCGCGCTACTTGTCGTCGTCCCGGTCGCCTTCCCAGCCGCCGCCGAGCATGCCCTCGACATAGCCGAGCCGGATGATCGTGCGGGCGGTGGCCCCGAACGGGACGGCGAGGGCGACGCCGATCATGCCGAACAGGACGCCGATCACGAGCTGCAGGCTGAGCGTCAGCGCCGGCGGAAGCTCGACCGTCCTCTCCTGCACGATCGGCTGCACCGTGTAGCTCTCGACGCCCTGGATGAGCACGTAGACGCCGAGGCCGAGCATCGCCATGTGCGGGCTCTGCGAGGCGCCGGCGAGGATGATCGGGATGCCGGCCAGCACCGGCCCCAAGAGGGGGATGAAGGCCAGGAGCCCCGCCTGCAGCGCCAGAAGCGGCGCGAACGGCATGCCGATCAGCATGAGAAGCACGAAGCTGACCGCGAAGATCACGCTCATGCTGATGGACTGGCCGACGAGCCACAGGCGGAGCGTCCGCCCGGCCTCGTGGAGCACGTGCGAGACCTGCGGCCGGTGGCGGGCGGGGAAGAGCGAGACGAGGCCGCGCTTGTAGAGATGCGGCTCCATCGCGAAGAAGATGCCGAGGAAGACGAGCAGCACGAAATTGCCGACGCCGCCGAACACGGTGAGCACGGCCTGCGTGGCGCTGCCGAAGATCGCCGAGGCATTCGGCACGAAGCCCTGCAGGCCGCCGTCGGCATCCTCGCGCAGGAGGCCGAGATCGACGAGGTGGTCCTGCAGCCGGCCCAGCTGCTCGTCGATCACGGCGCGGAGCTCGCCGAACTGCGAGATCAGCGCCTGCGCCCCGAAATACAGGGCGACGCCGAGCAGCGCGCCGATCACCACGATCGCCAGCGCCACCCGCCAGCGGCGGCCGATCGGCAGCACCCGGCGAAAGAGCCGCGCCAGCGCGTCGAACACGGCCCCCAGCAGGATGCCGCCGAAGATCAGGAAGAAGGCGATCGACGCCTTCCACAGGACGAACAGAGCCGCCGCCGCGGCGAGCGCCACGGCCACCCAGATGAAGGCGGTGCGCGCCGTGCCGGCGCGTGCGTCTGGAGTCGGCTGATGCACCTCTGGGCTCCCGTTCATCGGGGGCGAACTTCGCCTGTCCGCGCCGGTTCCGGCTGCGCATCACGGCGAAGACGAGGGTACGGTGGTGGACGCGGCGCGGTGGCGAAGAGGTTGCGCCGCCGCCGAAGCTGGTCCATCCAGCGCGGGGCGGGCCGCCGGAGCGGCCGGCCGCGGCGAGCGGGGACACGGAGGATTCATGCGGTATTTCGTGACGGGCGCCGCCGGCTTCATCGGCTTCCATCTGGCGCGGCGCCTCCTGGAGGAGGGGCACGACGTCCTCGGCCACGACGGCTTCACGCCCTATTACGACGTGTCGCTCAAGCGAGACCGGGCCGCCATCCTGAGCGGCCACGCGCGCTTCACCATGGTCGAGGCGATGCTGGAGGACCACGCGGCGCTGATGGACGAGGCGCGCGCCTTCGCGCCGGAGGTCGTCGTCCATCTCGGCGCACAGGCCGGCGTGCGCTACTCGCTGGAAAACCCGCGCGCCTATGCCGACGCCAACCTCATGGGCTCCTTCAACGTGCTCGAGATGGCGCGCGAGACGAAGCCGCGCCATCTCCTGCTCGCCTCGACGAGCTCGGTCTACGGCGCCAACGAGGAGATGCCCTTCGCGGAGACCGACAGGACGGCGCACCCGCTGACGCTCTACGCCGCGACCAAGACGGCGATGGAGGCGATGTCGCACGCCTACGCCCAGCTCTTCGACGTCCCGACGACCTGCTTCCGCTTCTTCACGGTCTACGGGCCCTGGGGCCGGCCGGACATGGCGCTGTTCAAGTTCGTCGACGCGATCCTCCGGGACGAGCCGATCGACGTCTACGGCGAGGGCCGCATGAAGCGCGACTTCACCTATGTCGACGACCTCGTGGAGGCGGTGGTCCGGCTCGCCGCCTGCGTGCCGGAGGCCGGCAACCCGCTGGCCGGCGACGGCTTCGAGGACAGCCTATCGCCGGTCGGGCCGCACCGCGTGGTGAACATCGCCGGCGGCGAGCCGATCGGGCTTCTCGAGTTCATCGAGACGGTCGAGGCGGCGGTCGGCCGCCCGGCGCGGCGCAACATGATGGCGATGCAGCCGGGCGACGTGCGCGAGACCTTCGCCGACCACCGGCTGCTCGAGGCGCTGACCGGATACCGGCCGCGCACGCCGGTCGCCGTCGGCGTGCCGGCCTTCGTGGAGTGGTACAGGTCCCGATACGCCGGCGCGTGACGGACGCCGCAAAACGACGAAGGGCCGCCCGTTGCCGGGCGGCCCTCGCCGTTCGTGCAGGTGGCTCGGGTCAGCGCGTCTGGTCCTTCACCGCATCCTTGACCTTGCCGTAGTTCTTCTGGGTCTTGCCTTCGACCTGGTCGGCCTGGCCCTCGGCGGCCATGCGATCGTTGCCGGTCGCCTTGCCGGCAGCTTCCTTGAGCTTGCCGCCGGTTTCCTTGGCCGCGCCCTTGATCTCGTTCTTGTCCATTGGACCGTTCCTTCAAGAACCGCTGGCGATCTGCCATGCGTCCCATGAGAAACGCCGTCTGCGGGCGACCTGTTCCTGAAGAAGAAGGTGAGGGCGAAGCGCCGCAGGCACGCGGCCCTGCGCGGGCCGGAGGTTTGCGCCGTCCGGTCTAGCGCCGGCGAAACGGTGCGGCGTCAACGGCTTGGCGAGGCGCACGGCGCACCGGCCGGGCTTCGCGGGTCGCCACTGGGCGGCGGATCGCGCTCCGGAACTTCGCGGTGACGGCGGCGTTCAGCCACCCATCGAGATTGAAGAAGGAGATCCGGAAGATGGCCGAAGGCAGGGGAGGGAATTCCGCCCTCGCATTCATCGTGGGCGGGCTCGTCGTCCTCGTTCTGATCATCTTTTTCGCCCTCGGCGGCGTCGACATGTTCACCGCCGGCGGCGGCGCGGGCGGCGGCGGCACCGACGTCGACGTGAATGTCGGGGCTCCGTCCTCCGGCGGCGGATCGGCCGGCGGCGACACCGGCGGCGCGACGAGCGGCGGCGGCGAAGCCAGCGGCGGAGCGACGACCGGCAGCCAGTAGCTCCCGCAGCGGCCATTCGGGCCCTATAGTCCAGGGGCGCCGGCATCCGTCGCCGGCGCCCTCAACCATGCGTGATCGAACCGGGGCGGCGCCCGGCCGTTACGCCTCGCTCCAGCGCCGGCGTTCGACCGGCATTCCATTACGAGGGGACACGCATGGCAGGTCGCAACCATCGCGACGAGGGCGACAAGCCGGACCAGGACGAGAGCACGAACCGGAACATCTCGCGCAGCGAGCAGAAGGAGGTTCGCCACCGGCAGCGCCTGCGGGCGCCGCTGATCTACGAGGTGATCCGCCGCGAGGGGCTCGAGGAGCTGGAGCGCCCGGCCAAGTCGCTGTTCTTCTCCGGCGGCGCGGCCGGCGTGTCGCTCAGCTTCTCGATCCTCGCCCAGGCCCTGCTGCGCGACCACCTGCCGGACGCGGCCTGGCGGCCGCTGGTCGAGCATTTCGGCTACACGGTGGGCTTCCTGATCGTCGTGCTGGCCCGCCAGCAGCTCTTCACCGAGAACACGATCACCGTCATCCTGCCGCTGGTGCGCGCCCGCAGCCGGCACCGCTTCTATTGCGTCGCGCGGCTGTGGTCGATCGTGCTGGTCGCCAACCTCGTGGGGACGTTCGCGGCCGCGCTGTTCAACTCCATCCCCTTCGTGCTGGACACCGAGACCTTCCATCACATGCTCGACATCTCCCGGGAGAGCATGGCGAACGGCTGGTGGGAGATGATGCTCAAGGGCATCTCGGCGGGCTTCCTGATCGCGGCGCTCGTCTGGCTCCTGCCGGCGGCGGAAGGCTCGGAGTTCCTGGTCATCGCCGTCATCACGTATCTGATCGCGCTCGGCGGTTTCACCCATGTGATCGCGGGCAGCTTCGAAGCATTCCTCCTCGTCGTCCAGGGAGAGATGAGCCTCTGGAGCATGATCTTCAGCTTCTTCATACCTGCCCTGATCGGGAACATCATCGGCGGGACCGCGCTCTTCACGGTCATTTCATACGGGCAGGTGGCGGAAGAGATCTGAATTCCTTCCCTGATCCACCGGAACGTCTTCGACCTCCACGCGTTGGCCAAGGTGGAGTGAGGAGAGAACCATGTCCGACAGCCCTGCGACCAGCAGCCGGCGCCAGTTCCTGAAGCTGGCCGGCCTCGGCTCCGCCGCGAGCGCCGCGGCGGTCGTCTCCACGGGTGCCGAGGCGGCGCCGCAGGACGAGGCCACGGCCCGTCCGGGCGAGTACCGCGAAACCGAGCACGTGAAGACCTTCTATCGGATGGCGCGCTTCTGAGCGCAGCCATGCGGGGACCATCACCAACAGACAAGGGTCAGCGCCCATGCTGAGAAAGAGGGCTGCGGCCACGTCCGCCCGTACCCTCCGCTCGTCCCTCGGGGCCGGCCGCGACAGCGGCCTCGATCGGCGGAGCTTCCTTCGCAATTCCGGCGTCACCGCCGCAGCCGCCGCGCTGATGACCGGCCCCGTCGTCACCCGCCGCGCCGACGCCCAGACCGCGCAGGCGCCCGAGCCGCCGCAGATGAAGAAGACGATCTGCCCGTTCTGCGCCGTCGGCTGCTCGATCTGGGCCGAGGTCGACAACGGCGTCTGGATCGGCCAGGAGCCGGTCTTCGAAAGCCCCATCAACATGGGCACGCACTGCGCCAAGGGCGCCTCGGCGCGCGAGATGGCGATCGGCGAGCGGCGCCTGAAGTACCCGACGAAGCTCGTCGACGGGAAGTGGCAGCGCATCTCCTGGCAACAGGCGGTCGACGAGATCGGCGACCGCTTCCTGAAGATCCGCGAGGAGAGCGGCCCGGAATCGGTCTACTGGCTCGGCTCGGCCAAGTTCTCCAACGAGATGTCGTACCTGTTCCGCAAGTTCGCCTCCCTGTGGGGCACGAACAACGTCGACCACCAGGCGCGCATCTGCCATTCGACCACCGTCTCCGGCGTGGCCAACATGTACGGCTACGGCGCGATGACGAACTCCTTCAACGACATCCACAATTCGAAGTCGATCTTCCTGCTCGGCGGCAACCCGGCCGAGGCGCACCCCGTCTCGATGCTGCACCTGCTGCGGGCGAAGGAGAACGGCTGCAAGCTCGTGGTCGTCGACCCGCGCTTCACCCGCACCGCGCGGCACGCCCACGAATACGTCCGCATCCGGCCCGGCACCGACGTCGCCTTCATGTGGGGCGTGCTGCACCACATCCTGAAGAACGGCTGGGAGGACAAGGAGTATATCGACCAGCGCGTCTTCGGCTTCGAGGAGATCCGCGCCGAGGTCGGCAACTATCCTCCCGACGTCGTCGAGAACATCACCGGCATCGCGGCCGAGCAGGTCGAGCGGGTGGCGCGGATCATCTCGGAGAACCGGCCGGGCACGCTGATCTGGTGCATGGGCCTGACGCAGTCGCATATCGGCAACTCGAAGACCCGCGCCGCCTCGACGATCCAGCTCGCGCTCGGCAATATCGGCAAGGTCGGCGGCGGCGCCAACATCTTCCGCGGCCACGACAACGTGCAGGGGGCGACCGACCTCGGCGTGCTCTGCCACACCCTGCCGGCCTATTACGGTCTGTCGTCGGACGCCTGGCAGCACTGGTGCCGGGTCTGGGACCTCGACTACGAGTGGGTGAAGGGCCGCTTCTCCTCGCAGAAGCTGATGGAGCAGCAGGGCATTCCCGTCTCGCGCTGGTTCGACGGCGTGCTGGAGCCGGCCGAGAACCTCGACCAGCCGAGCCCGATCCGCGGCATGGTCTTCTGGGGCCACGCGCCGAACTCGCAGACGCGCAATCCCGACCTCGTGAAGGGCCTGAACGAGCTCGACACGCTGGTGGTGATCGACCCGCACCCCACGCTCACGTCGGTGCTGCACGACCGGCAGGACGGCGTCTACCTGCTGCCGGCCGCGACCACGATGGAAGGCGCCGGCTCCGTCACCAACTCGCAGCGGGCGATCCAGTGGCGCGAGAAGGTCGTCGACCCGCTCTTCGAGGCGAAGACCGACTACGAGATCGCCTACCTGATGTCCCGGAAGCTCGGCTTCGCCGACCAGCTCTTCAAGCACATCGGCGTCGAGGACGACGTGCCGGTGGTCGAGGACATCACCCACGAGATCAACATCGGCACCTGGACGATCGGCTACACCGGGCAGAGCCCGGAGCGGCTGAAGCGCCACATGGAGCACCAGGACAAGTTCGACTCCACCACGCTGCGCGGCGTCGGCCCGGTGGACGGCGAGACCTACGGGCTTCCCTGGCCCTCCTGGGGCGACCCGTCGCTCGAGCATCCCGGCACCCACATCCTCTACAACCCGGACGTTCCCGTGGCCGAGGGCGGCCTGCCGTTCCGCGCCCGCTGGGGCGTCGAGCACGACGGCAAGACGCTGCTCGCCGAGGGCTCCTATCCCGTCGGTTCCGAGCTCAAGGACGGCTATCCCGAGTTCACCTACGCGATGCTCGAGAAGCTCGGCTGGTCGCAGGAGCTGACGCGCAGGGAGCAGCTCGTCATCGCGGCGATCGCGGCGGGAGAGTTCGAACGCGGCATGCTCGCCATGGACGAGGCCGGGGCCAAGTCACGCCTCGACGAGCTCCTGTCGAAGTTCCGCGAGCCGAAGGACGCCGGGCTCCAGCCCGACGGGAAGGCGACGGCCGAAGAGGCGACGCAGGTCTACGAACGCTTCAGCTCCGACAAGAAATCGAAGAAGGACGGGAAGTCGGGCGACCAGGGTGACCAGAGCGGCGAGGGCGGCTCGAAGAACGAGGACGTCGGCGAGGCCGATTTCGGCGGCGGCGGCGAGAGCAAGGACCAGGGCCAGCTGAACGGCGACTTCGCGCAGCGCCTGATGAAGATCAACTGGAAGACCGACCTGTCGGGCGGCATCCAGCGCGTGGCGATCGCCCATGGCTGCGCACCCTTCGGCAACGGCAAGGCGCGGACGATCGTCTGGAACTTCCCCGATCCGGTCCCGGTCCACCGCGAGCCGCTCTACACGCCGCGGCGCGACCTCCTGCCGAAGTACCGCACCTACGACGACCGGCGCGACTATCGCCTGCCGGTGCTCTACTGGTCGATCCAGAAGGAGAACTACGCCGACGAGTTCCCGATGGCACTGACCTCGGGCCGGCTCGTGGAGTACGAGGGCGGCGGAGACGAGACGCGGTCGAACAAGTGGCTGGCGGAATTCCAGCAGCAGATGTTCGCCGAGATCAATCCCGACGATGCCGCCCGGGCGGGCGTGAGCAACGGCGAGTTCGTCTGGATCCACAGCCCGGAGGGATCGAAGGTCCGGGTCGCCGCGCTCGTGACGCCGCGCGTCGGTCCGGGGACGGTGTTCATGCCGTTCCATTTCGGCGGCCTCTACCAGGGCAAGAACCTCTCCGAGCGCTACCCCGAGGGCACCGTGCCCTACGTGGTCGGCGAGGCCGCCAACACCGCAACGACCTACGGCTACGACGTCGTCACCTTCATGCAGGAGTCGAAGGCGACGCTGTGCCGGATCGAGAAAGCCTGAGGAGAAGCCTGAGACATGGCACGCATGAAGTTTCTCTGCGACTCCGAGCGCTGCATCGAATGCAACGCCTGCTCGACGGTCTGCAAGAACGAGCACCAGGTGCCCTGGGGCATGGTCCGGCGGCGCGTCGTGACGCTGAACGACGGCCACCCAGACGAGCGGTCGATCGCGATCTCGTGCATGCACTGCACCGACGCGCCGTGCGTCGCGGTCTGCCCGGTGCGCTGCATCTACCAGACCGACGAGGGCATCGTCCTGCACGACAAGGACATCTGCATCGGCTGCGGCTACTGCTTCTACGCCTGCCCGTTCGGCGCACCGCAGTTTCCCAAGGCGTCGAACTTCGGCAGCCGCGGCAAGATGGACAAGTGCACCTTCTGCGCCGGCGGTCCCGAGCCAGACAACTCCGAGGAGGAGTACCTCAAATACGGCCGCAACCGCATCGCCGAGGGCAAGCTGCCGCTCTGCGCCGAGGTCTGCTCGACGCGCGCGCTGCTGGCCGGTGACGGCGAGGTCGTCGCCGACATCTACAAGGAGCGCGTCGTCAAGCGCGGCTACGGCTCGGGCGCCTGGGGCTGGTCCACGGCCTATTACGGCCCGGTCGTCGGAGAGTGAGGAGGCAGGCCATGCTACGCGGCATCGCGGTTCTCGTCGGGCTCGTCTGCCTCGGCTTCATCGCCTGGATCGGCGTCCTGTCGCTCGGCCCCGAGCACCACGTCGTGCCGACGAACGGCGTCATCGGCGGCTCGCAGGCCGACGACCCGGCCGGAAGCGCGGCAGCCCAGGCGGCGCTCGAGCGCCGCGCCCAGCTCTTGCGCTGGCGCGGCGACACGGGCCCGGCGCCCGGCGAGCCGGCCCCGCAGGCGCGCGGCAACGAGCCGCCGCTGAGCGTGCTTCCCGGCGACGGGCCGCGCGTCCTCGACGAGCCGGGCGCCCAGCTGTTCCAGTCCTGGCTCGCCCGGGCGAAGCAGGACGAGCCGCTGTTGCGCAACCCCGCCTTCGAGGAGGGCTCCTCGTCGCTGCCGGGGCGGACCATGCGCGTCTTCGAGCAGCCGCAGGGCCGCTTCTGGCGCAACGCCCACAACGACCGCATCACCTATGGCGGCGGCTTCTTCGTCTTCGGCGTCACCGCGCTCCTCGCCTTCTTCCTGGCGATCCGCGGCCGGGTGAAGGTGAAGGAGGGCTTCAGCGGCCGCACCGTGCAGCGCTTCAACGTCATCGAGCGGACGAACCACTGGATGACCGCGACGAGCTTCGTGCTCCTCGCGATCACCGGCCTGATCGTGCTCTACGGCAAGAGCCTGATCCGGCCCTGGCTCGGCGCCAACTGGTACGGCGACCTCGCGGAGGGCTCGGTCTGGCTGCACATCTCGCTGCTCGTGCCGTTCACGCTGGGCCTGCTCATGATGATCGTCATGTGGATCTGGCAGAACATCATCACCGGCATCGACCTCAGGTGGCTGAAGAAGGGCGGCGGCATGATCGATCCGCGGATCGACCCGCCGCCGGCGCCGCGCTTCAACGCCGGGCAGAAGCTCATCTACTGGTTCGTGCTGATCGGCGGCGCGACGCTGATCGGCACCGGCCTCGTGATGATGTTCCCCTTCACGCTGTTCGGCTATGACGGCATGCAGATCGCCCAGACGTTCCACGCCGGCGCGGCGCTCGGCATGATCGGCCTCATCATCGGCCACATCTATATCGGCACCGTCGGCATGGAGGGCGCGTTCGACGCGATGTGGTCGGGCCGCGTCGACCGCAACTGGGCGCACGAGCACCACTCGATCTGGTACGAGAAGCTCGTCTCGAAGGGCAAGGCGCCCGCCGAGCCGGCGGAGTGAGGAGGATACGATGAAGGGCTTCCTTGCAGGCTGCTGTCTCGCCCTCCTGCTGTCCGGCGTGACGATCTGGGCCTACGAGATGCTGTCCGTGAGCTCCGCGGGCCGCTACGCGGAGCGCGAGGTCGTGCATGTCGACCCGGCGTCGAACCCGCGGCTGCACCAGGGGCCGCCGCCGATCGAGACGGACTGAAGGCGGCCCGTCAGGCCGCCGGCCGCGGCGCGCTCGGCCGCGACAGGATGAAGGTCGCGACGGCAAGAGCGACCGTCGCCTGCAGCGCGATCACCCAGCCTTCCATCCCGGCCAGAACGCTCACCGAGAGCGCCGCCGCGAGGGCGGCGAGCGCCGCGATCTTCGCCCGGCGGCCGATCGCCCCGTGCTCGCGCCAGTCGCGGATCGACGGCCCGAAGCGCGGGTGGCTCACCAGCCAGTCGTGCACCCGCGGCGATGAGCGTGCGAAGCAGAAGGCCGCCAGCAGCAGGAACGGCGTCGTCGGCACGAGCGGCAGCACGATGCCGGCCGCGCCGAGCGCGACGGCGATCCATCCTCCTCCGAGCCAGACGAAGCGCATTCCCGAATCTCCCGAGCCTGTTCCCCCATGAGGTAGGCGTCGATCCCGGAGCCGGCCAGTGCACCCGTGGATTACCCGGCCGCGACAGCCGCCCGGGCCCGCGTGTCAGACGCACGCTCCGGGGCCGTAGCGTCACCGCGCCAGGGGCCGCCGCGAAGCCGGCGCGGACATGCTGCAGGGCGGCAAGCGCTATGGACATCTATGCGCAGGGCGGATACCTGTTATGCAAAAGAAGCCATGATAACGCGGCTCTGGCGGGGAAATGTCCGACTTCATTCTGGAGACTGACGGACTTACCAAGCAGTTCGCTGGTTTTGTCGCCGTGAAGGACGTGAACCTGCGCGTGCGGCAGGGCAGCATACACGCGCTCATCGGCCCCAACGGCGCGGGCAAGACGACCTGCTTCAACCTGATCACGAAGTTCCTGCAGCCCTCGGCCGGCTCGATCCGCTTCGACGGGCGCGACATCACGAAGACGGCGCCCGACCAGGTCGCGCGCGAGGGGCTGGTGCGGTCCTTCCAGATCTCGGCGGTGTTCCCGCACCTGACGGCGCTCGAGAACGTGCGGCTCGCGCTGCAGCGGCCGACGGGCCTGTCGTTTCACTTCTGGAAGCCCTCGGACGTGCTGACCCGCCTGCACGAGCGGGCGCGGGAGCTGCTCGACGCGGTGGGGCTTTCAGAGTTCGTCGAGACGCCGGCGGGCGAGCTCGCCTACGGCCGCAAGCGGGCGCTCGAGATCGCCACGACGCTGGCGCTCGAGCCGAAGGTCATGCTGCTCGACGAGCCGATGGCCGGCATGGGGCACGAGGACATCGCCCGCGTCTCGGAGCTGATCCGCAAGGTCTCGAAGAACCGCACGGTGCTGATGGTCGAGCACAATCTCGAGGTCGTCGCCACCCTGTCCGACCGCATCACCGTGCTGCAGCGCGGCCAGATCCTCGCCGAGGGCACCTACGACGAGGTTTCGAAGAACCCCGACGTGCGCCAGGCCTACATGGGGACGGGCGATGAGTGAGGACCTGCGATGAGTGAGCGGGCGCCGATCCTCGAGGTCGAGGGGCTGAACGCCTGGTACGGCGAGTCGCACGTCCTGCACGGCGTGAACTTCACGGTGGGCGAGGGCGAGGTCGTGAGCCTGCTCGGCCGCAACGGCGCCGGCAAGACGACGACGCTGCGCGCGATCATGGGCCTCGTCGGCCGGCGCGAGGGCTCGATCCGGCTCGCCGGCGACGAGATCATCCGGCTGACGCCCGACAAGATCGCCCGCCGCGGCATCGCCTACTGCCCGGAGGAGCGCGGCATCTTCGCGAGCCTGACGGTCGAGGAGAACCTGCTGCTGCCGCCGGTGGTGCAGCCGGGCGGGCTGCCGATCGAGGAGATCTACGAGCTGTTCCCCAACCTGAAGGAGCGGCTCTCCGGCGCCTCGGGCACCAGGCTGTCGGGCGGCGAGCAGCAGATGCTGGCGATCGGCCGCATCCTGAGGACCGGCGCCAAGCTCCTGCTGCTCGACGAGCCGACGGAAGGCCTCGCCCCCGTCATCGTCCAGCAGATCGGCCACAGCGTGCGACGCCTGCAGGAGATGGGCTTCACCATCCTGCTCGTGGAGCAAAACTTTCATTTCGCCGCCAGGCTGGCGGACCGACACTACGTCATCGAGCACGGCCAGGTCGTCGATCGCTACGCGAGGGACGACATCCAGCAGAGGATGGGCGAGCTCAACGAACTTCTCGGCGTGTAGCCCGCGTGCGCGCGCCAGAGGGGTCAATCCAAGAGGGAGGAAGACCTATGAAGCTATTGAAGGTGGCAATCGCGACGACCGCGCTGGTGACGATCGCCAGCGCCGCGAATGCAGAGATCTCCGACGGCGTCGTGAAGATCGGCGTGCTCACCGACATGTCCGGCCTCTACTCCGACCTGTCGGGCCCGGGCTCCGTCGAGGCGGCCAAGATGGCGGTCGAGGACTTCGGCGGCAAGGTCAACGACATGCCGATCGAGGTGCTGTCCGCCGACCACCAGAACAAGCCGGACGTCGGCTCGAACGTCGCCCGCCAGTGGATCGACGAGGACGGCGTGGACGTGATCGTCGACGTGCCGACCTCCTCCGTGGCGCTGGCGGTGCAGCAGGTGACCTCCGACAAGGACACCGCCTTCCTCAACAGCGGCGCGGCGACCACCGCCCTGACGAACGACCAGTGCGCCCCGACCTTCGTGCACTGGACCTACGACACCCACGCGCTCGCGGTCGGCACCGGCAAGGCGGTCGTCGACAATGGCGGCAAGACCTGGTTCTTCCTGACCGCCGACTACGCCTTCGGCCACCAGCTGCAGGCCGACACGACCGCGGTCGATCGAGGCGAACGGCGGCAAGGTGCTGGGCTCGGTCAACCATCCGCTGTCGACCTCGGACTTCTCCTCCTACCTGCTGCAGGCGCAGGCCTCCGGCGCCGACGTCATCGGCCTCGCCAATGCCGGCGGCGACACGACGAACGCGATCAAGCAGGCCAACTCCTTCGGCATCGTCCAGGGCGGCCAGCAGCTCGCCGCGCTGCTCGGCTTCATCACCGACGTCGACGCGCTCGGCCTCGACGTGGCGCACGGGCTGACCCTGACGACCGGCTTCTACTGGGACCGCAACGAGGAGACCCGCAAGTTCGCCGACCGGTTCGCCGAGCGGATGAACGGCCAGAAGCCGACGATGGTGCAGGCCGGCGTCTATTCCGCCGTGACCCACTACCTCAAGGCCGTGGACGAGATCGACGACGACGGCGGCAAGGCGGCCGTCGACCAGATGAAGAAGATGCCGATCCACGACTTCTTCGCCGAGGACGGGACGATCCGGCCGGACGGCGTGATGATGCACGACATGTACCTCGTGCAGGTCAAGTCGCCCGACGAGTCCAAGGGCAAGTGGGACTACTACAACATCGTCAAGACGATCGCCGGCAAGGACGCCTTCCAGCCGCTCGAGGAGAGCACCTGCAAGCTGGCCAAGCAGTAGTCGGAAACCGGAAACAGCGGCCCGGAGCGCGCCTCGCGCGCGCCCCGGGCCCTCCAAAGCCGAAGGACAGGGAAGGGATAGGGCGCGATGCAGGCGCTACTCGGGGTCCCGGCGCCGCTTCTGTTCGGGCAGCTCCTGATCGGGCTCATCAACGGGTCGTTCTACGCCCTGCTGAGCCTCGGGCTGGCCGTCATCTTCGGCGTCCTCAACATCATCAACTTCGCGCACGGCGCGCTCTACATGACCGGCGCCTTCGTCGCCTGGCTCCTGCTCAACTATCTCGGCATCGGCTACTGGCCGGGCCTCGTGCTCGCGCCGCTCATCGTCGGCGCTCTTCGGGATCGTCATCGAGCGCACCATGCTGTCGCGGCTCTACGATCTCGACCACCTCTACGGCCTGCTCCTGACCTTCGGCCTGGCGCTGATCATCGAGGGGCTGTTCATCAATTTCTACGGCGTCTCCGGCCAGCCCTACGCGCCGCCGGACGTGCTCAAGGGCGGCTACAATCTCGGCTTCATGTTCCTGCCCGCCTATCGCGGCTGGGTGATCGTCGCCTCGCTGATCGTGTGCTTCGGCACCTGGCTGCTGATCGAGCGGACGCGGCTCGGCGCCTATCTCAGGGCGGCGGTCGAGAACCGCGAGCTCGTCCGCGCCTTCGGCATCAACGTGCCGCTGATGATGACGCTGACCTACGGCTTCGCGGTGGCGCTGGCGGGCTTCGCCGGCATCCTCGCCGCGCCCGTCTACACGGTCAGCCCGATCATGGGGCAGAACCTGATCATCGTCGTCTTCGCCATCGTCGTCATCGGCGGGCTCGGCTCGATCCTCGGCTCCATCGTCACCGGCCTCGGCATCGGCCTGATCGAGGGCCTGACCAAGACCTTCTACCCCGAGGCGTCCTCGACGGTCGTCTTCGTCATCATGGCGATCGTGCTGCGTCATCCGGCCGAACGGCCTGTTCGGGAGGCCGCGGGAATGAGCGAGGCGGTGGCAAGGCAACCGGCGGTCGAGGGCCGCCGCAGGACGGGCACCTGGATCGTCGCCGGCATCGGGATCGTCCTCCTGCTGGTGGCGCCGTTCCTCGGGCTCTATCCCGTCTTCCTGATGAAGCTCATGTGCTTCGCGCTGTTCGCCTGCGCGTTCAACCTGATGCTCGGCTATGTCGGCCTCCTGTCGTTCGGCCACGCGGCCTTCTTCGGCATGGCGGCCTACGTGGCGGGGCACGCGGTGAAGGTCTGGGGGCTGACGACGGTGCTCGGCATCCTCTGCGGCACGGCGGTCGCCGGGGTCATGGGCCTCGTCTTCGGCGCCATCGCCATCCGCCAGCGCGGCATCTATTTCGCGATGATCACGCTGGCGCTCGCGCAGATGGCCTATTTCTTCTGCCTGCAGGTGCCGTTCACGCACGGCGAGGACGGCATCCAGGGCATCCCGCGCGGCACGGCCTTCGGCCTGTTCGACCTGCGCGACACGCTGACCATGTACTACTTCGTCGCGGCGATCTTCCTGATCGGCTTCCTGGTGATCTACCGCACCGTCAACTCGCCCTTCGGGCAGACGCTGAAGGGGATCCGCGAGAACGAGCCGCGCATGGTCTCGCTCGGCTACAACGTGACGCGCTTCAAGGTGCTGGCCTTCACGATCTCGGCCACGCTCACCGGCCTCGCCGGCGCCACGAAGGTCTTCGTCTTCCAGGCGGCGACGCTGACCGACGTGCACTGGCAGATGTCCGGGCGAGGTCGTGCTGATGACGCTGATCGGCGGCATGGGCACGATATTCGGGCCCCTGGTCGGCGCCGGCGTCGTGATCGCGCTGCAGAACTACCTGGCGACCATCGGCTCCTGGGTCACCGTGGTGATGGGCTCGATCTTCGTCATCTGCGTCCTGACCTTCCGGCGCGGCATCGTCGGAGAGATCCTGGCCCGCGTCCGGCCGAAGCGGTAGCGGCCCGCGCGGGCAGGGTCGAACCGGGCGAGGGTCCGGCGCATTTGAGGTGACCGACATCGAGGAGGTCTCCCATGCGCCCGGCCCGCGTTTCCGCCAACACCGCGTCCGCCATCAACCGGCAGATCGAGGACGAGATCGTCGCGAGCGTGCACCACCACGCCCGCCATCCCCACCAGATCCCGCGGCGCCTGCGCGAGCTCGACGAGGAATGGGACGTCGAGCGCGTGCTCGAGGCCAACGCCGCGACGCTGGCGCTCGGCGGCACGCTGCTTGCGGCCGCCCACGACCGCCGCTGGCTGGCGCTGCCCGCCGTCGTGACCGGCTTCCTTCTGCAGCACGCCGTCCAGGGCTGGTGCCCGCCGCTGCCGGTCCTGCGCCGTCTCGGCATCCGCACGCGCCGCGAGATCGAGGCGGAGCGCACCGCCCTCAAGGCGCTGCGCGGCGACTTCGCCGAGGTCGAGGCAGGCTCGGCCGATTCCCACCGTGCGGCAGGGCAGGCCCTGCACGCCGCCAGCCTGTGACGCATCGGCCTCGCTGCAACACAGGCTGTGGACAGTCGTGGAGGTAAACGGGGAAGCGTGCCGCCGTTAACGGCCGATTAACCATACAGGCGCGAAATCGGGGTCATGAACCGAAACTGGTGAAGAACCCGTGAACGCTCCCGTAAACCCCCGCAACGCCCTCAAACTCAAAGCCCGCTCGCTGCTCGCCTTCGTGCTGCAGCCGGATGGCGAGGCGAAGGAGTGGCTGGCCGGCCTCGACCACTGGCTGAAGGGCGCACCCGACTTCTTCTCCGGGCGGCCCGTGCTGCTCGACGTCACGAAATTCGAGATCGACCGCGAAGGCCTGCTCGAGCTGCTGTCCGAGCTCAGGAACCGCGGCATCCGGGTCATGGGCATCGACGGCGTCGAGTCGGCGTGGCTGCCCATGGGCATGCCCCCGATCATCAGCCAGGCACGCCAGCAGGGCATGCGCGAGATCACGGCCGCGGCGTCGCTCTCGGCGACGCAGGCCGCCGAGCCGTCCGAGGGTGCGGACGAGGCCGCGGACGGCGAGGACGACGAGCCGGCCGCCGGCAAGACCATCATCATCGACGGCCCGGTGCGGTCCGGCCAGTCGATCGTCAATCCCGACGGCGACGTCATCGTCACCGGCTCGGTCGCCTCGGGCGCCGAGGTGGTGGCGGGCGGCTCCATCCACGTCTACGGGGCGCTGCGCGGCCGCGTCTGCGCCGGCGCGTCCGACGACGAGGGCGCGCGCATCTTCTGCGGTCGCCTCGACGCCGAGTTCGTCGCGATCGGCGCCGTCTACATGACGGCCGAGACCATCGATCCCCTGCTGCGCGGCAAGCGCGTGCAGGCGCGGCTGGACGGGGTGTCCATCCGCTTCACCCATCTCACCTGAACTCTTCGGAGGCGCGAAGACATGTCGAAAGTACTCGTCGTCACATCTGGCAAGGGCGGCGTCGGCAAGACGACCACCGCTGCGGCCCTCAGCGCGGCTCTGGCCAAGGAGGGCAAGAAGGTCGCCGTCGTCGATTTCGACGTGGGCCTTCGCAACCTCGACCTGATCATGGGCGCCGAGCGCCGGGTGGTGTTCGACCTGATCGACGTCATCAACGGCGACGCCAAGCTCAGCCAGGCGCTGATCCGCGACAAGAAGATCGAGACGCTCTCGCTCCTGCCGGCCTCGCAGACCCGCGACAAGGACGCGCTGACCGAGGAAGGCGTCAACACCGTCATCGAGGAGCTGCGCAAGAGCTTCGACTGGATCATCTGCGACAGCCCGGCCGGCATCGAGCGCGGCGCGACGCTGGCCATGCGCCACGCCGACGTGGCCCTGGTGGTGACCAATCCCGAGATCTCCTCGGTGCGCGATTCCGACCGCATCATCGGCCTGCTCGATTCCAAGACCGCCAAGGCCGAGAGCGGCGACCAGATCGAGAAGCACCTGCTGCTGACCCGCTACGACACGCGGCGCGCCAGCCGCGGCGAGATGCTGAAGGTCGATGACGTCCTCGACATCCTGTCGATCCCGCTGCTCGGCGTCGTCCCGGAGAGCGAGGACGTCCTCAAGGCCTCCAACCTCGGCTCGCCGATCACGATCTCCAACCCGCAGAGCGCCGCCGGCAACGCCTACATCACGGCCGCCAAGCGTCTCGAGGGCCAGGACGTGCCGGTGACGGCGCCGACGAGCCGGTTCGGTTTCTTCGACAAGCTGTTCAGCAGGAGGGCCGCATGAACATCCTCGATCTCTTCCGGCGCCGGGAGAGCGCGCCGGTGGCGAGGGATCGACTGCAGATCCTGCTCGCCCACGAGCGCTCCGGCACCGGCAACGCCGAGCTGATCACGCTCCTTCGGGAGGAGGTGCTGAGCGTCGTCGCCAAGCACGTCCAGGTCGATCCCGAGAAGGTGCGGGTCAAGATGGAACGCGGCAGCCCGGTCTCGACTCTCGAGTTCGAGATCGAGATCGCCGGGCTGACGGAGAAGCAGGCCGCCTGAGGCGCAATCCGCCTCGCGGTTGGGGCGGGCGCCTCTCCGCCCTATATTCCCGGGATGTTTCCGGATACGCCGCCGGCCCGCGCGAAATGCTCGCGGCCCGGCGGCCTGAATTGGGGGTGATCTTGAGCGAGGCCGCTCTACTGCATCGCGTACACTCGAGACTGCGTTCCACTCCGCCCGAAACGGAGCCGGTCGTGGAGCGCCAGAGCGGGGCGATTCCGTATGCGGTGGTCGAGGGGATCCCGACCTTTCTGCTCGTCACCTCGCGCCGCAGCGGCCGGTGGATCTTTCCCAAGGGCAAGGTTCCCTCGGGCCTGACGCCGGCGCAGTCCGCCGCCCGCGAGGCCTTCGAGGAGGCCGGCGTGGAGGGCGACGTCGACGAGGCGCCGATCGGCAGCTATCGCAGCTGGAAGATCCGCGGCATCCGGCGCTACGCCATCGAGATCGACATGTACCCGCTCCTCGTCCTCAACCAGCAGGTCGAGTGGCAGGAGCAGGGCCAGCGCCATCGCCACTGGGCGACGCTGGTCGAGGCGCGCCGGCTGATCACCCAGCGCAGCCTGAGGGACGTCGTCGCGGCGCTCGACGCGCGGGCGCGCGCCGCCGGCTGAGCCGGATGCCTCAGGTGCCCTGGGCGAGCATCATCAGGGCGTAGAGCGCCGCCGCGAGCAGGGCCGAGGCCGGCACGGTGATCACCCAGGCCGCCGCGATCGTCAGCATGTAGCGTCGCCGCACGAGCCGCCGCCGCTCCCGCTTCTGCATCCGCGCGACCGCCTCCTCGGGCGTCTGGTTGAGCGCGGAGACCTTCAGGAAGCGCGTCCTCGGCTGCACCGCCGGGTTCGGGATGCCGCGGTTCATCAGCCGCTCGCGCAGGAAGCCGACGCCGAACACGCCGCCCACCGCGATATGGGTCGAGGAGACCGGCAGGCCGAGCGCCGACGCGAGGAGCACGGTGATCGCCGCGGACAGGCCGACGCAGAAGGCGCGGCTCGCATTCATGCGGGTGATGCGCTCGCCGACCGTGCGGATGACCCGCGGCCCGAACAGGGCGAGCCCCGTGGAGATGCCGAGCGCCCCGATCAGCAGCACCCAGAGCGGCAGCACGACGTCGCTCGGCGCGGCGTGGCCGGTGTCGGCCGCCGCCACGATCGCGGCGAGCGGCCCGACGGCGTTCGCCACGTCGTTCGCCCCGTGCGCGAAGGACAGGAGCGCCGCGGAGAGAATGAGCGGCAGCGTGAAGAGGTTCGCCACGTGCTTGCGCTCGTTCGGCAGGCCCTCCGATTTCGCCCGGATCCACGGGCGCGACAGGAGCCAGCCGCCGAGGAAGGCGGCGAGCGCGACGACGGCCACGAGCCAGACCGGCGTCTGCCAGACGTGCTTCAGGCCCTTGAGGAGCAGGTAGGCCGTGAACACCGCCGCCATGAGACCGATGAGCAGCGGCACGTAGCGCCGGCCCGCGTCGATCCGGTCCTGCCGCATGAGGACGACCGTCTTGATCGTCCACAGAAGCCCCGCCGCGATCGCCCCGCCGAGGATCGGCGAGATGACCCAGCTCGCCGCGATCTGGCCCATCACCGGCCAGTTGACGATGCCCGGCCCCGACGCCGCGATGGCCGAGCCCACCACCCCGCCGACGACGGAGTGCGTGGTGGAAACGGGCGCGCCGAGATAGGTCGCGAGGTGGATCCACATCGCCGCCGCGAGGAAGCCCGCCATCATGACGATGATGAACTGCGTGGCGCCCATCGCCGCCGGCGGCTGCACGATGTTCTTGGAGATCGTGCCGACCACGTCGCCGCCCGCGAGCAGCGCGCCCGCCGCCTCGAAGATCGCGGCGATGACGAGGGCCCAGAGCAGCGTCAGGGCGCGCCCGCCCACGGCCGGGCCCATGTTGTTCGCCACGTCGTTGGCGCCGACGTAGAGCGCCATGTATCCCGCGACGATCGCGCCGATGATGACGTAGAAGCCCAGCGGCCCGGCAGAGACGAACGTCGTCGCGAACACCACGATGGCGACGAGGAAGACGACGGCGAGACCCGGAGCGGCGATCGACCGGGAGAGGCCGCTGCTGACCTCGTCGATGCGGCTGAGCTTCTTCAGTTCCTTGTCGACGGCGTGCTTCGGCAATGCTCCTGGCCCCCCTCCCTGAACGCGAGGCCTCCCTTAGCATCTTTCGCCGGCCGGTCCAGCGCCGGCCGCAGGGGGAGGACAGGCCCGCCTCGCGAGGCGGGCCGGCGAAACGCCCCTCGTCAGGGCTGGCCGCCCTCCTGCACGTCGAGGATCGCGTCGATGCCCTGGCGCACGAGGCGGCGCGGCCGGTCCTGCGCCTCGAGCACGAAGAGCGCCAGGGAGCGCGGGCCGACGTCGTAGGCGGTGCCGAACGGGTGGTCCGGCAGCTTGCCCGAGCGCGTCTCGGTCGTGTCGATCAGGCGCAGCCAGTGGTTGCCGTCCGGCACGTGCGGCAGCGTGAACGCGACCGCCTCGTGGTGGGCATTGGTGACGATCAGCAGCGTCGCGTCGTCGCCGCGCCGCTTGATGCCGGTCGGCTGCGCGCGGCCGTCGAGCAGCATGCCGAAGCACTTGGCGTGCGGGTCGTGCCAGGTCTCCTCGGTCAGCTCCTCCGCGGAGGGGGAGAGCCAGGTCACGTCCTTGACGTCGAGCTCCTCGTTGTACTCGCCCTTGAGGAAGCGGGTGCGGTGGAGGATCGGGTAGGTCTTGCGGATCGCGATCAGCGTGCGGGTGAAGTCGACCAGGTCGGCGTCGCTCTTGTCGATGCCGTCCCACTTCAGCCAGCTGATCTCGTTGTCCTGGGCGTAGGCGTTGTTGTTGCCGTGCTGCGTGTTGCCGAACTCGTCGCCGGCCAGGATCATCGGCGTGCCCTGGGCGAGCAGCAGGGTCGCCAGCATGTTGCGCTTCTGGCGCTCGCGCAGCGCGGTGATCGCCTTGTCCTTCGTCGGCCCCTCCTGCCCGTGGTTCCACGAGTGGTTGTGCGAGTGGCCGTCGCGGTTGTCCTCGCCGTTCGCCTCGTTGTGCTTGTCGTTGTAGGAGACGAGGTCGTTGAGCGTGAAGCCGTCATGGGCGGTGATGAAGTTGACGCTCGCCCACGGCTTGCGGCCGCGCTTGTTGAAGAGGTCGGCCGAGCCGGCGAGCCGCGCCGCGAAGTCCGGCAGCTTGCCCTCGTCGCCCTTCCAGTAGGCGCGCACCGTGTCGCGGAACTTGTCGTTCCACTCCGCCCAGCCCGGCGCGAACTGGCCGACCTGGTAGCCGCCGGGCCCGATGTCCCACGGCTCGGCGATCAGCTTGACGCTCGACAGGATCGGGTCCTGCCGGCAGGCGTCGAGGAACGAGCCGCCCTCGTCGAAGCCGTGGGGCTCGCGCGCCAGGATCGTCGCGAGGTCGAAGCGGAAGCCGTCGACGCGCATCTCCGTCGCCCAGTAGCGAAGCGAATCCGCCACCATCTGCAGCACCCGCTGGTGCGACAGGTTCACGGTGTTCCCCGTGCCGGTGTCG
Organism: uncultured Alphaproteobacteria bacterium; assembly: GCA_963816555.1. Lineage (GTDB taxonomy): Bacteria > Pseudomonadota > Alphaproteobacteria > Rhizobiales > Tepidamorphaceae > Lutibaculum. The sequence continues at coordinate 646,950 of CAWFLD010000004.1, read as the reverse complement.
TTGATGTAGTAGCGCTTCTCCTCCGGCATCAGCCGGTAGTAGCTCGCGTTGTCGATGCCCTTGAAGGACAGCGTGGGGCCCAGCTCGTTGCCCTCGGCGGTGTGGTTGTAGACCACGTCGAGGATCACCTCGAGCCCGGACTGGTGGAACTGGTTCACCATCTCCTTGAACTCGTTGACGAACGGCGACTGGAGATAGCGCGGGTCCGGCGCGAAGAAGGCGATCGTGTTGTAGCCCCAGTAGTTCCTGAGGCCCTTGTCGATCAGGTAGGAGTCGTCGACGAAGGCGTGGATCGGCAGGAGCTCGGCCGAGGTCACGCCGAGGCCGCGCAGATAGTCGGTGGCGCGCGGGTCGCCGAGCCCGGCGAAGGTGCCGCGCAGCTCCTCGGGGATCGCCTCGTTGAGCTTGGTGAAGCCCTTCACGTGCATCTCGTAGAGGATCGTGCGGTCCCACGGCACGGCGGGACGGCGCTCGTTGCCCCAGGTGAAGGCCGGGTCGATGACGCGCGCCTTGGGCATGAGGTGCGCGCTGTCGCGCTCGTCGAAGGTCAGGTCCTTGTTCTTGTCCTTCGACTCCATCTTGTAGCCGAACAGCTCCGGGCCCCACTGCAGCTTGCCGACGAGCTGCTTCGCGTAGGGGTCGATCAGCAGCTTGTTGGGGTTGAAGCGGTGGCCCTCCTGCGGCTCGTAGGGCCCGTGCACGCGGTAGCCGTAGACCGTGCCGGGCCGGGCGCGCGGCAGGTAGCCGTGCCACACCTCGTCCGTGTACTCCGGCAGCTCGAAGCGCTCGATCTCCGTCTTGCCCTCGTTGTCGAAGAGGCAGAGCTCGACCTTGGTCGCGTTGGCGGAGAAGATCGCGAAGTTGACGCCCAGGCCGTCCCACGTCGCGCCGAGCGGGAAGGGCGACCCCTCCCGGATGCGGTCGGAGGCGCTGCGCAGGATGTTCACTCTCGGGGCGTTCATGTCGGGGCCTTGTCTGGGGAGATGGTGCACATAGGAACGGGGGCGGCACCGCCCGGTTCCTGACCGTCGGCGGCAGGCGCGGCAATCGATGCTGCGCTGCCGCGGACCCCGGCGCAATCCCCGCTGCGGCCCCTTATTCCGCGGCCTCCGGGCGCTGCTTTTCCGGTGGCGCGAGCGCCGGGAAATCGGCGCTCGTCAGCGTCTCGCGCTCGATCAGCAGCGAGGCGCCCGCCTCGAGGTCGTGGCGGCGCTCGACGAGCACGGACGTCGCGTGCGCGAACGCCTCGTCGACGAGGCCGCGCACGGCGAGGTCGATCTCGCGGCCGGTCGCCTCGGAGTAGTCCTGCTTCTTCGACACGCCGAACTGGTCGCCGAGGAAGGCCTGCCGCTCCGCCTCGTAGACCGACCTGGCCGAGCTCCGGCACCATGCCGAAGCGGGTCACCATCTGGCGCGCGATGTCGGTCACCTTCGCCAGGTCGTCGGCCGCGCCGGTCGAGATCTCGTCGAAGACGAGCTTCTCCGCCGCCCGGCCGCCCATCAGCACCGCCATGCGGTTCTTCAGGTCCTCGGTCGTCTGCAGGAAACGCTCCTCGGTCGGCCGCTGGATCGTGTAGCCGAGCGCGCCGATGCCGCGCGGGATGATCGAGACCTTGTGCACGGGATCCATCGCCGGGCAGCGCGGCGGCGACGAGCGCGTGGCCCATCTCGTGATGGGCGACGACCTCGCGCTCGTGCGGGTTGAGGACGCGGCTCTTCTTCTCGAGGCCCGGCGACGATGCGCTCGATCGCGTTGGTGAAGTCGGCGAGCGTCACCTGCTCGCCGCCGCGCCGGGTCGCCAGCAGGGCCGCCTCGTTGACGAGGTTGGCGAGGTCGGCGCCGGTGAAGCCGGGCGTCAGCGCGGCGACCTGCTCGAGGTCGACGTCGGGGGCGAGGCTCTTGATCTTGCGGATGTGCACCTTGAGGATCGCGAGGCGGCCGCTGCGCTCCGGGCGGTCGACCAGCACCTGGCGGTCGAAGCGGCCGGCGCGCAGCAGGGCGGGGTCGAGGATCTCCGGGCGGTTGGTGGCGGCCAGCAGCACGATGCCCTCGCTCGGGTCGAAGCCGTCGAGCTCGGCGAGGAGCTGGTTCAGCGTCTGCTCCTTCTCGTCCTGGCCGCCCATGATGGAGGGGCCGCGGGCGCGGCCGAGCGCGTCGAGCTCGTCGATGAAGATGATGCAGGGCTTGGCCTTGCGCGCCTGCTCGAACAGGTCGCGCACCCGGGCGGCGCCGACGCCGACGAACATCTCGACGAACTCCGAGCCCGAGATCGAGAAGAAGGAGACGCCGGCCTCGCCGGCCACCGCCCGCGCCAGCAGCGTCTTGCCGGTGCCGGGCGGGCCGACCAGCAGGATGCCCTTGGGGATGCGGGCGCCGAGCCGGCCGTAGGTCGCGGGGTCGCGCAGGAAGGCGACGACCTCCTTCAGCTCGTCCTTCGCCTCGTCGACGCCGGCGACGTCCTGGAAGCTCACCTTGGTGTCGCTCTCGACATAGACCTTGGCCTTCGACTTGCCGACGCTCATCAGCCCGCCCATGCCCTGGCGGTTCGCCATGCCGCGGATCACGAAGGCCCAGATCGCGACGAAGAAGACGACCGGCAGGATCCAGGAGAGGATGGTGGAGAGGAAGGTGTTGGTGACGGTGCCGTCGAACTGGACGCCGTGCGCCTGCAGCTCCGTGGCGAGGTCGGGGGACACGCGGTTCGTCGTGAACATCGACCGTCCGTCGCCCTGCGCCTTCTTGTAGCGCCCGACCAGCCGCTCGTCCTGGATCTGGACCTCGGCGATCTTGTCGTCCTTCAGCGCCTGCAGGAACTGCGAGTAGGGGATGTGCTCGACGGTCTGGGTGGTCGTGTACCAGCTCTGGAACAGGAGGAGCAGCATGAAGGCCGCCACGATGTACCAGATGTGGATCTGCGTCTTCTTGTCCAAGGCCGGCTCCGCTCGTTCCGCACAGTCAGGGGCTCGGGCGGATTAGAGCGCGCCCTTCATGACGGCGCCAAGGCATAGATCAAACGCCGGGCCCCTCAGACCCCGTGCCACACGAGGAAGACGACGAAGGCGAGGATGACGAGCCCGAAGACGCTCCAGAGGCCGACGAGCAGGCCGCGCGAGCCGGCGCCGCGCCTGGGCTCGGAGGGCGTCTCCTTCACCTCGTGGCGGAACGCCGTCTCCGTCGCTGCGGCAGAGGTCGGGTTGCCGCCGGCCTCCTCGTCGGTGCCGAGCGGCGAGGCGGCGGGATCGGGGTAGGAGACCTTGTCGGAGCCTTCGCCGCGGTCGATCGCGTCGCGCAGCTGGTCCGGTCGTCTGGCGTTCGTTTCGTGCGGCATGCCTTGAGCTCTCCTGCGGTGGCGTCACCGGGAGAACAGCGTATCCGGCCCGACGTTCCCGCAGGCCCGGCGCGGGGCCGCGGGCGGACGTTCGCGGACCTCAGGAGGCGAGGCCGGCCGCCGCTCTCGGCACCGCCGCATCGGGCTCGCCGGCAGGAGCGGCGCCGGCCTTGCGCGGGCGGGCGGCGTCGCGCCAGCCCGCGTCGATCCGCAGCAGGGTCGCGGCGAGATCGGCGAGCGGCTGCGGCCGGCTGAAATGGAAGCCCTGCATCTCGTGGCATCCCTCGCGGCGCAGCGCCTCGAGCTGCCCGGTGGTTTCCACGCCCTCGGCGATGACCTCGATGCCGAGGGCGCGGCTCAGGCCGATGACGGCCCGCACGATCGCGAGGCTGTCCGCGCTGTCGATCGCCTGCACGAACGCCTTGTCGATCTTGATCTTGTCGAAGGGGAACTTGGAGATGTAGCCGAGCGAGGAATATCCGGTGCCGAAATCGTCCATCGAGATCCGGATGCCCATGTTGCGGAAGGCGGTCAGCGTGCCGAGGACGCTGTCGGTGTCGTGCAGCAGCAGCGATTCCGTGACCTCGAGCTGCAGGCGCTCGGGCGGCAGGCCGGAGGCGGCGAGAGCGCCCTCGACCTCCGCCGGCAGCTCGGTGTTCTTGAACTGGACGGGCGACAGGTTGACCGAGACCGAGATCTCCGCCGGCCAGTGGACGGCGTGGCGGCAGGCCGTCTCGAGAACCCATCGGCCGAGCGGCCTGATGAGCCCGGACTCCTCGGCGAGGGGAACGAACTCGGCCGGCGAGACGAAGCCGTGCTCGGGATGGCGCCAGCGCAGCAGCGCCTCGAACCCGGTCACCTTCCGGCGCTCGACGTCGACGAAGGGCTGGTAGTAGAGCTCGAACTCGTCGCGCTCGAGCGCGCCGCCGCAGGTCGAGCTCCATCTTCCGGCGCGCCTGCAGGAGCCTGTCCATCTCCGGCTCGAAGAAGCGGTAGGTGCTCCGCCCGTCGGACTTGGCCCGGTAGAGCGCCAGGTCGCCGCTCTTGATGAACCTGTCGACGTCCTGCTCCAGCGGCGCGCCGCCGCCGGAGACGACGATGCCGATGCTGACGCCGACCGAGACCGGGTGGCCCTCGAGCTCGAACGGCTCGGCGAGGACGGCGATGATGCTGCGCGCCAGCCGGGCGGCGCCCTCGGTGTCGGCGGTGCTGCGGATGACGGCGAACTCGTCGCCGCCGAGCCTCGCGACGAGCTCGTGCCTGCCGGCGCAGGCGCGCAGGCGCCCGGCGGCCGCCTGCAGGAGAGCGTCGCCGATGGGGTGGCCGAGCGTGTCGTTGACCGACTTGAAGCCGTCGAGGTCGAGGCACAGCATCGCCGTTCCCGCCGTGTCGTCGGGGCGCGACAGCGCCATCTCCAGGCGGTTGCGGAACTGCACCCGGTTGGGCAGTCCGGTCAGCGCGTCGTGCAGCGCCATGTGGTTGAGCCGGGCCTCGGCCTTGCGCCGCTCGGTGATGTCCTCGAACGTGTCGACCCAGCCGCCGCCGTCGATCGTCTGGCGCGACACCGCGACGACGCGTCCGTCGGGAAGCTCGTGCGTGAAGCTCGCGCTCTGGTCCGGCGACAGCATGCGGTGGAGCGCGGGGTCGAGCATGACGTTCGACGCCGGCACGCCGAGCCGCAGCCCGCCGAACATCCGGGCGAAGCGCTTGTTGAAGACGACGAGCCGCTGCTTGTCGTCGAACATGCACAGGCCCTGCGACATGTTGTTGAGCGCGGCCTCGAAGCGGGTGTTCTGCAGCCAGATGTGCTGGTCGTAGCGGTCGGCCTGCGCGGTCATCAGGTCCTGGATGCGGGTCAGCTGGCCGGAGATGCTCGTCTGCATCGCCGCCAGCGCGCGCAGCAGGTCGGCCGTCTCGCCGCGGCCTTCAAGCCGGATCTCGTTGTCGAGCTTGCCGCCGGCGATCGACTTGGCCACCCCCACCGCGCGGTTCAGCGGCGGCACGATCATCCGCGAGAGGATCACGGAGATGACGATGGCGAAGGCGACGCCGGCGAAGACGGCCAGCATCGTCTCCGTCATCGACTTCTCGACGATGTCGCCGACCTCCCGGCGGAAGCGGTAGCCGTCGCCCGCGAAGATCTCGACGGCGGTGTCGAAGTCGCTGTCGATCGTCGCCAGCTCCGCCAGGATGCTGGCCGAGGCATGGTCCCCCGCCTCGTCGCGCAGGTGGGTGAGCTCGTTCCGGATCTCGGCCGTCTTCCGCTTGCCGGCCGGCGAGATCGCCCGCTCGGCCGCCACGTCGAGGTCGGCGAGGATGTCGGGCAGGCGGGCGGTGAAGTTCGAGAACGCGGCGGCGGAGCCGGTTTCCGCCCGACGCTGCGGGCTTTCCGACAGCGCGGTGCGGTAGTCCGCCTCGACCTTGATCAGCGAGTTCTGCGCCGACCGCAGGTAGCTCAGCGAGAGCAGGGCCTCGTCATAGATGCGCGTGGCCAGCGTGCCGACCTGGCGCTGCGAGAAATGCGCGAAGCCGCCGAGGGCGATCGTGACGAGGGTCAGGGCGAGGCACCCGACGAGAAGCTTGAGACGGATTGACATCTGGGGGCTCGCTGGCGGGCGCTGGGCGCCGGCTCAATCCTTCACGGTCACGTCGAGCTGCATCCGCGGGTGGATGCCGCAGCGCACCTGGTAGACGCCGGGCGTCGTGAAGGCGACGTCCACGTCCTCGCCGGGGCTCTGCTCCTCGGAATCGAAATGGAATCCGTCGGAGTTGACGTAGATCTGGTGCAGGAACTCGTCCTCGTTGGTGAAGCGGACGATCTCGCCGCGCTCACCGTGAGCGTGTGGCGGTCGAACTGCCGGTCCATCTGCCGCACGAGGGCCATGGGATGATCCGGCGCGGCCGCGGAGAGAAGGGCCACGGCGAACGCGGCGATCGAGAGGGGCAGGGCGATCCTGAGCATGGGCGTTGTTCCTCAGTCGGCCCGGGCGGTGTCGGAGATGTCCTGCCGTCGCCGGTCGTGCGAGATCCGGTAGGCGCGGGTGCGGGCGAGCAGCATCGGGTCGTCGGACGGGGCGATACCGCCGACGAGGCTCAGCGGGGTGAACAGCAGGTCGCGCTGGCGCGCGGCGTTGTCGGCGGCGACCGAGCTGATCTCGATCGTGCCGAGGGTCACGGTCTGCCGGTCCTTCGGCCACGGCAGGGACCCGTCGACGAGGGAATCTCCCGGGCCGGCGAGCTGCACCTTCAGCGCGAAGCGCACGGGGGCCGCCCGCAGCCTGTCCGCGATGTCGTCCATCAGGTAGTCGGCGTCCTTCGCGGCCGCCTCGTCGGCGGTCAGGTGCGCCTCGCCCGCTTCCGGCACGATGACGTACTTGCCGAAGCGCTGCGTCCCTTCCGCGTTGGTGAACCTGAACGCGTTGACCCCGTAGAAGCTCTCGGTCGCGAAGCTTGCCGGCTCGGGCTTCGGCGCCTCGACGAAGCGCCTGGCCGCCGGGTGGGACGCGACGTGGCGCGCGAACGCCGCCTCGCCGGACGAGAGCGCGCGCAGGAAGGCGAGGAACTCTTCCGGCGTGGCGGCGGGGAAGCCGTCATAGGAATGGGCGACGATGTCGGTCGAGCCGCCGTCGGGCAGCATGAACTTGATCGCCATGCCCTTCGGCACCGCGCCGTCGGCGTTGTCGGGCACGGTGGGGATGCCGGCGAAGTCGGAGAACCGCACGAGCACCGGGACATCGGGTCCCTGGACGTGGACGGCGCGGGTCAGGGAGCGCGCCCCGGCGGCCGGCACGAAGCGTCCCTCGAGCAGGATGCCCTTCGCATGGACCGCGCGGGCGCCCTCGTGCGGTCCGCCGAACAGGCTGTCGAACTGGCCGACGATCTGGCGGGCGACCGCGGCGGGCCGAGGCTCGGCGCCACCGGCCGCGGCGGCCGTGACGAGGCCGAGCAGCGGCAGGCCCGCCAGGAGCAGGGCGAGCGGTCGTCGCATCACGGGTTCAGCCACTCACGCGGCAGCACGGCATGCATGGAGCGGTTTCTCTCTCTTCTTGCAGACCAGGGGCTGCCTTAACCCTCCCAGCGGGACCTTAAATCATCATTACGTAAGCGTTTTTTCCCTTCCGGCCTCGATCATCGCTTCGATTCCGTAAGGGCAGGCCGCGGCTCGCCGACGGCCGGTTCGCCATCGCGCGCTCGAGGATCGCGCGTCATTCGGACGGACGCTGCCGGACGGCGGCGCAACGAGAAAGGCGCCCGCGGGGGCGGGCGCCTTCTGTGGTCGCGGCTGCCGGATGGCTCAGCGGCAGTAGTGCCGGTAGCCGTCGTAGCCGAGATAGGTATCGGTGCGGGCGTCGTAGGACCGGTACTTCGAGTAGCAGTACGCCTCGTGGTCCGAGCGGCCGTAGACGGGCGCGGGGGCCGGATAGACCGGCTGCGAGTTGGCGATCGCGCCGGCGGCGATCGCACCGGCCGCGAGCCCGAGAATGCCGGCCGCCACCGCGCCGCCATTGTCGTGGTGGCGGTAATAGTAGCGGGACGGGCCGTGATAGTAGCGGGTGGGGCCGTGATAGTAGTGCCCGTGATGGCCGCGCCAGCCGGCGTCCGCGGTGCCGGCGGTCAGCGGGACCGCCGTGGCGGCGAGCGCCAGAGTGAGGCCTGCGGCGGCAAGCTTCTTGGTCATTGCTTTCATGACGATGTCTCCTCGACCTGGCGGGCCGCCGCCGTCCCGGCGGCGTCCCGTATGACACCTTCTATGACGGGAACAAGCTGAACCGGGGATGAACGGTTCCCGACGCTGCCGCTGTCGAAGGTCGGTCCGGCGCCTCGTCAGCCCTTCTTCTTGTAGGTCCGCGTGCCCGGACGGCCGCCGGTGGAGCGGGCACGGCCCTGGCCGCGCCCGTCCTGCGTGCCGCGGTCCGGCTTCTGCCAGTCCTGCTTGCCGAGGGGCGTCGGGTTCATCGCGTGCGGGCCCATCTCGTCGAGCGTCGGCTTGCGGATGCGGCCGCCCTGGCCCTGGCCGGTCCTGCCGGAGCCCTTGCCCTGGCGCGTGCCGTCGGGCGCCTCGGAGACCGCGAGCTGGTCGGTGCCCGCCTCGAGCTCGATCTCCTCGAGCCGCTTGACCTCGTCGCGCAGCCGTGCCGCCTCCTCGAACTCGAGGTTCGCCGCCGCCTCGCGCATCTTCGCCGACAGGTCCTCGATGACCGCGCGCAGATTGTGCCCGTAGGTCGAGGCGGCCTCGGCCATGCCGGCGTCGACGGTGACGTGGTCCTGCTCGTAGACCGACTGCAGGATGTCGCCGATCGAGCGCTTCACCGATTCCGGCGTGATGCCGTGCGCCTCGTTGTACTCGAGCTGCTTCTGGCGGCGCCGGTCGGTCTCGTCCATGGCGCGCTTCATCGAGCCGGTCACCGTGTCGGCGTAGAGGATGACCTTGCCGTCGACGTTTCGCGCGGCGCGGCCGATCGTCTGGACGAGCGAGGTCTCGGAGCGCAGGAAGCCTTCCTTGTCGGCGTCGAGGATCGCCACCAGCGCGCATTCCGGGATGTCGAGGCCCTCGCGCAGCAGGTTGATGCCGACCAGCACGTCGAACGAGCCGAGCCGCAGGTCGCGGATGATCTCGATGCGCTCCAGCGTGTCGATGTCGGAGTGCATGTAGCGCACGCGGATGCCCTGCTCGTGCAGGTACTCCGTCAGGTCCTCGGCCATGCGCTTGGTCAGCACCGTGCACAGCACGCGGTAGCCGGCCTTCGTGACCTTGCGCACCTCGTCGAGCAGGTCGTCGACCTGCGTCTTGGCCGGGCGCACCTCGACCGGAGGGTCGATCAGGCCCGTCGGGCGAATGACCTGCTCGACGAAGACGCCGCCCGTCTCGCCCATCTCCCAGGGGCCGGGCGTCGCCGAGACGGCGACCGTCTGCGGCCGCATCGCGTCCCACTCCTCGAAGCGCAGCGGCCGGTTGTCCATGCAGGAGGGCAGGCGGAAGCCGTACTCGGCGAGCGTCGCCTTGCGCCGGAAGTCGCCGCGATACATGCCGCCGATCTGCGGGATCGTGACGTGGCTCTCGTCGGCGAAGACGATGGCGTTGTCGGGCAGGTACTCGAACAGGGTCGGCGGCGGCTCGCCGGGGTTGCGGCCGGTGAGGTAGCGCGAATAGTTCTCGATGCCGGCGCAGGAGCCGGTCGCCTCGAGCATCTCCAGGTCGAACACCGTGCGCTGCTCGAGCCGCTGCGCCTCGAGCAGGCGGCCGGCCCTGTTGAGCTCGTCGAGCCGCGTCTTCATCTCCGCCTTGATGCCCTTGATCGCCTGGTTCAGCGTCGGCCGCGGCGTCACGTAGTGCGAGTTGGCGTAGATCTTCACGACCTCGAACGAGTCGGTCTTGCGGCCGGTCAGCGGGTCGAACTCGTCGATCGCCTCGACCTCGTCGCCGAACAGCGAGATGCGCCAGGCCCGGTCCTCCAGATGCGCCGCCCAGAGCTCGATCGTGTCGCCGCGCACCCGGAAGGTGCCGCGCGCGAAGCCCATGTCGTTGCGCTTGTACTGCAGCGCCACGAGGTCGGCGATCAGCTGGCGCTGCTCGATCCGCTCGCCGCGCTTCAGCTGGAAGCTCATGGCGGTGTAGGTCTCGACCGAGCCGATACCGTAGATGCAGGAGACGGAGGCGACGATGATGACGTCGTCGCGCTCGAGCAGGGCCCGGGTCGCCGAGTGGCGCATCCGGTCGATCTGCTCGTTGATGTTCGATTCCTTCTCGATATAGGTGTCGGTGCGCGGGACGTAGGCCTCGGGCTGGTAGTAGTCGTAGTACGAGACGAAGTACTCGACGGCGTTGTCCGGGAAGAACGACTTGAACTCGCCGTAGAGCTGCGCCGCCAGCGTCTTGTTCGGCGCGAGGATCATCGCCGGCCGCTGCGTGCGCTCGATCACCTGCGCCATCGTGTAGGTCTTGCCGGAGCCGGTGACGCCGAGCAGGACCTGCGTCTGCTCGTGGGCCTCGACGCCGGCCACCAGCTCGTCGATGGCGGTCGGCTGGTCGCCGCGCGGCTCGTACTGCGAGACGATCTTGAGCGGCACGCCGCCCTCGGACTTCTCCGGGCGGGGCGGGCGGTGCGGCACCCATTCCGGGCCGTCGTCGCGCACGTAGAACGGCCGGCCGCGGTCGAGCAGGGCCTGCAGGTTGTCCTCGGCGACATGCGCCACGCTCTGGCCGGAGGGGCCGGCATAGTCCTGGCCCTCGGTGCCCTCGATGCGCGGCGCCCGCTCCGGCCGGTTGGCCTTCGAGCGGGGCGTCTTCGTCGCCTTCTTCGCATCCTCCCCGGCGCCCTTCCTGGCGGCGCCCGACTGCCTTGCCAGCGCCCAGACTTGCCGCCGCCAGAGTTGGCAACGTCAGACTTGCCGCCGTCCTTCGACGGGCGGGACTCGGCGGGGAACATCGCGTCCATGTGGAACGGGTCGCCTTCGAGCGAGGCCTGGGGGGCTTCCTCGAAGCCGGTCGGGGCGGGGGTCTTCTTCGTGCGCGGCATGGCCCGAATATGGCGTGCCGGGCGCCGGATGGCGAGGGGAGGGGGAGAAGGTTCCTGACACGTCCGCGCGGCGCCTTCCCGCAGTGCAGCGTTCTGCCGTCATGTCGGAAATCTCGTGACGTTTCAGTAGGGTACACCGCCATCCCGTCGGGATGTCGCAAAAATTGCGCATTTTTGCGGAACCTGTGGCAGAACCGTGTCGTTGGCGGGGGAGAAGGAGATCCTCATGGCCGACACCTCCACAACCCGCACGTGGTCGCACGCCGACGAGCACCGGGAGTACTATCGGCCGAACCGCGGCGCCGGCTACTGGGCGACCTTCGCGGTCGCGCTGGTCGTGCTGCTGTTCGGCATCCCGATCTTCGCCGGCGGCCTCTACCTCGCCTGGCTCGGTGGCTCCTGGTACTACGCCATCGCCGGGATCGGGCTGCTCGCCACCGCCTATTTCCTGTTCGAGGCGTCGATGGCGGGCGTCTGGGCCTATCTCGCGACCTGGGTGTTCACCGTCGTCTGGGCCTTCTGGGAGGCCGGCTTCGACTGGTGGGCGCAGGTGCCGCGCCTGGTCGCGCCGACCGTCGTGCTGGTCCTCGTTCTCCTGACCATCCCCGCCCTGCGCCGCCGCTGAGAAGAGCAAGACACATGAGAATCCGCATCATCGGCCTTCCGCTCCTCGCTGCCTCGGCCGCGCTTCGTCGCCCTCGCCGCGGCGCCGGCCGGCGCGCAGGACACGACGACACAGGACGCGACGACACCGGACGCGACGACGCAGACCCCGCCGGCGCAGGCGCCCGACCAGGCGGCGCAGCCGGCGCCGGGCGACGCCCCGGCCGCTACGCCGGCCGGCGAGCAGCCTGCTCCCGCGACCGAGCCGGCCGCGCCCGCGGCCCAGCCGGCAGATACCGCCGCCCAGCAGCCCGCCGCAGCGCCCCAGCCGGCCGCGGCCGGCGCCGACCGCTCGACGCCGCAGCCGCAACTGCAGGCCGGCGAGGACTGGCCCTTCTGGGGCGGCGGCCCGAACGCCAGCCGCTACTCGCCGCTCGACCAGATCACGCCGGAGAATGTCGGCCAGCTGGAGCAGGTCTGGACCTACCACACCGGCGACATGCCGAGCGGCAAGACCGAGGGCAAGTACTCGCCGGAGAACACGCCGCTCAAGATCGGCCGGAACCTCTATGTCTGCACGCCGATGAACATCCTGATCGCGGTCGACGCCGAGACCGGCGAGGAGAAGTGGCGCTACGACCCGAAGGTGTCGGCGGACGCGATCCCCTACGGCGCGACCTGCCGCGGCGTCGCCTTCTATCGCAATCCGGATGCGGCCGAGGGCGAGGCCTGCGCCGCGCCGCATCGTCGAGGGCACGCTCGACGCGCGCCTCATCGCCGTCGACGCCGAGACGGGCGAGCCCTGCGAGGACTTCGGCGAGCACGGCCAGGTCGACATGAACGAAGGCATCTGGAAGGACGGCACGGTGCCCGGCTGGTACTCCGTGACCGCGCCGCCGGCCATCGTCCGCGGCGTCATCGTGTCCGGGGCGCAGGTCAAGGACGGCCAGGCGGAGGACGCGCCCTCCGGCGTCATCCGCGGCTATGACGCGGTGACCGGCGAGCTCGCCTGGGCGTGGGACCTCGGCAAGCCCGACCTGACCGGCACGCCGCCGCAGGGCGAGACCTACACGCGCGGCACGCCGAACATGTGGACGACGGCGGTGGCGGACGAGGAGCTCGGCTACGTCTACCTGCCGCTCGGCAACTCCGCCGTCGACTATTACGGCGGCAACCGCAGCGACGCCGAGAACGAGTTCTCATCCTCGCTCGTCGCGATCGACGTGACGACCGGCAAGCCGGCCTGGCACTTCCAGACGGTGCACTACGACCTCTGGGACTACGATCTCGGCTCGCAGGCGACGCTCGTCGACTTCCCGCAGGACGGCGGCGGCACGGTGCCGGCGATCGTGCTGCCGTCGAAGCAGGGCGACATCTACGTGCTGAACCGCCGCACCGGCGAGTCGCTGTTCCCGGTCGAGGAGGTCGACGCGCCCTCGGGCGGCGTCGAGCCGGACAACATCTCGCCGACCCAGCCGGTCTCCGGCTACGCCAGCCTGCGCAAGTCCGACCTGACCGAAAGGGACATGTGGGGCGTGACGCCGCTCGACCAGCTGTGGTGCCGCATCCAGTTCCGCAAGGCGGCCTATGACGGCATCTACACGCCGCCGACGGTCGACCGGCACTGGATCGAGTATCCCGGCTACAACGGCGGCTCGGACTGGGGCAGCGTGGCGGTCGATCCCGAGCGCGGCCTGATCATCGCCAACTACAACGACATGCCGAACTACAACCGGCTGCTGACCCGCGAGGAGGCCGACGAGCGCAACCTCGCGCCGATCAGCAAGGAAGTCGACAGGGCACCGGGCAAGGCCCCGCCGAGGGCGCCGGCGACCCGCAGGCCGGCTCGCCCTACGCGATCGACGTCAATGCCGGCTGGCGCGTGCCGCTGACGGGCATGCTCTGCAAGGAGCCGCCCTATGGCTGGATCCGGGCGATCGACCTCAAGACCGGCAAGACGGTCTGGGACCAGCCGCTCGGCACGGCGCGCAAGAACGGCCCGTTCGGCATCCCGTCGCACCTGCCGGTGACGATCGGCACGCCGAACAATGGCGGCTCCGTCGTCACGGCCGGCGGCCTGATCTTCGTCGCCGCGACGACCGACGACCTGATCCGCGCGATCGACGTCGAGACCGGCGAGGTCGTCTGGCAGGACGAGCTGCCGGCGGGCGGCCAGGCCAACCCGATGACCTACGAGGTCGACGGCCGGCAGTACCTGGTGATCGCGCCCGGCGGCCATCACTTCATGGAGACGCCGATCGGCGACGAGGTGATCGCCTACGCGCTGCCGCAGGGCGGCTGACGACGCCTGGACGAGGCTCGAGCGGCGCATCGCCCCCGGCGGTGCGCCGTTGCCTCAGGCCTCGGCCCGCTCACCACTTCTCGCCGGGATGCTCGACGGTCCAGACCTGCTTCGCGAAGTTGCCGGCGGCGCCGACCAGCATGAAGAACGAGCCGACGATGAACAGCCAGACGCCGAACGTCTTGTACGGCTCGAACGTCGGCAGAAACAGGACCGAGCCGACGAAGAACATGAAGTTGCCGGAGAGGCCCAGGCCCAGATGTATCCATTCGTAGTCGTGCAGGAGGGTGTGGAGCATCGAGCGCATCATCGAGTTCTTCCCTTCTTGGCTGGCGTGCACTGGATAGCGGTCCGGGCCCCGGAAGCAAAGCCTGACGCCGGCGGCGGCTGGCCGGAGCGACGGCCGGTCCGGAAGCGAGCCCATGGATCCGGCCGGGCCGCTCGCGCCTTGTCGCCGACGAGACGGGCGCCTCCGTCCCGGGAGAGGCCCGAGAGTTTCACGAGAAGGGTTGCACCATGAAGATTGACCTCACCGGAACGACCGCCATCGTCACGGGCTCGACCAAGGGCATCGGCTTCGCCGTGGCGCGGGGCCTTGCCGCCTGCGGCGCCGGCATCGTCGTCAACGGCCGCAAGCAGGACGAGGTGGACGCCGCCGTCGAGGCGGTGCGGCAGGTTCCGGGTGCCGGCGAGCTGCGCGGCGTGGCGGCCGACGTCGGCACGGCCGAGGGCTGCGGGGCTTTGATCGACGCGGTGCCGCAGGCCGACATCCTCGTCAACAATGCCGGCATGTTCGGCGGCGTGCCGTTCGCCGAGATCACCGACGAGAAATGGCAGCAGATCTTCGACGTCAACGTGATGTCGGGCGTGCGGCTGTCGCGGCACTATCTGCCGGGCATGATCGAGCGGAACTGGGGCCGCATCGTCTTCACCTCGTCGGAGTCCGCGCTCAACGTGCCCCCCGACATGATCCATTACGGCGTGACGAAGACGGCCTATCTCGCGCTCGCCCGCGGCCTCGCCAAGGAGGCCGCCGGCACCGGCGTCACGGTCAACTCGGTGCTGCCGGGCCCGACCCTGACCGAAGGCTTCGAGGCGATGGTCGGCGACGAGGCGAGGAGGCAGGGCAAGTCGATCGAGGCGTTCGGCCGCGAGATGGTGAAGAGCGACCGCCCGACCTCGATCATCGGGCGCCAGGCCTCGCCCGAGGAGGTCGCGCACATGTTCGTCTATGCCTGCTCGCGCGAGGCCTCCGCGACGACCGGCGCCGCGCTCCGCGTCGAGGGCGGCATCGTCGAAAGCCTCGCGTGAGGGGGAAAAAGCGTCCGGCGCACGACGGGAAGGAACATGAGCGGCCCTGACGAATTGTCATGTGGTCGAAGGAGTACCTTCCCTCGGCGAAAGATGGCGAGCGGGCAGGACGTCTCTCGTCTCTGTCGGAAGGGATGCCGGCATGCGGGGACCTCCGCGAGCGGCGCCTTGTCGACGACCAACATCCCGATCAGAGCACCAAGGGGAGCGCAGTATATGAGAATCTTCGTCGCAATCTTTTCACTGGTCTTCGCCATCGCCGTCGCCGCCTGCACGCCGACGGAGAAGGGCGCCACGATCGGCGGCGCCACGGGCGCGGCGATCGGCGGCATTGCCTCGAACAGCGTCGGCGGCGCGGTCGTCGGCGGCGCGGCGGGTGCCGTGGCCGGCGCCCTGATCGGCAAGGCTTCCGAGTCCGGCCAGTGCCGCTATCGCGACAAGTACGGCCGCACCTACACCGCGCGCTGCCCGGCCGGCTACTGAGCCACGGCCGCCTGAAGCGCCGACGGAATGCCTGAAGGGCGGCGGGACCGAAGCGTCCCGCCGCCCTTTCACTTGTCCGCCGCCCGGCCCGCTGCGCCGCCCGAACGCCCGGGGCGCAGGCGGCTTCGCAGAGGGAACCCGGATCTGCCTCTCCCGGTTGAAGCTTCAGATCCGGACGGGACGGGGAACCCCAGATGGCGACGACGGACACGGCAGCCGCAACGGGCAGCGGAGACGAGCCCGAGATCCGAACGCAGATTCCCGCGCGCCTCGACCGCCTGCCGTGGTCGCGCTTTCACTGGCTGATCGTCGTCGCGCTCGGCGTGACCTGGATCCTCGACGGCCTGGAGGTGACGCTGAAGGGTGCGGTGAGCGGGGTCCTGCAGGACGCCGACACGCTGGGCTTCACGTCGAGCGAGATCGGGCTGATCGCCTCCTTCTACATCACCGGCGCCGTTCTCGGCTCGCTGCTGTTCGGCTACCTGACCGATCGCTTCGGCCGCAAGAAGCTCTTCTTCGTCACGCTCGTCGTCTATCTCGCCGGTGCGCTGCTCACCGCCTTCTCGTGGAACCTGTGGAGCTTCATCGCCTTCCGCTTCATCACCGGAGCCGGCATCGGCGGCGAGTATGCCGCCATCAACTCCACGATCGACGAGCTGATCCCGGCGCGGGTGCGCGGCCAGGTCGACCTCTACATCAACGGCTCGTACTGGGTCGGCGCGGCGCTGGGCTCGGGCGCGACGCTCGTCCTGCTCGACCCCGCCATCTTCGATCCCGACCTGGGCTGGCGCATCGGCTTCGGCGTCGGCGCCGTGCTCGGCCTCCTGATCCTGCTCGTGCGCCGCCACGTGCCCGAGAGCCCGCGCTGGCTCGTCACGCACGGCTATTGCGACCAGGCGGAGCAGGCCATGGAGGAGATCGAGGGGCGGGTCGCCGCCGACAGCGGGCAGGAGCTGTCGGACACGAGCGAGGCGGACGCGCTCGTCGTCCACCCGCACAAGCGCTTCGGCTTCGGCGTCATCGTCAGCACGATGTTCGGCCAGTACTGGCGGCGCTCGCTGCTCGGCCTGTCGCTGATGGTCTCGCAGGCCTTCCTCTACAACGCGATCTTCTTCACCTACGCGATGGTGCTGACGAACTTCTACGACGTGCCGTCGAGCAGCACCGGCCTCTATCTCCTGCCCTTCGCGGTCGGCAACTTCCTCGGCGTCGCTCGTGCTCGGCCGCCTCTTCGACACGATCGGGCGCCGCCAGATGATCACGGCGACCTACACGATCTCGGCGCTGATCCTCGTCGTCACCGGCTACCTGTTCACGCAGGACGTGCTGACGGCGGCGACGCAGACGGCGCTGTGGACCGCGATCTTCTTCATCGCCTCGCCGGCGGCGAGCTCGGCCTACCTGACGGTGAGCGAGATCTTCCCGCTCGAGACGCGGGCGCTGGCGATCTCGTTCTTCTATTCGCTCGGCACCGGCGCCGGCGGCATCGTCGCGCCGTGGCTGTTCGGCACGCTGATCGGCACGGGCTCGGCGTGGAACGTCTTCTACGGCTACCTCGCCGCCGCGGCGCTCATGCTGGGCGCGGCCGCCATGGAGGTCTGGCTCGGCGTCGCCGCCGAGGGCCAGAGCCTCGAGAGCGTCGCCGAGCCGCTGTCGGCCACCGCGCGCCCCTGACGCGCGCCTCACGGCCCGGTGTGGCCGGATCACGGCCGGGGCAAAAGGCCGTGAGACGGGCGCATCTTCCCTACCGCCGTCCCGTCCGCCGGCGTAAACCGGCGTGAAACCGGACGAGGTGGCAATGGCGACGATCGACAAGGCCTACGACGCACCAGCCGAGCGCCCGCTGGTCCACCGCCACTCGGCGTGGACGCGCGTCACGCACTGGACGTGGGCGGTCTGCCTGTTCTTCCTGCTCCTGAGCGGGCTGCAGATCTTCAACGCCCGCCCCGATCTCTATGTCGGGCAGCAGTCCGGCTTCGCCTTCGACAACTCCATCCTGTCGATCGGCGCCCGGCGCGGCGAGGACGGCCTCGTCGGCGTCACCTCGCTGTTCGGCCACGAGTTCGAGACGACGGGCGTTCTCGGGGTGAGCGGGCCGCAGGGGCAGGCGCAGGTGCGGGGCTTCCCCGCCTGGGCGACCATCCCCTCCTACCGCGACCTCGGGACGGGGCGCGTCGTCCACTTCTTCTTCGCGTGGATCTTCGGGGGCGTGTTCCTGGTCTGGCTCGTCGCGAGCCTCGCAAACGGCCACTTCCGGCGCGACATCGTGCCGACGGGGCGGGACGTCCGGGCGGCGCCGCGCAGCATCGCCGACCACGCGCGGCTCAGGTTCCACCACGCCCGCACCTACAACCCGCTGCAGAAGCTCTCCTACGGCGTCGTGCTCGTCATCCTCTTCCCGCTGATGATCCTGACCGGGCTGACGATGTCGCCCGGCATGGACGCCGCGTGGCCGTGGCTGCTCGACCTGTTCGGCGGCCGGCAGACGGCGCGCACCATCCATTTCCTGGCGATGGCGTCTCTGGTGGCGTTCTTCGTCGTCCACATCCTGATGGTCCTGCTCGCCGGGCCGTTCAACGAGCTGCGCTCGATGATCACGGGGCGCCTGCGGATCGACGCCGACGAGGAAGGTCAGCCGCGATGAAGACGCCCAACCCGAGCCGCCGCCAGCTGCTGCGCGGCGCCGGCCTCGTCGCCGCAAGCGCGCCGCTCGCCGGCTGCGACGCCTTCGACGACCTTCTCCAGGTCGGCGCGCCGGTGCGCAGCGTCGCTCGAGGGGGCGAACGGCCTGACCTACCGGGTCCAGCGCTTCCTGCTCGGCTCCGACCGGCTGGCGCGGGAATACGACGAGAGCGAGATCCGCCAGCCGCAGCGGCCGAACGGCTCGACGAACCCGCAGGACGAGGCGTACCTGTCGCTCGCCGCGGCCGCCTTCGCGCCTTACCGGCTGAAGGTGACGGGCCTCGTCGAGCGGCCGCAATCGCTGAGCCTCGCCGCGTTGCGCGCCATGCCGGCGCGCACCCAGATCACCCGGCACGACTGCGTCGAGGGCTGGAGCACGATCGCCAAGTGGACGGGCGTCCAGCTGTCGCGCGTGCTCGACGAGGCGGGCGTGAAGCCGCAGGCCCGCTACGTCGTCTTCCACTGCTACGACAGCCTCGGCAACAGCTTCCAGGGGCCGGTGCGCTACTACGAGTCGATCGACCTGCTCGACGCGCGCCACCCGCAGACGATCCTCGCCTACGGCCTCAACGACGAGGTCCTGCCGGTGTCGAACGGTGCGCCGTTGCGCGTCCGCGTCGAGCGCCAGCTCGGCTACAAGATGGCGAAGTACATCAGGGAGATCGAGCTGGTGGAGAGCTTCGGGCAGCTCGGCCGCGGCCGTGGCGGCTACTGGGAAGACCGCGGCTACGACTGGTTCGCCGGCATCTGAGATCCGGTCGAAACGGCCGCCCCGAGGCGGCTCCGGCGTGATAGGCTGTCGCCATGACCGCTGCCAGCTTCTGCCTCTTCCAAACTCCCATAGGTCCGTGCGGCGTCGCCTGGCGGGGCGGCCGGATCGCCGGCGTGCAGCTGCCCGAGGCGGACGAGGCGGCGACGCGGAGCCGGCTGGCGCGCCGCTTTTCCGCTGCCGTCGAGGCCGAGCCGGAGCCGGCCGTGCGCGCCGCGGTCGACGCGATCGTCGGCCTGCTCGAGGGCGAGGCGAGGGACTTTGCCGATCTGGATCTCGACATGGACGCGGTCGCCGAGTTCGACCGCTGCGTCTACCGGGTGGCGCGCGACATCCCGGTCGGCGAGACGCTGACCTACGGCGAGGTCGCCCAGCGCTGCGGCCAGCCGGGCGCGGCCCAGGCGGTCGGCCGGGCGCTCGGCCGCAACCCGTTCCCCATCGTCGTGCCGTGCCACCGGGTGCTCGCGGCGCGCGGCCGGATCGGCGGCTTCTCCGCCAATGGCGGCGTCGGCACCAAGCGCCGCATCCTGGCCATCGAGAGCCGGCACGCGCGCGGCGCGCCGACCCTCTTCGACCGGGTCTGACCCCTCACAGCATCGGCAGGCTGGACGGCTTCGGGCCGCGCGGGAAGGCCTGGTCGATCCGCGCGATCTCGTCGTCCGTGAGGGCGAGGTCGCCGGCGGCGGCGTTGTCCTCCGCATGGGCGGCGTGGGCGGCCTTGGGGATGGCGAACGAGCCGGCTCGGCGGGTCAGGAAGGCGAGGGCGACGCGCCGCGGCGTCGCGCCGTGCGCCTTGGCGATGTGCTCCAGCACCCGGCCGCCCTCCGAGCTCGGCGAGGGGAAGTCGTCGTGGCCGAACGGCGAGTAGGCGACGACCGCCACCCCGTTGCGCTCGCACCACGGCACGACCTCGTGCTCGATCGCCCGCTCGTTGAGGTGGTAGAGCACCTGGTTGCAGGCGATGCGGCCGGGCCCGGCCACGGCCAGCGCCTCGTCGAGCTCGTCGACGTCGAAATTGCTCAGGCCCCACGACAGGATCTTGCCGTCCGAGACGAGCGTCTCCATTGCCGCGAACGTCTCCTCGAGGGGATGGCTGCCCGGCCAGTGCAGCAGGTAGCAGTCCAGCCGGTCCGTGCGCAGCCGCCGCAGCGACTTCTCGCAGGCGGCGACGGTGCCGCTGCGCGAGGCGTTCATCGGCAGGACCTTCGAGACCAGGAAGACCTCGTCCCGCCGGCCCTCGATCGCGTCCGCGACGACGAGCTCGGCGTCGCCGTACATCTCGGCGGTGTCGACATGCGTCACGCCGAGGTCGAGCCCGCGCCGCAGCGCCGCGAGCGCCTCGGCGCGGTCCCCCGCGTCGATGTACCAGGTGCCCTGGCCGATCACCGGGACGGCGCGGCCGGTCGGTCCGAAATCATGCTGTCTCATGCTTCGCTCTTCTCCGGCGTCGGCACGACCAGCATCTCGGCGACGTTGACGTGGCGCGGCTGGGAGACGGCATACATCACCGCGCCGGCGATGTCGTCGGGGCGCAGGGCGTGCGGCTTCGCCTCGTCGAAGAACGGCGTGTCGACCATCCCCGGCTCGACCAGCGTCATGCGGACGCCGGTTCCGGAGAGCTCCTCGCGGAGATTGTAGCCGAGCCCCGTCACCGCCCATTTCGTCGCGCCGTACATCGATCCGCTGAGCGGCCGGCGGCCCGCCTGCGAGCCCGTCAGCAGGATGTGGCCCTCGCTCTTGCGCAGCTCCGGCAGGCAGACCTTGGCGGTCAGGGCGCAGCCATAGACGTTGACCATCAGCATGTCGCGCCAGTTGTCGGGGTCGCCGTGCTCGATCCCGGCGCCCGTCGAGCCGATGCCGGCGTTGGCGAACACGACGTCGAGCCGGCCGTAGCGCTGCAGTGCCGCGTGAAGCATGGCCTGCTGGTCCTCCAGGCTCGACACGTCGCAGGCGACCGCGAGCGCCCGCTGCGGGCCGATCTCCTCGACCAGCCGGTCGAGCTTCTCGCGCGAGCGCGCGGCGAGCACCAGGTCGTAGCCTGCCTCGGCCGCCCGTCTGGCGGTGGCGGCGCCTATTCCGCTCGATGCGCCGGTGATCAGGAAGGTCGGCATGGGGCTCTTCTCCTGTTGTTTCAGCCAGCCGCGCACTTGTCGCACACCAGCGCGAGGTCAAGAACAGTTTCAGCCCGGCAGCCCCGCGACACGACCTCGCATCGGCCGGCGGCACGACGGCCGGACGCTGGGGAAGCCCCGCTCTTCACTGCAGGGAGGTCGCGGCGCCCGGCGGCTCGACCAGTCACCGTGCCGTCGCGCCGCGGCGAGGCGCCGCGGGACCTTGCCATCGGCGAGTCCTGGCATCGGGTGACCTGAAGATTAACTTCTCGAACAATCCAGTTTAACGGCTCGTAAATCCCCGAATACGCTGCATCTTTCCCCGATCGGGTGGTGGACACTTCGTTTCTCATAATATCGCCACAGTCCAAGGTGTGGCGATCATGCCACGGATACATCCGTAAAGCCTTTATCCGGCATTTTGCCATCTTTTGGTCGGGACCCCGGAACACAGAGCGACGTTGAGGTTCCGCCACGAGTTCTGGCGGACCTGGCATCGTGTCCCGCGGCGTCGTCCGGCTCCCGGAGCCGGGGATCCGTGGTCGACGAGATGCGAAACCAAACGCGTAAAAGGGTAACAGAATGAACCGCACCACTCTCCTCAAGGCCACCGTGGCCACCGCCGCCCTGACGTTCGCGACGGGCGCCGCGATGGCCGCCGATGCCCCGGTCTACGAGAAGGGCCCGACGGTGGCGCCGGTTGCGGCGGCGGCGCCGGTCTGGAACTGGACCGGCTTCTACGCCGGCGTGAACGCCGGCTACGGCTGGGGCAACATCGAGACCGACAGCGGCTCGTTCTTCGATTCGGGCGACGAGTTCGACCTCGACGCCGACGGCGGCATCGTCGGCGGCCAGGTCGGCTACAACTGGCAGATGGACAACTTCGTGTTCGGCCTCGAGACCGACATGCAGTACGCCCACCTCTCGAGCGAGGACAACAACCCGTTCGATTTCGACGGCGACGGCACGTATGACGATTCCGCCGGCGTCGGCGCCGAGCTGAACTGGCTCGGCACGACCCGCCTGCGGGCCGGCGTGGCCATGGACCGCTTCCTCGTCTACGCGACCGGCGGCCTCGCCTATGGCGACGCGGATGTCGGCTACACCTTCAACGGCAGCAACGACGTCCAGGACGTCATCGCCGACGAGGATTCCACGCGCGTCGGCTACGCCGTCGGCGCCGGCGTCGAGGGCGCGATCACCGACCACGTGACCGCCAAGATCGAGTACCTCTACACCGACCTCGGCGACCAGGACTCCAGCTATCGCTACACCGACGCCACCGGCGCGCCCGGCACGATCTCGACCAACACCGATTTCGAGGCCCACATCGTCCGCGCCGGCCTGAACTACAAGTTCTGATCGCCGCGACGGGAATCCGCATTCCACGGAAGGGGCCGCTCCGGCGGCCCCTTTTTCATGCCCACGCCCGGCGCCGGAGCTCGGTACCGGGGCGTACCCGGCGCGCGGCGTGAAACCGCAGCGGCAGGTTGGCCGTTGAAGATGCCCAAGCCCCGCGAGCCACGCCTCCGCGGCGGACAGACGGCCAGCAAGTCCATCGGCCTCGACGAGGCTGAGGAGGCCCGTCGATCCGTACACGGGGGAGCGGCATCTTCTGTTGTCTGGAAGTATATCCGGGCACTGCCACATTTCCGACCCAATCAAATCGCCGCCTTAACATGTCGTTAAGGGGTTAGACGGCGCTTGCCACATTCTTGCCTCTGTATCGGCGGCCTCGTATCAAGATGATGGTCCAGCGAATTGTGGCTATGCGGCAACATGGGGTGCCAATCGTTTGCCGGGGGCCTGTCGGGATCTTTCACTGCGGCGAATGCGAGCTAAAATACGATGACATTCCGCCGCCCGATGGTGGACACGTCATCCATGCCTCACGCCGCGTCCGTGGCGGGGGCACTGGTCGATCCGATCGAAAGGTTTCTCAGTATGAAGTACGCATCTCTGCTCAAGGCCTCGGTGGCCTCCGCCGTCGTTCTCGCCGGCACCGGCATGGCGTTCGCCGCCGATGCCCCGGTCTACGAGAAGGCACCCACCGTCGCGGCGCCGGCTCCGGTGGCCACGCCCCTGTGGCAGGGCTTCTACGCCGGTGCGTTCGCCGGCTATGCGTGGGGCGACACCGACGTCTCGCACCCCCAGACGGGCGGCACCGGCTACTATTTCGCGACCGGTGACTACTCGATGAAGGACGACGACGGCTTCTTCGGCGGTGGCCAGGTCGGCTACAACTGGCAGATGAACCAGTTCGTCGCCGGCATCGAGGCCGAGGTCGGCTACATGGGCATCGACGACTTGCGCGTCGATCCGTTCGGCCGCCAGATCGGCTTCAACGACCTGAGCGTCGAGACGAACGGCAACCTCTACAGCGCCATCACCGGCCGCCTCGGCTACTCCGTCAACCAGTTCCTGGTCTACGCCAAGGGCGGTGCCGCGTTCCTCGACTCCGCGGCGACCTACATGGACAACTGCTCGGTCGGTGCGACCTGCGGTGCCAACCAGCTCTGGATGGACACGGACTACGAGTGGGAAGCCGGCTACACGGTCGGCGGCGGCGTCGAGTGGGCGCTGAACGACAAGCTGAGCGCCAAGGCGGAGTACATGTACTACGACTTCGGCAGCAAGGACGTCACCGGCTTCGACGCCCTCGGCAACACCTACGCGGGCAGCGTCGACCAGAAGGCCCACACCGTGAAGGTCGGCCTGAACTACCACTTCTGAGTCTCGATGGCCGGCCCCCGGGCCGGCCTCTCTTCCCGAGAAGACTGAAAGGCCCGCTTCCTGCCGGAAGCGGGCCTCTTCTTTTGGTGCCGCGGGACGCCGCCGGCGCCGGCGTTCAGCGATTGCCGGGGCCGATGCCGCGGGGATGCCATCCCGGACGGGGCCGCGGGCCCGACCAGGGCCTCGGCCGCGGGTGGTGCCAGTGGTTCCGCGGATAGCGGTGGCCGCGATACCAGTAGTAGTTGTCGTCCCAGCGGTCGGCCAGGATGGCGCCGGCCACGCCGAGGCCGATGATGCCGGCGGCCGCGGCCCCCGGCGCGACGCCAGGTCCGCGGTCGTAGTACTGCGCCGTCGAAAGGTAGTGGCCCGACACCCAGCCGCGCCGGCCGGCATAGAAGGTGTCGCACCAGCTGCCGGAGCAGCCGTAGATCTCGACCGGCGCGCCCCGGGGAATCGTCAGGATCCGGTGGTAGCGGGTGCCGGGCCCGGTGCGCATGTTGACGTCGCCGGTGGTGTACCCCGACGCCGCGCTGGCGGCCGGCGCCATCGCCAGCGACGCCAGCACGGCCAGGGCGGGCAGGCTGAACCATTTCAACATGGGAGGTCTCCGCGTTTCGCCTTACCGCCTAATGACAAGGCTGGCCCACGGTTCCATCACGCGATCGTGCCCACATTGATCCCGCGCAAAACGCGCGCGGGCGCCCGGTCAGGGCGCCGCCACGAGCTCGATCGAGGTGATGCCGGCGGCGATGTTGAGGCCGGACTGCGCCTGGACGCTCACCGGCTGCAGGACGATCGACTCGTTGTTGCCGCCGATCAGCGCGTTGGCGCCGACGCCGACGCCGACCGTCGCCTCGGCCGAGACGCCCGTGTAGCTGCCGCGCAGCGTGTCCGGCGGAATGTCCTTCGTCGGTGCGAGAACGCCCCAGACGATCACGCTGTCCGCGGTCGCGCCGATGTCGACGCCCCACTTGCGGATCGTGCCGTTGTAGCGCTCGACGCGGTTGCCGGTCTTGAAGGTGCAGGCGAGCTGCTTGGTCGAGCCGAAGATGAACCCGGTTCCGCCCGCGACGTCGCAGCGCAGGACGCCGGCCTCGACGCGCGGCTGGGTCTGCGCATGCGAGACGGTAGGGGCGGCGGCGACGGCGCCGGCCGCGATGGCGGCGGCCGCGAAGATGCTACGTTTCATGACGGTGCTCCCGAGATGTTGATCGTACTGGCGCGCGGACGCGACCGGTCGCCCGGTCCCTGCGCGCCGGTCATCAACGCCGGGAGGCGGACGCGGGTTCGAGCGTCATCCGCGGCTGCGGTTGAGGAGGGCGGCGACCCGGCCGGTCATGGCGTGCGGCGACATCGCGGAGAGGCGGCCGGCGAGTCCGGCGCTGGCGCCGGGAATGCAGACGGCGCGGCCGCGCCGGTAGGCGGCGTAGCCCTTTTCCGCCACCGCTTCGGCCGTCAGCTTCGGGGCCATGCGGAAGAGCGCCGAATCCTTCATCCCGGCCCGCGCGCCGAAGCCGGTCGGGGTGGGGCCCGGGCAGAGGGCGGTCACCGTCACGCCGCTGCCCTTCAGCTCGATCGCCAGCGCCTCGCTGAAGGAGAGGACGTAGGCCTTGCTCGCATAGTAGGTCGCCATGAAGGGGCCGGGCATGAAGGCGGCGATCGAGGCGACGTTCAGGATGCCGCCGCGGCCCTCGCGGATCTGCGGCAGGAAGCGGTGGGTGAGCTCGCTGAGGGCGCGGATGTTGAGGTCGATGAGGCCGAGCTCGTCCTCGAGCGCGTGCTCGGAGAAGGGCCCGGAGAGGCCGAAGCCGGCATTGTTGACGAGGTGGCGGACCCGGATGCCGGCCTGATCGAGGCGTTCGGCGAGCTCGGCCGGCGCCTCAGCGTCCCCGAGATCGAGCGCCACCACGGTGGCCGCGACGCCATGGGCGCCGCGGATCTCGCCGGCCAGGGCCTCGAGCTTCTGGGCGGAGCGGGCGACGAGCACGACGTCGTGCCCCTCGCGCGCGAAGATGCGGGCGAGCTTCTCGCCGATCCCGCCCGACGCACCGGTGACGACGGCGTGGCCCCTGTCGTCACCGCGCGCCATCGGTTCGCCGCCTACCTGAGCCCGCCGCAGAAGCGCTGGATGCGGCTGCACGCCTCCTCCAGCACCTCGTCGGAGGTGGCGTAGGAGATGCGGAAGAACGGGGCCAGCCCGAAGGCCGAGCCCTGGACGACCGCGACGCCTTCCTCCTCGAGCAGGGCGGTGACGAAGTCCTCGTCGGAGTCGATCCGGCGGCCGCCCGTCGTCGTCTTGCCGAGCGTGCCGGCGCAGGAGGGGTAGACGTAGAAGGCGCCCTCGGGCGTCGGGCACTCGATCCCCGTCGCCTGGTTCAGCATCGACACGACGAGGTCGCGCCGAGCCTTGAAGCGCTCGTTGTTCTTCGCGATGAAGTCCTGCGGGCCGGTGAGCGCCTCGAGCGCGGCGTACTGCGAGATCGAGCACGGGTTGGAGGTCGACTGCGACTGGATCGTGCCCATCGCCTTGATCAGCGACGCCGGGCCCGCGCCGTAGCCGATGCGCCAGCCGGTCATGCAGTAGGCCTTGGAGACGCCGTTGACGGTGAGCGTCCGGTCGTAGAGCGCCGGCTCGACCTCGGCCATCGTGGCGAACTCGAAGTCGTCGTAGACGAGGTGCTCGTACATGTCGTCGGTCATCACCCAGACATGCGGGTGGCGGAGCAGCACCTCGCTCAGCGCCTTGATCTCGGCGCGCGTATAGGCGGCGCCGCTGGGGTTCGAGGGCGAGTTGAAGATCAGCCACTTGGTCGAGGGCGTGATCGCCGCGTCGAGGGCCTCGGGCGTGATCTTGTAGCCGCTCTCGACGCTCGCGCCGATGCTCATGGGCGTGCCGCCGGCGAGCGCCACCATGTCGGGATAGCTGACCCAGTAGGGCGCGGGAATCAGCACCTCGTCGCCCGGATTGATGGTCGCCATCAGGGCGTTGTAGAGGACCTGCTTGCCGCCCGTGCCGACCGAGACCTGGCCCGGCTCGTAGTCGAGGTTGTTCTCGCGCTTGAACTTCGCGACGATCGCGGCCTTCAGCTCGGGGATGCCGTCGACGGCGGTGTACTTCGTCCGGCCCGAGCGGATCGCCTCGATGGCGGCGTCCTTGATGTTCTGCGGCGTGTCGAAATCGGGCTCGCCGGCACCCAGCCCGATGACGTCGCGACCGGCAGCCTTGAGCTCGCGCGCCTTGCTGGTCACGGCGATCGTGGCGGACGGCTTGATGCGCGAAAGCGAGTCGGCAAGAAAGCCCATAACGGCTCCTGAAGCAGCTGGAAATGACGGCGGGGACCGTATTCCTACCCTTCAGGCGGTTCAAGAGGCCGGGCCCGATGCCGAGGCAAAAAGGGCCGGGGCGCTGAGCCCCGGCCAAGTCGGCACCGTCGAAACGATATCGACCGGTACCACCCCTAAGAGTGGTGAGGCTGTCGCACGGCGCGACGCCTGGCAAGCCATTCCCCGCAACCATCGCGTGCTGCGGGAGGAAAGGCAACACGCGGCCGCAACGCGTGCGGTCGCAGTGCCCATGTTGAGCCCACTATAGGCCGATCAGCCAGACATCGCACCGAAAGTTTCAACCACCGGTCCAAAACTTTGAGTCGGCGTGTATCGTTTCTCGCAAATTTTGCGGTTCACGCCGCCTTCTTGTTGAGCCGCCCCTCCGCGAGCTTCGTCAGCAGCTCGTCGGCGTGGCGCTCCTGCTGCAGCGTCTGCTCCAGGAGCTTCGCCGCGTCGTCGTGGCCGAGCTGCCTGGCCCACGCGATCAGCGTGCCGTAGCGCGAGATCTCGTAGTGCTCCACGGCCTGGGCGGCGGCGATCATGCCGGCGTCGAGCGTCTCCTTGTCCTCCGCCTCGTTCATGATCTCCTTGCCCTCCTCGAGAATTCCGTGGATGGCGTCGCAATACTCGCCGCGCGCGCGCTTGCCGATGATCTCGAAGACCTGCTCGAGGCGCTCGACGTGGCTTTCGGTCTCGTCACGGTGGTCCTCGAAGGCCTTGCGAAGATCGTCGGAGTCGGCCTTGCGCGCCATTTTCGGCAAGGTCTTCAGGATCTGCTTTTCGGCGTGATACATGTCCTTGACGAAGTGAAGGAACAGATCGTCGAGTGACTTCATGGCCATCTTGGGCACCCTTTGCGCTTGACGTTTACCGGCAAGAAAGAGCCGGCCGGCGGACTTGCCGGTCCCGGCTCTTCTCGTCCGGGGACTGTGTTCGGTCGGCGCAAGAACGGACGACGGAGACCGCCGGTTCCCGGCCCCGGCAACCTCTGCGCGGCGGACGGGTCGGCCCCCGGCCGCGGCCGTGGAACCGCCACATTGTTTTTCGTCATTCGCCCCTGGCGCGGCCTCGCGGCGCCGCATTTGCGCGGTCTCCTGTCGGTCGCGTTCGGTTCTTCGGGGAGGCGAAGATGTCAGCGAAGCAAGGTGCACGGCGGAACGAAGGCACGCGGCGACGGCGGTTGCTCTGCGTGCTGGCCGTCACGGCGGCGTTCAGCGTGCTGCCGCCGCTCGAGATCCTTCCGACCCCGGCGGGCGCGAGCGAGCACGTGGCGCCGGCCATCGTCTGGCAGACCGAGTACGCCGAGGCGACGCCGCTCCGGTTCTCCGACCTGAGGCCGCTTCAGGCGCAGGCCGACGCGCCGGCCGATCCGGCGCAGACGCGAATCCGTCTCGGCCTCGTCCTGGTGCTGCTGGCCGGCCTCGGCGGCGTCACGCTGAAGCTCTGGGAAGGCGCGCTGCGCCGCGTGCGGCCATGAGCGGCCGCGACGGCGGGAAGGGCGGCCGCGACGGCGGCACGGGTGGCCGCGCCGGTCGGAACGGCGGCCGCTCGCCGCTCCGGCTCGTCTTCGCGGCGCTGGTCGTGGTGGCGGCGGTCGGCCTGATGCTGATGGCGGACGGGTTCAGGCTGCAGGCCGAGGAGCATGCGAGCGAAGGGGCCGCGGCCGCCCATGTCCATCCCGACGGGCCATAATCGCGTCAAAGATTCTGTCGGGGATCGACGCAATCCCGGCCTTTGGAAGCCGCAGAGCCGTGGATTCCTGTACCTGCCATGAAGAGTTCCGCAAACGCGCTCCATCTCCGCCTCATGACGGCCTGTCTCGTCCTGTCGGCGCTTCTCCTCTGCCCGATCTGCCATGCGCAGGAGCGGCTCTCCGGCGCCGCGGGCGGCGCCGGTGGCGTGCGTACGGCGAGCGCTTTCATCCATCAGCCGGACGCGCTGACCGGACGGACCGCGGGAGCGGAGATCACCGCGTTTTCCGGGCGCGAGCTCGCCTTCGGCGTGTTCGTGCTGCTGGTCGCCTTCGTCGGCCTTCTCGTCCTGCTGCCGCCCGGCCTCAAGTCGCGCGACTCCGACCGGCAGCGCCACCGCGGCATCTGAGGCGGCCGGCCTAGGCCGGCATCGTCTCGGCGAAGTCCGGCATCGCCCTGGCGACGTTCTCGTACCAGGCGGCGAGCCGCGGCCGGCCCTCGCGCCACGCGGGATCGAGGCGGAAGTCGAGATAGGACAGCGCGCAGCCGAGCGCGATCGTGCCGATGTCCGTCGTCTCCGGCAGGTCGCCCCGTTCCAGCGAATCGAGCGCGCGGGAGACCTTGCCGTCCTGGTGGTCGAGCCAGGGCTGGTGCACCTTCTCCTCCGGCCGGAAGCGCCGCTCGTAGACCTGCGCGAGGGCGGCGTCCATGATGCCGTCGGCCAAGGCCTGCAGCCTGAGGACCTCGAACCGGCCTTCGCGCGCGGGGATCAGCCGGCCGCCGCCGGCGATGTGGTCGAGATATTCCACGATCACGCGGGAATCGAAGAGCGTGCTGCCGTCCTCGAGGACCAGCGTCGGCAGCTTGCCGAGCGGGTTGTCGCGGCGCAGCGGCGAATCGGCGGCCTGGGTGTCGGCCGACACCGGCTCGATCCTGTCGGAGAGGCCGAGCGCCGCCGCCGCGAGGCGGACCTTGCGTCCGAACGGCGAGGCCGGCGATGTGTGAAGCGTCAGCATGGCGTTGTGTTTCCGGAAAATCGGGAGGGCGGGGGCAGGCGGGAGCGGCAGATTAGCCGCCCCGGTCGGTCACGCCAATGCGGGGCGGACGAGGCCGAGCCTTTCGCGCAGCGCGAAGCGGGCGGCGGTGAGGAGGCCGACCGTGCCGAGGCCGGCGACGAAGCCGAACCAGACGCCGCGCGGGCCGAGCCCGGCGACGAGGCCGAGAAGGTAGGCGAGGCCGAAGCCGCAGACCCAGTAGCCGAAGGTGGCGATCAGCATCGGCACCCGCGCGTCGGACAGCCCGCGCAGCATGCCGATCCCGACGACCTGCGTGGCGTCGAAGAGCTGGAAGAGCGCCGCGACGCCGAGCAGCCCGACCGCCAGCCGCGCCACCTCGGCGGACTGCGGGTTGCCGGGGTCGAGGAACAGCGAGATCAGCACCTCCGGCATGGCGAGGAAGGACAGCGCCGACAGCGACATCACGGCGAGCGCGATCGCCATGCCGCTCCAGCCGGCCCGGCCGACCCTGTCGAGGTCCCTCGCGCCGACCGCCATGCCGACCCGCACCGCGGTCGCCTGCGCCACGCCGAGGGGGATCATGAAGGTGAGCCCCGTCAGCTGCATGGCGATCGCGTTGGCCGACAGGGCGATCGTGCCGAACCAGCCGACCATGAAGGTGGTGGCGGAGAACAGGCCGGTCTCGGCGAGCTGGGTCGCCGACATCGGCGCGGCGAGCGCGAAGATGCGGCCGAGGCGCTGCCAGTCGGGCCGCCAGAAGCGGGTGAAGACGTGGTAGCGCCGCGTGCGCCGGCTGAGCCGCACGTAGAGCGCCAGGCCGGAGAAGCCGAGCACGTGGACGAGGAGCGTCGCCCATGCCGCGCCTTGCAGCTCCAGGCGCGGGAAGCCCCAGTGGCCGAAGATCAGCGCGTAGTTCGCCACGGCGTTGAGGAGGGCGCCGGCGGCCGTGGCCCAGAGCATGACGTGCGCCCGCTCGAGCACCGAGAGGAAGACGGCGAGGACGCGCATGCCGGTGGCGAAGGGCAGGGCGAAGCAGGCGATGCCGAGATAGAGCCCGGCGGCGCGCGCGGCCTCCGGCTCCTGGCCGAGGAGGAGCAGGATCCGCTCGCCGCACAGGAGCGCGAGGATCGAGGGGACCGAGACGATGATCACCGCCCACAGGCCCTGCCGCACGGTGCGGCGGAGGCCGCGGGCGTCGCGGGCGCCGCGCGCCTGGGAGGCCAGCGGCTGCACCGCCGCCGCGAGCCCGACCTGCAGCATGGCGAAGAGCAGGTAGAGGTTGAACGCGAGCGTGCCGGCCGCCAGCGCCTCCGCCCCGAGCCAGCCGATCATGATCACGTCGGTCGTCGAGATGGCGAGGTAGCAGAGGTT
This sequence comes from uncultured Alphaproteobacteria bacterium, assembly GCA_963816555.1. Lineage (GTDB taxonomy): Bacteria > Pseudomonadota > Alphaproteobacteria > Rhizobiales > Tepidamorphaceae > Lutibaculum. The sequence goes on along the minus strand of CAWFLD010000004.1, from coordinate 615,705 downwards.
CGACAGGGCGAGCGGCCAGGCCAGGCGCAGGACCTGCCAGGCCTCGGCGGCGGCAGGCGAGGGCGCCGTGCCGGCGCGGCGCGGGGGCAGTCCGGTGGGGCTCATGCCGCGTCTATACGCATGGCCGCCGCATGCCGCCAGTGTCGCTGCGCCGGCGCCCGTCATTTCGCTTGAAGGCGGCCGGGAGGGCGGCTAGAGCCGGGCGATGACACGTCTGCGCGCCAACCTCCTCCTCCTCCTCGCGGCCTTCATATGGGGCACCGCCTTCGTCTCCCAGGCGACGGCGATGGACAGCCTCGGGCCGCTCGCCTTCGTCGGGATCCGCTTCCTCATGTCGGCGGTCGCCGTGCTGCCCTTCGCGCTGCGCGAGGGCCGGGCGAGCCGGACCCGGCTCAACGCCTCCGATCTCGGCCTCCTCGCCACGGTCGGCACGGTCTTCTTCCTCGGCAACGTGCTGCAGCAGGTCGGCATCGTCCACACGACGGTCACCAATGCCGGCTTCCTCACCGGGCTCTACGTGGTGATGGTGCCGTTCATGTCGTGGGCGCTCATGCGCGCCGCGCCGACGCCGATCGTCTGGCCGGCGGCGGCGCTGTCGGTCGTCGGCACCTTCCTGCTCGGCGGCGGCCGGGTCGACGCGCTCGGCGACGGCGACCTCCTCGTCGTGGCGGGCGCGGTCCTGTGGGCGATGCACGTCACGGTGGTCGGGCTCGCGGTCATGCGCACGAGCCGGCCGATGCTGATCTCGGTGGTCCAGTTCGCGCTGTGCGGCGCGCTCTCGCTCGGCGGCGCGCTGGCGCTCGAGCCGCTGTCCGGCGAGGCGGTGCTGTCGGCCGCACCCGAGCTCCTCTATGCGGGCCTCCTGTCCGGCGGGGTCGGCTTCACGCTCCAGGTCGTCGCGCAGCGCTATTCGCCGGCGGCCGACGCCGCCGTCATCCTGTCGGCCGAGGCGCTGTTCGCGGCGCTCGCCGGCGGCCTGCTCCTCGGCGAGCGGCTGAGCGTCGTCGGCTGGTTCGGCGCCGGCGCGATCTTCACCGCGATCCTCCTCGTGCAGCTCGTCCCGCTCCTGCGGGCGCGCGAGGTGATGGCGGGGGAGTGAAGGAAAAAACGAAATCTCGTCCAGGGCCGCGATCGGCGTCGTTTTCGGCGCCGATGTCGCCTTCGCGGAAGCATCCTGCCCGCGATCCGGCCCTGCCGCGGCGATAGCGGCTGGCCCGGCTCGCGAGGGGCCGCCGCCTGCCCCGCACGGTCCGGTCGCCCCGGCTTGCACGGGGGCGAAATGACTGAAACCATGCGTCCACAAGACGGCTTGGGGGCGGACTGAGCCCGTTCGATCTGCGGCCTTCACGTCCGCCCGTGCGACAGGGAGGACGTTGCATGGTCGGCAATCAGGACACCGCACCGGGGGGCAGATGCATCGCCATCGTCGGCCCCTATCTCAGCGGCAAGACGAGCCTTCTCGAAGCAATCCTCGCGCGCACCGGCGCGATCTCCCGCCCGGGCCGGGTCGGTGACGGCTCGAGCGTCGGCGACGCCGCGCCGGAGGCGCGCAGCCACGGCATGAGCGTCGAGGCGAACATCGCCACGGTCGAGTTCCTCGGCGACAGCTACACCTTCGTCGACTGCCCGGGCTCGATCGAGTTCCTCAGCGAGGCGCGGGCCGTGCTGCCGGCGGTCGACGCCGCCATCGTGGTGGCCGAGGCGGACGAGAAGAAGGCGCCGGCGCTGCAGCTGATCCTCAAGGAGCTCGAGGATCTCGGCGTGCCGCGGCTGATCTTCCTCAACAAGATCGACAAGGCCGATGCCGGCCTGCGCGAGCTCCTGGAATGGCTGCAGCCGGCCTCGACGGCGCCGCTCGTGCTGCGCCAGCTGCCGATCTGGGAGAAGGGCATCGTCACCGGCTTCGTCGACCTCGCCCTCAATCGCGCCTTCGTCTACCGCGAGCACGCGCCGAGCGAGATCGTCGAGTTCACCGACGAGACGAGCGAGCTGACGAGCGAGGCGCGCTTCACGATGCTCGAGCGCCTGGCGGACTACGACGACGAGCTGATGGAGCAGCTCCTCGGCGACGTCGAGCCGCCGCGCGACCGCGTGTTCGACGACCTCGCGACCGATTTCCGCAGCGGGCTCATCGTGCCGCTCATGCTCGGCTCGGCGGAGCGCGGCAACGGTGTGCTGCGGCTTCTCAAGGCGCTGCGCCACGAGGCGCCGACCGTGGCGGAGACCCGCGTGCGTCTCGGCCACGAGGACGAGGCGGCGGCCACCGTGCAGGTGATGAAGACGCTGCACACGCCGCACGGCGGCAAGCTGTCGCTCGTCCGCGTCCTGTCGGGACAGGTCGCCGACGGGGCGCAGCTGAAGCGGGAGAACGGGCGGCAGGAGCGCGTCGGCGGCGTCTTCGAGCTGCGCGGCCGCGAGCCGCAGAAGCGCGAGGCGGCCGGGGTCGGCGAGACGGTCGCCCTGGGCCGGCTCGAGGCCGCGCGGACCGGCGACACGCTGAGCGCCGGGGCGGCGCCCCTGCAGCTCTACGACTTCGTGACGCCGCAGCCGGTGCTGTGGCGGGCGATCTCGGTCGCCGACCGCAAGGACGAGGTGAAGCTCAACGCCGCCCTCGGCAAGATCGTCGAGGAGGATCCTTCGCTCGCCGTCGAGCAGGACCAGGCCACCGGCGAGATCCGGCTCGGCGGGCAGGGCGAGATGCACCTGCGCGTGGCGCTCGAGCGCCTCGGTCGGATCTACGGCATCTCGGTCGAGGTCGCTACGCCGCAGGTCGGCTACCGCGAGACGGTGCGCCGCCCGGTCAAGCACCGCGCCCGCCACAAGAAGCAGACCGGCGGCCACGGCCAGTTCGCCGACGTGGTGATCGAGCTGGCGCCGCTGGCGCGCGGCACGGGCTTCGTCTTCGAGGAGAAGATCACCGGCGGCGTCGTGCCGAAGCAGTACATCCCGTCGGTCGAGGCGGGCATCCGCGACTACCTCGCCTGCGGGCCGCTCGGCTTCCCCGTCGTCGACCTGTCGGTGACGCTGGTCGACGGGTCGTTCCACCCCGTCGACTCCTCGGACATGGCGTTCCGCGCCGCCGGACGCCTGGCGATCACCGAGGCGCTGCCGCAGGCGGCGCCGGTCCTGCTCGAGCCGGTGATGGCGGTCGACATCCTGCTGCCGGGAGACGTCACGTCGCGGGCGAGCACCATGGTCTCGCAGCGCCGCGGCCAGATCCTGGGCTTCGACAGCCGGCCGGGCTGGCCGGGATGGGATCTCGTGCGGGCGCGCATCCCCGAGGCGGAGCTCGGCGACCTGATCGTCGAGCTGCGCTCCGCGACGGCCGGCGTCGGCACCTACACGGCGCGCTTCGACCATCTGGCGGAGCTCTCGGGCAAGCTCGCCGAGCAGGTCATCGAGACGCGGCGGACCGAAGCCGCCTGACCACGGCGTGCACTGCACAAAAAAAGGGCCGGACTGCAGAGCAGCCCGGCCAATAAAGTCGATCAGCCTGCATGGGGGAGCAGGCAATCGCCTTCCAGAGGGGAACAGCTGACGCATCTCCGAGCCACGCCTGGGAGGAGAAAAGGGCGGGGCTCGTCGCTGCCAACAGCTTGAGCGCTATGTGCCTATTCCCGCGGCAAACCACAAGCTGCGTGGGCGCATGTCAGGCATGCCGGGTCAGCATGGCGGCCCGGCGCCGTCTTCGGCGGCCGCCAGCAGCGGCTCGGCCACCGCCCGCACGCGGGCGAGATCCTCGGGCAGGGCCATCGCCTGCTCGGCCCTCTTCAGGGCCATCCGCGCCTGGTGCCGGGCGGCCTGGCGGACCTCGGGATGGTCCATCGTGGCCAGCGTGCGGAGCGCCTTCATCAGGCGCAGCTGCACCCCGACATTGCCGGCGCCGTCGCGGGCGATCGGCGTGAAGACGTCGTCGAACAGATCGTCGATGTCGAGCGTGCCGACGCGGACGCTCGGGTAGGGGACCCCGTCGTCATCCGCGTCCTCGCCGTCGGCCCAGAGGGCGAGGACGCGTACGGCGCGTCCGAGCACGTCGATCGCCGTGCCCGGGTCGTTGACGGCCGGCGAGAGGGCGCGCGAGGCGATTTCCGACAGCACCACGAGGCCGAAGCGCGGGTCCTGGTCGAACGACCTCTCGTCGCTGACGGTGAAGCACTCGCGGGCCTTCTCCGCGGCCGCCTCGTCGCAGCCGACGAGCCATCCGAGCACGTCGGAGGGACCGACGAACCGCCCCGGCAGCACGACCACATGGACCTCGCCCGTTTCGCCCGCGCACTCGCTCAGCGACGGAACGTCGATGTGCTGCACGTAGCCGATCCCGGTGGAGCGGATCGCCCTGCCGCGGGTCTGCGCCCCGTCGAGGTCCGGCGGCAGCGGCCGGCCGCCGAGATTGGGGTTCTGCATGCGCTGCGACAGCGCCTCGGTGACGGCGGCCTCGACCCGGTCGATCGTCTCGCCGACGCGGCCGAGCTTCGACAGGTAGTCGATCCAGCGCAGGAAGGTCACGATGATGAACGCGATGACGAGCACCGTCGCGCCGAACAGGATGACCCGGCCCTTCTGGCCGTAGAGGCCGGTGCTGAGCGCGATGATGCCGACGAGGCTGAACAGGAAGGAGCCGAGGAACGTGCCGAGGGCGTTCTGGGTGGTGGCGTCCTCGACGAGCAGCTTGGTGGCGCGCGGGGTCGCGTTGCTCGTGGCCGCGCCGTACGCGGTGACCATGACGGTGAGCGAGAAGGTCGTCACCGTGAGCATGCTGGAGGCGAGGATCGTCAGGATGCTGTCGACGGCGTCGGAGCCGACGATGTCGGACAGGTCGTCCGGGACGAGGGGGGCGAGATAGATCGAGGCGAGCGAGGTGGCGACGGCGATCAGCGAGAACAGCGAGGCCCGCACCCAGAGCCGTCGCCCGAAGCGGCGGAGCCGCCAGCGCCACTTGCTCAGCACGCCCGTCGCGCCCCCGTCGGCCGGCAACGGCCACGCCCGGCGGTCCCGCCGCCCGGCCGACGCGACGCCGGGATGTGCGGGGCGCTCAGAACTTCCAGCCCTTCGCCTTCGCCACCACGAAGTCCTTGAAGACCGTGACGCGGGCGGAATCCTTCAGCTCCTCGGGGAAGACGAAGTAGGTGTCGAAGGCCGGGATCTGCGAGTCCGGGAAGAGCTGGACGAGGTTGTTCTCCGACTCGATCAGGTAGTCCGGCAGCACGGCGAGACCGATCGAGTTCTGCACCGCCCGGCGGATGCCGTGGATGGTGTTGATGCGCATGATCGGCGTGCGCGGGTTGCCGGCCGGCCGGCCGGCGGCCTCGAGCCAGTTGTTCGACGGCCTGAGGTAGGAGGGCGCGGGGTCGCCGAAGGTGATGATCTTGTGATGGTCGAGGTCGGCGAGGTCGCGCGGGTTGCCGTGCCGCTTCAGGTACTCCGGCGAGGCGTAGACGTGGAAGTGCACCGTGAAGAGCTTGCGCTGGATGAGGTCCGGCTGCGCGGGCTGGCGCAGCCGGATCGCCACGTCCGCCTCCCGCATCGAGATGTCGAGCTCCTCGTCCTTGAGGATGAGGTGCAGGCGGATGTCGGGGTAGAGCTCGGTGAACTCGCGCAGGCGCGGCGTCAGCCAGCTCGTGCCGAGGCCGAGCGTCGTCGTCACGCGCAGGTCGCCGTTCGGCTTCTCGCGGGAATCGGTCAGCCTCGTGCGCACCGACTCCAGCTGCATGTACATCTCGTGGGCGGTCCGGTAGAGCAGCTCGCCCTGCTCGGTCAGGATCAGGCCGCGCGCGTGGCGGTGGAAGAGCGGGACCCCCACCTCCAGCTCGAGCGCGCTGACCTGCCGGCTCACCGCCGACTGGCTGAGCCCCAGCTGATCGCCGGCATGCGTGAAGCTGCCGGCGTCGGCCGCGGCGTGAAAGATACGCAGCTTGTCCCAGTCCATGTTCAGGCGTCGCCCCCCTGCGCCGATCCGTTTGGTCCGGCGGTGTCATTCCGCCGCGGCGCGTGTCTCCAAGGCCGCCAGATACCGCTCCGCGTCGAGCGCCGCCATGCAGCCCATCCCGGCCGCCGTCACCGCCTGCCGGTAGGTCTCGTCGGTCACGTCGCCGGCCGCGAAGACGCCGGGCACGCTGGTCGCGGTCGAGCCGGGCTCCGTCACGATGTAGCCGCTCGGGCGCATGTCGACCTGGCCGCGGAACACTTCGGTCGCCGGAGCATGGCCGATCGCGATGAACACGCCGTCAACGGCGAGGTCGCGGGTCTGGCCCGTCTCGACGTTGCGGATGCGCGCCCCGCTCACGCCGGGCGGCTGGGTGTCGCCGGTCACCTCGTCGAGCACGCTGTTCCAGATCACCTCGACCTTCGGGTTGGCGAAGAGGCGGTCCTGCATGATGCGCTCGGCGCGGAAGGAATCGCGCCGGTGCACGACGGTCACCTTCGAGGCGAAGTTCGTGAGGAACAGCGCCTCCTCCACGGCGGTGTTGCCGCCGCCGACGACCAGCACCTCCTTGCCGCGATAGAAGAAGCCGTCGCAGGTGGCGCAGGCCGAGACGCCGAAGCCCTTGAAGCGCTCCTCGGATTCGAGGCCGAGCCAGCGCGCCTGCGCGCCGGTGGCGATGATGACGGCGTCGGCGCGGTACTCGTCGTTGCCGTCGCCCTTGAGCCAGAACGGCCGGCGCGAGAAGTCGGCGTCGACGATGTAGTCGTGCACGATCTCCGTGCCGACGTTCTTCGCCTGCGCCTCCATCTGCTCCATCAGCCAGGGGCCCATGATCGGGTCGGCGAAGCCCGGATAGTTCTCGACCTCGGTGGTGATCGTCAGCTGGCCGCCCGGCTGCAGGCCCTGCACCAGCATCGGCTCGAGCATCGCGCGGGCCGCATAGATCGCGGCGGTGTACCCGGCGGGACCGGAGCCGACGATGAGGACCTTGCGTTCGTGGGTGGCCATGGCGGTGCCTTCTCGGGCTTGCGGATATGACGAAGGGGACGCCGGCATCACTGCTGCGCCAGTCGCGCGCGCACGGCGTCCGCTATTCTTTGGGTTGCATCTAACGGAGGGTAGTGCCAGCGATCAAGACTGCCGTCGAACCAGCGCATCGCGCCGTGCGCCTCCATGCCGCGGTGGAAGCGGTCGAATTTCTTCGATTGTCCCGGCAGCCGGTAGGCATAGACGGGTTTTCCCGTGAAGGCGGCCTCGCCGATCATGTTGGCGGAATCGCAGGTCACGATGAAGGCATCGGCCAGCGCCATGAAGCCGAAATAGGGGTTCTCCGCGCCGGCTTCCCAGATCGTGGCGGGGATGCCGTCGAGCTCGGCGCGGAGCCGCGCCATGTTCTCCGCGCCCGTCCGCCGCGACGCCGTGACGAGCAGGCTCGCACCGGTCGCGCGCGAGAACGCGGCGAGGTCGGCGCCGAGCCGCGCCGCCTCCTCGGGCCCCAGCCGGTAGGCGCCGCTCGTGCCGCCGATCAGCACCGCGACATAGGGGCGCGGCAGGTCGGCGACGCGCGGCGCCCAGGCGGCGCCTTCGGCCGCCAGCCGCTCCTCCGTCAGCCGGTGCGGCGAGGTCAGCGTGGTGATCACGTTGCCGCCGCGCAGCCGGTCGTGCTCCGGCACCCAGACGAGGTCGAAGCGCTTCGGCGAGATGCCGGGGGTCTGCAGCACCACGGTGAAGGTCTTGCCGCCGGAGAGACGCCGCAGCGCGCGCGCATAGGGGATCGTCTGCCGGCTCGAGGCGATGGCGATGTCGGGCCATGGCGGGCGGAAATCGTCCGCCGGCGCGGCCGGTCCCCACGGCGCGAGCAGCCGGTGGAGGCCGGTCGGCGCGACGCGGACGATCTCCGGCTCGAGCCCCAGCGCCTCCGCGACGCCGAGCGACTGCACGTCGTGCCCGGTCTTGCCGCTGGAGATCACCCAGGCCGTGCGAAGCCGTGGCGGGAGGGGGCTGGAATTGGTGGTCGGCATCGGTCCTGCCTGTGCGGTGCCGTCCGTCGTGGCGGCGCGGGATCGGCTCATGGCGACGGTGCCGAGGCCTCGGCGAGCACCCAGTCGCGGAAGGCCTGCACCCGTGGGTCGTCGATCTTCTCGCGGGGATAGACGACATAATAGGAAAAGGCCATCGCGTCCGAGACCGCCGGCGCGAACGGCTGGACGAGCCGTCCCGACCGGAGGTCGGCCTCGACCACGACGCTGCCCACGAGCGCCACGCCGTGGCCCTCCGCCGCCGCCTCGGCGGCCATGCCCTCGACGCTGAAGGTCGGCCCGCGCTCGGCGTCGGGGTGCTCGATGCCGGCGGCGCGCAGCCACATCCGCCAGGTCGGGCCCGATTCGCCGTCGAGCTTGCGCTGCACGTGCAGCAGCGTGTGGCGGAGGAGGTCGGCGGGCCGGCGCAGCGGTGGTCCCCGCTCGATCAGCGCCGGGCTGCAGACGGGGACCGCCGTCTCCCGCATCAGGAGCTCGGAGGCGAGCGTGCCGTACTTGCCGCGCCCGTAGCGCAGGGCGATGTCGACGCCGTCGCTCGAGAAGTCGGCGAGGTGGTCGGAGGCGTCGAGCCGCACGTCGAAGGAGGGGTGGGCGGCGCGGAAGCGCTCGAGCCTCGGCACCAGCCATTTCGCGCCGAAGGTCGGCGCCACGCTGACCGTCAGGAAGTCGTGCCGCCGGCGCTGGCGCATCGCGTCGACGGCCTCCTGCAACCGGTCGAAGGCCTCGCCGAGCGGCGCGAGGCCGGCGCGCCCGGCCTCGGTCAGCGCGACCTCGCGGGTCAGGCGCTGAAACAGCGGCCGGCCGATATCGGCCTCGAGCGCACGCACCTGCTGGCTGATCGCCGCGGGCGTCACGTGCAGCTCCTCGGCCGCCTTCTTGAAGCTCATGTGCCGGGCGGCGGCCTCGAAGGCACGCAGGCTGTTCAGCGGCGGAAGACGCTTCCTCATGATCCCGACAGATTAGCAGGGCTAAACTGTATGGCAACGTCTTCTCGTTTGTCGCCGGCGCGCTGCAGGCGGAAAGTGCCTGTCATACCCGATGGACGGGTATCCGGCGCCGCCGCCACGGACAAGAACGTCTAACGGGTCCGGCGTCGTCGCCAAGCAACGGGAAGGAACGTGTCATGACCATCGGTCACCTCTGGTACGCCGATCGCCCGCGCGGCCACGGCAGCCCCGCCGACCTCCTCGACGTGCCGGCGCGCCGGCTGGCGGAAGCGCTGCCGCAGCTCTTCGACGCCGTCAGCGGCGCGCTCGCAGGCTGGCGCCGGATCCGGCGCCGCCGGGCGACGATCCGGGAGCTCGGCAAGCTCGACAACCGCATGCTGCGCGACCTCGGCATCACGCGCGGCGACATCTGGAACGTCGCCGAGACGTATTCGCGCGACGGCGCCAGCGAGGGCGACCGGCGCGGCCGGCGCCGCGGTCGCTGGTGACGCCGGCGCGCCCGCCGTCTTCCGCCGGAGCCGGGGAGGGCGGCGGCGCGGCCGCCCTCAGAGCACGAGCTCCCACGTCTCGCCGACGAGGTCGTGGCCGAAGCTGTGGTGCGGCTCGCGGGCGGTGCAGCGGAAGCCGGCCGCCTCGTAGATGTGGCGGGCGGCATGCAGGATGTCGTTCGTCCACAGCACGATCCGGCGATAGCCGAGCGCCCGCGCCTCCGCGACGACGGCCTCGACCAGCCGGCGCCCGAGCCCCGCGCCGCGCGCCCAGGGCTCCACGAAGAGGAGCCGCAGCTTCGCCGTCTCCGGATCGTCGCCGCGCACGAGGAAGATCGATCCCGCCGGCTCGCCGTCGAGCTCCGCGATGAACGCGCGCTCGCGCTGCGGATCGTGGTCGCGCACGTAGCCGGCGACGATCTCGGCGACCATCGCCTCGAAGGTCTCGTCCCACCTGTACTCCGTCGAATAGAGGGCGGCGTGGCGGGAGACGACCCAGCCGTGGTCGCCCGGCCGCGGCGGCCGCAGCACCACCGTCCGGGCGCGCTCGGAGGGCGGCGTCATCAGCCGCTCCGCCCGCCGCAGCGTTTCGCGCAGCATGCGCTCGTCGGCCTCGCCGAGGTGGGAGAGAAGCGTGCGGATCTGCTCCTGCGACGCGGCTTCGAGCGCCGCCACGGCCGTCTCGCCGGCGGCCGTCAGCGCGATGTGGCGGCGGCGCGCCTCGCCGGGCGCCGGCGTCCGGGCCAGGAGGCCGCGCTTCTCGAGGCCGGCCAGGGTGCGGCTGACATGCCCCGGATCCATCGACAGGGAGCGCGCCAGGTCGGCGGCGCTCGTCGGCTCGCCATGCGCGATCTCGTAGAGCAGGCGCACCTCTCCCAGCGTGTGGGGGCTGTCGAGGATGCCCTCGCCGAGAAGCTCGATCCGGCGTGTGTAGAAGCGGCTGAAGCGTCGCACCGTCTCCAGCGTGTCGGTCTGCATGGCGATCCCTCCATTCATGCATTAGGCAATCACGATGTTGACAAAGTCAACATGGTCCGCACAGGCGCAGCGTTTCCCCCGTATCCGGCGCCGCGGGCCGGTGCTAAGCTTCTTCATCAACCGCATTGTGGGGGTAGTTTGATGTGGTTCCGTGCCTTGTTCTCGGCAGCCGCGGTGTCTGCGGCGCTCGTCGGCGGCGCTGGCGCCGCCAGGGCCGAGGATCTCGTGTTCATGCTCGACAACCAGTCGAGCTATGCCGTCGTGGAGTTCTATGCCTCGCCGACCGACGTGAACGACTGGGAGGAGGACATCCTCGGGCGGGACGTGCTGCCGTCGGGACAGGCGACGCGCGTGACGATCGGCGACGGCCGCTCCCAGTGCGACTACGACCTGCGGATCGTGTTCGAGGACGGCGACTCCATCGAGGACAGCGCCAATCTCTGCGACACCGGCAGCTACACCGTCACGGACTGACGGTTCGCCGGTTCGCGGCGGCCTGACGCTCCGGTCCCGTCCGCAATCGCGTATTGTTCGGCCGGCGGCGAGCCTTTAGGAACGTCGCAACACCGGATCCGTCCGCCGAGGGGCCGAACTTGAACGTCAAACTCGACCAGATCGACTGGCAGATCCTCCGCGAGCTGCAGAGCGACGGGCGCATGACCAATGTCGAGCTCGCCCGGCGGGTCGGCATCTCGGCCCCGCCCTGCCTGCGGCGGGTGCGCTCGCTCGAGGAATCCGGCATCATCAAGGCGTACCGGACCCGGCTCGACGAGAAGGCGCTGGGCTTCGAGGTCACGGCCTTCGCCATGGTGAGCCTCGCCAGCCAGGCCGACGGCGACCTGATCGCCTTCGAGGAGCAGACGAACGGCTGGCCGATCGTGCGCGAGTGCTACATCCTGTCCGGCGAGGTCGATTTCCTGCTGAAATGCGTGGCGAAGGACCTTTCGAGCTTCCAGGCCTTCGTGTTCGAGCTGACCAAGGCGCGCAACGTCAAGAGCGTGCGCACGACGCTGACGATCCGCCAGACGAAGGACGAGCCGGGCGTGCCGCTCGCCTGAGCCGGCCGCTCCCGGCAATCACGAGGCCGACATGCACTTCCTGCCGACGCTCCCGGTCTTCGCCGCCTTCGTCGCGGCGGTGCTCGCCCTGACGGTGACGCCGGGGCCGGACATGACGCTGTTCCTCGGCAAGGCCGTCACGTCTGGCCGCGGGGCGGGCCTCGCCAGCATGCTCGGCGCGACCACCGGCATCTTCATCCACACGCTGCTCGTCGCCCTCGGCCTGTCGGCGCTGCTGGCCGCCAGCGTCGTCGCCTTCACGGTCCTCAAGGTCGCCGGCGCGGTCTATCTCGCCTGGCTCGCCGTCGAGGCGATCCGCCACGGCTCGGGCCTCAACCTCCGCTCGGCCCGGCCGGCGGCGCGGCCGGAGAGCTTCCGGCGCCTGTGGCTCAAGGGGCTCAGCGTCAACCTGCTCAACCCGAAGATCATCATGTTCTTCGTGACCTTCCTGCCGCAGTTCGTCGAGGCCGGCGACCCGCACGCGGCGCAGAAGCTCATCTTCCTCGGCGTCGTGTTCGTCGCGATCTCGGTGCCGATCTCCGTTGCGATGATCGTCTCGGCGTCGCGCCTCGCCCGCTTCCTCGAGCGCTCGCCGCGCGTCATGCGAGGCATCGACTTCGCCTTCGCCGGGGTGTTCGGCGGCTTCGCCCTGAAGCTGCTGCTCGCACGGCAGCACTGACGCGGCCGGGCGGACCTGCGGCGGCGGCCGACGCGTTCCGGATGCCTGGGGCAGGCCGGCCGGGAGACGATGCCATGCCGAAGCTGAAGGGAATTCTCGAGACCGTCCTCTATGTCGACGACCTCGACGAGGCGCGGGGCTTCTACGAGCGCGTGCTCGGCCTCGTGCCGACCCGGCACGACGAGCGCATGTGCGGCTACGAGGTGGTGCCGGACCAGGCGCTGCTGGTCTTCGCGCGCGGCCGCACGCTCGAGCCGGTCCACCTGCCGGGCGGCACCATCCCGCCGCATGACGGGCAGGGCGACCTGCACATGGCGTTCACGGTCGAGGCGGCGGAGATGCCGGCGTGGGAGGCGTTGCTGCGCGAGAAGGGCGTGCCGGTCGAGGCGCGGATGGACTGGCCGCAGGGCGGCGCGAGCCTCTATTTCCGCGATCCGTCCGGCAACCTGCTGGAGCTCGCGACGCCGGGGCTGTGGCGGCGAGCCTAGCGCTTACTGTCCGGACGACTGGCTGCCCGAGGCCTGGCCGAACTGCACGAGCAGCACGCCTGCCAGGATGAGCACGATGCCGGCCACGCGCATCATCGTCACGGGGCGCTGGGCATAGCCGGCGATGCCGAACTGGTCGAGCAGGAGCCCGGAGATCAGCTGCCCGCCGACGACCGCGGCGATGAAGGTCGCGGCGCCGAGGCGGGGGGCGGCGAAGATCGCCGCCGTGATGATCGTCACGCCCATCAGGCCGCCGGTCCACAGCCAGATCGGCACGCCCGTCACCTGCTGCAGGCTCGGCAGCGGCAGGCGCATCACCAGCGCCAGCAGCATCGCCGCCAGCGCGCCGACGCTGAACGAGACGAGGGATGCGAGCACGGGATGGCCGAGCTGGTTGCCGAGGCTGGCATTGACGCCGGCCTGCAGCGGAAACAGCAGCGCCGAGGCGAGCGCCAGCGCCAGCCATCCAAGCTGTGCGAGCAGGCTCATCGGCGCGCGCCCTGAGGGGACGGCACCGTGATCATCCGAAGGTGATTTCGAGGATCTCGTAGCCGCGGGCGCCGCCCGGCGCGGACACCTCGACCGCGTCGCCGACCTTCTTGCCGATCAGCGCGCGCGCCACCGGAGAGGAGATCGAGACCTTGCCCGACTTCACGTCGGCCTCGGAGTCGCCGACGATGCGGTAGATCTTTTCCTCTTCCGTCTCCTCGTCGAGGATCTTCACCGTCGCGCCGAACACGACCGCGTCGCCGGCGAGCTTCTTGGTGTCGATCACCTCGGCCCGGCCGATCTTGTCCTCGAGCTCGGAGATCCGCGCCTCGTTCATGCCCTGCGCTTCCTTGGCGGCATGATACTCGGCGTTCTCGGACAGGTCGCCGTGGGCCCGCGCCTCCGCGATCGCCTCGATGATACGCGGGCGCTCGACCTGCTTGAGGCGCTTCAGCTCCACTTCCATGGCGGCGAAGCCCTCGGCCGTCACCGGAATCTTGTTCATCACGTGTCACGTTTTGCCGGCGAGAATTGGGGAGTGTCGGGGTGGCCGGATCTTCACCCCGTCCCAAAGGCGTCATGGCTGTCTCGGAAAGCCGTCACCGGAATGGAACGGCATTGCGCGGAATTCTGCAACCCATCAACCCGTCCCGCCTGAACCTAGCGGGGAGTCTGCAGTCCGACATAGGTCTGCAGCGGCACTGCTTCAAGCGTACCCGTCGCCATCGCGCGGATGCCCTCGGCGGCCGCCACGGCTCCGGCGACGGTCGTGTAATAGGGCAGTTTGCTCATCAGTGCAGCCCGCCTGAGCGCCCGGCTGTCGCCCAGGGCCTGGGCGCCCTCGGTCGTGTTGAAGACGAGCTGGACCTCGCCGTTCTTGATGGCGTCGACGATGTTCGGCCGGCCCTCGAGCACCTTGTTGACGCGCCGGGCGTTGACGCCCTGGGCCTCGAGATAGCGCTGGGTGCCGCCGGTGGCGATGATCGTGAAGCCGAGCTCCTCGAGGATGCGCACGCTGTCGACGATCTTCGGCTTGTCGGCGTCGCGCACCGACACGAAGAGGGTGCCGGAGGTCGGCACGCGCGTGCCGCCGCCGAGCTGCGACTTGGCGAAGGCGACGGCGTAGGAGCGGTCGATGCCCATGACCTCGCCGGTCGAGCGCATCTCCGGCCCGAGCACCGTGTCGACGCCGGGGAAGCGGGCGAAGGGGAAAACCGCCTCCTTCACCGCGATGTAGTCGAGCTTCTTCTCCTTCAGGCCGAAGGAGGCGAGCTTCTCGCCGGCCATGATCCGCGCCGCGATCTTGGCGATCGGCTCGCCGATCGTCTTGGCGACGAACGGCACGGTGCGGCTCGCCCGCGGGTTCACCTCGAGGACGTAGATCTCGTTGTCCTTGATGGCGAACTGCACGTTCATCAGGCCGCCGACCTCGAGGCCCTTGGCGAGCGCCGCCGTCTCGCGCTTCAGCTCCTCGATGAGCTCAGGCGACAGCGAATGCGGCGGCAGGGCGCAGGCCGAGTCGCCGGAATGGATGCCGGCTTCCTCGATGTGCTCGAGAATGCCGCAGACGAAGACGTCGGTGCCGTCGCACAGCGCGTCGACGTCGACCTCGATCGCGTCGGACAGGTAGGAGTCGATCAGCACCGGGCTCTTGCCGGACACGACCACCGCCTCGCGCACGTAGCGCTCGAAGTCGGCGTGGTCGCGCACGATCTCCATCGCCCGGCCGCCGAGCACGTAGGAGGGGCGCACCACGGCCGGATAGCCGATCTGGTCGATGATCGCGCGGGCTTCCTCGACGCTCTTGGCGATGCCGTTGCGCGGCTGCCTGAGGCCGAGCTTGTTGAGCAGGCCCTGGAAGCGGTCGCGGTCCTCCGCCAGGTCGATCATGTCGGGCGAGGTGCCGAGGATCGGCACGTCGGCGTCCATCAGCGGCTGGGCGAGCTTGAGCGGCGTCTGGCCGCCGAACTGCACGATCACGCCGAGCAGCGTGCCCTTCGACTGCTCGACCCGGATGATCTCGAGCACGTCCTCCGCCGTCAGCGGCTCGAAATAGAGCCGGTCGGAGGTGTCGTAGTCGGTCGAGACGGTCTCGGGGTTGCAGTTCACCATGATGGACTCGATGTCCATCTCGTCGAGCGCGAACGCCGCGTGGCAGCAGCAATAGTCGAACTCGATGCCCTGGCCGATGCGGTTCGGGCCGCCGCCGAGGATCATCACCTTCCTGCGCTCGCTCGGCCCCGCCTCGTCGGCGGGGGCGCCGGCGAACGGGTTCTCGTAGGTCGAGTACATGTAGGCGGTGGGCGAGGCGAACTCGGCCGCGCAGGTGTCGATGCGCTTGTAGACGGGGTGGACGCCGAGGCTCTGGCGGAGCGCCCGCACCTCGTCCTCCTCGACGCCCGCGATCTCGGCGAGGCGCGCGTCGGAGAAGCCGAGCGACTTCAGCTTGTGCAGCGGCTTCGCGGCCTTCGGCAGGCCGATCCGCCGGACCTTGGCCTCCATCTCGACGATGTCCTGGATCTGCGCCAGGAACCACGGGTCGATCTGGCAGGCCTCGTGCACGAGCTCGAGGCTCGCGCCGGCGCGCAGCGCCTGGGCGACCTTCAGGATGCGGTCCGGCATCGGCTTCGACAGGGCGGCCTTGATCGCGTTCTTGTCGTCGCCGAGCCCGAGGCCCGGGATCTCGATCTCGTTGAGGCCGGTCAGCCCCGTCTCGAGGCCGCGCAGCGCCTTCTGGAAGCTTTCCGCGAAGTTGCGGCCGATCGCCATGACCTCGCCGACCGACTTCATCGAGGTGGTGAGCACCGGGTCGGCGCCCGGGAACTTCTCGAAGGCGAAGCGCGGGATCTTGGTGACGACGTAGTCGATCGACGGCTCGAACGAGGCCGGCGTCGCGCCGCCGGTGATGTCGTTCTCCAGCTCGTCGAGCGTGTAGCCGACGGCGAGCTTGGCCGCGACCTTGGCGATCGGGAAGCCGGTCGCCTTCGAGGCGAGGGCGGAGGAGCGCGAGACGCGCGGGTTCATCTCGATGACGACGAGGCGGCCGTTCTCGGGGCTGATCGCGAACTGCACGTTCGAGCCGCCGGTCTCGACGCCGATCTCGCGCAGCACCGCGATCGAGGCGTTGCGCATCCGCTGGTATTCCTTGTCGGTCAGCGTCAGCGCCGGCGCCACGGTGATCGAGTCGCCCGTGTGCACGCCCATCGGGTCGACGTTCTCGATCGAGCAGATGATGATGCAGTTGTCGTCCCTGTCGCGGACGACCTCCATCTCGAACTCCTTCCAGCCGAGGACGGATTCCTCGATCAGGACCTCGTTCGTGGGCGACGCCTCGATGCCGGACAGCACCGCGTCGTAGAGCTCCTCGAGCGTGTAGGCGATGCCGCCGCCGGTGCCGCCGAGCGTGAAGGAGGGACGGATGATCGCCGGCAGGCCGGTCACCTTGGAGGCGTTCAGCGCCTGGATCTGCGCCGTCAGCCGGTGCTCCTCGCGGCGGATGCGCTCGCCCTCGAGCCACTTCTTCTCGAACACCGCGCGCGCCTTCTTGCGCTCCTCCGGATCGGAGTGGGTGTTGTCGATCTCCTCGAGCATGCGCTTGCGCTCGGTCTTGAAGCGCTGCTTGAGCTCGGTGGTGTTGACGAAGCTCGCCTTCGGCGTCTCGAGCCCGATCTTGGCCATCGCCTCGCGGAAGAGCTCGCGGTCCTCGGCCTTGTCGATCGCCTCGGCGCGGGCGCCGATCATCTCGACGCCGTACTTCTCGAGCACCCCGTCGCGGTTCAGCGAGAGCGCCGTGTTCAGGGCGGTCTGGCCGCCCATCGTCGGCAGGAGCGCGTCGGGGCGCTCCTTCTCGATGATCTTCGCGACGATCTCCGGCGTGATCGGCTCGATGTAGGTCGCGTCGGCGAGCTCGGGATCCGTCATGATCGTGGCGGGGTTCGAGTTCACCAGGATGACCCGGTATCCCTCTTCCTTGAGCGCCTTGACGGCCTGCGTGCCGGAATAATCGAACTCGCAGGCCTGACCGATGATGATCGGGCCGGCGCCGATGATGAGGATGGACTTGATGTCGGTGCGTTTGGGCATGCGCGTGTCAGAACCTGCGCCCGATTAAGGTGCGCTTCCCGAGAGGCGGACTGGCTTGAAGGTCGGCGGGTTGACTACAGGAAAGCGACGGGTGGCGCTACCCGGAATCTCGCCGGCCGGCCGCCGACGCTCGCAGGAGCCGCCGCCGCGGCTCGCATGGCGGCCACCCGGCGACCATAGCGAGGGCGCCAGAACGGCTCAATCTTCGCTCGCCGTCGCCGTCGCCGTCGGCGCCCGCCGCCGGCAGGATCGCCTCCTCCACGGTCTCGCCGTCGAAATCGCCGATCCCCTGGCTGAGCGCGTAGCAGGCGAGGCGGACCGTGCGCGGGATCTCGACCGCCTTCCCGTTGCGCTCGCCCTTCTCGTAGTACTGGATGATCCGCTTCTTGAGCCCGAGGCGGTCGGCAGCTTCCTTCTGCTTCAGCCCCAACCCCTTGCGCCAGTTGCGGAACTGCGTCGGCGTCATCGGCAGATCGGTTAGGCTCCTGGCCATCCGATGCTCCTCTCCAGGGTCATTCTTGCGCCTCGCCCGGTCCAGCACCGGACGCCATTGCGCGCACAATGTGCGTTTTTGATTGACAGAGTCGCACTCTGTGCACATCCTTGGAGGTGGCAAATGCCGGTTCGTCCGTCAAGCCCGCCGACAGGCGGCATGGCGGCGGGCCCGCTGCACGAGGAGTGGACCGATGCTGATGGACGTGCTGATACGACGTGCGGCTATGCGCATGGACACCGTGGACATGCACCGCACGGCAAGCTGGAACTGCAGCTGGCAGAGCTTCTGGCGCCGCGCCAACAACTGGCGCCGGTAGGGCGCCGGCCCGAGAAGACGGGCGACCTGCGGTTTGAAGGGGGCGCGGAGCGATCCGCGCCCCTTCTTTCATGTGAACTGGCCCTCGCGGAACAAGCGGTGCAGGATCCGGTTTTTCCGGAAGGTCGGCGGCGGAGGCGAATGGAATGCGGTGGCGGGGTCGGCGGACGAGCAGCCATGTCGAGGACCGGAGGGGCCGGGGCGGCGGCTACGGCGGCCCGGGCGTGCGGCTGCCCATGGGACGCGGCGCCGGCGCCGGCGGCATCGGGCTCGTCGTCGTGGTGGTCGTCGTGTCGCTGCTGCTCGGCGTGAACCCGATCTCGCTGCTCGACGGCCTCGACGGCTCGCCCGACCTGCAGCGCGTGGACGATCCCGGATCGCCGGCGCAGGAGGAGGCCAAGCACTTCGCCTCGGTCGTCCTCGCCGACACGGAGGACACCTGGAACGCGATCTTCGCGCAGCAGGGGGCGGACTACCCCGAGCCGACGCTCGTCCTGTTCTCCGGCGCGGTCGGCTCGGCCTGCGGCACCGCCGATTCGGCGGTCGGGCCTTTCTACTGCGGCGGGGACCGCAAGCTCTATCTCGACCTCGACTTCTTCCGCGAGCTCAAGCAGCGCTTCCAGGCGCCCGGCGACTTCGCCGAGGCCTATGTCGTGGCGCACGAGGTCGGCCACCACGTGCAGAACGTGCTCGGCACGCTCGGCCGCTACGCGGAGGCGCGCAAGACGCTCTCGGCGGCCAGCGACAACGCGCTGTCGGTGCGGCTCGAGCTGCAGGCCGACTGCTTCGCCGGCATCTGGGCGCACGAGGCGCAGGCGAAGGGGCTGCTCGAGCCGGGCGACGTCGAGGAGGCGCTGAACGCCGCCTCGCAGATCGGCGACGACGCGCTGCAGCGCCGGGACCGCGGCTATGTCGTGCCCGACAGCTTCACCCACGGCACCTCGAACCAGCGCGTGCGCTGGTTCACGCGCGGCCTGCAGGAGGGGCGGCTCGAAGCCTGCGACACGTTCAGCGCGGAGACGCTGTGATGCCGGAGACGCTGTGATGCCTCTCGCGCCCGACACGTTCCGCTTCGCCGACGACGGCTCGATCCCCAACTCGCAGTTTCCCGCGCTCGTCTATCGCGGCGTTCTGGCGCCGGGGGAGACGGACGGCTTCGAGGCGCTGTTCGCCGGCAACGGCTGGACCGCCGCCTGGCGCGACGGGATCTTCCCCTACCACCACTACCATTCGACGGCGCACGAGGTGCTCGGCGTGGCCAGCGGCACGGCCCGCGTCCAGCTGGGCGGGGAGGGCGGCGAGGCCCTCGAGCTCGGCCCCGGCGACGTCGTGGTCATCCCGGCCGGCGTCGGCCACAAGCGCATCGAGGCGAGCGGCGACTTCGTGATCGTCGGCGCCTATGACCGCGGCCGCGACTGGGACGTCCTGAAGGGGGAGCCCGGCGAGCGGCCGCAGGCCGACGAGAACATCGCGGCGGTGCCGCTGCCGGAGGCCGACCCGGTGCTCGGCGCGGCCGGCGGCATCCCCGGCCTCTGGCGCCCGGAATAGAAGCGGCGCGAGCCGGTCCCGGTACGAGAGCCGGAAGAAACATTTCCGAAACATGGAAATGACCGGGACATAATCTTCAAATCTCGCTGCAGTCGGCAAGATACCCGAACTATTCAGTTGAACTTCTTCTTCTCTCGGCGAATAGTCCGCCCGCGCCGCCCGAGAGGTCCGCACCGGCGGGCCCGGCCGCATCGGCCGGCGGACGCGTAAGACAAGGAGAGAAGAGATGCAGCTCAGGCTGGGTCTTGCCGGCTTGGCCCTTCTGGCCGTGCCGATGGCGGCGCATGCCGGCGACGAGGCGTCCGCGGAGCGCGGCGCCTACGTGGCCGCGACGAGCGGCTGCCACGACTGCCACAGCGCGGGCTTCGCCGAGGCCGGCGGCGTGGTCGACCCGAAGACGGCCCTGATGGGCCTGCCCGTCGGCTTCCGCGGGCCGTGGGGCACGGCCTATCCCGTCAACATCCGGCTCTACATGTCGGAGATGAGCGAGGACGAGTGGGTCACCAAGGCGCGCGAGATGAAGACGCGGCCGCCCATGCCGTGGTTCGCGCTCAACATGATGGAAGAGCGCGACCTGCGCTCCCTCTATCGCTACGTGCACGCCCTCGGGCCGGTCGGCGAGCCGGCCCCCGAGGCGGTGGAGCCCGGCGAGACGCCGAAGACCCCGGTCATCGACTTCGTGCCGAAGGCCCCGACCACCTGAGGCGCGCTCAGGGCCACTTCGCGACCGGCGGCATCGAGGACAGGATCGACGCCACGTTGCCGCCGGTCCTGAGCCCGAACACCGTGCCGCGGTCGTAGAGCAGGTTGAACTCGACATAGCGGCCGCGGCGGATCAATTGCTCCTCGCGGTCCTCCTCCGACCAGCCCTTCGTGAAGTTGCGCCGCACGAGCTCGGGATAGACCGCCCGGAAGGCGCGGCCGACCTCCTGCGTGAAGGCGAGGTCGGCGTCCCAGTCGCCGGTGTCGACGTGGTCGTAGAAGATGCCGCCGGTGCCGCGCGGCTCGTTGCGGTGGGCGAGCCAGAAATAGCGGTCGCACCAGTCGCGATATTCCTCCCAGGACCGTCCGTGCGCCTCGCAGGCCTGCCGCATCGCGGCGTGGAAGTCCTGCGTGTCCGGGTCCTCCTGCACGCGCCGGCGGTCGAGCACCGGCGTCAGGTCGGCGCCGCCGCCGAACCACGTCTTCGCGGTGACGACGAACCGCGTGTTCATGTGCACCGCCGGCACGTTCGGGTTCCACGGATGCGCGATCAGCGAGATGCCGCTCGCCCAGAAGCGGGGATGCTCCTCCGTCCCCTGGATCTGGCCGCGGAACTCCGGGCTGAACTCGCCGTGCACGGTCGAGCAGTGCACGCCGACCTTCTCGAAGACCCGGCCGGTCATCTGCGACATCACCCCGCCGCCGCCGGGCGCGCCGGTGTGGTCGGTGCGCTCCCAGGGCGTGCGTTCGAAGCGGCCGGGCGCACCGTCGCCGCCGGCGAGCGCCGCGGGAGCCTCGTCCTCGAGCGCCTCGAGCGCGGCGCAGATGTCGTCGCGAAGGGCTTCGAACCATTCGCGTGCGATCTCCTGTCGCCGCGACAGCGTATCGTCCATGATCGTCCCTCCCGCGGGCGTTTGCACGTCGGCGTCCTCTAGTCGCTCGGCGACGTCCCCGTAAAGTGCGCCGATCCTTCGAGATCGGACACCCGAGCCGTTGGCGCGCGGGCGCGCGCCACTATCTATTGAGCAAGCATGTCCATTTTCTCCTGGTTCTCACAGCTCTTCGATCCGTTCCGGCCGACGCCCGTGGTGCGTCCGCCGGACGTCGCCTGGCGGTTCTACCTGCATTTCCTGCAGCCCATCCGCGGCGTGCTGATCGCGGTGCTGATCGCCTCCTTCGTGGCGGCCGTCGCCGAGATGGCGCTCTACGTCTTCCTCGCCGACCTCGTCGACCG
Organism: uncultured Alphaproteobacteria bacterium; assembly: GCA_963816555.1. Taxonomy (GTDB): domain Bacteria; phylum Pseudomonadota; class Alphaproteobacteria; order Rhizobiales; family Tepidamorphaceae; genus Lutibaculum. Next base: position 594,238 of record CAWFLD010000004.1, on the reverse strand, counting down.
GGTCACGGGAACCGATCCCGCGACCTTCTTCTCCGACAACTGGCTCGTGCTGACGGGCATGGCCGTCGTCGTGCTCTTCGTGCGGCCGCTCGCCGTGCTGACCTCGCGCGGCCTGATGACCATCACCGTCTCGCCCGGCCTGTCGAGCATGGTGCGCTGGCAGAACTATCGCTACGTGCTGCGCCAGAGCGTCTCGTTCTTCCAGAACGACTTCGCCGGACGCATCGCGCAGAAGGTCATGCAGACCGGCCACGCGCTGCGCGAGACGGTGGTCAACCTGATCGACGGCGTGTGGACGCTCGTCATCTATCTCGTCGGCACGCTGACGCTCTTCGCCGGCATCAATCTCTGGCTCGCCGTGCCGATCCTCGCCTGGATCGTCGGCTACGCCGCGACGATCTACTGGCTGGTGCCGCCGGTGCGGCAGCGCTCGGCCGCGCTCTCGGAGGCGAACTCGGCGCTCTCCGGCCGCATCGTCGACGGCTACACCAACATCATGGCGGTCAAGTCCTTCGCCCATGCCGAGCGCGAGGACGTCTTCGCGCTCGAGGGCTTCAAGCGGCACCTGGCGGCCTTCCGCGAGCTGTCGAAGACGATCCTCACCATGACGGTGTCGCTGACGCTGATGAACGGCGTGCTGATCTTCTCCGCCGCGGCGCTGTCGCTGTGGCTGTGGTCGCGCGGCATGGCGACCGTCGGCGACATCGCGCTGGCCAACGGCCTCGTCATCCGCCTCAACCAGATGTCGGGCTGGATCCTGCGCACCATCACCTCGCTGTTCGAGAATGTCGGCACGGTGCAGAACGGCATGGAGACGATCAGCCGGCCGAACCTCGTCACCGACGCGCCCGGCGCCGAGCCGCTGCAGGTCACGAGCGGCGAGATCAGCTTCGACCACATCCGCTTCCACTACGGCAGGGAAGGCGGCGTGATCGAGGACCTGTCGCTGACGGTGAAGCCCGGCGAGCGGGTCGGCATCGTCGGCCGCTCCGGCGCCGGCAAGTCGACGCTCGCCCACCTGCTGCTGCGCTTCCACGATCTCGAGGGCGGCCGCATCCTGATCGACGGCCAGGACATCTCCGGGGTGACGCAGGATTCGCTGCGGGCGCAGATCGGCATGGTGACGCAGGACACCGCGCTCCTGCATCGCTCCCTGCGCGACAACGTGCGCTACGGCCGGCCCGACGCCGGCGAGGACGAGATCATGGAGGCCGTCTCCGAGGCCCATGCGGGCGAGTTCCTCGACGACCTCGTCGACCCGCGCGGCCGCAGCGGCCTCGACGCCTTCGTGGGCGAGCGCGGCGTCAAGCTGTCGGGCGGCCAGCGCCAGCGCATCTCGATCGCCCGCGCGCTGCTCAAGGATTTGCCGATCCTCGTCCTCGACGAGGCGACCTCGGCCCTCGACTCCGAGGTCGAGGCGGCGATCCAGGCGAGCCTCGAGGACCTGATGGCCGGCAAGACGGTGATCGCCATCGCGCACCGGCTCTCGACCATCTCCCGGATGGACCGGCTCGTGGTGATGGATCACGGCCGCATCATCGAGACCGGCACGCACGAGGAGCTGGTGGCGGCCGGCGGCCTCTACGCCTCCCTCTGGGCGCGCCAGTCGGGCGGCTTCCTGCCGGACCGGGCGAACCAGGCTGCAGAATAGCGCGGCACGGCGCGGACCTTCCGCGCCGTCGCGGCGTTTTGAGCAGGTTGCCGCCGTGCAGCGCGATGCGGGATCCAGTTCATGCGTTTCATTGCCGTCATCAATCGCGAGGCCGGCGGCGTCCGGAAGATCGGGGTCGGGCGCCTGGAGGCGCTGCTCGAGGAGCACGTCGAGCACCAGCTCTTCGGGATCGAGACCGCGCGCGGCGCGACCTTCCCGAGCGTCGTCGCGGCGGCGCTGGCCCAGCGGCCGGACGGCCTGATCGCGATCGGCGGCGACGGCACCGCGCGCACCGTGGCCGGCTATGCCATCACCGCCGGCGTGCCCGCGACCTTCGTGCCGGCGGGCACCATGAACCTCCTGCCGCGGCGCCTCTGGGGCGAGCGCGACATCGAGGCGGTGCTGCGCGAGATCGGCAAGGGCGCCTTCACCCGCGAGTTCATCCCCGTCGCCACGCTCGAGGGCGAGCCGTTCTTCGTCGCGGCCGCCTTCGGCCTCGCGCCGGCGTTCGGCCGGCTGCGCGAGCACTACCGCGTCGCCCGCAGCTTCCGGCGACGGCTCCTCGCGGTCCTGCAGGCGCTGTCGCTCGGGCAGCGTGTGTTCCGGCCGACGGTGAGCTTCAGGAGCGATTCGCACCCCGTCGCCCGCACGCCCGCCCTGATCGTCACGGTGGGCGATGCCGACCAGCTCTATCCCTGGCGCGGCGTCTCGCCCGGCCCCCGCACCTTCGAGTGCGTCAGCGTGCGCATCGGCGGCTGGAGGGATCTCCTGCATCTCGGCGCCAAGTCGCTCTACTCGCGGGCGTGGCGCGACGACCCCCGGGTCGAGTCCTTCGAGGCCCGGCACGTCGTGGTGGGCGGCCGCGGCCGCGTGTGGACGATGGTCGACGGCGAGCCGCTGTGGCACGAGCCGCCGGTCAGGCTGCGCTTCGCCACGGCGCCGATGGAGGTGATCGCGGCGACCGATTCGCCTATCGTCCGGGCGTCTGCGGCCGCGAAATGAGCGGGGCGGCGATGCGCCGGATCGTCCACGTCTCCGACCTGCACTTCCCGCCCGCCTCGCGCCGCCAGGCGGTGCTGCTGGGCGAGGCGGTGCACGAGGCGCGGCCGGACCTCGTCGTCGTCAGCGGCGACCTGACGCGGCGCGGCTCGCGGGCCGAGTTCGAGCAGGCGGCCGCCTTCCTTTCCGGCCTGCCGCGGCCGCAGCTGGTGATTCCCGGCAACCACGACGTGCCGCTCCTGCATTTTCCCGCCCGCGTCACACGGCCCTTCCGCCGCTACCGCAAGGCCCTGACGGAGGACCTCGCGCCGCTGCACGTCGACGAGGAGATCGCGGTGGCCGGGCTCAACACCTCGCGCGGCGTGCAGCTCAGGCTCGACTGGTCGCTCGGCCGGATCGGCGCGCGCGCCGTGCGCCGCGCCGTCGAGCGGCTGGCCGCGGTGCCGCGCGACCGGCTGCGCATCGCCGTGACGCATCACCCGCTGTCGCCGGACGCGGCCGATCCGCGCCGCTCGCGGGTCCGCGGGGCGCCGGGCGCGCTGCAGGCGCTGGCGGCGGCCGGCGTGTCGGTCATGCTGCACGGCCACCTCCACCGGCCGCGCGTCGACGTGGTGGTCGTCGGGGGACGGAAGGTCGTCATGGTCGGCGCGGCGACGGCGCTGTCGGACCGGGAGCGCAGCGGCGCCAGCGGCTTCAACGTGCTCGACATCGCGGGCGACGAGATCGGCGTGGCCGAATCGCGCTGGACCGGCGCGGCCTATGCCGCCCTGCCGCCGAGCGTCGTGCGCCTCGGCTAGGGGCGCACCCTCAGGGGAGGGCCGCCCATCTCGTCTGCCGCAGCGCCTCGCCGGCGACCATCGCCGCCGTCAGCGCCACGTTGATCGAGCGCAGGCCCGGCTCCATCGGCACGACGAGGCGCGCATCGGCGCGCGCATGCACCGCCTCCGGAACGCCCGCGCCCTCGCTGCCGAAGAGCAGGACGTCGCCGGGCCGGAAATGGAAGCCGACATACGGCGTCTCGGCCTTCGTCGTCATGAGCACGATGCGCGAGGCCGACTCGCGGCAGGCGCGCTCGAAGCTTTCGAAGTCGAGATGCCGGCAGATCTCCGCGCGGTCGAGATAGTCCATGCCGGCACGGCGGAAGCGGCGCTCCGACCATGCGAATCCGGCAGGCTCGATGATGTCCACGGGAAGGCCGAGACATGCCCCCAGACGGATGATCGTGCCGGTGTTCTGGGCGATGTCGGGTTGGTGAAGCGCCAGTCGCATCGTGTTGTGAACTCGACTTGTTACCGCTTTGCGACAAATGGAACCGGCGTGGTCTGCATTGCTGGACAACGCCCGGCAAGAGTGCAAAAAGGAGCCACCGCCGCTCGGCGGTCACGCCCGCGCTGCGTCCCGAGGAGGAGGGGGCGGGCGAAATTCTCGCGGGACTCTACTTGGGGAATTGGACGTGGCCCATACGCACACGGACACGGAAGAGCCGACACGTCGGGACTTCCTCTACATCGCGACCGGGGCGGTCGCAGCCGTCGGCGTCGGCGCAGCCCTCTGGCCCTTCATCGATCAGATGAATCCGGATGCCGGCGTGCAGGCGCTCGCCTCGATCGAGGTGGATCTCAGCGCGGTCGAGGTCGGACAGGCAATCACCGTCATGTGGCGCGGCAAGCCGGTCTTCATCCGTCACCGCACGGAGAAGGAGATCCAGGAAGCCAAGGAGGTGCCTCTCGACCAGCTGCCGGATCCTGTCGCCCGCAACGAGAACGTCGCGGCCGACGCGCCGGCGACGGACGAGAATCGCGCCACGAAGGCCGACTGGCTGATCATGGTCGGCATCTGCACGCATCTGGGCTGCGTGCCGCTCGGCGAGGCGGGTGACTACGACGGCTGGTTCTGCCCGTGCCACGGCTCGCAGTACGACACGGCGGGACGCATCCGGAAGGGTCCGGCGCCGCGCAACCTCGAGGTGCCGGTCTACAGCTACACCTCCGACACCAGCGTCCAGATCGGCTAAGTCAGCGTGCGAGGGCAGGGGCAATGAGCGGTCATCAACCGACACACGAATTCGAGAACCCGACGGTGCGCTGGATAGACAGCCGGCTGCCGATCTTCGGCCTGATGAAGGCCCAGGCGATGGACTTTCCCACGCCGAAGAATCTCAACTACTTCTGGACCTTCGGCGCCATCCTGATGATGATGCTGGTCGTGCAGATCATCACCGGCGTCGTGCTCGCCATGCACTACACGCCGCATGTCGACTACGCCTTCGAGAGCGTCGAGATGATCATGCGGGACGTCAACTACGGTTGGCTGATCCGCTACATGCACGCCAACGGCGCCTCGATGTTCTTCATCGCGGTCTACATCCACCTGGCCCGCGGCCTCTATTACGGCTCCTACAAGGCGCCGCGCGAGGTGCTGTGGTGGATCGGCGTGGTGATCCTGATCCTCATGATGGCGATCGCCTTCATGGGCTACGTGCTGCCCTGGGGCCAGATGTCCTTCTGGGGCGCGACGGTGATCACCAACCTGTTCAGCGCGATCCCGCTGGTCGGCGGCCCGATCGTCGAGTGGCTGTGGGGCGGCTTCGCCGTCGGCAACCCGACGCTCAACCGCTTCTTCAGCCTGCACTACCTGCTGCCGTTCGTGCTCGCCGGCCTCGTGTTCCTGCACATCTGGGCGCTGCACGTGCCGGGCAACAACAACCCGACCGGCGTGTCGGTGAAGACCCCGAAGGACGTCGTGCCGTTCCACCCGTACTACACGGTGAAGGACGGGTTCGCGATGGTGTGCTTCATCCTGTTCTTCTGCTTTCTTCATCTTCTACGCGCCGAACTATCTCGGCCACAGCGACAACTACATCCCGGCGAACCCGCTGGTGACGCCGCCGCACATCGTGCCGGAATGGTACCTGCTGCCGTTCTACGCGATCCTGCGCTCGATCCCCTCCAAGCTCGGCGGCGTGATCGCGATGTTCGGCGCGCTGGCGGTCCTGTTCTTCCTGCCGTGGCTCGACACCTCGAAGGTCCGCTCGGGCGCCTTCCGCCCGGTCTTCAAGGTGTTCTTCTGGATCTTCGTGCTGGCCTGCGTCGGTCTCGGCTGGGTCGGCTCGCAGCCGCCGGAGGGCTCGGTGGTCACCATCGGCCGCATCCTGACGATCTACTACTTCGCGCACTTCCTCATCATTCTGCCGCTGCTCGGCATCTTCGAGACGCCGCGGCCGCTGCCGAATTCGATCTCGGACGCCGTGCTCAAGGGCCACGGCGGAAGCGCCACCGTGCCCGCCGGGGCGGCGTCGGCACCCGAGAAGAGGGGGTGACATTGGGGGGCTTCATGACTGCATCGAAGACCGGTCTGCGCGCGCTCGCCCTGGCGGCCGCGCTCACCGTGACGGCCGGCATCGCTCACACGGCCCAGGCCGCCGAGGGCGCGGTCGAGCCGAAGGACATCGAGTACTCCTTCGAGGGGCCGTTCGGCCTGTTCGACCGGGCGCAGCTGCAGCGCGGCTACAAGGTCTACGCCGAGGTCTGCTCGGCCTGCCACAGCCTCGACTACCTGTCCTTCCGCAACCTCGGCGAGGAAGGCGGCCCGGGCTTCTCGGCGGACCAGGTGGATGCGCTCGCGGCGAACTTCGTCCGGCAGGTCCAGGACGGGCCGGACGAGAACGGCGACATGTTCGAGCGCCCCGCGAAGGCCTCCGACCGCTTCCCGCCGCCCTTCCCGAACGAGGCGGCCGCCCGCGCGGCGAACGGCGGCGCGCTGCCGCCCGACCTGTCGGTCATCGCCAAGGCGCGCGAGGGTGGCCCGGCCTATATCAACTCCGTGCTCACCGGCTACGAGGAAGCTCCCGCGGACGTGACGCTGCGCCCCGGCCAGTACTACAACGTCTACTTCCCCGGCCACGCGATCGGCATGCCGCCTCCGCTCAGCGACGGCGCCGTCACCTATGACGACGGCTCGCCCGAGACGCTCGAGCAGTATGCCCGGGACGTCTCCGCCTTCCTGATGTGGACGGCCGAGCCGAAGCTCGAGGCGCGCCGGCGCATGGGCTTCGAGGTGATGGTCTTCCTCGTGATCTTCGCGGGGCTGATGTACTTCACCTACAAGAAGCTGTGGCGGGACGTGGAGCATTGATCCGCGCTGCCCCTGGGGGCAACGCCTGACAGAGCATCGAGGGGCCCTTCGCGGGCCCCTCTTCGTTTTCGGCTGCGAACGGAGGGGACAGCGGCATGGCCAGGACGGTTCTCGGCATCATCGGCGGCTCCGGCATCTACGACCTGCCGGGCCTGCGGAACGCCCGCTGGGAGACGGTGGAGAGCCCGTGGGGCACGCCGTCGGACCAGCTGCACTTCGGCGAGATCGACGGGCTCGACCTCGTCTTCCTGCCGCGCCACGGGCGGGGCCACGCGATCCCGCCGAGCGACATCGACTACCGGGCGAACATCGACGCGCTCAAGCGCGCCGGCGTCACCGACCTCCTGTCCGTCTCCGCCGTCGGCTCGCTGAAGGAGGAGCTGCCGCCCGGCACCTTCGTCCTGTGCGACCAGTTCATCGACCGGACCTTCGCCCGCGAGAAGAGCTTCTTCGGCCGCGGCTGCGTCGCCCACGTGGCGTTCGGCTACCCCACGAGCCCGGCGCTGGAGAGCCACGTCGCGGCGGCGGCCGAGGCGGAAGGGATCGCCATCCGGCGCGGCGGCACGCACATCGTGATGGAAGGGCCGCAGTTCTCCACGCTCGCCGAATCGCGGCTCTACCGCTCGTGGGGCTGCGACGTGATCGGCATGACCAACATGCCCGAGGCCAAGCTCGCCCGCGAGGCGGAGCTGTCCTACGCCTCGCTCGCGATGGTCACCGACTACGATTGCTGGCACCCCGACCACGGCGACGTCGACGTGCCGACCATCCTGCGCATCGTGCGCGCGAACGCGGAGGCGGCCCAGCGCCTCGTCCTTCGCCTGGCGCGCGACATGCCGCGCGAGCACGAGCCGTGCCCGAACGGCTCCGACCGCGCGCTCGACACCGCGATCGTCACGCCGCCCGAGGCGCGCGACCCGGAGCTCATGGCCAGGCTCGACGCGGTCGCGGGGCGCGTCCTCGGGGGGTAGGGGAGGCCGCCCGGCGGCAGGCTTCGCGATCTTTTTCGCACGACGGCAAACCATGACGCACGCTGTGCGTTTGCCGTCACATGTTCCTTCTCTCCGACATCTCCCTCCCGCTGGCGATCGGCATCTTCGTCGCTTCCGCCGCCATCATCACCTTCGCCGGCACGAGGCTGTCCTCCGTCGCCGACGAGCTCGCCGATCACACCGGCCTCGGGGAGGTCGTCGCGGGTGCGCTGTTCGTCGGCATCTCGACCTCGCTGCCGGGCATCCTCACGTCGGTGCTCACGGCCGCGGCCGACTATCCGAGCCTCTCGGTCGGCAACGCGCTCGGCAGCCTGACGGCGCAGACCGTCTTCCTCGCCTTCGCCGACATCGCCTACAGGCGCGCCAACCTCGAGCACGCCGCCGCGTCCGTCACCGGCCTCGCCCAGGGCGTCCTGTTCATGACGCTCATGTCGGTGCCGCTGTTCGCCTCATCGTTCAGCCTGCCGATCTTCGGCATCGACGCCGCCTCGCTCGTGATGATCGGCGGCTACGCCGCGGGCCTCACGCTCCTCACGCGGATCAAGTCGGAGCCGATGTGGCTGCCCGTCCAGACGGACGAGACGGCCGAGGAGCAGTCCGAGCCGCCGGAGGGGGGCGACGGCTCGGCCGCCGCGTGCTGGCGGCGCTTCGTCCTCTATGCCGGCCTGACGGGCGTCGCCGGCTACTTCATCGCCGAATCGGGCGTCGCGCTGGTCGACGCCACCGGCATGTCGCAGACCGCCGTCGGCACCGTGTTCACGGGCGTCGCGACGTCGCTGCCGGAGCTCGTGACGGCGATCATGGCGGTGCGGATCGGCGCGGTCAGCCTGGCGATCGGCGACGTGCTGGGCGGCAACGCCTTCGACGTCCTGTTCCTCGGCGTCGCCGACTTCTTCTACGACGGCTCGATCTACTCGGAGTTCTCGCCGCAGGACCGGGCGACCGCGCTGATCGCCCAGGTCATGACCGGGATCATCATCCTCGGCATGCTGCGCCGGCAGCGCAACGGCCCCGGCGGCATCGGCTTCGAGAGCGTGGCGGTGATCGCCCTCTACGCGATCTCGGTCGCCATCGTCGTGTGGCAGTAGGCTCAGGGCCGCCACATGTGGCCGCCGCCGAACATCATGCCCATGCCGCCGAACACGCCGGCGAAGACCATCATCAGAAGCGAGATGATGAACGACACGATGATCGCGGCCGGGATGGCCGCGAGGCTCCACTTGATGAAGATCATGACGAGCCGGAAGAACGGGATTTCGATGTCGGTGAGCGTGACGCGGGTCTCGTCCATTGGAATGCGGTCCTCGTGGCTGGCGGGACGCCATTGGGCGGCCCCTGACAACGCTGTTTTGTCGACCCGGCCGCTTATGTCCAGAGCCTGCCGGGCCTAGATCCTTCGACAGGACAACGAAGGTGAAGGAGCCGGTCATGGAAACCCTCGACGAGATCCGCGGCGAAGACCACGCCCGCGCGGCCCATGTCGGCCGTGTCGGCCTCGTCGTGCGCGACCTCGCCCGCGTCGCCCGGTTCTACCGCGACGCGATCGGCCTCGACGTCATCGAGGAGGGTGGCGGCGAGGCGACGCTCGGAGCGGCCGGCACGCCGCTTCTCCACCTGCGCGAGGACCCCGCGGCCCGGGCCGACGATCCGCGCGCGGCCGGGCTCTTCCACACCGCCTTCCTGCTGCCCGCCCGGGCCGATCTCGGCCGCTGGCTGCGCCATGCCGCGGCGACGCGCGTGCCGCTCGAAGGCGCGTCGGACCACCTCGTCAGCGAGGCGCTCTACCTGGCGGACCCGGAGGGCAACGGCATCGAGATCTATGTCGACCGCCCCCGCGAGGCGTGGGAATGGCAGGACGGGCAGGTCGTGATGGACACGCGGGCGATCGACCTCGAGGCGCTGGCGGCGGCCGCGGGCGGCTCCTGGGACGGTGCGCCGGAAGGCACGCGCGTCGGCCACATCCACCTGCGGATCGGCGATCTGAAGGAGGGCGAGGCGTTCTACGGCGGGACGCTCGGGCTCGACCTCGTCTGCCGCTATCCCGGCGCGCTGTTCTATTCCCGCGAGGGGTACCACCACCATGTCGGCGCGAACGTGTGGCGCAGCCGCGGCGCCGGCCGCCGCGACCCGCACCGCGCAGGCCTCGACTGGTTCGAGCTCGCCCTCGACCCGGCCGGCTACGACGCGGCGGCGAAGCGGCTCGGCGGAGCCGCCGAGGTCGAGGATCCGTGGGGCACGCGAATCAGGCTGACGCGCGCGGCCTGACCTCAGGCGGTGTCCCGCCAGGGCTCCCGGCGCTCCAGCAGGAAGCTGCCGACGAAGCTCATGACGAGCCGGCCGTCCTGGTTGACGCCTTCGGCCCTGAAGCTGACGAGGCCCCATTCGGGCCGCCGCGGCAGGTCGCGTTTTCCCACCATCGTGTTGCGGTAGGAGATCGTGTCGCCGGCATAGACCGGCAGCTTCCAGACGAGGTCGTCGAAGCCCGGGGAGGGCCCGAGCCGGGGCAGCGTCTCCCCGGCGGCCGCCGCCGTCTCCATGCGCGTGCGCACGTTGGCGACGTTGTGCCGCATCCACGCGCAGACGGTGTGCCAGCCGCTGGCGCAGAGGCGGCCGAAGGCGCTGTCGGCGGCGCCTTCCTCGCTCAGGTGGAAGCGCTGCGGGTCGTAGCGCTCCGCGAAGTCGACGATTTCCTGCGCGGAGAAGTGATGCGAGCCGAGCTCGTAGCTCTCGCCGATCTCGACGTCCTCGAAGAACCTCATGCGGTGGCCTCCGCGGGCTCGCGCCGCTCCATCATGATCGTCGTCTGCATGGTCATCACCAGGTCGCCGTCCTGGTCGACGGTCTCGAAGGCCATCCGCGCGATGCCGAGCCGAGGCCGCGACTTCGAGGTGCGCAGCTCGACGACGCTGCCGGTCATCGACAGCGTGTCGCCGGGCCGGACCGGCTTCGTCCAGCGCAGCTTCTCGACGCCGGGCGAGCCCATGGAGCGCGTGCCGAGCAGGAACTCGTCGCAGAGCTGGCGCATCCAGAGGCAGATCGTGTGCCAGCCGCTGGCGATCAGCCCGTCATAGAGCCGGTCGGCCATGCCGCCCGCATTCGTGTGCATCGGCTGGGGGTCCCAGGCCGAGGCGAACTCGACGATCTCCTCCGCCGAGACGGTGCGTCGGCCGAGGTCGATCGTCTGGCCGACCGTCAGGTCCTCGAAATAGCGCACGCCGGCTCCCTCAGTTGGCGAAACGGAAATGCATCACGTCGCCGTCGCGGACGACGTATTCCTTGCCCTCGAGGCGCATCTTGCCGGCATCCTTCGCGCCCGTCTCGCCCTTGCAGGCGATGTAGTCGTCGTAGGCGATCGTCTCGGCGCGGATGAAGCCCTTCTCGAAGTCGGTGTGGATGACGCCGGCCGCCTGCGGCGCCTTGGTGCCGCTCTCCACCGTCCAGGCGCGCGTCTCCTTCGGGCCGACGGTGAAGAAGGTGACGAGGTGCAGGAGGCCGTAGCCGGCGCGGATCAGCCGGTCGAGGCCGGCTTCCTCGAGACCCAGCGTCTCCAGGTAGTCGGTGCGCTCGTCGCGCGGCAGGAGCGCGATCTCGGCCTCGATCTTGGCCGACACGGTGACGATGCCGGCGCCCTCGGACGCGGCCTTCTCCTTCACGCGCTCGGAATGGGCGTTGCCGGTCGCCGCCTCGCCCTCGTCGACGTTGCAGACGTAGAGCACGGGCTTCGAGGTCAGGAGGTTCAGCTCCTCGAAGGGCCGCCTTTCCTCCTCGGAGATCTCGGCCATGCGCGCGGGCTTGCCCTCGCGCAGCACGGCGAGCGTGCGGTTCATCAGGTCGACGGCGAGCTTCGCTTCCTTGTCGCCGCCCTTGGCGCGCTTCTCCAGGCCCGACACGCGCTTCTCGAGGCTCTCGAGGTCGGCGAGCATCAGCTCGGTCTCGATCGTCTCGGCGTCGGCGATCGGGTCGACCCGGCCCTCGACATGGGTCACGTCCGGGTCCTCGAAGCAGCGCAGCACGAAGGCGATCGCGTCGACCTCGCGGATATGGGCGAGGAACTGGTTGCCGAGACCTTCGCCCTTCGAGGCGCCGCGCACGAGGCCGGCGATGTCGACGAAGGTGAGCCTGGTCGGGATGATCTCCTTGGAGCCGGCGATCTGGCTCAGCTCCTTCAGCCGCGGGTCGGGCACCGCGACCTCGCCGACATTCGGCTCGATCGTGCAGAAGGGATAGTTGGCAGCCTGGGCGGCGGCCGTCTCGGTCAGCGCGTTGAACAGGGTCGACTTGCCGACGTTCGGCAGGCCGACGATGCCGCATTTGAAGCCCATTGCAGTTCCTCCGGCCGTCGTGCGGCCGTTTGTGGCGGGTGTGTCCGGATCGGGTGGGGACGGGCTCGGCGCCCGGGTGCTAGTCCTTGCTTCCCCCGGTCAGCTTGCGCAGCGCGTCGGCGAAGACGTTCGGCGCGGGATCGGCGGGGCCTGCGGAGGCGCGCGGCGGGGTCGGCGTGTGCTCGGGCTTCGGCGCCTTGGGGGCCTTCTCCTTCGGCGGCTGGGTCGCCGCGCGCGACCTTGTTCATGAAGGCGTCGTCGTCGGCCCTCCGCGAGCATGCCCGGCGGCGTCGGCGACGGCGTCGAGCAGCGGCTCGAGCCAGCCTTGCGGCTCGGCCTTGGCGAAGTCGTCGAGCACGTAGCGGTGGACGAGGTCCTTGTGGCCGGGATGGCCGATGCCGAGCCGGACGCGGCGGAAGTCGGCGCCGATATGGCCGGTGATCGAGCGCAGCCCGTTGTGTCCGGCGGCGCCGCCGCCCGTCTTGGTGCGCAGCTTGCCGGGCGCGAGGTCGAGCTCGTCGTGGAAGACGACGACGTCCTTCGGCTCGAGCTTCAGCCAGCGCATGGCCTCGCCGACGGACTGGCCGCTCTCGTTCATGTAGGTCATCGGCTTCAGGAGCGTGACGCGGGTGCCGTCGACCTGGCCCTCGGTCATCTCGCCCTGGAAGCGCTTGCGCCACGGCGGCAGGTTGAACCGCCGCGCCATCGCGTCGAGCGCCATGAAGCCGATATTGTGCCGGTTGCCCTCGTATCTGGGCCCCGGATTGCCGAGGCCGACGAACAGAACCATCGGTCTCGTTCCTCGTCCGTGTCAGCGAACGGCCTCCAGGCAGTCTCTGCCTGAAGGCCTCTGGTCGTCGATGTCGGAAGCTGCCGTGCGCGGCCCGGCGCCCTGGCGGGTGCGGGCCGCGCGGAGGGGATCACTCCTCCTCGGCGGTCTTCTCGTCCTCGGGCTCCTCGCCCTCGACGGTCTCGGCGTGCTGCTCGATGACCTCGGTCTCGGTGACCTCTTCCTCTTCCTCCTCGCTCGGGGCGACGGTCGGGGCGGCGATCGTGGCGATCGTGAAGTCACGGTCGTGGATCGTCGGCTCGACGCCGGAGGGCAGGGTGATCGCCGAGATGTGGACGGAGTCGCCGATCTCGAGGCCGGTCAGGTCGGCCGTGATCTGCTCGGGGATGGAATCGGCCGGGCAGGACAGGTCGACCTCGTGGCGGACGACGTTCAGCACGCCGCCGCGGCGCAGGCCGGGGCACTCCTCGTCGTTGACGAACACGACCGGAACCGCCACGTCGACGCGCGTGTCGGCGGAGATGCGCAGGAAGTCGACATGGACCGGCGTCTCGCGGACCGGGTCGATCTGCACGTCGCGCGGCAGGCAGCGCGTCTTCTTCTTGCCGACCTGGATCTCGAAGGTGGTGGTCAGGAAGTGGCCCGTGTTCAGGTGCTTCTTGATCAGCCGCTCTTCGATCTGGATCGGCTCGGGATCCTTCTTGTCGCCGTAGATAACGGCGGGCGTCATGCCCTGGCGGCGTGCGGAACGAGCGGCCCCCTTGCCGACCTTCTCGCGTGCCGTCGCAGGGAGCGCAACGGTCGTGCTCATTTCAGTCTCCTCAAGAATTCGCAAAAGCGCCGGCGTCAGGCCGGCGAACGGCCCGTCTCCTCCAGGGGTGCGGACGGGAACCCGGGGCTTATAGCGCGCCGGGAAAAGGATGACAACGGCGGGGTGCCGGCCCATCCTGCCGCCGGCAGGAAACGGAAACGGGAGACAGCCGTGCTGGAGATATGGGGCCGGGTCAGTTCGGTCAACGTGCAGAAGGTGATGTGGACGGTGGCCGAGCTCGAGCTCGAGTGGCGCCGGCACGACGTGGGCGGCCCGTGGGGCGGCACGGACGATCCGGAGTTCGTCGCGATGAACCCCAACCGGCTGGTGCCGGTGGTGCGCGACGGCGACCTCGTGATGTGGGAATCGAACGCCTGCGTGCGCTACCTCGCGGCGCGCTACGGCGAGGGCGGGCTGTGGCCGACCGACCCGGTGGCGCGCGGCCGGGCGGACATGTGGATGGACTGGATGGTGACCACGGCCTCGCCGACGCTGCGCACGCCGTTCATCCAGCTCGTCCGCACCGCGCCCGAGAAGCGCGACATGGACCTCGTCCGGGCGCTCCGTCGACGAGCTGGCCGGGCTCTTCGCGGTGCTCGACCGGCACCTCGAGGGCACCGCCTTCGTCGCCGGCGACAGCCTGACGATGGGCGACATTCCCGTCGGCTGCGCCACCTACCGCTATCTCTCGCTCAACATCGCGCGGCCGGAGCTGCCGCATCTCGCGCGCTGGTACGACGCCCTGAGCGCGCGGCCGGCCTTCCGCACCCACGTCATGGTGCCGCTGACCTGAAACAGGGCCCGTTCCCGCGGAAGATGGTGTATCGTCCCGCGCTCCGAGGGGGATTTGACATGGCCCAGTTCGAAATCGTCGAGGTTGCCCCGCGCAGCATCATCTACGTGGTGCGGACCACGGCCTCCGATCCCGGCGCGATCGGCGCCGGGATGCAGGAGGCGTTCGAGGCGCTCTTCGCCCTCATGTCGGAGCAGCGGATCCGGCCGCTCGGGGCGCCGGTCGCGATCTATGACAGCTTCTCGCCGGAGGAGACGACCTACCGCGTCGGCTTCCCGGTCACCGAGGAGGACTGCCGGCGGGTGAGCGAGAGCGCGCTGTGCGGCGAGACGCCGGACGGGCGGGCGCTGCGCGGCGTCCATCGCGGGCCCTACGGCGAGCTTCCGAAGACCTACCAGGCCATGATGGACCACATGGAGGCGAGCGGCCTGCAGATGGACGGCCCGGCCTGGGAGATCTACCTCTCCGACCCCGCGGAGACGTCGCAGGAGGCGCTCGAGACGGAGGTCTACCTGCCGGTCAAGCCGCTCGAGGCTCAGTAGCCGAGGATCGCCGCCTCGCCCCGCTCGATCAGCAGCGGGATGATCAGGTCCTCCTCGTCGCCGAGATGCAGCACGAGCGTCCGGCCGAGCGTCTCGTAGGATTCGCGGAAGCGCTCCATCTCGCCGTGGAAGGCGAGGGGGTCGGTCGCCGGCTGCTGCAGCACGCGGTTGGCGATGCCGACGATCGCCTCGATCGCGTGGTGCAGCGTCTCGTGGTCGTTGTCGAGGACGTCGAAGCCCCGGGCGAGGTCCGGCTCGGCCCGCCGGAACACCGGGAAGTAGTGGTGGTCCTCGACGCTGTGGTGGCTCTCCAGCTCGCCGAGATAGAGGCTCAGGTTGCGGGCGAGCCACGGCTTGAAGGCGTCGGCGCCGATCTTCTCGAGCACCGCCTGGCCGCTGCCCTCGCGGATCACCCGGTCGAGCTGGCGGAACGCGTCGTGCCGGTCGAGCCAGAAGCGCGCGGTCTGGCCGAGGCCGGGATTGTCGGGCCAGCCCTCGCGCGGATGCTTGCGGGCGAGGAGCAGCAGCTCCTCGTCGATCCGGCGCGGCGCGGCCTGCCGGGTCGGCAGCGCGTCGCCCACCGGATCGCCGTCGTCCTGGGGTCCGCTCAAGCCAGGCGCCTCAGACGGCCGTCGTGTCGAGGGTGAAGCCGACCTTCAGCGTCACCTGGTAGTGGTGCACCTTGCCGTCCTCGATGTGGCCGCGGGTCTCGACGACCTCGAACCAGCGCAGGTGCTTCAGCGTGCCGGAGGCGCGCGACACCGCCCTCTGGATCGCATCCTCGATGCTGGTCTCGGACGAACCGACGATCTCCACGACCTTGTAAACGTGGTCGGACATTTTGCACCTCGGGGTGTTCGGGGTTGGCCTTGTCGCTGCCCGGGCCGTCGCCGGTCCCGGTCGCCTCACACTTGGGCCGGCCGACCGCGGCTTCAAGGGACGACCCGCGTCACAGCACCACGATGCCGTGCTGCTTGGCCTTGTGCTCGGGCTCGACGTGGATGGAGATCATCGCCTCGCGCATCTCCTTGCGGAGCGCCGTCTCGATGCGGTCGCAGATCTCGTGCGCCCGCTCGACCGTCATGTCCGACGGCACGACGAGATGGAACTCGATGAAGGTCATGCGGCCGGCGTGCCGGGTGCGCAGGTCGTGCGCCTCGTAGGCGCCGTCGGCGTTCTGCGAGATGAGGTCGCGGATCGTGTCGAGCGTCTCCTGGGCGGGGGCCGCGTCCATCAGGCCGCCGAGCGACTCCTTGACGACCTGCCAGCCCGTCCAGAGGACGTTCAGCGAGACGAGGGCGGCGAGGACGGGATCGAGCCGGAGCCAGCCCGTCAGCGGCACGAGGGCGAGCCCCGCGAGCACGCCGGCCGACGTGATCACGTCCGCCATCAGGTGCCGTCCGTCGGCGATCACGGCCGGGGAGCGCCAGCTCCGCCCCTTGCGCACGAGGAACATGCGCCCAGCCGAGATTGAGCAGCGTGGCGAAGGCGTTGAGCGCCATGCCCTCGATCGGCGCGGAGATCGCCTGGGGCGCCATGAAGCCCATATAGGCCTCGCGCATGATCGACAGGGCGGCGAGCACGATCAGCACGCCCTCGAGCACGGCCGAGAAGTACTCCGCCTTGTGATGGCCGTAGGGGTGATCGGAATCGGGAGGCTTCGCCGCCACCCACAGCGCGACCACCGCCGCGCCGGCGGCGACGACGTTGATGATGCTCTCGAGCGCGTCCGAGTAGAGCGCCACGCTGCCCGTCAGCCACCATGCCGCCGTCTTGAGCAGCAGCACGAGGAGGCCGATGAGGACGCTTCCGACAGCGGCGCGGATAGCGCGCGTCATCGCCATGGACGAGGGCTCCATCCCTGCGCATCTCGCCCGTCGCGCGGGCAGGCCGACAAGGACCGGTCCGGGCAGGTGCCCGAGACCGGCGCGATCAGTCGAAGAGGCTCGAAACCGATTCCTCGGTCGCCGTCCGGTGCATCGCCTCGCCGATCAGCGGGGCGATCGAGAGGACGCGGATGTTGTGCGCCACGCGCACCGCCTCGGTCGCCTGGATCGAGTCGGTGATGACGAGCTCGCTGATCTTCGAGGCGGAGATGCGCGCCACCGCGCCGCCCGACAGCACGCCGTGCGTGATGTAGGCGTGGACGGCGGTCGCGCCCTTGCGCGATCAGCGCGTCGGCGGCGTTGCACAGCGTGCCGCCGGAATCGACGATGTCGTCGACCAGGATGCAGGCGCGGCCGGCGACGTCGCCGATGATGTTCATCACCTCGGATTCGCCCGGCCGCTCGCGGCGCTTGTCGACGATGGCGAGCGGCGCGTCGATGCGCTTGGCGAGGCCGCGGGCGCGCACCACGCCGCCGACGTCGGGCGACACGACCATCAGGTTCTGCGTGCTCGAACCGCTCCTTGATGTCGCGCACCATCACCGGCGCGGCGAACAGGTTGTCGGTCGGGATGTCGAAGAAGCCCTGGATCTGGCCGGCGTGCAGGTCGAGCGTCAGCACGCGGTCGGCGCCGGCGCGGGTGATGAGGTTCGCCACGAGCTTGGCCGAGATCGGCGTGCGGGGGCCGGGCTTCCGGTCCTGCCGGGCGTAGCCGAAATAGGGGATGACCGCCGTGATGCGCCGCGCCGAGGCGCGCTTCAGCGCGTCGATCAGGATCAGCAGCTCCATCAGGTTGTCGTTCGCCGGGAACGAGGTCGACTGGACGACGAAGACGTCCTCGCCGCGCACGTTCTCCTGGATCTCGACGAACACCTCCATGTCGGCGAAGCGCCGGACCACGCAGCGGGTGAGTGGCGTGTTGAGATAGGCCGCGATGGCTTCGGCCAGGGCGCGGTTGGAATTGCCGGCGACGAGCTTCATGGGGCTCCTCGATCTCCTTCTTGGGCGGATCGAAGGGGGGAACGTGCCGGCGCGCGCCGGCGGGTGCCAGCTTCTAACAAGGTGGACGCGCGGTGCAAAGAGGCGCCGGTGCGTCACGGTGAACAAACGGCGCAACGGGTGCGGCCGCGACACGCCTGCGCAGGCCCGCGGGAGCGGCTGGATGCGCGCGCGACACGGCCCCGCCGGATTCGCCCGCGGCGCACGCCATTCCGCTTGACGAAGCCGCACGGCGCCGCCGTTATCGCCCGATCATCATCCATTTCAAGGAGTTGGGGTGTGAAGGGGTGGGTCATCGGTATTGCCCTGATGGGCATGACGGCCGGCTGCGTGACGACAGAGGAAGCCAACCAGGCGATCCAGAGCCGCTGGATCGGCCAGCCTAGCGACGTCTTCTTCGCGCAGTACGGGCCGCCCGTCAGCCAGTTCGCGATGAACGACGGCGGCACGATCTACACGTGGCGCGGCGGCGAGACGAGCCGCGACGTCGCGCCGGTCTACCGGCCGATGACGGAGCAGGAGAAGGCGGCGGCCCGCAACGCGCCGCACACGGTCATCAATATCGGCGGCACCTACAACGCCAACCCGGCGCCTCCCGGGCAGGTCGTGGTCTCGCCGGGCCGGGTCGACTACCTCGCCTGCGAGGCGCAGATCACGACGAGCCCGGCCGGCATCATCACCTACATCAAGGCGACCCGCGACACGGACGGCCAGGGCCTGTCCTTCTCGCGCTGCGCCGAGGTGTTCGACGTCACCAGCTGAGTCGCGATACCCGAACGGCCTCCGGGCGACCGGCCCGGAGGCCGTTCGGCCCTTCGGCAGGCCGGTCCCGCTAGCGCTCGGAGCCGAGAAGGTCGACGAGGCCGCCGGCGGCGGCCGCCGCCGCCCGTTGCGCCTCGCCCGCCCAGTCGACGTCGATCTCGTCGCCGCGCATCTCGCGGACCTGGCGGATGCTGCCGAGCGGCGTGCCGTCCTTGCGCGACACGCTCCAGATCACGGCCACGGTGCGTCCGTCGCGCGTCTTCGGCCCCACGGTGGCCTCGCCCTGCAGGAGAACGTCGGCCCCGGCCGGCGAGGGCGCTGGCGGCAGGCCCGCCCCCTTCAGCTGCGCCTGCATCGCCGCGGCGAGCGCCTGCGCCTCGCCGGTCTCCATCCCGGATATCCCGGTGATGTAGACGCTCGGCGCGTTCGCCGAGTCGCGGAAGGCGCGCACGGTGCTGGGCGCCGCGCCCGTGCGGGCCGGCGCCGGAATGTGCTGGCTCGTGGCGGCGGCGATGGCGCCGGCCGACGCGATGCCGGCGGACGAGCCCGTCGTCCCGGCCGTCCCGTCGGAGGACGCGTCCGCCGTGGTCACGGGCGCGCCGCTGTCGAGCCAGGTCTGCAGCTTGAGCACGGTGTTCCGCGCGATGGCCTGCAGCGCGTCGTCGGTCACGGCCTGCCACGGGTCGGGCAGGGCGGCCGGCAGCCGCTCCTGGCCCTGGATGCGGTGCACGCGGGCGTTGTCGTCGGCGAAGATGTCCCAGACATAGGAGATGACGGTCTCCCTGCCCTCGCTCTTCGCGGTGACGTAGCCCTTGAGGCGGAAGCCGACCTCCTCGCTGTCGCGGCTGACGATGTTGAGGCCCTGCTCGGCGGCGCTGCGGCCGAGCTCGGTGGCGAAGAGGGCCGTGCGGTCCTCCGGCAGCCCCGTCACCGGCTCGAAGGCGACGGCCGCCGTCTTCTGCGGCTCGGCCTGGGTGGCCGAGGGCGCGGGCGGAGGCGTCGGCGTGCAGCCGGCTGCCGCGAATGCCAGCCCGGCGAGCGCGGCCAGGAGAAGTCGTCCGCCAGTCATCGCCCCCATCGCCATCTTTCCGTCCTCCGGCGAATCGCCGCCGGCGCCCATTTCCACGGTGGCGCGCTTGCGTAAATCTATTTGACGAACAGGTCCAGCGACGCGCCCGCCAGGGGCTCGCTGCCGCCCCCGGTGACGAGCGACGTGCGGCCGAGCGTCATGGCGGTGCCCGTGCCGGAATCGGCGATGATCATGTGCGCGAACATCACCATGCCGGGCTCGAGCACCCACGGATTGCCGTCGTAGAACATCGGCCAGTCCATCCAGCACGGCGTGAAGGTGGTGCCCAGCGAGTAGCCGCAGGCATTGAGGCGATGCTCGCTCAGCCCGTGCGCGTCGAGCACCTCCGCGTGCGCGGCGAAGACCTCGCCGGCGGTGCGGCCGGGGCGGATCGCGCCCTCGACGGCCCGAAGCGCCTCGCGGGCGGCCTCGTGCAGCCCGACATGGCGCGGCGTCGCCTCGCCGACGCAGACCGTGCGCATCAGCGCGACGTGGTAGTGCCGATAGACGCCGGCGAACTCGAGCGTGATCTGGTCCCGCTCCGACAGCGTGCGCCGGCCGGACTTGTAGCGGCAGAGCAGGGCGTCGGGGCCCGAGCCGATGATGAACTCGTTGCCGGGATAGTCGCCGCCGCCCTCGAAGACCGCGCCCTGCATGGCCGCGAGGATCCGCCCCTCGTCGGCGCCGGCGCGGATCTCGGCGAGCCCCGCCGCGTCGGCCGCGTCGGCGAGGCGCCCCGCCTCGCGCACATAGGCGATCTCGGCCGGCGACTTCACCGCCCGCAGCCGGGTGACGACGTCGGAGGCGTCGACGAGGGTGGCCGAGCCTTCGAAGGCCTCGTCGACCGCCTTGCCGTTCGCCGCCGTGAGGCCCCAGCTCGTCATATTCGACGCCGAGCCGGCCCCTGCCGAAGCCGAGGTCGTCGACCATCGCCTTGAGCTGTCCGGCCGGGGTGGCGCCGGCCCCGTCGGTCCAGATGCGGATGTCGGCGATGTTCGAGGTGTGCTGCGCCTGCCGCAGGTCGGCGGAGCGCGTGAGCAGCGCCATGCGCCCGTCGGCGGCGAAGAACAGGCACTGGAAGAAGCAGAAGCCGAACGTGTCGTAGCCCGTCAGCCAGTACATGGAGGGCTGCGAGAACAGGAGGATGCCGTCGAGCTCGCGCTCGACGAGGGCGTGCATCAGCCGCTCGCGCCGCGCCTCGAACTCAGCCTCGTCGAAATGCAGGGCCACCGCATCGTCTCCCGCTTCGGTCCGTCGTGCCGCCGGGGGCCGGCCGCGCCGCGTGGCGCGGGCCGGACGGCCTGCGGTCCTTCGGAACCATGCCTCAGCGCCGCCCCTCGCCCTCGAGCGCGATCGCCGAGACGAGGCGGCCGTAGTCCTCCTCCTGCCGGTGCGTCGCCCGGCGGTAGGAGAAGAAGTCCTCGCTGCCGTAGGTGCACTGGCCGAGGTCGGAGATGTTGCCCAGGCCCATGCGCTCGAGGCGCGAGACGATGTAGGCGGGGAGGTCGAAATGCGGCCGGCCGCCCTCGACGAGCTCGTCGAAGAACGGCTCGCTCTCCGGATCCTCCTCGAGGAAGCGGGCGCGGAACTCCGCGCCGACCTCGTAGGCCTCGCGGGAGATCGTCGGCCCGAGCACCGCGACGATGCGGTCCGCCTCGGCGCCCAGCCGCTCCATCGCCTCGACCGTCACGTCGAGCACGCCGCCGAGCGCGCCGCGCCAGCCCGCGTGGGCGGCGCCGATGACGCCGGCCTTCGGGTCGGCGAACAGCACGGGCCCGCAATCGGCCGTCGAGATGCCGAGCGCCAGCCGCTCGACCCTGGTCACCAGCGCGTCGGCCTTCGGGCCCTGGCCGGGCTCCCACGGCTCCTCGACCGTCACGACGTCGGCGGAATGATACTGGTGCGGCGTCACGAGCCGCTCCGCGGAGAGGCCGAGGGCGGCGGCGACGCGGGCGCGGTTCTGCAGCACGTTCGCGGGATCGTCCTTCGAGCCGAGGCCGATGTTGAGGCTGTCATATATGCCGCCGGAGACGCCGCCGTGCCGCGTGAAGAAGCCGTGCCTGATGCCCGGAAGTGCCAGCGCCTCGCACTCGATCATACGCCATCTCCTCTCGCGGCCCTCGCCGCCGGGGCCGCCCGCGACGAGGGTGTGCCGACGGGGCTCGCGCTGTCAAACGGCGGCGGCACGGGCAGGCCCGGGCTCGTCAGCGCCAGCACCTTGAAGAGGTCGCCCATGGCGCCGATCCCGGTCAGGCGCTCGATCGCGGTGGCGAGCTCGGACGCGTCGGCGCCGCCGCGGCGCAGGCGCTCGGCCCGCGGCCCGATGCCGAGCGTGGTCAGGAAGCCGCCCTGGCTGGTCGGCCCGTGCGCGGCCGCGCCCGCCGCGCGGGCCGCCCCGGCGAGGGCGGCGAAATCGACATGGGCGGTGAGGTCGGCCTCGCCCGGCGCCTCGAGCGGATCGGCCGGCCGCTTGCCGCGCAGCGCCTGGAACGTGTCGCCGGGCGCCGGCTCGCGGTAGCCGTAGTCGACGAGAAGCGCTGCGCCGGGGCGGGCGGCGAGGCGGCGGCCGATCGCGGCCGCGACCGCGCGGCCGGCGTCGCAGATCTCCGCGACCGCGCCCTCTTGCGCATCGGCGAAGGCCGGGCCGGGCGGCGCTTCGGCCGCCTCGCCGTCCACGAAGGCGAGGCGGTCGCCGGCGAGGCCGACGCGCCGCTCGCGCCAGCCGGCGCCGCGGCGCACGATCTGGCGGACCGGCAGGGCGTCGAAGAACTCGTTGGCGACGAGCAGCATCGGCATGTCCGGCACGTCGGCGAGGCTGTCGTGCCAGCTCGCGGGCACGTCCGCCAGGCGCTCCGCCTGGGCCTGCCGCAGGCGCGGGCTCGTCTCGACGAGATGCACCCGCGCTCCCTCGCGGAGGCCCGGCGCGAGGCGCGAGGGTGCGCCAGATGTCGGCCATCAGCGTGCCGCGGCCGGGGCCGAGCTCGACGAGCGCGACGGGGGAGGGGCTGCCGAGCATCGTCCAGAGGTGGGCGAGCCAGGCGCCGACGATCTCGCCGAACATCTGGCTGATCTCCGGCGCGGTGGTGAAGTCGCCGCGCAGCGCCGATCGCCTCGCGCGCCATGTAGTAGCCGTGGTCGGGATGGCCGAGCGCCAGCGCCATGTAGCGGTCGAGCCGCATCGGGCCCGTCCGCCTCGATCTCCTGCCGGATCAGCGCCTCGAGCGCGTTCAAGACGGCACCGGCTCCTTCGGCGCGCGCGGCGGCCGCGACCGGGCCCAGGCGACGAGGCCGAGGCCGATCAGCACCATCGGGATCGACAGGAGCATGCCCATCGTCAGGCCGCCCATCAGGAAGCCGAGCTGCGGGTCGGGCTCGCGGAAGAACTCGGCGATGATGCGGGCGATGCCGTAGCCGGTCGACGAAGACGCCGGTGGTCAGCCAGGGCCGCGACAGCGATCGCCACGCCCAGACGCAGGCGGAGACGAGCACCGAACAGCACGATCCCCTCGAGGGCCGCCTCGTAGAGCTGGCTCGGGTGGCGCGGCTGTGGCCCCGCGAAGGGAAACACCATCGCCCACGGCACGTCCGCGGGGCGGCCCCACAGCTCGCCGTTGATGAAGTTGGCGATGCGGCCGAGGCAGAGCCCGACGGGCGTCGAGGCCGCCGCGAGGTCGGCGAGCGAGGAGAGCGGGATGCCGCGCGACCGGGTGAACAGGATGATGGCGATGCAGACGCCGATGAAGCCGCCGTGGAACGACATGCCGCCCTGCCAGACCATGAAGGCCTCGGCGGGAAACTGGATGTAGTGCGGCAGGTTGTAGAACAGCACGTAGCCGATGCGGCCGCCGAGGACGACGCCGAGCGTCGCCCAGACGATCACGTCGTCGATGTCGCGCCGCTCGAGCGGCGCCTGCGCCGCCGCGCCCGTGCCCCACAGCCGGTCGCGCTTGACGAGCTGCAGCATGTACCACCACGCGAAGAGCAGCGCCGTGACGTAGGCCAGCGCGTACCAGCGGATGGCGAACGGCCCGATCTCGACCGCCACCGGGTCGATGGCGGGAAACGGAATGACGAAGAATGGCATTGGCGGCCGCGTCTTGGGGTCAGGAAGCGCGGCGGACGGTGTGCGGCAGGGGGCGGATTGTCAAGCGAAGCCGCCGCGGGCCGGTCAGTGCCCGGCGTGGCGGCTCCGCGTCAGCAGGAAGCGGGCGAGGCCCAGCACGATGAGGATCGCGACCGCGATCGCGAGCCAGGTGCCGAAGCCGTAGCCGTAGAAGTCGCCGCCGTTCAGAATGTACCGGACCGTGTCCATGCGTTCCCCCGAAGTCTCTCTCACAGGCGACGATACTACGCGCTGATCCGCCGCACGTCAGCCTTTCGGCGGCGCGGCGCACGCCTTCAGGCCAGCCGCGAGTTCTCGCCGACGAAGGGATTGTTCAGCCGCTCCTGGCCGATCATCCCGCCGGGGCCGTGGCCGCACAGGAACTGCACGTCGTCGCCGAGCGGGAAGACCTTGTCGCGGATCGAGCGGAACAGCGCCTCCTGGTCGCCGCCCGGCAGGTCGGTGCGGCCGACCGAGCCGGAGAACAGCACGTCGCCGACGATGGCGAAGCGGGCGGTCTTGTGGACGAAGACGACCGAGCCCGGGCTGTGGCCGGGGCAGTGCAGCACGTCGAAGCTCTCGCCGGCCATCTCGATCGTGTCGCCCTCGTCGAGCCACTGGTCGGGCACGACGTTGCGCGCGCCGGCGATGCCGTATTGCTGCCCCTGCAGCTCGAGGTTCTCGAGGAACAGGCGGTCGGCCTCGTGCGGCCCGTAGATCTTCAGGCCCAGCTCGTCGCGCAGCTCGGCGGCGCCGGCGGCGTGGTCGATATGGCCGTGGGTGAGGACGATCTTCTCCGGCGTCACGTCGAGCTCGCGAACCGCCTCGCGGATGCGCGGCAGATCGCCGCCGGGATCGATGACCGCCGCCTTCTTCGTTTCCTCGTCGAAGAGGATCGTGCAGTTCTGCTGGAACGGCGTGACGACGACGATCGCCGCGTTCAACTTCGCCATGCGGGAGGTCCTCCTGCCAAAAACTCGCCCCTTTGCTAGTCGATGCGTCCTCGCGAGGAAAGGGCGGGGGCCATGCGGCAAAGTCGGCGCGACCCGCCCGCACGCGGCATCTCAAGGGGAGGCAACATGCAGTTCTTTCGCAAGATCGACGTCGAATGCGCGCAGCCGGAGCAGGACGCTCCGCCGCCCGACCGCGTCGAGGCGGGCAGCCCGCGCACCACGACGTGGGTCGCGTCGGAGAGCGCCGACGGCAAGGTGATCGCCGGGCTCTGGGAGGCGACCCCCGGCCGCTGGCGCGTCGAGTACGACGAGTGGGAGAGCTGCACCGTCCTGTCCGGCCTGTCGATCGTGCGCGGCGACGACGGCGAGGAGCGGACGGTCCGGGCCGGCGACAGCTTCGTCATCGAGCCGGGCTTCAAGGGCAGCTGGGAGGTCGTGGAAACGACACGGAAGGTCTTCACGGTGAAGCTTCCCTGAGCGACGCTGCCGGCCCCGGACGCCGGGGCCGGCACGGCCAACGCTCCGCCGGATCACGGCGCACCAAGACACGGAGAGACACGGCATGCGGCAGACCGGAACGGTCAAGTTCTTCAACCAGTCCAAGGGTTTCGGCTTCGTGCAGCCCGACGACGGCACGGCGGACGTGTTCCTCCACGTGTCCGACGTCGAGCGCTCCGGCCTGCCCGTCGTCGACCAGGGCATGCGGATCTCCTTCGAGGTCCTGCCGGACAAGAAGGGCAAGGGGCCGAAGGCGGTCAACCTGCAGATGG
This sequence comes from uncultured Alphaproteobacteria bacterium, assembly GCA_963816555.1. GTDB lineage: Bacteria > Pseudomonadota > Alphaproteobacteria > Rhizobiales > Tepidamorphaceae > Lutibaculum. The sequence goes on along the minus strand of CAWFLD010000004.1, from coordinate 568,663 downwards.
CGGGCTGAATCCAGGCGCGAGCCCTCGCGCCGAATTCGTGCTATCCTGCCGCCATGGGATAGCGAAGCGACTTCCGGCCGCCATCTTCCTGGCGGCGATGTCTCTCTCCCCTGCGGGCGCCGGCACCCCGGCGCCGGGGGGAGCAACCCCGGTCGCGCCTCATTCTTCCGACGCCACCTGCACCTGCCGCGCCGGCGGGCGCGACTATGCAGCTCGGGCAGACCGCGTGCATCCGCGGCCGCGTCGCGCTCTGCGGCCGCGTCCTCAACAACACCTCCTGGGCGATCAGCAAGACGCCGTGCCCGCTCGCCATGTCGCTGCCGGTGGGGCCGCGGCTGCTTCAGTAGCGGAAGGGATGCTCCACCTCGACGAAGGTGTCGGGGTAGAGCCCGTTGAAGTCGGTCCTCAGCGACAGCGAGTAGGCGCCGATGTGACCGACCTCGATCCAGTCGCCGGTCGCCACCGTCTCCGGCAGCCAGAACGGCCGGCTCAGGATGTCGACGGAATCGCAGGTCGCCCCCATGATGCGGAACGGCGACAGCTTCTTCGGGTCGCCCTTGGCCGGCCGCTTGTCGGGCTCGGGGATGAGATGCACCGGCAGGGTGAGCTTGCCGGTCCAGGCGTCCGACAGGCTCGCCCAGATCCCGTCGTTGATGTAGAGCCGCTGCCCCTTGCGCAGGAGCACCCGCACGAGCACCGAGAAGGCCCGGGCCGCCACGGCGCGGCCGGGCTCGGCGATGATCGGGATGCCGCCGAAGCCGAATCCCTCGACGGCGCGGTTGATCGTCGACATCAGGCGGGTCAGCGGCGGGATCTGCTGCTGCACCGGCGCCTTCTTGCGCAGGTCGAGCGCGTAGCGGGCGGGAAAGCCGCCGCCGATGTCGAGCGCGGCGAGCGGGACGCCGGCGCGCTGGCGCACCCACTGCGCGGTGCGCAGCGCCTTCTCGTAGGCGTCGGCCTCCTCGATCTGGCTGCCGACGTGGAAGCACAGGCCGGCATGCGCCCCGAGGCGGCTGACCCGCTGCAGGAGCTCGACCGCGTGGCCCGGCGCCGCGCCGAACTTGCGCGACAGCTCGTACACGGCGTGCCCCTTCGTCGCGAGCCGCACGAACAGGGTCAGCTCGCCGACGCCGATCCCGAGCGAGCGCGCCTCGCGCAGGATCTTGGCGGCCTCCGCCTCGTGGTCGAGCGCGAAGTGGCGGATCCTGTAGGCCGCCAGCGCCTCGCGGATCGCCGTCTCCGACTTGACCGGGTGCATGTAGAACAGCTCCGCCCCGGGCGCCGCCGAGCGCGCCATGCGGAACTCGGCCGGCGAGGCGACGTCGAAGGCGGAGATGCCGACCCTGGCCAGCGTGTTCAGCACCAGCGGGTGCGGGTTGGTCTTCACGGCGTAGGCGGTCTTGCCCTCGAAGGCGGTGGTGAACGCGTTGGCGTCGGCGACGAGCGCGTCCGGCCGGAACAGGTAGACCGGGTCGTCGGGCCACAGCGTCTCGACGACGGCGCGGGCGTTGGGGAATTTCGGGAGGCCGCTGCCGGCGGAGAAAGCCGGGGCGGCCGGCGCGAAGCCGGTGGCTGTGTCGCTCATGACGATCAATCCTGGCGCCCGGTGCGCGGGTCCGGCCGGTGGCCTGCGTTCGCCCGCTCGTCACCTGTCTTCAAGATCGAGCGGAACCGCCTACGCTCGCTCAACCGCCTCGATATAGGGTCGCCGCCGCATGGTCGACACGTGTCACGTCAGGGAATGGGCGGTATCTGGATGCTGCCGGCCCGGCAGGAGCGTGCGTCGACCTCCGGGCACGGGCGGAACCGCAGGTCCTTCGTGAGGCAGATGCGGATCTCCTCGAGCCGCTGGCGGCTGCACATGACGGCGATGCCGTCGGGCCGGAGGCCGGGATTGGCGCGGATGAAGGCGTCCTCGATCTGCCGCGGCGCCGCGGTGGCGCCCCGCGCCTGCCTCGCCATGTCCGGCGGGAGCACGATGCGCGCCCGCGCCTTCCGGACCAGGGCGAAGTAGCTGTCGGGCGTCAGGCCGGAGCAGGCGCCGTGCTTCTGCCACTCGTGGCGCACGAGGTCGCGGCTCGGCATCAGGTCGAGCATGCCGCGCACGACCTGCGCCGGCGCCTCGCGCGGCGAGGCGGCGCAGAACTCCGGGTAGCCCCGTTCGTATTGCGGCCACAGCCCGTGCACGACGAAGCCGTTCCGGCGCCCCGGGCCGCATTGCAGCTGGTCCGCGGCCGTCGCCTCGACCTGGCAATAGGTCGGCGACCACGACAGGGAGAGGACGTAGAAGTCGAAGTCGCCGGCGCGGCTGCCCGTGCGGGCCTGCGCATCCGGCGCCGAGGCGGCGAAGGCCGCCGCGAGGACGAGGAGAAGAAGGGCCTGCGCCGCCCTCACAGCGGCCTGAGCATGCGGCAGGCCGGCGCGTAGGCCATGTGCTGGTCGAGCCCCATCACGCAGTACTGCAGGCCCCAGCCGAGGCCCGCGAAGCCCTGCTCGCTGCGCAGCCAGTAGACGACCTCGCGCCGCGTGCCGTCGGCGAAATAGGCCGTCGCGCCGCAGTAGCGCGTGGCGACGAGCGGCGGGTCCCACTGCTCCGTCTTCACCTCGTGCGCGCCCGCGATGGTCGCGAGCCGGACGTCGAGCGCCCAGTATTCCTGCTCGGTCTCGTTGAACCGGCTGACCAGCCGGTTCGCCACCGCGGGGGAATCGCACGCCGGGCCGTTCCACGGCGCCACCCGGTCGGGCGAGAACATGAAGCTGTGGTTCTCGCCGGCCTCGGCCCGGCCGGCCGCGAGGGCGACCGCCGTGAGGCAGGCAAAGGCGAAAATACGGCTCGCAAGATGCATCCGACGGCACTCCCCAACGCGCTATGGCAGGAACATGCCGGCCGGCGGGAGGGGGGTCAATAGCGGCGCGGCAACAGCGCGGCACCGCGCCGGCGCGCTCACTTGAACTTGTAGGTGATGCCCGCCCGGACCGTGTGGCTCTGGAATTCGCTGTTGAACGGCGTGCCGGCGATGGTGCCGGACTTCGAGCCGAGGTCGGTGTAGAGATACTCGGCGCGGGCCGTGAAATTGTCGGTGATCGGCACCTCGATGCCGCCGCCGAGGGTCCAGCCGATCTCGGTCGAGCTGTCCGAGCCGCCGGGCGCGGTGAGCTTGACGCCGCCGGCCGCGACGCCGCCGGTGCCGTAGATCATCGCCTGGTCGAAGGCATAGCCGACGCGGCCGCGCAGCGTGCCGAACCAGTCGCTCTCGGTGGTCACCGGGATGCCGGAGAACAGCTCGGTCGTGTCGCCGCTGTTGAAGCTGACGTCGGCCTCGATGCCGTAGACGATGCGGTCGGACTGGAAGGCGATGCCGCCGATCGGGCCGCCGGTGAAGCTCGTGACGTCGGACGAGATCTTCGGGCTGCCGCCGAACACCGTGTCGAACGTGCTCCACTGCCCGCCGGCCGTCAGGCCGGCATAGGCGCCCGAGAAATCGTAGGTCACGGGAGCGGGCGGCGTGATCGGCAGATAGGTCTGGGGCGTCGTGACGTCGGCTGCGCGCGCGGGTGCGCCGGCCGCCACGAGGGCTGCCGCCAGCGTCGTCCCGATGAGCCATCTGATGGCCATGCCACAACCTCCACGCCGTGCGGCCCGGGCCGCATTGCCCTTCCGCAAGAGATGGGCATCTTCAGGCCGGACGACAAGCCATTCTACTCCTGTCTGCGGACAGGGTGAAGGACGAGGCGCCGGCCCCTCGAGTCGCCGGCTCGTGCCGGCTCGACGACGCCACTGGATGCGCCGCCGCCGGGACCACAATGTGGCGGCGCGGTTCCGGATCCGCCCGGCGGCGAGACGCGCGGCCGGTGTGACGCCGAGGCAACAGGCCGGGGGCGCTTTCTCCCGCCCGCCGAATTGCCTATCTAACGGGGAAGGCGCGGCGCCGGCACGCTCCGGCGCCCCCGTTCCTTCGCATCCCATCCCGGAAGACGACGGCCCGCATGAGCTCGACCGACTCCACCACCGAGGAAGCCACGGCGCCGGCCCGCAAGGGGCCGGAGGTCATCGCCGGCTTCGTCAGGCGGCTGCCGAAGGGCCCGGGCGTCTACCGCATGCTGAACGACGAGGGCGAGGTGCTCTATGTCGGCAAGGCGAGGAACCTGAAGGCGCGCGTGTCGAACTACGCCCGCTTCGGCGGCCAGTCGAACCGCATCGCCCGGATGATCGCCGAGACCGCGAACATGGAGTTCGTCTCGACGCGCACCGAGACCGAGGCGCTGCTGCTCGAGGCGAACCTCATCAAGCGCCTGAGGCCGCGCTTCAACGTGCTGATGCGGGACGACAAGTCGTTCCCCTACATCCTCATCACGCGCGACCACGAGGCGCCGCAGATCGTCAAGCACCGCGGCGCGCGCAACCGGAAGGGCGACTATTTCGGCCCGTTCGCCTCGGCCGGCGCGGTCAACCGGACGCTCAACGCGCTCGAGCGCGCCTTCCTGCTGCGCTCCTGCACCGACAGCGTCTACGAGAGCCGGACCCGGCCCTGCCTGCTCTACCAGATCAAGCGCTGCAGCGCCCCGTGCACCGGCGAGATCGCGCTCGAGGACTACGCGAGGCTCGTCGAGGAGGCGGAAGGCTTCCTCTCCGGCAAGTCGGGCGCGGTGCGCCAGGACCTCGCGAAGCTGATGGAGGACGCCTCGCAGGCGATGGAGTTCGAGCGCGCGGCGGTCTACCGCGACCGCCTGTCGGCGCTCAGCCACGTGCAGGGCCACCAGGGCATCAACCCGCGCGGCGTCGAGGAGGCGGACGTCTTCGCCGTCCACCAGGAGGGCGGCCAGAGCTGCGTGCAGGTGTTCTTCTTCCGCACCGGCCAGAACTGGGGCAACCGCGCCTACTTCCCGAAGGCCGACAAGTCGTTCGGGCCGGAGGAGGTGCTCGAGAGCTTCGTGGCGCAGTTCTACGACGACAAGCAGCCGCCGCGCCTCGTTCTCCTGTCGCACGACCTGGAGGAGGAGGAGCTGATGGCGGAGGCGCTGGCCACGCGCGCGGGCCGCAAGGTCGAGGTCGCGACGCCGAAGCGCGGCGAGAAGCGCGAGCTCGTCGAGCACGCGCTGTCGAACGCGAAGGAGGCGCTCGGCCGGCGGCTCGCGGAATCGGCCTCGCAGGGGCGGCTGCTCGACGGCCTCGCCGAGACGCTCGGGCTCGACGGCCGGCCGGAGCGCATCGAGGTCTACGACAACAGCCACATCATGGGCACGAACCCGGTCGGCGCGATGATCGTCATGGGCGAGGAGGGCTTCGCCAAGGGCCAGTACCGCAAGTTCAACATCAAGTCGGCCATCGCTGACCCCCGGCGACGACTACGCGATGATGCGCGAGGTGCTGACGCGCCGCTTCTCGCGGCTCCTGAAGGAGCGCGAGGAGGGGACGAAGGACGACGACGTGCCGGAGCCCGACCTCGTGGTCATCGACGGCGGGCCGGGCCAGCTCGCCGCCGCGCGCGAGGTCATGGCGGAGCTCGGCGTCGACGACATCGCCGTCATCTCGGTCGCCAAGGGCCCCGACCGCGACGCCGGCCTCGAGACGTTCCACATGCCGGGCCGCGAGCCGTTCAAGCTGCCGCCGCGCGATCCCGGTGCTCTACTTCATCCAGCGCATGCGCGACGAGGCGCACCGCTTCGCCATCGGCTCGCACCGGGCGCGGCGCAAGAAGGCGATGGGCCAGAACCCGCTCGACGAGATCGCCGGCATCGGGCCGACGCGCAAGCGGGCGCTGCTGCACCATTTCGGATCGGCCAAGGCGGTGAGCCGCGCCGCGCTCGAGGATCTGCAGGCGGCCCCCGGGATCAGCGCGACGATGGCGCGGCAGATTTACGATCATTTCCACGAAAAGCGCGAATGAGCCGCCGCTGTCGTTGCAGTGTTGTCCTGTGCGTGGAAAATGCGGAGCTTCCGGACGCGCACGGACCGAGACCATGGTGACCGACGAAGTGACGCCGAACAGCACCCGCTCCAGAGCCCACACGCTGGCTCTGCCGAACCTGCTGACCTACGGCCGGATGGTGGCGGTGCCGGCGGTGGTCGCCTGCTTCTATCTCGACGGCTATCTCGGCAACTGGCTGGCGCTGGCCGTGTTCATCGCCGCCAGCATCACCGACTTCTTCGACGGCTACCTCGCGCGCGCCTGGCAGCAGCAGAGCGCGCTCGGCCGCATGCTCGACCCGATCGCCGACAAGCTCCTCGTCGCCGTCTCGCTGATCATGCTGGCGGCGAGCGCGACGATCGGCGGCTGGTCGCTCGTCGCCGCCGTCATCATCCTGTCGCGCGAGGTGCTCGTCTCGGGCCTGCGCGAGTTCCTCGCCGAGCTGCGGGTCAGCGTGCCGGTCACCCAGCTCGCCAAGTGGAAGACGACCGCCCAGATGGTGGCGATCGGCTTCCTCCTCGCGGGCCCCGCCGGCGACGCCGTGATCCCCGGCGTCACCATCGTCGGCCTGACGCTGCTTTGGCTCTCGGCGATCCTCACCATCTATACGGGGTGGGACTATTTCCGGGCGGCCATCCGCCACGCCATCGGAGACGACGAGTGAAGATCCGCTATTTCGCCTGGCTGCGCGAGCGCGTCGGGGTCGCCGAGGAGGACATCGTCCTTCCCGCCGGGGTCGAGACGACCTCCGGCCTCGTGACGTGGCTTGCGACGCGCGGCGAGAACTACGCCCATGCCTTCGAGAACCCCGACATCGTCCGCGTCGCGGTCGACCGGGTGCACGCGAAGGAGGACCGGCCGCTCGCCGGCGCCTCCGAGATCGCCTTCTTCCCGCCGATGACGGGCGGCTGAAGCCGATGGACGGCCGCGCCGCGCCTCCCGTCCGCATCCGCATCGAACCCGGCCGCTTCGAGCCGGCGGCCGAGGTGGCGTGGCTGAACGGCCTGCGAGGGCTGCGGCGCCGTCGCCGCCTTCACCGGCCTCTGCCGCAGCGAGGGCGGCCGGCTGGCGGGCGCTCGAGCTCGAGCACTTCCCCGGCATGGCCGAGGAGGAGATCGGCCGCGTCGTCGCCGACCGCCTGCGAGCGCTGGCCGCTGATCGGCGTGCACGTCGTCCACCGCGCCGGCCGCATCCTCGCCGGCGAGGAGATCGTCGTCGTCGGCACCGCCTCCTCGCACCGCGCCGCCGCCTTTCAGGCGTGCGAGTTCGTCATGGACTGGCTGAAGACGAGCGCCCCGTTCTGGAAGCGCGAGATCCTGGCCGACGGCACGGCCGGCGAGTGGGTCGAGGCCAAGGCGGCCGACGACGAGGCCGCCGAGCGCTGGGTGTGAAACACCCGCTACTTCTGGCGTTCTTTTGAGCTAGGCCCGCCGGCGGGGCCGCTTCCGGGGGCATGATCCGGCCGCCGGGGCGCCATGCGCCCGGCTCATGGCTGGTGCCCGTTCGCCCGCGTCACTGGCGCTTCGCCGCGAAGGACCTATCTTCGTCGGCAAAACGACCGCTTTCCAGAGAGCGACCCTCAATACATGTCCCAGACGCAGTCGGCCGCCGTCGCGCGGCAGATACCCGCATTTCCCGAATTCGTCGCGCTGATGGCGAGCCTGATGGCGCTGACGGCGATGTCGATCGACGTCATGCTGCCGGCCCTGCCGCAGATCAAGGCCGACTTCGACACCGGCGGGGCGAACAACCAGCAGCTCGTCGTCACGCTCTACGTGCTCGGCTTCGCCGCCGGGCAGCTGTTCTACGGCCCGCTGTCGGACCGGATCGGGCGCAAGCCGGTGCTGCTCTTCGGCCTCGGCCTCTACGCGGTCGCCTCCTTCGCCTGCATGATCGCCGGGTCGTTCGAGCTGCTCCTCGCCGCCCGCTTCGTGCAGGGCATCGCCAACGCCTCGCCGCGCATCATCGCGATCGCCGTGGTGCGCGACGTCTATGGCGGGCGCCGCATGGCGGAGGTCATGTCGTTCGTCATGATGGTCTTCATCATGGTGCCGGTGATCGCGCCGTCGGCCGGCGGGCTCGCGCTGGCGCTCGGCAGCTGGCACCTGATCTTCGCCGGCCTGACGGTGATCTCGCTCGTCTTCCTCGTCTGGATGGTGTTCCGCCTGCCGGAGACCCGCCGCCCCGAGGACCGCGAGCCGATGTCGCTGAAATGGCTGATCGGCGCGTTCGGCGAGACGCTGTCGAACCGCCAGACCTTCGGCTACACGGTGGCGATCGGCACGATCTTCGGCGCGCTGATGAGCTACATCAACTCCGCGCAGCAGATGTTCACCGACATCTACGGCGTCGGCTCGTGGTTTCCCGTGCTGTTCGGCTGCGTCGCCGCGACGCTGGCGCTGGCGGCGTTCCTCAACAGCCGCCTCGTCATCAAGCTCGGCATGCGGCGCCTGTCGCACGGGGCGCTGATCGGGTTCATCGCCACGGCGGCGTTCCACCTCGGCTACGACCGCTTCGTCGCGCCGCCGCCGCTGCCGCTCTTCGTCGTGCTGATGGGGCTCAACCTGTTCTTCTTCGGCTTCATCATGCCGAACTTCAACTCGATCGCCATGGAGCCGATGGGCCGCATCGCCGGCACCGCCTCGTCCTTCGTCGGGGCGGTCATGACCGGCCTCGCGGCGGTCCTCGGCTGGTATGTCGGCCAGCACTACAACGGCACGGTCGTGCCGCTGGTCAGCGCCTTCGCCGGCTTCGGCACGATCGGCCTCGTGCTGGTGCTCGTGACCGAGCGCGGCCGCCTGTTCCAGACCGGCCACTGAACGCGGGGCCTTCGAGCCGCAATCGCCAAAGAGAAAGGGCGGGGATGATCCCCGCCCTTCGCGTTCCGTGTCGCCTGGAGGCTCGCCGTGTCAGGCGCTGGCGGCCATCTTCGCCTGCGCGCCCTGGGGCTGCACCTCGGCGGTGTAGTCCTCCATCAGCGTCTTGGTGATCTCGCCCGGCACGAAGCCGTAGGGGCCGATCTCCGAGACCGGCGTCACCTCGGCGGCGGTGCCGCAGATGAAGCACTCGGAGAAGTCCTGCATCTCCTCGGGCCGGATGTGGCGCTCGACCACCTCGTAGCCGCGCCGGCGGGCGAGCGCGATGACGGTGCGCCGCGTGATGCCGTCGAGGAAGCAGTCGGGCGTCGGGGTGTGCAGCACGCCGTCCTTCACGAAGAAGACGTTGGCGCCCGTCGCCTCGGCCACGTAGCCGCGCCAGTCGAGCATCAGCGCGTCGGCGTATCCCTTGCGCTCGGCGCTGTGCTTCGACAGCGTGCAGATCATGTAGAGGCCGGCGGCCTTCGACTTGGCCGGCGCCGTCGCGGGATCGGGACGCCGCCACTCGCTGATGTCGAGGCGGATGCCCTTCAGGCGCTGCGCCGGGTCGAAGTAGGAGGGCCACTCCCACGCCGCGATGGCGAGATGGATCGTGTTGTGCTGCGCCGAGACGCCCATCATCTCGCTGCCGCGCCAGGCGATCGGCCTGACATAGCCGTCGACGAGGCCGTTCGCCGCGAGGACCTCGTCGCAGGCGGCGTTGATCTGGTCGACCGAGTAGGGGATCTCGAAGCCCAGCATCTCCGCCGAGGCGTGCAGGCGCTTCGTGTGCTCGTCGAGCTTGAAGATGCGGCCGCCATAGGCGCGCTCGCCCTCGAACACCGCGCTGGCGTAGTGCAGCCCGTGCGACAGTACGTGGAGCTTCGCCTCGGCCCAGTTCACCAGGCCGCCATCGTACCAGATGACGCCGTCGCGCTGATCGAAGGGAAGGCCGGACATTTTCAGCTCCTTGTGGGCTCTTGTGAATCGCGGTCCCGGCGGTTCTTTGCCTGTCCGAGATGACTAGGCTATCTTTCGCCCGGACCAACCGTGCCGTCGCGCATTCTGAACTCAAGTCGCCAGACACGCGACCGATTGTTTCGCCGACAGCGGTGCCTACGTAACAATCGGAAAATTATATGTCAACATGGCTGACATAAATATCGACTCCACGACGGCACGCCGGACCATGGCGGACGACCCCGCCGAGGCGCCGCAGGACGGCCAGGACGAGCTGATCCAGCTCGTCGAACTCCTGTTCTTCGCCTACCGCGACTTCATCGGCGACCCCGACGCGATCCTCGACGAATACGGCTTCGGCCGCGCGCACCACCGGGTGCTGCACTTCGTCAGCCGCAATCCGGGCCTGCGGGTCGCGGATCTCCTCGACATCCTGAAGATCACGAAGCAGAGTCTCGGCCGGGTCCTGAAGCAGCTGGTCGACGAGGGCTTCATCTACCAGGAGACCGGCCGCAACGACCGCCGGCAGCGGCTGCTCTACCCGACGCCGCGGGGCGCCGCGCTGGCGGCCCGGCTCGCGCGGCCGCAGCTCGAGCGCTTCAGCCGCGCCGTCGCGGCCGCCGGGATCGAGGACAAGGAGGCGGCGCAGCGCTTCCTGATGAGCGTCGTCAATCCCGAGGAGCGCCCGCGCGTCGCGGCGCTGATGCGGGGGGCGCAGGGCACGGCAGCGGAGGACGACGAGGCGTGACCGAGATTGCTCCAGCGGAACGGCCGGTGCGGCCACCCACGGACGAGGCGCCTCATCTCCTGGTGGTCGACGACGACGAGCGCATCCGCACGCTCCTGTCGCGCTACCTCTCCGGCCACGGCTTCCGCGTCACGACCGCCGAGACGGCCGCCGAGGCGCGCCGCCGGATGGAGGGGCTGACGTTCGACCTGATCGTGCTCGACCTCATGCTGCCGGGCGAATCCGGCATCTCCTTCGCGCTCTCCCTGCGCCAGGAGTCGCAGGTGCCGATCCTGATGCTGACGGCGCGCAACGAGACGGAGGACCGCATCGAGGGCCTCGAGGCGGGCGCCGACGACTACCTGCCGAAGCCCTTCGAGCCGCGCGAGCTCCTGCTGCGCATCTCCAGCGTGCTGCGCCGGCGCGGCGGCGGCGACGCCGGCCGAGGACGAGGAGGCCGTGACCTTCGGCCCGTTCGCCTTCCATCTCGGCCGCGGCGAGCTGAAGTGCCGGGACCAGGTCGTGCGGCTGACCGAGCGCGAGCGCGAACTCCTGCGGCTCTTCGCCTCGCGGCCGGGCGACACGGTGGCGCGCCTCGAGCTCGCCGCCGGCGCCAACGGCAGCGAGCGCGCCGTCGACGTGCAGATCAACCGGCTCAGGCGGAAGATCGAGACCGATCCCGCCAACCCGGTGCATCTCCAGACGGTCCGCGGGATCGGCTACCGGCTCCAGGTCGACTGATGGTCCTCGACGTCCGGAGCATGGGGCCGGGCCTGCGGGCCCGCCTCGTCTGGCGGCGGATCAGCCGCGCGCTCTACGACCAGATGCCGAAGGGCCTCTACGCCCGCTCGCTGATCATCATCGTGGCGCCGATCGTCATCCTGCAGGCCGTGGTGGCGTTCGTCTTCATGGAGCGCCACTGGCAGCAGGTGACCTCGCGGCTCTCCGCGGCGGTGACGGCGAGCATCGCCGGGCTGATCGACGTCTACGAGACCTATCCGCAGGACGCCGACCACCAAGAGCTGATCCGCATCGCCCGCGAGCGCTTCGGCCTCATCATCTCCTTCCTGCCGCAGGAGCCGCTGCCGCCGGCCGGCCCCAAGCCCTTCTTCTCGCTGCTCGACCGCACGCTGAGCGAGGAGATCACGCAGCAGATCGGCCGGCCCTTCTGGATCGACACGGTCGGCCGCTCCCGCCTCGTCGAGATCCGCATCCAGCTGCCGGACACGGTGATGCGGATCTTCGCCCGGCGCAGCCAGGCCTACGCGTCGAACTCCTTCATCTTCATCATGTGGATGGTCGGCACCTCGCTCGTCCTGCTGGCGGTCGCGATCGTCTTCCTGAGGAACCAGCTCAAGCCGATCGTGCGGCTGGCCGATGCGGCCGAGAGCTTCGGCAAGGGGCGCGAGGTCGACGACTTCCGCCCCGCCGGCGCCCGCGAGGTGCGCCAGGCGGCGCAGGCCTTCCTCGAGATGAAGCGGCGCATCGAGCGCCAGATCGAGCAGCGCACGACGATGCTCGCCGGCGTCAGCCACGACCTGCGCACCATCCTCACGCGCTTCAAGCTCGAGCTCGCCTTCCTGCCCGAGGTGCCCGAAGCCGAGGCGCTGAAGAGCGACGTGGAGGAGATGCAGCAGATGCTCGAGGACTACATGGCCTTCGCCAAGGGCGACTCGGGCGAACAGCCGGAGGAGGTCGACGTCCCCGCGCTGCTCGAGGACCTGCGGATGATCGCCGAGCGCACCGGCGACCGCGCCACGGTGCAGTTCTCCGGCGAGCCGCTCGCCACGGTGAAGCCGAACGCCATCAAGCGCTGCATCGGCAACCTCGTCGCCAATGCCTGCCGCTACGGCGACGAGGTGCGCATCAGCGGCGCGCGCGGCCAGTCCTGGCTGACCTTCGTCGTCGAGGACGACGGGCCGGGCATCCCGGAGAACCTGCGCGAGGACGTGTTCCGGCCGTTCTTCCGGGCCGACGATTCGCGCAGCCGCAAGAGCGGCGGCACCGGGCTCGGCCTCGCCATCGCGCGCGACGTGGCGCGCAGCCACGGCGGCGAGATCATGCTGTCCGACAGCGAGATGGGCGGCCTCAAGGCGACGGTGCGCATCCCGGTTTGACCGCCAGCCCGGCGCGGCGCTGGCCTCGGACGCTGCCGCAGGCTAGCCTCGGGTCCCCGGGAGCCGGACCCGCTCCCTTGCGGAGATTCCCATGCTGTCGCCGGCCCTGTTCCTCAATCTCGCGCACTTCCTCGACCATTTCTTCCTGCTGATCTTCCCGACGGCGGTGCTGGCGATCCATCCGGCGTGGGACATGAGCTACGCCCAGGCCCTCAGCCTCGGCACGCCCGGCTTCGTCGCCTTCGCGGTGGCGACGCCGGTCGCGGGCTGGCTCGGCGACCGCTTCGGCGCGCGGCCGATGATGACGGTGTTCTTCTTCGGGCTCGGCCTGTCGAGCATCGCCACCGGCTTCGCCACGGGGCCGTGGAGCCTCGCGGCGGGACTGGCCGCGATCGGCGTGTTCGCGGCCATCTACCACCCCGTCGGCACGGCCCTCGTCGTGCGGGTGGCGGAGCGCCGGGGCAGGGCGCTCGGCGTCAACGGCGTGTTCGGCAATATCGGGGTGGCGGCGGCCGCGCTGGTGACGGCGTGGCTGACGGCGAGCCTCGGCTGGCGGACGGCGTTCGTCGCGCCGGGCATCGTCTCCTGCGTGCTCGGCCTCGGCTTTCTCGCGAGCTTCCGCGGCGCGGGCAGGGCGGCCGCCGCGGGGCCGGCGGCGGCGCAGCCGGCCGGCGCGGCGGCGGACCAGGTCAGGGTGCTCGTCGTCGTCGCGGTGAACTCGCTCCTCGGCGGCGTCGTGTTCAACGGCGTGACGATCGCGCTGCCCAAGCTCTTCTCGGAGCGGCTGCACGACGGCGATCTCGCCGCCGTCGGCTCCTACGCGTCGCTCGTCTTCGCGCTCGCCGCCTTCACGCAGATCCCCGTGGGGCGGCTGCTCGACCGGGTCGGCCCGAAGCCGATCCTGATGGTCATGGTGGTGCTGCAGACGGCGCTGCTCGCGCTGATCGCGCGGCTCGAGGGGCCGCTGGTGGTGGTCGCGGCGGTGCCGCTGATGCTGGCCGTGTTCGGGACGATCCCGGTCGGCGCCTGGCTCGTCAGCCACTACGTCTCGGCGGAATGGCGGGGCCGCGCCTATTCCGTGCAGTTCCTGCTGTCGCTCGGGGTCAGCTCGGCCGTGGTGCCGCTGATCTCGTACACCTACGCGCTGAGCGGCGGGCTCGCGCTCGTCTTCTGGATCTTCGCGGGGGCAACGGCGCTGGTCCTCGCCGTCTCGGGCCTCCTGCTGCCGTCGCCGCGCGCGATGGGCGTCGGCCTCGGCGTGGCGCGGTCCTGAGACCGCGACCGCGCGAGACGGGGGCCTAGAAAAGGCGGCTGCCGTTCGTGACCGGCCGCTCGGGGCCGACCAGCACGACCTCGCCCTGCACGTCGGGGAGGCCGAGCGTCAGCACCTCCGACATGAACTTGCCGATCTGGCGCGGCGGGAAGTTGGTCACGGCCAGCACCTGCCGGCCGAGCAGCTCGTCCGGGTTGTAATGCGCGGTGATCTGGGCGGACGACTTCTTGATGCCGATCTGGCCGCCGAAGTCGATCTTCAGCTTGATCGCCGGCTTGCGCGCCTCGGGAAAGTCCTCGGCCTCGACGATCGTGCCGACGCGGATGTCGACCTTCGCGAAGTCGTCGAAGGAAATGGTGTCTGAAACGTCGTTCATGAAGGGGCGGGTAGCATGGCCCCGCCCCCCGGGCAAGATTTCAGATGCCCGAGGTTTCAGATGAACGAGATTTCCGATGCCCGGGATCTCAGATCCCGGAGCCGGCGCCTTCCTGCTCGGGCCGGTCGCCGTAGTCGCCGAACTCCGGATGGTCGTGCCGGCGGCGGCCGAGATTGCCGAAGCGGCCGAACATGCGCGACAGGCCCTCGGCGAAGCCCATGGCCCGCTCGCCCTCGCGCAGGCGCCGGTCGAGCGCGACCATCGTCTTGGCCATGCCGGGATCGTCGTCCTCGAGCCAGACGCGCAGCGTGCGGGCGAAGACGAGGGCGAGCCCTTGCGCCCGCACCATGCCGATCTGGCCGCCGGACTCGATGCCGGCCGCCTCGAGCGTCCAGACCATCGAGCGCATGCCGGCGTCGCGCAGCCGGATCAGGTCGCCGGGCGACCGCGACACGGCGTGGACGATCGAGCGCACGGCGGCGCGGTGCGGCCGCAGCACGTCGAAGCGGGCCATCATGACGTCGAACAGGCGCTCGCGCGCCGGCTCGCCGGTCATCCCGGTGTCGAGGTTCTCGAGCACCTGCTGGTCCGTCCGGTCGCCCAGCGCGACGAGGATGTCGGTCTTGTCGCGGAAGCTCGAATGCAGCTCGGCGAGCGAGACGTGCGCCTCGGTCGCGATGTCGTGCAGAGAGACCTCGTCCCACGGCCGCCGTGCCGCCAGCGCCAGCGCAGCGTCGAGGAGACGGTCCTTCGGATCCTGATCTTGTGTCGCCATCACGTCGCTCATGCGCATCAATCTAGCCCAATCGGTCCGCAGGACAACCCGCGGGCCGGCGGCGTCAGCCCTCCGGCATCATGCCGGGCATCATGTTGGCGTTCAGGTGGTACATGACCCAGAGCGAGCCGGCGACGAGGATCGCCAGGATCACCAGCGTGAAGACGAAGGCGGCCATGTTCCAGGACCGGGCCGACGAGCCCTTCATGTGCAGGAAGTAGACGAGGTGCACGACGATCTGCACCACGGCGAAGCCGGCGCAGACCGGCACCGCCACGGCCGAGGACAGCGCCCCGGACATGACGAGCGCGAAGGGGATCGCCGTCAGGACGACGGAGGCCCAGAAGCCGATGACGTAGTCGCGCATGCTGACATGCGCGCCGCCGGCCTCGCGGTGGTCGTGGCCGCCGCCGGGGGCGGGGTGATAGGCGGGGTTCAGCGCGTCCATCAGGCCACTCCCGCGAGATAGACGACGGTGAAGACGCCGATCCAGACGATGTCGAGGAAATGCCAGAACAGGCTGAGGCACATCAGCCGCGTGCGGTTCGCCTCGCTCAGGCCGCGGCGCATCAGGTGGGCCATCAGGACGACCATCCAGACGATGCCGGCGGTGACGTGCAGGCCGTGCGTGCCGACGAGGGTGAAGAAGGCCGACAGGAAGCCCGAGCGGTCGGGCCCGGCGCCTTCGGCGATCAGGTTGGCGAACTCGTTGACCTCGAGCCCGAGGAAGGCGAGGCCGAGCAGCAGCGTCACGCCGAGCCAGCGCAGCACCGCCTGCCTGCGGCCGTTCTCCAGGGAGATCATCGCCATGCCGAAGGTGAAGCTCGAGACGAGCAGGCAGCCCGTCTCGACCAGCACGTAGGGCAGCTCGAAGATCTCGTGGCCGGTCGGGCCGCCGGCGGTCTGGTTCCTGAGCACCGCGAAGCTCGCGAAGATCGCGGCGAACAGGATGCAGTCGCTCATCAGGTAGATCCAGAAGCCGAGCGTGGCCGTGGACCCGTCGTCGTGATGCTCCTCCGGCGCGTCGATGGAGTCGATGAGCGCGGTGGCGGCGTCGGTGAACGCGTCGTGGGAGCCGTGGCTGTGAATGTTCATGTCAGGCCTGCTGCGGCAGTTGCTGGAAGTACTTCCCCTCGGTCCGTGCGACCTGGCTCGAGGGCACGTAGTAGTCGCGGTTCTCGTCGAAGGAGTGCGAGATCGCCCGGGCGAGCGCCCCGAGGAAGGCGAAGGCGGCGAGCCACCAGATGTGCCAGACGAGGGCGAAGCCGAGGACGCCGGCGAGCGCGCTGACGATGACGCCCGTGCCGGTGTTCGAGGGCATGTGGATGCGCCGGTAGTGCGGCTGCGGCCGCTGGGCGATGCCGAGCTCCTTCATCTCCCAGAACTGGTCGCGGTCGTCGACGGAGGGCGTCGCGGCGAAGTTGTAGAAGGGGGGCGGCGAGGCGACGGCCCACTCGAGCGTGCGGCCGTTCCAGGGATCGCCGGTCGCATCGGCGAGGGCGTGCCGGTTCCTGATGCTGACGACGATCTGGGCGAGCTGGGCGACGATGCCGCACATGATGATGCCGGCGCCGATCATCGCGACGACGAGGTAGACGTGCCAGACCGGGTTGTCGACGTGGTCGAGGCGCCGCGTCATGCCCATCAGGCCGAGCGCGTAGAGCGGCATGAAGGCGACGTAGAAGCCGACGAGCCAGCACCAGAACGAGATCTTGCCGAGCCGCTCGTCGAGCCTGAAGCCGAGCGCCTTGGGGAACCAGTAGCTGAAGCCGGCCATGCAGCCGAACACCACGCCGCCGATGATCGCGTTGTGGAAGTGGGCGATCAGGAACAGCGAGTTGTGCAGCACGAAGTCGGCCGCCGGCACCGCCATCAGCACGCCCGTCATGCCGCCGATCGTGAAGGTGACGATGAAGCCGAGCGTCCACAGCACGGGCGTCGTGAAGCGCACCCGGCCGCGATACATCGTGAACAGCCAGTTGAAGATCTTCACGCCGGTCGGGATCGAGATGATCATCGTCGTGATGCCGAAGAAGGCGTTCACGTCGGCGCCCGAGCCCATCGTGAAGAAGTGGTGCAGCCACACCATGAAGGACAGCACGGTGATGCACACCGTGGCGTAGACCATCGAGGTGTAGCCGAACAGCCGCTTGCCCGAGAAGGTCGCGATGACCTCGGAGAAGATGCCGAAGCACGGCAGGATCAGGATGTAGACCTCGGGGTGGCCCCACGCCCAGATGAGGTTCACGTACATCATCGGGTTGCCGCCCGCCGAGTTCGTGAAGAAGTGCATGCCGAGATAGCGGTCGAGCGTCAGCATGCCGAGCGTCGCCGTGAGGATCGGGAAGGCCGCGACGATCAGCATGTTCGCGCACAGCGTGGTCCAGGTGAAGATCGGCATCTTCATCAGGGTCATGCCGGGCGCGCGCATCTTCAGGATCGTCGTGATGAAGTTGACGCCCGCGAGCAGCGTGCCGAGCCCCGAGATCTGCAGGCCCAGAGGTAGTAGTCGACGCCGACGCCGGGGCTGTAGCCGAGCTCGGAGAGCGGCGGGTAGGCGAGCCAGCCGGTGCGCGCGAACTCGCCGACGCCGAGCGAGACGTTGATCAGGATCGCGCCGGCCGCGGTCAGCCAGAAGCTCACGATTGTTGAGGTAGGGGAAGGCGACGTCGCGCGCGCCGATCTGCAGCGGCACGGCGAAGTTCATCAGGCCGATGATGAACGGCATCGCCATGAAGAAGATCATGATGACGCCGTGCGCGGTGAAGACCTGGTCGAAGTGCTCCGGCGGCAGGTAGCCGGCGCCGCCGGTCGAGGCCATGGCCTGCTGCGTGCGCATCATGATGGCGTCGGAGAAGCCGCGCAGCAGCATCACCATCGCCAGCACGACGTACATGATGCCGATCCTCTTGTGGTCGACCGAGGTCAGCCACTCGTCCCACAGGTAGCGCCACAGGCCGAAATAGGTGATCGCCGCGAACAGCGCGATGCCGCCGAGCACCATGAAGCCGACGGCGCCCATGATGATCGGCTCGTGGTAGGGGATCGCCTCGAGGGTGAGCTTGCCGAGCATGGATCAGATTCCTTTCACGCGGGGCGCGGCGGCGCAGATGCCGACCTCGCCGCCGGAGGCCGCGCGCAGCATGGCGAGGTTCATCGCCCTGTCGGTGCACTGCGAGCCGTCGACGCACTTGTTGAGGATGTCGTGGAAGAGGCTGTCCGGGACGTCGCCGTAATAGGCGACCTCGTGCCGCTCGCTCGGCCGGGCGAGCCGGCGGTAGGCGGCCTCGTCCAGCGCGTCTCCGGCGCCGCGGGCGTTCTTCACCCAGGCCTCGAAGTCGCTCTCGCTCATGGCGCGGGCGGCGAAATTCATGTCGGAGAAGCCGCTGCCGCTGTAGTTGGCGGAGATGCCCCGGTAGTCGCCCGGCTCGTCGGCCTGCAGGCTGAGCTTCGTCTCCATCCCGGCCATCGTGTAGATCTGGCTGCCGAGCCGCGGGATGAAGAAGGAGTTCATCACGGTGGCCGAGGTGAGGTGGAAGTTCACCGGCCGGCCGGCGGGAATGGCGAGCTCGTTGACGCTCGCGATGTGCTGGTCGGGGTAGATGAACAGCCACTTCCAGTCGAGCGAGACGACGTCGACGTCGAGCGGCGCCTCGTCCGAGGCGATCGGCCGGTAGGGGTCGAGCCGGTGCGACGAGGTCCAGGTGATCGTGCCGAGCACCAGGATGATCAGGCACGGCACGGCCCAGACGACGGCCTCGATCTTCGTGGAGTGCGACCAGTCGGGCTCGTAGGCCGCCTCGGTGTTGGAGGCGCGGTAGCGCCAGGCGAACACGATTGTCATCACGATCACCGGCACGACGACGATCAGCATCAGCAGCGTCGCCAGGATGATGATCGACTTCTCGTCGGCGCCGATCGGGCCCTTCGGGTCGAGGATCGCCATGTGGGTCAGCTGGCAGCCGCCGAGCAGCGGCGCGCCGGCCGCCAGCGCCGCGACCGGAACGGCGCGGCGGGCGAGAGGGCGGACCGGGGTCAGGAGTCGGGAGAGGGGGGAGGGGAAGCGGACGGAAAACGCCATCAGGCGGCACCCGGCCGCAGGGATCGAACAGACATCTGGGCTCACTCGAACAGGTGAACGGGAGGTCGCGGCCGGGGGAGGGCGTCGGGGCGGGGGGCGCGGGACGTCGCGGAGGGGCCGCTCTCAAGGATCAGCAGCAGAGATAATTCGCATCCGCAGCATTGGCGACCCGACAATCGGTCGCACTTGCTGCGTCAGCGCGGCAAATCGGACGGGTTTTGAAGGTTTTTACGCCGCAGGTGCGGCGGTTTGTCCCAATTTCGCGAACGGCTGGGCCGCGACACGCCGTCGCGGCTTATGTGCGGTTGCGAAGGTAGTGGGGCGCGCGGTGCGACGGGAGCAGGGCGCGCGGGGAGGGCCGGCCGCTGCGGCCGGCGACTCGGCTCAGCCCGCGAGGTCGCGGGAGCGCTGGGCGGCGGCGGCGATGGCGCGCTGCATCAGCGGCTCGAGGCCGCCTTCGGGCTGCATCAGCACGTCGAGGGCGGCGGCGGTGGTGCCGTTCGGGGAGGTGACGTTCTCGCGCAGCCTGCCCGCGGGCACGCCGCTCTCGCACATCAGGGCGCCGGCACCGGCGACGGTGACGGCGGCGAGGCGCGCCGCGAGATCCGCCGGCAGCCCCTGCGCGTGGCCGGCCTTGGCCATGCATTCCGCGAGGTAGAAGGCATAGGCGGGGCCGGAGCCGGAGACGGCGGTGGCGGCGTCGATCAGCCCTTCCTCCTCGACCCAGGCGACCTCGCCCAGCGATTCCAGAAGCTCGGTGCACACGGCGCGCTGCTCGTCGCTGACGGCGGGGTTGCCGTAGGCGACGGTCATGCCGCGGCCGATCGCGGCGGGCGTGTTGGGGATCGAGCGCACGATCGGGGTGCCCGGCGCGAAGTGGCGGGCGATGCCCTCCAGCGTGCGGCCGGCGGCGATCGAGATGACCAGCGTGTCGGGCTTGGCGAAGCGCGCCACGTCCGACAGCACCTCGTCCATCATCTGCGGCTTGACGGCGAGCACCATCTTGTCCGGCGCCGGGCCGTCGTCGAGCGAGGGATTGAGGTGGATGCCGCGGCTGTCGGACAATTCCCGCAGGCTGTCGGGAACGTTCGGCTCGAGGACGAAGGTCAGCGCAGGGTCGAGGCCCCGCGCCAGCCAGCCCTCGAGCATGGCGCTGCCCATGCGGCCGGCGCCCACGAGGAGCAGCGGGCCGACATCGGCGAGGCTCATGCCTCGCCTGCCGTCTCGAACAGGGCGGTCTCCAGCGCCTCCTCGGCCGACTTGCCGGCCCAGACGACGAACTGGAAGGACTGGAAGTAGCGCTCGCAGCCCTCGATGGCCGCGTCGAGCATCATCTGGCACTGCCGCGAGCTCGCCTCGGAGCCCGCGAGCGGCAGGGCGTGGCGGAAGATCACCACGCCTTCCTGCGTCCACAGGTCGAAATGGCCGAGCCACATGAGCTCGTTGATGCGGGTCATGAGGTCGATGACCTCGCGGCGCCGCGGCGCGGGAACCTTGAGGTCGAACGCGCACGCCAGGTGCAGCGCCTCGACCTCGTCCATCCACGTGAAGGAGATGTGATAGTCGGTCCAGGTGCCGCTGACGCTGATCGTGATCTCGTGGTCGCCGGAGCGGTCGAACGCCCAGTCGTTGAGCGCCGCGAGGTGCTCGATCGTGTCGACGGGGTTCGGGGCGCGCTCGAGTTCGATCTCCATGAAGGTCATAGCCTAATCCTTTAAGGGCTGGAGGTCGTGATGGCGACGCTCTGGGAGCGGCGCAGGGGCGAGACGGGAGGGTCGAGGTCCCGTCCGGTCGGCCGGCGCAGAAGGGTGTATGCCGCCGCAACCTTCGTGCGGTCTTCCTTCAAACGCGGCGAACTGCAGTCGAATCGCGGCATGGGCACAATATATCGCGTGCTCGACGGGCTTCGCCACAAGTGTATGCCGCAACAGCGTTAACGGACGATTAACCATGCCGCGGCGGGCTTGCAGTCGAGCTGCGATAATCCTTACTTTCTCGTGCCTTAGCCGAGGTTACCCGACGTCGTGTCGGCTGTGGACTGCAGCTTCGCCTCGAGCGCCGCGATGCGCTCGGCGAGTCGCGCGTTCTCCTCGCGGGCCTTCACCGCCATCTCGCGAACGGCCTCGAACTCTTCGCGCTGCACAACGTCCAGGTCGCGCAGCACGCGCTCGACCTGGACACGGGCGACCGTCTCCAACTCTTCGCGGACGCCGCGCGCCACGCCTGCGGCGTCCGTCGCCAGCCGGCCGAGCTCGTCGAAGATCCTGTTCCGGCCGTCGCTCATCACAAAAGTCCCTCCAATCGTGGAAGGCCGGCCCCCGAAACGGGCACCGGACACCGCTGCAAAATGGGCCGTCGGGCGCGTCAACGCAAGAGGAGGGCGGCCGCGTCCGCTTCCAGGGTTACCGCGGACGGCCCTCAGCCCGATCCGATCGGCGACGTCCGGGTCTCCGCCGTCGCCTCGCCTTCCTCGGTGCGCTCCGCCGCATCCGCGAAGCCCTTGGCGGAGCCGCGGTGGCCGGCCTTGGCGTTCATCTCGTGGCCGGTGACGTCGGCGGCGAACTCCCTGAGGTCGCTGCGGGCGAGGTGGCGGTCGCGCCGCCCGCGCTCGCGCGACACGCGCTTCACCGCCTGCGTCAGGATCTGCGAGCGGCGCCGCGTGCTGCGGCTGGCGGCGGGATCGCCGCCGCCGGGCGACGACGCCTCGCGCCGCGCCTGCTCGCGGTGGCCGCGCAGATCGGCCTCCAGGCCCTCCAGGTCGGCCGTGTCGAGGCTCTGCACCCCGGGGTGGCGGGACTTCACGACCAGATCCGCCTGCTTCTCGTCGAGATGCCTGGTGTCGTCGCGGGCGGAATGCGCCATGTCTTGCTCCCTTGTTCGGCCCGCTCGCTGGCGGCGGGCCTTCTACGTCGGTCGCAAGGTCAATGCGCCAGGGTGCCCGCCGGTTTCTGCGCAGCGCCGCCGGCTGCGCGTTTGTCCGGCGCCGCGGGGGCCTCCGCGCGGTCCTCGCCGTCCGGCGCCGCCGCCCAGCCGAAGACGGACCGGCCGCCATAGGCGTGGGAATTCCGGCGCTCCTCCGCGATGTGCGAGGCGACGCCCGGGCCGCTCGCGTGGCCCTCGAGGCGCCGCGCCTCGGCGTCGAGCCGGCGGATCGCCGCCAGCTCCTCGTCGTTGCCGAGCTTCGCCTTGCGCACCGCCGACTTCATGACCGAGATCGTCTGGTCGTAGACCTTGAGCGGCACGGGGAAGGGGTGGGCGTCCTTGCCGCCATGCGCCATCGAGAAGCGGGCGGGGTCGCTGAACCGGCACGGCGCGCCGTGCAGGACCTCCGCGACCATCGCCAGCGCCTCGACCGTCCGCGCGCCGACGCCTTCGGTCATCAGGAGGTCGGGGAAGTCGACCGGCCCGCGCTCGGCCGCCGCCGCGAGCGCGCCGTGCAGCCGCCGCGCGATCACGTCCTTCGGCCGCACGTCGTGGTGCTCCGGCATGACGAGGTGCGGCAGCATCCCTTGCGCGGGCGCGGGCGCCGGCGTCTCGGCAGGCGCCGTGCCGCGCAGCGCGGCGAACTCGCGGGCGATGCCGTCCGGGCCGATGTCGGCGAGGAGGTCGAGCTGCGCGTGCCGGGAGCGGGCGGCGCGGCGGTCCGTCAGGTTGACGATCTCGCCCTGGCGCGGCCCGTCGATGGCGCTGTGCGGCTGGTCGACGAAGTCCGTCAGCCCCTCCGACAGCCAGTGATAGCGCCGCGCCTGGCGCCGCGTGTCGCTCATCCCCTGCTGCACGACGACCCAGCTTCCGTCGTCGGTGACGACGAAGCCGTGCAGATAGAGCTCGAAGCCGTCCTGCACCGCGGCGCTGTCGACCTTGGCGACGAGACGGCTCGCACGGGCGAGGGCGGCGCCGTCCATGCCCGTCGCGTCGGCGACCGCCGCGAGCTCGGCCGGCGTCCGGCGCGAGTGCCTGCCGCGGCCGCCGCAGACATGGATGCCGAGCTCCCGCTCCAGCGGGGCCAGGCCCTTCTTGAGGGCCGAGAGCACGGTCGTCGTGACGCCGGAGGAGTGCCAGTCCATGCCGATGACGGCGCCGAAGGACTGGAACCAGAAGGGATGCGCGAGCCGGCGCAGGAACTCGTCGCGGCCGTAGTGGACGACGATCGCCTCCGTCATCACGCCGGCGAGCCGGTTCATCCGCGCGGCGAGCCACGGCGGCACCCGCCCGCCATGCAGCGGCAGGTCGGCACTTCCGGCACGTCGCGCCATGGGGGAATTCCTCGTCCAGGATACGGGTGCGGATGTTCGGCGATTGTTCCCCTCTCCGTCAAGCCGCGGCTGGCCGGCACGGGCTGGACGGCGGCCGGCGCCGGCACATATGCCACGGCGATGGACCCGAACGCCGAACGCCACATCGACATCGACGAGCCGGCGGCGACGCCGGCCCTGAGCCTCGTGCTGGGCTACCTCGCCGTCCTGCCCTTCGCGGCGGGGGCCGTCGCGGCATGGCTCGGCGGCGGGCTCATGCTTCTCGCCGTCCAGGCGGTGGCGCTGTGGGGCGCGGCGATCCTGATCTTCCTGTCCGGGGTGCGCCGGGGCCTGAGCTTCCGGACGCCAGGCGGCCCGCGCGGCCGCCAGATCGCCATGGTCTTCTGGCTGTTCCTCGCGGGCCTCGTCTCGCTCGTCCTGCCGCTCGAGCTCGCCGTCGGGCTGCTGCTGCTCGGCTATGGAAGCCTCGCCCTGCTCGACCCGCCGGCGGCGCGGCGGGGAGAGGCGCCGCTCTTCTTCGAAGGCTTCCGCCCGCCGCAGATGCTCGTCGCGGTGCTAGGCCTCGCCGCGATCCTCGTCCGGCTTTTCGCGTGAGGCGCGCTCGGGCTCGCGTCCGGCGGCGGTGGAATCGGCCGGGGCCGGCTTCTTCGTCGCCTGCTCGTCCTTCTTGACCGCGTGGTGCCCGGCGCTCGTGTCGGTGTCGGCCATGGCGTTGTTCGAGCCGAGCGGCCCCGTTTCGCCCCGCCGGTTCGGCGGAAATCCGTCGCGCGTCATGTCGTGTCTCCGTTCGGGCGACTGCCGTCACGAGGAAAACCGCGGGCGGATCGCAAAGGTTTCGCCGCTTCAGGCGTATCGCGGCGGCACCAGGAGCATGCGGGCATAGCCGGCTGCGAAGAGCGCGAAGGCGAGCGACCAGCAGAGGCCGGCCGCCTCGAGCGCATGCACCATGGAGCCGCCGGCATAGGGCGCCGCGACGCGGGCGGCCGTGCCGAGGAGGACGAGCGCGAAGATCGACAGCTCGAGCGGCCCGGCGCTAAGCGCGCGGCCGGAATGGCCGCGGCTCGCCCGCGTCATCACCGCGAGCGTCATCGTGCCGAACGTGCCCGCGGTCCAGACATGGACGGCCGAGGCCGGGTCGACCGCGCCGCCGACGAGGATCGCCGCGGCGAGCGCCAGGAAGCCGAGCGGCACCGTGGCGAAGCCGACGTGGAGGATCAGGAGCAGCGGCTCGCTTCGGGTGGCGAGGCCGCACCAGCGCGACAGCCGGACGGCGTCGAGGACCCCGGCGGCGGCGAGAAGGACGCCGGTGGCCGGTGCCTCGGGAAAGGCGGTCCAGGCGACCAGCGCCAGCGCCGAGCCGGCGATGCTCAGGCCGTCGAGGCGCGAGAACGGCGCCGGCAGCCGCGTCGCGCCGCGCGACATCAGCCAGTTGCGCGTGAAGGCCGGGATGATGCGGCCGCCGACCAGCATGACGAGCAGGAGCACGACCGAGACGCCGCCGCGCAAGGCGTGGTCGGCAAGCCCGGAGACGATGGCCTCGGCGTGGAAGCCGGCATCGGCGACCGCGAGCAGGAAGACGAGCGCGACGATCCGCAGGTTGCGCAGGTTTCCGCCGCCGATGACCTCCTGCGCGAAGACCGCCGTCAGGGCGAGCGGGAAGGCGAGGTCGATCGCCGCGGCGAGAGGGGCGCCGATCAGCGCCGACGTCGAGACGGCGGCCCGTCCGGCGACCCAGAGCACGACGAGGCCGAGGAGCCGGTTGCCGGCCACCGGCGGCCGGCCGGTCCAGTTCGAGACCGCCGTCAGCGCGAAGCCCGCCACGATCGCCGGGACCGCGCCGAACAGCATGGTGTGGACGTGCCAGTCGCGCGGCGCGAAGGCGGTGGGGATCGCGAGCCGCCCGGTGAAGACCGGCAGCCAGACGAGCACGGACGCCGCCATCGCCAGCGCGCCGAGGAGGAAGAAGGGACGGAACCCGCAGGAAAGCCAGTGCGGGCTGCGGGCTGTGGGAACGGCGATCGTGCTCATGTGGCTGCCTTGATGCTGTGCAGGATCCCGCCGGGGAGGGGCGGGCAGCATCAGGCTAGGCGAGCCGCCCGCGGCCGACGTTGTGCCGGAGCAAACACGCAGAGCTCGCCGGCGAGACCGGGCTTTCGCGCGAGAGCCTGTATCGGTCTCTCTCGGCGGAGGGAAATCCGGAGCTCGGGACCGTGCTCAAGGTGCTGAAGGCGCTGGGCTTCCGGCTGGATGCGAGGCCGATCGAGGCACGCGAGACGGTCTGAAGCGTTCGAGCGGGCGCGCGCCACTGGGCCGGCCTGCAAACAAGAAGGGCCGCCCGGCGGGCCGGGCGGCCAAGGTCTCCCGTCTCGTGGAGGAGGAACGGGGTCTACAGGCCGAAATAGTCCTGCATCCGGCCCATGAGGCCGCGGTCGTCGCGGACGAGGCGGATGCCGAGATTGTCGGGCGGCACGCCGACGGAGCAGGCGCCGCCGCGCGGGTCGCGCACGAAGCTCGACAGGTAGGCGCGGTGCGAGCCTTCGGCGACGCGGACGCCGCAGATCTCGTAGGTCTCGGTCCTGCCGGTGGCGGTATAGGTGGAGTGGCGCGCGAAGCAGGTGCTCGTCCACTCCCAGACGTTGCCGGCGACGTCGAGCAGGCCGTGCTCGTTCTCGCCGAAGCCGCCGGCCGGGCGCGGCACCGGGTCGGCCTTGCGCGCCCTGGCGGCTTCCGACTCGTAGCGCGACAGCCAGCGCTTCGCCGGGTTGTCCGGGTCGGCGACCACGCCGTAGCCGTCGTCGACGTAGCGCGAGCCGGCGGCGATCGCCCATTCGCGGTCGGTCGGCAGGCGGTAGGTCTCGCCGGTCTCGGCGGACAGCCATGCCGCATAGTCGACCGCGTCGTCGTAGCTGACGCCGACGACCGGCAGGTCGGGCGCCGAGGGGCCCTGCGCCGCCTTGCAGCGGCCGGCCGCGACGCAGCGGCCGTATTCGCCGCGCGTCACCTGGCGCCGCATGATCTCGAAGGGGTGCTTGGCGTGAACCTCCGCGATCGGGCCGTTGACCGGCGCCTCGTCGAGCAGGAACTCGCCGGCCTCGCGGTAGGCGACGGTCTGGGCCTCGATCGCGACGAACTCCGGCTCGGCCGCGCGGGCCGCAGGGAGCGGATCGAGGGAAAGAACGAGCGCGAGGGAAGATGCGACGGCCAGCGCCGTCCGGTGTGTCGTGGTCATGGTGGTGCCCCGTTCAGGAGGGGCGGCCCGCCCCGCGGGCGGGCCGTCATGCCGGATTTGCCGGTTACCCGATGATCGCGCCGGGGGCGCTGATCTGCGTCATCAGGTCGTCGTTCCAGTCGCCCTCGACCTTCACGTGGGCGGTGGCACCGAGCTCGGCCGCCTCGATCAGGTTGTGGTTGACGTAGGCGTAGACGCCCGGCTGCCGGAAGGTGTAGACCGCCGCGCCGGCGCTGCCGCCGCGTACGAACCAGGTCTCGAGGCCCACCTGCGGCGCGTTGCCGAACTTGCCGGTCTCCCAGACGAAGTCGCCGTGGCCGCCGATCAGGTGCGGGCGGGTGTCGCGGTTGGCGACGGAGTGGATGAACATCACCGTCTCGCCCACCTTGGCCGTCATCGCGTTGTCGCCGGTCATCGAGCCGACCTTGCCGTTGAAGACGACGTGGCTGGGGATCAGGCCGCGCATGACTTCGAGCGTGTCGGCGTAGGAGTCGCCGGGGCTCTCGTACTGCTTGTAGTTGCCGTTCTCGTCCTTCGGGATGTACAGGTCGAATTCGCCGATCGTGTAGATTCGGTCATAGCGGATCGGGTTGCCCTGCGGATCCTTCAGGCCGTCGCGCGGCAGCACCAGGACGGAACCGCTCATGCCGCTGACGACGTGCCAGGGGATCATTCCGGGAGGCGCGCAGTGATAGACGAAGACGCCCGGCTTGATCGCCTTGAAGCGCAGCGTGGTCTGCTCGCCCGGCATGATGAGGGTCAGCGCGCCGCCGCCGAGAGCGCCCGTGGAGGCGTGGAAGTCGATGTTGTGCGGCATCGAGTTCGTCGCCGGGTTGACCAGGGTGAGCTGAAGATAGTCGCCCTCGTGGACGACCATCGTCGGGCCCGGCATCGATCCGTTGTAGGTCATCGCCTGGAAGGTCGTGCCGTCGTCGTCGACGACGATCTGCTTCTCCTCGATGGTCATCGTGAACTCGACGACCTTCGGCCCGCCCTTGGCGACCTGGTCGTGAACCATCACGTGCGGAGGAGCGACGAGCTTGCCCTTGACGTGCTCGAGGCCGTCGGTGGGGTCGATGACGCCGGCAGGCGTCGCCGCCTGGGCTTCGAGGCCGGGGGCCGCCGCGACCAGAGCGGCCGTGGCTGCTGCGCCGATCAATGCGGTGCGACGGGTAATCATGATCCTGATCCTTTCTCTTCGGGCCGCTTGCTTGCGACGCGAGGAGTGAACACCAGAACCGCCCGATACTTTTTGCGAAAAGGCAAAGAGCGGGACACTCTCTCGACCGGTAGAGTGATTACTTACGTAGAGGCACCTAGGGGCCTCGAAGACAGCTGGAGACCTTGATGGCGCAGGCACGCCTCGACCGATCGCTGATCCGCGACCTCGACATCTTCGCCTCGATGTCGGAGGAGGATCTCGACGCCGTGCTGGCGATGGCCTCGACGCGCCAGCTGCCGAAGGACACGACGGTCTTCGAGCAGGGCGCCACGGCGAACGAGTTCTTCATCCTGCTGCACGGCCACCTCAAGGTCGTCCAGATGACGGCCGACGGCCAGCAGGTCGTGGTGCGGCACGTCAATCCCGGCGAGATCTACGGCATCGCCCGCGCGATGCGGCGGCCCGACTACCCCGCGACCTCGATCGCCATGGTCGACAGCCTGACGCTCGTCTGGCCGGCGGCGCGGTGGGACGACTTCATCGCCCGCAGCCCGGTGCTCGCGGTCAACGCGCTGCAGACGGTGGGGCAGCGCCTGCAGGACGCGCACACGCGCATCCGCGAGCTGTCCACCGAGGAGGTCGAGCGCCGGGTGGCGCACGCGCTGCTGCGCCTCGTGCATCAGGCCGGGGTGAAGGTCGAGGATGGGATCCTCATCGATTTCCCCGTCACCCGGCAGGACATCGCCGAGATGACCGGCACGACGCTTCACACGGTGAGCCGCGTCATGAGCGCGTGGGAAACGAAGGGGCTCGTGTCGAGCGGCCGCAAGAAGGTCACGGTGCTGGACCCGCACCGGCTGTTCGAGCTCGCCGAGCGCTCCGTCTGAGGCGACCGCCCCGGTGGCGGCTCAGGGCCGCCGAAGCGCCGAGGGCAGGGGGCTCGAGCCGAAGCTGAGCACGGTCTGCCTGAGGATGCGGCCGGCCTCGTCGGCGACGACCGTCAGGCGCGCATTGCCGTGGAAGAAGACGAGGCGCACGCGGCCCTCGTCCTCGCCGACGCCGCGCTCGAGGCGGCTCGTGATCGCACCCTGCCGGAGGAGCGCCGGCACCTCGGCCGGTTTCAGCCCGAACGCCTCGGCGAGAAGCGCTGGCGTCGATCTCGACGCCGTCGGCCGTGGCGGTGACCGCGGCGTCGGGTTCGCGTTCCGGCATCGCCCGGTTCCTCCCGCTCATGGCCTGGCACGCTGGCGTGCGGCGGCGCGGAGCTCGCCCAGGAAGGCGTCCAGCGGCACGTCGTGCTCGCGGCAGGCGTCCCGCACCGTGTGGATGCGGCCGATGGGGCAGCCGACGCAGAGCATCCTGTGCTTGAGGAAGACCTGGATCGTCTGCTTGTGCACCCTCATCAGCGTATCGACGACGTCGTCGGCGCCGATCGAACTCGAGAATGACCGCGTTCATGGCCGTATGTCCCGTTCTTGAGAAGGGAAGACTAGGGCGGCGGCCGGCCGACGTCTTTGTTCCCCAGCAACCTCCATGACGATTGCGGCGGGACGGCGGGCCGCGCAAGTTTGCGCTGCCGCAACGTCGGGGGCGGCCGGCACGTGGGACAAGGCGGCATGAGTGGAGAAGTGCCGACCATGTCGATCTCGCAGAGCCTCGCCGCCGACCGCGCCCGAACCGAGGCGGGCTGGCTGTTCGCCGCCTCCTGGCGGCCGATGTTCCTCGCCGCGGCCCTCTATGCCGCCGCGGCCGTGCCGATCTGGGTGTTCTTCTTCCTGACGGGCGTCGGCGAGGTCGGCGGCATGCCGGCGATGACGTGGCACGCCCACGAGATGGTGTTCGGCTACCTGCCGGCGGTGATGGCGGGCTACCTCCTGTCGGCGACGCCGAACTGGACGGGCCGGCTGCCGGCCTCGGGGCGGCCGCTGATGCTGCTGTTCGCGGTGTGGATCGCCGGCCGGCTGGTGCCGCTGGCCGCGCCTCCGGCGGTCGGCGCGCTGGCCGACGCGGCGTTCCCGCTGTCCGTTGCCTTCGTCCTGCTGCGCGAGGCGCGCGTGAAGGCGCCGAAGCAGTCGCGCCACGGGCTGGCGCTGTTCCCGGTGATCGCGATCGCCTCCGTGGCCCACCGCCTGTTCGCGACGGACTGGGAGACGGCGGCCGTCTTCGCGCGGCTCGGCGTGGCGGTCGGCGCCCTGCTGATCGCGGCGGTCGGTGGCCGGATCGTGCCGAGCTTCACCCGCAACGCGCTCGCCGGACGCGGCGCGGAGAAGGTGCCGACCCCCTACGGCCGGTTCGACGTCGCGGTGCTCATGGTCGCCTCGGTCGGCATCTTCGCCTGGGCGGCGGTGCCGCAGAGCCCGGCGACCGCGGCGCTGATGGCGCTGGCGGGCGCGATGCATCTCCTGCGGCTGGCGCGCTGGCGCGGCTGGCTCGTGCGCGAGGGCCACGTCATCGCGCTGCACGCCGGCTATCTCTGGCTGACCGTCGGCACGATCCTCGCCGCGCTCGCGGCCGAGCCCCTGTCCCTCGTGCCGGCGGACGCCGCCCTGCACGCCTTCACGGCCGGCGCCATCGGCACGATGACGCTCGCGGTGATGACGCGGCTCGCCCTGACGCGGGGCGTCGGGCGGCGGGCCCGCGCGGGTGCCTGCAGCGTGGCGCTCGTGCTGGTCAACGCCGGCGCGCTCCTGCGCGTCGCGGCGCCGGTGCTGGCCGTGCATTACGAGCCGCTGCTGATCGGCGGGGCGACGCTGTGGTCGGCCGCCTTCGCGCTCTACGTCGTCGCGCAGCTGCCCTTCGCCGAGGCGCGGCGGGCGCCCGCCCGCGCCTGACCGGGAGCGGGCCTCAGCCCTTCTTCTCCGGCCACGACACGGCCGGAGCGTCGCTCGCGGGGAAGCTCTCCTCGAGCGCCTCGTCGAGCAGCTCCTCGCGGTGCTTCCTTTCGCCGTTCGGCTGTGCCTCGCCCTTGCGGCGGGGGGCGGCAGTCTTGTCCTTGTCTCGATCGGACATCGGAAATCTCCTTGTCGTGCGGCCGTCGACGCCCAGCGGACCACGGCGGCGGCAGGGCCGTGTTGATCGGGATCAACATCGCCGGTTCCGGACGTGGCTATCCTCCAGCCCGCGAACAAGTCCCGCCGCGGCGCGACGTCGTCGCACCGCCATCCGGGCGAGCGTTCGGGAGGAGACGATGACGAAGGACGACCTGGCCCGCGCCCTCGATGCGCTCGATCCCGGCGGGCGGCTGCCGGTCGAGCGCGAGACGCTCGCTGCGCTCTTCGGCGGCAGCCCGGAGGCCATGGATGCCGCCGCGATCGAGGCCTTCGCGGAGGCGCATCGCTGCAGCTTCGTCGACGGCGAGGAGAGTGGCGAGACGCCGCATTTCGTGAAGAACGACGTCTTCTGACCGCCCGTCCGCCGCCTTCCTGCGGCCCTGGCGGCGGGCCCGGCTACCGCTCGCCGGACCGGCGGCCGTGCCGCACCGCCGCCAGCGTCTCGTCGGCGAAGGCGAGGTAGGCTTCCGCCCGCGGCTCCCAGCGCTCGGGGTGGCGCACGTCGCCGTCGAACAGGTGGGCGAGCGTCAGCCGGGCGCGCAGCATGGCGCGCGAGGCGGCGTAGAAGGCGAGAAGGAGGGGTGGCGGCGTGTCGTCGAGGCGTTCGGCGACGCGGCGGGCGAGCGCAGGACCGAGCTCCGGGAAGCCCTGCACGGCGCACTCCATCCCGAGGAAGGCGAGCTCCTCGAACGGGTCGAGGATGCGCATGTCGCGGTCGAACTCCAGGCAGTCGAAGATGACGACGGGCTCGTCGAGGCAGACATGCTCGGGCCGCAGGTCGCCGTGGCCCTCGACGAAGCGCCCGCCGGCGATCCGTGCCGCGACGATGCCGCTGCTCGCCTCGAGCGCGGCGTCGAGCCGGTCCGAGACCCGCCGCACCCGTTCGCCGTCGATGCCGAAGCCCGGCCGCGTCAGCGCCTCGCGGTCCTGCGCGTGGCGCGCCCGCAGGCGCGCGAGCCAGTCGTCGGCGGAGATGCCGGGCCGGTCGGCGCGGGCGTAGAAGCCGGCCAGCGTCGTCGCGAGGCGGTCGATGTCGTGTTCCGAGACGGTGCCGCTCGCGAGCCTGCGATCGAGCATCGCCTCGGCGTCGAGCCGGCGCATCTCGACGACCCAGTCGACGACCGTGCCGGCCCCGCCGAGCTGCAGATGCCCGAGCGGGCCGGCGACGAGCGGCAGGACGCCGAGATAGACGTGCGGCGCGAGGCGGCGGTTGAGCCGGACCTCCTCGCGGCAGTCGGCCTCGCGGGCGGCGAGCGTGGTGAAGTCGAGGAAGGGGAAGCGCACCGGCTTCTTGATCTTCAGGGCGCGGTCGCCGGCGAGGAAGACGCACGACATGTGCGTCTCGACCAGCGCGACGCTGGCCGGCCGGCGCGGATAGGCGTCGGGAGAGCCGAGGAACGCCACCTTGTCAGCGAATGACAGCGTCATCGGTCCCTGCCGGCCGTGGCCCTCCCGCGTCTCTCCGCCGGCGGGCGGTCAGAGGTGCTCGCTCTCATATTCGCTGCAGGAATAGCCGAGCTGGCCGTAACCCTCCTCGAGGAAGTCGCCGAGCATCGGCGTGCCCACGAGATAGGCCGCGAGCCGCCGGTTCGCGGTGTCGCGCGCATCCTGCAGCGCCGGCTCCCAGTCGGAGGCGTCGTAGTCGCCGCGGCCGAGCCAGCACGTGGCGAGAAGCTCCGCCTGCTGGTCCTGGTTGAGTGCCTCGATCGCGCCCATCAGCTCGCGCAGCGTGGGGTCGTCCGCGAAGTCCTCGAGGATGTCGATCTCGCGGTCGTCGATCGCATCCGACCCCGAATCCGGGTCGTCGGGCGCAACCTTCGCGTCGAACTCGCGCGCCTTCAGGATGATGAAGCACATCTGCTCCGGGTCGATGGAGATCGCGTCCTCGGGCGGGGTGAGCTCTGCGGCCATCTCGGCATGTCCTCGCAAATTGCGTCGTGCTGACCGGCACATCCTGCGTCCTCGCCGCGCACGCGCCTTGATCTGCGTCACGCTTCCGCGAGACGGCCGATCGCGTCGGCGACGAGCGGCGCGACGCTGACGATCTCCACCTTTCCGCCGAGCAGGGGCGGGGCGAGCCGGAAGGGCGGGACGCTGTCAGTGACGACGATGCGTTCCAGCGGCGAGGCGCCGAGCGTCGCGGCGGGGTCGCCGTTGAACAGGCCGTGCGCGGCATAGGCGACCACCTGCGTCGCACCGTTGGCCAGGCACGCCTCGCCCGCGCGCGCCAGCGTGCCGCCGGTGCTGATCATGTCGTCGATCAGGAGGGCGGTCGCGCCGTGCGCCTCGCCGACGAACAGGTTGCCGCTGACGACGCCGCCGGTGCGCCGCTTCTCGACGAAGGCGCCGGAGACCGGCCGCCCGAGCGTTTCCTCGAGATGCTCGCGGAAGAGCTGGGCGCGCTTGACGCCGCCGGGATCGGGCGAGACCACGACGACCGGCCCGTCGCCGGCGAGGCCGGCCGCGTGGGCCGCGAAGACGCTGCGCGCGTCGAGATGGACGGTCGGGCGGCGGAAGGCGTTCTGGAATGCGACGATGTTGTGCACCTCGAGCGTCATCACGAGGTCGGTGCCGGCCGCCTCGAGGAGCTGCGCGAGGTATTTCGTCGTCACGGGGTCGTGCAGCCTGGTCTGCCGGTCCTTGCGGCCGTAGCACAGATAGGGCGCGACCGCGGTCACGCTCCGCGCCCCGTGCTCCTTCAGCGTCGCGACGAAGAACAGGAGCCGGCACAGCTTGTCGTGCACGCTCGCGCCCGGCTCGCCGTAGAGGCCGGAGACCACGAAGGCGTCCTCGCCGCGCACGCTCTCGAGCGGCCGCGCCTTGTGCTCGCCGTCCTCGAAGGTGCGCTCCTCGTGCGCCGCGAGGCCCACGCCGAGATGGCCGGCCACGGCCTGGGCGAAGCCGGGGGACGATTCGAGGCCGAAGATCTTCATGCGGCGCGAGCCTCCTTGCTGATCCGCCGCCGACGATGCGGGCGGCAGCGCCTCCATGCAAGGCGCGGCGTCGCGTGCTCCCGGCCGATGATCTCGATCAAGGCGCCGGCCGGGCGAAGCCGCCACGCTGCCCCTGGACGAAGCGTGCCGCGGCGATCGAGAGACATGCCGGGGCCCAAGTTGCAGGAGAGAGAGTTGAGCGAGCACCTGAAGATCGCGGCCGAGGGATGGGTTCTGGTCTGCGACGGGCGCAAGGCCCTCGTCCTGAAGAACGCCGGCGACGAGATGTTTCCGAACCTTCAGGTGAAGCGGATCTTCGAGGCGCCGGAGAACCCGCCGACGCACGAGCAGGGCAGCGACCGGCCGCCGCGCGCGGTGTCCGGCATGCGCCGCTCCTCGATCGAGCAGACGGACTGGCACGACCTCGCGGAGCAACGGTTCGTCGACGACGTCGCCGACGCGCTGAGCTCGGCCCACCAGAAGACCCCGCTGCGCAGCCTCGTGGTCGTCGCGCCGCCGCGCGCGCTGGCCGAGCTGCGGAAGGAATTCTCCAACGAGCTGCGCAAGGTGATCGTCGCCGAGATCCACAAGGACCTGACGAAGCACCCGGTCCACGAGATCGAGCAGCACCTGACCGCCTGACGGACCGGTCCCGAACGAGCCGACGCCTCCGAAGACAGCCGACGATTCCTCATGTTCCGCCACAGCCGCTTCGGAGCCGCCTTCCTCCTCGTGCTCGCACTCCTCCTCTGGGGGGCGGCGCCCGGCATTGCCGTCGCGGCGTCGCGCGTGCAGGTCACGGTCGACCTGTCGCGGCAGCGAATGGACGTGAGCGTCGGCGGGCGCCACAGCTACAGCTGGGCGGTCTCGACGGCCCGGCGCGGCTACCGCACGCCGACCGGCACCTATCATCCGATCCGGCTCGAGCGCATGTGGTACTCGACCAAGTACGACAACGCGCCGATGCCCTGGTCGATCTTCTTCCGGGGCGGCTACGCCATCCACGGCACGAACGACATCCGCCACCTCGGCAAGCCGGTGTCGCACGGCTGCATCCGGCTGCACCCGGACAATGCCCGGGTGCTCTTCTCCCTCGTCAGGGCGCGGCCGTTGTCGCAGACGACGATCCGCATCGTGCCGTAGCGGGAAGAGGCGGGGCGCGCCCTCAGGCCTGCGCGCCGCGTTCCTTCGCGTCGGCCGCGCGGCTCTCGATCCGCTCGACAAGTTCCCTGAAGCGCGGCGTGTCGAGGCTCGCGCCGAGCGCGCCCATGCGCTCGTGCACGGCGGCGATCGAGCGGGCGAGGTCGCCTTCGAGGCCGCACTCGTCGAGCATCTTGCCGCTCTCGACCATCTCTGCGGCCCGCCGCGTGCCGTGGCGCAGGCTGCGCTCGAGCTCGTAGACGGCGAAGCCCGGCCAGCCGAGCCCGGGGAAGGAGCCGGAGAGCGAGTCGACGATGCGCTCGAGGCATCCCGCCGTCTCCGCCGCCAGCATGGCCTCGATCGTGATCGCCTCGAGGCCCTTCACGAAGACGCTGCGGATCATCTTGATGGCGGTCGCGTCGCCGACCGTCTCCGAGACCTGCTCGAGCTGGAAGTCGAGCCTCTTCAGCGTGTCGCGGACGTGGCCCGGCAACGCGCCGGCGACCAGCACGGGCGTGCGGTGGCCGCGCGGATGGACCGGCGCCATCACCGCCATGTCGACATAGGTCACGTCCTTCGGCGACAGCAGCGCCGCCGTCTCGGTCTTGCGGCCGGGCGAGACGGAGTTGATGTCGACATAGACCTGCCCCTGCACGACGTGGCCGGCGACCGACTGCGCCGCCTCGAGGCTCGAGGCCGCGGTGACGGCGGCGATGATCCAGTCGGCGTCGGCGATGGCCTCGGCCGGCGTCGCGGCCGCCCTCGCGCCCGCCTCCTTCGCCCGCTGCCCGACCGTGCCGTCGAGACCCTCCTCCTCGAAGAGGATGTCGTAGCACGTGACCTCGAGGCCCGGATCGGCCTCCCGCAGCGTGTCCGTGAAGGCCTTGGCGGCCTCGCCGAAGCCGATGAAGCCGATTTTCATGTGCGTCTCTCCAATCGGACCCGGACGGTCCTTCGAAACGACCACGGGCCGGGACCGACCCGAACCGCGGCCAGCCTGCGCCTAGTCCGCGAACACGACGCCGTCGAACAGCTTGCGCGCGGTGCGCAGGACGCCGGCGCGCTTCACCTCGTTGCCCTCCATCGTCGCGACGACCGACATCTCGCCGGTCGGGTGCTCGATCGACAGGGTCTTCTCCGTGCCGTCGGGAATGTCGGCGATCTCGTGCGCGGGGCTGCCCTCGAGCAGGCAGGCGGTCGCGACGCTGACGGCGCCGAGGACGCCGATCGAGGCGTGGCAGCGATGCGGGATGAAGGTGCGGGTCGAGACGGCGCCGCCGTGCCTCGCCTTCGAGACCATCGTCATCTTCGGCACCGACTTCTCGCTCACGTCGCCGAGATTCATCATCGGGCCGCACTTGAGCCGGATCGCCTCGAGCTTCCCGCGCAGCGTCTCGTTCGCCTCGAGCTCCTCGCGCGTCTCCTCGCCGGAGATGCCCATGTCGGAGGCGCGCATGACGACGCACGGCATGCCGTTGTCGATCATCGTCACCTCGACGCCCTCGACCGTGTCGACGACGTTGCCCGTGGGGAGGAGGGCGCCGCAGGACGAGCCGGCGGTGTCCTCGAAGACGATCGGCATCGCCGCCGACGTCCCCGGCACGCCGTCGATCCGGGCGTCGCCCGTGTAGTTCACCCGGCCGCCCGGCGTGTCGACCGTGGCGACGGCGACCTGGCCCGTGTTCTCCATGAAGATGCGGACCTCGGTCTTGTCGCCGGTCGCCGGCACGAGCCCCCGCTCGATGGCGAACGGGCCGACGCCGGCGAGGATGTTGCCGCAGTTCTGCGCGTCCGAGACGATCGGCTGGTCGACGAAGACCTGCAGGAAGAGATAGTCGACGTCGACGCCGTCGCGCTCGGACTTCCGCACCACGCCGACCTTGGAGGTCAGCGGATCCGCCCCGCCCATGCCGTCGATCTGGCGGGTGTCGGGCGAGCCCATGACGCGCAGCAGGAAGGCGTCGCGCGCCTTCGTGTCCTGCGGCAGCTCGTGGGCGAGGAAGTACCCGCCCTTCGAGGTGCCGCCCCGCATCCACATGCAGGGCGCCGATGTCCCGGACGCGGATGTCTCAGACATATTTGAGGCCCTTGGCTTCGAGCTTCTCGCGGAAGCCGTAGTAGTCGAGGCCGAGCTCGCCGGACTTCAGGTGCCGGCGGGTCGTCTCCTCCTTCTCCTCGCGCGCCTTCGACGCCTCGGCGACCTTGTCGGCCTCCTCCCGCCTGACGACGCAGATGCCGTCGTCGTCGGCGACGATGACGTCGCCCGGCTCGACATGGGCGCCGGCGCAGACGACCGGCACGTTCACCGAGCCGACCGTCTCCTTGACGGTGCCCTGCGCGAAGACCGCCTTCGACCAGACGGGGTAGCCCATGTCGCGAAGGTCCTGCGTGTCGCGCGTGCCGGCCTCGATGATCGTGCCCTTCACGCCGCGCGCGGCCAGCGAGCAGGCGAGCAGCTCGCCGAAATAGCCGTCCTCGCACGGGCTCGTCGGCGCGACGACGAGGATGTCGCCCGGCTGGCACTGCTCGACGGCGACGTGGATCATCCAGTTGTCGCCGGGCGGGATCGAGACGGTGACGGCCGGGCCGGCGATGCGCACGCCCTGCTGGATCGGCCGCATGTGCGAGCCCATCAGGCCCTTGCGCCCCTGCGCCTCGTGAATGGTCGCGACGCCGTACTTGGCCAGCGCCTCGACCGTCTCGGCCCTGGGGCGCTCGATGTTCTGAACAACGACACCGGGCATGGTCACAGCTCGTCCACGGTTTTCGGGAAGATCGACTGGAAGGCCTCGGCGTACTTCGCCTCCCTGCCTCCGGACTGGCCGCCGGAGTTGCGGCGGAACTGGTTGCCGCGGTTCTCCGCGACGTTCGTGTAGTAGTGCCAGAGGTGCTGCTGGCCCTCCATGCACTGGATGGCCGCCCACTTCTTCTCCCACACCGGGGTGATGTCGAGGATGGTGTCGGGCTTCCAGCCGCACTGCTCGGTCTGGTGCGGCTCGAACAGGTAGAGCTGCGGCGCGCCGAGCACCTTCTCGCCGGGATTGTGGCCCCAGGCCTGGGCGATCATGCGGCACTCGATCGTCATCTTCGCCGCGTAGGGGTGGTCGGTGTTGTAGGGGTCGTCGAGCGAGTGCGACAGCATGAAGTCCGGCTGCACCTTGCGGATCACGTCGACGAGGCGGTCCTTGGCGGCGCGGTCCATCTCGAGGGGATAGTCGCCGAGGTCGAAGAACTGGATGTCGTGGGCGCCGAGCGCCTTCGCGGCGTTCTCGGCCTCCTTCTGGCGCCCGTCCTTGACGGCCTGCAGCGTCATGCCTTCCTGCTTCCAGAGCTTCGCGCTCTCGCCGCGCTCGCCGTAGGAGAGGCAGACGACGGTCACGTCGACGCCCTTCTCCTGGTGGAGCGCGATGGCGCCGCCGCAGCGCCACACGAAATCGGCGGAATGGGCGCTGACGACCAGCGCGGATCTCTTTGCCATGTCGGACCTTTCTTATTCGGCCGCTTCGCCGATCGGCGGCGTGCCGTGGGTGTGGAAGCTCTCGATCGTCTTGAGGCCCCAGGCCTGGCCCTTCCGGCGCTCGGCCTCGGTCCAGACGACGGTCTCCCAGTCGGGCGCGAGGACCAGCCGCGAGCCGGCATTGGCGACCTCGACGCGGTTGCCGGCCGGCTCCCAGACGTAGAGGAAGAACGTGCCCTGGATCGCGTGCTTGTGCGGGCCGGTCTCGATGAAGACGCCGTTCTCGAGGAAGATGTCGGCCGCGCGCAGGATGTCCTCGCGCTGGTCGACGGCGTAGGTGATGTGGTGGAAGCGGCCCTTCGCCCCGGCGTGGTCTTCCGTGCAGGCGAGGTCGTAGCTCTTGTTGTTGACGGTGAACCAGCAGCCGCCGATCCGCCCGTTGTCGAGCTGGATCATCTCGGTGACGCGGCTGCCGAGCGCCTTCGTCATGAAGTCGCGGATCTTCGAGACGTCGCTCGCGAGCAGGTTCAGGTGGTCGAGCCGGCGGGGCGACACGCCGCGGCCGTGATAGCGCTGCGCGATGTTCTTGAGCGCCGGCTTCTCGGCCTCGGGCGCCTGGTAGCGCTTCGTGTCCCAGTAGAGCTCGAAGACGTGGCCGTCCGGGCTGTTGAAGCGGTAGGAGCGGCCGTGGCCGAGGTCGCCCTCCGTCCAGCCGATGCCGAGGCCCATCTCCTCGATCACCTTCACGCGCCGCTCGAGGGCGGCTTCCGACGAGGTGCGGTAGGCGACGTGGCCCATGCCCGTCGTGTCCGACGCGGTGAGCTTCAGCGTGTGGAACTCGTAGTCGTCGAAGGCGCGGAGGTAGACGGAATCGCCCTCGCGGCCGCTCTCGGTGAGGCCGTAGACGTTGACGAAGAAGTTCAGGCTTTCCTCGAACTTGTTCGTCAGGAGCTCGACATGGCCGAGATGCGCCACGTCGAAGCAGGGTTCTGTCGTCGTCATGGTTCGCGTGTTCTCCCTCGTGGCTTCGGGGCTCGTCAGGCGGCTTCCGGCCAGTAGAGCCGGGTCGGGTTGTCGACGAGAAGCTGGTGCATGTGGCGGTCGTCCGGCGTGATGACCTGCAGCAGGTCGACGAGGTGGCCGTCGTCGGGCATGTGCTGCTTGATGTTGGGGTGCGGCCAGTCGGTGCCCCACAGCACCCGGTTGGGGAAGCGCTCGACGAGGGTGCGCGCGAAGGGCACGGCGTCGGCGAAGGGCGGACCGGCGCGCGAGATGCGCTCGGAGCCGCAGACCTTGACCCAGAAGCGCTCGTCCTGGAGCAGGTCCTGCAGCATCCTGAAGGCCGGCTGGTCGATGCCCTGGCTCGCGTCGACCCGGCCCATGTGGTCGATCACCATGGTCAGCGGCAGCGACTTCAGCACCGGCGCGAGCGTCTCCAGCCGGTTCGCGTCGAAATGCACGACCGCGTGCCAGCCGAAGGGCGCGATCTTCTCCACGATCGCGCGCACCGCGTCGATGTCGGCGTCCTGGCCGAGATGCGTCACGAAGTTGAAGCGCACGCCGCGGATGCCGCCCTCGTCGAGCGCGCGGATCTCGTCCTCGGTGATGTCCTTCTTCACCATCGCGATGCCGCGGTAGCGGCCTTCGCCGGCGGCGATCGCGTCGAGCATGGCGGAGTTGTCGGTGCCGTGGCAGCTCGCCTGCACGATGACGGAGCGGTCGATGCCGAGGTGGCGGTGCAGCTCGAAGAGCTTCTCCTTCGGCGCGTCGACCGGCGTGTAGGTGCGCTCGGGCGCGAACGGGAACTTGGCGGCCGGCCCGAAGACGTGGCAGTGCGCGTCGCAGGCGCCGGCCGGCAGCTCGATGTCGGGCGTCTTCGGGTTGGGGTGGAAGGGCATGTAGGTCGAGGCCATCAGGACACCTTGTTGTCGGCTCGTTCGGCCGCGGGGACGACGGCCCCGGCCGTGGTGGTGCGATAGAGGAGGGCGGCGAGGCCGGCGATGCCGACCGCGCGGGCGGCGAGCGTCGCCGGGTCGGCGGCGGTGACGTCGGTCGGCCAGAGCACGAGCAGCGAGGCGACCGCCATGGCCGCCCGCTCGAGCCCGCCCATGTGGCGGACGAACCAGCCGGCGAAGGCGATCGTCAGGCCGATCACGCCGATCGCGCCGAAGATCACCGACAGGGCGATCTGCAGGCCGCTGCCGATCATCAGGAGGCCCGGCATCGTCACGAACAGGAACGGCACGAGCAGCTTCACGAAGCCGAGCCGCACCGATTCCATTGCCGTCTTCGTGGCGTCGCCGCCGGAGATGCTGGCCGCCGCGAAGGCCGCGAGCGCGACCGGCGGCGTGATCGCCGAGACGAGGCCGTAGTAGAAGATGAACATGTGCGACACGATCACCGGCAGGCCGAGCTGCGTGAGCGCCGGCGCCACCAGCACGGCGAGCAGCAGGTAGGCCGCCGAGGTCGGCAGGCCCATGCCGAGCACGAAGGAGGCGAGCGCCGTCAGGAGCAGGATCGCCCAGATCTGCTGGCCGCCCGTCTCGACGATCAGGCTCGACATCATCAGGCCGAGGCCGGTGAGGTTGAGCACGCCGATGACGGCGCCGGCCGCGGCGACCGCCGCGATGATCGGCAGCGTGGCGATCAGCGTGTCGCGGCAGGTCAGCGGCGATGGCGACGGGGCCGATCCGCGTGTCCTTGCGCCACGGCGAGATGAGGAGCCCGAAGACGATGCAGATGACCGCCGCCTGGGTCGGCGTGTAGCCGGCGACGAGGAAGCCGATCAGCGCGACGAGCGGGATCAGCAGGTAGCCGCGCCTGAGAAGCGTCTCGCGCAGCAGGTCGAGCCCGGCGGAGGTGTCGCGGGCAAGGCCGAGGCGGCCGGCCTCGAGGCGCACCGCCACCATCAGCGCCGCGACGTAGAGCAGCCCCGGCACGAGCGCCGCGAGCGCGATCTGGCCGTAGGGGACGCCGATGATCTCGGCCATCAGGAAGGCCGCCGCGCCCATGACCGGCGGCAGGATCTGGCCCGCCGAGGAGGCCGCCGCCTCGATCGCGCCGGCGAGCACGGGCGTGTAGCCGACCCGCTTCATCAGCGGGATCGTGAAGGTGCCGGTCGTCACCACGTTGGCGACGGCGCTGCCGTTGATCGTGCCGAGGAGCGAGCTCGACAGCGCGGCCGACAGGCCGGGGCCGCCCTGGACGCGCCCGGTGAGGCCGCGCGCGAGATCGACGAAGACCTCGCCCGTGCCGATCTTCATCAGGAGCGTGCCGAGCAGCGCGAACAGGAAGATGTATTCGACCGCCACGCCCATCGGCAGGCCGTAGACGCCTTCCGTCGAGAGCATCAGCGTCGAGGCGAGGCGGTGCAGGTCGTAGCCGGCGTGGCCGTACTTGCCGGGGATCAGGTAGCCGAACCAGGCGTAGAGCAGGGCGACGACGACGAGGACGACGAGCGACCAGCCGAGCGCCATCCGCGTGAGCACGAGCACCACGGCCATCAGCCCGACGAAGATCCACAGGTCGGGCGCCGGTCGCCATGGCGCCGCGCATGATGATGTCCATGTAGGACTGCCAGAGATGCAGCCCCGGGACGAGCGCCACGGCGGCCAGCGCGTAGCAGCCGTAGCGCGTCCAGCGCGTGCCGGCGCGGAAGCCGACGAACAGGAGCCCCGCCGACGAGACCATCGAGAAGAAGGCGGAGCGCAGGATGAGCGCGGTGATCAGGCCGAAATAGGCGCCGTAGATCACGAGCGCGGTGGTGGCGACCGCGAGCAGGGCGAAGAGGGCGGAGACGACGAGCGTCTCCGTCCTGCCCCGGTCCGCCGCACTCTCCAGACGCAGACTGTCGATGGCCGTCATGCTCGGGGCTCCTGCGGCGCGCCTACTTCTTCGCTTCGTCGAAGTAGCGCTTGGCGCCGGGATGCAGGTCGATCGGCGTGTTCGGCGCGTTCTCCAGCGAGATGTCCTTCGCCTTCGGGTGCACCTCGCCGAGCTCGTCGAGATTGTCGAAGATCGTCTTGGTGATCTGGTAGATCAGGTCCGGATCCGCGTCCTCCTTGGTGAAGAGCGTGGCGG
The DNA here is from genome assembly GCA_963816555.1 of uncultured Alphaproteobacteria bacterium. Lineage (GTDB taxonomy): Bacteria > Pseudomonadota > Alphaproteobacteria > Rhizobiales > Tepidamorphaceae > Lutibaculum. Next base: position 526,283 of record CAWFLD010000004.1, on the reverse strand, counting down.
GATCGTTGATCACCGTGACCGGGCCGGTCTGGTCGGGATAGGTGCCGGCCGGGATGTCGTAGACCTGGTAGAAGGGATACTTGTCGAGCATGTCCTTCACCTTGTCCTTCTCGAGCGGCAGCAGGACCATGTCGCGCTGCGCGTCGAGGTCGATGAGGGCCGCCGTCGGCGCACCGGCCAGCACGGCCGTGGCGTCGATCGTGCCGTTCATCAGCGCGTTCGTGCCTTCCGTGTAGGACAGGAACTCGACGTTGGCGGGGTCGAAGACGCCGTAGGCCTCGAGCAGGCGCTGCGAGATGACCGCGGAGTTCGACCCGGGAGGGCCCGAGATTGATGCGCTTGCCCTTGAGGTCCGAGATGCTCTCGATGCCGGTGTCCTTGAGCGTCGCGAGCTGCAGCACGGCCGGGTAGAGCAGGGCGATGCCGGCCACCGGCTGGGGCTGGCCGTCGAACGCGCCTTCGCCGTTCTTGGCCTCGTAGAGCGTCGAGGACGAGGAGAAGCCGATCTGCATCTGGTCCGCGGCGACGCGGCGGATGTTCTCGATCGAGGCGCCCGTCACCTCGGCGCGCGCCGTGGTGTCGTCCATGTGCTTGTTCAGCACGTCGGCCATGCCGGCGCCGATCACGTAGAACAGGCCGCCGGTCCCGCCGGTGCCGATGGAGATGCGCTCCTGTGCCGCCGCCGGCGAGGCGATGACCGCCGCGCCGAGGGCGAGGGTTGCGAGTGCGTGTGTGAGTTTCACGTCCGTTTCCTCCCTTTTGTGGATCGTCTCGAAAGATCGTCAGGCCGACTGGGCGCGCCGCGGCGCCTCGCGGGCGTCCTGCGGTGCGGCGAGCGCCCTGAAGCTCGCGAAGCTCGAGGTCACGATCTCCTCGACCGCCCGCGCGTGGTCGCCGCCGTCGGCGAGCCCGTCGGAGAGCCTGGTGATGCGCTCGGGGTTGATCAGGGCGTAGTAGAGCGAGCCGAGCAGGAACTGGCTGCGCCAGACGATGCCGTCGCGGCTCGCGCCCGGCAGGCAGCCGGCGATCGCGTCGATGAAGGTGCGGCTCGTCCGGTCGAACGCCTTGGCGATGATGGCGCGGGCCTGCGGGTTGCCCTCCGCCGACAGCACCGCGCGCATCCGCGTGAAGCGCGCCCCGCCGCCCGCCTGGTCGTGCGACGAGGAGAAGGCCGGCAGGACATAGGCCCTGAGGATCGCCATCAGCCGCTGGTCGTCGTCGGAGATGCGGCGCGCCTCGCCGATGAGCTCCATGCGGCGGGCGTTCATCGGCTCGGTGTGGCGGGCGTAGATCGCCTCGAGCAGGCCGAGCTTGTCGCCGAAATGATAGGTCACGCTGCCGACGTTCACGCCGGCGGTCCGGGCGATCTCGCGCAGGGCGACGGCGCCGAAGCCGCGCTCCGAGAACAGGATCTCGGCCGCCTCCAGGATCGCCTCTTTCGTGTCGCTGCGTGACAAGTCGCCGCTTCTCCCGTTGTTCGGGCTCGTTGCGTCAAGTCGTACCCTCGGCTTCGGACGGATGTCCAGTGTTTTTGTACGACTGTCTAAAACCGCACGAGGTGGCCAGGGCCGGCCGACGCATCGCTTGCGGCGCGTCCCGTGGCATGGATGCTTGGGTTCGCGGCGCGCCGACGGTGCCGCGATCCAAAGCCGAGCCGACGCGTCAGGACGCAACCGCAAGATCATGACCGACCACGAGAACAGGCGCGGCATCGCGCGCGGACTGACCGACTACGGCGACCCCGACTTCGCCCGCTACCTCAGGAAGTCCTTCGCCAAGTCGATGGGCTACTCCGACGAGATGCTCGACCGCCCGGTCGTCGGGATCGCCTACACCCAGTCCGGCTTCAACAACTGCCACCGGCACTTCCCGGAGATGCTGGAGGCGGTGAAGCGCGGCGTGCTGGTGGCCGGCGGGCTGCCGCTCGAGTTCCCGACCGTCTCGCTCGGCGAGGTGTTCCTCAGTCCGACGAGCCTCAAGTTCCGCAACCTGATGGCGATGGACACCGAGGAGATGATCCGCGCCCAGCCGATGGACTCCGTCGTGCTGATGGGCGGCTGCGACAAGACGGTGCCGGCGCAGCTGATGGGGGCGGCGTCGGCGAACCGGCCGGCGATCCAGATCGTCGCCGGGCCGATGATGACCTCGCGCCACGGCGAGGAGCGGCTCGGCGCCTGCACGGACTGCCGCCGCTTCTGGGCGAAGTACCGTGCCGGCGAGATCGACGGCGACGAGATCGAGCGGGTCGAGGGCCGGCTCGCCACCACCGCCGGCACCTGCGCGGTGATGGGCACGGCCTCGACCATGGCCTGCATCGCCGAGACGCTCGGCATGTCGCTGCCCGGCACCGCCGCGATTCCCGCCGTGCACGCCGACCGGCTGCGCGCCGCCGAGGCGACGGGCGGCGGCGGCCGTCGAGCTGATCCGCCGGCCGATCACGCCGAAGGAGATCATCACGAAGGCGAGCGTCGAGAACGCGTTGCGCGTGCTCCTGGCGCTCGGCGGCTCGACGAACGCCATCATCCACCTGACCGCGGTCGCCGGCCGGCTCGGCATCGACGTGCCGCTGCAATGGCTGAACGAGCTGTCGGAGACGACGCCGGTGCTGGTGAACCTGAAGCCGGTCGGCTCGAACTACATGGAGGACTTCTTCGCCGCCGGCGGCGTCGGCGCGGTGCTGCGCGAGCTGAAGCCCCTTCTGAACCTCGACTGCATGACCGTCACCGGGCAGACGCTCGGCGAGCGGCTGGAGGAGCCGGCGCCCTATGTCGACCGCAGGGTGATCGCGCCGGCCTCCGAGCCGTACGAGCCGAAGGGCGGGCTCGTGGCGCTGTTCGGCTCGCTCGCGCCGAAGGGGGCGATCCTGAAGCGCTCCGCGGCCGATCCGGCGCTGTTCGAGAAGGAGGGGAGGGCGGTCGTCTTCTCGTCGCTCGAGGACCTGTCGGAGCGGGTCGACGACCCGGACCTCGACATCGGCCCGGACGACGTCATGGTGCTGCAGAACGCCGGGCCGCGCAGCGCCTCCGGCATGCCCGAGGCCGGCTACCTGCCGATCCCGAAGAAGCTCGCGCGGCAGGGCGTGAAGGACATGGTGCGCATCTCCGACGCGCGGATGAGCGGCACGGCCTTCGGCACCATCGTGCTGCACGTGTCGCCGGAAGCCGCCGTCGGCGGGCCGCTGTCGCTCGTGCGCACCGGCGACCGCATCCGGCTCTCGGTCTCGGAGCGCCGCATCGACCTCCTGGTCGACGAGGCGGAGCTCGACCGCCGGCGCGCCGAGGCGCCCGTGCCCGGGCGGGAGCGCCGCCGCGGCTACGACAAGCTCTACGCCGAGCACGTCATGCAGGCGGAGGACGGCTGCGACTTCGACTTCCTCCTGCCGGCGGACCGCCAGCATGGCTAGCCGTGCCCCGGCGGAAGCGCCCGGGCCTCGTCCGCGGCAGCGTTCCCGCGGGTCGGGCTGCGCATGGCCGATTCGGCCTCTCCCCGAATCCCGCCGCTTCGGCTAAACAGGAGCCATGAGCGACCAAGTTCTCCCCGAAGGCGGCGTCGAGCCGATCGACCTCAAGGTCGCGCTCGAGGAGCGCTACCTGTCCTACGCCCTGTCGACCATCATGCACCGGGCGCTGCCCGACGTGCGCGACGGCCTGAAGCCCGTGCACCGGCGGCTGCTCTACGCGATGCGCCTCCTGAAGCTCGATCCCGACTCGGGCTTCAAGAAGTGCGCCCGCGTCGTCGGCGACGTCATGGGTAAGTTCCACCCGCACGGCGACCAGGCGATCTACGACGCCATGGTGCGCCTCGCGCAGGACTTTTCCGTGCGCTACCCGCTGGTCGACGGGCAGGGCAATTTCGGCAATATCGACGGCGATAACGCCGCGGCCATGCGCTACACCGAGGCGCGGCTGACGGAGGTCGCGAACCTCCTGCTCGAGGGGATCGACGAGGACGCGGTCGACTTCCGCGAGACCTATGACGGCGAGGAGCGCGAGCCGGTCGTCCTGCCGGGCGCCTTCCCGAACCTCCTCGCCAACGGCTCGGCCGGCATCGCCGTCGGCATGGCGACGAACATCCCGCCGCACAACGCCGCCGAGATCTGCGACGCCGCGCTGCACCTGATCAGGCACCCCAACGCCCGCATCGAGACGCTGATCGACAAGGTGAAGGGCCCCGACCTGCCGACCGGCGGCATCGTGGTCGACGGCCGCGAGTCGATCATGGAAGCCTATCGCACCGGCCGCGGCTCGTTCCGCGTGCGGGCGAAGTGGGAGAAGGAGGACACCGGCCGCGGCACCTGGGTCGCCGTCGTCACCGAGATCCCCTACCAGGTCCAGAAGAGCCGGCTGATCGAGCGCATCGCCGAGCTGCTGACCTCGAAGAAGCTGCCGCTGCTGGCCGACGTGCGCGACGAGTCGACGGAGGACGTGCGCATCGTGCTCGAGCCGCGCTCGCGCACCGTCGAGCCCGAGCTCCTGATGGCGTCGCTGTTCCGGCTGACGGATCTGGAATCGAAGCATCCCGCTCAACATGAACGTGCTGACGCATGGCCGCGTGCCGCGGGTGCTCGGCCTCGTCGAGGTGCTGCGCGACTGGCTCGACCACCGCCGCGACGTGCTCCTGCGCCGCTCGCATTTCCGCCTCGGCAAGATCGCGCACCGGCTCGAGGTGCTCGACGGCTACCTGATCGCCTATCTGAACCTCGACGAGGTGATCCGCATCATCCGCGAGGAGGACGAGCCCAAGCAGGAGCTGATCCGCACCTTCGAGCTGACCGACGTGCAGGCGGAAGCCATCCTCAACATGCGCCTGCGCTCGTTGCGCAAGCTCGAGGAGATGGAGATCCGCAAGGAGCACGACAGCCTGTCGGCGGAGCAGGCGGCGCTCAACGAGCTCGTCGGCTCCGAGGAGCGGCAGTGGACGAGGGTCGGCGAGGAGATCCGCACCATCCGCGACCGCTTCGGGCCGAACACCGAGCTCGGCCGGCGGCGCACCGAGATCCTCGACGAGCCCGTCTCGCCCTCGACCGAGCTCGCGGCCGAGCTCAAGGAGGCGCTGATCGAGAAGGAGCCGGTCACGGTGATCCTGTCCGAGAAGGGCTGGATCCGCGCCATGAAGGGCCACGTCGCCGACCTCTCCTCCGTGCAGTTCAAGGCCGACGACGCGCTGAAGCTCGCGCTGCGCTGCCAGACGACCGACAAGATCCTGCTCTACGCGACCGACGGCCGCTTCTTCACGCTCGGCGCCGACAAGCTGCCGGGCGGCCGCGGCCACGGCGAGCCGCTGCGCCTGATGGTCGATCTCGGCGAGGCGCAGGACATCGTCACCGCCTTCGTGCACGAGCCGGAGCGCAAGCTCGTCGTCGCCTCGACCGACGGCCGCGGCTTCCTCGTGCCGGAGAAGGACGTCGTCGCGATGAAGCGGACCGGCCGGCAGGTGCTCAACGTGGCGGCGCCGGACGAGGCGAAGCTCTGCATCCCCGCCGCCGGCGACACGGTCGCGGTGGTCGGCCAGAACCGCAAGCTGCTGCTCTTCCCGATCAGCCAGCTGCCGGAGATGACGCGCGGCAAGGGCGTGCGCCTGCAGCGCTACAAGGATGGCGGCCTGTCGGACCTCAAGGTCTTCCAGCTCGAGGAGGGGCTGACCTGGCTCGATTCCTCCGGCCGGACCTGGACGGTCAACGAGCTGGCGGAGTGGCAGGGCGACCGCGCCCAGGCGGGCCGGCTGGCGCCGAAGGGCTTCCCTCGCACCAACAGGTTCGGCGGCTAGGGCCGGCGGATCGCAAGCCATGTCCCGCGACGCTCCCGCCGATCCGCCCGCCGCGGCGTTCGATCCCGCCGCGCACGGCTGGGAGCCCTACGAGGACGAGGGGTTCATCGGCCTCGTCGGACCGCTGTGGCAGCGCCCGGGCGACGACGGCTGGCCGGTCTTCGCGTTCCTCGCGGCCCCCAAGCACCACAACCGGCGCGGCGTCGTGCAGGGCGGCATGCTGATGACCTTCGCCGACCGCAGCATGGGCGTGACCGCGTGGAACGCCGCCGGCAACCAGCCGCACGCGACGATCCAGCTCGACGTGCACTTCGTCGAGGCGGTGCAGATCGGCGACTTCGTCGAGGCGAGATGCGAGGTCGTCCGGCGCACGCGCTCGCTCGTCTTCATGCGGGGAACGCTCGTCGTCGGCGAGCGCACGGTCGCCACCGCGAACGGCGTGTGGAAGAGGGTCAAGCCGGCGGCCTGACGCCGTCGGCCCGGCCGCGACTTGCGAAGGGCCCGCGAACGCGCGAGGCTCGCACGGCCCGCGGAGACGGGCAGGGAGGCATCGAGATGAAACGGCTGAACAAGGCTCTCCTGGCGACCGGACTGGCCGCGGGGCTTCTGGCGGCGGGCGGCGCCTTCGCCGAGGAACCGGCGGCGGGGACGGGCACGGGGACGGGAGCGCATCCGGTCGGCCTGCTCGCCCGCGAGCACTCGATCTGTGCCGCCTACGACTACGTGGCGTCGGAGTGCCTGGGCCGCATGCCGGACGGCGAGGAGCTGTCGGCCCGCTACGGCAAGGTCGCCCGGCAGATGTTCCGGTCGGGCTATCTGCTGGCGAAGCAGACGGGGATGGACGACGAGACCTTCACCTCGCGGTTCAACGAGCATCTCGAGCGGGTGAAGACGCAGATCGGCCATTCCTGCGACCGGGTCACGGAGCTGACGGAGATCTACGCCAATTCCTGCAAGCGCCTCGCCGAGCATCCCGACGAGGTGTTCGACGACCTGCTGGCCGAAGGCGAGCCGGACGCCGGCAGCGACGCTGAGCCGCAGACGGGGAACTGAGCGGCCGCCTCCGGGCCGGCGCACGGGACGGCGGCCACCGCCACGGGGGAGCCTGCTCCGCGACGGCGCCTATTCCTCGACGATCGTCTCGACCCGCTCCCAGCCGTCGGGCATCAGGTGCTCCTGCGGCAGGAACTTCGACTTGTAGCCCATCTTGGTCGAGCCCTTCACCCAGTAGCCGAGATAGACGTAGGGCAGGCCCGCCCGCCTGGCGCGCTCGACGTGGTCGAGGATCATGTAGGTGCCGAGGCTGCGGTCGATCATGTCGGGATCGTAGAACGAGTAGACCATGGACAGCCCGTCGGCGAGCGTGTCGGTCAGCGCGGCCGCGATGATCGGGCCCTTGCCGCGGCCGGTGATGAAGGTGTCCGGGCCGATCTTGCGGTACTCCACGAGCTGCGTGGCGACATAGGTGTCCTCCACCATCATCGCGTAGTCGAGCACGCTCATGTCGGCCATGCCGCCCTCGGCGTGGCGGGCGTCGAGATAGTCGCGGAAGAGCGCGTACTGCTCGGCGGTCGGCCGCGGCGACAGCGCCTCGCCCATCAGGTCGGAATTGCGCCTGAGCACGCGGCGCTGCGAGCGCGACGGCTCGAACTCGTCCACCAGGATGCGCACCGAGATGCAGGCGCGGCAGCGCTCGCAGGCCGGCCGGTAGGCGATGTTCTGGCTGCGCCGGAAGCCGCCCTGCGTGAGGATGTCGTTGAGCGCGCCGGCCTTCTCGCCCACGAGATGCGTGAAGACCTTCCGCTCGAACCGGTTCGGGAGATAGGGGCAGGCCGTCGGCGCCGTCAGATAGAACTGCGGTGCGTTGCGGGGGAGTTCGCTCACGTCGGAAAGCCTCGAAGATTCCCTGTGCCCTCAGACCCCCGAAGATAGCGCATGCGAGGCCGCTCCGGGAGGGGGCTCGGACGCCTCTAGGAGACGGCGGGCGTCAGGGGATCGATGTAGCTCACTTCCATCCCGGCTTCCTTGAGGCGCTGCACCACGCGCTCGGCATGGCTCCGGTCGCGCGCCTCGATGGCGAGGTCGATCGTCACCCGCATCGCCGGCACGTTGAGCAGCATGCGGTGATGCGACACTTCGAGGATGTTCGCCTTCTCGCGGCCGATGATCGCGGTGACGCGGGCGAGCTCGCCCGGCCGGTCGCGCACCGTCACCCGCAGGCCGATCAGCTGGTCGTTGCGCTCGAGCGCGCGCACGGTGATCGCCGAGAGGAGGCGGGGATCGATGTTGCCGCCGGTCAGGACGAGGCCGACGCGCCGGCCGCGGAACCGCTCGGGATGGGCCGTGACGGCGGCGAGCGAGGCGGCGCCCGCGCCCTCGGCCAGCGTGTGCTGCTGCACGAGGAAGGCGTAGATGGCGGCCTCGATCTCGGTCTCCTCGACCGTCACGACGTCGGAGACGAGGTGGCGGGCGATCTCGACGCAGGTCGGCGAGACGTTCTTGACGGCGATGCCTTCGGCCAGCGTGTCGCCGCCGCAATGGGCGGGCTCGCCGCGCAGCGCCGCCGACATCGAGGGGAAGCCCGAGACCTCGACGCCGAGGATCTCGATGTCGGGGTTGATGGCGCGGGCGGCGACCGCGATGCCGGAGATCAGCCCGCCGCCGCCGACCGGCACGACGATGCAGTCGAGCTCGGGCGCCGCCGCCAGCATCTCGATGCCGACCGTGCCCTGGCCGGCCATCACGAGGAGGTCGTCGTAGGGGTGGACGAGGGTCAGGCCCTGCTCGTCCATCAGCGCCCGAACCGCGTCCTGGCACTCGGCGATCGTCTCGCCCTCGAGCTTCACGCGCGCGCCGTAGGCCTCGGTGCGGGCGACCTTCACCGCCGGCGTCGTCACCGGCATGACGATCGTCGCCGGCACGCCGAGCGCGGCCGAGCGATAGGCGACGGCCTGGGCATGGTTGCCGGCCGACAGCGTGACGACGCCGCGCCGGCGCTCCTCCTCCGTCAGGTGGAGAAGCCGGTTCGCCGCGCCGCGGTCCTTGAAGGCGCCGGTCGCCTGCAGCGTCTCGTACTTGACGAAGATCTCCGCGCCCGTCGCGTCGGACAGGCGCGGCGAGGGCAGCGTCGGGGTGCGGATGACGAGGCCGTCGATCGTCGCCGCCGCGGTGCGCACGTCCTCGAAGGTGAGGGGCAGGGTGGTGCCGAGGCCGTGGCTCATCCCCTCAGGCCTCTTGCAGCCGGCGCGCCGCGTCGAGCGCGAAATAGGTCAGGACGCCGTCGGCGCCGGCCCGCTTGAAGCAGGTCAGCGTCTCCAGCACGATCCGGTCCGGGTCGAGCCAGCCGCGCTCGAAGGCGCCCGCCAGCATCGCGTACTCGCCCGACACCTGGTAGGCGAAGGTCGGCATGCCGAACGTGTCCTTCAGCCGCCGCAGGATGTCGAGATAGGGCATGCCGGGCTTGACCATCAGCAGGTCGGCGCCCTCGGCGATGTCGAGCTCGGCCTCGCGGATCGCCTCCTCGGAGTTCGCCGGGTCCATCTGGTAGGTGCGCTTGTCGCCCTTGAGCGTGCCGCTCGAGCCGATGGCGTCGCGGAACGGGCCGTAATAGCCCGAGGCGTATTTCGCCGTGTAGGACATGATCTGCGTGTCGGTGAGGCCGGAATCCTCGAGCGCCTCGCGGATCGCGGCGACGCGGCCGTCCATCATGTCCGACGGCGCGATGATGTCGGCGCCGGCCTCCGCCTGGAGCTGCGCCTGCTCGACCAGGACCTCGACCGACTCGTCGTTGAGGATCCGGCCGTTGGCGATCAGCCCGTCATGGCCGTGGCTCGTATAGGGGTCGAGCGCCACGTCGCAGATGACGCCGATCTCGGGCACCGCGTCCTTCACCGCCTTGACGGTGCGGCAGACGAGGTTGTCGGGGTTCAGCGCCTCGCTGCCGCGCTCGTCGCGCAAGCGCGGGGTCGGTGTGCGGGAAGATCGCCACGGCGGGGATGCCGAGGCCGTACGCCTCCTTCACCGCCTTCACCGCCTCGTCGATCGAGTGGCGGCAGACCGACGGCATCGAGGCGACCGGCTCGCGCAGGCCGCTTCCCTCGGTGACGAAGAACGGCCAGATGAGATCGTCCGGCGTCAGCGCGTGCTCGCGCACCAGCCGGCGGACCCAGTCGGCGCGCCTGTTGCGCCGCGGCCGGATCGGCCGGAGGACGCGCTGCGAGGCGAGATGCTCGCCCGCGTGGGTTCCGATATCGTCGCGATCGGGCGTCGGCCGCACTTCCACCTTGCCTCTTTCCTTGCGTTGCTGGGCTCCGGCGCGGACGCTAGCACGCGGCCTCCGGCCTCGGAAAGCGGCCTGTCCGCCCGAACGGGCGCCGGGACGTCCGCGTTGAGCCGGCGGCCGTTCTTGACGCAATCGCCCGATTCATGCGCCTGTTCCGGACCTCAGGAGAATTTTTGCGCGAATGAGCGAAGCCGAGATCCTCTTCGAGCGCCGCGGCGGTGCCGGCGTCATCACGCTGAACCGGCCGCGGGCGCTCAACGCGCTGACGCTGGACATGTGCATCGCGATGCGCGCGGCCCTCGACGAGTGGGCGGCGGACGACGCCGTGCGGCTCGTCGTGGTCCGCTCGACGGGCGCGCGGGCGTTCTGCGCCGGCGGCGACATCCGCCGGATCACCGGCGCCGACCACGCCGAGGCGGTGGAGTTCTTCCGCGAGGAGTACCGCAACAACGCCGCCGTCCACCGCTTCCCCAAGCCCTACGTGTCGCTCATCGAGGGCGTGGTGATGGGCGGCGGCGCCGGCATCTCGATGCACGGCTCGCACCGGGTCGGCGGCGAGAACACGCTCTTCGCCATGCCGGAGACCGGCATCGGCCTGTTTCCCGACGTCGGCAGCTCCTACGTGCTGCCGCGGATGCCGGGCGAGACCGGCACCTACCTCGCGCTGACCGGGGCGCGCCTCAGGCAGGCCGACGCGCTGTGGTGCGGCGTGTTGACCCACGCGGTGCCGGAAACGTCCTTCGTGGAGCTCCTCCAGGAGCTCGCCGAGCGCGACGACGTCGACGCGGCCGTCGCGGACTTCGCCCGTGCCGCCGCCGAGCCTGAGCTGCCGCGCCACCGGGAGGCGATCGACCGCTGCTTCTCCGGAGATACGGTCGAGGAGATCGTCGACCGCCTCGACGGCGACGGCTCGCCCTGGGCGCAGGAGACGGCGGCGACGATCCGGTCGAAGAGCCCGACGAGCCTCAAGCTCGCCCTGGCGCTCGTCCGCCGCGGCCGCGACATGGAGTTCGACGACTGCATGCGGATGGAGTTCCGGGTGGTGAACCGGGTGCTCGCCGGCCACGACTTCCGCGAGGGCGTGCGCGCCGTGATCGTCGACAAGGACCAGGCGCCGCGCTGGCAGCCGTCGCGGCTCGACGAGGTTTCCGACGCCGAGGTCGAACGCCACTTCATGCCGCTTCAGGGCGGCGAGCTGCCGCTTCCGTAACGCCATGCCGCTCCAGCTCGTCCGAGGCAAGGTGTCTCCCTCGAAGGTCCTGCTCTGGTACATGCGGGCGCTGTCGATCTACTATTTCGTCAGCGGCCTGAAGCACTGGGCGGTGATCCTCGGCTTCAACACCGATTTCACCGCGCTCGCGCCGTACTGGCAGGCCGCGCACATCTATTTCGCGATCCTCGAGCTCGCCGCCTCGCTCGGCCTTTGGTTCGGCGCGGCGTGGGGCGTCGCCGCCTGGCTGTTCTGCGCGGTCGCCGAGCTCGTCATGCTCAACGTCTTCAACGAGCTGTTCGGGACGAGCTGGTCGACGACGGTCTTCCACGCCGTCACGATCCTCGTCTACATCGCGCTCGCCTGGTGGACCGGCACCCCGGAGAACACCGGCGAGGTGCTGCGCCTGCCCGAGGAGTGAGGCCCGTCCGCCGGGCCCCCGGAAGCATCGTGCTTAAGCTGCCCTTGCCGGTCATGGTAACGGAGAGATTGATGTTCCCGAGATGGTCCAAGGTCTCGACGGCAAAGGGTAAATCATTAGAAAACCTGCACTTTATCGAAATTTAAGCCTGCCTTTTAAACCGGTCTTAGCGGCCTCCGGCTATTCTCGTCTCAACAGTGGGAAAACCCACAGCAGGGTGCGTTGAACCGAGAGGCTAGTCACATGAGCGTTGCTGTTGCGAAGGCGCAGGCAGGCGGAAGCCAGGCAGGCGAAGAGGAGCTCCGGCCCCACTACATGGAGGCGCTGACCCTCGTGGAGCGCCTCCACCGCCGGCTCCTCGACGTCATCAAGGACGAGTTCGACCGCCGCGGTCGCAACGACGTCAACAGCGTCCAGGCGCTGCTCCTCTACAACATCGGCGACTCCGAGGTGACGGCGAGCGAGCTGCGCACGCGCGGCTACTATCTCGGCTCGAACGTCTCCTACAACCTGAAGAAGCTGGTCGAGGGCGGCTACATCCACCACCAGCGCTCGACCGTCGACCGCCGCGCCGTGCGGATCAGCCTGACGGAGAAGGGCGAGGAGGTGCACGACATCGTCGACACGGTGTATCGCCGCCACCTCTACTCCATGGAAAAGGTCGGCGGCCTCGGCGTGGAGGACTTCCAGCGGCTCAACCGCTCGCTGCAGAAGCTCGAGCGCTTCTGGACCGACCAGATCCTCTACCGCCTGTAAGGCGCGAAATCCGGCCGGCCCGGCCACGGGACGTCGATCCCGTCGTCCGGCCGGCCGCCTCGCCCCGGCGGGGGCCGGCTCGTGCGGAAACGCCGGGTCAGCCTCAACTCCGGAGGGCATGGACGCCGGATTCTGCGCCGCCTGCGGCGCGGTCACGCGGGCCAAGCCGTTGAAAGATACCTGCGAAACGTCGCGCGCGGCCTTATTGAGGCCACGAACGATTGTTGTTCGTTAACCACCCGCATGGTAACGCTCGAATTGGGCCGAACCAACTCCGCCGCGCCGCATTTCCCGTCGTGGCTGCGGCCAGCAATTTCTCAGGTGGTGACGGTACGACAGATGGCGACGAAGACGCGCTCGCATTCCAAGAGGCTCCTTCTCACCGCATTGGCGCTGGGGCTGGCGACGGCGCCGGCGGCCGCCCAGGGGCTCGGCTCCTGGTTCGGCGGCGGTGACCGCGGCATCACCACGGCCGAGAACAGCGGATCGTTCGCGCCGTCCTTCGACACCGGCGCCGCCGAGTGGAACGACCGCTTCGATCCGACCTCCTCGACCGTCGACCCCAACGTCGACAGCCGCCAGCCGACGCTGAGCCCGCGCACCGCGGACGCGATCCAGCTCGCCATCGCGCGCTACCAGGACATCGCGGCGCGCGGCGGCTGGGGCACGGTCCCCGGCGACCAGGCGCTGCGCATCGGCGTGAAGAGCCCGAACGTGGCGGCGCTGCGGCAGCGGCTGATCGCCTCCGGCGACCTGCACCCCTCCGCCGGCGTCGCCGACACCTTCGATTCCTACGTCGACGCGGCCGTGAAGCGCTTCCAGAGCCGGCACGGCCTGCTGCCCGACGGCATCGTCGGCGGCTCGACGCTCGAGGCGCTGAACGTGCCGGTCGAGCGGCGCATCGAGCAGCTGCAGACGAACCTCGTTCGCGTCCAGGCGATGGGCGGCGATCTCGGCGAGCGCTACGTGATGGTCAACATCCCGGCCGCGCAGGTCGAGGCCGTGGAGAACGGCACCGTCGTGCAGCGCCACACCGCGGTCGTCGGCAAGCCGGAGCGGGCCTCGCCGATCCTGACCGACCGGATCGACTACATCAGCTTCAATCCGTACTGGACGGTGCCGAAGAGCATCATCCGGAAGGACATCATCCCGCAGATGCAGAAGGAGCCGGACTACCTGACCCGGTACCACATCCGCATCTATGACGGGAAAGGCAACGAGATCGACCCCAAGAGCGTCGACTGGTATTCCGACGAGGCGGTGAGCTACATGCTCCGCCAGGATCCGGGCGACTTCAACTCGCTCGGCTCGGTGCGCATCAACTTCCCGAACGAGTACTCGGTCTACCTGCACGACACGCCGCAGACGAGCCTGTTCGGCACCAACGACCGCTTCCACTCGTCGGGCTGCGTGCGCGTGCAGAACGTGCGCCAGCTCGTGTCGTGGCTGCTCGGCCCGAACAATGACGGCTGGGACCGCACCAAGGTCGACGCGGCCGTGCGCAGCGGCGAGAACGAGGACATCACGCTCGCCCACCGGACGCCGATCTACTTCGCCTACATCACGGCGTGGGCGACCGACGACGGCGTCGTGCAGTTCCGCCCGGACATCTACAACCGCGACGGGCTGAGCGGCTCCGCCGTCGCAGCCTCCTCGGCGAACTGATGACCCGCAGCGGCGACCGCGGGGTCGCCGGCGAGATCCTCATCGAAATCACGGTCGTCGGCGCCCAGAAGCGGGTGGCGGCGATCGACGTCGACAGCGGCACCGAGGTCACCCTCGTCGTGCCGCTCGCCACGCCCGACGCGCACGTGGCGCTGCTCGCCCGGCGCAAGCTGGCGATGCGCCGCCCGCGCGCGCCGGAGCCGCCGCCCCGCCCCGGCCGCTACGCCTGAGGGCAGGGCGCTTCCCCGCCCGTTCCTCGATCCCCCGTGCGGCCCGTGCCCGCGCCGGCGAAGGCATCCGGCCAGCGACCCGGCCGCCCGCCGCAGGCTCTCCCGGACGGGGCCGAAACGGTTTGGGGATCTGTGGTATACCAGAGCTTGAATTTGGCCCTCTTTCCCGCCTAGTGTATAGCGGCACGCGGCGGATGGCCCGCCGCACCAGTTTCACGGCGCCGGCCAACGAAGCGCCGACCTTCGGCGAGAGGGAAGCCCATGTCTGTCACCGAGCAATACGACCCAGCCACCAAGACGTTCTTCGAGGCCGGCGTGGCGGAAACCGATCCCGAGATCGCGAAGGCGATCCGCGGCGAGCTCGGCCGCCAGCGCGACGAGATCGAGCTGATCGCCTCCGAGAACATCGTCTCGCGCGCCGTGATGGAGGCGCAGGGCTCCGTCCTGACCAACAAGTACGCGGAAGGCTATCCCGGCCGCCGCTACTATGGCGGCTGCCAGTGGGTCGACGTCGCCGAGGAGCTGGCGCGCGACCGGGCGAAGGAGCTGTTCGGCTGCGAGTTCGTCAACGTGCAGCCGCATTCCGGCGCGCAGGCGAACGCGGCGGTCTTCATGGCGCTGCTGCGCCCGGGCGATTCCTTCCTCGGGCTGAGCCTCGCCGCCGGCGGCCACCTGACGCACGGCGCGCCCGTCTCGATGTCGGGCAAGTGGTTCAACCCGATCGCCTATCCCGTCCGCGAGGACACCCAGCAGATCGACTACGACGAGCTGCAGCGCCTCGCCGAGCAGCACAAGCCGAAGCTCATCATCGCCGGTGGCTCCGCCTATCCGCGCACGCTCGACTTCCCGCGCTTCCGCCAGATCGCCGATTCGATCGGCGCGTGGCTGATGGTCGACATGGCCCACATCGCCGGCCTCGTCGCCGCGGGCGTCCATCCGAGCCCGATCCCGCACGCCCACGTCGTCACCACCACGACGCACAAGACGCTGCGCGGCCCGCGCGGCGGCATGGTGCTGACGAATGACGGCGAGATCGCCAAGAAGATCAACTCGGCCGTCTTCCCCGGCCTGCAGGGCGGCCCGCTGATGCACGTCATCGCCGCCAAGGCCGTCGCCTTCGGCGAGGCGCTGCGGCCCGACTTCAAGGCCTATGCCCGCCAGATCGTCGAGAACGCCCGCGTCCTCGCCGGCTCGCTCGAGGAGGCGGGGCTCGCCCTCGTCGCCGGCGGCACCGACACGCACCTGATGCTCGTCGACCTGCGGCCCTACGGCATCACCGGCAAGGCCGCGGAAGCCGCGCTCAGCCGCGCCCACATCACCTGCAACAAGAACGGCATCCCGTTCGATCCCGAGAAGCCGATGGTGACCTCCGGCATCCGCCTCGGGACGCCGGCCGGCACGACGCGCGGCTTCGGCGCCGGCGAGTTCCGCCACATCGGCGAGCTGATCGGCAAGACGCTGACGGGCTTGCGCGACGCGGGCGAAGAGGGCAACGAAGGGGTCGAGGCCGAAGTCCGCGATCAGGTGATGGAGCTCTGCAGGCGCTTCCCCATCTATCCGGACTGAGGCGGCCAACCGCCAAGCCCGGAGACGTTCCATGCGCTGTCCCTATTGCGGGTCGCTCGCCACCCAGGTGAAGGACTCGCGTCCAGCCGAGGACAGCGCCGCCATCCGGCGCCGCCGCGTCTGTCCAGACTGCGGCGGCCGCTTCACGACCTTCGAGCGCGTGCAGCTGCGCGAGCTGACGGTGGCCAAGCGCTCCGGCCGCCGCGTCCCCTTCGACCGCGACAAGCTGATGCGCTCGGTGCAGATCGCGCTCAGGAAGCGGCCGGTCGAGCAGGACCGCGTCGAGCGCCTCGTCAGCGGCATCGTCCGCCGCCTCGAGAGCTCGGGCGAGAGCGAGGTCGCCACCGACCAGATCGGCAAGCTCGTGATGGAGGGCCTGCGCTCGCTCGACGACGTGGCCTATGTCCGCTACGCCTCCGTCTACCGCAACTTCCGCGAGGCCAAGGACTTCGAGGAGTTCCTCGGCGAGCTGAGCGAGACCGGCGAGCCGGTCGAAGACGAGCCCGACCTCTGACCGGGATGGGCTGTGGCGTGCGCAGCGAGCTCCCCGACCTCAACGGGGAGGGGCGGGCGAAGCCCGGCCTGGGGTGCAGCGGCAGGCTCATGAGCAGGCGGCTCCACCCCCGCCCGGCCCTGCGGGCCGACCTCCCCCGTCGAGGGGGAGGCGGGAGCCCGCCGCCATGACCGCGCCCGACACCCCGCAACCAGACGCCCGCTTCATGGCGGCGGCGATCCGGCTCGGCACGCGCTGGCGCGGCGCGTCGGGGCCCAACCCGGCGGTCGGCGCCCTGATCGTCCGCGACGACGGCGGCGGCCCGGTGATCGTCGGCCGCGGCGCGACGGCCCGCGGCGGCCGGCCGCACGCCGAGGCCGCGGCGCTCGCCGAGGCCGGCGAGGCGGCGCGCGGGGCGACGGCCTACGTCTCGCTCGAGCCGTGCTCGCACCACGGCCGCACGCCGCCGTGCGCCGGCGCGCTGATCGAGGCGGGCGTCGCCCGCGTGGTCACGGCGCTCGAGGATCCCGACCCGCGGGTCGCCGGGCGCGGCCACGCCATGCTGCGCGACGCCGGCATCGCGGTCGAAACGGGGCTCCTGGCGGATGAGGCCGAGCGCGCCCTGCGCGGCTTCCTCACCCGCATGCGCCTCGGCCGGCCGGCGGTGACGCTGAAGATGGCGGTCAGCCGCGACGGCATGATCGCCGGGCCGGGCGGCCGGACGGTCGCCATCACCGGGCCCGAAGCGCTCGCCTCCTCTCACATGCTGCGCGCGACGCACGAGGCGATCCTCGTCGGCATCGGCACCGCGCTCGCCGACGATCCGCGGCTGACCTGCCGGCTGCCGGGCATGGCGGACCGCTCGCCCGCGCGCGTGCTGCTCGACGGGGGCCTGCGGCTGCCGCCGCAGAGCCGCCTCCTGGCCGACGCGCCGGACATTCCGCTGCACGTCTTCGCCGGCCCCGACGCGCCGGAGGAGGCGGAGGCACGGCTCGGCGAGAAGGGTGCCGACGTGCACCGCGTGCCGCGCGGTCCGGACGGGCGCGTCTCGCTCCCGGCCGTGCTGCGGCGGCTCGGCGAGCTCGAGATCGGCCGCGTGCTGGTGGAGGGCGGGGCGGCCATCTACCGCAGCGTCCTCGGGGCCGGCGTCGCCGACGACGTCGTGGTCTTCCGGTCGCCGGACGACATCGGCGCGGACGGCGTGCCGGCGCTCGCCGATCGGGGGCTTGCTCTCTTCGACGATGTCGCTAAATACAGGCGGTTCCCGGCCAGCACGCGCGGCCGGGACCTGATGCTTCGCTACGAGCGCGTGCGGTCCTTCCACGAGTAGTCAGTCATGTTCACCGGGCTCGTCAGCGATGTGGGCACCGTCGTCGGGCGCCGGGTCGAGAACGACCTCGTGCGCTTCACGATCGCCTGCCATTATCCCGCCGAAGGCATCGCCCTCGGCGCCTCGATCGCCTGCGACGGCTGCTGCCTGACGGCGACGGCGGTGCGGACGGGCGAGGGCGGGGCGACCGAGTTCGACGTCGACGTGTCGCCCGAGAGCCTCGACCGCACCACGCTCGGCGACTGGCGCGAGGCGCGCCGCGTCAATCTCGAGCGCTCGCTGAAGGTCGGCGACGAGATCGGCGGCCATCTCGTCTCGGGTCACGTCGACGGCCAGGCGACGCTCGTCGAGCGGATCGACGAGGGCGAGACGTCCCGCTTCGTGTTCGAGGCGCCGGCCGAGCTCTCGCGCTTCATCGCGGCGAAGGGCTCGGTGGCGCTGAACGGCACGTCGCTGACGGTGAACGGGGTCGAGGGCGACCGCTTCTGGATCACGCTCATCCCGCACACGCTGGCCGTCACCACCTGGGGGGACCGCCGCGACGGCGACCGGGTGAACCTGGAAATCGACACGCTCGCGCGATATGTCGCGCGGCTGCGGGAAACGGAGTGAACATGGAGCGCACACAGCCACGCGTCCTCGTCATCGAGGCACGCTTCTATCCCGAACTGGCCGACGCGCTCTACGAGGGGGCGGAGTCGGTCCTGTCCGCCTTCGACGTCGAGATCGAGCGCATGGAGGTGCCGGGCGTCCTCGAGATCCCGGCCGCGCTCGCCTGCGCCATCGAGGGCGGCCGCACCGATCTCGACAAGGCCTTCGACGCCTACGTGCTGCTCGGCTGCGTGATCCGCGGCGAGACGAGCCACTACGACATCGTGGCGGGCGAATCCGCGCGCGCCGTGATGGACCTCTCGGTGCAGCACTGCCTGGCGGTCGGCAACGGCATCCTGACGGTGGAGGATTCCGACCAGGCCTGGGCGCGGGCCGACCGGGCGCAGAAGGACAAGGGCGGCGCGGCCGCCCGGGCGGCGCTCGACATGCTCGCCGTCCGCGACCGGTTCCTCGGAGACGGACTATGACCGCCGACCCGTCGAAACAGAAGAAGCCGCCGCGGCCGAACCGCCGCAGCGCGGCGCGTCTGACGGCGGTGCAGGCGCTCTACCAGATGGACGTCGGCGGCCGCGACCTCCTGGAGACGCTGGCCGAGTTCGAATCCGGCCGCCTCGCCGACGAGGTCGCCGAGGACGAGATGGTGCCGCCGGACGTCAACTTCCTGCGCGACCTCTTGCGCGGCGTCGTCGCCGAGCAGCGCCGGGTCGACGCCGATGTCGACCGCGTGCTGGCCGAGGGCTGGCCGCTCAGGCGGCTCGACGTGACGCTGCGCTCGATCCTGCGCCTCGCCGTCTACGAGCTGATCATGCGACGCGACGTGCCGGTGCGCGCCATCATCAGCGAATATGTCGACATCGCCCGCGCCTTCTTCGAGGAGGGCGAGGAGCCGGCCTTCGCCAACGCCGTGCTCGACACGCTGGCCCGGCGCATCCGCGCCGACGAGTTCCAGCCCAGGGGCGGCTGATGGCGGCGGTCGATGAACACGCGCTCATCGCCCGCTTCTTCCGCCCGCTCGCGACGCGCAGCGGCGCCTATCAGCTGATCGACGACGCGGCGAGCCTGACGCCGCCGCCCGGCCGCGATCTCGTCGTGACGAAGGACGGCATCGCCGAGGGCTTCCATTTCCTGCCCGGCGAGACGGCCGCCAACGTCGCGCGCAAGGCGCTGCGGGTGAACCTCTCCGACCTCGCCGCCAAGGGCGCGAGCCCGCTCGGCTACCTCATGCTTCTCGGCCTCGCCGAGGCATGGGATGAGAGCTGGCTCGCCGGCTTCACCGGCGCCCTCGCGGAGGACCAGGCGACCTACGGCATCGACCTCCTGGGCGGCGACACGATCCGCGCCGCCGGGCTCCTCGTCTCGATCACCGCGATCGGCACCGTCCCGCGCGGCCGCATGGTGCGCCGCCAGGGGGCGCGGCCGGGCGACCGGCTCTACGTGACCGGCACGATCGGCGACGCGGCGCTGGGCCTGCTCGTCGTGACCGGCGACGCGCGCCTGCCGCGGCTCGACGCGCGGGGCGCTGGCGCATCTGGAGGAGCGCTACCGTGTGCCGCGGCCGCGCACCGGGCTCGTGCGTGCGCTGCTGACGCATGCGCACGCCGCGCTCGACGTGTCCGACGGGCTCGCCGGCGACCTCGACAAGCTCTGCGCCGCCTCGGGCGTCGGCGCCCGCGTCGAGATACCCGACATCCCGCTGTCGCCCGCCGCCCGCGCCGCCGTCGAGGCCGACCCGGCGATGCTCGAGTGCTGCATCACCGGCGGCGACGACTACGAGATCCTGTGCGCGGTGCCGGAGGAGGAGGGGGCGGCCTTCGAGGCGGCGGCCTGCGCCGTGTCGCTGCGGGTCACGCAGATCGGCCGGTTCGTCGAGGGCGGCGGCCAGGCCGAGTTCGTCCGCGGCGGCGTGCCGAGCGGCTTCGCCAGGCGCGCCTTCAGCCACACCGGCTGAAGGCCCTACTCCGTATCACTACGGCTTTACCGCCTGCCGGATCGGGCGTAGCGTCCCCGCGCGAAGGACAAGGTCTGGGGCGGACGCCATATGCCGATTCTCATCTTTCTCGTGCTCGTCATCCTGGTGGCGCAGCTGGGCTTCTGGAAGACGTTCTCGGCGGTGCTCGGCGCGGTCGGCGTGATCGTGCTCCTGGTCTTCCTCTGCATCCTCCTCTTCGTTCTGACCGGCGCCTGGCTGATGGGCCGGCGGCGGCTCTGAGGGGGCGACAACCGGAGTGACCGCAATTTCCGCCGGCGTCTCGCCGCCCGACGACCAGCTCGCCAAACGCAATGCGGTGCTGCTCTCCTTCGCCCAGGCGATGGGCGGCTCCCAGTCGACGACCATCGTCGCGACCGCCGGCATCGCCGGCTCGACGCTCGCGCCCGTGGCGGCGTGGGCGACGCTGCCGGTCACGGCCTTCGTGGTCGGCCAGGCGATGGCGACCGCGCCGGCCTCGCTGCTGCAGCACCGCATCGGCCGGCGTGCGGGCTTCATGCTCGGCACGGTCCTCGGCCTCTTCGGCGCCCTGATCGCCGCGACCGGCCTGCTCTACGCCCATTTCTGGCTGTTCTGCCTCGGCACGATGGTCTGCGGCTTCTACGCCGGGCACGTGCAGCTCTACCGCTTCGCCGCGGCCGACACCGCCAGCGCCGGCTTCCGGCCGCGGGCGATCTCCTGGGTGCTGGGCGGCGGCGTCGCCTCGGCGATCGTCGGGCCGCAGCTCGTCATCTTCACCCGCGACCTCGTCTCGCCCTACACCTTCGTCGGCACGTTCGCGGCCGTCGCCCTCTTCGCGATCGGCGCCTTCGCGCTCCTGAGCTTCCTGCGCATCCCGCTGCCGCCGCGCAGCCACAAGGGATCGGCCGACGCCAGCGGCCGGCCGCTGTCCGAGATCGTCCGCCAGCCGCGCTTCGCGGTCGCCGTGCTCTGCGGCATGGCGAGCTATGCGATGATGTCGCTCGTCATGACGGCGGCGCCGCTGGCGATGCTCGGCTGCGGCTTCGACGTCGGCCACGCCGCGCTCGGCATCCAGTGGCACGCGCTGGCCATGTTCGCGCCGAGCTTCTTCACCGGCCGGCTCATCGACCGCTTCGGCAAGGAGCCGATCGTCGCGACCGGTCTCCTGCTGCTCGCCGGCTGCGGCGTCGTCGCGCTGTCGGGCGTGACCCTCGCGAACTTCTGGGGCGCGCTCATCCTGCTCGGCCTCGGCTGGAACTTCGGCTTCATCGGCGCCACCGCCATGGTCACCGACTGCCACGAGCCGGCCGAGCGCAACAAGGTGCAGGCGCTGAACGATTTCTGCGTCTTCGGCCTGGTCGCGTGCGCCTCCTTCCTCTCCGGCAACCTGCTCGCGTGGTTCGGCTGGCAGAGCGTGAATTTCGCAGTATTCCCCGCCGTTATCACTTGCCTCGGCCTCCTCGCGTGGCTCATGCTGCAGGAGCGGCGTGAAGAAGCTGCGTAGAGAGTAGGCACCGACTGGTCATGGACCGGGCAGATTCCCGCCCGGCAGCGGTGTCGGACGGACGGACCAAGGGGGGATACTCCGTCCCGAGGAGGATCGGGACGGACACGAGCGCCGCACTCAACAAAGTTCAAACCATAACACGGGACTGTTGACCCATGTCTGTGACACTCTGGGTGATCGTCGCCTGCGGGGCATTGTCTATCGTATACGGGGTCTGGGCGATCCAGTCGGTGATGGCGGCGGATGCCGGCAATCAGCGCATGCAGGAGATCGCCGGCGCGATCCAGGAAGGCGCGCAAGCCTACCTGACGCGCCAGTACACGACGATCGCCATCGTCGGCGTCATCATCTTCGCCCTCGTCGCCTGGTTCCTGTCGATCCCGGCCGCCATCGGCTTCGCGATCGGCGCCATCCTGTCGGCTTCGGCGGGCTTCATCGGCATGCTGGTCTCGGTGCGCGCCAACGTGCGCACGACCCAGGCCGCGAGCCGCAGCCTCGCCGCCGGCCTCGCCATCGCCTTCCGGTCCGGCGCGGTCACCGGCCTGCTGGTGGCGGGCCTCGCGCTCCTCGGCGTCGCGGCCTACTTCCTCGTCCTCACGCAGTTCGTGGGCTACGGGCTCGAGGACCGCGAGGTGATCGACGCGCTGGTGGCGCTCGGCTTCGGCGCCTCGCTGATCTCGATCTTCGCCCGTCTCGGCGGCGGCATCTTCACCAAGGGCGCCGACGTCGGCGGCGACCTCGTCGGCAAGGTCGAGGCCGGCATCCCCGAGGACGACCCGCGCAACGCCGCGACGATCGCCGACAACGTGGGCGACAATGTCGGCGACTGCGCCGGCATGGCGGCCGACCTGTTCGAGACCTACGCCGTCACGGTGGTCGCGACCATGGTGCTCGCCTCGATCTACTTCATGGGCACGGAGTACCTCGCCGCGGCGATGCTCTATCCGCTGGCGATCGGCGGCGGCCTGCGTCGTGACCTCGATCATCGGCACGTTCTTCGTCCGGCTGGGCTCCAACCAGTCGATCATGGGCGCCCTCTACAAGGGCTTCATCTCGACGGGCATCCTGTCGGCGATCGTGCTGTGGCCGGTGACGACGCTGCTGTTCGGCATGGACACGGTGATGACCACGACCCGGGACCTCGCGTTCACCGGCTGGGACCTCTATTTCTGCGGCATCGCCGGCCTCGTGGTGACGGCGCTGATCATCGTCATCACCGAGTACTACACCGGCACCAACTACCGGCCGGTCCGCTCGATCGCCAACGCCTCGGTCAGCGGCCACGGCACGAACGTCATCCAGGGCCTCGCCGTCTCCATGGAGGCGACGGCGCTGCCGGCGATCGTCATCATCGCCGGCATCATCGTCACCTTCCAGCTCGCCGGCCTGTTCGGCATCGCCGTCGCGGTGACCACCATGCTGGCGCTCGCCGGCGTCGTCGTCGCGCTCGACGCCTTCGGCCCCGTCACCGACAATGCCGGCGGCATCGCCGAGATGGCCGACCTGCCGGGCGACGTGCGCAACACGACCGATGCGCTCGACGCCGTCGGCAACACGACGAAGGCCGTGACCAAGGGCTACGCCATCGGCTCGGCCGGCCTCGGCGCGCTCGTGCTGTTCGCCGCCTACACCGAAGACCTGACCTACTTCATGTCCGACCCGGAGCGGTTCCCGTATTTCGCGGGCGTCGAGCCGAACTTCTCGCTGCAGAACCCCTACGTCGTCATCGGCCTCTTCTTCGGCGGCCTGCTGCCGTATCTCTTCGGCTCGATGGGCATGATGGCGGTCGGCCGCGCGGCGGGCTCGATCGTCGAGGAGGTGCGGCGGCAGTTCCGCGAGAACCCCGGCATCATGGAAGGCACGGTGCGGCCCGACTACAAGCGGGCGGTCGACCTGCTGACCCGGGCGGCGATCCGCGAGATGATCGTGCCGTCGCTCCTGCCGGTGCTGTCGCCGATCGTCGTCTACTTCCTGGTCGACTGGATCGCCGGCCGCTCGGCCGCCTTCTCGGCGCTCGGCGCGATGCTGCTCGGCGTGATCGTCACCGGCCTCTTCGTCGCGATCTCGATGACGGCGGGCGGCGGCGCCTGGGACAACGCCAAGAAGTACATCGAGGACGGCCACCACGGCGGCAAGGGCTCGGAGGCCCACAAGGCCGCGGTGACCGGCGACACGGTCGGCGATCCCTACAAGGACACCGCCGGCCCGGCCGTGAACCCGATGATCAAGATCACCAACATCGTCGCGCTGCTGCTGCTCGCCGTGCTCGCGCACTGAGCGGCGCCACGCGCCTCGCAAAAGAGAAGGCCCCGCGAAGCGATTCGCGGGGCCTTTTGCGTCGGCGGAAGGGCGGGGAGGTCAGAGGTTCTCGCCGACCGCCGAGGAGAAGATCTGGCGCAGCAGCGTGATCTCGGCGCCGGTCGTCGGCGTCGTGCGGCCGATGAAGTCGACGACGCGGCCGTCCTCGAGCCCGTAATTGGCGATCTGCGAGACCTGGTTGTTCTTGTCGAAATAGACCGCCAGCACGCGCTGGTCGGTGATCTTCGGCGCGAGGAACGCGGTCGTCTCCTCGGTCTGCGAGATGTAGTACCAGACCTCGTTGCCGAAGGTGGCGGTGGTCGAGGGCGTCCCGAGGGCGAAGCGCACCTGATCCTGGCTCGAGCCCTCCGGCACCTGGTCCAGCGCATCCTGCGACAGAATGTAGCCGTGATGGGTCGTCCTGGTGAAGCTCTGGCAGCCGGCGAGCGTCAGCGGCGCCGCGGCGAGCGCGACGGCGAGGAGCGCCGTGCGCGGCAGGCGGGGGAGGTGGGCGGTCATGTGCACCTTGTGAGCAGCCATGTCGTCAGCCAGTGTGCGATTTCCGGTCAAGTCACCTACATTGCACGACGACTCAATGCAAACGAAAGCCGGCAGGCCGGAGCCCCGGGGAGAGTACGCCGCAACCATGTTCCAACGTCTGTTCCGCCGGTCCGATCGCGACGCCACCGAGCCCCTGTACCTCGCGATCGTGGCCCAGGCGAGGCAACCCGTCTTCTACGAGGAGCTGCGGGCGCCCGACACGCCCGAGGGCCGCTTCGACATGATCGTGCTGCACATGATCCTGGTGATCCGGCGCATCCGCCGGGAAGGCGAGGGCGGCCGCCACTTCGCGCAGCGCCTGTTCGACACGCTGTTCCGCGACATGGACCGCAGCCTGCGCGAGATGGGCGTGGGGGATCTTGTGGTGCCGAAGCGGATCCGAGCGATGGGCGAGGCGTTCTATGGAAGAGCGAGGCGCTACGATCCCGCGCTGGACGCAGCCGACGAGGCCGAGCTGGCGGCCGGGCTGGCGGCGAATCTGTTCGTGCGCGAGCCGGACGAGGAGGCGAGGCGCCTGGCGCGTTACGCGCTGGCGGCGGAGCGGTCGCTGGCGGAGGCGACCGTCGACGACATCCGGCGGGGCGTGCTGGCCTGGCCGTCCGTCTAGGCCGGCCCGGAAGAAGAGGGAGGCAATGATGCCGCAGGAGACCCTGCCGTTGAGGCGCGTGGTGCTGCGCGACGAGGTTCCGGAGACGGGGCTGGACGAGGAGATGGTGCCGAGCGAGGCCCAGCTCTCCGAGATCGCGCAGTTCCTGTCCATCCCGGCGGTCGAGGCGCTGAAGGCGGCGCTGCACGTCAGCCGGCACGGCCGGGCGGGGCTTCGCGTGCAGGGCCGCGTCGAGGGGCGGGTGGTGCAGACCTGCGTCGTGACGCTCGAGCCGGTCGGCGAGGACATCGACGAGACGGTCGACACGATCTACGCGCCCGAAGGCAGCCCGGTCCTGAACATCGAGCTGACGCCGGAGGAGCTCGCCTCGGAGGAGAGCGACATCGAGCCGATGAGCAACGGCTCGATCGACCTCGGCGGCCTCGTCCTGGAGCATCTGGCGCTCGGCCTCGACCCCTATCCGCGCAAGCCGGGCGTCGAGTTCGAGCCGATCCGCGAGGGGCCGGAGCGCGAATCGCCGTTCGCCACCCTGGCCCGCCTGCGGCGCGACGAGCCGGAGGGCTGAGCCGGTGACCCGCCGCCGCACCCCCGAAGAAAAGCGGTTGAGTCCTGCGGTCCGTCGGTTATTGTCCGCCCACTCCAAAGAAGGCTTCTCCACGTTGAAGGCCGCAGATCATCCTTCCGGACGTCGCTGAGCCGAATGTCGCGCATCGTTAGAATCTCCGTCGACGCAATGGGCGGCGACCATGGGCCCACCGTCGTGGTCCCCGGGGCCGCCATGGCCCGCGAGAGATATCCCGACTCGAGCTTCGTGTTCTTCGGCGACCGTGCCCAGATCGAGCCGGTGCTCAAGCGCCACCCGGACCTCGAGAAGGTCTCCGAGGTCGTGCACACGGACGTCGCGGTGGCGATGGACGCCAAGCCCAGCCAGGCGCTGCGGCAGGGGCGGCGCACCTCGTCGATGTGGATGGCGCTCGAGGCGGTGCGCAGCGGACGCTGCGACATCGCGGTCTCGGCCGGCAACACCGGCGCGCTCATGGCGATGTCGAAGTTCTGCCTGAAGATGATGGAGGGCATCGAGCGCCCGGCCATCGCGGGCATCTGGCCGACGCTGCGCGGCGAGAGCATCGTGCTCGACATCGGCGCGACGATCGGCGCCGACCCGTCCCAGCTCGTCGATTTCGCCGTCATGGGCGGGGCCATGTCCCGCGCGCTGTTCGGCCTCGAAAGGCCCACCGTCGGCCTCCTCAATGTCGGCGTCGAGGAGATCAAGGGCCTCGAATACATCAGGACCGCCGGCAGGATCCTGCGCGAGGGAGATTTCCCGATCACCTATCACGGCTTCGTCGAAGGCGACGACATCGGCAAGGGCACGGTCGACGTGGTCGTGACCGAGGGCTTCACCGGCAACATCGCGCTCAAGACGGCCGAGGGCACGGCGCGCCAGGTCTCGACCTATCTGCGCGCCGCCGCCAAGCGCAGCCTGATGAGCCGCATCGGCTTCCTGCTCGCCTCCGGCGCGCTGAAGACGATCAGCGAGAAGATGAACCCGACGCGGTCGAACGGCGGCGTGTTCCTCGGCCTCAACGGCATCGTCATCAAGAGCCATGGCGGCGCGGACGCCGAGGGCGTCGCGGCGGCGATCGGCGTCGGCCGCGACATGGCGATCAACGAGCTCCAGGCGAAGATCGCCGCCGGCATCGAGCAGGCGCGGGCCATGGACGGCGTGGCACCGGCCGGCGAGGACGGCGGCGAAGACGGGGGGACCGGCGAAGCGGCCTCGACGGTGGCATCGTGAAGGTCACCCGCTCCGTCGTCACCGGCACCGGCTCCTACCTCCCGGAGCGCGTGCTCACCAATGCCGACCTCGCCAAGATGGTCGAGACCTCCGACGAGTGGATCGCCCAGCGGACCGGCATCCGCGAGCGCCACATCGCCGCGCCCGACGAATACACCTCCCATCTCGCGCTCAAGGCGGCGCAGCGGGCGCTCGACGCCGCCGGCCGCACGGTCGACGACATCGACCTCATCGTGCTGGCGACCGCGACGCCCGACAACACCTTCCCGGCGACCGCCGTGGCGGTGCAGGACATGCTCGGCATGCATCACGGCATGGCCTTCGACATGCAGGCCGTGTGCTCGGGCTTCGTCTACGCGCTGACGACGGCCGACCTCTACGTCACCGCCGGCAGGGCCCGGCGCGCGCTGGTGATCGGCGCGGAGACCTTCTCGCGCATCCTCGACTGGCAGGACCGGACGACCTGCGTGCTGTTCGGCGACGGCGCCGGCGCGGTGGTGATCGAGGCCTCCGAGGAGGACGAGGGGCCGCACGGCCGCGGCGTGCTCGGCAGCCGGCTGCGCTCCGAGGGCCGGCACAAGTCGAAGCTCTACGTCGACGGCGGGCCCGGCTCGACCGGCACGGTCGGCCATCTCCGCATGGAGGGCCGCGACGTCTTCCGCCACGCGGTCGGCATCGTCTCGGACGTGATCGACGGCGTGCTCGGCGAGGTGGGGCTCGAGCCCGCCGACATCGACTGGTTCGTGCCGCACCAGGCGAACAAGCGCATCATCGACGCCACCGCCCGCAAATTTGGCTGGCCCGACGAGAAGGTCGTCGCGACCATCGACCTGCACGGCAACACGTCGGCCGCCTCGATCCCGCTCGCCCTCGACGTCGCGGTGCGCGACGGGCGCATCCAGAGCGGCGACTGCGTCATGCTCGAGGCGATGGGCGGCGGTTTCACATGGGGCGCCGTGGTGCTGCGCTGGTGACCGCCCTCAAGCGCGGTTGACCGTTACATAGCAACGATCTAGCGTTCCTCTCGCGAAAAATGCGGTTGGGCCGCGAGGCACGAGGGGCGGAGCCTGGGCACGATGGGGGATCGGACTGTCACGCGCGCGGATCTGGCCGAGGCGGTCTACCAGCGCGTCGGGCTTTCTCGCACGGAATCGTCGGAGCTCGTGGAGATGGTGCTCTCCGAGATCTCCGAGTGCCTCGAATCGGGCGAGACGGTGAAGCTGTCCTCCTTCGGCTCCTTCGTGGTGCGCGAGAAGGGCGAGCGGATCGGCCGCAACCCGAAGACGGGCGAGGAGGTGCCGATCGAGCCGCGCCGCGTCCTGGTGTTCAAGCCGAGCGCGGTCCTCAAGCAGCGCATCAACGAGTGCCTCGCCAACGGCCGGGACGGTGACGCGGCCGTGCGATGACCGAGAAGGCTCCCGAGGCGTTCCGTACCATCAGCGAGGTCGCGGAGGAGCTCGACCTGCCGCAGCACGTGCTGCGCTTCTGGGAGACGCGGTTCTCGCAGATCCGGCCGATGAAGCGCGGCGGCGGGCGCCGCTACTACCGGCCCGAGGACGTCGACCTCCTGCGCGGCATCCGCCACATCCTCTACGGCGAGGGCTACACGATCAAAGGCGCCCAGCGCATCCTGAAGGAGCGGGGCATCCGGCACGTCGCGGCGATCGGCCGTGGCGAGGATCCCGACGCCGTCCAGGAGGTGCGCCAGGCCCTGCCGACGCTGAAGGCGGCGTCGCCCGATCCGCTGTCGGAATACGCGCCCAAGCGCGTGCGCGAGCAGGCGGCGCAGACCTCGATCCCCGCCGGGCCGGAGCCCGCTCCCGAGCCCGAAGAGGATGAGCAGGAGCCGGACGTGCCGGGCCTCGCCTGGCCGGACGACGCGGGCGACGACGACACCCCGGCGGAGGCGACGGCCGGGCCGGCCGACGACACCGACACGTCCGGCGGGCACGACGCGGCCGAGGTGGCGCGCGCGAGCCTCGATCCGGCAGCCGAGCGGACGCTGCGCAAGCTCCTGACCGAGCTGCAGGACTGCCGGCGCATCCTGCGCGACCTGCGGGAGAAGGCGCGGACGTGAGAAGGGGCGGCCGAAGCCGCCCCCGGTGACGCTTCCGGGCCCTGTGCGTCCCTCAGAACTCCTCCCAGCCGTCCTCCTCGACCGTCGCCGCCGCCTTCAGGGCGGTGTTGCCGGAAACGGCTGGCAGCGGCGTGCGCGACCGCGCGGCGGCCGGCGCGGCCTTCCGGGCCGGGGTTGCCTTCGCGGCCGCCGTTGCCCTGGGAGCCGGGGTTGCCGCGGGGGAGGGCGCGGGCCTGGCGGCCGGCGCCGTGGGGCGGCCGAGCTCGAACCTCGCCATCATGCTCGACAGCGACCGGGCTTCCGCCGACAGGTGGTGAGCGGCGGCCGTGGTCTCCTCGACCATCGCCGCGTTCTGCTGCGTCACCTGGTCCATCTGGTTGACGGCGGTGTTGACCTGGCTCAGGCCCGTGGCCTGCTCCTGCGCCGAGCCCGAGATGTCGCGCACGATGCCGTCGAGCTCCGCCACCTGCCCGGCGATCCGGTTGAGCGCGTCGCCCGTCCGCGCCACCAGGTCGACGCCCTGCGCCACCTGGCCCGACGAGGTCTGGATCAGCGTCTTGATCTCCTTGGCGGCGTCGGCCGAGCGCTGGGCCAGCGCCCGCACCTCCTGCGCCACGACGGCGAAGCCCTTGCCGGCGTCGCCCGCCCGCGCCGCCTCGACGCCGGCGTTCAGCGCCAGCAGGTTCGTCTGGAAGGCGATCTCGTCGATCACGCCGATGATCTGCGAGATCTGCTTGGAGGATTCCTCGATCTCCGTCATCGCGCCGACCGCGGTCTTCACGACCTCGCCCGATTCCTCGGCGTCGGACTTGGCCTTGCCGACGACGTCGCGGGCGTGGTTCGCCCCGTCCGCCGTCTTCTTCACCGTCGCGGTGATCTCGTCGAGCGCGGCCGCCGTCTGCTCCAGGCTCGCCGCCTGCTGCTCGGTGCGCCGCGACAGGTCGTCGGAGGCCTGGCTGATCTCGCCCGAGCCGGAGTGGATCGTGCTGGTGGCGGCGGCGATCGTCGTCATGACCTCGCTCAGCTGCTCCATCGCCGCGTTGAAGTCGTCGCGCAGCTCGAGATACTTGCCGGGGAAGTCGCGCGAGATTCGGTAGGTCAGGTCACCGCCGGAGAGCTTCGACAGGCCCGCGCCGATCTCGCCGACGACGATCGACTGCTCCTCGGCCGCCTCGCGCTGGGCGATCTCCGTGTGGCGGCGCTCCGTCTCGGCGGTCGCCCGCTGCCGGTCCGCCTCGCCCTCGGCGCGCACCTTCTCGATCATGCCGTCCTTGAGGCGGGCGACCGAGCGGGCCATGCGGCCGATGTCGTCGCGCCGGGCCTCGCCGGGGATCGCGACCTCGGTCTCGCCGGCGCCGAGCTTGTCGATCGCCCTGGAGAGGCCCTGCAGGGGCGCGAAGACCCGCCGCGCCGTCCACAGCGAGACGAGCGCGATCAGCAAGAGGACGACCGAGCTGATGGCGGCGATCTTCCAGGCCAGCCAGTCGATGGCGCCGAAGAAGTCCTGCTGCGGGATCCCGACATAGAGCACGCCGATCGTCTCGCCGCTGGCGTTCTTGATCGGGTCGTAGGCGGTGAAGAACATCGTGCCGAGAATGTCGGCCTGCCCGCGATAGGGCTCGCCGCGCCCGAACAGGGCGTCGTAGACCGGCCCCTTCGCGAGCTTCGTGCCGACCGCACGCGAGCCGTCGGGCTTCTTCACGTTCGTCGAGACGCGGGTGTCGCGCATGAAGATCGTGGCCGTGCCGCCGACCATCTCCTTGACCGCGTCGACGGGCTCGTAGAGGCCGTTCAGCGCGGTGTCGCCGGCATAGAGGGTGTCTCCGTCGATGCGGAACGTGTCGCCGATGCCGCGCAGCACGTGCCAGGCGACGCGCATGTTGTCTTCCTGGCGCTGCGTGGCCCGGTCGGCCGCCTCGGCGCGCATCGTGTAGTAGGTGGTGGCCTGGACCGTCAGGCCGAGCAGCGCGAGGCAGGCGACGACGACGATCGACACCTTGGCCGACAGGGAAAGGTGGAGCCGGTCCACCAGAGGCACGCGAAGATTCATCACAGTTTCCGCTCATGCGAGATTCGGGCGCCGGCCCGTCGGGAATCACGGCCGGCGCGGTCTTCGAAGAAGATGAAGCGAAGTGTGTTTCGGAAAGTCTAAGCCGGGCACGCCGGAATACGTCTCGTGCCGGTCCGCGCGACGTCGATGACGCGGCGTTGCCCTGCGTCGGGCACGAATTTCAAGGTTTTCGCGGGGCGGCGCACCGCTTCCTGCGGATTTGCCGCCAAGCCCTTGCGGCAGCCATCCGAAACCGATATTGAACGGCCGTTCCGAATGGCACCGGAGTGTGGCGCAGCCCGGTTAGCGCACTGGTCTGGGGGACCAGGGGTCGCAGGTTCAAATCCTGCCACTCCGACCATTCGTTTCCAGTTTCCCCTCAAATTCGAGCGTCGCGACGCCCGGCGGCATGCCGCCGGCGGGACCGCCATGCGCGCCTGCCGGCACGGCGCGAAAGGCATGGGCCGCCCCGGCGATTCGCGGGTGCCGGCGCCCGCCGGGCGGGCGCGCCGTTTCGCGGCATTGCCATAAAAGCCGCGACAAATTGAGCAAATCGCCTTTAGATGGAGCAAAGGTCTCGATGGCATGCTCCGGTCTATGAAGCTTCTGCGCCTCCTCATTCCGCTCATTGCCTGCTACGCGACCGACAGCGTCGCGTTCGACGGGCGGCTGTTTGCGCAGTTCACGGAGCAGTTCGAGGCGATGGCGACGATCCAGGACATGACCTCTGCCGGCAAGGCGGCGGCGGGATCGTGGGCCGTCAACGTGCCGACGCCGATCGACTATGTCGGGGCGTATGTCCGGTCGAACGGGCTATGCAACATGCGGCGGAACATTCCGACCTGCAACTGACCGGGCGAGGAGCGTGCCGCGGTAGGATTCGGTCGCGGCGATCAGCCCCCACAGACAGCCGAGCACCAGGAAGTAGTGGCGCCAGTGGTCGGTGTCGATGATGACGCTGAGCATCGTCAGCGGCACGTAGCTGGAGTAGGCGACGATCGTGTAGCGCTGCCACGGCGTCGGCACGAGCACCGCGCGGAACCCCATGGCGATCGTCGAGAGCACGAGCACGACGTAGGACAGCGCCCCGCCCCAGCCGAACGACATCAGCGAGTTCAGGTAGACGTCGTGCGGGTCCTCGGGGAAGCGCTTGCCGAACATCAGCGGGCCGATGCCGAGCGGCTTCTCGAGCGCCAGGGCGAAGCCGCTCTTCCAGCGGCCGAAGCGTCCCTCGTGGCCGGTGTCGTATTGCTGCGTCAGGTGGGCGCGCTCGGCGAACAGCTTCTGCACCTTGGGGATCGACAGCGCGCCGCCGATGCAGGTGGCGAGCACCATCACGCCGATCACCACCATGATCATCACGCGCATGCGCGACAGGATCGAGCTCGACAGGACGAAGGTGAAGAAGGTCAGGAGCGCGAGCGAGGCGACGAGGTGGCCCCACGCGCCGCGCGAGAAGCTGAGGAAGATGGCGAGCGCGATCGGCAGCATGATCGCGCCCCGCAGGATCGCCCCGCGGAACGTGCCGCGCAGCACCCCGTCGGCGAGGAACAGGAACGGCAGGATCAGGAAGGGGCCGAGGACGTTGGGATCCTGGAACGTGCCGCGCGCCCGCCCGTAGAGCAGGAAGAGGTCGCTGCCGACGATGCCGAAATAGCCGAGGATGCCGGCCGTCGCCGGCACGGCGGTGGCGGCGACGTAGGCCCAGCCGAGCAGGCGGAAATGCGAGACGGGGTTCTCGGCGATGAACGACGCGTAGAGCACCGCCGTGCCGGCGAGGAAGCCCGACACCGACATCCACAATATGCCGTCCTTCATCGGGTCGGTCTGCAGCGCGGCCGGGATGCCGAAGGCGATGTAGGAGGCGAGCAGGAACGTCATCGGCCACAGCCGCGGATGGATCCTGAGGCCGGTGCCGAAGCAGGCGAGGATCGCCACGAGCGCGACGAACTCGTGCGGCGACGGCTCGACATAGACGATGCCGCCGGCGAGCACGGTCGCGGTGATCGCGACGCGGCGGACGACGCGACCGAGCCGGGGCAGCGAGACGTGCGCTGCGGGGGCGGCTGCGACCGTCAATAGGCTCCCTCGCGCTTCATCAGGAGCGAGAACGGCGTCATGGCGAGGATGTAGAGGTCGAGCGCCAGCGACCAGTTCTCGATGTAGTAGAGATCGTGCTTCACGCGCTGCTCGATCTTCTCCTGCGTGTCGGTCTCGCCGCGCCAGCCGTTGATCTGCGCCCAGCCGGTGATGCCGGGCTTCACGCGGTGGCGGGCGAAATAGCCGTCGACCACGTCGTCGTAGAGGCGGTTCTCGGCCTTGGCCTGCAGCGCGTGCGGCCGCGGGCCGACGAGCGAGAGCTCGCCGCGCATGACGTTGAAGAGCTGCGGCAGCTCGTCGAGGCTCGTCTTGCGGATGAAGCGGCCGACCCGGGTGACGCGCGGGTCGTCGCGGCTGACGAGCCTGCTGGCCGCGGCGTCGCACTGGTCGACATACATCGAGCGGAACTTGAAGACGCCGATCAGCTCGTTGTTGAAGCCGTAGCGCTTCTGCCGGAAGAGCACGGGGCCGCGGCTGTCGAGCTTGATGGCGATCGCCACCAGCGCCATCACCGGCAGGGCGAGAAGCAGGACGATGCTGCCGATCCCGTAGTCGAACAGCGCCTTCTTGACCCGGTTCCAGTCGGCCACCGGCCGGTCGGCGACGTCGAAGAACGGCACGTTGCCGATATAGGAATAGGCGCGCGGGCTGAGCCGCAGATTGTTGGTGTGGGCGCTCAGGCGGATGTCGACCGGCAGCACCCAGAGCTCGCGCAGCATCTGCAGCACGCGGCGCTCGGCGGTGATCGGCAGGGTGACGATCAGCAGGTCGACGCGGGTGCGCCGGGCGAACTCGACGAGCTGCCGCACGGTGCCGAGCTTGGGATAGCCGCGCACGCTCGCGGGCGAGCGGTCGTCGGAGCGGTCGTCGAAGATGCCGCAGATCTGGATGTCGGTCTCGGGCGACCTGGTGAGGTCGTTGATCAGGCTTTCCGCCGTCGTGCCGCCGCCGACGATGACGGCGCGCCGCACCAGGCGGCCGTTCCTCGTCCAGTGGCGGGCGAGCTGCGAGACGGCGACGCGGAAGGCGATCAGGCCGCCGAGGCCGCACAGGTACCAGCCGATCAGCCAGGCGCGCGAGAAGAGCACGCCGAGCTTCAGCATGAAGATCGTCAGCGCGACCACCCCGAACGCCGCCGTCCAGACGACGATGAGCCGCCCGCCGTTGCGCACGACGTGGCGCAGCGCCCCCGGCGTGTAGCAGCCGGCCGACTGGAAGCCGATCACGGCGACGATCGAGCCGAAGACCATCAGCGGGACGTAGATCGCGTCGAAGCCGTCGCGCGGCACGACGACCAGGGCCTGCATCAGCGCGCCGGCGCAGACGAGGAGCACGAGCTCGAGCGTGCGCACGAGGCCGGCGAAGACGACCGGAGAGATCGCGCTCGTCACCGGCTGCCGGGCGATCTCCTCGGCGAGCGCGCCCAGCACGTCGCCGGCTGTCGCGCGGCTGGTCGGCGGCTCGCTGCGGGCGCTTGAGATCCTCGACCGTGGTCTGACCTTGCTGCATGTCGCGGCGGCTCCTTCAGCGCCCGTTCTGTGTGGGCTTTTGCAGCTCGGGTCTAGCAGCGAATGGTCTCGGAAGGCTTAATCGCGGCCCCGCCGGCGCGCGATTGCCGCGCCTCCGCGTAGGCCGCCACCACGTCGTCCACCATCTTCGCCAGCGAGAAGTCGCGGCGGATGCGCGCCTGCAGCGCGGACGCGAGGCGCCGGGCCTCCTCCGGTGCGTCGAGATGGGCCGCCATCGCCTCGGCCAGCGCCGCGGGGTCGCGCGGCGGGACGAGCCGGTCGGCCATCTCGCCGAAGATCTCGGGGATGCCGCCGACA
This sequence comes from uncultured Alphaproteobacteria bacterium, assembly GCA_963816555.1. Classification (GTDB taxonomy): domain Bacteria; phylum Pseudomonadota; class Alphaproteobacteria; order Rhizobiales; family Tepidamorphaceae; genus Lutibaculum. The sequence goes on along the minus strand of CAWFLD010000004.1, from coordinate 491,180 downwards.
TTCGTCGACACCATCGGCAGGCACGCGGCGCCCGCCTCGAGCACGATGTAGGGCAGCGATTCCGCCCGCGACGGCACGACGAGGCAGCGGCCGAGCGGGAAGAGCTCGCGCGCCGGCCGCGCGCCGGGGAAGGTCACGAAGTCTGCGAGCCCGAGCGTGCCGGCGAGCGACCTGAAGCTGGCCGCGTCGGGGCCGTCGCCGGCGATCACCGCGCGCACCGGCCGCCCGCGCTCGTGCAGCAGCCTGAGCGCCCGCAGGAGCTCCTCCACGCCCTTGAGGTCGCGCAATTCGCCGACGAACAGGAAGTCGGCCGCGTCGGCCGCCGGCTCGTGCGTGCCGAAATCGCTCTCCGGCAGGCCGTTGTGCACGACCCGGCCGCGGCCGCCGGTCGAGGCGATGCGCGCCTCGAAGACCCGCAGCCCGTAGGCGCTCTCGAAGAGGAAGCGGTCCGTCCGCCGGGCGAGGAACTCCTCGACGTTCAGGTAGAAGAAGCCGACGGGCGAGCGCCGCGTGTAGTGCAGGCTGCCGCCGTGCGGGGTGTAGACGCGGATGGCGGAGCCGGCGGGGGCGAGGCGGGCATAGGCGCCGCCCTTCGCGCCGTGGCCGTGCACGACGTCGGGGCCGATCTCGGCGATGTGACGCGAGACGGCGCGGAAGGCCGTCAGGTCGCCGAGCCCCGCCTGCCGCGGCATCGCCACGCGGTGCACGCCGAGGGAGAGGTCGGCGGCCAGCGCCTCGAGCTTCTCACGCGCGGCCGCGCCGCCGGACGCCGCGTCGGCGATCGCGCCGACCTCGTGGCCGAGCGCCTGCTGCGCCCGCGCCAGGTCCTGGACGTGGCGGAACAGGCCGCCGACCGGGGCGCGGAAGCAGTGGAGGATGCGCATCCCGGCCCCGTCAGAACCAGCGCTCGATGACGCGCACCGTGTCGCCGGGGAGGATGGGATAGTCGAGCGGGACGGTCGCCTCGATCACCTGGCCGTCGACCAGCCGCGAGATCTCGATCTCCCGCTTGACGGCGCGCGGCGTGAAGCCGCCGGCCATGGCGATCGCGCGGCGGCCGGTGAGGTCGTTCACGTAGGCGAACTTGCCGGGCGCCTTGACCTCGCCGAGGACGAAGAACGGCCGGTAGGCGGCGACCTCGACCGCGACCGACGGGTTGCGCAGATAGCCCTGGGAGAGGGAGGCGGCGATGGCGCTCTCGAGCTCGTCGGGCGTGCGGCCCCGCGCCCGCAGCGATCCGATGAGCGGCATCGAGACGTTGCCGGCGGCATCGACGGTGTAGCTGTTCGTCAGGTCGGTCTGGCCGAACACGACGACGCGGAGCTGGTCGCCCGAATCGAGCCGGTAGGGGGCGGAGAGGGCGGCGTCGAAGCGGGCGTCGACGGGCGGATGACTCACGCAGCCTGAGACGGCCAGGGCGATCAGGGCGACGAGAAAGAAGACGCGTGCTTGCATACCTGTCCCTCGGGGACCCCTCGAAGATGGTTATCGAGAAGTAATCGGGCTGGGTTAACAAATGGCTGACGTTTCAATGCGGGACGATTAACCCAAAAGTTACCGTGACGGGGCTGTCATCGTGGTGCCCATGAGGGAAGCCAGGTTCATGCACGCGCCAACTCAGCCTCCACGTTCCCGACAGACCGACGCCGCCTCCGGCCCGAGCGCGGCGGGAATCGCCTCCGCCGTGTGGCAGAAGCGCCGCTGGGTCGGCCTGCCCGTCGCCATCGTGCTCACGCTCACGCTCGCATGGCTGATGCTGCAGACGCCGCTCTACCGGTCGACGTCCAAGGTGCTCGTCGAGAATCAGGAGACCGTCTACACGCGTCCCCAGAGCGTCACGACCTCCGAGCGCGACCTGCTCGACCAGGAGGCGATCCGCAGCCAGGTGCAGATCATCCTGGCGGCCGACCTCAGCCGGCGCGTCATCGACAAGCTTCATCTCGAGGACAGGCCCGAGTTCGACAAGTCGAAGGGCACGCTGTCGTCGATCCTGTCGCTTATCGGGCTCGGCTCGGACGAGGCGACCCAGGACCGGGTGCTCGAGACCTATTACGACCACCTGACCGTCTACCAGATCGACCAGTCGCGGGTGATCGCCATCGAGTTCTCCTCGCGCGACCCGATGCTGGCCGCCGAGGTCGCCAACACGATCGGCGAGGAATATCTCGAGATGCAGCGGGCCGCGAAGCGCGACACCACGCGCGACGCGAGCGACTGGCTCGACGACCAGATCCAGCAGCTGCGCGACCGGGTCCAGAAGGCCGAGAACGCCGTCGAGGACTACCGGGCCGAGCACGGCCTGTTCAACGGCTCGCGCGGCAGCGACCAGAGCCCGCAGAGCCTGTCGAGCCAGCAGCTCTCCGAGCTCGCCACCCAGCTCGCCACCGTGCGCTCCGACAAGAGCCAGGCCGAGGCGCGCGCCCGCCTGCTGCGCGACCGGCTGGAATCGGGCCAGGAGGTCGAGGCCTCCGACGTCATGAACTCGCAGCTCGTGCAGGGCCTTGTCGGCGAGGCGGTGCGCCTGCGCGCCCAGATCGCGCAGCTGTCGAGCACGCTCGGCCCGCGCCATCCGCGCATGAAGGAGCTCACGGCCCAGCTCGGCGACCTGCGCAGCCAGATCCGCGACGAGGTCCGCAAGGTCGTCGCCTCTCTCGAATCCGACGCCGCCGTCGCGGCCGAGCGCGAGCGCGAGATCCTCTCGCAGCTCGACAAGCTGAAGACGCAGTCGGCCAACGCCAACCAGCAGGAGGTCGAGCTCCGGGCGCTCGAGCGCGAGGCCAAGTCGCAGCGCGATCTCCTGGAATCGATGCTCGCCCGCTACCGGGAGGCGAGCACCCGCGACACGCTCAAGGCCCTGCCGGCCGATGCCCGCATCATCTCGCGGGCGGCCCCGGCCTCCGAGCCGTACTTCCCCAGGACCGTGCTGACCCTCGTCGCCGCGCTCCTCGCCGCCACCATCCTGTCGGTCGGCGCGATCGTGACGCTCGAGCTCGTGCGGCTGGCCGGCCTCGAATACGAGGCCGAGCCCGGCGGCCCGAACGGCGGCCGCAACCGGCGCATCGAGGCCGGCGTGGTGCCGCTGCGGCCGGAACGGGCGATGCGGCCGGGCGGCATGGCGGCGGCGGGCCACGGCAACATGACGGCGCTGTGCGACATCGTGCTGGGCGACGCGGGGGCGACGCCGCGCATGGCGCTCGTCACCGGCACCGGCGCGCCGGCCGACGAGGCGGCCTTCGCCCTGTCGCTCGCCCGCTCGGTCTCGGGCCGCGGCGCGCGGGTCGTGCTGGTCGACGCCGGCTTCGGGCTCGACCTGTTCGACGACGTGCTGAACGACGCGCGCTACGGCCTGTCCGACCTGCTGACCGGCCGGTGCGACTTCGGCGAGGTGCTGTTCCGCGATCCGCGCAGCCGGGTCCACGTCCTGCCTTCCGGCCGCGGCGACCTCGATCCGGCGAGCGACGAGGTGAAGGGCGGCGTCGACCTGGTGCTCGACGCGCTGACCCACACCTACGACGTCGTGCTCATGCTGCAGCCCTCGACGGCCAACGTGCCGGCCTTCGAGGAGCGTCTGCCGGACGCCGCGCTGCTCGTGGTCTCTGCCGCGCAGCCGGACGAGAGCGTCGGCGCGATGCGCGACCGGCTCCTGAAGACCGGCGTCGAGAACGTGACGCTCGTCTCGCTCGCCGCCGCGGACCGCGAGACGGAGACGCGGGCGGCGGGGTCGCTGGCGGCGTGAGCCGCGGCCGCCGCGAGGCGGCGGCCGGCGTACGATCCTTCCGTGATCAGGCGATGCGGATGATCAGGCGATGCCGAGGCGGTGCAGCAGCTGCATCGCCCGCGCCGAGCGCTTGAGGCGGCGCTTGCCGTGCGAGAAGGCGCTCGAGGCCGTGCTGTAGGCGAGGCCGCGGGCGCTGAGGGCGAGGTGGCTCTCGAACAGCTCGTCGACGTTCGGGCACCAGCTGCGCTTGTAGGCGGCGTCGCCGGTGCCGAGGTCGAAGGTGGCGACCCGCCGGTCGCAGGCGAGCTCGACGACGTGGCGCAGCAGGATCTCGCCCGGATGGAGCTGGGCGATCTCGCCGAGGTCGAAGGAATTGATCAGCCCGGACAGGCGCTTGCCGTCCCGCACGCCGCCCCAGGTGGCGGCGACCTCGGAGGCCGTCTGAAGCCAGTACAGGTCGAGAAGCGGCTCGGCCATGCCGAGGCTGCGCCGGCCGAGCTCGCGCACGAAGGGCTCCACGCCAGGCTCGTCGAAGACGTTCGGGGTGCCGCTCTCGGCCATCCGCGCGCGCTTCTGCTGGAAGAAGACGTCGAGCACCGTCTCGACCTCGAGCTCGGTCTCGGGCTGGCGGATGGCGCAGCCGCCGTGGTCCTCCATCATCTTGCGCTCGGCGCGCCGGAGCTTCTTGCGGGTCGCGCCGCTCCGGAGCTCGGCGTAGACCTCGTCGAACGGGCGGCCACCGATCGCCAGGGAATAGGCCTGCGCCGGCGCCGGCTGGTGCGGCAGCTCGAGCAGCGGGTTGCGGTGGCCGTCCCAGCTCATCGGCTGGTTGATCAGGTGCAGCGCGTCGACGCGGGCGGTGTCGCGCAGCGCCGCGAGGGCGCGCGTGATCTGCTGCAGGTCGAGGCTCGGCAGGACGCCCTGGGCGTAGACGCCCATCTGGTAGTTGGCGAAGCGGCCGCCGAGCCAGCTCGCGACGCGCAGGCCCGCGACCCGGCGGACGCCGAACGGCCACACCACGAGCGGCGCGCCGCTCTCGTCGCTGCCGACCACGACCGCCGGCTCGATGCCTTCGCGCGCGCCGAGATGGCGCTGCCAGGCCTCGATCCAGTCGAAGCGGTGGTTCGGGGTCGAGATGCCGGTCTGCTCGAGTTGCCGCCACGGCTCCTCGGCCTCCCGGAGCGACAGGACGCTGGCGCGGACGAGAAGTCCCGTCCGTTCCTCCGTCAGGGGAAGCGGGCCGACGCTTGAAGCAATCGCCAAAGGAGGTACTCCGGCTGTGGCGCTCAATGGATCGGCCGGACCGTATCAAGCAAAGATCAACAATTCCTTGGTCTACTCCCACAGGCGACGGCAGCGCACGGCAACCAGCGGGAGAAGGCAGCGGCATGAACCGGCGGAGAACCGCCCTGCTCCAGGCGGGACTGAAGACCCTCTACTACTCGGGCGCCCACAGGATGTTGGCCCCGCTGACGCAGGGGGCGGGCATCATATTCACCCTCCACCACGTGGAGCCGGGGGAGCCGGCGGCGTTCTCGCCGAACCGGATCCTGAGCGTGACGCCGGAGTTCCTGTCGGCGGTGATCGGGCGGGTCCAGGACGCCGGGCTCGACATCGTCTCGCTCGACGAGATGCGCGAGCGGCTGCTTCATCCGCGCGACGGCGGCCGCTTCGCCTGCTTCACGATCGACGACGGCTACGCCGACAACCTGCGGCACGCCCATCCGGTGTTCGAGAAGCACGACGCGCCCTATGCCATCTACCTGATGACGGGGCTGCCGGACCGCAGCGTCGCGCTGTGGTGGCGCACGCTCGAGGAGGTGCTGGCGACGCAGGACGAGGTCGTCGTGACGCTCGGCGGCGAGGAGCAGCGCTTCGCGACGGCCACCACGGACGACAAGTACGAGGCCTACGAGACGATCTACTGGCACCTGCGCTCGCTCGGCGTCGCCGAGCGCCGCGACTTCGTGAGCGCCATGGCGGCGGCGGCGGGCATCGACGAGCAGGCGCTCGTCGCGCGCATGGGCCTGAGCTGGGACGAGGTGAGGGGCCTCGACGCCAACCCGCTGGTGACGATCGGCGCCCACACGCTGACGCATCCGGCGCTGTCGCAGATCGGCGAGGCGGAAGCCTCCTACGAGATGGCCGAGAGCCGCCGCGTCATCGCGCAGGAGCTCGGCGAGCGCCCGCGCCACTTCGCCTATCCCTATGGCAGCCGCGACGCCGCGGCGACAGCGCGAGTTCGGGCTCGCCAGGCGCCTCGGCTTCGCGACCGCCGTGACGACCAGGCCCGGGCTTCTCTTCCGCGAGCACGCGCAGAACCTGTGGTCGCTGCCGCGCGTCTCGCTGAACGGCGACTATCAGGACCTGCAGTATCTCGACCTGTTCCTGACCGGCGCGCCGTTCGCGCTCGCCAACCGCTTCCGCAAGGTGACGGCGGCGTGAGGCGGCGGCCTCAGGCCTCGCCGCCGCGCGACCAGCGGATGATCCACATGCCGGGCAGCACCCAGGCGAAGCCGGCGACCGCGAAATAGGCGATCTGCAGGACCGGGTTGCGGTCGGCCAGGAACTCGGCGCCGACGATCATCGCCGCGACGATGTAGACGATCACGAAGAGCACGAGGCCCGTGCGGCCGATGATGCGGCGCTGTCTCGGGGTCATGGCGAAAACCTGCTGCAAGGCGTCAACGTGACGCGCCGGGCGCGCGGCCCTGCGCTTGTCAGCGCCGACGGACGCCCTTACTAGCGGAGCCGGCGGCCGGCTTCCAGCGAAGAGCGTCATGACATCCGATACCCATAGTTCCGCTTACGAGATCACCTCGCGCGCGGAGAGGGCGCGCCCGGCGGTGCGCGCCTGGCTCCTCGCGCTCGCGCTGTGCGTGTTCGCCATGGTGGTCGTCGGCGGCGCGACGCGGCTGACGGAATCGGGCCTCTCGATCACCGAGTGGGACCTCGTGACCGGCGCGCTGCCGCCGCTCAGCGACGCCGCGTGGCTCGTCGAGTTCCACAAGTACCAGCAGATCCCGCAGTACCAGATCATCAACGAGGGCATGTCGCTCTCGGACTTCAAGTTCATCTACTACTGGGAGTGGGCGCACCGGCTGCTCGGCAGGGCGATCGGCTTCATCTTCCTCGTGCCGTTCCTGTTCTTCCTGCTGACCAGGCGCATCGAGCGCCGGATGGTGGGCCCGCTCGTGGGGCTCTTCGCGCTCGGCGCGGCGCAGGGCGCGCTCGGCTGGTACATGGTGATGAGCGGCCTCGTCGACCGCGTCTCGGTCAGCCAGTACAGGCTCGCCGCCCATCTCGGCCTCGCCACGGCGATCTTCGCGCTCCTGATCTGGGTCGCCGAGGGCCTGCGCAACAGGCTGCCGGAGAGCCTGAGCCCGCGGCGCTTCCGCGGCACCGCGCGGCTGCTCGTCGGGCTCGTGTTCCTGCAGGTCCTGCTCGGCGGCCTCGTCGCCGGGCTCGACGCCGGGCTCACCTACGAGACGTGGCCGCTGATGGACGGCCGCATCATCCCGACCGGGCTGTTCATCCGCGATCCCTGGTGGATCAACATGTTCGAGAACGTGCTGACGGTGCAGTTCGACCACCGGATGCTCGCCTACCTCATCTTCGCGGTGGCGCTGCTGCACCTGTTCGACGCCTATCGCAGCGGCGTCGACCGGAAGGCCCGCGCCCGGGCGCACGCCATCGCCGGCATGGTCTTCGTGCAGGTGGCGCTCGGCGTCTCGACGCTGCTCACCGGCGTCGACCTGTGGATCGCCCTGCTGCACCAGGCGGGCGCCATGATCGTGATGGCGCTGGCGGTCGTCCACGCCCGCGGGCTGACGGAGGCGGCGCGGGAGCAGGCGGTCGTCCGCGACATGGCAGCGCCCGCGCGGCGCGCCACCGGCACGATCTGAGGGAGCGGCCTCGCGGGCCGCCCCCCGGAGCGTCCCCGGCTCAGATCGTCGCGAGGGCCTGGTCGAGGTCCGCGATGATGTCCTCGACGTCCTCGATGCCGATCGACAGGCGCACGACCTCCGGACCGGCGCCGGCCGAGCTCTTCTGGTCGTCGGTGAGCTGGCGGTGCGTCGTCGAGGCGGGGTGGATGACGAGGCTTCGCGTGTCGCCGATATTGGCCAGGTGCGAGAACAGCTTGAGGTTCGACACGAGCTTGATGCCCGCGTCGTAGCCGCCCTTGAGGCCGAAGGTGAAGACGGCGCCGGCGCCCTTCGGGCAGTATTTCTGCGCGAGCCCGTTGAAGCTGTCGCCGGGCAGGCCGGCATAGCTCACCCAGCTGACCTTCGCGTGCGACTGCAGGTGCTGCGCGACCGCCTTGGCGTTCTCGCTGTGGCGCTGCATGCGCAGGGCCAGCGTCTCCGTGCCGTTGATGATCAGGAACGCGTTGAACGGCGACAGCGCCGGGCCGAGGTCGCGCAGGCCGAGCACGCGGCAGGCGATGGCGAAGGCGAAGTTGCCGAACGTCTCGTGCAGCACCATGCCGTGATACGACTCGCACGGCGCGGAGAGGGTCGGGTAGCGGTCGTCGTGCGACCAGTTGAACGTGCCGCCGTCGACGATGATGCCGCCGATCGAGTTGCCGTGGCCGCCGAGGAACTTCGTCAGCGAGTGCACGACGATGTCGGCGCCGTGCTCGAAGGGCCGGCAGAGATACGGCGTCGCCAGCGTGTTGTCGACGATCAGCGGCACGCGCGCCTTGCGGGCGATCTTCGAGATCGCCTCGATGTCGGAGACGATGCCGCCGGGATTGGCGATCGACTCGATGAAGATCGCCTTGGTCTTCGGCGACAGCGCCTTCTCGAAGCTCTCCGGATCCCTGGCGTCGGCCCACTTCACCTGCCAGCCGAACTTCTTGAAGGCGTGGTTGAACTGGTTGATCGAGCCGCCGTAGAGCTGCCCGGCGGCGACGAACTCGTCGCCCGGCTCGAGCAGCGTGTGCATGACGATCAGCTGCGCCGAGTGGCCCGAGGCGACGGCGAGCGCCGCCGTGCCGCCCTCGAGCGCCGCGACGCGCTCCTCGAGCACCGCGCAGGTGGGGTTGCCGATGCGGGTGTAGATGTTGCCGAAGGCCTGCAGGCCGAACAGCGACGCGGCGTGGTCGACGTCCTCGAAGACGAAGGAGGTCGACTGGTAGATCGGCGTGGCGCGAGCCCCGGTCGTCGGGTCGGGCTGCGCCCCGGCATGGATCGCCAGCGTGTTGAAGCCCGGCTCTTTCGCCTCAGTCATGTGTCGCCTCCTTCTTGTTCAGGGTCGGGGGCCGCCCGGCCGCCCGCGTTCGCTCCCGGCGCAATTGATAGCCGCTGGAAGCCTCGTCCGGATAGGGCGGGCTTGCGGCTCGATATCGTACGCCGGTTGACGCCCGACCAGGCGATCTCGCCCGACAGGCGCCCGTACTCGATCTTGGGGCAGCGGTTCATCACCACCCGCACGCCCTGCGCCTCGGCCTTCGCCGCCGCCTCGTCGTTGCGCACGCCGAGCTGCATCCAGACGACGGCCGGGAGGGGCGAGAGCGCGAGCGCCTCGTCGACCACGCCCGCCGCCGCCTCCGACGAGCGGAAGACGTCGACCATGTCGACCGGGTGCGGGATGTCGGACAGCGAGCCATAGACCTCGCGCCCGGCGATCGTCCGGCCGGCATGGCCCGGATTGACCGGGAAGACGGTGTAGCCCTTTTCCACCAGGTATCTCAGCACGAAGTAGCTCGGCCTGATCTCCTTGGGACTGGCGCCGACGATGGCGATCGTCTTCACGCCGTGCAGGATGTCGCGAACGTAGCCGTCCTCGTAGCGATCGTGATTGATCGAGGTCATTCGCCGCTCCAGCTCGGCCTGCGCTTCTCGATGAAGGCGCCGATGCCTTCCTCGGCGTCGCGGGCCAGCATGTTCTCCGTCATCACCTCGGCGGTGTGCCTGTAGGCCTCCGCCAGCGGCATCTCGAGCTGCCGGTAGAAGGCCTCCTTGCCGATCTTCAGGACGAGCGGCGACTTCGACGCGATCTGCCGGGCGAGCTCCATCGCGCCGTCGATCGCGGTGCCGGCCGGCACGACCCGGTTGACGAGGCCGATCTCCGCGGCGCGCCCGGCGTCCACCATGTCGCCCGTCAGCAGCATCTCCATCGCGTGCTTGCGCGAGACGTTGCGCGACAGCGCGACCATCGGCGTCGAGCAGAACAGCCCGATATTGACGCCGGGCGTCGCGAACCGGCTCTCGGCGCCCGCCACGGCGAGGTCGCAGCTCGCGACGAGCTGGCAGCCGGCCGCCGTGGCGATGCCGTCGACCGCGGCGACCACCGGCTGGCGCAGCGTCACGATCTTCTGCATCACCTCGCTGCACTTGGCGAAGAGCCTCGCGAAGGCCTCGCGGCCGCGATCGGGCGCCTCGCGGGCCGCCTGCATCTCGCGCAGGTCGTGGCCGGCGCAGAAGGCCGGCGGCGTCCCGGCCAGCACGACGACGCAGACGCCCGCATCCGCATCCAGCTCGTCGAGGGCCGCGGAGAGCGCGTCGAGCAGCGCCTCGGAGAGCGCGTTGCGCGCCTTCGGCCGGTTGAGCGTCAGGGTGGCGATGCCGTCCCGCCTGTCGAGCAGGACGATGTCGTCCGCGCCTTCGCGCGGCGTCGCCTCGGATAGGCTTGTGGTGCTCATGTCGAACCGCCCGTGGTCTCGTGGTCCTTGCGCCGCCGCGCCCGCTCCGGCCTATGGTGGCGAAACTGAAACGACGGGGAGGGGACTCTAGGATGGACGGATCGGCGCCGCTACCGCGAATGACGGCCGAGGAGGTCGACCGGTTCCTCGAGGCGGAGTTCCCGCAGATCCACCACGGCGGGCGCAGCTTCTCCATCGAGTCGGTGCGGGAGATGGGGGCGGTGGTGCGCATGGCGTATCACGAGCGCCACCTGCGGCCGGGCGGCACGATCTCCGGCCCGGCGATGATGTCGCTCGCCGACTACGCCATGTACATCGCCATCCTGGCGCAGCTCGGCCCCGTGGCGCTCGCCGTGACGACGAACCTTTCGATCAACTTCCTGCGCCGGCCGGCGCAGCGCGACATGCTGGCCGACTGCACGATCATGAAGCTCGGCCGCCGCCTGGCGGTGGGGGAGGTGGCGCTGCGCTCGGAGGGCGAGGACGACATGGTGGCGCATGTCGTGACGACCTATTCCATTCCCGATGTGGTAAAATGATACCGCATCGACAACCGCACTGATTTCGTTGGTGTTTTTCCGGGAGCGGCGTCGTATCTTCACTTGACGGAAGGGCGGCCGCGCAGTAGATACGGCGCCCAAGGTTCGACGGGCTCCCTTCCGGGGCCCGCAGTGATATCGCGGCGAGCCTCCCGACGGCGCGCCGCCCGATCATCCGACAGGTGAAGACATGAAGACCTTTTCGGCTAAGCCGGCCGATATCGAGAAGCAGTGGGTGCTGATCGATGCCGAAGGCCTGGTCGTCGGCCGGCTCGCGGCGTTGATCGCCATGCGCCTGCGCGGCAAGCACAAAGCCATTTTCACGCCGCACGTCGACTGCGGCGACAACGTGATCGTCGTCAACGCGGACAAGGTGGTGTTCACCGGCCGCAAGCGCGAGAACAAGAGCTACTTCTGGCACACCGGCTATCCCGGCGGGATCAAGGAGCGCAAGGCGCACCAGATCCTCGACGGCCGCTTCCCGGAGCGCGTGGTCGAGAAGGCCGTCGAGCGCATGCTTCCGCGCGGGCCGCTCGGCCGCCAGCAGCTCAAGAACCTCCGCGTCTATGGCGGCGCGGAACACCCGCACGAGGCGCAGCAGCCGAAGCCGCTCGACGTCGCCGCGCTCAGCAAGAAGAATGTGAGGGTCATCTGATGGCCGAGCAGGAAATCCAGTCGCTCGAGGATCTGGGCCAGGCGATGGGCAACGCGCCCGCGTCGGAGAACCAGGCTCCCGTCTACGAGCAGAAGCTCGATCAGTTCGGCCGTGCCTACGCGACCGGCCGCCGCAAGAACGCCGTCGCCCGCGTCTGGGTGAAGCCCGGCGCCGGCCGCATCATCGTCAACGGCAAGGACTACAAGGAGTACTTCGCGCGGCCGGTGCTGCAGATGGTGCTCCAGCAGCCGCTCGAGCTCGTGCAGCGCACGACGCAGTACGACATCACCTGCACGGTGACCGGCGGCGGCCTGTCCGGCCAGGCGGGCGCGGTGCGCCACGGCCTGTCGCAGGCGCTGACCCGCTACGAGCCGAGCCTCCGGAGCCCGCTCAAGAAGGGCGGCTTCCTGACGCGCGACCCGCGCGCCGTCGAGCGCAAGAAGTACGGCCGCGCGAAGGCGCGCCGCAGCTTCCAGTTCTCGAAGCGCTGACCCGCGCCCGGTCGGCTTCATACGAGACTTTCGAAGGGGCGCCTCCGGCGCCCCTTTTTCTTTGCCCTCACGGGCTTCCGCACGAGCTGAAACGACGGAGATGACGAGATGGCGGACAAGACCCGCGTCGCGATCCTTGGTGCCAGCGGCTACACGGGCGCGGAGCTCGTGCGACTGCTCGCCCGCCACCCGCGCGTCGAGATCGTCGCGCTGACCGCCGACCGGAAGGCCGGCCAGGAGATGGCCGAGGTCTTCCCGCATCTCGTGATGGTCGACCTGCCGAAGCTGACGGCCATCGACGACGTCGACTGGTCGGGCGTCGACGTCGTGTTCTGCGCGCTGCCGCACGCGACGACGCAGGCCGTCCTCGCCGGGCTGCCGGGGCACGTCCGGATCGTCGACCTGTCGGCCGATTTCCGGCTGCGCGATCCCGCCGCCTACGAGGCGTGGTACGGCCATGCCCACCAGGCGGTCGAGCTGCAGAAAGAGGCGGTCTACGGCCTGCCCGAGTTCTACCGCGACGACATCGCGGGAGCGCGGCTCGTCGCCAACACGGGCTGCTACGTCGCCGCCTCGATCATCCCGCTCGTGCCGCTCCTCAGGGGCGGCGTCATCGAGCCCGACCCGATCGTCATCGACGCCGCCTCCGGCGTCACCGGGGCAGGGCGCGGCGCCAAGGAGGCGAACCTCTTCGCCGAGGTCTCCGAGGGCTTCCACGCCTACGGCGTGGGCAAGCACCGGCACATGGCCGAGATCGACCAGGAGCTTTCCGCGGCGGCCGGCGCGGAGGTGATCCCGAGCTTCACGCCGCACCTCGTGCCGCAGAACCGCGGCATCCTCGCCACCTGCTACGTGCGCGGCGAGGCGGAGGCCATCCACGGCGCGCTCAGGTCCGCCTACGACAAGGAAGGCTTCGTCCACGTGCTGCCGATGGGCCAGACGCCGGCGACGCGGCACGTGCGCGGCTCGAACCACTGCCTGATCGGCGTCGTCGCCGACCGGCGTCCCGGCCGCACCATCGTGATCTCGGCGATCGACAACCTCGTGCGCGGCGCGAGCGGGCAGGCGATCCAGAACATGAACATCATGATGGGCTGGCCCGAGGCGACCGGGCTCGAGCAGCTGCCGCTCTTCCCGTGAGGCGGGCTCAGGCCGACAGGCGATAGCCCTCGGACAGGGCCGAGCGGCCCGGGGCGCGGCCCATCATCTCCCGCTCGAAGGTGCGGAAGGTGTTGCGGCCGCCCGCCTTGGCGGCGTAGAGCGCCGCGTCGGCCTTCATGAACAGTTCCGCCGGGCCCGACTGCTCGACGGCGGCGATCCCGACGGAGGCGCCGAGCGTGAAGGACATGCCGTCGCGCGTGACCGGCAGGTTGAGCGCGTCGACGACCGCCTGGGCAAGCGAGGCGGTGGCGGCCTCGTCGAAGTCCGGGCCCAACAGCACCGCGAACTCGTCGCCGCCGATCCGGGCCACCAGCCGGGCGCCCGCGCAGGCGCCGGCGAGGTGTTGCGCCGCCTCCTTCAGGCATTCGTCGCCGACCGCGTGGCCGAAGCTGTCGTTGACCTCCTTGAAGCCGTCGAGGTCGACGAGAAGCAGCATGCCGCCCAGGCGCTGGTTGCAGAGCTCGGCCAGCGCCTCCTGGAACCGCGCGCGGTTCGCCAGTCCCGTCATCACGTCGAACTCCGCGAGGTAGCGCGTCCGCTCCCAGAGCAGCTTCTCCTCGGTGATGTCCTGCTTGATGCCGTAGAGGCGGGCCGGCACGCCGTCGCGGCTCTCGACCGTGGCGGTCAGCCGGATCCAGCGGCGGTTGCCCTTCGGCGTGACGATCTCGACGTCGAGGTTGAAGCCGCCGCTCTCGGCGATCGCCCGGGCGCGCAGCACCTCGAGGGCCGCCCGCGACTTCGGCGTGTAGTATTTCACGATCTCGTTGCGGTCGAGCGCCGAGCCGCGCGGCAGGTCGAACAGGTCGTACGTGCCGTCGGTCCAGGTGAGCCTCTCGCCGTCGAGGTCGCACTCCCAGACGCCGATCCGGGCCATCGCGGAGGCTTTCTCGAGGATGCGGCGCCTGTGCGCGAAGGTTTCCTGCTGCCGGCGCATCGCGGCGGCCTGCGCCTCGAGCTCGGCCCGGAGCAGGCTTATGGTCCTCGCATTGCGGCCGAACGGCCATCCCAGCGCCTGCGCGAGGCGCTCGAAGGCGCGCCGCACCAGCCGGTCCGGACCCTCCGGCGCCTCGTCCCGCCGTGGCTGCGCCGATGGCAGCCGATGCGGTCGTGCAGGAGACGTCTCGGTCCGTAACCAGGGCATGTCGTCGTCGGCGCCTCAAGTTCTTGAAGACGGAGCCAACCTATCCCGCAGCGATTAATGGTCCCTCTACCGGATCTCCGAGCGGGGGCGCGAATCCGCCAGGCCCCTGCGTCACTCACGCGGATGTGAGGGCCGTCGGTCGGGAATGGAACCGAGGCGGCCCGGAGGCAGTTTCCTGAACCCGAGGGCGCCATCCGCGCCCCACCACAGTCCCGGACGCACGCGTTGCGGCGGGCACGACGCGGAGAGGCATGATGGAAGGCGTGGGCTGGATCGCAGCGATCATCATCGGTGGCATTGCCGGCTGGCTGGCCGAGAAGGTCATGAAGAGCGACATGGGCGTTCTCATGAACATCGTGCTCGGCATCGTCGGCGCGATCATCGCGAGCTTCCTCTTCGGCCTCGTCGGCATCGCCTTCGGAGGCTGGCTCGGCTACCTCATCGCCGGCTTCATCGGCGCGTGCATCCTCATCGCGATCGCCCGGGCGATCAGGGGCAACCGCGTCGCGCGGTAGCGCCTCTCAGAGGCGTATCAGCGCCAGGCCCGCGAGGACCACGAGGACGGAGAGGAGGCGGACCATGGTCAGCCTCTCTCCAAGGAACACCACCCCGATCGCGATCGCGAACAGCACGCTCGTCTCGCGCAGCGCCGCGACGAGCGCGATCGGTGCGATCGTCATCGCCCAGATCACGATCCAGTAGGCGCTCATCGACAGCGCGCCGGCGATGCAGCCGGACAGCCAGTTCTGCCGGATCGCCGTGACCGTGCTCCGCCGCCTCGTGGCGAGCACGAAGAGGAAGAGCGGCAATCCGTCCATCGCGAAGAGGTAGAGCGTGTAGGCGTGCGGATTGCCGGCCGCCCGCGCCCCCAGCCCGTCCGCCACGGAATAGGCCGAGATGAAGAGCGAGGTGGCGAGCGCGAAGGCCGCGCCCTTCGGCTCCCGGACGAGCACCCGCCAGCCCTGGTCGAACGTCAGCGCGACGATGCCGCAACCGAGCAGCACGATCCCGAGCGTGGCGTGCGTCGAAAGATGCTCGCCGACGAGATACGTGCCGGCGACGAGCGTCACCAGCGGGGCGGTGCCGCGCGCCAGCGGATAGACCTTGCCGAGCTCGCCGTACTTGTAGGCCGTCCCGAGGAACGCGTTGTAGCCCAGGTGCAGCACGACCGAGGAGAGGAGCCACGGCCAGGCCTCGCGGGGCGGCACCGGGACGAAGAACAGCCCCGCGAGCGCGACGAGGCCCGCCGAGCCCGTCAGCAGCGCCAGGGTCACGAGCCGGTCGCTGGTGAAGCGCAGGATCGCGTTCCAGCTGGCGTGGAGGACGGCGGCCAGCAGAACGGCCGTTACGGCGAAGACGGGCACCTGGGGCGTTTCCGGGGGGATTCGAGGATGCCGCTTCTAGCAACGCCGGAAGCCCGCGGCAATCATGCCGTCACCGTCTCCCGCGCACGGCTCGTCCCACGGCGGACGCCCCGCGCGGGTTCCGCCTGGCTCTTCGGCCCGCCTAGCTCTTCACCTTGACGTAGCTGCCGGGCGCATCCTCGATCGGCTTGTACTTGCCGGCCCCCGGCTGGCGCGCCGGCACCTCGTCCCTGGCGCTGTGGCGGCGGACCCACGAGATCCAGTCCGGCCACCACGAGCCCGGATGCTCCTTCGCCTTCGAAAGCCACGTCTCGTAGTGCCCCGTCGGCTTGCCGCCGGTCCAGTACTGGTACTTGTTGCGGTGCGGCGGGTTGACGACGCCGGCGATATGGCCGGAGCCGGTGAGCACGTACTTCACCGGCCCGCCGAACGAGCGGCAGCCGAGGAAGACCGATTCCGGCGGTGCGATGTGGTCGTCGCGGGTCGCCAGGTTGTAGAGCGGCACCTTCACCTTCTTCAGGTCGATGGTGACGCCGCCGAGCTCCATCTCGCCCTTCGACAGCCTGTTCTCGAGGTAGCAGTTCCTGAGGTAGAAGCTGTGGTTGGCGGCCGGCATGCGCGTGGAATCGGAGTTCCAGTAGAGCAGGTCGAAGGCGAACGGCTTCTTGCCGAGCAGGTAGTTGTTGACGACGTAGGACCAGATCAGGTCGTTCGACCGCAGCAGGTTGAAGGCCGTCGCCATGCGGCCGCCCTCGAGATAGCCGCAGCGGGCCATGTCGCGCTCGAGGTTGCCGATCTGCTCCTCGTCGACGAACACCTTGAGGTCGCCGGCATGGGTGAAGTCGACCTGCGTGGCGAGCAGGGTGGTGGACGCGACCCGGTCGTCCTCCGTCGCCGCCATGTAGCCGAGCGTCGCGGAGAGCAGCGTGCCGCCGACGCAGTAGCCGATCAGGTGCGCCTTCTCCTCGCCGGTGATCTCGAGCGCCACGTCGAGCCCCTTGAGGATGCCGTCGCGCATGTAGTCCTCGAAGGACTTCTCGGCGAGCCTGCGGTCCGGGTTGACCCAGGAGACGACGAAGACCGTCAGGCCCTGCTCGACCGCCCACTTGATGAAGGATTTGTCCGGGTTCAGGTCGAGGATGTAGAACTTGTTGATCCACGGCGGCACGATGAGCAGCGGCTCCCGCACCACCGTCTCGGTGGTCGGCGAGTACTGGATCAGCTGCATCAGCTCGTTCTGGAACACGACCTTGCCGGGCGTCACGGCGAGGTTCTCGCCGACCTTGAAGTTCGTCGGGTCGGTCTGCCGGATCTTGAGCTCGCCGCCGCCCGCGGCGATGTCCTCGGCCAGCATCTGCATGCCGCGCACCAGGTTCTCGCCGTTGGTCTCCAGCGTCTCGCGCAGCAGCTCGGGGTTCGTCAGCACGAAGTTCGACGGCGAGACCGCGTTCGACAGCTGGTTGACGTAGAAGCGCGCCTTGTGCCGCGTGTGGTCGTCGAGCCCGTCGACCTCCTCCACGACCTGCTCCGCCCAGTTCGACGTCAGGAGATAGGCGCGCTTGAGGAAGTCGAACATCGGGTGGCCCGCCCAGGCCTCGCCCGCGAAGCGCTTGTCCTTCTTCGTGTCGGCCGGCGCGGCCGCCTGCTCGCCGGTCATCTGGCGCAGCGTGTCGGTCCAGAGGCCGAGATAGCCGGTCCAAAGCCGCGTCTGCGCGGCGAACGCGGCCTGCGGATTGGACAGCCACCTCTCGACCACGTGGCCGAGCGTCTTCGACGCCTGGTTCATCTCCTCGGCGAAGGCGAGCGGCTTCTCGCCGGTCTCGCGCGGTCCCATCAGCGCGGCCAGGGCCTTGCCGCCCTCTTCGGTGAGGCGCGCCATATTGTGGGCAAAGGCTTCGGGATCCTTTACCTGGTAGATCTGGTCGGATGCGCGCGGCGCATCATTCATGTCCCGTGTCCCGTCGACTTTTTTCGCCTGATCCTGCACGTCAACGAATATGGAGAAGTGACGGTGATCAATCGCGATTTTCGATGCCCTCCCCACGGAGGGGGCCGCACCTGCCTGTGCATTTCTTCCAGCGCCTGTGTAGCATAATCTGCCGCCCACGAGAACGATCGGCCGGCTCAGGAGCACCATGACCGAAACAGCCCCGTCCCCCGCGCCGCGTCCGCGCCGCGTCCGCCGCCTCGCCGCCGCCCGGCTCGCCGCGCTCGTCCTGATGTCGTCCGGCCTCGCCGGCTGCGGCAGCTGGTTCGAGCCGGACGTGCCGGCGGGGCGCGTCTCGGCCGAAGACGTCGCCTATCCCAACATCAACGAGGCGCCCGACCGGCCGTCGCAGCTCCTGACGAAGGAGCAGCAGGACGCCAAGGAGAAAGAAATGCAGGCACTGGGCGCGCAGCATGTTAGTACCGTCAAGCAGGTGATCGAGACCCAAGACCGCCGCCAGTGACCCAAGGTTAGGACATGCAGGACTTCCACCGCATCAAGCGTCTTCCGCCCTACGTCTTCGAGCAGGTCAACAAGCTCAAGGCCGCGGCGCGGGCGCGCGGCGAGGACATCATCGATCTCGGCATGGGCAACCCGGACCTGCCGACGCCGCAGCACATCGTCGACAAGCTCGTCGAGACGGTCGGCAAGCCCCGCACCCACCGCTACTCCGCGTCCAAGGGCATTCCCGGCCTGCGCCGCGCCCAGGCCGCCTATTACGAGCGCCGCTTCGGCGTGAAGCTCGATCCCGACACCGAGGTGGTCGCCACGCTCGGCTCGAAGGAGGGCTTCGCCAACATGGCGCAGGCCATCACCGCGCCGGGCGACCTCGTGCTGGTGCCGAACCCGACCTATCCGATCCACCAGTTCGGCGTCATCATCTCCGGCGGCTCGATCCGCCAGCTGCCGGCGCGGCCCGACGAGGACTTCATCCGCGCCATGGAGCGCGCGGTGGTGCACTCCGTGCCGAAGCCGATCGCCGTCGTGCTCAACTACCCCTCGAACCCGACCGGCTACACCGCGACGCTCGACTTCTACAGGGACGTCGTCGCCTTCGCGAAGAAGCACGGGATCTACATCCTGTCCGACCTCGCCTATGCCGAGATCTATTTCGACGCTCCGCCGCCCTCGGTGCTCGAGGTGCCGGGCGCGAAGGACGTGACGGTCGAGTTCTCCTCGCTCTCGAAGACCTACTCGATGCCGGGCTGGCGCATGGGCTTCGCCGTCGGCAACGCCGACCTCCTGGCGGCGCTCGCGCGCGTGAAGTCCTATCTCGACTACGGCGCGTTCACGCCGGTGCAGGTGGCCGCCAGCGCCGCGCTCAACGGGCCGGACGAGGTGGTGGCGGAGATCCGCGGCACCTACCGGGAGCGGCGCGACGTCCTGCTCGACGCCTTCGGGCGCGCGGGATGGCAGGTGCCGGCGCCGGCCGCGACGATGTTCGCATGGGCGCCGATCCCGCCGGCCTACGCGCATCTCGGCTCGCTCGAGTTCTCCAAGCTCCTGCTCGAGAAGGCCGGCGTCGCGGTGGCGCCGGGCGTCGGCTTCGGCGAGGACGGCGAGGGCTACGTGCGCATCGCCTTCGTGGAGAACGAGCAGCGCATCCGCCAGGCCGCGCGCAACGTCAGGCGCTTCCTTGCCTCCGAGCCGGAAACCATGCACAACGTCGTCGCGTTCGGGGCGACTCGCGGCTGAGGCGGCGCTCGCCCCCTGTCTGAAAGTTTTCGGGGCGATGGCAGAGAGTTTGCGCGTCGGCATCGCCGGCCTTGGAACGGTCGGCGGCTCACTCTTCCGGTTGTTGAGCGACAAGGCGGATCACGTCGCGGCGCGGGCCGGGCGACCGGTCACCGTCACGGCGGTGTGCGCCCGCGACCGCACGCGCGACCGCGGCTTCTCCACCGACGGCGTGAGCTGGTACGAGGACCCCGTCCAGCTCGCCCAGAGCAACGAGATCGACCTGTTCATCGAGCTGATGGGCGGCGAGGGCGACCCGGCCGCCTCGGCGGTGCGGGCGGCGCTGTCGAGCGGCCGCCACGTCGTCACCGCCAACAAGGCGCTGCTCGCCGCGCAGGGCACCGACCTCGCCGCGCTCGCCGAGCGCAACGGCGTGACGATCGGCTTCGAGGCGGCCGTCGCCGGCGGCCTGCCGGTGGTCAAGACGCTGCGCGAGGCGGTGACGGGCAACCGGGTGAGCCGCGTCTACGGCATCCTCAACGGCACCTGCAACTACATCCTGACCCGGATGGAGGAGGAGGAGCACTCCTTCGAGGCGTGCCTGAAGGAGGCGCAGGATCTCGGCTATGCCGAGGCCGACCCGACCTTCGACATCGAGGGCCACGATTCCGCGCACAAGCTCGCGCTGATCGCGTCGCTGGCCTTCGGCACCGAGGCAGACCTCGACTCGATCCACCTCGAGGGCATTTCCTCGATCACGCTGGAAGACCTGCACGCCGCAGCCGAGCTCGGCTACCGGATCAAGCTCCTGGGCGTCGCCCGCCGCACCGAGAGCGGCATCGAGCAGCGCGTCACCCCGACGATGATGCCGCGCCACTGCGCGCTGGCGAATGTCGACGGCGTGCTCAACGCGGTCGCGATCGACGGCGACGAGGTCGGCGAGATCACCATGGTCGGCCCCGGCGCCGGCGGCTCCGCCACCGCCTCGGCGGTCGCCTCCGACATCGTCGACATCGCCCGCGGCATCTGCCTGCCGGTGTTCGGACTGCCCGCCACCGACCTCGCGCCCTACCGGCGCGCCCGGATGCGCGCCCACGAGGGCGGCTACTACATCCGCCTGTCGGTCTACGACCGCCCGGGCGCCTTCGCGGCGATCGCGAAGCGCATGGCGGAGGAGCGGATTTCGCTCGAGAGCATTGTCCAGAAGGAGATCCGCACCGGCGGCGGCAGCGACCAGCCGCGCCGCGTCGTGCTGATCACCCACGAGACGACGGAAGCACAGATCCGCAAGGCGCTGGAGGCGATCGAGGCCGACGGCCAGATCGCCGGGCGGCCGCACGTGATCCGTATCGAGAACCCGTGAGGCGGAGCCTGCCGGCGCGGCAGGCGGCGCTTCCGATTGTGAAGACGACCAAACCCGCGGTAGGGGTGCCGTCGGAGGCCGGTCGGCAGGACGTGAAGAGGAAGGCTAGGCAGAATGGCCACTGACGAGAGACAAGAGACCAGTCTCGACCGCGTGCTCACGCTCGAGATCGCCCGTGTGACGGAGCGCGCCGCAGTGGCCGCGGCCCGCGAGGCCGGCCGGGGTGACGAGAAGGGCGCCGACCAGGCGGCCGTCGACGCGATGCGGCAGGAGCTCAACAAGCTGCCGATCCAGGGCGTCGTCGTGATCGGCGAAGGCGAGCGCGACGAGGCGCCGATGCTCTATATCGGCGAGGAGGTCGGCCTCGGCACCGGCACCAAGGTCGACATCGCGCTCGATCCCCTCGAGGGCACGACGCTGTGCGCCAAGGACCAGCCGAACTCGCTGGCCGTGATCGCCATGGCCGAGGGCGGCACGCTGCTCAACGCGCCCGACGTCTACATGGACAAGATCGCCGTCGGCCCGGACCTGCCGGACGGCGTGATCGACCTCGACGCCTCGCCCGGCGACAACATCCGCGAGCTCGCGAAGGCCAAGCGCGTGCCGGTGGAATCGATCACCGCCTGCGTGCTCGACCGCCCGCGCCATGCCGGCCTGATCGACGACATCCGCACCGCCGGCGCGGCGATCCGGCTGATCGGCGACGGCGACATCGCCGGCGTGATCCACACGACCGAGCCGGACGAGACGGGCATCGACATCTACATGGGCATCGGCGGCGCGCCGGAAGGCGTGCTCGCGGCCGCCGCGCTGCGCTGCATCGGCGGCCAGATGCAGGGCCGCCTGATCCTCGACACCGAGGAGAAGCGGCGCCGCGCCCGCAACATGGGCATCGAGGACCCGGAGCGGAAATACATGATGGAGGACATGGCGCAGGGCGACGTGCTGTTCTCCGCGACCGGCGTGACCGACGGCAACCTCCTGTCCGGCGTCCATCTCGGCCAGGGCTTCATCAAGACCGAGACGCTCGTGATGCGCGCCTCGAGCCGCACCGTGCGCTGGATCCGCGCGCGCCACACCCGGCTCGACAAGTTCGCCTGAGGCGAGGGGACCGGGAGGCGATTTGGTCGATCTGCTGGACGCCGATCATCAGGCCCCCGTCGAGCGGCGGCGCGCGGTGCTCGGCGTCGAGCGCTCCGCCGCCGGGCGCCGCTGGGTTGAGCGGCTCGACCATGCCGGCCACCAGACGGCGCTCGCCATCGCCCAGCGCCACGACGTGCCGGACCTCCTGGCGCGCGTGCTCGCGGCGCGCGGCGTCGGCCCCGACGACGTCGAGGCCTATCTCGACCCGAGCCTGAAGGCGCTGCTGCCCGACCCCTCTTGCCTCGCCGGCATGGACGAGGCGGCCGCGCGCCTGGCCGCCGCGATCCGCCGCGGCGCGCGCATCGCGATCTTCGGCGACTACGACGTCGACGGCGCCACGTCCTCGGCGCTGCTCGCCCGCTTCCTGCTGTCGAACGGCATCCGGCCGCGCATCCACATCCCCGACCGCATCACCGAGGGCTACGGCCCGAACGTGCAGGCGATCGAGGCGCTGGCCGCCGCCGGCACGGAAGTCCTCGTCACCGTCGACTGCGGCGCCACGAGCTTCGAGCCGCTTCAGCGGGCGCGCGAGCTGGGCCTCGAGGTGCTGGTCGTCGACCACCACCAGATGGGCGAGCTGCTGCCGCCGGCCGCCGCGGTGGTGAACCCGAACCGGCAGGACGACCTGAGCGGGCAGGGCCATCTCGCCGCCGTCGGCGTCGTCTTCCTGCTGCTCGTCGCCACCAACCGCGCGCTGCGCGAGGCGCGGCTGGTACCAGGGCCGGCAGGCGCCGGACCTCCTCTCCTGGCTCGACCTCGTGGCGCTCGGCACCGTCGCCGACGTCGTGCCGCTGAAGGGCCTCAACCGCGCCTTCGTGCGCAAGGGGCTGATCGCGATGCGGCGGCGGCAGTTCGTCGGCCTGACCGCGCTGTCCGACGCGGCGCGGATCTCGTCGCCGGTCGACTGCTACCATCTCGGCTTCCTGCTCGGGCCCCGCATCAACGCCGGCGGCCGCATCGGCGATGCCGGTCTCGGCGTCTCGCTCCTCCTGTGCGAGGACCGCGAGGAGGCGGCGACGATCTCGGCGAAGCTCGAGGAGCTGAACCGCGAGCGCCAGGAGATCGAGAAGCAGACGCTCGACGCCGCGCTCCAGCTGCTCGGCGAGCCGCAGGGCGAGATGGGGCCGAACGTCATGGTCGCCCACTCGCACGAGGACTGGCACCCGGGCGTGCTCGGGCTCGTCGCGACCCGCATCAAGGACCGCTTCCGGCGGCCCGCCTTCGCCATCTCCTTCGACGCGAGCGGGCAGGGCACGGGTTCCGGCCGCTCCGTGCCGGGCGTCGATCTCGGCGCCATCGTGCGCGCGGCGGTCGGCGAGGGGCTTCTGGTCAAGGGCGGCGGCCACGGCATGGCGGCCGGCGTCACCGTGCGCGCCGACCGGCTCGACGCGTTCCGCCGCTTCGCCGAGGAGCGGGCGGCCGAGGGGCTCGCCGCGGGCGGCACGCGCGACCTCGAGGTCGACTCGCCGATCACCGCGGCGGCCGCGAGCGTCGAGACGATCCGCCGGCTCGAGCTCGCCGGCCCCTACGGCCAGGGCAGCCCCGACCCGACGGTGGCGCTGCCGGCGCACCGCCTGGCCTTCGCCGAGGCGACGGAGCAGGGCCACGTGCGCTGCCAGCTCGCCGCGCCCGACGGCTCCCGCCTCAAGGGCATCGCCTTCCGCGCCATGGAGGGCGACCTCGGCCCCGCGCTGATCGCCGCCCGCGGCGAGACCGTCCACGCCGCCGGCAGCCTCAAGATCGACACATGGGGCGGCCGCGAGACCCCCTGCCTGCACGTCCGCGACATCGCGAGGCCCACCGGCCGCGGGTGAGGGGGGGGGCAAGATCTGTGGCATGTTTCGACCTGTGGCCGGGACGGCTCACGGCAACCCGCAGGTTGATGCCGCTTTGCGTACAGCTAATGTCGCTAGATGAGCAAGATTGGACGAAACCAGCCGTGCACCTGCGGCAGTGGCAAAAAATTCAAGCACTGCCACGGCTCGGTGTCGCCGGCGGTTAGCCCCGCGGTACCGACCGAGCTTTGGGACTGGATCGAGCGGAAGCGGCAGGAGAGGGAGGCGCTTGAGCTTCGCAGGAAGCAGCAGCAAGGGCTAGGTCGGCCGATCATCTCATCCCAAGTCTCCGGCGGTCGGGTCGTCGTCGTCGGAGGGCGGCTTTACCGTTCAACCCAGTGGCTTACGTTCCAGGACTTCCTCAAGGACTACCTTCTCGCGAGCCTAGGACCGGAGTGGGCGAACGCGGAACAGGTGAAGCCGGTGGAGGAGCGCCACCTCATCCTCCGCTGGTATGCCCAGGCGTCTGAACAGGCCGAGGCCCTACGGGTGGCGGACGGGACGATGGTCAGTGGCCCTATGACTGGGGCGATGCGGGCCTTCATGAACCTTGCCTACAAC
This sequence comes from uncultured Alphaproteobacteria bacterium, assembly GCA_963816555.1. Lineage (GTDB taxonomy): Bacteria > Pseudomonadota > Alphaproteobacteria > Rhizobiales > Tepidamorphaceae > Lutibaculum. The sequence continues at coordinate 466,902 of CAWFLD010000004.1, read as the reverse complement.
ATCTACCTCATCGCGCATCATGGCGACGGGCAGGCGATGGCGGACATCTTCCTGCGGCGCCTGCGGAGTTCGCGCGCCGACGACTTTACGGGGGCGCTGTTCGAGACCTACGCGGCGGCGGCGTTCCTTAAGGCGGGCTTCAAGCTCCGATACGAGGAGACCGCCCACCGATCGACATCGTGCGTTGAGTTTGTCGCGACGTGGCCTGAAACGGGGCAGCTCTTTTCCGTTGAGGTCAAGTCGAGGTTGCCTAGAGCCGGGGCTGCCATGCGGGTCGAGGACCCAAACGAGGCAAGACGGCTTCGGGTCGGAGCGAAGCTCGTGAAGGCCCTTTCGAAGGCGGCCGACCACACACGCGTGGTGATGATCGAGGTCAACGTTCCGGGCCTCGTCACCGAAGGGGATCAATTCGCGAGATGGACCGCCGCTGCAGTGTCGGAAATCCGTGGCAACGAGACGGCTACGATGTCCAACGGCTCGCTCTACCCCCCAGCATATGTGTTCGTGACGAACCACGCATTCCACCACGACTTAACGGGTACATCAGGTGGCACGCAGGTGGTGGCAGATGGCTTTCGCATATCCGATTTTGGGCCCACCGTTCGGTATGGGGGCTATCGAGAGTTATTGGCCGCGCGGGAGCGCCATGCCCCGATGATGGCGCTTATCGCGTCGATGCGAACGCATTACGAGATTCCGGCAACATTTGATGGGGATTTGCCCGGGACTTTAGTCGCGCCGGCTCCGGCCGCGCACTTACGGGTCGGCGAGCAATATCTGGTGCCGGACGGGTGCGGCGGCGAAGTTCCGGGTCGGCTTGAAAGTGCCAATGTCCTCGAGAACGAGAAGCTGGTCTACGGCATTTACAAGCTTGATAGCGGTCAGCGGGTTATAGCCACTAGCCCTCTCACTGAAGAGGAGCTCAACGATTATCGCCGCTACCCAGACACCTTCTTTGGCGTGGTAATGCCAGTCGCGGTCAAGGTAAAAACGTTCGTCGATAAGTGTGATTTGCTTTTAAGTGTATACAAGAACAGCACGCGTGCGCAGCTTCTAGAATTCATGGCGGACGCTCCGGACATCGAGCACCTGCGGGCACTAAGCCAACACGATTTGGCGGTCATTTATTGCTTATCCCGTTTGCTCCGGTGCTAACCATATGTAGCGATTCCGCGTGACAGCGGGCGCCGTCTCCCCTATGTCGGCATCATGGCCGAAGCCCTGTTCCCCACACGCTGGAAGCACGACAAGCCGCCGTCGCTCGAGCGGTTCATGGCGGACTTCCCCGACGACTATGCCTGTGCCGAGCATCTCGCCGGGCGCCGCTGGCCGGACGGCTTCGTCTGCCCGCACTGCGGCTCGAAGAAGGGCTGGCGCCTCGAGGCGAAGCCGTGGGTCTGGGAGTGCGCCGGGAAGGGCGAGGCGTCCGGCTGCCGCAGGCAGACCTCCGTCATCGCCGGGACCGTCATGCACGGCACGCACCTGCCGTTGAGGACCTGGTTCATCGCGGCTTATCTCGTCGCGACGCACTCGAACGGGATCTCCGCCCTGCAGCTCCAGCCGAAGATCGGCGTGGGGTCCTACAAGACGGCCTGGCTGCTTCTGCACAAGCTGCGCCGGGCAATGGTCGCGCCCGACCGGACGCCGCTCGAGGGTGACGTCGAGATCGACGAGACGAGCATTCCGTTCCGCAGGGCGGACGAGTCCCCGACGGGCGGCCAGGGCAAGAGTACCGTCGGCAAGATGTTCATCATCGGCGCCGTCGAGAAGCGAGGCGGCCGCAGCGCGGGACGGATCCGGCTACAGCGAATTCCCGAGGACACGGGCCGCTATATCCGGCCGTTCGTCGAGGAGAACACGGCGCCGGGCTCCGCGATCTACACCGACGCCAACAGCTCCTATCTCGGCATTCCCCAGCGGACGCACATCCCGCGGAACCTGAGCGCCCGCAACGAGCTGCCCGCCCACATCACCTTCGAGCGGATCCACCGGGTGTTCTCGAACCTGAAGCGCTGGGGGCTCGGCACCTATCATGGGCTGCGTGCCAAGCACGCCGACGCCTACCTCAACGAGTTCGTCTTCCGCTGGAATCGGAGACGCCTCTTCCGCTACGCCATCGACCGCATGCTCGGCATCGGCCAGTCGCTGCCGCCGATTCCCTACCGCGATATCGTCGGCGACACCTCGGACTGGAAGGCGCAGCGGGCCGACAAAATCCTGGCCATGGTGACGCCGGAGAGACGCCGGGCCGCCAAGGCCATCGCGGCCGCCCAGGGAATCTCGATCCTCGATGCGCTGGCGCAGGTACCCCGGTCGGCGGATGGCAGGACTTACGGGAGGCGGAAGCCTTCCCGCCCGGTGCTATGCCCGCGACGGGAAGGCGAAGAGCGGTTCACCGGGCGATATCGGCATCCGTCCCGCACCAAGTTCGGTGAAGCTGGATACCTTTCCTGACTGAGCCTGTCCGGCCTAGCTTCAACGCCTTGGTGCGATGACTATCGCAGCCCCGGCCCGGTTTCACCGGCATCTTCCGGCATTTCGTCGCCGGGTTCCGGAGGCAAGCTTGGAAGAGAATCCAGCAGGGAAAGCGCTGCTTCGGGATCACCTCGCTTTGCCCGCTCGCGCATCATCTTCAACCCACGGCGGTGGCCGAGACCGTCTGCGATCAAGGCGAGGAAAAGCTGGTTGATAGACACGTGCTCTTCCTCCGCTGCCTGGCGGGCTTCATCGAGAACGTGATCTGGAACCCTTAGGGGATACTGGCTCATCCTGGCTTCCTTTCGTGGCGAAGGTCCGAAACGAAATCGTGTGCAGACATGACGGCAAGGCCGAACTTCGGCAGGGATGGATGGCGAAAATGTCTATCGTCCGTGACAATTAGCCGTGCCTGCGCCGCTAGCGCGCATTCAACAAAGAGATCGTCCTTCGGATCATCGAGGAATGGCCTGAAGCGGATTTTCGGAAGGCTTTCGATCGCTCTTGTGCAAATGGCATCCAGAAGCATGTCTATCCCGCGATGGTCGATGATCGGCGGCGTTCCCACCTGCCCCGGCCGTTTCAACACATCCTCGTACTCAAAGATGACTGCCGGGCTTGCGGCAAAGGCGATCTCTCCGGACAGCATGCCTTTGAACACATAGCCCGATGCGCCGAGATTGGAGCGCACGCCGCGCAGGATGACGTTCGTGTCAGCAACGATCATGAGAGGAATATAATATCACATATGATATCGGTCAATCCTTCGTTTTCTTGGGGGTGCAGATAGGGAGGTCACTATATGTGGCCTGTCCCGGAGCAAACGGGATAAGCAGTGTCATTTATTGCGAGCGCATGGCGCAGGCTATGCAATCAGACGAAGATGCGCGCGCGACACAAAACTGCCGCCCATAAGAGCAGGCGCCGCTCTGCCTTCGATTTGACTGCACGTCCGCGACATCGCGAGGCCCACCGGCCGCGGGGGAGGGGGGCGGCCTACGGCCCCTTCTTCCCTTTGCCGTCGATCAGCACGGCCTGTTGCCAGCGGCCCGGTGCCTTGTCGGTGCGGTGGATGCAGCCCGCCCAGCAGCACGGCCGCTTCTGTCCTTCGAGCAGCTCCTCGCAGGTCCGCGCGATCCTGCGCTGGCGCGTGGCCGGCCGTTTCGCATCCTCAACCCAGCAGATGAACTCGTTGCGGCCGAGCGGCGTCAGGTTCGTCCAGAGCGCAAGGATCCGGGGATCGGCCTCGATCGCCGCTTGAAGGTCGTCGGCCGCTTCGTGAACGGTGCCCTGCGGGAAAGCGTCTGCCACGAGATCTCCCTAAGAAAGCCGCGCCAGAGGAGAGATCGGCCCTCCCGGCGGCGGGCAGATTGCCTGCCGGTCCGGTCGATGTCCACGACCTCGCGCGGGCGCCTGCGCCACGTCCTGCGGGCGGCTCAGGCGGGGCGCGGGGCGAAGCTGTCGGCGTCGGCCATCGCCCACCAGCGGGCGAGGCTCGTCTCCTCGGGTGCGTCGATCAGGGCGCGGGGCTCCAGGAACTCGTAGAACGTGTCGGCCGAGCGCACCGTGTTCTCGTCGGTCCGGATCCGGAGGTGCCGGGGCTCGAGCTCGGAGGGGTGGTGCAGCCCGGCGACGCCGACATACTGCATCAGGGCCTGCACCGTGTTGCGGTGGAACTGGTAGGCGCGGGGCGCCTTGTCGGAAACCACGAGACCCTTCTGGCGCAGCCTGTTCTGGGTGGCGACGCCGGTGGGGCAGCGGTCGGTGTGGCACTTCTTGGTCTGCACGCAGCCGGCCGAGAACATGAAGGCGCGCCCGGCGTTGCACCAGTCGGCGCCGAGCGCCAGGTTCGCCGCCATCGAATGCCCGTCGTAGATCTTGCCCGAGGCCGCGAGCCTCACCTTGTCGCGCAGGCCCGTTCCGAGCAGGCAGTTCACCGCGAAGACCAGCCCCTCGCGCAGCGGCGTGCCGACGTGGTCCGACAGCTCCGCCGGCGCCGCGCCGGTGCCGCCCTCGGCGCCGTCGATCACGATGAAGTCGGGCGTGATGCCGGTCTGGAGCATCGCCTTGGTGATCGCCAGGAACTCCCAGCGGTGCCCGATGCACAGCTTGAAGCCGACCGGCTTGCCGCCGCTCAGCTCGCGCAGCCGCGCCACGTATTCGAGCAGCCCCACCGGCGTGTCGAAGGCGGAATGCGAGGCCGGCGACAGGACGTCCTCGCCCACCGGCACGCCCCGCACCTCGGCGATCTCGGGCGTGACCTTGGCACCGGGCAGGAGGCCGCCGTGGCCGGGCTTGGCGCCCTGGCTCAGCTTGATCTCGACCATCTTCACCCGGTCGTCGGCCGCCTTGTCGGCGAACTTCTCCGGATCGAAGCGGCCGTCCGGGGTGCGGCAGCCGAAATATCCCGTGCCGATCTCCCAGACGATGTCGCCGCCGTGCTTCAGGTGATAGGGCGAGAGCCCCCCTTCGCCGGTGTCCTGGTAGAAGTCGCCCATCTTCGCGCCGAGGTTCAGCGCCTCCACGGCGCGAGCGCTGAGCGAGCCGAAGCTCATGGCGGAAATGTTGAGGACGGAGGCGTCGTAGGGCTTCTTGCAGGCCTCGCCGCCGATCCTGACGCGCGGATGGCCGTGCACGTGGGAGGCCTGGATCGAATGGTTGATCCACTCGTAGCGCGGCGAGTGCAGGTCCATCTCCGTGCCGAAGGCCTCGGCGCTCTCCACGTTCTTGGCGCGGCGATAGACGAGCGCGCGCTGGTTGTGGCTGTAGGGCCGCCCCTCGTGGTCGCTGTCGAAGAGGTACTCGCGCAGGAACGGCCGCAGCCATTCGAAGAACCAGCGGACATGCGCGCTGACGGGATAGAGGCGCATCAGCGTGTGCTGCTTCTGAAGCATGTCGCGGGCGCCCAGCACGACGAGGGGCACGAGCAGCGCGAACAGCCACAGCCAGTGCCAGCTCCACGCGGCCGCCGCGACGAGAGCGAGGACCGCGGCGGCCGCGATCAGGACGAAGGGTATGTATCGATGCATGAGCCCGGCGCGTTGAGGTCGTTGGCCCGGTGTAGATAGCCCCCGCGCCGCATCGGGCAACATCGCCCCGAGCGTCCCCTCCCGGCGGCCGACGGCGCCGTCACCGTCAGCGCGGCGCGTGACGCGGGGTACGGCCCATCGTGCGCTTGAAGGCATTGGCGAAGGCGCTCTGGGATGTGTAGCCGACGTCCGCGCCCACCGTCGCGACAGGCTCGCCCGTCGCCAGCTTCCGCTGCGCGAGCAGCATCCGCCAGCGCGTCAGGTAGGCGAGCGGCGGCATGCCGACCCGTTGCGAAAAGCGCTGGTTCAGCGCCGAGCGGGACATTCCGACCTCCCGCGCGAGCATCGGGACGGTCCAGCGGCGCGCGACGTCGCCATGCATCAGCCTGATCGCCTCGCCGATCTTCGGATCGGCCAAGGCGGTGATCCAGCCGACGCGTCCCGCGGACCCTGTCGCGACATAGGCCCGGACCGCCTCGACCACGAGGACGTCCGCCAGCCGCTCGGCGACCAGCGCGCTTCCGATCGCGCCCCGGTGCATTTCCTCGTGCAGGGACGTGAGGGTTCGGCTGACGGCCTCGGCGCGGGGCGAGTGCTGGTCGATCCGCAGGAATCGAGGCAGCGCATCCAGGACGAACGAGGCGCATCCCTCCACGAAGCCGCTGCCCCCGCCGATCATGATGGTTTCACAGCCATTGCCGAGGCGGACCGTGTTTCGGTCCGGCTGGGCGTAGAGGGTCATGCCGTCGGCAGGCACGAGCGCCGGGTCGCTCGCCACCGCGTAGCGCGTGTCGCTCAGGAGGACGACGTCGCCCGCGGTCAGCGCTTCCGGCGGTTGGTCGGGGAGCGTAAGCCAGCACTGGCCCTGAAGTACCGCGACGAACTTCAGCCGCGCCCCGCCGTCGAACGAGAGCGCCCAGGCGCCGTCCGCTTCGAGGCTGGTCCCGCGCACGCTCCTGGTTCCGAGAACGGCGAGGACGTCGGAGAAAGGATCGCACATGGATCTGGCCGATCGCGACAAAAGTCCGGCGCTTCGCGCATGGAAGCGCCAGCCGGTGCGTCATAGTTTGGCGGAATGCACCATCCGATGCGGGAGCCCTCCATGTCCATCCAAGACAAGATCGTCGCTGTCACCGGGGCCGGGCGCGGCATCGGGCGGGCGACCGCCCTTCACCTGGCCGCCCGGGGCGCGCGTCTCGTGCTAGGGGCGCGCAGCGAGCCGGAGCTCGTCTCGGTTGCGGAGGAGATCGAGGCCGCCGGCGGCGAGGCGGTGTTCGGCGTCACGGACGTGACCCGGCGGCGCGATCTCGAGGCCCTGGTCGCACGCGCCTGCGAACGGTTCGGGCGCCTGGACGTGATCGTGAACAACGCCGGCATCGGTCCGATCTCCCGCTTCGACGCGCTGCGCGTGGACGACTGGGATGCGATGATCGACGTGAACCTGCGCGGCACGCTCTACGGGATCGCGGCGGCGCTGCCGGTGTTCGGGCGCCAGCAGAAGGGCCATGTGGTCAACGTTCTCTCGACTGCGGGTCTCAAGATCGTTCCGACCATGGGCGTCTACGCGGCGACCAAGAACGCCCTTCGCACGGCCACCGAGGCGTTGCGCCAGGAAGCCGGGCCGCACCTGCGGGTGACGGAGGTGTCGCCCGGCTTCATCGATACGACCTTCGCGGACGCTTCGATCGCCGATGCGGAGGCGAGGGCGGCGGTCCAGAAGAGAAGGGACGAGCTCGCGATCTCGCCCGACGCCATCGCCCGCGCCATCGCCTTTGCGATCGAGCAGCCCGAAGACGTCGAAATCGGCAGCATCGTCGTACGACCGACCGCGCAGGACTGAGGAGTGGTCCGGCGCGGGAATCCGGCGACGCCGGAGGCTCGCCTTCGGGCACCGCAGGGCCGCCCGCCGACGGACTCTGGGGGTCTGCCGCCGGCCCCCGACTACGGCCTCATCCCCGCGATCAGCTCGGCCTCGGGCTCGATCTCGCCGCGGCCGGCAAGGCTCCAGCGGGGCGGGCGCAGGGTCCAGTCCCAGGGCCGCGCGAGGAGAAGCGCGATGAGGAGGAGGGCGAGCGAGCCCACGGGCCGCGTCCATTCCTCCGCGAGATTGGCGAAGCGGGTGCGCGTCCAGCGGAAGACGACGGCCTGCGGCAGATCGGCGAAGGCCGGCGGGCCGCTGGCGGCCTCGGCGTTCCTGGGGATCCAGTAGCGGTCGACGATCCGGCCGAACTGCGCCGCCGGATAGCCGCCGCCATGGGCGGGCCGCGCGGCGCCGCCGGTGCGGTAGGCCCAGATGCCGCCGACGAAGTCGTTGGTGAAGCCGACGAACCAGGCGTCGCGGTTCTCGTCGCTGGTGCCGGTCTTGCCGGAGACGTGGGCGGAGCGCGTGGGGCTCGCGGCGCGCCGCGCCGTGCCGCCCTTCAGCGTCACCGGCGTGCGCAGGTCGAGCGCGACGGCGCGGGCCACCTCCTGCGACATCAGCCGGCGCGGCGGGTCGGGGGCGATGAGCGTCACGGCGCCGCCCGGTCGCGCAACCGCAACGAGGGCGGTCGGCTCGACGAGGTCGCCGCCATTGGCGATCGCGGCGAAGAGGCGGGTGGCCGACAGCAGGTTGCCGTGCACGCCGCCGAGCGGCGTCAGCAGCGGGTTGTCCGGCGGGTAGAGGCCGGCCGCGCGCACGAACTCGCCGGCCCGGTCGGGCATCATGCCGGCGAGGCGGGTGAAGGGGCGGTTGCAGGACCGGGCGAGCGCGCTCAGGAGCCGCATCTCGCCGCGGCACCAGCCGCTCGGCTCGTTCGGCCAGCTGCCCTTGATGGGGGCGGTCGAGAAGCTGCGGCGCAGGAGGGAGGGCCGCTCGTGGGCGAGGATGTAGAGCGGCACCTTGCCGATCGAGCCGAGCGAGCGGCGGGCCTGGAAGGCGGCGTTGAACTGCGAGGCGCCGTAATCCGTGCCGGAGACCGCGAGCACCCGGCCCGACGGCGACATGAAGAGCGACGCGGCGGCATAGCCGTCGGGATGCGCCGCCGTCGCCGCGTCGGCCCACGCCTGGAAGCGCGGGTCGAGCGTGACGAAGATGCGCGTCGCCTCGTCCGGGGCGATGCCGCGCGCCTCGAGCTCCTGCCGGGCCAGGTCGCGCACCCGGCGATATTCGAAGGGATGGCGGGCGCTGTCGCGGGTCGCGGCCGGGACCTTCGGCAGGCCGCCGCCGAGGAGGAGCCGGTGCGCCTCCCGGCCGGCCTGCGCCGCCTCGTCCGCCGTGATGAACTGCTGCCGCCGCATCAGGGCGATGCGGTCGAGCGTGGCGCGGTAGGCGTCCTCCGGCGCGGCCGAGGGGTCGCGTATGGGCCGCGGCAGCATGGAGACGAGGAGGGCCGCCTCCGCCACCGACAGGTCTTTCGCGCTCTTGCCGAGGTAGTAGCGCGCGGCCGCGTCGAAGCCGAACAGGCCGTGGCCCTGCGGCGCGACGTTGAGGTAGGCGGTCAGGATGTCGGACTTCGTCTCGACGTGCTCGATCCGGCGGGCGAGCACCCATTCGCGCAGCTTGCGCGTGTAGCGGCCGCCGCGGTCGAGGAGCAGCGTGCGGGCGAGCTGCTGGGTGATCGTGCTGCCGCCGCTCGGCTGCTTGAGGCTGAACAGGCCGAGCGCGGCGCGGAACACGGCGACGGGATCGACCCCGCCATGCGACAGGAAGCGGCTGTCCTCGGAGGCCACGAGCGCGGCGTAGAGGTTCGGCGAGAAGTCCTGGGCCCCGTGCGCCTGCGGGCACAGCGCCGTCTCGAAGCCGAACTCGGAGGTGATCTGGCAGGAGCCGAGCAGCGCGGGCAGCTCGCTCTCGTCCGGCAGGTCGGCCGCGATCGAGCTGCGCCCGGCCAGCGACAGGGCGATCTCGGGGGCAAAGCCCATGACGCCGATCAACGCGAACAGCACGATGGCCGCCATCCGCAGCATGGGCCGCATCCTCCGAAAACGACGTCACGGATGCCCCGTCGCCCACGCGGAATTGCTCGGCCGACGCCAGTCCCCGCCGGTCAATGTAGTGACGGCTCCGGCGGGGTGCACACAAAATTAACCATGTTTTTTGCCGATGGCGGCGCCGGGCTACTCCGCCAGCTCGAGGCCGATGCGCTTCAGCCCCGTCTTCGTCAGGCCCTGGCGCGTCTTCGCGTAGCCGGGCCACGGGTCGGTCCCGTCGACGCGCCTGATCACGTCGGCGAAGTGGAAGCCGTTGGCGCTCTTCAGGTCGTCGAGCTCGTCCCAGGCGATGGGCGTGGCCACGGGGGCGCCCTCGCGGGCCCGGGGCGAGTAGGGGCAGATCGCCGTGGAGCCGCGCTGGTTGCGGAAATGGTCGATGAAGATGCGGCCCTTGCGCTTCGCCTTGGTCATCGTGGCGACGAAGCGCGAGCGGTCGATCTCGGCGATCTTCTGCGCGAAGTCCTTGGCGAAGCCGGTGACGGCCGGCCATTCGTGCCGACGGGTGACCGGCACGACGAGGTGCAGCCCCTTGCCGCCCGTCACGAGGGGGAAGCTCGTCAGCCCGCCTTCCTCCAGTATGCCGGCGATGTCGCGGGCGGCCGCCTTCACCTCGTCGAAGGGCAGGTCCTCGGCGGGGTCGAGGTCGAAGACGATCCGGTCCGGCTGCTCCAGCCGGTCGGCGCGGCTGCCCCACAGATGCAGCTCCAGCGCGCCGATCTGGGCGCAGGCGACGAGCGCCTCGCGGGTCGGGATGGTGATGTAGGATTCGGTCGAGCCGTCCTTCTCCGGGATCTCGACGGAGCCGAAGGAGGCGGGGGTGCCCTTGTTGACGTGCTTCTGGAAGAAGCACTGCTTGCTGCGCCCGTCCGGGCAGCGCACGAGGCTGACCGCGCGGTCGTCGAGATGCGGCAGCATGGCGTCGGCGACCGCGTCGAAATAGTCCGCAAGGTCGCGCTTCGTCACGTCCATCGAGGGAAAGAGCACGCGGTCGGGATGGCTCAGCTTGACGCCGGCGACCGTGTCGCCGCCCGACGCGCGGCGCGAAGACGAGGAGGCCGGGGAGGAGGAGGACGACGATGCCTTCGCCGCCGTCTTCGCCCCGGTCTTCGCCTTCGCCGCGCCTTTCCCGGAGCGGCTCGTCTTCGGCGCTTCCTTGCCGGCCTCGGCCTCTTCGAGCGGCTGTGCGGTCTCGCGGCCGATCTCGCGGGCGGGCTTGTCCTCGCGCAGGCCGAGGAAGACGCCGTGGCGCACCGAGCCGTCGCGCGTGACCTCGGTGAAGCGGATCTCGGCGACGAGCTCGGGCGTCAGCCACTTCGCCTTGCGCCTGATGTCGGAGGGCACGGGCGTCACCGGCGGCGTCTTGCGCTCGAGCTTCTCGAACTTCCCGGCCAGCCGGTCGAGCGTCTCGTCGTCGAAGCCCGTGCCGACGCGGCCGGAGTAGCGCAGCTCGTCGCCCTCCCAGACGCCGAGGATGATCGAGGAGAAGCGGCGCTTGGTCGAGGGCGTGTAGCCGCAGATCACGAACTCCTGCTGCTTCACGCACTTGATCTTCAGCCAGCTTCGGCTGCGGGTCGAGCGGTAGGGCGCGTCCGCGCGCTTGGAGACGATGCCCTCGAGGCCCTGCCGGCAGGCGTTGCCGGCCATCTTGTCGCCGTGGCCCTCGACGTGGTCGGAATAGTAGACGGGGCCGCGGCCGCCCTTCGGCACCAGCGAGGCGAGCTCCGCCTTGCGCTCGGTCAGCGGCAGGTCGCGGAGGTCGCGGCCGCCGATCGCCAGCAGGTCGAACACGAAGTAGGAGATCGGGCCGCCCTCCGACAGCGCCTGCTGCAGCGAGCCGAAATCGGTGCGGCCGTCCGCGTCGGCGACCACGGCCTCGCCGTCGAGCAGCGCGCCGTGCAGCTGCGAGCTTCTTCACGCCCCTGACGATCGCGGGAAACTTCTCCGTCCAGTCCTGCCCCGAGCGCGTGTAGCAGGCGACGTCGTCGCCGTCGGCGGCGACGATCAGCCGGTAGCCGTCATACTTCACCTCGTGCAGCCAGCCCTCGCCCTCGGGCGCCGCGTCGACGAGGGTGGCCAGCTGCGGCTTGACGAAGGCCGGCAGGCCGGACTTCGTCCCGGACGTGGCACCGGGTTTGGCGGACGTCGTCCTGCGCGCGGCCGGGGGCTGCCTCTTGGCCGCCGTCTTCGACGACGACTTCTGCTTTCCCGAGCTGCCGGAGGAGCCCTTCTTCTTCTCCGGCGCGTGCGCGGCGATCTCGTCCATCGTGCGGCCGGTCGAGACGGAGGTGTCCCACGCCGTGATGTCCTTGTCGGGATCGACCTCCTCGTCCTTCTCCTTGATCATCAGCCAGTTCTCGCGCTTCTCGCCCTTGCGGGGCTTCATGCGCACCAGCGCGAACCGGCCCTTCAGGCGCTCGCCGTCGAGGCTGAGCTTGAGCATGCCCTCCTCGAGGCCCTTGCGCGGGTCCTCGACCGCCTCGTAGGCGCCGCGGTCCCACAGCATGACGGTGCCGCCGCCATACTCGCCCTTCGGGATCGTGCCCTCGAAGCCGGCGTAGTCGAGCGGATGGTCCTCGGTGCGCACGGCGAGGCGCTTGTCGTGGGTGTCGAAGCTCGGGCCCTTGGTCACGGCCCAGCTCACGAGCACGCCGTCGAGGGCGATGCGGAAGTCGTAGTGCAGCCGGGTGGCGTCGTGCTTCTGCACGATGAAGAAGCCGTCTGTCGGCTGCTTGCCCTTGCCCTGCGGCTCTTCCGTCTTCGAGAAGTCGCGCTTCCGGCGGTAGGTGTCGAGCTTGTCCGCCATGGCTTACGCGGCCTTGGATCCGCGCCCTTTCGAGGCCCCGCCCTTGCCGCCGGTCGATTTCGAGCCGGAGGACTTGGAAGCGGAGGACTTGGAAGCAGAGGACTTGGCGGCGGAGGACTTCGAGCCCGAAGACGAGCCGGACTGCGCCGACTTGGCCGACGACGACGTGCCCGACGACTTGCGGCTGCCGCCGGACGAGGATTTCGATCCCGAGCCCGTCTTCTTCTGGTCGTCGCCGAGGCTCTTCTTCAGCGCGTCCATCAGGTTGACGACGTTCGTGCCGCGGTCCTCGCCCTCGTCGGCGGTCGTCAGGCGGCCGGTCTTGCCGTCGGCCTTCTTCTCGATCAGCTCGCGCAGCGCCGCCGTGTACTGGTCCTTGAAGAGGGAGGGGTCGAAGGGCTTCGAGTTGCGCTCGATCAGCTCCTCCGCGAGGTTCAGGAGCTGGTCGTCGGACTTCTGGTCGCTGATGGGGGCGAAGAACTGGTCGGAGCGTCGCAGCTCCTCCTCGAAGCGCAGCGTCTCCAGGATCATGCCCTTCGAGCACGGCTTGAGCGCGCGCGATGTAGGACCGCCCGCGCATCACGATCTGGCCGAGCCCGACCTTCTTCTGCTTCCTCAGCGCGTCGCGCACGACCCGGAAGGCGTCCTCGGCCAGGTCGTCGTCGGGCACAACGTAGTAGGGGCGGTCGAAATAGATCGGGTCGATCTCGGACTGGTCGACGAACTGCACGAGCTCGAGCGTCTTCTTGGCCTCGAGCTTCATGTCGTCGATCTCCTCCTGGCTCAGGAGGACGTACTCGTCCTTCTCGATCTCGAAGCCCTTGATGATCTCGTCGGTGTCGACGGCGCCGACGCCCGGCACGACCTTCTCGTAGCGGATCCGCTTGCCGGAGGGCTCGTGGATCTGGTGGAAGGAGAGCTTCGACTTGCTTTCCGTCGCCGTGTAGAGCTTCACGGGCAGCGAGACGAGCGAGAGCCGGATGTGACCCGACCAGACGGGACGGCCAGTTGCCATGGATTGAACCACACTGTTCGACGCTGGAACCACAGCGAATTCGAACGGCTCTCGGTCACGCCGGTTCCACGCCCGCCAGCGGGCGCGGGAAGTCGCCGTGCGGACCGGCCTCAATCCTCCCACTCGGGCAGCGCCTCGAGCTCGTCCTCCGTCATGTCGGTCGTCAGGAAGCCGCTTCCCGCGGACAGGTGGCCGAGCGGCACGACCACCGTCTCGTCGCCGATGCCGAGGAAGCCGCCGACCTCGACCGCCAGGGCCGCCGGCGTGCCGTCGCGCACCAGCACGTCCTCGACCTCGCCGACCCTCTGCCCGTCGGCGTTGCGGAGCGGCAGGCCGTCGAGCTCGCCGACCGTCATGTTCAGGGGCGGCACGTTGAGGGAATCGTCACCCGCCGCCTGATAGGTCTGGGCGTGAGCGGCCCCGGCGGCGAAGAGAAGAGCGGCGAGGGTGGTGATGCCGGACAGGCGCGGCGTCGTCATCGGATCAGGGTCCCGGCGGGTTTGCGGCAGGAACGCCGCCCCGGCCGTGGAGGTTCCTGCGTCGCCGCCGCATGTGGCGCCGGGGGCGAAGACGAAGAGGAGGACGGTATGGGTTTGTTCGACGGGCTGCTCGGGCACGGCAGCGGCACCGACGTGGAGGAGGTCGAGCACGACCTCGACGGCGTGCTGCTGCCGGGAGAGGGCATCGAGATCGCCTTCCGCACGGTGCGCGACCTGATGGTGTTCACCGACCGTCGGCTGATCCTGGTCGACAAGCAGGGGCTGACCGGCCGCAAGGTCGAGTACAAGTCGATCCCCTACCGGGCGATCAACGCGTTCTCCGTCGAGACGGCCGGCACGTTCGACCTCGAGGCGGAGCTGAAGATCTGGGTCTCCGGCCTGCCGGAGCCGGTCGAGAAGACGCTGGCCAAGGGCACCGACGTCAAGGCCGTCCAGGCGGCGATCGCCGCGATCCTGTGACGGCGCGAGGCACCGGGGCGGCGTCGCGCCGCCCGCCGCCGTCTCATCCCGGCTCGTCGCCGGAGCCGGCGCCGTTCAGCGACAGCACCGCATTGCCGTAGCGCGGGTCGTGGGTCACCTCGCGGCCGAGCCAGCGGGGCAGGGTGGGCTCCGTCTCGGCCGTCTCGAGCTCGACCTCGGCGATGACGAGCCCGGGGTGCGGCGAACGGAACTCGTCGACCTCCCAGACATGCCCGTCATGCGGCACGTGGTGGCGGAGCTTCTCGATCACCTCCCCGTCGACCAGCGTCGCGAGCATCTCCTCGGCCTCGTCCGGCGGGATGTCGTACTCGTACTCGGCGCGCGAGAGGTCGGCCTTGGCGCCCTTGATGGTGATGAAGGCGCGCTCGCCGGTGTGGCGGATCCGCACCGTGCAGGTTTCGGTCCGCGCCAGGTAGCCCTGCCGGATGCGGTAGCTGTCGCGCACTTCGTCGCGCCACGCCTCGCTCGCGACGAGGAACTTGCGCTCGATCTCGGTGGGCATGGGCCGCTCTCGTATTGCCGCAGGATCGGGAGGCAAGGGTGGCGCTCCGCCGGGCAAAGGCAAGCCTCAGGTGCCACGTTTGCCGCCCCGGCTCCGGTCGGTGGCCGAGGGCGAAGGGGGACGCCGGGGCTAGCCGATCGGCGTCTGCTGGTGCTGGACGATCCGCCAGCCGTCCGCACCGCGTCGCCAGGTCGAGGTGCAGAAGGCCTCGTAAGGCTCCGAGCCGGCGCGGCGGCCGCGTGCGCGGTAGCCGAGGACGCTCGTTCCCTCGTCCGGCCGCGCGAGCGTCCGCTCCGTCATCGCGACCGCCTCCCACCGCGGCGCCCCCTCAAGGCTGCGGCCGATCTCCTCGCCGCGCAGGATCCCGACCGGCGGCACGAACGCCATCACGCAGGCGGGGTGCAGCAGGTCGGCATACGCCTCCGCACCCTCGAGCCACAGCCGCTCTTCCGCTTCCCAGGCTCTCGCATCGTCCATCGCTTCGCTCTCCATTGCCGCCGCATGGTCATTCGATCATGCTCGAACGTTGAATTCGCCTGCCGTCGCACGCATGTGAAGGCACGGGCCGTGCCCACGCAAATTCAGCCAGGACCTTTCCCGATGATCCCGTTCTCGATCCTCGACTTGTGCCCCGTCCCCGAGGGCGGAGACGCGCGAGATGCCTTCGCCAACACGCTCGACCTCGCCCGGCACGCGGAGGACTGGGGCTACAACCGCTACTGGATGGCCGAGCACCACAACATGCCGGGCGTCGGCAGCTCGGCGACCTCGGTGCTGATCGGCCACGTGGCGGGCGGCACGAAGACGATCCGCGTCGGCTCGGGCGGCGTGATGCTGCCGAACCACGCGCCGCTCGTCGTCGCCGAGCAGTTCGGCACGCTCGCCTCGCTCTATCCCGGCCGTATCGATCTCGGCCTCGGCCGCGCGCCCGGCACCGACATGCGCACGGCGCGCGCCCTGCGCCGCGACCTCGAGACGAACGCCAACCAGTTTCCGCAGGACGTGCTGGAGCTGCAGGCGCTGCTCGGCGACCCGCAGCCGGGCCAGGCGGTGCACGCCGTGCCGGGCGAGGGCACGCACGTGCCGATCTGGCTGCTCGGCTCGAGCCTGTTCAGCGCCCAGCTCGCCGCCATGCTCGGCCTGCCCTTCGCCTTCGCCTCGCACTTCGCGCCCGACATGCTGTTCGAGGCGCTGGAGATCTACCGCGCGCGCTTCGAGCCCTCGAAGCAGCTCGAGCGGCCCTACGCCATGGCCGGCGTCGGCGTCGTCGCCGCCGACACGGAGGCCGATGCGCGCCTGCTCTTCTCCTCGCAGCAGCAGCAATTCGCCAATCTTCGCACGGGGATGCCGGGCAAGCTTCCGGCGCCGCGCGAGGACATGGACTCGTTCTGGACGCCCGAGGTGAAGGCCCTGGTCGAGCGCTCGCTGCGCTATTCCTTCGTCGGCACGGCCGAGACCGTGGCGAAGGGCCTCGGGGGCTTCATCTCCGAAACCGGCGTCGACGAGCTGATGATCTCCGGGCAGATCCACGACCACAGGGCGCGGCTGCGCTCCTTCGAGATCGTGGCCGGGGTGCGCGACGGGATGGCCGGGGAAATGGGCCGGGCCGCAGCAGGCCCGGCCGCCTGAGCCCTCAGGCGCGGACGCGGCCGACGGCCCGGCCGTCGGCGATCGCGAGCAGGCTCCCCAGCAGCTCGGCGTCGTTGATGACCCTCGGCACCTTGTTCTGGCCGCCGAGCTTGCCGCGGCTGCGCATCCAGTCGGCGAACGTGTCGGGCTCGACCGCCACCACCTCGGGCCCGGCCATGCCGAAGTCCTGGTGGCGGTGCGCCTCGTAGTCCTCGTTGAGCCCGCAGAGCCGGCGGTCGAGGTCGGCGGCGAACGTCTTCAGCCAGTCCCCCTCGGCGGGCGTCTCGCGGAACTCGACGACGTAGACGTGCCGGCCGCGCGCGTCGTCGTGGTTCTCCGGGAAGCGGGCCCCGACGGAATACTCGTTCACCTCGAGGCCCTGCGCATGCGCCGCCTCGACCACGGCCTCGCCGATCTCCTCGCCCGTCAGGTGCTCGCCGAAGGCCGAGAGGAAATACGACGTCCGCCCGGTGACGAGCAGGCGCGGCGGGTCGAGATCGACGAGCCGCACCGTGTCGCCGAGCCGGTAGGACCACAGGCCGGCATTGCTGGTCAGGACGAGCGCGTAGTCGCGACCGACCTCGGCGTTGCCGATCCAGTGCCGCGTCGGGTTCTGCCGCCTCGAGCTCCTCGACCGGCACGAACTCGTAGAACAGGCCGTTGTCGAGCAGCAGCCTCAGCCCTTCCCCGGGCCCCCGGTCGGCGACGGCGACGAAGCCCTCGCTCGCCGGATAGACCTCGCGCAGGTCGACATTGCTGCCCTCCAGCCACTCCGCGAAGACCTTCTCGTACGGCGCGAAGGCGAGCCCGCCATAGGAGACGAGCTCGAGCTCCGGATAGAGGTCGACCAGCCGGCGCTTGCCGGTCACGGCCGCCATGCGCTCGAAGAACAGGAGGAGCCAGCTCGGCGTGCCCGCGATGGTGCGGATCGGCTCGTTCAGCGAGGCGCGCCCGATCGTCTCGATCTTCGTCTCCCAGTCCGCCTCCCGCGCCATCTCGTAGGGCGGGAAGACGTAGGCGCGCGACCAGGCCGGCACCTCGCGCCGGGCGATGCCGGAGAGGTCGCCGCTCATCACCCCCGGCGCCTCCTGCTTCAGCTCGACCGTGCCGCCGAGCATGAAGTTCTTGCCGCCGAGCACCCGGCTCTCCGGCCGGTGGGCGAGGTGGTGGATCAGGAGGTCGATGCCGGCGCGGCTGTTGGAGCGGGCCATGGCGCGGCTGACGGGAATGTACTTCGTGCGCCCGCTCGACGTGCCGGAGGTGACGGCGAGATACGGGATCAGGCCGGGCCAGGTCGCGTTGTCGAGCCGCGGAAAGTCCGGCTGCCAGTACTCGGCCCAGAAATCCTCGTAGGCGCGCAGCGGCACGGCCTTCTGGTAGTCCTCCACCGAGGCGATCGCGCCGAAGCCGTGGTCGCGGCCGAAGCGCGTGTCCTTCGCCTTCCTGAGAAGCGCCATGAGCTGGCGGCGCTTGCGTCTCCGCGGCGTCGCGGGCCGCGAGGCGGCGCAGGCGGTGCTTCGCATAGGCGCGCAGGAGCGGCGTGGCGTCGAGCATCAATCGCGTCCTGGCTTGCCGGGCGTCAGCCGGGTGACGTGTCCGAACTCGGCCTCCACCGTCTCCGGGCGCAGCGGCAGCCGGACGTGGCGCCCCTCGCGCCACAGCGCCGCCTGGTCGACCGCCGTCGTCGAGCCGACCCAGCCGTCCTGCCCGCCGAGCAGCGTGAAGTGGTTCTCGTCGAGGTCGGAGAGGTCGGAGATGTGGCGCGCCTGCGAGCCGAAGTGGACCTTGTGGCGCGCCTTCGCGAAGCCGTGGCGCGTCTTCATCAGCGTCTCGTTGCCGCCCGCCACCGGCCGGTCCTCGTAGACGTAGCGGCGCCCGAGGAAGGGCAGGCGGGCGAAGGAATGCTCGATGCGCAGCCTGTGCGCGTTGCCCCAGGTCCGCAGGCGCCGGAAGGCCCGGGCGGCCTTGCCCGCCGCGCCGGCGACGAGGCGGCGCAGCTCCTCGTCCGGGATCCGGTCGAGGTCGCGCCCGAGCAGCGCCCACGGCTCCCAGCTCGCCTTGTAGAGCTCGTGGGCGTGGCCGCCGTGCAGGCGGTGGACGAGGTGGTAGACGAGGAGCTCGAGGGCCAGCGCGCCGCGCGACTCCGTGTCGTAGCGCGCCGTCCCACTCGCGCAGCGAGGCGACGAAGGCGTTGTCCGGCCCCTGCGTCGCCTCGAGCAGCGGCACGAGCCGGTCGCGCAGATGCTCGGCCGGCCGCGAGGTCACGTCGAGCTGCAGCCGCGCCAGGTCGGCGACCGTCAGCGCCGCTGCTCGCGCCCAGCACCTCGCCCAGCCGCTTCACCCGGTCGTCGGGCGAGAAGAACTGGCTGATCGTGATGTCGACGGGCGCCAGCGGCGCGTTGTTGGCGGAGGCGACGTAGCCGCAGGCGGGGTCGATCTCCTGCGGCAGGTCGGCCGACAGCGCGAGGTCGCGCCACTGCTCGAGCGCCTCGGCCTTCGAGATGATGTCGGTCGGGCGGTCCTTCGGCCGCCGCGGCAGCGTCGCCGCCATCGACTGGCCGATGTGCCCCTCCGCGTCGGCGTAGATCATGTTCAGGCCGGGGATCGCATAGCCGTCGAGCGCGTCGACGAAGCCCTGCCAGTCGCGCGCCTTCGAGACGTGGAGGAGCGGCGTCACCTCGTCGCTCGGCCGGTGGCCCATCCAGTGCAGCGCGATGGTGCGGCCGCCGTCGAGGCCGAGCAGCGGCACGTCGGAGACGATCGGGCCGAGGGCGCTGTCGCGCACGACGATCTCGCGGTCCTCGCTCCAGCGCACCTTGATGCGCTCCCGCCGTGTGCGCATCGACTCGGCAGGCTCGTGCGCGGCGTCGACGAGGTCGCTGCTCATCGCGTGCAGGTTCGTGCCGCCCCAGGCGATGTGCCGGTTGCGGCCGAGCCCGAGCGCCGGCACGGCCGGCACCATCAGCCCCACCGCGTGGTAGGACGGGGCGTGGAGCCCGACGGCGAGCCAGAGGTTCGGCAGCTGGATCGTCAGGTGCGGGTCGCCGGCGAGCAGCGGCTTGCCGCTCGCGGTGCGGTCGCCGGAGACGGCGTAGGCGTTGCTGCCGCCGCGGCCGAACGAGGCGAGCCCGGTGAGCAGCGGCCCCGCGCCGGAGGGGGCGGGCGCCGCCGCGCCGCCCGCCAGGCTCGGGTCGGGCAGTGCCTCGTCGCCGATCAGGCGGCTCCATATCTCGTCCCAGTCCGGCCGGCCGCGCAGCTTCAGGAGGCCCATCCAGATCCGCCACGTGAAGTCGGTGCAGGCGAGCCGCGTGACCGCCATCAGCTCCTCGAAGCGCCACGGCTCGACCTCGAGGCCGAGCACCTCGAGCTCGTGGGGCAGGCGGGCCGTGTTGGCGATCTGGTGGTTGAGGCCCTTCAGGAACCCCTCCATCCACTGACGCCCCTCGTCGGAGAGCGCGCTCTCCGCCTGCCGGCCGGCCGCCACGAAGTCGATCGTGCGCAGGGCGTGGTCGAGGCCGATCGCCGCGCTGCCGACGGATTCGGCGAGCCGGCCGGTCGCGACCCGGCGCATCATCTCGATCTGCGCGAGCCGGAGATGGGCGTGGACGATGCCGAGCGCGACGGGCAGGTCGGCGTCGGTCTCGGCCCGGATGAAGGGGATCTGCCGGTCGTTCCAGCGGATCTCGACCGGCTTGTCGAGCGGCGCGTCCGTTGTCGCGAGCATGGCGAGGCGGGCGGGCAGGTCGAGAGGCTCCGGCGCGCCGGCGCGCAGCGCGCCGGTCCAGGCCGAGACGCCGAGCCGCAGTGCGCCGAGCGCGATCTGCAGGCGGCTTGGATATCCGTTGGGCATGCGGGGCGTGTGGTCTCCGGAAGGCATCCAGTGTTCAAGTTCGAGCGGGCGGCCGATGTTCCGCGCCGGGCAACATGCCGTCGCCGCCGGGCGAATGCCAGCGGCCGGCCCGCGACGTTTTCACTGGAGAAGGCGGGTGACGAGCGGCTCGACGCGGGAGGCGAGGGCCTGGTCCTTGACGATCCGCAGGATCGCCGCGTGGACCTGGTCGAGCGTGTGGATCCGTGCCTCGCGCAGCCTCGCGATCAGCGGCAGGATGAGCTTCCCGTCGCAATCCTCCGGGTGGTAGTCCCACACCGGCACGGCGGCCCTGGCCGGCCGTTCCTCGATGCCGCACCGGCTGGCCGGCGGCGGGTTGCGCCAGAACAGCGAGGCGAGGTCGACGAGCGCCGACTGGTCGTCGGCGAAATAGCCGTGCCGCAGCATGTCCTCGCCGAGCGTCGACATGTCGATGGAGTCGAGCACCGGCACGGCGAGCATGTCGTTGCCGCCCTGGCCGGCGCGCGGCTGGTCGCCGTGCAGCTTGCGCGAGACCTCGAGCGCCCAGTCCTGGTTCGAGGCGTAGAGCGTCAGCCGCTGCGCCAGCGGGCGGATCGTCTTGGCCATCTCGGCGAACAGGCCGGCGTCGACGTCGGGCGCGGCGAACACGACCTGGTCGAAGACGGGCGGCGCGTCGGCGGCCTGGCCGATCCGCAGCGCCATCAGCTCGAGCGCGTCCGTCATCGCGCGGTTGCCCATGGAGTGAGCGATCAGGTGGATGTGCGTGGCGCCGGAGCGCTCCGCCACGTCCTGCAGGAACTGCGACAGGTGGCGCCCGCTCAGCCGCACCACGGCGGTATCGGCGATATAGCTGAGCGTCGAGGCCCGCGACGGCCACGAATAGAGGATCGGCACGCCGTCGAAGCCCATGTCGTAGGCGAGCTGGGCGGTGCGCTTGGCGGCCGCGTCGAAGCTCACGTTGTAGCCGTGCACGAAGACGAAGGCGTCGTCGGCGTGCTTCTCGTCGAGGTCGGCGTGCATGCGGCTGAAGAACTCGTCCTTCGCCACCGGCTCGACCGACTTCAGCACGACGTGCTTGGCGGTCGACGGCGCGAATTCGAGGTCCCAGATCGACGGCTCCTCGATCTGCCCGGGCACGTGCGTCTTCGGGATGGTGACGATCGCGGTGCCGTAGTCCACGTCGCCGCGGCCGTAGCCGTAGAAGGTCGAGGGATAGATCTCGCCGGTCCGCGCGCGGTCCGTCGCGTAGTAGATGCGGACGCGGCTGAACGGCTCGCCGTCGGTGCCGCGGGTCGCCTGCTGCTCCGCCTCCGTCCCGACCTCGGCCGCGGCCTTGCGGTAGCCGTCCGCGGCCCGCGCGTCGTCGCGCCTGTTCGCCAGAGTCGCCAGCGTGTCGAGCGTCTGCCGGCGGACCTCCGGCGGCATCGCGCTGGCGCTCTCCTCCGACAGCACCTCCTGCAGCGTCCGCTCGGCGCGCCGCAGGTCGCCGGCGCGCTCGTAGAGCGCCGCGGCGCGGCGCGCCAGCGGCACCGGGTCGGCCTCCAGCTCGTCGCGGTGCGAGGAGACGAGCCGGGCGAGCGTCGCCAGCGTGTCGGCGGCCTCGGCGAACCTCTCCAGCCGTTCCAGGAGGTCGGCCTTCAGGCGGTAGAGGTCGGCGAGCGTGCGCAGGTCGGGCGGCACCTCCGCCACCCGCGCGGCGATCTCCCTGTCGACCGCCTCGAGGGCCGCGCCGGGATCGCTGGCCGCGAGCTGCTGCATCTCGACCGCGAACAGCGGGTCGGGCGCGGCGGCGGGCGCCGGGCCGGCGAGAAACACGAGGACGGCCACGGCCATCGCCGCGGATCCGGCGGGGCGGAGCAATGCGCTGATTCTCATGGTTAATTCTTCGTTGAGGCGAAAGAACGAAGCCATGTATCCCCCGTTCGCGGGCCGGTCGTGGCGCGCCGGAGCCCCGGAGCGGAAGCTTAGACGTTAGACCAATACCGGTTTTGACGGTATAGGTATGACATCAGGCCCGTCTCGGGAGGCTCTGCCGCATGAAGTCCGTCAGCCGGGCGTCTTTCGGGATCTTTCTCTGGGTCCTGGCCGCGATCTTCTGGACGATCGGGCCGGCGCAGGCGGAGACGCGGGCCCTCCTGATCGGCGTTTCCGACTACGACCAGTCCTTCGGGCTCGCGGACCTGACCGGGCCGCCGAACGACGTGCGGCTCCTGCGCGATGTGCTGTCGCAGCGCGGCGTGCAGGACATCGAGATCCTGGCCGACGGCGTCGAGGGGGCGGCGCGGCCGACGCGCCAGGCGATCCTCGACGGCTTCCACCGCCTCGCCGCGGTCGCCGGCGAGGGCGACTTCGTCATCATCCACATGAGCGGCCACGGCACCGTCCAGCAGGACCAGAACGGCGACGAGGCCGACGGCACCGACGAGGTCTTCCTGCCGGCCGACGTCGCCCGTGCGGCGCCCGGCAGCGGCGTCATCCCGAACGCTCTCGTCGACGACGAGATCGGCGCCGCCGTCGACGCCATCCGCGCGAAGGGTGCCGACGTCTGGCTGATCATGGATTCCTGCCATTCCGGCACGGGCCTGCGGGCCGCCTCGTTCGGCACGCGCGACCGCTACGTCGATCCCGCGACCCTCGGCGTCGACGTTTCCGCGCCGCCGGCGAACGCGCCGTCGGCCGGCGTCCTCGCCGATCCCGCCGGAGACGACCTGCCCGGCAAGTACGTCGCTTTCTACGCCGCGCAGTCGTCGGAGGTGGCGCGCGAGGTCGACTTCCCGAGCAGCGACGGCCCGCCGACCTCGTTCGGGCTGTTCAGCGCCAAGCTCGCCTCGCGGCTCGGCACGGCCGGCGCGATCAGCTACCGCCAGCTCTTCCAGGCCGTGCTCGCCGACATGAACGACCGCTCGGTGCCGGGCGGCGCGCGCATGCAGACGCCGTTCTGGGAGGGGCCGCTGATCGACGCGACCGTGCTCGGCGGCCGCGACAGCATCGGCGTGCGCCAGTTCGGCATCGACTTCGACCTCCTGTCGGCCGGCATCGTCCAGGGGCTGACGAAGGGCACGGTGCTCGAGCTGGTCGACGATCCGACGGTCGCGGCCGGGGCCGGCATCGGCTTGGCCCAGATCGAGGAGGTCGAGCCGCTGAGCTCCTACGTCCGGCCGGTCGCCGACGACTGCGTCGCAGACGCCGCCGCGCTGTGCGCCCGCGCCGGGGAGCTGCCGGAAGCGGCGCGCTATGCCCGCGTCGTGTCGGTGCCGGTCGACTTCGTGCTGCGCCTGTCGCCGGTGACCGACATCGCCGCGCGCGACGCCCGGGCGGGTGCCGGCGACGATCCGCTGGCCGCGGCGCTGCGCGAGGCGGCGGACGCCTACAACGCCCGCGGCGGCGGCAGGGCCGAGCTCGACGCGTCCGACTACGACGTGGCGGTCGGGCGGCTCGGCGACACGCTGTGGTTCGGCCGCGCCGTCGCCCTCGACGGCGAGCCGCTCGGCCTGTCGTGGGCGCCGGGCGACGGCGACCTCGCCGACCTGATCGCGCGGATCGCCTATGCCGAGCGCTTCGCCGCCGCGATGGGCGCGATCGCCGAAACCGCCTCGCCGCTCAACCCCGACCCGATCGACGTGAAGGCCGAGGTGCAGGCCGCCGACCCGGCCTACCTCCAGCCGTCGGGCCCGCCGCCGCGGCCGCGCGCGGAGTGCCGCAACTACGCGGCGCCGCAGCCGCTGGCCGGCGCCATGTCGCTCAAGCAGTGCGACGAGCTCAGGGTGACGGGGCAGGGGACGGTGTCGGGCGCGCGCGACGTGAACCGCATCTACATCGACTCCCGCTTCTGCCTGAGCGCCGAGTACACGCGCATCGAGGAGACGGCCCGGCCGGCCAATATCGGCCAGCCGCTGACGCTCTGCTCGGATTGCCCGGGCTATTCCGCGGGGCTGGAGCGGCTCTTCGTGCTCGTGTCGGAGGCCCGGCCGAACGCCGAGCCGCTCAACCTCTCCGGCGTCATCGGCAACTGCTCGACCGACGCGGCCACGCGCGGCGGCCCGGCCAGCCCGCGCGCGGCCCAGTTCAACAGCTTCCTGAAGACGCTCGACACCGGCCCGGTGACGCGCGGCTCGTTCGGCGGCCTGTCGACCGACCAGGTCTGGGTCGAGGAGATGTCGTGGAAGGTCCTGCCGCGCGCCGTCGCGCTGCGGCAGCGCGTGTCCGCGGGGGACGAAAAGACGGGGCAGGGCAACGCATCCCTGCAGGGGAACTGACAGAGGGGAGACGGGCGTGAAGAGGCTCATCGGAGGCGTCGTCCTCGGCCTGGCGGCGTGGTGCCTGCCGGCCGTGGCGCAGGACATGAAGACCGACCCGACGCTTGGCGGGGTCGCCGTGCCGGGCCGGTCGGCCCCGGATTCCTACAAGGACTACGTGCTCGACCGGAACGCACGCGCCGCGGTCGGCACGACCGGCGGCGGCGGAACGCGCATCTTCGGCGGCCGCCTCGCCGAGAACGGCGCCTGGCCCGCCCAGGTCGGCCTCCTCGACCGCGCGTCGGTGACCGACCACGAGACGGAGACGCTGGCGCGGGCCCAGTTCTGCGGCGGCTCGCTGATCAGCCGCCAGTGGGTGCTCACCGCGGCCCACTGCATGATGAACGACGACGGCAAGGTCGTCGCGCCGGACACGCTCCTCGTCCGCACCGGCTCCAACCTGATCGACGAGGGAGACCTGCGCGAGGTGGCCGAGGTCGTCGCGCACGAGGGCTACGCGCCGCCCTCCACGGACAACGACATCGCGCTCGTGCGGCTCGCCGAGCCGATCACCAGCTCGAGCGGCCCGGTCGGGGCCATCCCCGTCGCGCCGCAGGGCTACGCGCTCGCGGAGGGACCGGCGGTGGTGATCGGCTGGGGCCTGCAGGAGGAGGACAAGATCCCGATCGAGCTCCTCGAGACGGACGTCAACATCGTTTCGAACGACACCTGCAACAAGGGCTTCGCCAACCAGACCGCGAAGGACCTCGGCGGCGTGCTCCTGAGCCTCGGCCGCGCCGGCAACATCCCGATGGACAAGCTGGAGGAGGCCTACCAGATCCTCGTGAAGTCGATCGGCCCGGCCCTGACCGAGAACATGATCTGCGCCGGCGTGCCGTCGGGCAAGCAGTCCTTCTGCAACGGCGACAGCGGCGGCCCGCTGATGATCCAGACGCAGGACGGCCGCTGGATGGAGGTCGGCATCGTCAGCTGGATGCGCTTTCCCGTGGGCAACTCGCAGCCCTGCGGCCACGAGGGCCTTTACGGGGTCTATACGCGCGTGAGCCCGTATTTCGACTGGATCGCCGCCCACGTGCAGGGCCAGACCCCGCAGGGCTACCAGGGCGCGAAGAAGTCCGGGTCGGGCCAATGACCCGCACAACCGGCATCCGCGGCCGGGCGCGCCGGCCGCTGCCGCGCGTCGCCGCCGTGCTGCCGTTCGCCGTCCTCCTCGGCGTCGGCGGCGCGGCCGCGCAGGGCAATCTCGATTTCGGCGGCGGCAGCTTCGAGGCGCCGCAGCCGCGGCAGGAGCGCGCCGATCCGGCGAAGCCCGGCAGCGGCAGCGCCTTCGAGGGGAGCTTCGGCGACGGCAGCTTCGGCAACGGCGCGCAGCAGCCACAGCAGCCGCAGCCGCAGCGCAGCAAGCGCAGGAGGCGCCGTCCGGACAGGCCGGCGAGCCCTTCCGCTTCGAGGGCGGCTCGTTCGGCGACGACGGCCGGATGCAGCCGCCGCCACCGCCGCAGGCGGCGCAGGAGGGGGCGCCGCAGGGCGGGCAGCAACAGCCGCCGCAGGCCGGGCAGGGCCGGCCGCCAAAGGCCGGAGCAGGGCCAGCCGCCGACGGGCGACGGCCAGGCGCAGGAAGCCCGCATCGACCCGCAGATCGCCGTCTTCGAGACGCGCGACTTCGGCGTCCAGCCCACCGGGCAGCTCCGCCGCGGCGAGTTCCACGCGCCGACGCCGACGAGCATGCCCGGCGCGCAGCTCATCACCACCGAGCAGCTGGTGCAGGCCATGCTCGCCAAGCAGCAGATGGTCGTCGTCGACGTGCTCGGCGCCGACTACACGCTGCCCGGTGCCTATGCCGCGCCGGGCATGGCGGCCGGCGGCGATTTCGGCGACCGCGTGCAGCAGCAGACCCGCCAGTGGCTGCAGCAGGTCACCAGGGGCGACGACGCGATGCCCGTCGTCGTTTTGTGCAGCGACCCGATGTGCTGGATGAGCTACAATGCCGGCCTGAGGGCGGTCGCCGCGGGCTACACCCGCGTCTACTGGTATCGCGGCGGCCACCAGGCATGGGAAATGGCCGGGTTGCCGACCGTCCCTGCGAGTTTTTGACCACGGTGCCGGGGGACCTGTCCGCCGGGCTACGAAGCGTGTCGGGCGGGAGGCTGCGGTCCGCCCGCCCGGCACGCGGCTTCGTGTCCGGCTGCGTCGCCCTGGTGCTGCTTTGCCTCGCACCCGCCCCGGCACGCGCCCAGGGGCCCGTCCTCGTCTCCGACGTCGCGAGCGCCGAGCGGGCCGTGGCCCGGGCCGACGCCGAGGGCGGCGAGGCCCTGCATCTGGCGCTGTCGGCGCTCGCCACCGCGCACTTCGCCACCGGCGACCTCCAGGCGACCGAGACGGTCGTGGCGCGCGCGCTGCGGGTCAGCGACGCGCTCTACGGCCCCGACGACCCGCGCTCGCTGCGCATTCTCGCCGACGAGACGACGGTGCTGCGCCTGATCGGCATGGACGCGCTGCCGCGCCTCGCGGCGCTGATCCCGCGCCTCGCGGCGGCCGACCCCACGGCGCTTGCCGACAGGGGCGCCTACGTCGCCGCCACGATAGAGGCCTATGTGGCGACGGTCGGCCCGCCCGACGCGGTCGCGCTGATGCGGCGGGCGGTCGCCTTCAGCGTCGCGGCGGGCGATCCGGCGCTCGCCGATCACCGCAGCTATCTCGCCTTCCTGCTGCTGAAGGAGAACCGGCTCGACGAGGCGGGCGACGTCCTGTCGCGCGTGCCGGAGGACCGGCCGTTCTTCGTCAAGCACGTGCTCGACCTCGCGACGCGCCACTGGCTCGCCGGCGATACGGATGCGGCGGCGCGGTGGCTGACGCGGCTCCTCGTCCTGCCGCCGGAGCTTCTCGGCGAGCGCGCGCCCGACATCGCCGAGACGGGCCGCAACGTCGGCTCGCGGCTGCTCGTCGCCGGGCGCCACGCCGACGCGGAGGCGATGCTGGACGAGGTCCTGGCCCTGCAGCGCAAGGTCCTGCCTGCCGACGATCCACGGACGGCGGAGACGCTGGGCGTGCTCGGCCAGCTCGCCTTCCTCGACGACCGCTACGATGCGGCGGAGACGGCGCTGCGCGAGGCCATCCGCATCTTCGGCATCGCGCAGGAGGGGCAACAGGCGGGCCTGCGCCTCGCGCTCGACGATCTCGGCTTCATCCTCGTGCAGGAGAGGCGCTTCGCCGACGCCGAGCCGGTGCTGAGGCGGGAGCTCGAACTGGCCCGTGCCGCCGGCGAGCCCGACCCGACCGTCGTCGCCCGGCTCGGCCTCGCCGCGCTCGAGCTCGACCGGGTCGCGGAAGCGCGGACGCTCCTCGCCGGCGCGCTCGCGGCGTGGCCCGAGGTATCGCCGGAGGAGGCGCCGGGCGGTCTCGGCTACGACCGCGACCTCGCCCAGCTGCGCAACAATCTCGGCCGCGCCGAGGCCCGGGCCGGGCGCGCGGCGGCCGCGGAGGCCCAGTACCGCGCGGCGCTGGCGCTGCTCGATCAGGCGCCCGCGTCGGCGGCCGGCACCGTGGCGCGCGACCGGTCGAGCATCCTCGGCAACCTCGCCGACGCGCTGGTCGGGCAGGGCCGGCTCGACGAGGCGGAGGCCGCGGCGCTTGAGGCGCTGTCGCTGAAGACCGGGCATGCGGTGGCGGCGGGCGACGTCGCGGCGGTGCTGGCCGAGCTTTCGGCCGATGCGGCGACCGCGCCGCGCGGAGAGATCCTGTCGCGCCTCAAGGATGTCGGCACGCTGCTGCAGATCGCGCAGGCGCGCGGGCCGCGACCGGAGCTCGTGGCGCCGATGCGCGGGATCGTGTCGCTGCGCGAGACGCTGCTGCCGGCCGACGACGCCGATCTCGCCCGCGCCCGCACCAACCTCGCCATGCTGCTCTTCGAGCTCGGCCGCCCGGACGAGGCGATCGACTGGAACCGCCGGGCGCTCGACGGCTACGGCCGGGGCGGCGGCGTGCTCGGCGCCGCGCTGCGCACCAACCTCGCGGTGTCGCTGCGGGAAGCCGGCCGCGTCGAGGCGGTGCGCGAGGCGGTCGAGCTGGCGGGCGAGGCGCAGGGCATGCTGGAGGAGGCGATGGGCACCGATGCGCCCGCCGCCCTCGAGGCGCTGACCGATCTCGGCGTGCTCTACAACGACCTCGGCCGCACCGGCGAGGCCGACACGCTGCTCTCGCGCGTCGTGCGGGCGCGGGAAGGGCAGGGGCAGGGGCAGGGGCAGGGAACGGGCGGTGCCGACCTCGCGCGCAGCCTCGGCAACCTCGCGAGCGTCCGCATCGCGCAAGGAAAGGCCGCCGAGGCGGAGGCGCTCTGCCGCCGCGGCCTCGCCCTGACCGATGGCGTGCTGCCGGACGGCCATCCCGACCGCGTCACGCTGCTCGGCAACCTCGCCTTCGCGCTGGGCCTCCAGAACCGTCGCGAGGAGGCCCTGCCGCTGCAGCGCCGGTCGCTGGCGCTTCAAAGACGGCGCCTGCCGCCCGGCCACCCCGCGCTCGCGCAGGAGCTGAACGCGCTGGCGGCGACGCTCGCGCGCCTCGACCGCCTCGGAGAGGCGGAGGACGCGGCCGCCGAGGCGATGACGATCCTCGAGCGCACCGCCGATCCCGACGGGCCCGACATGGCGAGCGCACTGGCCATGCGCGGCATCCTGGCCCTGATGCGCGAGGCGGCGCTTCCGCCCGGGGAGGGGCCGCGGCGGGCGGAACTCCTGTCGCGGGCATTGGCGGATCTCCGCCGCGCCAGCGCCGGCACGCGTCGGCCGGGGCAGGGCGAGCTGCCATGGGCCCGCGACCGCCTGCCGTTCTACGTCTACGCGGCGATGCGCATGGCCCGGTCGGCGCAGGGCGAGGAGAGGCGGGCGCTGCTCGCCGAGGCCTTCGAGGCGGCGCAGGGCATCAAGCGGCTGTCGGCGTCGCGCTCCGTCGTCGCGGCCGGCGCGAGATGGGCCGCGCAGGACGACGCGCTCGCCGGCCTCGTGCGGCGCCACCAGGACGTGCTGGCCGCCATCGAGGGCGCCCGCAAGGCGGTGTCCGACACCTTCGCCGGAGCGGCGGGCCAGGCCGGTGCCGAGGCGGCGCGGCGGCGCCTGCGGGACCGGCTGCGCGACCTCGAGGACGAGGCGGCGACGCTCTCCGCCGAGATCTCCCGCCGCTATCCCCGCTACGCCGCCGTCTCCGCGCCCGCGCCGCTCGGCCTTCAGGAGGCGCAGGCGCTGCTCGGGCCGGACGAGGCGCTGGTGCTGTTCGCGAGCTCCGACCTGAGCCGCGCCCTGCCTGGCGCGACCGGCAGCACCGTCCTCGCCGTGACGCGCGACACGATCGTCGCGGAGCCGCTGCCCGTGGAGGAGGACCTCGCCCGCTCCGTCGCCGCCCTGCGCTGCGCCGCGGCGCTGACCGACCCGGCCTGTGCAGGCCTCCGGCAGCCCGGCATGGGGGCAGGGGACATGGCACCGGGCGACATGGCACCGGGAGACATGGCAGCGGCGACATGGCATCAGGGGAGCCGCCGTCGGGGAGCGCGGCGGGCGCCGGGTTCGCCGCGCGCGGCGCCATGGGGATGAGCATGGCCTCGGCCGGCGCACCGGACGCGGCCGCGCCGGCCGGCGGCTTCGACGTGGCGCTGTCGCACCGGGTCTATGCGGCGACGCTCGGCCCCGTCGAGCGGGCCATCGCCGGCCGGTCGCACTGGATCGTGGTGCCCGACAGCACGATGGTCGGGCTGCCCTTCGGCCTTCTCGTGACGCAGGAGCCGACGGGAGCCGAACCGCACTGGCTGATCCGCGACCACGCGCTGAGCCTTCTCCCCGCCGTGCCCGACCTCCGGGTCCTGCGCGGGCCGGGGGCGGCCTCCCGCCGCGCCACCGGTGCCTTCCTCGGCGTCGGCGACCCGGCGATCGGCGGCGGCGGCCGGGCCGTCTCCTGCGGCGAGACGGCGGTCGCCTCGGTCGCGCCGTCGGCGCCCGTCGTGACCGCCGCCCTGACGCGCTCGGCCGGCGGCGGCACCGTGGCCGACGTCGAGGCCGTCCGCAGCCTGCCGGCCCTGCCCGAGACGCGCTGCGAGCTCGAGGCGATCGCCGCCGGCTTCGAGGCGGCGGGCGAGCGCGACGTGGCGGTCATGCTCGGCCGCTCGGCGAGCGAGGCGCGGGTCAAGGCGATGAGCGCCGACGGCGAGCTCGCCCGCTTCCGGGTCGTCTCCTTCGCGACCCACGGCCTGACCGGCGACGAGGTCGGCGGCGGCGAGGCGGCGCTGGTGCTGACGCCGCCCGAGCGCGCGACGGCGGAGGACGACGGCCTGCTGACCACCGGCGAGATCGCGGGGCTGCGGCTCGATGCCGACTGGGTGATCCTGTCGGCGTGCAACACCGCCGCCGGCCGCGATGCCGGCGACGAGGGGCTGTCCGGTCTCGCCAGCGCGTTCTTCTACGCCGGCGCGCGCAGCCTCCTCGTGTCGGGCTGGCCCGTCTATTCCGACGCGGCGGCACGGCTGACCACGGCGGCCCTGGCGTGGCAGCGGGCCGATCCCGCGATCGGCCGCGCCGAGGCGCTGCGCCGGGCGATGCTGGCGGTGCTGGACGACCCCGGGGCGAGCGCGCGGCAGCGCCACCCGGCCTACTGGGCGCCCTTCGCGCTCGTCGGGGAAGGCGGCGCGCCTCAGTGAGCCGGCGGCCTGGGCGGGGGCGGACGGCGCTGCCAGTCCGTCTCGATCTCGCCCGCGAGCTCCTTGCCCGTCAGCTGCCGCCAGCCCGACGGCGTGCCCTCGACCGCGAGCACGAAGGACAGGCGGGGGTCGCTCGAGACCGCCCGCAGCGCAATGTCGTCGGGCACGACGGTGCGGCGCCCATAGGCCTCGCGCACCGGCAGCTCGAGCTCCGGCAGCACGCGGTAGATGAGCTCGGTGCAGAAGTCGCACTCCTCGCTGTCGGCGTCGAACCGGTAGTCGAAGGGCACGCCGATGCGCCGGAAGAGCTGCAGCGCCACCTCGCGGCGGCGGGACGCCCCCAGGCGCGGACGCATGACGATCATCCGGTCCGCGTTCAGCACCTCGTCCGGCGCCGTCAGGTGCACGCTTCGAAGGCTGGCCTCGATGAAGACATGACCGGAGCGGATCTCGTCCCGGTGCGGCCTGACGGCCGGATCGTCCCACAGCCCGAGCGCCCGAATCTCCGTCTCCGTGCCGAGATAGACGATGCCGTGCGCGAAATGGCCGGGAACGGTGTGGCCGGAGAAGCGCCCCTTGTGGCTGACGAGCATGACGTCGAGCGGGCGCAGCTTCGACATGACGAGCCGGCGGGCCGTCGCCTGGTCCGCCAGATGGCCCGGCCGCGCCTGCAGCGTGCCGAGGGCCGGCCCGACCAGCGGCATCAGCGGCTCGCTGGCACGGACGATCCACGCCGGCGTCCGCTCGAGATCCCGGCAGCAGGCCGCAGGTGCGGCCTCCGCCGGTCCGGCCGGCGCCTCCACCGGGGTGCAGCCCGCCAGCGCCCAGACGCCGAGCGCCAGCGCCCCGCCGAGCCGCCGCCCGCACCTGCCCAGACCACACCGCCACATCTTCACGCGTCCTCCCCCCGCCGCGGCGCCCGTTCCGGCGCCGTCCGCCTCCTGCCCGACGGCCAGTAGCAGCCGGCGGCGAAGGTTCTCCTTGATTTTGGTCAGGCGCCCCGGCAGGGCTACGTCCGGTGCAGCCGACGCGAGCGAACCATTGACCGACCCCCACGCCGAGATAGCCCGCATCGAGGAGACGATCGAGACGCTGTCCGCCGAGGCGGAGCGGTGCCGCAAGATCGATTTCGGGGCGAAGATCGCCATAGGCGGCGGCGCGCTGTGGATCGCCGCAGCGCTGGGCGGCGTCGTGCGCGGCGACACGACGCCGATCCTCGTCGCCATCTCGGCGGTGATCGGCGGCATCGTGCTGTTCGGCTCGAACCGCAGCAGCTGGCGCGACATCACGGAGCGGCTCGACGCGCTGCGCGAGAAGCGCGAGCAGCTGATCGACGCGATCGACCCCCGCCGCGTCGGAAACGGCGGCAACGTCGTGCCGATCTCCTGGAAGTGGGGGCGATAGACCCGGCGGCCAGGCCGGCGCCCGCGCGCCGCCCTCGATCCCCGCACGTTTCAGCATCTTTGTCGGTTGATGTTGACGTACATCAACTCGCCTTGCTTTGGTTGCGCCCTAGCTTCTTCTTGATCGTGCCGGCGGGACCCGACCGGGCACGCGACAGCTTCGGCAGCCAAGGGAGACTGGACGACCATGAAGAAAATGCTCGCAGTTGTGGGAATGGTTCTGGGCATCGCGGCCTGCACGCCGACCGAGCAGGGTGCCACGATCGGCGGCGCGACCGGCGCGGCGATCGGCGGCCTCGCCTCGAACAGCGTCGGCGGCGCGATCATCGGCGGTGCCGCGGGCGCCGTGGCGGGCGCGCTGATCGGCCGTGCGTCGGAATCCGGCTATTGCCGCTACCGCGACCGCTACGGCCGCACCTACACGGCCCGCTGCCCGGCCGGCTACTGAGCCTTCGATCTTCGGGCGGCCGTCCGGATGACGGACGCGCCGCCCGCGAGGCTTCGGGTGCGAGGGGTCGCCGTCCGCGCGTCCGGGCGGCGCCTGCGGCGGACGCCGCCGCGCCCGTTGACCTTGATCAACGAGCCGTGCGCCCTTCTTCCCTAGCGTTCACTCCGGGATCGCGTGCCGCCGCGCAAGCGGTGGCGCCGCCCTTGCGCAAACGACGAGGGAGGACACGATGAAGTTTTACCAGCCACTGGCGGCCGTCGCTCTGGCCGTCGCCGCGGTGACGGCAGGCCCGGCGGCGGCGCAGTCGGGCGACATCAAGACCTATCAGGTCGAGGCGCCCTTCGATCAGGTCCGCCAGGACCTCTCGGACGCCATCATCAATCGCGGCTACGTCATCGACTACAACGCCAAGATCGGCGACATGCTGGCGCGCACCGCGCAGGATGTCGGGGCGGAGAAGAAGGTCTACCAGAACGCCGAGACGCTGCAGTTCTGCTCGGCCGTCCTGTCGCGCAAGGCGATGGAGGCCGACCCGATGAACATCGCCTTCTGCCCGTACTCGCTCTTCGTCTACGAGCCCGCGGGCTCCTCGGGCACCGTGACGGTGGGCTACCGCGAGACCTCCGGCGAGGGGCCGATGAAGGAGGTCAACGACCTCCTCGACGAGATCGCCCGCGAGGCCTCCGACCAGTAGGCCTTCGGCCCGCTCGACCACGCCATGCCGACGGCCCCGGTGTCCCCGGGGCCGTTCTTCTTCGGGCCTTCAGTCGCGCAGCGCGACGTAGATCGCCGGGATCACCAGCACCGTCAGCGCGGTGGAGGAGGCGAGGCCGAACAGGAGCGAGATCGCCAGCCCCTGGAAGATCGGGTCGAACAGGATGACGGCCGCGCCGATCATCGCCGCGACCGCGGTCAGCAGGATCGGCTTGAAGCGGATCGCGCCGGCCTCGAGCAGCACGTCGACCAGCGGCCGGTCGGGCGTCCGCGCATGGCGGATGAAGTCGACGAGCAGGATCGAGTTGCGCACGATGATGCCGGCGAGCGCGATGAAGCCGATCATCGAGGTCGCCGTGAAGGGCGCGCGGAACAGCCAGTGGCCGACCATGATGCCGATGAAGGTGAGCGGGATCGGCGTCAGGATGACGAGCGGCACCTTGAACGAGCCGAACTGCGCGACGACCAGGATGTAGATGCCGAGGATCGCCACCATGAACGCCGCGCCCATGTCGCGGAAGGTGACCCAGGTGACCTCCCATTCGCCGTCCCACAGGAGCGTCGGCTGCGCCTCGTCCTCCGGCTGGCCGTGCAGCTTCACGACCGGCTTCGGCACGTCGCCCCAGTCGGCCTTCGCGATCTCGTCGCCGACCGCCATCATGCCGTAGACCGGCGCCTCGTAGGCGCCGGCGAGCTCGCCCGTCACCATCTCGGCGGCGCGGCCGTTGTGGCGGAAGATCGGGTAGGAGGCTGGCTCGCGGCGCACCGACACCACGTCGCCGAGCTCGACCACCGAGCGCGCGCCCGGAATGGCGTTCGCCGGCACCGGCGTCGTCAGCGCGGCCTCGTCGAGCCGCTTGTCGCCCTTCGACAGGGCGAGGCGGATCGGGATCGGCTGCCGCCCGCCGCCGCGGTGCGAGTAGCCGACGGTGGTGCCGGCATAGAGCGCGCCGATCGTGTCGTACACGTCGCTCTGCTCGACGCGGTAATATTCGAGGTTGTCCTGGTCGATGCGCAGCCGCACGCGCTCGGCCCGCGTGCCGTAGGAATCGTCGACGTCGACGACGAAGGGCACCTCGCTCGAAGGCCTCGCGCACCTTCGCCGCCACCGCGCGGCGGGTCTCCGGGTCGGGCCCGTAGATCTCGGCGAGCAGGGTCGCCATGACCGGCGGACCGGGCGGCGGCTCGACCACCTTGACGACCGTGCCCTCCGGCAGGTCGAGCCCCGCGAGGCGCCGGCGCATGTCGAGCGCGATGTCGTGGCTCGCCCGGCTGCGCTCGCCCTTCGGCGTCAGGTTCACCTGCACGTCGCCCTGCTCGGGGCGGTTCCTGAGATAGGAGTGGCGCACGAGGCCGTTGAAGTCGAACGGCGCCGCGGTCCCCGCATAGGTCTGGAACGAGGTGACCTCGGGGATGTCGGCGAGCCGGCGGACGGCGTCCTGCAGCGCCCGGTCCGTGTCCTCCACGGCGGCGCCCTCCGGCAGGTCGACCACGACCTGCAGCTCCGTCTTGTTGTCGAAGGGCAGGAGCTTGACCGTCACGCCCTTGGTGTAGAACAGCGACAGCGAGGCGACCGTCGCGAGGCCGACCAGGACGAGGAAGGTCCACGCCCGCCAGCGCGACACCAGGATCGGCCGCGCGACCATCATGTAGGCGCGGCCGAGCGGGCCGACCGTCTCGTGCGCATGGCCCCGCCCGAGCGGGTCCTCCGCCGGCCCGACGCGCACCATCAGCCACGGCGTCAGCATGACCGCGACGAAGAAGGAGAACATCATCGCGGCCGAGGCGTTGGCCGGGATCGGGCTCATGTAGGGGCCCATCATCCCGGACACGAAGAGCATCGGCAGCAGCGCCGCGACGACCGTCAGCGTCGCGACGATCGTCGGGTTGCCGACCTCCGCCACCGCCTCGATGGCGGCCTCGCGCCGCGAGCGGCCGTCGGCCATGGCCCAGTGGCGCGAGATGTTCTCGATCACGACGATCGCGTCGTCGACGAGGATGCCGATCGAGAAGATGAGCGCGAAGAGGCTGACGCGGTTGAGCGTGTAGCCCATCAGCCAGGAGGCGAAGAGCGTGAGCAGGATCGTCGTCGGGATGACCACGGCGACGACGACCGCCTCGCGCCAGCCGATGGCGACGGCGACGAGCACGATGATCGACAGCGTCGCCAGGCCGAGATGGAAGAGAAGCTCGTTCGCCTTCTCGTTCGCCGAGTCTCCCGTAGTTCGCTGGTGATCGTCATCGCCACGTCGTCCGGCACGACCTGGCCGCGCAGCGCGTCGAGCCGGTGCAGGATCGCGTCGGCGATGACCACGGCGTTGGTGCCCGGCCGCTTGGCGACCGCGAGCGAGACGGCCGGCACGCGCGCGAGCCCGCCCTCGGTCGCGGTGACGGAGGCGACGCGGGTCTCCTCCGGGTCGGTCGCGAGCGTGACGGTCGCGACGTCGCGGACATAGACCGGGCGGCCGTCGCGCGCCGTCAGCAGGAGGTTGCCGATCTCCGGGATGCGTCTGCAGCGTCTGGCCGCCGACGACGACGCGGCTCCTGCCGTCGTCGCGGATGCGGCCGGCCTGGAAGGAGCGGTTGGCGCCGGCGATCTTGCCCTGGAGCTGCTGCAGCGTGATGCCGTAGAGCGACAGCCGCTCCGGATCCGGCTCGACCCGGATCTCCTCGCGCCTGCTGGCCGACGATGTAGGTCAGGCCGATGTCCGGCAGCTTGACGAGCTCGACCTGCAGCTCGCGGGCGAGCCGCGTCAGCCCGTTCGCCGTCCAGCGGTCGGCCGCCTCCGGCTTCGGCGTCAGCGTCACCACCACGATCGCCACGTCGTCGATGCCGCGGCCGACGATCAGCGGCTCCGGGATGCCGACCGGGATGCGGTCCATGTTGGCGCGGATCTTCTCGTGCACCCGCAGGACCGCGGCGTCGGCGCTCGTGCCGACGACGAAGCGCGCCGTCACCATCGTGCCGTCGTCCTCGGTCTGCGAGTAGACGTGCTCGACGCCGTCGATGCTCTTGACGATCGTCTCCAGCGGCTCGGTCACGAGCTTCACCGCGTCCTCGGCCTTCAGGCCGTCGGCGCGCACGTGGATGTCGACCATCGGCACGGAGATCTGCGGCTCCTCCTCGCGCGGCAGCGTGACGAGCGCGATCAGGCCGAACGCGAAGGCCGCGATCAGGAAGAGGGGCGTCAGCGGCGACCCGATGAAGGCCCGGGTCAGCCGGCCCGCGATGCCGAGCTTCATGGCAGCACGACCCGGTCGCCGTCGTGCAGGCCGGTCAGCACCTCGACGAGCGTCCGCCCGTCGATCCGCGACCTCGTCGCCGAGCACGACCGGCACCGCGCTCTCGCCCCGCGTCCGCGGCGAGGCGCACCATGTCGACGCCGTGCAGCGTCACGACGGCCTCGGGCGGCACGGCGAGCACCGAGCGCTTGCCGACCGGGATCCAGACGAGCGTCCGCTCGCCCACGAAGTAGTCGCCGAGGCCGTCGACCTCGACGTCCGCCTCGACCCGGCCGCCGCTGATCTGCGGGTAGACCTTCGCGAGGCGGCCCTGCCGCGTCTCGACCGGCCCGTCCGCGTCCCCGGCCGACAGCACGCGCTCGCCGACCTCGACCGTGTCGCCCTCGGCGATCTCGGCGGCGTGGCGCTCGGGCAGCGACAGGCGCAGGAAGTAGCCGCCGCCGGCGATCGTCGCGATCGTCTCGCCGGGCAGGATCACCGAGCCCGCCGTCACCGGCACGTCGAGCACCCGGCCCGCGCTCGGCGCCAGCACCTCGCCCTCCCGGCTCTGCTGCTCGATCACCGCCTGGTCGGCCTCGGCGGCGGCGAGCTGGTTCGAGTAGACGTCGACCTGGGTCTGTGCCTGGTCGACCCGGCTCTGCGGCGCGACCCCGCGCTCGCGAAGCTGCTGCGCGCGCTCGAGCTCGGTGCGGGCGTTGGAGAGCTGCGAGCGGATCGCCTCGACCTGGGCGCCGGCGGCATCGCGCCGCAGCGCCAGCTTGTCGTCGAGCACCGTCGCGATGACCTTGCCCTCGTCGACCTGGCTGCCCTCGTCGACCGAGATGGCCTGGATCGTGCCGCCGATCCGGGCGCGCGCGGGCACCACGTTGCGGCTCATCACCTGGCCGAAGACGGCCTTGGTCTCGACCACCGTCTGGCGCGCCACCTCGAATTCCTCCGCCATCAGCGGCGAGGCGAGGAGCTGCGCCGCGAGGGCGAGGAGGAGGGAGCGGACGAGCGTGTTTGCCATCGGCGATCTCGGGCGCGAGGGGCCGGCTCGTCCGGTGGTCCGGTCGGAACGGCGGCAGGGAACGGGACGAAACTGTCGCACCGCGTCCGGCCGCCGGCCTTGACCGGCGTCAATCGAGGATGGGGATGGTGCCTATGCCTGCCTGCGCGCCGGCGGGGTGGCCGGCGCGTCGGCGGTGCGCGGCCTCGTCAGCACCCGCTCGCGCGTCCGCAGGTAGTTCGCCAGCTCGTCCTTCGGCAGCGGCCTGGCGTAGTAGTAGCCTTGCGCGACCTGGCAGCCGGCGGCGCGCACGAGGGCCTCCTGCGCCTGCGTCTCGACGCCCTCGGCGATCACCGAGATGTTCAGGGCGCGGCCGAACTGCGTGATGGCCGAGACGAAGGCCCGGCTCGTGTCGGAATGCTCGAGGTCGTGCACGAAGGTCTTGTCGATCTTCAGGCTGTCGACGGGGAACTCCCGGAGATAGCCGAGGCTCGAATGCCCCGTGCCGAAGTCGTCGAGCGAGACGCGCAGGCCCGCGCGGCGCAGCGCCTCGAGCTGGGCCACCTGGTTGCCGCCGGCCTCGAGGAGCAGGTTCTCGGTGATCTCGAGCGCGAAGGAATCGGGCCGCATGCCGTGCTGCGCCAGCGTCTCCAGCACGATGTCGGCGAAGTCCGGCCGGCGCAGCTGGGCCGGCGACACGTTGATGCCGAAGCGCCCTTCGGGAAGCTCGGAGGCGTCCTGGCAGACCCGGTGCAGGATCCACCGGCCCAGCACCTCGATCAGGGTGGATTCCTCGGCGATGTCGATGAAGTCGCAGGGCGGGATCATGCCGCGGCTGGGATGGCGCCAGCGGATCAGCGCCTCGACGCCGTGCACCGCGCCGTTCGAGAGCTGGACGAGCGGCTGGTAGTGCATCTCGAGCTGGCCGCTCTCGATCGCGCCGCGCAGCTCCTCCTCGATGAACTGGCGGCGCCGTCGCCGCTCGAGCAGGGCGCCGGTGAAGGAGCGCGTGCAGCGCCGCCCGGCGCGCTTGGCCTCGTGCAGCGCGAGGTTCGCGCGCGTCAGCAGCTCGGCGCCCATGCCGGCGTGGTCCGGCGCCAGCGACACGCCGATCGTGACGTCCGTGCGCATCTCCCGGTTGCACATCGGCGCCGGCTGGGCGAGCGTCAGGCGCAGGCCCTCGGCGACCGTCTCGAGCGTCTGCAGCGACGCGGGGCTCGTCACCGTCAGCGCGAACTCGTCGCCGCCGAGCCGCCCGACCATGGTGCCCCCCGGCTGCTCCGACAGGACCCGTCCGACATGGGCCAGCATCGCGTCGCCCATCTCGTGGCCGAACGTGTCGTTGATCCACTTGAAGCGGTTGATGTCGATGACGAGCAGGCCGAGCCGCTCGCCCTCCGCCAGCCGCCCGAGCTCCGCCTCCAGCCGCATCAGGAAGTGCGCCCGCGGCGAGACGCCGGTGACCGGGTCCGTCGTGGTGACGATGCGCGCCCGGTCGCGCTGCGCCGTGAGGCCCTGGATCTGGCGCTCGAGCTCGCCGACGCCGGTGCGGAAGAGGGCGACGCCGGCCGCGAAGATCATGGCGCTGAGCAGGAGCGCGACGATCACCAGCGGCCGCGAGAGAGCCGTCGCGAGCGTCCCCGGCAGCGCCCACAGGACCGATCCGGCGAGCAGGATGCCGCCGGCGATCAGCGCCAGGAGGACGGTCCGGGCGCGTCGCCTGAGGGCGATGCAGAGCGGACACGCGACGTCGGTCATGGTCTCATCCCGTACTGACTGGGGCCGAAAATTGCGGCACCCGGGGTTAAGAAACCTGAAATCCAGTTGCGTGTTTGCGTGCGCTGCCCGCGTGTTTTACTCCGCTCTCCGGGTGCGCGTTGCTTGCCGGGCGGATGCAGATCGGCGGCCGTCGCGAATGACGCGATGGTTGCGCGGGATCGAACATCCTCGGCGCCGGGGCGGCTAGTCTCCGGCGCGTGGCCCGTGCGGGCCTTCATCGACCGACGGTTTCTCCACGACGCCATGCGCAATCCACGCCCCATCCCCGACGGCATCGCCGCCCACGTCGCGCGCCGGGACGAGATGGCCGCCGAAACCGTCGCCCGCACCGGCATCGACGACGCCATGATCGAGCGTCTCGTCCACGCCTTCTACGCCAGGGTGCGCTATCGCGGCGACGGCCGGCCGGACGAGGCGTCCGGCCCCGCCGCCGCTAGCGGTTGAGGAACCACAGGACCAGCGACAGCACGAGGCTGACGATCAGCCCCGTCGCGATCGGGGCG
This sequence comes from uncultured Alphaproteobacteria bacterium, assembly GCA_963816555.1. Taxonomy (GTDB): domain Bacteria; phylum Pseudomonadota; class Alphaproteobacteria; order Rhizobiales; family Tepidamorphaceae; genus Lutibaculum. Next base: position 426,634 of record CAWFLD010000004.1, on the reverse strand, counting down.
TAGAAGGTGACGTTTCCCCGCCGGACGAGGATGTCGCCCGGCAGCCGCCCGAGCCCGAGCCGGCCGAGCAGGGGCCACAGCAGCCCGACCGCGACGATGACGAGCCCGATGGTGACCAGCGTTCGCGACATGGTCCTCCGTCCGCTTCCTTCCCGTGCCGACGCCCCGCACCATCGCCTCGCCGGGCCCCGTGCGCAACCGTATCCGCGGCAGGCCGAACGTATTCGCCACCGGCAGATAGGGGAGGCGGATCAATACAGTATCGGCATCCGCTCGGATTCTGCCGGCATGTCCCGCCGGCTTCCCCAGATGGCCGCTCCGTCAGCCCAAGAATATTCTTCCCAGGAAACGGCCTTGACTACGTTGAAACACGTACTTAACGATAATCAGACCAATCCGGGCCTTCCATCCATATCGACTTCGACGGGGGACACTCATGTCACACCGAATGCTGTCTGGCGTCACGCTGGGGATTGCCTGTCTCGCCCTGCCGTGCGCCGCGATCGCCGATGCACCGGAGTCCGACAGCCCGATCAAGTTCGCGGTGCTCAACTGGAGCAGCCAGATCGTGGAGTCCCACATTGCCGGCGATCTGCTGGAGAAGCTCGGCTACACCGTCCAGTACGTGCCGGCGAACGACCAGCTGCAGTTCACCGCGCTGCGGACCGGCGACATCGACGTCGAGATGGAGGTCTGGGAGCAGACCAACGGCGAGAATTTCGCCAAGGCCCTCAAGACCGGCCAGGTCATCGACGCCGGCGACCACGCCGCGACGACCCGCGAAGAGTGGTGGTATCCCGAATATGTCGAGGAGAAGTGCCCCGGCCTGCCGGACTGGAAGGCCCTGAACAAGTGCGCCGAGATGTTCTCGACGCCGGAAACCAGCCCGAAGGGGCGCTACCTGGCCGGCCCGGTGGACTGGCACATGGGCGACGAGGACCGCGTCGCCGCGCTCGGCATGGATTTCGACGTGGTCAACGCGGGGCAGGCGGCGTCGCTGTGGGCCGAGCTCAAGGCGGCCGAGCAGCAGAAGGAGCCGATCGTGCTCTTCAACTGGACGCCGAACTGGGTCGAGGCCGTCTATCCCGGCAAGTTCGTCGAGTTCCCCGCCTACGACCCGAAATGCGCCTCCGACCCGTCCTGGGGCACCAATCCCGACATGGCCAACGACTGCGGCAGCCCGAAGGACGGCTGGCTCAAGAAGGCCGTGTGGAAGGGCGTGAAGGACGAGTGGCCGACGGCGCTCCAGGTGATCCAGAAGATCAGCTTCACCCGCGAGGACCTCGACGACATGGCCAAGTGGGTCGACGTCGACAACATGAGCCACGAGGAGGCAGCCGCCAAGTGGCTGGACCAGAACGAGGATCGCTGGAAGCCCTGGATCGCCTCGTAGCCTGGAACGCCGCCCGCCCGGCGAGGCGGGCCTTCGCGGACGCCGGTGCCGACGCGCCGGCGTCCGGCGCCTTCGGGCGCAAGGAGCAGGGTCGCCGCCGGCCCGCTGCAACCGGCCATCGCCGAGGAGTTCCGATGGACACGAAGACGGCCGGCACCGTCAAGATCGCGTGCGAGCACCTCTGGAAGATCTACGGCCCGCATCCCGAGCGGTTCCTCGAGCAGCACCACGGCTCGCCCGTCGGCCGAAGCCTTCCGCAGCCACGGCCATATCGGCGCGGTGCGCGACGTGTCGTTCGAGGTCCGCTCCGGCGAGATCCTGGTGGTGATGGGGCTTTCCGGCTCCGGCAAGTCCACCCTCATCCGCTGCCTCACCCTGCTCACCGAGCCGACCGGCGGCAGCATCCGCTTCGAGGACCGCGACCTGCTGCAGATGCCCGAGCGCGAGCTCATCGAGCTGCGCCGCCACCGCATGGGCATGGTCTTCCAGCAGTTCGGCCTGATCCCCCACCGCACGGTCATCGAGAACGTGGCGTTTCCGCTCGAGGTGCGCGGCACCGGCCGGGCCGAGCGCGAGGACCGCGCCCGCGAGCGCATCGCCATGGTCGGCCTCGAGGGCCGCGAGCACTATTACCCGCGCGAGCTCTCCGGCGGCCAGCAGCAGCGCGTCGGGATCGCCCGCTCGCTCGTCGCCGACCCCGAGCTGTGGTTCCTCGACGAGCCGTTCTCGGCGCTCGACCCGCTGATCCGGCGCGACATGCAGGACGAGTTCCTGCGCATCCAGGGCAGCCTCAGGAAGACCATCGTCTTCATCACCCACGACTTCGACGAGGCGATCAAGCTCGCCGACCGCATCGCCATCATGAAGGACGGCGAGATCGTCCAGCTCGGCCGCCCGGAGGACCTCGTGATGCGGCCGGCGACCGACTACGTCGCCCAGTTCACCCGCGACGTCTCGCGCGCCAAGGTGCTGACCGCCGGCTCGGTGGCCGAACGATCGTTGAGCGCCATCTCCGCGACGCAGGGCGTGCGCGCCTCCGACACGCTCGAGCACGTCGCGCCGCATCTCGTGCGCGCCGACGGGCCGGTGCCGGTGCTCGACGAGGAGGGGCGTCCCGTCGGGGTGCTGACGCGCGAGCACCTGCTCGACGTTCTCTACGGTCCGGGCGCCACCGCCCGCGCCCCGCAGGAGGCGTGAGCGGAGAATGGCCGGCGCCTCGACCTCGCTCGCCTCGACGCCGGCGCTGTCGGCCCGGCCGCGTCTCGGCCGGCGGCTGTGGCCGGCGCTCCTGCTCCTCGCGATCGTCCTCAGCATCGCGCTCCGGGGCACGTTCCCTGCGCTGCAGCACTATCCGCGCAGCCTGATCATCCCGCTGCAGGGCTGGATCGACCAGTTCTTCAACTGGCTCGCCTACAGCCTGAGCTTCGGCGCCTTCACCTTCCACGACCTGACCCGCGCCATCGCCAGCGCGGCCGGGTGGCTTCTCGATCTCGCCGCGATCGTCTTCGTCGACGGGCTGCCGGGGCAGGGCGTCCCGGCGCTGCCGTGGCTGACGACCACGGTCGCCGTGGGCGTCCTCGGCCACTATGCCGGCGGCCGCCGCGTGGCACTGATCGGGGCGATCGGCTTCGCCTATCTCGCCGTCTTCGGGATGTGGCACGCGGCGATGCAGACCTTCGCGCTCGTCATCGTCACCGTGCCGGTCGCGGCCCTCATCGGCCTCGCGCTCGGCATCCTCGCGGCGCGCCGGCCGGTGGCGGAGCGGGTGATCGTGCCGGTCTTCAACGTCATGCAGGCGACGCCGCACTTCTCCTATCTCGTGCCGGTCATCATGCTGTTCGGCTTCGGGCAGGTGCCGGGCATGATGGCGGCCGCGATCTTCGCGGTCCCGCCGATGGCGCACAACGTCCTGCTGGCGCTGCGCTCGGTGCCCGCGAACGTCGTGGAGTCCGCGCGCATGGCGGGCTGCACCTCGCGCCAGCTCCTGTGGAAGGTCGAGGTCCCGTCCGGCCGGCAGATCATCATGCTGGGCGTCAACCAGGTCATCATGATGACGCTGGCGATGGTCGTGATCGCGTCGCTGATCGGCGCGACCGGCCTCGGCTACGACCTCCTCAACTCGCTGCAGAACCTGCATGTCGGCCGCGCCCTGCAGGAGGGCATCGCCATCGTCGTGATCGCCGTCGTGCTCGACCAGATCAGCCAGGCCTATGCCCGCAAGGCCTACGTGCACCGCGACCCCGGCCAGCCCTTCGCCAGCCGGCACCCGCATCTCGTCTGGGGCGGCGGGCTGATCCTCGCCTCGCTCGCCGTGGCGGCGCTGGTGCCGGCGGCGCGGGTGCTGCCGGACGAGCTGACGGTCACCACGGCGCCGTTCTGGCAGGCGGTGATCGACTACATCACGCTGCACTTCCACGACTTCTTCATGGCGCTGCAGGACTTCGTGCTGCTGAACCTGCTCATCCCGTTCCGCGACGCGCTGATGTGGCTGCCCTATCCCGCGCTGATCGGCGCGGTGATGCTCGGCGCCTACTGCCTCGGCGGCTGGCGGCTGCTGGCCCCGGTCACGGTGATGAGCCTGCTGCCGGTCGTGACCGGCCTCTGGGAGCCGGCCATGCTGACGCTCTACATGATCTCGACGGCGGTGATCGTGTGCCTGATCGTCGGCTTCCCGATCGGCGTCGCCGCCTCGCGGCACGACCGCCTGGCGGGCGTGCTGATGATCCTCTGCGACACGCTGCAGACCTTCCCCTCCTTCATCTACCTGATCCCGGTCATCATGGTGTTCAAGGTGGGCAACGTCGCCGCCATCACGGCGGTGGTGATCTACGCGATCGTGCCGATCATCCGCTACACGAACCTCGGCCTGCGCGCCGTGCCGGTCGACATCGTCGAGGCGGCGCGCACCATCGGCTGCACGAGGAACCAGCTCCTTTGGAAGGTGCAGATCCCGGTGGCGCTGCCGGAGATCATGCTGGGCGTCAACCAGACGGTGATGATGGGCCTCTTCATGGTCGCGATCACCGCGCTGATCGGCACCCGCGACCTCGGCCAGGAGATCAACCGCGCCCTGTCGAACGGCGAGCCGGGGGAGGCGCTCGTCGCGGGCCTGTGCATCGCGGCGATGGGGCTCATCACCGACCGCTTCATCCGCACCTGGGCGGAGCGCCGGAAGCAGCAGCTCGGCCTCGCCTGAGCCCCGCCCGGACGGGCCGCTCCACCGCGGCGGTCACGCCTCCGCGTCGTCGAGCTCGATCCAGGCCGGCGCGTGGTCGCTCGCATCCTCCTGCCCGCGCACCTCGCGGTCGACGCCGGCAGCCCTCAGCCGCGGCGAGAGCTGCGGGCTCAGCAGCAGGTGGTCGAGCCGCAGGCCGGCGTCGCGCGGCCAGCGGTTCCGCATGTAGTGCCAGAACGTGTAGATGCGCGCCTCCGGGTGCATCGCCCGCAGCGCGTCGGTCCAGCCCTGGTCGACGAGCCGCCGGAAGGCCGCGCGCGGCGCCGGCTGCAGCAGGGCGTCGTCGTCCCACGAGCTCGTCTCGTAGATGTCCCGGTCCGTCGGCACGACGTTGTAGTCGCCCGCGAGCACCACCGGCACGCCGGCCGCGTGCAGCTCGGCGGCGTGCGCGATCAGCCGGTCGAACCAGGCGAGCTTGTAGTCGAACTTGGGGCCCGGCTGCGGGTTGCCGTTCGGCAGGTAGATCGAGGCGATCAGGATGCCGTTGACGGCCGCCTCGATGTAGCGCGCCTGCCGGTCCCGCGGGTCGCCGGGGAGCTGCCGCCGGGTGAGCACCGGCTCTGCGCCGCGGGCGAGGATGGCGACGCCGTTCCACGCGCTCTGGCCCTTCCACACCGCCCCGTAGCCGGCCTCCGCGATCGCCTCGGCGGGGAAGCGGGCATCCGTCGACTTCAGCTCCTGCAGGCAGACCGCGTCCGGCCGGGCCGCCTCGAGCCAGTCCAGGAGGTTTGCGAGGCGCCGGTTGACGTTGTTGATGTTGAAGGTCGCGATCTTCATGCCCTGTCACAAGCGGAGCGGCGCCTGCGGGTTCCGGGCGGAGGCCTGTTCCGGCTCGCATCAGCAGCAGGATGTCGTGTGAAAACACCGGTACAACCTGCTGATATTCCTAGTGTTTGCGACCGTACGAAACGCAACGCCCGCGCCGGTCGGCCGTTGAGAGCCCGAGACCCGGCGGCCGAGCCGTCGGACCAGGGCCTACCGACCGAAAGGAGGCAGACCATGTGGAAGGCATCCACCGCGCTCGCCCTCATTCTCGTGGCGAGCCCCGCCATCGCGCAGAACAATGGCGGCAGTTTCCAGAGCGCCGACAGCAACGCCGACGGCGCGCTGAACCAGCAGGAATTCCAGAGCTCCGCGAACGCCACCTACCAGCAGTGGGACGCGAACGGCGACCGCCAGCTGAGCCGGAACGAGTTCGCGAACGGTCTCTATTCCGACTGGGACGCGAACGGCAACGGCCAGATCAGCGAGGACGAGTTCGACGCCGGCTGGAACGACTGGTTCGGCGACACGGACGTGGATCCGGACTTCGCCGGCTGGGACGCCAACGGCGACGGCTACCTCGCGCAGAACGAGTTCGACACCGGCTTCGGCAACAGCGGCCTGTTCGACGAGTGGGATACGGCCGGCAACGGCTGGCTCGGCCGGGATGAGTTCAACAACGGCCTGTACGCGGTCTACGACACGAACCGCGACCAGTCGCTGTCGCAGGACGAGTTCGACGTCGCCATCGGCAATCGCGGCGCCGCGAACGCCAATGCCGGCGGCGCCACGCTGAACGTGAAGGGCGTCGTGGGCCTCGACAACTGGGGCTACGGCGACCTCTACCAGAACGGCGTCAGCGCCCAGCGCGTCATCGACATGCCGGTCTACGGCCAGAACGGCGACCGGATCGGCGACGTCGAGGACATGATCATCGGCCCCGACGGCAAGATCCTGGCGATGATCGCCGAGGTCGGCGGCTTCTGGGACATCGGCGACACGCATGTCAGCGTGCCGTTCGACCAGGTGTCGTTCAAGGACGTCGACGGCGGCAGCCGCATCATCGTGCCGGTGACGGAGGACAACGTCGACCAGTACGGCCTGTTCGCCAACGGCGTGATCACCACCCGCACCGCCAGCAAGGGTATCGAGGGCGGCGTCGACGACCTGCCGACGGGCCCGCGCACGTGGCGCGCCACCGAGCTGATCGGCGACTATGCCCGCATCACCGACGGCCAGGCCGGCAACGGCCAGGGCCAGCAGGCGCAGGGCGCCATGCAGGCGAACGGCCAGGGCAACCAGATGGCCGGCAACCAGCAGGCCAACCGGCAGGCCATGAACGGCAACGGCCAGATGAACGGCAACGGCCAGATGGCCGCGAACGATCAGATGGCGAACGGCCGGATGGGCCATCGCAACTTCGGCTACGTCAACGACCTGATCCTGCGCGACGGCCAGGTGGCGGCCGTCGTCGTCAGCCCGACGAACGGCTTCGGGATGACCGGCCAGGCCGCCTATCCCTACAACCGCTACGGCTGGAACCCCGGCAGCCAGTACTACGACCTGCCGTACAACCAGCAGCAGGCGACCAATGTCGGCCCGTTCGACTACAACCGGATGGGCAACGGCGCCGGCGGCGGGGCCAATGCCAGCGTGAGCGGCAATGGCGGCTCGACCGGCACCGGCGGCGCGATGAACGGCAACACGCAGCAGTGACGCTGACGGCTTGCCGGCCGCGCGTCGCGGACGGAACGAACTGGGCCCCGGCCGGATCGGCCGGGGCCCTTTTTCGTCTCAGGCCCGGCGGACGACCGGCGCGGAAGCGGCCGGCACCTCGGCGACCAGAAGGCCGTCGCGGGCATGGTGGCGCGTGATCAGCGGCTTGAGGACGAAGATCGCCGCCGCCGCGGCGGTGAGGTCCATCGCCGCCATCGTGTAGAGCACGCTCGCCCAGCTGCCGGTGGCCTCCATCAGCACGTTGCCGAACGGCACGAGCAGCGCCGCGAAGCCCTTGGCGCAGTAGAGCAGCCCGTAGATCTTGCCGACGTGCCTGGTGCCGAAGGAGTCGCCGGCCGTGGCGCTGAACAGCGAGTAGACCTCTCCCCAGGCGAGGAAGACGACGCCGCTGAGGATGACGAAGGCCCAGGGGTGGCTGCCGAAATGCGCCAGCGCCAGGATGCCGAGACCCTCCGTGGCGAAGGCGAGGCACATCGTGCGCTCGCGGCCGATATGGTCGGAGATCCAGCCGAAGAACGGCCGCGAGAAGCCGTTCATGATGCGGTCGAGCATCAGCGCGAAGGGCAGGGCGGCCATCGCGAAGAAGTAGAAGTTGACCGAGACGTCCTTCACGCCGAGGTCCTGCGCCATGACCGACAGCTGCGCGGTCGCCATCAGGCCGCCGGTCACCGTCATCGTGAACATGACGAGCATGACCCAGAAGACGGGCGTCCTGAGGGCCTCGACCACCGTGTAGTCGCGGCGGCTCTGGGCGACGTTGGCCGAGTAGGTCGTCTCGCGCGCCGAGCCGGGGCCCTGCAGGAACAGCGAGAAGAGCAGGATGAGCGCGCCCTGCAGCAGGCCGAAGGTGAAGAAGGCGGACTGGTATCCGTGCGTGCCGATCATGTGGGCGATCGGCATGATCGTCAGCACGGTGCCGGAGCCGTAGCCGCCCGCCGTCAGGCCGGCCGCGAGGCCGCGGCGGTCGGGGAACCACTTCAGCGCGTTGTTGATGCAGGTCGAGTAGACGCAGCCGACGCCGATGCCGCCGAACACGGCGGCGACGTAGAAGGTGGTGAGCGAGGTCGCGTAGGAATCGATCACCCACGACAGGCCCGTGAAGGCGCCGCCGATGAACACCATGGCGCGCGGGCCGTAGCGGTCGATGAAGTAGCCCTCGATCGGCGTCAGCCAGGTCTGGGTGATGACGAAGATCGTGAAGGCCGTCTGGATCGCGGCGCGCGTCCAGCCATAGGTCGCCTGGATCTCCGGGACGAAGAGCGTCCACGAGTACTGGATGTTGGCGGCGGCGACCATGCAGCAGACGCCGACGGCGAGCTGCAGCCAGCGATTGGCCGGCGGCTGGGCGGGCCTGCCGGAGCCCGCGGAGGTGTGGGTAGCCATTTCGATGTTTCCTGTTCCCTTGGGCGATCGCCGTCGCTCCGCCGCGCGGGCAGACGCACGATCGACGTCCGGACGCACGCTTCGTGCGCCGGCCGTGCTTGTTTCGAATGTCGTGAGGATGTTCGGGCCGTACGGCGCGTCCGCGTGACCCTGCCGCGGACGAGCGGGAGACATGCCCCGACGGAGGGCGGCGGCGCGTGCGGCCGCGGCCTTATCCGGCGGGGAAGACCGGAGGTGGCCCGCGCGCCGTGAGGTCGCGAAGGCTCGCCGTGGCGAAGGCGGCCGCAGGCCGGGTGGCCCGGAGCGGCCTGCCGGCCGGCTCGAGCGCGTCGCCGGAGGGCGGCACGGAGAAGTCCGGAAGGTCGGCGTCGGCCGCCGCGGCGCGCGCCGGCTTGAGCCGGGCGGTCAGCGAGACGTCGCCGCCGAAGGCCGCCGGTGCCGCCGCGGCCACGCTGGCGCCGCCCGTGGGCTCGCCCGCGGCCCGCACGCCGGATGTCGCGCTGGCGATGGCCGCGAGCACGAGCGCGGCGAAAAGCAGACCGATCGTGCCGAGGGAAACCTTCCGCCGGCCGGTGCTGCGAGGCGCGTGAAGACGCACGCCTTGGCGCATTCCTGTATCCCACGCGGCCGCGCCCGATGTGTCGCGGTCCGAAACTTGGCATCCGGCCCCGGCCTGCAGCCGAAACCTTTATTCGCCGTCATCATTATCTCAGGCCAAAAGTTCGACAAGATGGATTCTGCGGCGGTCCCAAGTATTCGATATTGCGCTGCACAATCGCCTCGGCCGCCGGGAAAAGCCGGTGGCCCTGTCGCAGCTCAGGAAGACGTGAACGCGGCGCCGCTGGACAGGTCTCTCCCGCCGACGCGAACATCGTCGCCGGCAATTGCCGTGGAGCCCCGCCCGATGCGCCTCGCGATTTTCCGACGCCTTTTCCGCCTCATGCCGCTCGTCCTGCTCGTCGCCTCGGTGATGACGGTCGCCGCCCCTCCGGTCGTGCGGGCGCAGGAGGTCCGCTCCGAGGTGCGCGCCGATCCGGCTGCGCGGGCCGAGGAGGAGCGCCGCCTGTTCCGCTATCTCGGCCAGGCCCGCAACGAGACGGAGGGCCGCCAGATCGAGATGGAGATCTGGATCTTCTGGCTCGCCGCGCCGGACCGCGAGGCGGCCGACCTCATGAACGAGGCGCTGAAGCATCGCCGCCAGTACGACCTCGCCGGCGCCCGCGAGATCCTCGACCGGCTGGTGGAGCACGCGCCGGGCTGGGCGGAGGCGTGGGACCAGCGCGCCACCGTCCGCTTCGAGCAGGGCGACGACGAGGGCAGCCTGTCCGACATCGAGCGGACGCTGAGCCTCGAGCCGCGCCATTTCGGCGCGATGGCCGGGCAGGCGATCATCCTCGTGCGCCAGGGCCGCATGCGCGCGGCGCGGTCGATCCTGGAGAAGGCGGTGGCGATCCACCCCTTCCTGGCGGAGCGGTCGCTCCTGCTGGCGACGCCGCCGGAGGACGAGCGGGGCATCTAGGCTCAGGACCCCGTGAGCGAGCCGGAAGATGGCGGTGGCGGCCGCGCTCTGCCCTAACCGTCCGGTGGTATCGGCCCTAGCCCGGGAGGCCATCCATCTTCGGGATGTCTTCCAGGTTCGCGTCCCATTCCGCCCGGCTTGCAAAGCAGATGTGCGCGCGTGGCCGCATGTCGATCGCGCCATCGATGCTTCCGGCAGGCAAGACCACCAGGGCACCCTCCAGCTGGACACTCGGAAGGGCGGACCCGCATTTGCTGCAGAAGCTCTTTTCGTGCCGGGTTTCCGGAACCCGGTAGGTCCGGATGCTATCGAGACCGGACATCCAGTTCAGCGTCGCCGTCGATGAAAACAGGTTGGCTGCAAAGGCAGACCCCGTGTCCTTGCGGCAGCGCCTGCAGTGACAAAGAAAGAAGCTCTCGAGCTCGCCCGAGATCTGAAACCTGACGGTACCACACAGACAGGAGCCGGCCGTGGTTGGGCTCATGATGATCTACCCATGTTCGTTCGCGTTCGTTCGAGGCGGAATCGCGGTGGCGGCTGCAGCCTGCCAGATCGGGTGGGCCCGAGCCTAGCCGTGCCGCGCCGGCTGCGCCCCCTCGACAGGCGGTGCGCGATCGGCAGAATGTGCGTCGCCGGCCGCCCGCGCCGTTCGCCTTCCAGCCCTCGCCGGCCATTTTCACGAGAGGTAGACCCGTGCCGCATCTCTTCGAGACGCTGAAGCTCGCCGACGTCGAGCTGCGCAACCGCATCGGCATCTCGCCGATGTGCCAGTATTGCTGCACCGACGGGCTGGCCGGGGACTGGCAGCTCGTCCATCTCGGCTCGCGCGCCGTCGGCGGCGCGGCGCTGGTCATCACGGAGGCCGCGGCCGTCGAGCCGAACGGCCGCATCACCCCCGGCGACCTCGGGATCTGGACCGACGAGCAGGCCGCGGCGCTGGCGCGCATCGTGCGCTTCGTCCACGGGCAGGGCGCGGTGGCGGGCATCCAGCTCGCCCATGCCGGGCGCAAGTCGAGCCACACCCCGCCGTGGGAGGCGGCCCTCGACGCCGCCGCCGGCCGCACGCTGCCGGTGGAGGAGGGCGGCTGGCAGGTCTGGGGCCCGAGCCCGGTGCCCTTCACGGACGCCTCGCCGATGCCGCACGAGATGAGCGAGGGCGAGATCGCCGCGATCGTCGATGCCTTCGCGGCCGCCGCCCGCCGCGCGCACGAAGCCGGCTTCCGCTGGCTCGAGCTGCACGGCGCGCACGGCTATCTCATGCACAACTTCCACTCGCCGCTGTCGAACCGGCGCACGGACGGCTATGGCGGCAGCTTCGACAACCGCATCCGCTTCACGCTCGAGGTGGTGCGGGCGGTGCGCAAGGCGTGGCCGCAGGGCAAGGTGCTCGCCCTGCGCATCTCGTCGACGGACTGGGCGGAGGGCGGCTGGACGCTCGAGGAGACGGTGGGCCTCGCCCGCCGCCTGAAGGAGGAGGGCGTCGATCTCGTCGACTGCTCCGGCGGCGGCACGGTGCCGAACGCGCAGATCCCGATCGGGCCGGGCTACCAGGTCCCGTTCGCGGAGACGGTGCGCCGCGACGCCGGGATCCCCACCGCCGCCGTCGGCCTGATCACCGAGGCCGCGCAGGCCGACGAGATCATCCGCAGCGGCCGGGCCGACCTCGTGCTGCTCGGACGGGAATCGCTGCGCGATCCCTACTGGCCGCAGCACGCCGCCATGGAGCTCGGCCATACCGAGGCCGTGAGGGCGCCGGTGCAGTATGCCCGGGCGTGGTCGCGGGCGAACTTCCGCTACACGCCGATGGCCGTCCCCGCCTTCTCGCGGCAGGCGAAGGCCGCCTGGGGCGCGGAGGCGGCCGAGTAGCGGCGGCGGCTGCCGGCGGGGCGGCCGCCTACATCGCTTCCTTGACGCCGCTCTTGATGAGCCACCAGTTGACGGGATAGGCGGTCATGAAGCCGAAGATCATGGCGATCTGCATCATGAACCAGAACTCGAAGGAGTTCACCTCGAGCTCGGCGCCGAGAAGGCTCCCGAAGATCCAGAAATGGGCGATCGCCATGAAGCCGTACATGCCGAGCTGCCACGAGGTCAGCGACAGCGTGTCGGCCTTGATCGCCTGGACGATGCCCTGGCCGACCGAGAGGTCGCGCATCGGCTTGATCGAGTAGTACTGGAAGACGATCCCGAAGACGTAGGCGAAGATGTAGTCGAGGATCCAGACGGAGAACATCTTCGTCTCGAAGAGCGAATGCCACCCCAGCCACACGGCGACGGCCGGCACCAGGAAGGCCAGCCACTCCGCGCAGATGTCGCCGAGCGTGCAGCCGGCGCCGCAGTGCGAGGCGCCCTTGGCGACCTTGGTGGCGAAGGAGGTCTGCGCCTTGTGCGGCGGCGTCTCGCCCTTCTCCATGGCGGGGTGGGCGATCTCGTGCATGGCGAGCCGGCCGACCGTCCAGTAGCCCCACAGCGCCACCACGCTGGCGAACAGCGCCACCGCCGGCCACACGAAGTTCATGATCCACATGTGCTGCGGATGCTGTGTCTCGTCGTAGATGATGATTGCCGCGCAGATGAAGCCGGCGACGAGCGAGATGATCGACAGGACGTGCAGCCATTCCGGCACCATGAGGATGCATCCTTTCTTCGAGTTGCCAATGGACTGAGACACAACGACCGTGGACCGGGGAGGTTTCGCGCACGGCGCGGAGGCCGGCACGGCGCGGCGCGGGCTGCCGGAACGCAAAGAGCCGCGGCATGGCCGCGGCTCTCCACCGGGTGATGGCCGGCCGCCGGACCTCTCGGGAGGCCCGGCGGCGGCACGTCTCGCAGGGCCTCAGTTCGCCTGGGCGACCGGGTTCACCAGCGGCGTGATGCGCCGCACGGTGACGCGACGGTTCGCCCGCGACGCGCCCTCGGTGTCCACCTTGAGGTACTGCTCGCCGTAGCCCTGGGTGACCAGGTTCTCCGGCGGGATGTCGTAGACGTCGGTCAGCGCCGAGGCGACGGACTCCGCCCGCCGGTCCGACAGGGCGAGGTTGGCGTTGTCGCTGCCGACCGCGTCGGTGTGGCCCTCGATCAGGAAGGTTTCTCCCGGATCGTTGTCGAGCATCTGCTGCATCGCGTAGGCCAGGTCCGACAGCTTGTCGACCTCGCTCCGCGTGATCTGGGCGCTGCCCGTCTCGAAGTTGATGCTGTCGAGATCGACGCGGGGCATCATGTCCCGCAGACGCTCGGAGTAGCGCACGTCCTCGAGCGAGTAGGTGCGGTCGAGCTGCTCGACCGGCGGCGCGTCCAGCGTGCGGTAGAAGTCGCTGCGGCTGGCCTGGTCGGCCTCGAGCACGTACTGGTCGCGCGGCATCGTCACCTGGATCGGCGGCAGGTCGACCGCGGGGTCGCGCCAGCGGTGGCGATCCTCCTGGCGGACATAGTCGCGCGGCGCGGCGAACAGCACGATCTCGCGGCCGTTCGGCAGGACGCGGGTGCGCTCGACGACGTTGCCGTACTGGTCCTCGACCGTGACGATGCGGACGCCGCCGGGGCGCTCGATCGTCGTGCGGACGTAGCCGTTCGGCAGCTGGTCGTAGTAGACGTCGCGCGCATCGTGGCGAAGGCGCCGCGTCTCGTCGTGGCGCACCACGATGTCGCCGCTCCCGAGGTCGAAGATCACGCGGTCGCTGTCCTGCTTGACGCGCCTGGCGTCCGGCGGCGCGTCGAAGTCCGGCCGCTGCTTCATCCGCCTGCCTTCCTCGCGCGTCCAGCGGCGCTCGTTGTCCGGCAGCTCGCGCGCCTGGTCCCGGCCGCCGTTGCGGTCGCGGTTCCAGTTGCGGTCGCCGTCACGGTTGCGGTCGCCGTTCCGGCCTCCGTTCTGGTCGCCGGCGCGCTGCTGGTCGGGCTGGCCGGCCGTCGGAGCCGGCGGCTGCTGGCCCGCCTGGCCCTGCTGCGGCGGCTGCTGCTGCCCGGCGGGAGCCTGGGGCGGCTGCCGGCCCGGCTGCTCGCCGGCATTCTGCTGCTGCTGCCGCTCGATGCGCTCGCGCATCTTCTGGTCCTGGCGCTCGCGATCGCCCGCCTGCTGGCCGTTCTGCGGCGGCTGGCCGGCGTTCTGGCCGGGCGTCGGCGCCTGCGGTGCGTTCTGGCCGTTCGGCACCGGCGGCTGCTGGGCGTTCTGCGGCGCGGGCTTGCCGGACGAGCGATCCACGACCTCGCCCTGGTCGGGCTGCGGCCGCTTCTTCGGCGGCTGCTCGGCGGCCTTCTGCTGCTGTTGCTGCTGCGCCTTCTGCTCGGCGGCCTTCTGCTGCTCCGCCTTCTTGCGGGCCGCGGCTTCCTGGGCCGCCTTGTCCTGGGCGGCCTTCTGCTGAGCGGCCTTTTCCTGCGCAGCCTTCTGCTGGGCGGCCTTCTGGTCGGCCGCCTTCTGCTGCTGCGCCTTCAGCTGCTGGGCGCGCTCCTCGACCTTCTGGCGGCGCTCTTCTTCCTTCGCCTGCTGAGCGGCCTTCTGCTCGGCCCGCTTCTTCTGCAGCTCCTGCATCTTCTGCTGCTGCGCACCCGGGGCGTCGGGCGTGCCCGCGGCCGCACCGGGCGCGGCGCGCTGCTGCTGGCCATTGGCGGGCGCGGCGGCGTTCGGCGCAGGGGGCTGTCCGCCCTGCTGCTGCTGAGCCTGCTCGGCCGCCTTGCGCTTCTTCAGCCGTTCGGCCCGCTGCTCGGGCGTCAGCTGCTGCTGGTCGGCCTGCGCGAGCAGCACCGGGCGGGCGTTCTCCGCCGACGCGGCATGCGCTGCGAGCCCGCCGACCATCAGGGCGGGCATCGCGGTGCCGAGCGTCAGCAACAATTTCAATCGTGTCATTCCTGGCTCCAGTTCTTCGTCAGCCCCGGGAGGCCTTGCGACAACGCGCGAGGCCCTGCTTCGGTTTGCCAAGAAGATCGGATGGCGCCTGAATGGCAGCTGAACCGGGCGTTCAGGTGCGGCCGGCCCCGGAGCCCCCGGCCGCGACGCGGACGACGTGGTTGTCGAAGGCGAGGTCCTGCCGGATCTCCGTCCGGGTGGCCCCGGCGGCGAGGTCGCGGATCTCGCCCAGGCCGTTCGTCGCGACGAAGCTCTCGCGGCCCTCGCCGGCGATGATGCCGCAGCTGTCGGCGAAGTCGCGCGTGCCGATCAGCTCGCCCGTCAGGCTCCAGAACAGGAGCTTGCCGCCGCGCGGGCAGGAGGCGGCGATCACCTGGCCGTCGCGGCTCGTGGCCATCGCGCCGACATAGTTGTCGAGGCCGTTCTGGATACGCGGCGGCGCGCTGAGGAGGGTCGGCGCCTCGTCGGGCCCGGCGAAGCCGACGAGCGGCGGCCGGTCCGCCGCGGGGCCGACATACTGGCAGCCGAACCAGGTCCGCCCGTTCGCGTCGACGGAGACGTGGCGGATGGACAGCTTGTGCACCTCCGGCGGCAGCGTGTGGCGGGCGAGGAGCTCGCCCGTGCGCCAGTCGACGAAGGCGAGGTTCGCCTGCATGCGGGCCACGTTCAGCATCATCCTGCCGGCGTCCGGATGGGTCTCGATGCCGCCATTGCCGATCGCCAGCGTCCGCCCGTCGGGCATCACCACGACCTCGTGCGGCCCGACGCCGTGGGAATCGATCTCGCCGATCCGCCGGTAGCCGTCGGTCGCGTCGTAGAGGCCGATGACGCCGCGCGCGCCGTCGTAGTCGTTCTCCGTCGCGAAGAGCAGCCGCCCGTCGGGGCTGAAGTCGCCGTGGCCGTAGAAGTGCCGTCCCTCCGGCGTGTGGAAGACGGTCGGCTCCGCCTCGCGCGTCAGGTCGAAGGCGCAGGCGAAGGTGCCGGGCCGTCTCGCGAAGGCGACGGCGACGCGGCCGTCCGGCGAGGCGCAGATGTCGTGGCCGCGCGCCGGCAGCGGCACGGTGCGCACGACGCCCGTCTCCGGCTGGAAGAGCGCCACGGCGAAGCTGCCGTCCGGCTTGCGGCAGCCGCTGAGATAGAGCGGCGCGGGCTCGCCCGCCTCGCTGCGCCGGCCGAGCGGGCCGAACAGCATGAGGCCTGCCGCGCCGGCGCCGCGCAGGAAGGCGCGGCGCTCAATCGCCGTCGAGAGCATTGAAACCTGCCTTCAGTCCGGCCGCCGACATGAGGTTCTGCCCCACGAGGTCGCGCTGGTTGGCGAGAGAGAAGAGGAGGGCGGTCAGGTCCCCGCGCTCGCCGTCGTCCGCCACGGCCCGGTCGATGGGCATGTCGATCCGGTCGAGCACCCTGGCCGCGTTGGCGAACTCGAAGTCGATCGAACTCCTGCAGCCACGCAAGGTCCTCCGGCACCAGCGGCTCGACGCCGCCGACGTCGAGCAGGTGCCGCATGCCGGCGAGCTGGTGGCCGACATAGTCCAGCGTCTCGCCGGAGCGCCAGAACGGGGCGGTCTTCGGTTGCGCCTCGTCCGGCGTCTCGCCCATCGCCGGCCGGACGATCCGGTCGCGGATCGTCTCGATGCCGGTGGCGACGCCGCCGATCAGGTCCTCCGCAGCCTCGTCCGGCGTGCGGTAGAGGGGATTGTCGGGGCCCGGCCGGCCCAGGCGCTGCGAGAAGCCGCCGTCCGCCGCGAAGGCCTCGACGAGCTCGGCCGCGATGCCGTGGAGGTTCTCGCCGATCGTGCGGGCATAGCGGCAGCGATAGCCGTCGGCGTCCTCCTCGAGCGTCTCCCGGCCGGTGCCGTAGAGCAGGAACTCGAGCGCCCCCAGCCCCTGCAGCGCGACGCTCTTCTGCCTGAGGTCGTCGAGCGAGGTGGCGGTCTCGTCCTCGGCGGCGAGCACGCCCTGCACCTGGCGCAGCGTGACGCCGCGCGGGTCCGGCCAGAACAGCACGCGCGCCTGCCGGTCGTCCTCGCGCAGCGGGTCGAGCGTCAGGAAGCCGATCTCGCCCCAGGCGCCGACCGTTGCGCGGAAGGCCTCGTCGGCCTGCGCGTAGGTGTCGCTCCCGGGGCTCTCGCACAGCGCCCCGAGGTCTTCGGCCAGCCCTGCGGAGGCGCGCTCGAAGCCGGCGGCGGCCGGCCGCAGGTGGTCGGCCAGCACGGCGTCGACGAAATGCTGCAGCGCCCCGTGCGGCGCCTCGGCGCGGGCGGGCAGGGCCGCGCTCGGCGAGGAGGAGGGCGATGGCGGCGAGGGCGTGGCGCATGTCAGAGCGACTCCAGGAAGCGGATCAGCGCGGCGCGGTCGTCGGGCGGCATGGCGGCGACCGCGTCGCGCGCGGCCTGCGCCTCGCCGCCATGCCATAGCACGGCCTCGAGCAGGTTGCGCGCCCGGCCGTCGTGGAGGAACAGCGTGTGGCCGCTCACCTCCTCGGTCAGGCCGATGCCCCACAGCGGCGGCGTGCGCCACTCGCGGCCCGATGCGGCGCCCTGCGGCCGGTGGTCGGCGAGGCCCTCGCCCATGTCGTGCAGCAGCATGTCCGTGTAGGGCCAGATCAGCTGCCGGCGCAGCGCCACCGGCACCGCCTCCTCGTCGCGCGTCACGTATTTCGGGTGGTGGCAGCTCGCGCAGCCGGTCTCGTAGAAGACCCGCTTGCCGCGCAGCACCTCCGGGTCCCCGACGTCGCGCCGGGCGGGCGGGGCGAGGTGGCGCGAGTAGAAGGTGACGAGCTCGAGCAGCTCCTCCGGCACCTCGTGGCCGCCCGCCTCCTCGCCGACGGGCGCGTCCATGCAGGCGCGCTGCCGGTCCGTGCAGTCGCCGTGCGGCGCCGCCATGTCGGGGCTGGCGAGGCCCATGTCGGTGACGAAGGCGAAGGCCGCCTGCTGGCGCACCGTCGGCTGGATCGCCTTCCAGCCGAAGCGGCCGAGCGCCCTCTTGCCGGTGCGCAGGTCGACGTTCCAGTTCGGCCGGCCGGAGATGCCGTCGCCGTCCTCGTCGTCGGGATCGGCCTGCGCGAGGATGTCGCCCTCGTGGACGAACTCCAGAAGCCCGAGCCCGATCATCTGGCTGGCGACGCGCGGCGACATCATGGTGTGCGGGTCGAGCGGCCCGTAGGCGAGGTCCGTGATCTCGTAGCGCGGCACGCGAAGGCTCGCGGTCTCGCCGCCCGACAGCTCCACCGGCGTCTCGGTATAGGTGACCTTCACCTGGCCCTCGGCGGGCAGGCCGGTCGCGGCGAAGTCCTGCAGCTGCGCGCCGTAGGTCGGCTCGGGCACCACGAGCTCCGACAGGGTCTGCGGCAGCTCGGCGTCGCCCTCGTCGGCCGGCACGCCGAGGCCGATCACGAAGGATTCGGCGCCCTTCTCGCCCGGCACGGGCGGATGCCCCCGCCCGTCCTTCAGGTGGCAGTTCTGGCAGCCGCGCGAGTTGAAGAGGGGCCCGAGCCCGTCCGAGGCCGTGGTGGAGGAGGGCGCCGGCGTCCACAGCTTGCGGAACACGCCGTTGCCGACGGCGAAGTCCGACCGGCCCTCGAACGGCAGGTTCCTGGAGAACTGCGAGAAGGCGTCGTGGTCGAAGCGCTCGACCGTCGTCGCGCCGCCCTGGTTGACCTCGAAGGGCTCGGCCTTCGTGAAGTCGTCGGTCGGCCGCGTCACCGCCGCGACGCGCACCCGGTCGCTCCCGCTCAGGTCGTCGCGATGGGGCAGCGGGTCCTGCGACGTGGCGTAGGCGCCGGCGCTGGCGAGGCCGGAGAGGGCGAGGCCCAGGAGGATGTGTCTGAGGTTCGGCATGTCTGTGTCGCTGCGAGCGAGGGGCGCCTCCAGGAGGGGGCGCCCCGGCGCGGTGTCACTGGAAGACGGCGGTCGGCTTGTCCAGGCTGTCGGAGCCTTCGAGAGCGACCTTCCCCAGGTCGAGCGCGGCGATGGCGCGCTCGATCGAGCGCGTCTGCGCGATCAGGGCGTCGATGGCGCTCTGCACCACCTGGTTTCCCGCCTCGTTGCCTTCGCCGATCATCTGGTCGTAGGCCTCGGCCGTCTCGCCGCGCCGCTTCATCGCGGCCATCGCCTCCATCGTCGCGTCGAGCCTGGCGACGAGCTCGGCGTTGACGTCCGGCGCCCTCGCCTGGACGAGATCGGAGACCGAGGGCCCCTCGACCACCGACCCGTCGGTGCGGACGTAGCGGCCGACATAGACGTTCCTGATGCCGAGCGCGTCGTAGTAGTGCGAGTTGAAGGTGTTGTCGGAGAAGCAGTCCTGCTCCTCCTCGGGGTCGTGCAGCATGAGGCCGAGCTTCATGCGCTCGCCGGCGAGCTCGCCGTAGGAGAGCGACCCCATGCCGGTGACGATGGCGCGGATGCCGTCCTGCGGGTCGTCGGTGACCGCCTTCCGCGCTTCGCCGCCGTCGGCCCAGGATCCGGCCATGTCCTGCAGGTCGCTCACAAGGAGGTCCGTCGCGGTCTGGAGGTACTGCGCGCGGCGGTCGCAGTTGCCGTGCGTGCAGCCCTCGCCCTGCACGTAGTCGGTGTACGGGCCGGTCGCCCGCGCCGGGGCCGGTGCCGTTCAGGTCCTGGCCCCACAGCAGGAACTCGATCGCGTGGTAGCCGGTGGCGACGTTCGCCTCGACCCCGCCAAGCTCCTGCAGCGTTCCCGCCAGCAAGTCGGCGTCGATCTTCGAGGTGTCGATCTCCCGGCCGCCGACCATCAGGCTGTCATGGCCGATCACGTTCGCCGCATAGGCCTCGTTCTGGTCGGATTCGCTGCCGTAGGAGGGGTCGACATAGTCGATCAGGCCCTCGTCGAGCGGCCAGGCGTTGACGCTGCCTTCCCACTCGTCGACCAGCGGGTTGCCGAACCGGAAGGCCTCCGTCTGCAGGTAGGGCACGCGCGCGTCGCGCCAGGCCTGCCGCGCCGCGCCGAGCGTCCTTTCGCCGGGATCGGCGACCAGCGCGTCGACGGCCTGCTTCAGCGCCTGCGCCGTCGTCAGGGCGTCCTCGTAGCCGGCATGGGCGATGTCGGCATAGGTCTTCGCGACCTCCTCGGGGGCCGGCTGCGCTGCGGCCGCCGACACCATCAGGACGGCCGCCACGCCGCCTGCCGCGATCAGCTTCAGTCTCATTCCCGTCTCCCCGGTCTGCCCTTCGGAAAAGTACACCTTTGATTGCAGGTATTCCTCTTCCACGATCCGGCGGCGAATTTCAAGAGCCGAACGGACGGGCGGTCCGATGGTATCAGGGGGAGGCGAGGCGGGACCTGATCGACGAGCCGGACGGCCTCCGGGCCGTCGGCGGTCGTCGAGGGTCAGCCGGTCACGATGCGGATGTCGTTCTGGTCGCGGCCGGCCCAGCCCATGCCGGGCGGCCGGTCCTCCCGGCCGCAAATGGAAGCCGGATGCGGGGCCACGCCCGGCAACGCTTCGTCAACCATTTCCGCCGGGCGTCTCGCCGGCGCAGGGGCGCAGCGTCACCGTGTCGGCGTCGAGGATGTCGCCCATCGGCCGGCAGGGCCCACGTTCGCCGTCCGGCGTCCGCGGGCAGAACTGCCAGTCGCCGGCCTGCGGCTCGTGGGCGCGGGCGAGCTCGACCTGCTTGCGCGTCTCGTCGACCTTCCACTCGAACCAGCCGTCGACGAGATGCGCGTTCGGCGCCGGGTCCATGCCGGCGCCGGATCCCTTGACCCGCGAGCGCTCGAGCACGAGGTGGTCGCCGGCGACCCGCCAGTCCTCCTCCCACGGGATGTGCTCGACCGTGTGCATCCAGGCGAGCGTGAAGCCCGTGACGGCCATCGCGACGACCTTGCCGCCGCCTATGAGACAGAGCGGCATCAGGCGCCCGCCGCGGCCGTCTCGCTCGCGCGGCGGCCCTTCCACCACGTCCAGGCGAGGAACCCGACGGAGACGGCGATGCCGAGCTCGTCGGTGATCGGCAGGGCGGCGATCATCATCGCGGCGCCGATGAAGGCCCAGAGCCGCTCCCACCACGACAGCTTGATCGTGAAGAAGCCGATCGAGGCGGCGCCCCACAGCGCGATGGCGAGGATCGCCTTGCCGACATTGTAGGCCACCGCCGGCCAGAAGCCGATCGTCTCGGCGAGCGCGCCGCCGGGCTGCAGCATCAGCGTCGGCGCGTACACCGCCATGTAGGGCACCACGAAGCCGGCGATGGCGACGCGCAGCGCCTGCATGCCGATCTTCATGCCGTTCTCCTTGGCGATCGGCGCGGCCGCGAAGGCCGCCAGCGCCACCGGCGGCGTCAGGTCCGCCATGATGCCGAAGTAGAAGACGAACATGTGGCTGACCATCAGCGGCACGCCGAGCGAGAGCAGGGCGGGGCCGGCGATCGACGAGGTGATGATGTAGTTGGGGATCGTCGGGATGCCCATGCCGAGGATCAGGCAGGTGATCATCGTCAGGACCAGCGACAGGAAGAGCGAGCCCTGGCCGACCGAGACGATGACCCGGGCGAAGCTCGTCGCCGTGCCGGTCAGCGACAGGACGCCGATCAGGACGCCGACGAGGGCGCAGGCGATGCCGACCGGCAGCGCGTTCTTGGCGCCGATCGCCAGGCTCTCGATCATCAGGCGCACCGTCTCGCGGCCGCCCTTCATGACGAGGTTGACCGCGATCATCGCGAGGATCAGCAGCACCACCGCGTCGATGCCGAACTTGAAGAACAGGCTCGAGAGCGCGCCGATCACCATCCAGAACAGGATCCGCACGGCGAGCGGGCCGAGCTTCGTCGCCATCGGCACGCCGAGGATGATGACGACGGTGAAGGCGAGGCCGATCGTGCCGGCGAAGAGCGGCGTGAAGCCGCCGAACAGCAGGTAGACGAGCGCGGCGAGCGGAATGAGCAGGTACCAGCGCTCGGCGAGCGCCTTCATCGGGTTCGGCAGCTCGCTCTTCTTGAGGCCCTTGAGGCCGAGCCGGCCGGCCTCGAGATGCACCATCCAGAAGACGGTCAGGAAGTACAGGAAGGCCGGCACGATCGCCGCCCAGACGACGTCGACATACGGCACGCCGATCGTCTCGGCCATGATGAAGGCGACCGCGCCCATCACCGGCGGCATGATCTGGCCGCCCATCGAGGAGGTCGCCTCGACGCCGCCGGCGAAGGCGGCCCGGAAGCCGAAGCTCTTCATCAGCGGGATCGTGAACTGGCCCGTCGTCACGACGTTGGCGACGCCCGAGCCGTTGATCGTGCCCATGAGGCCGGAGGAGACGACCGAGACCTTGGCGGGGCCGCCCTTGGTGTGGCCCACCATGCCCATCGCGAGGTCGGTGAAGAGCTGGATCATGCCGGCGCGCTCGAGGAACGAGCCGAACAGGATGAACAGGAAGATGTAGGTCGACGACACGTAGATCGGCGTGCCGTAGATGCCTTCCGTCCCCATGAACAGGATCTCGATGATCTGGTCGTAGAAATAGGGGCGGTGGCCGAACGGGTAGGGCAGGAGATGGCCCCACAGGCCGTAGGCGAGGAACAGGCCGCAGATGATCGGCAGCGCCGGGCCCATCATCATGTAGCCGGCGAGGAAGACGAGGACGATGAGGATCGTGCCGAGCACGAGGTCGGTCATGTTCGGCGAGCCGGCCCGCTCGATGACGATGCCGGTGTAGTCGACCCACTGGTAGAGGCCGATCAGGAAGGCGACGATGCCGAGCACGGCGAAGGCCGCGAAGCGGAGGCGGTGCTCCGGCCTCGTGTTGCCGATCAGGCCGAACAGCAGGAGCATGAGGAAGCCGACATGGACCGAGCGCACGACCTGGCTCGGGATGGGCGAGTAGGCGGCGGTCCACAGCTGGAAGAGCGAGAACAGGATCGCCACGCCCATCAGGATCAGGGCGACGGGCTTCGGCCCCCAGCCGAACTCGTGCTGGATCTCGGCGGTCGGGTCGGGGGTGTCGCCCGGTCCGGTGGCGACGTCGGCGTCGGTCTTGCTCATGAAGGGGTGTCCCGGCGGTCCGGGCTGGTCTGCCCGAGCGAGTGACGGACAGGCCGGAGCGGGCGGGCCCGCTCCGGCGCATGGCGGCTGCGCCTTACAGCGCGCCCTTTTCCTCGTAGTACTTCTTGGCGCCCGGATGGAGCGGCAGCGGCGGGTTCTTCGCCGCGTTCTCGAGCGTGATGCCCTTGGCGGCGGAATGCGCCGCGACGAGCTGGTCGAGATTCTCGTAGATCGCCTTGGTCATCTGGTAGGCGAGATCCTCCGAGACGCCCTCGCGGGTCACGAGGTAGTTCGGCACGGCGGCGGTCTGCACGTCCGCGTCCTGGCCGTCATAGGTGCCGGACGGGATGGTGCGGGCGACGTAGGGCGAGCCGAGCTTGGAGATGATGTCGTCGGGCACCGAGACGATCTGCACGTCGACGGAGCTGGCGAGGTCGCGGATCGAGGCGACGCCGAGGCCGGCCGACTGCAGCGTGGCGTCGAGCTGGCGGTTCTTCATGAGCTCGACCGACTCGGAGAACGGCAGGTACTCGACCTTGCCGAGGTCGTCATAGCTCATGCCCGGCGGCCTTGAGGATCGCGCGCGCATTGAGCTCGGTGCCCGAGCGCGGCGCGCCGACCGAGACGCGCTTGCCCTTCAGGTCGGCGATCGTCTTGATGCCGGAATCCTTGGTGGCGACGATCTGGACGAAGTTCGGATAGATCGCGGAGAGGATGCGCAGGTGGTCGAGCTTCTTCGGGAAGCCGGCTTCCTCGTTGCCCTGCCAGGCGAAGTTCACGGAATCGCCGAGCGAGAAGGCGAGCTCGCCGCGCTGGTCCTGCAGGAGGTTGAGGTTCTCGACCGAGGCCTTGGTGGACTGCACGGAGGGGTCGACGCCCTCGATGTTGTCGGCGAAGAGCTTCTCCAGCGCCACGCCGAGCGGGTAGTAGACGCCCGCCTGGCCGCCGGTGAGGATCGTGATGTACTGCTGGGCCATCGTGACCGTGGGTGCGAGCGCCACCGTGAGCGCCGCCGCACCGGCCACCAAGAGCCGCCGTGGGGAAAATGCCATCGTCGTACCTCCCTGTATGATCATGCCGATCCATGCCGGCTCCGCACCGGGCGTCGCCCGGCGAGTGAGCGCAGCATAGTAAGGACGCCGCACAATGCTCAATGGCGTGCGGCGCCGCAACCGGCTGATGTGCTTGATTTTCGGGAGTGCGGCGGGTGCCGGTACGGCACCCGCCATAGAGGAGGCCGACTATTCGGCCGTGTCGGCCGAGGCGGCGTTGAGCAGCATGTAGCGCTCGACGCCGATCTTCTCGAGAAGCTCGAGCTGGGTCTCGAGGAAGTCGATGTGGCCTTCCTCGTCGGCCGTCAGCTCCTCGAAGAGGTCCTTCGTGACGTAGTCCTTCGCCTCTTCGCACACGTCGCGGAACTTCGTGTAGGCGCGCTGCGCCTCGTATTCGCCGGCGAGGTCGCCCTCGAGCACTTCCTTGATCGTCTGGCCGACGCGCAGCGGGGCGATGGTCTGCAGGTTGGGATGGCCCTCGAGGAAGATGATGCGCTGCACGAGCCTGTCGGCGTGGTGCATCTCCTCGATCGACTCGGCGCGCTCCTTGGCGGCCAGCTTCGTCAGGCCCCAGTCCTCCGTCAGGCGGTAGTGCAGCCAGTACTGGTTGACCGCACCGAGCTCCATCTTGAGCGCCTCGTTGAGGCAGTCGATGACCTTCGGATCGCCCTTCATGATTTCCCTCCTGTGCGGGTGTCAGAACTTTCGAACGAGTCTAATGTCTCCGCTCTAGCACGAGTTTCCGCCGAAGGGGAGGTCAGGCCACGTCGCAAAGGGCGCGCTCGCCGGCACGGACCGGCTCGTCCTTGCCCTGACCCTGACTCTGATTCTTGCCCTGGCTCTCGCGCGCCCGGTCGACCCGGTCGACCAGGATCTGCACGACCAGCGGGAAGCAGTTGCAGCAGCGGCCCCGCTTGCCAAGCCGGTGGTAGATCCGGCCCGGCGTGATCACGCAGTGCGGGTCGTCCGCCATGAGCTGGTCGACGACGTCCTCGATTTGGCTGCGCGTGATGACGTTGCAGTGGCAGACGATCATGGGCGGATACGGGGGCTGGAAGGGCGCTCGATCTCGATCTGTTCGCACGTTCAGGGGCCTGGGCGGCTCCAAAAACCTGCAGGCAAAACGCAAATTAATCCGTCGGCCGGCCGGCTTCCAGCCCCGGGATCGGATTTTTGTCCGGTCGATGTGTCGCAGGCGTGACGGCCCGGCGGCGGCCTGCCGCGCGGCTCGCGGCCGCCGCTAGCCGCCCCAGAAGGGGATCAGCCTCGAGGTCCACTTGCGGATGTCGGCCGGCCGCTCGGGGTCGACGAGCTCGCCTTCCGCCAGCGCGGTGTCGACGAGGTCCTGCTCCCCGTCCGGCATCTTCTCGAGGCGGTTGCGGCCCGGCACGGAAAGCGCCCGGATCGCCCCGGCCAGCGAGCCCTCCCGCTCCCGTGGCCTGCCGCACCTCCTCGACGCTCGCCTGCACGTGCTCGCCCACGAGGTCGTCGCGAACGCCCGAGATCGTCGCGCGGATCTCCGCCTCGCGCGGCTCGCCGTCATGGGCCTCGACGGCGATGTCGCACTCGGTGTCGAAGCCCATCGAGCGATTGTTCATGTTCGACGACCCGACCCGCAGCAGCCGGTCGTCGACGACGAGGATCTTGGCGTGGACGTAGATCGCCGTGTCCGCGGCGTTCACGGGATAGAAGGCCGAGAAGCGGCCGCGCGGGTCGCGGGCGCGGATGAAGCGGAGGAGCCTGGTGCGGGCCGCGTCCATCGTCTTGACCTCGAGCCAGCCGTCGGCCCGCGCAGGCAGCACGAAGACGATCTCCGGCGGCTCCGGCTCCTGCAGCCGCGCCACCAGCGCCTCGGCGATGCGGCGCGAGGCGAGATACTGCGATTCGATGTAGAGCGTGTCCTTGCGCGCTGGCGATCGCCGCGAGGGTCAGGGCCTCGATCTCGAAGGCCGGCTCCTTCGCCCTCGCGCTCGGGCCAGGTGCGGGCGATGCCGAGGTCGATGTCGGTGAAGGTCGGCGCGAGCTCGTCCGGCCACGGGTCGCTCTCGGCCGACAGCGCCTCGGTCGGGTGTCCCGTGGCCCTGGTCCAGCGCTCGCGCGCGATCTCGCCGAGCGCCCGCGCGGCCGCGCCGTCGAAGGCCAGCGTCGCGTCGTGCCACGGCTTCGACGGGCTGCCGCGCGGC
The DNA here is from genome assembly GCA_963816555.1 of uncultured Alphaproteobacteria bacterium. GTDB lineage: Bacteria > Pseudomonadota > Alphaproteobacteria > Rhizobiales > Tepidamorphaceae > Lutibaculum. Next base: position 400,541 of record CAWFLD010000004.1, on the reverse strand, counting down.
GTCCGCCGCCGCTTGTCGTCCTCGCGGTGCCGCCGCGTGTCCCAGCGGCCGACCGTCATGTCGATGCCGCCGCAGAAGGCGAGGCTGTCGTCGATCACGGTGATCTTCTGGTGGTGCGCCGCCGCGGTCGGGTGGCTGCCGTCGAGGCGGAAGTGCACCCGGCGGCTCGTCATCCAGTCCAGGATGAAGAGCGGCGTCGAGCCGCGCGGCATGTTCTCCAGGAAGCCGAGGTCCCATTTCAGGACGAACACCTCCACGCCCCTGTGCTTCCAGGCCAGCCAGGTGAGGAAGCGGCCGAGCTTGTTGGGGCCGGGCAGGGTCTTCCTGCCGGGCTCGAGCTCGATCCGGGTGTCGAAGTCCCAGCCGATGAGGATGATCGACCGCCGCGCCTTCAGCATCGCCGCCTTGGCCAGCCGGAAATAGTCCTGGGCGTCGACGATCAGGGCGGCGCGGTCCGCATGCTCGATGCGCCAGCACGTGTCGCCGGGCGCGAGGATCGACGTCTGCCCGGACGCGGGCGAAGGCCCGTCCTGCGTTGCCAACGCCTCTCTGCCCGTGCCGTTCATCGTGTCCCCCGTTGCTAGCGTCGGCGCTCGCCGCATGGATCGCGGCCCGTGCACCTGCAAAGCGGTCCGCCGCCGCTGGGTTCCATGGAGACGGCAGCACCGGCGCGCGCCCTCACCGATTCTTTCAGCTTCGCAAAGGAGTTGAAGAGGAACCTTTCTCCGGTCCCGCCGGTTGTGGGGCTGTATCGGAAGCGGGCCTCCGCCGGACGTCCCCGGGTGCCATCATGGTGCCGTCATGAAGGCGATTTCGGGGCGTGAAGTTGAAGTGGAACCACCTCTTCCGATGCGACGTTTTGAGCGGCAATCGGGCACAAGGCGGCCCGGCAAACGAGTGACCGGGGGGTCATGCAACCACCCTGTCGGTTCCTGGGAGGGGAGCCGGCTTCAACGAAGGAGCGAAACGATGATGAAGCAACTTCTGACCGGTAGCGCCCTGGCCGTTCTCCTGGCCGCTACGCCTGCCCTGGCGCAGAGCGACACGACGACCCAGAAGCAGCCCGAGGCGCAGCAGACGCAGCCCGCCGACACCGGCGCCGCCGCCGACAGCAAGAACGGCTCGATGGACGCCGCCAAGGGCGACGACATGAACAAGGACAAGGCGACGACCGCCCAGTCCAGCGACACGATGTCCACCGACAAGTCGGCGCAGTCGACCGACACGATGTCGACCGACAAGTCCGCCCAGTCCGGCGACGCGATGTCCGGCGACAAGGCGGCCCAGTCCACCGACACGATGTCGACGGACAGCAAGGCGGCGCAGTCCACGGACACGATGTCCAACGACAACGCGACCGCGCAGTCGACCGACACGATGTCGACCGACCAGAAGACCGCGCAGACCGGCACCGACGCCGCCGGCATGGGCTCGGGCGAGATGTATGTCGGCCAGCAGGACGAGGGTGAGCTTCTCGCCAGCGACCTGATGGGCACGAGCGTGCAGAACGCCGACGGCGACAAGCTCGGCGACATCAACGACGTCGTCGTGGCCGACCAGGGCGGCATCAAGGCCGTCGTCATCGGCGTCGGCGGCTTCCTCGGCATCGGCGAGAAGAACGTCGCGGTCAACTACGACCAGGTCGAGCAGACCCGCGACGAGAACGGCGACCTGAAGCTCGTCCTCAACACGACCAAGGACGACCTCGAGAACGCGCCGAAGTTCGTCTCGCTGGAGGACCAGAAGGACGCCCAGCAGGCCCAGAACCAGCAGAACAACGCGACCGGTTCCGGCTCGATGTCCGGCACCACGTCGAACAGCATGGGCACCGGCGCCACCGGCACCGGCACCGGCGCGACGGGCACCGGCAGCGGCAACATGGGCACCGGCACGACTGGCCAGTCCCAGTAAGGCGACCTGCACCGCCTTACGGAGGGCGCCCGGCGGACATCCGCCGGGCGCCTTCTGCGTTTTCCGGGCGGGGTGCGCCGCCGCGCGCCGTTGCATGCCGCCGGCCCTTGCCCTAGAACGTCGGCGCATTCTCCGACACGATCGATCCTAGAGAGGGACGTGGCCTCGATGGCGCGGCAGTTCATCTATCATATGCAGGGCCTGACCAAGGCCTATTCGGGCGGCAAGAAGGTCCTCGACGGCATCAACCTGAGCTTCTACCCGGACGCCAAGATCGGCGTGCTCGGCCCCAACGGCTCGGGCAAGTCCACCCTCCTGCGCATCATGGCCGGCCTCGACAGGGAGTATTCCGGCGAGGCGTGGGTCGCGGAGGGCGCGACCGTCGGCTACCTCGCGCAGGAGCCGGCGCTCGACGAGTCGAAGGACGTGCGCGGCAACGTCATGGAAGGCGTCGCCAAGAAGCAGGCGATCCTCGACCGCTACAACGAGCTGATGATGAACTACTCGGACGAGACCGCCGAGGAGGCCTCGAAGCTCCAGGACGACATCGACCGCCTCAACCTCTGGGACCTCGACAGCCAGGTCGAGCAGGCGATGGACGCGCTGCGCTGCCCGCCGCCGGACGCCGACGTGACGCGCCTGTCGGGCGGCGAGAAGCGCCGCATCGCGCTGTGCCGCCTGCTCCTGAGCCAGCCGGACCTGATCCTTCTCGACGAGCCGACCAACCATCTCGACGCCGAGACGGTGAACTGGCTGGAGAACCACCTGCGCGAGTATCCCGGCGCGATCCTGATCGTCACCCACGACCGCTACTTCCTCGACAACGTGACGGGCTGGATCCTCGAGCTCGACCGCGGCCGCGGCGTGCCCTACGAGGGCAACTACTCCGTCTACCTGGAGAAGAAGGCCAAGCGCATGGCGCAGGAGGAGCGCGAGGACGCGGCCCGCCAGCGCGCCCTGCAGCGCGAGCGCGAGTGGATGGGCACCTCGCCGCAGGCGCGCCAGACGAAGTCCAAGGCGCGTATCTCCGCCTACGAGGAGCTCGTCGCGCGCAACGAGGAGCGCGTGAAGAGCGGCCAGGCGCAGATCATCATCCCGCCGGGCGAGCGGCTCGGCCAGAACGTGATCGACGCCGAGGAGATCACCAAGGGCTTCGGCGACCGCCTGCTGATCGACGGCCTGTCCTTCTCGCTGCCGCCGGGCGGCATCGTCGGCGTGATCGGCCCGAACGGCGTCGGCAAGACCACGCTGTTCCGCATGATCACCGGCCAGGACAAGCCCGATTCCGGCGACATCAAGGTCGGCGAGACCGTCCATCTCGGCTATGTCGACCAGAACCGCGACGTGCTCGACCCCAACGCGACGGTCTGGCAGGCGATCTCCGACGGGCAGGAGCTGATCCAGCTCGGCAAGCGCGAGGTGAACTCCCGCGCCTACGTCGCCGCGTTCAACTTCAAGGGCGGCGACCAGCAGCAGCCGGTCGGCTCGCTGTCGGGCGGCCAGCGCAACCGCGTGCACCTCGCCCGCGTGCTGAAGTCGGGCGCCAACGTGCTGCTCCTCGACGAGCCGACCAACGACCTCGACACCGAGACGCTGACGGCGCTCGAGGACGCGCTGGAGGACTTCGCCGGCTGCGCCGTGGTCATCAGCCATGACCGCATGTTCCTCGACCGTCTCGCGACGCACATCCTCGCCTTCGAGGGCGACAGCCACGTCGAGTGGTTCGAGGGCAACTTCCAGGCCTACGAGGAGGACAAGAAGCGCCGCCTCGGGGCCGACTCGGTCATGCCGAAGCGCATCAAGTACAAGCGCCTGACGCGCAACTGATCTCCTGACCTCCCGCCGGCGGCCGCGGCCGCCGGCGCGTTTCCCGCGGGGCCCCGCCATGGCCGGCAAGCCTGCCGTTCTCTTCGTCTGTCTCGGAAACATCTGCCGCTCGCCGCTGGCCGAGGCCGCCTTCCGCGCGGAGGCGGATCGGCTCGGCCTCGACGTCGAGGCCGACAGCGCCGGCACCGGCGACTACCATGTCGGCGAGCCGCCGGACCGGCGGGCCCAGGCGGTCGCCCGGAAGAACGGCGTCGACATCGGCGGCTACCGCGCCCGCCAGGCGACCGAGGCGGATTTCCGCCGCTTCACCCACGTCATTGCGCTCGACGCGCAGAACCTCTCGGCGCTCGAGCGCCTGCGCCCCGCCGACGCGACGGCGGAGCTGAGCCTGCTTCTCGACCACGTCGAGGGCCGGGCAGGGGAGCCCGTCGCCGATCCCTATTTCGGCGACGCCGCCGGCTTCGACGCCACCTGGGCCGACGTGACCGCGGGCGCGCGGGCGCTCGCCCGCCGGCTGGCGGAGGGATCATGACCGGCATGGCGGAAGCCGCCGCCGCTCTCCTCGGCGGCACGCTGCGCAAGGCGCAGCCGCTGGCCTCCGGCGACCTCTCCGATCTTCTCCTGGTGAGCCTCGAGGACGGCCGCGAGGCCGTGGTCAAGGGCGGCCCGTCGCCGCGCGCCGAGGCGGAGATGCTGCGCGCCATCGCCGCGACGGGCGCGCCGGCCCCGGCGGTGCTCGGCGTCGACGACGAGGTGCTGGCGATCGAGCGGCTGCCGGACAACGGCACGCTCGGCCGCGCCGCCCGCAGCCTCGCCGAGGCCGTGCGGACGATGCACGCCGCGACGGGGCCGCGCTACGGCTGGCACGAGAACTACGCGTTCGGCTCGGTCGCGATCGAGAACGGGTGGGCGGACCAGTGGCCGCTCTTCTGGGCCGAGCGGCGGCTGCTCGCGCATGTGCGCCACATTCCGCCGGATCTGACGCGGCGCGTCTCGAAGCTCGCCGCCGACCTGCCGGACCGCCTGCCGGAGACGCCCCCCGCCTCGCTCCTGCACGGCGACCTGTGGGGCGGCAACGTCCTCGTCTCCGGCAACGCCGTCTCGGGCCTCGTCGACCCGGCCTGCTATTACGGCCACGCGGAGGTCGACCTCGCCATGCTGAGCCTCTTCGGCCGGCCGGGCCGGGCCTTCTTCGAGGCCTACGGGCCGCTCGAGCCGGGGCACGAGGAGCGCCTTCCGGTCTATCAGCTCTGGCCGGCGCTCGTGCATCTGCGGCTCTTCGGCGGCGGCTATCGCGGCATGGTCGAGGGGCTTCTGGACGCGGCGGGCGTGTAGGACGCCCCTTTCGGGCGGTCCGCGCTGCGGCGAGAGGCCGTCTTCCCGCCGTCACGGATCGGCGCTAAGGGGCTTCGATGCGATGCCCGTAGCCAGTTCCGCCGAGGCCAGGATGCTCGACGTGCCGCCGACGCTGAAGTCTCCCGGGGCGCTCCTCGACGAGATGCTGACGCTGCGGGCCGCCGTCGCCTCCGAGGGGCGCGACATCTACCTGCAGTGGCGCCCGGCCATCGCGCGGCGGCCCTTCCGGCTCAGCGCCCTCAACTTCGCCCACTACCTGGCGCTGCGCCGTCGCGACCTGCGCGATCTCCAGCCCCAGCTCATGACCTACGGCCTGTCCTCGCTCGGCCGGCTCGAGGGCCGCGTGCTCGCCAATCTCGACGCCGCGATCGGCGCGCTGCGGGCCATCATCGCCGATCCGCCGCCGAACTACCCGCGGCCCCGCGCCTTCTTCCGCGGAGAGGCCCTGCTGGCCCGGCACACCTCGGCCCTGCTCGGCGCGCCGGCCCGGCGCGAGCGCGACGTGCGCATCATGGTGACGCTGCCAAGCGAGGCGGCGAGCGAGCCGCAACTGATGCTCGACCTCGTGAAGGCGGGCACCGAGACGGTCCGCATCAACTGCGCGCATGACGGGCCGGACGCCTGGCAGGCGATGGTCGACCATCTGCGCGGTGCCGAGCGGCAGGTCGGCCGCAAGGTGCGGGTGCTGATGGATCTCGGCGGCCCCAAGTGCCGCACCGGCGAGGTCCGCCATCCCGAGGGCCGCAGCCGGCTGTTCGAGGGCGACTGCCTGCGGCTGACCGACGGCGCGTTCGCGGATCTCGACGAGGCGCCCTTCCAGGCGGCCTGCTCGATGCCCGGCGTGCTCGGGCGCCTGCGCACCGGGGACCCGGTCTTCCTCGACGACGGCAAGCTCGGCGGCGTCGTCGAGCGGCTGGTGCCGCAGGGGGCCGAGATCCGCCTGACGCGCGCGCCCGGCAAGGGCGGCAAGCTCAAGGCGGACAAGGGCCTGAACTTCCCCAACACCGATCTCGGCATCGTCGCCCTGACCGACGAGGACAGGCGCGACCTCGACTTCGTGGCGCGGAACGCCGACATCATCGGCTACTCCTTCGTGCAGAGCGGCGGCGACATCCGCGTGCTGCAGGAGGAGCTCGCGCAGCGCCGTCCCGACGACTGGCAGGCGATCGGCCTGATCGCCAAGATCGAGACGCCGCACGCGGTGCAGAAGCTGCCGGAGATCATCGTCGAGGCGGCCTCCCGCCAGCCCTTCGGCGTGATGATCGCCAGGGGCGATCTCGCCGTCGAGCTCGGCTTCGAGCGGATGGCCGAGATGCAGGAGGAGATGATGTGGCTGTGCGAGGCGGCGCACGTGCCCGTCATCTGGGCGACGCAGGTGCTCGAGAGCCTCGTGAAGAAGGGCCTGCCGACGCGCGGCGACATGACGGACGCCGCGATGTCGGCGCGCGCCGAGTGCGTGATGCTGAACAAGGGCCCGCACGTGGTCGACGCCGTCCACATGCTCGACCGGCTGCTTGTCCGCATGTCGGAGCACCAGACGAAGAAGACGCCGCGGCTGCGCGCCCTCCGGAGCTGGTAGGCGGTTCGCCCTCGTGGACCTGCTGCGGCGCTACTCCGCCGCGAACCGCGCCGTGATCTCGCCCAGGGGCGAATCCTCGAAAACCGCCCGCCACGTGGCGGCGCCGGTCAGCGGCTGCGCGTCCGTCAGCGTCCCCGTCGTGACGATGTCGCCGGGCGACAGCTGCTCGCCGCGCGCGCCGAGGCCGTCGACGAGGTGCCGCAGCGCGGTCAGCGGCCCGTCCAGCACGTCCGCGCCGCGTCCGGTCGCCACCGTCTCCCCCTCCCGCTCCAGACGCAGGGTGAGGCCGGGGAGGCGCGTGAAGTCGGCGGCGTCGGCGGCGATCGCCGGCCCCAGGTGGAGCGCGCCGTGCAGCCCGTTGGCGGCGACGCAGTCCGGCAGCGTGAAGCGCCAGCCGGGATAGACGGACTGCACGATCTCGAAGGCCGGCGCGACCCAGGCGACGGCCGAAAGCAGCGCCTCCTCGTCCATGCCGGGCGAGGGCGAGGTGGCGAGCCCGAACGCGACTTCCGGCTCGAGCCGTGGCTCGAGAAAGGGCGCAAGCGCGATCGGGGTGTCGTCGAGGCGGTGGACGCTGTCCTCCGTCATGTCGCCCCACATCGGCGCGTCGACCCCGTAGAGCGGCCAGATCGTCCGGTTCGTGAAGCCGATCTTGCGCCCGACCACGCGCCCGCCGCGGAGGTGCCGCAGCGCGTCGGCGGCCGCGTAGGCCGCGCCGGCGTCGAGCCCGCCCCGCGCGCTGAACGGTGCGATCTGGCGTCGGGTCTCGAGCGCCCCGGCAATTTCGCGGGCGATCTGGTCGGGGCTCATCGGCGAACGCCTCCTCGTGTCATGGCGACTCGCGCTGGATCGTAGGTCACCGGCATCGGCAGTGCCACAGGCGGCGACGGGAAGGCTCTTCAAACCCGGAGACGGAGCCGCCGGAAACAGGCCCCGGCGGCCGCATGGACGGTGGCCGAGGCGACGACGAGCCTCGCGCCGAGGCGCGGCCTCGTCTCGTCCCGACCGGCCGGAGGGTGCGCCGGCAGCGGGGCTGCGGCGGCACGGCTGCGCATTGCCGGCTGCCGGCCGATGTCCCGGCTGCTCCAGCGGTGAAGAACGGCGGTGTCATACCAGGGTCCCATGCCCTCAAGGCATAGACCTGTGCTCCGGCCAGCGTGGCGTCAGCAGGAATTGCGCCTGCTGACAGGACCTGTCAGCAGCGTTGGGCTAGGGTGTCGGCCCGTACCCCGCGCGAAAACGGAACACCGCACCGATGCGCCGCGCCGACCGCCTCTTCGCCATCATCCAGATGATGCGCCGCGACAAGCTCGTGCGCGCCCGCGACCTCGCCGCGAAGCTCGAGGTCTCCGAGCGCACGATCTATCGCGACATGCAGGATCTCGCCGCCTCCGGCGTGCCCGTCGACGGCGAGGCCGGCGTCGGCTACGTGCTGCGCGCGGGCTTCGACCTGCCGCCGCTGATGTTCACGCCGCAGGAGGTGGAGGCGCTCGTGCTCGGCGCCCGCATCGTGCGCTCCTGGGCCGACTGCGAGCTCGCCGAGGCCGCCGCCGACGCGCTCGCCAAGGTCGAGGCGGTGCTGCCGGAGAACCTGCGCGACTACATGAACGAGACCGCGCTCTACGCGCCCGACGATCACTGGCGCGAGCCGATCTGCGTCGACCTCGCCGAGCTGCGCAAGGCGATCCGGCACCGCTGCAAGGTGGCGTTCAGCTATTGCAGCGCCGAGCGCAAGTCGACGGCGAGGGTGGTGCGGCCGCTGCTGATCTCGTTCTTCGGGCCGATCTGGACGATGACCGGCTGGTGCGAGCTGCGCCAGGACTTCCGGACCTTCCGGCTCGACCGGATCATCGATCTCGTCGTGCTCGACCAGCGCTTCCGGCCCGAGCGGGGCCGGACGCTCTCCGACTTCCTGAAGAGCGACGGCGCCGCGCCCCGCAAGGCCGAGGAAGCCTGCCTGCCATAGCCGCCGGCAAGTCCTGACTCCGGCAAGTCCTGAGACTCCGGCAAGTCCTGACTCCGAGTCCTGGCCTCTGGAAGTCCTGTTTCCTGGGAGCGCTGACCCGGGGGAGGTCCCGAGGGCCGCCGGCGGCCAGGCGCCGGCGGCCGGTCGAGCCTTACATCTGCTCCTTCTGGGCGGCGCTGTCGGGCCGGGCCTTGCCGAGCGAGGGCTCCTGGCCCATCGGCTCCGCCTTCGCCTTGGAGAACTCGCCGCGGCCGTCGAGCGAGGGCCCCGAGGTCCAGCGGCCCTCCGGCGCGTCCTTGTCGAGCGAGGTGTTGAGGAAGACGTAGGAGTGCTTCGTCGCCTCGTGCTCCTGCGGCTCCGAGTTCGGAATCGGCAGCGTGCCCTCGAGGCCGCCGAGCTCCTCGATCACCGCGAGCCACTGCTGCTGGTGCATCGTGTCGCGCGCGATCAGGAAGGACAGCATGTCCTTCATGCCGGGGTCGTCCGTCATGTTGTAGAGCCGGGCGGCGAGCACGCGGCCGCCGGCCTCGGCGGTGGCGTTCGCCAGCATGTCGGCGCCGATATTGCCGGTGGCGTAGACGTGGCTCATGTCGAAGGGCACGCCGTTCGAGTTGACCGGCATGGCCGACAGGCCCGACGACAGGACGTGGCGCGGGTTCATGCCGCCGAGGATCGCGGCGACCACCGGATCCTTCGCCGCCTCCTCCTGCATCGAGGTCGGCGCCTTCTCGAGGTTGAGGGCCACGGCGTGGCCGAGGAACTCGATGTGCGACAGCTCCTCGGTGGCGGTGGCGATCAGCAGGTCGCGGTACTTGACCGGGCCGCGGGCGCCCATCGCCTGGAAGAAGTACTGCATGGCGACGCGGATCTCGCCCTCGATGCCGCCGATCGCCTGCTGCAGCATCTTCGCGAAGACCGGGTTCGGCTTCTCGACGCGCACGTCGTACTGAAGCTTCGAGGAATGGTAGAACATGATGAAGGGTTCCTGCTTTCTCGGGGTGTGCTCGGGGCGAGCTCCTGAGAAAGCTGCAAGTCGCCTGCAGGTTTCGCGCAGTACGTGAACGTACCTGTTCTTGCATGACAACTGACGGGAATCCGACATTTCCCTTCGGATTCGGCCGGTTCGGCCGCCGTCCGCCTCGATATTCCTGCCGCGCGCCGTACCCGGGGCCCGGAGGGGCGGAACCCGTCCCCGCCGGTCTCGTTCGATGGCCATGACCAGGCCGACGAGCATCGAGGACCTTCCGGCGCGACCGGGCCGGACGACCCCGCGGCGCGACGCGTCGCGAGCGCTTGCGGCCCCCACCGGGACGCGCCGCGCGCGGCGCGGCCTTCACTCACCCGTCGGATAGGCGCGCATGTTCCTCTTCACGCTTGCCGGCTTCGCCGTGCTCGCCGTCACCATGGCCGACCTGGCCCTGACGACCCTGACCACGCGCGGTGCCGGGCCCGTCACGTCGCGCGCCACCGAAGTGCTCTGGCGGGGTCTCCTCGCCCTGCACCGGCGGCACCCCTGCCACCGGCTGCTGGCGAGCAGCGGCATGCTCATGGTCGCCGTCATCGCGATGATCTGGGTGACGTGCCTGTGGGCGGGCTGGTCGCTCGTCTTCCTCGGCGCCGGCTCGCCTCTCATCGACGCATCGAGCAAGGTGCCGGCGGATGTGGCCGAGCGGATCTATTTCGCCGGCTACACGCTGTTCACGCTTGGCCTGGGCGACTTTCGGCCGGACGACGATCTGTGGCGCTTCCTGACCGTCTTCTGCGCCGGCAACGGGCTCCTCGCCGTCACGCTCGCCGTGACCTATCTCGTGCCGATCGTCTCGGCGGCGACCGAGAAGCGCCGCCTCGCCATCCTCGTCGGCACGCTCGGCGGGTCGCCGGCCGAGATCCTGCTCAACAGCTGGGACGGCGAGCGCTTCGCGCTCGGCGGGCCGATCGACGACCTCGTGCCGATGATCATCCAGCAGGGCCAGCAGCATCTCGCCTACCCGGCGCTGCACTACTTCCACAGCCCCGAGCCGATGAGCGCGCTGTCGCTCAGGCTCGCCGCGCTCGGCGAGGCGGCGCTCCTGCTCCGCGAGCGGGTGCCGGCCGCCCACCGCCCCTCCGACCTCACCATGCGGCGCTGCTCGCTGGCGATCGCGTCCTTCCTGCAGGCACTCGATCACATGCACATCGAGCCCGCCCCGTCGGCGCCGGAGGCGCCCGACATCGGCCCGCTGCGCCGTGCCGGCCTTCCGGTCGAGGAGACGCCGCTCGTCCGCGAGGATGCTCTGCCCCTGCACGACGAGCGCGAGCGGCTTCTCGCCTTCGTCGAGGGCGACGGCTGGACGTGGGAGGACATCGCCCGCGACGGGCGGCAGGACGGCTAGCGCCTGCCGCCTACCGCCTACCGCCGTTCGGTGTCGGGGCGCAGCCAGACATAGCCGAAGGGCGGCAGGGTCAGCCTGCCGCGCGGCGGAACCGGCTCGAAGTTGCCGGGGCCGCCCAGGACCGGCACGAGCTCGGCCTCCGCGTCGGTGCCCTTCAGGTCGAGCGCCACCTCGACGTCCTGCTCCGACAGGTTGTGGAAGGTCAGCAGCGTGTTGCCCTGCCACTCCGACCTGAGGCCGAGCACGCGCGTGTCGGTCTCGAGCACGCTCCACTTGCCCCAGCCGATCTCGGGCAGCGCGCGGCGCGCCCGGATCAGCTCGCGGATGAAGCGCATGAGCGAACCGGGGTCGAGGCTCTGGTCGCGGATGTTGACCTTGCCGCAGCCGAACGGGCCGTCCTCGATGACCGGCCGGACGAGCCTGTCCGGCTCGGCGGTGGAGAAGCCGGCGTTCTTGCGCGCCGACCACTGCAGCGGCGTGCGCACGGACTCGCGCTCCTTCAGCGACAGGTCGTCGCCCATGCCGATCTCCTCGCCGTACCAGAGCACAGGCGTGCCCGGCAGCGCGAACATGAGGCTGTAGGCAAGCTTCAAGCGCCTCGCGTCACCGCCGAGCATCGGCGCGAGCCGCCGGCGGATGCCGCGGTCGTAGACGATCATGTCCTCGTCCGGCGCCATCTGCTCGCACACCTCCCGGCGCTCCTGCGATGACAGGCGGCCGAGGTCGAGCTCGTCGTGGTTGCGCAGGAACGAGCCCCACTGACCCTCGACCGGCAGGTCCGGCATCATGCTCATCACCCGGCGGATCGGCTCCGCGTCCTGCCGCGCCTTGGCCAGGAAGACGTGCTGGTTGAGCATGAAGTTGAAGACCATGTGCATCCGGTTGCCGTCGGCGCCGAAATAGTCGGTGACGTCCTTCATCGTCACGTTCGCCTCGGCGAGGAGCACCGACTCCGCCTTCCGCCACGACAGGAAGCGGCGCATGTCGGAGAGATAGTCGGCGGGGTCGCGGGCCGGCGGCTTGTCGAGGCCCAGATACTCGATCAGGAACGGCACCGCGTCGATGCGGAAGCCCGACACGCCGAGCTGCAGCCAGAAGCCCATGATCTTGTCGATCTCCTCGCGCACCTCCGGGTTCGCGATGTTGAGATCCGCCTGGTGCTTGTAGAAGCGGTGGAGGTACCAGGCCCTGGCCTTCCGGTCGTAGGTCCAGATCTCCTCCTGCACGCCCGGAAAGACGACGCCGTCGTGGATGTTCTCGGGCTTCTCCTCCGACCAGACGTACCAGTCGCGATAGGGCGAGTCCGGATCGCTCCTGGCGCTCTGGAACCAGGGGTGGTCCGTCGAGGTGTGGTTGACCACGAGGTCGACCAGCACGCGCAGGCCCCGGTCGGCGGCGGCCCGGGTGAAGGCGACGAAGTCGCCGAGCGTGCCGAGCCGCGGGTCGATGCCGTAGAAGTCGGTGATGTCGTAGCCGTTGTCGCGGTTCGGCGTCGGATAGAAGGGCAGGAGCCAGATGCAGGTCGCGCCGAGCGACTCGATGTGGTCGAGCCGGTTCGCCAGTCCCTTGAAGTCGCCGCAGCCGTCTCCGTTGCCGTCCATGTAGGCGTCGACGTCGAGGCAGTAGATGACGGCGTTCTTGTACCAGAGGTCGAGCATGTGGCGGTTCCTTGCCTAGACGAGCGTGAGCCGGGCTGTCCGCGTCCACCTCCCCCTCGGCAGGGGAGGCCCGCCCTCGGGGCAGGGACGCTCTCCTGCGCCGGAAGCGACGGGCGGCAGGCAGGGCAACATCACCGGATCTCCGCCAGCTCGACGATCAGCCCTTCGTCGGCCTGAAGCTCCAGTGTCCCGGCGACCTCCTCGCCGTCGCGCGTGCGGCTGCAGGAGAGGAGAACGCGGCCGGCCTGCCCCGCGGGCAGGGCCAGCGTGTGCGGCTCCGCGCCGAGATTGAGCGCGACGAGCAGGCACTCGCCGCGGTGGCCGCGGCGGAAGGCGAAGACGTCGCCGTCGGCCTCGACCGGGTGGTAGCTGCCGACCGACAGCGCCTCGTGGTTTCGGCGCAGCGACAGCAGGCGGCGGCAGAGGCAGAGGAGCGAGCCCTCGTCCTCGCGCTCCGCCTCGACGTTGCGGCCGGGATCGCGCCGGTCGACCGGCAGCCACGGCTCGGCGGTCGTGAAGCCGGCGGTCTCGCTGCCGTCCCACTGCATCGGCGTCCGGGCGGGGTCGCGGTTGAAGCCGAGGCCCGGCTCGTTCTTCTCCCACGGGTCCTGCACCCGGTCCTCGGGGATCGGCACGTTCTCCATGCCGATCTCGTCGCCGTAATAGAGCGTCGGGGTGCCGCGCAGGGTGAGGAGCAGCATCGCCGCCACGCGCGCCTGGCCGGCGCCGACCCGCGAGGCGATGCGCGGGTTGTCGTGGTTCGACAGCACCCAGTTCGGCCAGCCACCCTCGGGCAGCGCCGCCTCGTAGTCGCGCACCAGCCGGTCGAGGTGGCGGGCGTCCCAGGCGGTCTGCAGGAGCTGGAAGTTGAAGGGCAGGTGGGCGCCCTCGAGCTTCTCGCCGTAATAGGCCACCAGGCGCTCGATCGGCAGGTAGATCTCGCCGATCAGCACGCGCTCCTCGTATTCCTCGAGCACGGCGCGCATGCCGGCGATCACGTCGTGCACCTCCGGCTGGTCGCAGGAATTGACCTGCAGCAGCCGGCCGATGTCGCGCTGGCCTTCCTCCCAGGCCGGGTTCGGCGGGTTGTCGCGGAAGGCTTCGTCCTTGATCAGGTGCCAGATGACGTCGACCCGGAAGCCGTCGACGCCCTTCTCCAGCCAGAAGCGCAGCACGTCGAACATCGCCTCGCGCACCTCCGGGTTGCGCCAGTTGAGGTCCGGCTGCGCCGAGAGGAAGGCGTGGTGGTAGTACTGGCCGGTCGCCTCGTCGAAGGTCCAGGCGGGGCCGCCGAAGTTCGAGATCCAGTTGTTGGGCGGCCCGCCGTCGGGGGCGGGGTCGCGCCAGATGTACCAGTCGCGCTTGGCGCTCTCCCGCGAGGTCCGGCTCTCCCGAAACCACGGGTGCCGGTCGGAGGTGTGGTTCGGCACGAAGTCGAGGATCAGCCTCAGGCCGGCCGCATGCACGTCGGCGATCAGCGCGTCGAAGTCCTCGAGCGAGCCGAAGATCGGGTCGACGCCGCAATAGTCGGCGACGTCGTAGCCGAAATCGGCCATCGGCGAGGGATAGAAGGGCGAGATCCAGATCGCGTCGACGCCGAGCCACCGCAGGTAGGGCAGGCGCTGCCGGATGCCTTCGAGGTCGCCGATGCCGTCGCCGTCGGAGTCCTGAAACGAGCGCGGATAGATCTGATAGATCGTCCCGCGCTTCCACCACACCATCTCGTCCACGCCGCGCCCTCGCCGGATTGTCGCGTCTGGTCCGGGGACGAAACTGTCGAGGGGGCTCGCCGGTTCGCCGGGCGATGCGGCGGATGTGCGCCTGCCCGCTATTCCGGCAGCGCGGCCCGGCACACCCGGTCGTAGCACTGGCAGGCGCGGCCGTGCAGCAGGTCGCGGTCCGAGATCGTGAGATTGCCGCGGTGGTAGGAGATCGCCCCCGCCCGCATCAGGTCGGAGCAGACCACGTTGACGGTGGCGCGCCTGAGCGACAGGAGCCGCGCCAGCGCTTCCTGCGTCACGTAGAAGGAATCGCCGCGAACCCGGTCGTGCGCGTGCAGCAGCCACCGCGACACCCGCTGCTCGGCGTTGTGCAGGCTGTTGCAGGCGACCAATTCCATGAGCTGGACGATGTGCGCGGCGGCGTAGCGCAGCAGGCTCTGGCGCACGCAGCGGAAGCGCCCCAGCGCCTCGTCGAGATCGCCCGTCGAAACCCAGGACGCGGAGCCGGCGATCTGCACGACGGAACGGCCCAGGGCAGGGCCGCCGCCCATGACGAGGCTGACGCCGATCACGCCCTCGTTGCCCACGGAGCCCTTCTCGACGCTCCGGCCGTCCTCCATCTGGGACATGAGCGAGATGACGCCCTCGTGCGGGAAGACGATGCCCGTCATCGTCGCCCGCTCCTCGAAGATCACGTCGCCGGCCCCCACGTCGCGCGTGGCGGCCTTCCCCATCAGGAAGGCCCGGGCCTCCGGCTCCAGCCCGGACAGGACTTCTGTTGGGCAGGTCAGGGTGGAGATATGCCGGCGCCGGCACTGGAATTCCTCGGTCACGCTCGGGCCTGGCCGCATCTGGCGAGGCGCGGACGGGGCATCCGCGTCTCGGCAGGAGCGACATCAGGATGCCAAACGCCCGAGGGTCGGCATCGGGTTCCCTTGCGTCGGTCAGCCGATGCCGACGAACATCATGATGGCGAAGCAGGTGGCGATGCCGACGAGGATGTTCATCGGCAGGCCGACCTTCACGAAGTCGGAAAAGCGATAGTTTCCGGCGCCGTAGACGAGCGTGTTCGTCTGGTAGCCGATCGGCGTGGCGAAGGTCGCGCTGGCGCCGAACATGACCGCGATCACGTAGGGCCGCGGGTCGTGGCCGAGCTGGGCGGCCAGCCCGATGGCGATCGGCGTCAGGATGACGGCGACGGCGTTGTTGGTGATCATCTCGGTCAGCAGCGAGGTCAGGAGGTAGATCCCGATCAGCAGCAGCACCGGCGGAGCCGCCTTGAGGAGCGGCGCCAGCCAGCCGACGACGAGGTCGATCGTGCCGGCCTTGTCGAGGCCGATCGCGAAGGCGAGCATCGCGAAGATCAGGAGCAGGATCTGCCCGTCGACCGAATCGAGCGCCTCGTCGATGTCGACGCAGCCGGTGACCAGGATCGCCGCGGCGGCGATCAGGGCGAGGCCGCCGATCGGCATCACGTTGAAGGCCGCGAGCAGGACGACGCCGAGCAGGGCGGCGATGGCGATCGGCGCCTTCCTGCGGCGGAAGGCGCGGAACCGGCTCTGGCTGATGTTGACGAACTCGGGCTCGCTCGCCAGGGCGGACAGGCCGGTCGGCGAGCCTTCGAGCAGGACGCTGTCGGCGGGGCGCAGCCGCGTCGCGCCGAGGTCGGGGCCGGGAATGTGGTTGTGGCGGTGCACGGCGATCGGCGTGACGCCGAAGCGCGTCGTCAGCGCGTAGTCGTTGATGGTGCGCAGGCCGCTGCGGCCCGACGGCGCGATCAGCGCCTCGACCACGGTGCGCTCGGAATCCTCGTTCTGGCGGCGGCTGGTGCCGACGCTCAGCCCCGTCCGGTCGCGCAGCGTCAGGATCTCGCTCGCCGGCGCGGTCAGCACGACCCGGTCGCTCTGCTGCAGCACGATGTCCTGGATCTTGCTGCGCAGCGTCTCGCGCTTGCGCTTGACGCCGAGCACCTTCACGCCCTCGCGCTTCAGCGCCGCGACGTCCGAGACCGGCCGGCCGATGAAGTCCGAGTTGTCGTGGACGAACACCTCGGTGAGGAAGAGCTGCTGGTCGGGCTCCGACAGCGCCTCGTCGAAGGTCTTGCGCTCGGGCAGGAGGTAGCGGCCGACGAGGAGCAGGAACAGCGCCCCGGTCGTCGCCGTCACCAGGCCGATCGGCGTGATCTCGAAGATCGAGAACGGCTCGAGGCCACGGCTGCGCGCCACGCCGTCGACGAGGATGTTCGTCGAGGTGCCGAGCAGGGTGCAGGTGCCGCCGAGGATCGACACGTAGGAGAGCGGGATCAGCAGCCGCGAGGGCGCGAAGCCCACGGCCGAGGCGAGCCTGATGATGATCGGGATCATCACGATCACCACCGGCGTGTTGTTCATGAAGGCGGAGGCGACGAGCGTGCCGAACAGGACGAGCAGGACGGCCGCCCGCGGCGTGTCCGAGGAGTGCTCGATCGCGAACTTCGCCACCCAGTCGATCGTTCCCGTCCGGATCAGCGCGCCGGAGATGGCGAACAGCGCCGCGATCGTGATCGGCGCGCTGTTGGAGAAGACGGACATGACGTCGGCGGTGGAGACGATCCCGAGGAGCAGGAACGCGATGGCGCCCGCCGATGCCGTGACGGCCGGCGGGAAGGTCTCCGTCACGAACAGACCGAACAGCACGATCAGGAGTGCGAGGCCCGCATAGGCCTCGTAACCGGCGATCCACGACATGCGGCTTGTTTTCCCGGCGGACCGGCCGCCAAACCTTATCACACACTGGTCGGGGCGGTGCAGGCGGGTCCAGTCTGCAACCGGGACGCCTGATTCTCACCATCCGGACGGCGAGCAAATCCACTTCGAGGCAGGGACGCAAGAGATGCAGGGGCGCAAGACATGAACGAGAACGCTCAGGCCACGGGCGCGGATCCCGCGTCGGAGGGCGGCGAGCCTGCCGCCACCGCCGAGCCGCGCCGCCGGATCCGGCTCGAGTTCTCGTCGCGGGCGCATCCCGGGGATGGCGACGATTCGCTGCGCCGGGGCGTTTCCGCCGTCGCGCGCTACGGCGACTGCCTGTTCCTCGCCTGCGACGAGACGGCGACCGTCGAGCGGATCGTGCGCCTCGAGGAGGGGCGGTTCGGCAACCACACGAGCTTCCCGCTGGGCGAGATCTTCGATCTTCCGGGCGGGCCCGACGGCGGGATGGACATCGAGGGACTGGCCGTCGATTCCGGCTATCTCTGGATCGTCGGCTCGCACTCGCTGAAGCGCAGGAAGCCGAAGCGCGACGAGAGCGGCGCGGGCGAGGCGATCGATCGGATGGTCGAGATCGAGCGCGACGCCGAACCGGTACTTCCTCGGCCGCGTGCCGCTCCTCGAGGAGTTGCCGGGGCTCTACGCGCTCGTGGCGAAGGACGGCGGCCGCCGCGCCGCCTCGCTGAAGCTCTCCAAGTCGAAGAGCGCGCTCGTCGGGTGGCTGGAGGACGATCCGCACCTCGCGCCGTTCTTCGGCATTCCCTCCAGGGAGAACGGCTTCGACGTCGAGGGCATTGCGGTGAAGGAGAGCCGGGTCTGGCTCGGCCTGCGCGGCCCCGTCTTCGGCGGCCACGGCGTGATCGTCGAGCTCGAGCTCAAGGAGAAGAGGCCCGGTCGCCTCAAGGCACGCCGCATCGACGGCGACCGGCGGTACCGCAAGCATGTCTTCGACACGCGCGGCCTCGGCATACGCGACCTGCGCCGGGACGGCGGCGACCTGTTGCTGCTCGTCGGCCCGACCGTGGCGACGGAGGGGCGCTGCCGCGTCCTGCGCTGGCTCGACGCCACGGCCCGGGCCTCCTCGGGCGTGGTGCATGCCTCCGAGCATCAGGGCCTGCTCGAGCTCGACTACGGCCTCGGCCGGGATCACCCCGAGGGCATCGAGGTGTGGCGCGAGGCCGGCCGGACGTCGCTCCTCGTCGTCCACGATTCGCCCGCGCCGCACCGGCTCGACGACGAGGATCGCGCCCTCTATGCCGACATCCTCGATCTTCCGCCGGCTCCGTGACCGGCGCGGCCGCCTGACGCGAGACCTTTTGTCCGCTTGAGGCTTGGCCGCGACGGCCTATTTCCTCGGGAACGAAGACGTCCGGTAAGCTGAGAGCCAGAAGCGAAGAGGGGGACTCGAGCGATGGATCCAAGCGCGGTTCTGCTGGCGCGCCTGCAATTCGCCTTCACCATCTCCTTCCACATCATCTTTCCCGCCTTCACGATCGGCCTGTCGGCGTGGATCGCGACGCTGCTCGTGCTGTGGCGGATCAGGGGACGCGAGCGCTACCGGGAGCTCGCCCGGTTCTGGACCAAGATCTTCGCCGTGTCCTTCGCGATGGGCGTCGTCTCGGGGATCGTGCTGTCCTACCAGTTCGGCCTCAACTGGGCCGAGTTCTCCCGCGTCACCGGCAACACGATCGGCCCGCTGATGGGCTACGAGGTGCTGACCGCCTTCTTCCTCGAGGCGACGTTCCTCGGCGTGATGCTGTTCGGCTGGCAGCGCGTGCCGCCCTGGCTGCACGTGGCCTCGGCGATCTGCGTGGCCGTCGGCACGCTGATGTCGGCCTTCTGGATCCTGTCGGCGAACAGCTGGATGCAGTTCCCCACCGGCTACAGCATGCAGGACGGCATCGCCGTGCCGGAGGACTGGTGGGCGCTGATCTTCAACCCGACCTTCCCCTACCGCCTCGCGCACATGGTCACCGCCGCCTACCTCACCACGTCCTTCGTGGTGATCGGCGTCGGCGCCCGCTACGCGCTGCGCGGCATCCATGCCGAGCAGGCCTGGACGATGCTCCGCATGGGCATCGGCATGGCCGCCGTGCTCGCGCCGCTGCAGGTCTTCATCGGCGACCAGCACGGCCTCAACACGCTCGAGTACCAGCCGGCCAAGGTCGCCGCGATGGAGGCGCACTGGGGCGGCGAGGAGGACGCGGGCCAGGGCGTGCCGCTCATCCTGTTCGCTCTGCCCGACGCGGAGGCGGAGACGAACCACTTCGAGATCGGCATCCCGCACGCCGGCAGCCTGATCCTGACCCACAGCTGGGACGGCCAGTTCAAGGGCCTGAAGGACTTCCCCGTCGAGGACCGGCCGCCCGTGATCTGGCCGTTCTTCGCCTTCCGGCTGATGGTCGGGCTCGGCTTCCTGATGGTCGGCGTGGCCTGGTGGGGCGCGGTCCTGTGGAAGCGCGGACGGCTGACGACGACGCCGCTCTTCCTGCGCGTCGCCTCGTGGTGCTGGCCGGTCGGCTTCATCGCGATCCTGGCGGGCTGGGTGACGACGGAGACGGGGCGGCAGCCCTGGGTGGTGACGGGCGTACTGCGGACGGCGGATGCGTCCTCGCCGCTCGCCTGGTCGACCGTGCTCGTCTCGCTCGTCCTGTTCCTCCTCGTCTACGGGATCGTGTTCTCGGCGGGCATCTACTACATGAACCGGCTCATCGAGAAGGGCCCGACCCCCGGCGACAGCGACGGCACGCCGAGCCGGCCGCTGACCGCCGCCGAGAGGGCCGGCCGCGAGGCCTTCAGGGGCGGGGAGGCCTGAGACGATGCACGAATGGCTTCCCTACATCTGGGCCGCGATCATCGGCCTCGCCGTCGTCTTCTACGTGATCGCGGACGGCTTCGACCTCGGGATCGGCATCCTCTTTCCCTTCACCTCGAAGGAGGAGGACCGCGACCTGATGATGAACTCGGTCGCGCCGTTCTGGGACGGCAACGAGACCTGGCTCGTGCTCGGCGGCGGCGGCCTGCTCGTCGCCTTCCCGCTCGCCTACTCGATCATCCTGCCGGCGCTCTACGTGCCGATCATCCTGATGCTGCTGGCGCTGATCTTCCGCGGCGTCTCGTTCGAGTTCCGCTGGGTGTCGAAGCCGCGGCACCTCGGCTGGGACGTCGCGTTCTCGCTCGGCTCGGGCGTCGCGACGTTCTGCCAGGGCCTCGTGCTCGGCGGCTTCCTGCAGGGCATCAACGTCGTCGACCAGCGCTTCGACGGCGGCCCGTTCGGCTTCCTGACGCCGTTCTCGATCGTCTGCGGCTTCGGCCTCGTCGCGGGCTACGCGCTGCTCGGCGCGACGTGGCTGATCATGCGCACCGAGGGCGAGGTGTCGCGCCGGGCCGTGCGGCAGGCGAGGATCCTCCTGCCGCTGGTGCTCGTCTTCATCGGCATCGTCAGCATCTGGACGCCGCTCGCCTTCGACCGGATCGCCGAGCGCTGGTTCGCGGCCGACCGGCTCATGTGGCTGTGGCCGGTGCCGCTGCTGACGCTGGCCGTGGCGTTCTTCGCCTGGCGCAAGCTGCGGCTGGAATGGTCGGCCTGGCCCTTCTTCGCGACGATCGCCCTGTTCGTCCTGGCGTTCATCGGCCTGGGGATCTCGACCTATCCCTACCTCGTGCCGCCGAGCGTGACGATCGAGGCGGCCGCCGCAACGCCGGCGACCCAGATGTTCATGCTGGTCGGCGTGCTCATCCTGCTGCCGGTGATCCTCGGCTACATCGTGTTCGTCTACTACACGTTCCGCGGCAAGGTGCGGCCGGGGGAGGGATATCACTGACGGCGCCGCCCCTGCCGACGCCGGCGAGGGCGAGGTTTCCTTTCGCGATGTTGCGCGGCCGGGCCGCCGGGGCTTGAAAAGTTTCGCGCAAGGCACGAAAGAAGGGCCAAGCCTGATTTCCGAGCCGGGAGACACGAGCCGATGGAAAAGTTCAAGACGGTGACGGCGGTGGCAGCGCCGCTGCCGATGGTCAATGTCGACACCGACAAGATCATCCCGAAGCAGTACCTCAAGACCATCAAGCGCACCGGCCTCGGCAAGGGCCTGTTCGCGGAGCTGCGCTACACCGACGAGAACGGCACGCCGGACCCCGACTTCGTCCTGAACCAGCCCGCCTACAAGAACGCCAAGATCCTGGTCGCCGGCGACAATTTCGGCTGCGGGTCGAGCCGCGAGCATGCGCCCTGGGCGCTGCAGGACTACGGCTTCAGGGTCGTCATCGCGCCCTCCTTCGCCGACATCTTCTATTCCAACAGCTTCAAGAACGGCATCCTGCTGATCGCCCTGCCGCAGGAGCAGGTGAACGAGCTGATGGCCGACGCCGCCCGCGGCGCCAACGCCACCTTCACGGTCGACCTGGAGAACCAGGAGATCCACCGCCCCGACGGTCAGACGATCCATTTCGAGATCGACGCCTTCAAGAAGCACTGCCTGCTCAACGGCCTCGACGACATCGGCCTGACGCTCGAGAAGGCCGACGAGATCTCGACCTTCGAGCAGAAGACCACCGGCGAGCGCCCCTGGCTCTGAGCGGAGGCCGCTCCGCCTGCCTGCGCTGACACCGCGGCGCCGTGTCCACGGCGCTGCGGCCCGCACCGACGCCGGGGGCCGCGACAGGGGCTGCCCCTGCCTGCCGCCCGGGCCGATCCACTTCCGTCCAGGGCGCGCCGGCCGATGCTCCGCACCTATCTCCAGCTCGTGCGCCGGGAGCCGCGGCTCCTCCTGTTCGGCGCGGTCTGCTCGTTCCTCTCGGCGCCGGGGCAGACCTTCTTCATCGCCCTGTTCGTCTCGTCCTTCGGCGCCGCGGCCGGCCTCGGCTCGGCGCAGCTCGGCTCGCTCTACCTCGCGGCGACGCTGACCTCGGCGAGCCTGCTCCCGGCGATCGGCCACTGGATCGACCGGGTCGACCTCAGGCTCTACGTGACGCTCGTGCTGTCCGGCCTCGCGGTCGCCTGCCTCTCGGCCAGCGTGGTGGCGGGCCCGGTCACGCTCTACGTCGCCTTCCTTCTCCTGCGGCTGAGCGGGCAGGGGCTGATGACCCACGTCGAGGTCACCTCCATCGCGCGCTATTTCGGCTCCGGGCGCGGCACCGCCCTGTCGGTCACGGCCATGGGGTTCGCCGCAGCCGAGGCGGCGGCGCCGCCGCTCGCGGTCGCGATGATCGCCGCCGTCGGCTGGCGGCTCAGCTACGCCGCGATCGCCGGCTTCGTCGTCCTCGTGGCGCTGCCCGCCGTGGTCTCGCTCGTGTGGCGGCGGCCCGACTTCACCGCGCCCGTTGGCTCGGCGCCGGGCGTCTCGCCGTCGCGGGCGCTCGACGGGCTGAAGATCGTCACCCGCACGCGCTACTTCTGGCTCGTCCTGCCGATCCTCCTCTACATGCCGTTCCTCGCCACCGCGATGACCTTCCACATCGAGGCCGTCGCCGGCGCCAAGGGCTGGTCGCGCGGGCTCATCGCCTCGGCGTTCACGGGCTACGCGCTCGGGCACGTGGCGGGGCTGTTCTTCTCCGGCCCGATCATCGACCGCATCACCGCGCGGGTCATGGTGCCGCTGATGAACGTGCCGTTCTTCCTCGGCCTCGTGGTCCTCGCGGCGTCGGAGAGCCCGGCGGCGCTGTTCGGCTTCCTGGCGCTGCTCGGCGTCTCGGCCGGCATGGTGCAGACGACCGGCGGCGCCCTGTGGGCCGAGGTCTACGGCGTCAGCCGCCTCGGCACGATCCGCAGCTTCGCCACCATGCTGATGGTCGCGGGCACGGCGGCGGGCCCCGCGGTGCTCGGGGCGATGCTCGACGCCGGGACATCGGTCGCCGCGGCGTGCTGGCTGTTCCTCGCCGTGGGCATCGCCTGCGCGCTCGCCTCGGCGGGCGCGATCCTCGTGCGGGCGCCGCTCGCGTCGTGAGCCTGGCGGCGGTCTTGCGCCGTGGGAGAACACTCTGTTGCGGTTCGGCGGGTTGCGGCGGCGCCGCGGGCATCTATCTCAGGAAAACAAACGCAACTCCCGCGGATTCGAACGAAGCGAGGTTCTCTTGGCTCTCAAACTCAACGTCATCGTCGCCAGCACGCGGCCGGGCCGCACCGGCATCGCCGTCGGCAAGTGGTTCGAGGACTTCGCCCGCGCCCATGGCGGCTTCGAGCCCGTGCTGGTCGACCTCGCCGAGATCGGCCTGCCGATGTACGACGAGCCGCGCCACCCGGCGATGCAGGACTACGAGCACGACCACACCAAGCGCTGGAGCAAGATCGTCTCCTCGGCGGACGCCTATGCCGTCGTCACGCCGGAGTACAACCACGTCCCGTCGCCGGTCCTGATCAACGCGTTCGACTACGTCTACAAGGAGTGGAACTACAAGCCGATCGGCGTCATCAGCTATGGCGGCGTCTCCGGCGGTCTCCGCTCCGCCCAGGTCGTGCGGTCGATGGCGGCCACGCTGAAGATGATGCCGATCCCCGAGGGCGTGCCGATCCCGGCCGTGGCGCAGCACGTGAAGGACGGCACGTTCGCCTCGAACGAGCTGATCGACGCGAGCGCCCGCACCATGCTCGACGAGCTCGGCCGCTGGGCGGACGGCCTGAAGGCGATGCGGGCGCCGGCCAGGGCGCGCGAGACGGCGGACGCGTAGAGCGCAGCAGGCATCTTGTGCGGCGTCTCCTCCGGCGCTATCGCCGGCCGGGACGTCGCGGAGATGCCGACATGACGAGCGCCGACACCGAAGCCTCGCTCGAGGCGACCTGCTCCTGGCACGGGGGCGATCCTCTCTACAGGGCCTATCACGACACGGAATGGGGCCGGCCGGTCGGCGACGACCGCCGGCTCTTCGAGAAGCTCTGCCTGGAAGGCTTCCAGGCGGGGCTGTCCTGGCTCACCATCCTGCGCAAGCGCGAGAACTTCCGCAGCGCCTTCTCGGGCTTCGAGATCGAGCGGGTGGCCGCCTTCGGCGACGACGACGTGGCGCGGCTCCTGGGCGATGCCGGCATCGTCCGGCACGAGGGCAAGATCCGCTCGGTGATCAACAACGCCCGCCGCACGATCGATCTCGTCGAGGCGGAGGGCTCGCTCGCCCGCTTCGTCTGGGCCTACGAGCCCGATCCCGCGACGCGCCCCGCGGAGGTCACGCCGCAGACGCTCCGCGCCATGACGACCAGCCCCGAATCGACGGCACTTTCGAAGGCCCTGAAGAAGCGCGGCTTCTCCTTCGTCGGGCCGACCACGGTCTACGCCTTCATGCAGTCCATGGGGCTCGTGAACGACCACCTCTCCGGCTGCGCGGTGCGGCAGGAAGCGGAGCGGGAGCGGCAGGCGTTCGTTCGCCCGAACTGAGGCGGTATCGCCCCGTTTTGCCGCTTCGGAGGCGGCCAAGTGTCGGAAATCCGACCTTCGCGGGTTGAAATCGCGCAGCCGACAACTCACCCTTCGGTCTCGTCCACCCGGCTGCCATGCGGCCGGCGACGTCGCGGGCCTTCTGCCGCGCGGCGCGCCGCCGTCACCCCGCGTCCCGGCGGCACATGCTATCTTGGCAGTCTTCGTTTCGCCGCGCCTTTCGCGGCGGCCGCCCGGAGACAATCCTTTCCATCAGCGAGAAAGGACGTGATGAAGATCGATATTTCCGAGCTCGGTGAGACGTTTCCCGAGTTCCAGGTGGCCGTCGTCATGTGCGACGGGCTGCAGATCGACCAACGCCGGTCGGAGGAACTGCACGACCTGATCGCAGCGCGCGAGGAGGAGACCCGCCGCCGCTGGGTCGGGGTGGACCTCGCCGAGGTGCCCGGCATCAAGGTGTGGCGCGAGGCCTACCGCCGGTTCGGCATCAAGCGGACGAGCTACCGCTCGTCGGTGGAGCGTCTCCTGAAGAACTGCGTCGCCGAGCGGGCTTTGCCGAACATCAACGCCTTCGTCGACATCTACAACACGGTGTCGCTCACCCACGTGTTGCCGCTCGGGGCGGACGATCTGTCCTTCGTGACGGGCAACATGAGCTATCGCTATTCCCGCGACGGCGACACTTTCCACGACCTGGCCGACGACGGCGATCCCGTCGACAACCCGCCCAAGGAGGGCGAGGTGGTGCTCGCCGACGACGAGAAGATCCTCTGCCGCCGCTGGAACTGGCGGCAGGACGCACGCTCCCTGATCTCCTGCGACACGAGCCAGGCGGTGGTCGTGGTCGAGGACAATGGCTGCGGCACCAGCGAGGGCGCCGTCGAGGACCTCGTCGACCTGCTCGGCTATTTCTGCGGCGGGCGCGTCGCGGTGACGACGGCCAGCGCCAGCGATCCCACTCTCGACCTGCGCCGGCCCTGACCGCAGGGCGCCCGGCAAACCACGGCCCGGCCTCGTTCGCGCCGCCCCGCCCACCAGGGCCGGGCGGCGCTTTCGTTTTGCGCGCATCCGTCGTGGCCCGGCCGGCCCGCGAAAGGCTCCGCCCGCGCCGGACGGGCAGGACCGGGAACTTCCCATGGGCATCAGGATTGACAGTATAAAGATATCTTTATATCATTCTGCCAATTCCGATGACGACATGATGCGGAGCCCGGCCTTGAGCGGTGTGACAAGCGATGAACTTCTGGCGGCCCTGAGGGCGGCGGGCGAGCCGACCCGCCTCAGGATCCTTGCGCTGCTCGCCGAGGGCGAGCGCAGCGTGAAGGACCTGACCGACATTCTCGGCCAGAGCCAGCCGCGCATCAGCCGCCACCTGAAGCTGCTCGTCGACGCCGGCCTCGTGCGCCGCCACCCGGAGGGCGCCTGGGCGTTCTTCCGCCTGCCCGACGACGGCAGGACGGCCGGCTTCGTCCGCCAGATGCTGATCATGCTCGACAATGACGACCCGCTGATCTCGCGCGACCGCACCCGGCTCGACCAGGTCCGCCGCGACCATGCCGAGACGGCGCGCAGCTACTTTGCCCGGCACGCCGGCGTGTGGGACGAGATCCGCTCGCTGCATGTCGACGAGAAGGAGGTCGAGGCCGCCATTCTCGACCTGCTGGGCGACGAGCATTTCGACACCGTGGTCGATCTCGGGACCGGCACGGCGCGCATGCTGCAGCTCCTGTCCGACCGCATGGAGCGGGGCATCGGCATCGACGTGTCGCACGACATGCTGTCCTACGCCCGCTCGCGCCTCGACAGCGCCCGGCTGCGCCACTGCCAGGTCCGGCAGGGCGACATCTTCAGCCCGCCGCTCGACAGCGACGTCGCCGACCTCGTGATCATCCACCAGGTCCTGCACTTCCTGGAGGATCCGGCGCGGGCGATCGCCGAGGCGCGGCGCCTGCTGCGGCCCGGCGGCCGGCTCATGGTCATCGACTTCGCGCCGCACGACCTCGAGTTCCTGCGCGCCGAGCATGCGCACCGGCGCCTCGGCTTCGACGACGGCCACATGAACGAATGGCTCCGGGGCGTCGCCCTCGAGCCCGACCGCCACATCGAACTCGCCGGCTCCGACGACCGCAGCTCCCTGACGGTCGTCCTGTGGTCGGCCCACGACACCAGACAGCGTGTCGCTCAACCCCAAGATCTTTCCGAGGAGGCAGCGTGATGACCCAACAGAATCTGCAGCGGCCGACGACGCCTGACATCTCCGTTTCGTTCGAGTTCTTCCCGCCCAAGACCGAGAAGATGGAGGAGGTGCTCTGGCAGTCGATCGATCGCCTCGCCCCTCTGCAGCCCGAGTTCGTCTCGGTCACCTACGGCGCCGGCGGCTCGACCCGCGAGCGGACCCACAACGTCGTGGCGAAGATCGCCCGCGAGACGCCGCTCCGGCCGGCCGCGCACCTGACCTGCGTCGGCGCCGAGTGCGGCGAGGTCGACGAGGTGGTGCGCCAGTACCACGAGGCCGGCATCCGCCACATCGTGGCGCTGCGCGGCGACCCGGCCGACGGCGTCGGCTCGTGCTACACGCCCCATCCCGGCGGCTACCAGACGACGGCCGACCTGGTCGCGGGCATCAAGCGCATCGCCGACTTCGAGGTCTCCGTCTCGGCCTATCCCGAGAAGCACCCGGAGTTGCCGGACTGGGACAAGGACCTCGACGTTCTGGCCGCCAAGGTGGACGCCGGCGCGAACCGGGCGATCACGCAGTTCTTCTTCGAGAACGAGCACTTCTACCGCTACCGCGACCGCATGGCGGCGCGCGGCCTCGACGTCGAGATCGTGCCCGGCATCCTGCCGAT
Source organism: uncultured Alphaproteobacteria bacterium (assembly GCA_963816555.1). Classification (GTDB taxonomy): domain Bacteria; phylum Pseudomonadota; class Alphaproteobacteria; order Rhizobiales; family Tepidamorphaceae; genus Lutibaculum. Next base: position 373,194 of record CAWFLD010000004.1, on the reverse strand, counting down.
CGCCAATTTCGGCCAGGTCGCGAAGTTCGCCGGCATGTGCGGCGCCTCGGTGCCGGACTGGCTGGCCGAGCGCTTCCACGGCCTCGACGACGATCCGGAGACGCGCCAGCTCGTGGCGGCCGGCGTCGTGGCCGAGCAGATCTTCGATCTGGCGGCGAACGGCGTGAAGGAGTTCCACTTCTACACGCTGAACAAGGCCGAGCTGTCCTACGCCGCCTGCCACATGCTGGGCCTGCGGCCGCAGGTCGTGACCGGTGCCGCCGCCTGACCGGCGGCACCGTCTTCGCCCAGCCATTCAGACTGACCCCAAAAGGGATTGTGACCAGTGAATATTCCGCTCTCAGACGTTGACGCCAAGATCCGCCAGCTCGCCCGGGAGCGCATCCTCGTTCTCGACGGCGCGATGGGCACCCAGATCCAGGACCTGAAGTTCTCCGAGGAGGACTATCGCGGCGAGCGCTTCAAGGACTGGGGCCAGGACGTCAAAGGCAACAACGACCTCCTGAACCTCACGCAGCCCGACGCGATCCGCGACATCCACGTCGCCTACCTGAAGGCCGGCGCGGACATCGTCGCGACGAACACCTTCTCCTCGACCTGGATCGCGCAGGCCGACTACGGCATGGAGGAGATCGTCCACGATCTCAACCGCGACGGCGCCCGGCTCGCCCGCGAGGCCGCCGACCAGGTCTCGAAGGAGGAGGGCCGTCCCTGCTTCGTCGCCGGCGCCATCGGCCCGACGAACCGCACCGCCTCGATCTCGCCGGACGTCACCGACCCCGGCTACCGCGCCACCTCCTTCGACCAGCTGGCCGACGCCTACGGCGCCGCGGCGAAGGGGCTCATCGAGGGCGGCGCCGACATCCTGCTCATCGAGACGATCTTCGACACGCTGAACGCCAAGGCCGCGATCTACGCGATCGAGGGGCTGTTCGCGGAGATGGGCAAGCGCGTGCCGGTGATGATCTCCGGCACGATCACCGACCGCTCGGGCCGCACGCTGTCCGGCCAGACGCCGACGGCGTTCTGGCATTCGGTGCGCCACGCCAAGCCGCTGTCGATCGGCCTCAACTGCGCGCTCGGCGCCAAGGAGATGCGCCCGCATTTGGCCGAGATCGCGCGCATCGCCGACACGCTCGTCTGCTCCTATCCCGAATGCCGGCCTGCCGAACCATTTCGGCGAGTACGACGAGAGCCCCGAGGAGACCTCGGCGCAGCTCAGGGAGTTCGCCGACGGCAACCTCGTCAACATCGTCGGCGGCTGCTGCGGCACCACGCCCGAGCACATCGCGAAGCTGCGCGCCGCGGTCGACGGCCTGAAGCCGCGCGAGATCCCGGAGCCGCCGCAGTACATGCGGCTGTCGGGCCTCGAGCCGTTCACGCTGACGCCCGACACGAACTTCGTGAACATCGGCGAGCGCACGAACGTCACCGGCTCGGCCAAGTTCCGCAAGCTGATCCAGGACGGCGACTACACCGCGGCCCTCGACGTCGCGCGCGACCAGGTCGAGAACGGCGGCCAGATCATCGACGTCAACATGGACGAGGGCATGCTCGAGTCCGAGCAGGCCATGAAGACCTTCCTCAACCTCGTCGCGGCCGAGCCGGACATCGCCCGCGTGCCGGTGATGATCGACTCCTCGAAGTGGACCGTCATCGAGGAAGGCCTGAAGTGCGTCCAGGGCAAGCCGATCGTGAACTCGATCTCGCTCAAGGAGGGCGAGGAGAAGTTCCTCGAGCAGGCCGAGAAGCTGCGCCGCTACGGCGCCGCGGTCGTCGTCATGGCGTTCGACGAGGACGGCCAGGCCGACACGTTCAAGCGCAAGACCGAGATCGCCAAGCGCTCCTACGACATCCTGGTCGAGAAGGCCGGCATCCCGCCGGAGGACATCGTCATCGACCCCAACATCTTCGCCGTCGCGACGGGGATGGAGGAGCACAACAACTACGGCGTCGACTTCATCGAGGCGACGGAGTGGATCCGCGAGAACCTGCCGCACGCGCACGTCTCCGGCGGCCTGTCGAACCTGTCCTTCTCGTTCCGCGGCAACGAGCCGGTGCGCCAGGCGATCCACTCGGTGTTCCTCTACCACGCGATCCACGTCGGCCTCGACATGTCGATCGTCAATCCGGGCCAGCTCGGCGTCTATGACGAGATCGACCCGGAGCTGCGCGAGCTGTGCGAGGACGTCGTCCTCAACCGCCGCCCCGACGCGACGGAGCGCCTCGTCGAGGCCGCGCCGCGCTTCAAGGGCGACGGCAGCCAGAAGGAGGAGAAGACCCTCGAGTGGCGCTCGCTGCCGGTCGACAAGCGCATCGAGCACGCGCTGATCAAGGGCATCGACGAGTTCATCGAGGAGGACACGGAGGAGGCCCGCCAGGGCGTCGAGCGGCCGCTCCACGTCATCGAGGGGCCGCTGATGGCCGGCATGAACGTCGTCGGCGACCTGTTCGGCGACGGCAAGATGTTCCTGCCGCAGGTCGTCAAGTCGGCCCGCGTGATGAAGAAGGCCGTCGCCTATCTCGAGCCCTACATGGAGCAAGAGAAGATCGACATGGGCATCGTCGACAAGCCCGCGAAGGGCAAGATCGTGATGGCCACGGTGAAGGGCGACGTGCACGACATCGGCAAGAACATCGTCGGCGTCGTCCTGCAGTGCAACAACTACGAGGTCATCGACCTCGGCGTCATGGTGCCGGCGGAGCGCATCCTGGAGACGGCGAAGGAGGAGAAGGCCGACATCATCGGGCTCTCCGGCCTGATCACGCCGTCGCTCGACGAGATGGTCAACGTCGCGACCGAGATGGAGCGCCAGGGCTTCGACCTGCCGCTGCTGATCGGCGGCGCCACCACCTCGAAGATCCACACCGCCGTGAAGATCAGCCCTGCCTACCGCAAGGCGCAGGCGATCCACGTGACGGATGCGAGCCGCGCCGTCGGCGTCGTGTCGAACCTCCTGTCGGAGACCGAGCGGCCGAAGGTCTACGAGAAGGTGCGCGAGGAGTACGGCAAGCTGCGCGCCGGCCACGAGCGCAAGCAGGACACGAAGTCGCGTCTGCCGATCCGCCTCGCGCGCGAGAACCGGCTGACCGCCAACTTCAAGGACTACGAGCCGCCGCGGCCGGAGTTCATCGGCACCAAGACGTTCGAGGAGTACGACCTCGCGACGCTCGCGAAGTACATCGACTGGGGGCCGTTCTTCCAGACCTGGGAGCTCGGCGGGCGCTTCCCCGCCATCCTCGACGACCCGGAGCGGGGCGAGGCGGCGCGCTCGCTCTACGAGGACGCGCAGAAGATGCTGGCCGAGATCGTCGAGCAGAAGCTCCTGCGGCCCAAGGCCGTGATCGGCTTCTGGCCGGCCGAGACGCATGGCGACGACATCCGCGTCTTCGCCCATGAGGATCGCCACGAGGAGCTCGCGGTCTTCCACACGCTGCGCCAGCAGATGGCGCGGTCGGACAAGGACCGCTCGAACCTCGCCCTGGCCGACTTCGTGGCGCCGCACGGCACGGGCGTCCGCGACTATATCGGCGCCTTCGTCGTGACCGCCGGTCACAACGAGGACAAGGTGCTCGACCGCTTCGTCAAGGCGAACGACGACTACGGCAAGATCCTGTTCCAGGCACTTGGCGACCGCCTGGCGGAGGCCTTTGCCGAGCACATGCACGAGCGCGTCCGCCGCGAGTTCTGGGGCTACGCCCCGAACGAGGACCTGGCGAACGAGCAGCTGATCGGCGAGGAATATCGCGGCATCCGTCCCGCGCCCGGCTATCCCTGCCAGCCGGACCACACGGAGAAGGAGACGCTGTTCCGTGTGCTCGACGCGGAGAAGCAGGCCGGCGTGGAGCTCACCGAGAGCTTCGCCATGTGGCCGGGCTCGTCGGTGTCGGGTCTCTACTTCTCGCACCCCGAGAGCCGCTATTTCGGCGTCGGCAAGATCGACCGCGACCAGGTCGAGGACTATGCCGCCCGCAAGGGCTGGAGCATGGACTACGCCGAGCGCTGGCTCGCGCCGTCGCTGTCCTACAGCCCCGGCGAGGTCACCGAGGAGGCCGCCTGAGCGGCACAAGAATGCAGGAGGGCCGGTCGAGGCCGGCCCTCCTGTCGCACGCTCGATTGTGAAAGGTGGGGGGAATTTACGCTCCCCGCGGCGGTCTAGAGGGCGCCGAACACGATCGCAGCGATGAAGACGAACGCCGCACCTGCTGCGAGGAGGTTATACCGCCGGACGTAGGTCATCGCGGTCGTTCCTTCTCTGGCCTCTTCACGAGCCCGCAGGGGCCCATGTCACGGAATCGTAACCTGTGTTAACGAGGACGCAAGCGATTTCGTCGCTGCGCCGCACGCTGGCCGGGGGCGCTCGCGGTAAGTCCCGAGGCGGTCTCGATTTCCCGCCGCGCAATCACTCCCCGTGCAGGTCCGGGTTCCTCGCATAGCCGGGCCCGATGGTGAGCGGAGCCTTCGGCAGCACCTCCTGCGACACGCTCGATGCGTAGGTGCGCTCGTGAGTCTCGACGACGTGGCGGTCGGCCTCCCGCACCACCTCCAGCGATGCCCTGTAGGGGCGCTTCGCCTCGACGCCGTAGAGGGGAGGGGTGTCGAACACGAAGCGGTGCTGGCCGGGATAGGGCCGCTGCTCGATCCGGATCGGCTCGCCGCCGCCCGGATCCTCGAACGACGCGACGACGAGGCTGCCGTCCGGCAGGTCGCGCAGCGCCTCCGCGACGAAGCCGTAGCGCGCCTCGGCGATCCGGTAGTTGAAGACGAAGCCGCCCCCCTTGATCTCGAGATACTCGTCCTGCGGCTCGTCGCAGGCGGCCAGGGGCAGGCACGCGACGAGGGCGAAGGGCAGGGAGCGGGCGAGGGCGGTTGGTCGTTTCATGGGCCGGGTCCGGCAATGCGAACCGGGCTATCATAGCGCATCATGGCGCACGGGTCCTACCTTCTTCAGCAGCTTCTGAACGCCTTCCAGGTGGCGCTGCTCTATGCGCTGATCGCCGTCGCCTACGTGCTCTTCCACGGCGTGACGCGCCGCTTCAACCTCGCCTTCGGTGCCCTGGCCGGCTGGGCGAGCTACCTGACCGCGGCCGTCTTCGCCTCGAGCCTCGCCCGGCGCGGCGTGCCGCCGGCGCTCCTCGCCGCGCTCGGCGTGGCCGCCGGCATGGCGGGCGCGGCCGTCTTCGGCCGGCTCGTGGCATGGAGCGTCAGGCCGCTCCTCGCGATGCCGCCGCTGGCGATCCTCGTCGCCACGCTCGGCTGGGGGATCGCGCTCGAGGAGGCCATGCGCCTGTCGGCCGGCAGCCGCGACCTGTGGATCTCCCCGCTCTTCGACGCGCCGCTCCTGTCGGTTACCGCCGGCGCGGACGTCCTGCAGGTCACCGGCATGCAGGCGTTCGTCTGGAGCGCGTCGGCGCTGGCGCTCGCCCTCGTGCTGCTGGCGATGCGGCGCTCGCCCTTCGGGCGCATGTGGCGCGCCGTCTCGCAGGATCCCGGCATGGCGGCGCTGGTCGGGATCGACGTCGCGAGGGTCTACCGGATCACCGCCGGGCTCGCGGCGGCGCTGGCGGGGCTGTCGGGGGCGCTCGCGGCGCTCGCCTACGGCAACGCCACCTTCCATGGCGGCTTCCTCGTCGCGATGAAGGCGCTGTTCGTCGCGATCCTCGGCGGCCTGTCGTCGCCCGCCGGCGCGGTCGCCGGCGCGGCCGGCCTGGCGCTGATGGAATCGCTGTGGTCGGCCTATTTCCCCGGCGACTACCGCGACGTCGTCGTCTTCGTGGCCCTGACGGCGCTGGTTGTGGCGCGGCCGGCCGGGACGGGCGGCGTCGGCAACCTCCGCGACCCGCGCGTTTAGCTGCCGTTAACCATCTGGATTAACGACGGCATTTTCCTAAACTTGCGAGCATCGCGGGCATGAGAGGACGTGCCCCCATCGCAGGACTTCTCGGCCTCGCGCTGGCGCTGGCCGGCTGCAGCACGTCGATCTTCGGCTCCAAGGACAACGCCTGGCGCCGTCAGGCCGAGGCGATCTGCATCGCCAAGGACGGCATCGCGGAGTCGCGCTACGTGGAGCGCATCAGCCGGGTCGACGGCAAGGGGGCCTGCGGCATCTACTACCCGCTCAAGGCCTATGCCGCCGAGGATGGCGGGGTGCCGTTCGACCAGCCGATCACCTCGAACTGCAACGTGCTCTCGGCCTTCGACGGCTGGCTCGACCACGTCGTGCAGCCCGCCGCGCGCGACCTCTACGGCTCGCGCGTCGTCGGGCTCAAGCTCTTCGGCTCCTATTCCTGCCGCACGCGCAACAACCAGCGCGGCGCGAAGATCTCGGAGCACGCCTTCGGCAACGCCATCGACATCGCCGCCTTCCAGCTCTCGGACGGCCGGCAGATCTCGGTCGAGCAAGACTGGCGCGGCGATCCGTGGGCGCAGGCCTTCCTGCGCGTCGCCCATCGCGGCGCCTGCCAGATCTTCTCCACGGTGATCGGCCCCGACGGCGACCGCCAGCACTACAACCACTTCCACCTCGACCTCGCCCGCCACAACGCGGACAACACCTACCACTACTGCAAGTAGGCGATCGGAAGCGGGCTACGGACAGTCGGCGGTCGCGCTGCCCGGCCCGGGCGGCGACGGCGACGGCGAGGCGCCGGTGATCCCGCCGCGGCCGGCCGTCGTAGGCGCCTCATGCTTCCATCCATCCCTCCGGCCGTGCAGCGCCGCCTTCTGCAGCTCGTCGTCGTCCTCGGCGGCATCGTGCCGGTCGGCGGCGGCCTTCTCGGCATGGTGCAGGGCGGCGCGATGTTCGGCGGTGCGGCGGGGCCGGCGCTCGACAGCCACGTTCGCTATCTCTCCGGCCTCCTGTGCGGGATCGGCCTCCTGTTCTGGAGCGCCGTGCCGGGCATCGAACGGCAGACCGCCAGGATCCGGCTCCTCGTCTTCCTCGTCGTGGTCGGCGGCCTCGCGCGGGGCGTGTCGGCCGTGGCGCACGGGGTCCCCGACCTCGCCACGGCGGGAGCGCTCGCCATGGAGCTCGGCGTCACGCCGCTGGTCGGGCTGTGGCAGTGGCGCCTCGCGGCATCTCACGTGGCGCGGCGGTGAGCGCGGAGCGCGGGCAGCGGCGTCGTTCCCGTGGCCTTCAGGCTTACTTGAACGCCATCGTGCCGTCATAGCGGACGGTCATCGCGCCATCGTCCGCCTGTGAGACGAGTTTCGTCGTCCCGTGTCCCTGCGCGCCGGCGAACTTGCCGGTGCCGCCGGCGAGCGTCCACTCGGTGGCCCCCGGCTCGCCGGTCCAGGTGAGCCACCAGACGTCGCCGTCGGCATCCGTCTGGACGCAGTACCCCGTGCCGTAGGAAAGCTTGCCGTCCTCCGTGCCGGTCATCGTGCCGAAGCAGATCTGGTCGTTGCCGTCGATCGCCGCGGTCATGCCGTCGTCCCGGACGATGCCGGGCATCCGCAGGTTGAACAGCGTCTCGCCGCCGAACGACATCGTTTCGGTCTTCGGCGCCTCGTACTCCACCGTGCCGGAGATCTTCATCTCCTTCGCGTGGAGCCCCGTCGCCGAGACGGCGAAGACGAGCGCTGCGACGGCCTGAGCCCGCACCATGTTCTTCATCAGGAATCTCCCCGACCCGATGGGCGCGCCGCCGCGACAGTCGGGGGCAAGTATTCGCGTTGCCGACATCGAGACGGCGCAGAGAATTCCACGATACAGCCGCGCCGTCTTCCAGTGAAGATGCCGCGACGACTCAGGCCTTTCCGTAGCCGCCGCCGCTCGGCGTCTTGATGATGATCGCGTCGCCTTCCTCGCACACCGTCTGGTCGCAGCCCTCGAGCCTTTCGACCGTGCCGTCCCGGCGGCGCACCGAGTTCTCGCCGCACTCGCCGGGCCCGCCGCCGTCGAGGCCGAAGGGCGGCACCCGGCGGTGGCCGGTCAGCAGCGACACGTCCATGCGCTCCAGGAAGCGCACCGTGCGCAGCGTCCCGTCGCCGCCCCTGAACTTGCCGTTGCCGCCCGAGCCGCGCCGGACCTTGAAGCTCTCGAGGATCACGGGATAGCGGAACTCCAGCACCTCCGGGTCGGTCAGGCGGGTGTTCGTCATGTGGGTGTGCACGGCGGACGTGCCGTTCCAGCCGGGACCGGCGCCCGAGCCGCCGCAGATCGTCTCGTAATACTGGTAGGTGTCGTTGCCGAAGTTGAAGTTGTTCATCGTGCCCTGCGCCGCCGCCATGGCGCCGAGCGCGCCGAACAGCGTGTCGGTGACGGCCTGGCTGACCTCGACGTTGCCGGCCACGACGGCGGCGGGATATTTCGGCGCCAGCATGCAGTCGTCGGGGATCACGATGTCGATCGGCTTCAGGCAGCCCGCGTTCATCGGGATCTCGTCGTCGACCATGCAGCGGAAGACGTAGAGCACCGCCGCCCGCGTCACCGGCCGCGGGGCGTTGAAGTTCGACGGCTGCTGCGGGCTCGTGCCGGTGAAGTCGACGTTGGCCTGCCGCGCCTCGCGGTCGACCGTGATCTTCACGCTGATGACCGAGCCCTGGTCCATCTCGTAGGCGAACTCGCAGTCGTGCAGCGCGTCGATGAAGCGGCGCACGCTCTCCTCGGCGTTGTCCTGGACGTGGCCCATATAGGCCTGCACCACGTCGAGCCCGAAATGGCCGATCATCTTCCTGAGCTCGGCGACGCCCTTCTCGTTGGCGGCGATCTGGGCGCGCAGGTCGGCGATGTTCTGGTCGGGGTTGCGGCACGGGTAGGGGCCCGAGCTCAGGAGGTCGCGCAGCGCCTCCTCGCGGAAGTCGCCGCGGTCGACGAGCTTGAAGTTGTCGATGACGACGCCTTCCTCCTCGATCGACGTGGCGCGCGGCGTCATCGAGCCCGGCGCCATGCCGCCGACATCGGCATGGTGGCCGCGGCTCGCCGCCCAGAACAGGATCTTCGTGTCGTCGCTCTCGTCGAACACCGGCGTCACCACCGTGATGTCGGGCAGGTGGGTGCCGCCATTGTAGGGGGCGTTGAGCACGAAGACGTCGCCGGGGCGGATCTCCGGGTTCTGCTCGATCACCGCCATCACGCTGCGGTCCATCGAGCCCAGATGCACCGGCATGTGCGGCGCGTTGGCGATCAGCGCGCCGTCGGCGGCGAAGACCGCGCAGGAGAAGTCGAGCCGTTCCTTGATGTTGACGGAGTAGGCGGTCTTCTCGAGCGTCACGCCCATCTGCTCGGCGATCGACATGAAGAGGTTGTTGAAGACCTCGAGCATGACGGGATCGGCCTCGGTGCCGATGGCGTGGCGGGCGGGCAGGGCCTTCACCCGCTTCATCACGAGGTGCAGCTTCGGCGTGATCTCGGCCTGCCAGCCGTGCTCGACCACCACCGTGTTGTGCTTCTCCACGATCAGCGCCGGGCCCTCGACCGCCTGGCCGGGCTTCAGGGCCTCGCGCTCGAAGACGCCGGCGTCGCGCCACTCGCCGCCGGCGAAGAAGCGCGTCTGCGCGACGGGGGAGGGCGTGCCGCCCGCCGTCTCGTGGTCCGGCTCCTCGCGCCGGGCGGAGCCGCCGAGGCTTTCCACCTCGACCGCCTCCATCACGATCGCCTTGTCGGGCGTCGTGAAGCCGAACTGGGTCCTGTGCTCCGCCTCGAAGGCTGCGCGCATGGCGTCGGGCGTGTCGAGCCGCACGACGATCGGCGTGTCGGTGCCGGCATAGCGCAGATGCGCCCGCTTCAGCACCTCGATGCCCTCGGCCGGCACCCCCTGCGCCGTCAGCTCCGTCTCGTTCTCCCCGGCGAGCCGCGCCGCCGTCGCCTCGGCCGACTTCATCGTCTCGTCGCCCAGGACCGCCTCGATCGCCTGCTGGCGGTTGGCGCGGATGTCGGCGAGGCCCATGCCGTAGGCCGACAGGATGCCGGCGAGCGGGTGGATCAGCACCGTCTTCATGCCGAGCGTGTCGGCGATCAGGCAGGCGTGCTGGGCGCCGGCGCCGCCGAAGGTCGTCAGCACGTAGTCGGCGACGTCGTAGCCGCGCTCGACCGAGATCTTCTTGATCGCGTTCGCCATGTTCTCGACGGCGATGCGCAGGAAGCCCTCCGCCACCGCCTCCGGCGAGCGGCCGTCGCCGATCCTGCGGGCCAGCTCCGCGAAGCCCTCGCGCACACCCTCGACGTCGAGGCGCTCGTTGCGCTCCGGCCCGAAGATCGCGGGGAAGAAGTCGGCCGAGATCTTGCCGAGCATGACGTTGGCGTCGGTGACGGCGAGCGGGCCGCCGCGGCGGTAGCAGCGCGGGCCGGGGTTGGCGCCGGCGGAATCCGGCCCGACGCGGAAGCGCGAGCCGTCGTAATGCAGGATCGAGCCGCCGCCGGCCGCGACCGTGTGGATGCGCATCATCGGCGCGCGCATCCGCACGCCGGCGACCTCGGTCTCGAAGGTCCGCTCGAACTCGCCGTCATAGTGCGACACGTCGGTCGAGGTGCCGCCCATGTCGAAGCCGATCATGCGCTCGAAGCCGGCCATCCGGCTCGTCTCGACCGCGCCGACGACGCCGCCGGCGGGGCCCGACAGGATCGCGTCCTTGCCCTGGAAGAGGTCTGCCGCCGTCAGCCCGCCATGGCTCTGCATGAACATGAGCCGCGGGCCCTCGCTCCCGGCCTGCGCCCCGATGTCGCCGGCCTCCGAGAAGTCCGAGGGCTTCGCGTCGAGCTCGCCGGCGACCTGCTCGACGTAGCGGCGCAGGATCGGCGACAGATAGGCGTCGACCACCGTCGTGTCGCCGCGGCCGACGAACTTCATCAGCGGCGACACCTCGTGGCTCGCCGAGACCTGGGTGAAGCCGATCTCGCGGGCGAGCGCGGCGATCTCCCTCTCGTGGTCGGGGAAGCGGTAGCCGTGCATGAAGACGATGGCGCAAGCCCTGATGCCGTCGTCGTAGGCGGCCTGCAGGCCCTGCCGCGCCGTCTCGACGTCGAGCGGCACGATGACCTCGCCGGCGGCGTTCGCGCGCTCCTTGACCTCGATCACCCGCTCGTAGAGCAGCTCCGGCTTGACGATGTGGCGGGCGAAGAGCTTCGGCCGCGCCTGGTAGCCGATCTCGAGCCCGTCCGCGAAGCCCTCGGTGACGACGAGCAGCGTGCGGTCGCCCTTGCGCTCGAGCAGCGCGTTGGTCGCGACCGTCGTGCCCATCTTCACCGCGGCGATGCAGGTCGGCGGGAATGGGGTCGTCGGCGCCGATCGAGAGCAGGTCGCGGATGCCCTGGATGGCGGCGTCGCGGTAGGCCTCCGGGTTCTCGGAGAGCAGCTTGTGGGCGACGATCTCGCCGTCGGGCGTGCGCGCCACGACGTCGGTGAAGGTGCCGCCGCGATCGATCCAGAAGTCCCACTTGCCGCTCATTCCAGCCCCGCCTGTTCTGCGTCCCGTCTCTCATAGACGGTTAGGGCTCGGCGCGTCGAGCGCTGCCGGCGCATGCGCGGGAGGCATGGCTCCCTCGGCGACCGTCGCGGCGGCGGCCTGTCCGGCGCTGTCCCTGTACCCTATAACGGGGCGCATGAGTCTCTGGGGCAAGATAGGCGGCGCGGCCGCGGGGCTCGCCGTCGGCGGGCCGATCGGCGCGCTTCTCGGCGCGGTTGCGGGCCACTTCGCGTTCGACCGCGAGGACGACCAGCAGGCCGCCCAGGCGCGGCGGCAGATCGTCTTCACGATGGGCGTCATCGCGCTGTCGGCGAAGATGGCCAAGGCCGACGGCATCGTCACGGCCGACGAGGTGCTGGCGTTCCGCCGGGTGGTCGAGGTCTCCGAGGCCGAGGCGAAGAACGTCGAGCGGCTGTTCGCGCTGGCGCAGCAGACGGTCGAGGGCTACCAGGCCTACGCCAGGCAGCTCGCCGACCAGTTCCGCGACGATCCGGCGATCCTCGAGGACGTGCTCGACGCGCTCTTCGAGATCGCCAAGGCGGACGGCGCGGTGCACGAGCGCGAGCTCGCCTATCTCGCCGACGTCGCCGCGATCTTCGGCTTCGAGCCTGCGGCCTTCGAGCGCATCCGGGCGCGCCACGTCGCCGACCTGGACGGCGAGGGCGACGCCTATCTCGTGCTCGGCGTGAGCCGCGACGACGACGCGGCGACCATCAAGAAGCGCTACCGGCAGCTCGTCGCGGAGAACCACCCCGACCGGGCGGTGGCGCGCGGCCTGCCGGAGGAATTCGTGAAGGTCGCGACCGAGAAGCTCGCGGCGATCAACGGCGCCTATGAGAGGATCGCGCGGGAGCGCGGCCTTTGACGGCGCAGAGCTCCCCGCAGACGTCCAACTTCCCGCTCTCCCACCTCTCCCTGATGCTGCTGGTGCAGTTCGTCTGGGGGGCGAACTTCGTCGTCTCCAAGCTCGCGATCGCCGACGTGCCGCCGCTGATGTTCGTGGCGACGCGCTTCTTCTTCATCATGCTGCTGATGCTGCCCTTCATGCGCTGGCACCGCGGGCAGATGTGGAACGTGCTGGCGATCGCGATCTTCGCGGGCGCCGGGCACTTCGCCTTCATGATCCAGGCGCTGGCGGGGGCCCAGGATGTCGGGCCCGTCGCCATCGCGCTGCAGCTCGGGCCGCCCTTCTCGACCATCCTGTCGGTGATCTTCCTCGGCGAGCGGCTCGGGCCGTGGCGCCTGTCGGCGCTCGTCATCTCCTTCGGCGGCGTCGCGCTGATGGGCTTCGATCCCGTCGTCTTCCAGTACTGGCCGGCCCTCCTGATGACGGCAGCCGCGGCGTTCTCGATGGCGATCGCGCAGATCTTCATGCGCCGGGTGAAGGGCGTGCCGGTCTACGACATGCAGGGCTGGATCGGCCTCGCGGCGTGGCCCGTGCTCTTCGCGCTGTCGCTCCTGACCGAGCAGGATCCGGTCGGCGGCCTCCTGTCGGCCGACCTCTACGACTGGGCCGCGGTGGCCTACACCGTGCTCGGCGTCAGCCTGATCGGGCATGCCGGGCTCTACTGGATCCTGCAGCGCCACGAGATCACGCTCGTCGCGCCGTTCATGCTGCTCGCGCCCGTCTTCGGCGCCGTGCTCGGCATCGTGATGCTGGGCGACACGATCACCTGGCGGATCATCCTCGGCGGCATCCTGACGCTGTCGGGCGTCTTCATCATCACGTTCCGCGAGGGCATGAAGAAGCGCTACGAGCCGCCGGTGACCACGCGCACCTGACCTCGTGGGCGCGCCCCCGGTCTGCTATCGTCCGCCGCGTCGACGGGAGGAAGCGATGATGAGCGAGCAGTCGCCAGGCGGCCGGAGCGTCGAGACGCGCTGCTGCATCGTCGGCGGCGGCCCGGCCGGCATCATGGCCGGCTTCCTGCTCGCGCGCTCCGGCATCCCCGTGACGGTGCTGGAGAAGCACAAGGACTTCCTGCGCGACTTCCGCGGCGACACGATCCATCCCTCGACGCTGCAGGTCATCCACGAGCTCGGCCTGCTCGACGAGTTCCTGAAGCTGCCGCACCAGAAGGCGCCGCAGCTCATGGGGCAGGTCGGCGAGACCACCCTGACGGTCGCCGACTTCTCGCACCTGCCGACGGTCTGCAAGTACATCGCCTTCATGCCGCAGTGGGATTTCCTGAACTTCCTGAGCGAGAAGGGCGGCCGCTTCCCCGAGTTCGACCTGCGGATGAGCTGCGAGGGGCTCGACGTCATCGAGGAGGGCGGCCGCGTCGCCGGCGTGCGCGCGCGGGACGGCGAGGGCGACCTCGAGATCCGCGCCGAGCTCGTGATCTCGGCCGACGGCCGGCACTCGACCATCCGCAAGGCGGTGGGCTCCCGGATCGTCGACCTCGGCGCGCCGATGGACGTCTTCTGGATGCGCATGCCGAGGCGCGGCGACGACCCGGAGAACTCGATCGGCCGCTTCGACGCCGGCCGCATCCTCGTCCTCATCGACCGCGGCGACTACTGGCAGGTCGCCTTCGTCATCGAGAAGGGCGCCGCCGACCGCTACCGCCAGCGCGGCATCGCGGCGATCCGCGAGGAGATCGCCGATCTCGCGCCGTTCCTCGCCGACAGCGTCGGCGCGCTCGAGAGCTTCGAGGACCTGAGCCTGCTGACCGTGTCCGTCGACCGCATGGAACGCTGGCACCGCGAGGGTCTGCTCTGCATCGGCGACGCCGCGCACGCCATGTCGCCGCTCGGCGGCGTCGGCGTGAACCTCGCCGTGCAGGACGCGGTGGCCGCCGCCAACATCCTGGTGCCGCGCTTCCTCGAGGGCCGTCCGGCGGAGGAGGACCTGGAGGCGGTGCAGAGCCGGCGCGAGCCGCCGACGAAGGCGACGCAGGGCCTGCAGGTGTTCCTGCAGAACCGCGTCATCACCAGCGTGCTCGGCAGCAGGGGGCCGCTGCCGCTGCCGTGGCCGCTGAAGCTCCTGAAGATATTCCCGCCGGCCCGTCGCATCCCGGCGCGGCTGATCGGCATGGGCGTCAGGCCGGAGCACGTCCGCGTGCCGCCGGCGGCAGAGCGCGCGAGCGCCGCATGATCGCCTGCGAGTGCCGGCCGTCGCCGAACCATGACGACAGGGCGGGGGCCCCCGTCGACATCCTGTTGCTCCACTACACCGGCATGACGGACCCGGAGGCCGCGCTGGCGCGGCTGTGCGATCCCGAGGCGAAGGTCAGCGCCCACTGGTTCGTCCACGAGGACGGCCGCATCGTCTCGCTCGTGCCGGAGGGACGGCGGGCCTGGCACGCCGGCGTCGCCTTCTGGGGCGGGGCGACCGACATCAACGCCCGCTCCGTCGGCATCGAGATCCAGAACCCCGGGCACGAATTCGGCTACCGCCCGTTCCCGCCGGCGCAGATCGAGGCCGTCGTCGAGCTGTGCCGCGGGATCCTCGCGCGCCACGAGATCCCGCCGGCCCGCGTGCTCGCGCATTCCGACGTGGCGCCGGCCCGCAAGCAGGATCCGGGCGAGCTCTTTCCGTGGCGGCGGCTGCACGAGGCCGGCATCGGCCTGTGGGTCGAGCCGGCGCCGCTCGCGGGGGAGGGCGGCCGGCCGCTCGACGCTTCGGAAGCCGCGGAGCTTTCGGCGGGGCTCGGGCGTCTCGGATATGACGTCGGCCAGGCAGGAGCGGGGGCACCGCCGGCCCTCGCGGTGGCGGCCTTCCAGCGCCACTGGCGCCCGGCGCGCTGCGACGGATCGCCGGATCTTTCGACATTCCAGACACTTGGGCGGCTGCTCCACGCGGCTGCCTGACGCCTCCGGCAGTCTCGGACCCTTCATTCCGCCACGCGCCTGTTTGTTCCGCCGGTCAAGGAATCACCTTCCGCGCGCCGCATTCGATGCAGCTTGTCGTCAAAATGCCCCGGTACCTCGCGGCCTCCGTCCGAACGAGATCCCCGACAACCAAGAACGGAGAACACGCGTAGATGATGCGTTTCGTGACCTCGGCCTCTGCCGCTATCGTCGTCGCCTCGGTCCTGGCCCCGCTGCCGTCGCAGGCGCGGATCAAGAACGACCCGGCCGCTCTCGTCGCCGCCAACGTGCCGGCCGACCAGTCCGCGGCCGAAAGCACCGGCGGTGACGAGCAGGAGCCGGTGAAGGTCGCCTCGGCCTCCGACGGCGCCGCCTCCGGCGACACGGGAGAGGCTCAGGTCGTCGCCGCCACCGAAATCGATCCGAGCGCTCCCGTCATGCCCGCCCCGTCCGACGCCGCCGGCTCGGCCGAGCAGGAGACCGAGGCGACCAACGAGGCGCGGGCCGCCAAGGTCGGCGGCGCCCGCGTCGGCGGCGGGCTCGAGAAGCTGATCGCCACGCGCGCGGCCGAACACGGCGTGCCGCTGGCGCTCGCCCGCGCCGTGATCACCGTGGAGTCGAACTTCGATCCGAGCGTCACCGGCAGCGCCGGCGAGATCGGCCTGATGCAGATCAAGCCCGCCACCGCGCGCGGCATCGGCTATGCCGGCAGCTCGAAGGCGCTCTACGATCCCGACACCAACCTGCGCTGGGGCATGAAGTACCTGGCGGGCGCCTACGATCTCGCCGGCGGCGACATCTGCGGCACGATCATGCGCTACCAGGGCGGCCACTACGCGAGCCACATGACGTCGGCCTCGACGAGCTACTGCGCCCGCGTCAAGCGGCTGATGGGCCGCGCCTGACCCGCCGTCCCCGGACGTCGACTGCCAGGGCCCGCGGGACGTTCCGCGGGCCTTTTGCGTTGCGGGGCCGCGCGCCGCGCTTGACCCGCCGCGGCTCCGCCCATTTAAAGGGCGGGCCAGTCGGCCGGGCGGCCGCTCCGTCATGGAGAGGAAAGTCCGGGCTCCACAGGAACACGGTGCCGGATAACGTCCGGCGGGGGCGACCCCAGGGAAAGTGCCACAGAAAGCAGACCGCCCGGGCGTGCCCGGGTAAGGGTGAAAGGGTGCGGTAAGAGCGCACCGCGCCGCCGGCAACGGGGGCGGCATGGTAAACCCCACCGGGAGCAAGACCGAATAGGAGCGGCAGGAGGCTCGTCCTCAGGCGCGTTCCTGCGCTGCCGCTCGGGTTGGTTGCCCGAGGCGTCCGGCAACGGACGTCCCAGATGAATGGTCGCCACGGATCTCGGTCCGTACAGAACCCGGCTTACAGGCCGACTGGCACGCCTTTTTCCCTGCAAAAGCCGGCCTTCCGGCCCCTTCCGGACGGCGCAGCGAGCCCGTCCGCGCCTGCTGCAATCCAGCCACAGCACGCCGCGCCGCGGCATCAACGGAGCCTTAAGCCGATCGGATTAAGGTGGTGTCAAGGTTACCGTCGCTTTGATGGGTGACCGGCCCGATTCCGTTGACGCCCATAGGACCCCATGCTATCCCAAATTATCCCATCTGGAGTTCAGGTGGAGCCCGATCCGGCGGTGCCGGGGCGGGGGGCTCGCATGCTGCCTGGCGGGGCGGTTGCGGGCGCTGCACCGGGTGGGCCGGGCCTTCGGATGAATGCCTGGTTCACGCTGATCGTTCGATCGAACCGCGAGGGCGAGACGCGTCATGGACCGGTTCGTGTCGACGTTCACGAACAGGATCGACTCGAAGGGTCGCGTCTCTGTGCCGGCCTCCTTCCGGACGCTCATCGCGCGCGACGGGTTCGAGGGGGTGTATGTGTATCCGGCACTCGACATGGAAGCGCTCGACGCGGGGGGCAGTCGCCTCGTCGCGGAGATCAACGCGCTTCTCGATCGATTGCCGCCGTACTCGGACGAGAGGGATTACCTGTCGTCGGCGCTCTATGGCGACAGCGAGATCCTGAAGCTCGACGCGGAGGGGCGGATCGTCGTGACCGACCGGCTGCGCGAGCATGCCTGCATTGCCGACCGGGCGACCTTCGTGGGGCTCGGGCAGAAGTTCCAGATCTGGGAGCCGGATCGCTTCATGGCGCACCAGAAAGAGGCCAGAAATCGGGTGCGCGAACTGAAGCAGATGCTCGGCGCCGTTCCTCGAGAGGGGGCTGCGCCGTCAGGCGGAGAGCGGGAATGATGACGGGCCGCGGCATTTCCTCCGGAGATGCCGCTGGCGGACCGGCTCGTCACATTCCCGTCCTCGCCCGAGAGGTTCTCGAATGGCTCGAGCCGGCGCCAGGCGGCGTCTATGTCGACGGCACGTTCGGCGCGGGCGGCTATAGCCGCCTCGTGCTCGAGGCGGCAGACTGCCGCGTCCTCGGCATCGACCGCGATCCCGACGCCATCGCCGGAGGGGCGGATCTCGCCGCCGCCTTCGACGGGCGGCTGACGCTCGCGGCCGGCTGCTTCTCCGACATGGACCGCATCGCCGCCGAGCACGGCCACGACTCCGTCGACGGCGTGATGCTCGACCTCGGCGTCTCCTCCATGCAGCTCGACCAGGCGGAGCGCGGCTTCTCCTTCATGCGCGACGGCCCGCTCGACATGCGGATGGGGCAGGCGGGGATCTCCGCCGCCGACGTGGTCAACACCGCCGAGGAGGCCGACCTCTCCCGCATCCTGAAGGTGCTGGGCGAGGAGAAGAAGTCCCGCCGGGTCGCGCGCGCCATCGTCGAGCGCCGGGCGGAGCGGCCGTTCGAGCGCACCGCCGACCTCGCCGAGGTCGTGGCGAAGGCGGTCGGCCCGAGCCGGGAGAAGATCAACCCGGCGACCCGCACCTTCCAGGCCCTGCGCATCCACGTGAACCGCGAGCTGCAGGAGGTCGCCGACGGCCTCGTCGCCGCGGAGCGGATCCTGAAGCCGGGCGGCCGCCTCGTCGTCGTCGCCTTCCACTCGCTCGAGGACCGCATCGTCAAGCGCTTCCTCGCCGCGCGCAGCGGCAAGGCGGGCGGCGGATCGCGCCACCTGCCGATGGCCGAGGGCCCGGCGCCGACCTTCACGCTCCTGACCCGCCAGGCGGTGATGCCGGGCGAGGAGGAGACCGGAGGCAACCCGCGCGCCCGCTCGGCCCGGCTGCGCGCCGGCCTGCGCACCGAGGCGCCGTCGCGCGCCGCCGATTTCGCGGAGCTCGGCGTGCCCGATCTCCCAGACCCCGACGAACGCCGCGAGGGACGTACATGATCCGCTTCTTCGCCATCCTCGCCGTCACGCTGATGCTCGGCACGGCGATCGTGCTCTACCGCTTCAAGGACGAGGCGGCGGGCATCGAGGCGCATATCGACGAGCTGCACGAGCAGATCGCCGAGGAGCGCGAGACGATCAACGTGCTGCGGGCGGAGTGGAACTACCTGAACCAGCCGAGCCGCATCCAGAAGCTCGCCGAGCGCTACCTCGACCTCGAGCAGCTGCAGGTCGACCAGCTGGCCAGCGTCTCCGACCTTCCCATGCGTCCCATCGACATCGACCCGTACGAGGGGAGCCGTCTCGGCGGCTTCGCCGGCGGCAGCGACAAGGTGATCCAGTGAGCTTTCGCGACCTGTTCTCGGCGGAGGGCCGCGCCCGGCGCCGGCTCGACCGGGCCGCCCGGTGCGAGCGGCGCATGCGCGGCAGGCTTCTCCTCGCCAAGATCGCCTTCGCCGGCGTCTACGGCGTGATCTGCATCCGCCTGGCGATGCTGGCCGGCATGCAGCTCGATCCCGTCGCGCATTATCTCGATCCCGGCGAGGCGGTCAGCCACGCGCGGCCGGAGATCCTCGACCGCAACGGCGTCGTGCTCGCCTCCGACATCATGGTGCCGTCCGCCTATGCGGACCCCAAGCGCATCATCGACGTCGACGAGGCGGTCGAGAAGATCACCTCCGTGCTGCCGGAGCTCGACGTGCACGACCTGCGCAAGAAGCTGTCCGGCGACAACCGCTTCGTCTGGGTGAAGCGCGAGATCACGCCGAGCCAGCGCGCCCGCCTGCACCGGCTCGGCATTCCGGGCCTCGGCTTCGTCGAGGAGAACCAGCGCGTCTATCCCGCCGGCAACACGGCTTCGCACGTCGTCGGCTTCGTGAATATCGACAATATCGGCATCGCCGGCATGGAGAAGCACCTCGACGACACGTGGCTCGGGGCGCTGCACGACGCCGGCCTCGCGCGCACGGAGAAGCTCGAGCCGGTGCAGCTGTCGCTCGACCTGCGCGTCCAGCACGCGATGCGCGACGAGCTGATGGCGTCGATGAAGGAGTTCGATGCCGTCGCCGCCGCCGGAACCGTGGTGGACGTTCGCACCGGCGAGGTGATCGCCATGGTGTCGCTGCCGGACTTCAACCCGCAGGTGCCCGAGGAGGCGCTGCAGCCCGACCGCATCAACCGCCTGACGACGGGCGTCTACGAGCTCGGCTCGGTCTTCAAGACGTTCACGATCGCCATGGCGCTCGATGCCGGGGTGGCGAAGCTCAGCGACTCGTTCGACGCCACGCACCCGATCCGCGTCGGCCGCTTCACCATCCACGACGACCACGGCCTGCACCGCTGGCTGACCGTGCCGGAGATCTTCATCCACTCCTCCAACATCGGCACGGCGCACATGGCCCGGGCCGCCGGCATCCCCGAGCACCAGGCGTTCCTGAAGAAGCTCGGCTTCTACGACAAGCTCGTCACGGAATTGCCGGAAGCCGGCGCTCCTCTCGTTCCGGCGAAATGGGCGGAGCTCACCCAGATGACGATCGCATTCGGCCACGGCATCTCCGTGGAGCCCATGCAGGCGGCCGTCGCCGGCGCGGCGATGGTCAATGGCGGCATGCTGATCCCGCCGACCTTCCTGAAGCGCAGCGAGGCCGAGGCCCAGAAGCTCGCGACCCGGGTCATCAAGCCCGAGACGAGCGCCGAGATGCGCTATCTCCTGCGGCTCAACGTGATCAAGGGCACGGGCAAGAAGGCCGACGTGCCGGGCTACAGCGTCGGCGGCAAGACGGGCACGGCCGAGAAGGTGGTGAACGGCCACTATTCGAGCGGCAAGGTGCTCAACACCTTCCTGTCGACCTTCCCGACCAACGACCCGCGCTATCTCGTCATGGTGATGCTCGACGAGCCGAAGGGCACCAAGGAGACCTACGGCTTCCGCACGTCGGGCTGGAACTGCGCGCCGACGGACGGCCGCGTCATCCGGCGCATCGCGCCGCTGCTCGGCGTGCCGCCGCAGGTGGCGCCCGCCGACGACGAGAACGCGGTCGCAGTGTCGTACTGAGGCGCCGGTGGAAAAGACGATGCGACTTTATGAACTGATCGACGATGCCGAGACCCTCGATCCCGCGCAGCGGGACATCGAGATCACCGGACTGACGGCGGATTCGCGCGAGGTGAAGCCCGGCTACCTGTTTGCCGCGCTGCCCGGCACGAAGGTCGACGGCGCGCAGTACGTCCATGCCGCGCTCGAAGCCGGCGCCGTCGCGGCGCTCGCGGCCCGGTCTGCGGCGGTCCACGTGTCGGACGCGCGCTCCGCCCCCGTCGTCAGGGTGGAGGAACCGCGCGGCGCCTTCGCCCGCGCCGCCGCCCGCTTCTACGAGCGGCAGCCGGAGACGATCGTCGCCGTGACCGGGACGAGCGGCAAGACCTCGGTCGCCTCCTTCGTGCGGCAGATCTTCGCCGCCGCCGGCCACCACGCCGCGAGCCTCGGCACGCTCGGCGTCGTCGCCCCCGGCCGCGAGGCGTACGGCTCGCTGACGACCCCCGGCACGGTGGAGCTGCACGAGATCCTGGCGGAGCTCGCCGAGGATGGCGTCACGCATCTCGCCATGGAGGCCTCGAGCCACGGCCTCGACCAGCACCGGCTCGACGGCGTGCGCATCTGCGCGGCCGGCTTCACCAATCTCGGCCGCGACCATCTCGACTACCACCCGACGGTCGAGGCGTACCTGGCGGCGAAGCTGCGGCTGTTCCTCGAGCTTCTGCCCGAGGACGGCACGGCGGTCGTCGACGTCGACAGCCCGGAGGGCGACCAGGTCGCGGAAGCCTGCCGCAAGCGCGGCGTCCGGGTCACCGGCGTCGGCCGCTTCGGCCGCGACATCCGCCTCGTGCAGCTCGTCCCCGACGGCTTCCGCCAGCACCTCTGCGTCGAGGTCGACGGGACGCGCCACGACGTGACGCTGCCGCTGGCGGGCGAGTTCCAGGCGCAGAACGCGCTCGTCGCGCTCGGCCTCGCGATGGCCGGCGGCGTTCCGGCCGCGACCGCCATCGCCGCGCTCGAGCACCTCGAGGGGGCGAAGGGCCGCCTCGAGCTCGTCGGCAGCACCGCCGGCGGGGCGCTGGTCTTCGTCGACTATTCCCACAAGCCCGACGCGCTCGACAACGTGCTGCGCGCCCTGCGGCCCTTCACCAAGGCGAGCCTCGCGGTGGTGTTCGGCGCCGGCGGCGACCGCGATCCGGGCAAGCGCCCGCTGATGGGCGAGGTGGCGACGAAGCTCGCCGACCGCGTCTACGTCACCGACGACAACCCGCGCTCCGAGGACCCCGCCGTCATCCGCGCCGCCATCATGGAGGGCGCGCCGGGCGCGACCGAGATCGGCGACCGGCGCGAGGCGATCGCCCGGGCGATCGGCGATCTGGAGCCCGGCGACGTGCTCGTCGTGGCCGGCAAGGGCCACGAGACCGGCCAGATCGTCGGCGACCGGACGCTGCCGTTCTCCGACCACGAGGTCGTGCGCGAGATTCTGGCCGGGGAGGCTGGCGAATGAGTGCCTTGTGGACGGGCCGCGAGGTCCTCGACGCGGTCGGCGGCCGGATCGTCGGCGGCGAGGTCGGCGACATCACCGGCGTGTCGATCGACAGCCGCACGATCGGCGAGGGCGAGCTCTTCTTCGCCATCCGCGGCGACCGGCTGGACGGCCACGACTTCGTGCCCTCCGCCTTCGAGCGCAACGCGGCGGCCTGCGTCGTCGCGGAGCGCGAGCTTCAGCGCTTCGACCCGCCGCCCGGGCCGCTGATCGTGGTGGCCGACGTGCTCGCCGCCCTCGGCGCCCTCGGCGCGGCCTCGCGCGAGCGCAGCTCGGCGCGGATCATCGGCGTCACCGGCAGCGTCGGCAAGACGGGCACCAAGGAGGCCCTTCGGCTCGCGCTCGGCAAGTCGGGCGCGACGCACGCCTCGGTCGCCTCGTTCAACAACCACTGGGGCGTGCCGCTGTCGCTGTCGCGCATGCCGCGCGACACGCGCTTCGGCGTCTTCGAGATGGGCATGAACGCGGCGGGCGAGATCTCCGCGCTGACCCTTCTGGTGCGCCCCGAAGTCGCGATCATCACGACGATCGCGCCGGTGCACATCGCCTTCTTCAACTCCGTCGAGGAGATCGCCGACGCGAAGGCGGAGATCTTCGACGGGATGAATCCCGGCGGCAGCGCCATCCTCAACTGCGACAACGAGTATTTCGACCGGCTCGCGGCGAGGGCCGAGGCGAAGGGGCTGAACGTGATCTCGTTCGGCGAGCGCGAGGGCGCCGCGGCCCGGGCGCGCCGGATCAAGCTGCATCCCGACTGCTCCTGCGTCGTCGCCGACATCCTCGGCACCGAGGTCACCTACAAGCTCGGCGCGCCGGGCCGGCACCTGATCTCCAACAGCCTCGCCGTGCTCGCCGCCGCGAAGATCGTCGGCGCCGACCTCGCCATGGCGGCGCTGTCGCTGGCCGACCTGCAGTCGCCGGAGGGCCGCGGCGCGCAGTTCTCGCTGAAGCTGCCGCGCGGCCGGGCGACGCTGATCGACGAGAGCTACAACGCCAACCCCGTGTCGATGCGCGCCGCGATCGAGCTCCTCGGCCAGGCCGAGACGGGCTTCCGCGGCCGGCGCATCGCCGTGCTCGGCGACATGCTCGAGCTCGGCGACGACGCGCCCGCCATGCACCGGGCCCTGGCCGACGAGCTGCGCCGCGCCGAGATCGACGTCGTGCACGCCTCCGGACCGCTGATGAACGAGCTCTACCAGGCCCTGCCGCACGCCCGGCGCGGCCGCTACGCGGCCACCGCCGATGCTCTTGCGCCACACATCGCTGCCGATTTGCGAGACGGCGATGTCGTCATGGTAAAGGGGTCGCTCGGTAGCCGCATGAAACCGATCGTCGAGGAGTTGCGCCAGCGATTCCATGGGGAACGGGTCGGGGCGGCATAACGCGCGGAAGGCCCAATGCTCTATTTCCTCGGCGAATTCGGCGACCAGTTCCCGCTTCTCAACGTGCTCAGGTACATCACCTTCCGCACGGGCGGGGCGGTCATGACCGCGCTCCTCTTCGTCTTCCTGTTCGGGCCGGCGATCATCCGCGTGCTGAGGCTGCGCCAGGGCAAGGGCCAGCCGATCCGGCAGGACGGGCCGGCGGGCCACCTGCTGACCAAGCAGGGCACGCCGACGATGGGCGGCCTGATGGTGCTCACCGGCCTCGTCGTCTCGGTGCTGCTCTGGGCGAACCTTTCGAACCCCTATGTCTGGATCGTGCTCTTCGTCACGCTCGGCTTCGGGCTGATCGGCTTCTACGACGACTACCTGAAGGTCACGAAGGCGGCCGCGAACACCGGGTTCTCCGGCCGGCAGCGCCTGGCGCTCGAGACGACGATCGCCGGGCTCGCCGTGTTCGCCGTTTCGGTCGTCGGCCAGCAGCCCTTCTCGACCTCGCTGGCGCTGCCCTTCTTCAAGGACATCATCATCAATCTCGGCTGGTTCTTCATTCCGTTCGGCGCCTTCGTGATCGTCGGCGCCGGCAACGCGGTGAACCTGACCGACGGCCTCGACGGCCTCGCCATCATGCCGGTGATGATCGCCGCCGGCACGTTCGGGATGATCTCCTACCTCGTCGGCAACGCCGTCTTCGCCGACTACCTGCAGGTCCATTTCGTCAACGGCACCGGCGAGCTGGCGGTGCTGTGCGGCGCGGTGATCGGCGGCGGTCTCGGATTCCTGTGGTTCAACGCGCCGCCGGCCTCGATCTTCATGGGCGACACCGGCTCGCTGGCGCTCGGCGGCATGCTCGGCGCCGTCAGCGTGGCGATCAAGCACGAGATCGTGCTGGCGATCGTCGGCGGCCTGTTCGTGCTCGAGGCGGTGTCGGTGATCGTCCAGGTCGTCTCGTTCAAGCTGACGGGCAAGCGCATCTTCAAGATGGCGCCGCTGCACCACCATTTCGAGCAGCTCGGCTGGGGCGAGGCGCAGATCGTCGTGCGCTTCTGGATCATCGCCGCCGTCCTCGCCCTCATCGGCCTTTCGACGCTGAAGCTGAGGTGAGGCGATGATCCCGGTCACCTCCTTCGACGGCAGGCGCGTCGCGATCTTCGGCCTCGCCCGCACCGGGCTCGAGGCCGCCCGCGCGCTCGCCGCCGGCGGCGCCGGGATCGTCTGCTGGGACGACAGCGCGCCCGCGCGCCGAGGCCGCGCGCGAGCAGGGCTTTCCCGTCGAGGATCTTCGCGAACGTCGACTGGAGCTCGCTCTCGGCGCTCGTCCTGAGCCCCGGCGTGCCGCTGACCCACCCCGCGCCGCACTGGACGGTCGAGAAGGCCCGTGCCGCCGGCGTCGAGATCCTCGGCGACACCGAGCTGTTCTTCCGCGAGCGGGCCAGGCGGGCGCCGGGCGCGGCCGTCGTCGCCATCACCGGCACCAACGGCAAGTCGACCACGACCGCGCTGATCGGGCACCTCTTCAAGCAGGCCGGGCGCCGCGTCGGCGTCGGCGGCAATATCGGCACCGCCGTCCTCAGCCTCGACGACCTGTCCGACGACATGGCCTACGTGCTCGAGATGTCGTCCTACCAGATCGACCTGACGCCGACGCTGAAGCCGAGCGTCGGCGTGCTGCTCAACGTCACGCCGGACCATCTCGACCGGCACGGCACCTTCGAGAACTACGCCGCCGTCAAGGCGCGCATGGTGATGGAGGCCGACCTCGCCGTGGTCGCCGTGGACGACGCGGAAACGCGGCGGATCGCGGCCGAGGCGCAGGCTCGCGGCCGCGGGGTCGTCGAGGTCTCGTGCCTCGAGGCGCTGGACGAGGGCATCTTCGCGCGCGGCAGCGAGATCGTGCTGCGCGAGGCGGGAGCCGAGCACGTCGTCGCCGATCTCGCGCCGGTGCCGTCGCTGCGCGGCCAGCACAACGCCCAGAACGCCGCCGCGGCGCTCGCCGCCGTGCGGGGCGCCGGCCTGCCGGTCGACGAGGCGGCCACGGGCCTGATGACCTTCCCGGGCCTCGCCCACCGGATGGAGGAGGTCGCGCGCCGCGGCGTCGTCGTCTTCGTCAACGATTCCAAGGCCACGAACGCCGACGCGGCCTCGCGCTCGCTGTCGAGCTTCGAGAACATCTACTGGATCGCCGGCGGCCGGCCGAAGTCGGGCGGCATCGAGAGCCTGCGGGAATATTTCCCGCGGATCGCCCGCGCCTTCCTGATCGGCGAGGCCGCGGAGGCCTTCGCCGGCACGCTCGGCGAGGCCGTGCCGCACGAGATCTCGGGCGACATGGAGACGGCCGTGCGCGCCGCCGCCGAGCGCGCCCGGCAGGACGGCCGCGCCGCCGTGGTGCTGCTCGCGCCCGCCTGCGCCTCGTTCGACCAGTTCGCCGATTTCGAAGCCCGCGGCGACGCCTTCCGCCGTCTCGTCGGCTCGCTCGACGGTGTGACCCTCAAGCCCAGAGAGGCTGTGTGATGCTCTCCCGTACCGACAGAAACGCCCTTTCGGACTGGTGGTGGACGGTCGACCGGACACTGCTCGCGGCACTCGCGGCGCTCATCTCGTGCGGCCTCATCCTGTCGCTGGCGGCAAGCCCGGCGGTCGCCGAGCGCATCCACCTCAACAGCTTCTTCTTCGTCGAGCACCACGCGATGTACCTCGTGCCGGCGATCGCCGTGATGATCGGCGCGTCGCTCCTCGACGAGCGGCAGGGCAGGCGGGTCGCGCTCATCGTGTTCTGCGTCGGCTGCCTCCTGATGATCGCGACGCTGTTCGTCGGCGCCGAGGTGAAGGGCGCCCGGCGCTGGATCAGCCTCGCCGGCATCAACATCCAGCCGTCCGAGTTCGTGAAGCCCGCCTTCGTGATCCTCGTCTCCTGGCTCTTCGCCGAGCGCATCAAGCGGCCGGAGATGCCGGGCAACCTCATGGCCTTCGGGCTCCTCGGCATCTTCGTCGGCCTGCTCGTGCCGCAGCCGGACTTCGGCCAGACGATGCTGGCGACGCTCGTCTGGGGCGCGCTGTTCTTCGCGGCTGGCGTGTCGTGGGGGTGGATCTTCATCCTCGCCGGCGCCGCCGGCGTGGGCATGGTCGGCGCCTATTTCACGGTCTACCACGTCAGGGAGCGCATCGACGGCTTCCTCAGCCCCGGCCAGAACGACACCTACCAGGTCGACCGCTCCATCGACGCCTTCATCAGCGGCGGCTGGCTCGGCCGCGGGCCCGGCGAGGGCATCGTCAAGCAGAGCCTGCCGGACAGCCACGCCGACTTCGTCTTCGCCGTGATGGGCGAGGAGTTCGGCGCCATCGCCTGCATGCTGCTCGTCGCGCTCTTCGCCTTCATCGTGCTGCGCGGCATCAATCACGCGAGCAAGACGCACGACCCCTATCCGCGGCTCGCCATCACCGGCCTGATCGTCCTGTTCGGCCTGCAGTCGGTCATCAACATGGCGGTCAATCTCAGCCTGATGCCGGCCAAGGGCATGACGCTGCCCTTCATCTCCTACGGCGGCTCGTCGATCATCTCGCTCGCCTACGCGATGGGCATGGTGCTCGGCCTCAGCCGGCGCCGGCCGCAGATCAAGCCGATCGTCACGAACCTCGTGCCGGGCGCGGAGCGGGCATGAGCGCAGGCGGCGGCAAGAAGCCCCTCGTCCTGCTCGTCGCCGGCGGCACGGGCGGGCACCTGTTCCCCGCCCAGGCGCTCGCCGAGGCGCTGGTCGAGAAGGGCTACGAGGTCGATCTCGCCGCCGACGAGCGGGTCGAGAAGTTCCGCGCGAGCTTTCCCGCCCGGAAGGTCCACGTCGTCCCCTCGGCGACGTTCAGCGGCCGCAACCCGCTCGACTACGCCCGCTCGCTCGGCAAGCTCGGCCTCGGCACGCTGAAGTCGCTGATGCTGCTGCGCCGCATCCGGCCGGCCGCGGTCGTCGGCTTCGGCGGCTACCCGACGCTGCCGCCGCTGACGGCGGCGCGGCTGCTCGGCATCAGGACGGCGATCCACGAGCAGAACGCCGTGCTCGGCCGCGCCAACCGGATGCTCGCCTCGAAGGTCGACATGGTCTGCACGAGCTTCCCGCAGGTCCACATGCTGGGCGAGGCGAACCGCGACAAGGTCGTGAACACCGGCGCACCGGTGCGCGCCGCCGTGAAGGCGGCCGCGCGGCCCTACGAGGCGCCGGCCGCGGACGGCGCGTTCCGGCTGCTCGTCTTCGGCGGCAGCCAGGGCGCCCGCATCCTCTCGGACGTCGTGCCGGGCGCCATCGGCCGTCTCGACGAGGCGCACCGGGCCCGGCTCAAGGTCGTGCAGCAGGCGCGCGAGGAGGATCTCGAGCGCGTCCGCATGGGCTACGAGGCGCTGGGCGTCGCCGCGGAGGTCGAGCCGTTCTTCCTCGACCTGCCGCAGCGCATCGCCGACGCGCATCTCGTCGTCTCGCGCTCGGGCGCCAGCACCGTCGCCGAGCTCGCCGTGATCGGCCGGCCGGCGATCCTGATCCCGCTGCCGCACGCCGTCGACAACGACCAGCTCCTCAACGCCACCGCCATGGCCAAGGCGAAGGGCGGCTGGCTCCTGCCGCAGGCCTCGCTCGATCCGCACCGCTTGGCCGACGAGATCGTGGCGCGTATGGATCGCCCGGAGCAGCTCGCCGCGGCGGCCGCCGCCGCCCATCAGGTCGGCAACGCGGAGGCGGCGGCGACGCTCGCCGAGGCGGTCGCGGCGCTCGCCGAGGGGCGGCCGGCGCCGAAACACACAGATTCGGGACACGCGTGAGATGAAGCAACCGCAGGAAACCGGCATCATCCATTTCGTCGGGATCGGCGGCATCGGCATGAGCGGCATCGCCGAGATCCTCCACAATCTCGGCTACTCCGTGCAGGGCAGCGACATCGCGGAGAACGCGAACGTCAGGCGCCTGCGCGCCGAGGGCATCGAGATCCACGTCGGCCACGACGCGGCCAATCTCGGCGAGGCGACGGTGGTCGTCGTCTCCTCCGCGGTGAAGCGCGACAATCCCGAGCTCGTGACGGCGCGCCAGAAGCGGCTGCCGGTGGTGCGCCGGGCCGAGATGCTGGCCGAGCTGATGCGCCTCAAGGACTGCGTGGCGGTCGCGGGCACGCACGGCAAGACGACCACGACCTCGATGGTCGCCGCGCTGCTCGATGCCGGCGCGTTCGACCCCACCGTCATCAACGGCGGCATCATCAACGCCTGGGGGACCAACGCCCGGCTCGGCGCCGGCGACTGGATGGTCGTCGAGGCCGACGAATCCGACGGCACCTTCGTGAGGCTGCCGGCCGAGGTGGCGATCGTCACCAACATCGATCCCGAGCACCTCGACCACTACGGCTCGTTCGAGGGCGTGAAGGCGGCGTTCCGCACCTTCGTCGAGAACGTGCCGTTCTACGGCTTCGCGGTGATGTGCATCGACCACCCGGAGGTGCAGAGCCTCGTCCGCCAGATCGAGGACCGCGAGGTCGTCACCTACGGCGAGAACCCGCAGGCCGACGTGCGGCTCGTCGACGTCAGCCATTCCGGCGGCCAGACGCATTTCTCGGTGATCTTCCGCGACTACCGCACGGGCGCGACGCGCCGGCTCGACGGGCTGACCCTGCCGATGCCCGGCAAGCACAACGCGCTGAACGCCACGGCGGCCGTCGCCGTCGCCGACCGGCTCGGCGTGCGCGGTGAGGCGATCGCCAAGGCGCTCGCGGGCTTCGGCGGCGTCAACCGCCGCTTCACGCTCACCGGCACGTGGAACGGCGTCAACGTCTACGACGACTACGGCCATCACCCGGTCGAGATCGCCGCGGTGCTGCACGCCGCCCGCAGCGCCACCGACAAGCGCGTCATCGCCGTCGTGCAGCCGCACCGCTACACGCGGCTCAAGAGCCTGTTCAACGAGTTCTGCACCTGCTTCAACGACGCCGACACGGTGCTCGTCGCCGACGTCTACTCGGCCGGCGAGAGCCCGATCGAGGGCGCCGACCGCGACGGCCTGGTCGCCGGCCTGCGCACCTCCGGCCACCGCGACGCCCGGCCGCTTCCCTCGCCCGACGACCTTGCCGGCATCGTTCGAGGGCTCGCCAGGCCCGGCGACATCGTCGTCTGCCTCGGCGCCGGCAGCATCACGCAGTGGGCGCACGCCCTGCCGGGGCAGCTCGCGGAAGGCGACCGCTGATGGCGTACGAGGACATCCTTCCCGCGATCCGGGATGCGGCGCCCGAGCTGCGCGGCCGGCTGTCGGCCAACGAGGTTCTCGCCCCGATCACCTGGTTCCGCGTCGGCGGGCCGGCGCAGGTCCTGTTCTCGCCGGCCGACGAGGCCGACCTCGCCTATTTCCTGTCGTCGATCGATCCCGCGCTCGAGGTTCGGGTCATCGGCCTCGGCTCGAACTCGCTGATCCGCGACGGCGGCGTGCCGGGAATCATGATCCGGCTCGGCCGCGGCTTCTCGCAGGTCGAGGTGGAGGAGGGCGGCCGCCTCCGGGCCGGCACCGCGGTGCCGGACGTCAAGCTCGCGCGCGCGGCGGCCGATGCGGCGCTTTCCGGCCTGTCCTTCTTCCGCGGCATTCCCGGCGGCCTCGGCGGCGCGCTGCGGATGAACGCCGGCGCCTATGGCGGCGAGACGAAGGACGCGCTTCTGTCCGTCCGCGCCGTCGACCGGCAGGGCCGCGTCCACGAGGTGCCGGCCGGCGAGCTCGGCATGAGCTACCGCCACAGCGGCGCGCCGGAGGACTGGATCTTCACCGAGGCGCTCTTCCAGGGCCAGCCCGGCGACCGCGACGAGATCCTCGCGGCGATGAACCAGATCACCGAGAGCCGCGAATCGACCCAGCCGGTGAAGAGCCGCACCGGCGGCTCGACCTTCAAGAACCCGGCGGGGCAGAAGTCGTGGCAGCTCATCGACAAGGCCGGCTGTCGCGGCCTCAGGGTCGGCGGCGCCCAGGTCTCGGAGATGCACTGCAACTTCCTGATCAACACGGGCGACGCGACCGCCAGCGACATCGAGACGCTGGGCGAGACGGTCAGGGCGCGGGTGCTCGAGACGAGCGGCGTCGCGCTCGACTGGGAGATCAAGCGGGTCGGGGACTTCGTGCCGGGCCAGGAGGTCGCGCCCTTCCTCGGCCGGCAGGCGGCCTGACGCCGCGGCGGGGGACCCGTCCGCCGCCAGATGATCTCGGTGCGGCCACGAAGCCGCGCCCGCCCCGACGGACGCCCGCAGCACCGGCCGAGCCACGCTCCGCCGGTGCCATCGACATTTCGGCAACAGGGGATTGAGACTCATGACGAAGCACGTTGCGGTCCTGATGGGCGGCTGGTCGGCCGAGCGCGAGGTCAGCCTGGCCTCGGGCGACGCCTGCTCGAAGGCGCTCGAGGAGGCCGGCTACCGCGTCACGAGGGTCGACGTCGACCGGAACATCGGACGCACGCTTTTCGAGCTTTCTCCGGACGTTGCGTTCAACGCCTTGCACGGACCTTTCGGAGAGGACGGCAAGATACAGGGAGTGCTCGAGATTCTCGGCATTCCCTACACGCATTCTGGCGTCCTCGCCTCGGCGCTCGCGATGGACAAGTCGCGCTCGCGGGTGCTCTTCCAGGCGGCCGGAATCCCCATCGCGCACGGCCGTACCGTCAGCCGGCTGGAGGCCGCGAAGCGGCATGTTCTGCCGCCTCCCTACGTCATAAAGCCGAACGGCGAGGGCTCGAGCTTCGGCGTCTTCATCGTCCGCGAGGACCAGGAGCATCCGCCGCAGGAGCTCTACTCGGCCGACTGGAAGTTCGGCGAGCAAGTCGTTGTCGAACAATACATTCCCGGCCGCGAGCTGACCTGCGCGGTGATGGGCGACGTGGCGCTCGGCGTCATCGACATCGTGCCCACCGAGAGCTTCTACGACTTCCAGGCAAAATATGCCCCCGGCGGATCTCGCCACATTCTTCCTGCCGAGATTTCACCCTTTGTTTACCAAGAAGTGCAGAGAGTAGCCCTGAAAGCGCATCAAGCGCTCGGGTGCCGCGGCGTGAGTCGAGCGGACTTCCGATACGACGAGAGGGCCGATGGCGTGTCCGGTCTCGTCTGCCTGGAGGTCAACACGCAGCCCGGCATGACGGCGACCTCGCTCGTGCCTGAGATGGCGGCGCATGCGGGGCACGGCTTCCCCGAGCTGGTGAGCTGGATGGTGGAGGATGCAGGGTGCAGTCGCTAGGTCGCAAGTTGCGTAGAGTTGGAGAGACGGTGGAGGGCCTGGCCCCCGCGCGGACCGGCGTGCTCTACGGCACGGCGCGGCCCGGCGCGTCCCATCCTCTGCTCAAGGCGGCCGAGGCCTTCGTCACGGCGCGGCTGCCGCGCCGGGCGGGGCTCATGGCCACCGTCGCGCTGCTCTCCGGCTCGCTGGTCTACGGCGTCGTGCTCGGCGACCACGTGGGCGACGTGCGCGCCGGCATCGTGCGCGGCGCCGGCGAGATCGCCGCCGTCAGCGGCCTCGGCATCCGCAGCGTCCAGATCTCCGGCGCCGAGGAGACGAGCGAGGACGACGTCATCGACGCGCTCGACATCGGCGGCTCGCCCTCGATCCTGACCTTCGACCCGTTCAAGGCGCGCGAGGCGCTCGCCTCGCTGCCCTGGGTGCAGGACGCGACCGTCCAGAAGCTCTATCCCAACACGCTCCGCGTCGAGATCACCGAGCGCCAGGCCTTCGCGCTGTGGCAGATCGGCGGCATCGTCTCGATCGTCGACCGCAACGGCGAGGCGATCGAGGAGCTCACCGAGCCGAAATTCGCCAGCCTCCCGCTGGTCGTCGGCTACGGCGCCAACCGCAGCGCCGCCGACCTGATGGAGGTCGTGCGGGCGCACCCGGAGATCGCCACCCGCTTCCGCGCCGCCGTGCGCGTCGCCGACCGCCGCTGGAACATCCGCCTCGACAACGGGGTCGAGATCAAGCTGCCGGAGGACGACCCGGCCGGCGCGCTCGCCGATCTCGCCCAGCTCGACCGCGACGAGGCGCTCCTGTCGCGCGATCTCACCGCCGTCGACCTGCGCCTGTCCGACCGGCTGATCCTCACGCTGACCGACCACGCCGCCACGCAGCTCAAGGCGAGCCTCAAGGAACGGGTCGCCGGCAAGGCCAAGGGAGCCAACATATGAGCCGGCGACAGGAGGACTGGCTGCCGCGCTCGAAGGCGCATCGCCGCCGGACGCTCGTCCGTCGTCGCCGTGCTCGACGTCGGCTCGATCAAGATCACCTGCGTGGTCGGCAAGCTGAAGCCGCAGTCGCGGCGGCGGCAGCCAGGCCCGCAGCCACGCCATCGAGGTGCTGGGCGTCGGCCACCAGCGCGCCACCGGCATGAAGCGCGGCGCCGTCGTCGACATGGAGGCGACCGAGCGCTCGATCCGGCTCGCCGTCGACGCGGCCGAGCGCATGGCCGGCGTGACCGTCGCCTCGGTCGTCGTCAATCTCGGCGCCGGCAGGATCGCCAGCCAGAACTACGCCGCCTCCGTCGACGTGATCGGCGACGCGGTGCAGGAGAGCGACATCCGGCGCGGCCTCGAGGCCGGGCGCGGGCACTCGGTGCAGCGCGACCGCGTCGCCCTGCACGCCCTGCCGATCGCCTTCTCGCTCGACGGCACCGGCGGCATCCGCGATCCGCTCGGCATGTCCGGGCAGGAGCTCGGCGTCGACATGCACGTCGTCAGCGCCCAGGCCGCGGCGGCCCGCAATCTCGTGCTGTGCGTCGAGCGCTGCCATCTCTCCGTCGAGGCGGTCGTGGCCAGCCCCTATGCGGCCGGCCTCGGGGCGCTGGTCGGCGACGAGGCCGAGCTCGGCTGCGCCGTCATCGACATGGGCGGCGGCACGACGACCTACGGCATCTTCGCCCATGGGCGCTTCATCTATTCCGACGGCGTCGCGATCGGCGGCCATCACGTGACGATGGATCTCGCCCGCGGGCTGTCGACGTCGCTGGACGCCGCCGAGCGCATCAAGACGCTCTACGGCAGCGCGATCGGCGCCGGCTCCTTCCACGGCGAGGGCATCACCGTGCCCCTGATCGGGGAGGGCGAGGGCGCCAGCGGCTCGCACACCGTGTCGCGGGCGCAGGTCACCGAGATCATCCGGCCGCGCGTCGAGGAGGTCCTGGAGCTGCTGCGCGACCGCCTCAAGGCGACGCCCTTCGCGTCGCTGTCGGGCGGGCGGGCCGTCATGACCGGCGGCGCCTCGCAGCTGCCGGGCACGATCGAGCTGGCCGAGCGGATCCTCGGCCTCAAGGTCCGCATCGGCCGTCCGGTCGGCGTCAAGAACCTGCCCGACGCCGCCAAGGGCCCGGCCTTCGCCGTCACGGCGGGCCTTCTCGCCTACCCGCTGGTCGCCGGGGTCGAACATCACCGGCGCGCCCACGGCGGGGCCGGTGTCGCGAATTCCGGCGGATATCTCGCGCGCGTCGGAAACTGGATACGGGAAAGCTTCTGAGTTCCGCGGCCACGAAGTGTGCCGTGCTGAGGAAGAGATTTTGAAGACGAGGGTGCCATGACCATCAACCTGAAGATGCCGGACATCACCGAGCTGAAGCCCAAGATCACGGTCTTTGGCACCGGCGGCGCCGGCGGCAATGCCGTCAACAACATGATCGAGTCCGGCCTGAAGGGCGTCGAGTTCGTCGTGGCGAACACCGACGCCCAGGCGCTCTCGATGTCCGCGGCCGAGCGCATCGTCCAGATGGGCGTCGCGGTGACCGAGGGCCTCGGCGCCGGGTCGAACCCGGAGGTCGGACGCGCCGCCGCCGAAGAGGCGATCGACGAGATCAACGACCACCTCTCCGGCGCCCACATGGCGTTCATCACGGCGGGGATGGGCGGCGGCACCGGAACCGGTGCGGCACCGGTCATCGCCCAGGCCGCGCGCGACCTCGGCATCCTGACGGTCGGCGTCGTCACCAAGCCCTTCGACTTCGAGGGCAAGCGCCGCATGCGCGTCGCCGAGGCCGGCATCGAGGAGCTGCAGCGCCACGTCGACACGCTGATCGTGATCCCGAACCAGAACCTGTTCCGGATCGCCAACGAGCGCACGACCTTCGCGGAAGCCTTCGCGATGGCCGACCAGGTGCTCTATTCCGGCGTCGCCTGCATCACCGACCTCATGGTCAAGGAAGGCCTCATCAACCTCGACTTCGCCGACGTGCGCGCCGTCATGCGCAACATGGGCAAGGCGATGATGGGCACCGGCGAGGCGTCGGGCGACAAGCGCGCCATCCAGGCCGCCGAGGCCGCGATCGCCAACCCGCTGCTCGACGAGACCTCGATGCGCGGCGCCCGCGGCCTGCTGATCTCGATCACCGGCGGCAACGACCTCACCCTGTTCGAGGTCGACGAGGCGGCCACCCGCATCCGCGAGGAGGTCGACCCCGAGGCCAACATCATCCTCGGCGCGACGTTCGACGAGGGCCTCGAGGGCGTGATCCGCGTCTCCGTCGTCGCCACCGGCATCGACCAGGTCGGCTCGATGGTCGAGCGCACGGCCGAGGCGGCGATCAGCGAGCTGACCGAGCGCCTGCGCAAGCCCAAGGAGAAGCCGGTCGCGATCCAGAGCGAGCGCATCCAGCCGCAGCCGGCCCAGGCCGAGGTCTACGAGCAGGACGAGCCGGAGATGCTCGAGTCCGACGCGCCCGACAGCTTCGTCACCTACCAGGACGACGCCTACTACGCCGACGAGCAGTACTACGCCGACGAGGCGGCGCACGAGCCGGTCGAGCAGGCGGCCCCTGCCGAGGCGCCCCGTGCCCACCGCGCACCCCGCCTGCCGCGCGTCGAGGACTTCCCGCTCGTCGCGCAGCGCGAGATGCGGGCGCACGGCCTCGTCCCCGAGGAGGAGCAGCACGCCGCCGACCCGGCGCGCCGCAAGCCCGGCCTGCTCGGCCGCCTGGCCCAGAACTTCGGCCGGCGCGAGGACGTCGAGGGCGAGGCCCCGGCGGCCCAGCGCCAGCCGGCCCCGCAGCCCGCGCCGCAGCAGCCGGTCTCGGAGTTCGCCAAGGCGCCGCGCCAGCCGCAGCCCCAGCAGCCGCAGGCCGAGCGCGCCCCGGCACCGGCCCCGCAGCGCCATGCGCCGCAGGTGGCGAACGCGCCGCGCCGCCCCGCCGCCGTCGAGGAAGACCAGTACGAGATCCCGGCCTTCCTGCGCCGCCAGGCGAACTGAACGGGTCACCGGCGACTCGAATCGAGGGGGGAGGAACCGGCGGTTTCTCCCCCTTTTCGCTGTCTGTTACACCGGTCTGAAACAGCGGCGTGAGACGCGCCTTTTCGCGGTCGCAAAAAGCGCAATGGCGACAATGGTTTGGAAGAATATGCTGATGTTTCGCGGAACGTGCGGCGAGCGTAACACACGGTAAAGAAGCGTGATTTGGCGTGGTTGCCGCGACTCGCTAAAAATCAACCCACGCAAGGCGTTTCCGCAGTCGTCGACATGCGGCGGCCAAGGGGCAAATCAGCAGACCGACAACGCGACCCACGGCGATTGGTTCCAACGCACGGTGGGCGGGTTTGAACAGACAACGAAGCCGGCCTCGTGCGGGCGGCTCTCGTGAAGCGGGCACGATGAATTCGAATCTCCAGACCACGATCCGAGACGAAGTCACCCTCTCCGGCGTCGGCGTGCACAGCGGCGGCCTCGCCACCGTGACGCTCCACCCGGCGGGCGCCGATTCCGGCATCGTGTTCTATCGCGGCGACTCCGCCGGCGGCGGCGAGTTCGAAGTCCGCGCGCGCTACGATTCGGTGGTCTCGACCTCGCGCTCCACGATACTGGGCTGCGAACGTGGCACGATCGGGACGGTCGAGCATCTGATGTCGGCCATCGGCGGCCTCGGCATCGACAACCTGCTCGTCGAGATCGACGGCCCGGAGGTCCCGATCCTCGACGGCAGCGCCGCGCCGTTCGTCGAGGCGATCCAGTCGGTCGGGCTGCGCACGATGCCGGTGCCGCGCCGCTTCATCAAGGTTCTGAAGCCGATCCGCATCGCCGAGGGCGACGCGTCGGCCGAGCTCGTGCCGCATGACAGCCAGCGCATCGAGGTCGAGATCTCCTTCGACAACCCGCTGATCGGCCGCCAGCGCTACGCCTACGACCCGCGCCGGAGCGATTTCGCCCGCGATGTCGCGCGGGCCCGCACCTTCGGCTTCATGAAGGACGTCGAGACGATGTGGGCGAAGGGCCTCGCGCTCGGCGCCTCGCTCGACAACACCGTCGTGATCGGCGAGGGCGAGGTGGTGAACCCTGAGGGCTTGCGCTACCGCGACGAGTTCGTCCGCCACAAGGTCCTCGACGCGGTCGGCGACCTGCGCCTGGCCGGCGCGCCGATTCTCGGCGCCTACCGCTCCGTGCGCGGCGGCCACCGCATGAACACGGCGGTCGTGGCGGCGCTGATGCAGGATCCCGACGCCTGGACCTACAGCTACACCTATCCGGCGCCGCGCCGCGAGGCCGCCCAGGCCGAGCTGGCCGACATGATGCCGGCGGCGGCCTTCAGCCCCGAAGTCTCCTGACCGTTCCGGCCACAAATTCGCTCGATTCCGCGGTCAGCGAGATCCGGCGGCGCGACGGTTGCGCCGCGGCGGCTTTGCGTTAAAGTCCGCGCGGCCTCGCCGACCCAACCGGCACGAGCAACGGTGTATTGAGACGGATGAGCACGTCCACGAGTATGAGCCGCGTCAAGACCTTCTCCGCCCGCGCCTTCGGCGTCCTTCTCCTGGCGGGCGTGTCGGCCTCGCTCGGCGGCTGCAACACCTTCGGGCTCGGTGGCGGCGGCGACGAGTATGTCGACGTCAAGGAGGACCCGGCGGACCAGCTCTACAACGAGGGCCTGGTGCTGCTGAACGAGGGCGCCTACGGCGACGCGGTCAAGAAGTTCGAGGAGCTGGACCGCACCCACCCCTATTCGGACTGGGCGCGCAAGTCGCTGCTGATGTCGGCCTACGCCAACTTCCAGGCCGAGAAATATTCCGACACGATCACCGCCGCCAAGCGCTACGTGACGCTCTATCCCGGCAGCGAGGACGCGGCCTACGCGCAGTATCTCGTCGGCGAATCCTACTACCGCCAGATCTCCGACGTCGGCCGCGACCAGGGCCGCTCCGAGAAGGCGACCACGGCCTTCCGCGAGCTCCTGGAGAAGTACCCGAACTCCGAGTACGCCGCGCAGGCGCGCGACAAGCTCGACGTCTCGCGCGACCAGCTCGCCGGCAAGGAGATGGAGGTCGGCCGCTACTATCTCGGCAAGCACCAGTACCTGGCGGCGATCAACCGCTTCAAGACGGTGGTCACCGAGTACCAGACGACGCGCCACGTCGAGGAGGCGCTGGAGCGGCTGACGGAAGCCTACTACGCGCTCGGCATCATCTCCGAGGCCCAGACCGCCGCCGCGATCCTCGGCTACAACTATCCCGACAGCCAGTGGTACAAGGACGCCTACGCGCTTCTCAAGGAAGGCGGCTACGAGCCGAGGGAGAACAAGTCCTCGTGGATAAGCCGGGCCTGGACGCGCACGAAGGCCGCGCTGTGAGAGGGCGATGCTCTCGACCCTGTCGATCCGCGACATCGTCATCATCGACCGGCTGGACATCCACTTCGCACCGGGCCTGAGCGCCCTCACGGGCGAGACCGGCGCCGGCAAGTCGATCCTCCTCGATTCCTTCTCGCTCGCCCTCGGCGGCCGCGGCGATGCCGGGCTCGTGCGCCGCGGCGCGGAGCAGGGGCAGGTGACGGCGGTCTTCGACCTGCCGGCCGACCATCCCGTGCGCACCATCCTGTCCGAGCACGGCTATGACGGCGAGGGCGACCTGATCCTCCGGCGCATCCAGAACGCCGACGGACGCACGCGCGGCTTCGTCAACGACCAGCCGGCGAGCGCGCAGATCATGCGCCGCATCGGCGGTCTCCTCGTCGAGATCCACGGCCAGCACGCCGACCGCGCCCTCGTCGACCCGACGGAGCACCGCCGGCTGCTCGACGCCTTCGGCGGCCTCGAGCCGCAGGTCTCGGAGGTCGCCCGGCTGTGGCGGCAGTGGCGCCGGCTGCGCGAGGAGCACGAGGAGGCCGCCGGCCATCTCGAGAAGGCGGCCTCGGAGCGCGAATATCTCGAGCACGCCGTCGAGGAGCTCGACCAGCTGGCCCCCGAGACCGGCGAGGAGGAGCGCCTCGCCGATCGCCGCCAGGTGATGATGCATTCCGAGAAGCTCGTCGGCGAGCTCAACGAGGCCTTCGAGGTCGTCGGCGGGCAGGCGTCGCCCGGGCCGCTGGTGGCCGCGGCGCTGCGCCGGCTGGAGCGCCGGGTCGCCGACGTGCCGCAGCTCCTCGAGCCGGTCGTCGAGGCCCTGGAGAAGCTCTTCGGCGCGATCGACGACGCGCAGGCCTCGATCGAGGCGGCGCTCGAGCAGGCGGCCTTCGACCCGCGCGACCTCGAGACGACGGAGGAGCGGCTGTTCGCGCTGCGCGCCGCCGCCCGCAAGCACCAGGTGCAGGTCGACGACCTGCCGGCCCTGCGCGACAGGCTGCACGCCGCGCTGCAGGAGATCGACACGGGCGGCGAGCGCCTGTCGAGGCTCCAGGCCGAGATGGAGGCGGCGCGGGCCGCCTACGACACTGCCGCGGACGCGCTGTCCGCCGGCCGCCGCGCCGCCGCCGCCCAGCTCGACGCCGCCGTCATGACGGAGCTGCCGCCGCTGAAGCTCGAGCGGGCGCGCTTCGAGACCCGCGTCGAGGGCGAATCGCGGCCGGGCCCCGAAGGGCTCGACCGGGTCGAGTTCTGGGTCCAGACCAACCCCGGCACCAATCCGGGCCCGCTCCTCAAGGTCGCGTCGGGCGGCGAGCTGTCGCGCTTCCTCCTGGCGCTCAAGGTGGCGCTCGCCGACCGGGGCAGCGCGCCGACGCTCGTCTTCGACGAGATCGACGTCGCCGTCGGCGGCGCCGTGGCCGACGCGATCGGGGCGAGGCTCGCGCGCCTCGCCGAGCGGGTGCAGGTGCTGTCGGTCACGCACGCGCCGCAGGTCGCCGCGCGCGCCGGCACGCATCTCCTGATCCGCAAGCAGGGCGACCACGAGGCGGTGTCGACGGGCGTCGAGCCGCTCGAGGGCGAGCACCGGCGCGAGGAGATCGCCCGGATGCTGTCGGGCGCGACGATCACCGACGAGGCGAGGGCCGCCGCCGCGCGGCTGATGCACTCGGGCGCCTGAGGCGGCTCAGCCGCGCGCCCAGCCGACGGTGAGCGGCGTGATGCCCCGGATTCCCGTGTGCCCCTTCGCAGTAGCCGGCAGACCGACGATCTCGAGCCGCGGCAGCCGCCGGGCGAGCACGGTCAGCGCCTCCTCCATCTCGGCGCGGGCGAGCGCCTCGCCGAGGCAGCGGTGCGGGCCGAGCCCGAAGCTCACGCTCCAGCGGGGATGGTCGTCGCGCGCGATGTCGAAGCGCTGCGGATCGGCGTAGACGCGCTCGTCGCGCTGGGCCGAGAGGATCGACAGGACGAGGAGCGTGCCGGGCCGGAATTCGACGCCGTCCACCGCGAGCGGCTCGACCACCACCCGGCCGATCGAGCCGACCGCCGGCTCGAAGCGCAGCGCCTCGACGACGGCGCCCGGTACCGCTTCGGGATGGCTGCGCACGTGGTCCCACTGCGCCCGGTGCTGCAGCAGCAGCGAGACGAGCATGGTGAGCCCGAAGCGGGTCGTGTCGCTGCCCGCGACGATGAGCGTGACGACCTGCATCAGCGTCTCGACGGGCGACAGTTCGCCCGCCTCGTCGACCTTCGCGAGATAGGCCGTCAGGAAGTCGTCCCGCGGGGCCCGCCGGCGCTCCTCGAGGAGGCGCGCCACATAGGCGCCGAGGTCGGTCGCGGCGGTCTCGATGCCGGCGAAGTCGGCGGCCCGGAAGCCGCCGAGCCCGCGGCTCATCGCGTAGACGCGTTCGGCGAAGCGCGGCGCATCCTCCCGCGGCGCGCCCAGGATCTCGGCGATCAGGCGCGAGGGCAGGGCCGAGGCGAGCGTGCCGAGGAGGTCGAACCCGCCCTCCGGCTCGAGCTCGTCGAGCATCTCCGACACGATCGTGCGTATCCGCGGCCGCCACAGCTGGACGATCCTGTGGGCGAAGGCGCGCGCGGTCGGGCCGCGGCGGCGGGCATGGTCCGGCGGATTGGAGAGCAGCATGCTGTTGGCGTAGAAGGCATGCAGCGAGCCGGAGGTGATGCCGGCACGCTCGAGCGCCTCCGTGCTCATCTGCCGGGTGCGCGGGTCCGTCATCAGGGCGGAGATGTCGGCGTGCCGCGTGACCACATGGACGCCGCCGCCGAGATCGATCACGCCGGCCCGCGGCCGGTACGTCGCGAAGCCGCGATGCGGGTCCGGGCGGAACAGCGCGGGGTCGGCGGCCACGGGCCGCGCGCCGGGCAGGTCGATGACGTCGCTCATCGTTCGCCTCCGTGCCGGGGGAAGAGCCAATGCGACAAGAAGCGCGACCGGGCCCGTCGAAGGTCACGTCCGGCAGCTTGTCGGATCGGGCCCGGTTTGACCAGAGCCCGAGGGCCCGCCGCACCGCGAGCGGTCTCGCCTGCCGACAGGCGGGACGGCCGCGCCGGCCGGTGCTAGCCTTCCGGCCCATGTCGACCCTTCAAGGACATGCAAGATGGAGCGATTCACGGGTGGGTGCCTGTGCGGCGACGTGCGGCTCGTGGCGACCGGCCGGCCGTACCGGGTGGGCCTGTGCCACTGCCTCGACTGCCGCAAGCACCACGGCGCGCTGTTTCACGCCTCGGCCATCTTCCCGGAGGATGCGGTCGCCGTCGAGGGCGAGACCGGCTCCTATGCGGGGCGACATTTCTGTCCCCGCTGCGGCTCGTCGGTCTTCGCGCACACCGCCGACGAGATCGAGGTGAACCTCGGCTCGCTCGACGCGCCCGACCAGCTGATGCCGACCTACGAGAACTGGATCGTGCGGCGCGAGGCGTGGCTGCCGCCGTTTCCGCTCAAGAGGCGCTACGAGCGCGACCGCGACGACACGACCCGCTTCGAGGACTAGGCCCTGGGACGCCGGCGGAGCCTTCCGGCCAGTCGCGGCGGACGGCGCATTGTGCGACATATCTCCCGCGGAGTGAATCAGCGGAGCGCACGGTGACGAACGAGCCGGACGACAGGCAGCCGGACGAGCTGACGAGGGACGAGGCGGCGGCGGAGCTACAGCGGCTGGCGCAGGAGATCGCGCGGCACGACCGTCTCTACTACCAGGACGACGCGCCGGAGGTTTCCGACGCCGAGTACGACGCGCTGAGGCGGCGCAACCAGGCGGTCGAGGCGGCCTTCCCGGACCTCGTGCGGCCGGACAGCCCGAGCCTGCGCGTCGGCGCCGCGCCGTCGGAGAAGTTCGCCAAGGTGCGGCACGCCGTGCCGATGCTGTCGCTCGACAACGCCTTCGACGCCGACGACGTGACGGCCTTCGTCGAGCGCATCCGCCGCTTCCTGAAGCTTGCCGACGACGAGCCGGTGGCGGTGACGGCGGAGCCGAAGATCGACGGGCTGTCGGCCTCGCTGCGCTACGAGAACGGCCGCTTCGTGCAGGGCGCCACGCGCGGCGACGGCACGGTGGGCGAGGACGTGACCCGCAACCTCGAGACGATCGACGACATCCCGCTCACGCTGAAGGGCAAGGGCTGGGGCGAGGTCTTCGAGGTGCGCGGCGAGGTCTACATGACGCACGCCGACTTCGAGGCGATGAACCGGCGGCAGGAGGCGGAGGGCAAGCCGCTCTTCGCCAACCCGAGGAACGCCGCCGCCGGGTCGCTGCGCCAGCTCGACCCGAAGATCACGAAGAGCCGCCCGTTGCGCTTCTTCGCCTATGGCTGGGGCGAGGTGAGCGAGGTGCCCTCGACCAGCCAGTGGGGCGTCTACGAGGAGATGCGCGGCTGGGGCCTGCCGACGAACCCGCTGATGAAGCTCGTCCACTCGGCCGAGGAGATGGTCGCCTTCCACGCCGAGATCGAGGAGAGCCGGGCGAGCCTCGGCTACGACATCGACGGCGTCGTCTACAAGGTCGACCGGCTCGACCTGCAGCGCCGCCTCGGCTTCGTCTCGCGCAGCCCGCGCTGGGCGATCGCCCACAAGTTCCCGGCGGAGAAGGCGACGACCGTGCTCGAGGACATCGAGATCCAGGTCGGCCGCACCGGCGCGCTGACGCCGGTCGCCAAGCTCGCGCCCGTCACCGTCGGCGGCGTCGTGGTGAGGAACGCCACGCTGCACAACGAGGACGAGATCGCCCGCAAGGACGTGCGCATCGGCGACACCGTGATCCTGCAGCGCGCCGGCGACGTGATCCCGCAGATCCTCGGCGTCGTCTTCGAGAAGCGCCCCAAGGACGCGGTGCCCTACGAATTCCCGACGACCTGCCCGGTCTGCGGCAGCCACGCCACGCGCGAGGTGAACCCGCGGACGGGCAAGGAGGACGCGATCCGCCGCTGCACCGGCGGGCTCGTCTGCGCGGCGCAGGCGGTCGAGCAGATCCGCCACTTCGTGTCGCGCGCCGCCTTCGACATCGAGGGCTTCGGCGAGAAGCAGGTGAAGGCGTTCCACGAGGACGGGCTGATCGCGACGCCGGCCGACATCTTCACGCTGAAGCGGCGGGAGGAAGCAGGCGAGATCGACCTGCACGGCCGCGAGGGCTGGGGCGAGACCTCGGTGCGCAACCTCTTCGCGGCGATCGACGCCCGGCGCGAGATCGCGTTGCCGCGCTTCGTCTACGCGCTCGGCATCCGGCACGTCGGCGAGACGAACGCGAGGCTCCTCGCCCGCCACTACGGCACCTTCGCGGCGCTGCGCGAGGCGGTGCTGGCGGCCGAGGACAGGGAGGGCGCCGCCTGGGCCGACCTCCTGTCGATCGACGGCATCGGCGAGACCGTGGCCGAGGCGCTGGTCGAGTTCTTCGCCGAGCCGCGGCAATCTCGCGGTGATCGACGCGCTCCTGGAGCAGGTGACGATCTCCGCCGCCGAGCAGCCGGCGGCTGCCGGCTCCTCGCCCGTCGCCGGGCTCACCGTCGTCTTCACCGGCTCGCTCGAGCGCCTGACCCGCGACGAGGCGAAGGCGATGGCCGAGCGCTACGGCGCCAAGGTCGCGAGCTCGGTCTCCTCCAAGACCGACCTCCTCGTCGCCGGCCCCGGCGCCGGCTCCAAGCTCAAGAAGGCGCAGGAGCTCGGCGTCGAGACGATCGACGAGAACCAGTGGTTCGAGCGGGTCGGGGAGGGGTGAGGGAGCCGGCGCCGGCAAAATCGTTCGCCTCAGCCGATCATCGTGTAGAATATTATGCGTTGGATCGAATGAACCTCAGGTGACAGTTTTCGGCTCGTCCGACATGGAAGGAGCCGAGCCGATGAGCGTCACCGCCGGAAGCCGAACGCATGAAGCGAACGAGGACACCGGAGACGCGCGCCCGCAGGCCGCGGCCGCGACACGAGCGACGGGCGGATCCTTCCTCGCCAGCCTCGTGCCGGGGCTCGCGATGACGGCGACGATCGCCGCGGCGGCCTTCGCCCTGCGCCAGCTGCCGGGCATCGCCCTGCTCAGCCCGCTGATCCTGTCGATCCTGATCGGCATCGCCGTCCACAACATCGTCGGCACGCCGGCCCGCGCGAAGCCCGGCGTCGGCTTCTCGCTGCGGCGGATCCTGCGCTTCGCGATCATCCTGCTCGGCTTCCAGCTCACGGCGGCGCAGATCGTGGCGGTCGGCGGCACGGGCCTCGCCCTGATCGTCGTCACGCTCGTGTCGACCTTCGCCTT
The DNA here is from genome assembly GCA_963816555.1 of uncultured Alphaproteobacteria bacterium. Classification (GTDB taxonomy): domain Bacteria; phylum Pseudomonadota; class Alphaproteobacteria; order Rhizobiales; family Tepidamorphaceae; genus Lutibaculum. The sequence continues at coordinate 328,897 of CAWFLD010000004.1, read as the reverse complement.
CACCACCTGGATGGGCCGCGTCCTCGGCGTCGACCGCAAGCTCGCCCAGCTGATCGCCGCCGGCACCTCGATCTGCGGCGCCTCCGCCGTGATCGCGACCAACACCGTGACCGAGGCGCACGACGAGGACGTCGCCTACGCCATCGCCTGCGTCACCGTGTTCGGCTCGATCGCCATGTTCGTCTACCCGATGCTGCCGGGCCTGCTGCACCTGACGCCCGAATCCTACGGCCTGTGGGCCGGGTCCTCGATCCACGAGGTCGCGCAGGTCGTGGCCGCGGCCTTCCAGGGCGGCAGCCACGCCGGCGAGATCGGCACGATCGCCAAGCTGTCGCGCGTCATGATGCTCGCGCCGGTCGTGATCGGCCTCGGCGTGATGGCGCGTCGGCGCCAGGCGGAGCGGTCGGGCGGCGGCCACAAGGTGCCGCTGCCGTGGTTCGTCGTCGGCTTCATCGCGCTCGTCGGCCTCAACAGCGTCATCGCCGTGCCGGAGGAGACGCGGGGCGTCATCGTCGTCGTCACGACCTTCCTCCTGTCGATGGCGCTCGCGGCGATGGGCCTCGAAACGGACATCCGCAAGCTGCGCGCCAAGGGCTTGCGGCCGCTCTTCCTCGGCCTCGCCGCCTTCCTCTTCATCGCGACCTTCAGCCTGACGCTGGTGGAGCTCACGACGTGACCGGCCGCGCATGACGCTGGAGCAGCTTCGCATCTTCGTGGCCGTCGCCGAGCGCGAGCACGTCACCCGCGCCGCCCGCGACCTGAACCTCACGCAGTCCGCGACGAGCGCCGCGGTCGCCGCGCTCGAGGCGCGCTACGACACGAAGCTGTTCGACAGGGTCGGCCGCCGCATCGAGCTGACGCAGGCCGGCCGCGTCTTCCTCGTCGAGGCGCGCGCCGTGCTGGCCCGGGCCGCCGCCGCGGAGGCCGCGCTCACGGACCTCGCGGGGCTGCGGCGCGGCTCGCTGACGATCGCGGCGAGCCAGACGGTCGGCAATTACTGGCTGCCGCCGCGCCTGCACGCCTACCGCCAGGCCTATCCCGGCGTGTCGATCGCCCTGACGATCGGCAACACCGAGACCGTGACGGCGATGATCCACGACGGCCGCGCCGATCTCGGCTTCGTCGAGGGCCGCATCGTCGACGAGGCGCTGGAGGTGACGACGGTCGCGGAGGACGAGCTCGTGCTGGTCGCGGGCCCCGGCCTGTCGCACCGGATCGGCGGCGACTGCCGGACGCAGCTCGCAGCCCTGCCGTGGGTCTTCCGCGAGCGCGGCTCGGGCACGCGCGCGATCCTCGAGGAGGTGCTGGCCGAAACCGGCGTCGCGCCGGACGCCCTGCGGGTCGTGCTCGAGCTGCCGTCGAACGAATCGGTGCGCGCCGCCGTCGAGAGCGGGGCGGGCGCTGCCGTGCTCTCCCGCCTCGTGGTCGCCGACGCGCTGCGCCACGGCACCCTCACGGCCTGCGACCTCGCGCTGCCGAGGCGGGGCTTCTTCGCCCTCAAGCACCGGGAGCGGGCGGCGACGCCGGCCGAGCGCGAGCTCTTCCGGCTGATCGGGACGTGGAGCCCGGAGGGCGCGGCCCGCCCGGCGCAGGACGCGCTCGCCTGAGGGCGTCGCGGCGTCCCGGTCCGAGACGCCGCAACCTCACGTTTCGGTGTGGCTAGAGCGGCGCAGTCGCCTGCTCGAGCCAGGCCCGGTCCGCCTCGTCGAGATGCGGCGCCATGCGCTCCTGCGTGACGAGGTGGTAGCTGTCGAGCCAGGTGCGCTCGTCGGCGGTCAGCATGCCGGCGTCGATCAGCCGCCGGTCGATCGGCACGAAGCTCAGCGTCTCGAAGGACAGGACCGGCCGGTCGCCGCCGGGCACGAGCTCGGCCTCCTTCACGACGAGCAGGTTCTCGATGCGGATGCCGTACTCGTCGGCGCGGTAGTAGCCGGGCTCGTTCGACACGATCATGCCGGGCTCGAGCGCGACGTTGCCGGTCTTGGCGATGCGCTGCGGCCCTTCGTGGACGGAGAGGTAGCTGCCGATGCCGTGGCCGGTGCCGTGGTCGAAGTCGAGGCCTGCCTGCCACAGCCAGTAGCGCGCCAGCGTGTCGAGCTGCGCGCCGGTGGTGCCGACGGGAAAGCGCGCGACGGCGATGGCGATATGGCCCTTGAGCACCAGCGTGTTGTGCAGCCGCATCTCCTCGCTCGGCTCGCCGACGATCACCGTGCGGGTGATGTCGGTCGTGCCCTCGCGGTACTGGCCGCCCGAATCGATGAGGTAGATCTCGTTCGCGCCGAGCTTGCGGTTCGACTTCGTCGTCACCCGGTAGTGCGGGATGGCGGCGTGCGGGCCGGCCGCGGAGATCGCGTCGAAGGAGAGGTCGAGCAGCTTGTCGCTCTTCGAGCGCAGGCTCTCGAGCGTCCGCGCCGCCTCGATCTCGTCGACGCCGCCCTTCGGCGCCTCGCGGTCGAGCCAGGCGAGGAAGCGGCACATCGCGACGCCGTCGATCTCGTGGGCCTTCCGGGCGCCGACGATCTCCTCGTGCGTCTTGCGCGCCTTGGGCAGCACGCAGGGATCGGTCGCCTCGGCGACGGTGGCGCCGGCCGCCTCGACGCGCGTGGCGATCCACTGCGCCGCGGTCGCCGGGTCGAGCCGGACGCGGGCGTGGCGCTGCGCCGAGCGCGTCGAGCAGGCCGGCGAAGGCCTCGGGCTCGACGATGTCGGCGAGGCCTTCCAGATAGGCGCGCGTCTCGTCCGTCAGCTTGCGGCCGGACATGACGAGGGTCGGCCGGCCGTCGGCGGGGACGACCGCGAAGCCGAGCGGCAGCGGCGTGTGCGGCACGTCGGAGCCGCGGATGTTGAACAGCCAGGCGATGACGTCGGGGCTCGTCAGCACCACCGGGTCCTGGCTCAGCCGGGCGAGGGCGTCGCGAACCTCGTCGAGCTTGTCCTCGGCCGGGCGCGCCGGCGAGCTCGACGGGGTGCAGCACGATCTTGCCTTCGGGCGGGGCGGGCCGGTCGCTCCAGATCGCGTCGATCGGGTTGTCGTCGAGCGGCACGAAATCGCAGCCGACCTCGTCGCCGAGCTGCACGAGCCGCCGCACGCCCCTCACCGTGTGCAGCCACGGGTCGAAGCCGATGCGCATGCCGGGCGTCACGTTCTCGCGCACCCAGCCCTCCCAGCCGCCGTCGGCGATCAGGTGCGGCGTCTCGAAGAGCTCGGTGTCGACCTGCTCGCGCACCTGGATCGTGTAGCGGCCGTCGACGAACACGGCGGCCTTGTCGGCCGTGACGAGGCCGAGCCCGGCCGAGCCCGTGAAGCCCGTCAGCCACGCCAGCCGCTCGGCGCAGGGCGGCAGGTACTCGTTCTGGTACTCGTCGGTGCGCGGCACCATGAATCCGTCCAGGCCCCTCGAGCCCAGCTCCTGGCGCAGCGCCGCGACGCGGGGGGCGCCGGTGGAGGGGTCGCTGCGCTCGTCAAACTGCTGAAACATCGTGCACTCTCCGGGCCGCCGGTGCGCGGTCATTCTCTAAGGGGCTGATACGAAAGGATTTTGTGCGGTGCGGTAGCCAACTTTTTGCGCATGCGAGCGGTCGAGACCAGCTATGCGTCGGGGGCGGTGGCTATTGGGACAGCTTTGCTTACCTTTTCTCCCGAAGCGGCACTCCGGAACACCATTCTCGATTGGAGGCATCCGATGGCCACCACCTACGCACCGACCCACCTGACCCGCGACACCCGCGAACGCCGCCGGGGATTCTTCGGCCGGCTGCTCGCTCATATGATGCACGCGCGCGAAATGGAAGCGAAGCGGCGCATTGCCGGATACACGCACCTGATGTCTGACGAGTTCCTGGCTAATGCGGGCTTAACGCGCGCGGACCTGGAGCGCACGGGCTCGCCGCGTCACCTCTGAGTTCACGCCTTCTTCCCCCTCAGGGGCGGCGCTGGAGCACCAGCGTCGCCCACCCGTCCCGCGCGATGCGCGAGACCATGACGAACCCTTGCGCCCGCCACGCCGCCTCGACCTCGCGCCGCTGCCAGGTCAGGAGGCCCGACAGCACCACCATCGCGCCCGGCGCGGCGATCGCGCGGACGCCCGGCGCGAGCGCGACGAGCGGCTTGGCCAGGATGTTCGCGACGATCAGGTCGTAGGGCGCCCCCGAGGCGATCGCCTGGTCGTGCACCCCGTCGGCCGCGCGCGCCGCGATGAGATCCCCCACGCCGTTCAGCCGCGCGTTCTCGCGCGTGATCCGGACGGCGACGGGATCGATGTCGGTGGCGAGGACCGGCTTGCGCAGCACCTTGGCGAGGCCGATGGCGAGCACGCCGGTGCCGGTGCCGATGTCGATCGGGTTGTCGAAGCGCATGCGCTTCAGAAGCGCGTCGAGCGCGAACAGGCAGCCCCAGGTCGTGCCGTGATGGCCGGTGCCGAAGGCCTGCGCCGCCTCGATCTCGATGCCGATCCGGTTGGCCGTGATGCGCTCGCGGTCGTGGCCGCCATAGACGACGAAGCGGCCGGCCGCGACCGGCGGCATCGCCTCCAGGCTCTCCTTCACCCAGTCGCGATCGGCCAGCACCTCGACGCGGAGCTCGAGCTCTCCCGAGCGCTCCGGCATCGCGTAGGAGAGGGCGCGGCGCAGATCGTCCTCGCCCGGCTCCTCGACGTAGAAGGCCTCCGCGAGCCACGCGCCCTCGACCTCGAGGGACCCGGTGGCGGAGGTCTCCGGCTCGATCGCGCTCAGGAGCGTGTCGACGACGAGATCGGCCTCCGCCTCGTCGCGCACGGGGATTCTCAGGCGGTAGATGGCTCGTCTCCCCTCGGTCAGTTCCAGCCGCCGGACAGGCTCAGCACCTGGCCCGTCATGAACCCGCAGTCGGGGCCGGCGAGGAAGGCGACCAGCGCACCGGTCTCCGACGAGGTGCCGACGCGGCGCAGCGGCACGGTCTTCTCGATCTTCTCGCGGACCTTGGGGTTCTTCAGCGTCTCGGCCGGGAAATAGGTCGGATTTTCCACGAAGTTCGGCGCAACCGCGTTCACCGTGATGCCGAACGGCCCGAGCTCGGCGGCGAGCGACACGGCGAGCGCGTTGCCGCCGCCGCGGGCGGCGGCGTACATCGAGTAGTTCGGCAGGCCCTTCGCGGCGACCGCGGAGGTGACGAAGATCATCCGGCCGGACCTGCGCCGCTTCATGGCGGATGCGACGGCGCCGGCGACCCGGGCCGGAAACACCATCAGGTCCTCCAGCATGTCGCGGAAGTCGGGCGCGCGCACCTCGTCGATCGGCGCGCGGCTGGCGGGATGGACGTCGTTGGAGACGAGCGCGTCGATCCGGCCTTCCGTGGCCAGCACGGCCTCGACCACCGCTTCCGGGTCGCTCTGCGACAGCACCACCACGCCCTCGGCGCCGTGCTCGCTCGCGAAGGCGGCGCGGCTCATCTCCGTCTGGAAGCTGCGGTCGTGGCAGAACACCCTGGCGCCGGCGCGCGACAGCGCGTCGACGGAGGCGGGGCCTGCGAATTCGCGGGCGTTCGTGACCAGGGCGACGGTCGCCCTGCCGTCGGATTCCACCATCGATTTCAGTTCCCGTGACGCTCGATGAAGGAGTTGAGCACCCGTTTCGGGCCCGACGTCTCGAAGTCGACCGTCAGCTTGTTGCCGTCGATCGACTTCACCAGCCCATAACCGAATTTCTGGTGAAAGACACGCTCCCCGAGGGAGAATTCCGAGTTCGGGCCGCCGGAGCGCGCGAGAATCTCCCCCTCGATCAGGCGCGGGCCGGAGCGCTGGTTCGCCTGCCGCTCGCGGCCGCGCTGCGCCCGCTGCCAGCCGGGCGTCGAGTAGGTCGCGCCGAACGGCTCGCCCTGGTCGAAGCGCGAATAGCCGTAGCCGCCATAGGAGCCGGCGACCGAGCCCGTCTCCGTCACCTCGACGTTGGCCTCCGGCAGCTCGTCGATGAAGCGCGACGGCACGGTCGACTGCCACAGGCCGTGGACCCGGCGGTTCGTCGCGAAGTGCACCTGCGCCCGCCGCTTGGCGCGCGTGATGCCGACATAGGCGAGGCGGCGCTCCTCCTCGAGGCCGGCGCGGCCGCTCTCGTCGAGCGCGCGCTGGTGGGGGAACAGGCCTTCCTCCCAGCCCGGCAGGAACACCGTGTCGAACTCGAGCCCCTTGGCCGAGTGCAGCGTCATCAGCGACACCTTGGGCTCGTCCTCGCCCGACTCGGTGTCCATGACGAGCGCGATGTGCTCGAGGAAGCCCTGCATCGACTCGAACTCGCCCATCGAGCGGACGAGCTCCTTGAGGTTCTCGAGCCGGCCCGGCGCGTCGGCCGACTTGTCGTTCTGCCACATCTCGGTGTAGCCGGATTCCTCCAGCACGAGCTCCGACAGCTCCGTCGGCGACAGTTCCTCGATCTGGCCGCGCCAGCGCGCGAAGGACTGCAGCAGGTCGCGCAGGGCGTTGCGGGCGCGCGGCTTCAGCTCCTCGCTCTCGATCAGCATGGCGGCCGCCTGCATCAGCGGGATGCGGCTCGCCCGGGCGTGGTCGTGCAGCACGCGGATCGTCGCGTCGCCGAGGCCCCGGCGCGGCGTGTTGACGATGCGCTCGAAGGCGAGGTCGTCGGCCGGCTGCAGCATCGCGCGGAAATAGGCGATGGCGTCGCGGATCTCCAGGCGCTCGTAGAAGCGCGGGCCGCCGATCACCCGGTAGGGCAGGCCGAGCGTGACGAAGCGGTCCTCGAACTCGCGCATCTGGAACGACGCGCGCACCAGGATCGCCATCTCGTCGAGGCTCTCGCCGCGCCGCTGCAGGCGCTCGATCTCCTCGCCGATCACCCGCGCCTCGGTCTCGGAGTCCCACGAGCAGGTGACGATGACCTTCTCGCCGGCCTCGTCGTCGGTGTGCAGCGTCTTGCCGAGCCGTCCCTCGTTGTGGGCGATCAGGTGGGAGGCGGCGTCGAGGATGTGCGAGGTCGAGCGGTAGTTGCGCTCCAGCCGGATGACCGTCGCGCCGGGGAAGTCGGTCTCGAAGCGCAGGATGTTGTCGACCTCGGCGCCGCGCCAGCCGTAGATCGACTGGTCGTCGTCGCCGACGCAGCAGATGTTCCGCCGGCCCTGCGCGAGCAGCCTGCAGCCAGAGATACTGCGCGACGTTCGTGTCCTGGTACTCGTCGACGAGGATGTAGCGGAAGCGGTTGTGGAATTCCTCGAGCACCGAGGGGTTCTCGCGGAACAGGCGGATCGACTCCATCAGCAGGTCGCCGAAATCCGCCGCGTTCAGGATCTTCAGCCGCTCCTGGTAGGCGCGGTAGAGCTCGTCGCCGACGCCGGCGAAGGCATAGGCGTCGCCGGACGGGCACCTTGTCGGGCGTCAGCGCCTTGTTCTTCCAGGAGTCGATGAAGGAGGCGAGCTGCCGCGCCGGCCAGCGCTTCTCGTCGAGGTCGGCGGCCTGGATCACCTGCTTCATGAGCCGGATCTGGTCGTCGGTGTCGAGGATCGTGAAGTCGCGCTTGAGGCCGACGAGCTCGGCGTGGCGGCGCAGGATCTTCACGCAGATCGAGTGGAACGTGCCGAGCCACGGCATGCCCTCGATCGACTGGCCGATCTGGTCGCCGATGCGGTGGCGCATCTCGCGGGCGGCCTTGTTGGTGAAGGTCACGGCCAGGACCTGGCTCGGGTAGGCGAGGCCCTGCGACAGGATGTAGGCGATGCGGGTCGTCAGGACGCGCGTCTTGCCGGTGCCGGCGCCGGCGAGCACCAGCACCGGCCCGTCCGTCGTCTCGACCGCCTTGCGCTGCTCGGGGTTCAGCCCGGCGAAGAAGTCGGGCGCGGCCGGCGCGGCGGCGGCGCGGGCGCGCGCGGCGATGCCGCCGGCGGCCGGCGAGGGGGCAGGGGCGGATCGGGCGGTGCTCATCGGATCGGCCATGAGGGGCAGCCGGCTCCTTCGTGTTCGTGATTCGCGTGTTCGTGATTCGGTCTCGTCGGCGACTCTAGCCGCAATATGGGGCGGGAACAGGCCCGTTCCCAGCGCGGCGGCGGATCAGAAGAGCGGCCGCGACAGCGCGGCCCCGAGGCCGGCGGGCGTGTTGACGAGGTAGAGGCCGCTGCCGCGCAGGCGCGGCGACTGCGCCTCGTCGAACGGCCTCTCGTCCCTCCAGACGGCGGGCAGGCCCGCCTTGTCCAGCGTGCGGATCATGTCGCGGTGCAGCCCCGCGTCGAGCACCGGGTACCACACGAGGATCTGCGCCTCCGGCCACGCGGCGTGCAGCCTCGGCACGAAGGCGGCGACGTCCGCGTACTCGCTCTTCACCTCGTAGCTCGGGTCGATCAGCACGAGGCCCGGCCCGTCGATGCGGCGCGCCAGGGCCATGACGCCGCCATAGCCGTCCTCGCGGTGGCAGCGGATGTTGGGCGCGGCGAACTCGGCCTCGAGCGCCGCGAATTCCTGCGGGTGGAGCTCGTAGAGGTCCGCCTCGTCGTCCGCCCGCAGGAAACAGCGCGCGATCGCCGGCGAGCCCGGATAGGTGCGGATGCCGTGCGCCGCGTGCGTCTCTCGCACCGCCCGCATGAAGGGATGCGCCTCCGGCAGCCGCTTCTGCGAGAACAGCTTCACGAAGCCCGGCCACGCCTCGCGCGTCTTCACCGCCTCCGGCGAGCGCAGGTCGTAGAGGCCGCGGCCGGCATGCGTCTCGGCCACGATCGCGGGCGGGCCGTCCGCCGTCAGGCGCTCCATCAGGAGTGCGAAGGCGGCGTGCTTGTGCAGGTCGGGCAGGCCGCCGGCATGGTAGCTGTGCTGGTAGGAGAGCATGGCCGCTCGAATACCCCCGCGCGCCGCCGCAGGGAAGGGGAGGCGTGCAAGGGGACGGGGCAGCAGGCGCGGGGCAGCGGACGCGCACAAGGGACCTGTGGAAGGGGATGCGCGACGGCCCGAGGCCGGGCGCGTCTCAGATCTCCGGCCGGTAGGTGCCGAAGCTCCACAGATTGCCGTCGAGGTCGAGGCAGGCATATTCGCGCGAGCCGTAGGGCGTGTCCTCGACCTCGCGGACGATGCGCGCGCCGTGCGCCTTGGCGGTCGCCATGTGCAGGTCGGCGTCGGGCACGTAGACGTAGAGGCTGACCGACGAGGAGCCGCCCTCCGCGGGATGCAGCGGCAGGTCGTCCTGCCGGTCCTGGCCGAGCATCACGATGCCGTTGCCGATCGTCAGCTCGGCGTGCACCACGCTCCCGTCGGGCGCCTCGTAGACCGTCAGCCGCTCGAAGCCGAAGACGTCGCACAGGAAGGCGATTGCCGCCTTCGCGTCGCGGTAGCGGATCGCGGGAAAGATCGTCGGGCCTTCGCTCATCGGTTTCTCCTCGAAGCTGGCGGGCAGCGGCCGGCCGCGGCGCGGAGCGGTGATGAGCAAGAGGTTGATCCTGCTGCTGCTCCTTGACTCGGGCCGTGCCGCGGGTGCAACACCGCGGGTGTCCTCACCTTTCCCCAATGCGGGCCGGCCGATCCCGGCTCCATTACCCCGTGAACCGGGACTATGACCGAAGCACCAGCACAGACCTATTCAGAACCGCCCGCCGGTGAAGCCGAGCAGCGCGAGCGCGTCATCGCATTGCCCGCCCTCTGCCTCATCGCCTTCCTGACGGGCCTCGTCGCCGCCGCCGGCGCGGTTGTCTTCCGCATCATGATCGCCGTGGTCCACAACGTGTTCTTCCTGGGCACGTTCTCGTGGACCTACGACGCGAACCATTACGACCCGCCGAGCCTGTGGGGGCCGCTGGTCATCCTGTCGCCCGTCGTCGGCGGCCTCATCGTCGTCTGGCTCGTCAAGAAGTTCGCCCCCGAGGCCAAGGGCCACGGCGTGCCCGAGGTCATGTACGCGATCTACCACAACGAGGGTAACGTCCGCGGCGTGGTGGCGGTGGTCAAGTCGATCGCCTCGGCGATCTCGATCGGCTCCGGCGCCTCGGTCGGCCGCGAGGGCCCGATCATCCAGATCGGCGCGTCCTTCGGCTCCACCATGGCGCGCTGGCTCAACCTGCCGCGCTGGCAGAAGATCACGCTGCTCTCCGCCGGCGCCGGCGCGGGCATCGCCGCGACCTTCAACACGCCGCTCGGCGGCGTGCTCTTCGCGGTCGAGCTCCTGCTGCCGGAGGTGTCGAGCCGCACCTTCCTGCCGGTCGTCGTCGCCACCTCGACGGCGACCTATGTCGGCCGCATCGTCTTCGGCCTCGACCCCGCCTTCAACGTGCCGATCGCCGAGATCGCCCCGCAGGGCGCGATCAACGTCGAGGCGCTGCTCGGCTTCGCCGTGCTCGGCGTCCTCGGCGGCATCGCCTCCTGGGCCTTCGTGAAGTTCCTCGCCTGGTGCGAGGACGTCTTCCCGGAAATGCCGGGCAACGAGTACACCCAGAACATCGTGGGCATGCTCATCATCGGCGTGATGCTCTACGGCTTCTACGTCTTCACCGGCGAGTACCACACCGCCGGCGTCGGCTACGCCACGATCCAGGACATCCTCGACGGCGGCATCGGCACGGCCTGGTTCCTCGTCGTGCTGCTGCTGGCGAAGATCCTGGCGACCAGCGTCAGCCTCGGCTCGGGTGCCTCGGGCGGCGTGTTCTCGCCGTCGCTGTTCATCGGCGCGGCCCTCGGCGGCGCGGTGGGCGCCGTCGGCATGCTCGTTTCCCCCGACGTCTTCTCGGTCGAGGAGTTCGCGGTGGTCGGCATGGGCACGCTGGTCGGCGGCGCCACCGGCGCCTCGATGACGGCCATCGTGATGATCTTCGAGATGACGCGCGACTACAACGTCATCGTGCCGCTCGTGCTCGCGGTGGCGCTGGCGGTCGGCGTCCGGCGCGCGCTCGTCACGGCGAACATCTACACCGTCAAGCTGCGCGCCCGCGGCAAGCCGATCCCGATCATGCGGCACACGAACATGTATCTCGTGCAGCAGGCGCGCGAGCTCATGAGCAAGCGCTTCCTGATCCTGCCGTCCTCGACGCTCGTGACCGACGCGATCACCCACGTCGCGGACAAGCCGGGCACGCACGTCATCGTGACGGAGGACCAGCGCATCGTCGGCTATGTCCGCTTCGGCTCGGTGCCCTACCGGCCGGCGCATGACGGGCAGACGCTGAAGACGCTCGTGACCACCGACTACGTGGTGGCGCCGGAGACGAACATCCTCAACTCGATCATCACGAGGATGAACAACCGCCGGCGCACCTTCGCGATCATCCTGCGCGAGGGCGAGGCCGGCGTGCCGCGCCCCGAGGACGTGGTCGGCGTCATCGACTCGCCCGAGATCGCGGGCGCGGTGGTGCGCAACCACTACTCCTGAGCCCACAGGTCCCGCTGGCTGTCCGGCTGCGCCGACCCCCGGGTCGCCAGCTGGGCGCCGAAGAAGGACCTGCCGAGCACGGCGAGCGACAGGCCGTTGGAGATCGCCACGGTCAGGAGGAGCGCGACCGTCAGCGCATAGCCGCCGGTCAGCTCGAAGACGATGAGCACGGTGGAGATCGGGGCGCCGAGCACGGCCCCCGCCACCGCGCCCATCCCGAGGATGGCGTAGAGCCCGTCGCTCGAGGCGAGGTGCGGGAAGACCGACGCCGCCATCATGCCGAAGGCGCCGCCGGTCATCGCGCCGACATAGAGCGACGGCGAGAAGACGCCGCCGCCGAAGCGCGAGGCGAGCGTGACGCCCGTCGCCAGCGTCTTCGCCGGGATCAGCACCAGCATGAGGACGAGCGGCAGGCTCTGCTTCAGCGCCGCGTCCGTCGCGTCGTAGCCGACGCCCAGCACCTCCGGCAGCCAGATCCCCATCGTGCCGACCGCGGCGCCGCCGATCGACCGGCCGCAGCCAGAGCGGGATCGGCAGCGCCATCGCCACGACGTCCGCGAACAGGAGCGTCGCCTGGAAGGCGACCGAGACGACGGCGCAGACGAGGCCGAGCACGGCGAAGGCCGGGAACTCCCAGTACGACGTGATGTCGTGGCCCGGCACGACGAAGGCCGCGTAATTGCCGAACCACAGCCGCGACAGCACCGCTCCCGACGTCGAGGCGATGACGAGCGGCACGAAGGTCGTGCCGCGGAAGCGGTTGAGGATGACCTCCTGCGCGAACAGCACGCCGGCGATCGGCGCGTTGAACGAGGCGGACACGGCGCTGGCGACGCCGCAGGCGAACAGCGTGCGCGCGGCGACGGCGGGCAGGTTGAAGCGGCGGCACAGCGCGGCGGCGATCGAGGCGCCGAGATGCACGACGGGCCCCTCGCGGCCGGCGCTGGCGCCGGCGCCGAGCGACAGGGCGCTGGTGATGCCGCTGCCGATGCCGCTCCACAGGCCAAGCCGCTCGCTGCCCTGCAGCCGCGCCTCGATGACCTCGGGCACCGCGTAGGGCCGGTTGCCGGCCATCAGGAACCGCAGGATCAGCCCGACCGCGAGGCCGCCGACCGTCGGCGCCAGGAGCACGACCCACCAGGGCTGCGCCCGCGCGGCGGCGGCCACGTTCTCGCTCATCGTGCCGAGCCAGGGCCACTGCACGAGGCCGATGCCGATGCGGAACAGGATCGCCGCCACCGCGGCGGCCATGCCGCTGGCCAGCGCCAGCGTCCAGATCAGCGGCTGCCGGCTCGTCAGGAAATCGGAGAGGCTCGTGCCGAAGAGGTTCGAGACGAAACCGCGAATGCCGCCCATGCCCAACGCTTCTCGTTGCCCGGCGGCGCCTGCCGCGGCGCCGCCTCCCGTTCGAAACGTACGATGTGTACGGGAGTCCTCCTCCGGAATCCTGACTGCCCGATGAACGGAGCATTCCGGAACCGTTCAGCGCCCGGATGTTTTGGTGCCCCTACACGCCAAGTGCGCAAGCAAGTGCGAAAGGGAGCATGCATCATGAAACGGACCCTCGGAGCCTTTGCCCTGGTTGCCGCGATCGCCGCGCCGGGCCTCGCCCAGGCCGCCGCCAACGCCATCGCCACCGCCGACGTCAACCTTCGCGCCGGCCCCTCGACCGGCTATCCCGTGGTCGACGTCGTCGACGGCGGCAACAACGTCACCGTGTACGGCTGTCTCGAGGACGGCTCGTGGTGCGACGTCTCGTATCATGGCGCCCGCGGCTGGATCTCGGCGAACTATCTCGCCTACCTGCAGGGCGGCCAGCGCTACACCCGCAACGTCCCCGCCCGCATCCAGCGCCCCCGATCGTGACGTTCTCGTTCGGCAACTACTGGGACAACCACTACCGCCACTACGGCTTCTACCACGACCGCGACCGCTATCGCGGCCATTGGCGCCACCGACCGCCATGACCGGTACGACCGGCACGACCGCTACGATCGGCACGACCGCTACGGCGACAGCCGCGACTGGCGGCGGGATCACGACCGTTACGGCCGCGACCACGACCGTCGGGACGGCCGCGACCGCTGGGACGGCCGCGACGGCCGGAACGATCGCGGCGACTGGCGCGATCAGCGCGGCGGCCGCGACGACTGGCGCAACAACCAGTGGGGCAACCGCTGAGCGGCCGGAGAGCCGCGAGCTCCAGCCAAGAGCCCAGCCAAGAGCGAATATGAGGGTGCGCCGTCCGCGGCGCACCCTTTCTCGTTTGCGCCCCCGGGAGCGGCGTCACGCTTGCTTTGGCGATTCCACCGTTTCTGATAATGTGCCGCGAACATTATCGATTTCGCTGTTGGTGGAAGCATGAACGAGGCGGCTAGGATCTCCGGCCGGCAATTCGCGGAGGAGGGCGCGCGCGCGGCGGCGCTGGAGAGCCTGCGGGCGCGATTCGGCGACCGGTTCTCGACCTCTGCCTCCCTGCGGGAGCAGCACGGCAACACGACGACCTGGCACGAGAACCAGCCGCCGGACGCCGTCGTCTTCGCCCGGTCGACCGACGAGGTCGCGGAGATCGTGAAGCTGTGCGCGGAGCACCGCGTGCCGGTCATTCCGTTCGGCACCGGCACCTCGCTCGAGGGGCAGGTCAACGCGCCCTTCGGCGGCGTCTGCATCGACATGTCGCAGATGGACCGCGTGATCGCCGTCAACGCCGAGGACCTCGACTGCGTCATCGAGCCCGGCATCACGCGCAAGCGGCTCAACGAGCACCTGCGCGACCAGGGCCTGTTCTTCCCCATCGACCCCGGCGCCGACGCGAGCCTCGGCGGCATGGTGTCGACGCGCGCGTCGGGCACCAACGCGGTGCGCTACGGCACGATGAAGGACAGCGTCCTGTCGCTGAAGGCGGTGATGCCCGACGGACGGGTCATCAGGACCGGCACGCGGGCGCGCAAGAGCTCCGCCGGCTACGACCTGACGCGGCTGCTGGTGGGCGCCGAGGGGACGCTCGGCGTCGTCACCGAGATCACGCTGCGGCTGCACGGCATCCCCGAGGCGATCTCCGCCGGCGTCTGCCAGTTCGACACGCTGGAGGGCGCCTGCAACGCGGTGATCGCGACGATCCAGTCCGGCATCCCCGTCGCCCGCATCGAGCTGCTCGACGAGCTGCAGGTGAAGGCCTCCGTCGCCTATTCCAAGCTCTCGCTGGACGAATCGAAGCCCGCCCTGTTCCTCGAGTTCCACGGCTCGGAGGCGGGCGTGCGCGAGCAGGCGGAGAGCTTCGCGGCGATCGCCCAGGAGTTCGGCGGCGGCGCCTTCGAGTGGGCGCGCGAGCAGGAGGCGCGCACCAAGCTCTGGCAGGCGCGCCACGACGCCTACTGGGCGTGCGTCGCGCTGCGGCCGGGCTCGAAGGCGGTGGCGACCGACGTGTGCGTGCCGATCTCGCGGCTCGCCGAATGCATCGTCGAGACGCGGCACGACATCGAGGCGGCGGGGCTCGTGGGGCCGATCGTCGGCCATGTCGGCGACGGCAACTTCCACGTCTCGCTGCTCGTCGACATGGAGGACGCCGACGAGGTGTCGCGCGCGTCGGGCTTCATGGGCCGTCTCGTCGAGCGGGCGATCGCGATGGACGGCACCTGCACCGGCGAGCACGGCGTCGGCCACGGCAAGATGAAGTACCTCCAGGCCGAGCTGGGCGACGCCGTCGACTTCATGCGCACGATCAAGGTGGCGATCGACCCGCTCAATATCATGAACCCCGGGAAAATTGTCCGCGTCTGAGTTCCATCACGCCGCGCCCCGCCACCCGCACGCCGGGACCGGCAGGGCGGGCCGCTCGCCCCGGAGCCGCTTGCGGTGAACGCGTTTCTGCTTTCGATCGGCATTGCGGCCGCGCTGCTCTTGAGCGCCGCCTTCGCCGTGCCGCTTGTGGTCGACTGGGACCAGTATCGCGGCTACATCGCCGAGCAGGCGAGCGAGGTGATCGGCCGGCCGGTCTCGATCGACGGGCACCTCGAGGTGCGGCTCGTGCCGTTCCCGGTGCTGCGCGCCAGCGACGTCCATATCGGCGGCGAGGGCAGCGGCGAGGGCGTCGCCGCGCTGTCGGCCCGCGGCGGCCTCATGCCGCTCCTGAGCGGCGAGATCCACATCTCCGAGCTGACCCTGCAGCGGCCGGAGCTGCGCTTCAGCGTCAGCCCGGACGGCTTCGTGTCGTGGGGCGAGGAGACGGAGCCCGCCTTCATGCCGGTCGCCCCGGAGAAGGTGCAGGTCGACCATTTCGCGGTGACCGACGGCGTGCTGATGGTCGACGACGCGCGCAGCGACACGCACTACGCGGTGCGGCGCCTCGACGTCTCCGGCTCCGCCACGAGCCTGCTCGGGCCCTACAAGTTCCAGGGCGGCGCCAATTTCCGCGGGCAGCGATACGGGCTCAAGGTGGCGCTCGGGCGCCGCCAGCCCGACGGCTCGGTGCGGCTCGGCGCGACCGTCGAGCCCGAGGCGCGGCCGGTGCAGCTCGTGCTCGACGGAACGCTCGCCTACCAGAGCGACCAGCCGCAATATCACGGCTCGATCTCGCTGCAGAACGTCGTGCCGCCGGCCGAGACGGCGGCGGCCGGCGACGCGGCGACGCCGGATGGCCAGCCGGCGCCCGCGCCCGGCGACGGCGCGCCCGGCGGAGATGCCGCGGCGGGAGGCGAGGGGCCGTCGCAGGACGTGCGCCACTGGCGCTTCCAGGCGACCGCGCAGGCCTCGCCCGATGCGCTCGTGCTGGAGCAGCTCGGGCTGCGGATCGGCGGCGACGAGCATCCGATCACGCTGAGCGGGGCGGCCCATGTCGAGATCGGCCGCGAGCCGCGTTTCGAGGCGGTGCTGTCGTCGCGCCAGATCGACGTCGACCGCGCGCTCGGCGGCGGGCCCGACAGCCCGGTCTCGCCCGACGACGCGGTGGCCGCGCTGGCGGGGCTCGTCGACCCCGGGCTCGTGCCGATCGACGGGCGGCTGTCCGTCGACATCGGCTCGCTCGTCGTCGGCGGCAACATCGTCGAGAATCTCGGCGCCAACCTGGTGTTCGACCCGCGCGGCTGGCGCATCGCGCGCGCCGAGGCCGTGTTCCCCGGCAACACCGACGTCGCCGTCTCGGGCCGCGTCTTTCCCGGCAAGGACAGCCCCCGCTTCGAGGGCGCGGTGAGCGTCGCGGCGCAGCACGCGAGCCCGCTCGCCTCGTGGCTCTTCGGGCAGGAGGCGCTGCTGCCGGGCTTCGGCGCGGTGACCGGCGGCCTGAACGCCTCCGCGGCGATCCGGCTCGAGCCGAAGAGCTTCGCCCTCGACAAGCTGCAGGTGACGACGGACCGCAACAAGCTGACCGGCGCGATCGCCTACAACGCGCCCGGCAGCGACGGCGGCGCGCCGAACGGCCGCGGCCGGCTCGACCTGACGCTGCAGACCGACCAGCTCGACCTTCGCGGCCTGCCCGTCGACCGGCTCGCCGGCACCGTCGCCGACCGCTTCTCCGGCTCCGCGACGGGCGGGCTCGACCTGACGCTCGACCTCGACGCCAGCCAGGTGGTGGGCGCCGGCGTCTCGGCCAGCGACGTGCTGGCGAAGGCCCGGCTCGCGGGCGACCGGCTGCAGATCGACCGGCTCGAGATCGGCCGCATCGCCGGCGTCTCGGTCTCGGCCGACGGCGAGCTGCGCGAGCTCGGCGACAAGCCGTCCGGCCAGGTGGAGCTGAAGCTTCGAACGCACGACCTGACGGAGGCGGTGCGCACGGCGCATCTGCTCGGCTACGACGCGGTCGCCTCGCTCCTCGAGGAGCGCCAGGGCGCGCTGTCGCCGGCCAGCCTGACGCTCGACATGATCTCGCGCCACGCCGGCGACACGCCGAAGACCACCTTCCGGCTGACCGGCAATGCCGGCGGCACGACGATCAAGGGCGACGCCGACATCGCGGGCTCGCTGGCGGACCTGCCGGCGGCGCGGCTCGATCTCGACCTCCAGGCGACGAACGGCGACGCCGGCATGCTGCTGTCGCAGCTCGGCCTCCAGGGCGCCGGGGGCGCGGCGGGCGAAGGCTCGCTGGGCTTCAGCGCCGGTGGCACGGTGCGCGACGGCCTGTCTTTCAAGCTCTCGGGCGACGGCCCGCCCGCCGCCGTCACCGCCAACGGCACGGCGGTCTGGCCGGCGGGCGCGGAGCGGCGGCTCTCGGCGGACGTGGCGCTCGACCTCCGCGAGGTCGCGCCGGTGCTCGAGGCGTCGGGCCTGGGGCGCCTGCGCGGGCTCCTCGGCCCCGGCCGGCTCGCCGCGCATGTCGAGGGGCAGGGCGACAGCTACCACCTCAACGACCTCGCCTATGACGGCGGCGGGGGCGTCCCGCCGCTGCACGGCTCGCTCGTCGTGACGGCGGGCGAGGCGCCGCGCCTGAGCGGCACGCTGCAGGCCGGGGAGATCGCCTTCGGCGCGCTGCTGCCGGACACGCTGGGCGTGCCGGCGATCCTCGTGCCCGACCAGGCCGACGGCTCGCAGTGGTCCGAGGATCCCTTCGACGTCGCCGGCGGCCGCCGCTGGTCGGTCGCCCTGCAGCTCTCGGCGCCCGAGGCTCGATGGGGCGCGCTGTCGCTGCGCGACGTCGCGTTCGACCTCGTCTCGGACGGCGACGACCTCGCCTTCCGCAACCTGTCGGCGCGCATGTGGGACGGCAGGCTCGGCGGATCGGTCGAGCTGCAGATGCTGCAGGGGGCGCTCAGCATGACGGCGCGGCTCGACCTGTCGGACGCCGCGCTGGCGCAGTTCGCCTGGCAGGACCAGGGCCACCCGGTGGCGACGGGGCGGGCCGACGTGACGCTCGACCTCAACGCCACCGGCCGGACGCCGTTCGCGCTGGTGTCGAGCCTGACCGGCGACGGCTCCTTCGCGTTGCGCGACGGCACGATCACCCGGATGAGCCCGGGCGCCTTCGCCGCCGTGGTGCAGGCGGCCGACGACGGGCTGGCGGTCGAGGCGAAGCCCGTGTCCGGGCGCCTCGTCCAGGAGCTCGACAAGGGGGCGCTCGCCTACCAGTCCATGCAGGGCGGCATCACCGCCTCGGGCGGCGCGCTGCATGTCGGCCGCGTCAAGCTCGACAGCAAGGACCTGACCGTCTTCGCCTCGGGCACGCTCAACGTGCCGAAGCTGACGGTCGATTCCGACTGGACGCTGCGCGCCGCGGAATCCGGCGACGAGCGCGCGCAGGAGGCGACCATCACCTTCAAGGGCCCGGTCGCCGACCCGCAGCGCACGATCGACGTGGCGCCGCTCGTCAGCTACCTCACGGTCCGCCAGTTCGAGAAGGAGCTGAAGCGGCTCGAGGACATCCAGTCCGAGATCGACGAGCGCGAGCGGATCCGGCGCGAGCTCGACAAGCTGCAGAAGGGCCAGAAGGACGGCGCGGCGCAGGAGCCGTCGCAAGGCCCTTCGCAAGAGCCTGCCCAAGAGCCTGCCCAAGAGCCTCGCAAGGGCCTTCCCAAGAGCCTGCGCAGGCCCCTTCGGCGGCCGAGCCCGCCTCGGCGGCGGATGCCGCGCCGCCGCAGCCCGCCGCATCAGCGGGCGAAGGGGCAGCGCCGGGGGCGGCACCGTCGGCGACGCGGTCGCCGGCGCGGGAAGCCCCCGTCTCGCTCGACCGGCAGGAGTTCCGCCGCACCATCGAGGACCTGCTGCGCGGCGTCGACGCGCAGGGCGACAGCAGCTCCGCTCCCGCGCCGGGCCCCGGCGGCGCCGGCGACATGCCGATCCGCGGCACGATCCCGCGGCGCACGGCGTCCGGCTCGCCGCTCGAGATGCGCCCCGGTCAGTGAGGGCGGGGGCGCTCCTCGCGCGCCCGCTCGAACAGGTAGACGCGGATCGCCGAGGACAGGCTGCGGGGGCCGCGCATCTCGTCGATCTCCGCCACGAGCTGCGAGACCGCCATGCGCTCCTGCGCGGCGGCCTCCTGCAGGGCCTGCCAGAACTCGTCCTCGAGGGAGATGCTGGTGCGGTGGCCGGCGATCGTCACCGAGCGCTTCTTCTGGCCCGGCTCGTCAGCCATCCGTCTCGTCCGGGCGGCGATGGCCCTCGATCAGCCGCTCCTGGCGGGCGCGCTCGCGCTTTCCCGCCTCCTTCTCGGCCTTCGACCGGCCGAAGCGCAGGCGGTTGTCGGCCGCCTGCTTCTCCTTCTCGTCGCGCGCCTTCTTCTTGCGCGCCTGCCTCAGATTGACGATCTCCGCCATCGGCAGATCTCCGGAAACGTCAGCCGGGGCGGACCATCCGCTCCGGCCGCACGGTCTCGTCGAACTCGGCCTCGGTGACGTAGCCGAGCTTCACGGCCTCCTCGCGCAGCGTCGTGCCGTTCTTGTGCGCGGTCTTGGCGATGGTCGCGGCGTTGTCGTAGCCGATCTTCGGGGCGAGCGCCGTCACCAGCATCAGCGAGCGCTCGACGCCCTGCTGGATGTTCTCGAGCCGCGGCTCGATGCCGACCACGAGGTTGTCGGTGAAGGACACCGCCGCGTCGGCCATCAGGCGCACCGACTGCAGGAAGTTGTAGGCCATGACGGGGTTGTAGACGTTCAGCTCGAAATGGCCCTGGCTGCCCGCGAAGGTCAGCGCCGAGTGGTTGCCGAAGACCTGCACGCAGACCTGCGTCAGCGCCTCGCACTGCGTCGGGTTGACCTTGCCCGGCATGATCGACGAGCCGGGCTCGTTCTCCGGCAGGGCGAGCTCGCCGAGGCCGGCGCGCGGGCCGGAGCCGAGGAAGCGGATGTCGTTGGCGATCTTGAAGAGCGAGGCCGCGACGGTGTTGATCGCGCCGTGCGAGAAGACCATCGCGTCGTGCGCGGCGAGCGCCTCGAACTTGTTCGGCGCGGTCGTGAACTTGAGCTGGGTGATCGCCGCGATCTTCTCGGCCACCGTCTCGGCGAAGCCCTCCGGCGCGTTGAGGCCGGTGCCGACGGCGGTGCCGCCCTGCGCGAGCTGCATCAGGCCCGGCAGCGTCTGCTCGATGCGGGCGATGCCGTTCTCGACCTGGGCCGTGTAGCCGGAGAACTCCTGGCCGAGCGTCAGCGGCGTGGCGTCCTGGGTGTGGGTGCGGCCGATCTTGATGATCTCGTCCCACGCCTTCGACTTGTCGTTGAGCGCGTTCCTGAGCTTCTGCAGCGCCGGGATGAGCCGGTGCACGATCTCCTCCGCGCAGGCGACGTGCATCGCGGTCGGGAAGGTGTCGTTCGACGACTGGCTCATGTTGCAGTGGTCGTTGGGGTGGACGGGCTTCTTGGTGCCCATCTCGCCGCCGAGGATCTCGATGGCGCGGTTCGAGATCACCTCGTTGGCGTTCATGTTCGACTGCGTGCCCGAGCCCGTCTGCCACACGACGAGCGGGAAGTGGTCGTCGAGCTTGCCCTCGATCACCTCCTGCGCCGCCTGGACGATCGCCGCGCCGAGCTTCGGATCGAGCTTGCCGATCTCCATGTTCGCCTCGGCGGCGGCGCGCTTGACGATGCCGAGCGCGCGCACGATCGGGGCGGGCTGCTTCTCCCAGCCGATCTTGAAGTTGCCGAGCGACCGCTGCGCCTGCGCTCCCCAGTAACGGTCTGCCGGCACCTCGATGGGGCCGAAGGAGTCGGTTTCGGTACGCGTAGCGCTCATGTTCGTCATCCCGTCTTCAGGTCGCGATTGCCCGGGCTTCTAGCACGCGGGGGGCAGGGCGGGAACGGGGAAGGAGGCCGCCGCGGAGGAGCCGCAACCCGCTTGCCTGTCGCGCGGCGTGATGCAACTATAGGTTGCATATGCAGAGGAGCAGCAGACGATGAGCGGGCAGGGAATACCGGCAGAGCGGCATCCATGGGGCCGTGACGAAGTCGGCCGCCTCGTCGTGATCGGTTCGCTGATCATTGTCGGGGTCATCGCGTGTGCCGTGGCGGGCGGCGGACTGGCCGTGGTCGCGAGCTCGCTCATCAACAACGGTTCGGTGACCGCAGAGCAGATGAGCGCGGCCTTCTCCGGCTTGCGCACGTTCACGGACAGCATCGTTCCTCTGTTCGCGGCGTGGGTCGGCGCGGTGATCGCGTTCTACTTCGCACGCGACAACCTGAACGCGGCTACGCAGAACACCCGTCTGCTGCTCGACCACGTGGCGGGGCCCGCGGCTCTCGAAGCTTTCACGGCCGCGGAAACGATGGTGCCACGAAAGTCGATGATCGTCGCCGTTCAGAGGAGTTGACGATGCGGCCTCGGTCTACGGGAAGATCCTGCCGCGATTTGCGGACAGAGGCCGGATCGTCGTGCTCGCCGCCGGCAACACGCGGCCTGGGCGTGCTCCACAAGGCCTTCGTCACCGAGTTCCTGACGGACCACGCGGAGACCACCGGCACACCGCCTTCGGCGGTGGACTTCGGCAGTCTTCTGCAGCGCGCAGAAGACGGTCGACCAGCTCAGCGACTACTCGATCTACGTCAAGCCGGACGCGACATTGGCAGAGGTCCGGACAAGCGATGGAAGCACAAGGGTCAGACGTTGTCGAACGGCGTTCGCGATGCGTTCGTGACGGAAGACGGCACGCAGGCCGGCAAGATCCTCGGCTATCTCTCGGATCTCGACATCGCGAAGAAGGCGAGGCTCGGCGGCTGACGGAGGGGAGCCGGGACGGCGTCCCTCAGCTCTTCTTGCGGAACGCGTCGAGCGAGACGACCTCGGCGGAGCGGTCGGCGTCGTCGCCCTCCTCGCCCTCGCCGGCGGGTGCCTCGGCGTCGGGCGCGGGGCCGGCCGTCTCGGGGCTTGCGGCGAACTCGGTGACGGTCGCCTCGGGGGCGGGGCCGACCGCGTCCTCGGCGGCGTCCTCGCCTTCCTCACCCTCCTCGGGCACGACAGGCTCGAACTGCAGGCCGAACTGGACGCTGGGGTCGAAGAAGCCCTTGATCGCCGTGAACGGCACGATGAGCTTCTCCGGCACGCCGTTGAACGACAGGCTCACCGTGAAGCCCGTCTCGGTGACGTCGAGATCCCAGAACTGGTGCTGCAGGACGACCGTCATCTCCTCCGGGTACTGCTCGCGCAGCCGGTTGGAGACGCGCACGCCGGGCGCCGTCGTCTCGAAGGCGATGAAGAAGTGGTGCTCGCCGGGAAGGCCGTTCTTCGCCGCATCCATCAGGACCGTGCGAACGACACCCCTCAATGCGTCCTGAGCGAGAAGGTCGTAGCGGATGAGGTCCTGAGCCATGCGCGAGAGCCGAAACCGATTTGCCTTGACGAGGTGGACGTCGCGTCCGCCGGGGCGGACATGAAATGAAAGTGGAGGCTTCTGTTGCCAGGTGCCTCCGGACCCCGCCTGACGGAGCTAAACCCGCCAGGGCTTCAAGTGGTTTTTCAAACCGCCTTACGCGGCCTGAGCAACCGGAGCATAGTTGTCATTCGCAACTACATTTTGGTCCGATGACGGTGGTACCATGCCGGGCGAAAATCCGTCCTTTACACCCTCGTCGATCCTATTTCGCCCCCACCGGAGCCGACCGCTCGGGATCGGTTCGGGTGGAGGCGCCGGGTACCGCCCCCGGGTCCGAAAGGCTTATTCTGACGGTCGTTTATCGCCATAGTCGGATATCTCCGACACGCCCAATATAGGGGGGTGGCGCCGCGATTTGAAGCGTCCTCGCTGCGCCGCGCGACAAGAAAGTGACATTTGCCGCCGCGCGCCCGGCCCGCCTGGGGAATACGGTGGGCAACCGCAGCCGCGGCGCCCGCGGCGGTAGGCGCGACCGGGCCCTGGGGCTATGCTCCGGCCGGATCCTTCGGACGCCGCGATTCGCGATGAAGACCTATCACGACCTCCTGCGCCGCATCCTCGACGAGGGGATCAAGAAGGGCGACCGCACGGGCACGGGCACGCTCAGCGTCTTCGGCCACCAGATGCGCTTCGACCTTCAGGCGGGCTTCCCGATGCTGACGACGAAGAAGCTGCACCTGAAGTCGATCGTCCACGAGCTCCTCTGGTTCCTCGCCGGCGACACCAACATCCGCTACCTCAACGAGCACGGCGTGCGGATCTGGGACGAGTGGGCCGACGAGAACGGCGAGCTCGGTCCCGTCTACGGCCGTCAGTGGCGCTCCTGGCCGGCCCCCGACGGGCGCTCGATCGACCAGGTCGCGCAGGTCGTCGAGACGATCCGCACGAACCCGAACTCGCGCCGCCTCGTCGTCTCCGCCTGGAACCCGGCGGAGGTCGACGACATGGCCCTGCCGCCGTGCCACTGCCTGTTCCAGTTCTGGGTCGGCGACGGCAGGCTCTCCTGCCAGCTCTACCAGCGCTCCGCCGACGTGTTCCTCGGCGTGCCGTTCAACATCGCCTCCTACGCGCTCCTCACCATGATGGTGGCGCAGGCGACGGGGCTTGAGCCGGGCGACTTCGTGCACACGCTGGGCGACGCGCATCTCTACACGAACCACCTCGAGCAGGCGCGCGAGCAGCTGTCGCGGGAGCCGCGGCCGCTCCCGACCATGCACATCAACCCTGAGGTGACCGACATCTTCGCCTTCCGCTACGAGGATTTCGAGCTTCGCGGCTACGACCCGCACCCCCACATCAGGGCCGAGGTCGCGGTCTGACCATGGCGGCTGAGAACGCGGCCCGCTACGGCCTGCCGATCGTCCTCGTCGCCGCGGTGGCGGAGAACGGCGTGATCGGCAGCCAGGGCGAGATGCCGTGGCGGCTGCCGTCGGACCTCCGGCACTTCAAGGAGGTGACGATGGGCCAGCCCGTGCTGATGGGGCGGCGCACCTTCCTCGCGGTCGGCAGGCCGCTGCCCGGCCGGCCGAACGTCGTCGTCAGCGGGCCGACGCTGCCGCACACCGAGGGCATCGAGCGCGCGACGGAGCTGGAAGAGGGGCTCGAGCTCGCCGCCCGGCTCGGCCGGGAGGGCGGCGCGTCGATGATCGCCGTGATCGGCGGCGGCCAGATCTACGCCCAGACGATCGACATCGCCGACCGGCTCGAGATCACCGAGGTGGCGGCGCGCCCGGAGGGCGACGTGCGCTTCCCCGACATCGACCGCGCCGTGTGGCGCGAGACGGCGCGCCGCGGCCCCGTGCGCGGCGAGAAGGACACCGCCGCCGTCACCTTCCTCACCTACGAGCGGCGATAGCCGGGCTGGCAGTCGCCTCAGCCGCCGATGATCTCGCCGCCGTTCGGGTGCAGCACCTGGCCGGTCATGTAGGAGGCGTCCTCGCAGGCGAGGAACAGGTAGGACGGCGCGACCTCGCAGGGCTGGCCGGCCCGGCCGAGCGGCTGGTTCGCGCCGAATTTCGCCACGTGCTCGGGCTCGAAGCTCGCCGGGATCAGCGGCGTCCAGATCGGTCCCGGCGCCACCCCGTTGACGCGGATGCCGTGCTTTGCCTGCTGCGACGAGAGCGCGCGGGTGAAGGCGACGATCGCGCCCTTGGTCGCGGCGTAGTCGACGAGGTGGCTCGTGCCGCGATAGGCGGTGATCGACGTCGAGTTGACGATCGCGGCGCCCTTCTTCATGTGCTTCAGCGCCGCCTGCGCCATGAAGATGTAGCCGAAGATGTTCGTCCGGAAGGTCTGCTCGGCCTGCGCTTCCGTGATCTCGGTCAGCTCGTCCGCCTCGTGCTGCTCGGCGGCGTTGTTGACCAGCACGTCGATCTGCCCGTAGCGGTCGATCGTCTGCTGCACCACGTTCTCGCAGAAGCTCTTCGTGCCGACGTCGCCCTCGACGAGATGCACCGGCGCGCCTTCCTCGCGGCACAGGCGCTGCGTCTCCGCGGCGTCCTCGTTCTCGTCCTCCTCCTTGTAGACGATGGTCAGCTTGGCGCCTTCGCGCGCGAACAGGATCGCGACGGCGCGGCCGATGCCGGAATCGCCTCCGGTCACGATGGCGACCTTGTCCTTCAGCCGCTCGCTGCCCCGGTAGCGTGGCATGTAATCCGGCGCGGGCGTCATCTCGTACTCGTGGCCCGGCTGGGTGTCCTGGGCCTGGGCGGGACGTTCCGTCTCGTCGCTCATCTGGCAAACTCCTCGCGCTTCGTCTTCGCGGGCTGCAATGCCACCCGCGGTCGCGGGGTTCCGCCGGCGCCGGTCAATTCCCCGTCGGATCGCCGGGGCGTGCGGAAACCGACGCGCGAAGCGTCGGAATTGGGGCGAAAACCGGTCCTGCGGGCGAGATGGCGAGGCAGTGTGCCGCACGCGCCGTTCACCGATCGCTCCGGCTGTCGGCCGCAACGCGTTGAAACGCTAGGTACGCTCGCGTATATGCCAACAAGAACCGGCGGAGGGGCAAACCGCCGACCCACAAGCAAGGAATTCTCATGCCCTGGAACAACCAGAGCGGCGGTGGCTGGCGTGGGGGCAACGGCGGCCCCTGGGGTAGTCCCCCGTCCGGCGGCGGGGGCGGCCAGCAGCCCCCGGATCTCGAGGAAATTCTCCGGCGCAGCCAGGACCGGCTCCGGAACGTGCTGCCGGGCGGCTCGTTCGGCGGCCGCGGCGTCATCCTGGCGGTGCTCGTGCTGATCGGCATCTGGGCGGCGAGCGGCTTCTACCGCGTCGAGACCGACGAGCAGGGCGTGGTGCTGCGCTTCGGCAAGTTCGTCGAGCAGACCGACCCCGGCCTGAACTACCACTGGCCGTGGCCGATCGAGACGGTGCTGACGCCGAAGGTGACGCGCGTCAACCGCGTCGACGTCGGCATGCGCATGATGGAGAACGGCCGCACCGACGTCCGCGACGTGCCCGAGGAGAGCCTGATCCTGACGGGCGACGAGAACATCGTCGACGTCGACTTCTCCGTCTTCTGGGTCATCAACGACGCGGCCAAGTACCTCTTCAACATCCAGAATCCCGAAGGCACCGTGAAGGCGGTGGCCGAGAGCGCGATGCGCGAGGTGATCGGCCGCAGCCAGCTGCAGCCCGTCCTCACCCAGGCCCGCGCCGTGACCGAGCAGGCGGTCCTGGAGCTGATGCAGAAGACGCTCGACACCTACAAGTCGGGCATCACCATCACCCAGGTCCAGCTGCAGAAGGTCGATCCGCCGTCGGCGGTGATCGACGCGTTCCGCGACGTCCAGGCGGCCCGCGCCGACCAGGAGCGGCTGCGCAACGAGGCCCAGGCCTATGCGAACCGGGTCGTGCCCGAGGCACGCGGCCGGGCGGCGCAGATCACCCAGCAGGCCGAAGGCTACCGCGAGCAGACGGTCGCCGAGGCCGAAGGCCAGGCGAGCCGCTTCGACCAGATCCTGAAGCAGTATTCGCTCGCCCCCGACGTCACGCGGCGCCGCATGTTCCTGGAGACCATGGAGCGGGTGCTCGGCGGGTCCGACAAGATCATCATCGACGAAGGCAAGGACAGCGGCCGCGGGGTCGTCCCGTACCTGCCGCTCGAGCCTCTGCAGCAGAGCCAGAAGCGCACCTCCTCCGTCGGCAGCAGCTCGACGTCGGGCGGCGGCAGCGCGTCCACCGGCTCGGGGAGCAGCACGCAATGAACAAGACGATCGGAATAGGCTTCCTCCTGCTCGTCGCGATCGGCCTCTACGTCCTCTACAGCGCGGCGTTCACGGTCAACGAGGCGCAGCAGGTGCTCGTCATGCGGTTCGGCGACGCGCGCCGGGTCATCAAGGACGCCGGCCTCCACTGGAAGGTGCCGGTGGCCGACAACGTCGTCTATCTCGACGACCGCATCCTCGACCTCGATTCGCCGGTCCAGGAGGTCATCGCCTCCGACCAGAAGCGTCTCGTGGTCGACGCCTTCGCGCGCTACCGGATCTCGGACCCGCTGCGCTTCTACCAGTCGGTCGGCAACCTCGCCGACGCCGAATCGCGCCTTGCCACGGTGCTGAACTCCTCGCTGCGCCGCGTGCTCGGCGAGCAGACCTTCTTCGCCGTGGTGCGCGACCAGCGCGACGAGCTGATGCACCAGATCACGAACCTGGTGAACCGCGAGGCCCAGAGCTTCGGCATCGACGTCGTCGACGTCCGCATCCGCCGCGCCGACCTGCCGCAGGCGAACTCCGAGGCGATCTATCGCCGCATGCAGACGGAGCGCCAGCAGGAGGCCGCGCAGATCCGCGCCGAGGGCGAGGAGCAGGCCCGGCGCATCCGCTCGCGCGCCGACAGGGAGGCGACGATCACCGTGGCCAACGCCCAGCGCGACGCCGAGGAGACCCGAGGCGAGGGCGACGCGAAGCGCAACGCCATCTTCGCCAAGGCCTATGGCCAGGATCCGGGCTTCTTCGACTTCTATCGCTCGATGCAGGCCTACGAGAAGGGGCTCGAGAGCGACAACACCCGCTTCGTGGTCAGCCCCGACTCCGAGTTCTTCCGCTACTTCCTCAGCGCGCAGGGCGTGCCCGGCCTCGGGAGCGGCACGGAAGGGACGCCGTCCAGCAGCGCGCCGGATGCGGGAGAGAGCGACACGAGCAGCGCCGGCCAGCCCGCCCAGGGCGGCGCAGCCTCCGGCACCGCCGCGCCGTCCGGCACGGCGGCAGGCGCCTCGGGCACCGGCGGCTCGCAGCCGCAGGGCAACGCGACCGGCGACGACGCGTCGGCCGCGCCGGACGTCTCCGTCCCGCCGACGGGCACCGCATCCGCGAGCGATCAGGAACAGGCGGCTCCCGCCACGGTTCAATGAGTGATTTCGCTGCCGCCCTCGGTCTCGCGCTCGTGATCGAGGGCGTCATCTATGCGGGCTTCCCGGCGCGGATGAAGAAAATGATATCATCCGCGCTGGAACTGCCGGACTCGACCCTCCGGGCCGGGGGCCTCGCCCTCGCCGCGACGGGGCTGTTCATCGTCTGGCTCGTGCGCGGCTGACGCAGCGTCCGCTGCGCGCCGGCCTACACGCCGACATCCGCGCCGCCGCCGGCGCGGACGCGGCCAACGGATGGGAGACCAATGATGTCGTCGCCTAGGAAAGGACCATCGGGTCGAGGCGGAGGGCTTCTCGCCGCCGTCGGGCTCGCCTTCACGATCACCTTCGCCGGGCCGGCCCTGGCCCAGACGAGCGGCCCGACCGAGAACAACCAGGGCGGCATCGCGCCGCTGCCGGACGCCCCCACGAGCTTCGCCGACCTGACGGAGAACCTCGTCGACGCGGTGGTCAACGTCTCGACCTCGCAGGACGTCGCGCCCTCCGAGGGGCTCGACATGCCCGACCTGCCGGAGGGCTCGCCCTTCCAGGACTTCTTCGACGAGTTCTTCAACAATCACGGCGGCGACAACCGGCCGCGCCGGGTCAACTCGCTCGGCTCCGGCTTCGTGATCGACGGGTCCGGCATCATCGTCACGAACAACCACGTGATCGACGACGCCGACGAGATCGTCGTCAACTTCAACGACGGGCGCGAGCTGCCGGCCGAGGTCATCGGCATCGACAAGCAGACCGACCTCGCCGTGCTGCGCGTCCAGCCGAAGCAGCCGCTCAAGGCCGTGCATTTCGGCGATTCCGACAAGCTGCGCGTCGGCGACTGGGTCGTCGCGATCGGCAACCCGTTCGGCCTCGGCGGCACGGTCACGGCCGGCATCGTCTCGGCGCAGAAGCGCGACATCCAGTCGGGCCCCTACGATTCCTTCATCCAGACCGACGCCGCGATCAACCGCGGCAATTCCGGCGGCCCGCTCTTCAACATGAACGGCGAGGTCGTGGGCATCAACACGGCGATCATCTCGCCCTCCGGCGGCTCGATCGGCATCGGCTTCTCGGTCCCCTCCAACCTCGCGCGCCACGTGATCGACCAGCTCGTGCAGTACGGCGAGACGCGCCGCGGCTGGCTCGGCGTGCGCATCCAGACGGTGACGCCCGAGATCGCCGAGAGCCTCGGCATGGACGACGCCAAGGGCGCGCTCGTCGCCGGCGTCAACGAGGACGGCCCGGCGGCCGAGGCCGGCATCAAGACCGGCGACGTCATCCTGTCGTTCGACGGCCACGACATCGACGAGATGCGGCAGCTGCCGCGGGTCGTCGCCGACACGGCGATCGGCGAGTCGGTCGAGGTGAAGCTCCTGCGCGACGGCGAGGAGCAGACGATCCAGGTCAAGGTCGGCCGCCTCGAGGAGGCGACCCAGGACCAGGAGACCGAGACCAAGAAGCCCGAGGACCAGCCCAAGCAGGAAGAGGGCGTCGACGCGCTCGGCCTGAAGGTCGGCGAGCTGACGGACGCGCGCCGCGAGCAGTACGGCATCGCGGAGAACCTCGAGGGCGTCGTCGTCGTCGGCGTCGACGACAAGAGCCCGGCCCAGGACAAGGGCATGCAGGAGGGCTTCGTCATCAGCGAGGTGTCGCAGGAGCGGGTGCGGACCCCGGAGGAGTTCCAGGACGCGGTGAAGCGCCTGAAGGACATGGGCCGCAAGTCGGCGCTTCTGCTCACGGCCGATCCCTCGGGCGAGCTGCAGTTCATCGTGGTGCCGTTCGAGGACTGATCTCCCGGACCCAGAGGCCGGCAACGGGCGTCACGGCGCCCCGGTTGCCGGCGAGAGACGTATGGAAAGGGGCGCTTGTGCGCCCCTTTTCTTTTGCCCTTCGCCGCTTGGGACGGGACCGTCCGCCGCCCGCAGCGGGCGGCGGCGGCCTTCCGGACCTCACGCGGTGTCGCGGGGCGC
The DNA here is from genome assembly GCA_963816555.1 of uncultured Alphaproteobacteria bacterium. Taxonomy (GTDB): domain Bacteria; phylum Pseudomonadota; class Alphaproteobacteria; order Rhizobiales; family Tepidamorphaceae; genus Lutibaculum. Next base: position 298,976 of record CAWFLD010000004.1, on the reverse strand, counting down.
GGGCCGGGGCTCCGGCTGCGCGTGGTAGAAGGACCTGACGACCGAGCGGAGCCATCGGTGCGCCGGATCGGCGTCCACGCGAGGGTGCCATATCTGCGATATGGCGAACCGCTCCGTCTCGACGGGCAGGGGGAAGGAGTGGAATTGCGGGCCCGCGCCCGCCGCGCCGCGGGCCGCCTCCGCCTCAGCGAACGAATGCGGCACGAGCGCCACCAGGTCGGAGACCGAGGCGACGGCCAGCGCCGCCGGGAAGCTCGGGACCGTCACCGCGGTCCTCGGCGACAGGCCCGAGGCGGCGAGCGCGCCGTCGGCGGGACCGCTGTCCGTGGACCGCCGCGAGGCGATGACGTGGTCGAACGCGGCGTAGCGGCGCGCGGTCACCTCGCCCGTCGCCAGCGGATGCCCGGTCCGCACCACCCCGACGAAATGGTCGTGGTAGAGCGTCTGGATCATGAGCTCCGGGCCGCTGCCGCCGTAGATGCCGATCTCGAGGTCGACGAGTCCCTCGCGAAGGGGCCGCACGTCCTTGCTGGTCTTGGGCGGAAAGCGAAGCTGCACGCCCGGCGCCGCCGCCGTCACGGCCTGCATCAGGCGCGCCGCGAAGGCGACCACCCACGCCTCGTTCGCCCGGATCGTGAAGACGCGCTGCAGCCGCGCCAGGTCGAGCGGGGCGTCGGTGCGCCGCAGCAGCGCCTCGACCTCGGTCGCGACGTGGGAGACCCGCTCGCGAAGGGCCGCCGCGTGCGGGGTGAGCACCATGCCTTGTCCCGCCCGCACCAGCAGCGGGTCGCCCGTCGTCTCGCGCAGCCGGGCGAGCGTCCGGCTCATCGCCGAGGCGCTGAGCCCCAGCTTGCGCGCCGCTCCCGCGACGCTGCCCGTCTCGAGCAGGGCGTCGAGCGCCCTCAGCAGGTTGAGATCCGGCTGGCCCATGGCCGAAGCCTATACGCGCGTGGCGGTCCGGCATAGCGTCCCGTGCAGCTATTTCCTGCAACCCGTGCGTCTTCCGCCATGTCCGCGCCCCGCTATCTTGCCCTCGCATGATCCCCCGCGGAGGCAGAATGTCCCTTTCACTCGCACGTCACGGCGCCAGCCACCCCTCGCAACGCCCCGAGTCCACCGATCCGGCCGAAGGCCTGCCCGGCCCGCGCCGGCATTACGCGACGTTCGGGCTCATGGCCTCGCTGGTGCTGGTCGTGATCGACGGGGCGATCGCGAACGTGGCTCTGCCCACGATCCAGTCCGCCCTGAACGTCTCCGCCGCCTCCACGGTCTGGGTCGTGACGGCCTACCAGCTCGCCCTCGTCATGGGCCTGCTGCCGAGCGCGGCGCTGGGCGAGAGCATCGGCCACCGCAAGGTCTTCCTGGCGGGCGTCGTGCTGTTCGCGGGTTCTTCCGCGCTGTGCTCGCTGGCGCCGTCGCTTCCCTGGCTGGTCGCCGCCCGCTTCGCGCAGGGGCTGGGCGCGGCGCCGGTCATGGCGCTCGCCGTCACGCTGTTGCGCTTCACCTTCCCGCAGCGGCTGATCGGCACCGTCATCGGCTGGAACGCCATGGTGGTCGCGCTCTCGGCGGCGGTCGGGCCGACGATCGGCGCGGCGATCCTCTCCGTCGCGAGCTGGCCGTGGCTCTTCGCGGTCAACGTGCCGATCGGGATCGTCGTGCTCGTCGCGGGCCGGGCGCTGCCGCGGCCGGCCGGCAGCCGCCGCCGGCTCGACCTGCTCAGCATCGCGCTCAACGCGGCCGGCTTCGGCTGCCTGGTGCTGGGTGCCGACCGCGTGAGCGATGGGCCGATGCCGGGCCTCGCGCTCCTCGCCCTCAGCGCGGCGAGCTTCCTCGCCCTCGTGCGGCGCGAGTGGCCGCGTCCGACGCCGTTGATCCCCCTCGATCTCCTGCGCGAGCGCTCGTTCCGGCTCTCGGTGATCGCGTCGGTCTGCTGCTTCTCCGGCCAGATGGCGAGCTACGTGGCGCTGCCCTTCGTCTTCCAGCACGGGATGGGCCTCTCCCCGCTGGCCACCGGCCTGTGCATGACGCCGTGGCCGCTGGTGGTCGCGGTCGCGGGGCCGATCGCGGGGCGGTTGTCCGACCGGATGGCGAGCGGCCTCCTGTGCGCGGTGGGCGGTGTCCTGCTGGCGATCGGCCTCGGCCTGGCCGCGGCGTGGCCGCTGCACGGCAGCCCGGTGCCTCTCGTCCTCTTCACCATGGTTTCGGGCCTCGGCTTCGGCCTCTTCCTCGTGCCCAACAACCGCAACATGCTGGTCTCCGTCGCCCGCGAGCGCAGCGGTGCGGCCGGCGGCATGCAGGGCACGGCGCGGCTCGTCGGCCAGACCGCCGGCGGCGTCCTCATGACGGTGCTCTTCACGCTCGCCTCCGCCGACGTCGCGCCGCGGGCGGGTCTGGCGCTCGCCGCCGCGCTCACCCTTCTCGGCGGCCTCGTGAGCGCCCTCCGCATCGAGCGGGCGACGCCCGGCGACGGCGGCCTGCAGCCGGAAAGGTGATTTCCGGCTCCGCCGGGCCGGAATGCCGAAGGGACGTTCCTCTAGTCTTCCGCGAACTCGTCGGCCGTGAAGCCCTGCAGGAACAGGAGCGAGGTCAGGTCGCCGTGGTCGATGCGGGCGCCGGCGGCGGCCGCGACGGCGGGCTTGGCGTGGTAGGCGACGCCGAGGCCCGCGGCCTCGATCATCGCGAGGTCGTTCGCGCCGTCGCCGACGACCAGCGCGGCCTCGCGCGACAGCGACTTCTCCTTCACGAGCGTCTCGAGCCGGTCGAGCTTGGCCTGCCGCCCGAGGATCGGCTCCTCGACCTCGCCGGTCAGGCGCCCGTTCGCGATTCGCAGGACGTTCGCGGAGTTCTCGTGGAAGCCCGCCCGGGAGGCGACGACGTCGGTGAAGTGGGTGAAGCCGCCCGAGACGAGGGCGGTGTAGGCGCCGGCCCGTCGCATCGTGCGCACCAGCGTGCGGGCGCCGGGATTGAGCGTGATGCGGCTTTCGAGCAGGCCGTCGATCAGGCCGAGGTCGAAGTCCTTCAGGAGCGCCACGCGCTCGCGAAGCGCGCCCTCGAACTCGATCTCGCCGCGCATCGCGCGCTCGGTGATGGCGGAGATCTCGGGCTTGATGCCCACGAGGTCGGCCAGCTCGTCGATGCATTCCTGCCCGATGATGGTGGAATCCATGTCGGCGAGCAGAAGCCGCTTGCGCCGGCCCTCCGCCGGCATCAGGTTCACGTCGACCGGGCGGGAGGCCAGGATGGCCCGGGCGCGCTCGAGCGCTCCCGTCCCGTCCGCCACGTCGCACTCGGCCGCCACGCCCCGCATGAGCCAGCGCGGCGTGCCGGCGCCGGCCTCCCGCGCGACCTCCGCGGCGAGGGCCTCGTCCAGGGCGGGGGCGGCTTGATCGCTTGTGAGAACCAGTACAGAGGCCATGTGAGCGCGTTCATTCCCGTGGGTGAGGCGGTGAGCCCCGAAAGCCCGATCCTGATCGCCGGGCCGACCGCCAGCGGCAAGTCGGCCCTGGCGCTCGACCTGGCGGAGCGGCTGGGCGGCACCGTGATAAACGCCGATTCGATGCAGGTCTATTCCGAGCTCCGGATCCTGACCGCGAGGCCCTCGGCCGAGGAGGAGGCGAGGGTGCCGCATCGCCTCTACGGCCACGTGTCGCTGCGCGAGCCCTATTCGACCGGCCGCTGGCTGGCCGACGTGGAGGCCGCGCTCGCCGAGACGCGCGCCCAGGGCCGCCGGCCGATCCTCGTCGGCGGCACGGGCCTCTACTTCCGCGCGCTGACGCGAGGCTTCGCGCACATCCCCGCCGTGCCGGACGAGGTGCGGCAGGCGGTGCGCGCCCGCATCGAGGACGAGGGCGCGGAGCGCCTGCACCGCGAGCTTGAGGCGCGCGATCCCGCCGCCGCCTCCCGCATTCCCATGACCGACCCGCAGCGCATCCTGCGCGCGCTCGAGGTGCTGGAGGCGACGGGCCGGCCGCTGTCGGCGTGGCAGGGCGACCCGCCGCAGCCGCCGCTCGTGCCGGAGGAGACGGCGCTGCGCCTCGTGCTGTGGCCCGACCGGGCCGCGCTGCGCCGGCGCATCGAGGCGCGCACGGTCGCGATGCTCGAGGAAGGGGCGGTCGAGGAGGCGAGGGCGGTCGAGGCGATGGACCTCGATCCCGCCCTGCCGGGCTACCGCGCGCACGGGCTGCGGCCGCTCCTCGCCCATGTGCGCGGCGAGGCCGGCTACGGCGAGACCGTGGAGAAGATCCGCATGGACACGCGGCGCTACGCCAAGCGCCAGTTCACCTGGTTCCGCACGCAGATGGCCGACTGGCCGCGGGCCGCGCCGGAGGAGGCGCAGGCCGCCGTCCTTGAGGCCCTCGCGGTTTGACAATGCCGGCCGGCGCGGCTATCTACCGCCGATCGGCGCGGACCGTTGGGCTCGCGCCGTCTTTCCGCTTGCGTGGCGAAGGCTCGGTTCGGGTCCTCGCCTGTCGGCCCCCGGAAGGGTGGCAGAGGAGAAGCGGTTCATTTTGAACGATCTGCAGACGTTTTTTGAGAAGGGTTAGCGCGTGAGCAAGCGCATCGAAGCGAAGTACAAGATCGACCGCCGCCTCGGCGAGAACATCTGGGGCCGGCCGAAGAGCCCGGTCAACCGCCGCGAATACGGCCCCGGCGAGCACGGCCAGCGCCGCCGCGGCAAGGTCTCCGACTACGGCCAGCAGCTGCGCGCCAAGCAGAAGCTGAAGGGCCACTACGGCAACATCACCGAGAAGCAGTTCCGCAAGGTCTACGAGGAGGCCAACCGCCTGAAGGGCGACACCTCCGAGAACCTGATCGGCCTGCTCGAGCGCCGGCTCGACGCCGTCGTCTACCGCGCGAAGTTCGCGCCGACGCCGTTCGCCTCGCGCCAGTTCATCAACCACGGCCACATCAAGGTGAACGGCCAGAAGGTGAACATCCCGAGCTACCGCGTGAAGCCGGGCGACGTCATCGAGGTCAAGGAAGCTTCCAAGCAGCTCGCCATCGTGCTCGAGGCGACGCAGCTCGCCGAGCGCGACGTGCCGGACTACATCGAGGTCGACCACCAGAAGATGACCGCCAGCTTCGTGCGCTCGCCCGGCCTCGCCGACGTGCCGTACCCGGTCATGATGGAGCCGCACCTCGTCATCGAGTTCTACTCGCGCTGACGCGGGCCGAAAGGCTTCCACGGAATTCGAAAGGCCGCCCCTCCGGGCGGCCTTTTTCGTTTCGGGGAGGCGGCTGGAGCGCCGGCCCTCAGGCCGCGGCGCGGGCGGGGCGCCGGCCGTACATCCAGCCGTAGAACGCCGCGTCGGAGGAGCGCCGCAGGGCGACCGCGACGAGCGCCGTGGCGGCGACCGCGAAGACGAGCCGGCCGAGGAAGACGCCGGTCAGGTCGGCCCCCAGCGCCACGACGACGAGCGTGTCCTCGATGATGCCGTGGGCGAAGCCCATGAAGACGCAGGCGACGAAGATCTGGCGCGGCTCGAGCCGGCTCTCGCGCACGCCGTCGAGAAGCAGGCCCGCGCCGTAGGAGATGCCGAGGAACAGGCCGATGACGGCGAACTCGGCCGCCGGGCCCTCGATGCCGGCCATCCGGAAGAGGGGGGCGAGCGCCCGGTTCACGTGGGCCATGAGCCCCGACAGCTTCAGGAGCTCGAGCGCCCAGGCGAGCGCCATGAGGATGACGAACATCCAGCCGAGCGTCTCGGCGAGGCCGAGGAGGAAGTCGGCCCAGCCTTTCGTCTCGCCCATCGGCACCCAGGCCGGGTCGAGCGGGGCCGAGAGCCAGCCAGTGGCGGCGAAGACCTGGTGCAGGATCGCGGCGTAGGCGAGCGCGCCCGCGAGCCGCAGGGCGGTGGTGACGAGGAAGCCCGGCCCGACCTTCTGGATGATGCGCTGCTCGATCGGCAGGGCGTGCGCGAAGAGCACGAGCGTCGCGAAGACCGTCATGTCGGCGACGGTGAGCGAGGACACCGGCACCAGGGTGAAGAGGATCGTCAGCCCGCCCCAGATGCCGACGAGCACGCCGGTGAGGAGCGCGAAGGCGAGCTCGCCCGGCAGCCCGTAGAAGGACATGAGCGGCGACAGGGCCGGCGCCACGGCCTCGATGACGCCGAGCTGCGCGAGCGCCTCGGTGACGAGCGCCACCGGCACGATGATGCGCACCAGCACCCAGTAGATGCGGCAGAAGTCGAGCGTTCTCCGCAGCGCGAAAGCGGTCTTCGTCATCCGGCGTCCCATCGCTTGACGTGCCGGCAAGAGGTAGCGCGGGACGCTTCGAATTTGTGGTCAAAGATTGCGCCGCCGTGCAATAAAATTGCAGATCTCGCCTCGCTCGAAAGCCCCGCCCATGGACCGGCTCGACCGCAAGCTCCTGAACCTCATGCAGCGCGACGCCTCGCGCACCAACGCGGCGCTGGCCGACGAGGTCGGGCTGTCGCCGTCGAGCTGCCTGCGCCGGCTCCGCCGCCTCCGCAGCGCCGGCGTGATCGACCGCATCGTCGCCATCCTCGACCCGGCCAAGGCCGGCAGGGGGCTGAAGGCGATCGTCACCGTCGAGCTCGAGCGCCACGGCGAGCAGGAGATGCGCCGCTTCCTCGACCTGGTCGTGAAGGAGGAGGCCGTCGCCCAGGCCCACGCCGTGACCGGCCTGGCGGACGTGCTCCTCATGCTGCGCCTGGAGAGCATGGAGGAGTTCGACGCGCTCTGCGAGCGGCTGTTCCGCGACCGCACCAACGTCGCGCGCTTCCACACCATGCTGGTCATCCGCACCGCCAAGGACGAGACGGCGGTGGCACTGTAGCCGCGGCGACGCGGCTACGTGGCAGGTGGGCATGGACGTGCGGCTGAGGGCGCTGATGACGCCCCTGTGCATGACACGAGGTGGAGGGGGCGGAGCGGCTGGTGCCGATAGAAGGAGGCCCTCTGGTCCGCCCGGCTGCGCTCGCGATGTTGTCCAGACCGGCCTTGGCAGGACCCCGGGCGGTTCATTGCCGTGCGCCGCGTCCGATTCAGCCGGCCGCCACCTCGTCGGGACCGTGGTGGGCGACCAGGCCGAGGGCGACGTCCCGCATTCCGCGCCGTTCGCGCACGATCTGCCACAATCGGAGCGCGTTGCACGGCAAAAGAAGGATGTGGAGCGCGGCCACCGGATAAAGCGCATCGCCGAGCCCATAGAAGATGAAGGCCAGGTTTGCGGCCATGCCCGCCATGCGCAGCGCGCGCATGTCGCGCATGGAAAAGGTCAGCATCGTGAGGGCAGCGGCGAGCCAGCCCACCCCGTCGATCAGCATTACCCGGCACCCCGCCTGATGTTCCCGCGCTTGTTGGCGGGGACCTCCCAGGTATGGAGGTCCCTCAAGGCTGCGCCGTTGCCGGACGCCCTCGCGCTGGATCGATTTCGCCTGCCTGCCCGATGCACGTCATTCGCGGCGTGACGACGCACTCAGATATTCAGAGTATTGATGCAAGTGACCGCGATGAATTTCGTGCCAGAATCTAAGACGACGAAAGTCGAGGCGGCAACGGAACACTTTGCATCGATTGGCGTGACGGCTAGCCCGCCGCGCCGTCTTGCGCCATCCGGTATGACAGGTCGTGGGCTTCCATCGTGTCGGCGATGAAGCGGTCGAACGCGTCGACCAACGTCGGCGTGAGCTGAGCCGTGCGGCCGCGGCCGTGCGTCAGACGCACCAGCCCTTGCCCTTCCGCCTCTTCCAGCAGCTTGCGGACCTGTGTGCGCGAAACGCCGAAACGGGCGCCGATATCCGAGTAGAAGATCGGCGTCGTGCTCGCCGCCCCCGGACCGGCAAGCTGCAGCAGCTTGATGAGGATCATCATGCCGGCTTCGCGGACCATGAACTGCACCATGGTCGGGTTGCGCGCGAGGAGCTGGGCCGCGTGCGGGAACATGCTGACGGAAACCTGCCGATGGATTCGCTGGAACGCGCGGTCGCGCTGCATGATCGGGCCGTAGCCCGGGTCCGGATACAGCACCTGCAGGGGAACGTAGTGCGAAGCCAGCCAGTCCAGATCCTGTTCGACCATCCTCTCGGTTGGCCGAAGGATGCGGACGCGGCGGTCGCTGCCCTGGGAGACCTGCTCCACATAGCCGGTCTTGATGAGGCGCGAGACGAGGTCGGCGGTGCGGCGCGGGCTCGAAAGCCCGAATCCTGCCATCGACTGGTTGAGGAGCCGCAGCGTCGGCCACGTGGCCCGTTCCGCCTCGTCGTAACGCGCATGCAGGCACATCAGCACCGCGAAGACGACGGTGCGCCCGGCCTCGAGCAGGAGCCGGTTGAGGAACGGCTGATGCTCGTAAAGGCCGAGCATGGCGTCGATCAGCGCGTTGCGTGCTTCCGGAAAACGCGGATGCGAGAAGATTTCCTCTCGTGAACGATGGGCGGGCAAGTCCGTCGCGAATGCTTCGATCATGAGCCACGTAGACGTGCGATCCGGCGATGTTCCGGTCCAGCATATAACCTGACGCAAGAGCGTTCGTCGATTTTCCCGGACGAGCGGAGGTGCAGGCGGACCTCGCGTGCCGCATGTTCCCCGTCGCACGCCACGGGCGTGACGTAGCCCTCGATCGTCCGATTAGGCCCCGCCCCAACGAAAAAGGGCGCCCGTGGCGCCCTTGATCGTCTCGTCTGCCGGACGTGCCGGAGCGCACGGCCTCAGGCCGTCTGCTCCTCGCTGGGGGCGAGGCCCTTCTCGACGAACATCTGCTGCAACTCGCCGGACCGCACCCCGGTTGGTTGCGCATCCATGACATCATCGCCGTCGTTCGTGTCCTCCACGCCTTCGTCCCCTAGTATGGCAGGCACATGGTGGCGAGCTTGAGCGAAACGGGATCGAGGCCGAAGGCGCTCTCCAGTGTCTCGCCGTATTGCAGAAGCCACTCGGCCTGCGCGGTGAAGGCGAGCTGCTCGCGCTCGCCCGGGCAGCGGTAGGTCCGCCCGGCGACGTGCTGGAGGTGGTGCACAAGTTCGTGCACGAGAATCGACAGGTCGATGCCGCTGTCTTCGCTCCAGTCGGGGCGCAGGTAGATCGTCTCCGTCCGGTCGTCATAGACGGCCATCACGTCTGCCTCCGCGCCCGTCGCGGGCGTGGCGTAGCGCAACTGCGCCAGACGCTCCGCCGGCATGTAGGCGAGCGTCGGAACCTCGGCGGTCTGCGGGAGCCCGTACAACAGGGACAGCCACAGCATCATCGCATTCATGAGATCGATCATCGGAGCCTCCTTGCAGGAGATCGCTCGCGAGGGCTGGGCGCGAGCCTTCCTTTGCCGGCCGGGGGTCGGCCTCGGCCGATGTCCATCGCGCCTCGTCGTTGAGCTCGGCGAGACGGATGACGTTGCAGGGCAGAAGCAGGAGATGGAGGGCAAGGACCGGCGGGAGGCCGCGCATCGAGCCGTAGGCGATGAAGGCGAAATTCGCGGCAATCGCCGTGATGCGCAGCGGCCGCATCGACCGCATGGAGAAGGTTGCCACGGTCAGCGCTGCGGCCAGCCATCCGATCACGTCTTCACCCGCCATGACCGACCCTCCCGAAGGGGTGTTTCGCCGAGAAAGGCTAGCGAGTGAGGAAGGGGGCGCGCCTCACCCGTCCGGGTGAGATGCGCGAAACTGCAAGCGCCGCCCCTGCTCAGGAGCCGATGTTGAAGGATCCGAGCGACGAGAGAAGTCGGATGAGATCGGCCTGCCGGTGCGTTTCCGTCTTGGCGAAGACGGCTTTCATGTGCGTCTTCACCGTGTTGAGGCTGCGGCCGTGCCGGTCGGCATAACGGGGGAGAGTCTCGCCGGACTGCAGGGCCAGCGCCAGTTCGGCCTCGGCGGGCGTGAGCCCGAAAAGCGCCATGAGCGTCCGTGAGGCAGAGACGGGCGCGCCGTCCTGCGACTGCATCAGGACGAGACCGAGCGACACGGCGTCCCGCTGGACGCCCCACTGCTCTGCCGCAGCCGCGCGCAGCGGCACCGCGTGTATGAGAATCGGAGCGCCCGGTCCTTCGAGCAGCGCAGCTGTGCCCGTGGCCGGCGTGTCGGTCGCGGCAAGCCGCCCCAGGACGGTTCGCCAACGGCCCACATTCGGTTCATGAACGGCTTCAAGTCGACCTCCGGCGACGCGGAGCGGTTCGCCGGACGCCAGGATCTGCTCGGCCCTGGCATTCGCGCGCAGGATCCTGCCGCGGGCGTCTATCAGGAGGCAGGCCGTCGTCATCGCCGCCATCGCCTCCTCGAGCAGCCCGGCCCGGCCCATGGCCGCTCCAAACCGCCTGCCGAACTCCAGCGCGCGCCGCAGGTGCCGGGCCAGCACGTGGCCTTCCGCGAGTTCCGCATCGTCGTAGGGGCCGCCGTCGAACCCGCGCCAGAGGGATATTCCGGCGTGCTGGTCCGGTCCGTGAAGACCGGTCAGGTGCAGCATGTGAATGGTCCCCGCCGGGATCCACAACTCGTTCAGGATCGGATTGCCGCGCCATTCGTCGAACGAGGCGACCTCCTCGCCGCGAATGGCGCGCCCAGGCCGGAAAAGGTGCGCCCGCTGAATGTTCAGGTTGAGATGCGCGTATTCGTTTGCGATGCGTCGGTCCGCGGGATCGCCGCCGTAGATCGGCGTCTCCTTGAGCCGGCCCGGGGGCTCGAAGATGTCGGGCATGGCGACGGTGCTGCGGGTGGCGCGCGCGAGGCGAGCGAGCAGCTCCATGGGAACCTCGTCTTCCAGCGAGGCGTCGTAGATGTCGCCGATCAGCGCGTGGAGGTCCTCTTCCCGCATCGGATCAGCTCCTGGAATCCGCCCCGTACCGACCGGCGCTGAGCCGCGACAGATCGGCGACGAGGCGGACGACTTCCGCCTGTCGCGAGGTGCCGGTCTTTGCGAAGACCGCCTTGAGATGCGTCTTGACCGTGTTGAGGCTGCGCTCGGTGCGCTCGGCATAGCCGGACAACGTCTGCCCACCCGCGAGTGCCGCCGCGAGCGCAGCCTCGGCGCAGGTCATGTCGAAGAGCCGGACGAGAAGCTCGCTCGGACACGGGGAACGGACATTCGGGTCGCGCATCAGCAGCAGGCCCGCCGGCGCCGCGACGGCGGCTATCAGGCCCAGCCGCTCCGCCTGCTCGGTGCCCAAAGGGGCCGAGATCACATCGAGCCGACAACCGCTTCCTGTGCCCAGGCCTATCGCGTCACCGGCCGGCGCGTCCCGTCGCCCGAGACGATGAAGCAGCCTCGCCCAGGCCTCGCGGTCGAGACTGCTCGACGGCCTGACGCGGCCACCAACCACCCGCAGCGGACTGCCGCGGCTCAGGATCCGCTCCGCAGCGGCGTTGGCGTGTAGCAGGTGTCCCGTCGCCTCGACGAGGATGCATCCGTCGCTCACGCGATCGAAGGCATCCGCGAGACAGGCAGTGCGGGCTCGCATCTGCGCGAAGTCCTCGGGCCGCCTGCGCGGCGTGAGCCAGGTGCCGCGAAACGATGTTCCCGAGCCGCAGTTCCTGTTCACCGAAGCTTTCGCGCGCCTCCGGCCGGAACAGCGAGACCTCCACGAACAGGCGCGGCTCGTTCACCACGGACAGCCCGAGAAACCTCACGATGCCGTTCGGCTCGAAGATGTCGTGGAAGAGCTCGAGCCCGCGCCACTCCTCCAGGGGAGCGAGTTCCTCCCCGCGGACGGCCCGGCCCTGCGGCACGAGCTCTCGACGCTGAAAATAAAGGTTCTGGTGCTGCAACTCGTGGACCGGCCCTTGGAGGGCCGGGTCGAGGTTCTCCATGAGGTCTCGCCCGATAACCCCATCGATATGATAGGCGAAGACGCCACTGGAGCTGCTTGTGAGGTGGCACAGGCGTTTGAGCGCCAGGCCGATCAGCTCGGGCTCGAAGGCGGAGGCATAAATCTCCGCGATAAGCAGATGGAGCTGCTCCTCCATCGTAATTGTGCCGTCCATTGCGGCTGTGCGAGAGCCGCCACGACCTCCGTTCACCGACTTTCTCCGGCAGCGCGCTGCCCAACAGCCCGGAGATTACGTTACGTCAACATCGGTATTCTTTCCAGCTTGGGTTTCAACCCTTGCCATACGTGGGTCGGGCAGGGATCGCCTTTGCAAAGCCGCCCTGCGGGGCTCGACTCTTGTCGCCGCCCTTCAAGCTCCGGCCGCGACCGCTCGAAAACCTCAGCCCCCGATCGGCTTCGGAAGCTGCCACCCCCAGCCAACGAAAAAGGGCGCCCGTGGCGCCCTTGATCGTCTCGTCTGCCGGCCGTGCCGGGGCGGGCGGCCTCAGGCCGTCTGCTGCTCGCTGGGGGCGAGGCCCTTCTCGACGAACATCTGCTGCAATTCGCCCGACTGGAACATCTCGCGGATGATGTCGCAGCCGCCGACGAACTCGCCCTTGACGTAGAGCTGCGGGATGGTCGGCCAGTTCGAGTAGTCCTTGATGCTCTGGCGCAGGCCGTCGTCCTCGAGGACGTTCACGCCCTGGTAGGGCACGCCGACATAGTCGAGGATCTGGACGACCTGGCCGGAAAAGCCGCACTGCGGGAAGTCGGGCGTGCCCTTCATGAACACGACCACGTCGTTGGTCTTCACCGCGTTGTCGATCCAGGCGTGGATTTCTTTCATCGTCGATGCCTTTCGGTGTCTCCGGCGGCGCCGCTCGGGCGGGCCCGCCCTGTTCTCAGTCCGGGGCGCTCGTCTGCAGCGCGAGGGCGTGCAGCGCGCCGCCCATCTGGCCCTGGAGCGCCTGGTAGACCATCTGGTGCTGCTGGACGCGCGACTTGCCGCGGAACGCCTCCGACACCACGATCGCCGCATAGTGGTCGCTGTCGCCGGCGAGGTCGCGGATCGTCACCTTGGCGTCCGGGATGTGGGTCTTGATCAGGGTCTCGATCTGGTTGGCGTCCATCGGCATGGGGCGTCTTCGGCCTCCTCAGAGTTCTGCCCCGCCTGCCATGTAGTCCGGCAGCCAGGATTCGTGTCGGCGCTTCAGCTCATCCAAATAGATCGGCTCTTGCCCCGCAAGGTTCAATGCGTCGCCGCCGGTTTCTCCGAGCCGCAGGAGCGGCACGCCGATCTTCTCCGCCGCCTCGGCGATGCGGGCGGCGTCGGCGGGGCGGCAGGTGACGAGGTAGCGCGCCTGGTCCTCGCCGAAATGGAAGGCGTGCGCCGGCATGTCGCCCGGCGCGCCGTCGACGCGCGCGCCGATGCCGGAGGCGAGCGCCATCTCGGCGAGCGCCACGGCGAGGCCGCCGTCGGAGAGGTCGTGCACCGCGGTCAGCGAGCCGTCGAGGATCAGCGCGCGCACGAAGTCGCCGTTGCGCCGCTCCGTCTCGAAGGTCGACCGGCGGCGGCGCGCCGTCCTCGCGGCCGAGCATCGTTTCCAGGTAGAGCGAGCGGCCGAGATGGCCCTTCGTCTCGCCGACGAGCAGGATCGCCTCGCCCTCGGCCTTGAAGGGGATCGTCGCCATGCGGTCGATGTCGTCGAGGAGCCCGACGCCGCCGAGCGCCGGGGTCGGCAGGATCGCCTGGCCCGAGGTCTCGTTGTAGAGCGACACGTTGCCCGACACGACGGGGAAGTCGAGCGCCCGGCACGCCTCGCCGATGCCTTTGATGGCGCCGACGAGCTGGCCCATGATCTCGGGCCGCTCGGGATTGCCGAAGTTCAGGCAGTCGGTGATCGCCAGCGGCCGCGCGCCGACGGCGGTGATGTTGCGCCACACCTCGGCCACGGCCTGCCGGCCGCCCGTCTGCGGATGCGCCTCGCAGTAGCGCGGCGTGACGTCGACCGACATGGCGAGCGCCTTCGGCCCGTCGTCGACGCGCACCACCGCGGCGTCGCCGCCCGGGCGCTGCATCGTGTTGCCGAGGATCAGGTGGTCGTACTGCTCCCACACCCAGCGCCGCGAGCAGAGATGGGGCGAGCCCATCATCTTCACGAGCGTCTCCGAGACCGAGTTCGGCGCCGGCACCGCGGCGGGCTCGAGCGTCGCGGGCAGGGGCGTCTCCGTCCACGGCCGGTCGTAGCAGGGCGCCTCGTCGCCGAGCTCCTTGATCGGCAGGTCGGCCATCGTCTCGCCGCCGTGCTTCACCCGGAAGCGCAGGTCGTCCGTGGTGTGGCCGACGATCGCGAAGTCGAGGTCCCACTTCTCGAAGATCGCGCGCGCCTCGTCCTCGTAGCCGGGGCGCAGCACCATCAGCATGCGCTCCTGGCTCTCCGACAGCATCATCTCGTAGGCCGTCATCGCCGCCTCGCGGCACGGCACGCGGTCGAGCTCGAGCTCGACGCCGAGGTCGCCCTTGGCGCCCATCTCGACCGCCGAGCACGTCAGCCCCGCCGCGCCCATGTCCTGGATCGCGATCACCGCGTCCGACGCCATCAGCTCGAGGCACGCCTCGAGCAGCAGCTTCTCGGCGAACGGGTCGCCGACCTGCACGGTCGGGCGCTTCTCCTGCGAATCCTCGCCGAACTCCTGGCTCGCCATCGAGGCGCCGTGGATGCCGTCGCGGCCGGTCTTGGAGCCGAGATAGACGATCGGGTTCCCGACGCCGGAGGCGGCCGCGTAGAACACGCGGTCGGTCCGCGCCACGCCGACGGCCATCGCGTTGACCAGGATGTTGCCGTTGTAGCGCCGGTGGAAGTTCACCTCGCCGCCGACGGTGGGCACGCCGAAGGAGTTGCCGTAGGCGCCGATGCCCTCGACGACGCCGGAGACGAGGTGGCGGGTCTTCTCGTGGTCGGGGTCGCCGAAGCGCAGCGCGTTGAGCGCCGCGATCGGCCGCGCGCCCATGGTGAAGACGTCGCGCAAGATGCCGCCCACGCCGGTCGCCGCGCCCTGGTGCGGCTCGATGTAGGAGGGGTGGTTGTGGCTTTCCATCTTGAAGACGGCGCACTGGCCGTCGCCGATGTCGACGATGCCGGCGTTCTCGCCGGGCCCCTGGATGACCTGCGGGCCTTCCGTCGGCAGCGTCTTCAGCCACAGCCGCGACGACTTGTAGGAGCAGTGCTCGTTCCACATCGCCGAGAAGATGCCGAGCTCGGTCAGCGTCGGCTCGCGGCCGATCAGGTCGAGGATGCGCTCGTATTCCTCGGGCTTCAGCCCGTGCTCCGCGACCAGGCCGGGGGTGATGCGGATCTCGTTGGGGATGCTCATGTGGGGCTCTGGGGGGCGGTCTGGTCAGGCGGCGGCGAGGATCGACTGGAACATCTTCAGCCCGTCGGTCGAGCCCTGGTGCGGCTCCACGTGGTCCTCGGGGTGGGGCATCATGCCCATGACGTTGCCGCGCGCGTTGAGGATGCCGGCGATGGCGTCGACCGAGCCGTTGCGGTTGGCCTCGTCCGTCAGGCTGCCGTCGGCGGCGCAGTAGCGGAAGACGACGCGGCCGTCGCCCTCGAGCCGCTTCAGCGTCTCCTCGTCGGCGAAGTAGTTGCCCTCGCCGTGCGCCACGGGCACGCGGATCACCTGGCCCGCCTCGTAGCCCGAGGTGAAGCGGGTGGCGTTCGTCTCGATCTTCAGGTGCACGTCGCGGCAGATGAACCTGAGCTCGCGGTTGCGCATCAGCGCGCCGGGCAGCAGCCCCGCCTCGATCAGGATCTGGAAGCCGTTGCAGACGCCGAGCACGCTCACGCCGTCCCCGGCGCGCTTCACCACCTCGCGCATGACCGGCGAGCGCGCGGCGATCGCGCCGCAGCGCAGGTAGTCGCCGTAGGAGAAGCCGCCCGGCAGCACGATCAGGTCGACGTCCGGCAGGCTCGTCTCCTTGTGCCAGACGATCGACGGCTCGTCGCTGCCGGCGAGCCGCAGCGCCCGCGCCATGTCGCGCTCGCGGTTGATGCCGGGAAACAGGATGATGGCTGATTTCATGGGCGTGGCGTCACGATCGGTCCGAAGCGCTTCCTATGCGGGCCCGCGGGCTCCGGATCAAGTCCGGGCTGCCGGGCCTCGTCGCGATGCCGTGCCTCGGGCACGGCGCGTGTCCCTGGATCCGGGGCGGCCGGGCGGGAGGGACGGCGGGAGTCGATCCCGCGCCGCCTCACACCAGCTCGATGCGGTAGCTCTCGATCACCGTGTTGGCGAGCAGCTTCTCGCACATCTCCTCGACCTGGCGGCGCGCCGCCTCGCGGTCGGTCTCGGGGATCTCGAGCTCGATCAGCTTGCCCTGGCGGACGTTCTCGACGCCGTCGAAGCCCAGCGAGTGCAGCGCGCCCTCGATCGCCTTGCCCTGCGGGTCGAGGACGCCGGTCTTCAGCGTGACCGTGACGTTCGCCTTCATGGCGCCGCTCACTTGACCAGGACGGGGCCGGAGGGCCGGTTCGAACTCGTTGCCGGTCATGATGCCGAGCCGGCGCGCGACCTCCTGGTAGGCCTCCACGAGGCCGCCCATGTCGCGGCGGAAGCGGTCCTTGTCGAGCTTCTCGCCCGACTTCATGTCCCACAGCCGGCACGAATCGGGGCTGATCTCGTCGGCGACGACGATGCGCATCATCTCGCCCTCGTAGAGCCGGCCGAGCTCGATCTTGAAGTCGACGAGGCGGATGCCGACGCCGAGGAAGAGGCCCGTGAGGAAGTCGTTCACGCGCAGGGCGAGCGACATCATGTCGTCGATCTCCTGCGGGCTCGCCCAGCCGAAGGCCGTGATGTGCTCCTCGGAGACCATCGGGTCGCCGAGCTCGTCGTTCTTGTAGTAGAACTCGATGATCGAGCGCGGCAGCTGGACGCCTTCCTCCATGCCGAGCCGCTTCGACAGCGAGCCGGCCGCGACGTTGCGCACCACGAGCTCGAGCGGGATGATCTCGACCTCGCGGATCAGCTGCTCGCGCATGTTCAGGCGGCGGATGAAGTGGGTCGGCACGCCGATCGCGTTCAGGTTCTGGAAGATGAATTCCGAGATCCTGTTGTTCAGGACGCCCTTGCCCTCGATCTGGGCATGCTTCTGGTTGTTGTACGCCGTCGCGTCGTCCTTGAAGTGCTGCACCAGCGTGCCGGGCTCGGGACCCTCGTACAGGATCTTGGCCTTGCCTTCGTAAATTCTGCGGCGACGATTCATTCGGATAAAACCTGACATCAAGGACATGACGCGGGGCAACGGCGGTGGGCCGGGCCGGGCGTTCCCATGGTCGAGAAGCAACAGGACGAGCCCGCCGGAACAGGGGCAGGCGGGCCGTCCGCTAGAGCGTGCGAAACCTAGCTCATTCATATCGTCAATACAATGAGCCGCGCCAAGGCAGCCGGGCGCCGGCCGCTTCATTGATTTGACCGGCATGCCCGCGTATGGAGAGCGGCACGTGAACCGTCGCGCGCGAGGCTGACGCGACCTGAGGGGAAGGGACGATGGACGAGTTCGAAAAGCGGAAGGTGGCGGCCGAGAACAAGTTCGCCCACGACGAGGAGCTGCGCTTCAAGGCGATGGCGCGCCGCAACAAGCTGCTCGGCCTCTGGGCGGCCGAGAAGATGGGGCTCGAGGGCCCCGACGCCGACGCGTACGCCAAGGAGGTCGTGCTCTCCGACTTCGTCGAGAAGGGTGACGAGGACGTCTTCCGCAAGGTGCGCGGCGACTTCGACGCCAAGGGCATCGAGCAGTCCGACCACCAGATCCGCCGCACCATGGAAGAGCTTCTCGTCCAGGCTGCCGAGCAGGTCCAGAAGGAAGGCTGAGGCGGCCGTGGCGACGCTGGCCGAGCGGCTGAGGGCCGGCGACACCGTCTATTGCGGCTGGTCGGTGCTGGGCGCGCCGCTGACCGCGGAGGCGATGGCGCGCGCCGGCTTCGGCGCCGTCTGCCTCGACGCGCAGCACGGCTTCTTCGGCTACCCGGAGCTCGCCGCCGCGGTCACCTCGGTGATCGGCGCGGGCGCGGCGCCGCTGGTGCGCGTGCCGCACGGCGCGTGGCCCGAGGTCAGCCGCATGCTCGACCTCGGCGCCGAGGGCGTGATCTGCCCGATGGTCAACACGGCCGAGGACGCGGCGCGATTCGCCGCCGCCGTGAAGTACCCGCCGCTTGGCGCCCGCAGCTGGGGCCCCGACCGCGTGAAGATGCTCTGGGGCGCCGGCAACGACGACTACATCGCCGGCGCCAACGACCGCGTGCTCGCCCTCGCGATGATCGAGACGCGCGAGGCGCTGGCCAACCTGGACGACATCCTCGCGACGCCCGGCATCGACGGCATCCTCGTCGGCCCGAACGACCTGTCGGTGGCGCTCACCGGAGGCAGGGCGCCCGATCCGTCCGACCCGGCGACGGCCGAGGCCGTGCTCGAGATCGTCCGCCACACGCTGGCGGCCGGCAGGATCCCGACGATCTACGCCAACACGGCCGAGCTCGGCCATTTCTACCGCGAGATCGGCTACCGGCTGATCGCGCACGGCAGCGACCTCGCCATGGTCGCGAAGGCCTCCGCCGCGGCGCTCGCGGCGCTGCGCGACGGGCAGGACTGAACCCGCGCCGGCTTGACCCGCCGGGCCAGCCGGCCACGATGGGGCTCCTTCCGCCGGATTCTCCCGAGGACAGCTTGCCGAAGACCGATCACCGCCGCGCCATGCGGCTCACCGAAGAGCTCGCGCACTGGGTCACCCGCGATGCCGGCGACGTCGAGATCGCGCCGGTCCCGGAGGGCCGCCGCTGGGCCACGGAGGAGGATCACGTCGCGCTCGCGCGCGAGATGCTCGAGGCCAGGCCGGCCGACCAGGAAGAGATCTGGGCCTTCGCCTACGGCTCGCTGATCTGGAAGCCCGAGTTCGCGTTCGCGGAGCGGCGCACCGGCATCGCCCATGGCTGGCACCGCAAGTTCTGCCTGGGATGGGACCACCGCTTCCGGGGCTCGGTCGGCCGACCCTCGCTCATGCTGGCGCTCGACCGCGGGGGGAGCTGCGAGGGCGTGGCGTACCGGCTGCCGCCGGACGCGCTGTGGGAGAACCTCCTCGCGCTCATGCGCCGGGAGGGGCGGCTCAGGCCGCACGCCTTTCCGCCGCGCTGGATCCGCCTGCGCACCGCCGACGGCCCCATCCGCGCCATCTGCTTCGTGATGGACCGGCAGTCGCCGCTCTATGTCGACGGGCTGAGCCTGGAGGAGGTGGCCGACGTCCTTGCGGTCGCGGTCGGGGAGCGCGGCTCGATGGCGGAATATCTCCACTACACGGTGGCGCATCTCGAGGAGCTCGGCATCCACGATCGCCAGCTCTGGCGGCTGCAGGACATGGTGGCCGAGCGGATCGAGGCGGCCAAGGCCGCCAAGACCGCGCGCGGCAGCTGATTTCGGGCCGGGCCCGTCGCGCCCCGGCGCCCGGTCAGCCGGCCGGAAAGCTCGTGCGCCGTCCGAACTGCGGGCCGCTCGGGCGCCGCGGCGCAGCGCGCGCCGGCGCCGGTGCCGCGGCCGCCCGTGCCGCCGCCGCCGCGTTCATCGCCTTGTACCGGGCGATCATCTCGTCGATCGAGCGTATGTCGAGCCGTCCCGGGTCCGGCAGGTCGGCGATGCGTCCGCCGATATCGTGCGGATGGCCGCCCCCGGCGATCCGCGCATTCGCGGCCCGCACCTGCGAGGGCAGCGTGAACATGTCGACCAGCGTGCCCACGAAGAACAGGCCGAGCGTGCAGGCGTAGAGAATGCCCATGCCCGTGCGCCCGAGATAGAACTTGTGCAGTCCGACGGTCCCGAGGAGCGCCCACAGCAGATAGGCGACAAGGGTCGACTTCGGCTCGTCCCGGTCGAACATCGCGAACCTTCCTCCCTGAGCCTGCCGCGCCGCCGGCGCCCCGGCCGCTCCCGCTATCCCCTGAGGCCTCTGCTGCAGCGTGACCCTTCCGTCAGCCGGCCGCCTCCGCGCGCAGCGCGGCCATGCGCTCGGCGATCCGCGCCGTCCGCTGCATCGTGTCGATCTCCGCCACGCGCGCCGCCTCCGCGCCCGAGCGGCGCCATGCCCACGCCGCCCGCGCCCGCCATGGCGCGGTCGAAGGCCTCCTCGGCGCGCTCGACCTTGCGCTCGGTGCCGCGCGTCGTCTTCGGCTGCCCGTCGCCGCCGGCCATCGCCGCCTCGCGCCGGGCCGCCTCGAGCGCCTCGAGCTCCTCCTCCATCTGGGTCCTGCGGGCCGCAAGGGCGGCCAGGCATTCGTCGAGCCGGGCAAGCTCCGCCTGCGTCTCGTCGAGCACGCCGTTCAGCCGCTGCGCCTGCGCCTCGAGGTCGATCTGGCTCGCGATCGCCGCTTCCGCCAGGTCCTCGCGGCCCTGGCCGACGGCGAAGCGCGCCTTCTCCTGCAGCGTGGCGAGCCGCTCGCCGATCATCCGCTGCTGGCGCTGCGCCTGCAGCCGCCTGGTGGCGACCGCCTCGTGCTCGTCGCGCACGTCCTCGGTCGCGCGCTCGACCTCGCGGATCGCCTCGCGCATCACCTTCGTGCCGCCGGCCCGCTCCATCGCGTCCACAGCATCCTCGACGCTTGCCGCGATCACGCGCCTGACGCGCAGGACGATCAATTCCGCCATGTATCCCTCCCGGATCGCGCAGGGGCAGGATCGCCCGGGAAACCCGCGCTCGCACTTAATTCGACCCGCCGTCCGATTAACATATGGTGAAATCCCGGAATATATTTCGGGGATACAGGCGGATAGGCTGACATATACCAATCTAAACAGGTCTTTCAGATGCCATTAAGGCAGCAGGCGGTATCGTTGCGAGACACCATGATGCACGGGGAGCATTCGCGTGGACATGACCTGGCTTGTCTTCGGCGGCATCGGCGCCGGCATTGTCGCCCTCCTGGCGTGGTCGACCCACAACCGGCTCATGGCGCTGGACGAGCGCTGCAATACCGCGTTCGCCGATGTCGACGTGCAGCTCAAGCACCGCCACAACCTGATTCCCGGGCTCGTCGAGACGGTGCGGGGCTTTGCCGGCCACGAGCGCGGCATCCTGACCGAGGTCGCGCAGGCCCGCGCCAACGCGCTTCGCGCGACCGACCCTGAGGTGCGGCTCGAGGCGGAGACCCAGGTCGGCCAGTGCATCCACTCGCTGATGAGCGTGGTCGAGAAGTACCCGGAGATCCAGGCGTCGAGCCATTTCCGCGAGCTGCGCATGGAGCTGACGGACGCGGAGAGCCGCATCACGGCGGCGCGGCGCTTCTACAACCTGGCGGTCGACGAGTTCAACGCGACGCTGCGCCAGTTCCCGGGAAATCTCGTCGGCGCGGCCATGCGGCTCGGCCGCCGCAAGGCCTTCGACCTCGGCTCCGAGCGCGTGCTGATCGACGAGCCGGCGGCCTTCAGGTTCTGACACCCGGGGGCGCCGCGGGGCAGGCGGGCAGCAGGCAGGCGGGGAGGGAGTGATGCCGAGCGCCACGAGCCTTCGAGCCGCCGTTCTGGCGCCGTCGCGGTGGCTGCTCGCGCCGGTCCGGTGGTGCGCGGCGAAGGCCCTCTCCATCGTCGGCGTCAAGGGCCTCTACGGCCACGTCGAGCGCAACGACATGCGCTCGCTCGTCATGTTCGCGGGCTTCGTGCTGGCGTTCCAGCTCGTCGCCGCCGTGGCGCTGTTCCTGCCGCTCCTCTTCCTCGATCTCCAGCACACGCCGATCTACGACCTCGAGGGCTATCTGAGGCGCTACGAGCCGTTCGTCCTGGCCTTCGGCGTCGGCCTCTTCCTCGTCCAGTTCCTGCGCCACACCGCCGGCGTCCGCCGCGCCGTGTCCTTCCAGCCGGTCGCGCGGCGCGACGAGCCGCGCCTCGTGAACATCGTGGAGCAGCAGGCGATCGCCGCCGGCCTGCCGCTGCCGGCGATCGGGATCATCGAGACCCCGGCGCGCAACGCCTTCGCCTGCGGCCTCGACCGCCACTCCGCCTGGGTCGTGGTGACGCGCGGCCTCGTGGATTCCCTCGACGACGAGGAGCTCGAGGCGGTCGCGGCGCACGAGGTGACCCACATCCGCAACGGCGACATCCGCCTCATGGCGGTCGCCAACGTGCTGCTCGACAACCTCCTCTTCCTGCAGCGCCACAACATGCTGCGCATCGAGGGCTGGCGGCAGATCGCCCTCATCGTCTTCATGCCGCCCTTCCTCCTGATGTTCCTGTTCGCCGGCTTCGTCACGAGCCTGGCCATGACGCTCGCCCGCGTGTCGCGCCTCCTCGTGTCCTCGTCGCGCGAGTTCATCGCCGACGCGGAAGCCGTCCGCATGACGCACAACCCGGCCGCCCTGATCTCCGCCCTGCGCCGCATCGAGGGCCACAGCGCGGTCGAGGACGTGGATCCGGCGGTCGATGCCATGATGATCGACGGCGCGGTGGCGGGACCCTTCGCCACCCATCCCACGGTCGCCGAGCGGATCGACATCCTCGTGCGGCTGGCCGGCGACATGGCCCTCGTCGGCGGTCCCCGGCGGGACACGAGGCCGGCGGGGCAGGCCATGTCGTCGCGCGGCAGCTTCGGCCGCCGGTCGGCGGCCGGCGAACAGGTGGCGGCGGTCCGCAGCCTGCTCGTCGACCGCGTCAACCAGGGCACCGGCGTCAACGCCTTCGGCCTCACGCCGCGTCTCGGCCGCCTCCTGCTCATCGCGATGGCGGTGCTGGTCGCGGTCCAGCTCGTGGGCTTCAGGTCCGCCGAGCGGGCGCTCTTCGGGCTGCGGCCGGACGCCGTGCGGACCGCGCTGGCGCCGGTGGTGTCCGGGCCGTCGGTCGGGAGCATGAACGGGCTGTCGCCTCATCGCGCGCCCGTCGGGGCGGTGTCGAGCGCCGCGGCGTCGGCGACGCCCGGCGAGACGATGGCGCGCTGCTTCGAGACGGAGCCCTACAGGGTCGGCGACCGGGGCTTGCGCGAGCTGGAGAGCCCGGACTACCAGCGCGTCCAGGCCTACAGCCTCGGCAAGGTGAAGGGCGGCTCGTCGACGATCGAGATCGAGAAATATCTCGGCATGCGGGCGAAGTCGGTGCGCGGTGTCAGGAACGCCCGCGGCGAGGCCCTCGATGCCGCGCTCGCCGAGTACGTGAAGACGCGCAAGACGACGCTGACGGTCGCGCACCGCTTCTTCGGCGCGGAGGGCCTGAACGTCATGCAGCAGGCCTACGACGACGGCCTCGACCGCGAGATCCTGGCCACGCTGGCGCGTCGCCTCGGGGAAGGCGCGCCGGCCCTCCTCGGCGATCCCGAAAGCGCGGCCGAGCTCGCGCTGCTCGTCTCGGCGCCCGAGGCCTTCGTGCCGTGCCTCGCGCGGGCCGGCGAGAACGGGGCCGGCGGGACCCGCGCCGACGGGATCCGGGCCGGCGCAGCGGCGCTCAGGCGCGGCGACGGCTGACGCGCCAGCCGGGCGGGCGCCCGGGCCTTACTTCGCCGGCAGGCGCGTCATGAACCTCGCGAACATCATCAGCCCCTCCGGCCACGGCCCGTGGCCGCTGTCGGTGTTGAAGTGGCCGGCGACGCCGGCGCTGTAGAAGTCCGAGCCCCAGGCGGCCGCGAAGTCCTCCGCTCGGGAGGGATCGCAATAGGGATCGTCCTCGCTGGCGATCATCATCGAGGGGAAGGGCAGGGGATCGGTCGGCAGCGGCGCGAAGACCCGGCAGGCCTCCGGCACGCCCTCCGACAGCTCGAAGTCCGGCAGCGCGACGAGGAAGGCGCCCTTCACGCCGCGCATCGGATGGCGCCGCGCGGCGTGGGCGAGGGCGGCGACGCCGGCCGAGTGGGCGATGACGACGACGGGCCGCCGCGCGCGCGCGATCGCCTCGGCGATGCGGCCGGTCCAGCCCTCGACGGTCGGGTGCTCCCAGTCGTCCTGCTCGACCCGGCGCGCGGTGCGGATCTTCTCCTCCCACCGGGTCTGCCAGTGCTCGGGCCCCGAGCCGGCGTAGCCCGGCACCATCAGGATGTCCGTGTCGGCGATCTTCATGCTGCGGGTGCTTCGCCTTCCGGGAAGACGCGGGCGAAGATCGTGTCGACGTGCTTGAGGTGGTAGTCGAGGTCGAACAGGGCGGCCAGGTCCTGCTCCGAGATCAGCGACGTCACCTCGGGATCCGCCTTCAGGAGGTCGAGGAAGTCGCCCTCGCCGTTCCACACGCGCATCGCGTTGCGCTGGACCTTCCGGTAGGCGTCCTCGCGGCTCATGCCCGCCTGCGTCAGGCCGAGCAGCACGCGCTGCGAGTTCGGCAGCCCCTTCAGCCGGTCGAGATTGGCCTGCATCCGGTCGGGGTGGACGACGAGCCTGTCCATCATGCCGGTCAGCCGGGCGAGGGCGAAGTCGAGCGTCACCGTCGCGTCCGGCCCGATCATCCGCTCGACGGAGGAGTGCGAGATGTCGCGCTCGTGCCAGAGCGCCACGTTCTCGAGCGCCGGCGTCACGTAGGCGCGCACCATGCGCGACAGGCCCGTCAGGTTCTCGCTCAGCACCGGATTGCGCTTGTGCGGCATCGCCGAGGAGCCCTTCTGGCCCTCCGAGAAGAACTCCTCCGCCTCCAGCACCTCGGTGCGCTGCAGGTGGCGCACCTCCGTCGCCAGGCGCTCGACCGACGAGGCGACGACGCCGAGCGTGGCGAAGAACATCGCGTGCCGGTCGCGCGGGATGATCTGCGTCGAGATCGGCTCGACCTTCAGGCCGAGCTTCTCCGCGACGATCTCCTCGATGCGCGGGTCGATGTTGGCGAAGGTGCCGACGGCGCCGGAGATCGCGCAGGTGGCGATCTCCTCGCGCGCGTCGACGAGCCGCTTGCGGGCGCGCGCGAACTCGGCGTGGGCGAAGGCGAGCTTGAGGCCGAAGGTCGTCGGCTCGGCATGGATGCCGTGGCTGCGGCCGATCGTCGGCGTCAGCTTGTGCTCGAAGGCGCGCTTCTTCAGCGCCGCGAGCAGGGCGTCGAGATCGGCGATCAGGAGGTCCGCGGCGCGGCCGAGCTGCATCGCGAGGCAGGTGTCGAGCACGTCCGACGACGTCATGCCCTGGTGCACGTAGCGCGCCTCGGGCCCCACCTGCTCGGCGAGATGGGTCAGGAAGGCGATGACGTCGTGCTTCACCTCGCGCTCGATCTCGTCGATGCGGTCGATGTCGAACACCGCCGCGTCGCCCTTCTCGCGCACGACCTTGGCCACCTCCTGCGGCACGTAGCCGAGCTCGGCCATCGCCTCCGTCGCCGCCGCCTCGATCTCGAACCAGATGCGGAAACGGGTCTCGGGCGCCCAGATCTCGGCCATCTGCGGGCGGGTGTAGCGGGGGATCATGTCGTGCTCTCCGGGGTGGGATCGAGGGAGCTAGGTAGCAGAGCCGACGGAGCCCCTCAACGCCGGCCGGAGGCGGCCCACAGCGCCGCCAGCGCCACCAGGGCCAGCGGCGTCCACGGCAGGTAGAGGGGAAGGGCCGACAGGTAGAGATATAGCGCCGTCGCAGTCGACCAGCCAAGCACGTAGAGCCCGTCCTTCGACACGGTGAAGGGGAAGGGCTGCGGGTAGGTCGCGACGTGCTGCACCGTGAAGACGAAGCCGCCGAGCGGCAGGGCGATGACCACCACCGACAGCAGGATCGCGCAGAAGCGGGCCGGCGCGCCCGCCCGCGGCTGCAGCCACGCCTGCACCGCGGCGGCGAACCAGACCCCCGCGACGGGCGGCCCGGCGAGCATCGCCGCCGCCTCCAGCGAGCGCAGGCTCGGCGGAAAGCCGTACCGGTGCAGGCAGACCGCCACCGTCGCCGAAAGCGCCAGCGCCGCGACGACGAGGAAGCCCGGCAGCGAGAGGCGAGGGCGGCCGCGGCGGTCTCGATCGTCGGTTGGGTGTCGCAGGGGCCGGCCCGTCATCTTGTCGGTGGAACGCGCGTCTCGGGCGGGCTTCCGGCCCGCCGCACGCGCCAGCCGCTGGGCGAGCAGCGGGGTCATGTATATCGGAAGCTGGCCGACGGCAAAGAACACCCAGGCGAGGTCTGGCAGGGCGCCGGCCATCGCCGCGGCCATGAGGCCCATGTTGCGGTTGCCGGCGGCGAGCGCGAGCGCCAGCGCCCTGTCGCGCCCGGCCGGCAGGAAGACGAGCCACGTCGCAACCATCATGATCGCCGCGAGGACGATCGTCAGCGCCGTGAGCCCGAGCACCAGCCACGGCTCCGCGACGAGGCGCGCCGCGACGCCGTCCATGATCGCGACGGCGAAGACGAACAGCACGAGCACGGTCAGCCCGTCGATCGTCTGCGCGGCGGCGGCGATCCGCTCCTCCCCGATCGTCCGGCGCACCAGCCCGGCGAGCAGCCAGGAGCCGCCGAGAATCACCGCCAGCCGGATCGCCAGGTCGAGCGTCGTCAGCGGCAGCGCCTCGCCCATGGTCAGGCCGGCCATCAGCGGCGCGATGATCGGCGCCGCGGCCAGCGAGGCCAGCAGCAGGGCCAGCGACAGCGAGGCGTCGAGGCCGATCAGGATGGCGAAGGAGGGCGCCGACATCACCGGCGGCGCCAGGGTCGTCACCGCCAGCGCCAGCGCCACGCCCGGTGCCGCCTCGGCCAGGCCGGTCAGGCGGATCAGCACGCCGATCGCCAGCGGCCAGGCGATGAGGATCCACAGCGCCGCGAGGATGACGATGCGCGGGCTGCGCAGCCAGGGCTTGAGCGACCGGAAGCCCAGCCGCAGGAAGGTCAGGGTGAGGAGCAGGAACACCGCCTCCGGCAGGACCGGCTTGGCGAAGGCCGAGAGGGGCGGCAGCGCCATCCCGACGAACAGGCTGATGGCGACGGCGCGGCTGCCATGGCCGCCTATCCATCGGACGAGGCTGAGAAGGCGGTGCAAGGGATGACGCGAGCCCGGTGGGACGAAGGGCCGCCACTATCGCGGCGGAGCGGCATCCGGCGCAAGCGCCACGGCGCGTCCTCTTGCTGTGCGTCCTCTTGCGGCGAGCCGCCCAATGGTCGAGGAAGGGAGGACATTTCCCCGGATCTTCAGGAGGCTCTCGCATGGCGGCAGGATCGGAGCGGACGATCGCGGTGCTGGGCGCGGGAATCGTCGGCGTGTCCGTGGCGCTGCAGCTGCGCCGGCGGGGCTTCCGCGTCGAGCTCGTCGACCGCCGCGCGCCGGGCGAGGAGACCTCCTACGGCAATGCCGGGGTGATCGAGACCGGCAACTACATCCCGATCTCCTTCCCGCTCGACCCGCGCCTCCTCGCCCGCTACGGGCTGAAGCGCGAGACCGCCCTCAACTTCCACTGGCCCTTCCTGCCGCGCGTCCTGCCGTGGCTGATGCGGCTCGCCCGCAACTCGACCCCGGCCGCGCTGCGCGCCAACGGCGACGCCGTCAACACGCTGCTCGACCACGCGCTCGACGCCCACCGGGCCCGGCTCGCCGAGGGCGGCAGCGCCCATCTGCTCCGCGAGAACGGCTGGCTGCACCTCTACCGCAGCGAGGCGACCTTCGCGGCCTCGGCGCACGAGCGCGGGCTCGCCGACGAGCGCGGCTTCCCCTTCCGCGTCGTGTCGCCCGACGAGGCGCGCGAGCTCGAGCCGCATCTCGGGCCGGGCTTCGCGCGCGGCATCTTCTGGCCGGCCCACGCCTCGGTGTCCGATCCCGGCGCCGTCACCCGCAACTCCTTCGAGCTGTTCGTCGAGGCGGGCGGGACGTTCCGCCAGGCCGCCGTCCGGGGGCTGCGGCGGGCCGGCGACGGCTGGACCGTCGCGCTCGACGACGGCGAGCTTCAGGCCGACGACGCGGTGGTGGCGCTGGGGCCCTGGTCGATGGACGTGCTGAAGCCGCTCGGCCTGACCTTTCCCTTCGCGGTCAAGCGCGGCTACCACCGGCACTACCGGCCGCGCGGCAACGCCACCCTGTCGCGGCCCGTCCTCGACATGGACGAGGGCTACGTGCTGACGCCGATGGCGCAGGGCTACCGGATCACGACCGGCATCGAGTTCGGCGACCGCGACGCCGTGCCGACGCCGGTGCAGCTCGCGCGCGCCCGTGCCGCGGCGGACCAGATCTTCCCGCTGGGCGACGCGGTGGAGGAGGAGCCGTGGCTCGGGCGACGGCCGTGCCTGCCGGATTCGCGGCCGATCATCGGCGAGGCGCCGGGCCGGCCGGGCCTGTGGCTGTGCTTCGGCCACGCCCATCTCGGCTTCACGCTCGGCCCCGTCTCGGGCGAGCTGATGGCGCAGATGATGAGCGGCGAGGCGCCGCTGGCCGATCCCGCGCCGTTTGCGGCCGGGCGATTCTGATCCCGCCTACTCCTCGGCGAGCGGCAGCTCCGTCGTGTCCTTGACCGAGGAGATGACGATGCGCGACTCCACGTCGGAGACCATCTCGCGGTCGAGCAGCCGGTAGCGCAGGAACTCGTCGTAGGCGTGGATGTCGCGCACCACGACCTTGATGAGATAGTCGACCGCCCCCGTCACGCGCTCGCAGGAGACGACCTCCGGCCAGCCGCGCACGGTGGTGTCGAAGGCCTCCATGTTCTCCCGGCTCGGCACGGCGAGCTTCACGAAGGCGTAGCTGACGAAGCCGAGGCCGAGCGCCTCGCGGTCGATCAGCGCCACCGTCGCGCGCACCACGCCGAGGTCCTTCAGCCGCTTGATGCGCCGCCAGCACGGCGTCTGCGACATCCCGACGCTCTTGGCGATCTCCGCGACGGAGCGCGACGCATCCGTCTGCAGTTCGCGAAGAATGCGTATGTCTCCGGCATCGAGCGACGTGTTCTTGTCCGCCATTTCCTTCGGCTTTCGCAGGGGAATGCGATATCGCAGGGTGCTCCCCCGCAAGGATCTCCCCAGCAACAACTTCGTTGACGCAAAATCGGTCCGGGGACAAATGACCTTTTCGGGAGGTTCCAGGGCGTGCGGCGTGCGCGGTTGCTGTCGTCGCGGCCCCGTCAGCCGCCGAAACGCTCGCGGTAGGCCGGAAGGTGGGCCGCGCCGCGGCCGCCCGCGCCCGCCTCGTAGACGCCGCGCGCCACCGCCCGCGCCAGGCAGGAAGCGGCCGCCGCGCCGAGCGCCACCATCCCCCGCAGCGGATCCCGCAGCGCGCGCCGCCCGGTGGCGAGGGCGAAGACGACGTCGCCGTCGAGCGGCGTGTGGACGGGGTGGATCGCGCGTGCGAGCCCGTCCTGCGCCATCACCGCGAGGCGGCGCGCCTCGGCCTTCGCGAGCACCGCGTCGGTCGCCACCACGGCGATTGTGGTCGAGGCGAGGGCGTCGAGCTTCGACAGCGGCCGGCGCGCCTCCGCCGGCACGTGGGCCGGCAGGCCGTGGCCGCCGAACTCGCCGTCCTCCTCCCAGCCGCCCGCCCAGAAATGCGGGCCGTCGCCGATCGTCGCGCGGCCGACGGCGTTGACGGCGACGAGCGCGCCGACCGTGATCCCGTCCTCCGTCACGGCAGAGGCGCTGCCGAGGCCGCCGCGATAGTTGGCGGTGGTCGCGCCGAGGCCGGCGCCGGCCGAGCCGAGCTCGAAGTCCGCGCCGGCGGCCTCGGCCGCCGACCACCCCAGGTCGCGGTAGGGCGGAAACCGGCCCCAGTCCTTGTCGCCGCCATTGGCGAGGTCGAACAGGATCGCGCCCGGCACGATCGGCACGCGGTGCGGGCCGACGGCGAAGCCGCGGCCCTGCGCCCTGAGCCAGGCCTGGACGCCTGAGCCGGCATCGAGGCCGAAGGCCGAGCCGCCGGACAGGATGACCGCGTCGATGCCCGGCACCGTCATTTCCGGTGCCAGCAGTTCGGTGTCGCGGGTGCCCGGGCCGCCGCCGCGCACGTCGACGCCCGCGGCGGCCGCCTCGTCGCACAGCACGACCGTGGTGCCGGAGAGCAGCGCCTCGTCGTGGGCGCTGCCGACGGAGAGGCCGGCGACGTCGGTGATCAGGTTGCGCGGTCCGGGCCGCATTGGGCGAAGGCTCCTTCCAAAGGAAAGGGCCCGCGCCTTGCGGCGCGAGCCCCGTCAACCGATGCGAGGTGAGCGAAGGCTCACATGCTCTGCATCTGCTCGTACTTGCCGTCGTGCCACTTGTAGAACACGTAGCCCGGCAGCGTCACGTCGCCCTTGTCGTCGAAGGAGAGCTTGCCGAGCACGGTGTCGAACTCGCCGTCGTCGAGCGCCTTGACGACCGCGTCGTAGTCCGTCGAGCCGGCCTTCTCCGCCGCCTGCGCCCACGCCTGGATGGCGGCGTAGGTGTAGAGGACGTAGCCCTCGGGCTCGATGTTCTGCTTGTGGAACTCCTCGACGACGGGCTTGGCCGCCTCGTTCTTGCGCGGATCGGGCGAGAACGTCATCAGCGTGCCTTCGCCGGCGTCGCCGGTGATCTGCCAGTACTCGTCGGTGACGAGCGCGTCGCCGGAGACGAGCACCGTGTCCATGCCCTGCTCGCGCATCTGGCGCACCATCAGGCCGGCCTCGGTGTGGTAGCCGCCGACATAGAGCACGTCGATGTTGTTCTGCTTCAGCTTCGAGACGAGCGCGGTGTAGTCCTTCTCGCCGGCCGTGTACGACTTCGTCAGCGTCGGCTCCTTGCCGGCCGCCTTCATCGCCTTCTCGGTCTCGTCGGCGAGGCCTTTGCCGTAGGCCGTCTTGTCGTTGATGATGGCGATGTTCTTGTCGCCGAAGTTCTTGGCCAGGTACTTGCCGGCGACCTCGCCCTGCTGGTCGTCACGGCCGCAGACGCGGAAGATGCCGTCGCCGGGGCGATCGTCGGTGAACTTCGGGTTGGTCGAGGCGGGCGAGATCTGGACGATGCCCTCCTCGGCGTAGACCTGGCTGGCCGGGATCGACGAGCCCGAGCAGAAATGGCCGGCCACGAAGACGACGCCCTCGCCGACGAACTGGTTGGCCACCGCCACGGCCTGCTTGGGATCGCAGGCGTCGTCGCCGACCTTGAGGACGAGCTTCTCGCCGTTGACGCCGCCCTTGGCGTTGATGTCCTTCACCGCCTGCTCGGCGCCGGCCTTCATCTGCGCGCCGAACGTCGCGTACTGGCCCGTCATCGGGCCGGCCGTGGCGATGGTGATGTCGGCCAGCGCGCTACCCGGCGCCGCCGCGAGAGCCAGCAGAGCCACGCCGGCCAAGAGATGCTTCTTCATCAGACTACTCCCTCTCTGTCACCTGCGCGTTGCGTTGTGCAATCGCGCAAATTATGCGGGGCGGATGCCCCGATTGTCTATCGATCATGCACGGGTTCAAGGCGAAAGGACACGATGTTCTGCATCCTGCCCGCCGTCTTCAGCCCCGCGCGCGCCAGCCGAACGGTCCGGCTCGCTCGTACATCCACGGATACTGCGTCACCATCTGGCTGACCCGCTTCAGCCGGAAGCCGAGCGCGCCGAAGACCTGCAGCACGACGAGGTCGACGAGGTAGTAGTGCAGCGTCAGGAGCGAGCCGCTGAACAGGGCGAAGTGCAGGAAGCGCACGAAGATCGCCAGCGGCGAAGACGTAGGCGACGAGCTGCAGGTAGGGCCGCCAGGTCATCGCGACCGCCCGGCCCGCGAGCGCCGCGGCGCCGCCGCCGAGCACGACCGTGACGAGCAGGAAGGTGCCGATCGACTGTTCTTCGTAGATGACGCCCTGCATCAGTGCCGCCCGCCCTCCAGATAGGCCGCCCGCACCTCCTCGCGCGCGAGGAGCTCCGGGCCGGTGCCCGTCATCGTGATGTTGCCGTTGACCATGACGTAGCCGCGATGGGCGAGCTTGAGCGCGTGGTAGGCGTTCTGCTCGACGAGGAAGACGGTGAGGCCTTCCGTGCGGTTGAGCTCGCCGATCGTCGCGAAGATCTGCTTCACCACCAGCGGCGCGAGGCCGAGCGAGGGCTCGTCGAGCAGCAGCAGCCGCGGCCGGCTCATCAGCGCCCGCGCGATCGCCAGCATCTGCTGCTCGCCGCCGGACAGCGTGCCGCCGCGCTGGTTGCGGCGGCTCTTGAGCACCGGGAACAGGTCGTAGACCTTCCTCAGGTCCTCGTCGAAATGCTCGAGGTCGGTGACGCCGGCGCCCATCTGCAGGTTCTCGAGAACCGTCATGCGCGGGAAGATGCGCCGGCCTTCCGGCGACTGCGCGATCGCCAGCCGCATGATCTCGTGCGTCGGCAGCCGGGTGATCTCGGTGCCGTCGAAGACGATGGTGCCGTTGCGGGCCTGCGGGCTGCCGCAGATCGTCATCATCAGCGTCGACTTGCCGGCGCCGTTGGCGCCGATCAGCGTCACGATCTCGCCCGGGTGCACGTCGATGTCGACGCCGCGCAGGGCCATGATGTTGCCGTAGTAGGTCTCGACGCCGCGCACCGAGAGGAGGGGATGCACGGGGCCGTTCATCGCTTCTCGACCTCCTCGGCGATCTCCTCGACCTCTTCCTCGGCCGCCTCGACCTCCTCGTCCTCGACGCCGAGATAGGCGGCGATCACGGCCGGGTCGGTGCGCACCGCCTCGGCCGGGCCGTCCGAGATCTTCTTGCCGTAGTCGAGCACCACCACGTGGTCGGAGATCTCCATGACGACGCTCATGTCGTGCTCGATGAGCAGGACGGAGGTCGCGTGCTCGTCGCGGATGAAGCGCAGGAGGTCGTTGAGCTCGCTCGAATTCGCGCGGGTTCAGGCCGGCCGCCGGCTCGTCGAGGCACAGGATCTCGGGATGCGTGCACATGGCCCGCGCGATCTCGAGCCGCCGCTGCGCGCCGTAGGGCAGGTCGGCGGCCGGGTCGTCGGCGCGCTCCATGAGGCGGATGTGGTCGAGCCAGTACTTGGCGCGCTCGATCGCCTCCTTCTCGGAGTTGCGGAAGTGCTTCAGGCCGAGCACGCCGCCGAAGGTGAAGTAGGACGCCTTCATGAGCGCGTTGTGCTGCGCCACCATCAGGTTCTCGAGCACCGTCATGCCGCCGAACAGGCGGATGTTCTGGAAGGTGCGCGCGACGCGGGCGCGGGCGGAGATCCGGAAGTCCGGCATCCGCTCGAGCAGGTAGGTCTCGCCCTCGGCGCGGCGCATCGTGATCATGCCCTCGGTCGGCTTGTAGAAGCCGGTCAGGCAGTTGAAGACGGTCGTCTTGCCCGCGCCGTTCGGCCCGATGATCGCGGTGATGTCGCCGCGGCCGACGGAGAAGCTGAGGTCGTCGACCGCGACGAGGCCGCCGAAGCGCATCGTCAGGTGCTCGACCGTCAGGATCGCGTCGTTCTCCCAGCGCCGCACGGCCGGCGGCGCCTCGCGCATCTCGACGGCGCTCATCCGTGGCCCTCGCCGACGAGATCGGCCCCGATCGCCTTTCGCTCCTTCAGCACCACGGAGGGGTTGCGGGTGGAGATCAGGCCCCGCGGCCGCCAGACCATGATGAAGACCATGGCGAGGCCGAAGATCAGCATGCGGTACTGCTCGAACTGCCGGAAGTACTCGAAGCCGCCCATCATCACGATGGCGGCGATGACGACGCCCATCTGGCTGCCGAGGCCGCCGAGCACGACGATCGCCAGGATCAGCGCGGATTCGATGAAGGTGAAGCTCTCGGGGCTGATGAAGCCCTGCCGGGTCGCGAAGAAGGAGCCGGCGAAGCCGCCGAACATGGCGCCGATCGCGAAGGCGGTCAGCTTCGTGTTCGTCGTGTTGATGCCGAGCGAGCGGCAGGCGATCTCGTCCTCGCGCAGCGCTTCCCAGGCGCGGCCGACCGGCAGCCGCCGCAGCCGCAGCGTCACGAAGTTGGTGATCAGCGCCATGCACAGGATGATGTAGTAGAGGAAGATGATGCGGTACATCGAGGAGTAGTCGAGACCGAAGATCTTGTGGAACGTGTGCTCGCCGCGGCGCGAGAACTCGATGCCGAAGAAGGTCGGGTCGGGAATGCCGAGGATGCCGTCGGGCCCGCCGGTCACCTCGTACCAGTTCAGGAGCACCACGCGGATGATCTCGCCGAAGGCGAGCGTGACGATCGCGAGATAGTCGCCGCGCAGGCGCAGCACGGGGAAGCCGAGGATGACGCCCCAGGTGGCCGCCAGCATGCCGGCGAGCGGCAGGCAGACCCAGAAGCCGAGATGGAAGTTCGTCGCCAGCAGCGCGAAGGAATAGGCGCCGATCGCGTAGAAGGCGACGTAGCCGAGGTCGAGCAGCCCGGCCAGCCCGACGACGATGTTCAGGCCCCAGCCCAGCATGATGTAGGTGAGGACCATGATGGAGGTGTCCATCACGTAGCGGTCGGAGAAGGGCAGGGCCGGCAGCAGCACGGCGACCGCGAGCGCGGCCGGCGCGAGCGCCTTCGACAGGAGGTGGCCGTGCCGCCCGAACGGCCGGCCGCCGGCGCGGCGGAACCACTTCTTGCCGATCGGCGTGCGGCCGTGCGTCTCGCCCCAGAACAGGAGGTTCATCGCCAGCCGGCCGGCGAAGACGATGACGACGATGATCGCCACCGTGCCCCAGCGCTGGACGAGGCCGAGGCCGCCGCCGCCGGTGACGGTGCGCAGGCCGATGATCGGCGCGGCGAGGGCGAGCGCGACCAGCGCCGCGCGGGCCGAATCGGTGATCGCGGCGCGGGTGAAGCTCTGCCGGTCCGCCACGGCTCAGACCTTCTCGACTTCCGGCCGGCCGAGCACGCCGGACGGCAGGAAGATGAGCACGATGGCGAGGATCGAGAACGCCGCCACGTCCTTGTACTCGATGGAGAAATAGGCCGACCAGAAGGTCTCGATCAGGCCGATCAGCAGGCCGCCGAGCATGGCGCCGGGCAGCGAGCCGATGCCGCCGAGCACGGCCGCGGTGAACGCCTTCACGCCCGCGACGAAGCCGATGTAGAAGTCGATGACGCCGTAATAGAGCAGGTACATGAGCCCGGCCACGGCGGCGAGCGCGGCGCCCATCACGAAGGTCAGCGAGATCGTCCGGTCGACGTTGACGCCCAGCAGCGCCGCCATCTTGCGGTCCTGCTCGCAGGCGCGCTGCGAGCGCCCCAGCGAGGTCCTGGCGATGAGCAGCGTGAAGCCGCCCATCAGGATCACGGTCGTGGCGATGATCAGGATCTGGACGTAGGACAGCGACACCGCGAACTGGCCGTTGTTCATGATCTCGAAGCCGCCCGAGATCAGCGGCTGCAGCGGCTTGACGCGCGCGCCCTGCGTGATCTGCACGAAGTTCTGCAGCACGATCGACATGCCGATCGCGGTGATCAGCGGCGCCAGGCGGAACGAGCCGCGCAGCGGGCGATAGGCGAGGCGCTCGACCGTCCAGCCGTAGACGGAGGTCAGCGCCATGGCGATGAGAAGGACGAGGATCAGCGCGAGGATGAGGACGGCGATCGAGCTCGACGCCGTGAGCCCGAAGGCGATGATCGCGATGAGCGAGATGAACGACCCCACCATGAAGATGTCGCCGTGGGCGAAATTGATCATCCCGATGATGCCGTAGACCATCGTGTATCCGATGGCGATCAGCCCGTAGATCGAGCCGAGAGTAACCCCGTTGATGAGCTGCTGGACGAAGTACTCCATTCCGTCCCGGTACCCCTCACACCTTTCCCGCCGGCATCGGCTTTACCGCTCTTCGCCAACGGGACACGCGGCGAAAAAGCCGCCCCCTTCACGGTGATAGCAAGCGGCAGAAGGTGTGACAACAGGAATGGCAGCCTCTTCATTGTGCACTGCAGCACGCGGCGGAAGAGGCTGCCGGCGCGGCGTCAGGCCTTGGATTCGTCCATCCCGGCGAAGACTTCCTTGGCGATGCGGTAGCCGTTGTTGGCTGCGGGAACGCCGCAATAGATCGCGGCCTGCATCAGCATGTCGCCGATCTCGTCCCGGTCGACGCCGCAGTTGACGGAGGCGCGAACGTGCATCGCGAACTCCGCCTCGTGCCCCATGGCGAGCAGCATCGCCATGGTCAGCAGACTGCGCGTCTTCCGGTCGATCGTCTGGCTCTCCCAGATGTCGCCCCACGCGTTGCGCGTGATGAAGTTCTGGAAGCGCGCGTCGAACGGCGTCTTCTTCGCCTCGGCGCGGTCGACATGGGCGTCGCCCAGCACCTGCCGGCGGTTCTTCATGCCGGCGGCGTGGCGGTCGTCTTCGTTCATTCCTGTTCCTCCGAGAGAAAGGCGAGGAGCGCCTCGTTGAAGCCGTCCGGCTGCTCGATGTTGGAGAGGTGCGCGGCCTCCAGCGAGACCATGCGGGCGTGGCCGACATGGCCGACGATCTCCTCCGACATGCCCGGCGGGGTCGCGGGATCCTTCGAGCCGGAGATGACGAGGGTCGGCAGGGTGATGGCGCGGATGTCCTCGCGCTGGTCCATGTCGCGGATCGCGGCGCAGCAGCCGGCATAGCCGGCGGGGTGGGTCGCCAGGATCATGCCGCGGATGCGCGCCACCTCGTCGGGATCGCGCTCCTGGAACTCCGGGGTGAACCAGCGCTCCACGACCGCGTCGGCGACGGCTTCCATGCCCTTCTCCGTCACGGTCCTGATGCGGCCGTCCCAGAGGTCCTTCGGCGGCATCATGGCGGAGGTGTTGGCGAGCACCAGCCGGTCGATGCGGTGCGCGGCGTGCACGCCGAGCCACATGCCGGTCATGCCGCCCATGGAGAGGCCGCAGAAATGCGCCTGCTCGATGCCGACCCAGTCCATCAGCGCCACGACGTCGCGGCCGAGCTGGTCCATCGTGTACTCGCCGGCCGGCGCCGAGGAGTGGCCGTGGCCGCGCTGGTCGTAGCGCAGCACGCGGTAGCGCTCGGAGAGCCGGGCCTCCTGCGCGTCCCACATGCCGAGATTGGTGCCGAGCGAGTTCGACAGGATCAGCCAGGGCGCCCCGTCCGGCCCGCTGGTCTCGTAGTGGATGGTGGCGTTCTCGATGTCGAGCGTGCTCATGCCTCTCCCTGTTCCTCAAGCGAATCCCTGAAACGGCGGACGACCTCGTCGACGGAGGCCGGCGCCAGGCCGAGATAGTTCTCCGGCGCCAGCGCGGCGTCGATCTCCTCCTGCGAAAGCCGGCCGGTGACGCGCGGTTCCGAGCGCGCGACGTCGGCGAGCGGCCGGTCGTCGCGCAGCGCCGTCTTGGCGAGCTCGCCGACGAGCTCCTTCGCCTCGCCGCGGCCCATCGTGGCGGCGAGCTTCATCATCAGCGCCTCCGACATCATCGTGCCGTTGCCCATCGACAGGTTCTCGCGCATGCGCGCCGCGTCGACCTCGAGCCCCTCCATCGTCTCGGCGGTGTGGGAGAGGGCGCCGGCCAGGCACTCGACGATGTGCGGCAGGGTCAGCCACTCCGCATGCCAGCCGCCGAGCCCGCGTTCGTGCTCCTGGATCTGGCCGGCGAGCAGGCCCGACAGCGCCCCTTGCGCCGCGTGGTAGGCGCCGATCACGGCGGGCGCGGCGACCGGGTTGCGCTTCTGCGGCATGGTCGAGGAGCCGCCGCGGCCGGGACCGGCCGGCTCGCGCGCCTCGCCGATCTCCGCCTGCATCATCAGGGCGACGTCGCGCGACATCTTGGCGAGCGCGGCCATCATGAGCACGGCTTCCGAGGCGAGGCGGGTGAAGCGGTCGCGGCCGCCGTGCCAGGTGACGGGCGGCTCCGACAGGTCGAGCCGGCGGGCGAGCGCCTCGCGCACGGCGGGCGCATCGGGGCCGAGCGCCGACAGCGTGCCGACGGCGCCGCCGAACTGCAGCGTCATCGCCTCGTCGAAGGCGAGCTCGAGATGGCTCGCCGAGCGCGCCGCCGTGTCGAGCCAGCCCGCCGCCTTGACGCCGAGCGTGATCGGCAGGGCCGGCTGCATCAGCGTCCGGCCGGGCATCGCCGTGTCGCGGTGGCGCTCGGCGAGGGCGGCGAGGGCGGCGAGGAGCCGGTCGAGATCCCGCCTCAGGTGGACGCGCGCCCGGCGCAGCTGCAGCACGCGCGCCGTGTCGAGCACGTCCTGGCTCGTCGCCCCCCAGTGGACGTAGCCCCTCGCGTCCTCGGGGCAGGCGGCGGTGAACGCGGCGACGAAGGGGATCGCGAGGTTGCCCGAGCGCCGCGCCTTGCCGGCGATCTCCGCGAGGTCGGGCGAGAAGCCGCGTCCGGCCTCGGCGATCGCCCGCGCGGCTTCCTCCGGCACCACCCCGACCTCGGCCTCCGCCTCGGCCAGCGCGGTCTCGAAGGCGACCATGGCGGCGATCTCGGCCTCGTCGGAAAACACCTCCTGCACGGCCTCCGTCGAGAAGAGCCGGCTCAACAGGTCCTGCATCGCGTCCTCCGGTTGGGCAGAAGCGGCGGGACCATAGTCCCGGCGTCCGGTGGTGTCACTCGCTGGCGTTCGCCGCCGGCTTCGTTCAGGATCGGACGCGGGAATGTCCACGACAAAAGGGGAAAACGCTCTCATGGCGATGAAGATGGACGGCGAATGCGTGCTTCCCGCGGACCGCGAGACGGTCTGGGCGGCGCTCAACGACCCCGAGGTGCTGTCGAAGTGCATCCCCGGCTGCGAGGAGCTCGAGAAGGTCTCCGACACCGAGTTCAAGGCGGTCGTGGTCTCGAAGATCGGCCCCGTGAAGGCCAAGTTCAAAGGCGAGGTCACGCTGTCGGACCTTAATCCGCCGGAAAGCTACCGGATCTCGGGCCAGGGACAGGGCGGGGTCGCCGGATTCGCCAAGGGCGGCGCCGACATCCGGCTCGAGCCGGACGGCGACGGCACGAAGCTCGTCTACGACGTCGACGCGCAGGTCGGGGGCAAGCTCGCGCAGATCGGCCAGCGCCTCGTCAACGGCGCCGCGAAATCCACCGCCGAGAAGTTTTTCGACAACCTGCGGAAGTACCTGCAGGGCGAGGAGGTGGAGCCCCAGGGAGTGGCCGGAGGCTGATCGTGTCTAGCTCACGACGGCCCTTGACCGATTCCCGCGTTCAAGCAACACTTTTGCCCAACGAACGATAAGATCGAAACGGCAAATCCTCGGCTCTGGCGGGTTCTCGCCCTGTATTGCTCCGAGCTCGGCGCGGCCGAGGCAGGTGAGGCGACCACACCGGTCGGAGGAGGAAGCGTGCCCAGCATCACAATCACAATAAACGGCAAAGAGGTGACGGCGGAGGTCGAGCCTCGCACCCTGCTCGTGGAGTTCATTCGCGAGCAGCTGCGGCTCACCGGCACGCATGTCGGGTGCGACACCAGCCAGTGCGGCGCCTGCGTCGTCCATCTCGGCGGCAAGGCCGTGAAGTCGTGCACCACGCTCGCCGTCCAGTGCGACGGCGCCGAGGTCACCACGATCGAGGGGCTTGCCGGGGAGGGCGGCCTCCATCCCATGCAGGAAGCCTTCCGCGAGCATCACGGGCTGCAGTGCGGCTACTGCACGCCCGGCATGATCATGGCCGCGGTCGACATCGCCAACCGGCACGGCGTGCCGGACGAGAAGACGGTGCGGGAAGAGCTCGACGGCAATCTCTGCCGCTGCACCGGCTACCACAACATCGTGAAGGCGATCATCGCCGGCGCCGAAGCCATGAACGGGGGCGGGCAGCGCGTCGCTGCCGAATGACACCCCGCGGGCTCGCGACGGCGGAACGGCAATCTCTGGGAGGAGAACGGTCATGGGAGAGAGTGGCATCGGCGCCCGCGTCGCGCGGGTGGAGGATCGCCGGTTCATCACAGGCAAGGGCAACTACACCGACGACATAAACCGGCCCGGCCAGCTGCACGCGGTCTTCGTGCGCTCGCCGCACGCCCATGCGCGGATCAGGTCGGTCGACATCGCGGCCGCGCAGTCGGCCCCGGGCGTGGTGGCGGTCTACACCGGCAAGGACCTCAGGAAGTTCGTGCCCACGAGCGACGACCTCGACGAGAGCCCGATCGGCGACCTGATCTGCGGCTGGCTCATCCATTCCAAGGACGGCGAGCCGATGAAGGCCGGCTCGCACCCCTCGATCGCCCGCGACACGGTGCGCTATGTCGGCGACCAGGTGGCGGTGGTGATCGCGGAGACGAAGCGCCAGGCGCGTGACGCCGCCGAGATGGTCGAGGTCGACTACGAGGTCCTCGACGCCGTGTCGGATCCCGCGAAGGCGAGGGAGAAGGGCGCGCCCCAGATCCACGAGGTCGCCTCCGGCAACCTCGTCTACGAGTGGGAGCTCGGCGACAAGGCGCAGACGGAGGAGGCCTTCTCCAAGGCGCACCACGTCACCAGGCTCGACATCGTCAACAACCGGCTCGTGCCGAACGCGATGGAGCCGCGCGCGGCGATCGGCGACTACGATCCCGGCACCGGCGTCTTCACGCTGCACACGACGAGCCAGAACCCGCACGTCGCCCGCCTGGTGCTGTCGGCCTTCGTCGGCATCGCGCCGGAGAACAAGCTGCGCGTCATCGCCCCCGACGTCGGCGGCGGCTTCGGCTCGAAGATCTTCATCTACGCCGAGGAGGTCGTCTGCCTGTGGGCGGCGCGGCGCCTGCAGCGGCCGGTGAAGTGGACGGGCGACCGCAGCGAGGCGTTCCTGTCGGACGCGCACGGCCGCGATCACGTCACGCATGCCGAGCTCGCGACCGACGACAAGGGCAAGATCCTCGGCCTCCGGGTCCACACGACGGCCAACATGGGCGCCTATCTCTCGACCTTCGCCTCGTCGGTGCCGACCTATCTCTACGCCACGCTCCTGTCCGGCCAGTACGACATCCCGGCGATCTACGCCGAGGTCGACGCGGTCTACACCAACACCTCGCCGGTCGACGCCTATCGCGGCGCGGGCCGGCCGGAGGCGACCTTCGTCGTCGAGCGGCTCGTCGAGGTGACGGCCCGCGAGCTCGGCATCGACCCCGCGAGCTTCCGCAAGCGCAACTTCGTGAAGAAGTTCCCGCACCAGACGCCGGTCATCATGAACTACGACGTCGGCGACTACCCGGCGTCGCTCAACAAGGCGATGGAGCTCATCGACTACAAGGGCTTCGGCAAGCGCAAGCGCGAGGCGTCGCG
This sequence comes from uncultured Alphaproteobacteria bacterium, assembly GCA_963816555.1. Taxonomy (GTDB): domain Bacteria; phylum Pseudomonadota; class Alphaproteobacteria; order Rhizobiales; family Tepidamorphaceae; genus Lutibaculum. The sequence continues at coordinate 258,225 of CAWFLD010000004.1, read as the reverse complement.
GCGGGGCAAGCTGCGCGGCATCGGCTTCTCCAACTACATCGAGGCCTGCGGCATCGCGCCGTCCAAGGCGGTCGGCTCGCTCGGCGCCGGCGTCGGCCTGTGGGAATCGGCCGAGGTCCGGGTGAACCCGGTCGGCACGGTCGAGGTGCTGACCGGCTCGCACAGCCACGGCCAGGGCCACGAGACGACCTTCGCGCAGCTCGTGTCGGACCGCCTCGGCATCCCGCTCGACCAGGTCTCGATCGTCCACGGCGACACCGACAAGGTGCAGTTCGGCATGGGCACCTACGGCTCGCGCTCCGGCGCGGTCGGCATGTCGGCCATCTCCAAGGCGCTCGACAAGGTCGTCGCCAAGGCCAAGAAGATCGCCTCGCACCTGCTCGAGGCGGCGGAAGCCGACATCGAGTTCAAGGACGGCAAGTTCACCGTCGCCGGCACCGACAAGGAGCTCGACTGGAGCTCCGTGTCGCTGCGGCGCCTACGTGGCGCACGGCTTCCCCTCCGACGAGATCGAGCCCGGCCTCAAGGAGGGCGCGTTCTACGATCCCGTGAACTTCACCTTCCCGGCCGGCTGCCACATCTGCGAGGTCGAGATCGACATCGACACCGGCAAGACGGAGATCGTCGACTGGGTGGCGGTCGACGATTTCGGGACGGTCATCAACCCGATGATCGTCGAGGGGCAGGTCCATGGCGGCATCGCGCAAGGGGTGGGCCAGGCGCTGCTCGAGGGCTGCGTCTACGACGACATGGGCCAGCTCGTGACCGGCTCGTTCAACGACTACGCGATGCCGCGCGCCGACGACTTCCCGAACTTCAGGGTCGACATGACGGTCACGCCGTGCCCGTCGAACCCGCTCGGCATCAAGGGCTGCGGCGAGGCCGGCGCCATCGCCGCGCCGGCGGCCCTGATGAACGCGATCACCGATGCGCTCGGCCACGAGGACATCGCGATGCCGGCATCGCCGCAGACCGTCTGGCGCGCGCTGCAGAAGTCGAAGATGCCGGAAGCGGCGGAATAGGAGGCGAGACGATGTATCCGTTCAACTATCACCGCCCGACCTCGGTCCGGCAGGCCTCGGCCCTGCTCGGCAAGGGCGACGAGCCGAAGCTCCTCGCCGGCGGCCACTCGCTGCTGCCGATGATGAAGCTCCGGCTCGCCGCGCCGAGCGACCTCGATCGATCTCGGCCTCGTCGAGGGGCTGCGGGGCATCGAGCTCAAGGGCCGCACGCTCCATATCGGCGCGATGATGACCCACGCGGAGGTCGCCGCCGACCCGACGGTGCGCGAGGCGATCCCGGCCCTGGCCGAGCTCGTCGGCTCGATCGGCGATCCGCACGTCCGCCACAGGGGCACGATCGGCGGCTCCGTCGCCAACAACGACCCCAATGCCGACTATCCCGCCGCCTGCCTGGCCCTCAACGCCACGATCGTCACCAACAAGCGCCGGATCGACGCCGACGAGTTCTTCGTCGACATGTTCGAGACGGCGCTGCAGCCCGGCGAGATCATCACCAAGGTGCTGTTCCCCGTGCCGCGGCGGGCGGGCTACGCGAAGTTCCGCAACCCGGCCTCGCGCTACCCGCTGGTCGGCGTGTTCGTCGCCAAGCGCGGCGGCGAGGTTCGCGCCGCGGTGACCGGGGCCGGCCCCTGCGTCTTCCGCAGCAAGGAGGTCGAGGAGGCGCTCAACGGGCGCTTCGCGGCGAAGTCGCTCGAGGGCGTGACGGTGCCGTCGGACGGCCTCAACAGCGACCTCCACGGCAGCGCCGACTACCGCGCGCACCTGATCGTGGTCATGGCGAAGCGGGCCGCCGAGGCCGCCTGACCTCCTTCGCCGTCCCGCTCGCCTAAGACACCCGCCGCCGCTAAGCTGCGGCGGGTGTTTCCTGTCGCCCGTACCGATCGTTCCAAGGGTGGAGGCCTGATGGCCGAGACTTCGACGCGGGAGGGTCTCCCCGCCAGCATCGACGAGACCGCCAAGCTCCTGAGCGGGCAGGGCTACGTCGCCGACCGGTCGCTCTCGACCGTTCTGTTCCTGTCGCTGCGCATGGGGCGGCCGCTGTTCCTCGAGGGCGAGGCGGGCGTCGGCAAGACGGAGATCGCCAAGGTCCTGTCGCAGGCGCTGGGGCGGCGGCTGATCCGGCTGCAGTGCTACGAGGGGCTCGACGTCTCGAGCGCGGTCTACGAGTGGAACTACGCCGCGCAGATGATCGAGATCCGCATGGCGGAGGCCGAGGGCGTCGCCGACCGCGACCGGCTGGCCGACGACGTGTTCTCCGAGAAGTTCCTCGTCCGCCGGCCGCTGCTCGAGGCGCTCGAGCCGCACGAGGGCGGCCCGCCGGTGCTGCTGATCGACGAGCTCGACCGCACCGACGAGGCGTTCGAGGCGTTCCTGCTCGAGGTGCTGTCGGACTTCCAGGTGACGATCCCCGAGCTCGAGACGATCCACGCCGACGAGCCGCCGATCGTCGTCATCACCTCCAACCGCACCCGCGAGATCCACGACGCCCTGAAGCGCCGCTGCCTCTACCACTGGGTCGACTACCCCGACGCCAGGCGCGAGCTCGAGATCGTCCACCGCCGCGTGCCGAAGGCGCCGCAGGCGCTGACGCGCGAGATCGTCGCCTACGTGCAGGCGCTGCGGAAGGAGGACCTCTTCAAGTCGCCGGGCGTCGCGGAGACGCTCGACTGGGCCTCGGCGCTGACCGAGCTCGACGCCGTCTCGCTCGACACCGAGACGGTGGAGGACACGCTCGGCGTCCTCCTCAAGTACCAGGACGACATCATGCGCATGCAGGGCGGCCGGGCGCGCCGGCTGCTCGACGAGGTGCAGGGCGAGCTGCGCGCGGCGGCGAAGGGCTAGGGCCGGCGGATGAGCGAGACGGGCGCGGCGGAGGAATTTGGCGGGCGCCTCGCGCAGAACGTCGTCCATTTCGGGCGGGCGCTGCGCGAGGCCGGCCTGCGCGTCGGCCCGGGCGCGATCGCCGACGCGCTGGAGGCGGTCGAGGCCGCAGGCATCGGCCACCGCGAGGATTTCTACTGGACGCTGCACGCCTGCCTCGTGAAGCGCCACGAGGACCACGAGGTCTTCGACCAGACCTTCCGCCTGTTCTTCCGCCGGCGCGGCCTGTTCGAGCAGATGATGGCGGAGCTCTTGCCGCCGACCCCGGCGAAGCCGAACGAGAAGCGCAAGGAGGTGATGAACCGCGTCGCCAGCGCGCTTCATCGCCAGCGCGAGACGGAGCCCGAGCGGCAGCCCAAGCCCCGCCTCGAGCTCGACGCGCGGCTGACCATGTCGGCCGCCGAGGTGCTGCAGACGCGGGATTTCGAGGCGATGAACGCCGCCGAGATCGCCGAGGCGCGCCGGCTGATCCGCCGCATGGTGATGCCCGACGACCGCGTGCCGACGCGGCGCCTGGTGCCGGGCGCCCGCGGCGCGCGCGTCGACCTTCGCCGCACCCTGCGCGCGAGCCTCAGGCGCGGCGGGCAGATGGTGTCGCTCGAGCGCCGGCAGCCGGCGCTGCGCCACCCGCCGGTGGTGGCCATCTGCGACATCTCCGGGTCGATGGCGCAGTACAGCCGCATGATGCTGCACTTCCTGCACGCGCTCACCGAATCGCGCGGGCGCGTCCACAGCTTCGTCTTCGGCACGCGGCTGACGAACGTGACGCGCCAGCTCGCCGCGCGCGACCCCGAGATCGCGCTGCAGCGCGCCGGCGCCGCCGTGTCCGACTGGTCGGGGGGCACGCGCATCACCACATGTCTCAGGCGCTTCAACCACGACTGGTCGCGGCGCGTGCTCGGGCAGGGCGCGGTCGTGCTGCTCGTCACCGACGGGCTCGAGCGCGATCCCGAGGCCGATCTCGAGCACGAGGTGGAGCGGCTGCGCCGCTCCTGCCGCCGTCTGATCTGGCTGAACCCGCTGTTGCGCTTCGACAGGTTCGAGGCGAAGGCGGGCGGAATCCGCGCCATGCTGCCGCATGTCGACGAGTTCCGCCCGGTGCACAATCTCGCGGCGGTGCACGATCTCGTGGCCGCGCTCGACGGGGAGGGCGCGCGCCCCAGATCTCCCCGCGACTGGCTGAAGGAGGCTGCGGCATGAGCGACGTGATGGAAGACGACGCGCTGGCGATCGCGCAGGACTGGAAGGCGGCGGGGCGCGACGTGGCGCTCGCCACGGTGACGGAGACCTGGGGCTCGGCGCCGCGCCCGGTCGGCAGCCATCTCGTCATCGATTCGGACGGCAACTTCATGGGCTCCGTCTCGGGCGGCTGCGTCGAGGGCGCCGTCATCGCCGAGGCGCTCGACGTGATCGGCTCGAAGGCCCCCAAGACCCTGTCCTTCGGCGTGGCCGACGAGACGGCGTGGGAGGTCGGCCTGTCCTGCGGCGGCCGGATCAGCGTCTATGTCGAGCCGGTGATCTGAGCCGATGCGCCTCGATCTCCTGACGCGCCTCAACGAGGCGCGCGCCGCCCGCGAGGCGGCCGTCGTCCTCACCGATCTCGACGGCGGCGAACAGACGCTGCTCCTCGATGCCGACATCGCCGCCCATCCGGAGCGGGAGACGCTGGAAGCGCTCCTGCGCAGGGGCAGGAGCGGCGGCGTCGAGCTCGGCGGCCGCTCGCTCTTCGCCGGCGTCTACCTGCCGCCGGTCAGGCTCGTCTGCATCGGCGCCGTCCACATCTCGCAGGCGCTCAGCCCCATGGCCCGGCTCGTCGATCTCGACGTGACCGTCGTCGACCCGCGCGAGGCGTTCGCGACGCGCGAGCGCTTCCCCGACGTCGACCTGCGCGTCGAATGGCCGGACGTCGTGCTGCCGGAGATCGGGCTCGACCGCTGGACCGCCTTCTGCGCCCTGACGCACGACCCGAAGATCGACGATCCCGGCCTCGACGCGGCGCTGAAGGCGGGCTGCTTCTATATCGGCGCGCTCGGCAGCCGGAAGACGCACGGCCGGCGCGTCGAGCGGCTGACTGCGGCGGGCTTCTCCGAGGCGGAGATCGCCCGCATCCACGCGCCGATCGGCCTGCCGATCGGGGCCGCGAGCCCGGCCGAGATCGCGCTGTCGATCCTCTCCGAGATCACGGCGACGCGGCGGCTCGGGCCGGACGCGCGATGAGGTTCGGGCCGGTCCCGCTCGAGCGCGCCGAAGGCGCGATCCTCGCCCACACGGTGCGCCTGGGGCGGGGCACGGCCAAGAAGGGCACCCGGCTCGACGCCGCCACCATCGCGCGCCTCCGGGAGATCGGCCTCGGCACGGTCGTCGCCGCCGAGCTCGAGCCCGGCGACGTCCACGAGGACGAGGCGGCCGACCGGCTGGCGGCGCTGCTCTCCGGGCCCGGCCTTCGGGTCGAGCCGGCCTTCACCGGCCGCGCCAACCTGTTCGCCGAGGCGGACGGCGTGCTCGTCGTCGACGGCGCGGCGGTCGACCGCTTCAACGCCTTCGACGAGGCGATCACGCTCGCAACGCTGGAAAGCCACGTCCGGGTGGCGGCCGGCACCATGCTCGCGACCGTCAAGATCATCCCCTTCGCCGTGCCGGCCTCCTCGCTCGAGGCGGTGGAGAATGCCGCCCGGGAGGCGCCGGCGATGCGCCTCCACCCGTTCCGGCCGCGCGCCGCCGGGCTCGTCGCCACGACGCTCCCCGGCACGACCGACAAGATGCTCGACAAGACGCGCCGCATCCTCTCCGAGCGGCTGGAGCGGGCCGGCTCCCGGCTGATGCGCGAGATCCGCGTCGAGCACGAGCCGGAGGCCATCGCGGAAGCCCTCCGCAGCCTGCGCGCCGAGGGGGCCGAGATCCTGCTCGTCTTCGGCGCCTCGGCGATCGTCGATCGCGGCGACGTCGTGCCGGCCGGCATAGAGGCGGCCGGCGGCACCGTGCGCCACTTCGGCATGCCGGTCGATCCCGGCAACCTCCTGCTGCTCGCCGATCTCGACGGCCTGCCCGTGCTGGGCGCGCCCGGCTGCGCGCGCAGCCCGAAGGAGAACGGCTTCGACTGGGTGCTCGACCGGCTGCTCGCCGACATCGAGGTGACGGGACGGGACCTGAAGGGCATGGGCGTCGGCGGGCTCCTGCAGGAGATCGTCTCGCGGCCGCAGCCGAGGGAGGGCAGGGAGATGCCGGGCGGTGGTGTCAGCGCGCTGGTCCTGGCGGCCGGCCAGTCGCGGCGCATGGGGCCGGTCAACAAGCTGCTGCAGGAGGTGGCGGGCAAGCCGATGGTGCGCCACGCCGTCGAGGCGGCGCTGGCGAGCCGCTGCGGCGAGGTCGTCGTGGTGACGGGCCACGAGCGCGAGGCGGTCGAGGCGGCGCTTCAGGGGCTGGACGTCCGCTTCGCCCACAACCCGGATTTCGCCGAAGGGCTGTCGACGTCGCTGCGCGCCGGCATCGCCGCGCTGGGGCAGGGCAGCGAGGGGGCGCTCGTCCTCCTCGGCGACATGCCGACCGTCGACACCGAGCTGATCGACCGGATGGTCGCGGCCTTCGCCCCGGCCGAGGGGCGGCAGGTCGTCGTGCCGGTGCACGAGGGCAAGCGCGGCAACCCCGTGCTGTGGGCCCGGCGCTTCTTCGAGCAGCTGAGGGAGCTGAAGGGCGACGTCGGCGCACGCCACCTGATCGGCGAGGCCGGTGCCGTCGTGTTCGAGGTCGAGGCGGGGCGCGCCTCCGTCCTTCTCGACGTCGATACGCCGGAGGCGCTCGACCGCCTGCGGGCAGGGGAGCCGGAGCGGCCCGGCTAGCAGCACTCCTTGGCAAGTGCTGCCAACCTGTTGTTCGTGCTCATCTTTTTGTTGATTTGCGCGGCGACGTGGTTTCTCATTTTTCGATTGCAACGGCAAGGGACATCTCGATGGTTGCGATCGAATTCGAAGCCCAGCTGAAGGGGTACGGCCTGACGACGGCCGAAATCATCTACCGGTTTCCCGACCATCCCGGCCTGCTTCAGCAGTTCCTGTGGCAGCACTACGACCTCGCGCCGGACTTTCCGGAGCTCTTCCGGTTCCTCGAGTTCTGGGACAAGTCGATCGAGGGCCCGATCCATTCGGTGCAGATCGCCCATCACAAGCTCATCGGCCCGAACGAGTGGCGCCGGGTGGATCACCAGCACGGCCTCCACTGACGCGGGCGGCGCCGGTCCCGGGCCGGCCGGGGCACGGCGCCGGCCACGACCTCCGCTCATCGAGCGGAAGATGACATCCATGCGTCCGGCTCTGAGCAAGGGGCCGTGGCCGCCGGGCCGGGCCCGGCCTGACCGCCGGGCGGCTGCGTGCCCGCCTCGCGATCGGCCCGGACGCGCGTCGGCGCAGCAGGGCGCGCCGGGCGGTGGATTGCAGCTTGAAACGCCGCGGCCGAATGCATATAACCCAGCCCATCTCGCACGCGAGCTCCAACCAGGCGCGTCCGTCTCTCGACAGGCGCGCTTTTCCGGTGTCCGGTCGGCGCAAGCCATAGCCGGGCGCAGTGCTCGCGGAGGATTAACCGGAACACTGGAGACCATAGGGCCATGGCTACGCCCACTTTTACCATGCGTCAGCTGCTTGAGGCAGGCGTCCACTTCGGACACCAGACGCACCGCTGGAATCCGAAGATGGAGCCGTATCTCTTCGGATCGCGCAACAACATCCACATCATCGACCTCGCCCAGACCGTGCCGATGCTGCATCGCGCGCTCGAGGCGGTGAGCGACACGGTCGCCCAGGGCGGCCGCGTGCTGTTCGTCGGCACCAAGCGCCAGGCAGCCGAAGAGGTGGCGAATGCCGCCCGCCGCTGCGCGCAGTACTACGTGAACGCCCGCTGGCTCGGCGGCATGCTCACGAACTGGAAGACGATCTCGCACTCGATCCAGCGCCTGCGCCGCGTCGACGAGATCCTGTCGGGCGATACGGGCGAGGCCCACAACCTGACGAAGAAGGAGCTCCTCCGCCTGACCCGCGAGCGCGACAAGCTCGAGCGCTCGCTCGGCGGCATCAAGGACATGGGCGGCCAGCCCGACCTGATCTTCGTGATCGACACCAACAAGGAGCAGATCGCGATCCAGGAGGCCCGCCGCCTCGGCATCCCGGTCGCCGCGGTGCTCGACTCCAACTGCGATCCCGACGGCATCACCTATCCGGTGCCGGGCAACGACGACGCGGGCCGCGCGATCAGCTTCTACTGCGACATGATCGCCCGCGCGGCGATCGACGGCATCTCGCGCGCCCAGGGCGACGTCGGCGTCGACCTCGGCGAGTCCGAGGAGCCGATGCTCGAGGAGGCCGTCGCCGAGGAGGCCGCTCCGGCCGAGACCGGTGTCGAGGCTCCGGCCGCCGGCGTGAACCAGCAGTTCGAGGCCCTGTCGGCCCCGCGCGGCGCGCCCGACGACCTGAAGAAGATCGCCGGCCTCGGTCCGGTCATCGAGCAGAAGCTCAACGACATGGGCGTCTTCCACTTCTGGCAGATCGCCTCCTTCTCGCCCGAGGACGCCGCGCGCGTCGACGAGGCGCTGGCGATCAAGGGCCGCGTCGAGCGCGACGGCTGGATCGAGCAGGCCAAGCGTCTCGCCGAGGGCGAAGAGTAAGAGGCCGCCTGGCGGCCGTTCACAATTGGATCGGCTTCCGGTGCTACCGGGAGCCGATCGTCCAGACGAATCGAGCAGGAGGCCACGATGGCTAACGTCACCGCGTCGATGGTGAAGGAGCTCCGCGAGAAGACCGGCGCGGGCATGATGGATTGCAAGAACGCGCTGGCGCAGAACGAGGGCGACATGGAGGCGGCGGTCGACTGGCTGCGCGCCAAGGGTCTGTCCAAGGCCGCCAAGAAGGCCGGCCGCGTCGCGGCCGAGGGCCTCGTCGCCGTCGCCGGCGGCGGCACGCAGAAGGCGGCGATCGTCGAGGTCAACGCCGAGACGGACTTCGTCGCGCGCAACGAGACGTTCCAGAAGATGGTCGGCACCATCGCCGAGACCGCGCTGTCGGTCGACGGCGACACGGACGCGCTGAAGACGGCGAAGTTCCCCGGCACCGAGCGCACCGTCGAGGAGCAGATCACCGAGGCCGTCGCGCAGATCGGCGAGAACATGACGCTGCGCCGGGCGCAGTCCTTCGCCGTCTCCGACGGCGTCGTCTCGGCCTACATCCACAGCGCCATCGCGCCGAATCTCGGCCGCATCGGCGTGCTCGTCGCGCTCGAGTTCGACCGGCGACAAGGCCGCGCTCGACGCGATCGGCCGCCAGGTGGCGATGCACATCGCCGCGACGAACCCGCTCGCCCTCGACGTCGAGGATCTCGATCCCGAGGTCGTCGAGCGCGAGCGCAGCGTGCTGCGCGAGCAGGCCAGGGAGTCGGGCAAGCCCGACAACATCATCGACAAGATGATCGAGGGCCGGATCCGCAAGTTCTACGAGGAGTCGGTGCTGCTGAAGCAGGTCTTCGTCATCGACGGCGAGAACTCGGTCGAGAAGGCGGTGAAGAACGCCGAGGCCCAGGTCGGCGCGCCGATCAAGGTCAAGGGCTTCGTCCGCTACGCGCTCGGCGAGGGCATCGAGAAGGAAGAGTCCGACTTCGCCGCCGAGGTCGCGGCGGCCGCGGGCACCCGCTGAGGACGGTCCGTCCGGCGGGATCCGCGACATGAAGAGGGTCCTTCTGAAACTCTCGGGCGAGGCGCTCATGGGCGCCTCGCCCTATGGCATCGACCTGCCGACGGCGCAGGGCTACGCGGCGGAGATCGCCGCCTGCGCCAAGGCCGGGACGGGCCTCGCCGTCGTCGTCGGCGGCGGCAACATCTTCCGCGGCGTCGCCGGCGCCGCGAAGGGCATGGACCGGGCGAGCGCCGACTACATGGGCATGCTCGCCACCGTCATGAACGCGCTTGCGGTCGCCGAGGCGATCCGCGCGGCGGGCATGCCGGCGCGCGCCATGTCGGCGATCCCGATGGATTCGGTCTGCGAGACCTACACGCGCTACAAGGCCGAGGAGTATCTCGCGGCCGGCGAGATCCTGGTGCTCGGCGGCGGCACGGGCTCGCCGTTCTTCACGACGGATTCGACGGCGGCGCTGCGGGCGGCGGAGCTGAACTGCTCCGCGATCCTCAAGGCGACGCAGGTCGACGGGGTCTACGATTCCGACCCCAAGACGAATCCCGACGCCAGGCGCTTCGACGACCTGACCTACGGCGAGGTTCTCGCCAGGGATCTCAAGGTGATGGACGCGGCGGCGATCGCGCTTGCCCGCGACAGCGCCATTCCGATAATCGTGTTCGACATTCATCGCGCCGGCGCGCTGGCCGACGTCCTCGCAGGGCGTGGCCGTTTCACGCGCGTGGCCGGCTAGGCGGAACATCGCAGCCGCAGGTCTGGCGGCGACAGCCTCCGGAACGAGCCGACAAAGAGAAGGGGATACCCGATGGCCGGGGAGTTCGAAATCGACGATCTGAAGCGGCGCATGCAGGGCGCCATCAGCGTGCTCAAGTCGGAATTCGCCGGCTTGCGGACCGGGCGCGCCAGCTCGAGCCTGCTCGACCCGATCTCGGTCGAGGCCTACGGCTCCACGATGCCGATCAACCAGGTCGCGACCGTCAGCGTGCCCGAGGCGCGCATGATCTCCGTGAATGTCTGGGACCGCTCGATGGTCGGCGCGGTCGACCGCGCGATCCGCGAATCGGACCTCGGCCTCAACCCGGTGATGGACGGCCAGACCCTGCGCATCCCGATCCCCGAGCTCAACGAGCAGCGCCGCCAGGAGATCGTGAAGGTCGCCCACAAATATGCCGAGCAGGCGAGGGTGGCGGTCCGCCACGTGCGCCGCGACGGCATGGAGACGCTGAAGAAGCTCGAGAAGGATCACGAGATCAGCGAAGACGATCAGCGCTCCTACGGCGACGACGTGCAGAAGCTGACGGACCAGTCGATCAAGGAGATCGACGAAATGCTGGTGGCGAAGGAAAAGGAAGTCATGCAGGTTTAGGGCCGTTTTGCGCCGGAGACCGCCTATGTTCGCCGCAGCTGCCGCAAGCCCGGAGATCCAGCGCGACGCGCTGCCGCGCCACGTCGCCATCATCATGGATGGCAACGGGCGCTGGGCGGCCGCGCGCGGCCTGCCGCGGGCGCGGGGCCACCACGCCGGCGTCGAGGCGCTGCGCCAGACCGTGCGCAATGTCGGCGAGCTCGGCATCCCCTACCTGACCCTGTTCAGCTTCTCGTCGGAGAACTGGTCGCGGCCGCAGAGCGAGGTGTCCGAGCTGCTCGAGCTCCTGCGCCGCTTCATCCGCGACGACCTCAAGGAGCTCGCCTCGAACAACGTCCGGGTGCGCGTCATCGGCGGACGCGAGAACCTGCGGCCGGACATCCTGGCGCTGATCCGACAGGCCGAGCGTGCGACCCGCGACAATGACGGCCTCGTCCTGCAGGTCGCGTTCAACTACGGCTCGCGCGACGAGCTCGTCCGCGCCGCCCGCGACCTCGCCCGCCGGGCCGCCCGCGGCGAGATCGATCCCGAGACGCATCGACGAGGCGGCGATCACCGGCGCGCTCGACACGGCCGGCGTGCCGGACCCCGACCTGCTCATCCGGACGAGCGGCGAGCAGCGCATCTCGAACTTCCTCCTCTGGCAGTGCGCCTACAGCGAGTTCGTCTTCCTGCCGATCTGCTGGCCGGACTTCGACAGGGAGCAGCTCCTGGGCGCTCTCGACCTCTACGTGCGGCGCGAGCGACGCTTCGGCGGGCTGATGTCCCAGCCGGCGGAATAGGTCGGCACGGTGGCGGACCTCCCCGACGGGCCGATAACCCGCTCGAAGCTCGCCGACCTCGGGATCCGCGTCGCCTCGGCGGTCGTGCTCGGGCCCGTCGCGCTCGTGCTCGCCTGGATCGGCGGACATCCCTTCGCGGTCATCTGCGCGGTCGCGGGCATGGCGATGGCGTGGGAGTGGAACGGCATCACGCGGCGCGAGCGCAGCGACGTGCCGACGCTTCTCGGCATGGCCGGGGTCGGCGGCGGCATCGCGGTTCTCGTCTCGGCGGGGCTGGTGCCGGGCCTCCTCGTCCTGTTCGCGGCGGCGGCGCTGGCGCAGCTCCTCTCCCGCGAGCGCTCGATGCTGGCGGGAGCGGCCGCGGCGGCGCTCTATGGCGGCCTGCCGACGATCGCCATGGTGGTCCTGCGCAGCGATTCGACGACCGGCCTCGTCTGCATCTTCTGGCTCTTCGCCGTCGTCTGGGCCGGCGACGTCGCGGCCTATTTCACCGGCCGGCTCGTCGGCGGCCCGAAGCTGTGGCGGGCGGTCTCGCCCAACAAGACCTGGTCCGGCGCGCTGGGCGGGGTCGTGGGGGCGGTCGCGGCGTCGAACCTCATGCTCTACCTCGCGCCGGGCGCCTCGCCGGTGCCGTTCGTCCTGCCGATCGTGTTCAGCGCGATCGCACAGGCGGGCGATCTCGCGGAGTCGGCGCTGAAGCGGCGCTACCACGCGAAGGATTTCGAGCCGCCTGATCCCCGGCCACGGCGGCGTCATGGACCGCCTCGACGCGCTCGCCACCGTGGCCGTCGCCGGCGCGGTGCTCGGCATCCTCCGCCTCGGCGTCGAGCACGCCGCCGGCGGGCTGATCCTGTGGTAGGTGGAGCCTGATGAGCGAGCCGGAAAGCCTGACCATACTCGGCGCGACCGGGTCGATCGGCACGTCGACGCTCGACCTCGTCGCGCGCATGCCCGAGCGCTTCCGGCTCGAGGCCGTGACCGCCAACTCGAACGCCGCCGCCCTCGCCGACATCGCCAGGCGCCACGGCGCCCGCTTCGCGGCCATCGCCGACCCCGCCGCCTATGACGACCTCAAGGCCGCGCTCGAGGGCAGCGGCATCGAGTGCGCGGCCGGCGCCGAGGCGCTGTGCGAGGCGGCGCGGCGGCCCGCCTCCCGCGTGATGGCGGCGATCGTCGGCACGGCGGGCCTCGCGCCGACGCTCGCCGCGGTCGAACGCGGCGCGACGATCCTGCTCGCCAACAAGGAGTGCCTCGTCTCGGCCGGCGCCTGCTTCATGCGGACCGCGAAGGAGCGCGGGGCCACCGTGCTGCCCGTCGATTCCGAGCACAGCGCCATCTTCCAGGCGCTCGAGGGCGGCAACCGCGACACCGTGGAGCGCGTCGTGCTGACCGCCTCCGGCGGGCCGTTCCGGCAGGCGACGCTGGCCGAGCTCCAGGGCGTGACCGCGCAGCAGGCGGTGCGCCATCCCAACTGGTCGATGGGCGCGAAGATCTCCGTCGATTCCGCGACGCTCATGAACAAGGGCCTCGAGCTGATCGAGGCGCACCACCTGTTCGACATGCCGGCGGGGCGGCTCGACGTGCTCGTCCACCCCGAGAGCGTCGTGCACGGATTCGTGTGCTACGCCGACGGCTCGACCATCGCCCAGATGGCGCCGCCGGACATGCGCACGCCGATCGCGCTCAGCCTGGCCTGGCCGAAGCGCATGGCGGCGCCGGTGGAGCGGCTCGACCTGGCGCGCCTCGGCCGCCTGACCTTCGAGGAGCCCGATCTCGTGCGCTTTCCCGCGCTCGGCCACGCGATGGCCGCGATGCGCGAGGGCGGCGGCGCGCCGACCATCCTCAACGCATCGAATGAAGTCGCTGTTGACGAATTCCTCAAGGGACGCTTGCGCTTCCTCGATATTGCCAGAATTGTGGGCGCTGTACTGGAGCGGGCTGGCGGGCAGCATCTTTCGCCGCCGCAGTCCCTGGACGAGGCGCTGGCGATGGACGTCTGGGCCCGGCAGCTGGCACGGGAGGCGCTGAGCCACCTTTCCGCGTCCGCCTGAGCATCGACACCGAACGGCTCGAGGAGCGGCAATGGCCCTGTTGAACAGTCTCGAAGGCCTGGGGAGCGGCTTCCTCTATCTACGCGCTGCCCTTCCTCTTCGTGCTCACCGTGGTGGTGTTCTTCCACGAGCTCGGCCACTTCATGGTCGCGCGCTGGTGCGGCGTGCGGATCGAGGCCTTCTCCATCGGCTTCGGCCCGGAGATCTGGGGCTTCAACGACCGCCACGGCACGCGCTGGCGGCTGTCGCTCGTGCCGCTCGGCGGCTATGTCCGCTTCTTCGGCGACGAGAACGCCGCGAGCGCCCCCGACGCCGAGGCGGTCAGCCGCCTGACGGAGGAGGAGCGGCGCGACAGCTTCCACGGCAAGGGGCTTCCCGCGCGGGCGGCGATCGTGGTCGCCGGGCCTGTCGCGAACTTCATCCTGGCGATCGTCATCTTCACCGTGCTCTTCACGACGGTGGGACGTTTCGTCTCGCCGGCGCAGGTCGACACGGTGGTGCCCGACAGCGCCGCGGCCACCGCGGGCTTCCAGCCGGGCGACCTCGTCGTGTCGATCGACGGCAGCCGGATCGACAGCTTCTCCGAGATGCAGCGGATCGTCAGCACGAGCCCGGACACGCCGCTGACCTTCAAGGTCCGCCGCGACGGCCAGGACGTGACGCTGACCGCCACGCCCGAGCTGCAGGAGGTGAAGGATCCCTTCGGCTCGGTGCAGCGCATCGGCCGGCTGGGGATTCGCGGCGTCGTCGAGGGCAAGGCCTCGATGCAGCGCTACGCGCCCTGGACCTCCTTCGTCATGGGGCTCGAGGAGACGTGGTTCGTCGTCGAGCGGACCGGCAGCTATCTCGGCGGCGTCGTCTCCGGCACCCAGAGCACCGACCAGCTCGGCGGCCCCATCCGGATCGCCCAGGTGTCGGGCGAGGTGGCGCAGGTCGGATTCGCGGCGCTCCTCAACATGACGGCGGTCCTGTCGATCTCGATCGGGCTGCTTAACCTGATGCCCATCCCGATGCTGGATGGTGGGCATCTCCTGTTCTACGCGGTGGAGGCGGTGCGGGGCCGCCCGCTCAGCGCGCGGGCCATGGAGATCGGCTTCAGGGTGGGGCTCGCCTTCGTCCTGATGCTGATGATTTTCGCCACGTGGAACGACATCCGCCACCTGGCAAATCTGTGAGGACGTTGCCGGCCTGCAACGGCGTCGGCCATCTAGGGGGGGAAACCGTGTTGGCTGTTTCCAGAATCCGGCAAAAGGGCTACAACCCGTTGCGCCGAGGCGGGCTGTCGTTCGCGAACGAGTTGCCCCCGCGTGCGGAACGAGAAGGTAAGACGGATCTGAGGATCGACAACCCGATGGTGTGGACGGTGCGTAAGACAAGACATGGCCTGGCCCTTCTCATCCTGGCGCTGATGATGCTGGGGGCTCCCGTCGGGGGCGGGGTGCTCGGCGTCACCGCCGCACATGCACAGACGATCCGCGACATCTCCGTCCAGGGGAACAAGCGCGTCGAGGCCGATACCGTCCGGTCGTATCTCTCCCTGCAGCCCGGCCAGTCCTACAGCGAGGCCGCCGCGAGCGAGTCTCTGAAGGCGCTGTTCGCCACCGGGCTGTTCTCGGACGTCAACATCTCCATGCGCGGCAGCCAGCTGGTCGTCAGCGTCGAGGAGAACCCGATCATCAACCTCGTCTCCTTCGAGGGGAACGAGAAGCTCAAGGACGACGTGCTGTCGCAGGAGATCGAGTTGCAGCCGCGCTCGGTGCTGACGCGCGCGAAGATCCAGAACGACACCCGCCGCATCCTGCAGCTCTATCGCAGCGCCGGCCGCTTCAGCGCGCGCGTCGAGCCGAAGGTCATCGACCTGCCGGACAACCGCGTGAACGTCGTCTTCGAGGTCGACGAGGGCAAGAAGACCAGCGTCGCCCGCATCAACTTCATCGGCAACCAGGCGTTCTCCGACAGCGCGCTGCGCGACGTCATCACGACGTCGGAGAAGAACTGGCTGAGCTGGCTGAAGACGAGCGACATCTACGATCCCGAGCGGCTCGACGCCGACCAGCAGAAGCTGCGCCAGTTCTACCTCAAGAACGGCTATGCGGACTTCCAGATCGTGTCGGCGGTCGCCGATCTCGACCGCGAGCGCAACGCCTTCTACATCACCATCACGGTGAACGAGGGCCCGCTCTACCACTTCGGCAACGTCGACGTGGAAGCCTATGTCGCCGACGTCGATCCGCAGACGCTGCAGGGCGATATCCTCACCCAGTCGGGCAAGGTCTACAACGCCGAGCTGATCGACAAGACGCTCGAGAACATGACCCTCGAGCTCGCGAAGAAGGGCTATGCCTTCGCGCAGGTCCGGCCGCGCGGCGACCACGACTACGAGAACCACACGATCGGCGTGACCTACGTCGTCGAGGAAGGCCCGCGCGCCTATGTCGAGCGGATCAACATCCGCGGCAACACGCGGACGCTCGACCGGGTCATCCGCCGCGAGTTCGACTTCGCCGAGGGTGACGCCTACAACAGCGTCCTCGTGCAGCGGGCCGAGCGCCGCCTGAACAACCTGAAGTACTTCAAGACGGTGAAGATCACGCACGAGCCGGGCTCGGCGCCCGACCGTGTCGTGCTGAACGTCGAGGTCGAGGAGCAGCCGACGGGCGAGATCTCCGTCGGTGGCGGCTACTCGACGAGCGAAGGCTTCCTGGCCGACGTCTCGATCACCGAGCGCAACCTGCTCGGCCGCGGCCAGTACCTGAAGGTCGGCGGCTCGATCGGCGAGCACGCCCACTCCGCGGACTTCAGCTTCACCGAGCCGTATTTCCTCGGCCGGCGTCTGGCGGCGGGCATCGACGGCTTCTACCGGTACAAGGAATACACCGACAACACGTCGTTCGAGTCCGAGACGATCGGCGGCGGCCTGCGCCTCGGCTTCCAGCTGACCGACAACCTGTCGATGATGACGCGGTACAGGCTGTACCAGAACAAGATCTCGATCGGCGGGCTCTACGACGACGGCGCGCTCTGCTACCCGGTGTCCTATGACGCCGCCGGCAACCCGGTCTACAACGCGCCGCCCTCGTGCCCGGCCGGCTACAACGGCGACCCGCTCTACAACCCCGAGGCCTCGCTGGCTCTGAAGCTGGCCGAAGGGAAGCGCCTCTACTCGGTCGTCGGCTACGACCTCGTCTATTCCGACCTCGACAGCATGGTTCACCCGACCCGCGGCTTCTATGCGAAGTGGTCGAACGACTTCGCCGGCCTCGGTGGCGACGTCGAGTGGGTGAAGGGCGAGGCCGAGGGCCGCTACTACCACCCGATCTACAACCAGATCGTCGGCATGCTGCGGGTCCGTGGCGGCGCGATCGAGGGCTGGGGCAGCAACGACGTGCTCATCACCGACACGTTCTCCGGCACCAGCGATCTCGTCCGCGGCTTCGACTCCACCGGCTTCGGTCCGCGCGACCTGACCCCGGGCGGTGCGAAGGATGCGCTCGGCGGCAAGGTCTACGCGGCGGCGACGGCGGAGCTGCAGTTCCCGTTCCCGTTCATCCCGGACGACCTGGGCCTGCGCGGCGCGGTCTTCGCGGATGCGGGCGTGCTGTTCGACACGGGCGACACCGGTGCGCCCGGCGATCCCGCCGGCTACCTGGTGGAGTGCGCGAGCCATTCCGGCCAGCGGGGCGTGATCCCGGCCGGGTCGGCGGCCACGGGCTGCTACGTCGACGACACCAAGCTGCGCGCTTCGGTCGGCCTCAGCGTCCTCTGGGACTCGCCGTTCGGGCCGCTGCGGGCGGACGTCGCCTACGCCTTCATGAAGGAAGACTACGACGAGGATCAGGTCTTCCGCTTCGGCGCGGGCAAGCAGTTCTGAGTTGACCGGAAAGAGCGCCGGGCCCCGCGGGGCCCGGCCGCATCATGGACGAGCCACGCTTCTTTGACCGTGCCGGGCCGTTTTCAGCGGCCCAGATCGCCGGCTGGTCCGGCGCCGAGATGGCGTCGGCGGACCCGGACAGGCAGATTGCCGACGTCGCGCCGCTCGGCGCCGCCGGGCGTCACGACCTCGCCTTCTTCGACAACCCCCGTTTCCTCGACCAGCTCGAGGCGACGGCTGCCGGCGCCTGCTTCGTGGCGCCGCGCCACCGCGAGCGCGTTCCCGCAGGGACGCTCGCGCTCGTCGCCGACAAGCCCCATGCCGCGTTCGTGGAGGCCGTGCGCCGGTTCTATCCGACCGCGTCGGAGCCGGTGCCGGTGTGGGACGAGCGCGGCGGCGCGGGCCCGGTCCACCCCGACGCCCGGCTCGAGCCGGACGTGGTCGTCGAGCCTGGCGCGGTGATCGGCGCCGGCGCCGAGATCGGGCGCGGCACGAGAATCATGGCCGGCAGCGTGATCGGCCCGCGCGTCCGCATCGGGCGGGGCTGCCGGATCGGTCCACAGGCGACCGTCATCCACGCGGCGCTCGGCGACCGCGTGGTGCTGCATCCCGGCGTCCGGCTGGGACAGGACGGCTTCGGCTACGAGATGGGGCCGGGCGGCCACCGGAAGGTGCCGCAGGTCGGGCGCGTGCTCGTGCAGGACGACGTCGAGATCGGCGCCAACACCTCGATCGACCGCGGCGCGCTCGGCGACACGGTGATCGGCGAGGGCACGAAGATCGACAACCACGTGCAGATTGGCCATAACGTCGTGATCGGCCGGCATTGCGTCATCGTGGCACAGGTCGGGATCTCCGGCAGCGTGACGCTGGGGGATTTCGTGGTGCTGGCGGGGCAGGTCGGCATCGTCCCGCACGTGACGATCGGCGACGGGGCGCAGGTCGCCGCGCAGAGCGCGATCCGCGAGGACCTGGCCGCCGGCGGGCGTTACGGCGGCGTTCCGGCGCGGCCCGCCCGCCAGTGGCTGAAGGAAGTGGCGATGCTGCAGAAGCTCGCTCGCGAAGGCCTTGCCAGGCAGGGGCGCGGCGGCGGCAGTGGTGAGGAAGATGGACCAGGTGATGGCTGACGGCTCGGAGACCCTCGACAGTTTCGACATACGGCGCGTTCTCGATCTGCTGCCGCACCGCTATCCCTTCCTCATGGTCGACCGGATCATCGAGCGCAACGGCGACGAGTTCGGGCGTCGGCATCAAGAACGTCACGTTCAACGAGCCGCATTTCCAGGGGCACTTCCCGGGCATGCCGGTCATGCCCGGCGTGCTGCTGGTCGAGGGCATGGCCCAGACGGCCGGCGCGATGTGCCTCGCCGAGAGCCCCTCGGACGGGCCGCGCATGGTCTACTTCATGACGATCGACAGGTGCCGCTTCCGGCGCCCGGTGGTGCCGGGCGACGTGGTGCACTACCACCTCCGCAAGATCCGCCGGCGCAGCTCGGTGTGGAAATACGAGGGCATCGCCAGGGTCGGCGGGGCCGTGGTCGCCGAGGCCGTCATCAGCGCCATGATGTCGGACGGCTGATATGACGTCGGAAGCGAGGATACACCCGACGGCCGTCATCGCGCCGGGGGCGAAGCTCGGCGCCGGCGTCTCGGTCGGCCCGTACTGCATCATCGGCGAGAATGTCGAGCTCGGCGACGAGGTCGAGCTCGTCGCGCACGTCACGCTCGACGGCCACACCTCGATCGGCGCGCGCTGCAAGATCTTTCCCTACGCCTCGCTCGGCTATCCCCCGCAGCACCTGCGCTACGCGGGCGAGGCGAGCCGGCTGATCATCGGCGACGACTGCACGATCCGCGAGCACGTGACCATGAACCCCGGCACCGCCGGCGGCGGCATGGAGACCCGGATCGGCCACAACTGCTATTTCATGGTCAGCTCGCACGTCGCGCACGACTGCGTCGTCGGCAACCACGTGATCTTCACCAACTGCGCGACCGTCGGCGGCCACTGCCAGATCGGCAACAACGCCATCCTCGGCGGCCTGGCGGCCGTCCACCAGTGGTGCCGCATCGGCGACAGCTCCTTCGTCGGCGGCATGAGCGCGGTCAGCGCCGACGTCATTCCCTACGGCTCGGTGCTCGGCAACCGCGCCTATCTCGGCGGCCTCAACATCGTCGGCCTGAAGCGCCAGGGCTTCGCGCGCGAGGACATCCACCGGCTGCGCCAGGCCTATCGCCTGCTGTTCTCGAACGAGGGCACGCTGATGGAGCGGGTCGAGGACGTGGCGGAGCTGTTCCCCGACGACAAGCTCGTCCAGAAGGTGGTCGACTTCATCCGCGAGGGCTCCGACCGCTCGATGTGCGTCCCGCAGAACGGGAGATCCGCGTGACATGCGCGGGGACCGCGCCGCAGACGCCGCGCTGACGCCCCGCCTGGGCATCATCGCCGGCGCCGGGCGGCTGCCGCTCTCGGTCGCCCGCGCCGCGCGCGAGGCCGGCAAGGACGTCTTCGTCCTGATCGTCGACGGCGTCAGCGACGCCGACTACTCCGAATTCGAGACCGGCCGCTCCGCGCTGACCACGGTCGGCCGCGCGGTCGCGGAGCTGCGTCGCGGGCGCTGCAGGGACCTCGTCATCGTCGGCCGGTTCACCCGGCCCGACCATTCGAGGCTCGAGTGGGACTGGGGCACGGTGAAGGTCATGCCGCGCCTCCTGCAGATCCGCTTCGGCGGCGACGACACGGTCAACGGCATCGTCTCGAGCCTCTTTGAATCGCTCGGCTTCCGGGTCGTCAGCCCGTCCTCCGTCGCGCCCTCGCTGCTCGCCGCGCGCGGGCTTTCGGTCGGCCGGACGCCGACCGCCGACGAGAAGTCCGACATCGAGCTCGGCATGTCGGTCCTCGCCACGCTCGGCGCCCACGACGTCGGCCAGGCCCTCGTCGTCTCGCACCGCCGCGTGCTGGCGCTCGAGGCCGCCGAGGGCACCGACGCGATGATCGCGCGCTGCGGCGAGCTCCGGCGCAACGGGCGGTTCCGCGAGGCACGCGCCGTCCGGCATCCTCGTCAAGGCCGCCAAGCCCGGCCAGGACCTGCGCATGGACCTGCCGACGGTCGGCTCGCAGACGGTCGAGGCGGCCGTCGCGGCGGGGCTCGCCGGCATCGCGCTGCACGAGGGCCACGTGCTGGTGCCCGAGGGCGAGGAGATGCTGAAGCTCGCCGAGCGCCACGGCCTGTTCGTCGTCACCGTGCCGATGCCGGAGGCGGCGGCCGGCGGGGCGGAGGCGTGAGGCCGCTGCGGATCGCGATCGTCGCCGGCGAGGAATCCGGCGACCATCTCGGCGCCGGCCTGATGGCGGCGCTGCGCGAGGAGGTGCCGGACGTCGCCTTCCTCGGCATCGGCGGCCGGCACATGGCGGAGGAGGGGCTCGACAGCCTGTTCCCGCTCGACGAGATCGCCGTCATGGGGCCGATCGCCATCGCCCGGCAGCTGCGCCCGCTGCTGCGGCGCATCCGGGAGGCCGCCGGCCACGTGATCGCCGGCCGGCCCGACGCGCTCGTCATCATCGACAGCCCCGAGTTCACCCACCGCGTCGCCCGGCGCGTGCGCAGGGCGCTGCCCGGCCTGCCGATCCTCAACTACAGCCCCCCGACGGTCTGGGCCTGGCGCTCCGGCCGGGCCCGGGCGATGAACGGCCTATGTCGACCGCTCCATGGCGCTCCTGCCGTTCGAGCCGGCCGCCTTCGAGCGGCTCGGCGGCCCGCCCTGCGACTATGTCGGCCATCCCATGCTCGAGACGGCGAAGCGGCATCTCGAGGAGCCGCTTCCGCCGGAGCCCGGGGGCCTCGACCCGCTGCTCCTCGTTCTGCCGGGCAGCCGCCGCTCCGAGGTGTCGCGGCTGATGCAGCCGTTCGGCGAGACGGTGGCCCGGCTCGCGGCCGCCGGCCATCGCTTCCGGGTGGCGATCCCGGTCGTCCACCATCTGCGCGACGAGGTCGCCGCCGCGGCCGCCGGCTGGCCGGTGCCCGTCGAGATCGTCGAGGGCGAGGCCGGCAAGTGGCACGCCTTCCGCCGCGCCCGCGCCGCGCTCGCCGCGTCCGGCACGGTGACGCTGCAGCTCGCGCTCGCCGACGTGCCGATGGTCGTCGGCTACAAGGTCGAGCCGGGCATCGCGTGGTTCGCGCCGATCTTCCGGCGCATCTTCCCGATGCGCAGCGTGGTGATGGCGAACCTGATCCTCGACGAGAACGTGGTGCCGGAGTTCCTCGTGGAGGCGTGCACGCCGGAAAACCTTTCCGCGGCGACGGACGAGATCCTTCGCGACGGCGAGGCGCGGGCGCGGCAGCTCGCAGGCTTCGCGGAGATCCGCCGCCGGATGCAGATGGAGGGCGCGCCGTCGAGCCGGCGGGCCGCCGCCATCGTGCTGGCCGCTGCGCGCGCGGGGACCGCCCCGGGCCAGCGCTAGCCGGGGCGCCTTGCGATCGATCAACCTGCGCGGGGGCCCTCCCGTGCTAGCGAGATAGCGAGCTTCGTCCCGGGAAACAGCGCGATGCCCGAGCGGGTCGTCGAGACGGTCACCACCAGCGGCTTGAGGCCCGTCTTCGTCATCGAGGGCGTGAGCAAGACCTATCGCACGGGCGAGGTGTCGGTGCAGGCGCTCGCCGGGGTGGACGCGGTGCTCTACGAGGGGGAGCTCGCGGTCCTGCTCGGCCCCTCGGGCTCCGGCAAGTCGACCCTTCTCAACATCCTCGGCGGCCTCGACCGGCCGAGCGGCGGCCGGGTGATGTTCCGCGACGAGGAGCTGAGCGCCTTCGGCGAGCGCCAGCTGACGCTCTACCGGCGCGACCATGTCGGCTTCGTCTTCCAGTTCTACAACCTCATCCCGAGCCTCACGGCGCGCGAGAACGTGGCGCTCGTCACCGAGATCGCGCGCAGGCCGATGCGGCCGGAGGAGGCGCTCGAGCGCGTCGGCCTCGGCCCGCGCATGGACCACTTCCCGGCGCAGCTCTCGGGCGGCGAGCAGCAGCGCGTGGCGATCGCCCGCGCCATCGCCAAGCGGCCGGAGGTGCTCCTGTGCGACGAGCCGACGGGGGCGCTCGATTCCCACACGGGCGTGCGCGTGCTCGAGGCGCTGACCGACATCAACGAGGAGCTCGGCACGACGACGGCGATCATCACGCACAACGCCGCGATCCAGGCGATCGCGCATCGCGTGTTCAGCTTCGCCGACGGCCGGATCACCGAGATGCGGGCCAACGCGCAGCGGATCCGGCCGACGGAGGTCAGCTGGTAGGCCATGCGCGCGCTCGACAGGAAGATGGTGCGGGACCTCGGGCGGCTCTGGGCGCAGGCGCTCGCGGCCGCGCTGGTGCTCGCGTCGGGGGTCGCGACGCTCGTGCTCGCCGTCGGCGCCTACCGCTCGCTCGACGACACGCGGGCCGCCTACTACGAGCGCTACCGCTTCGGCCACGTCTTCGCCTCCGCGACGCGGGCGCCGAACGCGCTTCTCGACCGCATCGCGGCCATCGAGGGCGTCGCGGCGGTGCAGGGCAGGGTGGTCGAGGCGGTGCTGCTCGACGTGCCGGGCGTCGCCGAGCCGGCGACCGGCATCGCCGTCTCGCTGCCGGACCGCGGCGAGCCGGCGGTCAACGGGCTCTATCTGCGCAGCGGCCGCCTGCCGGAGCCGGGACGGGTCGACGAGGTGGCGGTCAACGAGGCCTTCGCCACGGCGAACGGCCTGTCGCCGGGCGGCCACTTCTCCGCGGTGATGAACGGCGTGGAGCGGCGCCTGACGGTCACCGGGATCGTGCTGTCGCCGGAATACATCTACGCGCTCGGCCCCGGCACGCTGGTGCCCGACAACCGCCGGTTCGGCGTGCTCTTCATGTCGCGCGAGGCGCTCGGCTCGGTGTTCGACATGGACGGGGCGTTCGACGACGTGAGCCTGCGCCTCCGCCACCGGGCGGACCAGGCGGCCGTCATCGAGGCGCTCGACGCGCTGCTCGCGCCCTATGGCGGGACCGGCGCCTACGGCCGCAAGGACCAGGTCTCGAACGCCTTCCTCGACGGCGAGCTCACCCAGCTGCTCGCCATGGCGAAGGTCATCCCGCCGATCTTCCTGCTCGTCTCGGCCTATCTCATCAACATGATCCTGTCGCGGCTGATCGCCCTCGAACGCGAGCAGATCGGCCTCCTCAAGGCGCTCGGCTATTCCGGCGCCCAGGTTTCCGCGCACTACCTGAAGCTCGTCCTGGTGATCGCCTTCGTCGGCATCGCGATCGGCTTCGGCGCGGGAAGCTGGCTCGGGATCGGCCTGACGCGGCTCTACGGCGACTTCTACAGCTTCCCGTTCCTGATCTTCCACTGGACGGCCGACACCTACGTGCTCGCGGCCGGCGTGGCGGTCGCGGCGACGACGGCGGGCGCGCTGCGTGCGGTGCGTTCGGCGGCTGCGCTGCCGCCCGCCGTCGCGATGCGCCCGCCGTCGCCGCCGACCTTCCGCCGCACGACGCTGGAATCGCTCGGGGTCCTGCGGCTCTTCTCGCAGCTCACGGTGATGGCGCTGCGCCACATCGTGCGCTGGCCGCTGCGCACGGGGCTGAGCGCGCTCGGCACCTCCTTCGCCGTGTCGCTGCTCGTGGTCGCGCTGTTCACCTTCGATTCCGTCGAGTTCATGGTCGACGCGCTGTTCTTCCGCGCCGAGCGGGAGGATGCGACGATCGCCTTCGCGACCGCGCGGCCGCCCTCGGTGACGGATGCCGTCGGCCGGCTGCCGGGCGTCATGCGCACGGAGCCCTACCGGGCGGTGCCGGTCGTCATCAGGCACGGCCACCTGGAGCGCCGGCTGTCGATCACCGGCAAGCCGCCGCAGACCGACCTCAGCCGGGTGCTCGACGACGATCTCCGGCCCGTCAGGCTGCCGGAGAGCGGCCTCGCCGTCAGCGAGCGCGTCGCCGCGGTGCTCGACCTGCGGCGCGGCGACCTCGTCGAGGTCGAGATCCTGGAAGGCGCCCGGCGCACGGCGCTGGTGCCGGTCACCGAGATCATCCAGAGCTATCTCGGGCTCATGCGTCTTCATGGACATCGACGCGCTGGCGCGGCTGACCGGGGAGGGGCCGCGCGTCTCCGGCGTGCACGTCTCGATCGATCCGCTGAAGCTGCCCGCGCTCTACGAGGCGGTGAAGCGGACGCCCGCCGTCAGCGCGGTCGCACTGCAGGACGTGGCGCGCGAGAACTTCCGCGGCACGATCGAGGAGAACATGACGATCAGCACGATGGTCTACGTCGTGCTGGCGGTGATCATCGCCTTCGGCGTCGTCTACAATTCCGCGCGCATCCAGCTCTCGGAGCGGGCGCGCGAGCTCGCCGGCCTGCGGGTCCTCGGCTTCACCCGCTGGGAGGTCTCGCGCGTGCTCCTCGTCGAGCTGACGGTCGTCGACGCTTCTCGCCCAGCCCCTCGGCTGGGGGCTCGGCTACGGCTTCGCCTATGCCGTCATCCACGGCTTCGAGAGCGACCTCTACCGCGTGCCCTTCGTCGTCGAGCGCGATACCTTCGCGATCGCGAGCCTCGTCGTCGTCGCGGCGGCGGCGGTGTCCGCGCTCGTGGTGCGCCGGCGCATCGACCGCCTCGACCTCATCCGCGTTCTCAAGACCCGGGATTGACCATGGCCTGGATCAAGCGCGCCGTCCTGCTCCTCGATCGTCGCCGCCGTCGCCGCCGGCGTCGTACTACGCGCTGCGGCCGCAGCCGGTCGGCGTCGATCTCGCGACCATCGCCCGCGGGCCGATCGACGTCACGGTCGGCGAGGAGGGGATGACGCGGATCCGCGACGTCTATCGCGTCTCGGCGCCGATCTCCGGCCACGTGTCGCGGACGCCGCTGCGCGTCGGCGACCGGGTCGACCGCGGGGGAAACCCTCATCACCTCGATCCACCCCGCCGATCCGCCCTTCATCGACGTGCGCACCCGGCCGCGAGCTCGAGGCGGCGGTGTCGGCGGCGCAGGCGGCGGTCGGCCACGCCGATGCGCAGCTGGCGCAGGCACGGGCCCAGCTTCCGCTGGCCGAGGGCGACCTCGAGCGGGCGCAGCGCCTGGCGAAGAGCGGCACGATCTCGCCGCGCTCGCTCGAGAAGGCGATCGCCGACCTCGACACCGCGAAGGCGCTCGTCAGCGAGGCGGAGGCCAACCTGGAGCTCCGCCGCAGCGAGCTGAAGAGCGCGGAGGCGCGGCTGATGCAGCCGGGCGGCGACGGCGACGGCTCCGGCGACAGCTGCTGCGTCGAGGTGCGGGCCCCGGTCAGCGGCGTCGTCCTGTCGCTGCCCGTCGACAGCGAGCAGGTCCTGTCGGCGGGGACGCTGCTCGCCGAGATCGGCAGCACCTCGGACCTCGAGATCGTCGTCGACCTCCTGTCGAGCGATGCGCTGCAGGTCGAGGAGGGCGACCACGCGATCGTCACGGAATGGGGCGGGCCGCCGCTCGACGCGCATGTGCGCCGGATCGATCCCGCCGCCTTCACCAAGGTGTCGGCGCTCGGCATCGAGGAGCAGCGGGTCAACGTCGTGCTCGATTTCGACGCCGACCGGAAGGCCTATGCCCGCCTCGGCCACGGTTTCCGGGTCTATGTCGACATCGTCGTCTGGCACGCCGACGACGCGGTCCTGGTGCCGCTCGGCGCCCTGTTCCGCTCGGGCGAGGACTGGGCGGTGTACGTGGTGGCCGACGGCCGCGCGCAGCTGCGGCGCGTCGCCATCGACCACCGCAACTCGACCGTCGCGGAGGTCGTCAAGGGCCTCGAGCCGGGCGAGACGGTGATCCTGCACCCGAGCGACCGGGTCGAGGACGGCGTCGAGGTCGCCGCGCGCGAGGAATGAACGGGGAGGGTCGGGGCGCGTCAGCCGCGCGACTGGGTGCTGATCTTGCCGCTGCGCTCGAACACGGCCTCGTCGACCGCCTCGAGGCCCGGCTTGCCGCTCTCCCGGGCTGCCTCCTCCACGTCCGCCTGCGTCAGGCGGGACCGCCGCAGGACGTCGCGGTCGAGCCGTCCGTCGCGCGTCAGCGGCACGGCGAGGCCCTTGAGCCATCGGCTGACGAAGTCGGAACGTGCCGCGGCATGCTCGAGCAGCCAGTACACGACGACCATCAGCCCCGTGGCGACGAGCGTCGGCACGAAGGAGGCGTTGCCGGTGATGGTCCGGCTCAGGTTCGAGCCGACCATGATGGCGACGACGATGTCGAGCGGCGTCTGCTGGCTGAAGGCGCGTCGGCCGAACAGGCGGATGAGGACGAGCCCGTAGGCGAAGACGAGGAGCGCCCGGATCGACATCTGCCACCACAGGATGCTCGAGGCGTCCCTGCCGATGAGATCGTGAAAGCTCGAGATCGTCGCCATGTCGTCACCCTGCGTCGTGCCGCCCGGAGGAGCGGTGCCATCCCCGGGAGCAACGCGGGGTGGGCGCAGCGGTTGCCCGGCGCGCGGAAGCGCACGCAGAGGAGAGGCCGCGGCGTCAGTCGGCGGCCTTCGCCCCGCCGGCCGCGCGCGCCTCGGCGATGGCCCGCTTCACGCCGTCCGGGTCGCCGACGAGGTTCATGAGCAGGAGCACCAGCCGCGCGTTGAGCGCCGCGCTCTCCTCGAAGCTCAGGCCCTCGTGGACGTCCATCAGCGCGGCGTAGAGATCGTCGCCGGCGGCACCGAGGCGGTCGTCGCTCGTGTCGGTCATCGCAGCAGCCCTCCCTGCGCGCGGCGCAGCGCCGCCTCGAGCCCGCCTCCCTCGCCGACGCGGAAGGAGGCCGCGACGTGCTGGTCCGGCCGGATGAGGTGCATCCAGCCTTCGCCGTAGCGCCGCGTGGCGTGGCCGGTCTCGTCGCGCAGGTGCTCCACCGCGTTGCCGGACGGGCCGGCCTCGCCGATGTGAAGCCGCCTCAGCCCGGCCGGCGCCGGCGGCACCTCGCGCCCCGTCGACAGCAGCGCGAAGTCCCGGCCGAGATGCTCGAGGAGCCACGGTGCCCGGCCGCCCGCCACCGGAGCGTCGAGGCAGGCCGAGCCGCTGGCCACGGGGCAGCCCTCGGCCGACGGAGACTGCAGCGCGAAGCCCTCGAGCGAGCACGGCCTGGAGAGGCGGCCCGAATTGACCAGCCGCCGCGCGAAGACATGCTCGTGGGCGAGGTCGAGCACGCCGTCGCGGAAGAGCTTCTCCATCGCCGACTTCGGCGTCATGAAGTTCGTCGAGCGCGACGAGTTCAGGATGTTCTCGTCGGCCCCGTGCACGCGCTCGGCGTCGTAGGTTTCGAGAAGCGCCTCCGGCGCGTCGCCGCGGATGACGGCGGCGAGCTTCCAGGCGAGGTTGTCGACGTCCTGGATGCCGCCGTTTCCGCCGCGGGCGCCGAAGGGCGAGACGATGTGGGCGCTGTCGCCGGCGAAGATCACCCGGCCGTGCACGAAGCGCTCCAGCCGCCGGCACTGGAAGGTGTAGACCGACACCCAGTCGAGCTCGAACGGCCGGTCGCCGACGACGGCCCTGATGCGCGGGACGACGTTCTCCGGCTTCTTCTCCTCGTCGGGATCGGTGTCCCAGCCGAGCTGCAGGTCGATCCGGTAGATGTCGTCCGGCTGCTTGTGGAGCAGGGCCGACTGGCCCTTGTGGAAGGGCGGCTCGAACCAGAACCAGCGCTCGGAGGGGAAGTCGGCCTTCATCTCGACGTCGGCGATGAGGAAGCGCTCCTCGAAGACCTTTCCGACGAAGTCGAGCCCCATCATCGCGCGGACCGGCGAGCGGGCGCCGTCGCAGGCGACGACGTAGTCCGCGGTCAGCCGGTAGCTGCCGTCGGGCGTCTCGGTCGTCAGCGTCGCGCCATCCGCCGACGGCTCGAGCCCGACGACCCTGTTCTTCCACCTGAGGTCGATCAGGTCCGGGAACTGCAGCGCCCGGTCGATCAGGTATTCCTCGACGTAGTACTGCTGCAGGTTGATGAAGGCCGGCATCTTGTGCCCGTCCTCCGGCAGGAGGTCGAAGGAATAGACCTCCTGGTCGCGGTGGAAGAGCCGGCCGACCTTCCAGGTCACGCCCTTCCCGACCATGCGCTCGCCGACGCCGAGCCGGTCGAAGATCTCCAGCGTCCGCTTCGACCAGCAGATCGCGCGGCGAGCCGAGCGAGACGACGTTGTTGTCGTCGAGCACGACGCTGGGGACGCCGTGCAGCGCGAGGTCGATCGCCGCGGCGAGCCCGACCGGGCCGGCGCCGACGATCGCCACGGGATAGCGGTCGGGCGCAGGCCTGCCGCTCAGCTCCGGCGGCGTCTCGTAGTCGAACGGCTGGTACTGGTAGCGGGCCATCCTGTTTCCTCCCGGTGCGGCACTTGTCGTGCCGTCGTTGTTAGAAAGAAGGTTTCTGCCTATCGTGGGCGTTCAGGTGCAGTGGAGATCTTCATGGACGTCACCATTGCGGAGCTCGAAGCGAACCTCGACGAGATCCTGGAGAAGGCCGCCGCGGGCGAGGAGATCCTCGTTCTCAGGAACGGCGAGCCGTACCTCATCCTGAAGGCGCAGCCTCTTCCACCGGCGGGACAGAAGCTGCCGCGCGTGGGAGCGTTCGTGGGCGAGCCCTTCTGGATGGCGGACGACTTCGACCGATCTCGGGCCCGAGTGGGACGAGTACAGGTGACGCCGTCGTTTCTGGCCGACACGCAGATCGTCCTGTGGAGCTGGCACGATCCGCGTCGCCTGACGCCGAAGCAGGCCGATATCCTCGTCTCGGACGCCACCGTCTATGTCAGCATCGCGACCGTGTGGGAGATCTCGATCAAGGTCAGCCTCGGCAAGCTGACCACCCGGGAGGACGTTCCGAACGCGCTCGGGGCGTCCGGTTACACGGTTCTTCCGATATCGATCGCGCACACGCAGCGCGTCGGGCAGCTCCCCTTCCACCACCGCGACCCCTTCGACCGCATGCTGATCGCCCAGGCGCAGCTCGACGGGCTGACGATCCTGACCGCGGACCGCGATTTCGCCGCCTACGACGTCGCGCTCGCCTGAGCCCCGCATCGCAATCCTCCGGGCGACGGCTGCGTCAGCCGCCCTGCAGCGCCTTCCACATCTCCTGGTCGCGCTCGGCCGTCCAGATGCGCGGCGTGTCGATGCCGCGGGCCTCGTCATAGGCGCGCGCGACGTTGAACGGCAGGCAGTGCTCGTAGATGGCGTAGTCGGAGAACTTCGGGTCGCAGGCCGCCCGGCAGGCGTCCCAGGCTTCCTTCAGCGAGCCGCCGCGGGCGACGACCTTCTCGATGGGGCGGTAGGTCGAATTCGAGGAAGTCGCGCGTCTTCTCGATCGCATCCTCGACCTTGGCCTCGCCCATCAGCGCGTCGCCGCGGCCGGGGGCGATGGCGGCCGGGTCGAACGACTTGACCGCGTCGAGCGTGTGGCCCCAGTCCGAGAAGTGGCCGTCGCCGCAATAGCAGGCGGAGTGGTACTCGACGATGTCGCCGGTGAACATGACGCCCTCGTCCGGCACCCAGGCGACGATGTCGCCGGCGGTGTGGGCGCGGCCGAGATGGATGAGGTCGACGCGGCGCTTGCCGAGATAGACCGTCATCGACGTCTCGAAGGTCATGGTCGGCCAGGTGAGGCCGGGAATGCTCTCGTGGCCCTGGAAGAGGCGCGGGAAGCGGCCGAACTCGGAATCCCAGTCCTCCTGGCCGCGCTCGTGCACCATGGCGCGGCACACGTCCGAGGCGATGATCTCGTCGGCGCCGTAGGCCGAGGCGCCGAGCACGCGCACCGCGTGGTAGTGGCTCAGGGTCACGTAGCGGATCGGCTTGTCGGTGACCTGGCGCACCTTCTCGATGACGAGGTTGGCGAGCCGCGGCGTCGCCTGCGCGTCGAAGACCATGACGCTGTCGTCGCCGATGATGACGCCGGTGTTCGGGTCGCCCTCGGCGGTGAAGGCGTAGAGGTCGCGGCCGACCTCGGAGAAGCTGATCTTCTTCTCGCTCATGTCGCCGGTCGAGGCGAAGCCTTTTGCCATGGTCGTGTCCTCACTGGTGTTCGTGTGTTCGGGCGCCGCGCGCGGCCGTTCGAGGCCCGGCGCGCACCCGGTGGGTCGTGGTCGGAAAACTCGTCTCAGATGAAACGAGTGTCAACCTGACGCGGCGGGAGCCCCGACCGCGTCGGGATGGGCGTTCCTGAAGGCGTCGAGGCCGCCGCAGTTCGCGTCGATCGACTGGAGGCGCGGCCAGCGGCCGAGGTCGCAGCCCCACCTCCTGGCGTTGAAGAGCTGCGGCACGAGGCAGCAATCCGCCATGCTCGGGCTGTCGCCCAGGCAGAAGCGGCCCGGCACGGGCGCCAGCATGGCCTCGACGGCGTCGAGGCCCTTGCCGATGAACTCCTGCATCCAGTCCTGCCGGCCCTCGTCGCCGCCCTGCGAGAGGTCCACGATGCGCCTGACGACGCTCATGTTGCAGACGGGATGGATGTCCATGGCGATGGCGTGCGCCACCTGGCGCACCCGGGCGCGCGCCATCGGGTCGTCGGGCAGCAGGTCCGTCGGCCCCCGCGTCTCGTGCAGATACTCGATGATCGCCAGCGACTGCGTCAGCAGCTCGCCGTCGATCTCGATCGCCGGCACGAAGCCCTGCGGGTTGCGCTCGAGGTGCTCCGGGCTGCGGTGGGCGGCGGTGAGCAGGTCGATCGCCACCGCCCGGTAGGGCAGGCCCAGCAGGTTGAGCGCGATGCGGACGCGGTAGCTCGCCGAGGAGCGCCAGTAGTCGTAGAGGACGATCTCGCTCATCGCCTCATCCCCGCTCGTATCGCTCGACCGTCTGCTCGATCGCGCCGAAGATCGAGTGGTGCTTCTCGTCGAGCATCTCGATCCGCACCGTGTCGCCGAAGCGCATGAACGGCGTCCTGGGCTCGCCGTGGTCGATCGTCTCGATCATGCGGATCTCGGCGAGGCAGGAATAGCCGACGCCGCCCTGGTCCACCGGCTTGCCGGGGCCGCCCTCGAGCTTGTTCGACACCGTGCCGGAGCCGACGATCGAGCCGGCGCAGAGCGGCCGCGTCTTCGCGGCGTGGGCGATCAGCGTCGGGAAGTCGAAGGTCATGTCGACGCCGGCATTGGCACGGCCGAACGGCTTGCCGTTCAGGTCGACGTGCAGGGGCAGGTGCAGCTTGCCGCCGTCCCAGGCCTCGCCGAGCTCGTCCGGCGTCACGGCGACCGGCGAGAAGGCCGAGGAGGGCTTCGACTGGAAGAAGCCGAAGCCCTTGCCGAGCTCGGCGGGGATCAGGCCGCGCAGCGAGACGTCGTTGACCAGCATGACGAGGCGGATCGCGTCGCGCGCCTCGTCCGCCGTCGCGCCCATCGGCACATCGTCGACCACGACGGCGATCTCGCCCTCCATGTCGATGCCCCAGGCCTCGTCGGCCATCCGGATCGGGTCGCGCGGGCAGAGGAAGGAGTCCGAGCCGCCCTGGTACATCAGCGGATCGGTCCAGAAGCTCTCCGGCACCTGCGCGCCGCGCGCCTTGCGCACCAGCTCGACGTGGTTCACGTAGGCCGAGCCGTCGGCCCACTGGTAGGCGCGGGGCAGCGGGCTCATCGCCTCGTGCTCGTGGAAGCGCTCGCCCGGCACCGAGCCGTGCTCGAGGCTCTCGGCGAGGGCGGCGAGCTTCGGCCCCGCATGCTCCCAGTCGTCGAGCGCGGCCTGCAGCGTCGGCGCGACCTTCGTCGCGTCGACCATCTGCGTCAGGTCGTGCGACACCACGACGAGCCGACCGTCGCGGCTGCCGTCCTTCAGCGTGGCGAGCTTCATCAGTCCCAGTTCCCCTCCGGCGTTCCATCGAAGCGCTTCTTCAGGCCGGCCCAGCAGTCGAGATAGTCCTCCTGCAGGGTCGTCGTCTCCGAAGCGTAGCGCGTGAGGTGCTGGGGGTAGCGCGTCTCGAACATGAAAGCCATCGTGCCGTCGAGCTTCGTCGGCTTCAGGTCGACCGTGGAGGCCTTGTGGAAGCCCGACGTGTCGGGCCCGTGCGGCAGCATCATGTTGTGCAGGCTCATGCCGCCCGGCACGAAGCCTTCCTCCTTGGCGTCGTACTGGCCGCAGATCAGGCCCATGAACTCCGACATGATGTTGCGGTGGTACCAGGGCGGCCGGAAGGTGTGCTCGGCGACCATCCAGCGCGGCGGGAAGATCACGAAGTCCACGTTCGCCGTGCCTTCCTCGCCGGACGGCGCGGTCAGCACCGTGAAGATCGACGGGTCCGGGTGGTCGAACAGGATCGCCCCGACCGGAGAAAACGTATTGAGATCATACTTGTAGGGCGAATAGTTGCCGTGCCACGCGACGACGTCGAGCGGCGAGTGGTCGATCTTCGTCTCGTAGAAGCGGCCGCCCCACTTCACCTGCACGCGGCACGGCTCGTCCTTGTCCTCGAAGGATGCGACCGGCGTCTTGAAGTCGCGCGGGTTGGCGAGGCAGTTGGCGCCGATCGGTCCGCGGTCGGGCAGGGTGAACTTCGCGCCGTAGTTCTCGCAGATATAGCCGCGCGCCGGCCCGTCCATCAGCGAGACCTTCATCATCATGCCGCGCGGCACGATGGCGATCTCGCCGGGCGTCACCTCCATCCTGCCGAGCTCGGTGAAGATCTCGATGCCGCCTTCCTGCGGCACGACCAGCATCTCGCCGTCGGCGTTGAAGAAGTAGTCGTCGACCATGGACGTGTTGAAGGCGTAGGCGTGCGAGGCCATGCCGACCTGCGTGTGGACGTCGCCCGCCGTCGTCATGGTGCGCACGCCCTGCACGAAGTTCGTCTCCTCGTTGGGCATCGGCGTCGGGTCCCAGCGCAGCTGGCCGATCGGCAGCTCGCTGTCGTCGACGTTCGGCGCGCTTTTCCAGTGCGGCGCGGAATAGCTGCCGAAGCGGCTCGTGTGCCGCACCGAGGGGCGGATACGGTAGAGCCAGGAGCGCTCGTTGGTGCCGCGCGGCGCCGTGAAGGGCGAGCCGGACAGCTGCTCGGCGTACAGGCCGTAGGCGCATTTCTGCGGCGAGTTCTGCCCCTGCGGCAGTGCGCCGGGAAGCGACTCGGTCTCGAAGTCGTTGCCGAAGCCGGGCATATAGGCGAGGCCCATGACGTCCTCCTGTTCTCGCTCGAGGCGTTGCGTCTGCGGCCCGCGCGGGCCATGTTGGGCCGCAAGTTCATATCAAATGAAACGATTGTCAATCGTATGGCCACGACCGACATCGCCGACTTCGACCTCGACGCCTTCCTGCCGTATCTCGTGAACGTGCTCGGCACGCGCCTGTCGGTGGAGCTCGGGGCCGAATATGGCCGCCGCTTCGGAATCTCGATCGCGGAATGGCGCGTGCTCGCGCATCTGAGCCAGCACGAGCGGGTGTCGGTGCGAGAGATCTTCCGCCGGGTGGAGATGGACAAGGCGAAGGTCAGCCGGGCGGCCATGCGGCTGGAGGCGGCGGGGCTCATCCACAAGGACGTGCCGGAAGGCGACCGGCGTCTCGTGGCGCTGTCGCTGACGGAGAAGGGCCGGGACCTCGTCGGCGAGATCGTGCCGCTCGCGCTCGACTTCGAGAGGAGCTTCCTCTCCGCCCTGTCGGAGGCGGAGGCGCGCGAGTTCCGCAGGCTGGTCGGCAAGCTTCTGACCCCGCGAAGTTGACCTCTCCCGGGGGGCCGTGAATGCTGGGCGCGATCGTGCAGAGGACGCGATGACGCAAGCCAACCACGGAGGAAGACGAAGATGAAGAAGTCGTTCCTAAGGGGCGTAGTCGCAGCGGGCGTGATGGCGATGGGCCTGGCCACGACCGCCGCCAGTGCCGGGCCGCTCATGGACCGCATCGAGAGCGGCAAGCCGATCCGGCTGGGCTTCGCCAACGAGATTCCCTTCGCCTATCCCGGCGACGACGGCAGCCCGAAGGGCTTCGTGAACGCGTACACGCTCGGCGTTCTCCACAAGATGGGCTACGACGACATCGAGCCCGTGCAGACCGAGTGGGGCGGCCTCATCCCCGGCCTCAACGCCGGCCGCTTCGACATCGTCACCGGCGGCATGAACATCCTGAAGAGCCGCTGCGAGAACATCGCCTTCTCCGAGCCGATGGCGAAGATCGGCGACGGCTTCATCGTCGCGCCGGGCAATCCCAAGAAGATCGGCAACTACGACGACCTCGCCAAGAGCGACGCCATCATGGTGACCGGCGCGGGCTACTCCAACATCGAGGCCGCGAAGGAGGCCGGCGTGTCGGAGAGCAACATCATGACGGTGCCCGGGCCGACCGAGATCCTGGCCGCCGTGCGGGCCGGCCGCGCCGATGCCGGCGCCGGCACCTACTTCACCATGAAGCAGCTCGCCGACAGCTCCGACGGCGCCGTCGAGGTGACCGACCCCGACGCGATGCCGGAGGATTCGTTCAACTGGGCCGGCATCGGTTTCCGCAAGGACGACAAGGACTTCCTGCAGAAGTTCAACGAGGCGCAGAAGGACTATCTCGGCTCCGACGAGATGATGCAGGCGGTCAAGGAATACGGCTACGGCAAGGGCTCGCTGCCGGGCGACAAGACGACCGAATGGGTGTGCGCCCACCGCTGACGTCGCGGTGACACCTCTGGCCGAGGGGACGGGCGGCCGCTGCGCCGCCCGTCACTCCGCGCCGCGAGGCACGCCGCGCCCTGCGCGCCGCAGCTCGGGAGCACCCGGATGAGCTATCTCGACTACCTCGCCCAGTACGGCCCGCGCTTCCTGAGCGGCACCATGATCACCGTCGCGCTGACGGTGCTCGCCTCGCTTCTGGCGGTCGCGATCGCCCTCGTCATGGGGCTCATGCGGATGTCGGGGAACGCCGCCGTCCGGGGCACCGCGACCGTCTACATCGAGATCTTCCGCGGCACCTCGCTCCTCGTGCAGCTCTTCTGGATCTTCTTCGTGCTGCCGCTCTTCGGGCTGACGCTGCCGAAATTCACCGCCGGCTTCGTCGCCGTCGGCATGAATCTCGGCGCCTACGGTGCCGAGCTCGTGCGCGGCGCCATCCTGTCGGTCCCGAAGGGGCAGTGGGAGGCGGCGCTGGCGCTGAACATGTCGCCGGCCAAGCGCATGTGGCGCATCATCCTGCCCCAGGCGCTGCGTCATCATGCTGCCGCCCTGGGGCAACCTGCTGATCGAG
Source organism: uncultured Alphaproteobacteria bacterium (assembly GCA_963816555.1). Classification (GTDB taxonomy): domain Bacteria; phylum Pseudomonadota; class Alphaproteobacteria; order Rhizobiales; family Tepidamorphaceae; genus Lutibaculum. The sequence goes on along the minus strand of CAWFLD010000004.1, from coordinate 222,425 downwards.
CTCCTGAAGGGCACCGCGCTCGTGGCGCTGATCGCCGTCACCGACCTGATGTTCCAGGCCAAGCAGATCAACGGCACGACCTTCCTGTCGGCGCAGTCCTTCGGGACGGCGCTGATCATCTACTACGTCCTCGCCCGCTTCATGCTGACGCCCTTCATGCGCTGGCTCGAGCGCATCATGGCGCGCCGCCTCGGGAGGGCGTGAGGATGGGCTTCGACTGGCGCTGGGACTTCACCTTCGAGATCCTGCCGCGGCTGCTCTGGGCGACGCTCAACACGCTGCTGGCCGCCGGCATCGGCTATGCTCATCGCCATCGTGCTCGGGCTGGTCTTCGCGCTCGCCCAGCGCACGCCGTCGAAATGGCTGACGCGCGGCGTCCGCGAGGCGGTCGAGTTCGTCCGCTCGACGCCGCTCGTGCTGCAGATCTTCTTCGTCTTCTACGTCGGCCCGCAGTTCGGCCTGCGCCTGTCGCCGTGGACGGCGGGCATGATCGCCATCGGCCTGCACTACGCCTCCTACCTGTCCGAGGTCTATCGCGGCGGGCTGGAGAGCGTGCCGAAGGGGCAGTGGGAGGCGGCGCGCGCGCTCAACCTCTCGACGCGTGCGGACCTATGTCAGCGTCATCATCCCGCAGGCCCTGCCGCCGGCGATCGCCGGCATGGGCAACTACCTCGTGGGCATCTTCAAGGACACGCCGATGCTCTCGGTGATCGGCGTGGCCGAGCTGATGCACACGGCGAACGCGATCGGCTCGGAGACCTACCGCTTCCTCGAGCCCTACACGATGGTCGGGGTCATCTTCCTCGCTGATCTCGCTCCCCACCGCCGCCCTGATCCGCATCTTCGAGCGCTGGGTGCGGCGCCAAGCTCGGACTGGACCGATGAACGACGAAGATCTCTCGCACTTTCCCCTGCGCCTCGAAGGCGACGACGTGCCGATGGTGCGCTTCATGAAGGTCACCAAGCACTACGGCGACCTGGTCGTGCTCGATTCGCTCGACCTCGACGTGGCGGAGGGCGAGATGGTGACCGTCATCGGCCCCTCGGGCTCCGGCAAGACGACGGTGCTGCGCATGCTGATGACGCTCGAGACGATCGACGGCGGCGTCATCTACGTCGACGGCGAGCCGCTGACGCATATGGAGCGGAACGGCCGGCTGGTGCCGGCCAACGGAACACCCATGCGCAAGATGCGCGGCCAGCATCGGCATGTGCTTCCAGCACTTCAACCTGTTCCCGCACATGACGGCGCTGGAGAACTGCATGGAGGGCGCCGGTGCACGTGCTGGGCCTGCTCGAAGGCCGAGGCGAGGGAGCGCTCGCTCGAGCTGCTCGCGATGGTCGGGCTCGAGGACAAGGTCGACCAGCACCCCTCGCGCCTGTCCGGCGGGCAGCAGCAGCGCGTCGCCATCGCCCGGGCGCTGGCCATGCGGCCCAAGGTCATGCTGTTCGACGAGGTGACCTCGGCGCTCGACCCGGAGGTGATCGGCGAGGTGACGAACGTCATCCGCCGCCTGGTCGAGGAGCACAACCTGACGATGCTGATGGTCACGCACCAGATGGGCTTCGCCAAGGAGATCTCGGACCGCGTCTGCTTCTTCTACGACGGCAAGATCGAGGAGCAGGGGCCGCCGCGAGATCTTCGGAAACCCGAGGAAGGAGCGGACGAAGCAGTTCCTCAGCGCCGTGCTGGAGGCCTCGTGAGCCTGTCGCTCGCCGACATCTACGCCGCCCGGCGCGCCATCGCCGGCAGCGCCGTGCGCACGCCGCTCGTGCCGTCGCCGCATCTTTCGCGCCTCGCGGGACAGGATTTCCTGCTCAAGCTCGAGATCGCGCAGCCGACCGGCGCCTTCAAGCTGCGCGGCGCGACCAACGCCGTCCTGTCGCTGCCCGAGGGGGTGGCGGGCGTCACCTGCTGCTCGACCGGCAATCACGGCCGCGGCGTCGCCTATGCGGCGCGCGAGCGGGGCCTGCGCGCCGTCGTCTGCATGTCGTCGCTCGTGCCGCAGGCGAAGGTGGACGCCGTCAAGGCGCTCGGCGCCGAGGTGCGGATCGTCGGCCACAGCCAGGACGAGGCGCAGCTCGAGAGCGCGCGCCTCGTGGCGGAGGAGGGGCTCGACGGAGATCCCGCCCTTCGACGACGCGAAGGTGGTGGCCGGGCAGGGGACGATCGGCCTCGAGCTGATGGAGGACCGGCCGGACCTCGACATGGTGCTCGTGCCGCTGTCGGGCGGCGGGCTCGCCGCCGGGATCGCGCTGGCGGTCAAGACGATCAGCCCGGCGACGCGGGTGATCGGCATCTCGATGGACCGCGGCGCGGCGATGCACGCCTCGCTGGAGGCGGGGCACCCGGTCGAGGTCGAGGAGGTCGCGAGCCTCGCGGATTCGCTCGGCGGCGGCATCGGCCTCGACAACCGCCTGACCTTCGACCTCTGCCGGCAGTATCTCGACGGCACGGTCCTCGTCGGCGAGGACGAGATCTACCGGGCCATGCAGACGCTCTACTACGAGGACCGGCTCGTCGCCGAGGGCGCCTGCGTCGTCGGCATCGCGGCGCTGCAGGCCGGGCGGCTGCCGCAGCCTGAGGGGGCGGTGGCGACGATCGTCACCGGCCGGGGCGTCGACATGGACGTCTTCACGCGCGTCGTGACGGGGCAGGACGTGACGCTCGGCGACCTGACGATCGAGGGAGCTCCCTACCATGCCGCATGACATCCTGATCGCGACGGAAGCCGATCTCCGCAAGGCGATCGGCCTCGACCTCCAGGCGGTCGACACGGTCGAGCGGGCCTTCGCCGCGCTCGCCTCGGGCGGCGTCGTGATGCCGCCGATCCTGTCGATGGCGATCCCGGAGGCGAACGGCGAGGTCGACGTGAAGACGGCCTACATCCCCGGCTTCGACGGCTTCGCGATCAAGGTGAGCCCGGGCTTCTTCGACAACCCGAAGCTCGGCCTGCCGAGCCTCAACGGGCTGATGATCCTGTTCTCGGCGAAGACCGGCCTCGTCGACGCGCTGTTCCTCGACAACGGCTACCTCACCGACATCCGCACGGCGGCGGCCGGCGCCGTCGCGGCCCGCCACCTCGCGCCGCGCACCGTCGCCACGGCGGGCGTCATCGGCACCGGCGTCCAGGCGCGGCTGCAGATCGAGGCGGCGCATCTGGTGCGGCCGTTCGGGCGGGTTCTCGTCTGGGGCCGCGACGCGGCGAAGGCGGCAGGCGTGCGCCGCCGACCTGGCGGCGAGCCTCGGCATCGAGGCGCGGGCGGAGGGCGACCCGGAGAGGCTCGTGGCCGAGAGCCAGCTCGTCGTCACCGCGACGCCGGCGCGCGAGCCGGTGCTGATGGCGGACTGGCTGCATCCGGGCCTGCACGTCACCGCCATGGGCTCCGACCAGGGCGAGAAGAACGAGATCGATCCGCGCGCCCTCGCGGCGGCCGATCTCTATGTCTGCGACCGCGTCGAGCCAGTGCGAGACCTCGGGCGAGCTGCGCTCGGCGCTGGCGGCGGGGCTGTGGGATCGCGGCACGCCGGCCGAGCTCGGCGCCGTCGTGACGGGAGCGGCGGCCGGCCGCGCCGGCGACGACGACGTCACGATCTGCGACCTCACCGGCACGGGCGCCCAGGACACGGCGATCGCGACGCTGGCGCGCCGGATCTGCGCCGAGCGCGGCGTCGGGTCGAGCATGCCCGCGTGAGCGGCGCCGGGACGGGCCCCCGCGCCGCGGCGGCGCGCCTCAGCTCTCGACGACGCGGAGATACATGAAGCGCTCGATGGCGGACTTCTGGACGCCCATCATCACGCGGCGCTCGTTGACCGTCTCGCCGGCCTCGTTCAGCCACTTCACCGCCCACGGCAGCGGCCTCTGCGATTCCTGGCTGTATTGCTGCGCCCGCCGCGCCGTCTCGTACTCGATGAACTGCGCGCCGGCGTTCTGGGTGATCGTGTAGCTCTTTTCCCGGCCGGGCAGGCCGATCCGGTTGAGGCAGGTGTCCGGGATGCGGACCACGTCCTGCCACTGGCCGTCGACCTCGACGCTGAAGAGCACCTGCTGCGTCATGGCGGAAACCCCCATTCCGTGCCACGGGGCGGTTCTGCGTCCGCTTGGACGCGCCGCGCCAGCCTAGCCGTTCGGGATTCCGTCCGGGCGCAAACTCTCCCCGTCCCGCGAACCGCTCACACGATCCACGGGCAGCCTCGACGGAACGAACGGCGCATACGCCGGATCTCGCCCCGTCGGCCACTCCGGCATCGCGGTACTCGAACATATCGAGGGGCAGGAACAGGATGATCCTGCCGGCCCTGATTCGTCCAGTCTGCCCGGCAGATTTTGCCGGGTTCCGCGCCGGGTCGGCGGGAACGGGGAGGAAAACGCCCCGTAAATCGGCGCGCAGGGCAGAACGGGAGAAGAGGCGAACGGGCCGCCACCGGCGCGGCAGGCGGCACGACTCCCTCCCTGCGCCGGAACACGCCGGCGGCGATCGTGATCGGAGGAAGTGAGGGGAGGCCGGCCGGCAGATCCGGCAAAGCGCCAGCCGACGAAGCTGGCGCGCCCTACGGGAGTTCGAACCCGTCTTTCCAGATTGAAAATCTGGCGTCCTAACCGATAGACGAAGGGCGCACGCGGGTGTGCGGTATAGAAGGGAATCGCCCTCTCCGCAACACCCGCCGCGGCTCACCAGTGGCCGGTGTTCGGCATCGAGGACCAGGGCTCGGCGGGCGCCTTCGCCTCGCCCTTCTGCAGGAGCTCGATCGAGACGTTGTCGGGCGAGCGGACGAACGCCATGTGGCCGTCGCGCGGCGGCCGGTTGATCGTCACGCCGGCGTCCATCAGCTTCTGGCAGGTCTCGTAGATGTCGTCGACGACGAAGGCGAGATGCCCGAAATTCCGGCCCTCGCCGTACTCCTCGGGATCCCAGTTGTAGGTCAGCTCGACCTCCGGCGCCTTCTCCGAGCGGGCGCGCTCCTCGTCCTCCGGCGCGGCGAGGAAGATCAGCGTGAAGCGGCCCTTGTCGTTCTCCATGCGCCGGATCTCCTTGAGGCCCAGCTTGTTGCAGTAGAAGTCGAGCGACTGGTCGATGTCCCGGACCCGGACCATCGTGTGCAGGTAGCGCATGCGGTTTGCCCCTTCGGTTTTTGCGAATTGCCGACGCTGCGCTAACTAGTCCGCGTTGGACGGCGGGCCAAGGGGTGGCCCAAGGTGTGAGCGCCAAGGGGCGAGCCAAGCCAAGGGGAGAGCGATGCTCGAAGGCGAGGGCGGACTGGCGGAGGATCTCGTCGCGATGGTGCGCGAGGCGCGCCGCGTCGTCGCGTTCACCGGCGCGGGCATCTCGACGGAGTGCGGCATCCCGGACTTCCGCAGCCCCGGGGGCCTCTGGACGAAGAACCGGCCGATCGACTTCGACAGCTTCGTCGGCTCGGCCGAGATGCGCGCCGAGGCCTGGCGGCGCGTCTTCGCGATGGAACCGACCTTCCGCGCCGCGAAGCCGGGCAGGGGCCACCAGGCGCTCGCCCACCTCGTGCGCATCGGCAAGGTCTCGACGATCATCACCCAGAACATCGACAATCTGCACCAGCGCTCCGGCGTCCCGGCGGAGCGGATCGTCGAGCTGCACGGCAACGGCTCCTACGCGACGTGCCTCGAGTGCGGCCTGCGCCACGAGCTCGACGAGATCCGCGAGGCCTTCCTCGAGACGGAGGAGCCGCCCGCCTGTCGCGCCTGCGGCGGCATGGTGAAGACGGCGACCGTCTCGTTCGGCCAGATGATGCCGGAGGAGGCGATGGAGCGCGCGGCGCGGGAGACCGAGGCCTGCGACCTGTTCCTCGCCGTCGGGTCCTCGCTCGTCGTCTACCCCGCCGCCGGCTTCCCGCTGATGGCCAAGCGCGCCGGCGCGCGCCTCGTCATCGTCAACCGCGACGAGACCGACCTCGACCCCTTCGCGGATTTGACCGTCAAGTCTGATATCGGCGACAGTCTAGCGCCGCTTGCGCAATTGAACGGGTGATCCCCGAATCAGATAGTCTTTTCCCGTTCCGACTCTGCGTTAGGATGTTACTCTGCAAGGTGCGGGGGCACTGGACGACCGGTAGCGGGAACGAGCTGGAGTGCGGCATGGGGGCCAAGGAAGCGACACGCGGACATCTCGATCCGTCTCTGAGCGAGGAGGCGGGCGTCGATGTCGTCGAGATCGCTGGGACCATCAAGTGGTTCGATGCCGGGAAGGGGTACGGGTTCATCGTCCCCGACAGCGGCATGCCGGACGTGCTGCTGCACGTGACGTGCCTGCGCCGCGACGGCTACCAGACCGCCTATGAGGGCGCCCGCATCGTCTGCGAGGCGCTCGAGCGGCCGCGCGGCCTGCAGGCCTTCCGCATCCTCAGCATGGACAGCTCGACGGCCGTCCACCCCTCCCAGCTCGTCGCCCGCACCCACGTGCAGGTGACGCCGGAGGGCGAGTTCGAGGCGGTGCAGGTGAAGTGGTTCAACCGGGTGCGCGGCTACGGCTTCCTGACGCGCGGCGAGGGCACCGAGGACATCTTCGTCCACATGGAGACGCTGCGCCGCTTCGGCTTCGCCGAGCTGCGGCCGGGCCAGACCGTCCTCGTGCGCTTCGGCGACGGGCCCAAGGGCCTCATGGCTGCCGAAATCAAGCCCGAGGATTCCTCCGGACCGTCCTCACACTGAAGGCCTTTCCCCGATGCGTGTCTTCCTGCGGCGGGCGATGCTCGCGCTCGTCCTCGTCGTGGCTGCCGGCGCCGGCCTGCACGCCGAGCCCCTGACGATCGAGAGCGGCGGCGAGAGCCACGCCTTCGACATCGACGTCGCGAGGACCCCGGCCGAGCGCTCGCGCGGCCTGATGTTCCGCAAGGATCTCGCCGAGGACTACGGCATGCTGTTCGACTTCGGCGCCGACGCCGAGGTCACGATGTGGATGAAGAACACCTACGTGCCGCTCGACATGCTGTTCATCGACGCCGACGGCACGATCCACCGCATCGCCAAGCGGACCTCGCCGTTCTCGCTCGAGCCGATCCCGTCGCGCGGGCCGGTGAAGGCGGTGCTGGAGCTTCCCGGCGGGACCGCCGAGCGCCTCGGCATCTCGGCCGGCGACACCGTGCATCACAAGCTGTTCGGAAACGCCGGGTAGCGGCGACCGCGAAGGCGGCTCCGCCTGTCCCGCCGGGCCGTCCCTACCGTCCGTTGCGGCGGGGATCCGGCTTTCGCCAGAACCTGAGGCCGCGCCGCGGCGGCCGGGGGGGCCGGCGTCGGCCTCGGCGGGCGCTTCGCGCCCCCTGCCGGGCTCCGTCCCGGCCGGGGCGTCCCGCCACCGGTCGTCGCTCGAGAAGCTGTGGACGAGGTCGGGGCGCGAGACGCGGGCGAAGACCTTCGAGAAGGTCTCCCGGTCGGTGTCCGGCAGCATGAAGGCCAGCTTGTCGTAGAGATAGTCCGCGTCCTCGGTCAGCCGCGGGTACCACAGGAGGGTGGTCGGCACGTCGAAGCGGGCGAGGCCCTCGACGAGCTTCGTGAACTGCCGGCGCAGCACGTCGGTCTGCTCGTCGGCGTTCTTCGTCATCCACAGCCCGCCGCCGACGGAGCGCCCGTTGCGCCGGCCCGTCGTCGTCTCCTGCACGTGGACGCGGCTCGCCGCCGCGGCCTCGAACCGCCTGACCGGGATCAGCGCGTGGGCGATGCGGCGGGGATCCTCGGAAAGCACGTCCTCGAGGTAGTCGCAGAGCGCGGGCGCCTTGACGAGGAACGGCGCGTCCGGGTGCCGGATGTCGAGCTCGAGCCCGGCTCGCGCCTCCGCGGGGAGGTCGAGATCCTGCACCGTGAAGCCGGTGTCCACGCCGAGATGCGTCAGCAACTGCACGAGGAACGAGGTGCCGGCCCGGCCCGTGCCGGAAATCACGACATGCTGCTTCAACTGGGGCCTGCTCTTGCCGCTCTCTTGCCGCTTCGGATTCGCGCGACTGTATCCGCTGCGGCCGCGCGTGCAAGGGCGGCCGCCGCGGGCACGCCCGCACGTCCCCTTTTCGGCCGTGCCGGAATCCTCTATATCGGCGCGGGAGCAGCGGTTTTTCGTGGTTGTCGGGGCATAGCGCAGTCTGGTAGCGCACCTGGTTTGGGACCAGGGGGTCGCAAGTTCGAATCTTGCTGCCCCGACCATTGCCGCTCCGCGGCTGAACGGCCGGTTCCGGAGGCTTTGGAGGACAGAATTCCATGACGGCGCGTATCTACAGGCCGGCCCGCACCGCGATGCAGTCGGGCAAGGCGAAGACCCGCGACTGGGTGCTCGAGTTCGAGGCGGAGAGCCCGCGCGAGATCGAGCCGCTGATGGGATACACCGCCTCCACCGACACGCGCGGGCAGGTGAAGCTGCGCTTCGAGACGAAGGACGCCGCGATCGCCTACGCCCGGCGCAACGGCATTCCCTTCACGGTGCACGAGCCGCACGATCCCGTCCGCAAGCCGATCGCCTACGCGGACAATTTCCGCTACGACCGCAAGAACCTGTGGACGCACTGACGTCCCGAACGGCCCCGTAGCTCAGTGGATAGAGCACCGGCCTTCTAAGCCGATGGTCGCAGGTTCGAATCCTGCCGGGGTCGCCACCCTATTTTCGGCCTTCGATTTCATTGCGTTTCCGGCGCCCGATCCCGCACCGTATCCAAGGTGCGGGGATAGAGCTGCCGATGCAGCTTCCGGCGTCCCGGCGGTGCGAGGCTCGGCCGCTCAGCGCTGCGGACGGGGAAGAATGTCCCGCACGCGGCGGGCGAGCGCCCGGGCGGCGGCCTTCGCCGTGCGCCGCCGCGGGGCGGCCTTTGCGGAGGCTGCGGGGGAGGCGGCACCCGGCCGCGGCGGCGCCGCCTCGCTCGAGATCAGCTCCTCGTCGCACAGCGCCTCGATGATCCGCGTCATCTGCGCCACCTGGTTGCCGGCAGCCGCGGCGACGCTGCGGCGCGGCCGCTGGCGGTCGGCGTAGTGGCGCAGGAACACGCCCATGACGTGCTCCACCCCGTCCTCGGTGACCGAGCGGCAGTCCGGGCCGAAATAGCGGCCGCGCACGTGCGGCGCGGTGATGATCTCGTAGGACGGGAAGTAGTCGCAGTCGGCCATGTCGCGGCTCACCGTCTCGGCCGCGACCCGCAGGACGGACTTCGAGTAGGTGGTCGCGACGAGGCAGTGCCGGTCGGTGTAGGTGGCGTTCAGCGGCACCGGCGAGACCGTGAGCACGAAGCGGGCCCCGGGATTGACCGAGCGGATGAAGCTGAGGCTCCAGGCGAGATCCTCGGCGACCTCCGCGGCGGTGAAGTTGTGGAAGGCGTGGATCTCGGGATCGAACTCGCCGGCGGCGACGCCCGGCGCGAGCGGGAACACGGAGCCGTCTCGGCGGTCGAGCCAGGCTTCGGTGAGGCCGAGCGTGAAGACGAAGACCGACATGGACTCAATGGCCTGGCGTACCGCCTTGAGGTGCTGGATCCGGTCCTGCTCGAGCTCCGCCAGCGAATGGAAGCCGCCCGGCTGGATGTTCGGCCGGAAGGGGTCGAACAGGCGGCCGTCGCGCGTCCAGTGGCTCTCCGCCGGCTGCCGCGTGCCGTAGGCGCGCTCCAGCAGCTGACGCAGCTGCGCGGTCGTGTAGATGTTGCCGTAGCGGGCCGAGAACAGGCCGTAGCCGTTGTCGCGCGCCACGTCCTCGGGCAGCAGCGGGTGCGCCTGCTCGGTCACCAGGAAGTTGAAGCCGCTCTGCGACAGGTGCCGGGCGACGTGCTGGGCGAAGCAGCTTCCCGCGGTGACCACCGCGTCGTCGGGCTCGATCTTGAAGCCCGCCTCGACGACGGGATCGAGGGCGGAGGGATCCGCGATGCCGGGATCGCGCTTCCAGAACTGGTGGGCGGGCTTGCCTTGATAGGGGTGCATGTCAGCTGTCCGCGTGCTGCTCGATCTTGTCGAGCAGGAGGGCGCCGTAGCGCGCGTTGGCATGCGTCGGATCGGCAGAGGCGAAGTCCTTGAGCAGGAAGCCCTCCTCGTCGAGCGCGTCGGCCGGCGGCTCGATCACGTCGATGCCGTGCCGGGCGCAGTACTCGGCGACGATGTCGTTCTGGAGGCGGTAGAACTTCATCCGCACGTGCTTCGGCGCGATGCCGCGGTGGATGACCTCGGCGAAGCGGCCGGGGTGCTCGAGGATGTGCTCCGCCTCGGCGACCGGCGGCGGCGAGGCGACGTGGACCACGCGCGGGACGACGGAGCGCAGCTTCTCGACGTTGTCGATCTGGTGCGACTTGATCTGCCGCGCCATCGCCTCGCGGACGAGCGAGTAGGGCACGATCTGCCGGCTGTCGTCGATCTCGGCGACGTGCGGGCAGACGAAGTCGACCGGCGGATCGAGCTCGATCACCGACATGATCGAGTGGATGTTGCCGCCGAACAGCTCGAAGACCAGCGTGTCCGGCGCGACGTCGAGCCTGCCGGGGTCGAGCCGGCGGCGGCTCTTGTAGCCCGGCACGTCGATGGCCCGGAGGATCCGGACCTTCCTGGCGCGCCTGCGACTGCCGGCCAGCACCGCGGCGATGTGGCTGTCGCCGATGACCATCGCGCGCGGCGCCGTGTCGTCGCGCCCGGTCATGCCGTGCCGCCGCCCTTTTCCCGCCAGCGCGAAAAGCCGGCGTCGAGATCCGCCTTCAGGTCGTCCGGCGCCTCGAGGCCGATATAGAGGCGGATCGCCGGCCCTTCGGCCCGCCAGGTCGTCGCCGTGCGGATCGGGTCGAACGGGATGGCGAGGCTCTCGTAGCCGCCCCACGACGCGCCGATGCCGAACAGGTCGAGCTCGTCGAGAAAGGCCTCGAGCGCCTCCGTCGGCCCTTCGCGCAGCACGATGGCGAAGAGCGACGTCGCGCCGTCGAAGTCGCGCTTCCAGATCGCGTGGTCGGGATGGCTCGGCAGGGCGGGGTGCAGCACCTGCGCGACCTCCGGCCGGCCCTCCAGCCACTCCGCCATCTCGAGCCCGACCTTCATCGAGCGCTCGACGCGCAGCGACAGCGAGCGCACGCCCCGCTGCCCGAGATAGGCGACGTCGGGCGCGGCGCACTCGCCGAACACGCTCCAGGCTTCCTTGAGGGCCGGCCACAGGCGCTCGTTGGCCGTCACGGTGCCGAGCAGCGCGTCGGAGTGGCCGGTGAAGAACTTCGTGCCCGCGTGCAGCGAGATGTCGACGCCCATCTCGATCGGCCGGAGGAAGAGCGGCGTCGCCCAGGTGTTGTCGATCACCGTCGTGATCCCGTGCGGCCGGGCGGCGGCGACGATCGCCGGCACGTCCTGGATCTCGAAGGTGAGCGAGCCGGGCGATTCGAGGAGAATCGCCCGCGTGTTGTCCCGGAACAGCCCGGCGATCTCACCGCCGATGCGCGGGTCGTAATAGGTCGTCTCGACGCCGAAGCGCTTGAGCAGCTTGTCGCAGAAGCGCCGCGTCGGGAGGTAGCAGGAATCGCTGACGAGCAGGTGGTCGCCGGCGTTGAGGCACGACAGGAGCGCGACCGAGATCGCCGAGAGCCCGGAGGAGGTGAGCACCGTGCCGGCGCCGCGCTCCAGATGCGTCACGACCTCCTCGAGGGCGTCCGTCGTCGGGCTGCCGGCGAGGCCGTACGGGTACTTGCGGTCGCGCCGGGCGAAGGTCGCGGCGTCCGGGTAGAGCACCGTGGAGCCGCGATAGACGGGCGGGTTGACGAAGCCGAACTGCTCGTCCGGTCGCCGCCCAATATGGACCAGATTGGTGTCCTCGCTGTGGCGGTGGCGTGGCGCACGGCCTTCCACTAAAGTCGAATCTCGTTTTGTATCCGTCATTTGCGCGCGCTTCTTTCCACTTCCAAAAAGCTTGACCCGCTGGTCGCAATGGCATGTGATGAATGTCCGCAGCCGGCGCATCCCATACTCCGGGAAGCCCGGTTCAACAATGTGTGGGGCGGACCTTCCCGTTTCTCGTCTGGCAGGGGCGGGGGAGCTACGACCGAAACCACACGTCTTCCAACGGGTAACAGAGAAGGCAACTTCATGAAAACCAAACTGATGATCGTTGCGGTGGGGGCCGCACTCGGTTTCACGAGCGCCGCGTCCGCGTCGACGCTCGATGACGTCAAGCAGAAGGGCTACCTGCAGTGCGGCGTGAGCACCGGCCTCGCCGGGTTCAGCGCGCCTGACGACTGCGGGCGAGTGGACCGGCCTCGACGTCGACTACTGCCGGGCGGTCGCCGCGGCCATCTTCGACGACCCGAAGGCGGTGCGCTTCTCGCCGCTGACCGCCAAGGAGCGCTTCACCGCGCTGCAGTCGGGCGAGGTCGACGTGCTGACGCGCAACACGACCTGGACGATGTCGCGCGACACCCCGCTCGGCCTGAACTTCGCGGGCGTCAACTACTATGACGGCCAGGGCTTCATGGTGCCGAAGTCGCTCGGCGTGTCGTCCGCGCTCGAGCTGTCCGGCGCCTCGGTCTGCGTGCAGACCGGCACGACGACCGAGCTGAACCTCGCCGACTACTTCCGCGCCAACAACATGGAATACGAGCCGGTCGCCTTCGAGAAGCTCGAGGACACCAACACCGCCTTCGCCGCCGGCCGCTGCGACGTCTACACGACGGACGCCTCGGGCCTCTATTCGGTCCGCCTGACGCTGCCGAACCCGGACGACTACATGGTCCTGCCGGAGATCATCTCCAAGGAGCCGCTCGGCCCGGTCGTGCGCCAGGGCGACGACCAGTGGTTCAACATCGTGAAGTGGGTGCACTTCGCCCTGCTCAACGCCGAGGAGCTCGGCGTGACCTCCGAGAACGTCGACAAGATGTCGGATTCCGACAATCCGAACATCCAGCGCCTGCGTCGGCGCCGACGGCAATTTCGGCGAGTCGATCGGCCTGACCCAGGACTGGGCGGTCCAGCGTCATCAAGGGCGTCGGCAACTACGGCGAGATCTTCGACCGCAATGTCGGCCCGGACACGCCGCTCGGCATCGACCGCGGCCTGAACGCGCTGTGGACGAAGGGCGGCATCCAGTACGCTCCGCCGATCCGCTGATCTGACAAGCGGCGCCCGCCACAAAAATCAGATGCGGGAGCCGCCTTCGGGTCGCTTGAGACTTGGTCTTCGTTTGCGCATGGGGGCGCGAATGAGCTTGGACAACACGGCCGGCAAGACGCCGGCTGCGGGCGAGGCGGAGTCCGCCAAGAGGCGGTGGCTCTACGACCCGGCGTTTCGCTCCGCCCTCTTCCAGATCCTCCTGATCCTGGGCGTCGTGCTCTTCGCGCTCTGGATCGCCCACAACGCCGCCACCAACCTCAGCAACGCGCATATCGCGTCCGGCTTCGGGTTTCTCTGGGATCGCTCCGGCTTCGTCGTCTCGCAGACCCTCGTCCCGTACACCGACGATTCCTCCTATGGCCGCGCCTTCATCGTCGGCCTGCTGAACACCATCCTCGTCTCCATCCTCGGCATCGGCTTCGCCACGATCATCGGCTTCATCGTCGGCATCGCGCGGCTGTCCAAGAACTGGCTCGTCGCCAAGCTGGCGACCGCCTATGTCGAGACGCTGCGCAACGTGCCGCTGCTGCTGCAGCTGCTGTTCTGGTACAAGGCGGTGCTCAGCGTGCTGCCGTCGCCGCGCCAGGGCCTGGCGCTGCCGCTCGGCTCGAACCTCAACAATCGCGGCCTGTTCATTCCCCGCCCGATCATGGAGAGCGGGTCGGGGATCCTGTTCGGCGCGATCGCCTGCTCCGTCGTCGCGGTGGTCGTCCTGTCGCGGTGGGCGAAGAAGCGCCGCCTGGAGACGGGGCAGAGCTTCCCGATGTTGCCGGTCGGCCTCGCGATCATGGTCGGGGTGCCCCTGGTCGTCTGGCTCATCCTCGGCGTGCCGATCGCCATCGAGTTCCCCGAGCTCAAGGGCTTCAACTTCTCCGGCGGCCAGCAGGTCATGCCGGAATTCATGGCGCTGCTCCTCGGGCTCAGCACTCTACACCGCCGCCTTCATCGCCGAGATCGTCCGCGGCGGCATCCTCGCCGTCAGCAGGGGGCAGTGGGAGGCGGCCGGCGCGCTCGGCCTGAGCTACGGCAAGATCCTGCGCCTGATCATCATCCCGCAGGCGATGCGGGTGATCATCCCGCCGCTCACCAGCCAGTACCTGAACCTGACGAAGAACTCCTCGCTCGCCGTCGCGATCGGCTATCCCGACCTCGTCGCGGTGTTCGCCGGGACGGTGCTCAACCAGACCGGCCAGGCGGTCGAGGTCATCGCCCTGACCATGGCCGTCTACCTGACGCTCAGCCTGCTGACCTCGAGCTTCATGAACTGGTTCAACGACCGCTACGCCCTGGTGGAGCGCTGACATGGCCGAGCTTCATTCGGAGACGGACCGCATCTTCGTCCGCCAGGAGATGGTGGCGGCCCTGCCGCCGCCGGCGCGGCAGGGCGGGGCCGGGGGCTGGATGCGCCAGAACCTGTTCCGCACGCCGGCCAACGGGGCGATGACGATCCTCGCCATCCTGTTCCTCGCCTGGGCGCTGCCGCCGCTCTTCGAGTGGGCCTTCGTCGACGCGGTGTGGAACGGGTCGAGCCGCGACGCCTGCGTCGGGCCGGAGACGGGCGCCTGCTGGGCCTTCGTGAAGGCGAAGTTCGGCCAGTTCATCTATGGCCGCTACCCGATCGACGAGCGCTGGCGGGTCAACCTCGTGTTCTTCCTGCTCGCCGCCGGGCTGATCCCGATGGCGACCCCGCGCGTGCCCTACAAGGGGCTGAACGCGATCTTCCTGCTCGTCGTGTTCCCGGTCGCCGCCTACATCCTGCTGGCCGGCGGCTTCGGGCTCGAGACCGTGCCGACCTCGCGCTGGGGCGGCCTGACGGTGACGCTGGTGGTGGCGGTGAGCGGCATCGTGATGTCGTTCCCGCTCGGCATCCTGCTCGCGCTCGGGCGAAGATCGAAGATGCCGGCGGTGAAGCTGTTCTCCGTCGCCTTCATCGAGCTGTGGCGCGGCGTGCCGCTGATCACGGTGCTCTTCATGTCGAGCGTGATGCTGCCGTTCTTCCTGCCGGAGGGCGTCAACTTCAACAAGCTGCTGCGGGCGCTGATCGGCGTGGCGTTCTTCTCGTCCGCCTACATGGCGGAGGTGGTGCGCGGCGGCCTGCAGGCCATCCCGAAGGGGCAGTACGAGGCGGCCGCGGCGCTCGGCCTCGGCTACTGGTCGAGCACCTACCTGATCATCCTGCCGCAGGCGCTGAAGATCGTCATCCCCGGGATCGTCAACACCTTCATCGGCCTCTTCAAGGACACGAGCCTCGTCCTGATCATCGGCCTCTTCGACCTGCTCGGCATCGTGCAGCTGAACTTCTCGGACACGAACTGGGCCACCCCGCAGACCGCGGCGACCGGCTTCGCCTTCGCCGCCGCCGTCTACTGGATCTTCTGCTTCAGCATGTCGCGCTACTCGATGTTCATCGAGCGCCGGCTCGACACCGGCCACAGGAGCTGACCCCGCATGACCACGACAGACGCCGCCCCCGCCCCGCGCCGCACCGCCGTGCCCTCGACGAGCGGCAACGACATGGCGATCGAGATGATCGACGTGCACAAGTGGTACGGCGAGTTCCACGTGCTGCGCGACATCAACCTGCGCGTGAAGACCGGCGAGCGCATCGTCGTCTGCGGGCCCTCGGGGTCGGGCAAGTCGACGCTCATCAGGTGCGTCAACCGGCTGGAGGAGCATCAGCGCGGGTCGATCATCGTCGACGGGATCGAGCTGACGAACGACCTGAAGCGGATCGACGAGATCCGCCGCGAGGTCGGCATGGTGTTCCAGCACTTCAACCTGTTTCCCCACCTGACGATCCTGGAGAACTGCACGCTCGCGCCGATCTGGGTCCGCAAGATGCCCAAGAAGCAGGCGGAGGAGGTCGCGATGGAGTACCTCACCCGCGTGAAGATCCCCGAGCAGGCGCACAAGTACCCGGGCCAGCTCTCGGGCGGCCAGCAGCAGCGCGTCGCGATCGCGCGCTCGCTCTGCATGAACCCCAAGATCATGCTGTTCGACGAGCCGACCTCGGCGCTCGACCCGGAGATGATCAAGGAGGTGCTCGACGTCATGGTCGACCTGGCGCAGTCCGGCATGACGATGATCTGCGTGACCCACGAGATGGGCTTCGCGCGCCAGGTCGCCGACCGCGTCATCTTCATGGATGCCGGGCAGGTCATCGAGCAGAACGTTCCCAAGGACTTCTTCGAGAACCCGCAGCACGAGCGCACGAAGCTCTTCCTGAGCCAGATACTGCACTAGCGGCGCGCGCGCCCCGGGCGGGAACCGGCGCGGCCGGCTTCACGTTCAAGTGCGACCAGCTCCGAGGGCGCGCGCTCAATGGCCAGCATCAATCAGACGACGCCGCCACCCTCGAACGAGGAGGGCGCAACAGAGGTGCTCGCCGTTCCGGCCGGCTCCGAACACCGGCTCGTCCGGATCTCGATCGTCGGGCTGTTCCTGTTCGCGACGGCGGGCGCGCTCTATTTCGCCGCCGACTTCCTGCTGCCCGTCGCGCTGGCCTTCCTGTTCGCGCTGGTGCTGAGCCCGATCGTGCGCGGCGCCCACCGCAAGGGCGTCCCCGAAGGCGTCACGGCCTTCATCCTGGTCTTCGGCATATCGGCCGCGATCGGCGTCGGCATCTTCTTCCTGAGCGGGCCGGTCTCGCAGTGGGTCCGCGACGCGCCCGAGGTCATCCAGGAGGTCCGCGCGAAGTTCCACCACGTCTCCGGCCCGATGGACGCGGTCAAGGATGCCTCCAAGGAAGTGGAGGAGATGACGGACACGAACGACCCGACCGTCCAGAAGGTCGTCGTGCGGGAGCCGGGCCTCCTGTCCAAGGTCGCCGCGGGGGCGCCCGACATGGCCGCCAAGCTCCTGCTGACCATCGTGCTCCTCTTCTTCCTGCTCGCCTCCGGCGACATGTTCTACGAGAAGCTCGTGGCGTCGATGCCGACCTTCTCCGACAAGAAGCGGGCGGTCCGCATCGCCCGCGACGTCGAGCGCGAGGTCTCCCGCTACCTTCTCACCATCACGGTGATCAATGCCGGCCTCGGCATGTGCATCTGGGCGGCGATGTTCGCGCTCGGCGTGCCCAACCCCGTCCTCTGGGGGATCATGGGCGGCGTCCTGAACTTCATCCCCTATATCGGCTCGATCATCGGCATCGGCATGGTCGCGCTCGTCTCGATCGCGACGTTCGACACGCTGACGCAGGGCATGCTGCCGCCGCTCGCCTATCTCTGCCTGACGACCCTCGAGGGCCAGTTCCTCACCCCGACGATCGTCGGCCGGCGGCTCGAGCTGAACGCCGTGGCGATCTTCATCGCGGTGGCCTTCTGGGGCTGGCTCTGGGGCATCGTCGGCGCGCTCGTCGCGGTGCCGTTCCTCGTGACGACGAAGATCTTCACCGACCACGCGGACGGCATGAACGCCCTGGGGCAGTTCCTCTCCGCCCGCCACGTCTCGCCGCTGCACGAGGACGAGAGCGATCCGCCGGGCGTCACCTCGCCGCCCCGGCAGAGCGCGGCGGAGTGAGCCTCACTCCGCGTAGATCATCTTGCGGGTCATGCCGCCGTCGATGACGAGCTCGGAGCCCGTCACGAAGCCCGAGCGCTCCCCGTCGACGAGGTAGGCGACCGCCTGCGCCACGTCCTCCACCGTGCCGACGCGGCCGGCCGGATGCTGCGCGTGGTCGACGGCGCTCAGCTCGTCATACGCTTCCGTCTCGATCCAGCCGGGGCTCACGCAGTTCGCCCGAACGTCGGGGCCGAGGCTGATCGCCAGCGCGTGGGTGAGGGCGACGAGGCCGCCCTTCGAGGCGGCGTAGGCCTCCGTGTCGGGCTCCGACATGTGCGCCCGCGTCGAGGCGATGGTGACGATCGCGCCCTTGTGCTCGCGCAGCGTCGGCGCGGCCGCCTTCGCGAGGTAGGCGCAGGCGGAGAGGTTCGTCGCGATGACGGCGTTCCACTCCTCCGCCGACAGCTCGGCCAGCGGCTTCCGGATCATGATGCCGGCGTTCGACACGAGACCGTCGAGCCGGCCGAAATGCGCGGCCGTGGCCGCCACCGCGTCGGCGGCGGCTCCGGGCTGGGAGACGTCGCGGACGAGCGTCGTCGTCCGGTCGGCGGGCAGGTCGCGGCGGATGGCCTCGAGCGCCCGCCTCGTCGCGGTCGACGAGGGCGACGAGCCAGCCTTCCTCGACGAGCTGCCGCACGATGCCGGCTCCGATGCCGCTGGCGGCCCCCGTGACGAGCGCGGTCCGCCGGCCCTTCATGGGGTGCCCGTCTCGACCGGCGCGTCCTCCGCGCCGCCCCACTCGCTCCACGAGCCGTCATAGAGCGCCATCCGGCGATGCCCGGCGAGCGTCAGGCCGAGCGTCAGGATCGCCGCGGTGACGCCCGAGCCGCACGTCGTCACGACCGGCCGCTGCGGGTCGACGCCGGCGTCCTGCAGGGCCCGCGACAGCTCCTCGTCCGACTTCACCGTGCCGTCCGGATTGAGCAGGGCGCGATAGGACAGGTTCAGGCTGCCCGGCATGTGGCCGCTGCGCAGCCCCTCGCGCGGCTCCGGCTCCTCGCCGCGAAACCGCCCGGCCGAGCGCGCGTCGAGGATCTGCTCGTGCTGCCGCTCGACGACGCGGCGCATGTCGTTGAGCTCGCGGATCGCGCCGTGGTCGAGGCGGGCGGTGAAGTGCCGCTCCTGGCGCTTCACCTCGCCGCTGTCGAGCGGGCGGTCCTCGGCGATCCATTTCGGCAGGCCGCCGTCGAGGATCGAGACGTCGCGGGCGCCCATGGTGCGCAGCATCCACCAGACGCGGGCGGCCGAGAACAGGCCGGCGCCGTCGTAGACGACGATCTTCTGCCCGTCGCCGATGCCGAGCTTGCGCATCTGCGAGGCGAACTGCTCGGGCGAGGGCAGCATGTGCGGCAGGTGGGTGCCGCGGTCGCTGACCTCGTCGATGTCGAGGAAGACGGCGCCGGGGATGTGGCGCTCGAGATACTCGGCCCGCGCGTCGCGCTGCATGTCGGGCAGGTACCACGACGCATCGACGATCACGAGGTCGGGCGCGTCGAGGCGATCGGCGAGCCATGAGGTGGAGACGAGGTTTTCCTCGCGCGGCGTCGTCACGTGGATGCCCTCCTCAGGCGTCGAGCAGCGAGATGCGGACGCGCCGGTTCTGGGCGCCCTTCGATCTCGATCTTGGTGACCGCGACCCGGCCGATCTCGCCGGTCCGCGCGACGTGCGTGCCGCCGCAGGGCTGCAGGTCGACGTCGCCGATCCGGACGAGCCGGACCCGGCCGGAGCCGCGCGGCGGCTTCACCGCCATCGTCTTGACGAGGTCGGGCTTGGCGTCGAGCTCGGCGTCGGTGATCCACTCCGAGCTCACGGGGTGGTCCTGGTCGACGAGCGCCTGGAGCTTGCCGGTCAGCTCCTCCTTGTCGAGCTTCGCGTCCGTCCACGGAGAAGTCGAGGCGGCCGTAGTCCTCGGCGATCTGGCCCCCGGTCACGGGGAAGGGGACGACCACCGACAGGAGGTGCAGGCAGGTGTGGATGCGCATGTGCCGGTAGCGGCGCGCCCAGTCGATCTCGAGGCTCGCCTGCTCGCCGCCCTCCGGCAGGCCGACCGCGTCGGCCGGCACGTGCACGATCTCCTCCGGCCCGTCGCCCTTGACCGTCGTCGCGATCGTCAGCTCGCGCCCGTCCGGCAGGCGGATCAGGCCGTGGTCGCCGGGCTGGCCGCCGCCGGTGGGATAGAAGATCGTCCGGTCGAGCAGCACGCCGCCGCGCGGATTGACGCCGATGACGGTCGCCTCGCACGACTTGAGGTAGGGATCTTCGCGAAACAGGGCTTCGGTCATCAGGCCTCCGGCTCGAAGGGGATCTCGATGTCGGGCGCGCGCTCGAGCCAGGCCGGCACGGGCAGGCCCTTCTCGCGCAGGAAGGAGGGCTCGAACAGCCGCGACTGGTAGCGCGTGCCGTAGTCGCAGAGGATGGTCACGATGGTGTGGCCGGGGCCGAGCTCGCGGGCCAGGCGGATGGCGCCGGCGACGTTGACGCCGCTCGACCCGCCGAGGCACAGCCCCTCGTGCTCGAGCAGGTCGAAGACCTGGCCGACCGATTCCTCGTCCGGGATGCGGTAGGCGAGGTCGACCTCGGCGCCCCTCGAGATTGGCGGTGATGCGGCCCTGGCCGATGCCCTCGGTGATCGAGCTGCCCTCGGAGCTGAAGCTCGCCGGTCGTGTAGTAGCTGTAGAGCGCCGCGCCGGGCGGATCGGCGAGCGCGACCTTGATGCCGGGGTTGCGCTCCTTGAGCGCCATCGAGACGCCGGCAAGCGTGCCGCCGGTGCCGACGGCGCTGACGAAGCCGTCGACGCGCCCGTCGGTCTGCGCCCAGATCTCCGGTCCCGTCGTCTCGATGTGGGCGCGGCGGTTGGCGACGTTGTCGAACTGGTTCGCCCAGATCGCGCCGTTCGGCTCGGTGCGCGGCGAGCTCCTCGGCGATGCGGCCGGAGATCTTCACGTAGTTGTTGGGGCTGCGGTAGGGCGCCGCGGGGACCTCGATGAGCTCCGCGCCGTAGGCCCTGAGCGTGTCCTTCTTCTCCTTCGACTGCGTCTCCGGAATGACGATCACGGCGCGGAAGCCGGCGGCGCGGGCGACGAGGGCGAGCCCGATGCCGGTGTTGCCGGCGGTCCCGTCGACGATCGTGCCGCCGGTGCGCAGCTCGCCGCGCTCGATCGCGTCCTGCACGATGAACAGCGCCGCGCGGTCCTTCACCGACTGGCCCGGGTTGAGGAACTCGCACTTGCCGAGGATCGTGCACCCCGTCTCTTCGGAGGCCTTCCTCAGCTTCACCAGCGGCGTGCCGCCGATCAGCTCGAGGATACCGTCGCGGAAATTCATCAGCATGTCCTTCTTGGACCGGGAAGAGCGGCGGACCGTACTGCCGTGTCCGGCGCCGTTCAAGCTGGTCGCTGTGTCGGGGAAGATAGGCGTCGTGCGGCAAAGGCACACCCGCCGCCGCGACGTTTCGGCCGCCGGCCGTGCCTTGCGGCCGTCTCTTTGGTATGAGACTGGCCGCATCGACCTGGCATCTGAAAGAGGATTGGAAGAGATGCGAATGAGGATCTTGGGACTTGCGGCGATCCTGACGGGCGCCGTGGCGGCCGGGCCGGCACTCGCCCAGACCGCCGGCGGAGAGCAGGGTTCGCAGCCTCAGGCCAACGAGCAGACCGCGCCGTTCGTCACGACCTTCGACTGCAACAGCGCGATGCGTCCCGACCAGACGGCGATCTGCTCGTCCCCGCAGCTGGCGGCGATGGACCTGCAGACGGCCACCCTGTTCACGGTGGTGAAGAAGTTCCTGACCCCCGCCGAGCAGCAGCAGCTGGAGGGCGGCCAGAAGGGCTTCCTCGACACCCGTGCCGCCTGCGGCGCCGACTTCCAGTGCATCGGCCAGGTCTATGTCCGCCGCATGGGACAGCTCGACGACGTCCTCACGGCGGCTGCCAACGAGCTCAAGACGAAGAAGGACGGCTCGGCGGGCTCGACGGAGTCCAAGTAAGCCGATTCGTGTTGTCGGCCAGCGGGATAGGGGAGCGTCTGAAGGTACGCTCCGACGTGCTGGCCGACATTTTGCCGCAGCCTCGATCTCCTGTCCTGACTGGATTCCCGGGCGTTTCGGCGCCCGCCGCCGGCCCCCGCCCAATCAAATTTCCGCCACAATGGGTTGCCTCGCGGCGAGATTGCTGAAGAATAGCGGCAGGTGCGGTGCCAAGCGCCGCCACGGCTTTCCAGGGGAACCACAGGCTGCAGTCGCCGCCGACAATCGCTTAAGCGAGACTGGCGGGCGATGGGCAAGAAGGAGATGCATGCCAGAGGCTGGAAGTACGTCAGAGACGAGCACCGGCTCGTCGTATGTCCGCTTCGACGGTGTCCAGAAGAGCTATGACGGCGAGACGCTCGTCGTCAAAGACCTCAACCTCGACATCGCGCGCGGCGAATTCCTGACCATGCTGGGCCCGTCGGGCTCCGGCAAGACCACGTGTCTGATGATGCTGGCCGGCTTCGAGTCGACCACGCATGGAGCCATCTACCTCCACGATCAGCGCATCGACAACGTGCCGCCCCACAAGCGGGGCATCGGCATGGTGTTCCAGAACTACGCGCTGTTTCCCCACATGACGGTTCGCGAGAACCTGGCGTTCCCCCTCAAGGTGCGCGGCCTGGGCCAGTCGGACATCGAGACCCGGGTCAAGCGTGCGCTCGAGATGGTGGAGCTGCCCAATTTCGGGGACCGTCGGCCGGCCCAGCTCTCGGGCGGCCAGCAGCAGCGCGTGGCCGTCGCCCGCGCCCTCGTGTTCGAGCCGGACCTCGTGCTGATGGACGAGCCGCTCGGCGCCCTCGACAAGCAGCTGCGCGAGCAGATGCAGTTCGAGATCAAGCACATCCACCAGAGCCTCGGCGTCACCGTCGTCTACGTGACGCACGACCAGACCGAGGCGCTGACGATGTCGGACCGCGTCGCCGTGTTCAACGACGGCGTCATCAAGCAGCTGTCGACGCCGGACGTGCTCTACGAGGAGCCGTCGAACGCCTTCGTCGCCCAGTTCATCGGCGAGAACAACCGCCTCTACGGCGACGTCGTCGCGCTCGACGACGCGAACTCCACCGTCGACGTCAAGCTCGACAGCGGCACGGTGGTGAAGGCGCTGGCGGTCAACGTCTCCGGCCAGAAGGGCGAGCGCACGACGCTGTCCCTGCGGCCCGAGCGCGTGCGGGTCAATCCCGCGGAGGGCTCCGTGCCCAACGTGCTCGACGGCACCGTCGCGGAAGTCATCTATCTCGGCGATCACATCCGCACCCGCTTCGCGGTGGCCGGCCACGACGACTTCGTCGTGAAGATCCCGAACGCGTCCGGTCACCCCGCCATGCGCGAGGGCGAGCAGGTGAAGCTCGGCTGGACGATCGAGGATTGTCGGGCTCTCGACGCCTGACCGACGCCGGCGCCCGATCGGGCGCCGGGCGTGCCGGCGGGCCATGCCCCCGGCACCAATAAGCCCAAAAGGGAACAGTCAAAGCAACCGGAGGACTTCAACCATGAAGCACAAGCTACTTCTATTGGCCGCAGTCGCGCTCGTTCCGAGCGTCGCGCTGGCCGCGGACGGCGATCAGCTGACGATCGTCTCCTGGGGTGGCGCCTACTCGATGTCCCAGGACAAGGCCTACGACGAGCCCTACAGCGAGAAGACCGGCACCAAGATCTACCACGAGGACAAGTCGGCCAACGCGCTGGCGGGCATCCGCTCGCAGGTCGAGGCCGGCAACGTCACGTGGAACGTGGTCGACATGCTCCAGGCCGATGCGCAGCGCGCCTGCGACGAGGGCCTGATCATGGAGATCCCGCACGACGAGTGGCTCGCCGACGCGCCTGACGGCACGAAGCCGACCAACGACTTCATCGACGGCACCCTCGGCGACTGCTTCGTCCCGCAGATCCTGTACGCGACGATGTTCGCCTACAACACGAAGTCGTTCCCGGACGGCGGCCCGCAGACGGTCAAGGACATCTGGGACCTCAAGAAGTTCCCGGGCACCCGGTCGCTGCAGAAGATCCCGCAGAAGAACCTCGAGTGGGCGCTGATCGCCGACGGCGTGCCGGACGACCAGGTCTACGACGTGCTGGCGACCAAGGAAGGCCAGGACCGCGCCTTCAAGAAGCTCGACGAGATCAAGGACCACGTGATCTGGTGGTCGGAAGGCGCCCAGCCGCCGCAGATGCTCGCCGACCAGGAAGCGGTGATCGCGACCGCCTATAACGGCCGCATCTTCAACGCGCAGGTCAACGAGGACCAGCCCTTCAAGATCATGTGGGATCACCAGATGTTCGAGGTCGACGGCTGGGTCGTCCCGGTCGACCAGAGCGATTCCGAGATCGAGAAGGTCAAGGACTACCTCTACTTCGCGACGGACACGCAGCGTCTGGCCGACCAGGCGAAGTACATCGCCTACGCGCCGGCCCGCAAGTCGTCCGTTCCGAAGGTCTCGACCCTCGACGGCACCGACATCGACATGAAGCCCCACATGCCGACGAACCCGGAGAACTTCAAGACTGCCGTGAAGTTCAACACGGACTTCTGGGCCGACTACGGCGACCAGCTCGAAGAGCGGTTCAACGCCTGGCTGGCGCAGTAAGCCGGTATCCGCGAAACGGCCGGGCGCGGGGCAACCCGCGTCCGGCTCCATCGGCCGGCGTCGCCCGGCGTCGAAGTCGAACGCGTGAGGAGCAGTGCGGATGGCCGACATCACAGCCAATGGCGCCATTCCCGAGTCGCCGCGTCAGGGAGAGCTGACGACCGCCGACGGAACGCCCCTGAAGGTCTCGCTGCGCCGGTCGCAGCGCCGGCAGCGCCGCCGCGCCTTCTACCTGGTGGCGCCGCTTCTCGCGTTCCTCGTCGTCACCTTCGGGTGGCCGATCGCCACGATGATCTGGCGTTCCGTCTACAATCCCGAGGTCTCGCAGTACCTCCCGGAGACCGCCGACGCGATCTCCGACTGGAACGGCAAGGACGTGCCGGACGAGAAGGTCTTCGCCGCCATGGCGGCTGACATGAAGGTCGGCTCGGAGGACCGCACGATCGGCCGCGCCGCCGGCCGCATCAACCGCGACATTCCCGGCGCGCGCAGCCTCGTGATGGGCACCGCGCGCCACCTCGACGAGATGCAGCCGCCCTACAAGGAGGCGTTCCTCGCCGAGGACAAGGACTGGGGGAACCTCGAGTTCTGGCGCCTCATCAAGCGCGAGACGCGCCTGATCACCCCGTCCTACTACCTCCTGGCGCTCGACCTCGAATACAACAAGCAGGGCGACATCGTGCAGCGCCCCGATGTCTACCGGGTCTACCGCATGCTGTTCTTCAGGACGGCGTGGATGAGCCTGACGATCACCGCGCTGTGCATCCTGCTCGGCTATCCCGTCGCCCATCTGCTGGCGACGCTGCCGCTCAAGACGTCGAACCTCCTGATGATCCTGGTGCTGCTGCCGTTCTGGACGTCGCTGCTGGTGCGCACCTCGGCGTGGATCGTGCTCCTGCAGCAGCAGGGCGTGATCAACGACCTTCTCGTGTGGGCCCACATCATCGACGACGGCGGCCGCATACGCATGATCTACAACCAGGCCGGCACGATCATCGCGATGACGCACATCCTGCTGCCGTTCATGATCCTGCCGCTCTACTCCGTGATGAAGACCATCCCGCCATCCTACATGCGCGCCGCCCGCTCCCTCGGCGCGACGCAGTTCACGGCGTTCACGAAGGTCTACATGCCGCTCACCATCCCCGGCATCGCGGCCGGCGTGCTGCTCGTCTTCATCCTGGCGATCGGCTACTACATCACCCCGGCCCTGGTCGGCGGCGACAGCGGCATCTTCATCTCGAACCTGATCGCCCAGAACATGCAGGGCTCGAGCGCGCAGCTGAAGCTCGCCTCGGCGCTCGCCACGATCCTGCTGGTGGCGGTGCTGTTCTTCTACTGGCTCTTCAACAAGCTGATCGGCGTCGATCGGCTGAAGTTCGGCTGAGGGGGAGGGCGAGATGGCGCTTCCAAGCTATGCGAGTGCCGGCGAGCGCGCCTGGTACTACAGCTACAGGGTGATCTGCGGGCTGATCTTCCTGTTCCTGATCATCCCGATCATCGTGATCGTGCCGCTCTCCTTCAACGCGGAGCCGTACTTCACCTTCACGAAGGACATGCTGTCGCTCAACCCGGCCGGCTATTCGCTGCGCTGGTACCACGCGCTCCTGTCGAGCGAGGAGTGGCTGCGGTCGATCCGCAACTCGTTCTTCATCTCGACCTCCTCCGCGATCATCGCCACCTCGCTCGGCACGATCGCGGCGCTCGGGCTGAGCCGGCCGCACATGCCGGGGCGCGGCTTCATCACGGCGGTCCTGATCTCGCCGATGATCGTGCCGCTCATCATCACGGCGGCGGCGCTGTTCAGCTTCTACGCCCGGATCAACCTGGCGCAGACCTTCTTCTCGATCATCATGGCCCACGTCGTGCTCGGCACGCCCTTCGTGGTGATCACCGTGACGGCCTCGCTGTCCGGCTTCGACCAGCAGCTGATCCGCGCGGCCCAGAGCCTCGGCGCCAACCAGGTGACGACGTTCTTCAAGATCATCCTGCCGCTGCTCCTGCCGGGCGTGATCGCGGGCGCGCTGTTCGCCTTCATCACCTCGCTCGACGAGGTCGTGGTGGTGCTGTTCCTGGCGGGGCCCGAGCAGACGCCGATGACGGTCCGCATGTTCTCCGGCCTCAGGGAGGAGATCAGCCCGACGATCCTGGCGCTCGCCTCGATCCTCGTCGGCATCTCGATCGTGCTCCTGACCTCGATGGAGATGCTGCGCCGCAGGACCGACCGCCAGCGCGGCATCACGCAGACCTGAGGCGGCCCGGCCCCGGCCTGCGGCCTGCGACGGGCTCGGCGGCCTAGGCCTCCACGCGGATGCGCGCGAGCGCCGCGGCGAGATCGTCCGGCAGCTTCGTCGGGCGCCGTGTCGCCCGGTCGACATAGACGTGGACGAAGTGGCCGGCCGCCGCCGGGCTGTCCTCGTCGTTGCGGAACAGGCCGACCTCGTAGCGCACGCTCGACGTGCCGATCCGCGCCACGCGGATGCCGGCGTCGACCCGGTCGGGGAAGGCGAGGGGGCGGAAGTAGCTGCAGCCCGTCTCGACCACGAGGCCGATGACCGGCCCGCTCTCGAAGTCCAGCACGCCCTCGCCGATCAGGTAGCCGTTCACCGCGGTGTCGAAGAAGCTGTAGTAGACGACGTTGTTCACGTGGCCGTAGACGTCGTTGTCCATCCAGCGCGTCGTGATCGTCGACATGTGCGGGTAGGCGTCCCGCGTCTCGTCCTTGCGGTCCAACATCGTCCTCCGGTGGCCCTGCATCCGCGCGTCGGCTGTTCTTCTGCCGCTCGTTCCGTGGGAATATGCCGAACGGAGAAGACGATAAAGGGGAGGAACCGCCCGTGAAGACGCGCATCGCGCTGCTGCGCGAGATCGGCCGGCCGCGGCCATACTCGCGCTCCCGCCCGATCGAGATCGTCGAGGCGGAGCTCGAGCCGCCGGGACCGGGCGAGATCCTCGTGAAGATGGCCGCCGCCGGCCTCTGCCATTCCGACCTCTCCGTGATCAACGGCGACCGCCCCCGCGCCGTGCCGCTGGCGCTCGGCCACGAGGCGTCGGCCGTGGTCCGCGAGGTGGGGGAGGGCGTGACGCGCTTTTCGCCGGGCGACCACGTCGTGCTCGTCTTCGTGCCGAGCTGCGGCCATTGCGGCCCGTGCGCGGAGGGCCGGCCGGCTCTCTGCGAGCCGGGCGCGAAGGCGAACGGCGCAGGCACGCTCCTGTCCGGCGGCCGCCGCATCCGCGTCGACGGCGAGCCGGTCGGCCACCACATCGGCGTCTCGGCCTTTTCCGACCACGCCGTGGTCGACCAGGCGAGCTGCGTGAAGGTCGATCCCGCCGTGCCGCTCGACCTCGCGGCGCTCTTCGGCTGCGCGGTGCTGACCGGGGTCGGGGCGGTCGTCAATTCGGGCGGCCTGCGGCCCGGCCGCAGCTGCGCCGTCGTCGGCCTCGGCGGCGTCGGGCTCGCGGCGCTGCTCGGCGCCGTGGCCGCCGGCGCGCGCGAGATCGTGGCGGTCGACCTCGACGACGAGAAGCTGGGTCTCGCCCGCCAGCTCGGCGCGACCGTGACCGTCAACGCCGGCGAGGCCGATGCCGCGGCCCGGATTCGCGAGCTGACGGGCGGCGGCGTCGATCTCGCCGTCGAGCTCGCGGGCGCCGTGCCGGCGCTGCGGCTCGCCTACGAGGCGACGCGGCGCGGCGGCACCACGGTCACCGCCGGGCTGCCGCATCCGGACGCGCAGCTGTCGTTCCCGGCCGTCTCGCTGACCGCCGAGGAGCGCACCCTCAAGGGCTCCTATGTCGGGTCCTGCGTGCCCGTGCGCGACGTGCCGGCGTACATGGCTCTGATGCAGGCGGGGCGCCTGCCGGTCGACCGGCTGCTGACGCACCGGCTCGGGCTCGACGAGCTCAACGAGGGCTTCGACCGGCTGGCGGACGGCAAGGCGATCCGCCAGGTCGTGACGTTCGACTGACGGCTGCCGCCGCGCCCTCAGCCCTTCGGCTTCGCGCCGAGGATCCGGTAGGTCGCCTCGCCGAAGGCGACCCGCGTGCCGTTGCCGTCGAAGATCTCGGCCGCCACGAAGGCGATGGTGCGGCCGCCGCCGCGGCGCGTGCCGACCGCGCGCAGCGGCCCGACCGTCGCGGGGGCGACGAAGCTCGTCGTCAGGGTCAGCGTCGCTGCGCCCGGATGGGCGCCCGGCTCCTCGGACCACGTGGCGGCGAAGCCGCCGGCCGTGTCGACGAGCGACGAGAGGACGCCGCCATGCACCACGCCGCGGCGGTTCATGTGCTGCGGCTCGATCTCCATGACGACCACGGCATGTCCGTCCTGCCATTCCGACAGCCGGTAGTGCATGGCCTGCTGGTAGCCGGAAGGCTGCTCCAGCGCGCGTTCGGCGAGGAGGTCGTCGCGGAAGGGCTCGGTCATGGCGTCCGTGGGCTGTCGCGTGTGGGCGGGAATCAGGCGCCGGGCGTGCCGGGCGTCAGCACGATCATGCTGAGCCAGTCGGCCACCAGGGCGGGGCGGGGCGCGTCGCGAAGCTCGATCGTCACCTCGTAGGTCATGAGGAGCCGGTCCTCGCTCCGCATCGCGGCGTCCTTCAGGACGAAGCGGCCGCGCAGGGCCGCGCCGGAGGGCACCGGCGTCAGGAACCGGACCTTGTCGTAGCCGTAGTTGATGTTCATCGCCGTGCCGACGACAGGCGGCACCGCCTGCCAGGCCATGGCCGGCAGCAGCGACAGCGTGAGCAGGCCGTGGGCGATGGTGCCGCCGAACGGCGTCTCGGCCGCCGCGCGCCCGGCATCGACGTGGATGAACTGGTGGTCGTCGGTTGCGTCTGCGAAGAGGTCGATGCGGTCCTGCGAGACGACGTGCCAGGCGGAGACGCCGATCTCGCGGCCGACCTGCGCCGTCAGCGCCTCGACGGTGAGGCCGGCGGGTTCGGACTTCATGTCCATGGGCTTCGTGTCCTTCTGTACGGGGAGGGGGTAGCCCGGCCCGCCCGATGCTGCAAGCGCGAAGGCGCTTCCGCGGTTCCCTTCTGGCAGCCAGAAGGAAAACGTATGGCATCGGGGGCTTCGCCCCTTTGAATGGGTGAGGGGATTGTCTAATTTCGCGGCCCGGCGCCACGGCGGCAGGCCGCGGCGCACGGCGCGCTCCATCCGGAGCGCGTCCTGCCATCCTTTGCGAAGACGCAGCAATTGCGGGGCTGAAGCGAGCACCGATGATCGACAAATTCGTGCGCAACATGGCCGAGGCCATGGCGGGCATCTCCGACGGATCGACCGTCCTCGTCGGCGGCTTCGGCTCGGTCGGCCAGCCGGACGCCCTGATCGACGGGCTGATCGAGTGCGGGGCGAAGGACCTCACCGTCGTCGCCAACAATGCGGGCGCCGGCCGCGTCGGCCTGGCGCGGCTGCTGGAGACGCGTCGGGTGAAGCGCATCGTCTGCAGCTTCCCGCGCAGCGCCGGCTCGGTCGTCTTCGAGGAGCTCTACGCCGCCGGCGAGATCGAGCTCGAGATCGTGCCGCAGGGCACGCTGGCCGAGCGCATCCGCGCCGCGGGCGCTGGCATCCCGGCCTTCTTCACGCCGACCGGCGCGGGCACGCTGATCGCCGAGGGCAAGGAGACCCGCGTCATCGACGGCCGCGAATACGTGCTGGAGAAGGCCCTGCCGGGCGACGTGGCGCTGATCGAGGCGTGGAACGCGGACCGCTGGGGCAACCTCACCTACCGCTCGAGCGGGCGCAACTTCAACGCCGTCATGGCGATGGCCGCGACGACGACGATCGCCCAGACGCAGAACGTCGTCGAGCTCGGCGCGCTCGACCCCGAGGGGATCGCGACGCCGGGCATCTTCGTGAGCCGGGTGCTCCACGTTCCCTATGAAAGCGCGCAGGGCTGAAGGACGAGCCATGTCTGATTCGAACACGAAGCCGCTGAGCCGCGACGAGATGGCCGACCGCCTGGCCCGCGACATTCCCGAGGGCTGGTACGTCAATCTCGGCATCGGCGCGCCGACCAAGGTCGCCGACTACATCCCGGCCGACCGCGAGGTCATCATCCACTCCGAGAACGGCATCCTCGGCATGGGCCCGGCGCCGGCGGAGGACAAGGTCGACCGCTGGGTCATCAACGCCGGCAAGCAGAACGTGACGCTGCAGCCGGGCGGCTGCTACTTCGACCACGCGACGAGCTTCGCGATGATCCGCGGCGGCCACATCGACCTCTGCGTGCTCGGCGCCTACGAGGTGGCCTCGAACGGCGACATCGCGAACTGGGCGACCTCGGCGAACGAATCCGCCCCCGCCGTCGGCGGCGCGATGGACCTCGCGGCCGGCGCCAGGCGCATCTGGGTGCTGATGCAGCACGTGACGAAGAAGGGCGAGCCGCGCCTCGTCGAGAGCTGCTCCTATCCGCTCACCGCCGCCGGCGTCGTCAAGCGCATCTACACCGACCTCGCGGTCATCGACGTGACCGACAAGGGCTTCGAGGTCGTCGAGATGATCCCCGGCCTGACGCGCGAGGAGCTGCAGGCGAAGTCCGGCGCGACGCTGAACTTCGACGCCCTCGACACGCCGCACTGAGGCGCCGGATCCGGCGGCGGGCTTCGCCGGGCCACGCGCTCGCGGCCTGAGCGCCCGGGCTGCGCGCCGAAGTGCGTGCAGCCTGACCCGCTCGCTGCCCGGGGCCGCCACTGTGGCGCGGCGGCCCTAGCGGCGCGCGCGGCGCGCCGCCATGATGCCGGTCCCTGAGGCATCGAAGCACCCCCGCCATGAACGAACAGCTCCGGACCGCGGCCGCGATTCGCAAGGGGGCTCCGGATCGACGAGGTGGCGCCCTGGCGGCGGCCCTCCTGCTGGCGCTGGCGATCGCCGGGTGCAGCGGCGGCGGCCTCGACGTTTCCCCGATCGCGCTGTCGGACATGCAGGTGGAGGCGGCCACAGAGTACCCGGTTCACGGCATCGACGTGGCGAAGTACCAGGGCGACGTCGACTGGACGGCGGCGCATGACGGCGGCGTCGCGTTCGCCTGGATCAAGGCGACCGAGGGCGGCGACCGGCTGGACGAGCGCTTCCTCGACAACTGGCGGAAGGCCAAGGCGGCCGGCGTGCCGCGCGGCGCCTACCATTTCTGGTATCACTGCCGGCCCGGCATCGAGCAGGCCGCCTGGTTCATCCGGAACGTGCCGAAGGAACGGGGCACCCTGCCGCCGGTCATCGACGTCGAATGGACGCCGCACTCGCCGACCTGCACCAAGCGCCCGGCGCGCGAGGACCTGGTGCGCGAGGTCACCGCCATGTCGGACGCGCTGGAGCGCCACTACGGCCAGCGGCCGATCCTCTACGTGCCGATCGACGTCCACCGCGACCGGCTGGTCGGCGCCTTTCCGGACCACGAGTTCTGGCTCCGCGCCGTCGCCGACCACCCCGAGAACGTCTACGAGGATCGCGGCTTCCGGTTCTGGCAGTACACCGCCACCGGCACGGCACCGGGCGTCGAGGGCGAGGTCGACCGCAACGCCTTCGCCGGGACGCGGCAGGAATGGGCGGACTGGCTGGAGGCGCGCCTGCTGAAGTGATCCGGCGCGCGCCTCAGGCGGCGTGCCGGTCGAGCACCGTGCCGTGGCCGCGGTCGAGGCGCACGGGCTCGACGGGGCCGACCCGGCCGCCGGGGCCGGTCGCGACGAAGGACATGCCGCCGCCGGGCTCGACGACGAGCGCCGACAGGATGCCGGAGAAGCAGGCGCCGGTGTCGAGCGAGATGCGGTTCTCGGTCACCTGAGGCCGCGGCGGGTCGAGCGGGGTATGGCCGTGCACCACGACGTGCGACAGGCGGCCGACGTGGCGCAGGAACGGCTCGCGGATCCACAGGCAGTCGCGCTCGAGCTGCGCGTCCAGCGGCCGCTTCGGGTCGACGCCGGCATGGACGAAGGCGAACTCGCCGTCGAGCACGATCGTGGAGGCCGTCTCCAGCATCGCCACGTGCCCGGGGAAGTCGCGGCGGATGGCGTCGGCCGCCTCCTGCAGCGTGCCGCCCTCCGCGCCGTAGGAGCGCAGCGTCTCGAGGCCCCCTTGCGGCACCCACAGCGAGGCCACGTCCGCGTCGCCGCCGAGGACGTCGAGAAACCAGCGGTCGTGGTTGCCGAGCAGCAGCCGCGAGCCCGGCCAGCGCTGCAGCGTCTCGTGGACGAGGCCCATCGCCCGCCGGCTGTCGGGGCCGCGGTCGACGACGTCGCCGAGGAACATGACCCTCGGCTCGCCGCCGCGGCGGGCGGCTTCGTCCGCGACGTGGTCGAGCATCGCGTGGAGGAGGTCGGCGCGCCCGTGGACGTCGCCGATGGCGTAGATCGGACGATCGGTCATGGTCTCCTGTCGCTGCCTTGCAGGCTTCGCTGATGGTTCGCCGGTGCCGCGTCCGGCACGGCCGGCGACGCGGCGTCTTCCCCTGCGCCTCCGCGCGCGCTAGATAGAACGGAAAGGGAACATACGCTCCGGAGCCGCTCCTTGGACGAGAAACTCTCCCGCAAGCTGCGGGTTCTGGCCGACGCCGCGAAATACGACGTTTCGTGCGCCTCCTCGGGCGCGCCGAAGCGAAAGGCCGGCAAGGACGGGCTCGGCTCCACGACCGGCGCCGGCATCTGCCACGCCTACACGCCGGACGGGCGCTGCGTGTCGCTGCTCAAGATCCTGCTCACCAACTACTGCCTCTACGACTGCGCCTATTGCGTGAACCGGCGCTCGTCGAACGTCGAGCGGGCGCGCTTCACCGTGGACGAGGTGGTGGCGCTGACGGTCGCCTTCTACAAGCGCAACTACATCGAGGGGCTGTTCCTGTCCTCCGGCATCATCCGCTCGCCGGACCACACGATGGAGCTCCTCGTCGAGGTGGCGCGCAAGCTGCGCAGCGACCATGGCTTCCGCGGCTACATCCATTTGAAGTCGATCCCCGAGGCGAGCCCGTGGCTGATCGAGCAGGCCGGCATCTGGGCCGACCGCCTGTCGATCAACGTCGAGCTTCCCACGAGCCAGTCGCTCGCGACCCTCGCGCCGGAGAAGAACTCGGGCACCATCCGCAAGGCGATGGGACAGATGCGCGAGCGGATCGACGAGGCGAAGGCCGAGAAGCGCAAGTTCTCTCCCGCCGGCCAGAGCACGCAGATGATCGTCGGCGCCGACGACACGACCGACGCCGCCGTCCTGCAGACCAGCGCCTCGCTCTATGACGGCTTCCGGCTGAAGAGGGTCTACTATTCGGCGTTCAGCCCGATCCCCGACGCGAGCCTCATCCTGCCCGCCAAGTCGCCGCCGCTGCAGCGGGAGAACCGGCTCTACCAGGCCGACTGGCTGTTCCGCTACTACGGCTTCGGCGTCGACGAGATCGTCTCCGCCACGACCGGCGGCATGCTCGACCTCGAGATCGACCCCAAGCTCGCCTGGGCGCTGCAGAACCGCGGTCGCTTCCCCGTCGACGTCAACGCCGCCGACCGCGAGATGCTGCTCCGCGTGCCGGGGCTCGGCACCCGCGCCGTGGCGAAGATCCTGAGCGCCCGCCGCCACGCCCGGCTGCGCCTGGACGACATCGCCCGCCTCTCGCCGGGCTTCAGGCGGGCTCTGCCCTTCCTCGTCGCCGCCGACCACACGCCGGGCCGCTCCCTCGACCGGGCCGACCTCCGCTCGCGCCTGACGCCCGCGCCCCGGCAGATGGA
This sequence comes from uncultured Alphaproteobacteria bacterium, assembly GCA_963816555.1. GTDB lineage: Bacteria > Pseudomonadota > Alphaproteobacteria > Rhizobiales > Tepidamorphaceae > Lutibaculum. The sequence goes on along the minus strand of CAWFLD010000004.1, from coordinate 188,482 downwards.
GCTGTTCGCATGATCCGGACGGCGACGCTCGAGGCCGGCGCCGACCTCGAGGGGTTTCGCAAGGCCGCGCGCCGGCTCGTCGCCGAAGCCGTGCCACCCGACGCGGTGGCCTTCTCCTGCGAGGCCGGGGGAGACCTCTTCGGCACGGAGGCCGGCCCCGCAGAGGCGCCGCCCCTGTCCCTGCCGCGCGCCGTGGCGGACGCGATCCGGCTCGTCGTCTGCCACAGCGATCCCGAGCGCTACGCGCTGCTCTACCGGCTCGTCTGGCGCGTCGCCCACGGCGAGAAGCACCTGCTCGAGGTGGCGAGCGACCCGCTGGTCCACCGGCTGGAGCGCATGGCGAAGAGCGTCCGCCGCGACATCCACAAGATGCACGCCTTCCTGCGCTTCGAGAAGGTCGGCGAAAGCGCTGGCCGCGAGCGCTTCGTCGCGTGGTTCGAGCCGGAGCACCACATACTCGGGGCCGCCTCGCGCTTCTTCGTCGAGCGCTTCGCCGCGCTCGACTGGTCGATCCACACGCCGGAGGCCTCCGCCCACTGGAACGGCGAGGCGCTGACCTTCGGCCCGGGCGGCCGGCCGGGCGAGGCGATCGAGGCCGACGGCTTCGCGGAAGGCTGGCGCGGCTACTACGAGAGCACCTTCAACCCCGCCCGCGCCAACATGCGCGCGACGCTCGCCGAGATGCCGAAGAAATACTGGCGCAACATGCCGGAGACGCGGGCCATCCCGCAGATGCTGGCCGACGCGCCGCGCCGTGCCGCCGGCATGGTGGCGGCCGCACCCACGGCGCCGCGCAAGCGGCGGCCGGAGCGGGCGCTCGAGGCGATGCGCGACCAGGAGCCTCGAACGCTCGACGAGCTCAACCGCATCATCGCGGCCAGCGCGCCGCTCGTGCCGGGCGCCACGCGTGCGGTGCTGGGGGAGGGGCCGATCGGCGCCGGGATCGCGCTCGTCGGCGAGCAGCCGGGCGACCAGGAGGACCTGCAGGGCCGGCCATTCGTCGGTCCCGCCGGCCAGTTGCTCGACCGCGCGCTCGCGGAGGCGGGCATTCCCCGCGAGGGGGCCTACGTGACCAATGCCGTCAAGCACTTCAAGTTCGAGCAGCGCGGCAAGAGGCGGATCCACCGCAAGCCGACCGCGGGGGAGGTGCAGCACTACCGCTGGTGGCTGATGAGGGAGCTCGAGCTCGTGGGGCCGCGCCTGGTGGTGGCGCTCGGCGGCACGGCGGGGCTCGCGCTGTCGGGGCGGGCGGTCTCCGTGACGCGCGAGCGCGGGCCCGCCACCTTCGCCCCGCCGGACGGCCCGGCATGGCCGGGCGTCGTCACGGTGCATCCCTCCTTCCTCCTCCGCCTTCCCGACGAGACGGCGAAGGCGGAGGCCTGGGAGGCCTTCGTGCGCGACCTGAGGCTCGCGCGAGACCTCGCCGCCGATCCCGCCGCCGGCGCCCGAGGACACGGGATTCGCCGCTCGGCGTGAAGCGTCCGGCGACGACGCGGACGGCGATCTTGGCACCCGCGGCGAACCGAACCGCGCCGTGGTCGTTGGCGAAGGGATCCCACAGCGTCGGCTGCGCACATTACGGAGGACGAGCCACATGCCCCTGCGCGCCCTCTTTCTCATGCTCTTCATCATGTTCGCCGCCGTCGCGGCGCCCGCCTGCGCCCAGAGCTCCGGAGGATCGGGGGCCTACTTCAAGGTCGACGCCATCGACGAGGGGCTCGGGCCGCGCCCGGACGGCATCGTCCTCGAGACGCCGCAGTCGATGATGGAGTCCTTTCTCGGGGCCGCCGGCCGCGAGGACTGGAAGGCCGCCGCCCACGTGCTGGATCTCGCCCATCTCGAGCCGTCCGAGCAGGAGAAATGGGGGCCCGTCCTCGCGCGCGACCTCTACCAGGTGATCCAGCGCGGCATGTGGCTCGACTGGACCGCCCTGCCGGACCGGCCGGACGCGCTCGAGGCGAACGTCTCGCGCAAGGACCCGATGGCCGGCGAGCCGCGCCGCAGCATCAGCCTCGCGATCCTCGACCTGCCGCGGCGACCCGTCTCGATCCGCATCGCCCGCCTGAAGACGCCCGACGGCGATCCGGTCTGGATGTTCTCGCGCCAGACCGTCGGCAACATCGTGGCGATGCACGAGATCTACGGGCCGACCCAGCTCGAGAGGTCGCTGCCGAAGTTCCTCCAGAAGCGCGCCTTCCTGACGCTCACCTGGTGGGAGGTGCTGGCGCTGCCGCTCGTCATGCTGGCGGCGCTGTTCGCCGCCACGGCCGCCTATCGCGGGTCGGCGGTCCTCTCCCGCCGGCAGCCCTCGCAGGTGATGAGCCGCGTCATCGAGGCGATCCGGCTGCCGCTCGCGCTGATGGTCTTCGTCGGCACGTTCACGCTGTCCGAGGCGCTGCTCTTCACCTTTTCCGGCATGGTCAACGCGCTCCTCACGCCCTTCGAGACGGTGCTGTTCGTCATCGCGCTCGCGCTGATCGCGGTCCGGATCGTCGACGCCGTGCTGGAGCGCGTGGTGCAGCACAACATGGCGGAGCTCGAGGGCAGCGAGTTCGGCCGGCGAGCGCGATCTCTACACCAACATCTCGGCGGCGCGGCGGGCGGCCATCGTCGTGGCCTTCCTGCTCAGCGCGGCGCTCATCCTGATCCAGGTCAACGCCTTCCAGACCCTCGGCTTCTCGCTGCTCGCCTCGGCCGGCGTCATCGGCCTGATCCTCGCCTTCGCGGCGCGCAGCGTGCTCGGCGACATCATGGCGAGCCTGCAGATCGCGCTGGCCAAGACCGCGCGGATCGGCGACGCGGTCCTCTATGACGGGCGCTGGTGCTACGTGGAGAAGATCAACTTCACCTACCTGCAGCTGCAGAGCTGGGACAACCGCCGGCTGATGGTGCCGGTCAACGAGTTCGTCTCCAACACCTTCGAGAACTGGTCCAAGGAGGATTCGGCGCTGTTCGAGACCGTCGAGCTGCGGCTGGACCACCGGGCCGACGTCGATCGGCTGCGCGAGGCCTTCGAGGCGTTCGTCGAGGACGACGACGGCGTCATCAAGAAGGACGAGGCGAAGGTGCAGGTGACCGGCCAGGAGGCCGCGGGCATGGTCGTGCGCTTCTACGCCTGGGCCTCCGACCCGATCACCGGCTGGAACATGCACTGCCGCATGCGCGAGGCGATGATCGCCGCCGCCGCCCGGCTGGAGGCGGAGACCTCCGGCGAGCCCGCCGACCGGCCGGCCTACCTGCCGCGCGAGCGCGAGGTGAAGATCGGCGAGTTCGGGACGTCGGCCGAGGCCGCTGCCGCCGAATAGGGGCGGGTGGCGCCAGGACAGGCGCCGGTCCGGGGCGGCAAGATCGCCCGGATTGCGGGTGCCGTTCGCTCACGAACTTGTGATCGGATCCGCCGGAGCCGGCACCCGACGCCGGCACCTTCCCCTGCGACACGCCAAATTCGTGTCTTGCGTCGCGCCGGCGGCAGCGAGCGGTGCAAATATTGTTTCCGCCGTTTCCGGTAGTGTCGCGGGCGCGGGTGTATTGCCGCATGTTGCGGCTCCCGGAGATTGTTGGGCGCGGGCGTTTTCCGGTGGCTGCTCAATGGGCTGTTAGCATTCTTGGGATGTCTTGAGGGGCCGGTCGCCCGCGGGCCCAGTGTCCCGGGCGGCCAAGACACCGACACAGGCCTGCGCCCGAAAGATGCCGACGTTCCATCTCGCCGCGCCGCGAACGACCGAGGAGGCGATCGTCCGCCTGCTCTACAGCTCCGTCGTTCCGGTCCTGCTCAACGCCACGGCGCAGGTCACCGTCGCGCTGCTGCTGGCACGGCACGACAACGCGGCGCTGCAGTGGCTCGGGGTGCTCGGCGCCACGGTCGGGGTCTCGCGTCTCTCGCTCATGGCGGCGTTCCACCGCACCTATGACGGGAGCCACACCTGGCGCTGGGAGGTCGCCTACGGCGTCGGCAGCATCGTCTTCGCGGCCGTCATCGGCGCGACCGTCGCGACGGCCTTCCTGACCGGCGACAGCGTCGCGCACATGCTCGCCGTCGGCCTGTTCTACACCCACGCGGTCGCCGTCGTCTCCCGGTCCGCCGTCAGCCCCTGGATCTGCAGGTCCTCGCTCTTCGTCTCGTTCATCCCGTCCGCCATCTCGATCGTGGCGCACTGGGACCCCGCCTATTTCGGCCTGGCGATGCTCACGCTGATGATGCTGATCGGCAGCATGGAGACCGTCAGGCACGTGTCGAGCGTCGCCCGCCACGAGGTCGAGCGGGGACGGACCTTCGCCCGTCTCGCCCATTCCGACCGCCTCACCGGCCTGCCGAACCGGCTGACGCTCGACGAGCGCCTCAGGGAGTCCCTCCTCGAGCGGCAGCGGGGCCAGCTCGTCGCCGTGCACTTCATCGACCTCGACCACTTCAAGGCCGCCAACGACCAGTATGGCCACGCCCTCGGGGACGCGCTTCTGACCGCGGTGGGCAAGCGGCTTCACAACCTGATGCGCTCGTCCGATTTCGCGAGCCGCTTCGGCGGCGACGAGTTCGTCGTCGTGCAGACGAACGTCGTCCACGGCAGCGAGATCGAGCTGCTCGCCCGGCGGATCGTGCGGGCGCTCTCCGAGCCCTTCTCGATCGACGGGCACGAGGTCGTGATCGGCGCGAGCGTCGGCGTCGCGATCGCCCCGGACGACGGGCTGGACGCGAACACCCTGCTCGAAAAGGCGGATGCGGCGCTCTACAGGGTCAAGCGCGAGCAGCGCGGCACCGTCGCGCTGGCCGGGGCGGCCGGCGGCTGACCGGCCCGCGCGGCGCATCTTGATCTGAATCACGGCGCTTCCGCCTCCATGGGGCCTATATTCCGGGGCAAAGACTGACGCTTTACGCCGGTCGGCCGGATCGCTCCGGCATGGCCGGATCGGAGCCACGCCATGAATGCCCCCACGCCCCCTCCCAAGGGCGGCGCTCCCGACGTCGCCGGGACGCTGGCCGCGGCCGGCACCGCCCGCAAGGCGCGCCGCCGCATCGGCTGGCTGGTCTGGGCGGTCGTCGCGGCAGCGCTGCTCGGCGCCGGCGCCTACTGGTGGACGGGACGCGGCGCCGCCGCCACCGTCTACGCGACGGAGCCGGTGACGCGGGGCGCCCTGACCGTCTCCGTCACCGCCACCGGCTCGCTCTACCCCACGAACCAGGTCGAGATCTCGAGCGAATTGTCCGGCACGGTGCGCCAGGTGCTGGTCGACTACAACGACCCGGTGAAGAAGGGCCAGGAGCTGGCCGAGCTCGACACCGACAAGCTCAGCGCGGCCGTCGAGGGCGAGAGGGCGCACCTCGCCTCCGCCAATGCCGGCGTCGCCGAGGCGAAGGCGACGATCACCGAGACCAAGGCCGACCTCGACCGCAAGACGACGCTGCTCGCCCGCCATGTCGGCACGCAGCAGGAGGTCGAGGCCGCCGCCGCCGCGCACGACCGGGCCGTCGCCGCGCTCGCCAGCGCCGAGGCGGCCGTGAAGGTCGCCGACGCGGACCTCCACCTCGCCGAGGTCAATCTCGAGAAGGCGTGCATCTGCTCGCCGATCGACGGCGTCGTGCTGAGCCGCGACGTCGAGCCCGGCCAGACCGTGGCGGCCTCCTTCCAGGCCCCCGTCCTGTTCACGATCGCCGAGGACCTGAAGCGGATGGAGCTGCGCGTCGACGTCGACGAGGCCGATGTCGGCGGCGTCGAGGTCGGCCAGCAGGCGACCTTCACCGTCGACGCCTACCCGGGCCGCAGCTTCCCCGCCAGGATCCGCGTCGTGCGCTACGCGTCGGAGACCGTCGACGGGGTCGTCACCTACAAGGCCATCCTCGACGTCGACAACGCCGACCTCGCGCTGCGCCCGGGCATGACGGCGACGGCCGAGATCGTGGTGCAGCACGTCACGGACGCGCTTCTCGTGCCGAACCAGGCGCTGCGCTGGGCGCCGCCGGCGCAGCAGGAGAAGAGCGGCGGGCGCTCCCTCTTCATGATGTTCCCCCGGCCGCCGCGCGACACGAGGCCGAAGCCCGACGAGGCCGGCCGGCGCACGGTCTACGTGCTGCGGGACGGGCATCCGGTCGCCGTTCCCGTCGAGGTCGGCTCGAGCGACGGCGACCGCACGGTGGTCACGGGCGATCTCGCCGAGGGCGACGCCGTGATCGTCGACGACACGACCGCGAAGTAGCCATGCCGCAGGGCGAGCAGGGCGTGCCGATCGTCGAGTTCCGGGGCGTGTCGCGCATCTACGGCCGGGGCGACGCGCAGGTCCGCGCGCTGGACGACGTGGACCTGGCGATCGCCCGCGGCTCGTTCGTCGCGATCATGGGCCCCTCGGGCTCCGGCAAGTCGACCGCGATGAACGTCATCGGCTGCCTCGACACGCCGACCGCCGGGGACTACCTGCTCGACGGCGTGAAGGTGACCGGGCTCGACCGCGAGATGCGCACGATCCTGCGGCGCAACTTCCTCGGCTTCGTCTTCCAGGGCTTCAACCTCCTGTCGCGGACGACGGCGCTCGAGAACGTCGAGCTGCCGCTGATCTACCGCGGCGTGCGGCCGGCGCGGCGCGCCGAGCTGGCGCGCGAGGCGCTCGACCGGGTCGGCCTCGCGGGCCGCGAGCGGCACCAGCCCTCGCAGCTCTCGGGCGGCCAGCAGCAGCGCGTGGCGATCGCCCGCGCCATCGTCACGCGACCCGATGGTGCTCCTGGCCGACGAGCCGACCGGCAACCTCGACACGCGCACGAGCCAGACGATCATGGACCTCCTGACCGAGCTCAACCGCGAGCGCGGCATCACCGTGGTCATGGTGACGCACGAGCCGGACATCGCCGCCTATGCCGGCCGGGTGATCCGCTTCAAGGACGGCAGGGTCGAGGCCGAGAGCCGGACGGAGGCCGCCTGATGCTGGCGGAGACCCTGAAGCTCGCCGTCATGGCGATCACCCGCAACGCGGTCCGCTCCTTCCTCACGGTGCTGGGCATCGTCATCGGCGTCGCCGCCGTGATCGCCATGGTGACGATCGGCAACGGCGCCACGGCGCGCGTCACCGAGGAGCTCGGCAGCCTCGGCAACAACCTGCTCTTCGCCCGGCCGGGGCAGGGCGGGCCCGGCGGCTCCCGCGCCGACGTGCGCGCCTTCGAGGCGCGGGACGTCGCCGCGATCAAGGCGCAGGTGCCGGGCGTGCTCGCCGCCGCCCCGGTGTCGCAGAAATCGGCGGTGGTGGTGGCCGGCTCGGAGAGCCGCAGCACGGTCGTCACCGGCACCGACGCGGACTACCTCGTCACCCAGGACTGGTCGCTCGCCGCGGGGCGCAACTTCAGCGACGGCGAGGTGCGCGCCGGCCGCGCGGTCTGCATCATCGGCGAGACGGTCCGCGACGACCTGTTCGGCCGGATCGACCCGGTCGGCATGATGCTGCGGGTCGACAAGATCGCCTGCCCGGTCATCGGGGTGCTCGAGGGCAAGGGCGAATCGAGCATGGGCAGCGACCGCGACGACACGGTGCTGATGCCCGCTGCGCGCCTTCCAGCGGCGCATCTCCGGCACCACCACGGTCGGCACCATCCTGATCTCCGGCAGGGACGGCGTCGACACCGGCAAGCTCCAGACCTCGATCCAGGATCTGCTGCGCGAGCGGCGCCGGATCCAGCCGGGCGCGGAGGACGACTTCACGGTGCGCGACATGCGCCAGCTCGTGCAGGCGATGACCTCGACCACGACCGTGCTGACGGGGCTGCTCGGCGCCGTGGCGGCGGTCAGCCTGCTGGTCGGCGGCATCGGCATCATGAACATCATGCTCGTCTCGGTGACCGAGCGCACCCGCGAGATCGGCATCCGGCTGGCGATCGGCGCGCGGGAAGGGCAGGTGCTGGCGCAGTTCCTGATCGAGGCGCTGGTGCTGTCGCTGTTCGGCGGCGTGATCGGCATCCTGCTCGGCCTCGCGCTGGCGCTCGGCACGTCGCTGGCGCTGAGCCTGCCGTTCTCGGTCGACCTCAGGATCGTGGCGGTCGCCTTCGCGTTCTCGGCGGTGGTCGGGATCGCCTTCGGCTACTTCCCGGCCCGCCGGGCGGCGCGCCTCGACCCGATCGAGGCGCTGCGCCACGAGTAGGGGCGCGCAGCGCGAGCGGGCCGCCCGCTCAGCCGGCCGGGGTGGCGTCTGCCGCCTCTCCCTCGCCGTCGCCCGCGCAGTGGTGGATGACGCTGAGGAGGTCGGTGTCCGACGGCGGCTTCGAGAGCAGATGATCGACCCCCGCGGCCGTCGCCTGCGACCGCACCTCGCTGCCGAGCGCGGCGGTGAGCATGATGACCGGCACGTCGTGCCCGTCCGCGCGCAGGCGCTTCACGAGCTCGAGGCCGCTCATGCCCGGCATGTGGAGGTCGACGATGATGCAGGACGGCTCGTCCTCGGCCGCCGCGGCGGCGAGGTATTCGATCGCGCCGGGAAAGGTCGAGACGTCGAAGCCTTCGACCTGCAGCAGCAGCCTCAGTGAGTCGAGCACCGCGTCGTCGTCGTCGATGAGGACGATGTGCACCGCGCCCGTCGATGTTGCCTTGGTCATGAGCCTGTCCGGGGGCGCCTGGCGCCCGCCTCGTCGATGAACATGCCGACGAGCGTGCCGCGCCCGGCCGCGGATCGCCTTGACCTCCCTCAAGGTAGGAATTAGCCCGTACGCCGCCGCGAGGGGCGCCCGTCAGGCGGCCGCCGCGATTTCCGCGGCGCTCGTCAGCGCGACGCCGGCCTCCCGCATGTCGGCCCTGGCCCTTTCGAGCGAGCCGCCCACGTCGATCGCCCGGCAGGCATCCTCCACCACCACCGCGGCGAAGCCCTCGCGCCTGGCGTCGAGCGCCGACCAGGCGACGCAGAAATCCGTCGCGAGGCCGCACAGGAAGAGCCGCTCGAAGCCGCGCTCGCGCAGGTAGCCGGCGAGCCCGGTGCGGGTGGTGCGGTCGTTCTCCCGGAACGCGGAGTAGGAGTTGATGCCGCGCCGGAAGCCCTTGCGCAGGATGAGCTCCGCCCGCCCGACGTCGAGCTCGGGATGAAAGGCCGCGCCATGCGTGCCCTGGACGCAGTGGTCGGGCCACAGCACCTGCTCGCCATACGCCATGTCGATCGTCTCGAGCGGCTGCCGGCCGGCATGCGACGAGGCGAACGAGCCGTGCGCGGGCGTGTGCCAGTCCTGGGTGAGCGCCACGTGGTCGAAGCTCCGCATCAGCCGGTTCGCCACGGCGACCACCGCGTCGCCGTCCGGCACGGCCAGGGCGCCGCCCGGGCAGAAGTCGTTCTGCACGTCGACGACCAGGAGAAGGTCGCTCGCCTTCGGCTGCCAGTCCTGCATCTCGTGGTCCTCGCCGCTTGCTGCCTGCCGCAAGACTCCGCGGATGCCCCGCGAAATCAAGGCCCTTGCCGTCCCGCCCCGGCGCCGCGACGGGCGGAGGCCGCATGCCGTGGCGTCAGGCGGCCCGGCCCCGGCGGCCACGGCATCCGCGCGCTCCGGGGGGCCGCCGAGCGCGCTTGACGGCGGCGGTTCCGCCACACGATGCTGCCATGGCGCGAGGGCGGCGAACGGCACGCCGCCTCCGGACGGAGCCGTCACGTCGCACGGTTCGTAACGATAACGGCGGGAATTTCGAAGGTTTCCGGGCCGACTGATCCAGATCAAGGCTCGGTTCGCGACTTTCCGCCACCCGAACCAGGATGGGGTCCGCCACTGCCGCGCGGCCCGCAACAGGAGGAAACGATGAAGCACACGAGATGGTGGGCCGCCGCGGCGTGCGCTGCCGGCCTGTGCCTGACCGCGGGCGGCGCCCAGGCGCAGAAGGCCGAGGTGCTGCACTGGTGGACCTCGGGCGGCGAGGCGAAGGCCGTCGGCGAGCTGAAGAAGGCGTTCGAGGCGCAGGGCGGCACGTGGATCGATTCGCCGATCGCGGGCGGCGGCGGCGACGCAGCCATGACCGCGCTGCGCGCCCGCGTCGTCGCCGGCGACCCGCCGACGGCGGTGCAGCTCAAGGGCCCGGGCATCCAGGAATGGGCGGAGCAGGGCGCGCTCGCCGACGTCGAGGACGTCGCGCAGAAGGAGAACTGGGACGACAAGCTGCCCAAGGTTCTCGCCGACATCATGAAATATGACGGCAAGTACGTCGCCGCGCCGGTCAACATCCACCGCGTCGACTGGATCTGGGCGAACCCGCAGGTGCTCGCCAAGGTCGACGCGAAGATGCCGACGACCTGGGACGAGTTCAACGCCGTCGCCGACAAGCTCAAGGCGGCCGGCATCACGCCGCTGGCGCATGGCGGGCAGCCCTGGCAGGACGCGACGCTCTTCGAGGTCGTGGCGCTCGGCATCGGCGGTCCGGACTTCTACAAGAAGGCGCTCGTCGACCTCGACCAGGACGCGCTCACGAGCGACACGATGGTCAAGGTCTTCGACCAGCTGAGGAAGCTCCGCGGCTATGTCGACCCGAACTTCTCCGGCCGCGACTGGAACCTCGCCACGGCGATGGTGATGAACGGCCAGGCGGCCTTCCAGATCATGGGCGACTGGGCCAAGGGCGAGTTCCTGGCGGCGGGCAAGGAGCCCGGCAAGGACTTCCTGTGCGCCTCGGCGCCCGGCAAGGGCTTCATCCTGAACTCCGACTCGATCGCCTTCTTCAAGGTCAGCGACGAGGAGCAGAAGAAGGGCGAGACGCTGCTGGCCAGCCTCATCATGTCGCCGGACTTCCAGAAGAGCTTCAACATGGCGAAGGGCTCGATCCCGGCGAACACGAACGTGTCGCTCGACGACTTCGACATGTGCGCGAAGAAGTCCCACGAGGACCTGCAGCAGGCGATCAAGAACGACAGCCTGGTGCCCTCGATGGCGCACGAGATGGCGGTGTCGCGCACCGTCCGCGGCGAGTTCATGGACCTCGTCACGAACTTCTTCAACTCCGACATGAGCTCGCAGGACGCGGTGAAGAACCTCGCCTCGGCCATCGAGCGCGCCCAGCAGTTCTAGGACGCCAGGGGCAAGCCTGCACGGGGCCGCGCCACGCGCGGTCCCGTATCCGGGGGAGGGGCACATGAGCGCGAAGGCCGACCATGACGGGCGACGGAGCCGGCTTGCCGCCGTGGAGCGGTGGCTGCCGCAGATCGTGATCTCGCCGATCTTCGCGCTGAGCCTGTTCTTCGTCTACGGCTTCATCGCCTGGACGGTCTACATCTCCTTCACCAAGTCGAGGATCCTGCCGGTCTACGACCTCGTCGGGCTCGCGCAGTACGAGCGGCTGTGGTCGACGCCGCGCTGGTACGTGGCGATCGAGAACCTGTTCATCTTCGGCGGGCTGTTCATCGCCGGCTGCCTCGTCATCGGGCTGCTGCTCGCGATCTTCCTCGACCAGAGGATCCGCGCCGAGGGCGTGCTGCGCACGATCTACCTCTACCCGATGGCGCTGTCCTTCATCGTCACCGGCACGGCCTGGAAGTGGATCCTGAACCCGGGCCTCGGCGTCGAGCGCCTCGTGCGCGCCATGGGCTTCGAGCACTTCACCTTCGACTGGCTGGTGAACCCCGACTTCGCGATCTACACCGTCGTCATCGCCGGCATATGGCAGTCGTCGGGCTACGTGATGGCGCTGTTCCTCGCCGGGCTCAGGTCGGTCGACGACGACATCCTGAAGGCCGCCGCGATCGACGGGGCGGGGCCGATACGCTCCTATGCCAGCATCATCCTGCCGATGCTCGGGCCGGTCTTCCTGTCGGCCGTCATCATCCTCACCCACCTCGCGGTGAAGAGCTACGACCTGATCGTCGCCCTGACCGGCGGCGGGCCGGGCTACGCCACCGACCTGCCGGCCACCTTCATGTACGCCTACGCCTTCCAGCGCAGCGAGCTCGGCATGGCCGCGGCGAGCGCGGTGATGATGCTCGCCACCATCATGGCGATCATGGTGCCGTATCTCTATTCCGAACTGAGGAGTTCGAACCGGTGAGCCGGCAACTCGACGGCATGGTGCGGCCGCGCGGCACGCGCCAGACGGTCCTGCGGGCGGGGCTCTTCGCGGTGCTGATCCTCTTCGCCGCGTACTACCTTCTGCCGCTCTTCGTCATGGTCTCGACGTCGCTCAAGACGCTCGAGGAGATCCGCGCCGGCACGCTGATCAGCCCGCCGACCAGCATCACCTTCGCGCCCTGGGCGAAGGCCTGGAGCTCGGCCTGCGTCGGCGTGAAGTGCGAGGGTCTGAAGCCCTATTTCCTCAACTCCGTGCTGATCGTGGTGCCGGGGGTCGCGATCTCGACGATCCTCGGTGCGCTCGCCGGCTACACGCTGACCAAGTGGCGCTTCCGCGGGGCCGACATCATCTTCGGCCTGATGCTGTTCGGCGCCTTCATCCCGTTCCAGGTCATCCTGCTGCCGATGGCGCGGACGCTGGGGATCCTCGGCCTCGCCGGCACGGTGTCCGGCCTGATCCTCGTCCACGTCGTCTACGGCCTCGCCTTCACGACGCTGTTCTTCCGCAACTTCTTCGTCGGCGTGTCGGACTCCATCGTGCAGGCCGCCAAGATCGACGGCGCCGGCTTCTTCACCATCTTCGGCCGCGTCGTGCTGCCGATGGCGGTGCCGACCTTCGGCGTCACGGTGATCTGGCAGTTCACGCAGATCTGGAACGACTTCCTGTTCGGCGTCGCCTTCACCTCCGCCGACAGCAACCCCGTCACCGTGGCGCTCAACAACGTCGTCGCCACCTCCACGGGCGTGAAGGAATACAACGTCGACATGGCCGCCGCGATCATGGCCGGCCTGCCGACGCTTCTCGTCTACGTCATCGCAGGAAGATATTTCGTCCGCGGCCTCGCGGCGGGCGCGGTCAAGGGATAGCCATGTCGGGCGTGCGTCTGGAGAACGTGTGGAAGCGCTTCGGGTCGACCGAGGTGCTGAAGGGGGTGAGCCTCGACATGGAGGAGGGCGAGTTCATCGTCCTCGTCGGGCCGTCGGGCTGCGGCAAGTCGACCCTCCTCAACATCGTCGCCGGGCTCGAGACGCTGAGCGACGGCAAGGTCTTCATCGGCGACCGGCTGGTCAACGACATCCCGCCGAAGGACCGCGACATCGCGATGGTGTTCCAGTCCTACTCGCTCTACCCCACCAAGAGCGTGCGCAGGAACATCACCTTCGGCATGGAGATCCGCGGCGTCTCGAAGGAGAACCAGGACAAGGCGCTGCAGACCGTCAGCGAGCTCCTGCACATCGACCCGCTATCTCGACCGCAAGCCGGGCCAGCTCTCCGGCGGGCAGCGCCAGCGCGTCGCCATGGCGCGGGCGCTGGTGCGCGACCCGCAGATCTTCCTGTTCGACGAGCCGCTGTCGAACCTCGACGCCAAGCTGAGGATCGAGATGCGCACGGAGATCAAGAAGCTCCACCAGCGCATCGGCAAGTCGATCATCTACGTGACGCACGACCAGATCGAGGCGATGACGCTCGCCTCGCGCATCGCGGTCATGGACAACGGCCACATCCGGCAGTTCGACACCGCCGACGAGATCTACGAGAACCCCGCCGACCTGTTCGTCGCGAGCTTCATCGGCTCGCCGCCGATGAACATCCTGAGCGGCCGGGTCGTGGAGGAGGGCGGGCTCTTCGTCGAGGTCGACGAGCCGGAGGGGCCGATCCGCTTTCCCGTGCCGGACAACCTCGCGGAGGCGGCGCGGGCGCGCGTCGGCCGCGACGTCCGCCTCGGCCTGCGGCCCGAGACGATCACCGGCAAGGGCACCCAGCAGCCGGGCCCGCACGTCTTCGGCTTCGAGCGGCCGATCGAGGTGGTGGAGCCGACGGGGCCGGACACGCTGCTCGTCTTCACGCTCGGCGGCGGCGAGGCGGTGGCCCGCGTCCGGCCGGAGGACCGGCCCGTGGCGGGGCAGCCCTTCGCCTTCGAGGTCAACATGGCCAAGGCCAAGCTCTTCGACCCCGAGAGCGGCAAGCGGCTCTAGAGGGCGAGGCTCGCGCGGCCGGGTGGCGTTCGGCCGTGCCCGTCGCGCGGCGCGGCCGTCAGCGGGAGCCGCCCGGGTCGATCTCCTTCGCCGCGGCGATGGTCTTCGAGAACTCCTCGGCGTCGCCGTCCCTCGGCTGCGGCGCGTTCTGGCGCTCCGCGAACGAGGCATCGACGCAGAGGTCGGCGATGAGGGGGTAATGGTCCGAGCCCACGTCGTCGAGCACCTGGAGATCCCGGAGCGCGATGCCGTCCTGGAACAGCACCTGGTCGAGGGGCCAGGTCACCAGCGGACCGTCGCCGTAGGTCGGATGCCAGCCGCGCCCGACCCGCGGATCGAGCAGCCCGCCCACCCGCATCATCCGGCGCACCACGCGCTCCCACGGCACGGCGTTGAAGTCGCCCGAGACGAGCACGGGCCCCTCGGCGTCGCGGGCCTCCCGGGCAATGGTGGCCAGGTGCCCGTCGCGCAGGGTCGTCGACTGCGACCAGCTCTGCGGCGGCTTGGGGTGGACGCCGAAGAAGGTGACGGTGTCGCCGTCGGGCAGCTCGATGCCGGTCCGCAGCGTCGGCGTGCGGCTGTCGAACAGGAACTGCATCTGCGGGTCCTGGAGCCTGTAGCGCGACAGCACGTGCATGCCGTACCAGCCGGGGCCGTCGGGGATGTACTGCCTGCGGAACGGGAAGTCCTGAAGCTCCCGCAGGTGGCGGTCCCACCACTCGTCGGTCTCGAGCACCAGGAGCACGTCGGGCTTCGCCTCGCGCACCTCGTCCAGGAAGGCCGCGGCATGCTCGTTGCCGGCCTTCACGTTCGCCTCCATCAGGCGCAGGCGCGCTCCCTGCGGGCAGCTCTGCGCCGTCACGGCCATCGGCTCCGCATAGTCGCCGTACGGGTAGAGCTTCACGCCGTGATAGGCGAGCCCGCCGGCCGCGACCGCGAGAAGGAGCCAGCTGCCGAAGCCGCGCCAGCCGCCGCAGATCACGTAGAGCGCCGACGCGGCGAGCAGTGCGACCGCGAACTGGACGCGCGGGAAGTCGAGGTAGCGGATCCACCAGATGTTCGTCTCGACGAGCGGCAGCAGGCTCGCCGCGACCAGCAGGAGGACGAGCGGCCCGAGGACGAAGCGGCGGAGGACGCGCAGGAAACGGGTCATGCCTTGCCTTTTGGAGGATGGACGGAACGGGGAGGTCACTTCGCAACGGGATGCCGGGCCGAGGGTTCGCCCATGTACGGCAACGCACTCCGGCATGGCCGGGTGCCGCCGACCCGGGCGAGCGGCGCCGTGCGCCCCCCGGTGTGGCACCTGCCGTCGCGTAGTATGGTTCCGGCTGGAACGGCTCGGCCGGCTCGGACGTACCTCCCCGAAGGAGTTTACCGCATGGAAGCGATCGAACTGGACGGATCCGGCGTGGCCGTCTCCCGCATCGGCCTCGGCACCTGGGCGATCGGCGGCTGGCAGTGGGGCGGCACCGACGAGAAGCAGTCCGTCGCCACGATCCAGGCCGCCGTCGAGCGCGGCATCACGCTGATCGACACCGCGCCCGTCTACGGCTTCGGCCGATCGGAGGAGATCGTCGGCAAGGCGATCGAGGAGGGGGCCTTGCGCGACAGGGTGGAGATCGCGACGAAGGTCGGCCTGAACTGGAAGGACGGCAAGGTGTTCCGCGACTCGCGGCCCGAGCGCATCCGGCAGGAGGTCGAGGACTCGCTGAGGCGGCTGCGGACGGACGTCATCGACCTCTACCAGGTGCACTGGCCCGATCTCGAGACCGACCTCGAGGTGACGGCGCACACGCTCGACGGGCTGCGCCAGGAGGGCAAGATCCGCGCGATCGGCGTCAGCAACTTCTCGCCGGAGCAGATGGACGCCTTCCGGGCGGCGGCCCCGCTCGCCTCCGTCCAGCCGCCCTACAACCTGTTCGAGCGCGACATCGAGGCCGACGTGCTGCCCTACGCGGTGAAGAGCGGCCTGACCGTGGTCAGCTACGGCGCGCTGTGCCGGGGCCTGCTCTCCGGCCGCATGAGCACCGGCCGCGCCTTCGAGGGCGACGACCTGCGCCAGAGCGATCCCAAGTTCGTCGGCGAGCGCTTCCGGCGCAATCTCGCCGCGGTGGAGGAGCTGAAGACGCTGGCGCGCGAGCGCTTCGGCAAGTCGGTGCTGGCGCTGGCCGTGCGCTGGGTGCTCGACCAGGGGCCGACCGTGGCCCTGTGGGGCGCACGGCGGCCCGACCAGCTCGAGCCGGTGGACGAGATCGACGGCTGGCACCTCGACGAGGACACGAGGCGCGAGATCGACGCGATCCTGAAGCGCCACGTGCCGGACCCCGTCGCGCCGGACTTCATGGCGCCGCCGGAGACGCGCCCGGCCTGAGGCCCGCCGGAACCCCCGGACGAAAAAGGGGCGGAGGCGACAAGCCTCCACCCCCTCGAACCGTCGCCTTGCCCGGGGCTCAGTCGAGCTCGGGCAGCCCCGACAGCACCTTGTCGAGCGTCATCGGGTAGTCGCGCACGCGGACGCCGCAGGCATTGTAGATCGCGTTGGTGATCGCGGCGCCGACGCCCGCGAGCGCCAGCTCGCCGATGCCCTTGCCGGCGAGCGGGCTCGCGTGCGGGTCGCGCTCCGGCAGGAAGACGACCTCGAGCTGCGGCACGTCGGCGTTGACCGGCACGTGGTACTCCGCGAGGTCGTGGTTGACGAGCAGCCCGGTGCGCGCGTCGATCACCAGCTCCTCGGTGAGCGCCGAGCCGATGCCCCAGATCTGGCCGCCGATGCACTGCGACCGCGCGGTCTTCTCGTTGAGGATGCGCCCCGCCGCGGCGACGGTCAGCAGCCGGCGCACGCGCGTCTCGCCGGTCACCGCGTTGACCGCCACCTCGCAGAAATGCGCGCCGTAGCTCGCCTGCTTGAACTTCTGCGACGTCTCGCCCGGCTGGATCGTCCCGACCGACGAGATCGCCTCGCCCGCGAGGATCTCGGAGAAGGCGATCTGGCGGTTGCCGGCGATGGCGTGGCCGTCCTTCAGCGTCAGCTCGTCGCCGTCGACGCCCAGCCGGTCGGCGAGGATGCCGATCAGGTCCTCGCAGGCGACGAAGACCGACGAGCCGGCGCTGTTGGCGCCGAACGAGCCGCCCGAGCCGGACGAGGCCGGGAAGCGCGTGTCGCCGAGCTCGACCGTGACGTCCTCCGGCGCCACGCCCAGCATCTCGGCGGCCACCTGCTGCAGGATCGTGTAGCTGCCGGTGCCGATGTCGGTCATCGAGGTGCGCACGGTGACGCGGCCGTCGGCCTCCAGCGTGACCTCGGCGGAGGACTTGACGATGCGGTTGGCCCGCGAGGCGGCGGCCATGCCGTAGCCGATCAGCCACTCGCCCTCGCGCTTTGTGCCGGGCTTCTCCGGCCGGCGGTCCCAGCCGAACAGGCGCGCGCCCTCGTCCATGCACTCGACCAGCATGCGCGAGGAGAACGGCTTGTCGTCCTGCGGCGCGACCTCCGGCTCGTTCAGCTTGCGGAAGGCGACCGGGTCGAGGCCGAGCCTCTCCGCCAGCTCGTCCATCGCGTTCTCCAGCGCCAGCATGCCCACCGCCTCGCCGGGCGCGCGCACGGCCGAGGTCATGAGCACGTCGAGCTCCGCCACCCGGTGCGAGATCTTCCGGTTCTCGCCCGCATAGAGGAACACGGACGAGACGCCGGCCGGCTCGAAGAACCCGTTGCCGGGCGAGTTGCCGACCCACGTCTCGTGGGCGAAGGCGGTGATCCGGCCGTCCTTCGTCGTGCCGATGCGGATCCGCTGGATCGTCTCGGAGCGCCGGGAGGTCGCCTGGAAGACGTTTGGCCGCGTCAGCGCGAGCTTGACGGGACGTCCGGCCGCCTTCGCGCCGAGCGCGGCGAGGATCGCGTCCGGGCCGATGCCGAGCTTCGAGCCGAAGCCGCCGCCGATATAGGGGCTCAGGACGCGGACGTTCTCGACGGGAATGCCGACGCCGTTCGCCACCTGCTTGACGTTCGTCTCGAGGAGCTGGCCGCCCGTCCACACCGTCAGCGTGTCGCCGTCCCACTTCGCGGTGGTCGCGTGCGGCTCCATCGCCGCGGCGTGGTGGCTCGGCGTGGTGTAGGTCTGGTCGAACTGCACCTCGGCCGCCGCGTACGCCTCCTCGAAGGCGCCGCGCTCGGTGTCGGGCGGCATCACGCCCTTGTCGGAGGGCTGCGCGGTGTCCTTGAACCGCGACAGCTCGTAGCGGCCGTCCTCGGGCTCGTACTCGACCTTCACGAGCCGCGAGGCGTGCCGTGCCGCCTCGAAGCTCGTCGCCACGACGACCGCGACGGGCTGCCCGTAGTGGAAGACCTGGCCGTCGATCGTCAGCGCGCCGGCGCTCATCGGCTGCGCCGCCGCCCGCGGGATGCGCTCGCCCGAGACCACGGCGAGCACGCCCGGCTCGGCCTCCGCGGCGGAGGCATCGACGGACCTGATCCGGCCCTTGCCGATCCCGGCCGTGACGACGAAGCCGTAGCCGACCTCCTCGCCGGCCAGGTACTCGTAGGCGTAGGTCGCCCGGCCGGAGACCTTGAGCGGCCCCTCGTAGCGGTCGAGCGGCTTGCCGATGACCCCTTGCGGGTTCCGGTCGAGCCGGGTCTCCCCGGCATCCTTGTCCATGACATACGTGCTCATCGGGCGGTCTCCCTGGTGACGTCGGACAGGACGGCGAGAAGCGTGCGGCGGGCGAGCGGGATCTTGAAGTCGTTCGAGCCCTGGCCCTTCGCGTCCTTCAGCAGGATGCCGGCGGCCTCCTCGAAGAGCGCCTTGCCCGGCGCCTCGCCGACGAGGCGCTGCTCCACGGCGCGGTCGCGCCACGGCATGGGGGCGAGCCCGCCGAAGGCGAGCCGCGCCTCGGTGATGCGGCCGCCTTCCGTTCTCACCGCGGCGGCCACCGAGACGAGCGCGAAGGCGTAGGACGCGCGGTCGCGCACCTTGCGGTAGGCGTGCACGCCGCCGACCGGCGCCGGCAGGCGCACCGCGACGATCAGCTCGCCCGGCTCGAGGTTCGTCTCGATCTCGGGCGTCTCGCCCGGCAGCCGGTAGAGCGCGTCGAAATCGAGCTCGCGCGTCGTGCCGTCGGCCTTGCGCGTCTCGACCACCGCGTCGAGCGCGCGCATGGCGACCGCCATGTCGGAGGGGTGGGTGGCGATGCACTTATCGCTCGCGCCGAGGATCGCGTGGATGCGGTTGAAGCCGCCCATGGCGCCGCAGCCCGAGCCCGGATCGCGCTTGTTGCAGGGCGCGGTGGGCTCGTAGAAATAGTAGCACCGCGTGCGCTGCAGCAGGTTGCCGCCGGTCGTCGCCTTGTTGCGCAGCTGCCCGGAGGCGCCCGCCAGCAGGGCCCGCGACAGGACGGCATAGTCGCGCCGGATCCGCGGATGGGCGGCGAGGTCGGCGTTCGGCACGAGCGCGCCGATGCGCAGGCCGCCGTCCTCCGTCTCCTCGACGTCCTTCAGCGGCAGCCGGTTGATGTCGACCAGCGTGTCCGGCGCCTCGACCTCGAGCTTCATCAGGTCGAGCAGGTTGGTGCCGCCGGCGATGAAGCGGGCATGCCCCGAGGTCGCCAGGCGGCCGGCCTCGGCGACGTCGCCGGCCCTCGAATACCGGAACTCTCTCATGACCGCTCCTTCTCGCTGCCGGCGGCGCGGATCGCGTCGACGATGTTGGGGTAGGCCGAGCAGCGGCACAGATTGCCGCTCATCCGCTCGGAGATCTCCTCGTTGGTCAGCGTCACCGGCCCGTCGAGATCGCCGGTGACGTGGCTCGGCCAGCCGTCCTTCACCTCGCCGAGCATGCCGACGGCGGAGACGATCTGGCCCGGCGTGCAGTAGCCGCACTGGAAGCCGTCGTGGTGCAGGAAGCTCTCCTGCACCGGGTGCAGGCTGCCGGGCTGGCCGAGGCCTTCGACGGTGGTGATCTCGTCGCCCTCGTGCATCACCGCGAGGGTGAGGCAGGAATTGATGCGCCGGCCGTTGACCAGCACGGTGCAGGCGCCGCACTGGCCGTGGTCGCAGCCCTTCTTCGTGCCGGTCAGCGCCAGGTGGTCGCGCAGCGCGTCGAGCAGCGACGTGCGCGGGTCGAGCTCCAGTGTGTGCTCGCTGCCATTGATGCTCAATGTGATCAAAACCGTATCCTTTCGCCTCGATGCTCCGAGCGTTCGCGACGATCCCGTCCGGCAGCCGGATGCACGGCCTCGAGCGGATCGGGATGTGGGTGTGGTCGTGAGGGTGGTGGAACGTCGGCTCCCGGCGCAGGGGAACGCGCGCCCAGGAGGAAGGTCAGATAGGACGCCGCGGCCGCCTGCCAAGGCCGGAGCGGCATCAAGCGTGCGCCGTCGCGCCGGCGCCGCAGAAACGGCACCGCCGCGGCGCATGCCCGATGCGCCGCGGCGGAGGAGGGAAGGGGCCCCCGCCCGAAGGCGGAGGCGTCAGGTCAGGGCCGGCCGGCGATCAGCTGCAGCCGGAGGTCGCGCCGCAGGTGTCGCACTTCAGGCAGGTGCCGTTGCGCACCATGGTGAAGTTGCCGCACTCGCCGCAGCTCTCGCCCTCGTAGCCCTTCATGCGGGCCATGGCGCGCTGCTCGTCGACGCTCTGGGCCGGCGTCGAGGTCGTCACCTCGAAGGAGGCCTCGACCTCCTCCTCGATCGACGTCTCGGTCTCGATCTCCGGCACGTTCTTGAGCGCCGTCGCCCCTTGCGAGGCGAAGTCGTGGGCGCGCGCCTGCAGCTTCGTCACCGAGCCGGTGCCGTCGCTGCGCTTGGCGGTCTGCTCGCCGGACGAGCTGATCACCACGAGCTTCTCGGCGACCCGGCCGCGGACGAGGCCGGACGAGACGAACTGCACCGCCGGCGCCTTGCCCTCGTGCTCGCCGGCGCCCATCGCGGTCGCGCCGCTGTCGGCGGGGTCGACGTGGCCGAGGTCGTGGCGGCCGAGATAGGAGACCGCCAGCTCGCGGAAGATGTAGTCGAGGATCGACGTCGCGTTCTTGATGGAGTCGTTGCCCTGCACGAAGCCCGCCGGCTCGAAGCGGGTGAAGGTGAAGGCGTCGACATACTCCTCGAGCGGCACGCCGTACTGCAGGCCGAGCGAGATCGCGATGGCGAAGTTGTTCATCAGCGAGCGGAAGGCGGCGCCCTCCTTGTGCATGTCGATGAAGATCTCGCCGATCCGGCCGTCCTCGTACTCGCCGGTCTTGAGGTAGACCTTGTGGCCGCCGACGATCGCCTTCTGGGTGTAGCCCTTGCGGCGGTTCGGCAGCTTCTCGCGGTCGCGCACCGCCTTCTCGACGATCCGCTCCACCACGCGCTCGGCGACGCTCGCCGCCTTCGCCTGCGCCGGCTGGGCGGCGATCTCGGCGGCGACGTCCTCCTCGTCCTCATCGTCGTCGACGAGGATCTGCGACTGCAGCGGCTGCGACAGCTTGGAGCCGTCGCGATAGAGCGCGTTCGCCTTCAGCGCGAGCTTCCAGGACAGCATGTAGGCGTTCATGCAGTCCTCGACGGTGGCGTCGTTCGGCATGTTGATCGTCTTGGAGATCGCGCCGGAGATGAAGGGCTGCGCCGCCGCCATCATGCGGATGTGGCTTTCGACCGAGAGGTAGCGCTTGCCGATGCGGCCGCACGGGTTGGCGCAGTCGAAGACCGGCAGGTGCTCGGGCTTGAGGCCCGGCGCGCCCTCGAGGGTCATGGCGCCGCAGCAGAAGGTGTTCGCCGCCTCGATCTCGCGCCGGCCGAACCCGAGCTCCGACAGAAGGTCGAAGCCCGGGTCCGCCATTGCGTCCGCCGCGACCCCCAGGGCCCCCTGGACAAAATCTTCGCCGAGCGTCCACTTGTTGAACGCGAACTTGATGTCGAACGCGGTCTTGAGCGCCGATTCGACAGCCGCCAGCTTCTCGACGGTAAAGCCTTTCGCCTTCAGTGTCTCGTGGTTGATGGAGGGCGCGTCCTTGAGGGTGCCCTTGCCCACAGCATAGTTGACGATCTCGAGGATCTGCTCGTCGCCGTAGCCGAGCACGCGCAGCGCCTCCGGCACCGCCCGGTTGATGATGCGGAAATAGCCGCCGCCCGCGAGCTTCTTGAACTTGACGAGCGCGAAGTCCGGCTCGATGCCCGTCGTGTCGCAGTCCATGACGAGGCCGATCGTGCCGGTCGGCGCGATCACCGAGACCTGCGCGTTGCGGTAGCCGTTCTTCTCGCCCTCCTCGAGCGCCCGGTCCCAGGCGCGCCGCGCCGCGTCGGCGAGCGCCGCGTCGGGGCAGGAATCGTGGACCAGCGGCACCGGCGGCGTCTGCAGCCTCTCGTAGCCCGTCGCCTCGCCGTGCGCGGCGCGGCGATGGTTGCGGATCACCCGCAGCATGTGCTCGCGGTTCTCCTCGAAGCGCGGGAACGTGCCGAGCGCGCCGGCCATCTCGGCCGAGGTCGCGTAGGCGGTGCCCGTCATCACCGCGGTGATGGCGCCGGCGATCGCCCGGCCGGACTCCGAGTCGTAGGGGATGCCCGACGACATCAGGAAGCCGCCGATATTGGCGTAGCCGAGGCCGAGCGTGCGGAACTCGTAGGAGAGCTGCGCGATCTCCGCGGAGGGGAACTGCGCCATCAGCACCGAGATCTCGAGCACGACCGTCCACAGACGCACCGCGTGCTCGAAGGACGCGACGTCGAACAGGCCGTCGCCCATGCGGAACTGCAGCAGGTTCAGCGAGGCGAGGTTGCACGCCGTGTCGTCGAGGAACATGTACTCCGAGCACGGGTTGGAGGCCCGGATCTCGCCCGACGCGGGGCAGGTGTGCCAGTCGTTGATCGTCGTGTGGTACTGGATGCCGGGATCGGCGCAGGCCCAGGCGGCGTTGCCGACCTGCTCCCACAGCTCGCGGGCGTCGACCGTCTTGGCCGTCTCGCCGGTCGTGCGCCAGGTCAGGCGCCACTCGCCGCCGTCCTCGACGGCGCGCAGGAACTCGTCGGTCACGCGCACCGAGTTGTTGGAGTTCTGGCCGGAGACGGTCAGGTAGGCCTCGTCGTCCCAGTCCGTGTTGAAGATCGGGAACTCGATGTCGGTGTAGCCCTGCCGGGCGAACTGGATGACGCGCTTGACGTAGCTCTCCGGCACGCTCGCCTTCTTGGCCGCGCGCACCTCGCGCTTGAGGGCGGGGTTGCGCGCGGGGTCGAAGCAGTCGGCGCCCGAGCCCTGGCAGTTCACGCAGGCCTTCATCACGGCCTTGAGGTGCTTCGAGACGAGCTTCGAGCCGGCGACGAGCGCCGCGACCTTCTGCTCCTCCTTCACCTTCCAGCCGATGTAGTTCTCGATGTCGGGATGGTCGATGTCGACGACGACCATCTTGGCCGCCCGCCGCGTCGTGCCGCCCGACTTGATGGCGCCGGCCGCGCGGTCGCCGATCTTGAGGAACGACATGAGGCCCGACGACTTGCCGCCGCCCGACAGCCGCTCGCCTTCGCCGCGCAGCCGCGAGAAGTTCGAGCCGGTGCCCGAGCCGTACTTGAAGAGCCGCGCCTCGCGCACCCACAGGTCCATGATGCCGCCCTCGGTGACGAGGTCGTCCTGGATCGACTGGATGAAGCAGGCGTGCGGCTGCGGGTGCTCGTAGGCGCTCTCGGAGCGCTTCAGCTCGCCCGAGAGATGGTCGACGTAGAAGTGGCCCTGGCTCGGGCCGTCGATGCCGTAGGCCCAGTGCAGGCCGGTGTTGAACCACTGCGGGCTGTTCGGCGCGCACTTCTGGGTGGCGAGCATGAAGGCCAGCTCGTCGCGGAAGGCGCGGGCGTCCTCCTCGGTGTCGAAATAGCCGCCCTTCCAGCCCCAGTAGGTCCAGGCGCCGGCGAGCCGGTCGAAGACCTGGCGCGCGTCGTGCTCGGGGCCGTAGCGCTCGGCCTCGGGGAGGGTGGCGAGCGCCTGCTCGTCCGGCACGGAGCGCCACAGCCAGGACGGCACGGTCGGCTCCTCGACGCGCTTCAGCCGCGCCGCGACGCCCGCCTTGCGGAAGTACTTCTGGGCGAGCACGTCCGCCGCGACCTGCGACCATGCCGCCGGCACGAGGATGTCCTCGAGCCGGAAGACGATCGATCCGTCCGGATTCCTGATCTCGCTCGTCGTCCTGCGGAACTCGACCTCCTCGTAGGAGGACTGCCCGTCAACCGTGTAGCGCCGCTCGATCTGCATCACCCAAAGGCCCCGTCTAGTGGCGCGGGCATGGCCCGCGATCCGGCCCGCCGTGGCCGGAAAATGTTGAAAACTGTTCGTCCGCAGAGGGCACGACTTCCCCGCTCCGCCGCGGCGCGATGGCCGCGGCGACCGGTGTGAAGCCTCCCGGGCCCCTGCCGCTTCGTCCAAAATCAGGCACGCCGTACATCTGCCTTCGCCCGTTTTCGAGCGGCCTGCCGACGCTGTTTCTGCCCCCGTCTTGTTGTCCCTGACGGTACGGGAGTCGCGGACGAAGCGTCAAGCAGTTGTGTGCGGGCTCGTCACCCTCCCCAATATATAGGGTAAGTGACCCGTTAATTACGGGGATAAGCCGAAATTTCCGAAATTCCTCAGGCGCTTCCGATCCGCTGTTAGATGCAATTGTCGGGATCATCGGAAGGCGGGCGTAATCCGGATTCGATAGCTTCCTCCGCGATCTAAACAAGTGTGTTTGAGCCGGGTGTGACACCATGCATGCACTGCCGACCGAACGTGTGGACCTCAGCCAGCTCGACGTGGCCGTCGTGCAGGGCAGCCGGCATGGCCAGGCGTTCGTCCGCAGCCTGCTCGCGGGGCTCAAGGTCGGCCGGATTCGCGGCTACGACCGTCCGGAGGTCGGCCCTGCGCGAGATGCGGCTCGAGCCGCCCTCGATGGTCATCACCGACTGGGAGTTGAAGGCGCGCAGCGGCTACTGGCTGCTCACCAACATGCGCAAGCCCGAGATGGACCCGCTCTGCTTCGTCCCGGCGCTCATCCTGACCTCCGAGATCAGCTGGTCGATGCTCGACGTGGCCCTCGAATCGGGGGTCAACTCGGTGCTCCTGAAGCCGATCTCGGCGCTGACGCTGCGCCGGCGCCTCGAGGCGCTGGTGGAGCGGCCGCAGCGATTCGTCGAGCACGAGGGCGCGCTGATTCCCGAGGCGGCCAAGCAGGTGCTGGAGCAGCGCATGCGGGCGCACGAATCGGCGGACACGAAGGCCTACCGGCTGCAGCTTCGCGCCGCGCTCGACCGGGCGATGATCGAGGAGGATCTCCTGCTCGACGACAAGGGCCAGGGCGAGGGCCTCCCCGCGGACGGGCCGGAGAGCCTCGCCTGGAAAGGCTGGAACGCGGCCTGAGCGGGCTGGACACGCCGCGGGCCACCCGCCATATTCGCCCGCGCAACAAACGGGCGACCCATGCGCGACCTCCTACTGCAGCTATTCACCTGGTGGCACGGCCAGACCCTCGGCACCCGCGTCCATACCTGGGCGAAGGGCGAGTTCGTCGGCGAGGACGAATACGGCAATCGCTACTATCGCCAGCGCGACCGCAAGCCGGATCCCGCACTCGGCTTCGAGCGCCGCTGGGTGACCTATAACGGGCTCGCCGAGGCGAGCAAGATTCCGGCCGGCTGGTACGGCTGGATGCACCACATCACCGACGTGCCGCCGACCGAGGCGAAGCTGACGCCGCGCGAGTGGTTCAAGCCGCACCGCCCCAACTACACCGGCACGCCCGACGCCTACCGCCCGAAGGGCAGCGCGCTGACGCCCGAGCACAGGCCGCGCGTGACCGGCGACTACGACGCCTGGTCGCCCGGCGACTGATTCCGCTTCAGCCATGTCGCATCCCCAGGACTGGTCGGCCGAGGGCTATGCCGCCAACGCGCGGTTCGTGTCCGATCTCGGCGCGACCATCCTGGGCTGGCTCGACCCGCAGCCGGGCGAGCGCATCCTCGACGTCGGCTGCGGCGACGGCGCGCTGACGCGCATCCTCGCGCAGAGCGGCGCCGAAATCGTCGGCGTCGACGCGAGCGAGCCGCTGCTCGCCGCCGCCCGGGCGCACGGGCTCGACGTGCGGCTCATGGACGGGCAGGCGCTGGAATTCGACGGCGAGTTCGACGCGGTGTTCTCGAACGCGGCGCTCCACTGGATGACGAAGCCGCAGGCCGTGCTCGCCGGCATCGCGCGGGCGCTGCGGCCGGGCGGGCGCTTCGTCGCCGAGTTCGGCGGCTTCGGCAACGTCGCCGCCATCGCCTCCGCCATGCGGGCCGCGACGCTGCGCCACGGCGGCGACGCGTCGCTGGCCAACCCCTGGTTCTTCCCGACGCCGAAGCAGTATGCCGCTCTGGCCGGGGCGGCGGGGCTCGCCGTGGAGCGCACCGAGCTCGTGCCGCGGCCGACGCCGCTGCCGACCGGCATCAGGGGCTGGCTCGCGACCTTCCGCGCCCCCTTCTTCGAGCAGTACGAGCCGGAGACGCGGGAGCGCGTGCTCGACGAGGTCGTGTGGACGCTGGAGCCGCACCTCCGGGACGCCGACGGCGTGTGGACGGCCGACTACGTTCGGCTTCGCGTGCAGGCGCGGCGCCCGGCCGGCGCGGTATCATGAGATCGACGCAATGTTGCGCGAGTGACGGTGCGCACCGAAATTCCCGACGAGAGGCCCGAGTGACGAACGCGAAAACCTCCCTCGCCGCGGTGGCCGCGCTGTTCCTCGTGGCGGTGGCGGCGACGCCCGCCTCGGCCGACGAGAAGATCAAGAATCCGGTCGCCGAGTTCACCGGGCTCGACAAGATCACCGGGCGGATCATCACGTTCGACGTGCTGATCGACGAGACGGTGCAGTTCGGCGCGCTGCAGGTGACGCCGCGCGTGTGCTACTCGCGGCCGCAGACGGAGGCGCCGCGCACCGATGCCTTCGTGGAGGTCGACGAGGTGACGCTCGACAACAAGATCCAGCGCATCTTCACCGGCTGGATGTTCGCCGACAGCCCGGGCCTCAACGCCGTCGAGCACCCCGTCTATGACGTCTGGCTCACCGACTGCAAGACGAAGTCCGACGAGGTCGACGTCGGCAGCCGGTAGAAGTCGGCGTCGATCCTGATCGCCCGGTCGAGCAGGCGCTGGTAGGCGTTGCGCGAGATCTCGATCGCGCCGAGGCTCTCCAGGTGCTCCGTGACGAACTGCGTGTCGAGCAGCTCGAAGCCGCCGTGGCGAAGCCGCGCGACGAGGTGGACGAGGGCGATCTTCGAGGCGTCGGTGGCGCGGTGGAACATGCTCTCGCCGAAGAACGCGCCGCCGAGCCGGACGCCGTAGAGGCCGCCGACGAGATCCTCGCCGTTCCACACCTCGACGCTGTGCGCGTGCCCCATCTCGTGCAGGGCCGTGTAGAGCCGGCGGATCTCGCTGTTGATCCACGTCTTGCGCCGGCCGGGCGCCGGCGCGGCGCAGCCGTCCATCACGGCAGAGAAGGCCGTGTCCACGGTGACGCGGAAGGGCGTGCGGCGGACGGTGCGCGCGAAGCGGCGCGAGATGCGCAGGCCGTCGAGCGGCAGGATGCCGCGCTCGCGCGGCTCGATCCAGTGCAGGTAGGGGTCGTCCGCGCTCTCCGCCATCGGAAAGATGCCGCAGGCATAGGCCTTGAGCAGCACGTCCGGCGTAACGCTGAAGATCTGGTCGTCGTGTGACGTCATCGCGACCTAGCCGGCCTTGGCACCCGCCAGGAATTCCTCGAGCCAGTGGATGTCGTAGGTGCCGTTGATGATGTCCCGCTCGGCGAGCAGGCGGCTGAACAGCGGGATCGTCGTGTCGATGCCGTCGACGACGAACTCGCCGAGCGCCCGCCGCAGCCGCATCAGGCACTCGGTCCGCGTCTTGCCGTGCACGATCAGCTTGCCGATCAGGCTGTCGTAGTAGGGCGGGATCCGGTAGCCCTGATAGACCGCCGAATCGACGCGCACGCCGAGCCCGCCCGGCGCGTGGTAGTTCTCGATCAGGCCGGGCGAGGGACGGAAGGTCTCCGGGTCCTCGGCGTTGATGCGGCACTCGATCGCGTGGCCCTCGAAGGTGATGTCCTTCTGCCCGACGGAGAGGCCGGCGCCCGAGGCGACGCGGATCTGCTCGTTCACGAGGTCGATGCCGGTGATCATCTCGGTCACGGGATGCTCGACCTGCAGCCGCGTGTTCATCTCGATGAAGAAGAACTCGTTGTTCTCGTAGAGGAACTCGATCGTGCCGGCGCCCGCGTAGCCGAGCTCGGCGATGGCCTTGGCGGCGCGCTCGCCGATCGCCTGCCGCTCCGTGGCGTTGAGGGCAGGGGACAGGGCCTCCTCCCACACCTTCTGGTGGCGGCGCTGCAGCGAGCAGTCGCGCTCGCCGAGATGGATGCCGCCACCCTTGCCGTCGCCCATCACCTGGACCTCGATGTGGCGCGGGCGGTCGAGATATTTCTCGATGTAGAGGGCGTCGTCGCCGAAGGCGGCCTTCGCCTCGGCGCGCGCCGTCGACAGGGCGTGCTGCAGCTCCTCGGGCGCGCGCGCGACCTTCATGCCGCGCCCGCCGCCGCCGGCCGCCGCCTTGACGAGCACGGGGTAGCCGATCTCCCCGGCGATCTCGCGGGCCTCGGCATCGGCGCGCACCGCGCCCTCCGATCCCGGAACGACCGGCAGGCCGAGCTTCGCGGCGGTCCGCTTGGCCTCGATCTTGTCGCCCATCGTGCGGATGTGCTCGGGGCTCGGGCCGATGAAGGTGATGTTGTGGGCGCCCAGGATCTCCGCGAAGCGCGCGTTCTCCGACAGGAAGCCGTAGCCCGGATGGACCGCGTCGGCGCCGGTGATCTCGCAGGCGGAGAGGAGCGAGGGAATGTTCAGGTAGCTGTCGCGCGCGGCCGGCGGCCCGACGCAGACGCTCTCGTCGGCGAGGCGGACGTGCATCGCGTTCGCATCGGCGGTCGAGTGGACCGCGACGGTGGCGATGCCGAGCTCCTTGCAGGCCCGCAGGACGCGCAGCGCGATCTCGCCGCGGTTGGCGATCAGGATCTTGTCGAACATCCGGGCGCTACTCGATCACGAGGAGCGGCTCGCCGAACTCGACCGGCTGGCCGTCCTGCACGTAGATCTCCGTCACCGTGCCCGAGCGCGGGGCGGGAATGTGGTTCATGGTCTTCATGGCCTCGACGATCATCACCGTCTGGCCCTCGCGGATCGTGCTGCCGACCTCGATGAAGGGGGGCGCGCCGGGCTCGGGCGCGCTGTAGGCCGTGCCGACCATCGGAGACGTCACGGTGCCGGCCCGCAAGGCCCCCTCGGCGGTCTCCAGCGGACCGCCGGCGGGGCGCGGCGCGGCGACAGGCGCGGGCGCCGCTGCAGGCGCGGGAGCGGGCACCTGATGCGCGTAGGACGAGCCGAGGCGGGCGACGCGCACGCGCAGCCCGTCCTGCTCGATCTCGATCTCCGAGAGATCCGTCTCCGAGAGGAGCTCGGCGAGTTCCCGGATCAGTCCCTTGTCGATGTCGCGTGAGCTTTTTGCCATCTTCTGTTCCTGGACAAGTCTGTGATCGAGCGCTCAGGCGCCTTCGGAAAGCATGCGGTGGAGGGCCTCGAGCGCGATCTCGTAGCCATCGGCACCCAGACCGCAGATCACCGCCTTCGCCACCGGCGAGACATATGAGTGATGTCGAAACGCCTCGCGCGCGTGGATGTTCGAGAGGTGCAGTTCGATGACCGGCACATCCGTCGTGCGTATGGCGTCGTGCAGGGCGATGGAGGTGTGCGTATAGGCAGCGGGATTAATGATCAACCCGCACGCCTCGTCGGCCGCCTCCTGCACCCAGCCGACGAGCTCGCCCTCGTGGTTCGTCTGGCGGAAGACCAGCGGGCGCCCGAAGGCCTCGGCCCGCGAGCGGCAGCGCGCCTCGATGTCGGCGAGGGTCGTGCGCCCGTAGATCCCGGGCTCGCGGAGGCCGAGCCGGTTGAGATTGGGGCCGTTGAGAATGAAGAAGGGCTTGGACATGCAGACCTGCTGGAATGGGGGGCACCGGCCGCGAGCCGCTTATAGGCGGCTTGACCCGGCGGAAAAAGGGCCTATCCGGCCGCGCCGCACGGCGGGCCGCGAAAGGCGAGCCGGGGCAGGGGGCTAGGCCCTCCTGCGCACGTCGCACGCAAGGCGGCGGGGGCCGTCAGCAATTGGTGCAGTCGCTGCCGCGGACCTGGGCGATCTGCGATTCGATCTGGTCCTGCGGCACCGCGCCCATGAAGACCTTGTCGCCGACGACGTAGGACGGCGTGCCGCGCAGGCCGAGCGCGTCGCCGAGCTTGAAGTTCTCCTGCAGGGCGGCGGTCGTCTGGTCCTCGCCCATCTTCTGCTCGACCGCGGCGGTGTCGATGCCGAGCTCCTTCGCCACCTCCATCGCCTCGTCCTTGCCGACGCGGCCGCGATGCGACAGGAGCTTCTGGTGGAACTCGAAATAGCTGTCCGGCGCCACCTGCCGCACGCCCATGGCGACGCGGGCGGCGGCCTGCGAATCCTCGCCCAGCACCGGCCACTCGCGGAACACCACGCGCAGGTTCTTGTCCTTCTCGATGAGGTCGACGATCTGCGGCAGCATCTGCTTGCAGTAGCCGCAGTTGTAGTCGAAGAACTCGACGAGGGTGACGTCGCCGTCGGGATTGCCGACCGCGTTCGTGAAGTCCGGCTTCAGAAGCGTGTCGCGGTTCGAGGCGACGGCGTCCTTCTGCTGGTCGGCCTGCGCCTGGTCGCGCTTGGCCTCGAGCGCCGTGATGACCTCCTCGAGCACCTCGGGATTGTCGAGCAGGTATTGCCGCACCGCCGGGCCGATCGTGGCCGGATCGGCGCTGGCCACGCTCGTCTCTCCGTCCGTGTCGGAGGCGCTGTCGGCCGAGGCGTCGGCCGCGACGGGCTCGGAAGCCGGGGCCTGCGCCCGGGCCTCCTCGGCCACGACGTCGCGCGCCACCTGCTCGACGGCCGCGCGGTCGAGCGCGGGCGCCGTGTCGCGCAGATACGGGTTGGCGACGGCGATGGCGGCCAGGATCAGCGCCAGGGTGGACAGGACGAGCGAAAGGCGGGACATCGAAAAATTCTCCGGATCGGCGCGGCGGACGCTGCCGCCGCCGCGCCGGAATAGCACGATCAGGACGGCTTATAGCTCAAAATATCGTCGGCTTTTAGCCAGCCCGGCGAGCCGCGCTTCATGCCCTGCTTGGCCCGCTGCGCGAAGCGCTTGGCCTGCTCCAGGTTGCCGTCGGCCAGGTGGCCCTGCGCCGTGGCGAGGTCGGCCTGCGGGATGTCGCCCTTGCGCCCGTAGGCCATGGCGAGCTGCCGGTATCCGGCGCCGAACTGCGGCTCCTTCTGCAGGCCCTGCCGGAGCAGGCCGATCGCCTCGTCGAGACGGCCGGGCTGGTTCGTCGCCACCAGGGCCTCGCCGAGCTCGATCCTGATGAGCGGCTCGTCCGGCGCCAGCGAGAGGGCCCGCCGCAGCGGCTCGACCGCCTGGTCCGGCCGGCCCGCCCGCGTCAGCATGTCGCCCTTCACCTCCCAGAAGTACGCGTCGCCGGGGCTCGCCCGGAGGAGGGCGTCGATGCCCTGCACGGCGTCCTTGTAGCGGCCGGACCGCATGGCCGCGATCGCCCGGGCGTACTGCGCGGGCTCGCTGCGGTCGCTGCGCGGATAGCGCCGCTCCACGGAGGAGGGGTGGGCCATGTAGCCGTAGAGCTTCGCCTTCGCCAGGTCGTGGCGCCGCTGCAGCTCCGGCGGGTCGGCCTTGTCGAAGTAGGGGCTCTTCTTCGCCAGCGTCTCGAGCGCGGCGATGCGGTCGCGCGGCATCGGGTGGCTGACGGCGTAGGGGTCGGTGTAGCGCGCCGACACCACCGCCTGGTCCGCCAGGCGGCGGAACGTGTCGAGCATGCCCTTGGCCGACTGGTGGGTCGCCGTCAGGTAGGCGACCGCGGACTGGTCGGCCGCCGCCTCCTCGCCGCGCTGGTACTTGAGGAGGAGGCGCTGGGCGATCTGGTTGCCGCCCATCATCATCGCCTGGCCCGCCTGCCCGGCGCCGTTGGCGCCCGACGCGGCGCCAGCCGCCATGGCGCCGGCGCCGAGGACGGTGGCGATGGTGGCGAGGGCGCTGGCATTGCCGAGCTCGAGCTGCATGCGGGCGAGATGGCCGCCGGCGATGTGGCCGGTCTCGTGCGCCAGCACGCCGATCACCTCGCCCGGCGTGTCGGCCTGCATCAGCACGCCGGCGTTCACGAAGATGCGGCGCCCGTCGGCGACGAACGCGTTGAAGGCCTGCGAGTTGACGATGTAGATGTGCACCGCCGACTCGCCCACCCCCGCGGCGCGGATGATCGGGCGCGCGTAGTCGGCCAGCAGCGACTCGATCTCGGCGTCGCGGATGAAGCCGATGCTCTGCGCCGACGCGACCGCCGTCTGGGCGACGACGAGGGCAGCGGCGGTGATGCCGCCGAGCGCGAGGCGTCGCAGGCGCGACCTGCTGTTGCGTGGTTCGGGCGCAGCCATGGGGCCGTCCTCTCGATGTTCCCGGCAGGTGGGCGGCGCCGCACGGGCGGCCACGAGACGGATGGATGTATCGTGCAAAACAGTCTACGGAAAATGCTCCATTGAGGCGATACCGAGGCGGACGCATGGAAGTCGATCCCGGCCGGAACCCAGAAGACGCCGCGGGCGCCGCAGCAACGCCACATCGGCACGGCGTCCGGCCGCCCTCGCTGCGCTCGGCGGTGTCGCCCTTTCTCGCCATGGACGTGCTGGCGGAGGCGGGCCGGCTGGAGGCCGAGGGCCATCGGATCCTGCACCTCGAGGTCGGCCAGCCCTCCTTCCCGGCGCCGCAGGCCGTGCGCGAGGCCGCCACGGCGACGCTCAAGAGCGGCAGGATCGGCTACACGGAGGCGCTCGGCATCCGTCCGCTGCGCGAGCGGATCTCCCGCCATTACGGCGAGTGGTACGGGCTCGACGTGTCGCCGGACCGGATCGCCGTGACGACCGGCTCCTCGGCCGGCTTCCTGCTCGCCTTCATGGCCGCCTTCGACGTCGACGCCCGCGTCGCGCTTCCCGAGCCGGGCTACCCCGCCTATCGCGGCATCCTGCAGAGCCTCGGCATGCATCTCGTGCCGATGCCGACGAGCGAGGAGACGCGCTGGGCGCCGACGGCGGAGCACGTCGAGGCGGCGTTCCGGCAGGGGCCGCTCGACGGCGTGCTGGTGGCGAGCCCGAACAACCCGACCGGCACCGTGGTCGCCGACGACGTGCTGCGCGACCTGATCGGCACGTGCGAGGAGCGGGGGGCGACCTTCATCTCCGACGAGATCTATCACGGCCTCGTCTATGACGGCCGCGCCGAGACCGCCCTGCGCCACTCCGACCAGGTCATCGTCGTCAACAGCTTCTCGAAATACTTCTGCATGACCGGCTGGCGAATCGGCTGGATGGTGCTGCCGGAAGGCCTGGTGCGTCCGGTCGAGCGGCTGGCGCAGAGCCTCTTCATCTCGCCGCCCACCCTGTCGCAGCAGGGCGCCCTCCGCGCCTTCGACTGCGGCGAGGAGCTCGAGAGCCACAAGGACGTCTATCGCCGCAACCGCGATCTCCTGGCGGAGCGGCTGCCCTCCATCGGGATCGACCGGATCGTGCCGATGGACGGCGCCTTCTACGCCTATCTCGACGTGTCCCGGCTGACGAACGATTCCTTCGAGCTCGCCCGGCGCCTGCTGCGCGAGGCGCATGTCGCGACGACGCCGGGGCTCGATTTCGACCCCGACCGCGGCGGCCGCTATCTCCGCCTGTCCTTCGCGGGCGGCACGAACGAAATCGGAGAGGCGGTGGACCGCCTCTCCGACTGGATCTCGTCGCGATAGGGTCGGCCGCGCCCCCGGCTCAGGGGGCGCCGCCCGGGGCCGCTCAGTCGCCGCCGAACAGGCGGCGGCGCTGCCACCAGCCGCGGCGCGGCTCCCTCGTCTCATCCTCGGACGACTGGACCTCCTCGAGGGTCGCGGTGTCGCCCGCCTCTTCCGCACCGGCCTGCGCCGGCTGCTCGGTTTCCTGAGCGTGCTCGCGCCCATCGGCATCCGCACCGTCGCCACGCGCCTCGACGGGCTCGGACGGCGCCTCGGCCGCGTCCGGCTCCTGGGCGGCGCCGTCGGACGGAGCGGCCTCGACCGGCTCCGTCTCCTCGGACCGCACCGGCTCCGTGGCCGGCATCGGAACCTCGGCCTCGGCCGGCTCCCCGGACGTCGCCTCTTCGGGCGTGGCCGCGGACGGTTCCTCGGCCGGCGCGTCGGGCGCAGCTGCCGCCTCGTCGGTGGCCTCCGCGGAGGCCGGTGCCTCCGCCTCGGCCGTCGGCTCGGCAGCTACGGCTGCCGGCTCGGCCTCGGCCGGCGCCGCGTCGGCGGGCGTTGCCTGGGCTTCGTCCTGTGCCGGCGCGGTCTCGGCAGCCGGCTCGGCGTCCGCCTTCTTCCGGCGCGGCGAGCGGCGGCGCTTGGGCTTCTCCGGCGGCGTCTCGTCGCCCGACGAGGCCTCTGACGTGGCCTCGGGGGCAGGGGAGGCTTCCGCCTCCGCCGCGGCAGTGGCTTCGGAGGACGCCTCGTCGGCGGTCTCCGCCGTCGTCTCGGCCGACGCTTCCGTCGCCGGGGCTTCCGCGGAGGCTTCGACCGTCCGGTCCGCGTCGGCGGTGGCCGGCTGCTCGCCGGCCTCCTCGGTCACCTCGGACCTGTCATCGGCGCCGGCATCCGCCGAAACCTCGCCCTGCGTCTCGTCGCGGCGATGCCGGCGTCCGCCGCGGCGTCCGCGACGGCGGCGTCGGCCGCCGTTCTGCTGCTCGCCGTCGTCGTCGCTCCGGCCGGACTCGCCGTGCTCGCCATCGCCCGACGCGTCGGCGGCCTCGGAGGCCTGATCCTCCTCGTCGTCGAGGTCCTGCGTGTCGTCGCGCTGGCCGCTGCGGCTCTCGGCGCGCTCGCCCTGCTCGCCGCTGCGTCCGCGGCGGCGGCGGCGGCGCTTGCGGCGGCCGCCACCCTGCTGCTCGTCGTCCTGCTCCTCGGCGGGCTCCTCGGCAGCCGTCACCTCGGCGGGCTCCTCGACGTCGTCGAGCGCCACGCTGCCGGGATCGACCACGGCCTCGCGCACCGGCAGGCGCGCCGGCTCGCCGCGCTCGAGGTGGTAGCAGCGCGCCCGGGCCCTCGGGCTCCTCGGCCTCCATCGTGATGATGATGCCGAAGCGCTGCTCGATGTCGCGCAGGTGGTCGCGCTTCTGGTTGAGGATGTAGAGCGTCGCGCCCAGGCCGCACTTCACGACGAGGTCGGTCGGCTTGCCCTTCAGGAGCTCGTGCTCGATCGAGCGCAGCACGTGCAGCGCCACCGATTCGATCGAGCGCACATGGCCGGTGCCGTGGCAGTGCGGGCACGGCATCATGCTCGACTCGACGACGCCGGTGCGGATGCGCTGCCGCGACATCTCCATCAGCCCGAAATGGCTGATGCGGCCGACCTGGATGCGGGCGCGGTCGTTGCGCAGCGCGTCCTTCAGCCGCTTCTCGACGGAGCGGTTGTTGCGCTTCTCGTCCATGTCGATGAAGTCGATGACGATCGAGCCCGGCGAGGTCGCGCAGGCGGAGCTGGCGCGCCACCTCGTCGGCGGCCTCGAGGTTCGTCTTGAGCGCGGTGTCCTCGATGTTGTGCTCGCGCGTCGAGCGGCCCGAGTTCACGTCGATCGAGACGAGCGCCTCGGTCTGGTTCAGGACGATGTAGCCGCCCGACCTGAGCGTCACCACCGGCGAGAACATCGCGTCGAGCTGCGTCTCGACGCTGTTCTTCGTGAAGATCGGGTCCTGGTCGCGGTACTGCTGCACGTTCTTGGCGTGGCTCGGCATCAGCATCCGCATGAAGTCCTTGGCTTCGCGGTATGCCTGCTCGCCGGCGACGAGAACCTGCTCGATGTCCTTGGTGTAGAGGTCGCGGATCGCCCGCTTGACGAGGCTGCCCTCCTCGTAGACGAGCGTCGGCGCGATCGACTTGAGCGTCAGCTCGCGGACGTTCTCCCAGAGGCGCAGCAGATACTCGAAGTCGCGCTTGATCTCGGCCTTGGTGCGCGACGCGCCGGCGGTGCGGACGATGACGCCCATGCCGGCCGGAACCTCGAGATCGGTGGCGATCTCCTTGAGCTTCTTGCGGTCGGCCGCGCTCGTGATCTTGCGGGAGATGCCGCCGCCGCGCGCCGTGTTGGGCATCAGCACGGAGTAGCGCCCGGCGAGCGACAGGTAGGTCGTCAGCGCCGCGCCCTTGTTGCCGCGCTCTTCCTTGACGACCTGCACCAGGATGATCTGGCGCTTCTTGATGACTTCCTGGATCTTGTAGTTGCGCCGCGGCCGGTTGCTCTTGCGGCGCCCGGCCTCCTCGAGGGCGTCGTCGCCGCCCACCGATTCGACGGACTCGTCGCCCTTGACCTCGACGAGGGAGCCCCCGTCGCCGCCGCTCTCGGCTTCGTCACCGGAGTCCTCGGCCGAGGTCTCGGAGCCGTCCGACTCGTCCGCCTCGCTGGCGCTCTCGGCCTCTTCCTCGTCGATCAGCGCCTGCCGGTCGGCCTGCGGGATCTGGTAGTAGTCCGGGTGGATCTCGCTGAAGGCGAGGAAGCCGTGCCGGTTGCCGCCGTAGTCCACGAAGGCCGCCTGGAGCGACGGCTCGACGCGCGTGACCTTGGCTAGGTAGATGTTGCCGCGAAGCTGTCTGCGGCTCGCGGCCTCGAAGTCGAATTCCTCGACCTTTCCGTCGCGCACGACGACAACCCGAGTCTCCTCGGGATGCGCCGCGTCGATGAGCATTTTTGTGGCCATTCTCCGAACTCTGAAATAATGCGGACGACGCGCGCGCCCTGCCCCCGCCGCAAGGCGACGAGGGGGCGCGGCGATACGCCGATCCGGTTGGATGTCACGTCAGGGGTAGCGCGGCGTTCAGGCGAAGACAGGCGGGGGTATCCTCCCGCTGCGCAGCCCCGCGTCGCCGCGGGAAGCGGCTGGGCGGTGTACTGGCTGTCGCGCAACGCGCTCATCCTGACACTCTCGTTGGCCGGCACGCTGGCCGGCAGCCGAATTCCGGAAACCCGCCCCTTGAAAAGCCTGTTCTGGGCAATCCGGGCGAAGGTCCGTGTGGGAGGCGCGCCGTCGGGCGCGCCATTCGAGGCTCCGTCGGAGCTTGCGAGCAGGGGGTCAGGCCCCAGGGGAAACGATGGTCCACCCGAAGCCCTTACCGAACGTGCGAGAGTCGCCCGTCCTTCCGATAACCCGGACTGCGTCCGACACTGGAGACGCGAATTCTCTATTCATGTCGTGTTTAATGCCTGAAGCGCCAGCTTGGCAAGTGGCTGTGTCTCGGCTGCCACAGCGACCAGCTTACGCGCCTTGGCGTCAACGCTCGCTTAACCGTACCCTTCTAACGCTCATCCCTGTTCCGGCATATTCGACCGCACGGCGGGGACCATCGAGCGAAAGGGAGGCTGGGGACGTGTCGAAGGGCGCAGGATTCTCTGCCGTGCTCTGGATTCTCGCCCTTCTGGCGGGGACCGTCGCGGCGCCTGTCGCACCGCTGGCGGCCGCCGCGGGTGATTCGCCTGCCGCCACGGAGGCGCCCGCCATCGCGATCGCCACGGATTCGCGGCTCGCCGGCGACGCCAAGCGCACCCGCCTCGTCGTCGACCTGAGCCGCAAGGTCGATTTCGACGTCTTCTCCCTGGCCGATCCCGCGCGAGTCGTGGTCGACCTCCCTGAGGTTCAGTTCCACGTCGATCCCGCCGTCGGGCAGGACGGCAAGGGCCTCGTCAGCGCCTATCGCTTCGGCCTCTTCGCTCCCGGCAAGTCGCGCATCGTGCTGGACGTGACGGGGCCGGTGCACGTCGACAAGGCCTTCGTGCTCGATGCCGAGGACGGGCAGCCGGCCCGCTTCGTGCTCGACCTCGTGTCGACCGACGAGGACAGCTTCCTCGCCGACATCGCCCTGCAGGAGCGCCGGCGCACCCAGCCGCCGGCCGCGACCGACGGGTCGCCGCAGGTCGCGACGTCGACCGGCGAGGAGAACGGCCGCCCGGTCGTGGTCATCGACCCGGGCCACGGCGGCATCGATCCCGGCGCGATGAGCCCGAAGGGCACGCGCGAGAAGGACGTCGTGCTCGACGTGGCGACGAAGCTCAAGGACGACCTCGAGCGCACCGGCCGCTTCACCGTCTACATGACCCGCGACAAGGACATCTTCATCCCGCTCGGCGACCGGGTCCGCTTCGCGCGCGCCCACGACGCCGCGCTGTTCATCTCGATCCACGCCGATTCGGTGCGGCGCGGCCACGTCAGCGGCGCCACCGTCTACACGCTGTCGGAACGCGCCTCGGATTCCATGGCCGCGGAGCTCGCCGAGCAGGAGAACAAGTCCGACGCCATCGCCGGCGTCGACCTGCCGGAGGAGGCCGGCGCGGTCGCCGACATCCTGCTCGACCTCGTGCGTCGCGAGACCAAGACGCTGTCGATCCACTTCGCGCGGACGCTCGTCGACGGGCTGCGCCACGACGTCGACATGGTCGGCAATCCGCACCGCTACGCCGGTTTCCGGGTGCTCAAGGCGCACGACGTCCCGTCCGTGCTGCTCGAGCTCGGCTACCTCTCGAGCAAGGACGACGCCAGGCTCCTGGTCGATCCGAAGTGGCAGGAGGAGGTCAGCTCGACCGTGACGCGGGTCGTCGAGCGTTTTTTCGGTGACCGCCAGGCAAGGTCGCCGTTCTGATCGGGCCGGCCGGTCATATTTTGGCCAACCGCCTGCGCTTGATGAGGCAGAGTGATTGCGGACGGCGCTGCGCCGCGGTAATCAGCAGCGATTCCCCCCGGGGACATTGCCGACGAAGCCTCTAGCAGACCGGCCGAGGGTGCGGCCGACGGGATGGTGTCACTATTCGGATGCTCGTGCGTTTCATCGGCTTCCTCTTCGCCGTCGGCGTGATTCTCTTCGTCGTCGGCGCGGCGGGAGCCGGTTTCGTTCTCTGGCGGGTGTCGGAAGACCTGCCGGACTACCAGAAGCTGCGCGACTACGAGCCGCCGGTGATGACGCGCATCCATGCCTCGGATGGCCAGCTCATCGCGGAGTACGCGAAGGAGCGGCGCCTCTACCTGCCGATCCAGGCGGTCCCGGCGAAGGTGGTGAACGCCTTCATCTCGGCCGAGGACAAGAACTTCTTCCACCATATCGGCCTCGACTTCTTCGGCATCTTCCGCGCCGCGGTCGAGAACATCAAGGATTACGGCACCAACCGCCGGCCCGTCGGCGCCTCGACGATCACCCAGCAGGTGGCGAAGAACTTCCTGCTGACCAACGAGGTGTCGATCGAGCGCAAGGTGAAGGAGGCGCTGCTCGCGCTGCGCATCGAGTCGGCCTTCTCCAAGGACGAGATCCTCGAGCTGTACCTGAACGAGATCTATCTCGGCATGGGCTCCTACGGCATCGCGGCCGCGGCGCTGAACTATTTCGACAAGTCGGTGCAGGAGCTGACGGTCGCCGAGGCCGCCTATCTCGCGGCGCTGCCCAAGGGCCCGGAGAACTACCATCCCTTCCGCTATCCCGACCGCGCGCTCGAGCGCCGCAACTGGGTGATCGACCGGATGGCCGAGAACGGCTTCATCACCGCCGGGGAGGCGGCCGAGGCGCGCGAGACGCCGCTCAAGGTGACGCCGCGCCCGCGCGGCACGCAGCTGCCCGCGGCCGAGTACTTCGCCGAGGAGGTGCGCCGCGAGCTCTACGACAAGTACGGCTCGAAGGGCCTCTACGAGGGCGGCCTGTCCGTCCGCACGACGCTCGAGCCGGCGCTGCAGCAGCTCGCCCGCCGTTCGCTCGTCTCCGGCCTCGTGCGCTACGACCGCTCGCATCGCGGGTGGGCCGGTCCGGTCGACCACGTCGAGCTCGGCGGCGACTGGGGCAAGGCCGTCGGCGAGGTCGAGGGCCTGTCCGACGTCGATCCGTGGCGGCTCGCCGTGGTGCTGCGCACCGAAAAGGACGAGGCGACGATCGGCCTGCAGCCGCCGCGCCTGCCGTCCGGCAAGCTCAGCAACCAGCGCGAGGTCGGCCGCCTGCCGCTCGAATACGCGAAGTGGGCGGGGCGCTCGATCGACGACATCGTCAAGCCGGGCGACGTCGTCTGGGTCTCGCCTGTCGAGGCTGCGGCCGACAAGGAGACCGAGCCGGACGTCGACGAGGCGACCAAGAAGGACGCCCCGGCGGACGCCTATCGCCTGCAGCAGAACCCGAAGATCTCGGGCGCGATCGTCGTGATCGATCCCCACACGGGCCGCGTGCTGGCGATGACGGGCGGCTTCAGCTACGAGGAATCCGAGTTCAACCGCGCGACGCAGGCGATGCGCCAGCCGGGCTCGTCCTTCAAGCCGTTCATCTACGCCGCCGCGCTCGACAACGGCTACACGCCGTCGAGCGTGGTGATGGACGCGCCGATCGAGATCCGCTCGGGCGACCAGATCTGGCGGCCGCAGAACTACGGCGGCGAGTTCGCCGGCCCCTCGACGCTGCGCCGCGGCATCGAGAAGTCGCGCAACGTGATGACCGTGCGGCTCGCCCGCGACATGGGCATGCCGCTGATCCACGAATACGCCAAGCGCTTCGGCATCTACGACGATCTCGGGCCCTATCTGCCGAACGCGCTCGGCGCCAGCGAGACGACGGTCATGCGCCTGACCGCGGCCTACGCGATGCTCGCCAACGGCGGCATCAAGATCGATCCCACGCTGATCGACCGGATCCAGGACCGCTACGGCCACACGATCTACAAGCACGACCAGCGCGAGTGCGTCGGCTGCAACGCCCAGAAATGGGAAGGCCAGGACGAGCCGGAGCTGATCGACAACCGCCAGGTCATTCTCGACCCCTACACCGCCTACCAGATCACCTCGATGCTGGAGGGCGTCGTGCAGCGGGGCACGGGCCGCGCCGTCTCGGCGGTCGGCAAGCCGCTCGCCGGCAAGACCGGCACGACGAACGACGAGAAGGACGCCTGGTTCGTCGGCTACTCGCCGGACCTCACCGTCGGCGTGTTCATCGGCTTCGACCAGCCCAAGCCCATGGGCCACGGCTCGACGGGCGGCGGCCTCGCCGCGCCGGTCTTCCGCGACTTCATGAAGGTCGCGCTGGCCGACAAGCCGGCCGTGCCGTTCCGCGTGCCGCCGGGCATCCAGCTCGTGCGCATCAACGCCAAGACCGGCCTGCGCGCCGGCCCGAACGACGGCAACACCATCCTGGAGGCCTTCAAGCCGGGCCAGGAGCCGCCGTCGAGCTACTCGGTGATCGGCTACCGCGACACGACCGGCCAGGAGACGACGGTGAGCCCCGAGGTCGACCGCGCCGTGCAGTCGGGCACCGGCGGGCTCTATTGATCCGGACACCCCGGATCGGCCATCAATCCGAGACGACACGAACAGAGGCAGGGTGAACCATGCGTGCCGAAGACCAGACACTCGTCGACGAAATCCGCCAGGCGGTGACCCTGCTACGGAGGCATCTTTGACTGGGACGTCGCGACCAGACGTCTCGACGAGCTGAACGCCCTCGTCGAGGATCCCTCGCTCTGGGATGACCCCGAGCGCGCGCAGTCGGTCATGCGCGAGCGCCAGTACCTCCAGGACCAGCTCGAGGGCGTCGGCGCGCTCGAGAACGAGCTCGAGAGCACGGTCGAGCTGATCGAGCTCGCCGAGGAGGAGGGCGACGAGACCGTCGTCAAGGACGCGCACGACACGCTGATCGGGCTCTCCCGCGAGGCCCACAAGCGCCAGATCGAGGCGCTGCTCTCCGGCGAGGCCGACAAGAACGACACCTATCTCGAGGTGCACGCCGGAGCCGGCGGCACGGAGAGCCAGGACTGGGCGGAGATGCTGCTGCGCATGTACTCGCGCTGGGCGTCGGCGCACGGCTACAAGGTCGAGGAGATCGGCTACAACGCCGGCGAGGAGGCGGGCATCAAGTCCGCCACGCTGCAGATCAAGGGGCCGAACGCCTATGGCTGGCTGAAGACCGAGTCGGGCGTGCACCGCCTCGTGCGCATCTCGCCGTACAATTCGGCCGCCCGGCGGCACACGAGCTTCGCCTCGGTGTGGGTCTATCCGGTGGTCGACGATTCGATCGAGGTCGACATCAACGAGTCCGAGGTGCGGGTGGATACCTACCGCTCCTCCGGCGCCGGCGGCCAGCACGTCAACACGACCAATTCGGCGGTGCGCCTGACGCACATCCCGACCGGCATCGTCGTCGCCTGCCAGAACGAGCGCTCGCAGCACAAGAACCGGGCCACGGCCTGGGCGATGCTGAAGGCGCGCCTCTACGAGCTCGAGCTGAAGAAGCGCGAGGAGGAGGCGATGGCCGAGGCGGCGTCGAAGACCGACATCGGCTGGGGCCACCAGATCCGCTCCTACGTCCTGCAGCCCTACCAGATGGTCAAGGACACGCGGACGGGCGTCGAGCGCAGCGATCCGGACAACGTGCTGAACGGCGACCTCGACGAGTTCATGGAAGCCTCGCTCGCCCAGCGCGTCGGCGCCAAGGAAGACGCGTAGTCGGCGCGGACCGCCCAGCGGTCCGCGTCAGATCTCCTTGCCGATGAGCTTGGCGACGTCGAGATAGGGCGAGGGATCGCGGCGATGGCCGTCCCGCACCATCTCGTAGTGCAGGTGCGGGCCGGTGCTGCGGCCGGTGCTGCCGACATTGCCGATCACCTCGCCGGCCTCGACCTTCTCGCCCTCCTGCACGCCGATCTTGCTCAGGTGCCCGTAGCGGGTGCGATGGCCGTTGCCGTGGTCGATCTCGATCATCCGGCCGTAGCCGCCGTTCCATTCCGCGAACGTCACGGTGCCCGACGCCGTCGCGTGGACGGGGGTGCCGCGCGGCGCGGCGAGGTCGATGCCCGTGTGCATCGCCGGGGTGCCGAGGAAGGGGTCGCGGCGGCGGCCGTAGCCGCTGGTGACGGTGAGCTTGCGCGCGAGCGGCAGGCGCACGGGCAGGGCGTCGACCATCTCCTCGAGCTCGCCGACCTGCTCGAGCGCCGTCTGGAAGACCTGGAAGCGGTCCGTCGGCTGCAGCGGCGCCTCGACGCCGCGCAGCTCCAGGAACGGCCCGCCCGTGCCTTCGGAAGGCTTCGCCAGCCCCAGCTCGGCCGGGATGCTCGCCAGCGTCTCGATGCGCTCCTCGACCGCATCCTCGAGGGCGGCGAACACGGCGTCCTGCGTCCGCTCCAGCCCCTGCAGGGCGAGGTCGAGCTCGTCGGCGCGCCGAAGCGCCGGCGGCCGGTTGAAGGTGTTGACCGCCAGCGTCTCGTCGGCGGCGGGAAGCGGTCGCGGCCCGGCCACCGGCCGGCGCGACAGGCTGGCGAGCACGACCTGCCGGTCGTTCCGCGCCACGGCGACGTCCTCGGGCCGGACCTCGATCTTGTGGGCCTTGGCGGATTCGAGGAGCGCGGCCAGCCGGCCCTGGCGCCTGACGAGCTTCGCCTGGCGCTCGCGCAGCTCGGCCATGCGCGCCTCGATGGCGCTCCGCGTGCGCGCGTCTTCGGCCGCCTTCGCCGACACCGGCGCGGCGAGCGCGACGACGGGATCCTCCGTCGCGCCGCGCAGGCCGATGAGCTGCGCCGTCTCCGGCACCGTGGCCTCGGGGGCTGCCGCCTGGGGGGAGAGCTGGAAGACGAGGAAGACGCTGGCGGCCGCCGCGGCCAGCGAGACCACGCCCGCCGCCACCGCGGGCAGGCGGCCGAATCCCGCGCCGGCATCCGGCGCCGCAGGGAGCGGCGCCGTGTAGTGCGTCAGGCGGGCTCGGTCGACACGTTCCTTCGCCATTCTTGACCGCATTCCAGGAGAGATTTCATCACATCCGATGCGGTCAGTGATCCCATGGTAAGGTTAACGCCTCCTCAAGACGGCCGGGCCTTCGGGCCCTGCGATCCGGTCACAGCGCCTGCGCCGCCGCCAGCACCTCCTCGGCGTGGCCGGCGACCTTCACCTTGGGCCAGGCGCGGGCGACCGTGCCGTCGCGGTCGATCAGCAGCGTGCTGCGCTCGACGCCCATGAACTTGCGGCCGTACATGCTCTTCTCGACCCACACCCCGTACTCCTGCAGCACCTGCTTGTCCGGGATCGGCGAGGAGGGTCACGGAAAGCCCGTGCTTGGCGGCGAACTTCTCGTGCGAGGCGACCGGGTCGGGCGAGATCCCGATGACCTCGGTGTCGGCCGCGCCGAAGGCCTCCGCGAGCCCGCTGAAGGCGATGGCCTCCTTCGTGCAGCCGCTCGTGTCGTCCTTCGGGTAGAAGTACAGGACCACTTTCCGGCCACGATGGTCTGACAAAGAGATCGTCTTGCCGCCGGGGCCGGCGAGGGCGAAATCAGGCGCCTTCGCGCCTTGCGATGGCAGGTTGCTCACAAGATCCTCCTGTTTGCCGCGGGACTAGGTCGATGGTCGTGCTAGGCTATGTCTGAGTGCTGTTTGTGGGATACGGCGATCGTGGCCGGCGGGATCGCGCGGCGGCGGGAAAACATATCCCGAGGATCCCGCTAGGTCGCACGATTCCGAGATGGACGACGCACGAGACATCGGCCGCGACTCCACGGAGCCCGGGCCAGCGATGCCGCACGAGGGGCCGGACGACTATCCCCCCGACGTGCCGCGGCGGCGGGCGCGGCACGCGTTGCGCGTGTGCGCCGGCCTCGTCGTCGTTGCCGTCGC
Source organism: uncultured Alphaproteobacteria bacterium (assembly GCA_963816555.1). Taxonomy (GTDB): domain Bacteria; phylum Pseudomonadota; class Alphaproteobacteria; order Rhizobiales; family Tepidamorphaceae; genus Lutibaculum. The sequence continues at coordinate 143,764 of CAWFLD010000004.1, read as the reverse complement.
CGGCGTCGCGGCGCTCCTCCTCCTCCTCTTCGTCGACAAGGTGCCGCTCTCGCTCCTCACCCCGCGGATCGAGGCGTCGATCGAGCAGCACCTGCCGGAAGGCTATTCCGTGCAGATCGGCGACGCGGTGCTGCAGCGCTCGCAGCGCACCGGCGAGCTCACGGTCCAGCTCAGCCAGGTGGAGCTTCTCCGGCCGGAAGGCGGCACCGTCTTCGTCGTTCCGCGCGCCGCCGTCGGGCTGAACGCCCGCGCGCTGCTTCTCGGCAGGGTCGCCGCGAGCTCGATCCGGATCGTCCAGCCGGAGGTCACCCTCGTCGAGGACGAGCAGGGCGGCCTCGCGCTGCTCGCCGACGCGCCCCGCCCGACGGGCGCCGCCGACGACCCGGACTGGAGCGTCACCTCCGTCATCGACGCCCTCGGCATCGGCTTCACGATGCTCGAATCCGGCAGCGGCATCGGCGCCCTCCAGGAGCTCGGCGTCGAGGACGCCCGCCTCGTCGTCCGCCGCGGCGGACGCGAGACGCGCTCGCTCGCGCCGCGTGACGCTGCTCCTCAAGCGCGAGGCGGCGCCGCAGACGATCGGCTTCGAGGCAACGGTCGGGGAGGGGCCGGGCGCGGCGCAGATCGGCGGCCGGCTCTATCGCGAGACCGACCGGGGCGTCTCCGTCGACCTCTCGCTCGACAATGTCGACGCCCAGGATTTCGAGCCGCTGCTGCCGCGCGCGCTGCCCTTCAAGGCGACGAGCCCGATCGGCGGCCGGGCGGCGATGAAGGTCGCCGCCAACGGCGACATCGAGACGGTGTCGCTCGACCTGACGGTGGGCCCCGGGCAGTTCGGCCCGGCCGGCGGCGACGACCTCCAGGTCGACGAGATGACGATCGCCGCCGACTGGAACCGGCGCTCGGGACGGCTGACGATCCATCCCTCGACCCTCGTCGCCGGCGAGAACCGCGGCACGCTGAGCGGCGAGATCGTCGTGCCGCATCGCGGCGATTTCGGCTACGGGACGTGGCCCGTGAAGCTCAAGCTGACCAATGTCCGCCTCGCCGACCCGGAAGCCGACTGGCCGGCCCGCTTCCCGCTGGTCAGCGTCGAGGCGTTCTACGTGCGCGCCCAGAACATCCTGAACATCACCCGCTTCGACATCGCCTCGCCGGAGGCGGCCGCCTCGATGGTCGGCATGCTCGGCGGCGGCCGCGAGAGCCCCGGCATCCGCCTCGCCGGCAGCAGCGCCCCGGTCCCGGTGCGCGCCCTGAAGAACCTCTGGCCGCCCTTCCTCGGCACGGGCGCGCGCAACTGGGTCGTGAAGAACATCCGCGACGGCATCGTCTCGAAGGCGCGGCTGACGGTCGACATCCACCCCGAGGAGATCGCCTCGGCGCTGCGCGGCAAGCCGCTGCCCGAGCGCGCCTACGAGCTCGCCTTCGACCTGAAGGACGTGACCTTCGGCTATCTCGGCGACATGCCCCCGGTGGAGGGCGCCAGCGCCACCGCGACGCTCAGCCCCGGCGCCTTCGACCTGCGGCTGACGAAGCCGGCGAAGGTCCATGTCGGGCGCGGCGAGATCGCGGTCACCGACGGCCGGTTCAATGTCGGCGACCTGCGGCCGAAGCCGGCGGTCGGCGAGATCAGCCTTTCGCTGGCGGGCGACGCCGACGCGGTGTCGGAGCTGCTGAACTACGAGCCGCTGGCGCTCGCGGCCCGGCGCGGCATCAACCCCTCGAACATCCACGGCACCGCCGACGTCGACGTCACGCTCAAGATGCCGCTCACCGCCGACGTGCGGTTCGCCGACGTCGAGGTCTCCGCCGACGGCACCATCAAGAATCTCAGCGCCGACGGGCTGATCGAGGACCGCAAGGTCACCGACGGCGACGTCAAGATCCAGGTCGCGGACAACTGGGTGACGATCGACGGCAGCGCGAAGATCGACGGCGTGCCGGCCGACCTGTCGATGCGCCAGCCGCTCGACGAGGACAGGGGCGGCGGCGCCCGCACCGTCACGATGAAGCTCGACGAGGCGGCCCGCAAGCGCATGGGGCTCGACCTCGGCGGCCTCCTCTCGGGCCCCGTCGAGGCGACCGTCAGCGACATCGCGGCGACCGAGAAGGGCGCCTCCCAGCGCATCGAGGTCGACCTCACCAAGGCGCGGCTGCACCTCGCCCAGCTCGGCCTCGACAAGCCCGCCGGCACGCCCGCCAAGGCATCGTTCGACCTCACCCAGGACGGCAAGGCGGTCAGCGTCGACGATCTCGTCCTCACCGCCTCGCACATGCGCATCGAGGGCAAGGTCGAGGTCGACCGCGACGGCAGCCTCGTGAACCTGTCGCTGCCGGTGTTCCGCCTGCCGAACGGCACCGATCTCTCCGTGTCCGGCCACTCCAGCGGCGGCCGCCGCGTCTTCACGCTGAAGGGGGACACGCTCGACATAACCCCCGCGCTCGACGGCTTCAGCCCGTCCGGCGGCGGCGACGCCTCGGCGCCGCAGCCGGCCGAGGTCGAGTTCGACGTGCGCAAGGCGCTGGGCCGCAACGGCATGGTCCTGTCGGACCTGATCGGCTCGCTCTCGGTCGGCAGCGGCGGCGTCCGCTCCGCCGACCTGTCCGGCATCATCGGGGCCGGCGCCTCGGTCAACGTCGCCTATTCCACGAATTCGAGCCCCGCCCTGTCGGTGCGCAGCGGCGATGCCGGCGCGGTGTTCTCGTTCCTCGGCATCTATCCCAACATGCGCGGCGGCACGCTCAGCGTCGTGGCGAACTGGCAGGGCCCGGCGGATGCGCTGGTCGGGCGGCTCGGCGTCGACGATTTCTCGATCTCCGACGACCCGGCGGTGAAGCGGCTGATCGCCACCGGCGACGACCAGCAGAAGTCGGTGCGGCCGGACGCGCCGGTCTCGGCGCGGACCCGCTCCGATTCCGCGCTCGTCGATCCGGGCGACGTGCGCCTCGACCGGATGGAGGCGCAGTTCGCGCTCGCCGGCGGCCGGCTCGACGTCCGCAACGGCGTCATCCGCGGCGCAGCCGTCGGCGCGACCGTCGAGGGATCGATCGCGCTGCGCACGCGGCGCCTCGACCTGCACGGCACCTACGTGCCGCTCTACGCGATCAACAACCTGTTCCAGAGGGTGCCGGTGTTCGGCGCGCTTCTCGGCGGCAAGCGCAACGAGGGGCTGCTCGGGATCACCTATTCCCTGAGGGGCGGCTTCGCCTCGCCCGACCTGACGGTGAACCCGCTGTCGGTCGTGGCGCCCGGCGTCTTCCGCTACATCCTCGGCATGGACAATCCGCGCGCCTTCGACGCGCCGAGCCGGAGCGGCGGGGCGCCGCTCCGGTAGAGACCTGCTATTCCGGCTTCAGCAGCGCGTGCTTCTTGCGGCCGAAGGACAGCTTGATCACGCCGTCCGTCGTCACGTCGGTCGAGGCGAGGACGCGGTGCGGATCGCTCATCGGCCGGTCGTTGACGCGAATCGCGCCGTTCTGGACGGCGCGGCGGGCTTCGCCGTTCGAGGCGCAGAGGCCGGCGCGGACGAAGGCCGTCAGGACGCCGATCCCCTCGTCGAGCTCCTGCGCCGGCACCGTGACGCTCGGCAGGTCGCTGGCGAAGCTCTGCTCCTCGAAGGTTCGCCGTGCCGTCTCGGCCGCCTGCTCGGCGGCCTCGCGGCCGTGCAGCATCGCCGTGACCTCGGTCGCGAGCACCTTCTTCGCCTCGTTGATCTCCGCGCCCGACAGCGCCTCCAGCCGGGCGATCTCGTCGAGCGGCATCGGCGTGTAGAGCCTGAGGAACCGGCCCACGTCCGCGTCCTCGGTGTTGCGCCAGTACTGCCAGAAGTCCCACGGGCTCAGCATGTCCTCGTTGAGCCAGACGGCGCCGCTGGCCGTCTTGCCCATCTTCGCCCCCGACGAGGTCGTCAGCAGCGGCGAGGTGAGGGCGAAGAGCTCGACGTTCTCCAGCCTGCGGCCGAGGTCGATGCCGTTGACGATGTTGCCCCACTGGTCGGAGCCGCCCATCTGCAGCCGGCAGCCGGTCCGCCGGTAGAGCTCGACGAAGTCGTAGGCCTGCAGGATCATGTAGTTGAACTCGAGGAAGGACAGCGACTGCTCGCGGTCGAGCCGCAGCTTCACCGAGTCGAAGCTCAGCATCCGGTTGACCGAGAAGTGCCGCCCCACGTCGCGCAGGAACTCGACGTAGTTGATGCCGAGAAGCCAGTCGGCGTTGTTCAGCATCATCGCCTGCCCCGGCCCGTCGCCGAGGTCGAGGTAGCGCGCGAAGACGCGGCGGATGCCCTGCAGGTTCTCCTCGATGTCGTCCACGGTCAGGAGCTTGCGCGCCTCGTCCTTGAACGAGGGGTCGCCGATCAGCGACGTGCCGCCACCCATCAGCGCGATCGGCCGGTGGCCCGTCTGCTGCATCCAGTAGAGCATCATGATCTGGATGAGCGAGCCGGCATGGAGGCTGCGCGCCGTCGCATCGAAGCCGATATAGCCGGTGACGCTGGTCGTCCTGAAGAGCTCGTCGAGCCCGTGGTCGTCCGAGGTCTGGTGGATGAATCCACGCTCGCTCAGCGTCTTCAGGAAGTCCGATTTGAAGCCGCTCATGTCGGTTCGCTATTCGCCTCAGGGGGTGACTCGTGCAATGAATGGCGCTGATCTAGCAGTTTGCACGAGGCTTTGCACCACGTGAGAGACGCCAGCATCCGCACCGCGATCGGCCTGATGAGCGGCACCTCGATGGACGGGGTCGACGTCGCCCTGATCACCACGGACGGCAGCGAGCTCGTCTTCCCCGGCCTCCGGCGGCCGCGGCGGTCCGCGACGGCGGCGCCGGACGAAGAGGCCGCCTTCGTCTCGAGCCGGCCCTACACGGACGCGGAGCGCGCGGTGCTGCGCCAGGCGCTCGCCGAGGCCGTGTCGCTCGACGACCGCACGTCCCGGCCCGGCGCGCTGCGCGAGGCCGAGGAGATCGTGACCGCCGCCCATGCCGAGGCCGTCGAGGCGTTCCTCGCGGAGCACGGCCTCTCCGCGGAGGACGTCGACGTCGTCGGCTTCCACGGCCAGACGGTGCTGCACCGGCCCGAACGCGGCCTGACGGTGCAGATCGGCGACGGCGAGGCGCTGGCCGAGCGGCTCGGCATCGACGTCGTGCACGATTTCAGGGCCGCCGACGTCGCGGCGGGCGGGCAGGGCGCGCCGCTCGCGCCGGCCTATCACCGGGCGCTGGTGCGCTCGGGCCGCCTCAACCTGCCGATCGTCGTCCTGAACCTCGGCGGCGTCGCCAACGTCACCTGGATCGGCGAGGAGGAGGACGGGGAGGGCCCCATGGCCTTCGACACCGGCCCGGCCAACGCGCTGCTCGACGACTGGATCAGGCGGCACACCGGCGCCTCGCACGATGCGGGGGGCGCCATCGCCGCGCAGGGCCGGGTCGACACCGAGGCGCTGTCGCGCCTGCTCGACGCCCCCTATTTCAGCGCGCCGGTGCCGAAATCTCTCGACCGCAACGCCTTCGACCCCGCGCCGGTGGAGGGGCTGTCGCTCGAGGACGGGGCGGCGACGCTCGTCGCCTTCACCGCCGCCAGCGTGGCGATGGCCGAGCTGCACTTCCCTGCGCCGCCCGTGTGCTGGATCGTCGCCGGCGGCGGCGCGCGCAACCCGACGATCATGGGCGAGCTGGAAAAGCGGCTCGAGGGAGAGGTGTGGACGGCCGACCGGGTCGGCTGGTCGGCCGATCATCTCGAGGCGCAGGCCTTCGCCTATCTGGCCGTCCGCTCGCTGCGCGGCCTGCCGCTGACCTTCCCGGCCACGACCGGGGTCAGGCAGCCGACGACGGGCGGCGTGCTGGCGCAGCCGAGGCGCAGCGCCGCGTAGGCGCCGCGCGCTGCCGCAAGCCTCAGGCCTCGGCCCGGGCGTCGGCGTCCGCCAGGCGCCGGTCGACATAGCCGCCGACGGTCTCCATCAGCGGGTCGACCTGCTTGTCGAAGAAGTGGTTCGCCCCCTCGAGCACCTTCTGCTCGACCACGATGCCCTTCTGGGTCTTCAGCTTGTCGACGAGCGTCGTCACGTCGCCGGGAGGGGCGACGCGGTCGGCCGAGCCGTTGACGATCAGGCCGGAGGACGGGCAGGGCGCCAGGAACGAGAAGTCGTAGAGGTTCGGCTGCGGCGCGATCGAGATGAAGCCCTCGACCTCCGGGCGGCGCATCAGCAGCTGCATGCCGATCCACGAGCCGAACGAGAAGCCGGCGATCCAGCAGGCGCGCGAATCCGGGTTGAAGCTCTGGACCCAGTCGAGCGCGGCGGCGGCGTCCGACAATTCGCCCTGGCCGTGGTCGAACTCGCCCTGGCTGCGCCCGACGCCGCGGAAATTGAAGCGCAGCACCGCGAAGCCGCGCTCCGCGAACAGGTAGAACAGGCGGTAGACGATCTGGTTGTTCATCGTGCCGCCGAACTGCGGATGCGGGTGCAGGATGACCGCGATGCGCGCATTACGCTTCTTCGGCGGCTGGTAGCGCCCCTCGATGCGACCGGCTGGGCCGGTGAAGATCACTTCGGGCATGAGGCCGAACTTGCTCCGTGCTGTCTGGCCGGCGGGCAGGGCGTCCGCGGGCGGGGCTGGGGGATCCGGGCCGCCGGCGTTCCTTGACACCGGGCCTGGGGCTCCCTAGAAGATTAGAAACATTCGAAACTACGGGTCGTGCCGCCGCGAAAAGGCGTGGCGCGGCCGCCACTCTCACCATATATGGGCGTGGCGGTGCAAGCTCACAAATGCCGAGGCCGAGCGGAGGGCGGAGTGGCCGGAACCGTCTATCTCGACTGCAACGCGACGAGCCCGCTTCGCCCGGAGGCGCGCGCGGCGATGCTCGCGGCGCTCGACGACGGCGGCAATCCCTCCTCCGTGCACGGCGCCGGCCGCAAGGCGCGCCGGCATCTGGAGGATGCGCGCGCCGCGGTCGCCGCGCTGGTCGGCGCCGATCCGGCCGACGTCGTGTTCACGAGCGGCGGCACCGAGGCCAACGCGCTCGCCCTGGCGCAGGCGCGGCGAGCGGCCGATTCTCGTCTCCGCCGTCGAGCACCCCTCCGTCCTCGTCCGGCCGCGGCGGGATCGAGACGATTCCCGTCGACGGCAACGGCCTCGTCGATCTCGCCTGGCTGGCCCGGCGCCTCGCAGGCGGATCCGAAGCCGGGCCTCGTCTCCGTGATGGCGGCGAACAACGAGACGGGCGTGCTGCAGCCGCTCGGCGAGATCGCGCGGCTCGCCAGCGAGGCCGGCGTGCCGGTGCACAGCGACGCGGTGCAGATGGCCGGCCGCCTGCCGTTCGCGCCGCGCCGAGATCGGCGTCGACCTCGTGACCCTGTCGTCGCACAAGATGGGCGGCCCGCTCGGCGCCGGCGCGCTGGTCAACCTCGCGGGCCTCGCCCTCGTGCCGCTGCTGAAGGGCGGCGGCCAGGAGCGCCGGCCTTCGCGCCGGCACCGAGAACGTTCCCGCCCTTGCCGGCTTCGGCGCGGCCGCCCGCTGCGCCGTCGCCGAAATGGCGGGCGCCGCGTCGGAAATCTCTGCCCTGCGCGACTGGCTAGAGGCGGAAATAAACACTATCTCTCCGGGTGTCGGGATTCTCGGCGTCGACGCGCCCCGGCTGCCCAACACGAGCTGCTTCGCGGCTCCGGGAGTGGTGGCCGAGACGGCGCTGATCGCCCTCGACCTCGCCGGCGTGGCGGTTTCCTCCGGGTCCGCCTGCTCGTCCGGCAAGGTCGGTCCGTCGCACGTCCTGGCGGCGATGAGTGTCGATCCCGCACTGGCGGCCGGCGCGCTGAGGCTCAGCCTCGGTTGGTCGACCACGAGGGAGGATGTAGAAGGTTTCGTGAGCGTGTGGCGACGTGTCGGGCCGAAACTGGCCAGGCGCGGGCGGCAACCGCAAGCGGCATGAGCAAAACCCACGGTCCTTGAAACCGTGAGCGAAGGAGCGATTGATGCCAGCTGTGCGTGAAACGGTCGAGCAGGTCCGCTCGATCGACGTCGACAAGTACAAGTATGGCTTCTTCACCGACATCGAGTTGGAGAAGGCACCCAAGGGTCTGAACGAGGACATCGTCCGCTTCATCTCGGCGAAGAAGAACGAGCCGGAATGGATGACGGAGTGGCGGCTCGAGGCGTTCAAGCGCTGGCGCACGATGAGCGAGCCGACCTGGGCGCGCGTGAGCTATCCCAAGATCGACTTCCAGGACCTCTACTACTACGCGGCGCCGAAGCAGTCCGCGGGACCGCAGACGCTCGACGACGTCGATCCCGAGCTCCTGCGCACCTACGAGAAGCTCGGCATCCCGCTGCGCGAGCAGGAGATCCTGGCCGGCGTCGAGAACAGCCGCGTCGCCGTCGACGCCGTGTTCGACTCCGTCTCGGTGGTGACGACCTTCAAGGAGGAGCTCGCCAAGCACGGCGTCATCTTCTGCTCGATCTCCGAGGCGCTCCAGAAGCACCCCGAGCTCGTGCGCAAGTATCTCGGCTCCGTCGTGCCCGTGTCGGACAACTTCTACGCGACGCTGAACTCCGCGGTGTTCTCCGACGGGTCGTTCGTCTACGTCCCGAAGGGCGTGCGCTGCCCGATGGAGCTGTCGACCTACTTCCGCATCAACGAGAAGCAGACGGGCCAGTTCGAGCGGACGCTGATCATCGCCGACGAGGGCTCCTACGTCTCCTACCTCGAGGGCTGCACGGCGCCGTCGCGCGACGAGAACCAGCTGCACGCCGCCGTCGTGGAGCTGGTCGCGCTCGACGACGCGGAGATCAAGTACTCGACCGTGCAGAACTGGTACCCCGGCGACGCCGAGGGCAAGGGCGGCGTCTACAACTTCGTGACCAAGCGCGGCGACTGCCGCGGCAAGAACTCGAAGATCTCGTGGACGCAGGTCGAGACCGGCTCGGCGATCACCTGGAAGTATCCGAGCTGCATCCTGCGCGGCGACAACTCGCGCGGCGAGTTCTACTCGATCGCGATCTCGAACGGCCACCAGCAGATCGATTCCGGCACCAAGATGGTGCATCTCGGCAAGAACACGTCGAGCCGCATCATCTCGAAGGGCATCGCCGCGGGCTTCTCCGAGAACACCTATCGCGGCCTCGTCTCGGCGCACGCGAAGGCCAGGAACGCGCGCAACTTCACGCAGTGCGACTCGCTGCTGATCGGCGACCGCTGCGGCGCGCACACCGTGCCCTACATCGAGGCGAAGAACTCCTCCGCCGTGTTCGAGCACGAGGCGACGACGTCGAAGATCTCCGACGACCAGATGTTCTACTGCATGTCGCGCGGCCTCGGCGAGGAAGAGGCGGTGGCGCTGATCGTCAACGGCTTCGTCCGCGACGTCATCCAGCAGCTGCCGATGGAGTTCATGGTCGAGACCCAGAAGCTGATCGGCATCAGCCTCGAGGGCTCGGTCGGCTGATCGGCGCGCGACGCAACGGATCGCGCGGCGCCCGCCGGGCCGCCGCGCGGCATTTCCCATTTTGAAGATTGCCGGAAGAGAGACGATGACCGCATTGCTCAAGATCAACGACCTGCAGGCGCGGGTCGAGGAACAGGAGATCCTTCGGGGCCTCTCGCTCGAGGTGAACCCGGGCGAGGTCCACGCCATCATGGGCCCGAACGGCTCGGGCAAGTCGACGCTGTCCTACATCCTCGCCGGCAAGGAGGACTACGACGTGACCGGCGGCGAGGTGTCGCTGAGCGGCGAGGACCTTCTCGAGATGGAGCCCGACGAGCGCGCCGCCGCCGGCGTGTTCCTCGCCTTCCAGTATCCCGTCGAGATCCCCGGCGTCGCGACCATGACCTTCCTGCGCACCGCGCTCAACGCGCAGCGCAAGGCGCGCGGCGAGGAGGAGCTGTCGACGCCGGAGTTCATGCGCGTCGTCCGCGAGAAGGCCGAGAAGCTCGGCATCAGCCAGGAGATGCTCAAGCGGCCGGTGAACACCGGCTTCTCCGGCGGCGAGAAGAAGCGCGCCGAGATCCTGCAGATGTCGGTCCTCGAGCCGAAGCTGTGCATCCTCGACGAGACGGATTCCGGCCTCGACATCGACGCGCTGAAGGTCGTGGCGGACGGCGTCAACTCGCTGCGCTCGCCCGAGCGCGGCATGGTCGTCATCACCCATTACCAGCGCCTGCTCGACTACATCGTGCCGGACATCGTGCACGTCATGTCGCGCGGCCGCATCGTCCGCACCGGCGGCCCGGAGCTCGCCAAGGAGCTCGAGGCGTCCGGTTACGCCGCCTACACCGAGGCCGCCTGAGGACCGAGGGAGCAGCCAGGATGAACGTTGAACTGAAGAGGGTCGCGACCGCCGCGGAGCGCGCTGCCGAGGAGCAGTTCGCCACGGCCGCCGACCGGCTGCCGGGTGGCGACGCCGTTCGGGCGGTCCGCCGCAGCGCCATCGAGCGCTTCGCCGCGGAAGGGCTGCCCCATCGCCGCATCGAGGACTGGAAGTACACCGACCTGCGCAGCATGCTGCGCGAGCTGCCGGCACCTGCGGCCGAGCCCGCCTCGGGCGCGCTGGAGATCGAGACGCTGGCCGGCCTCGACGCCTACCGGGTGGTGACGCGCGACGGCGGCGAGCCGGAGATCGCGAGCGAGCTGGCGCACGTCGCGGGCGTCGAGGTGACGCCGCTGGCGGCCGCGCTCGACAACGACGAGATGGCGCCGGTGCTCCTGGAGACCTGGTCGGACGTGGCCGGCACGGCGGTCTTCGACCTCAACACCGCCTTCATGCGGGGCGGCGTCGTGATCCGCGTCACCGAGGGCACGAAGCTCGACAAGCCGATCATGCTGTCGCACATCGTCTCGCACCTCGATCCCTCGGCGAGCTACGTGCGCAACCTGGTCGTCGTCGAGGCGGGTGCCGAGGCGAGCGTGGTCGAGACCTTCGAGGGGCCCGAGGGCTCCTCCTACCTCGTCAACACGGCCACCCGCTTCGCGGTCGCCGACCGCGGCAAGCTCGACTGGCTCAAGGTGCAGGGCGACGGCAACGGCGCGACCCACCTGTCGACGCTGGTCGGCGACGTGGCGGCCGGCGCCGAGGTGCTCTGCATGCCCTTCGCCACCGGCGCGGCGATCGCCCGCAACCAGATCGTGCTGCGGCTGAACGGCCCCGAGACGAACGCCAACGTCGCCGGCGTCCAGCTCCTCGCCGGCAGGCAGCACGGCGACGTCACCATGTTCGTCGACCATGCGGTGCCCGACTGCACGAGCCGCGAGCTGTTCAAGGCGGTGCTCGACGACCGTGCCCGCGGCGTCTTCCAGGGCAAGATCCTGGTCCGCCAGCGACGCCCAGAAGACCGACGGCAAGATGATGACGCAGTCGCTCATGCTGTCGGACGAGGCGGAGATGGACAACAAGCCGGAGCTGGAGATCTTCGCCGACGACGTGCAGTGCGGCCACGGCGCCACGTCCGGCCAGATCGACGACGAGCTCCTGTTCTACCTCCGCTCGCGCGGCATTCCCGAGACCGAGGCGAAGGCGCTGCTGATCGAGGCCTTCATCGGCGAGGCGCTCGACCTCGTGACCAACGAGGCGCTGCGCGAGGTGCTGTCGAACTACGCGCACGAGTGGGTCTCGGTGCGCCGGGACGAGGGTCACATATGAACGCGCCCGTGCAGGCCGGGGGCGGGGCGTACGACGTCGCGTCGATCCGCCGCGACTTTCCGATCCTCGGGCGCCAGGTCTACGGGCGCCCGCTGGTCTACCTCGACAACGCCGCGTCGGCCCAGAAGCCGCGCGCCGTGATCGAGGCGATGACCTATGCGATGGAGAACGAGTACGCCAACGTCCATCGCGGCCTGCACTACCTGTCGAACACGGCGACCGAGAACTTCGAGCGGGCGCGCGAGCGCGTGCGGACGTTCCTGAACGCCCCCTCGAGCGACCAGATCGTCTTCACCCGCAACGCGACGGAGGCGATCAACCTCGTCGCGAACGGTATCGGCGCCTCGATCGGCGAGGGCGACGAGATCGTCCTGTCGATCATGGAGCACCACTCCAACATCGTGCCGTGGCACTTCCTGCGCGAGCGCAAGGGCGCGGTCATCAGGTGGGCGCCGGTCGACGAGGACGGCAACTTCCTCCTCGAGGAGTTCGAGAAGCTGCTCGGGCCGAAGACCAGGATGGTGGCCATCACCCACATGTCGAACATGCTGGGCTCCATCGTGCCGGTCGCGGAGGTCGTGAGGCTCGCCCACGAGCGCGGCATCCGCGTCCTCGTGGACGGCAGCCAGGGCGCGGTGCACCTGCCGGTCGACGTGCAGGCCATCGGCGCCGACTACTACGTGTTCACCGGCCACAAGGTCTACGGGCCGACCGGCATCGGCGTGCTCTACGGCACGGCCGAGGCGCTCGAGGCGCTGCCGCCCTTCAACGGCGGCGGCGAGATGATCGACGAGGTCACCGAGGACGGCGTCACCTACCAGAAGCCGCCGCACCGCTTCGAGGCCGGCACGCCGCCGATCGTCGAGGCCTCCGGCCTCGCCGCGGCGCTCGACTACATGGACGGGATCGGCCGCGAGCGGATCCGGGCGCACGAGGACGCGCTGACGCGCTACGCGCTCGAGCGGCTGCGCCAGAGCAACAGCGTGCGGGTGTTCGGCGATGCGGCCGAGCGTGGCGCCATCGTCTCGTTCGAGGTTGCGGGAGCGCACGCTCACGACGTCTCGACCGTGATAGACCGCTACGGCGTGGCCGTCCGGGCCGGCACCCATTGCGTGCAGCCGCTGCTCGCGCGGTTCGGCGTCACGTCGACGTGCCGTGCGTCGTTCGGCATGTACAATACGATGGAAGAGGTCGACCGCCTCGTGGAGGCGATCGAGAAGGCGCAGGAGATGTTCGCATGAGCGAAGCGACCGCAGAGAGCGGCGCCGCGGAGGCCTCGGCGATCCCGCCGGAGGAGCTGGCGCGGCTGACCGACGACATCATCGGCGCGCTGAAGTCCGTCTACGATCCGGAGATCCCCGCCGACATCTACGAGCTCGGCCTGATCTACCGCATCGACGTGGACGACGACCGCAACGTGACGGTGGACATGACCCTGACGGCGCCCGGCTGCCCCGTGGCCGGCGAGATGCCGGGCTGGGTCGAGGACGCGGTGTCCTCGGTCGACGGCGTCGGCCAGGTCCGCGTCAACATGGTGTTCGACCCGCCGTGGGATCCGAGCCGCATGTCGGAAGAGGCCAGGGTGGCGCTCGACTTTTTCTGACACCATGTAGGGAGTGTCGGCGCCGCGCGCGCCGGCCGCCGAAGTGAACGAGCCCGAGAGCAGGACGCCATGAACGTTGCAGCACGCCCGAAGCCGAAGGTCATGACCCTCACGGATGCGGCCGCGGATCGCATCAAGGAGATCATGGCTGGTTCAGACCGCGAGATCGTCGGCCTGCGGGTCGGGGTGAAGAACGGCGGCTGCGCGGGCATGTCCTACACGATGGAATATGCCGAGGCGCGCAATCCGCACGACGAGGTCGTCGAGGACCGCGGCGTGACGATCCTGATCGATCCGAAGGCCGTGCTGTTCCTGCTCGGCACCGAGATGGACTACCGGACCGAGAAGCTGTCCTCGCAGTTCGTGTTCAACAACCCGAACCAGACCTCGGCCTGCGGCTGCGGCGAATCGGTGTCCCTGACGCCCGCCTCGCTCGACGCCTGACCGGGCTGCGAGAACCCCCGCGCGAAACGACAAGGCCGGCCCCACGGGGCCGGCCTTGTCGTTTCCGTCCATGTCTTGCCGGAATGGATCAGGCGACCTGCACCGTGGGATCGCCGCGGAGATCGCCTTCCCGCGAGATCACGCGGTTGCGGCCGGCGTTCTTCGCCTCGTAGAGCAGCTGGTCGGCCCGTTCGACGAAGGACTCCAGCGGCTCTCCGCGCGCATAGCTCGTCACGCCCGCCGACATCGTCACGTGGCCGAGGCTCTCGCCCGTGGACTTCTTCACGAGCTCCTTCTCGGCGACCGCATAGCGCACCTGCTCGGCCCGGCGCACCGCGTTCTGAAGGTCCGTGTCGACCATGATGATCGCGAATTCCTCGCCGCCGTAGCGCGCGGGGATGTCCTGGGGAGCGGCGTAGGCGCGGATCGCGGCCCCGACCAGGCGCAGCACCTGATCGCCCGTCTGGTGGCCGAACGTGTCGTTGAACTTCTTGAAGTGGTCGATGTCGCAGAAGGTGAGGCACAGGCTCCGCCGCTCGGCGTTCGCGGCCTCGATCGCCTGCTCCAGGCTCTCGTCGAACGCCTTGCGGTTGGCGAGGCCGGTCAGCTGGTCGCTGCGCGATTCGAAGCGGATGACCTCGAGGCTGTCGTGCAGCCCCTCGATCTGCGCCCGCGATTCGGAAAGCTGGTGCTCGAGCTCGGCGTTCTTGGCCTCGATCTCCTGCGTCGCGGCGATGATTCGCTCGACGATGGACCGTGCCTGCGCCTGGGTCTTGGCGTTGCCGAGGCCGTTCGAGGCGGCGCGCAGAGTGTCGCCGTAGCCCCCGACGTTCTTCTCGGAACTTTCGAGGAGCGCGAGCACCTCGTTGATCTTGGACGTGACGTCGGACGAGACCTCGCCGAGCCGGTCGCGCAGGCGGACCGGCGACAGATGGCTGTCGTAGAGGTCCTCGATGTCCTGCGGCTTCAGCCGGCCCTTGCTCTCGAGCGCCTGGTCGACGGCGGCGTTGAGGTTCGGGTTGATGCCGGAGGTATAGGTGTACCAGAGCTCGTAGTTCTGGGGGTAGGCGGGCGTGGCGTTCTTGCGGAGATAGGTGAGGGCACGCTCCCCGTATGAGATGGAACGTTCGAACTCATCACCCCTCATCGGAGCCCCCCCTCCTGATGCAGCGATCGTGCCGCAACCGTGACATTTCCCCGGAAACACCGGGACCCTATCCCGCAGAGGCTTAACGGTGCGTGAAACCGGGCGGCCGGCAGCCCCTGCCGCAGGGAAATTTTACCGGACGGAAAAGGTCAGGGACGCCGCACGGGACGCAGAAGGAAGGCGGGGACGTGGTCGCCGAGGCCGACGACCTGCTCCTCGCGCCGCTCCGAGGAGCGCCGGCGCGAGCCCTTCTTCTGGGCGGGCTGGCGAGGGGTCGGCAGCGGCGCCACCGGGATCTCGGCCTCGTCGTCCGCCTCGGCCGGCTGGGCGGCCTCCGGCTCGGACTCGACCGGAGGCCTCGGCGGCGGCAGCCTCCGCGGCCTCGCGGGCCTCGGCGGACTTCCGGCCGCGGCTCGTCCTGCGGCGGCGGGAGGAGGGCTCCTTCGAGCTGCGCTCCGCCTCCGGCTCGCCGGCCTCGTCCGACTTTGCTCCGGTTTTGGCTCCGGACCTGGCTCCGGATCTGGATTCGGGTTTGGCCTCGGCCTTGGCGTCCGACTTGAGCTCCGGCGCGTCCTCGCGCGGAATCGGCTTCTCGAGCATCTCCTCGATGCGGGAGAGGTACTTCATGTCCGCCGGCGTGGCGATCGTGACCGCCGCGCCCGAGCGCCCGGCGCGGCCGGTGCGGCCGATCCGGTGGACGTAGTCCTCCGGGTGGGTCGGGACGTCGAAGTTGAAGACGTGGCTGACCGCCGGAATGTCGAGGCCGCGGGCCGCGACGTCGCTCGCCACGAGGATGCGGATCTTGCCCTCGCGGAAGCCGGCCAGCGTGGCCATGCGCTCGCGCTGGTCGAGGTCGCCGTGCAGGGCGCCGGCGTTGAAGCCGTGCCGCTGCAGCGAGCGGTGGAGCGTCGCCACGTCGCGCTTGCGGTTGCAGAAGATGATCGCGTTGGCGTCCTCGCCGGCGGCCTTCAGCTCGCGCCGGAGAAGCTCGCGCTTCTCCTTCGGGTTCTGCGGCGCCTTCACGACGCGCTGGGCGACCTTCTCGGCGGTCGAGGAGCGGCGCGCCACCTCGACGCTCACGGGATTGTGAAGAAACTGCCCGGTCAGCTTCTGGATCTCCGGCGGCATCGTCGCGGAGAAGAACAGGGTCTGGCGGGTGAACGGCACGAGCTTGCAGATCCGCTCGATGTCCGGGATGAAGCCCATGTCGAGCATGCGGTCGGCCTCGTCGATGACGAGGATCTCGACGCCGGTCAGGAGCAGCTTGCCGCGCTCGAAATGGTCGAGCAGGCGGCCGGGCGTCGCGATCAGCACGTCGGCGCCGCGGTCGAGCTTGCGGTCCTGGTCGCCGAACGAGACGCCGCCGATCAGCAGCGCGACCGTCAGGTTGTGCTGCGTGCCGTAGCGGGTGAAGTTCTCTTCGACCTGGGCTGCGAGCTCGCGCGTCGGCTCGAGAATGAGCGTTCGCGGCATGCGCGCGCGGGCGCGCCCGCGTTCCAGCAGGCTCAGCATCGGCAGCACGAAGCTCGCCGTCTTTCCCGTGCCCGTCTGAGCAATACCGACCACGTCCCGCTTCGCGAGGACGTGCGGGATGGACTGCTCCTGGATCGGTGTCGGTTCTGAGTAACCGGCGGCGTCGACTGCGGCGAGAACCTTCTCGCTCAGTCCCAATTCGTTAAACGGCATGTACCATCGTTTCGTGAGATTTCCGCGTCTGGACCGCGAGAGTTCAGGTGACGGCACGATCCAGAACCGGCCCGCCGCAACATAAGATGCTGAGATTTCATGTCAATGTCGGACGACCAGCCGCGACACGGTAAGGATAACGCTGGCGGCCGCCGCTTGTTCTGCCGTCGGCGGGCAAAGTCGCGCCGTCGGCGCCCCCGGGCGAGCCCCTTCGGGCCGGGAATCGGGGGTCAGATGTCGAGTTCCTCCGCGAATTCCGCGTTTTCCTGGATGAAGCTGAAGCGGCCCTCCGGCTGGTTGCCCATCAGCCGCTTGACCGTCTCGGCCGTCTCCTCGGCCTGCGCGATCGTCACCTGCAGCAGCGTCCGCCGTCTTCGGGTCCATCGTCGTCTCGCGCAGCTGCGCCGGCAGCATCTCGCCGAGGCCCTTGAAGCGGCCGATCTCGACCTTGCCGCGTCCGTTGAACTCGCTGGCGAGCAGGCCGTCCTTGTGGCGGTCGTCGCGGGCGTAGAGCGTCTTGCCGCCCTGGCTGATCCGGTAGAGCGGCGGAACCGCGAGGTAGAGATGCCCCTGGGCGATGAGCTCGGGCATCTGGCGGTAGAAGAAGGTCATCAGCAGCGAGGCGATGTGGGCGCCGTCGACGTCGGCGTCGCACATGATGATGATCTTCTCGTAGCGCAGGTCCTGCTCGCGGTAGTGCGATCCGGTGCCGCAGCCGAGCGCCTGGACGACGTCGGAGAGCTGCTGGTTCTGGGCGAGCTTGCCGATCGTCGCGCTCTCGACGTTGAGGATCTTGCCGCGCAGCGGCAGCACCGCCTGCGTCTGTCGGTCGCGGGCCTGCTTGGCCGAGCCGCCGGCCGAGTCGCCCTCGACGATGAAGACCTCGGAGCCCTGCATCTCGTTGCGGCTGCAGTCGGCGAGCTTGCCCGGCAGGCGCAGCTTGCGCACGGCGGTCTTGCGGCCGATCTCCTTTTCCTGGCGGCGCTTCAGCCGCTCCTCGGCCCGGTCGATCACCCAGTCGAGAAGCTTCGTGCCGGTCTGCGGGCTCTGCGCCAGCCAGTGGTCGAACTGGTCGCGCACCGCCTGCTCGACGATGCGGGCGGCCTCCGCGGTCGCCAGCCGGTCCTTCGTCTGGCCCTGGAACTCGGGCTCGCGGATGAACACCGACAGCATCGCGCCGGTCGAGGCCATCACGTCGTCGGAGGTGAAGATCTGCGCCCGCTTGCGGCCCGTGAGCTCTGCATAGGCGCGAAGCGACTTGAGGAGGGCCGTGCGCAGGCCCGTCTCGTGGGTGCCGCCGTCGGGCGTCGGCACGGTGTTGCAGTACGAGGAGACGAAGCCGTCGCGCGTGGCGAACCAGGCGACCGCCCACTCGACCCGGCCGTGGCCGGTGCCCTTGTCGACCCGGCCGGAGAAGATGTCGGGAACGACGAGCGTCTCGCCTTCGATCTCTGCGCTCAGAAAGTCGCTCAAGCCCCCGGGAAACTTGAAGACTTCCTTCGCGGGCACCGAGCCGTCCTCGGGCAGCAGGGACGGCGCGCACGACCAGCGCACCTCGACGCCGCGGAACAGGTAGGCCTTGGAGCGGGCCATCCGGAACAGCCGCGCCGGGCGCAGCTTCGCGCCCTTGAAGATCTCGCCGTCGGGCCGGAAGCGGATGCGGGTTCCGCGCCGGTTCATGACCTCGCCGGCATCCTCGATCGGCCCGGTCGGCCGGCCGCGCTCGTAGGCCTGCCGGTAGAGGCGGCGGTTGCGCGCCACCTCGACCTCGAGCCGCTCCGACAGCGCGTTGACCACCGACACGCCGACGCCGTGCAGGCCGCCCGAGGTCTCGTAGACCTTGGAGTTGAACTTGCCGCCGGCGTGCAGCGTGGTGAGGATGACCTCGAGGGCGGACTTGTCGGTGAACTTCGGGTGCGGATCGACCGGGATGCCGCGGCCGTTGTCGGTGACGGAGAGGAAGCCGTCCTCGTCGAAGGACACCTCGATGACGCTGGCGTGGCCGGCGACCGCCTCGTCCATCGAGTTGTCGATGACCTCGGCGAAGAGATGGTGCAGGGCCTTCTCGTCGGTGCCGCCGATATACATGCCCGGGCGGCGCCGGACCGGCTCGAGCCCCTCCAGGACCTCGATGTCAGCCGCCGTGTAGCCGTCGCCATCCTGCGGGGCCGCGGTCGCGCGCCGGTCCGCGGCCTTCTGCCGCTTCGGTGACGCAGGCGTACTGGAGACGCCCCTGAAGAGGTCGTCCGAGGAATCCATGCTCAGTTCCGTTCGCGAATCATATGTGGAAGTGTGCCATCCACGGGCGGGCCTGACGACCGTGCGAAGGATCGCCGCGCGAGGGACCGCGCTCCGCTCGCCGCCATGCGCTGCCGATAAAGCACGAACGGTGCCGAAACGCAAAGAAGGCCGCCGGACGTGGCGTCCGGCGGCCCCTCTTCAGACGGCTGCCGCGTGGGCAGGCGCCGCGCGCGTCACACGCTGTAGTAGAGGTCGTACTCGACCGGGTGCGGCGCCATCTCGAAGCGCTCGACCTCGTCCATCTTGAGCTCGATGTAGGCGTCGATCTGGTCGTCGGAGAACACGCCGCCGGCCTTGAGGAACTCGCGGTCGGCGTCGAGCGACTCCAGCGCCATGCGCAGGCTGGTCGAGACGGTCGGGATCTCCTTCAGCTCCGCCGGCGGCAGGTCGTAGAGGTTCTTGTCCATCGGGTCGCCCGGATTGATCTTGTTCCGGATGCCGTCGAGACCGGCCATGACGAGCGCCGCGAAGCCGAGATAGGGGTTGGCGGCCGGGTCCGGGAAGCGGACCTCGACGCGCTTGCCCTTCGGCGACGAGGCGAGCGGGATGCGGCAGGAGGCCGAGCGGTTGCGCGCGGAGTAGGCGAGCAGGACCGGCGCCTCGTAGCCCGGGACGAGACGCTTGTAGGAGTTCGTCGTCGGGTTCGTGAAGGCGTTGATCGCGCGGGCATGCTTCAGGATGCCGCCGATGAAGAACAGGCACTCGTCCGACAGGTCGGCGTACTTGGAGCCGGCGAAGACGGGCTTGCCTTCCTTCCAGATCGACAGGTGGCAGTGCATGCCCGAGCCGTTGTCGCCGAAGATCGGCTTCGGCATGAAGGTCGCCGTCTTGCCGTAGGCGTTGGCGACCTGGTGCACGACGTACTTGTAGATCTGCATCTTGTCGGCGTTGAAGGTCAGCTTGTCGAACTTCATGCCGAGCTCGTGCTGCGCCGCGCCCACCTCGTGGTGGTGCTTCTCGACGATCACGCCCATGCCGGCCATGACCGACAGCATCTCGGAGCGCATGTCCTGCGCGGAGTCGACCGGCGGCACCGGGAAGTAGCCGCCCTTGACGCGCGGACGGTGGCCGAGGTTGCCGGCCTCGTACTCGGTGCCGTTGTTCGACGGCAGCTCGGTCGAGTCGACCGCGAAGCCCGAGTTGTACGGATCGGAGGTGAAGCGCACGTCGTCGAAGACGAAGAACTCCGCCTCGGGGCCGACGAACACGCTGTCGCCGATGCCGGACTGCTTCAGGAAGGCCTCGGCCTTCTTGGCGGTCGTGCGCGGGTCGCGCTCGTAGGCCTCGCCGGTCGAGGGCTCGAGCACGTCGCAGAACACGGCCAGCGTCGTCTGGGCGAAGAAGGGGTCGATGTGGGCGGTCTCGGGGTCCGGCATGAGGGTCATGTCGGATTCGTTGATCGCCTTCCAGCCGGC
Source organism: uncultured Alphaproteobacteria bacterium (assembly GCA_963816555.1). Lineage (GTDB taxonomy): Bacteria > Pseudomonadota > Alphaproteobacteria > Rhizobiales > Tepidamorphaceae > Lutibaculum. The sequence continues at coordinate 123,544 of CAWFLD010000004.1, read as the reverse complement.
GATCGAGGAGCCGTCGAACATCACGCCGTCGGCGAACATGTCCTCGTCGCAGACGCTGACGTCCATCGTCACGTGCTGCAGCTTGCCGCGCGGGTCGGTGAAGCGCAGGTCGACGTACTTGACGTCCTCGTCCTTGATCATCTTCAGAATAGTGTTGGCGTCAGCCATATTATACGCCCCTTCCTCAGTGGGTTATCTAGTCCCGGCCCAGCCGTTGCGGCAGGGCCGTCTTCTGCATCGTTCAGATGGCGTCGGTGCCCCGCTCGCCCGTGCGGATCCGAATGGCGTCGTCGACGTTGGAGATGAAAATCTTGCCATCGCCGATGCGCCCCGTCTGCGCGGCCTTCTGAATGGCCTCCACAGCCTTCTCGACCTGATCCTCCGAAAGGACCACCTCGACCTTCACCTTGGGCAGAAAGTCCACCACGTATTCGGCGCCGCGATAGAGTTCCGTGTGGCCCTTCTGGCGACCGAAGCCCTTGGCCTCCGTCACCGTGATGCCCTGTAGGCCGACCTCTTGCAGCGCCTCCTTCACCTCGTCCAGCTTGAACGGTTTGATGATGGCCTCGATCTTCTTCATTGTGGCTCAGGGCTCCTTTGAAACTCGGTCGGGCGCATCACCCGCGTCGCTCATCTGCAGATCGCGTGCCAGCGAATCCGGCGTCATGAAAATACCGGCAGCCGCCGCATTTTCGAGAGGGGGGTGCTCGAAAAACCAGCAGATCGGCCGGTCATCCTGTGCACAAGATGTGTGCTTTTGCACGCGATAAGGGCAGACACGCGGAGAGGTAGGACGTGCTCGAGCTTCTGACCACCGACGAGATGGCGCAGGCCGACCGGCTGACCGTCGAGGGCGGCACGAGCGGGGCGGCGCTGATGGAGGCGGCCGGTGCCGCGGTCGCCCGCGCCGCCCGCCGGCTGGCGCCTCCCGCGGCACGCATCCTCGTCCTGTGCGGGCCCGGCAACAATGGCGGCGACGGCTTCGTCGCGGCGCGGCACCTGGCGGAGGCGGGGCATCCCGTCCGCCTCGCGCTGCTCGGCCGGCGCGAGGCCCTGCGGGGCGACGCGGCGGCCGCCGCGGATCGCTGGAGCGGCGAGGTGTCGGCCTTCTCGCCGGAGATGCTCGACGGGGCAGGGCTCGTCGTGGACGCGCTGTTCGGCGCCGGCCTCGCGCGCCCGCTCGAGGGGGCGGCCGCGGAGATCGTCGACGCCGTCAACCGCAGCGGGGTCCCTGTGGTCGCGGTCGACGTGCCCTCGGGTCTCGACGGCACGACCGGCCGGGCCGCCGGTCCGGTGGTGCGGGCCGGGCGCACGGTCACCTTCTTCCGCCGCAAGCCGGGCCATCTCCTGCTGCCGGGGCGCACGCTCTGCGGCGAGGTCGAGCTCGCCCAGATCGGCATTCCCGACAGCGTGCTCGGCACGATCCGGCCGCGCTGCTTCGCCAACGAGCCGGGGCTGTGGCGCGACGCGCTGCGCTGGCCGCAGCCGGACGGCCACAAGTACCGGCGCGGCCACGCGCTCGTCGTCGGCGGCGAGGGCTGGAAGTCGGGCGCGCCGCGCCTGGCCGCGACGGCGGCGCTGCGGGCCGGGGCGGGGCTCGTGACGATCGCCGCGCCGTTCCGTGCCCTGCCGATCTACGCGGCGCAGCTGACGGCGGTCATGCTCACGGAGGCCAACAACCCCTCGGGGCTGCGCGAGGTGCTGGAGGACGAGCGCAAGAACGCGGTCCTGCTGGGCCCGGGTCTCGGCGTCGAGCCGCGCACCGCCCAGCTCGCGCGGGCGGCGCTCGAGGCGAAGCGGCCGGTCGTGCTCGACGCCGACGCGCTCACGAGCTTCGAGACGCGGCCAGAAGCGCTGTTCGAGCTGATCGCGGCCGACGGGCGGCCCGTCGTGCTGACGCCGCACGAGGGCGAGTTCGCCCGGCTGTTCGGCAGGGACACGCTGACGCAGGCGACGAGCAAGCTCGAGGCGGCGCGGGACGCCGCCCGGCGCAGCGGCGCGGTGGTCGTGCTGAAGGGCGGCGACACGGTCGTCGCGGCTCCGGACGGGCGGGCGGCGGTCAACGCGACGAGCGCGCCGTGGCTCGCGACGGCCGGCACGGGCGACGTTCTCGGCGGCATCATTCTGGGACATCTGGCGCAAGGCCTGTCCGGCTTTGAAGCGGCCGCGGCCTCCGTCTACATGCACGGCGCCGCCGCGCAGCGCCACGGCCCGGGCCTGATTTCCGAAGACATTCCGGGACTTCTGCCGGGCGTGCTGGCGACGCTTGCTCCCGGAGCCTGAGCGGCACGCGGCTTGCGCATCAACCTCCGCGGAGGACCGGGGCGTGCCGGTCCGGAACGAGGAGGCCAACATGAGATTGCTCATTCCGCTCGCGGCGGCGGCCGCTGCCGGCGTCTACTACCAGGCCGGCGCCGAGAGCCGCGCCGCCGTCGTGCTGCTCGGCGCCATCGCCTTCTATGTCGTCGTCAACTTCGCGCTCATGCGGGATTGACTGGACAAACGCGTTGCGTCTCTTACCTCTGGCGTGCCGGAAAAGCCGTGTGCTATAGAGCCGCGCACCGCGTTTGGGGCCGGCAGGGCCGGCCTTCGCGGGCGTGGTGGAACTGGTAGACACGCGAGATTTAGGTTCTCGTGGCGAAAGCCGTGGGGGTTCAAGTCCCTCCGCCCGCACCATCGCCCGGCCACAACGGACTATCGAGCCCCCGCCCGGGGCATCACGAACAGCCAGAACACGGAACGTCATGCAGGTTACCGAGACCGTCAACGAAGGGCTCAAGCGGGAGCTCAAGATTTCGATCCCAGCGCAGGAGCTCGACGAGCGCCTGAACACCCGCCTCAACGAGCTCAAGGGCCAGGTTCGCCTGCGTGGGTTCCGGCCGGGCAAGGTGCCGGTCAATCATCTGCGCCGGGTCTACGGCCGCTCCATCATGGCCGAGATCCTGGAGCAGACGGTCAGCGAGTCGACCCAGAAGGCGCTGACCGACCGCGACGAGAAGCCCGCCTACCAGCCCAGGATCGAGCTTCCGGAAGACCAGACCGAGGTCGAGCGCGTGCTCGAGGGGCAGGGCGACCTGGCCTTCACCATGGCCTTCGAGGTGCTGCCGCCGGTCGAGATCGCCGACCTGTCCAAGATGGAGATCGAGCGCGAGGTCTCGCCCGTCGAGGACAAGGACATCGACGAGACGCTCGAGCGCATCGCCGAGCAGAACAAGGACTTCGAGCCGCGCGGCGAGGCCGAGGCCGCCGAGCAGGGCGACCGGGTCACCATGGACTTCGTCGGCAAGATCGGCGGCGAGGCCTTCGAGGGCGGCTCGGCCGAGGGCGCGACCATCGTGCTCGGCAGCGGCACCTTCATCCCCGGCTTCGAGGAGCAGCTCGTCGGCGTGAAGGCGGGCGACGAGAAGACCGTCGAGGTCACCTTCCCGGAGAACTACCAGGCGGCGCACCTGGCCGGCCAGGACGCGGTCTTCGAGATCAAGGTGACCGAGGTCGCCGCGCCGAAGGACCGCGAGATGAACGACGAGTTCGCCTCGTCCCTCGGCTTCGAGTCGATGGACAAGCTCAAGGAGGCGATCCGCGACCAGATCTCGAACGACCTGAACACGCGCTCGCGCCAGAAGCTGAAGCGCCAGGTGCTCGACAAGCTCGACGAGATGCACTCCTTCGCGCTGCCGGAGCAGCTCGTGGAGCAGGAGTTCGAATCGATCTGGCAGCAGGTCACGAACGACCTGCAGCAGCAGGGCCGCACCTTCGAGGACGAGGGCGCGAGCGAGGAGGAGCAGCGCGAGGAGTACCGCAAGATCGCGGAGCGCCGCGTGCGGCTCGGGCTCGTGCTGGCCGAGATCGGCGAGAAGAACGAGGTCAAGGTCTCCGACGAGGAGGTCAACCGGGCGCTCATCGAGCAGGTGCGCAACTACCCCGGCCAGGAGCAGCAGGTCTGGGAGTTCTACCAGAAGAACCCCGGCGCGGTCGCGCAGCTCCGCGCACCTATTTTCGAGGACAAGGTCGTTGACTATATCGTGGAGATGGCGACGGTGACGGAGAAGCCCGTCTCTCGCGAGGAGCTGTTCCGCGATCCCGAGGACGAGCACGACCACCACCACCATCATCATGACCACGATCACGACCATGATCACGATCATGGCGACCACGGTCACGAGCACGGCTCGCAGGCGGAAGCCGCGGGCGACGACGCGCCGGCCGCCAAGAAGAAGCGGGCGAGCCGGGCGAAGAAGGCAGAATGACCGTTCGAGCCCGCGGCGGAGCTCGACAGACAGAGGTATGAGAGAATGCGCGACCCGGTCGACACATACATGAACATGCTCGTCCCGATGGTGGTCGAGCAGACCAATCGGGGTGAGCGCGCCTACGACATCTATTCGCTGCTGCTGAAGCAGCGAATCGTTTTCGTGACGGGCGGAGTCGAGGACAACATGGCCTCGCTCGTCACGGCGCAGCTGCTCTATCTTGAGGCCGAGAACCCCAAGAAGGAGATCTCGATGTACATCAACTCGCCTGGCGGGGTGGTGACGTCGGGACTGGCGATCTACGACACGATGCAGTTCATCCGCCCGGCCGTCTCCACGCTCTGCATCGGCCAGGCGGCGTCGATGGGCTCGCTGCTGCTCGCCGCCGGCGAGAAGGACATGCGCTTCGCCCTGCCGAACGCGCGCATCATGGTCCACCAGCCGTCGGGCGGCTTCCAGGGGCAGGCCTCGGACATCGAGCGCCACGCCGAGGACATCCTCAAGATCAAGCGCCGCCTGAACGAGATCTACGTCCGCCACACCGGCCAGGACTACGACCGGATTGAACGCACGCTCGACCGTGACCATTTCATGACGGCGCAGGAGGCCAAGGAGTTCGGGATCGTCGACAAGGTGATCGACAAGCGCACCGACGACGTTCCCGGCGGCGAGGGCTCGGCCGGCTGAGGCCGGCCGCTGCGGCAAATGGGTGGCGGAGCGGTGGATTCCGCTGCGCCACCGTTAATGAACTGTTGATCTCCGCATCCCTAGCATGCTGGCATTGGCCTGCGTAGGCGGGGGACTATAAACTTGCCCTTGGGGATCGGCGCGGGGCGCTGGGCGTCGAGTCCGTGGGGGACTTGAAAGGCCCGGCAAGGTTGAGACCGCGGGGCGAACCGGAGTGACCGAATGAGCAAGGTCAGCGGAAGCGATTCCAAGAACACCCTTTACTGCTCCTTCTGCGGAAAGAGCCAGCACGAGGTTCGCAAACTCATCGCCGGCCCAACCGTGTTCATCTGCGACGAATGCGTCGAGCTGTGCATGGACATCATCCGCGAGGAGAACAAGACCGCCTTCGTCAAGTCGACGGACGGCGTGCCGAGCCCGCACGAGATCTGCAAGGTGCTCGACGACTACGTGATCGGCCAGAGCCACGCCAAGAAGGTGCTGTCGGTCGCGGTGCACAACCACTACAAGCGACTGAACCACGGCGCCAAGAACAACGACGTCGAGCTCGCCAAGTCGAACATCCTGCTGGTCGGCCCGACGGGCTGCGGCAAGACGCTGCTCGCCCAGACGCTCGCCCGAATCCTCGACGTGCCGTTCACCATGGCGGACGCGACGACGCTGACCGAGGCCGGCTATGTCGGCGAGGACGTCGAGAACATCATCCTGAAGCTGCTGCAGGCGGCGGACTACAACGTCGAGCGGGCCCAGCGCGGCATCGTCTACATCGACGAGGTCGACAAGGTCAGCCGCAAGTCCGACAACCCCTCGATCACCCGTGACGTCTCGGGCGAGGGCGTGCAGCAGGCTCTCCTGAAGATCATGGAGGGCACGGTCGCGAGCGTTCCGCCGCAGGGCGGCCGCAAGCACCCGCAGCAGGAATTCCTGCAGGTCGACACGACGAACATCCTGTTCATCTGCGGCGGCGCCTTCGCCGGGCTCGAGAAGATCATCTCGGCGCGCGGGCAGGGCACCTCGATCGGCTTCGGCGCCACGGTGCGCGCCCAGGACGACCGCCGGACCGGCGAGATCCTGCGCGCCGTCGAGCCGGAGGACCTGCTGAAGTTCGGCCTGATCCCCGAGTTCATCGGCCGCCTGCCGGTGATCGCCACCCTCGACGACCTCGACGAGGAGGCGCTGGTCAAGATCCTGACCGAGCCGAAGAACGCGCTCGTGAAGCAGTACCAGCGGCTGTTCGAGATGGAGGGCGTCGAGCTGAGCCTTCCCGAGGATTCCCTGTTCTCGATCGCCCGCAAGGCCATCGAGCGCAAGACGGGCGCACGCGGCTTGCGCTCGATCATGGAGGGCATCCTGCTCGACACTATGTTCGAACTGCCCGGTCTCGAAGGTGTCGAGGAGGTCGTGCTGAGCCCCGAGGTGGTCGAAGGCAAGGCGCACCCGCTCTACATCTACGCGGATCGCAAGGAAGGCGTTGAGAACAGCGCGTAAAGGGCGGGGATGGGGTGTTCTTGACTTGTCCCATCCCGATCGCCACCTAGCTGGTCAACCCACCTACGGTTTCCCGGGCGACGAGACAGTCCCGGGGAACCGCTCCGGCCGGTATCTCGTACAGACGAAAGCGAGGCGGCGCGCTGGCGCGTCGTCCACCGGGCTTGCCGGCCCGCTTTTGGAAAGGATGGCGCTATGACCGACGAAACTGCGCGCACCCCCGCTCCGGCGACTGGCTCGGGCGCGTATCCGGTTCTGCCGCTGCGCGACATAGTCGTTTTCCCGCACATGATCGTCCCGCTCTTCGTCGGGCGCGAGAAGTCCATTCGCGCGCTCGAGGAGGTGATGAGGGCCGAGAAGCCGATCCTCCTCGCGACCCAGAAGAACGCCGGCGACGACGAGCCGACGGCCGACGGCATCTACGAGGTCGGCACGCTCGCCTCCGTGCTGCAGCTTCTGAAGCTTCCGGACGGGACGGTGAAGGTGCTGGTCGAAGGCCAGAACCGCGCCCGGATCGGCAGCTACACCAGCGAGAGCGAGTATCTCGAGGCCGAGGCCGAGACGATTCCCGACGAGGTCGGCGAGGTCGTCGAGGTCGAGGCGCTGGCCCGCTCCGTCGTCAGCGAGTTCGACAACTACGTCAAGCTCAACAAGAAGGTCTCGCCCGAGGTGCTCGGCGCGGTCAGCCAGATCGAGGACTATTCGAAGCTGGCCGACACCGTGGCGTCGCACCTGGCCGTGAAGATCCCGGAGAAGCAGGCGATTCTCGAGACCGTCTCGGTCGCCTCCCGGCTCGAGCAGGTTCTCGGCCTGATGGAGAGCGAGATCTCCGTCCTGCAGGTCGAGAAGCGCATCAGGAGCCGCGTCAAGCGTCAGATGGAGAAGACGCAGCGCGAGTACTACCTGAACGAGCAGATGAAGGCGATCCAGAAGGAGCTCGGCGACTCCGACGATGGCCGCGACGAGCTCGCGGAGATCGAGGAGAAGATCAAGAAGACCAAGCTCTCCAAGGACGCGCGCGACAAGGCCAATGCCGAGCTCAAGAAGCTCAAGCAGATGAGCCCGATGTCCGCCGAGGCGACGGTCGTCCGCAACTATCTCGACTGGCTCCTGTCGATCCCGTGGGGCAAGAAGTCGAAGGTCAAGAAGGACCTGGCGCTCGCCCAGGAGGTTCTCGACGTCGATCACTTCGGGCTCGAGAAGGTCAAGGACCGCATCGTCGAGTACCTCGCGGTGCAGAGCCGGGCCAACAAGCTGAAGGGCCCGATCCTGTGCCTCGTCGGCCCGCCCGGCGTCGGCAAGACGTCGCTCGGCAAGTCGATCGCGCGGGCCACGGGCCGCGAGTTCGTCCGCGTGTCGCTCGGCGGCGTGCGCGACGAGGCGGAGATCCGCGGGCATCGCCGGACCTATATCGGCTCGATGCCCGGCAAGGTCATCCAGTCGATGCGGAAGGCGAAGTTCACGAACCCGCTCTTCCTCCTCGACGAGATCGACAAGATGGGCGCCGATTTCCGCGGCGATCCGTCCTCGGCGCTGCTCGAGGTTCTCGATCCCGAGCAGAACTCGAGCTTCAACGACCACTATCTCGAGGTCGACTACGACCTGTCGAACGTCATGTTCGTGACGACGGCGAACACGCTGAACATCCCCGGCCCGCTCATGGACCGGATGGAGATCATCCGTATCGCCGGCTACACGGAAGACGAGAAGGTCGAGATCGCGCGCCGTCACCTGCTGCCCAAGTCGGTGAAGGAGCACGGCCTCAAGGACGAGGAGTTCTCGATCGACGACGAGGCGCTCCTCACCGTCATCCGGCGCTATACGCGGGAGGCGGGCGTCCGCAACCTCGAGCGTGAGCTGGCGACTGTCGCACGCAAGTGCGTCAAGGAGCTGATCATGAAGAAGCTCGATTCGATCGCCATCACGGCCGACAACCTCGAGGACTTCCTCGGCGTGCCGCGCTATCGCTTCGGCGAGGCCGAGCGCGAGGACCAGGTCGGCGTCGTCACCGGCCTCGCCTGGACCGAGTTCGGCGGCGAGCTGCTGACGATCGAGGGCGTGATGATGCCGGGCAAGGGCAAGATGTCCGTCACCGGCAACCTGCGCGACGTGATGAAGGAATCGATCACCGCGGCCGCCGCCTACGTGCGCTCGCGCTCGATCGACTTCGGCATCGAGCCGCCGCTCTTCGACCGGCGCGACATCCACGTTCACGTGCCCGAGGGCGCGACGCCGAAGGACGGTCCGTCCGCCGGCGTGGCCATGGTGACGGCGATCGTCTCCACCATGACCGGCATCCCGGTGCGCAAGGACGTGGCGATGACCGGCGAGATCACGCTGCGCGGCCGTGTCCTGCCGATCGGCGGGCTGAAGGAGAAGCTCCTCGCGGCGCTTCGGGGCGGCATCAAGACGGTGCTGATTCCCGAGGAGAACGCGAAGGATCTGGCCGACGTGCCGGACAACCTGAAGTCCGGTCTCGAGATCGTGCCGGTGGCGCGCATGGACGACGTCCTCAAGCGTGCGCTGGTCCGGATGCCCGAGGCGATCGAGTGGGAAGAATCGGACGAGCCGAAGCGCCCCGCGGTCGTCGCCGACGAGGAGTCCCAGTCCGGCCTCGTGGCGCACTGAACACGCTGCGTGTGAATCACCCGCCAGCCCCGGCTGGCGGGTGTTTTCTTTTCCGGCGGCAGCCGCTAAGCGTTACATTTCTAGGCCACCGTCAGGTGGCATGCGGCACAGAAAGGATAGACTAGTGAACAAGACCGATCTCATCACCCAGGTTTCCACCGAGGCCAATCTGCCGAAGGCGCAGGCGACCACCGCCGTCGACGCCGTCTTCAACTCGATCTCCACGGCGCTTCAGAATGGCGACGAGGTCAAGCTGGCCGGCTTCGGTACCTTTGCTGTGGCCGAGCGCGGCGCCTCCAAGGGCCGCAATCCCAAGACCGGCGAAGTCATCGACATCCCGGCGACCAAGCTGCCGAAGTTCCGCGCGGGCAAGGCCCTGCGCGACATCGTCAAGTAATTCGAGCAGGCCCGCGCGGCCGAACTCAGGGTGCGGCCCGCGGCAGGTGCCCGGGCCCGTTCCCCCTCCGACAGACCTCTGACGGTTGGCACGCTTGCCTGACGGGCACGCGCGATGTACTGCCTATGGTCGAAACGGGCGGTTAGCTCAGCTGGTAGAGCGCCACGTTTACACCGTGGATGTCGGGAGTTCGAGCCTCTCACCGCCCACCATCATTCTTGAGTTGACAGGCTCATGACGACCCCCTAATTGGGGCGGGCCTGACACGGTCGCTTCGGCGGCCGGGCCCTCCGGGGGTGTAGCTCAGTCGGTTAGAGCGCTGGCCTGTCACGCCAGAGGCCGCGGGTTCGAGTCCCGTCACTCCCGCCACTTCCAACATGCTGACGGCTTGGTGGAAATGGCCTTTCAAGGGCCATGGACCCGCGTTGCGCGGGTGTCGCGTCATGGCGCCGCGTCCTGCGGATGAATACCGGGTGCGCCCTGGCGCGCCGACCCTTTTTGCGGGGGTGTAGCTCAGTCGGTTAGAGCGCTGGCCTGTCACGCCAGAGGCCGCGGGTTCGAGTCCCGTCACTCCCGCCACTTCCTCCTTCGACACCGCGAAACGGGCCTGCCTGCCGGACGCTGCCCGCGCCGGCCGGGGTGCTGCCCGCCGGACGGCGGTACGGATCGCGGGGCGTTGCCGTGCGGGCAGGAATCGCGCCTGCGAACGCCCGCCACCGTGCACTGCAACAATGCCACTTGCGCCTGCCGCCAATCCGGCTAAATCTCTGGAAGAACGGGACTTCGCCGTGCCGGCGCCTGCCGCCGCCGGCCAGTTTCCGGCCGACTGCGCTTGCCCTGTCCATGGTGCTGGGCTAAGCCTACGGCCGAATTCGAAGCCGGGCATTGTCAGCCCCGACCTCCAAAGCGATGGATCGCATGACCGAGCTTCTCGCCGACTATCTTCCCGTCGCGGTGTTCATCGGTGTGTCTGCCGTCATCGGCCTGGCCCTGATGATCTCGCCGTTCGTCCTCGCCTACCAGAATCCGGATCCGGAGAAGGTCTCCGCCTACGAGTGCGGCTTCGCCGCCTTCGACGACGCGCGCATGAAGTTCGACGTCCGGTTCTATCTCGTGGCGATCCTCTTCATCATCTTCGATCTCGAGGTCGCCTTCCTTTTCCCGTGGGCGGTCGCCTACGGCACGCTGGGCTGGTTCGGCTTCTGGTCGATGATGGTGTTCCTCGGCGTGCTGACGATCGGCTTCGTATACGAGTGGCGCAAGGGAGCGCTGGAATGGGATTGATTCGCCCCAACGAGCAGACCGGCATCACGCAGCCGGGCGCCGAGGCCCTTCCGAAGGGCTATCCTGCCGTCGACGACCCGTATTTCGCCGGCGTCCAGAGCGAGCTGACCGACAAGGGCTTCATCGTCACCGCGGCCGACGACCTCATCACCTGGGCCCGCAACGGCTCGCTGATGTGGATGACGTTCGGCCTCGCCTGCTGCGCGGTCGAGATGATGCAGATGTCGATGCCGCGCTACGACGTCGAGCGCTTCGGATTCGCGCCGCGGGCGAGCCCGCGCCAGTCCGACGTGATCATCATCGCCGGCACGCTGACCAACAAGATGGCGCCGGCGCTGCGCAAGATCTACGACCAGATGCCCGAGCCGCGCTACGTCATCTCGATGGGCAGCTGCGCCAATGGCGGTGGCTACTACCACTACTCCTACTCGGTGGTGCGCGGGTGCGACCGGGTGATTCCCGTCGACATCTACGTTCCCGGCTGCCCTCCGACCGCGGAGGCGCTGCTCTACGGCGTGCTTCTCCTGCAGCGGAAGATCCGCCGCACCGGCACGATCGAGCGCTGATGGCACAGGGGAACGAAGCGATGGACGAGACGCTGAACGAACTGGGCGAGCACATCGTGCAGTCCCTCGGGGAGGAGGTCGTCAGCTGGGAGGTCAAGCTCGGCGAGCTGACGCTCCGCGTCGCGGCGACCGACGTCATCGCGACGATGCGCTTCCTCCACGACGACCAGCGCTGCCAGTTCGTGTCGTTCATCGACATCTGCGGCGTCGACTGGCCGGAGCGGGAGCGGCGGTTCGACGTCGTCTACCACCTGCTCAGCCCGCGCCAGAACCAGCGCATCCGCGTGAAGGTCGCCACCGACGAGGACACGCCGGTTCCGAGCGTCTCCTCGATCTGGCCGGCGGCCGACTGGTTCGAGCGCGAGGCGTACGACCTCTACGGCATCCTGTTCTCGGGTCATCCCGACCTGCGGCGCATTCTCACGGACTACGGCTTCGAGGGACATCCGCTGCGCAAGGACTTCCCGCTGACGGGCTATGTCGAGGTTCGCTACGACGAGGAGCGCAAGCGGGTCGTCTACGAGCCGGTGCGACTCAATCAGGAGTTCCGCACCTTCGACTTCCTCTCGCCCTGGGAAGGCACGGACTACGTCTTGCCCGGAGACGAGAAGGCGGGGTAAGGCTCCACCGGCCGCTTCCCGCCACCCACAGACCGGCGCCGGCCTTCTGCCGACGTCATTGCAGCACAGGTTTTTGGTCGTCGCCCCATGGCCGAGACGGAAATTCGCAACTTCGCCATCAACTTCGGGCCCCAGCACCCCGCCGCCCACGGCGTGTTGCGCCTGGTTCTCGAACTGGACGGCGAGGTGGTCGAGCGCGTGGACCCGCATATCGGGCTCCTGCATCGCGGCACGGAAAAGCTGATCGAGTACAAGACCTACCTCCAGGCGGTCCCGTATTTCGACCGGCTCGACTACGTCGCGCCGATGAACCAGGAGCACGCCTTCGCGCTGGCGGTCGAGAAGCTGCTCGGCATCACGGTGCCGAAGCGCGGCCAGCTGATCCGCGTGCTCTATTCCGAGATCGGGCGGCTCCTGTCGCACCTCCTCAACGTCACCACGCAGGCCATGGACGTCGGCGCGCTGACGCCGCCGCTCTGGGGCTTCGAGGAGCGCGAGAAGCTGATGGTGTTCTACGAGCACGCCTCCGGCTCGCGGATGCATGCGGCGTATTTCCGGCCCGGCGGCGTGCACCAGGACCTGCCGCCGAAGCTGCTCGACCAGATCTGGGACTTCTGCGACCCGTTCCTCGCCACGCTGAACGACATCGACGATCTCCTGACCGACAACCGCATCTTCAAGCAGCGCAACGCCGACATCGGCTATATCAGCCTCGAGGATGCGTGGGCCTGGGGCTTCTCGGGCGTCATGGTGCGGGGCTCGGGCGTCCCGTGGGACCTCAGGAAGTCGCAGCCCTACGAGTGCTACGACGAGCTCGACTTCGACATTCCCGTCGGCAAGCACGGCGACACCTACGACCGCTATCTCATCCGCATGGAGGAGATGCGCCAGTCGGTGCGGATCATGAAGCAGTGCCTCGAGCGGCTGCGCTCGCCGGAAGGGCAGGGGCCCGTCTCGGCGATCGACAACAAGGTGGTGCCGCCGAAGCGCGGCGAGATGAAGCGCTCGATGGAAGCGCTCATCCATCACTTCAAGCTCTACACCGAGGGCTACCACGTGCCCGAGGGCGAGGCCTACGCCGCGGTCGAGGCGCCGAAGGGCGAGTTCGGCGTCTACGTCGTCTCCGACGGCTCGAACCGGCCCTATCGCTGCAAGATCCGCGCGCCCGGCTTCGCCCACCTCCAGGCCATGGACTACATGTGCAAGGGCCACATGCTGGCCGACGTCTCCGCCATCCTTGGTTCGCTCGATATCGTCTTCGGAGAGGTTGATCGCTGATGGCAGTCCGTCGCCTCGCGCAGCAGCAGCCGGAAAGCTTCGCCTTCACGCCCGAGAATCTCGAGTGGGCGAAGAAGCAGATCACGAAATACCCGCCCGGCCGCCAGGCCTCGGCGGTCATCCCGCTGTTGTGGCGCGCCCAGGAGCAGCACGCCGGCTGGCTGCCCGAGCCGGCCATGCGCTACGTCGCCGACATGCTCGAGATGCCGTATATCCGGGTGCTCGAGGTCGCGACCTTCTACACGATGTTCCAGCTGGCTCCCGTCGGCAGGAAGGCGCACGTGCAGGTCTGCGGCACGACGCCGTGCATGCTGCGCGGCGCCGGCGACATCATCTCGGTCTGCCAGAAGCGGATCGCCGCGCACCAGCACGAGCTGTCGGCGGACGGCGACTTCTCCTGGGAGGAGGTCGAGTGCCTCGGCGCGTGCGTCAACGCGCCGATGGTGCAGGTCTTCTCCGACACCTACGAGGACCTGACGGCGGAGAGCTTCGAGGCTCTGCTCGACACGTTCGGGCGCGGCGAGACGCCGAAGCCCGGGCCGCAGGTCGACCGTCTCTATTCCGCTCCCGTCGGCGGCCGCACCGCCCTGACCGATGCGCATCTCGACGAGGGCAGCGCGTCCGAGCGGGAGGCGGCCGAGGGCGTCGACACCGGCAACGGCCACCATGTCGAGCCGACCGCCGAGGAGGCGATGGGCGAGGATGCCGGCCGTCCGGACGCCGAGGGGCTTCCGGAGGAGGAGGCGAGCCGCGCCGAGCCGACCGAGGCGCCGAAGACCGAGCCAGAGACCGCCGAGGCACGCGAGGCCTCCGAGAAGGCCAGCCACGAGCAGGCGACGACCGAGCCGGAAGAGGCTGCCGAGGGCGAGGACCGGCCCGCGACGCTGGACGGCCCGCGCGGCGGACAGGCCGACGACCTGAAGCGGATCTCCGGCGTGGGGCCGAAGATCGAGCAGATCCTCAACGACCTCGGCATCTACCATTTCGATCAGGTGGCGGCCTGGACCGACGAGAACGTCGCCTGGCTCGACAACCACCTGCGCTTCCGCGGCCGCATCGGCCGCGAGGAGTGGATACACCAGGCCAAGGCCCTCCTCGAGGCCGACGGCGACGGGAAGGGCGAGTGACCATGCTCTCCGACAAGGATCGCATCTTCACCAACATCTACGGCCAGTTCGATTCGCGGGCTGAAGGCCGCGATGCGGCGCGGCTCGTACTCGACGACCAAGGACATCCTGGCCCAGGGCCAGGACTGGGTCGTCGAGCAGATGAAGGCGTCGGGCCTGCGCGGCCGCGGCGGCGCCGGCTTCCCGACCGGCCTCAAATGGTCCTTCATGCCGAAGGAAGTCGGGCGTCCGGCCGCACTATCTCGTCGTCAACGCCGACGAGTCGGAGCCCGGCACCTGCAAGGACCGCGACATCATGCGGCACGAGCCGCATCTGCTGATCGAAGGCTGCATGATCGCCTCCTTCGCGATGCGCGCGCATGCCTGCTACATCTACGTGCGCGGCGAGTTCATCCGCGAGCGCGAGGCGCTGCAGGCGGCGATCGACGAGGCCTACGAGGCCGGATTCCTCGGCAAGAACAACAAGTTCACGGCTGGGATTTCGACCTTTACGTGCACCACGGCGCGGGCGCCTATATCTGCGGCGAGGAGACCGCGCTCCTCGAAAGCCTCGAGGGCAAGAAGGGCATGCCGCGGCTGAAGCCGCCGTTCCCCGCCAACATCGGCCTCTACGGCTGCCCGACGACGGTCAACAACGTCGAATCGATCGCCGTCGTGCCGGAGATCCTGCGCCGCGGCGCCGACTGGTTCGCCGGCCTCGGCAAGAAGAACAACACCGGCACCAAGCTCTTCTGCGTCTCCGGCCACGTCGAACGGCCGTGCAACGTCGAGGAGGAGATGGGCGTCCCGCTGCGCGAGCTGATCGAGCGCCATTGCGGCGGCGTGCGCGGCGGCTGGGACAATCTGCTGGCCGTCATCCCCGGCGGCTCGTCGGTGCCGTGCCTGCCGGCGTCCGCGTGCGACGAGCTGACGATGGACTTCGACACGCTGCGCGAGCTCAAGTCCGGCCTCGGCACCGCGGCGGTGATCGTCATGGACAAGTCGACCGACATCGTCCGCGCCATCGCCCGCATCTCGTATTTCTACAAGCACGAGAGCTGCGGCCAGTGCACGCCGTGCCGCGAGGGCACCGGCTGGATGTGGCGCGTGCTCGAGCGCATGGCGCGACGGCCAGGCCGAGAAGCGCGAGATCGACATGCTGCTCGACGTGACGAAGCAGGTCGAGGGCCACACGATCTGCGCGCTCGGCGACGCGGCGGCGTGGCCGGTGCAGGGCCTCATCCGGCATTTCCGCCACGAGATCGAGCGGCGGATCGACGACTACACGGCGCAGTCGACGACGGCTGCGCCCGCGGCGGCCGTCGCGGCCGAATGAGCCGGGCGGACATGCGCGCGAGAGAACGGGACGAGGATTGATGGCCAAGCTCATCGTCGACGGAACGGAGGTCGAGGTCGCGGCCGAGCTGCACGCTGCTCCAGGCCTGCGAGGCGGCGGGCGCGGAGATTCCGCGCTTCTGCTTCCACGAGCGGCTGTCGGTCGCCGGCAACTGCCGCATGTGCCTCGTCGAGGTGCAGGGCGCGCCGAAGCCGATCGCCTCGTGCGCCATGGCGGTGCGCGACCTGCGGCCGGGGCCGAACGGCGAGCCGCCGGTCGTGCTCACGCGCTCGCAGTCGACCAAGAAGGCCCGCGAAGGGGTGATGGAGTTCCTGCTCATCAACCACCCGCTCGACTGCCCGATCTGCGACCAGGGCGGCGAGTGCGACCTGCAGGACCAGGCGATGGCCTACGGCGTCGATTCGAGCCGCTTCCACGAGAACAAGCGCGCGGTCGAGGACAAGTATATCGGCCCGCTCGTGAAGACGATCATGACGCGCTGCATCCACTGCACGCGCTGCATCCGCTTCTGCGCCGAGGTCGCCGGCGTGCCGGAGCTCGGCGCGATCGGCCGCGGCGAGGACATGGAGATCACGACCTATCTCGAGAACGCCATGAGCTCCGAGCTGCAGGGCAACGTGATCGACCTCTGCCCCGTCGGCGCGCTGACCTCGCGGCCCTATGCCTTCCAGGCGCGGCCCTGGGAGCTGTCGAAGACCGAATCGGTCGACGTCATGGACGCGCTCGGCTCCAACATCCGCGTCGACGCCCGCGGCCACCGAGGTGATGCGCATCCTGCCGCGCGTCAACGAGGAGGTGAACGAGGAGTGGATTTCCGACAAGACGCGCATTCGTCTGGGACGGCCTCCGCACGCCAGCGTCTCGACCGGCCCTATGTGCGCCGTGACGGCAAGCTGCGGCCGGCGACCTGGCAGGAAGCCTTCGCCGCGATCGCCGAGAAGGTGAAGGGCACCGAGCCCGGCAGGATCGGCGCCATCGCCGGCGACCTCGCGGGCGCCGAGGAGATGTTCGCGCTCAAGGACCTGATGACCAGCGCTCGGCGTCGCCTCGATCGACTGCCGCCAGGAGGGCGCGAAGCTCGACCCGGCGCACGGCCGCGGCTCCTATCTCTTCAATTCCACGCATCGCCGGCATCGACGCAGGCCGACGCGATCCTGCTGATCGGCGCCAATCCCGCGCGTCGAGGCGCCGGTGCTCAACGCGCGCATCCGCAAGCGCTGGCTCGCCAGTCCGCTCAAGGTCGGCATGGTGTTCGGCGAGCAGCCGGACCTGACCTACGAGTACGACTATCTCGGCGCCGGCCCCGATACGCTCGGCGAGGTCGTCTCGGGCAAGCAGGGCTTCGCGGAGATCCTGTCGAATGCCGAGCGGCCGATGATCATCGTCGGGCAGGGCGCGCTGGGCCGCGCCGACGGCGCCGCGATCCTGTCCATGGCGGCGCAGATCGCCAGAGCCTGCGGCGCGATCGGCGAGGAGCTGGAACGGCTTCAACGTGCTGCACACCGCGGCCTCGCGCGTCGGCGGCCTCGATCTCGGCCTGGTGCCGGGGGAGGGCGGCCGCGACGTCGCCGGGCATGCTCGAGGACGGCGCGACGGAGGTGCTGTTCCTCCTCGGCGCCGACGAGATCGAGGTCGCCGGCGGGTCCGTTCGTCGTCTACCAGGGCACGCATGGCGATCGCGGCGCGCACCGCGCCGACGTCATCCTGCCGGGCGCGGCCTACACCGAGAAGTCGGCGACCTACGTCAACACCGAGGGCCGCGTCGCAGCTCGCGCGAGCGCGCCGTCTTCCCGCCGGGCGACGCCCGCGAGGACTGGGCGATCCTGCGCGCGCTCTCGGCGGTGCTCGGCCAGCAGCTGCCCTACGATTCGCTGCAGCAGCTGCGCGCGGCGCATGTATGCGGCGCACCCGCACCTCGCCGAGCTCGACATCGTCGCGCCGGCGCCGGCCGATCGGCTGCAGCGCCTTGCCGATCTCGGCGGGGAGTGCGACAAGGCCCCGTTCGCGAGCCCCGATTCGCGACTTCTTCTTTACCAATCCGATTGCGCGGGCTTCCGCGGTCATGGCCGAACTGAGCGAGCTGGCCGCGCGACGCCGTCGAGGGGAGGCGACGGGCACCCATGGGTGAGTTTGCCAACGACTTCATTCTGCCCCTGGTGATCATGGTCGGCCGAGAGCCTTCTGCTCCTGGTCGTGCTCCTGGTCGTCATCGCCTACCTGCTGCTCGCCGACCGCAAGATCTGGGCGGCCGTGCAGCTGCGCCGCGGGCCCGAACGTCGTCGGCGCCTTCGGGCTGCTGCAGTCCTTCGCCGACCTGCTGAAGTTCGTGCTGAAGGAGCCGGTCGTCCCGGCCTCGGCGAACAAGGGCGTCTTCCTGCTGGCGCCGCTGATCTCGTGCATCCTGGCGCTGTCGGCCTGGGCGGTCATGCCGGTGAGCGAGGGCTGGGTGATCGCCGACATCAATGTCGGCATCCTCTACATCTTCGCGATCTCCTCGCTCGGCGTCTACGGCGTCATCATGGGCGGCTGGGCGTCGAACTCGAAATACCCGTTCCTCGGCGCCCTGCGCTCGGCGGCGCAGATGGTCTCCTACGAGGTCTCGATCGGCTTCGTGATCGTCACGGTGCTGCTGTGCGTCGGCTCGCTCAACCTGACCGACATCGTCGAGGCGCAGCGCAGCGACTGGGGCTTCCTCGGCTGGTACTGGATCCCGCTCTTCCCGATGTTCGTCGTGTTCTTCATCTCGGCGCTGGCCGAGACGAACCGGCCGCCCTTCGACCTGCCGGAGGCCGAATCGGAGCTCGTGGCCGGCTTCATGGTCGAGTATTCCTCGACGCCGTACCTGCTGTTCATGCTCGGCGAGTACGTGTCCATCACCCTGATGTGCGCGCTCACGACGATCCTGTTCCTCGGCGGCTGGCTGCCGCCCTTCGACTTCGCGCCCTTCACCTGGATCCCGGGCATCGTCTGGTTCGTGCTGAAGGTGTGCTTCGTCTTCTTCATGTTCGCGATGGTGAAGGCCATGGTGCCGCGCTATCGCTACGACCAGCTGATGCGACTCGGCTGGAAGGTCTTCCTCCCGCTCTCGCTCGCCATGGTCGTGATCGTCGCCTTCGTGCTTCAGATCACGGGCTGGGCGCCGGGAGCCGTGTGAGGTTCACGTCATGGCTGCACTCGACCAAGCCGCCCGCTCGATCTTCCTGAAGGAGTTCGTCTCAGGCTTCTTCCTGGCGATGCGCTACTTCTTCAAGCCGAAGGCGACGATCAACTACCCCTACGAGAAGAACCCGATCTCGCCGCGCTTCCGCGGCGAGCACGCGCTGCGCCGCTATCCCAACGGCGAGGAGCGCTGCATCGCCTGCAAGCTCTGCGAGGCGATCTGCCCGGCGCAGGCGATCACCATCGAGGCGGGGCCGCGCCGCAACGACGGCACGCGGCGCACGACCCGCTACGACATCGACATGGTGAAGTGCATCTATTGCGGCTTCTGCCAGGAGGCCTGCCCGGTCGACGCGATCGTCGAGGGGCCGAACTTCGAGTTCTCGGTCGAGACCCGCGAGGAGCTCTACTACGACAAGGACCGCCTGCTCGCGAACGGCGACCGCTGGGAGCGCGAGATCGCGCAGACCATCGCCCTGGACGCGCCCTATCGGTGACCCCGATGGACGCTCGTCCGGATCATCACTATAGAGACCACGCCGCGACCGGATCCCGCCAGCCGCGGTGCCCCGGGGGAAGAAGCTTTCCACGATGACGCTCGCCACAGCCTTCTTCTACCTGTTCTCGGCCGTGTTGCTCGCCTCGGCGGTGATGGTCATCGCGTCGCGGAACCCGGTCCACTCGGTCCTCTTCCTGATCCTCGCCTTCTTCAACGCGGCGGGCCTGTTCCTGCTGCTCGGCGCCGAGTTCCTGGCGATGATCCTGATCGTGGTCTATGTCGGCGCGGTCGCGGTGCTCTTCCTGTTCGTCGTCATGATGCTCGACGTCGACTTCGCGGAGCTGAAGCACGGGCGCGATGCAGTACCTGCCGATCGGCGGGCTGATCGGCGTGATCCTGGCGGTCGAGCTGATCCTGGTGCTCGGCTCCTGGGCGCTCGGGCCCGACGCGGTGCCCGCGCTCGCGTCGCCGACGCCGGCGCTGACCGAGATGAGCAACATCGCCGCGCTCGGGCAGATCCTCTACACGCGCTACGTCCTGTTCTTCCAGATGTCCGGCCTGATCCTGCTCGTCGCGATGATCGGCGCGATCGTCCTGACGCTGCGCCACAAGGAGGGCGTCAGGCGGCAGAACATCGCCGCCCAGGTCGCGCGCACCAAGGCCGGCGTGGAAGTGCGCAAGGTCGAGAGCGGCAAGGGAATATGACGATGGCTGTCGACATCTCAAACTATCTCGCCGTCTCGGCGATCCTGTTCACGATCGGCGTGCTCGGGATCTTCCTGAACCGCCAGAACGTCATCGTCATCCTGATGTCGATCGAGCTGATCCTGCTCTCGGTCAACATCAATCTCGTCGCCTTCTCCGCCTATCTGGGCGACCTCGTCGGCCAGGTCTTCGCGCTGTTCGTCCTCACGGTCGCGGCCGCGGAAGCGGCGATCGGCCTCGCGATCCTCGTCGTGTTCTTCCGGAACCGCGGCTCGATCGCGGTCGAAGACGTCAACATGATGAAGGGGTGAGGGGGATGTATTCAGCGATCGTCTTTCTGCCGCTGCTCGGTGCGATCCTCGCCGGCATCGTCACCGCGCTCGGCGCCGCCGGACGCCACCCGGAAGGCCGCCGGCTCGGCACCGCGCACGGCCACAACGCGCACGCCACCGTGGCCGCGCAACGCCGCCCACCACGGCGACGCGCATCACGAGCACCACGGGCCGGGCGCCGCGGAATACATCACCACGGCCTTCCTGATCATCGGCGGCGGTCCTGTCCTGGATCGCCTTCTTCAGCGTCGGCTTCGGCGGCGAGCCGCAGCTCGTCCGCGTCATGCCGTGGATCGTCTCGGGCGACCTCGCCGTCGACTGGGCGTTCCGCATCGACACGCTGACCGTCGTCATGCTGGTCGTCGTGAACACCGTCTCGGCGCTCGTGCACGTCTACTCCATCGGCTACATGGCCACGACGCGCACCGCGCCGCGCTTCTTCGCCTATCTGTCGCTCTTCACCTTCGCCATGCTGATGCTGGTGACGTCCGACAACCTGGTGCAGATGTTCTTCGGCTGGGAGGGCGTCGGCCTCGCCTCCTACCTGCTGATCGGCTTCTGGTACACGCGGCCCTCGGCCAACGCCGCCGCGATCAAGGCCTTCGTCGTCAACCGCGTCGGCGACTTCGGCTTCGCGCTCGGCATCTTCGCGATCTTCTACGTCTACGGCTCGCTCGGCTTCGACGCGATCTTCGCGAACGCCGCCGACGCGCAGGGCCAGACGCTGCACTTCCTCGGCGGCGACTACGACGCGCTGACGGTGATCTGCCTGCTGCTGTTCGTCGGCGCCATGGGCAAGTCGGCGCAGTTCCTGCTGCACACCTGGCTGCCGGACGCGATGGAGGGCCCGACGCCGGTCTCCGCGCTGATCCACGCCGCCACGATGGTGACGGCCGGCGTGTTCATGGTGGCGCGCATGTCGCCGCTCTTCGAGCTCGCGCCGACCGCGCTCGCCTTCGTCACCTTCATCGGCGCGACGACGGCGTTCTTCGCGGCGACGATCGGCCTCGTGCAGAACGACATCAAGCGCGTCATCGCCTATTCGACCTGCTCGCAGCTCGGCTACATGTTCGCCGCGATCGGCGTCGGCGCCTATGGCGGCGCGATCTTCCACCTGTTCACGCACGCCTTCTTCAAGGCGCTCCTGTTCCTCGGCTCGGGCTCGGTGATCCACGCCATGTCCGACGAGCAGGACATGCGCCGCATGGGCGGCCTGCAGGAAGCACATCCCGCTGACCTACTGGATGATGGTCATCGGCACGCTGGCGCTGACCGGCTTCCCCTACACGGCCGGCTTCTATCTCGAAGGACGCGATCATCGAGGCGACCTTCGCCGCCAAGGGCACGTTCGCCGACTACGCCTTCGCGCTGACGCTGTTCGCCGCCGCGCTGACCTCGTTCTACTCCTGGCGCCTGATCTTCATGACCTTCCACGGCAAGCCGCGCGCCTCCGCCGACGTGATGCACCACGTCCACGAGTCGCCGCCGGTGATGACGGTGCCGCTGATCGTGCTCGCCCTCGGCGCGCTGTTCTCGCGGCCTCGCCTTCCAGAGCTTCTTCATCGGCGAGGGCTACAACGACTTCTGGAAGAAGGCGATCTTCCTCGGCTCCGACAACCACATCCTGCACGAGATCGCACGAGGTCCCGGCCCTGGTCGTCTACTCGCCGACGGTCGCCATGGTGCTCGGCTTCCTCGTGGCGTGGCTGTTCTACATCCGCCGTCCGTCGATGCCGGCGCGCCTTCGCCAAGCAGTTCGACCTCGTCTACCACTTCCTCCTCAACAAGTGGTACTTCGACGAGCTCTACGACTGGATCTTCGTCAGGCCCGCCATGTGGCTCGGCCGCTTCCTCTGGAAGCGCGGCGACGGCTGGCTGATCGACGGGTTCGGGCCGGACGGCATCTCCGCCCGGGTGCTCGACGTGACGCGCCAGTTCGTGCGGCTGCAGACGGGCTATCTCTACCACTACGCCTTCGTGATGCTCGTCGGCGTCACCGCGTTGATCACCTGGTACATGGTTGGAGGGGTTCACTGACATGTCGGGCTGGCCGCTCCTCTCCGTCACCACGTTCCTGCCGCTCGTCGGTGCGCTGTTCATCTTCGCGATCCGCGGCGACGACGCGATCTCGATCCGCAACGCCCGCTACGTGGCGCTGTGGACGACGATCCTGACCTTCATCCTGTCGCTGTTCATCTGGATCGGCTTCGACCCGCAGAACCCGGGCTTCCAGTTCGTCGAGCAGGAGGAATGGCTCGGCAACGCCATCCGCTACAAGATGGGCGTCGACGGCATCTCGCTGCTCGTTCGTGATCCTCGACGACCTTCCTGATGCCCGCTCTGCATCCTGGCGAGCTGGGAGGCGGTGCAGATGCGCGTGAAGGAGTACATGATCGCGTTCCTGGTGCTCGAGACGCTGATGATCGGCGTCTTCACCGCGCTCGACGCGCGTCCTGTTCTACCTCTTCTTCGAGGGCGGCCTGATCCCGATGTTCCTGATCATCGGCGTGTGGGGCGGCAAGCGGCGCGTCTATGCGAGCTTCAAGTTCTTCCTCTACACGCTGCCCGGCTCGCTGCTGATGCTGCTGGCGATCATGGCGATGTACTTCACCGCCGGCACCACCGACATCCCGACGCTGCTGCAGCTACGATTTCCCGGTCGAGATGCAGTACTGGCTGTGGCTCGCCTTCTTCGCCTCCTTCGCGGTGAAGATGCCGATGTGGCCGGTCCACACCTGGCTGCCCGACGCGCATGTCGAGGCGCCGACGGCGGGCTCGGTCATCCTGGCCGGCATCCTCCTGAAGATGGGCGGCTACGGCTTCCTGCGCTTCTCGCTGCCGATGTTCCCGGACGCGTCCGTCTATTTCGCGCCGCTGGTCTTCACGCTGTCGGTCATCGCGATCATCTACACCTCGCTCGTCGCCCTGCGGCAGGAGGACATCAAGAAGCTGATCGCCTATTCCTCCGTCGCCCACATGGGCTTCGTGACGATGGGCATCTTCACCGGCACGATGCAGGGCGTGCAGGGCGGCATCTTCCAGATGCTGTCGCACGGCATCGTCTCGGGCGCGCTGTTCCTCTGCGTCGGCGTCGTCTACGACCGGATGCACACGCGCGAGATCGCCGCCTATGGCGGGCTCGTGAACCGCATGCCGCTCTACGCGACGGCCTTCCTGCGTCTTCACGATGGCGAATGTCGGCCTGCCGGGCACCAGCGGCTTCGTCGGCGAGTTCCTGTCGCTGCTCGGCGCCTTCCAGGTGAACAGCTGGGTCGCGCTCGTTCGCGACGACCGGCGTCATCCTGTCGGCGTGCTACGCGCTGTGGCTCTATCGCCGGGTGGTCTTCGGGGCGCTCGAGAAGGAGAGCCTGCGTTCGATCACCGACCTCAACTGGCGCGAGATCGGCATCCTGGCGCCGCTCGTCGTGCTGACCCTTCTGTTCGGCTTCTGGCCGATGCCGATTCTCGACGTCACGGGGCCCGCCGTCACCCACCTTGTCGATCAGTTCCAGGCGGCGGTGACGGACGGCGCCACCGTCGCGTCCGTGCTGCAGTGAGGAGAGGCGAATGGAGCCCGCGGTGAACCTTCCAGAGCCTTCTTCCGATCGCGCCGGAAATCCTCCTGTCGGTCGGCGGCATGGCGGCGCTGATGCTCGGCGTGTTCCGCAAGGAGGGCGCCGTGGCGTGGTGCAGCGGCCTCGCCGTCGCGCTGCTCGTGGCCGCCACCTTCCTGATCTGGCTGCTGCCGTCCGGCACCTACATGATCTTCGGCGACAGCTTCATCCTCGACCCCTTCGCGCGGCTGATGAAGTCGCTGGTGGCGATCGGCTCGCTCGCCTCGATCCTGCTGTCGGTCGACTACATGCGCTCGGGCCGCATGACCCGCTTCGAATTCCCGGTGCTGATCGTGCTGTCGACCACCGGCATGTTCGTGATGGTGTCGGCGAACGACCTGATCACGCTCTATCTCGGGCTCGAGCTGCAGAGCCTCGCGGCCTACGTGCTGGCCTCGATCCAGCGCGATTCGGCGCGCGCCACCGAGGCGGGCCTGAAGTATTTCGTCCTCGGCGCGCTCGCCTCCGGCATGCTGCTCTACGGCGCCTCGCTGATCTACGGCTACACCGGCACGGTGAACTTCCTCGAGATCGCCCGCGCGACGGCCTCGGGCGAGGTGCCGACCGGCCTCGTCTTCGGCATGACGTTCCTGCTCGCGGGCCTCGCCTTCAAGATCTCGGCCGTGCCGTTCCACATGTGGACGCCGGACGTCTACGAGGGCGCGCCGACGCCGGTCACGGCGTTCTTCTCGGCCGCGCCCGAAGGTCGCCGCCGTCGCGCTGCTCGTGCGCGTCGTCGTCTCGGGCTTCCCGACGATCGTCGTCGAGTGGCAGCAGATCATCGTCTTCATCTCGCTCGCTTCGATGATCCTCGGCGCCTTCGCGGCGATCGGGCAGCGCAACATCAAGCGGCTGATGGCGTATTCCTCGATCGCCAATGTCGGCTACGCGCTGGTCGGCCTCGCGGCCGGCACCGAGGCGGGCGTGCAGGGCGTGATCATCTACATGGCGATCTATCTCGCCATGACGCTCGGCACCTTCGCCTTCATCCTCGCCATGCGCCGCGGCGACACGATGGTCGAGAACATCGACGACCTCGCCGGCCTGTCGCGGAACAACGGCATGGCGGCCTTCGTGCTGGCGATGCTGTTCTTCTCGCTCGCGGGCATCCCGCCGCTCGCCGGCTTCTTCGCGAAGTTCTACGTCTTCCTGGCGGCGATCCAGGCGGGGCTCTACCCGCTGGCGGTGATCGGCGTGCTGTCGAGCGTGGTCGGCGCCTACTACTACCTGCGCATCGTCAAGATCATGTATTTCGACGAGGCGGAGGCGCCGTTCGAGCCGATGGGCGGCGAGCTGCGGGCGGTGCTCGGCGTCGCCGGCTTCCTCGTGATCTTCTTCTTCGCCTTCCCGGCGCCGCTCGTCGCGATCGCCCAGAGGGCGGCCGGGTCGCTGTTCTAGGCGATCCGGGGACGGATGGCGTTCGTCCTCGCCGAGCGGGCAAGGCTGTCGGGCTATCGCCTGCACGGCCACGAGGCGGTCGGGTCGACGAACAGCGAGGCCATGCAGGCCGCGCGGGCGGGTGACCCGGGACGGCTGTGGGTCGCCGCCCGCGAGCAGACGGCGGGCCGCGGCCGCCGCGGGAGCGCGTGGTCGACGAACGCCGGCAACCTGGCGGCGAGCTGCCTGCTGACGACGGACATCGCGCCGGCCCGGCTCGCGACGCTCGGCTTCGTGGCGGGGCTTTCGCTGCACGACGCGCTGGCGGACGTCGTGCCGGATGCGGGCGTGGCGCCGTCGCGGCCGCCGGTGCGGTTTGCGCTGAAATGGCCGAACGACGTGCTCGCGGACGGCGCGAAGCTCTCGGGCATCCTCCTGGAGTCCGAGCCGCTGGCCGGCAGCCGGCACGCGCTCGTGACGGGCATCGGCGTCAACGTGGCGACCGCGCCGCAGGGGCTGCCCTATCCCACGGCGTCGCTCGTCGGGCTGGGGGCGGCGTGCTCGCCGGAGGGCCTGTTCGCGGCGCTCAGCGAGCACTGGTGCCGCTACGAGGAATTGTGGGACGAGGGGCGCGGTCTGCAGGCGATCCGCGCCGCGTGGCTCGAGCGGGCCGCGGGGCTCGGCGAGCCGGTGTCGATCCGGGTCGGCGGCGAGGTCAGCCGCGGCGTCTTCGAGACGATCGACGAGGAGTGCCGCCTGGTCCTGCGCACGGCCGCGGGCAGCCGGCTTCACGTCTCGGCGGGGGAGGTACATTTCGGTACGGTCGCCTCGCACAGGGGCGACGGAGAGGAGAACTGATGGCGACGGACGAGCTGGTCTTCCTGCCCCTGGGCGGGGTCGGCGAAATCGGGATGAACCTCGGGCTCTACGGCTTCGGGCCGAAGTCCCGTCGCCGCTGGCTCATGGTCGATTTCGGCGTCGCCTTCGCCTCGGAGGAGCACCTCCCGGGCGTCGACCTCATCCTGCCCGACATCAGCTTCATCGAGCAGGCGAAGGACAGCCTCGAGGCGATCCTCATCACGCACGCCCACGAGGACCATTTCGGCGCGCTGCCCTACATCTGGGACCGCCTGAAGACGCAGGTCTACGCCACGCCCTTCGCGGCGGGCCTGCTGGCGGCGAAGCTGATGGAGGAGAACGGCGCGCCGCAGGTGCCGGTCACGACGGTCGAGCTCGGCTCGCGCCGGAGCTTCGGCCCGTTCGACGTGGAGTTCGTGCCCGTCACGCACTCGATTCCCGAGCCGACCTCGCTGATCATCCGCACGCCGGTCGGCAACGTGCTGCACACCGCCGACTGGAAGATCGACTTCGACCCCGTCGTCGGGCCCGCCTTCGACCCTGCGCCGTTCAAGGCGCTCGGCGAGGAGGGCTGCCGGGCGATGGTCTGCGATTCGACCAACGTCATGCGCGAGGGCCGCTCGCAGGGCGAGGGCGACGTCGCCAAGGGGCTGGCCGAGGTGATCCGGGGCCGCAGCGGCCGCGTCGCCGTCACGGCCTTCGCCTCGAACGTCGCGCGCCTGCGCTCGGTCGCCGAGGCGGCGCTCGAGGTCGGCCGCACCGTCATCGTCGTCGGCCGCGCCATGAAGCGCACGATCTCGGTGGCGCGCGAGCTCGGCTATCTCGAGGGCCTGCCGCAGTTCCTCGGCGAGGAGCATTTCTCCCGCCTGCCGCGCGACAAGGTCGTGCTCCTGTGCACCGGCAGCCAGGGCGAGCCGCGCGCGGCGCTGACGCGCATCGCCCGCGGCAACCACCCCTCCGTCTCCCTGAACGCCGGCGACACGGTGGTCTATTCGGCGCGCCAGATCCCGGGCAACGAGCGCGAGGTCGGCGGGGTGCTCAACAGCCTGGTGCGCAACGGCATCGAGGTCGTCACCGACCGCGAGGCGCTGGTGCACGTCTCCGGCCATCCGCGGCGCGACGAGCTGAAGGACCTCTACGGCTGGGTGAAGCCGCAGATGGCGCTGCCGGTGCACGGCGAGGCGCAGCATCTGGCGCGACCACGCCGAGCTCGCCCGCAGCCTCGGCGTGCCGGAGGTCGTGACCGCCTATAACGGCGACGTGGTGCTGCTCGCGCCGGGGCCCGGCCGGATCGTCGACGAGGCGAAGGCCGGCCGGCTCTACCGCGACGGCCGGCTCGTGGTCGATTCGGAATCCGAGCACGTGCGGGAGCGGCGGCGCCTCTCCTTCGCGGGCATCGTCACCGTCGCCATGGCCATCGACGACCAGGGCGAGCTCGTCACCGACCCCGAGATCGTCGTCCTCGGCCTGCCGGAGCGCGACGACGAGGGCGACACGTTCGAGGACATCGTCGCCGACGCGGTCGACGAGGTGTGGGACAGCCTGCCGCGGCGGCGGCGCCGGGACACCGAGACGGTGATCCAGGCGGTGACGCGCGGCGTCCGCGGGACGGTCGAGCAGGCCTGGGGCAAGAAGCCGCTTTGCCGGGTGCTCGTCCTGCCGGTATGACGGCGGAAACAGCGGCCGGGAGGACCAGATGATCGGCAGGCTCAACCACGTCGCGATCGCCGTGAAGGACATGGCGAGCGCGGCGGCCACCTATCGCGACACGCTCGGCGCCAAGGTCTCCGAGGCGGTCGAGCAGCCCGAGCACGGCGTGAGCACCGTCTTCATCGAGCTGCCGAACACCAAGATCGAGCTGCTCGAGCCGCTCGGCGAGAACTCGCCGATCGCGAAGTTCCTCGAGCGCAACCCCGACGGCGGCATCCACCACCTCTGCTACGAGGTGGACGACATCAGGGCGGCGCGCGAGGCCCTGACCCGCGGCCGGCGCCCGGGTGCTCGGCGACGGCGAGCCCAGGATCGGCGCCCACGGCAAGCCGGTGCTGTTCCTTCACCCGAAGGACTTCAACGGCACGCTGGTCGAACTCGAAGAAGCGTAAGGCAAGCCGACCTCATGACCCTGACGAGCGGTATAGCGGTCTACTTCATCCTCTGGTGGCTGGTGTTCTTCATCGTCCTGCCGTTCGGCGTGCAGACGCAGGAGGGCGACGAGGCGATGGTGGAGGGCACCTCGCCGAGCGCGCCGCGGCGGCCGCTGCTCCTGCGCAAGGCGCTCATCACCACGGTTCTCGCGGCTCTGGTCTTCTGGGGGCTGTACGAGCTGATCGTGGTCGTCGGCATCGGCCTCGACGACTTTCCCTTCCTGCCCGACGTGCGGCCGGAGGACTGGCAGCCGAACTACGCGACCGGAAATGGGCAAT
This sequence comes from uncultured Alphaproteobacteria bacterium, assembly GCA_963816555.1. GTDB lineage: Bacteria > Pseudomonadota > Alphaproteobacteria > Rhizobiales > Tepidamorphaceae > Lutibaculum. Next base: position 94,916 of record CAWFLD010000004.1, on the reverse strand, counting down.
AAAAAAGCAAGGCACGAAGCCTTGCTGTTGAGTTCTGAGGTGCTGGAACCGTTCTGGTTGCCGTTCGGCGCCTTCGCACTCCCTCGCCACCAGATGGCGGCGATTTGATTGTCCTCCCGAGACTTGGACCGTCTTACCTTCTCGAATGGAAGGCTTTTTTGGGCAAGCGGCCTCTTTTTTGTGCATCCCACTCTAGCGGGTCTTTCACATGTTGCAAGCCGATTCTGCCGCTGCTGCTGCTAAAGATGACGGTTTTCGGCCCTCGCCGGCGCATGCGCAGGCCCCTTGTCTTTTGAGGGCCGATGCGCTTTGTGTCGGCACCACTTCCACCCCCACGCCCCGGACGTGACATGCGCCTGAGCCGCTATTTCCTGCCCATCCTCCGCGAAACGCCCAAGGAAGCCGAGATCGTCTCGCACCGGCTGATGCTGCGGGCCGGCATGATCCGCCAGGAATCGGCGGGCATCTACGCCTGGCTGCCGCTCGGCTACCGGGTGCTGCGCAAGATCGAGCAGGTCGTGCGCGAGGAGCAGAACCGGGCCGGGGCGATCGAGATCCTGATGCCGACGATCCAGTCGGCCGACCTGTGGCGCGAGAGCGGCCGCTACGACGCCTACGGCAAGGAGATGCTGCGCATCCAGGACCGGCACGAGCGCGACATGCTGTTCGGCCCGACCAACGAGGAGATGGTGACGGAGATCTTCCGCGCCTATGTCCGCAGCTACCGCGACCTGCCGATGAATCTCTACCACATCCAGTGGAAGTTCCGGGACGAGGTGCGGCCGCGCTTCGGCGTCATGCGCTCGCGCGAGTTCCTGATGAAGGACGCCTATTCCTTCGACGTCGACGACGAGGGCGCGCGGCGCTCCTACAACCGCATGTTCGTCGCCTATCTCCGCACCTTCGACCGGCTCGGCCTGAAGGCGATCCCGATGCGGGCCGAGACCGGGCCGATCGGCGGCGACCTGAGCCACGAGTTCATCATCCTCGCCTCGACCGGCGAGAGCGAGGTGTTCTGCCACAAGGCGCTGCTCGACCTTGCCGAAGCCCGGCGCGGACGTCGACTTCGAGGGCGACCTGCAGCCGATCGTCGACGAGTGGACCGTCCTCTACGCCGCGACCGACGAGATGCACGAGGCGGAGAGCTTCGCCGCCGAGGTGCCGGCGGAGAAGCAGGTCTCGGCGCGCGGCATCGAGGTCGGCCACATCTTCTATTTCGGCACGAAGTACTCCGAGCCGATGAAGGCGGTCGTCGCCGGGCCGGACGGCGAGGAGCGGCCCGTGCACATGGGCTCCTACGGCGATCGGCCCGAGCCGCGCTGGCGGCGGCGATCATCGAGGCGAGCCACGACGACAACGGCATCATCTGGCCGGAGGCGCGTCGCGCCGTTCAAGGTCGGCCTCGTCAACCTGAAGGTGGGCGACGCCGCGACGGACGGCGCCTGCGAGGACATCTACGCGAAGCTGGGCGCCGCGGGCGTCGAGGTGCTCTACGACGACACGGACGAGCGGGCGGGAGCCAAGTTCGCGACGATGGACCTGATCGGCCTGCCCTGGCAGTTGATCGTCGGGCCGAAGGGGCTGGCCCAGGGGACGGTCGAGCTGAAGAGCCGGGCGACGGGCGAGCGGCAGTCGATCTCGATCGACAGCGCGCTGGCCCGGCTGACCGGGTAAGCGGTTCCGGCCGCTCGAAACAGGAGCATCATGAGCGCCCCGTCCTATTACGACACCAAGCCCTTCTCCCGGTTCGAGTGGATGCTCTCGCTGCGCTATCTGCGGGCGCGGCGGAAGGAGAGCTTCATCTCGGTGATCGCCGGCTTCTCGCTGCTCGGCATCACGCTCGGCGTCGCCACGCTGATCATCGTCATGGCGGTGATGAACGGCTTCCGCTCGGAGCTCCTCGGCAAGATCCTCGGCCTCAACGGCCACTTCATCGTGCAGGGGATCGATTCGGACTTCACCGACTACGACGACGTCGCCAAGCAGATCAGCGCGATCAGCGGCGTGAAGCAGGCCTTTCCCTATGTCGAGGGGCAGGCGCTGGCGTCGTCGCAGGTCAACAATTTCGGCGTCGTCGTGCGCGGCATGCGGCGCTCCGACCTCGAGGCCTTCTCCGCCGTCTCCTCGAACCTCAAGCAGGGCTCGCTCGACAATTTCGGCGACGGCGGCGGCGTGGTGATCGGCATCCGCCTCGCCGAGCAGCTGGGCCTCAGGGTCGGCGACAAGATCACGATCATCTCGCCGCAAGGGGGCGGTCACGCCGTTCGGCACGACGCCGCGCATCAAGGCCTACGACGTCGCCGGCATCTTCGAGCTCGGCATGTCGGAATATGACGGCGCCTTCGTCTTCATGCCGTTCTCCGAGGCGCAGAGCTACTTCAACCAGGAGAACGTCGCCTCGGGCGTCGAGGTGTTCGTCGACGATCCCGACGCCGCCGACTACTACCGCGACCAGATCCAGAACGCCGTCCAGCGGCCGATCTACATCCTCGACTGGCGGCAGCGGAACCAGACCTTCTTCTCCGCGCTCGAGGTCGAGCGCAACGTCATGTTCCTGATCCTGACGCTGATCGTGCTCGTCGCCGCGCTCAACATCATCTCCGGCCTCATCATGCTGGTGAAGGACAAGGGCCACGACATCGCGATCCTGCGCACCATGGGGGCGACGCGCGGCGCGATCATGCGCATCTTCTTCATCACCGGCGCCTCGATCGGCGTCACCGGCACGCTGATCGGCCTCGTCGTCGGGACGGTCGTCTGCTGGAACGTCGAGTCGATCCGCCAGGGCCTGTCGAGCCTGACCGGCACGGAGCTGTTCTCGCCCGAGCTCTACTATCTGAGCCACCTGCCGGCGGAGATGAACTTCGGCGAGGTGGTCAGCGTCGTGCTGATGGCGCTCGTCCTGTCGTTCCTCGCCACGCTCTATCCCTCCTGGCGGGCCGCCCGCCTCGATCCCGTCGAAGCGCTGAGATACGAATGAGCGAGGAAGCCGCGAACGAGGAGGGCGGCGGCCCGGCGCTGGTGCTCGCCGGCGTCACCCGGTCCTTCCAGCAGGGCGAAAGCCGGCTCGAGGTCCTGAAGGGGATCGACTTCACGCTGCAGCCCGGCGAGATCGTCGGCCTCGTCGGCCCGTCCGGCGCCGGCAAGTCGACGCTGCTGCAGATCGCCGGGCTCCTGGAGGAGCCGACCACCGGCTCACGTCGCCGTCGGCGGCACGGAGGCCTCCAACCTCGGCGACGCCGCCCGCACGGCGCTCAGGCGGCGGCGCATCGGCTTCGTCTACCAGTTCCACCACCTGCTGCCCGAGTTCACGGCGCGCGAGAACGTGGTGATGCCGCAGCTGATCGCCGGGCTCGCCCAGGGCGAGGCGGCGAAGCGGGCCGACGAGCTCCTGAGCTTCCTCGGCCTTGCGGAGCGGGTGAACCACCGGCCGGGCGAGCTGTCGGGCGGCGAGCAGCAGCGCGTCGCCATCGCCCGTGCGGTCGCCAACGTGCCGCACCTCCTGCTCGCCGACGAGCCGACCGGCAACCTCGACCCGACCACGGCCGAGCACGTCTTCGACGTTCTCCTGCGCCTCGTCCACGGCACCGGGCTCGCCGCGCTGATCGCCACGCACAACGTGGAGTTCGCCGAGCGGATGGACCGCCGCGTGACGCTGAAGGACGGGCTTCTCGTCGAGCTTTAACCACGTTTCCGGAATTCCGGGCAGCCGGCGGGCGCGATGCGCCGCCGGCTCTTGACGAAGAGAACAAAACGGGAACATTATCTCCTTCCAGAGAGAGGAAGGAGATAGCCATGCTCGACTTCATCAAGGACGCCGCCGCCCTGTCCGTTCTCTTCGCGTTCGCCACCACGGTGGCGATCTGGGCGCAGCACCTCGGCTCGTTCTGAGCGCAATCCCAGCCGTCCACAGGGGAGATGCCGCCGCACTTGGAGCGCCTGCCGATTCGGGTCGATAAAGGCGGATGGCGTCCGCCCGTCCCGGCGGCCGCCGCGTTCACGAGTTCAAGGACGGCGGCATGCCCGGCTACGTGCACCTGCGCGCGCACAGCGCCTACTCGCTTCTCGAAGGCGCGCTCCCGCTCGCCAAGCTGATCGAGCTTGCGGTCGCCGACGCGCAGCCGGCGCTCGGCATCGCCGACCGCAACAACCTGTTCGGCGCCCTCGAGTTCGCGCAGAAGGCGTCCGGCAAGGGGCTGCAGCCGATCGTCGGCACGACGCTCTGCGTCGATTTCGGCGAGCCGACCCAGACGGCGCGGCCGGCGGCCCGCTCGACCAGGCCGTCGCTCGTCCTCATCGCCACGAGCGAGGAGGGCTACACCAATCTCAGCCGCCTCGTCAGCCACGCCTGGCTGTCCGGCGACGGCACGTCGGACCCGAGCGTCAGCGTCGAGAAGCTGACCGAGCTCGCCGGCGACGTCATCGCGCTGACCGGCGGGCCGGAGGGGCCCGTCGACCGCCATCTCGCCGCGCGCAACGAGATGGCGGCCCGGCAGGTGATGGAGCGGCTGCAGGAGATCTTCGGCGACCGGCTCTATGTCGAGCTGCAGCGCCACGGCACGGAGGCCGAGCGGCTCGCCGAGCCGGGCCTCGTCTCGCTCGCCTACGAGCTCGGGCTGCCGCTCGTCGCGACGAACCAGCCCTTCTTCGCCGCGCGCGACGACTTCGAGGCGCACGACGCGCTGATCTGCATCGCCGAGGGCAAGATGGTCGCCGACCCCGAGCGGCGCAGCCTGACGCCCGAGCACTACTTCAAGTCGCGCGCCGAGATGATGGAGCTGTTCGCGGACCTGCCGGAGGCGCTCGCCTCGACGGTGGAGATCGCGCGGCGCTGCCACTACTGCCCGACGACGCGCAAGCCGATCCTGCCGCGCTTCACGACCGGCGGGACGGCCGACCCCGAGGCCGCCGAGGCGGCGGAGGTCGCCGAGCTGCGGCGCCAGGCGACCGAGGGCCTGGAGAAGCGGCTCGCCTTCCACGGCACGGCCGAGGGGCGCACCGAGGACGAGTACCGGGCGCGGCTCGCCTTCGAGCTCGACATCATCGAGCGCATGCGCTTCCCCGGCTACTTCCTCATCGTCTCCGACTTCATCAAGTGGGCGAAGGCGCGCGACATCCCGGTCGGCCCGGGGCGCGGCTCGGGCGCCGGCTCGATCGTCGCCTGGGCGCTGACCATCACCGACCTCGATCCGCTGCGCTTCAACCTGCTGTTCGAGCGCTTCCTCAACCCCGAACGCGTGTCGATGCCGGACTTCGACGTCGATTTCTGCCCGAACGGCCGCGAGGACGTGATCCACTACGTCCAGGAGAAGTACGGCCACGACAACGTCGCCCAGATCATCACCTTCGGGACGCTGCAGGCCCGCGCCGTGGTGCGCGACGTCGCCCGCGTGCTCGGCATCCCCTATGGCCGCGCCGACCAGCTGTCGAAGATGATCCCGGCGAACCCGGCCAACCCCGTCACGCTCGCCCAGGCGATCGAGGGCGAGCCGCGGCTGCAGCAGGCGCGCGACGACGATCCGGCGATCCGCCAGCTCCTCGACATCGCGCTCAAGCTCGAGGGGCTGTTCCGCCACGCCTCGACGCACGCCGCCGGCGTCGTCATCGGCGACCGGTCGCTCGACCTCCTGGTGCCGCTCTACAAGGATCCCCGGTCGGGGATGCCGGCGACGCAGTTCAACATGAAGTTCGCGGAGGCCGCGGGCCTCGTGAAGTTCGACTTCCTCGGCCTCAAGACGCTCACCATCATCGACACCACGGTGAAGCTTCTGCAGCAGCGCGGCGTCGAGGTCGACATCGCCGCCCTGCCGCTCGACGACCGCAAGACCTACGAGATGCTGTCGCGGGCGGAGACGGTCGGCATATTCCAGCTGGAATCGGGCGGCATGCGGAACGCCATCCTCGGCATGAAGCCCGACCGCTTCGAGGACATCATCGCGCTCGTGGCGCTCTACCGCCCGGGCCCGATGGCGAACATCCCGACCTACAACGACCGCAAGCACGAGCGCGAGGAGCCCGACTACATCCATCCCCGCATCGAGCCCATCCTGAAGGAGACGTTCGGCATCGTCGTCTACCAGGAGCAGGTGATGCAGATCGCGCAGGAGCTCGCGGGCTACTCGCTCGGCGAAGCCGACCTGCTGCGCCGCGCCATGGGCAAGAAGATCCGCGCGGAGATGGACAAGCAGCGCGTTCGCTTCGTCGAGGGCGCGGTCGAGCGCGGCGTGGAGCAGGCGCAGGCCGACTACATCTTCGACCTGCTGGCGAAGTTCGCCGACTACGGCTTCAACAAGTCGCACGCCGCCGCCTACGCGCTCGTCGCCTACCAGACGGCCTACCTGAAGGCGAACTACCCGACCGAGTTCCTCGCCGCGTCGATGACGCTCGATATGCACATGCCCGAAAAGGTCAATCTCTTCAGGCGTGAAGCGGAGAGAATGAACATCCGGGTCGAGCCGCCGTCGATCAACAGGTCGGAGGTCGAGTTCGCCGTGAAGGAGGGCGTGATCTACTACTCGCTCGCCGCGCTCCGGAATGTCGGGCGGTCCGCGGTCGAGCACATCGTCGAGATCCGCGACGGCCGGCCGTTCGAGTCGCTGGCCGACTTCGCCGCCCGCGTCAGCCCGCGCTACCTCAACAAGCGCGCCATCGAGGGGCTGGCGACGGCGGGTGCCTTCGACTGCCTCAACGTCGAGCGCGCCCAGGCCTTCGCCGGCGCCGACGTCGTCATGTCCTGCGCGACCCGCAACGAGCAGGGCCGCACGCTCGGCCAGTCGGACTTCTTCGGCGGCGGCTCCGAGCCCGAGCCGCTGCCGCTGCCGCGGGTCGAGCCGTGGCTGCCGGCCGACCGGCTGACGCGGGAGTACAACGCGATCGGCTCCTTCCTGTCCGGCCATCCGATCGACGCCTACGGCGACATGCTGAAGCGGCTGCGCGTGCAGTCGATCGCCGAGTTCCAGGAGGCCGCGAACAAGGGCGCCACCGCCGGCCGCCTCGCCGGCATCGTCGTCTCCAAGCAGGAGAACCGCACGCGCAACGGCAGCCGCATGGGCATCATCGGCCTGTCCGACCCCACGGGGCAGATCGAGGCGACGATCTTCTCGGAAGGGCTCGCCCAGATGCGCGACCTGCTCGAGCCCGGCACCTGCGTCGAAGCGCTCGTCCATGTCGACCAGAACGGCGACCTGCAGCGCATGCGCATCGAGAAGGTGCGCCTGCTCGACGACATCGCGCAGACCGCGACCGGCGGCATCCGCATCTTCCTGCGCGACCCGGCGCCGCTCGAGAGCGTGGCGAAGCGGCTCGATTCGGGCGGGCGAGGGGAGGTGTCGATCGTCATGATGACGGGCGAGCCGCGCTCCGAGATCGAGATCCGGCTGCCCGAGCGCTACAACATCGCGCCGCAGATCACGGCAGCCATCAAGGCGGTGCCCGGCGTGGTGGCGGTGCAGGAGTTCTGATCGGCGCCTTGCGGCCGGGCCCGCGGGGAACGGCTCCGGGGGCGCAGCCGTTGCGGGACTCTCGAAGATCTGGGCGCCCTCCGGCGCCTCCGCGAGCGAGCCGGCTCCCTCCGACGGCCGGCGGCCACGCCCGCCGGGCAGGCCGCCGAGGCGCGGCCACGCGGGACCGGCGAGCGGCGGATCCGCTCCATCATCCCGGATCGCGCCGCGGCGGAAGCGCCTCGGGTGGCCCGATGCCGCGTCACGCGGCGCGGCGGCTCACCACGATCTCCACGAGGTGCAACCGCATGTCCCGCGAATCCCTTTGCCGCGAACCTCTTTGCCGCGAACCTCTTGCCCGCCTGCTCCTGTCCGGCGCGGCCGTCGCGATGGCGGCGCTCGGCTCGGCCTCCGGCGCGTCGGCCGACAGCCCGTGCGGCGCCGGCTACACGATGCAGCCGGGCGACACGCTCTACCAGGTGACGCAGCAGTGCCGTGTCCGCCTGCCCGCCCTCCTGCGCGCCAACCCCGGCATCGACAATATCGACGACATTGCCGTCGGCACCCGTATCCATATGCCGGACGAGGGCGCGACCGGCGATGGCGGTCGCGGCGACCTCGATGCCGGGCCGACCGTCTCGCTCCAGCCGAAGGCCGGCGCGCCCGGCTCGCCGATCACCGTCCGGGGAGGCGGCTACACCCCCGGCGAAACGGTGACGATCGGCAGCGGTCCGCCCGAATCGGAATGGCAGCCGCTCACCGAGGCGACCGTGCAGGGCGACGGCACCGTCGAGGCGCGCGTCGGGATACCCCCCGAGAGCGAGCCGGGCGACGACCTCGTCTTCGTGATCGACGGCGCGGGCGGCACGGCCGTCAGCGGCACCGTCGACGTCGTTGCGCGCCGCGATCCAGGCGCGGGCGAGGGCGACGGCAGCCGCACGATCGAGGGCCGCCTCGAAAAGGGCGTCGAGTGCTTCGTGCTCGAGACGCCGGACGGCGAGACCTATGCCCTGACCGGGGACGGCCTCGACCGGCAGGAGGGCCACTATGTGCGCGTCGAGGGCGAGCCTGCCGAGATGTCGTTCTGCATGCAGGGCGAGCAGACGCTCGCGGTGCGCTCGGTCACCGACGTTCCGCCGCCGCCTCGCGACCGCGATCCGGCGCGCGCCGGCGGCGTGGCCCTCACGCACGACTACGTGCTGGGCTCGTGGGCGGCCAAGGGCTCGACCTGCAACCGTCCGGACTTCTCGATCAAGGCCAATGCCGCGGGCGGCCAGGTCGTCGAGACGAGCCTGAACGGCGCCTCGCGCACCGGCTACGTCCGGGTCGGCGACGACCCCGCCTTCATCTTCGACGGCCCGCACCGGGAGATGAGCCTCGAGACGCGCGGGCCGGACGGCCTCGCGGTCATGCCGCCCCGGGACGGTGCGGTCAGTCTCGGCGGCGAGACGATCCGTGGCGACGGCGCGGTGTTCGTGAAGTGCGCGGCGGGCTGACCTGCCGCGCGTGTCGCAGTGGCGTCAGGGCGCCCGACCCGATGGAATCGGGTCGGGTGCTCCGACGTCCCGCCGTGCTCTAGCAGCTCGTGCCGTAGGGCGGCTGCGGGATGTTCCGGTGCGCGTCCTGCAGGGCCTGCGACCAGCGGTCCCGAAGGTCGTGGAAATAGGGGTCGTTGACGTCGATGCGGTGCCGGAGGTCGCTGCGCAGCGCGTCGCGGCAATAGGTGAAGACGTCGATCGGCATGCCGACGCTGAGGTTCGAGCGCATCGTCGAATCCATCGAGATGAGCGCGAGCTTCAGCGCGTCGGGCAGCGTCGTGTCGGCGGTCACGGCGCGGTCGAGGATCGGCTTGCCGTATTTGTGCTCGCCGATCTGCAGGTAGGGCGTGTCGGCGGTCGCCTCGATGAAGTTGCCCGCGGCATAGACCATGAAGAGCCGCGTGCGGCCGTTGCCGATCTGGCCTGCGAGCAGGATCGCCACGTCGAAGCCGCCGCCCTGCTGCTCCAGCGACTTGCCGTCGATCCGGTAGACCTCGCGCACCGCCGCCCCGACGAGATGGGCGGTCTCGAACATGCTCGAGGTCGTCCAGATCGTCTCCATCTGCTCGTTCTCGGGATTCTTCATCCCTTCGCTGAGATAGCTGAGCACGGCCTGGCCGGCGGCGAGGTTGCCCGCCGTCGCCACGGCGACGCAGCGCTCGCCCTCCTTCTCGAAGACGTGCAGCTTGCGGAACGTCGCGATGTTGTCGAGGCCTGCGTTCGTGCGCGTGTCGGCGATCAGAACGATGCCGTCTCGCACGAGAATGCCAACGCAATAGGTCATGTGGGTTTCTGGAAGCGCTCGGAACGACTGAGGAATCGTATACGCGGCGACCAATTCCCGGAACCGCTTTCGCGGGCGCTTCCGAACAGTTCTACTGCTGTTGCTGTTCGGCCGCGTGCGCCCGCACCGTGACGCTCATTTCCTCGTTCGCGCCGCCCATCTGCACGCCGCGAACCGGCGCGGCGCCGAGATAGTCGAGCGCCACGGCGACGCGGACATAGCGGTCCGTCGTGGAGATCCCGTTGGCGGGGTCGAAGCCGACCCAGCCGAAATCGTCGACATGGGCCTCCACCCAGGCGTGGCCGGCCTCCTGCTCGGCGGAGGCTTCGGGATCGACGAGATAGCCGGAGACGTAGCGGGTCGGCACGCCGAGCTCGCGGGCGCAGCCGATGAAGATGTGCGCGAAGTCCTGGCAGACGCCGTGCTTGTGGGCGAAGGCGTGGGCGGCCGTGGTCGCGGATTCGGTGAGGCCGACCTCGAAGGTCATGTGCTCGCGCAGGCCGTTCATCAGCGCGTGCATGCGGTCGATCGTCCCGTCGACGCCGCGCACCGCGTCGCTGGCGAAGGCGCGAATCGCCTCGTCCGGCTCCGTCAGGTCCGTCTCGCGCAGGTAGAGCGGCACGGGCAGGCGCTCCGCGGCGCCGCGCACCACGCCCGACGTGTCCTCCGTCTCGACCTCGAGATCCACGACGACCTCGAGATGGTCGAAGCTGCCGATGAGCGTGAAGGTGTGGACGATGTTGCCGAACGCGTCGACCCGCTCGGTGAGCCGGCAGTCCTCGCTGACCTCGATGCGCTGCCGGCGGACGTGCTGGCCGTCATGGCTGCGCGGCGTGAGGCGCAGCCGCTGCATCACGTATTTTGCGGGACTCGCATATCGGTAGGTGGTCGCGTGGGCCACTTGTATGCGCATCTTGAGGCGTTCCTGCGGGTTGTCGGGCTATATCAGGTACTGCTCGGTGATCGCGCCGCCGAGCCTGCCGTTCTCGGCGAGGAATTCGCTCAGGAATTCGTGCAATCCCGTCCGGTAGACTTCCTCCGTCCGCGCGTTGCGCAGCTTCGCGTAGAGCCGCCGGGCGGTGCGCTGGCTGTCGCCCTGCCGGCCGTAGGTGCGGGCGAGCTCGTCGAGATGATAGGTGATGTTGGCGTAGCAGCTGGCGAGCGAGCGCGGCATCTCCTCGCGCAGGATCAGGAGCTCGGCGATCAGCCAGGGCTTGATCGAGCTGCGGTAGACCCAGTGATAGGCCGTGTGGGCGGAGACCGCCCGCAGGATGGACGACCACTGGAGGTAGTCGAGGCCGCCGCCGACCGGCTCGTGGGCCGGCAGCAGGATGTGGTACTTCACGTCGAGGATGCGCGCCGTCGCGTCGGCGCGCTCGATGTAGACGCCGAGACGCTGCATGCAGAAGCCGTCGTTGCGCAGCATCGTCCGGTAGGCCGATCCGTCGACGTTCAGCGAGACGTCCTTCACCCAGGAGGTGAAGCGGTTCATGTCGGAGGGCGCGACCGCGTCGCGGCGGAAGCGCTGCATCTCCATCCACGCGCCGTTGATCGCCTCCCACGTCTCCGCCGTCAGCGCCGTGCGCACGGCGCGGGCGTTCGCCCGGGCGATGCTGAGGCAGCGGAAGATCGAGGAGGGGTTCGATTCGGAGAAGGCGAGGAACTCCACGACGCGCTCCGGCGTCGCCTCGTCGTACTGCTCGAAGAACGCGTCGTGGCAGGCGGTCGCGGAGAGCGCGGACACCCACTCGGCGGCCGGATCGGCGCCCGAGGTGTGCGGCATCAGCGACATCCGCGAGGCCGCGTGCAGCACCCGCGCCACGTTCTCCGCACGCTCCACGTAGCGCGTCATCCAGAACAGGCTGTCGGCGGTGCGGCTCAGCATGCGTGTCCTCGATTCATCCGGTGCCGGTCACTCATCGAGCACCCACGTGTCCTTGGTGCCGCCGCCCTGGCTCGAATTGACGACGAGCGAGCCGTCGCGCAGCGCCACCCGGGTCAGCCCGCCGGGGACGAAGCGCACGCCGTCCTTCCCGGTGAGCACGAAGGGGCGCAGGTCGACGTGGCGGGGGGCGAGGCCCTTCTCGGTCCAGGTCGGGCAGGTCGAGAGGGCCAGAGTCGGCTGGGCGATGAAGTTGTCGGGGTCGCTCTTCAGCTTGGCGGCGAAGGCCTCGCGCGTCGCCTGGTCGGCGGCCGGGCCGACGAGCATGCCGTAGCCGCCGGAGCCGTGCACCTCCTTCACGACGAGCTCGTCGAGGTGGTCGAGCACGTAGCGCAGCGCGTCGGGCTCCCGGCACCGCCAGGTCGGCACGTTCTTCAGGATCGGCTCCTCGCCGAGATAGAACTTCAGGATCTCCGGCATGTAGCTGTAGATCGCCTTGTCGTCGGCGATGCCGGTGCCGACGGCGTTGGCGAGCGTCAGGTTGCCGGCCTCGTAGGCCGACATCAGGCCGGCCACGCCGAGCATCGAATCGGGCCGGAAGGTGAGGGGGTCGATGTACTCGTCGTCGACCCGCCGGTAGATGACGTCGACCCGCTGCAGCCCCTCGGTGGTGCGCATGTAGCAGACCTCGTCGCGCACCAGGAGGTCGCGCCCCTCGACGAGCTCGACGCCGAGCCGGTCGGCGAGGAAGGTGTGCTCGTAATAGGCGCTGTTGAAGGGACCGGGCGTCAGGATGGCGATCGTCGGGTCGTCCGGCGCGGTCACCGGGGCGATCGACTGCAGCGTCGCGAGCAGCTCCTCGGGATAGCTCTCGATCGGCGCGACGCGGTGGCGCGCGAAGAGCTCCGGGAAGAGGAGCATCATCACCTCGCGGTCCTCCAGCATGTAGGAGACGCCGGAGGGCGTGCGGGCATTGTCCTCGAGCACGTAGAAATCGTCGGCGTCGGTGCGCACGAGGTCGATGCCGGCGATCGGCACCCAGACCCCGGCCGGCACGCTGCGCCCCATCATCTCCGGCCGGAAGGCGGGATTGGAGAAGATCAGCTCCGGCGGCAGGATGCCGGCGGAGAGGATTTCCTGCTTGCCGTAGACGTCGGACAGGAAGGCGTTGATCGCCTTGACGCGCTGCTCCAGGCCGCGCGCCATGCGCCGCCACTCGTCGCCGGCGAGCACCCGCGGCACCATGTCGAAGGGGATGATCCTCTCCTCCGCCTGGCCGTCGCCATACACGGCGAAGGTGATGCCGACGCGGCGGAAGAGGAGCTCCGCCTCCTCGCGCTTCTGGTCGAGGATCTCGGGATCGAGAGACGACAGCCATTCGGAGATCAGCTTGTAGGGGGCTCTGCACCCGTCCTCGGCGCTGTCCATTTCGTCGAATGGTGTCTCTGTCATGCAGGCTCCGCGTCTATCCCTGGACCGATCATGCACGAACTGTGCGCAGAGTCGCAAATCTCGGGATCCCGGGTGGGGTCAGATGAGCTTCAGTCCCTTGAGGCTCGCGTGGCCGTGACGGCCGATGATGAGGTGGTCGTGCACCGTGATCCCGAGCGGCGCGGCGGCGTCGACGATCTGGCGGGTCATGTCGATGTCCGCCTTCGACGGCGTCGGGTCGCCGCTCGGATGGTTGTGGATGAGAATGATCGCGGTGGCGGAAAGTTCGAGGCCGCGCTTCACGACCTCCCGCGGATAGACGGGCGTGTGGTCCACCGTTCCCGACTGCTGCAGCTCGTCGGCGATCAGCGTGTTGCGCTTGTCGAGGAACAGGATGCGGAACTGCTCGACCTCCTCGAAGGCCATCACCGTGCGGCAATAGTCGAGGACGGCCGACCAGGAGGAGAGGATCGGCCGCCTGTGCACGGCGCCCTTGGCGATGCGGTGCGCGGCGGCCTGCACGAGCTTGAGCTCGTGGATCACCGACAGGCCCACACCCTCGATCTCGCGCAAACGGTCCGGCGGGGCGGAGACGACCTCGGCGAACGAGCCGAAGCGGCCGATCAGCCGCTTGGCGATCGGCTTGGTGTCGACGCGCGGCAGGGCGCGGAACAGCACGAGCTCGAGCAGCTCGTAGTCGGGCAGGCCCTCGCCGCCGGTGGCGGTGAAGCGCTCGCGCAGCCTCTGGCGGTGGCCCGCCCGGTCGTCCACCGGCTCCTGCGGGCGCTCGCCGAGGCTCGGCATCAGCTCACCGGGTATGGCGGCTTGGTGTGTCCGGCGGGGGAGAGCGTGAAGATCTCGACGCCGTCCTGCGTCACGCCGACCGTGTGCTCGAACTGGGCCGACAGCGAGCGGTCGCGGGTGACCGCCGTCCAGCCGTCCGACAGGACCTTCACGTGCGGCCGGCCGAGATTGATCATCGGCTCCACCGTGAACAGCATGCCGGGCTTCAGCTCGACGCCCTCGCCGGGGCGGCCGTAGTGCAGGATGTTCGGCGTGTCGTGGAAGACGCGGCCGAGCCCGTGGCCGCAGAAGTCGCGCACCACGCTCATCCGCTCGCCCTCGGCATATTCCTGGATGGCCGCGCCGATATGGCCGGTCGTCGCGCCCGGGCGGATCGCCTCGATGCCGAGCATCATCGAGTCGTAGGTCACCTCCATCAGGCGCTCCGCCCGCCGCGACACCGCGCCGACCGGGTACATCCGGCTCGAATCGCCGTGCCAGCCGTCGAGGATCAGCGTGACGTCGATGTTGACGATGTCGCCTTCGCGCAGCGGCTTCTCGTTGGGGATGCCGTGGCACACGACGTGGTTGATCGAGGTGCAGACCGACTTGCGGTAGCCGCGGTAGAACAGCGTCGCGAGCTGCGCGCCGTTGTCCATCGCGAACTGGAAGACGAGATCGTCGAGATGCTGCGTCGTCACGCCAGGCGCCACCTCGGCGGCCAGCATGTCGAGCGCGCGCGCCGTCAGCTGGCCGGCCCGCCGCATGCCGGCGAAGGCGTCCTCACCATAGAGCTTTATGTCGCCCGTGTTTCGTGCCGCAACGGTGTCGGCGTCCACATATCCCATGTGCCATCCGTGTTGTCTCGGGGATCGGCCGGTAGCCGAAATCTAGCGGAAAGGGCCTGCCGCGCAAGCCACACCCTGCGACGGGTGCAATTGACGACTTGCGCCGCCACGCCTGATATGGTTCCGGTTCACCATGGTCGCAAACGCTGTGGACGACAGGAGCCGGACCAACCCAAGGTCCGACGACGCTCCCTTCGGCCGGTATCAACCGTCGCGCTTCCAGGCGCGCATCTTTCGTCTGACCCGTCGCATGCCCGGCAGCTGGCTCGGCAAGCGCGCGGCCATGCTGCTGCGCCGCGTCGCGCTCGTGAGCCTCGACCATCCCGTCGACGACGTGATCTTCGGCCAGCGCATGCGCCTCTACCCGTTCAACAACGTGTGCGAGAAGCGGGCGCTGTTCACGCCGCAGTTCTTCGATCCCGTGGAGCGCGCGATCCTCAGCGCCTGCGCCAGCGAGGACTTCGTGTTCCTCGACATCGGCGCCAATGTCGGCCTGTACTCGCTCTTCGTCGCCAGCCTCGCGCCGCGCGCGCGCATCATCGCGGTCGAGCCGCAGGCCGACATGTTCGAGCGGCTGCTCTTCAACATCGGGCAGAACGACACCGGCGCCATCAAGGCGCTCAACTGCGCGCTTGCCGACCGCGACGGCGAGATCACCCTGTTCGTCGAGGACAGGAACCGCGGCGAGAGCAGCGTCAAGTTCATCGGCTCGCCCGGCAGCTCCGGCAACGCGATCCGCGTGCCCGCCCGCACGCTGCTGAGCGTCGTCGAGGACGAGCGCTTCGAGCGGATCGACGCCATCAAGATCGACGTCGAGGGGGCGGAGGACCTGGTGCTCGTGCCGTTCCTCGAGCAGGCGCCGGACACGCTGCTGCCGAGCCTCATCATCATCGAGAACGCGCGCTCGCGCTGGCAGGTCGACCTCCTGGCGATGCTGGAGGAGCGCGGCTACCACACGCTCGCCAAGACGCGGCTCAACCTCGTGCTCGAGCGCGGCATCGTGCACCGGCCCGAGGTGCTGCGCGAGGCGGCGCGGCAGGCGGGCTCGAACGACTGGACGTGACGCTCTGCGGCCGGGCGCGGCCGCTCCATCGGATGGAACCCCAGGACATGACGGGCAGTGAAGACACGGCGGCACCGGTGACCGCGGCGATGCTGGTGATCGGCGACGAGATCCTCTCCGGCCGGACCAAGGACAAGAACATCGGCTACGTCGCCGAGTACCTGACGGGCCTCGGCATCGACCTGCGCGAGGCGCGGGTGGTGCCCGACGACATCGAGGAGATCGCGGCGGCGGTGAACGCGCTGCGGGCCCGCTACGACTACGTCTTCACCAGCGGCGGCATCGGCCCGACGCACGACGACATCACCGCCGACGCGGTCGGCCACGCCTTCGGCCTCAAGGTCGACCACAACCCCGAGGCGGTCGAGATCCTGCGCGCCTACATGGGCGACCGGCTGAACGAGGCGCGGCTGCGCATGGCGCGGACGCCGGAAGGCGCGGAGCTCGTGCGCAATCCCGTCAGCAACGCGCCGGGCTTCCGCGTCGGCAACGTCTTCGTGATGGCCGGCATCCCCGCCGTCATGCAGGGCATGATGGACGAGATCGCGCCGCTGCTGCGCAAGGGCCAGCCCTACTTCGTCGAATTGGTGGAAGGCGAGGGCGTGAAGGAGGGCGACATCGGCGGCCCGCTGGGCGAGGTGCAGAAGGACTTCCCGGGTGTCATCATCGGCAGCTATCCGCATTCCCGCGACGGGCGCCTGACGACGACGATCGTCCTGCGCTCGCGCAGCGAGGCGGACTTGGCGGCGGCGCGCGCGCGTGTCATGTCGCTCGTGGACGAGATGAGCCGCTGAAGATCGATCCGCAGGAAAGCCCGATGACCGTTTCGCCCGAGAAAGCCTTCCCCGTCTCCTGGGACCAGTTCCACCGCGACGCGCGCGCCCTCACGTGGCGCCTGTCCGGCCACGGCAGCTGGGAGGCCATCGTCTGCGTCACCCGCGGCGGCCTCGTGCCGGCGGCCATCGTGGCGCGCGAGCTCGGCATCCGCGTCATCGAGACGGTGTGCGTCGCCTCCTACCACGACTACAAGGAGCAGGGGCAGCTGCAGGTGCTGAAGCCGGTGGCGGACCGCGTCCGCGAGCTCGGCGAGGGCGACGGCCAGAGCGTGCTGATCGTCGACGACCTCGTCGACACCGGCAAGACCGCGCGCGTCGTCCGCGAGATGCTGCCGAAGGCGCATTTCGCCACGGTCTACGCCAAGCCGATGGGCCGGCCGCTGGTCGACACCTTCGTCACCGAGGTGAGCCAGGACACCTGGATCTTCTTCCCGTGGGACACCGGGCTCGCCTTCCAGCCGCCGATCGCCCAGTCCAGCAAGGGCTAGGTCCGTGCCGGAGGCCCTGTCCCATCTCTGGGACACCCAGCTCGGCCCAGGCGTGGTGATCGGGCGCCTGTGCCTTGCCGCCTTCCTCGGCCTGCTGATCGGCCTCAACCGCGAATATCATCCCGCCCCCGCCGGCATGCGGACGCACATGCTCGTCGCGCTCGGCGCCGCGACGTTCGGGGTGCTGATGCAGGAGATCATCCGCGGCCTGGGCGATTCCCAGTCGGTGCGCGCCGACCCGATGCGCGTGCTCGAGGCGGTGACCTCGGGCGTCGCCTTCCTCGCCGCCGGCACGATCATCCAGGCGCGCGGCAAGGTGAAGGGCCTGACCACCGGCGCCGGCATGTGGCTCTCCGGCGCGATCGGCCTCGCCTGCGGCATCGGCGTCTTCTTCGTCGGCATCGTCGCGACGGTGCTCTGCCTGATCATCCTCACCGTCATCAAGTGGATCGAGCACCGCCTGCCGCACCGGGTGAAGGAGAAGGGCTGGCCCGAGATCGGCGCGGACGACGAGGAGATGTGAGCCGCCTGCGGACGCCGGCTCCCGCGGGCTATTTCGGCCGCTTCCTCTCCGACTTCACCTCCGACACGATGCGGCGCAGGTCGCCGAGGGGCAGGTCGATGCGCGACAGCTTCCACCTGCCCTCGTAGCTGAAGACGAGGCCGAGCGGCTCGTCGTCGGGGTGCCGGGCGACGTCGATCTCGAAGGTGGCCGGCCCCGTGAAGAACGCGTAGCGCACGGCCCGGTAGTCGATGCCGCCGGAGGACGGCGCCTTCGCCGCCGGCGCCGGCTGGGCGGCGGCGGGCGCCGGGGCGGCCGTCTCGTCCATGGCGCGCTTGCGCACGAGCAGGGCGAGCGTGTCCGGGTTGACCACCTTCTCCACCATCTGGTCGACGATGGTCGGTCCCGCGAAGGCCGCGATCACCGAGCCGAGCGCGCCCGCGCTTCCGGACTTGCCGCCCACCGTCTCGGCGAGCAGCGCCTTGAAGTCGGTCGACAGGCCGCCGCGCACGCTCTCCCAGTCGACCGCCTGCGCCACCTCGGCGGTGTCGCCGTCGCGGATCGCCCGCGCCAGGTCGTAGGCCGCCCAGTACGGCCAGGCGATCCAGCACAGGATCAGGACGACGACGAAGATGACGGCACTTCTCATGATCGGGTTTCCTGGAGGGGAAGCGGCGGCCGGCCGGTGACGATCGGCGCGGATGGCGCATAGCTAGTGCCTCTGCGCCCCGATTTCGACCTCCGCATGGCGGGCGCCGCGCGGCGGCGGGCACCGGCGCGACAAAGGTGCCTTGACCGTCCAGCCAAAAGCTCGGAGAACCCCGGGAGCCGAGCGGACGTGGCGGAACTGGTAGACGCAAGGGACTTAAAATCCCTCGGGGGCTTCCCCGTGCGGGTTCGATTCCCGCCGTCCGCACCAAGCGTTGAACGGCGGCGGCCGACCGCCTCCGCCGGGGGACATCACGGGAGAGCAGCATGCGGAAAGTGCTAGGCGCGGTCGCCGCCTTGGTCATGGCCACGAGCGGCGCGGCGGCGCAGGACGTCACCGTCGCGGTCACGTCGATCGTGGAGCATCCGGCGCTCGACGCCGCGCGCGACGGCATCAAGGACGCGCTCGCGGAGAAGGGCTTCAAGGACGGCGAGAACATGACGTTCATGTTCCAGACCGCCCAGGGCAACCCGGCGACGGCCGCGCAGATCGCGCGCCAGTATGTCGGCGAGAGCCCCGACGTGATCGTCCCGATCTCGACGCCGTCGGCGCAGGCGGTGGTCTCGGCCGCCGGCGGCAACGTGCCGGTCGTGTTCACCGCGGTGACCGATCCCAAGGGCGCGCAGCTCGTCTCCGACCTCGACCATCCCGGCGGCAACGTCACGGGCGTCTCCGACCTGCTGCCGCTCGCCGACCACCTGGCGCTGATCCGCGAGGTCCTGCCGGACGCGAAGTCGCTCGGCGTGATCTTCAATTCCGGCGAGGCCAACTCGGTCGCCCTTGTCGAGCGGCTGCGCGAGCTCGCGCCGGGCGCCGGCTTCGACCTCGAGGAGGCGACGGCGACGAAGTCCTCCGAGGTGCAGCAGGCCGCCCGCTCGCTCGTCGGCAAGGTCGACGCGATCTACATCCCGACCGACAACACCGTCGTCTCCGCCTTCGAGGCGGTCGCCCAGGTGGCGCGCGAGAACAAGGTGCCGCTCTTCGCCGGCGACACCGATTCGGTGAAGCGCGGCGCCATCGCGGCCGTCGGCTTCAACTACTACGACATCGGCAAGCAGACCGGCGAGATCGTCGCGCGGGTGCTGAACGGCGAGAAGCCGGGCGACATCCCGGTCGTCTTCGCGTCGGGCTCGAACCTCGTCGTCAACAAGAAGGCGGCCGAGGCGATGGGCGTCGAGCTGTCGCCGGGCCTCGTCGCCCGCGCCAACGACGTGATCGAGTGAGGCCGGGCATTCCAAACCTCGCATCCCGGGGAGGGCGGTCTTGAGCGAGATCGCCTTCCTCGGCGCCGTCGAACTCGGCCTCGTCTACGGCTTCGTCGCGCTCGGCGTCTACCTGTCCTTCCGCATCCTCGACTTCCCGGACCTGACGGTCGACGGCAGCTTCCCGCTGGGCGCCGCCGTCGCCGCCGTGATGATCCTGGCCGGGGTGAACCCGTGGCTCGCCTCCTTCGCGGCGTTCCTCGCCGGCGGCGGCGCGGGGCTCGTGACCGCGACGCTCAACCAGCGCTTCGGCATCCTGCACCTGCTGGCCTCGATCCTGACGATGATCGCGCTGTTCTCGGTCAACCTGCGGGTGATGGGCCGGCCGAACGTCGCGCTGATCATGCAGGACACGGTTCTGACGCCGTTCCTCGGCCACGGCCTGCCGGACCAGTACGTGCGGCCGCTCTTCGTGGCGGTGCTGCTGGCGATCGCGGTGGTGGTCGTGGCGCGCTTCCTGAGGAGCGAGTTCGGCCTCGCCATGCGCGCCACCGGCGTCAACGCCAAGATGGCGCGGGCGCAAGGGGTCGCGACGTCGCTGCACGTCTATGTCGGCATCGCCCTGGCGAACGGCCTCGTCGGCTTCTCCGGCGCCCTGTTCGCCCAGACGAACGGCTTCGCGGACGTGACCTCCGGCGTCGGCACGATCGTCGTCGGCCTCGCCGCCGTCATCGTCGGCGAGACGCTGCTCCGGCCGCGGCGCATCATCATGGCGCTCGCCGGCTGCGTGCTCGGCTCGGTGATCTACCGCATCGCCATCCAGCTCGCCCTGTCGTCCGACGTGATCGGGCTCCAGGCCTCCGACCTCAACCTGGTGACGGCCGTGCTCGTCGCCGTGGCGCTCGTCCTGCCGCGCCTGCGCAAGGGGAGGGCCGCCGCATGATCGCGATCCACGGCCTCAAGGTGGTGTTCGGCCCCGGCACGCCGCTCGAGAAGCGGGCGCTCAACGGCGTCGACCTCGACGTGCCGGCCGGCCAGTTCGTCAGCGTCATCGGCTCGAACGGCGCCGGCAAGTCGACGCTGCTCGGCACGCTCGCCGGCGACGTCAGGCCGAGCGAGGGCCGCATCGAGATCGGCGGCCGCGACGCGGCGAAGCTTTCGGGCACCGGCCGCGCCCGCGCCGTCGCCCGCGTGTTCCAGGACCCGCTGGCGGGGAGCTGCGGCGCGCTGACGATCGAGGAGAACCTGGCGCTCGCCCATGCCCGCGGCACCAGGCGCGGCCTCGGCCTCGCCGTCACGTCGTCGCGGCGCGAGCTCTTCCGCGAGCGGCTGAGCGAGCTCGGCCTCGGCCTCGAGAACCGGCTCGACGACCAGATGGCGCTGTTGTCGGGCGGCCAGCGGCAGGCCGTGTCGCTGATCATGGCGACGCTCGCCCGGGCCGACGTGCTGCTGCTCGACGAGCACACCGCGGCGCTCGACCCGGCGATGGCCGAGTTCGTGATCTCGCTGACCGAGCGCGTGATCCAGGAGACGGCGGTGACGACGCTGATGGTCACCCACTCGATGCGCCAGGCCCTCGACCACGGCGACCGCACGGTGATGCTTCACGAGGGCAGGGTGGTGCTCGACGTCTCCGGCGAGGAGCGCCGCAGCATGGAGGTCGAGGACCTGCTGCACATGTTCAAGCGGATGCGCGGCGCCGAGATCGACGACGACGCGCTGCTGATCGGCTGACGCCGGGCCGGGCGCCTAAAGGCCCGGCGCGCGCCAGCCGTAGAGCCAGTCCCACTGCTGCATCAGCCGCTCCGGCGGCATGCAGCTTCAGCGTCGCGTCGCGGGCCCGCGACATGATCGCGCCCATGTGGAAGATCTCGCCGTTGCGCCGGGCCGTCTTCTGCGCCCGGGCGACCCGCGGCGCCCGCTGCGCCTCGTAGCGGCGGAAGGCGGCGCCCGGCGAGGCGGCCTCGCGCAGGCACTGCGCCAGCACCCAGGCGTCCTCGATGGCCATCGACGCGCCCTGCGCCAGGAAGGGCAGCATCGGGTGCGCGGCGTCGCCCGACAGGGTCACCGCGCCGTCGCCCCAGTGGTAGACCGGATCGCGGTCGGCGAGCGCCCATTTCGTCCAGCGCGGCGCGGCCCTCACGAGGCGCTGCACCCGCTCGTCCCAGCGCGAGAACCGCTCGATGACCTCGCGCGGCTCGCCCGGCGCGCTGAAGCCCGGCTCCCGCCACGGATCGGTGGTCACGGCGACGATGTTGGTCTCCGAGCCGTTGCGCACGGGATAGTGGACGAGGTGGGCGTCGGTGCCGAGCCAGGTGCCGGTCTCGAGCGGATCGAGCCCCTCGGGCAGCGCGGCCGGGTCGACCGTCGTGCGCCACGCGACCTTGCCGGAATAGCGCGGCGCCCGCTCGCCCATCGTGAAGCCGCGCACCGTCGACCAGATGCCGTCGGCACCGAGCACGGCGTCGAACGGCCCGTGCCGCTCGTCGTCGGCCGTCAGCTCGAACGGCCCGTCGCCGGACAGGCCGGTGATCCGCTCGGCCTGCCGCAGCTCGACCGCATCCGCGGCCGTCACCGCCTCGACCAGGATCTGCTGCAGGTCGGCGCGGTGGATGACCACGTAGGGCGCACCCCAGCGGTGCTCCGCGGCCTCGCCGAGGGGGATGCGGGCGAGGCGCGCCCCGCTGTCGCCGCGGCGCAGCGAGATGCCCGTCGGCCGGACGCTCGCGCCGAGCAGGCGATCGCCGAGGCCGAGCCCGATCAGCACGCGCGAGGCATTGGGCGAGATCTGCAGGCCGGCGCCCACCTCCTCGAAGGAGGGCGCGCGCTCGTAGAGCGCGATGCGCGCGCCGGCACGCGACAGAGCGAGGGCCGCCGTGAGGCCGGCCATGCCGGCGCCGACGACAGCGATGCGGGGGGTGTTGTCCGTCACGCGCGGCGCCGCTCAGGCCGCCTTGTCCTTCCCCCAGGCACAGCTCTTGGGGTCGGCCTCGTCCTCGGCGAGGCTGGGGTCGTGGCGGTAGAGCGTCGAGCAGTAGGGGCAGATCTTCTCGTCGTCGTCGCCCATGTCGAGGAAGACGTGGGGATGGTCGAACGGCGGCAGCGCGCCCATGCACTGGAATTCGCGCGCGCCGACGCGAACGACCTCGACGCCGTCGGTATTGTGGAAGTGCGGTATGACGTGATCCGCCATCGATCGGCCTCTTGCTCAGTGGGTGGCCGGGACGATAGCCCTAAACGCCGCCGCGTTCAAAGGCGGCGTCTCGCCGCCCGTCGGTCCGACGGCGCGGGCAGATCTGACATCGAAAGGACGTGAGGCCGATGCAGCATTTCGACTCGGACGGCGTGGACATCGCCTATCTCGACGAGGGGGAGGGGCGGCCCGTGCTGCTCGTCCACGGCTTCGCGTCGAACAGCAGGGTGAACTGGGTCGACACGGGCTGGGTCAGGGACCTGACCCGGGCCGGGCGCCGCGTCGTCGCGATGGACAATCGCGGGCACGGCGAGAGCGAGAAGATCCACGACGTCGAGCGCCACGGCTCGCGGCTGATGGCGCAGGACGCGCGCCGGCTGCTCGACCACCTGGGGCTGCCCGAGGCCGACGTCATGGGCTACTCGATGGGCGCGCGCATCACCGCCTTCCTCGCCATCGACAATCCCGACCGGGTCGCGAGCGCGATCTTCTCCGGCCTCGGCATCAACATGGTCCGCGGCGTCGGCGCCGCCGAGCCGATCGCCCAGGCGCTCGAGGCGGAGGATCCGACCTCCATCACCGATCCCGGCGCCCGCGGCTTCCGCGTCTTCGCGGAGCAGACGAAGAGCGACCGCAAGGCGCTCGCCGCCTGCATGCGCTCCTCGCGGGAGCCGATCTCGGAGGAGCAGCTCGGCGGGCTGACGATGCCGGTGCTCGTCTGCGTCGGCAGCGACGACGAGATCGGCGGCTCCGCCGAGGAGCTCGCGGCGCTCATCCCCGGCGCGCGCGCCTTCGTGATCGAGGGGCGCAACCACATGCAGGCCGTCGGCGACCGGACGCACAAGGCCGCCGTGCTCGAGTTCCTGAAGGAGCACGAGGGCTGAGCGGCGGCGGCATCCGCGGCGAAGCTGTGCTAGGGTTGCGGCCGACGGACAGCCGGCCGCAACGGGCGGAGCCGGGCAGGGCGCGCGACGCCGGTGCCCGGCCGCCGCTTTGCAGCGTGGCGCGAGCGCCTATCTAAGGTCGACGGCGCATCTCATGGAAAGGACGTCAGCCATGGTCGTCAGCATCAGCCGCGTCGAGCGCGACGCCCAGCTTGCGAATCTCGATCCCCTCTGGGCCCGGCTGCGGGCGGAGGGGCAGGAGGCATCGCAGGCCGAGCCCGCCCTCTCCGCCTTCCTGCTCGACAGCATCCTGAGCCACCACACGCTCGAGGCGGCGATCGGGCACCGCGTGGCCTCCCGGCTCGACCACGAGGCGGTCGGCAGCCACATCATCTCCTACGCCTTCGCCGAGGCGATCGACGACCAGCCGGAGATCGGCGACGCGATCCGGGCGGACATCGCCGCGGTGCTCGACCGCGACCCCGCCTGCCACCGTGCGCTCGAGCCGGTGCTCTACTTCAAGGGCTTCCACGCGCTGCAGACGCACCGGCTGGCGCACTGGCTGTGGTCGAAGGGCCGAATCGACTTCGCCCTCTACCTGCAGAGCCGTGCGTCCTCCGTCTTCGCTGTGGACATGCACCCCGCCGCGCGCATCGGGCGCGGAATCATGTTCGATCACGCGACCGGGATCGTGGTAGGCGAGACGGCATCGATCGGCGACAACGTGTCGGTGCTGCACAACGTGACGCTGGGCGGCAGCGGCAAGGAAGACGGCGATCGCCATCCGAAGGTCGGGCGCGGCGTGCTGATCGGCGCCGGCGCGAAGATCCTCGGCAACATCACGATCGGCTGCTGCTCGCGGATCGCCGCGGGCTCGGTCGTGCTGGCCGACGTGCCCGCCGACACGACGGTGGCCGGCGTGCCGGCAAGGGTGGTCGGCAAGGCCGGCTGCAGCGAGCCGTCGCGCTCCATGAACCATCTCATCGAGGGCCAGTCGCCGGACGCGTGACGGCCGCATCAAGACAGGAAGAGGATTAGCCTTGGAACCGCGAGAAATCGCCAAGCTGGAAGCGTATCTGCAGAAGAAGTTCAAACTGCCCTCGCTCTCCGTGAAGGCACGGCCGAAGAAGGACGATTCGGCGGAGGTCTTCATCGGCGACGAGTTCATCGGCCTCATCTTCAAGGACGACGAGGACGAGGATCTGGCCTACAACTTCCAGATGGCGATCCTCGACTACGACCTCGCCTGACGCCTTTTTCCGGCACTCGACGTCGAGACCCGGCAGGCCCTGCGCCCGCCGGGTTTTTCTTTGCGCGTTAACGAAGCTGTTGGGAATGGCCGGGCCGACGCCCGCCGCAGCGTGACAGCCGGTGCGAAATCCTTAACAATAGGTTACCGGATGAGGGTCCGGTGTCCCCGCGCGGGACGCCACCCGGATTCCCGGGCAACCGGCGTGAGGCGCACATGCTGTTCCAACTGGGGCTGCTTCTCTACATGGTCGCGATCGGCTTCACGCTGGCCGGCCTCGCGGTCAACGGCTACGCCCTGCTGGCGTCGAAGACGCTCCGGTTCGACGAGCAGCCGACCTCGATCGCGCAGGGCATCGGCCAGACGATGGTCCTCGTCGTCGGCGGCCCGATGCTGATCTCGAACTGGGTGATTCGTGCCTGGCTCGTGGAGCGGCGGCCGGCCGCCATGGCCGCGATCGGCCTCAGCCTCTCGGGCCTGTGGAGCTTCTGCTCCGGGCTCCTGCTGCTCGACATCCTGCTGTCGATGTAGCCTTTGCCGCCCTGCGGCGCGCCTCTCGCGGAGCCGCGGCCTTGCGAAGGCCCAAGCCCCGGCCTAGGACCGCCCGACGAGAGCAACCACAGGCAGACGACAGACATGGCCCTCTACCGCCTCGGCGACCTGCGCCCGGAGCTTCCCCCGGAGGATCGCTTCTACATCGCCCACAACGCGACCGTGATCGGCCGGGTGCACCCTCGCCGACGAGGCGAGCGTCTGGTTCGGCGCCGTCATCCGCGGCGACAACGACGCCATCTCGATCGGCGCCCGCTCCAACATCCAGGACAATTGCGTGCTCCACGTCGACGCGGGCTTTCCCCTGACGCTCGGCGAGGACTGCACGGTCGGCCACATGGCGATGCTGCACGGCTGCACGGTCGGCAATGCGTCCCTGATCGGCATCGGCGCGACGGTGCTCAATGGCGCGGTCATCGGCGAGGGGTGCCTGATCGGGGCGAACGCGCTCATCCCCGAGGGCAAGGAAATCCCGCCGAACTCGCTGGTGATGGGGCAGCCGGGCCGGGTGGTCCGGACGCTGTCGGAGGAGCATGTCGCCCGCCTGCGGGCGACGGCGCAGCACTATGTCGAGAAGCAGAGGCTCTATCGCGACGGCTTCGCGCCGCTCTGACGCCGCCTCGGGCGGCGCATGCGTTCAGTGCTTCGTCGTGGCGACCGGGATGTTGCCGCCGAGCGACCGGTCGTCCTGCAGCGAGACCCAGCGGGTCGCGTCGGTGCGTGACTGGCGCTTCAGGTAGCGGTAGGGCGTCTCGCTCCAGTAGCGGATCTCCGGGTCCTGGTTGTCGAGGACGAGGTCGCCCGCCGACGTGACGACCGTCAGCACGGCATGGCCGTCGCCGTTCTGGTCGCGCACCACGGTGATCAGCACCGAGTTGGCCGGCCAGCCGCGCTCGAGGAGCCGCTTGCGCTTCAGCAGCACGTAGTCCTCGCAGTCGCCCTGGTTCGTCGGGTAGGTCCAGTATTCGGCGATCCCGAACAGCTCCTGGTCGGTGATCGGCTGGACCTGCCGGTTCACGCCGTCATTGACCTCGACCAGCTCGCGCCAGGCCTCCGCGGTCAGTTCCGGAGCCGGGGCGCCGCGGCCGCTGAGCTGGCAGTCCGCGACATTGGTGCGGCAGAACTGGACGTAGCCGACGGGCGGCGCGCTGTAATTGTGCTCGACGAGAGCGCGGCTGGCGCCGGTCTCTCCGGTGACGCCGAAGGCATGGGCGGGTGCCATGGCCATGACGGCGAGAACGGCAGCGACAGGAAAGAACTTCATCGGTACAGCCCCCTGTTTGTTGGCTGTACCCTCTCAAAAACAATTTGACTTCGCGGGAATCCAAAGGGCCGTTTTGCGCGAGTTGGCGCAAGGAACGGCTAACCGCGCTTTCTAACGTTCAGGCAACGATCTCGGCCGGGGCCTGCGGCGGCCGCGGACGCGCGATCCCAGGGGCCGGCTACGCCAGCTCGCCGAACTTCGTCGTCAGGTCCTCGAGCGTCGTGGGCGCGGAGAACTGGATGGCGAAGCCTTCCTCGAAATGGCGCACCACGGCGCCCGACATCTGGCCGAGCCGGACGCGGGTGCCCATCGCCGGCTTGACGTCGCAGGAGATCGCGGCGCCCGACAGCGACAGGTCGACGACCTTGCAGCGATACTTGCGCCCGTCCGGCATGACGATCTCGGAGAACGGGTTGCGCGGCGTCACGCGGTCGTGGCGCCGGTCCTCCGGCAGGCCGAGCTCCTGGCGGTTGGCGAGCCAGGTGAGCTGGGCGGCCAGCTTGTCGCGCTTGCGCGCGGTGGCCTGGATGGCGATGGCGAAGCCGCCGTCGAAGTGGCGGGTGATCTCGCCCTCGATTCGGCCGATATGATCGAGATAGGCGATCACGCGGTCGCCGATGGCGCCGATCTCGGGGGCGACGAAACGGGCTCCGCCGGGCGACATGTCGACGACCTGGCACGGGTATTCGTGCCGGTTCGGCAGCATGTAACGCCCGAGTATGTCGACCCGCACCCGCTGGAAGCGGCGCTTTTCCTGGCTGTGGGGCAAAATACCCGCCGTCTGAGCCTGTTGCACCAACTGCTCCCCGAAATGTGGTCAGGTCACCACAACGCCCAACGTCTTGCCACGAGATTAACGAGTCGCTGGTTAACGAGGCGTGTCTTCAGTCGGTCCGGCCGCCGAGATAGAGGGCGAGGTGACGCAGCCTCCGGATCGGCCCGTGGCGCCACGGATTGGGGCGCGAGGGCCCCCCAGTCTCGCCGCCCGAAGCCACGCCCGCGGCCGCCGGGAAGAGCTCCGCGTCGCGCACCGAAAGCTCGGTGAGGGGCTGCGCGCCGAGCCAGTACGGCCGGTCGCAGGCGACGAGCGTGCCGACGGCCCGCGGCGGGTCGCCGGGCTCGGTGGCGAGCGGCAGCAGGAGGATTTCCAGCGGCACCACGCGGTGCCGCGCCGTCCGCCCGTCGAGCCGCACGAGGGCGACCTCGGCGCCGCCCAGGACGGCCCTGGCGCAGGATTCCGCGCGCGGCCGGCTCTGCTCGCCGAACAGCGTCAGCCAGTCGAGCGTGCGCAGCTCGCGCTGGAAGAGCTCGAAGATGCCGCTGCCCGCGAGGCGGAAGAACGCCTTGCCGTCGCCGCCGCCCTCGATGACGAAGGTGTGCGACAGCGTCGGGCCGAGCTCCGCGGGATGGAGGTCGCGACGATGCGGTGCGCGACGCGGGCCCCGCAGGCGGTTCCAGTAGGCATGCAGCGCCGCCGAGGCCGGCTCGTCCGGCCGCAGGTCCTTTGGAAGGGGAAGGGCCTCTCGTTGTTCCAAGCCGTAGCGTCCCTGGTTAAGCCACTTGTGCCGCTGCGACACGAAACCGTGCCTCGCGACTGTTGCATGCGGGCGGCTCGCAGGTTACGTGCCATTAACCCTGCCCGTCCCGATGGCTTCCCGTGCACCCACGTCGCGAACCTGCCCTCAATCTTCCAGGCCTTATGGTCGGGTGTCTCGCGGTCCTGACCGCGATCCACGCGATACGATCCTTCCTGCCGTATCAGTGGGACGTGCACCTCGTCTTCCTATTCGGGTTTACGCCGGCGCGCTACGCTCCGCCGAGCTTTCTCGAGCCGGGCGGCCTGCCCGGTGGATTCGGTGCAGATCTGTGGACATTCGTCACATATGGCTTCCTGCACGGGAGCTGGCTGCATCTACTGGTGAATCTTGCCTGGCTCGTCGCCTTCGGCACGCCCGTGCTGCGGCGCCTCGGCAATGCGCGCTTCCTGCTGCTGGCCCTGATCGGCACGGTCGCGGGCGCGCTGGCGCATCTCCTGACCAACTGGGGCGCGCTCGTGCCGATGATCGGCGCCTCGGCCGGCATCTCGGCGCTGATGGCCGCGGCGGTGCGCTTCGTGTTCCGCGACGGCGACTTCGGCCATGCGCTCGGCCCCCGCGGCCGGCCGCGCCGGCGCCAGCCCGTCGCCCCGCTCTCGGAGGCCTTCCGCAACCGCACCGTGCTCGCCTTCGTCGGCATCTGGTTCGCGATCAACATCGTGTTCGGTGTCGGCTCGATCGGCGTGAGCGGCGGCGACGCGATCGCCTGGCAGGCCCATTTCGGCGGGTTCTTCGCCGGGCTGTTCCTGTTTCCGCTGATCGATCGCAGCGTGCCGGAGCCCGAGGCGCCGGCGGACTGGCCGCCGGACGAGGGGCCGGCCTGACGGCGGCCTTCCTCCAGAGCGTGCCCACGCCGCCCTTGCCAGGTGCGGCATTGCGCCACATCATTCTCTCTCTAGAGACAAGCGCCGGCGAACGGCGCGCGCGAAGGAGGAAGACGATGACCGTGGCCGTCATTCTGGCGCAGAAGGGAAGCGCCATCGTCAGCACCGCCCCCGAGACGTCGGTGAGCGCGGTGGCCGAGCAGCTCGCCGCTCACCGCATCGGCGCGGTGCTCGTGGTCGGTGCCGGGGGCGAGCTCGCCGGCATCGTGTCGGAGCGCGACATCGTCCGGGCGATCGGCCAGCAGGGCGCCGAGGCGCTGAAGCGGCCGGTCTCCGACTTCATGACCTCCCGGGTCGTCACCTGCACCCGCGGCGACAGCATCCCGGATCTCATGTACCGGATGACCGAGGGCAAGTTCCGCCACATGCCCGTCCTCGAGGACGGCCGGGTGGTCGGGATCGTCTCCATCGGCGACGTCGTGAAGCACCGGATCGCGGCGGCCGAGGCGGAGACGGAGGCGATGCGCGAGTACATCTCGACCGCCTGAGGCGAGGCCTCAGGCCGGGTCGAGGCGGCTCAGCGATTCGAGCGCCTCGGCGATCTCGTCGAGCGAGCGCTCCGCCGCCTCCATGCCGATGGCGATGGCCTCGCGGGCGCGCTGGAACTCGAACAGGCCGATGCGGCGCAGCCGGGGCCCGATCGTCGCGTCGGGCGGGTCGCCGGCGAGCCGCGCGCGGGCGATGCGGTCCTGCATGATGTTGAAGGCGTCGCCCATGACGGTCGAGATGCCGGGGGCGCCGTCGCCGCGGCCGAACATCTGCCGCCGCAGCAGCCTGGTCGCCGGCATCAGCCGCCCGCCCGCGTCGGGAGCCTCGGCATCCTCCTCGGGCTCGGCCATCCCGTCGCCCGCGTCGACCCACGGGACGATCGTGCCGCGGCCGAACACGTCGGAGTGCAGGTTGACCGCGATGACCAGCCGGGCGCCGAGGGCGCGGCAGACGGAGACGGGCACGGGATTGACCAGCGCGCCGTCGATCAGCCAGCGGCCGTTGAGGCGCATCGGCCGGAAGATGCCGGGAAGCGAGTAGGACGCACGCATGCATTCCGTGAGGCGGCCCTGCGAGAGCCAGATCTCGTGGCCGCTCTTCAGCTCGCAGGCGAGCGCGCAGAAGCGCCGGTCGAGGGCCTCGATGCGAAGGTCGCCGAGCGCCTCGTCGAGCAGGTCGCCGAGCCGGCTGCCGCTGAGGATGCCGGACCCGCGCAGGCTGAAATCCATGAGCGAGAAGACGCGGCGGCGCGTCAGGGAGAGCGCGAACTCCTCGAGCTCGTCGAGCTTGCCGGCCGCGTAGAAGCCGCCGACCACCGCCCCGATCGAGGTGCCGGCGACGACGTTCGGCGCATAGCCCGCCGCCTCGAGCGTGCGGAGGACGCCGATATGGGCCCAGCCGCGGGCGGCGCCGCCGCCGAGCGCCACGCCGATCGAGGCTTTCGGGGAGGGCGGTGCTGCCGGGGTCCCGGATCCCCGGGTGGGGTCGGTGCCGTCCTCGGAAACGGCCGACCTGCGTCGTGACAGAGCTTGGAACACCGCGAACCTCGGGCGATACGAGGCACCAGAATGGCACGCTCCCCTGAAGGAAACGTGAAATGCCCCCGTCGCGGGCAGCGTTCCGGCACGAGGCGATTTGTCGCTGACGCTGCGCCTGCCGCGGCGGCCATGGCGATCGGCGCCGTCGGGGGAGGGCAGCCCGCCGCCCGCCCGACGGCGCCGTCACCGTCGCCCTAGCGCTTCGCCGTCTCGCCGCGCTCCGCGCGCGACAGGTACTCCCCTGTGATGGCGGGCAGGTGCTCGTAGAGCCAGCTCGCCATCGCCTCCTCCTCGCGCAGGATCTCCTCGGCGACGCGCTTCGTCTCCTGGTCGCCGGCGGCCTCCGCGGCACCGATCAGCGACCGGTAGGCCGAGATCTCGAAGTGCTCGAAGGCGTAGCTCGCCATGGCGCCCTTCACCACCTCGTCGCCGGTAAGCATGCCGCCCATGCCCTGCATCATCGCCGTCATCTTCGCGCCGGCGTCCTTTATCGAGGAGGTGCCGCCGAGACGCTCCAGGCACGCCCGGACCTTCTGCTCCTGTCCCTCGGTCTCGCGCAGGTGCTGCTCGATGCGCGCCTTCAGCTCCGGGTAGTTCTCGATCCGGTTCGCCTGGGCGTCGAGCATGGTCTTCGCCTGCTCCTCCATGGCGTGTGCGTCGCGCAGCCACTCCGCGAGAATGTCCTTCGCCGTCATCCTGCTCACTCCGATTTCCGCGGCGGGCCGCCGGGCCCGCCCGATCTCGCAGCGAAAGCGCCGACGCAGCGGAGCCGTTCCGGCCCCCGCCGGATGGTTCGTTGTCGGACCCATGACCCGTGCGGGCGCGGCTGCGGAACTGCAGGCCCGGCCGGCGCCTTGCCGTGGAGAGACGAGGGCAAGGGAGATTTGCGACATGAAGATCGACGGATTCCAGGACCTCTACATCGCCGAGCTGCAGGAGGCGCGGTCCTTCGAGGAGATGCTCACCAGGGCGCTGGCGAAGATGGCCGACCTGGCCTCAACGGATCGCCTCAAGACGGCCTTCAAGGAGCATCAGGACGAGACGAGGAGCCAGCTCGAGCGGGTCGAGGCGCTCCTGAAGAAGCACGGCGCCGACCGCAACGGCCATGCCGACCAGAGCATGCAGTCGCTGATCGGCGAGGCCGACAGGATGGCCGGGATGATGGCGAAGGGCCCCCTCCGCGACGTCGCGCTCATCGCCTCGGCGCAGCGCGTCGAGCACTACGAGATGGCCGTCTACGGAACGCTTGCGACCTACGCCGAAGCGCTCGGCCATTCCGACGACACCCAGATCCTGTCGGCGATCCTGCAGGAGGAGGAAGACGCCGACGACCTCCTGTCGGACCTTGCGGAGGGCGTGGTGAACCCCTCGGCTCTCGAGGCGACGGTCGGCTGAGGGAGGCGCTTCGCCCCGAACCGCCGAAACGAGCGAGCGCGACATGAGCTCGAACAAGCATCCGAAGACCGAGCCGAAGAACAAGAAGAGCCCGTGAGGCCCGGGACATGCGTGACGCCCCTCGAACGTCTTCGTCGGGCGTCGCGGCCATGGGCGGACCAGGCTTGATCCGTGGCCGCTTCGGGTGATCAATGGGATCCCGCCCTGTCCGGCAAGAGCCTCGGAGGCCGTCGATGCGGCAATTCCTGTCTGCCGTCTTCTGCCTGATCCTGCTCGGCGCATCGCTTTCCCCCGCGGTCGCCGCGTCCTCGCCCGGCCAGGCCCGGGTGCCGGACCTCGCCCGCATCCGCGTGACCGACGGCACGGGCGCCACGAGGCCGCTTTCGCAGGTGCTGCCGGACGGGCCGGTGATCGTCCATGTCTGGGCCACGTGGTGCGGCCCGTGCCGCACCGAGCTGCCGGCGCTTGCGGATTTCGCCGACGCGCTCGACCGCAGCGGCATGGGCGACCGGCTCGTGCTCGTGTCGGTCGACCGCGGCAGCTTCGGCAGCGTCCGCGACTTCCTGAGCGACGACCTCGACCTGCCGGACCTGCACACATGGCAGGAGGTCGGCCACCGCGTGGGAAGCGTGTTCAGCCTGACGGCCTACCCGACGACCGTCGTGCTGGACGCCGACCACCGCATGGTGGTGCGCCATGCCGGCGCGCTCGACTGGCGGGACGAGACGGCGCAGCGGCAGCTCGAGGCCTATCTCTCGTCGCAGCCGTGACCCGGGCCGCCGCGCAAGCCGCGGATCAGGCCGACGGGGCCGCCAGCACCCGTATCGGGGCGCCGGCCAGCCAGGCCTTGATGTCCTCCACCATGCCCTCGTGGAACTCGCGGTAGCCGCCGTCGGTGACGTAGCCGACATGCGGCGTCAGCACCACGTTGGGCGCCGTGCGCAGCGGGTGGTCGGCCGGCAGCGGCTCGCGGTCGAAGACGTCGAGGCCGGCGCGGATGCGGCCCGCGCGGAGGGCGTCGAGCAGCGCGTCTTCCCGGACGATCGGGCCGCGCGAGGTGTTCACGAGGATCGCGCCCGGCTTCATCAGCGACAGCTCGTCCGCGCCGACGAGGCCGCGCGAGCGGTCGCCGAGCACGAGATGGACGCTGACCACGTCGGCCTCGCGGAACAGCGTCTCCTTGTCGCGAAGGGCGACGCCGGCCTCCTGCGCCCGCTCTTCCGTCAGGTTCGGGCTCCAGGCGGTGACCTCCATGCCGAACGCCTTCGCCACGGGCACCATCAGCTTGCCGATGCGGCCGAGGCCGAGGAGGCCGAGCGTCTTGCCGCGCAGGGCCGTTCCGATCGTCTCCTGCCAGCCTCCGCCGCGGACCCGCGCATGCTCCTCGGGAATGTGCCGGGCGCAGGCGAGGATCAGGCCCCAGGCGAGCTCGGGCGTCGCGAAGCCGCCTTCGCCGCCGGGCGTGCCGCAGACGGTGATGCCGCGGGACGCGGCCTCGTCGAGATCCATCATCCGCGCGTTCGTGCCGGTGACGACCGCGAGCTTCAGCCGGGGCAGGCGCGCGATGAGGTCGGCCTTGAGCGGCATGCGCTCCCGCATCAGGCAGAGCACGTCGTAGGGCTCGAGCGCCGCCGCCGCCTCGTCGACGGTCGCGAGGTTCTCGCGGAAGACGTCGATCCGGCAGTCCGGGCCGAGCGAGTCCCAGTCGGCAAAGGAAAGGGCGACGCCCTGGTAGTCGTCGAGCACGGCGATGCGGGTCACGCGGGAATCCTCCGGACCGGTCTTCGGGGACGTGAAAGCTAGACGAACGTGTGAACGGCGGGAAGCCGATGTCACAGCAACGACTTCGGCAGCATCATGTGGATGCCCTTGTTGCCGTCGACGAGCTGGGTGACCCGCAGGTCGCCGGCGAGCGAGCAGAGCATGTAGGCGTGGTTGCGCGACAGCGAGGTGCGGTCGCAGACGAGTCGCACCATCTCGCGCACCGCCTGCTTCGCCGCGTCGTCGAGATCCTCGTCGAGGCCGATCGAGATGAGGTGCGTGTCGGTCTCGGCGAAGGGCTGTGCGTAGGAGAGGTCCTTGCGCACGGTGAGGCGAAACCGACCGCTGACGCCGGTCTCGAGCGCGGTGACGCAGACCTCGCCGTCGCCCTGCACGCCGTGGCCGTCGCCGGCATAGAACAGCGCGCCCTCGTTGAAGACCGGCAGGTAGAGCGTCGTGCCGGGCCGCAGCTCCTTGTTGTCCATGTTGCCGCCGAAGGCGCGCGGCACGACGGTGCCGTGGCGGCCCCATTCCGGCGGCGGCGCCACGGCGATGATGCCGAAGAAGGGATCGAGCGGCACCTCCGTGCCCCACGGCATGATCGCCACCTGCCGGGCGCGGTCGATGCGCGGGTAGATCGTCTCGTAGTCCGTGAACTCCTCCGGCAGCGTGCCCTCGAGCGGCATGATGGCGGTCGCGCCCCACTCGAAATCGACGACCGTCTCGAGGATGTCGACCTGCAGCATGTCGCCGGGTGCGGCGCCCTCGACGCGGACGGGCCCGGTGACGAAATGCGGCCCCGGCCCCATCTCCATCGCCTCCAGCGCGTCGAGATAGGCCTGGGGCACGATGCTGCGGTCCTCGGGCAGCCGCGTCCCGTTGCCGGCCGGAAAGGAGCGGAGCGAGACGGTGTCGCCGGAGGCGATCTCGAGGACGGGCTTCGCCGCCGCGTCGAAACAGCCCCAGGCCATGTGCTCGTGCGTGCCCGGGATCTCGTGGTGGCGGGGCATGGCGTTCTCCTGCGTGTGCCGGGAAGATGTGCGTGAGGTGTCGCGAAGGATGGCGCGAAGCGGTGATTTTCATCAACGCCGCGCCCGCCGCAAACGTCTAGTCTCGCAACAGGGCTGCCACCGCGGAGGACCGAAGATGGAGCGCATTCTCGTCGTGCTCGGCCATCCCGACCCGGAGCCCGGCCATCTCTGCCGGGCCCTGGCGGACGCCTATGTCGCGGGCGCCCGGGAGGCGGGGCACGAGGTCAGGCGGGTCGACGTATCGGCGCTCGACTTTCCCGTGCTGCGCAAGCCGTCGGATTTCTGGAAGGCCGAGCCGCACGAGGCGCTGATGCCGGCGGTCGAGGGCTTCCGCTGGGCCGAGCACGTCGTCCTCGTCTTCCCGCTGTGGCACGGCATGCTGCCGGCCTACTTCAAGGCGTTCCTCGAGCAGGTGCTGCGGCCGGGCCTCGCCTACGAGGAGACGGGCCGCTTCCCCAGGGGCCTGTTCGGCGGCCGCTCGGCACGCATCGTCGTGACCATGGCGATGCCGGCCTCCTTCTATCGCCTGTGGTACCACTCGCACGGCGTGAAGGCGCTCGAGCACAACATGCTCAGGCTCGTCGGCATCAAGCGCATCCACACGACGATGTTCGGCATGGCCGACAGCGCGAGCGAGGCGATCCGCAGCGGCTGGCTGGGCACCATGGCGCAGCTCGGCCGCAACGCGCACTGAGGGCGCGGCGTCCGGGCGTGTCGCCGCCGGGGACCGCCCCGACGGCCGCACGTGCCGGACGGACCGCTTGCTACGGACGCACGTAGCTGTAGCCGTCCTCCTGCAGCTCCATCAGCCGCACGACGCCGGAGGGCACCTTCTTGGCTTCCTGCAGAAGCTCGAGGTCGTGGCCGGCCTTCTTGCTCATCGCCTCGTAGGTGTTGTTGCAGGCGGAGAACTTCATGCTCTCGTTCTCGAGCGACATGGTCGAGATGCGGTCCTTCACCGGGCTGTCGGCGGTGTACATCTTGAGCCCGGGCCCGTAGGCGACGATCTCGATCGTCACGTCGTCGCCCTTGGAGTGGTAGTAGGAGGCGGCGTTGGCGGCATTGTTGAGCGCCATGTTCATCACCGACGCGTCGTCCTGATCGACCTGGATCGCGAGCTTGTGCATGGCGCCCGCCGCGAAGGCCGACGCGCTTCCGAGCGACACCATGACGGCCGCCGCGACGGCCGGTACCAGAAGCTTCCTCATTCGTTCCTCCCTGGGTTTTATGGTCATATGCATATGCGACTATATGTCATCGGGGCCGGGGAGCAAGAGACCGGCGGGAGACGGCGAGGGGGAGGCAGGATGCGCGGGGCCGGGTTGTGCCGGCGATCGCCTGTCGGCCGAAGCCGCCTCTCGCCGCCGACGGGCAACATGGAAGGAGTTGGACGATGAGACGGACGATCGGGCTCGCACTCGTGCTGATCGCGACGGCCATCCCGGCCAGGGCCGAGGATGCCATGCAGCACGGGATGAATCACGGCCAGCATCTGGGTGCCGACGTCATGCCGTTCGACCTCGCCCGGACGCTGCACATCTTCACGCCGCTCGAAGACGGCGGCCTGCAGGAGATCGTCTCGCGCGACGGTGACCCGGCGCAGATCGAGCTGATCCGCCAGCACCTGCGCAAGGAGGCCGCGGCGTTCTCGAAGGGCGACTTTTCCGACCCCGCCCGGATTCACGGCATGGCGATGCCGGGGCTCAAGGAGCTCGAGGCGGCGGGGGGAAAGATCGAGGTCGACTATGCCGACACGCAGAAGGGCGCCCGGCTGCGCTACCGGTCCGACGATCCCGCCACCGTCGACGCGCTGCACGCGTGGTTCCGGGCGCAGGTGCGCGACCACGGCGCCGACGCGGTGATGGGGCAGCCCTGAGCCCCGCGGGGCCGGTCAGAATCCCCGCAGGCTCGCCGGGACGCTGCTCTTGCCGCAGATCGCGCCCGCGAGGTTCACCGGCTCTGCCTTGGCCTTGCCTCCGGGTGCGGAGCCGGCGGGCCGCGGGCCGGCGAAGGCCTGCTGCATCAGCTCCTTCGCGACCTTCGCCCGTTCCGCCTCGCTCTGCGCGCCGAGGATGACGGCGATGATGCGGTGGCCGGCCTGGCTCGCGCTGCCGACGAGGTTGTAGCCGGACTGGCAGACATAGCCGGTCTTCATGCCGTCGGCGCCGGGGAAGCCGTCGAGCAGCGGGTTGTAGTTCTTCATCGTCTCGCCGCCGACCGTGAGGCTCGGCAGCGAGAACAGCGGCCCGTACTCGGGAAAGTCGCTCCAGATCGCCATGGCGAGGATGCCGAGGTCGCGGGCGCTCGAATAGTGGTCGGCGTCGTAGAGCCCGTTCGGGTTGACGAAGTGGCTCTCCGTCATGCCGATGCGCTTCGCCGTCCGGTTCATCTCGTCGGCGAAGGCCTCGACGGAGCCGGACACGCTCTCGGCGACGGCGACCGCCACGTCGTTCGCCGACTTCACGAGGAGGAGCTTGATCGCCTCCTCGAGCGGGATCTGGTGCCCGACGGGGAAGTCCATCCTGTTGTAGGGCTCGGCGTTCGCCCGGGCCGAGATCGTCACCGGCGACTGCATGGTCAGCCGGCCGGAGCGGATCTTCTCGAAGACGACGTAAACCGTCATCAGCTTCGTCAGCGACGCCGGCGGCCAGCGCTGCTCGCTCAGGTGGGCGTGCAGCACCACCTTGCTGCCGGTGTCGATCACGAAGGAGGCTCCCGCCCACGCCGGCGCGGCGGCGAGGAGGGCGAGAAGCCCGGCCATGCAGGCGGCGAGGGCGCGTAGGCGGCAGGAGGCAGGCCGGCTCGATCTCATACCCGGAAACACTCGTCTTGAACTCCCGACACTGGCGCCTTCGCGAATCGCGGCGGCGGGGCCGCCGCCAACGTCCCGTCAGTCGGCCGCGCCCGCTACTCGGCCGCGGCCCGGCTGCGGCCGGCGAGCTCGCCGGCGATCACGTAGCGCAGGATCTCGACGACCTGCTCCGGCGTCTCCGCGACGGCAAGGGCGGCCGCGTCGACCTCCTTCAGCGCGTGGGTGTGCTCCTGCGGGTGCAGCACGATCAGCGGCTTGCCGAGCGCCGCGGCGTAGCCGGCGTCGAAGGCGGCGTTCCACTGCTTGTACTTGTCGCCGAAGCGGACGACCACCACGTCGGCGCGCTCGATCAGCGTGCGCGTGCGGATGGCGTTCAGCTTGGCGCCCTTGTGGTCCTTCCAGAAGGAGTTCTCCTCCTGGCCGAGGATCGTCACGCCGCAGTCGTCGCTCGCGCCATGGTCGGTGACGGGCGAGGAGAAGGCGATGTCGAGGCCGGCATCCTCGGCGCCCGCGACGATGCGCTCGCGCCAGTCGGTGTGGATCTCGCCCGACAGGTAGACATCCCATTCGTACATGTTCTTCCTCCTCGTTCTTCGTTTTCGACCCCGGGGCACATGGGGCGGCGACCCGCCTCTCCAAGAGGCTCCTGACGGATTCCGTCCCGCGGACCTGCTAGCATGCCCCCATGGCCGTCTCACCGCAGTTCCGCGACCACGTCCTCGATCTCCTCGCGCCGCTCGGCGGGATCGACGCGCGCCGCATGTTCGGCGGCCTGTCCGTCCGCTGCGACGGGCGGCA
Source organism: uncultured Alphaproteobacteria bacterium (assembly GCA_963816555.1). Lineage (GTDB taxonomy): Bacteria > Pseudomonadota > Alphaproteobacteria > Rhizobiales > Tepidamorphaceae > Lutibaculum. The sequence continues at coordinate 56,467 of CAWFLD010000004.1, read as the reverse complement.
CTTCGCGATGATCGTCAAGGACACGCTCTACCTCACCTGCGGACGAGGCGCTGCGGACGGACCTCCTGGCGGCCGGCGGCCACGTCTTCTCCTACGCCAGGCGCGACCGGGTCGTCGAGGCGCCGCGGCTCGTCTCCGTGACGGAGGACCTGCTGGAGGACCCGGAGCGGCTCGTGCCCTATGCCGAGCGCTCCCTCGCCGTTGCCCGGGCCGGCTAGGACTGGCCGCCGAAGCCGGCGCGCTTCAGGCGCACGATCGCGAGGTCGAGCGCCGAGAGGAAGGCCGAGCGGTCCCGCGGCGAGAAAGGCTTCGGCCCGCCGGTGATCTCGCCCGCACTGCGCAGGTCGTCCATGAGGTTGCGGGTGGCGAGCGCCATGCCGATCGAGCGCTCGTCGAACGGCTTGCCCTTCGGCGAGATGACGCTGGCGCCCGCCTTCACGCAGCGGCTCGCCAGCGGCACGTCGGCGGTCACCACGACGTCGCCCTGCGTCGCCCGCTCGGCGATCCAGTCGTCGGCGACGTCCGGCCCCTGCGGGACGACGACGCGCTCGATCAGCTCGTCCCGCGGCACGCCGATGGGGCTGTTCGACACCACGTAGGTCTTCAGCCCGTGCCGGCCGGCGACCTTGTAGACCTCGTTCTTCACGGGGCAGGCGTCGGCGTCGACATAGATCTCGATGGGTCGGGCGGTCTCGCTCAATCTCCGTACTCCCGTCTGTCGCGACGCGATTTGCAGAGCACAGCCGGGCGGCGTATGGAAGCCGTCGCCACCCGGAACGCCATTCGATGCATCTCGTCCCGCGAGGCGCTGGTCAATGTCCTCGGCCCTGACCGGCCGCGTCGTCACGCCCGCCGTCTCTGCAGGGCCGGCGAGGGCGTCGTCTCGCGCGGCGTCGACGGCGCGGTCCGCCAGCCGACGCCCGGGAAGGAGACGACCCGCTGGCCGCGGAAATCCGTCTCGCAGAGTATGTAGCCCTGGCCTTCCATGTAGGTGAGCAGCCAGCGCGCGCGGGACGGCGAGTGGCTGCCATAGGCGCGCGCGAGGCTCGCGTCGGAGGGGCAGGGCGCCTCCTCGCGGGCGCTGCGGGCGAGCATCAGGAACACCCCCTGCATCTCGACGGGAAGGTTCTCGGAGACGGAGAGGATCTGCCGCCAGGCGGGATCGTCGGCGTCGCGGGCGCTGACGCCGGCGCGGCCGAGGGCGAGGCGGCGGCGGAACGTCGGCATGTCCTGGCCGAGATCGCCGAGCTTCCTGACCCGGCAGTGGAACAGGAAGTCCTGGTAGATCATCGGCTCCGGCCGGAACGCCGCCTCGGGCTCCGAGAGGATCTCGGCGAAGATCTCGTCGAGCGCCTCCTCCAGCGCCTCGCGGTCGATCGCCGCGGCCTCCGCGTCGGCCTCGGACGCCACTGCGGCGCTCGCCGTCTCGACCTGCGAGATCAGCTCGTCCGTCGTCGCGCGCATCGGCATCGGCGACGGCATCGCCGGCTCCGGGTCGTTCGGGCTCGGCTGGAAGATCAGGTCCTCGAGGTCCTCGCGCGGCGTCTCCGGCAGCGGCAGGAGCTCGGGCCGGCCGCTGCGGCCCCTGGTGACGACGTCGCCGATCTTCACCCGCAGCGGCCGGCGCGACAAAGCGGGGCCGAGCGCCACGAACTGGCCGGGGGCGAGGTCGCGGAAGGCTTCGGCCTGCCGCCGCTCCATGCCGAGCAGGTCGGACGCGCGGGCCATGTCGATGTCGAGGAAGGTGCGGCCCATCAGGAAGTTCGAGGCCTCGGCCGCGACGTTCTTGGCGAGCTTCGCCAGGCGCTGCGTCGCGATGATGCCGGCGAGGCCGCGCTTGCGGCCGCGGCACATCAGGTTGGTCATGGCGCCGAGCGAGGTGCGGCGGGCCTCCTCCGAGATCTCGCCGCCGCCCGACGGCGCGAAGAGCTGCGCCTCGTCGACGGCGACGAGCATCGGGTACCAGGCCTCGCGGTCGGCGTCGAAGATGCCGTTCAGGAACGCCGCAGCGCAGCGCATCTGCACCTCCGCGTCGAGACCCTCGAGATCGAGCACGACGGAGGCGCGGTGGTGGCGGATGCGGTTGGCGATCTTGGCGAGGTCGTTCGGCGTGCGGTTGGCGTCGACGACGATGTGGCCGTAGGCCTCCGCGAGCGTCACGAAGTCGCCCTCGGGATCGATGATCGCCTGCTGCACGAGGCCGGCGCTCTGCTCCAGCAGCCGGCGCAGCAGGTGCGACTTGCCCGAGCCCGAGTTGCCCTGCACCAGAAGCCTGGTCGAGAGCAGCTCCTCGAGGTCGAGCCGCGCCGGATTGCCGTTCGCGTCCGTGCCGAGTTCGATACCGGATTGCATGAAAGACTGGCGATTCCCTTGAGGCGTGCGCGCGGGAAAATAGCACGCGACTCGCTTCGATCACGGAAAGAGCGGCCGGATCTCCACAGGGAATCGCCGCGTCACGAGGCGGAGAGGGGCTCGCCGGCCGAGTCCGCGCCGGCACTCGCGCGCAGCGACAGCCGGAAGCTCAGGAGGCCGAGCGCCGCCATTCCCGCCACAGTGCCGATGACGAGGCCGTAGCCGCCGGCTTTCCAGATCAGCGAGCCGAGGAACGGCGCCAGCGCGTAGGCTGCCGAGATAGGGCACGGCGACGGCGCCGCAGACCGCGCCGAAATTCGCGGTGCCCGAGGATCTCGCGGGTCATCACCGGCCGCATGATGCTGAGCACGCCGTAGCCGCTGCCCTGAAGGACGACGAACGGCACGAGCAGCGCCGGCTGCCTCGTCGCGGCGAACAGGCAGGCGGCCGCGCGCGAGCACGAAGACGAAGCAGAGCGTCGTCATCGCCCGGCTCGACAGGTGGCGCTCGCTCGCCATCATGGCGAGCCGTCCGCAGACCTGCATCGGCCCGATCATCGAGGCGGCCAGCACGGCGAGGTCGGGCCGCATGCCGCGCTCCTGCAGGATCGGCAGGAGGTGGTTGACGATCACGCCGTGGTCGGCCCCGAGCAGCGAGAAGCCGGCCGCGAGCAACCAGAAGGCGGGCTTGCGCAGGATGCGGCGCGACGCCCCCGAGCCGCGCGACGGCGCCATGCCGGGCCGCTGCCGCCGGCTCCGTTCCGCCACCGCGTCCCTCTCAGCGTCGTGGCCGCCGAGCCAGAGGAGAGGCGCGGCGACGAAGGCGAGCAGCGCGGCGAAGGTCCACGTGGCGGCGTGCCAGCTCCAGCCCTCCGCCAGCCAGTGGTTGAGCGGGAAGGACAGCGTGCCGGCAAAGCCGGCCAAGAGCGTGACGAAGGTGATCGCGCGCCGCGCCCCGGCGCCCTGCGTCCGCGTGATCAGCGCGAAGCACGGCTCGTAGAGGCAGCCGCCCATCGCGAGCCCCGATCAAGAGCCACATCGCCGCGAAGGCGGCGAAGCCGGGGGCGAGCGGCAGCGCCGCGACGACCCCCGCGCCGAACAGCGCGCTGCCGGCGAGGAGCCGGGGGCCGTGGCCGCCGTCGATCAGCCGGCCCGCGAGGGGCGAGAGGAGCGCGGACACGATCAGCGCGCCGGCGAAGGCCGCCGTCAGCGCCGTCTTCGACCAGCCTTCGACCGCCTCCCAGCGCAGCAGCAGGGCGGGAAAGAGATAGTAGAACCCGGCCCAGACGAGCGTCTCGCCGATGGCGAGGCACAGCACGGCGCGACGGTGGGTCATGGCGGGCGCCCGCAGGTGAAGGCACGGAAGGGGGACTGCGATAGCACATCGCGGCACGGCTGGGCAGGAGTTGTTGCAACGCCGCCCTTCGCCGCTATCTTCGCGCCCATGTCCCCGAGCCGCCCTTCGCCGCCTGACCTATTCTCCCGTCCCGCCCTCGACGTCGCCCGCGGCCTGATCGGCGCGACGCTGCTCGTCGACGGGGTCGGCGGGCGTATCGTCGAGACGGAGGCCTATGTGCGCGAGGACCCGGCTTCGCATTCCTATGCCGGCCGACGGCGCGAAACGCGGCGATGTTCGGGCCGCCGGGGCGCGCCTACGTCTACCGCTCCTACGGCATCCACTGGTGCCTGAACGTCGTCTGCGACGACCAGCTTCCGGGCTGCGCGGTGCTGATCCGCGCGCTGGAGCCGACGGCGGGAATCGAGGTCATGCGGGGCAGGCGGGGCATGGAGAACGAGCGGCTGCTCTGCGCCGGCCCGGGCCGGCTGACGCAGGCGCTCGCCGTCGGCCGCGAGCACGATTCGCTGCCGCTCGACGAAGCCCCGTTCGAGATCCGGATGCCGGAGGCGCCGCCCGACATCGTGGCGGGGCCGCGCATCGGCATCTCCAAGGCCGTCGACCATCCCTGGCGCTTCGCCGAGAAGGGCTCGCGCTATCTCAGCCGCCCCCTGCGGGCGGCCGCGCCGGAGACGGCGACGTGACGGTCTTCTTCACCGGCGACACGCATTTCGGCGACCCGCGGGCCCTGCGGGTCGACCGGCGGCCCTGGCCCGACATGGCCGCGCACGACGCGGGGCTCGTGGCGAACTGGAACGCCGTCGTGGCGCCGGAGGACGAGGTCTGGCACCTCGGCGACTTCGCGCTCGGCCCGGGGCCGGAGCGCATCGCCGAACTGCTCGCGGGCCTCAACGGCACCAAGCACCTGATCGTCGGCAACAATGACGGGCCCGCCACGCTCCAGGCCGAAGGCTGGGCCTCGGTGCAGCACTACCGCGAGATCACCGTCGACGGGCGCATGGTCGTCATGTGCCACTACGCCTTCCGCACCTGGAACGGCACCGGCAAGGGCGCCGTGAACATCCACGGCCATTCGCACGGCCGGCTGTCGCCGATCACCCGGCAATACGATGTCGGCGTCGACCCGCAGGACTACCGGCCGGTGCGGCTCGCCGACATCATGGGCAAGCGGCGGAAGAAGATCCCGGGGTTCCAGGCAAACGCATGATCCACATGCCGTGCCGCCGATACCCCGGCGTTCCGACAGCGGCTATGATCCGCGCTCCTTCCGCCGGAGCATCCCGTTGAGCTTCCCCTGGGCCGAGATCGCGACGACGTTCCTCGTCTTCGCCGGCAACGTGCTGGCGCCGGGGCCGAACGTGTTCACCACCATCGCCACGGCGCTCGGCTCGGGGCGCAGGGTGGCGCTGGCGATCCCGCCTGCGGTCTTCCTCGGCGTGCTGATCTGGGCGAGCGCGGCGGTTCTCGGCGCCGCGGTGGTGTTCCGCCAGGTGCCGGCGCTCGAGCCGACGCTGCGGGCGGTCGGCGGGCTCCTGCTCCTGTGGTTCGCCTCGCGCTACCTGCGCCGCGCCTGGCGGTGGGAGGCGAGCGGCGTGAAGCCGCGGGAGATCTCTCCCCGCGCCGCCTTCGGGCTCGCGCTCGGCGTGCTGGCGACGAACCCGAAGGCGCTGACCACCTGGCTCGTGCTCCTCTCGATCTTTCCCGCGGGCACGGCGAGCCCGGCGGCGATCGCGGTCATGATCCTCGGCGCCGCCACCATCGCGGCGCTCGGCCATCTCTTCTACGCTCTCGCCTTCTCGACGCGCCACGCCGCCGCGATCTACGCCCGCATCGGGCGCTGGATCACGGGCGGCGTCGGCCTCTTCTTCATGGGGCTCGGCCTCCTGCTCCTGGCCGAGGTCGCGCGGTCGCTCGCGGGCGGGTGAGCGCCGACACCGCGCTCAGCCCGGCAGGTCGTTCAGGCTGAACGGATACTGGCGCGGCTGGTGCTGCACCGTCACCCACTGGTCGGTGGTGAAGGCATCGATCGCCCAGCGGCCGTTGAAGCGGCCGATGCCGGAGTTCTTCTCGCCGCCGAACGGGTTGAAGGGCAGGTCGTTGACCGGCTGGTCGTTGACGTGGGCCATCCCGGCCTCGATCGACCGGGCGAAGCGCACGCCCTTCTCGACGTCGCGGGTGAACACCGCGCTCGACAGGCCGTACTCGGTGTCGTTGGCGATCTTCAGCGCGTCCTGCTCGTTCTTCGCGCGCAGGATCGGCGCCACGGGTCCGAAGATCTCCTGCTTCGCCAGCGCCGAATCCGTGGGGATGTCGGCGAAGACGTGCGGCGGCAGCACCTGACCGTCCGGCTCGCCGCCGGCCACCATGCGCGCCGGGCCCTTCTTCGCCTCCGCGATCATGCCGGTGATCGAATTGAGCTGCGACTTGTTGATGATCGGGCCGATGAACGTGTCGGGCTCGTCCGGGTCGCCGACCTTCAGGGTCTTCACCCGGTCGGCGAAGCGCTCCACGAACTCGTCGTAGACCTGCGCCGTCACGATCAGCCGGTTCGAGATCATGCAGATCTGGCCCTGGTGCAGGAACTTGCCGAAGACGGCCGCCTCGACGGCGAGGTCGAGGTCGGCGTCGTCGAGCACCACGATCGGGCTGTTGCCGCCGAGCTCGAGCTCGAGCCGCTTCAGCTTCTTCGCGTCGGCCGACTGCTTTGCGATGCCCCGGCCGACGGGCGTCGAGCCGGTGAACGAGATGACGCGCGGGATCTCGTGCATGATGAGCGCGTTGCCGACATCGGAGCCGGGGCCGGGCAGCACGCTGACGAGGCCCTTCGGCACGCCGGCCTCCTCCAGGATCTTCGCGAAGATCAGGCCGCCGGTGACCGGCGTGTCGCTCGCCGGCTTCACCACGACGCCGTTGCCGACGGCCAGCGCCGGCGCCAGCGTGCGCACGGTCAGCTGCAGCGGCCAGTTCCACGGGCTGATCAGCGCGACCACGCCGACCGGCTTGCGGTAGACGCGCGATTCCTTGCCGGGAATGTCGTTCGGCAGGATGCGGCCCTCGACCATGTGGGGCAGGGCCGAGGCCTCCTTGAAGACGCCCTGCACGAAGGTCCACTCGAGCGTCGCCTTGAGGCGCGTCGATCCGGCCTCCCGGACGAGCCAGGAGACGATCTCCTCGCGGCGGCCAGCGACGATCTGCGCCGCCTTCGTCATGACCTCGGCGCGGGCGGCGGGCGGCAGCTCCGCCCATTCCTTCTGCGCCTCGAGGGAGGCGCGGCAGGCCGCGTCGACGTCGGCGGACGAGGCGGTCGACACCTGCAGCAGCGTCTCGCCGGTATACGGATTGGTGTCGTCGATCGGCTTCTCGCCGCCGCCGGCCTTCCATTCGCCGGCGATGAAGGTCTTGTCGAAGCCCGAATAGGGCGTGCGGCTCGATAGTGCGTCCATGGGAACGGCTCCGCGCGGTTTGCGGGAATGCAGGTGACCGGCGGCCAGTGGCTCGGCCGGTCGTTCTCATGGGGAAAACGCAGGAGGTCCGCCGCCGTTCGCGGCCGGCGGCGACAAAAGGCCAGGCGGAGCGGTGAGGGTGCGGAGCCGCGCCCTCAGTACTCCTTCTCGTAGAAGATGCCGAGGCTCGAATCCTTCGTCCCGGCCTCGCCCTTCAGCTTGAGGTTGTCGGTGATGTCGAGATTGACCGAGACCCCGCTCTGCTCCTCGCCCGCGGTCACGCCGAGATAGACGTTCTCGTCGATGTAGCGGCCGGCCTTCACGGCGGCGCCGCCCTGCGCGTCCGTCGTCACGTCGAGATTGTCGAGGCCGGTCGAGACGCGCAGCTGCTCGAGGATGCCGGGGCCGCCGCCGCCCGCCAGCTGCGCCGCCGCGGCACCGAGCTGGGCGATCTGGAACGCCGACAGGTCGTTGATCGAGCGGCCGAACAGGAGCTGCGCCAGGATCTCGTCCTGCGGCAGGTCGGGGTCGGACGAGAAGGTGATGGTGGGGTCGGAGGCGCGGCCGTTGACGTTCAGGATGACGGTGATCGAGTTGTTCGTCGTCCGGGCCTGGAAGTCGAGCACGGGGTCGAGGTCGCCGAACAGCGTGACGTTGCCGCGGTCGAAGGTGATGCGCTGGCCGAGGATCTCGATGCGGCCGCGGATCATGTCGAACGAGCCGACCGGCCGCAGGTCGGAGACCGGCCCCGTCAGCCGCAGGCTGCCGCCGAGCTCCGCGTCGAGGCCGCGGCCGCGCACGAAGACCTGGTTGGGCGCCTCGATCTTGAGGTCGAGCGTGATGCCGGACGGCGAGTTGCCGCCGGCGCTCTTGTCCTCGCCGATGCCGGCCTTCTTCAGCGTGTTCAGCACGTCGGCCGGCGCGCGGACGTGGCGCACGTCGATCAGCGTCGCGCTGCCGCCGAGCTTCTCCGGCACCGTGATCTCCGCCCGGTCGATACGGACGGTGCCCGCGAGCTGCGGCGAGCCGAGCAGGGGGCCGGTCAGCGTCAGGTCGCCGCTCAGCGTCGCGGCGACGAGGCGGGGATCCTCGTAGTGCGCCTGGCGCAGGGCGATCGTCAGGTCCGTCGGGAAGCCGCTCCCGGGCTTGATGCCGACCGAGCCGGAGACCCGGATCGTGCCGTTGCCGAGCGCGGCGGAGAGCTCCTGCACGACGAGCTGCTCGCCCGACAGCGAGGCCCGCAGGCGGATGTTCGTCAGCCGCAGGCCCGAATCGGGGTCGATGAAGGTGACGCCGTCCGCCGTGATGTTGCCGGCGAGCTGCGGCGCCTTGAGCGAGCCCGTCGCGCGGGCGTCGAGGCTGAGCTCGCCCGACAGGCGGGCGCCGCGCGAGGCGAGGACGCGGTCGCTGACCGTCAGCGGGATGCTGCCGGTGACCGCGACGTCGAGGCCGCCGCCGCTCAGCGGCACCGCGCCCTTCGCGCGCAGCGACAGGCCGCCGCCCTCGACGGTGGCGGTGTCGAGCCGCACCGTCTCGTTCGCGTAGCTGCCGGCGACGTTCGCGCCCAAGGGGCCGATTCCGGCCTCGCGCAGCGCGGTGGCCGACAGGCCCTGGCCGCGCAGGTCGAAGCGGGCCTGCGGGCTCGACAGCGAGCCCGTCGCGTCGATCGTGCCCGAGATCGAGCCCTGAAGGCCGAGATCCGGCGCGAAGGCGTTGGCGAGCGAGACGGGCAGGCCGCCGAGCTCGACCTTGACGTCGAGCACGTCGCCGACCTTGCCGCTCACGTCGACGCTGCCGCCGGCGATGTTCGTCGACAGCCGGACGTTCGCCGTGCCGTCCTCGTAGTGGCCGCTGCCCTTGAAGGCGAGGTCCGAGACGCCCGCCTGCCGGAGCGGCCGCGCGCCGATGCCGCGGCCGGTGACGTCGAAGTCGGCGACCGGGGCCGACGTCGTGCCGGAGGCCGTCAGCGTGCCGGAGACGGTGCCGGTCGCGTTCAGGTCGGGCACGAACGCGTTGCCGAGCGACAGCGGCAGCGCGTCGATCTTCGCCTTGAGGTCGATCGTGTCGCCGACCGTGCCGGCGACGTGGATGCCGCCGCTGCCGATCTTGAGGTCGGCGCCCTGGATGGCGGTCCGGCCGTCGCGGATCTCGATCTTCGCGGGCTGGGCGAGCTGCGCCGCGACGTCCTGGTGCGTCAGCTTCAGCGTCCGCAGCGTCACGTCGAAGCCGCTGTCGACCGGCTGCAGGCTGCCGGAGGTGGTGAGCGTGCCCTGGGAGAGATTGGCCGCCACGTCGAAGTCCGTCGTGTCGCCGGACCGCTTGGCGGTCGCGTCGAGCCCGTCGAGCACGAAGCCGCCGACCTTCACGTTCCGCGCGTTCGCCTGGCCCGCCAGGATCGGCGCCGACAGGAGATCGGAGCCCTGCAGGTCGATCGAGGCCGAACCGACCCGGACCGAGTTGAAGCGCAGGCCGTCGGCCTTGGCGGTCACGTCGGCGGACTGCCCGTCATTCTCGACGGACAGGGCGATGTCGGCGGAGACGGAGCCCGACGCATCGGCCAGGAAGAGCGGCGCGATGACCGACAGGTCGGGCGAATCGAGCGAGACCTTGCCTTCGTAGAGGCCGTCCGCCCTGAGCGTCAGGTCGCCGCTCGCCTTCGTCTGCCCGGCCCGGACGGCGAGGTCGCGCAACGCGCGGCCGCCGTCCGCGAGGCTCGCAATGTGCGCGGAGGCGTCGAGCGGCACGCCGTCGAGATTGCCCGTGACCGAGAGGTCGCCGTCGACCTTGTTGCCCTCGGTGATGACCGTGCCGGTGAACTCCGCGTCGAGACCGGTCAGCGGCTTGCCGGTCAGCATCAGCCGGTGGCTCGTCACCTTCGCGTCGATCTTCGGCTTGTCGGCCGTGCCGCTGACATTCGCCTGCAGCGTCGCGGGCCCCGAGGCCCGGTCCGTGAGGGCTGCGATGTCGGCGAGGTCGGCCTTGGCGGCGAGGCTGACGTTCTCCTGGCCGTAGGCACCGCGAATGGTGGCCGTCACCTGCGGGTTCTTCACCGTCAGGTCGTCGAAGCGGAAGCCCGTCTCGGACCGCGCGATGCCGCCGGACAGCGTGGTGCGGCCCTTCACGAGGCCGTCGAGCGCGCCGATGCCCAGCGCCAGGTCCCGTGCCGTGCCGTCGAGGGTGAGGTCGAGCTCGTTGCCGCCGAGGCCGGCGGTGCCCTTCGCCGAGAGATCGACCGCACCGGCGAGCTTCTGGCCGGCGAGGCCGGAGAACAGCGACAGGTCGTCGGCCTTCAGCGTGTAGCTGCCGTCGAGCTGGCCGCCGTCGACCGCGCCCTCGAAGCTCGCCAGCGCGTTGCCGTTTTCGATGCGCGCAACCTTCACGTCGACCGGCTGGCCGGACGCCCAGTTGCCGCGTGCCTCCAGCGACAGGCCGCCGCTGCCGAGCGCCTTGGCGACGTCGGGATCGTCGGAGCTCAGCCCCTCGGCCGAGCCCTTGACCTGGAAGGTGACGCGGCGGCTGCCGGGATCGGCCATGTTGGCGGCGAGCCCGCTGCCCATGATGCGCGCGTGGTCGGCCGACAGGAGCGGCGTCTGCAGCCCGTCGAGGTCGAAGGTCGCGACCCATGTGTTGTCGACCTGGCCGCCGAGGCTGATCTTGATCTTGCCGCTCTTCACCGTCGCCGCGCCGCCGCCGCCGGGCAGGGCGACCGGCTGGCCGCTCTGCGAGCCGAGCTGCATGTCGACGTCGAGCGAGGTCGGGAAGAAGTCGGACGTGATCTCGGCCGAGGCGTCGAGGCTCGCGACGCCCGACTTGAGGTCGGCCCGGGCGATGCTGATGGCGCCGTCGCTTGCGCGCGTCGCGTCGATCGTCAGGTGGGAGCCGCCCTGCACGAGATCCTGGTAGAGCGGCGGCACGAGCGGCTGCAGGTTGCCGTCGACGTCGGCCACGAAGCGGAAGCCGCCATTGGCCTGCGAGATCGTCGCCTTGCCGCCGACGAGCTTCTCGCCGTCGGCTGCGAGCGAGATGTCGGCGTCGAACTTGTCGAGCGGGCCGGAGCCCTGGATGGCGAAGGTGACGGCCGGCCGGCCGGGGATGTTGAGGGCGTTGGCGACGACGCCGTCCTTCGGCTCGGAGAGCTTGAGGTTCAGGTCGAGGACGCGCGACTCGTTCGAGAACGAGGCGTCGAGCACGAGGCTGCCCGGCTGGTCGCGCCGCTCGATCTGCAGGTTCGACTTGAGGGAGCCGTCGTTGAGGTGCAGTTCGCCGTTCACCGACATCGAGACGGCGGGCCCGATGACGCCCTCGGCGATGTCGATGCGCGGAATGCTCAGCTTGTCGATGTCGACGCCGACGGGAAGCTGCGGGATCTCGAACTGCGCCTGCTTCGGCGTCGGCTCCTGCGCCGCGTTCGGCGTGCGCGCGATCTCGATGCTGTCGGCCTCCAGGAGGTCGACGCTCAGCTGGCCGCGCAGCAGCGCCAGCCGGCTCCAGACGAGATGCGCGTTGTCGATCGTCAGCCAGACGCCTTCTCGGTCGGCGATGGTGATCGTCGAGATCGTGACGTCGGAGGACAGCGCACCGTCGATCGTGCCGAGGCGGATCTGCCGGTCGGGCGTCGAGATCTGGTTCTCGACGAAGCGCACGAAGGCCGACTTGTCGACCTCCTTCTCCTGCGCGCCGGCGATCGTGTCCCAGCCCACGATCATGATCGTGGCGAGCGCGAGGAGGGAGAGAAGGAGGCGGCGCGTCATCAGAATGCCTGTCCCAAGCCGATATAGACGCCGAAATCCGGATCGTCCTTGCCGGGATCGAGCGGAATGGCGACGTCGACCCTGATCGGGCCGAGACTGGTGAAGTAGCGAAGGCCGACGCCGACGCCGATCTTCAGGTCTTCGGAGAAGTCGGGGTAGCTGTCGACGAAGGCGTTGCCGGCGTCGACGAAGGCGACGGCGCCGAACTTGTCGGTGACCTTGGCGCGCAGCTCGAGCGAGCCGTCGATATAGGAGCGGCCGCCGATCACCTCGTTGCCGACATTGACGCCGTTGACGAACGTGCCCGGCGGCAGGCGCGGGCCGACGTTGCGATAGGCGTAGCCGCGGATCGACCCGCCGCCGCCGGCATAGAACAGCCGGTCGGCCGGCAGCTCGTCGCGGGGTGCGCCGGTGATCGAGCCGAGGCCGATCCGGCCGGCGATGATGAAGCGGTTCTCCGGGTCGACGGAGAGATAGGTCGCGACCCGCAGGTTGGTGATCAGCGCCGTGTTGTCGAACTTGAACTCCTGGAGCGGCTCGACGTCCAGCGTGGCGTGGATGCCCTCGGTCGGGTTCAGCTCGTTGTCGCGCGTGTCGTAGATGAGCTGCGACGGCAGGCTGACGAGGAAGAAGTCGCGCGTCCCGAGCGGGTCCTCCGTGCGCGAGCGCTCGACGTTGACCATCGAGCTGCCGCTGAGATCGTCGGAGAAGCGGTGCTGCAGGCCCACCTGGCCGACGATCCGCCGCGACTGGTAGCTCTCGGGCCGCTGCTGCTCGGCGAAGACCTTGGCCGTCAGGTCGGTGAACGGCGTGAAGACGCCCGGCCGCACGAAGGTGACGCCCGCGTGGTAGTTCAGGTCCTCGTAGCTGTTCGAGGCGATGCGGCCGACGCTGCCCTCGAAGCGCAGGCGCTCCGCGTGGCCGAACAGGTTGCGGTGCTGCCAGTAGGCCTCGACGCCGGCGCCGTCGAGCGTCGAGTAGGTGGCGCCGGCGCCCCAGATGTGCAGCGGGCGCTCGGCGACCTGGACGGTCAGCGGCAGCGTGCCGTCCGGGCCCGACCTCGTCGGCCTCGACGATGCGGATCGCCTGGAACACCTCGAGGCGGCGCAGCTGCTTGCGGGCGAGCTCGAGATCGTCGGGATCGAAGGGCTGGCCGGGCTTGATGCCGGTCTGGCGGGACACGAATTCCGGGTCCATCCGCTCGGTGCCGGTGGTCGTCACCGGGCCGTAGACCGCGGCCGGCCCCGGCGCCACCGTCATGCCGACGTCGAGCGTGTCGCTGTCGTGATGCGCGACGGTGTCGCGGCGCGTGACCTCGGCCTTCGGATGGCCGAGCTCGCGCCAGCGCCCGACGAGCGAGCCCTCGGCCTGCAGGACGATGCCCGATTCCGCCACCTGGCCCGGCACGAGGCCGAGCTCGGCCGGCGTCTTCGGCACCGTGTCGTCGTTGGGGATCGGTCCGGGCGGGTTGTCGATCCGCACGTCGCCGAACATGAAGAGCGGCCCCGGCTCGACGGTGACCCGGACGTGCGCCGTCTGGCCGAACTCGGCGTCGGCCGGGATGTCCGCGGCGGAGCGGCCGTCGATCGTGATGTCGACGACGGGGCCGTAGCGGCCCGTCGTGTAGAGCGCGGCGACGAGGCGCGAGTAGTCGCCGCGGGCGCGCGCGATGAGCGACGCGGTGCTGAGCGGCACGTCGTCCTTCTTGGAGTAGAGCTCGGAGGCCGACTGGAGCTTTTCCTTCAGGTCGTCGTCGCCGGACGTCACCTTGAATTCGACGTCGTAGTGCTGCGCCGAGGCCGGAAGCTCCTCGGCCGTGTCCTTCTCGAAGAACTTGTGGCCGAACAGCTCGAAGGCCGCCGACGGCGAGGTGCCCGTCACGCAGAGTGCCGCCGCGGCTGCAACGAGCCACGCCGCCTGCCGCCCGGGTCGCCTAGACCGGAAGAAACCCATACTCGAACGCCGTTCCGTGAGCTGCCGCGAAGCGATGGAGCCTGCACCTTATTCGTTAAGTCGTTGTTGGCCAACGCGAGATGCCGTGAAGGCGCGGATCAGGACCCAGGCCGAGGCACGGGTGCAACAATCCCGGAACGCGATTACGAAGCGGGCGCCCGGCTGGATCTCGCTGATGATCGACCCGGTGCGGGTCCGGCATCCCGTGTCGCCTCCCGAACACAGCGCTTTGCGCCGCATGGCTTGCCTTGTTAAGCTCCCCTCCGACGAAGATTTTTTGCGGCGGCGAGCCCTCGGTGCAGGGAATCGCCGCCCTGCGGGAACGCTGCGTGGTGAACGAGATGTATGACGGCGCGCCCGTGGCCGATCTGCGGCCGGGAGCAGCTGCCGGACAACGCGAGGTCGTCGGGCGGCCGGGCTGCATCGAGGCGGTGCGACCGCTTCGGCGGCCCACCGAGAACGCCGACGACGCGCCGGCGAGCGATGCGCTGTACGCCGCGCTCGACCTCGGCACGAACAACTGCCGGCTCCTGGTCGCCCAGCCGACCAGGCGCGCCTTCCGCGTGGTCGACGCCTTCTCGCGCATCGTCCGGCTCGGCGAGGAGCTCGACGGCAAGGGCATCCTCGGGGAGGCGGCGCAGAGCCGCGCCATCGAGGCGCTGAAGGTGTGCCGCGACAAGATGTTCGCGCGCGGCGTGACGCGCTCGCGACTCATCGCGACCGAGGCCTGCCGCCGCGCCGAGAACGGCGCGGAGTTCATCGAGCGCGTGCACGAGAAGGCGGGGCTGAAGCTCGAGATCGTCGACCGGGAGACGGAGGCGCGCCTCGCCGTGGCCGGCTGCGCGAGCCTCGTCGATCCCGCCGCGCGCGGCGCCATCGTGTTCGACATCGGCGGCGGCTCGACCGAGCTCGTCTGGCTCGATTTCCACGGCGAAGGCTGGCCTGGGCCGCTCGGCGTGCAGAAGCGCGTCGCCGCCTGGACCTCGATGCCGCTCGGCGTCGTGACGCTGGCGGAGAAGTTCGGCGGCGTGTCCGTGGAGCGCGGCGACTTCGAGGGCATGGTCGCGCATGTGCGCGAGACGCTCGAGCGCTTCGAGGCCCGCGACCTGATGGCGAAGGCGCTCGCCGAGGGCGACGTGCACCTGCTCGGCACCTCCGGCACCGTCACGACGATCTGCGGCGTGCACCTCGCGCTCGACCGCTACGACCGGCGCAAGGTCGACGGCACCTGGATGCGCGGCGACGACGTGGTCGCGGTCACCGACAGGCTGCTCGAGATGAGCTTCGAGGAGCGCGTGAAGAATCCCTGCATCGGGCCGGACCGCGCCGATCTCGTGCTCGCCGGCTGCGCCATCTTCGAGGCGATCCGCCGCGAGTGGCCGTGCCGCCGCATCCGCGTCGCCGACCGCGGGCTGCGCGAGGGCATCCTCATGTCGCTGATGGCGAGGGACGGCGTCTGGCGCAACGGCCGCCGCCGCCGGCCGCGGCGCGGCCGGAGGAAGGCCTCCACGTGAGTCGCGACGGGAGCCGCGAGGGTCGGCTGAAGGTCAGGGTGCGCACCGCCCGCGGCCGCAAGAACTCCTCCACGCGCTGGCTGCAGCGGCAGCTCAACGACCCGTACGTGGCCAAGGCCAAGGCGGAGGGCTACCGCTCGCGCGCCGCCTACAAGCTGACGGAGATCGACGACCACCATCATCTCCTGAAGCCCGGGCAGCTCGTCGTCGACCTCGGCTCGGCGCCCGGCGGCTGGAGCCAGGTCGCCGCCGAGCGCGTGAAGTCGCGCGAGGGGCGGGGCAAGGTCGTGGCGATCGACAAGCAGGAGGTCGACGCGATCTCCGGCGTCGAGTTCCTGCAGATGGATTTCCTCGACGCCGACGCGCCGGCGCGTCTCGAGGCGGCGCTCGGCGGCCGGCCGGACCTCGTGCTGTCCGACATGGCGCCCTTCGCCACCGGCCACCGCAACACCGACCACCTCAAGATCATGGCGCTGTGCGAGGTCGCGCTGGCCTTCGCGCGCGACGTGCTGGCGCCGGGCGGCGCCTTCCTCGCCAAGGTGCTGCAGGGCGGCACCCAGAACGAGCTTCTCGCCGAGATGAAGCGCGACTTCGCCGTCGTGAAGCACGTGAAGCCGAAGGCCAGCCGCTCCGATTCCTCGGAGCTCTACGTGCTGGCCACCGGCTTCAGGGGAGGCGAGGCCGAGGCCCCCGCGGAGGAGGCCGACTGAAGCCTCCGCCCGCGAGGGCCGGGATCACTCCGCTGCCGCCCGTGCCTCGTCCAGCGAGGGATAGTCGACGTAGCCCGCCGGGCCCGGCTCGTAGAAGGTCGACGCGTCCGGCTCGTTGAGCGGGGCGCCCAGCTCGAATCGCCGCGGCAGGTCCGGGTTCGCGATGAAGGCCTTGCCGAACGCGACCGCGTCCGCCTCGCCCCTCTCGATCACCTCGCCCGCGGTCTCCGCCGTGAAGCCCTCGTTGGCGACGTAGACGCCGCCGAACGCCTTCTTGAGCTGCGGCCCGAGCCTGTCCGGGCCGAGGTGCTCGCGCGCGGCGATGAAGGCGAGGCCGCGGCGGCCGAGCTCGCCGGCGACGTGGCCGAACAGGGCGGCAGGGTCCGAATCGCCCATGGAGTGGCCGTCGCCGCGCGGCGCGAGGTGCATGCCGACGCGGTCGGGGGACCATTCCTGCAGCACCGCGTCGGTCACCTCGAGCATGAGCCTCGAGCGATTTTCGATCGATCCGCCATAGGGATCCGTCCGCTTGTTCGAGCTGTCCTGCAGGAACTGGTCGAGCAGGTAGCCGTTCGCGCCGTGGATCTCCACGCCGTCGAACCCGGCCTTCTTCGCGTTCGCCGCGCCCCTGCGAAAGGCCTCGACGATCGCGGGAAGCTCGTTCGTCTCGAGGGCGCGCGGGGTGACGTAGGGCTTGCGCGGCCTGACGAGGCTCACCGTGCCCTCGGGTGCGATGGCGCTCGGGGCGACGGGGAGCGCGCCGTCGAGATAGACCGGGTCGGAGATCCGCCCGACATGCCAGAGCTGCAGCATGATCCGGCCGCCGGCCGCGTGCACCGCGTCGGTCACGCGCCGCCATCCGGCAACCTGCGCGTCCGACCAGATGCCGGGCGTCCGCGGATATCCGACGCCCATCGGATCGACCGACGTCGCCTCGCTGAGGATGAGGCCCGCGCCGGCGCGCTGGCGGTAGTACTCGACCTGCAGGTCGCCGGGCACCCGGTCCTCGCCGGCCCTGGTGCGGGTCAGGGGGGCCATCAGGATGCGGTTGGGAAGGTCGAGCGCGCCGACCTTCAAAGGGTCGAAGAGCGTGGCCATATGCGGAACTCCTTCGGTTTCTCGCTCGCCGCCGCCTGACGCCTTGGCCCGGCGGCGCCGGCGGGCGAGAATGGGCGGCGAAGCATGCGTTCGATGTTCGTCGAACATGAAACATAGGGAGGCCACACTGGTCAGGCAATCCGATCATCCCGATCGTGCCGACATGGATCTCGGAACCGTCCTCGCGGCGCTGAGCGATCCCGTGCGCCTGTCGATCATGTGCGCGCTGTCGGACGGGAAGGAGCGCGGCTGGGGCGAGTTCCGCGAGCCGGTCGCGAAGTCGACGCTCAGCCATCACATGAAGGTGCTGCGCGAGGCGGGCCTGATCCTGACCCGCACCGAGGGCACGCGCTGCTTCGTGCGGCGGCGCGACGAGATCGAGGAGCTCTATCCGGGCCTCGTGTCGACGGTGCTGTCGCTCGCCCACCGCGAGCGCGACAAGAAGACCTGCGGCGTGCTGCCGTCGTGAGGCGTCAGGGCCGCTCGCGCGCGGCCGTGACGACGTCGGGCCGGTAGCGCCGGTGGCCGGAGACCTCGCCGCCGGCATCGCCCGCGAGGCTCGCGAAGACCAGCGCCGAGAGGCTCGCGACGAGCCCGACGACGAGGAAGGCCGGCGAGAAGTCGGCGACCCGCATCTCCGTGGCGGGCTGGCCCGCCGTCGACAGGTGGAGGACGATCGCCGCCGTGCTGATGCCGAGGCTCAGCGACAGTTGCTGCACGACGCTCGTCAGGCTGGTGGCGCGGCTCATCCGGGCGGGCGGCACGTCGGAATAGGCGAGGCCGTTGATGCTCGTGAACTGGAGCGAGCGGAAGAAGCCGCCGACGAGCAGGATCGCGACGATCAGCGCGAACGGCGTCGCCGTCGTGAAGAAGGCCGGCACCGCGATGAAGGCGCCGCAGAGGACGGCGTTGCCCACGAGGATCGTGCGGAAGCCCAGGCGCCGCACCAGCGGGCCCGCGAGGAGCTTCATGCCGATCGCGCCGAGCGCGCCGGTGAAGGTGATCATGCCGGAGCGGAACGGCGTGAGGCCGAAGCCGATCTGCAGCATCAGCGGCAGCAGGAACGGCGAGGCGCCGATGCCGATCCGGAACAGCATCCCGCCGAGGATGCCCGTCCGGTAGGTCGCGATGCGGAACAGCGACAGGTCGATGATCGGGTTGTCGATGCGCCGGCTGTGCACGACGTAGCCCACGAGCAGGATCGCGCCGCCCGCGAGGAGGACGCCGACCCAGGGCAGCGGGATGATGTCGAGGCCGAGCGTCGTCGAGCCGGTGACGAGCGCGGACAGGCCGACGCCGGAGAGCACGAAGCCCCTGAGGTCGAAGGGCGGGCGCGCGTCCTCCTTGACCTCGGGCAGGAACAGGCGGCCCATGAGGAGGCCGACGATGCCGATCGGCACGTTGATCCAGAAGATCCAGTGCCAGGAGAAATAGGTCGTGATGAAGCCGCCGAGCGGCGGCCCGAGGACGGGGCCGGTGAGCGCCGGGATGGCGAGCCAGGCCATCGCGTCGACCATCTGCGACTTCGGCACGCTCCTCAGGACGACGAGGCGGCCGACCGGCACCATCATGGCGCCGCCGAGCGCCTGCAGGACGCGGGCTGCGACGATGTGGCCGATCGACTGCGAGAAGCCGCACAGCACCGAGCCCGAGACGAAGACGACGATGGCGGTGGTGAAGACGCGCCGCGCGCCGAACCGGTCGGCCATCCAGCCGCTCGCCGGGATGAAGACGGCGAGCGCGATGAGGTAGGAGGTCAGCGCGAGCTTCAGCCGGATCGGATCCTCGCCGAAATCGGCCGCGATGGCAGGCAGCGCCGTCGTGAGAACCGTCGAATCGAGGTTCTCCATGAACAGCGCGCTGGCGATGATGAGGATGACGAGGCGACGATTCGGCACGATGCTTCGAGACCTATCAGACGGCGGCGGCGATGGCGACGCGGCCAGGCGCATGGCTGACGCGGCGGAAAGGCGTGGCTGGGCCTCTTTGCGCTGTCATGAAGGGATGGTAAGAACCGCCGCCAACCCGCAACGCGCAGCGCATCGGGATCCGTTCCCGTACAAGATGCCTCTTTCGCCGAAAGAGGCCGCCCCTCAGGAGTTGGCAAATGGCCCAGCGTGAAATCTTCGTCTCCGAGGAGATGGGGGCGCCGATGGCGCTCACCTTCGACGACGTGCTGCTGCGTCCGGCAGCGTCCAACGTCCTGCCGGGCGAAGCCGATACGTCGACCCGCCTGACCCGGTCGATCCGGCTCGGCATCCCGATCATCTCGGCCGCCATGGACACGGTGACCGAGGCCCGCCTGGCGATCGCCATGGCGCAGGCCGGCGGCCTCGGCGTGATCCACCGCAACCTCGAGCCCGACCAGCAGGCCGAGGAGGTGCGGCAGGTCAAGAAGTTCGAGTCCGGCATGGTGGTCAATCCGGTCACGATCACGCCGGACGCGACCCTGGCCGATGCGCACGCCGTGATGCGCACCAACGGCATCTCCGGCATCCCCGTCGTCGAGCGCGACGCTGGCGGCCAGCAGAAGCGCCTCGTCGGCATCCTGACGAACCGCGACGTGCGCTTCGCCACCGATCCCGACCAGCCGGTCTCCGAGCTGATGACGAAGGAGAACCTGATCACCGTCCGCGAGACGGTGAACCAGGAGGAGGCCAAGCGCCTCCTGCACCAGCACCGGATCGAGAAGCTGCTCGTCGTCGACGAGGACTATCGCTGCATCGGCCTCGTGACGGTGAAGGACATCGAGAAGGCGCGCCTTCACCCGCAGGCCTGCAAGGACGACCAGGGCCGCCTGCGCGTCGCCGCCGCGACGACGGTCGGCGAATCCGGCTACGAGCGCTCCGAGCGGCTGATGGATGCCGGCGTCGACGTCATCGTCGTCGACACCGCGCACGGCCACTCCATGCGCGTGCTCGAAATCGGTCTCGCGCATCAAGCGCCTGTCGAACGAGGTGCAGGTCATCGCCGGCAACGTCGCGACCGCCGACGGCGTCAAGGCGCTGATCGACGCCGGCGCCGACGCGGTGAAGGTCGGCATCGGCCCGGGCTCGATCTGCACGACCCGCGTCGTCGCGGGCGTCGGCGTGCCGCAGCTGACCGCGATCCTCGACGCGGTCGGCGCCGCCCGCGAGGCCGACGTGCCGGTGATCGCCGACGGCGGCATCAAGTATTCCGGCGACCTCGCCAAGGCCATCGCGGCGGGCGCCGAGGTGGCGATGATCGGCTCGCTGTTCGCCGGCACCGACGAGAGCCCGGGCGAGGTCTATCTGTACCAGGGCCGCTCCTACAAGACGTATCGCGGCATGGGCTCGGTGGGCGCGATGGCGCGCGGCTCGGCGGACCGCTACTTCCAGCAGGAGGTGAAGGATTCGCTGAAGCTCGTGCCCGAGGGCGTCGAGGGCCAGGTGCCGTATCGCGGCCCGATCGGCAGCGTGCTGCACCAGCTCGTCGGCGGCCTGCGCGCGGCGATGGGCTACACCGGCTCGGCCTCGCTGAAGGACTTCCACGAGCGCGCCGAGTTCATCCGGATCTCGAACTCGTCGCTGCGCGAGAGCCACGCCCACGACGTGACGATCACCCGCGAGTCGCCGAACTACCCGGGCCGGATGTGACGGCGGCCTCCGCGCTTCTCGTCCTGGCCCTCATGGGCCAGGTCTTCCTCACGGTCGCCGTCTACCTCGTCATGGCCAGGCGGCGCTTCGCCGCCGGCCGGCGCGGCGAGATCCGGCTCAGGGACTACGTCCTCGTCGAGAACGAGCCGCCGGCGCTCGCCCGCGTCACGCGCAACGTCGCCAACCAGTTCGAGGCGCCGGTGCTGTTCTACGCGCTCGTCCTGCTGATCCTGGTCCTGCAGGCGGCGACGCTGTTCGACGTGGTCGTGGCCTGGCTGTTCGTGCTCGGCCGCATCGCCCACGCCGTCGTCCACATCAACACGGAGAACGTGCTGCTGCGCTCCCGCATCTTCCGGCTTGGCCTGCTTCTCGTGGTCGTCCTCGCCCTTCACCCGCTGGCTCTCGTCGCCGGGAGCCTGACATGAGGCACGGCGGCATCATCCAGGCGGCCATCGAGGTCCTCGCCGACGTCGAGGCGCGGCACCGGCCGGCGAACATGGCGCTGAAGGACTGGGGCCTGTCGCACCGCTTCGCCGGCTCGGGCGACCGGGCGGCGATCGGCAACCTCGTCTTCGACGCCCTGCGCCACCGCGCCTCCATCGCCTGGCGCATGGGCGCCGACACGCCGCGCGCGCTGGCGATCGGCACCTACGCGTTCGTGTGGGGGCACGGCATCGCCGAGCTCGACGCGCTGTTCGCGGACGACCGCCACGCGCCGGAGCCGCTGAGCGAGGCGGAGAAGGTGCGTCTGGGCGTCGACGCGCTCGAGGGCGCGCCGGCCTCGGTGGCGGGCGACTTCCCGGAATGGCTCGGCCTCGAGCTCGAGCAGGCCTTCGGGGACGACGTCGCGGCCGAGATGGCGGCGATGGCGGCCCGCGCGCCGGTCGACCTGCGGGCCAACACGCTGAAGGCCGACCGCGAGAAGGTGATGAAGGCGCTGTCGCGCTTCTCGCCCGCCGCGGCGCCTCTCTCGCCTGCGGGCATCCGGCTGCCGGTCGGCGAGGGGCCGCAGCGCCCGCCGCACGTCCAGGCCGACACCGGCTTCAAGAAGGGCTGGTTCGAGGTCCAGGACGAGGGCTCGCAGCTCGCCTCGCTCCTGGCCGGGGCGCGCGCGGGCGAGCAGGTCGCCGACATCTGCGCCGGCGGCGGCGGCAAGACCCTGGCGATGGCCGCGGCGATGCAGGGGAAGGGCCAGATCCACGCCTGGGACGCCGACAGGCAGCGCCTCGGCGACATCCACGAGCGCGTGCAGCGGGCGGCGGCGCGCAACGTGCAGATCCTCGGCGGCGGCGACGAGATCCTGCTCGAGCCGCTCGCCGGGCGCATGGACCTCGTGCTCGTCGACGCGCCGTGCACCGGCACCGGCACGTGGCGGCGGCGGCCCGACGCGAAGTGGCGCATGGCGCCGAACGCCCTGCAGGAGCGCCATCGCGACCAGCTCGAGGCGCTCCGCCTCGCCGCGCCGCTGGTCAAGCCCGGCGGCCGCATCGCCTACGTCACCTGCTCCGTCCTGCCGAGCGAGAACGACGGCAGGATCGAGGCCTTCCTGGCCGAGCGCTCCGGCTTCGCGCCGCTCTCCTTCGAGGAGGCGACCGAGCCGCTGCCGCCCGTCCGCGAGGTCGCGCGGCAGACCCGGCACGGGCTCCTGCTCACCCCGGCCCGCGCCGGCACGGACGGATTCTATGTCTCTGTCATGAAACGGATTTGAGGGAACGCTCCCACTCGGCTGGCCGTTTATCTCGCCGAAAGCACACTTTCCGGGGGCTATCGACCGGAAAAAGAGCAGGAGAGTTCCATGAACTTCCGATTCAAGCGCGCCACCGGTGCGGCCATCGCCGGGCTGCTGATGGTCGTCCACCGCCGCGCCCGCCTTCGCGCAGTCGCGCACCTATCACCAGCGCAACGACTACATGGAGCAGTACTACCGCCACCATAAGCACGATAACGACTATCGGCGGTGGCACGACAATCGCGGCCGCTGGGACAGGCGCGAGTACGACAACTGGTACCGCCGCCACCACCGCGACAACAGCTCGGATGCGGCAGCCGCGGCCATCTTCGGCCTGGCCGCCGGCGCGATCGCCGCGGGTGCGGCCGCGAACTCCAACGCCAATGCGAGCGTGAGCGGCCGGGTCCCGTCCGCGGGCGGCTATGCCGCCGTTCTCGGAAGGGTACATGCGCTACTGCTCGAACAAGTACAACTCGTTCGACCCGCAGTCCGGCACGTATCTCGGCTATGACGGGCAGCGGCACTACTGCCAGTAAGCGCCCCTGATGGCGCACGGCCAGCCCGCTCCGGTTCCCGGGGCGGGCTTTTTCGCGTCCCGCGGCCACGCCGGGCCGTGCGCGGCGCCCGCCGACCGTTGCGCGGCAGGCGCGATTGCCCTAACAGGCTTTCTTTGGAAGAAGGCCTGCCTGCATGTCGACCGTGACCCCCGAGCGTTCCGCGGCGCTTCACGACCGCGTTCTCATCATCGATTTCGGAAGCCAGGTGACGCAGCTGATCGCGCGGCGCGTGCGCGAGGCGGGCGTCTACTGCGAGATCGTGCCGTTCGACAAGGCGGAGGAGGGCTTCCGCCGCCTCGAGCCGCAGGCCATCATCCTGTCCGGCGGCCCGGCGAGCGCGGCCGAGATGGGCACGCCGCGGGCGCCGCAGGAGATCTTCGACGCGGGCCTGCCGGTGCTCGGCATCTGCTACGGCGAGCAGACGATGTGCGCCCAGCTCGGCGGCGGCGTCGAGCCCTCCGACCACCGCGAGTTCGGCCGCGCCTATCTCGAGGTCGTCGACGACTGCCCGCTCTTCGAGGGCGTCTGGCGGAAGGGCGAGAAGCACCAGGTCTGGATGAGCCACGGCGACCGCGTGACGGCCATCCCCGACGGCTTCCGGGTGGTCGGCGTCTCCGACGGCTCGCCCTTCGCGGCGATCTGCGACGAGTCGCGGCGCTTCTATGCCGTGCAGTTCCACCTCGAGGTCTTCCACACGCCGGACGGGCCGAAGCTGATCGAGAACTTCGTCCGCAAGGTCGCGGGGCTTCAGGGCGACTGGTCGATGGCTGCCTTCCGCGAGGAGGCCACGCGCCGCATCCGCGAGCAGGTGGGGCAGGGCAAGGTGATCTCCGGCCTGTCGGGCGGCGTCGATTCCTCCGTCGCCTCGGTGCTGATCCACGAGGCGATCGGCGAGCAGCTGACCTGCATCTTCGTCGATCACGGCCTGCTGCGGCAGGGCGAGGCCGAGCAGGTCGTGACGCTGTTCCGCGACCACTACAACATCCCGCTCGTCCACGTGGACGCGTCCGACCGCTTCATCTCCGCGCTCGAGGGCAAGAGCGACCCGGAGGAGAAGCGCAAGATCATCGGGCGGCTGTTCATCGAGGTGTTCGACGAGGAGGCCCACAAGCTCGGCGGCGCCGACTACCTGGCGCAGGGCACGCTCTATCCCGACGTCATCGAGAGCGTGTCGTTCTCCGGCGGCCCGTCCGTCACCATCAAGTCGCACCACAATGTCGGCGGCCTGCCCGAGCGCATGAAGCTCAAGCTCGTCGAGCCGCTGCGCGAGCTGTTCAAGGACGAGGTGAGGGCGCTCGGCCGCGAGCTCGGCCTGCCCGACAGCTTCGTCGGCCGCCACCCGTTCCCCGGGCCGGGCCTGGCGATCCGCTGCCCCGGCGGCATCACCCGGGAGAAGCTCCAGATCCTGCGCAAGGCCGACGCGATCTATCTCGACGAGATCCGCAAGGCCGGCCTCTACGATGCGATCTGGCAGGCCTTCGCCGTGCTGCTGCCCGTCCAGACCGTCGGCGTGATGGGCGACAGCCGCACCTACGAGTTCGTCTGCGCCCTGCGCGCCGTCACCTCGACCGACGGCATGACCGCCGACTTCTACCATTTCGACATGGAATTCCTTGGCCGGACGGCGAACAGGATCGTCAACGAGGTCAAGGGCATAAACCGTGTCGTCTACGACGTGACGTCAAAGCCGCCCGGCACCATCGAGTGGGAGTGACCGCTCCGGTGCCGCGACCCTAGCGCCTCGTGCCCCGCCCGTGCGGGGCCGCGGGACCCCGTCCGCCATCCCGCCGGAGAGCCAGGCCTCCCGCATGCCGAAGACCGGAAGTTCGTGGGCGTCCCTTGCCGGACGGGCGCGGCGCACGCAATGGGCGATCCTGTTCGTGCTCTCGGCCGTGTTCTTCGTCGCCCTCGAGGTGCTGCACATCCCGGCGGCGCTGCTCCTCGGGCCGATGATCGGGGCGATTCTCGTGCGCGCCCTCGACGGGACGGTGCAGGTGGCGCTGCGCCCCTTCCAGCTGGCGCAGGGCGTCATCGGCTGCATGATCGCGCAGAGCATCACGGCGCCGATCCTGAAGGAGATCGCGGCCGACTGGCCGCTCTTCGTCGGCGCCGTGCTCGCCGTCATCGTCGCGAGCACGGCGCTCGGCCTGCTCCTCGCCCGATTCGAGGTGCTGCCCGGCACCACCGCGATCTGGGGCGCGAGCCCGGGCGCCGCCAGCGCCATGGTGCTGATGGCGGAGGCCTATGGCGCCGACTTCCGGCTGGTCGCCTTCATGCAGTACCTGCGCGTCGTCTGCATCGCGATCACCGCCTCCCTCGTGGCGCGCATCGCCCTCGTCGGCAGCGGCGAGGTTCCGAGCGTCGAGTGGTTCCCGCAGATCTCGTGGACGGGGCTCGGGCTCACCGTCCTCCTCGTGTTGTCGATGGTGGAGATCGCGCGGCTGCTGCGCATCCCGGCGGGGCCGCTCGTCGTGCCGATGTTCGTGGCGGTGTTCCTGCAGGACGTGGCCGGCTTCGAGATCGTGCTGCCGCCCTGGTTCCTCGCCGTCAGCTACGCCGCCGTGGGGTGGAGCATCGGCCTGCGCTTCACCCGGGCGATCCTCCGCCACGCCGCGCGGGCGTTCCCGAGCGTGCTCGGCTCCGTCCTGCTCCTGATCCTGATCTGCGGCGGCTTCGGCGCCGTGCTCGTGTGGCTCATGGACGTCGACCCGCTCACCGCCTATCTCGCGACGAGCCCCGGCGGCGCCGACTCGGTCGCGATCATCGCGGCCTCGAGCAATGTCGACGTGCCCTTCGTGATGGCGATGCAGATGGCGCGCTTCCTGATCGTCCTCGTCACGGGGCCGGCGATCGCGCGGGTCGTCGTCAGGCTGATCGCCGGGCAGGCACAGGCAAAGGGGGAGCCATGACCACAGCCATGACCACTGTCACGATCTACGGCATCGCGAACTGCGACACGATGAGGAAGGCGAGGGCCTGGCTCGACGGGCGCGGCGTCGATTACGTCTTCCACGACTATCGCAAGGACGGGCTCGACCGGGCGCTGCTCGAGGGCTTCGTCGGCCGGGTCGGCTGGGAGGCGCTCCTCAACCGGGCCGGCACGACCTTCCGCAAGCTGCCGGAGGCGGAGAAGGCGGGGCTGGACGAGGAGACGCGCGATCCGCCTGATGCTCGCGCAGCCCGCGATGGTGAAGCGGCCCGTGCTCGACCTGGACGGGACGCTGCTCGTGGGATTCAGGCCCGAGCGCTACGAGCAGGCCTTCGCGGCCTGAGCGTGCCGCAGCCGGACGCTATCCGCGTCAGACCGGGCAAAAAAGAGACCCCGGCGCAAGGCAGAGGTCCAAGTCTGGGGAGGAACCGGAATCCTCGGAAGAATGGCTGCGGCGAGCCGCGTCACTGCGTCTGCGTATCGCCCGACTTGATCTTCTCGGCCGTGCGCTGGGCCTGGGTGACGGGGCTGCCGGACTGCTTGTCGGCCTCGTTGGAGATGGCCTCGTCCTCGCGCGCCGCCTCGTTCGCGACGGCGTTGCCCCCGCCCGAACCGGCGTCGTTCTGCGGGCTCGGCGGGCCGGCCGCGACGGCCTGTCCGGCGTTCTCCACCGGGCCGTCGCCCTCGGCGCTCTGGCCGGACTGCGCAGCTTCCGGCTTGGCGAGATTGTCGCCCGCCTGCTTGGCGTCGACGCCGCTCATGTCGGCGTCCGGGCGGTTCTGGTCGTTGAGCACCGGCGTCTGGTCGGCGAGCTGGTCCTCGGGCGAGGTGTTGAAGCTGTTCCAGAACACGAGGATCAGCACCACCGCGACGGCGGCCGTGATCGCCGCGATCCACGACATCGTTCGGTTCGAGCGGCGCGGCTCGGCGCCGGGTCTTGGTTCCTGGTTTGACACGTTGGAACTCCTTCTTGTCGCTCGGCTCCGCCCGGCAGGACGGGGCGAATTTGGTGAAGCAACGCGGCCTTCGGAAGCCTTGTTCCGTGTGCGGAGGGGGACCGACCTTTCGCGAACGGCCGCGAGTGGGCTAGAAGACTTCCGGGTGAATTTCCGAACGGATCGGCGGACGAGATGAACGAAGCTGTGCGCGAGCCGGTGAGCGCGAAGCTCATCGAAGGGGCGACGGGGGATTGGGAAGTGGTGATCGGCATGGAGATCCATGCCCAGGTCACCTCGCAGGCGAAGCTGTTCTCGGGCGCTTCGACGGCGTTCGGCGCGGCCCCGAACAGCCACGTCTCGCTGGTCGACGCGGCGATGCCCGGCATGCTGCCCGTGATCAACGAGTACTGCGTGGCGCAGGCGATCCGCACCGGGCTCGGCCTCAAGGCGCAGATCAACCTGAAGTCGGTGTTCGACCGGAAGAACTACTTCTACCCGGACCTGCCGCAGGGCTACCAGATCTCGCAGTACAAGTACCCGGTCGTCGGCGAGGGCAAGGTGCTCGTCGACATGCCCGACGGCGACGCGATCGAGGTCGGCATCGAGCGCATCCATCTCGAGCAGGACGCCGGCAAGTCGATCCACGACCTGCACCCGACGAAGTCCTATGTCGACCTGAACCGCTCGGGCGTCGCGCTGATGGAGATCGTCTCGAAGCCCGACCTGCGCTCGGCGGACGAGGCCCGCGCCTACGTCACGAAGCTGCGCACCATCCTGCGCTATCTCGGCACCTGCGACGGCAACATGGAGCAGGGCAACCTGCGCGCCGACGTCAACGTCTCGGTGCGCAAGCCGGGCGAGCCGTTCGGCACGCGCTGCGAGATCAAGAACGTCAACTCGATCCGCTTCATCGGCCAGGCGATCGAGTCGGAGGCGCGCCGCCAGATCGACATCATCGAGGACGGCGGCACGATCGCGCAGGAGACGCGGCTGTTCGACCCCAAGACCGGCGAGACGCGCTCGATGCGCTCGAAGGAGGAGGCGCACGACTACCGCTACTTCCCCGACCCCGACCTCCTGCCGCTCGAGCTGACGCAGGAATGGGTCGACACGCTGGGCGAGAACCTGCCGGAGCTGCCGGACGAGAAGAAGGCCCGCTTCATCGCGGACTACGGCCTCACGCCCGTATGACGCCTCGGTGCTCGTCGTGGAGCGCGAGAACGCCGACTTCTTCGAGAAGGTCGCCGCGGGCCGCGACGGGAAGACCGCGGCCAACTGGGTGATCAACGACCTGCTCGGCGCGCTCAACAAGCAGGGCCACGGCATCGTCGACAGCCCGGTCTCGGCCGAGCAGCTCGGCGCGATCATCGACATGATCGGCGAGGGCGTGATCTCCGGCAAGATCGCCAAGGAGCTGTTCGAGATCGTCTGGAACGAGGGCGGCGACCCGCGGAAGATCGTCGAGGACCGCGGCATGAAGCAGGTCACCGACACCGGCGCCATCGAGACGGCCGTCGACGAGGTGATCGCCGCCAACCCGGACAAGGCCGAGCAGGCCAAGGCCAAGCCCAACATGGCGGGCTGGTTCGTCGGCCAGGTGATGAAGGCCACGCAGGGCAAGGCCAACCCGCAGGCGGTCAACGAGATCGTCCGCGCAAAGCTCGGGATCGAGTGAGGGAGGCCTCCGCTTCCGTCCTCGGGCGACGCCGCCCTGGGGTCAGCCTCGGTCGAGGCTGACCCGGCCCTTCTCGTCGAGCGTCCAGAACGGGTTGTGGGCGATCTCCCAGAGATGGCCGTCGGGATCGGCGAAATACCCGGAATAGCCGCCCCAGAAGACCTCGACCGGCCGCTTCAGCAAGGTCGCGCCGGCCGCGCCCGCCTCCTCCCAGGCCCGGTCGACGGCGGCGCGGTCGGGAAAGTTGATGGCGTAGCTGGCCGCCGGGCCGCCGGTGCCGGCCGAGGCGGGCAGGGCGGCATCCTCCGCCAGCGCCTCGCGGCCGAACAGGGCGAGCGCCATGCCGTCGAGCTGGAAGAAGACGATCTGCCCCTCCATCGACGACGCGTGGCGCGTCCACCCGAGCCGGCCGTAGAAGGCTGCCGACGCCTCGACGTCGGCGACGGCGAGGGTGACGAGGCTCAGCCGCTGGTCCATGTGGCGCGTCTCCGTGAAACTGGAACATAACGAGAACATGTTCCGCCCGCTGCGTCAATCCGGGCCCGCTGCGGGGAACGGGCGGATCGCGGGCGGCGTTTCGCTCTCGTGGTCACGGTCGCAGGGAGACCCTCGATGTTCGACACCTGGCTCTGGATCGTCTTCGTCGCCCTCTGGCTGGTCGCGCTCGTGGCGTTCATTCCGCACGTGCGGCGGCAGCGTCACCCGGAAACGCGGCCGTTCGGCGCCTACCTGTCCTTCGTCACCGTCTTCACGATGGCGGCCTACCTGATCTTCGGCGCGATCATCGCCGTCGACAACAGCTTCTGGCCGGGCATGCCGCTGGAGAACTGGCTGGGCGCTGCGATCGCGCTCGCGATCACCTTCGTGCCGGCCTTCCTCGCCGCGACCGCCATGGTGCGGCGCGAGGCCGCCGCGGGCCCCTTCGCTCGACGACGCCCCCGACCACGTGCTTCCGAGCGGACGAGAAAGACCGCACATCTGACTTGTTCGTCACTTGTCGAATGATGCCGCCTGCGCCACATCGGGGGAGCAGGAGCCGCGGCTTGCCGCCGCGGCCTGTCCCACCCCGACGCACGAGGCGCTTTCCCCATGTCGCAACCGATCGAGCTCTATCTACTGGCCGACCCCGAACGGCTGGAAGATCACCATCATGCTTGAGGAGTGCGGGCTCCCCTACAACGTGAACTTCGTCAATATCGGCAAGGGCGAGCAGTTCGAGCCCGACTTCCTGAGGATCTCGCCGAACAACCGCATGCCCGCGATGGTCGATCCGGACGGGCCGGGCGGCGAGCCGATCTCGGTCTTCGAGTCCGGCGCGATCCTGCAGTATCTCGGCCGCAAGACCGGCAAGTTCTATCCCGCCGACGAGCGCAAGCGCGTGGCCGTCGAGGAATGGCTGATGTGGCAGATGGGCGGGTTCGGGCCGATGCTCGGCCAGAACCACCATTTCCGCAACTACGCGCCGGAGAAGATCCCCTACGCCATCAAGCGCTACGAGGACGAGGCCGACCGGCTCTACGGCGTGCTCGACCGGCGCCTCGAGGGTCGCGACTTCGTCGCCGACGAATACTCCATCGCCGACATGGCGATCGTCTCCTGGGCGCGCGGCTACGACCGGCAGGGGATCGACATCGACGACTTCCCGAACGTGAAGCGCTGGCGCGCCGCGCTGCTCGACCGCCCCGCCGTGCGCAAGGCCATGGAGGTCGGCGCGGAGCAGCGCATGGACCTGTCGCAGGACAAGAACGCGCAGTCGGTCCTCTTCGGCCAGCGCCGCAAGTAGGCGACCCCGGCGGCGGGTGTCGCTCGGCCGGTGTCACCCGGTCCCTGCCGCCGAAGCTTCCGGCTCCGCCGGCTCGGGCTCTCCGGGCCCGGCAGGCCGGTCTCGCGGAACGAGAGCCGGGACGTCGTGTCCCGGCTCGGTTGCGCCCGCGTGGCTACTTCGTGCGCGTCCAGACCTGGCTGCGGCAGAACAGGCCGCCGAGCACGCAGCCGGACAGCTTGATCTTGTTGTCGCTCTGCATCGAGAGCTTGCCCGTGTAGGTCTTGCCGTCCTTGTAGTTCGTCAGCTTGCCGCTCCATGCGTTGGAGCCGTCGGGCTGCATCGTCAGCATGCGCTTGCCGACATAGGGCTGGCCCTTGTCGCCCTGCACCCAGACGATGTCGCCGCACAGGCCGCCGCCGCAGGGCTGGATCTTGACCTTCGTCTCGCCGCTCTCGGTCAGCCACGTGCCCTGCGGTCCGGCCGCGTGAGCGGTGCCGAGACCCATGGCGAACGTGGCCGCGGCCACCAGAAGCATCCGTCGCATCGATCTTTCCTCCCGGGCCCCGTCGTTCATCGCGACGAGGTTTCATGGTTTCCCGAGAGTTGAGGCTAGCGCCGGTCCGGCCCCGCGGCAATCCTCATAACCCGTTGACGCAGCGTCACTTCTTCTGCCGGACCAGGGTTTCGCGGGCGGCGGGGATTTGGCGAAAATTAAGCGAGAAGTTTTACGTCGAATTCAGCCGGTCCCGCTCATTCTCAGGTCATCGAGGGACGGAGAAGGAAGGCCAGCAAGGCCGCCGCCCTCGGCACAAGAGAGGGTCCGAACATGGCTCGACTGGATTGCAACACGGCTCTTGAAGCCGGCATGTCTGACGGCACCGCCACCGGCGACGTCTTCTTTCGCCTGGGCATGATGTACGCCACCGGCCGCAGCGTGGAGCTCGACCGGGTGAGCGCCCACAAGTGGTTCAACATCGCCGCCCTGAAGGGGCACCCGGCCGCCGTCGGGTACCGCAAGGAGATGTCGGCCGAGATGTCGCCGGCGGAGATCGCCGAGGCGCAGCGCGCGGCGCGCGACTGGCTGCAGCTGCACTGAGGCGGCCCGGCGCCCGAACGTCCGGCGCCGGCCGCCCCGTGTGAGGCTCAGTCGACCTTGCGCACCGCGCCCTTGGCGGCGCTGGTCGTCATCGCGGCATAGGCCTTGAGGGCGCCCGTCACGCGCCGCGTGCGGTGCTCGGCCGGCTTGAAGCCCTTCTCCTCCTGCGCCTCGCGCCGTGCCGCCAGCTCGGCATCGTCGACGGCGAGGTGGATCGACCGGTTCGGGATGTCGATCTCGATCGTGTCGCCCTCGTGGACGAGGCCGATCGTGCCGCCCTCGGCGGCTTCCGGCGAGACGTGGCCGATCGACAGGCCCGACGAGCCGCCGGAGAAGCGCCCGTCCGTCACGAGCGCGCAGGCCTTCCCGAGCCCCTTCGACTTCAGGTAGCTCGTGGGATAGAGCATTTCCTGCATGCCCGGGCCGCCGCGCGGACCCTCGTAGCGGATCAGCACGATGTCGCCCGGCTGGATCCTGTTCGTCAGGATCGCGTTCACCGCCGAATCCTGGCTCTCGAAGATGCGCGCCGGACCCTTGAAGGTCAGGATCGACTCGTCGACCCCCGCCGTCTTCACGATGCAGCCGTCCTCCGCCAGATTGCCGTAGAGCACGGCGAGGCCGCCGTCCTGCGAATAGGCGTGCGCCTTGTCGCGGATCACGCCCTTCGCGCGGTCGCTGTCGACGCTGTCGTAGCGGCAGTCCTGCGAGAACGCGACCTGCGTCGGGATCGCCGCCCGGGCCGGCCGCGTAGAACTCGCGGACCGAGTTGCTCTCCGTGCGCATGATGTCCCAGCGGCCGAGCGCCTCGGCCATCGAGCCCGAATGCACCGTCGGCACGTTCGTGTCGATCAGCCCGGCGCGGTCGAGCTCGCCGAGGATCGCCATGATGCCGCCGGCGCGGTGGACGTCCTCCATGTGGACTTCCGCGACCGCGGGCGCGACCTTGCACAGCACCGGCACGTGGCGCGACAGCTTGTCGATGTCGGCCATGGTGAAGTCGACCTCGGCCTCCTGCGCGGCGGCGAGGAGGTGCAGCACGGTGTTCGTCGAGCCGCCCATCGCGATGTCGAGCGTCATGGCGTTGGCGAAGGCCTGCCAGCTCGCGATCGCGCGCGGCAGCACGCTCTCGTCGCCGTCCTCGTAGTAGCGCTTGGCGAGGTCGACGATCAGGTGGCCGGCCTCGACGAAGAGGCGGCGGCGGTCGGCGTGGGTGGCGAGCATCGAGCCGTTGCCGGGCAGCGACAGGCCGAGCGCCTCGGTCAGGCAGTTCATCGAGTTCGCCGTGAACATGCCCGAGCACGAGCCGCAGGTCGGGCAGGCGGAGCGCTCCATCACCGTCACGTCCTCGTCGGACACGCGGTCGTCGGCGGCGGCGACCATCGCGTCGATCAGGTCGACGGAGCGCTCGCCGGTCGACAGCTTGACCTTGCCGGCCTCCATCGGGCCGCCCGAGACGAAGACGACCGGGATGTTGAGCCGCATGGCGGCCATGAGCATGCCCGGCGTGATCTTGTCGCAGTTCGAGATGCACACGAGCGCGTCGGCGCAGTGCGCGTTGACCATGTACTCGACGCTGTCGGCGATCAGCTCGCGCGAGGGCAGCGAGTAGAGCATGCCGTCATGGCCCATCGCGATGCCGTCGTCGACGGCGATCGTGTTGAACTCCTTGGCGACGCCGCCGGCCTTCTCGATCTCGCGGGCCACGAGCTGGCCGAGATCCTTCAGGTGCACGTGGCCCGGCACGAACTGCGTGAAGGAGTTGGCGATCGCGATGATCGGCTTGCCGAAATCCTCGTCCTTCATGCCGGTGGCGCGCCAGAGGCCGCGCGCGCCGGCCATGTTGCGGCCATGCGTGGTGGTGCGGGAGCGATAGACGACAGCCATTGTCTTCTTCTCGTCGTGGGACGCCTGCCAGCGTCGGATTTATCGGGTGGAGGCGAGGGTGTCCCGCCCCGGCGTATCCGGTGGGAGGGCGCGTGGCGGCCTCGCGTGCCGCCCGCGTCTTCTGCAGGTTGACGCTTGCCACGATCGGCGGGCCGGGCACAAGTCTTTCGGCGAGAGGCTGCGTTGCGTCGATTGCGAGGCTTCGCCGGCGCGGCGCGCGCAACTTTCGGAAAGGCGAGGGGCCTGCGCGACCCCACCGCTTAAGCCGTCAGCTGCCGGTAGATCGCCGGCAGGGCCTGCGGCAGGCGCTCCGCGTGCGGGAAGATCGCGTAGGCGCCGGGCCCGAAGATGTAGGGGAAGTAGTCGCGCGCCTCCTCGTCGACCGTGACGCCGAAGACGCGGATGTCCGCCTTGCGCGCCTCGCGGATCGCCATGCGCGTGTCCTCGATGCCGTAACGGCCCTCGTAGTAGTCGACGTCGTTCGGCTTGCCGTCGGTCAGGAGCAGCAGCAGGCGGTGGCGGTGCGGCCGCTCGGCGAGGCCCTTCGTGACGTGCCGGACGGCGGCGCCCATGCGCGTGTAGGCGCCGGGCTTCAGCGCCTCGATGCGGCGCGTCACCCGGTCGCCCAGCGGCTCCTCGTAGCCCTTGACCGTCGACACGGTGACGGAGGAGCGCCGCCGCGAGGTGAAGGTGTGGATCGCGTGCTCGTCGCCGCAGGCGCTCAGCCCGTGCGTGAGGGCGAGGAGGGCGGCCTTCTCCACGTCGAGGACGCGGCAGCCGCCGAGCCAGGCGTCGGTCGACAGGGAGACGTCCATCAGCACGCAGACCGAGAGGTCGCGCTGGGCGTTGCGGGCGGCGGTGAAGACGCGCTCCGTGCCGGCGCCGCCGGCCCGGCGCTCGGCGACGTCGCGGACGAGGGCGGAGAGATCGAGCTCGTCGCCGTCGGGCTGGCCGTGGAAGACCTGCCGCCTCGGCCGCAGCGCCTCGAACTGGCGCCGAACCATGCGGATGCGCCGGGTCGTCGCCTCGTCGGGCGTCCAGTCCTCGCCTTCCTCGCGGGCGGTCGGAGCGAAGACGCGGCAATGGTCCTTGCGGTAGGCGCCGCGCTTCCAGTCCCACTCGGGGTAGGTGATGCCGCCGGCGAGCGCCTCTCCGTCGGCGGCGGAAGGGGCGAGGTCGAGGTCCATCTTCAGCCGGGTCGAGGCGCGCCTGCGGTTCCGCCCGATCGTCACCTCCGGCATGTCCTCGGCCGCCTGGCGGGCGCCGTCCTCGTCGTCGTCCTCCACCGCCCGGTTCAGGTTGACCATCTCGGTGATCGAGAAGATCGTCTCGAAGCGGTGGACGAGCAGCGGGTCGCCGCGCTCGCTCTGGTCGCTGTCGTGGCGCACGGCGTGGTGCCGCTTCTCGTCGACGCGCAGGGACTGGCCGTCATCCTCCGCCTCGTCGAGCCGCTCCGGAGCGCTCTCCTGCACCATGATCTCGCCCCACAGGGGCACCGGCAGGTAGGTGCGGTAGCCGCGCGGCGCGTGGAAGCCGCCGACCCCGATCATCGGGTTCTCGATCGCCTGCAGCAGGTGCTGCCGGCCGCGGCGCTCGCCGCCGAGCAGGCCGCGTATGGCCGTCTCGAGCTCGGCCTCCTGCGGCGGCAGGGAGCGCTCGGGACGCACCGCCAGCGTCGCCTGGCGCAGGCGGTGCCAGCGCTCGCGCAGCCCCGGCCACGTGGCGAGCGCGTTCCGCGTCGCCGCCACGGCCAGCCGCAGGCGGAGGATGTCCCGCTGCAGCGGGTCCGCAGCCGTCGCCGCCACGGGCAGGGCCGAGGCGAAGAAGGCGGCGAGCCACTCGTAGAGCGCCTCGTTGTCGTCGCGGTCCGGGAAGACGTCGATCACGCCCGGCAGGCGCAGCGTCGCGTCGTCGAGGATCGGCAGTTCGAGCTTCTCGGTGCCGAGCCCCGCCTTCTGCAGGAGGCTCAGCCGGTGCGGCGACGCGACGGGAGCGGATGCGGCGACCCGGATCGCGCCGCGGCCGCCGAGCGCCCGGTACATGACGCCGAGCCGCCGGCGCATGTCCTCCAGCCGCACGGCCGCTTCGGGGTGGCGCCCGTAGGTGCTCACGCCGCCGACCAGGCGGTGCCACCAGACGCCGACGGTCTCCTCGGGCTCGAACAGCGCCATGATGTCACCCGAGCGCGATGTCGGCGACGCGGGCGAGCGCCTGCATCACCTCCGGATCGTCGGTCAGCGGCTGCAGCAGCGCCGCCTCGATCGCCGCCGCCGGCTTCAGGCCGGCGTGGACGAGCGTCGCGCAGTAGACGATCAGGCGCGTCGAGGCGCCTTCCTCGAGGTCCTGGCCCTTGAGGTCCCGGAGGGCGTTGGCGACGCGCACCAGCGGCACGCAGCGGTCCTGCGGCAGGCCGCTCTCGCGCGCCACGATCGCCGCCTCGACCTCGGGGTCGGGGAAGCCGAACTCGATCGCCACGAAGCGCTGGCGGGTGCTCGGCTTCAGCGTCTTCAGCACGTTCTGGTAGCCGGGGTTGTAGGAGACGACGAGCATGAACTCGTCGGGCGCCTCCAGGAGCTCGCCCGTGCGCTCGAGCGGCAGCATGCGCCGGTCGTCGGTCAGCGGGTGCAGCACGACGGTCACGTCCTTGCGCGCTTCCACCACCTCGTCGAGATAGAGGATCGCGCCCTCGCGCACCGCGCGGGTCAGCGGTCCGTCGACCCACACGGTCTCGCCGCCCTTCAGGAGATGGCGGCCGGTGAGGTCCGCCGCCGTCAGGTCGTCGTGGCAGGAGACGGTGTAGAGCGGGCGGCCGAGGCGGGCGGCCATGTGGGCGACGAAGCGCGTCTTGCCGCAGCCGGTCGGGCCCTTCAGGAGCAGCGGCAGCCTGTTGCGGAAGCCGTGCTCGAAGAGGGCGCATTCGGTGCCGGTCGGCGCGTAGAAGGGCAGGGCGTCGAAACCGGACGCCGCGATGTTTGGCATGGCCGTCATGGCGAACTCCTTCGGCGCCTCGCGCCGCGATCTCTGGAAGGGAGAGGGGCGGGCGGCGGCCTCGGCCGCCCGCCGGCAGATGTCGGGCGCTCACTCGGCCGGCTGCAGGGCCTGCACCCGGGCGGGCCTGGCCTCGCGGACGGGGCCGAGCACCGCGTAGAGGTACATGAGGGCCGAGATCGCCACGGCGATGCCGGAGCCGAGCCTGATCCAGTAGAACAGGCCGAGCTGGTCCTGCACCTCCATGTAGCTCTCGCCCATCACCCGCTGCAGCTGGATCTGCACGATGCCGGCGAAGGTCAGCGCGAAGGTCATCACCGCCATGCCCGTGGTCATCAGCCAGAACGAGGCGATGTTGAGCGTCTGGTTGTAGGGCTGGCGCCCGCGCAGATAGGGCATCGCGTAGGTGATCATGGCGAGGTTCAGCATCACGTACGCCCCGAAGAACGCGAGGTGGCCGTGCGCCGCGGTGAGCTGGGTGCCGTGGCTGTAGTAGTTCACGAAGCTCAGCGTGTGCAGGAAGCCCCAGACGCCCGCGCCGAAGAAGGCGCCCACCGTGCAGCCGAGCGACCACAGCATGGCGGCGCGGTTGGGGTGGTCGCGGCGGCCCTTCCAGACCATCGAGAAGGCGAAGATCACCATGGCGAAGAAGGGCGCGATCTCCAGCGCGGAGAAGATCGAGCCGACCCACTGCCAGTAACCGGGCGCGCCGATCCAGTAGTAGTGGTGGCCGGTGCCGAGCAGGCCCGAGAACAGCGCCAGCCCGACGATGGCGTAGAGCCACTTCTCGATGATCTCGCGGTCGACGCCCGTCATCTTGATCATCAGGAAGGCGAGGACCGAGGCCATCACGAGCTCCCACACGCCCTCGACCCAGAGGTGGACGATGTACCACCAGTAGACCTTGTCGAGGGAGATGTTGGCCGGCGTGTAGAAGGCGAACAGCCAGAACACGGCGATGCCCCACAGGCCGAGCAGCAGGACGTTGGTCACCGCCGTGCGCCGGCCCTTCAGCACGGTCATCGACACGTTGTAGAGGAAGATCAGCGCCACCACGACGATGGCGACCTTGATCCACAGCGGCTGCTCGAGGAACTCGCGGCCCTCGTGGATGCCCATCGTGTAGCCGATCACCGCGGCAAGGGCGCCGAACATCAGGAGCCCGAGCTGCAGGTAGGCGAGGAACGGGCTCTCGATGTCGCGCTCCGCCTCCTCCGGCACCAGGTAGTAGGCGCAGCCGAAGAAGCCCATCAGGAGCCACACGATCAGCGCGTTGGTGTGGATCATCCGGATGACGTTGAACGGCAGGATCACCGACAGGAAGTTCGGCTCGACATAGACGGTGCCGGCGAGCGCGCCGGCGAGAAGCTGCACGGCGAACAGCACCATCGCGCAGGCGAAGTACCAGAGCGCCACCTTCTGGGATGCGTATTTCATCTTGGTCGTCTCCTCAGCCCGCGTCGTTCGGCGGCCAGCCCTGGGTGTCGATCCGGCTCGTCCACTCCAGGAAGTCGACGAGGTCGTTGAGCTGCTGCTCGCTCAGGTCGAAATGCGGCATCTGGCGCCGCCCCTCGATGCCGGTCGGCATGGACTGGATCCACGCGATCAGGCTCGCCCGCGCGCCCTCGGGGTCGTCGCGGCCGCCGTAGCGCACCCAGACGTTGCCGAGCTCGGGCGCGAAATAGGCGCCCTCGCCGAGCAGCGTGTGGCAGTCGATGCAGGCGTTCTTCTCCCAGACGCGCTTGCCGCGCTCGACGCCGGCGGTCAGCGTCGCCTCGTCGGTCGAGCTCGTGACGATGTGCCAGTGGCTCTCCGCGGTCAGGGCGAGGAAGGTGACGAAGAAGAATATGGAGCCGCCGTAGAACACGTTGCGGGCGGCCGACTTGGTGAAGCGCTCGCTCATGGTGCGGCGCTCCGCTTTGTCTCGGGCATGGCTTGTCCCCCTGAAGTCGCCGGCAGATCCGGCCGATGGGGAGTGGTTACCGGCGCCGAAGGCCGCGAACGTTGTCGCGCGACAAACTTCCGCACATCTCGCCCGGCCGCGGCCCTTGCGCTTGCGGTGCGGGGCGCGTCTGCTTAGCTGGAGGAACGAACGGTCGCAGGCTGCGGCCGCAGGAACCGCAGGGGAGGGCTTCGCCTCGTGAGCGAACGCGCGACGACGGACTTTGCATGCCGGCTGGCCGGAGTGATCTTCGCCTCGCGCGCGCCGATCAATTCCGTCCTGGCCGACGTCGCCGGCTCGCTGCGGCAGGGCGGCGTGCGCGTCGGCGGCGCGCTGCAGGCCGTCACCCACGATCCCGCGACGGGCTCGCGGGAGCTTCGCCTGCGCGGCCTGCGCGGCGACTGGGACCTGCCCATCCTCGAGAATCGCGGCCGCGAGGCCCGCGGCTGCCGGCTCGACCCGCAGGCGATCTCGGACGTCGCCGGCCGGCTCGAGGCGGAGCTGTCGGGCGACGTCGAGATCCTGATCCTCAACCGCTTCGGCCGGGCCGAATCCGAAGGCTACGGGCTCCGGCAGCTTCTCGAGCGCGCCGTCTGCGAGGACGTGCCCGTCCTGATCGGCGTGCGCGAGGACTACCGGGAGGCCTGGGAGGCCTTCCACGGCGGGCTCGGCACGACCCTCGCCCCCGACCGCGACGAGATCCTCGCCTGGGCCGGCGGCGTGCTCGCGCCGCGGCCGCACCAGGCCGCCGCGGTGGAAGACAGGGGCCTCGTCCCGCAGGACTGACCCCGCGGGACGGCGCGGGCGCTACTTGGCCCGGGCTTCGTCGATCGCCTGCGCGAGATCGCTCTGCTTCATCACGCCGGGATAGAGCGTCGTCTGCACCACGTAGGAGGGCGTGCCGCGGAAGCGGAAGGCCTCGGCCTGCAGGTTGTTGCGCGCGAGAAGGCCGTCGATGCGCTCCGCGTGCGCCTGGTAGGCCTTCATCAGCCGGTCCGTGTTGAAGCCGGCCTCGCCGAGCCTGGCGTCGATCTGCTCCTTCGTCAGCTTGCCTTCGGTCCCCATCAGCGCCCGGTGCGCGTCCTCGTAGTGGCCGGCGACCCCGGCGGCGAGGACGAGCCTCGAGGCATAGGTCGAGGCCTCCCCGAAGATCGGCCAGTCCTTCATGACGAGGCGGGTCTTGCCGTCCGCCTCGACCGCCTTCAGGACGTCGGGAAAGCGTCTTCTTGCAGTAGGGGCACTGGTAGTCGAAGAACTCGACCACCGTGACGTCGCCGTCGGGGTTGCCGAGGACGGGCGCGTCGGGGTCGCGCAGCACCTCCTCGACGGTCAGCTCGCGCGCCGCCGCGAGGCGTGGGCCGAGCGTGAGGGCCGCGGTGCCCGCCGCGGCGGTGGCGATGAAATCTCGTCTGTGCAGCATGGCGTCAGGTTTCTCCCTGTCCCGAGTGAGCCTTGTCGAGGACGACGACCTTCGAGCCCTTGGGCACGCGCTTGTAGAGGTCGATGATGTCCTGGTTGAAGAGCCGGATGCAGCCCGACGACACCCGCTTGCCGATCGACCACGGCTCGGTCGTGCCGTGCAGGCGATAGAGCGTGTCGCGGCCGTTCTTGTAGAGATAGAGCGCGCGGGCGCCGAGCGGGTTGCGGATGCCGCCGTCCATGCCGTCGGCCAGCGGGCCGTAGCGGTCCGGCTCGCGCTCGATCATGTTCCGGGTCGGCGTCCAGTGCGGCCACTGCGCCTTGCGGGCGATCGTCGCCTCGCCGTCGAACTGCATGCCCGCCTTCGCCACGCCGACGCCGTAGCGCATCGCCTTGCCGTTCTCCATCACGAGGTAGAGGAAGCGCGCATAGGGATCCACGACGACCGTGCCGACGGGATAGTCGGTGTCGTAGTCGACGACCTGCCGGAGGTAGCGCGGGTCGATGTTGCCGACGTCGATGGCGGGAATGGTCCAGTCGCCGTCGGTCTCGGCCGCGTACATGCGGGCGTAGCTGGGGTCGACGTTCCATCCCGTGCTCGCCTGGGGCGCAGGCGGCTCGGTGGTCGCGCACGCGGCGAGGCCGAGCGCGAGGCCCGCCAGGATCGCGATCCTGGAGATCGGGCGCAGCAGGTGACTAGTAAGGGGCGGCAAGGAGGTCTCCTTCTCTGGAGCCCGCAAGGCGGGCGATCTTGTCGTTCAGGATTTCCCGCGAGATTTCGCCGAGATGGACGTCGCGCAGGGTGCCGTCGGAGGCGATGAAGAGCGTCGCCGGCAGGCCCGGCGTCTCGTAGTGCAGCGAGACCTGGCCCAGCGTGTCGAGGAGCACGGGGCGAAGGTCGAGGCTCTGTCTGCCGAGGAAGTCGCGGACCGTGGCGCCGCTCTCCCCCTGGTTGGCGAAGATGAAGCCGGTGCCGGGCATGTCGCGCGCGGCGGCCGCCATCATGGGCATCTCGCGGCGGCACGGAGGGCACCAGGAGGCCCAGAGGTTGAGGACGAGCGGTCGTCCCGGCGGCGCGAAGCGGAAACGCCCGCCCTCGAGGGTGGCGTAGCTTCCGTCGGGAAGGCCGCGTCCGTCCGCCGCCGTCAGCTGCCAGGCCATGCTCCAGACGAGGAGCCCGGCCGCCAGCGGCACGACGCTCGACCAGCGCAGCAGGGCGGTCGGCAGGAAGAAGACCGTCAGCGCCGCGAGCAGCAGGCCCAGCTCGACGAAGAACCCGCCCTGCCAGAACGCGAAGATCCGGAGCGGCTCCTGCAGGAAGGCCGGCCAATGGGTCACGACGTGCCCGGCGCGGGCACCGAGGATCCCGACGAGGAGGGCACGCCACGACCATGTGGCGATCTCGGAGCCGAGGCGCCAGGCCATCAGAGAGGCCGCAACCAGGAAGGTCACGATACCGGCGATCGCCGCCAGCCGGTCGGCGTCGAACACCAGCGGCCCGATTGTCACGCCGCCCATCACGCCCCTCCCGCCCGTGCGGCGGACGCGGCGAGGCTCTCCGGATCGACCTCTCCCACGAGGCGCGTGCCCGGCACCTCGGCCGCATCGGGGCCGAAGAACACCATGGTCGGCGGCCCCACGACGCCGACGTCCTTCATCAGCGCGTCTTCGCCGGGCGCGATCTCGCTGAGATCCGCCTTCACGAGGCGCAGCGGCGCGAGCGCGGTGCGCACGTCCCGGTCCGGCAGGACCCTGCGCTCGATCGTGTAGCAGCTGACGCACCAGTCGGCGGTGAAGTAGACGAGCGTCGCCTGCCCGGCGGCCGAGGCGTCGGACAGCACGGCCCGGAGCTCCGTCTCGCTGCCGACGTCGTCGAATGCCAGCTCGGCCGCGGGCGCGCCGCCCGCGCGGGCGAACTGCGCGAGCGGCTGAAGCGGATCCGTCCCGCCGGAGGCGGCGCCGAGGCCCAGGATGACGGCGTAGAGCGCCGCCACGGCGCCGGCCGTCCGGCCGAGGACGAGGCCTGCCCCCGCCGCGCCGGCCGAGATCGTGAAGGCGAACGTCGCCAGTCCGACCAGCAGCGCGGAAAAGAGGGCGAGGTCGAGACCGGCCGGCAGGAGCGGCGCGGCGAGCCAGATCGCGCTGCCGAGGAAGACGAAGCCGAACAGCCGCTTGACCGCGTCCATCCACGCGCCCGCACGCGGAAGCAGGCCCGAGCCGAACGTGCTGAGGATGACGAGCGGGATGCCCTTGCCGATCCCGAGCGCGAACAGCGCCACGGCGCCGAGCTGCCAGTCCTGCGTCTGGGCGATGTAGAGGAAGGCGCCGGCGAGGGGGGCGGTGACGCAGGGGCCGACGATCAGCGCCGAGGAGAAGCCGAGCACGGCCATGCTGCGGTGGGAGCCGCCGCGGGTCGCGGTGGCGCCGGCGATGCGGGAGGTCCAGGCGGAGGGCAGCTGCAGGTCGTAGAGGCCGAACATCGAGAGGGCGAGGGCGACGAAGATCGCGGCGACGACGCCGAGCATCCACGGCGACTGCAGGAGGAGCTGCAGGTTCTGGCCCGTGAAGCCCGCGGCCGCCCCGAGCAGGCCGAAGGCGAGGGCGAGGAAGACGACGTAGACCGCCGACAGCGAGAAGCCGCGCAGCGCCGTCAGGCGCTCGCCCTCGCGGCCGAGCGCCGCCGCCACGATCGGGTACATCGGGAACACGCAGGGCGTCGCGGCCAGCAGGATGCCGAACACGAGGAAGCTCGCGATCACCCAGAGATGGCCGCCGTCGGCGAGAAGCGAGGAGACGAGGCCCTGGCCGGAGCCATTGTCGTCCGGTGCGGCAGAGCTCGCCGGAGCCTCCGCGGTGGCCTTCGCAGCCGGCGCTGCAGGCGTGGCCGCCGGGGAGAAGGCGGCGTCGCCCGTGCTCCAGCCGGAGGGCGTGCCTCCCGTCGATGCCGGATGCTCCACGGCCAGCGTCTGCGGATCGACGATGCGCGTCTCCGGCCGGTAGCAGATCCCGTCCTCCTCGCAGCCCTGGTACGTCACCTTCAGGCCGGATGCAGGCGCGTCCGCCGGCGTGACGACGGCCTCGCCGAAGTGGACCGTGACGGTGCCGAAGGCCGGGTCCTCCTTCTCGGTGCCCGGCGAGACGGAGAACGGGACGGGCTCGCCGGTTGCCTCCTCGACCAGGCGGAACTTGTCGCGGTAGAGGTAGTGGCCCTCGGCGATGTCCCAGTGCAGCTCGAGCCGGCCGTCCGCGCGTTCGGGATGCGGACAGCGCGAAGGCGTCGTCGGCCGGCAGCGGCGCAGCCTGCAGCGGCAGCAGGCTCGCCAGGAGAATCAGGAACGTCAGGACCGGTCTCACGATCGCCCTCGTGCTGGTGTTCGCCTTCGTCGGAGGCCGGCGGTGTCGGCGGACCGGCTTAAGGCAGCCTTAAGGCGCGTGGCCGACCCCGGCAGCGGTGATCACGAACACGGGAGCTATCGGAAGATGCGGGTGCTCGTCGTCGAGGACGATCCCGTCCTGCTCGACGGCCTGAAGGTCGGGCTCGGCCTCGGCGGCCTGACGGTCGACGCCGTGTCGAGCTGCGAGGACGCGCGCGCGGCGTTGCAGGCCGACCGGTACGACGCGCTGGTGCTCGACCTGATGCTGCCGGACGGCGAGGGGCTCGACGTGCTCGCCGAGATGCGCCGGCGCGGCGACGCGACGCCCGTCCTGCTCCTGACCGCGCGCGACCAGACGGCCGACCGGATCGCCGGCCTCGACGCCGGCGCCGACGACTATCTCGGCAAGCCGTTCGACCTCGGCGAGCTTTCGGCCCGCCTGCGTGCCATCGCGCGGCGGCGCTCGGGCCGCGCCTCGGGGCTCATCGAGTGGCGCGACATCGCGCTCGACCCGGCGAGCCTCAGCGCCACCCGCGCCGGCCGCGCGGTCGAGCTGACGCGCCGCGAGTTCGCGGTGCTCCGCATGCTGATGGAGCGCCCCGGCACGATCGTCGCCAAGGTGGCGCTCGAATCCGCGCTCTACGGCTGGCAGGAGGAGATCGAGAGCAACGCCATCGAGGTCCACGTCCACCATCTCAGGGCGAAGCTCGGCCCCGGCCTGATCGAGACGGTGCGCGGCGTCGGCTACAGGCTCGCCGGAGGGCCGGCATGAGGTCGATCCGCGCCCGGCTGATCGTCATCCTGCTGGCCGCCACCGGCGCCGCCTGGCTGTCGGCGGTGGCGTGGATCTACCTGAGCACGCAGCACGAGGTGGAGCGGGTGCTCGACGCGCGCCTGATGGAAGCCGCGCGCATGGTGGATTCG
Organism: uncultured Alphaproteobacteria bacterium; assembly: GCA_963816555.1. Classification (GTDB taxonomy): domain Bacteria; phylum Pseudomonadota; class Alphaproteobacteria; order Rhizobiales; family Tepidamorphaceae; genus Lutibaculum. The sequence continues at coordinate 12,453 of CAWFLD010000004.1, read as the reverse complement.
CTGCTCGCCGACCACCGCGTCGAGGTCGCCGCCGCCGCGGCCGGCGCGACGGAGACGGACGCGCCGCCCGCGTTCGGCGTCGGCGGCGACTACCGCCACCAGCTCTCCTGCCAGATCTGGTCGCTGTCGGGCGATCTCGTCGGCCGCTCCGAGAGCGCGCCGTCCGCCGAGCTGTCGCCGGCGCAGGCGGGCTTCTCGGAAGCCTCGATCGACGGCGAGACGTGGCGCGTCTACGCCGTGCGCAACGAGGCGCTCGGCGTGCGCGTGCTCGTCGGCGACAACCTGTCGGTGCGGCGGGGCCTCGTGAACGACGTGATCGCCGGGCTCATCCTGCCGGCGGCCGTGCTGGTGCCCATCATGGCGCTGCTCATCTGGCTGAGCGTGCGGCGCGGGCTTCTTCCGCTGAACCGGATGGCGGAGGCGCTGGCGCTCCGTCCGGCCGACGATCTGCGGCCGCTGCCGACGGCGAACGCGCCGCGCGAGCTCGACCCGCCGCTCGCCGCCCTCAACGGCCTCTTTCGCCGCGTCGAGGAGGCGCGCGAGCGCGAGCGCAGCTTCACCGCCTTCGCCGCCCACGAGCTCAAGACGCCGCTCGCCGGCCTCAAGACCCAGGCGCAGATCGCGCTGGCCAGCGGCGACACCGAGATCCAGGCCGCCGCGCTGAGGCAGATCGTCCTCGGCGTCGACCGCACGAGCCGGCTGGCGCGCCAGCTCCTCGACCTCGCGAGCATGGAGGCCGCGGCGGCCGAGGTCGCCGTCGAGGAGCGCGATCTTCGCGACCTCGCCGTCCGCACCGCTGCCGACCTCGCGCCGCTGTGCGAGGCGCGCGGCGTCACGATCGACGTGGCGGGCGAGGCGGCGACCGCCCGGGTCGAGCCCGAGTTCTTCCGCCTCGCCCTGCGCAACGTGCTGGAAAACGCGGTGCTGCACTCGCCCGAAGGCGGCACCGTGCGCTGCCGCGTCGGCGGAGCGCGGTGTCGAGGTCGAGGATCGCGGCCCGGGCATGGCGCCCGATGACATCGCACGCGCCACCGAGCGCTTCTTCCGGGGGCGCCACAGGTCGCCGTCGGGCAGCGGCCTGGGCCTGTCGATCGCGCAGCTCGCCATGGCACGCATCGGCGGCGAGCTGCGCCTCGAGAGCCCGCACGAGGGCGGGCTCGTCGCGTCGCTCGTCCTGCCGCCGCGCGACGACGCCCGCTCCTCCTGAGCAGACGCGGCCCGCGGCGGGAGACGACCTCACATGCGGTCGACGAGGACCTTGCCGCCCTTCATGACGAGCAGCGGCGAGCGCTCGGGGTCTTCCATGACGGCGATGTCGTCGAGCGGGTTGCCGTCGACCACGATCATGTCCGCGAGGTAGCCGGACCGGACGAGCCCGAGCTCCGCCTCCCGCCGGATCAGCTTCGCGCCGTTGATCGTCGCCGCGCGCACGAGGTCGGCCGGCGGAATGACCTCCTTGCGCAGCGAGAACTCGGTCAGCTGGCGCCGGTGCATGACGCCCAGCAGGTCGGTGCCGTAGGCCATCGGCACGCCCGCCCGGTAGGCCATCTCGACGGCGTTGATGCCGGCGTCGAGGACCTCGTACGTCTTGCTGACGAGCTCTTCCGGCAGGCCGGCCTGGACGCCTTCCTCGACGAGCGCCCGGAAGATCGCGAGCGTCGGCACGAGGAACGCGTCGTGCTTCTTCATGAGCTTGATCGTGTCCTCGGTGGCGAGGTTGCCGTGCTCGATGGAGCGCACGCCGAGCCTGACGCAGCGCTCGATCGAGCGCGCCGCGTAGGAATGCACCGCGACGTAGAGGTTCGCCATGTTGGCTTCCTCGACGACCGCCGCGATCTCCTCCTCGGAGAACTGGTCCGACGAGATCCGGTCGGTCGGCGAGGAGATGCCGCCGCCGCCCATGATCTTGATGTGGTGGGCGCCGCGGCGGATCTCGCCGCGCGCCGCCCGCCGCACCTCCGGCACGCCGTCGACGATGTAGCCGAGGCCGGGCTGGTTGTAGGGCGTCTCGTAGCCCTCGACGCCGGGGCCGCGCACGTCGCCGTGGCCGCCCGTCGGCGACAGCGCCTTGCCGCAGAACATGAGCCGCGGCGCGTCGATCAGGCCTTCCTCGACGGCGCGGGCGAGGCCGTGGTCGGCGCCGCCGACGTCGCGCACCGTGGTGAAGCCGCGGCGCAGCATCCCGTTCATGATCTCGCCGGCCTTGGCGGAGACGTAGAAGGGCGAGGTGCGGGCGAGCTCGGCGAAGTTGGCGCTGATCGCCGTCACGTGGACGTGGCAGTCGATCAGGCCGGGCATCAGCGTCTTGCCCTTGAGGTCGATGCGCGTCGCGTCGGAGGCCTGGATGGACCCCTCGGAGATCTCGTCGATGCGGCCGTCGCGCACCGCCACGGAGCGGTCCGGCAGGATGTCCCCCGCCTCGACGTCCAGAACCGAGGCGTTCTCGAAGATGAAGGCTGTCACGTCACGTCTCCTCAGAGGCTCTGGTCGGAAAGCAGGAGCGCCGGCACGAGGTGCGGCGCGATCAGGGTCACCAGCGAAAGGTCGGCCTCCTCGTAGGCGCCGGGACCGTCGAGGACGCTGATGACGCCCAGCACGCGGCCGTCGTAGCGCACCGGCGCGTTGAGGCACATCTCGCAGCCGAGCGACAGGATCAGCTCGTGGTCCGGGAAGGCCCAGCGTATGTCGTCCGCGGAGCGGCCGAACCAGGGCCGGCCGGCCTTGAGCACGACGTCTCCCCACGGGGTCGGGCCCATCTTCTTGCGCCCGAGCAGCCGGTATTCGGCGGGCCGGCTCGAATGCATTCGCTCGACCTCGCCGAGCTCCTCGCGGAAGGCGAGGATGGTGAAGAGCCGGTGGCCGAGGATCTCGCGCGTGATCTCCTCCGCGGCCGCGGTAGAGCGGCTGCGGCTGGTCGGCTCCGGCCGCTGCCTCCGCGAGGCGCGAGGTCACCGCTGCGGCATCGAAATCGTGTCTTGGCAAGGAAAGCTCCGGGAGGATCAGCCGTAGAGGAGGTTCGGCAGCCACAGCGCGATCTCCGGGAAGACCGCGAGGATGGCGACGCCGAGGCACATGAGCAGGAAGAAGGGCATCGAGGCGATCGCGACGCGGCCGATCGGCTCGCCCGTCAGGCCCTGCAGGACGAAGAGGTTGAAGCCGACCGGCGGCGTGATCTGGCCCATCTCGATCATGATGACGAGGTAGATGCCGAACCAGATCGGGTCGAAGCCGGCCTGCGTCGCCAGCGGCAGGGTGATCGGCAGGCTCATCACGACGATCGAGATGCCGTCGAGGAAGCAGGCCGAGCAGCGACGTAGAAGAGCGACAGGACGACGAGCAGGCCGAACGGCGACAGGTCCATCGCGGCGATCGCCTTGGCGACGTTGGCCGGCACGTGCAGGTAGCCCATCGCGGTCGACAGGAAGGCCGCCGAGATCAGGATGATGCAGACCATGCAGCTCGTGCGGATCGCGCCCATCAGCGTCTCGACGAACAGGCCGCAGGTCAGCTGGCCCATGAACATGGCGAGGATCAGCGCCGCCGAAGACGCCCACCGCCGCCGCCTCCGACGGCGTCGAGATGCCGCTGTAGATCGAGCCGAGCACGATGAACATCAGCACGATGATCGGCATGATGTTGCCGAGGCCGCGGATGCGGTCGCGCCAGGTGTAGGTTTCCTTGCCCTTGGGCGCGACCTCGGGGTGCAGGATCGAGCGGAGCATGATGAAGCCCGAGTAGAGCCCGGCGATCATCAGGCCCGGCAGGACGCCCGCCGCGAAGAGGCGGCTGACGGAGACCTCCGCGAGGATGCCGTAGACGATCATGACGATCGACGGCGGGATCAGCAGCCCCAGGCTGCCGGCGCCGGCCAGCGAGCCCAGCGACAGCTTGCGGTCGTAGCCGCGCTTGGCGAGCTCGGTCGTCGTGATCTTGCCGATCGTCGCGGCCGTGGCCGCGCTCGAGCCGGAGACGGCGGCGAACAGCGTGCAGCCGAGGATGTTGGTGTGCAGCAGCCGCCCGGGGATCTTGTCGACGAAGCGGGGTGAGGCCGCGGAACAGCCGGTCGGAGATGTCGGTCCGGAAGATGATCTCGCCCATCCAGATGAACATCGGGATGGCGGCGAGCTCCCAGGTCGAGGCGTAGCGGTAGCAGATCGACGCGGCGATCGTGCCGATCCGCGTCAGGTTCATGTCGAGCAGCAGCGCGAGGCCGGTGATCGACACGAGGAACAGGCCGGCGAAGACCCAGATCCCGAGCCCGAGAAAGACGAGGATGAGCCCGAGGACGACGGCAGCGGAGACGACGGCTTCCATGTGACTTCCGCTACTCGCTCGGGATTTCGTTGGGGTCGTGGGCGACCGGCGGCGGCTCGTTGGTGATCTGGCGCAGGAGGTACGCGACGAGCTGCAGCCAGAAGACGCACAGGCCGACGAGCACGAGCCCTTCCGGGATCCACATCGGCACCTCGGCGATCGAGCTCGACACCCGGCCGCGGATCCAGTTCGCGCTCGACGCTGATCCAGAAGAACTTGATGAGCACGCTGACGACGAAGAGCGCGCCGACCGCGCTGATCGCCTCGAAGACGCGCAGCGTGCGCCCCTCGAACCGGCCGAGCAGCAGGTTGACGCGGATCAGGCTGCCGGTCTCGCAGCGCGTAGCCGAGCGCCAGGAAGGTCGACCGCGGCGACGCCGTAGCCGACGAACTCGTCGAGCACGAAGGTCGAGGTCGAGAAGAACGTCCGAGGATGATCTCGTAGAGGATGTGGCACACCATCCCGATGAGGATGATGCCGGCGAAGGCCGCCGACACCCGGGAGATGGCATAGACCGCGGTCTGGAAGATCCGCATGGCGGCTCCGTTCGAACGGCACGCCGCGGCGCGGGGAATTCCGCGCCGCGGCCCGAAGGCGCGGCGGGGGCGGCGGGCCGCCCCCGGGAGCGTGACCTCACTTCTTGCGGCGCTGCTCGTAGTCGGCCAGCAGCTCGTCGGACTTGTCGAACTTCGACTTCCAGTCGTTGATCGCCTCCTGGCCGGCGTCGGAGAGCTTCTGGATGAACTCGTCCGGCACGTCCTCGACGACCGTCATGTCGTGCTCGCGCATCGTCTTGTAGTTCTGCTTGACGCGCTCGGCGAGCAGGTCCCAGCCGAACTTCTCGGCCGCCTTCGAGGCCTCGTCGACCGCCTTCTTCTGCTCGTCGGTGAGGCTGTCGTAGGTGTCCTTGTTCATGTGCATGATCTGGAGCGGCATCGCGTAGTTCACCTCGGTGAAGTGCGACAGGTGCTCCCAGAGCTGCGCGGCGGCGCCGCCGTCCGCGGAGGTCAGCACGGCGTCGATGCCGTTGGTGGCGAGCTGCGGCACGACGTCGGCCCAGGAGAGCTGGATCGGGTTGGCGCCGGCGGCGCGCATCGTCACGGTGCCGTTCGCGTCATAGGTGCGGATCTTCAGGCCCTTGAGGGCGTCCATGCTGTCGACGGGCTTGTTGGCCCAGATGCCGGAGGGCGGCCACGGCGTGGCGAACAGGAACACCTGGTTCGCGTCCTCGAGCACCTTCGAGTAGTAGGGCTTGGCCGCCTGGTAGAGCGCCCAGGTGTCGTCGACCGTGGGGGCGAGGAACGGCAGCGAGGGCAGGAGGAAGATCGGGCTGATGCCGGCCCACGCGCCGACATAGGACGTCGCGAGCTGCACCGCGCCGTCGCCGACCGCGTCGAACTGGTCGAGCGACTTGTAGCCGAGCGAGGCGCCGTGGTGCGCCGTGACGTTGATCTCGCCGTTGGAGTCCTTCTTGAGCTCCTCGATGAACTTGTCGGCGGTCTGCGCGTGCACCGAGTTGGGCTCGTACTCGTTGACGAGGTCCCAGTTCAGCGACTGCGCGGACACGGCCGTGGTCGCGGCCATCAGGCCGAGCGCCGTGAAGGCGGATAGGAAGAACGGTTTCATCTCGTTGTGGTCCCCTTCTGTGTCGTCTGTTCCGCGAGGCGCCGGGCTTCGCCGAGCAACGCCTCGCCATAGTGCCTCTTCACGAAGTCTTCTGTGAACTTTCCGGATCGCAGGTCGTCCGCCACGCGCTCCGGCGCGCGCTTCGCCGGCTCACCATAGCCGCCCGAGCCCGGCGTCTCCACGACGACCTGCCGGTGCGCGGCGACTTCGACGGCGGACGGCTTGACCGGCAGCAGCGTCTCCTGCCCGTCGGCGTGCAGCACGAAGCGGCCGGGCCGGCCGGCCTCGCCGCCGAAGACGCCCCAGGGCGCGGTGCGGAAGCGCTCGCCGGCGCCGTTGAAGGTGCAGTCGTGGCCCACCGGCTCGACGACGCGGCGCAGGCCGGCGCCGCCGCGGAACGTGCCGGCGCCGCCGGAATCCTCGATGATCTGGTAGGCGACCACGCGCAGCGGATACTCGATCTCGATCGCCTCGATCGGCAGGTTGGAGGTGTTGGTGATGTGGACCTGCACGCCGTCCTTGCCGTCGCGGTCGTTGCGGCCGCCGAAGCCGCCGCCGAGGGTTTCGAGGTAAAGGTACTGGCCGCCGGTCCGCGGGTCGATCCCCGAAAAGACCGCGGTGGTGTTCGCCCCGTTCGAGGCGCCGACCGCGCGGTCGGGGAGGGCGGGCGCCAGCGCGCCGATGATGATGTCGATCAGCCGCTGCGAGGTGTGGGCGCGCGCGGCGACCGGCGCCGGCGCCACGCAGTCGACGATCGTGCCGCGCTCGGTGACGAGCTCGCAGCAGTCGATGACGCCCTGGTTGTTCGGGATCTCGGGGTCGAGCAGGGCCTTGAGCGAATAGGCGACGGCCGCCTGGGTGGCGTTGATCGGCACGTTGATGTTGCCGCGCACCTGGCGCGAGGAGCCGCGCCAGTCGAAGACCGCGCGGTCGCCCTTCACCTCGACCTTCAGGCGGATCGGGATGTCCACGGTGCCGAGCCCGTCGTCGTCCATCACGTCCTCGAAGGCGTAGGTGCCGTCCGGGATCTCGGCGATCGCCTGGCGCATGCGCATGGTCGTGCGGGCGACGATGTCGTCGAAGGCGGTGCGCAGGGTCGGGCCGCCGTAGCGCCCGACGATCTCGCGCACCCGGCGGGCGCCGAGCTGGCACGAGGCGATCTGCGCGTAGTAGTCGCCGCGCCGCTCGTCCGGGATGCGCGCGTTGAGGAGGAACAGGTCGAACAGGTCCTGCTGCATCTCGCCGCGGCGGAACAGCCGCACGACGGGAATGCGCAGGCCCTCCTGATAGATCTCCGACATGCCGCCGGCCATCGAGCCCGGCACCATGCCGCCGATGTCGGCGTGGTGGGCGATGTTGCAGACGAAGCAGAGCAGCTCGCCGTCGACGAAGACGGGGGCCGCGAAGTTGACGTCGGGCAGGTGGGTGCCGCCGGCCACGTGCGGGTCGTTGGCGACGAAGAGGTCGCCCTCCTCGATCTCGTCCGCGCGGAACTTGCCGAGCACCGCCTGCATGAGCCCCGTCATCGAGGCGAGGTGGATCGGCAGCGACATCTCCGCCTGCACGATCAGCCGCCCGTCGCGGTCGCAGATCGCGGTCGAGTGGTCGTGGCGCTCCTTGATGTTCGTGGAGTAGGCGCTCTTCATCAGCGCGATGAAGGTCTCGTCGACGACCGAGCGCAGGGCGCTTCCGATCACCTCGAGCGTGATGGGGTCGATGACGGGCGTGCGGTCGCTCATGATCCGACCTCGATGAGGATGTTGAGGGCATCGTCGACGCGGGCCACGTCGCCGGGGAAGACGAGCGTCGTCGCGTCGAACTGGTCGATCACCGCGGGGCCGTTCACGACCGCGCCCGGCGCCAGCGTCGCGCGGTCGTAGACCGGCGTGTCGGAGGGATCGTCGCCGCCGAACCAGACCTCGCGGCGCTCGACCGGCTGCGGGCTCGTCGTGGCCTCCTCGCCGGGCGACGGCGCGCCGGGCGAGGGCAGGCGGCCGATCGCCGTCAGCCGCACCGCGACGACGTCGACGGGATCGTCGGGATTGTGGAAGCCGTAGGCCTGGTCGTGCGCGGCGAAGAACATCTCGCGCAGCCGGTCCATGCCGGGCAGGGCGGGCGTCAGGCCCTCGATCTCGACCGGCACCTGCAGCTCGTAGTTCTGGCTCGCGTAGCGCATGTCGACGACCATGGAGAGCGAGCGGCGCTCCTCCGCGATCTCCTCGCGCTCCCACCAGCCGCGCGCCTCCGCCAGCATCTCCTCGACGAGCGCGGAGATCATGTGCCGGTTCTCGCCGGCGGCGGGGAAGCGCTGGCTGCGCACGAAGTTCTCCGACAGGTCGGCGACGAGCAGGCCTTCCGCGCACAGGATGCCCGGCGAGTAGGGCACGAGGATCTCGCGCATCCCCAGTGCCCGGGCGCAGCCATTGGCGTGCAGCGGCCCGGCGCCGCCGAACGGCATCAGCGCGAAGTCGCGCGGGTCGTGGCCCTTCTCGACGGAGATGACGCGGATCGCCCGCACCATGTTGGCCGTGACGATGTCGAGCAGGCCCTGCGCGGTCTTCTGCACGGTGAAGCCGAGCCGGTCGGCGAGCGGCTGCATGACGCGGAACGACGCCTCGGCGTCGAGCGACATGGCGCCGCCGAGCAGCCCCCGCGTCGACAGGCGGCCGAGCACGACATTGGCGTCGGTCACCGTCGGCTCGGTGCCGCCGTGGCCGTAGCAGGCGGGGCCCGGCACGGCGCCGGCGCTCTTGGGGCCGACCTTCATCAGCCCGTCGCGGTCGAACCAGGCGACCGAGCCGCCGCCGGCGCCGACCGTGTGGATGTCGACCATCGGCAGGCGGACGGGGAATCCCGCGACCTCGCGGTCGAAGGCGGTGCTCGTGCGATAGTCGCGGATCAGCGCGACGTCGGCGCTGGTGCCGCCCATGTCGAGCGTGATGACGTTGCCGCGGCCGGCCTTGCGGGCCGTGCTGATCGCGCCCATCGCGCCGGCGGCCGGGCCCGACAGCGCCGTGCGGACCGGAAACTCCCGCGCGCGCTCCGGCGACATGAGGCCGCCGCTCGACTGGTTGATGCCGACGCGGGCACGCGGCGCGAGCTCGGTGAGCTCCGACTGCAGGTGGCGCATGTAGCGGTTGAGGAGCGGCTGCAGGTAGGCGTTGAGCAGCGTCGTGGAGAAGCGCTCGTACTCGCGGAACTCCGGCTGGACGTCGGAGGACAGCGAGATCGAGATCTCCGGCAGCGCCTCGGCGAGCCGCGCGCCGACGGCGCGCTCGTGCTCGGCGTTGAGGTAGGAGAAGAGGAAGCAGACCGCGACCGCCTCCGCGCCGCAGGCGCGCACGGCCTCGACCGCGGCCTCGACGCTGTCGGGATCGAGCGGCGTCACGACCTCGCCGGCGGCGCCGACGCGCTCGTCGACCTCGAAGCGGTGCTCGCGGGCGGCGAGCGGCACCGGCTGGTCGGCCTTGAGGTCGTAGAGGCGCGGCCGGATCTGCCGGCCGATCTCCAGGAGATCGCGGAAGTTGCGCGTCGTGACGACGGAGACCGGCGCGCCCGTGCGCTGGATCAGCGCGTTGGTGGCGACGGTGGTGCCGTGCGCGAGCACGCCGACCGTGGCCGGCTCGAACCCGGCCTTGGCCGACAGCTCGCGAAGACCGTCGAGAATCGCGACGGCCGGATTGTCCGGCGTGCTCGGCCGCTTGTGCAGCGCCAGCTGCCCGCTCGAGCGCTCGAAGGCATAGAGGTCGGTGAACGTGCCGCCGACGTCGACGCCGATGATCCAGTCCGTGCTCTGCATGAGATCGATGGGGTGGTACCGTGGTGCGGGTTTGTTTACACAGCGTATGCAGCGCGTATACGGAACGTCAAGCGGCTTCCGATTTTGAAGGAAGCAAGGGCAATGGAGGAGCGTCCGATGGCAGCGGACGGAACGGTGGCGCAGGGTCAGGAGAGCGTCTACGAGGCCGTGCGCCGCGGCATCCTGCGGCTCGACTTCCCGCCCGGCAGCGAGCTGGAGGAAGGCGCCCTGTCGCGGCAGTTCGGGGTCTCGCGAACGCCGGTGAGGGAGGCGCTGATCCGGCTCTCCTCGGAGGGCCTCGTCTCCATCCAGCGCGGGCGCGGCGCCCGCGTGGCGATGCTCGACCTCAGCGACCTGCGGGACTTCTTCGAGGCGCTGGACCTCCTGCAGCGGGCGACGACCCGGCTGGCGGCGGTCAGGCGCACGGCCGCCGACATCGAGGAGATCGAGCGGCAGGTCGTGGCGTTCGAGGCGGCCGCTTCTGTGTCCGACAGCAGCGCCGTCAACGAGGCCAACCACAGGCTGCACCTCGCCGTGGGCGCGGCCGCCCACAGCGCGCGCATCTCGGGGTCGTACGCGCAGGTGCTCGCCGAGAGCCTGCGCGTCACCCACCTCTGCTTCAGCGAGAGCGCCCGCGCCGACGAGCGGCTCGAAAGCCACCTGCGCAAGACGATGGACGACCACCGCAAGATGCTGGAGGCGATCCGCGGGAGCGATCCCGACGCGGCGGAGAAGGTGGCCGGCGACCACGTCGAGCTGTTCCGGCGGCGGGTCGCCGACACGCTGATGTCGACCCGGCTCACGGAAGGCGTGTCCGCCAGGGCGTGATGCGGGGCACCGTCGGGCCGGCGCCCCGCAAGCGGTGTCAGGCGGCGGCTTCGTCGCGATGGGCCTGCGCGAGCGCGGCCATGCTGTCGAAGCGGAAGTCGTAGCGCGGCATCTCGCCGGGGTTCATCGTCGCGCCGAAGCCTTCCTTGTCGTGGCGGCGGTAGATCCAGCAATTGGCGAGGCCGTGCCGGTTCGCCGGGCCGTGGTCGTGGAACATGCTCTCGGCCGTGTGCAGGATCTCTTCCTTGCGGACGCCCATGCGCGCCAGGTTCTTCAGCATGTACTCGAAGTTGCGGTCGCTCGGCTTGTACGAGCCGGCGTCCTCGGCGGTGTAGACCGCGTCGAACTCGACGCCGAGCTTCTGCTGGCTCGCCCAGAAGCTCGCATTGTCGACGTTGGAGAGGATCACGAGCTTGTAGTGCTGCTTGAGGTAGCGCAGCGATTCCGCGGTGTCGGGGAAGGCCGGCCAGGCCTGCACGGACGCGCCGTAGGCGAGGCACTCGCCCCAGCTGACGCTGACGCCCCACTCCTCGGCGAGCCGCTTGTAGACGACCGCGAGCAGCTCGGGATAGCGCTTCGCCGGCGTCTGGGCCTGGGTCGAGGATTCGTGGAAGGCGTGCGCCTCCAGCACCTCGTCGCGGCTGAGCTCGCCGACCGACCTTCGCGATCAGCGGCCGCAGGCCGGTGAAGATGCCGGTTTCCCAGTCGATCAGCGTGCCGTAGCAGTCGAACGTGAGCGCCTTGAAGTCCGTGAGTCGCATGGGGGCATCCCTCCTGTCGCTGATGTCGGGGTGGGCTTAGAGCAAGTCCGCGGCACAAGTCGAGGCGTGAAGGAGTCAGATCGGTGCCGTCACGAGGTGGCGCAGCGCCCAGTCCCTGAAGGCGGCCACCTTGGGCAGCGTCTCGCGGCCCTGCGGGATCACCAGGTAGTAGGCCGACGGCGACTGGATGCGGATGCCGAAGGGCTCCACGAGGTTGCCGCGCAGGAGATCGTGGCGCACGACGGCGGACCGGCCCATGACGATGCCGAGCCCCTCGATCGCGCCGTGGAAGGCGGGGTAGAGGAGGTCGCAGGTCAGCTCGTGGGCGAAGGAGAGGCCCGGGACGCCGGCCTTCTGCAGCCAGAAGGGCCAGTCGTCGCGCACGAGGAGCGGCGATCCCGTGCGGATGATCGTGTGGTGCTCGAGGTCGGCGGGCGTGCGCAGCGGCGGCCCCTCCCGCAGCAGCGCCGGGCTGCACACCGGAAAGACCTGCTCGTCGCCGAGCTTGTAGGCGAAGTTTCCCGGCCAGTCGCCGACGCCGTACTGGATGGCGATGTCGTATTCCTGGCGGATGCCCGGCGCGTTCGGCACGAGCGTCTTGAGGCGCAGGATGAGGTCCGGGAAGAGGCTGCGGAAATGGCCGAGGCTCGGCATCAGGCTCTTGATCTGGAAGGTGCCAAGGCAGCCCACCGTCAGCGTGTCGTCGCGCTGCTCGTAGTTCGCACGGTCCGTCGCGAGCGAGATCTCGCCGATCACGTGGCGCGCCGAGGCGGCGAAGTTCTCACCGGCCTCCGTCAGGTGCAGCCGGCCCGCCTCTCGCACGAAGAGCTCGACGCCGAGCAAATCCTCGAGATTGCGGATCTGGTGGCTGATCGCCGTCTGCGTCAGGTTGAGCTCGACGGCGGCGCGCGTGAAGTTGAGATGGCGCGCGGCGGCTTCGAAAGCCTGCAGGGCCTTCATCGACGGTAGGTGCCTGCGCAATCGCTGCTCCCGCTGTGCCGCGCCGTCCCGTGCGGACGCGCGCCTTCCATTAGCGCAGCGGCACGCGATCGCGCCAGCCGGCGCGACCGGAGATCGGCGGCAGGCAGCCTTTGCTGGGCATGGCGCCCGCAAATGACGCTTCC
>CAWFLD010000003.1:0-229953 GCA_963816555.1 uncultured Alphaproteobacteria bacterium | reverse complement strand
GGAAGTCGTCCAGGTATTCCGATTTGAAGTCGGACACCATTCCGATTTGAAGCCGGACGCCGTTCCGACTTAATTTCGTCCAGTCAGGCCGCGATTGGCGTCCTCACGGGTCAGCGAATAGGGCATTTGTCGATCTTCCGTGGAGAGGGAGATCGGGATGCCGGCGAAGAGAGAGCTGACCATGAGGAAGATGCGTTGCGTGTTGCGGCTTCACGCGAACGGCGTGAGCCTTCGAGAGATCGGCCGCACGGTGGGGGTTGCCCGCTCGACCGTGCAGGATGCGCTGAAGCGGGCCGCGGCGGCGGACCTTTCCTGGCCGCTGCCGGCGGAGATGACGGAGACGGTTCTCGAGGAGCGCCTGTTCGCGCGGGCGGGCGTCAAGGTCGGCCAGCGCCGGCGGCCGGAGCCCGACTGGGCGCAGCTGGCGCGGGAGCTGAAGCGTCCGGGGGTGACCCTGTCGATCCTGTGGGAGGAATATCGCGCCGACCATCCGGACGGCTATGGCTACTCGCGGTTCTGCGATCTGTTCCGGGAGTTCGAGCACCGGCTGTCGCCGACCATGCGCCAGCACCATGTTGCCGGCGACAAGGTGTTCGTCGACTACTCCGGCAAGAAGCTGGCGATCGTCGATCCGCTGAGCGGCGAGATCGGCGAGGCGGAGATCTTCGTCGGCGTGCTGGGCGCCTCGAACTTCACCTACGCCGAGGCGAGCCGAAGCCAGCAGTTGGCGGACTGGATCGGCGCCCACGTCCGCATGTTCCGCTTCTTCCAGGGGGTGCCGCAGGCGGTGGTGCCGGACAACCTGAAGAGCGGTGTGAGCAAGGCCTCGTTCTACGATCCGGAGATCAACCGCAGCTATGCGATGATGGCGGCCCACTACGATCTCGCCGTGCTGCCGGCCCGGCCGCGCAAGCCCCGCGACAAGGCCAAGGTGGAGGCCGGGGTGCGCTTCGCCCAGAGCTACATCCTGGGCCGCTTGCGCAACCGCACCTTCTTCTCGATCGCCGAGGCCAACGTCGCCATCCGAGAGGTCCTGGAACGGCTGAACGAGGCCGTCATGCGGCGCATGGGCGACAGCCGCCACGATCTGTTCCAGGCGATCGAAAGCCCGCCCTCCAGCCGTTGCCGACCGAGGACTACGTCTTCGCCGAATGGCGCCTCGCCCGGGTCGGCATCGACTACCATGTCGAGGTCGAAGGCTTTTTCTACTCGGTCCCCTACGGCCTGATCAGCCAGCAGATCGATGTGCGCGTCAGCGACGCACGATCGAGATGTTCCACAGCGGCCAGCGCGTCGCCGCCCACATGCGTCGATATCGCGGCGCCGCCCACGGCACCGTCCCGACCACATGCCCAGCGCCCATCGCCGCTATGCCAGTTGGACGGCGGACCGCTTCCGGTCCTGGGCGGCCGGCCATCGGTCCGAACACCGCCGCGCTGATCACCGCCATCCTGGCCACCAGGCGCCACCCCGAGCAGGGCTTCCGGACCTGCCTGGGCGTCCTCAAGCATATGCGCGGCCTGCCCAAGGCGCGCGTCGAGGCCGTGGCCGAGCGGGCCCTGGCCATCGGCGCCCTCAACTACAAAAGCATCGTCTCCATCCTCGACACCCACCGAGACCGCCCGGCGGCCAAGCCGGCCGATACGCCGATCCTCGACCACCAACCTCCGCGGCCCCCGCTACTTCCATTAAGGAGAGACCTCGCATGTTGAAGCATCCGACCCTCGACCTCTTGCAGACCCTCGGCCTCGACGGCATGGCCAAGGGCTTCGCCGCCCTCGACGACAATCCCGAGGCCCAGGCCCTCGGCCATGCCGATTGGCTGGGGCTCCTGCTCGATCAGGAGGTGACCGCGCGCCGCCAGAAGCGCTTCGAGGCGCGCGCCAAAGCCGCCAGGTTGCGCCATCCCGCCAGCGTCGAGGATATCGACTTCCGCGCCGCCCGCGGCCTCGACCGCGCCCTCTTCCTCAAGCTGGCAAGCGGCGACTGGATCCGGGAACGCCACAATCTCCTCATCACCGGCCCCTGCGGCGTCGGCAAGAGTTGGCTCGCCTGCGCCCTCGGCCATGAGGCCTGCCGCCACGACATCTCCGTCCTCTACCATCGCGTCCCCCGGCTGTTCGCCGCCCTCGAACTCGCCCGCAACGACGGCCGATATGGCCGCCTCCTCAAGGCCGTCGCCCGCGCCAAGCTGCTCATCCTCGACGACTGGGGGCCGGAACCGCTCTCCCGATCAGCGCCGCGACCTCCTGGAAATCATCGAAGACCGATACGATGCCGGCTCCCTGCTGATGACCAGCCAACTGCCCGTCGAGCGATGGTACGAAATCATCGCCGACACCCACCCTCGCCGACGCCATCCTCGATCGCATCGTCCACAACGCCTACCGATCGATCTGAGCGGCGAAAGCCTGAGAAAAAAGCGCCCCCGACATCGACGCTTGAAACAGCGGGACCTTCCGCTCACGATGATGAAACCGGCCCGGAAAGCGCCACCAAATGGACGGCTTCGTCCTGGAACGGTGGACGGCTTCAGATCGGAATGCCTGGACGGCTTCGGATCGGAACAGGTGGACGGCTTCGTCGGAAATCCGCACCCCCATTTCACTCTGCACGAGTTGCGAGACAGCCTCGCCGGATATCTTGCCGACACCCAGCTCCCCGCATCGACCGCGAGCGCGATCCTCGACCACGCGCCCGACGGCGAGGAACCTTCCGGCCGGGAGGCAGTGGTCACGCGCGACCACTACAACAAGAGCCAGCGCATGCCACTGAAGTTCCGGGGACTGGTCGTCTGGAGCGAAGCGGTCCTCGCCGAGTTTGATCGCCTGATGCGTAGCCATGAGGAGGCTCAGAGGGTCTCGAACCTGAGGCGACGGATGGGAGAACGGGTGCGCCGCCTGCGGGAGGCGCCGCCGACGTCGCACGAGGAGCGCGAGCTGGCCAAGGTGGAAATGCAGGAACGTCTTGAGGGCGAGGAGGCCTTCCTTCGCAAGCACGGGGTGCTACCGGAAATTATGGCCGCCCTTGCCCCGAAGAGGAACTTCGACACCTAGCGGAAACCTACTATCCGGCCGAGGTCGAGCAGCAGGAGCACAAGCCGCGGATCGACCTTGGTAGCCTTAGGGACGATGTGGACGAATAGCCACACGCGCTGCTGTCAACAGCTGCCAGCAGAAGGAGATCCTGAGCCCTGTCCCGCGGAAGCGGTGGCGGTAGCCGCGGGATCGAAGGGGCACAGGCCGCATTGCCTGCAGGCCTGAGGGGACGGCAGCGGAAATAATTTCCATCGCCGCTCCCGGCCGACATGAGCGTGATCCGGAACGACCGCACCTGGCCGCGAACGGACTGGCAGTTGTGGGCGAGCAGGATTTCGGAACCGGTCGTCCCTCCCGTTCCGGAGGATGCAACCTCCGCTCAGTGAAACACCCTGTCTCGGTGTCCGCAGAACCGGCAGCGCGAGACGAACCTTCTTCAGGCCGCGCTATCTTACCCGCCACGACGAGATTGCGTCGTCGAGCTGCGCCGGCAGGCGCGGCACGCTCGTGGCGAACTGCATGCAGGTGCCGGCATAGCCTGGATCGGTGCAGACGGTGACCTCGACCTTGCCCGTGATCTCAAGCGACGAAACGCGGTTGTTCCAGGCCTGGCATGTTCGCCGCGTGACCCTCCTCTGCGGCGCAGAAGACGTCGCCGCCATAGTCGACGTCTGCGAAGAAGCAGGCGTGGTTGGGATACGATTTGGCCTCGGCTCTCGACATCGTGCCGACACCGAGTTCCCCCGACTGATCCCGATTGCGATTGCGGTTCTGGTTCTGGTTCTGATTTTGGCTCTGGCTCTGGCTCTGGCTCTGGCTCTGGCTCTGGCTCTGGCTCTCAGATCCTTCCCCTGGCCGCCACTTCCGCTGCTGCCGCTGCCGTTACCGTTACCGTTACCGTTACCGTCTCCGCCGCCACTGCCACCACCGCTCTGGGCATGTGCCACACTGACACCCGTCAGGCCTCCCAGTCCGGAAGCTGACCAGACGAAGAATGTCAGCGCGGCCACCGAACACACAAGCACTCCAAGTTCCCTTTTCACTTCCGTCACCCTCGCTTCTTGACCCGTGGAAGTGGCACCGCAGTTGCCATGGCAGCGGCGTCTCGCTCCCAGTGGGAGGGTCGTGGGGGCACGCCTCGCGGTCATTGATGCGCGTCAAACCCACGCGCCGCGCCACAGCCACGGCCTCGGTCGGCACCTCCAGGTCCTGGTTCACTCAACTCATTCCGCCAAGCGGTCTTCCTCACCCGGGCAGACGTTCTGCCCCACCGTCTATCCCCGATCGGTGCGCGCGGGACATGCTAGCGGGGGCGGATCTGATCTTTCAGGAGATCGCCTGGCTGCTACTGGGTGCCGCTGCCCTTGGCGTAGCCGGCGCGGCGCTGCGCCAGCCCGTCATCGTGAGCTTCATCGCGATCGGCATCCTCGCCGGGACGCTCTTCGATCGAGGATCGGGAACCGAGGAGCAGATCCACTTCCTGGCCGAACTCGGCATTGCCTTGCTTCTCTTCCTGGTCGGCCTCAAGCTTGACTGGCGGCTCGTGCGCACCCTCGGTCCGGTTGCCGTGGCGACGGGACTCGGACAGGTCGTCTTTACCTCGGTCGCAGGTTTCCTGATCGGCCTCGCACTGGGCTTCGACGCGGTCACGAGCCTCTACGTTGCGGTGGCGCTGACCTTCTCCTCCACGATCATCATCGTGAAGCTCCTGACAGACAAGCGCGAGCTCGATACGCTGCACGGCCAGATCGCGCTCGGCTTCCTCATCGTGCAGGACATCTTCGTGGTCGTCGCGATGGTCGCGCTGTCGACCTTCGGCATCGGCGCGGAAGAAGGTGGCGCGGCATCGCTCGCTCCGGACGCTCAGCGCCCTCGTCGCCGCGGTCGTCTTCCTGATCCTGTTCGTCCGCTACTGGCGGACCCGCTGGTGGAGCGGCTGGCGCGGACGCCGGAACTGCTCGTCATCTTCGGCATCGGGTGGGCCGCCGCCGCCGCCGTCGGTCGCCGATGCCGCCGGCCTCGGCAAGGAGCTCGGAGGCCTCGTCGCCGGCGTCTCCCTCGGCTCGACGGCGCATCGCGACATGATCTCCGCGCGGCTGGCCTCGCTCAGGGACTTCCTGCTTCTCTTCTTCTTCCTGTCGATCGGCGCGGCGCTCGACCTCTCGACGCTCGGCTCTCACCTCGGCAGCGCGGCGGTCTTCTCGCTCTTCGTGCTGATCGGCAATCCGCTGATCGTCGTCGGGATCATGGCCTGGATGGGCTACCGCGCGCGCACGGGCTTCCTCGCCGGCCTCACGGTCGCGCAGATCTCCGAGTTCTCGCTCATCTTCATCGCGATGGGGGTGAGCCTCGGGCACGTGGACCAGTCGGCGGTCGGTCTCGTGACGCTCGTCGGCCTCGTCACGATCGCGACGTCCGTCTACATGATCACCTATTCGCAAGCCCTCTACCGGTGGGCCAGGCCACTGCTCGCCCCCTTCGATTTCGGCCGGCGGCCGGAGGGGCCCGGCGAAAGCACTGGCGCTCGCCCGACAGACGTCATCCTGTTCGGTCTCGGGCGGTTTGGTGGCGAACTGCTCGTCAAGCTCGAAGACGCGGGGCTTCAGGTGCTCGGCATCGATGCCGACCCGCAGGCCGTGCGGGCGTGGAGGCGCAAAGGCTACCACGTCCGGTTCGGGGACGCGACGGAGCAGGAGTTCTGGAACGACCTCCCGCTCGGACAGGCGCGCTGGATCGTGATGGCCGTTCCCTACGGGACCCTTCTTCTGTCGGAGACGGATGCCCGCAGCGGCCTCCTTGCCGCGCTGCGCAGCCACCGGTTCAATGGGCGGATTGCGATCACGGCCCGCGACGAGGCCGAAGGCCGGCGTCTTGGCGAGGGCGGCGTCGACCTTGTCCTCTATCCCTTCGTCGCGGCTGCGAGCGCGGCGGTGAAGGAAATCGCCGACCTGGAGGCAGACGTGGTGGACGTCGACAATCAGAAAGAGGGAGAGGTCGCATGAAGCTGATCGTCGCGGTGACGGACCTGTCGAAGCGGGGCGAGAAGGCGGTCGACCGTGCCGCGACGATCGCCAGGGGAGCCGGTGCCGAACTGCTCGTCCTGCACGTCGTCGATGACGATCAGCCGCAAGCGATCGTCGAGAAGCTCGTGGCGGAGGCGGAGGAATATCTCTCTGCCGACACGGCCGCGCGCGCGGACTCGCTTCCAGTGCGTCACAGCGTGATCGCCGGCGACATATATGTCGCTCTCCACGAAGCGGCCCGTGCCGCGGGAGCAGATCTGATCGTCGCCGGCGACCACCGTCACAGCACCATCCGTGACATCTTCCGAGACACGACGGTGGAGCGCCTCGTCAGGCTGTCCTCGATCCCGATCCTCATCGCGCGGCTGCCGGGCACCCAGTCCTATCTCCGGGCGCTCGCCGGCGTAGAAAGCGGCGAGGCGATGGATCTCGTCCGGGTGCTCGACGCCTGGGGAGAGGAGCGTCCCGGTGACCTGGTCATCCTGCACGCCTTCGACGCGCTCGCTTCCGGCCTGATGGGATATGCGGGATCTTCGCGCGAAGAGATCGACGCTTATCGGGGGGAGATGGTCGAAGGACTCGCTGAGCGCCTGTACGAGACGCTTGATCCGGAGGTGGCCCAGCGGGCCAGGCTGCGCGTGCTCGAGGGCGACCCGGAAACCCTCGTCCGGGAGACGGCGGAGCGCGAGAACTGCGACCTGATCGTCGTCTCGACGCACGCGCGGCGTGGCTTGCTGCGCGGGCTTCTCGGCAGCGTCAGCTCGGCGCTGCTTCGCCGTGGGACGAGGGACCTGCTAGTTGTGCCGAGGGTCGTCGAATCGGTCCGCCAGCCGCTCGAGACCTTCTGAGAGGACCGTTCGAGCAGAGGCATGATCCATCCGGTGGCGAAGAGCCGTCGATCCTGCCAGGACCGAGCCTGAGAAGGACCATGGCCATGGCCAGCATGCGGCGCGGGCACGGAGTCTATGCGCGCCCATCGTGATCTTTTCACCTACCGCTTCGCCACGTTGGATGCGTATGGAGTGTCGCGCACTCGCCCATCCGACAGCGAGGCATGCGAGTCCAAGAGGAGCCGCGAGAGAGGGCGCTGGATGCTTCTTTGGCAGTTGATCATCGTCGCTGTCCTCATACTGTTGAACGGCTTCTTCGCCATGGCCGAATTGGCGCTCGTATCCGCGCGCAAGGTGCGGCTCGAACGAATGGCCGAGGCCGGCAACCGGGGAGCCCGGACCGCGCTGAAGCTTGCGGAGGATCCGACGCGCCTACTGTCGAGCGTTCAGATCGGCATCACCCTCGTCGGCATCTTCGCCGGCGCCTATGGCGGCACCGCCTTCGCCAAGCCCCTGGGGGCCATTCTGCAGGACTTGCGAGTACCTACGGGCACCGCGGACGAGATGGCCTTCGCAATCGTCGTCGTCGCGATCACCTACCTCTCGCTGATCGTGGGAGAGCTGGTGCCGAAACGGATCGCGCTGAGCAACGCCGAGAGGATCGCCTCGGTCGCGGCGCCGCCGATGATGTTCGTTGCGCTCCTCGGCACGCCCCTCGTCTGGTTCCTACGGGTGTCGACCGAGGCGATCCTCCGCGTCATGCGCGTGCGCCCGCGGGAGGGCAGCAATGTCTCCGAGGAGGAGGTGAAGGCGCTGATCGCGGAAGGCGCCGAGACGGGGGTCTTCGTTCCCGCGGAGCGCGACATGATAAACGGTGTGCTCCGCCTGGCGGACCGACCCGTGAGATCGATCATGGTGCCGCGCCCGGATACCGTCTGGCTCTCGATGGAGGACCCGGTCGAGACGATGCTGGAAGAGATCCGTGCGAGCGGCCATTCCCGCTTTCCCGTGAGCCGAGGCGACATCGATGACCTCATCGGGGTCGTGCATGTGAAGGATCTGCTGCGTTTGCCGCCCCCGGTCACGGCGCAGGACGTCGAGGCGGCCGTCAGGCAGCCGCTCTATCTCAGCGAGAACGTGCCGGTGCTGAAGCTGCTCGAGCTGTTCAGGACGACGACCGTCCACATGGCAGTGGTTGTCGACGAGTACGGCGCCTTCGAGGGCGTGGTCACGCCAACCGACATCCTGACCGCGATAGCCGGCGACCTGCCCGAGCGCACCGGGAAGGGCGAGCCCGAAGCAGTTCAGAGAAACGATGGATCGTGGCTGCTCGAAGGCCGTATGGCGATCGACAGGATCGAGAGCATTCTCGATGTGCCTGTCGACCCGGAGGCCGGCTACGCCACCCTGGCTGGACTGATCATTGAACACCTCGAGCACATTCCGACCCCGGGCGAGAGCATCGAGTGGTGCGGCTGGGAGCTGGAGGTCATGGACCTCGACGGCCGGCGGATCGACAAGGTGCTTGCCCGGCGGCATGACACGCCGGAGGAGTGAAGCCAGCCGACGCAATTGATGCTTCAACCGATCACGCCGGCCGCGCTGGAATGTCTAGTATTTGGGCTCGCTTGCTCCCGACCGGCCTTCGACTCCAAGTCCCGCATCAACTCATTGGCGAACGATGACCAAAGCTGGGTGACGCAGAGCGGTGGCCTCCCGCTAGGGAGCGGATCTAGCTGTTCTGGCGGCAACGGTACCGCGACTGAACCTCCGCATCAGCAGCTTCTCGGCTTCGACCACGAGGAACACCAGGATACCGGTGGCGGCTGCCTGCAGCCCCAGCGCCAGCGGGATCGGCCGGCTCTCGAAGACGAAATGCATGAACGGCGCATAGCTGAAGGCCAACTGCAGGAGCACCACGCCGCCGACCGCGATCAGAACCGGGCGGGTACCTTGCATCCCGGCCCAGGTAAGTGACGCACCATGCAGGTACCGAACGTTGAAGAGATAGAAGATCTCCATCGCCACCAGAGTGTTGACGGACACCGTGCGCGCCGTCTCGACATCGGCCCCCTGAACCAGAGCCAGTTCATAGCCACCGAAGATGCCGGCGGCGAACAGGCTCGAGACGAAGACGATGCGCCAGATGAGGAGGCGTGAGAGAATCGGCTCCCCGGGCGCCCGCGGCGGGCGGCGCATGACCTGCGGCTCCGGCGGCTCGAATGCCAGGGCCATCGCGAGACCGACCGAGCTCACCATGTTGACCCACAGGATCTGCACCGGCGCGATCGGCAGTGCGATGCCGAGCAGAATGGCGAGGACGAGTGCGACCGACTCGCCACCGTTGACCGGCAACAGAAACAGGATGGCCTTCTTCAGGTTGTCGTAGACCGTCCGACCCGCCCTGACCGCGGCGGCGATTGTCGCGAAGTTGTCGTCGGCGAGCACGATCTCGGCGGCTTCCTTCGCCGCCTCCGACCCGCGACGGCCCATGGCAATGCCGACATCCGCACGCTTCAATGCAGGCGCATCGTTGACGCCGTCGCCCGTCATGGCGGCCACCTGCCCCCCAGCTTGCAACGCCTGCAACAGCCGCAGCTTATGCTCAGGCGACGTGCGGGCGAAGATGTCCGCTTCCATCGCACGCCGGATGAGGGCCTGGTCGTCGAGGCCCTCGATCTCTGCGCCGGTTACCACCGAGTCCGTTCGCCGTAGCCCGAGTTGACGAGCGATCGCCTGTGCCGTGCCGGCGTGATCGCCCGTGATCATCTTCACGCCGATCCCGGCCTCGTGGCATTCGGCGACTGCGGCGATCGCCTCTTCACGTGGAGGGTCGATCAGCCCGAAGAGACCGAGAAGAACGAGGTCCGTCCCGACGTCAGCGAACTGCAGTTCATGCGTGCGCCACGGCATCGGCTTGACTGCCACGGCGAGGACGCGGTGTCCGCGGGCGGTCAATTCATCGATCCGCCGGTGCCATGCAGCGACATCGAGCGGCCGGTCTCCGTCAGCCGTGCGCTCTTTCACCGCCATGGCCAGCAGGCTTTCCGGAGCCCCCTTCACGTAAGCCATCGCGTTTCCCTCGTGGTCGTGGTGGAGGGTCGCCATGAAGCGGTGCTGGGCGTCGAAGGGTATGACATCGACCCGGGGCCACGCCTCGCGCAGATAGGTCAGATCGAGACCCGATTTGACGGCCGCCGTCAGCAGCGCGCCTTCCATAGGGTCTCCCTCGACGCTGGTCCCGCCCTCGCCCGAATGGAGAGCCGCGTCGTTGCAGAGCGCAACCCCCCTTGCTGTCTCGCGCAGGTTGGTGATCTCCTCCGGCTCGACCTCTCGCTCTCCGAGCAGGAAACCGCCATGCGGGTCGTAGCCGACACCGCTGACCGAGAGTTCGGCCTCGGCAAGCGCGACGGAGGCAACCGTCATTTCGTTCTTCGTGAGCGTCCCGGTCTTGTCCGAACAGATGATGGTGACCGAGCCCAGGGCCTCGATTGCCGGCAGGCGGCGGACGATGGCATTGCGCCGCGCCATGCCCTGCACGCCTATCGCGAGGGTCACGGTCAGGATTGCCGGGAGCCCCTCAGGAATGGCCGCGACCGACAGGCCGACGACGATCATGAAGAGCGCTGCGAAGTCGTACCCGCCGAGCCAGGTACCAAACAGCAGGATCGTGGCGGCGGCTGCGAGGATGAAGAGCGTCAACCAGCGCGCGAAGACGCCCATCTGGCGCACGAGTGGTGTCGGCTGCGCTTCTACCCCGGAGACGAGCCCGCTGACGCGCCCGATCTCGGTGGCGCTGCCGGTCGCCACCACGAGGCCCCGGCCATGCCCGGCCGCGACAAGCGTGCCGCTATAGGCCATTCCCCGCCGGTCGCCGAGGGTGCAGCTCTCCGCCACCGGTTCGGTCGATTTCCCCACGGGAAGGGACTCGCCCGTCAGCGCCGCCTCCTCCACCTTCAGGCCCTTGGTCTGAACGAGGCGAAGGTCGGCCGGCACCCTGTCGCCGGCTTCCAACAGCACGATGTCGCCCGGAACCAGCTCTTCGCCGGGCATCGAGCGGCGGTGACCATTGCGCAGCACCGTGGCCGAGGGCGCCAGCATGTGGCGGATCGCCTCAAGCGCCCGCTCGGCTTTGCCCTCCTGGACGAAACCGATGGCCGCGTTGACCAGCACGACGGCGAAGATCACGGCGCCGTCGATGAAGTGGCCCAGCAGCACCGTCACCGCACTGGCAGCCATCAGCACGTAGATCAGCAGACTATTGAACTGGGCGAGAAAGCGCCTGACCGGCCCGACCCTTTTTGGTTCCGGGAGCTGATTCGCCCCAACTTCGGCGAGGCGCTGCGCTGCCTCCGCATCGGAGAGACCGGCGCCCGGGTCGGACCGCTGCGCCCTCACGACCTCGGACACGTCCAGCTTGTGCCAGACAAGCGTCTCATTGGCGTCCTGCAACATCGCCTTCCTCTCTATGGGTGGGCCTCTCGAGCGCCGGACCGCCGATACCTATTGCGGAGGAACGTGCGTCGATCGCGGCGCTGTCGGACCTGCGGGCGGTTCGGCTGGAAGGTTGCTGCGGTGCTCGTTTTCTGGCTCCACCCTCGCGAACTCGGCGACCTGCTGCCGAGGCTGACGCGGCAACCCATCAGACACCAGCACCACCACGGACCGGGCCTCGATCCGCAGATCCGCCCGAGTCATCTCCTCGGTCGGGCGGCCCACCACGACGTCGTGAGGCTCCGTGGCGCTCGTATCCACAGCACGGAGCCACGTTGTTCCCGCCTCCGCCCGAACGCGGAACGTCACGGCGTCTGGGCCGCCGTTGATCATGACATAGAGGTCGACGTCGCCCTCGCTCGCGCCTCTCAGCCAGTAGGCGAGCTGCGTCGACTTGAGGTCGACGGGACCGTCGGCGCCGAACCAGCTCACGTCGTCGCGCCAGAACCGGCTGCGGCCGATGCCCGGATGTGCCTTGCGGAAGGCGATCATCCCTTTCACGAAGCGGAACATGCCGCGGTTCCGCTCCAGGCGCGTCCCAGTCGAGCCAGGTCGTCTCGTTGTCCTGGTTGTAGGGGTTGTTGTTGCCGCCCTGCGTGTGGAGAAACTCGTCGCCGGCCACGAAGCATCGGCGTGCCGTTGGAGAGCATCAGCAGCGCGATGAGGTTCTTCGCCTGTCGCAGCCTGAGCTGCCTGACCTCCGCAGGGACGCCTTCGTCGCCCTCCCAGCCGTGGTTCCACGAATAGTTCGCGTCGGTGCCGTCCAGGTTGCCGTGCCCGTTCGCCTCGTTGCGCTTGTGCTCGTAGGAGACGAGGTCGTAGAGGCAGAAGCCGTCATGCGAGGTGACGAAATTCACGCTCTGATAGGCGTGGAAAGCGTCCGCGAGCGTGTCGGGAAAGAGATCGGCGCTGCCGTAGAGCCTCGTCATCAGGTTTCCGAGCTGGCCCCTGTCGCCGCGGACGAAGCAGCGGACATCGTCGCGGAACTTGCCGTTCCACTGGAGCCAGGTCGTGCCCGGGAATGTGCGCCCGAGCTGATAGCTCGACAGATCCCAGGCCTCGGCGATCAGCCGGCGCGCCGGCGAGCGTCGGGTCGGATTGGATGGCGGCGATGATCGGCGGCGCCTCGAGATCGATCGAGCCGTCGCCCCTTCGCGTGAACAGCGAGGCGAGATCGAAGCGGAAGCCGTCCACGCCAAGCTCTCCTGCCCAGTAGCGGAGGCTGTCGAGGATCAGGGCGGAGACGTAGCGGTTCGCGGTGTGGACGACGTTGCCGGTGCCGCTGTCGTTGCGGTAGCGCGACCGGTCGTGCTCGAGCAGGTAGTAGGTCGAGTTGTCGATGCCGCGGAAGCTGTAGGTCGGCCCGAGTTCGTCTCCCTCGCCAGTGTGGTTGTAGACGACGTCGAGCACCACCTCGATCCCGGCCTCGTGCAGAGCATCGACCATCTCCCTGAACTCGGCGATCTCCTCGCCCATCTCGCTGCGCATGCCGTAGTCGTCGTGGACGGCAAAGAAGCTGATCGGCATGTAACCCCAGTAGTTTCCCTCCTGCGGGTCGAACTGGAAGACCGGCAGGAGCTCGACCACGGTGACGCCGAGCTCCTTGAGATACGGGATCTTCGCGACAAGGCCCGCGAAGGTGCCGCGCTGCTCCGGCGGAACGCCGGAGTTGGCGCGCCTGGTGAAGCCACGAACGTGGAGCTCGTAGACGACCGCGTCGTGACCATGCCGCGGGTGAGGCGGGCGCGGTACGCTCCTCTGTTCCGGTGGAAGGACAATCCCGAGCGGAGCAAGCCCCATATTGGACCCTGGGCGGCGGGCGGCAGCACGGCTGGATCCGGGCGGGAAGTGGATGGCTCGCGCGTACGGATCGAGCAGGAGCTTCTGGGGATCGAACCTGTGGCCGTTCGGAAGATCATGCGGTCCAATGACTTGGTAGGCGTAATAGGGTGCCCTCCGGACGAGGGCATCGGACAGGCGACAGTGCCAGACCCGGCCGGACTTGTTCTTCGGCCAGAAAAGCTCCTCGACGTGGAAGGGAGCGTCCCAGTCATGCTCCGCGAACAGGAGCAGTCGGACTCGCGTCGCATGCTTCGAGTAGAGCGCGAAGTTGTACTGCCGCCATTCCGGGGCGTACGAAACCCCTAAGGGTGAGGGCGAGCCCTCTCTTGGTGTCCAGCCGTTGCTCACGATGTCGCCACGGCGGCCGCTAGCTCGGGAACTCGGTCTCGATCGCATCGATGCGATCTGCCCTCAACGACCATTCAGGGACCCCTTCGGCCGCGATGAACATGGGCTTGGCGGCCTCGATGGCGGCTGCCTTGTCGGCGGCCTCGATCTCGAACCACCGCTGACAGATCTCCACGGGCCGCCCCTGAGAGCTGAACACGCCCTTGAAGAACCTCACCACGTAGCGTCGCATTCTCGACTTCTCCGTGCGGGGCGTCGCCATGTTCTCGGGCGAAAGCCTAGGATTGCCGTAAGGGTAATGCGCCCACCACCCTTCGCCTTGATGCAACGCAATGATGAGATAAGCGGGAAGGCGTCTCTTTGTTGATCATCAACATGCTTTGCATGGGGATGACCACGTCAGACCAGAGGATCGGTTTCAGCCGAAACCTCTACGGCTCCCACACCGACATAGTCGGATGGTGACCGGTCGGAATGCGCAGTGAGATCCAGAGTCGCACGTGGTCATTCTCTCCGGACAGAAGGCACCTCGGCGTCGACGCGGTCCGCGAGACTGGCGAGACTGTCGTGCAGCAGTTGCAGAACGTAGCCGGGGTTATGGACGTAGGCGCCCCCGTCCTTGCGAGCGAACTGATAGTTGTAGGCTGCCTTGAGCAGGCGCGGCGTCCAACTCTGGTAGCGGTTCGGGAAGGTGGCCTCCTCGGGACCGATCTCTCCGTCGCCGTCGGTGTCGGCGAAGTAGTAGGGGAACATATCGGGCGAATAGCCGATCGGCGCCGCCGTTGTCTCCGCCGCGTAGCGGCGGATCGCCTCGCCGAGCCGGTCGCGGAGTGTCACAATCTCGCTGCCGATGCCCTCCGCCGTGTCGCCGTCGCCATCGAAGTCTCCGTGCCGGGTGCGGATCGCCGTGATCTCGTCGACGCCGCGATGGCACGCCAGGCATGTCTCCGTTGCCACCCGGGTGCTATGCGGATTGTGGCAGGAGGTACACGTGCTCGCGCTCGGCACGTGCGCAAAGCGCCCCGTGTAGCTTCGCCCCGCGTACTGATAGCCACCGCGCGCGTTTGCGCCATGCATGGTCGCCGCAGCGGCGCCGTAGTGGATGTTGACGAAGCCGAGCCCCGCCATCACCTCGTCCTCGTCGGCGTCCTCAATCCTCGAGGCGACGCTTTCGATCGATGCGCGTCCTTGATGGCAGACAGTGCAGACGGCGGAGGCGCCGAGGCCGGACACCTTGGCCCCGGACGGAAATGTGACCTCATCGAGCTCGTGGGCGGCAGACGTGTGGCAGGCCGCGCATCCGATCGGCGCATTGATTGCCGCCGGCGCGTCCACGACGCCTGCCGCGGTCCCGTCCGCGCCGAGGAAGTCCACGAACCCGGGCTCGGAATGGCAGCCGGCGCAGTCGGTCGGGACCTCGCCCTCTTCGTTCCAATGGGTGAAGGACGGAGAATGGTAGTCGCCGTGCGGCGCCGCCAGCCACGTCTCGACGAGCCGCGAAAGCTCAGCACGACCTTCCTGCGCCGCCGCGGATCCGAAGAGGACGAGCCAGGTTATGCCGGCCGCCCCGGCCATGCGAACTCCGAACATGCCTGTTCTTTCCATCCTGTGGCACACGCACCGAACGACACGTCAGTCGCGCCCGGTCGCGCTCCGATTATACTCAAGCTTACGCCACGACACGGGGTGACGAGAAGACGATGACGAGGACAAACGACCGCCGCGCGCGCGAGGCCGCCGCGGCACGCCGTACCGCCCGCCTGCCGGGCCCGGCGCTCGCCGGCCTCTATCTCTCGGCTTGCCTGCTACCGCTCGTGGTGGCGCTGATGGGCCGCCCGGCGCCGACCGACCCGTGGGAGCGTGCGGCGGCGGCGCTGGGCATGGTCGCCGTGGTCGCGATGGCGGTGCAATTCGTGACCTCGGGCCGTTTCGACGCCGTCTCGCGCCATCTCGGCATCGACAAGATCATGGCGTTTCACAAGATCGCGGCATGGTGGGTGCTGCTTGCCCTGGTTCTGCACCCGCTGCTCTACGTCCTGCCGACCTGGATAGAGAACCCGGCGCTGGGACAGGAGCGCCTCCAAGTCTATCTGACCTCGCCTCACTATCGCAGCGGAGTGATCGCTTGGGGCGCATTCGTGCTCCTCCTCGTCACCTCGCTACTGCGGGAGCGGCTGCCGTGGCGCTACGAGATATGGCGGGCCACGCACCTGCCGCTGGGCGTCGTGGCCGTGGGCGGCGGCCTCCACCACGCCTTCGCGGCGGGTCGCTTCGGCGCCGCGGCTCCGCTCCCGCTGCTCTGGCTTGTGACGGGCGCCGCCGTCGCGGCGGCCGTCGTGACCCTCTACGGCTGGCGCTGGCTGAAGCTGCACCTGCGCCCGTGGAAGCTCGCCAGCGTCTCGCGCGTGGCCGACCGGATGTGGCAGCTACACGTGGAGCCCGCTCCGGGGACGCCGCCGATGGCCTACAGGGCTGGCCAGTTCGTCTGGCTGACGGTCGGATCCCGCCGGTTTCCTCTCTTCGACCATCCGTTTTCGCTTTCGGACAGTCCGCGCGATCCGGGGGTGAAGCTCATCATCAAGGAGGCGGGTGATTTCACGAGCCGGGTGGGAACGATCGAACCGGGAACTCCGGTGGGGCTGGACGGGCCCTATGGCGAGTTCGTCCTGGAAGCGATCGACGCTGATGCGGTGATCTTGATCGCGGGCGGAGTTGGCATCGCGCCCATCATGGGATTGCTGCGCGACATGGTGGCGCGGGGCGAACGGCGCCCGGTGCGACTGGCCTACGCCGCCGGCGCGCCGGCGAACTTCGCTTGCGTCGACGAGATCGAGGCGGCGCGGGAGCATCTCGATCTTCATATTCTCCTGCTTTCGGAGGCGTCCGCGCCAGGCTGGCGGGGCGAAATCGGCCTGCTCGACGAGGGCCGACTGCGCACCCTCCTCGAAGGTCTCGACCCGACCCGATCGGTCGCGCTCATGTGCGGCCCAGGAGGGATGGTCACGGCGGTCTCGGACACGCTCCTCGACATCGGCATGCCGATCGACCAGGTCGTTTACGAGCGCTTCGACTACGCAGCCGGCAGCGCCTCCCGCCAGGACCGGCGCCGCACGCGGCGCTTCGCGGCCATCGGCGGCAGCCTCGCGGCGGGTGTAGCAGCGTTCGTCCTGGCCTCGGGTTGACCATCGCTTCACGCGATCCCGAAGAAGCCGGCCTGCCATAGAATCAGGAGACTTGGTCGGCACCGCCGAATGTCCGCTTCCAGATGCTAGCCTTTGGCCATCGAACGGCAGTAGTGGGCGCAGTGCCGTCCGGCTGTGCGAGGTTCCTCAACGTCATCGCTGAGGAGCCCCTTCCTCTATACCTCGGTGGCCTCCGCGAGAGCCAGGGCGTCTTCAACGTCGACGCCGAGATAGCGCACGGTGCTCTCGATTTTGGTGTGGCCGAGCAGGATCTGCACGGCTCTCAAATTGCCGGTGGCCTTGTAGATGATCGAGGCCTTGGTTCGGCGAAGCGAGTGGGTGCCGTAGTCTTCCTTGCGGAGGCCAATTCCCGTCACCCATTCATCGACAAGCCGCGCGTACTGGCGGGTGCTGATGTGATCGGAGTGGTCGATGCGGCTGGGAAAGGCGTAGTCTTCGAGCGATCCTCCGCGTCGCTCGAGCCAGGTGAGGATGGTCGTCCGCGCCGGCTCGAGAAGTTCGAACTGGACCGGTCGGCCGGTCTTCTGCTGGATGACGAGCGCGCGAGTTCTCACCTGGCCTCCGCTGACAAGCTCGCCGATCCGGACCTTCACGACATCGCAGCCACGCAGCTTGCTGTCGATCGCGAGGTCGAACAGGGCCCGGTCGCGCAGCCGGCGCTCACGGTCCAGCCAGAACCTGATCGCCCAGACCTGCTGCGGCTTGAGGGCCCGCTTCGCACCGATCTTCCGTCCCGCGTTCCAGGGCCGCCTTTCGGCGAAGGCGGGATCGTATTCGGAGTGTCCCATCATCGTTTCCTCCTGGCCATCATTGGCCAGAAGGAGAACGCGAGCATGGGCGTGCCCGAAGGGAGTGGCCGGAAACAGACTAGCCGGTTCCGGTGAAGCGAATTCACGAAGCCGCCGTTCGCCGGCTCTCTCCAGACCGTGAACTATCGCCGCAGAACGACCACATGAACGCCGGTCGCTGCTGGCGCAATGACTCCGGCCAAGTGAGCCTGGGCGGCCGACCCGACGGCTGGCGCTGCCGTGACGGCCGGAATTCCGGCAAGGTTCTTGTCAACGGGCATCGACACGCCGCCGGCGGACCCGGATTCGGAAGGTGCGCCGCTTTAATTCGAAGCCATCTAGGTCCGGTCGCTCCAACCTGCTGCTTCGGCCGCTTCCCTTCGGTTCGTCCCCACCCCGAGGACGATTTTCAGGATATGGGCCGAGCAACCGTCGAGCGGAACCTGGAGGCCCGCTCCACTCACCGGAATTGGCACGCCGTCCAAACGCGCCTCACCGATGCCGCGCCCGGCGCCATGGGGATTGTCCACGAAGATTCTGTAGCGCGTCGCGCCGTGCCTCAGCGTCATCTCGAAGGCGGGCCACGCCGAGGGGATGCACGGATTGACGAGGAGGACGTCCCCCCGTTGCCTCAGTCCCAGTATGGCCTCGATGCCCGCGCGGTACATCCATCCCGCGGCGCCGGTGTACCAGGTCCATCCGCCGCGCCCGACATGGGGCGCTACGGAGTAGACATCCGCGGCGACCACATAGGGCTCGACCTTGTAGCGCGCGGCTTCTGACGGGGTGCGGGCGTGATTGATCGGGTTGAGAAGCGAGAACAGGGCGGCGGCCTCGTCGCCTTGCCCCAGCCCGGCGAAGGCCATGATGGCCCACATGGCGGCGTGGCTGTACTGGCCGCCATTCTCGCGCAAGCCGGGCGGATAGCCCTTGATGTAGCCGGGATCGAGCGGCGTCTTGTCGAAGGGCGGCGTGAACAGGAGCACGATGCCGTCCGCCGGGCGAACGAGATGCGTCTCGACCGACGCCATGGCTCGTTGCGCACGCTTTGGGTCGGCCGCACCCGAGAGCATGGCCCAGGACTGGGCGATCGAGTCGATCCGGCATTCCTCGCTCGTCGCCGACCCGAGCGGTGTGCCGTCGTCGAAAGTCCCGCGCCTGTACCAGTCTCCGTCCCAGCCATAGCGCTCGATCGCAGCGCGAAGAGCTTCAGCCTGCGATCCCCACCGTCCGGCACGGCCGGGGTCGCGCTGCGCGGCGTGGGGTGCAAACAGCGCCACGGTCCTGATCAGCAGCCAGCCGAGCCAGACACTCTGGCCACGGCCACCTTCGCCGACGCGATTCATCCCGTCGTTCCAGTCGCCGGTGCCGATCAACGGCATGCCGTCCTCGCCGACCAGCGAAAGCGCCTGGTCCAGCGCCCGGGCACAATGCTCGAACAGCGAGCCCGATTCCTCCGCCGTCTCGGGCTGGAAGAAATTGTCGTGCGCCCCGGGTTGCAGGGCGGGTCCGTCGAGGAAGGGCACGATCTCCTCGAGAATCGCCTCGTCGCCCGACACCTCGACATAGGTCGCGACGCCGAAGGCGAGCCAGGCGCGGTCGTCGGAGATCCGCGTGCGCACGCCGGCGCCGGACGATGGCAGCCACCAGTGCTGGACGTCGCCCTCGACGAACTGCCGCCCGGCGACCCGCAGGAGATGGGCCCGGGTCAGGTCCGGCCGTGCGAAGGTCAGCGCCATGCCGTCCTGGAGCTGGTCGCGGAAGCCGTATGCGCCGCTCGCCTGGTAGAAGGCGGAGCGCGCCCAGATGCGGCAGGCCAGCGCCTGGTAGAGCAGCCAGCCGTTCAGCATGATGTCCATGGCGCGGTCGGGTGTCTTCACCTGGACGGCACCGAGGATCCCGTCCCAATAAGCCTCCACGGTCGCGAGTTCGTGATCGAGGTCGGCGTTCCGATAGCGGCCGACAATGACCCTCGCTTCTTCCACGGTCGCAGCCTGCCCGAGCAGGATGACGATCTCGACGGATCCGCCAGGCGGAAGGCCAAGCTCACCCTGAAGCACCGCGCAGGGGTCGAGGCCGGCACCGACCATGCCTGAAAGGCTGCCCCCGGCCAGCAGGGCCGCCGGGCACGACAGCCGCCCGTCGTGACCGATGAACCTCGATCGATCGCCGGACCAGGCCGTCTGGCGACCTCCGAGATCGGCGAAAGCGACGTGCTTGTCGAAAGCCGTGCTCCACGGGTTCCGCGCCAGCATCGCGCCCGTCACCGCATCCACCTCGGTGACGATGAAAGGCGCGGAGCTCTCGCGCGCCTTGCCGAGCACCCACTCGGCGTAGGAGGTGACGGAAAGCGTGCGCGCCCGGTCCGACAGGTTTCGGATCGTCAGGCGCGAGATCTTGACCGGGTCCTCCAGCGGCACGAACTGCAGAAGCTCGAGCCCGATGCCGTGCGCCTCGTGCTCGAAGCGGCTGTAGCCCCTACCGTGCCGTGCGACATAGGTGCCGGCGTCGCGGATCGGCTGCGCGGTCGGCGTCCAGAACTCGCCGGTCTGCTCGTCGCGGACGTAGATGGCTTCGCCCGGCGGATCGCAGACGGGGTCGTTCGACCATGGCGTGAGCTGGTTCTCGCGGCTGTTGGAGGCCCATGTGAAGCCGCTGCCCTCGGCCGAGACCTGAAAGCCGAAGCCCTGATTGGCAATCACGTTGAGCCACGGCGCCGGCGTCGTGACGCCCGGGCCCATCACCGTCACGTACTCGCGCCCGTTCGCCGCGAATCCGCCAAGACCGTTGAAGAACTCCAGCTCCGGCGGAACGCGGGGGCTGTGCGGCACAGGGTCCGGCAGACGTCTCGGTTTCGCCTTCGCGACGGGCACGTTCTGGGGAATCCGGGCCAGATGCTCGGCGATGCCGCCACGGCGCGCAACGAGCACGACCCGGGCGACGGACTGCAGCAGCGCCCGTCCGTCGGGGCTCAACAGGTCGGCACGCAGGGTGAAGATCGCTCCTTGCGCGGCGGCCTCCGCCGGGTTCGGTTTCGCCCGCACGCCCCGCACCGCAGACTCGATCGCGATCTGCAGGTCCTGCACGTAGGAGGATCTTCGCTCGTTGAGGACCACGAGATCGACGGCAAGGCCCTTCATGCGCCAGTACTCGTGCGCGTGCAGGAGCTGCCGGACATTCGCCATGTCTTCGACGTCGTCGACGAGCACGAGCACGATCGGCACGTCGCCGGAGATCCCGTAGGGCCACAGGCCCGGCTGCCCGCCAGCACCGCTCGCCATGGTCTCCGGCGACGCGCGCAGGCTGCGACCGGCGTAGAGAATGTGGCTCGCCATCGCCTGGAAGTCGGCCGCGTCGCCGATCTTCACTCCGAGGTGGCCGAGTTGCACCCGCGCCTGCGTCCATGCCAGCGTCTTCGCCCGCTCGAAGGCGTTGCGGTCATGATGCTTGTCGATCAGGTCGAGAAGCTCCTCCCGCGAGGACGCGACCATCGTCCAGTACGCGATCCGCGCCGCCTCTCCCGCGGGGATGGCGACGCGGGTGCGAATGGCGACGACGGGATCGAGCACCGTGCCGGTCGTGTTCGACAGCCTATCGCCGCTGAACACCGCGCCGGCCTCGCCGATCGTCCGGCCGCGTCCGACGAAACGGGCGCGATCCGTCTCGACCTGCCGGTCGGCGGTTACGTTGCCCTCGACGACCGCCAGATGGGCCGCCCAGACCTCCGGCTCGTCCGGCGACCGCCGGCGGCGCGTCGCGAGTATGGCGCCGACCTCCTCGATATATTCGGTCTGGACGAACATCTTGGAGAAGGCGGGATGCGCGTTGTCGGAGGAAGCTGACGCCAGCACGAGCTCGAAATAGGATGTGATGTCGATCTCGCGTTCCCGCCGCCCGCGATTGACGACCGACACCCGCCGCACCTCCGCATCGTCTTCGGCCGACACGATCACCTCCAGCGTCGTCTGGAGCGTGCCGTCCCGGCGGACGAATTCGGCCCGGTCCTCGCCGAACGTCACATCGTAAGCGTCGGGCGCGGCCCCGACGGGCTGGTGGCCCGCCGACCAGACCGCGCCGCTCCGGACGTCCCGCAGGAAGACCCACGCTCCCCAATCGTCGCGGGTCGCGTCCTCGCGCCAGCGCGTCACCGCGAGGTCGCGCCACCGGCTGTAGCCGGAGCCGGCCGATGTCAGCATCACACTGTAGCGGCCGTTGGAGAGGATGTGCGTCGAGGGCGGGGACCCGGCGGGAAGCTTGAGGCGGCGAACGACGGGACCCTCGGGGACGATGTCGGTGGGCGCGACGTGCACCTCTTCGGCCCGCGGATGGGCGACGGCGACGTCCCGCGGCATGCGCTCCTGCAGCAGCAGCTCCGTCGCCTGGATCATCGGCTCGGCGTGGAAGCGCGCGCGCATCCGGCCGCCATGCAGGAGATTTCCGATGGCGACGATCGTCATGCCCTGATGGTGCGCCATGAAGCTGCGGACGACGGCGAGATCCGCGTTCTCCGGCAGGCGGGCGGGCGTGAAGTCGAGTGCTTCGTAGAAGCCGTAGGCGCCGAGCCCGCCCAGTCGCGCGATATCGGCGAAATTGGCGACCGCGCTGCGGGGATCGATCATGGCGCCGAGCGCCGTCGCGTAGGGCGCGATCACCGCGTTCTCGCTCAAGCCGCGCTTGAGGCCAAGCCCAGGGATGCCGAAGCTCGAATACTGGTAGGTGAATTCCAGGTCACGGGCATTGTAGGCGCATTCGGAGACGCCCCACGGCAGCCCGAGCTTACGGGCGTGGGACTCCTGCCGGGCGACCACGAGTCGGTTCGTCTGTTCGAGCAAGCTGCCTTCCGGGGCCCGCATGACGAGCGACGGCATCAGGTACTCGAACATCGATCCGGACCAGGAGATCAGCGCGGATCCGCGGGCGACCGGCGTGGCCGTCCGTCCGAGGCGGAACCAATGTTTCGTCGGAACGTCGCCCTTGGCGATGGCGCAGAGGCTGGCAAGTCGAGCCTCCGAGGCGAGCAGGTCGTAGCAGCTCGGATCCAGGCTGCTGTCGGCGGCGGAATAGCCAATGGAGAGAAGCTTGCGCTGCGGGTCGAGGAGGAAGGTGAAGTCCATCGCCATCGCCATCTCGCGGGCCGTCGCGGCGATGCCGTCGAGGCGGCGCCGGACCGACCGCGGCGCGTCGGCGCGATGGAGGAGATCGCGCTCGTGCTCGGCGACCAGGCGCTCCAGCGCGCCGGTCCAGAAGACGAGATCGCCCCCGTGCTCTCCGGCGCGATCCTGGACGGCGTCCGCGGCGAGGCGCGCAGCCTTGCCGACCAGCGGCCGCAACGCACCGATCCGGGCGGTGAAGGCGGCCGCATCTTGCGGCGGCGGCGACAGGAGGGCCGCAGCCTGATCGAGAGCGGCTGCGCACGGCCGGGACGCCCCGCGGCCATCGGGGCCCGCGGTCCCCATGGCCTCGCGCGCCAGGGCGAGCGTGTCCGCAAGTCCCGGCCAGATCCCCGCGACGTCGAGCGGGGGGTCCTTTCGTTCGCCACACGCATTCGCCAGCGCGATCAGGTGGCCGAACAGATTGCCGCTGTCGACGGAGGAAACATAGGCGGGGTCGAGGACACGAAGATCCTTCGTATCGTACCAGTTGAAGAAATGCCCCCTGAAGCGTCTGAGCTTCTTCATCGCCGCAAGTGTCGTCTCCAGGCGCTCTATAGTCTCCATCTGCCCGCTCCACCCGAAGTCGCGGGCCGTCACGGTGGCCAGGAGATAGAGCCCCAGGTTGGTGGGGGACGTGCGGTGGGCGACGACGGGCTTGGGATCTTCCTGGAAGTTGTCCGGCGGCAGCATGTTGTCGTCGGGCGTGACGAAGGTTTCGAAGTACCTCCAGGTGCGACGTGCGACCAGCCGCAACTCGTCGGCGTCGGCGTCGGTCACCGTTTCGCTCGGCGGCGACCTGCTGATCCGCAGCGCGACCGCCGGTGCGGCAGCCCAGAGCAGCGCGAAGGGTGCGACGAGTGGCCAGGACATCGGCGCCAGCGCCAGGGCAATGCTGCAGACGGCCGCCGCGAGGAGCAAGCCCCCGGCCATCCCGCGGTAGAAGCCGAGGAGATCGAGACGCGGCTTCTGCCCGGTTTGCGCAGCAGTGGTCCATTCCAGAAGATGGCGGTGCGTGACGTAGAGCCGGAAGAGCGTCCGCGTGATCGCGTCGCCCATCCGGTAGGCGTCATCGGAGAGGAAGACCACCTGCAGGATGCTCTGGCCGGCGGCGCGGCGGAGATCGCCGGCGAGCGCCTGGAGATGACTGGCGGAGGTGATGCCGGCGCGGCGGGACAGCATGGCGAAGGGGATCGGCACGAGACCCGGCGCGACGGTTGCCGCGACCACGAAGATCGTCCATCCCAGCGAGGCGGGCATTGGCAGCAGCCAGCCGCAGAGGAGCGCCGCGAGCACCATGGGAGAAAGCAGCGAGCGCCTGAGATTGTCCAGCATCTTGCCGAGCCCGACCGACGGCACGCCCCCGTTCTCCTTCCGGCCGCGCCCCAAAATCCATGGCAGAAGCTGCCAGTCGCCGCGCACCCAGCGATGCTGGCGCCGGGCCGCCACGTCGTATCGCGCGGGAAAGTCCTCGACGACCTCGACGTCCGAGGCCAGTCCGGCGCGGGCGAAGATGCCTTCGAACAGATCGTGGCTCAGAAGCGTGTTGGGCGGCACCCGTCCGGCCATCGCCGCCTCGAAGGCGTCGACGTCGTAGATCCCCTTGCCTGTGAACGAGCCTTCGCCGAACAGATCCTGATAGATGTCCGAGACCGCTCCGGCATAGATGTCGATCCCGCCCGGGCTCGAGAAGAGGCCCTGGTAGAGGGAGCCCTCGTGGCCGATCGGCAGCGAAGGCGTCACGCGAGGCTGCAGGATGCCGTAACCTTCGACGACCCTGCGGGCCTCCTCGTCAAATTGTGGAGCATTGAGCGGGTGGGCCATCTTGCCGACGAGCCGCGCGGCGACGCCTCGCGGCAGGCGCGTATCGGCGTCCAGCGTGAGGACGTATCGTACGCCGGCGGGCACCTCGGGAGATCGGCCGTCGGCGGTCACGAAACCCGTGTCGGTGGCGCCCCGCAGCAGACGGTTGAGCTCGTGCAGCTTGCCCCGCTTTCGCTCCCAGCCCATCCAGCGGTCTTCGCTGGCGTTGAACGTCGAATGCCGGTGCAGCAGGAAGAAGCGCGGACCGGCCTCGCCGACCGCGCCATATTTGCGGTTCAACTGCGCAATGGCCTCGGCCGCACGTGCGAGAACGCCCGCCTCGCCCTCCGTCGTCTCCGTCCGCGCGTCGAAGCCGTCGGTGAGCAGCGCGAAATGGACGGCGCCGCCGGGATTCGCAAGGTAGTGGACCTCCAGCCCTTCGACCTGTTCCAGGAGATCCCGCTCGCCGCCGAGCAGGGTCGGGACCGCGATCAGCGTCCTCAGCTCGGGTGGTATGCCGGACGCCAGTTCCAGGCCCGCGAGCCGTCTGGTGCCGCAGACGGTGATGATCGCCCGATTGATGACAGCGCCCACCGCATGCAGCGCAGGAATAAGCCCGGCGGCGGTGAGAAGGGCGAACGCCCAGATGGCGAGAGGTGCTAAGTCGAGCGCGAGGAGGACGAAGCCGACCAGAAGCGCAGCGACCCCCACGGTCCCGCCGACATAGAGGCCGAGCCGCAGCCGCGTGCTCCCCGGGGCGAGCTTGCGCCAGACAGGCGCACGAAAGCCTATCCTGTCTTCGAGCTCATATCGGCCATCGGCGATCAGATAGTAACCGACATGTCGTATCCGGGCCGTGTCCGGCCTGGAGACGATCGCTGGCGGAGGTGCGTCCGCCAGCGCCAGAGCGCGTTCGGCCACGTCGATCTCGGACATCCGAGACCCCCGGGCCAGGGTCTCGATCGCGTTGCGATAGAGATCGCGGGTCGGAAAATCCATCAGTGCGAACGTGCTGTCCCTGCGCAGGTGCTCGTCGACCAGGCTGACCGCCTCGAACAGCTCGGACCAGTCCGTGTCGGAGATGAGCCGCATGCTCGTGATGACGTTGCGCACGGTCACGTTGGCGGCGCCCTGACTCTGCTGGGATTGCCGCACGACCTCTTCGATCGAGCTGTCCTGCTGGCTCAGCTTCCGTTCCAGCCACTGGCGCGCCGGCGTCGCATCCGGATCCTGGTCGCGCAGACGCTTGGCGAGCTGCGCTGCGACGACGATCGGCAACGGGCCCTGAGCGAATGGAGCGAGCATCTCCTCGAGCGGCCGCGCCGGAAGATCGGCCGGGCCGACGATCCGGTCGATGAGCTCGTCGGCCGTCGTCGTCAGCGAACGGGTC
The DNA here is from genome assembly GCA_963816555.1 of uncultured Alphaproteobacteria bacterium. Lineage (GTDB taxonomy): Bacteria > Pseudomonadota > Alphaproteobacteria > Rhizobiales > Tepidamorphaceae > Lutibaculum. Next base: position 204,044 of record CAWFLD010000003.1, on the reverse strand, counting down.
TCGGCGATCTCGGCTGCCACGCGGCGAAGGTTCTCGACCAGCACCAGACGGAGGGAAATGGCGACGGCCCACAATTCGCCGATCGAAAGGGGCTCGACCCGCTGATAGGCCATGACGAAGCGGCGAAGCACCTCCGGGTCGAAGTGGCTGTCCGTATGCGCCACGATGGCCCAGGCCAGGCCGAAAACTCGGGGGTAGCCGACCAGCGGCCCATCCGCCAACTTCGGCAGCTTACGATAGTAGCCGGAGGGAAGATCGGTCCGGATCTGGCGGATCTGCGTCTCGACCACGTGATAGTTGTCGAGCAGCCATTCCGCAGCCGGTTCAACGGACCTGCCCCTCTCGAGGGCGGCGGCGCTCGCCCGATAGGCTGCGAGGAGAGCGTCGGCGTTTTCATTCAGCCGGTCGACGAGCGGCTTCACGCGCGCCGGCCGGCCCGCCACCGGCTGGGCCTCCGCCAGGCTCGCCGCGTGCTGTTCGAGTCGTTCGACGCCAAACAGCTCCTCGCGGATCGGCGCGCGGCTCTTCCACGGCGACGGTGGAGCGTGCCGCCGCCATGGATTGGGCAGGAACGAAGACATGGTGGCCTTTCCGGCCCCGTCCTCCGCCGCTTCAGGGGCGATGGTGGGACTCACTGATCATGGGCACGCACGACAGAATCGTCGGGGGCTGTGACGTGCCGCTCGCCGATGGCGGCAGGCCGAGGAGCCGTCTCCCCGCAACCCGGGGCATCGGCCGCCACCATTCCGCGACGCTGCGCGCGGACGTTGGCAGGGCGTCTCTCTGCAGGCAGACGTTACAGGGGACACGGGTGTGCCGGATTGGAACCGGCGCGACCTCGCGTTGTTCGATTTCTCCGGCGACCTTCCTGGCGTTCATCTCCAGGAGGCCTAAGCCGGGATCTTGATCGCCCCGCTTTCGTCGGCCCAGCGCGACAGCCCGATGTCGAGCGTACGATGCAGATCCACGTGTCCCGCTAACATCGTTCGAAGCGTGGTCTCGTCGGAACTGCCCTGCTCGACGGCATGAACGAGCATGCGCGCCGCGGCGGTCTCCTTGCCGAAGTCCCGCTCGCAGCCCTTCTCGCGGATCTCGGCGAGCAGGCGTTCAATCACATTCATGTCGCGGGAAGTGAGATAGCCGGAAGACATGGCGTCCTCCTTTGGTCGGGGCCAGGGCACGATGGCCGCCCTCAACCGGCGGCGCCCTTACCAGAAGCCGCCGACACCCAATCTTACGACACTGCGTGGCCAATACAAAGCAAGATCGGCCGCGACAAATGAGCGGGAGCATTCGGAAATCCCAGCGCTCCGCTTCTCACAACCGTCATGGGACACAGCCGCCGAGGTGGAGGCCGCCAGGGCCGTCGCTGACGAACGTCCTGCGCACGCAGCCGCTTCAGGCACTGCGGCTTCTGCCGTTTCATCCAGCACGCGATCGGCTTCCTTCCCGCATGCGAGGGGGCGCGGGATGGCGACGGGCTTACCTGTTGCCACCCAGCGACCCGTGTTTGTCTCGCACTGCGTGTGCGACGGCATCCTTCAGATTGTATAGCGAAATTCCGATAGTGGAGCTGATCTACACGGACACGCGTGATCCCATACTTCGCCATTTCACGCACCGAAATCGCATCCTTTGGCAAGTTCTCGGCCGCCTTGTTTAGAGCGCAAAGAAAGCGATATATAAAAGAGCCGGACGAATTGTCCGGCCCTCTCGCCGAAATCGCTGCAAGTTCTCGCCTGTCTTCCGAGGCAGCGCGAGGCGATCCGGCAGGAAAGGCCGCGGCATCCCGCCGCGCCCGAGCCCTTCGGCGCTATCGTGCGCCGTGGCTCTGCCAGCCTGTCCCCAGGAGGGATCCATGGCTACCCAAACCACTCCCATCGTGTCCGCTCAGGACCCTGTGAAGCCCGCGACCGGGGCGCCGGTGAGCCCGCCGAAGGTCAAGCAGGAGCACGAGAAGAAGCCTGCGGCCATGGGACCCGGCAAGGCCGAGCCCGGGCGCAAGTAGCCGCGCAAGTGGCACCGGCCGCACGGACAACGCTGCCCGAGCGGGGAAGGGGCCACCCGGCCCCATTCCGGACAATGCGGGAACGGCACTTCTAGGAGGCAGAATGATGGGCGCCGGGTTTGATTCGGGAGCCGTGATCCGCGACCTAGTGGCGAACCACATGCATGCGATGCAGCAGCGGTGGACACGCCTGGAGGCGGCCGACTGCGTCAGGATCTGCACCGTTGGAGAACTCGCCGCGGCGGTCGAGGTCCGCTACCCGCTTCCCCGGGAACGGGCGAGAGCGGAGGTCGAGGCCTGGTTGAGGGACGTTGGCCACAGGCCGGCCCCTATCCTGCCGACTGAACGCGTCGTGCGCGAGACCGTCACCTTCGTGGGACCGTTCTTCGTTGAAGGCACCGGCCGCCAGCACAGCCCCGGCACCTTCGAGATCGAAACCCTGCAGGAGTTGATCGAGGGGCTGTCTTTTCCTGCCTACCGGACGGTCTCGACCTCGATCGTGCTGCCGCTGTCGAGCGGGCTTGCGCATTCGTACGAGCTCGCCCGGATCGATCCGGCGGTCGTGCAGGCCGCCCGCCGGACTCCGGAAGTTGATCCCACCGGCGAGCAGGTCGAGGTGAGGCAATGACCGACCGGCCAGTCGAACTCGATGCCCATCGTGGCATGGCCGCACAGAAGGCGACCGAGCTTCGCCGGCAGCTAGGCGAGGTCGCGCAGGAGCGAGCCCGGCTCAAGGCGCGTCAGGACGAACTCGAGAAGAACCTGGTCGCCGCGCCTGCCACTAGCTGGAGCGAGGCAGCCGACAAGGCTCACTATCTGCTGTCGCTCTTCGCCGCCACGCCCGAAGCCCAGGATCCGCGACGCCAGACGCTGATCGCCAACGTGCTCCGCGACTTCGAGCGCTTGTCGGCCGCACCGCACGAGGAGCACGACGCCGTGACCCCACCGCAGGACAAGGAAGCTTGAACATGGCCAAGGGACAGAAGCGCACCAGCAAGGAAACCAAGAAGACGAAGAGCGAGTCCACGCAGGACAAGAAGCAGGCCGGGCCGAAATATCTCCGCGAGAGCGAGACGTTTCAGGCCGGGGTCCTCAGATCTGCGGGTAGCGGAAAGAAGCGATAGCTGAACGACAGCTACGGTGACGTTGCGCCAAGATCATTCTGTCTTGCGTGCGCCCGCGGGTACGCTCCCCGTCCAGAGCGCCGCCGAACAGGAAGCTGAATCATGACACTGACATTCGCCAACCGCAGCCGCAGCTACGATCGTGACCGGCGGCAGATCCGTTTCGTCGGCTACGACGGCATCTTCGAGGTCCCGTTTCTCCTGGACATCGATGCTCTCTCCAGAGGTGCCCGGCACATATCCCGGTCCGAGGCTGATCATCTCGCAGCCTTCGACGCTGCGCGCGACGAGGTTCAGTCGGTCGCCCGTGAAGCCTACGGGCACGCACGGAAGCGTCTCTACGTACTGACGTCGGCGGACTTTCGCTGAGCCGGACCATGTGCCGTCAGTCCGAAGCCCCCCACTTCATAGATAAGGAAATCCGACCATGCCCGCGAACGATACGGCACGCAGCTCCGCTCAGCTATCGGATTCCCTCGCGCGATGGGACGACGAAGGGGGAGCCATAGAAGCGGTCGCCTCACCCGCGCTGGTCGCGGAGATCAAGGGGCTGACACTTCCGGAACGACAGATACTGGAGTGTCTGGGCGCGGCGGTCGTCACTCTGTGGAACGATCTGCCCAGGGATTTTCAGCGAACCATCTTCTCGGCGTCATCAGCCGACGGCGACAGCCCCCTTGCGCGTGACCTGCGGGGACGCCTGGCCCGGTTCCTCCACCACCACAAGGACGATGCAGAGCCTGGAACCTAAGACCACCTCATAACGCGTGCTGGCAGGGAAAAGCTTGAAGTCTCCCGTAATGGACAGACAGACGAGTTCTCGATCGTGTTGTCACGGGGAAGCGACACGATCAGGTGCATGGTCTCGATCGCGTGCGAGCATCTACCCGGAAGGCACTCGGACGGAGAGAAACAACGGGACGCCCTGTCGAATGCCAAGGTATTGTCGAAGGCGCTCGATGCCGCCATCGAGGATCAGTGATGCCACGGCACCGGAACCTTCCCCTTCGCTACCGCTCTCCCTTCGCCAATTGGTGGGGGCCGATCCTGATCGTCGTCGCAATCGTCGGATGGCTCGTCTGGGCGGCACTCCCCATCCTCAGCATGTGATGAAAGGCTGAAGGACGCCACGTAGCCGCCACTGGTCCTCCCTCGCCGTATCCGGCCGGTATCGATGACACAGGAGCGGCAGGAAGAGATCCGCGCGGCTAGCCGCATTCCATCACGGTGAGCCACCTTGCCGTAATGAGATCGGCCTGCGCTGCGCTCAAGCTCTGGAACTGCGTGGCGCAGTCACGCTCGCTGTCATCGGCGCTGACGCAGGCAAGATACCGCTCGGCCTCACGCCTCGCCGTCTCCCTGGCCGACTGGTGAGCCTCGGTCGCACGTTCGCAGCGTTCGGCATCGGCGCGAGCCGGCCCCGAAATGCATAGGCTGAGTAGCAGGCAGGCGATCGTTCCAACGCGTCGATGCATTGCCAGTCTCCAGATCACACTGCTCAAGTTCGGCTACGTCGCCTCTGGGCGACGCGAAATTGCCGGGCGTCGCGTCTACGCGGTTCCGGCAGATGAGAGCGCCAGCACGGGCACGTTCGGCAGTTCGCCCGGCAGGCCCGAGAGGCAGCTCGTCGTCCGACCCGGGCCGGAGCCTCGTCCGCCCAGACCCGGCACGGTTTCAGTTCGTGTCCGCCGGCGGAGGTTATCATTGCTCCATCGCCCGCGTCCCGTCCTCTGACCATGAGGACGCGGCCGATGCGCGGCGTTGTTGTAGCCGACCTCGGACGTTCCTCTACCTGCCGCAGGGCTTCATCGTTCGCCACGGCCAGAAGGCGATCAACCGGCCATCGGGCATCGGCATGTTCCGTCGGCTGACCGCTCCGGCCAGACGCAGGCCAGCGCGCCCGTCGTGTTCATGCGGGGTCCCAGAAAATCTCGGACCCGTGGGACACGCTCATCAACGTCCATCGGACGGTTTCGCACTCCGGGTGGCGAAGGGGCTCGTCGCAGGGGTGATTGAGCAGGAATTCAGCCGCCAGCGGCTCATGCCCCCTCGTCAGGCATTCGCGGCGTTCCGGCACGCGTCTTGCCGGCACCACGCGCGCAACCGGTCAGTACGTGAAGGGAATTTAATCTGTCGCTCACACGTCAAGACGGTGACCGGGGTGTATCTTGGCTTCCGTTGCGGCGGGGCTGGTCACGGAGACCTGCCGGTCGTGGCAGGGGACACAAGCCGTCGTTCCGTCGGCAGTCCCGGCGAGGAGTCCCCGGATGGAAATTGATCTCGGCGGACGGCGCGCGCTGGTGACGGGAGCAAACTCCGGCATCGGGGCGGCCATTGCCAAGGCACTGGCCGGTTCAGGCGCCAGCGTCGCCGTGAACTACGTTGTCAATCCCGACGCGGCCGAGGCGGTGGTGGGCAGCATCCGGGAGGCCGGAGGCGAGGCGATCTCCATCTGCGCCGACGTCTCGAAGCCCGACGAGGTCGCATCCATGTTCGCCGGCGTGGATGATGCGTGGGGCGGCCTCGACATTCTCGTCAACAATGCCGGTATCGACGGACAGCCAATGTCCTGCTGGGAGGCCGACCCGATCGCCTGGCGCCACGTCCTCGAGGTCAACCTCTTCGGCACGTTCCTCTGCGCCCGCGAGGCGCTGCGCCGCATGGTCGCGAATGGCGGCGGCGTGATCCTGAACATGAGCTCGGTGCACGAGCGCATCGCGTGGAGCGGCTACAGCGCCTACAACTCCTCCAAGGCCGGAATATCCATGCTCACCAAGACGCTGGCACAGGAGGCATCTCCCCACGGCGTGCGTGTGCTTGCGCTGGCGCCGGGCGCCGTCCAGACCGACATAAACCGCAACGTCTGGGAGGATCCGGCGATGCTCGAGGACCTGAAGCGGAAGATCCCGATGTCGCGCATGGGCCAGGTGGGCGAGATCGCGGGTATGGCGACCGTCCTGGTTTCCGACGTCGCGAGCTACTCCACCGGCACGACAATCTTTGTCGATGGCGGCATGCTCGACTACCCGGACTTTGCCCACGGGGGGTGAGATTTCCACTTGCGTGCCCCCAGCATCTTCGCAAGCGGAGAATTGCCATGAGTTCGGACGTCCAGACCGGCAGGGCACCGAGCGGTCCGACCGACCTTTCGCCGACATGGTCCTCGTCAGCCAAGGATCTCGTGACCACGGCGCTGGGATCGAGCCGCCTCTGGGCAACGCTGGGCCACGGGATCCTGAACGAGGTCTACTGGCCCTCGACCGGTGAGCCACAGATCCGCGACTTCGGCTTCATCGTGCTCGGACCAAACGGCTGGAGCGAACTGAAGCGCGTCAACCGGTACAGCCTCTCGACGCCGCAGCCGGACATTCCTCTTCCGACGATCGTTCACGAAGACGCCGACGGGACGTATCGCGTCGAGCTCGAGGTGGTGCCCGATCCGTTGCGGGATGTCCTCCTCGTCCGCTACGAGCTGACGGGCGAGGGATGCCGTCTCTATGTCCTTCTGGCTCCACGGCTCGGGCCGAAGAGCGATGCCAATTCGGCATGGGTCGACGAACTCCTCCACGCCGATGGCGATGGCTGCTTCCTGTGCCTGGCCTGTGACCACGGTTTCTCGCGAACCAGCGCGGGGCATGTCGGCACATCCGACGGCTGGCAGGACTTCGACAGGCATGGGCGCATGTGCTGGGCGTACGACCATGCCGGGCCGGGCAACCTCGCGCTCACCGGCGAGCTCGCCAGGAACGACGGCATTCTCGGCCTTGCGTTTTCCAGTTCGGCGCTCGGCGCCACCACGCTGGCGAAATCGAGCATTGCCTCTGGCTTTGCGGAAATTCGCGAGCAGGCGATCGCGGGGTGGCAGGAATGGGCGAGCGGGGTGAGCCTCCGCTCTGACGGGCTGACACCCGATCTCATCGAACAAGCCCGTCGTTCCGCGGCGGTGCTGAAGGCGCACGAGGACCGCACCTTCCCGGGCGCCGTGGTCGCCAGCCTGAGCGTTCCATGGGGAAATTCGCACGACGACCTCGGTGGCTATCATCTCGTGTGGGCGCGTGACGCAGTCAACACCGGACTGGCCCTTCTCGGGATCGGCCTCGTCAGCGATGCGAGACGCATGCTCGCCTATCTCGTGGCGATGCAGCACGTGGACGGCCACTGGTCGCAGAATTTCTATCCGAACGGCCAACCGTTCTGGAAGGCCGTGCAACTCGACGAGGTCGGCTTCCCCATACTCCTTGCCACAAAGCTGCGCGAACTGGACCGGATCGACGCGGGGCCCCGCACCATCGGTGTGCGCCGCATGGTCGAACAGGCTGCGGGATTCATAGTCCGCCATGGCCCGGTCTCCGCTCAGGATAGGTGGGAGGAAGACGCCGGGCTCAACGGCTATACGCTGGCAGTCCTCGTCAGCGCACTGGTCGCCGCCGCGACCTGGCTCGAAGGCGGAGCCCGAGAGTATCTCCTCAGCGTTGCGGACGACTGGAATGCGCGCATCGAGGACTGGATCTACGTGACCGGAAGCGAGCTCGCGCGACGGCACGGCGTGGCTGGGCACTATGTCCGCATCGTTCCCACGGCCGATCAGGCCATCGCCGAGCAACGGATCGAAATCCGCAACCGCGGCGGCATGACGTTGCCGGCGGACGAGTGCGTCGCCTTCGACTTCCTGGCGCTGGCACGTTTCGGCCTGCGCGCGGCCGACGACACACGGATGCAGGATACCGTGACGATATGCGATGCGCTGCTCGCGACGCGCACGCCCCTCGGCCAGGCGCTGCACCGCTACAACGAAGATGGCTACGGCGAACACGCAGACGGCAGCCCCTTCGATGGAATAGGCATCGGCCGCGGGTGGCCGCTTCTCACAGGCGAGCGCGGCCACTTCGCGCTTCAGGCCGGATACGACGCGCGGCCCTATCTCGAAACCATGTCCCGTATGACCGGTCCGGGAGGCCTCATTCCCGAGCAGGTCTGGGACGCCGCAGCGATCCCCGACCGGGCGCTGGAACCCGGCCACCCGAGCGGCAGCGCCATGCCGCTCGTCTGGGCCCATTCGGAGTACCTGAAGCTGGCAATCACGATCGCGGCTGGCCGGCCGATCGAGCTTCTCAGCAGCGTCGAGGACCACTGTGGCGGCAAGCGTCCGGACCCTTCGGTGCTGCATTGGAGGGCGGACATACCGGTCAGCGCACTGCCTCGCACGAAACGCCTCGTTATCGAGGACACGCGTCCCTTCACCCTGCATTACAGCTACGACGACTGGAGGACAGTAGAGGAGCGGGATGCGACGGCGCTGCCCTTCGACATGCACGGGGTCGCGCTCGACTTTCCCACATCCGCCACCGGCCTGGTCTTCACCCGCCGCTATGAGGCGAATTGGGAAGGCCGAAACCATCGGATCGCGCTGACCTGAGCGCTTTCCCCCGTCAGGACTGCGACGGCTCGGGCACGACGTATTCCATGAAGTGACCGTCCGGCGCGTTAGCGAGGTCGGCACCCGCCATCGGCGAGGGCACCTGCGGCGGCGAACCTCCGGGCCCGCACCCGGCCACTCCGCCTTCCGCATTTTCGAGGAAGAGATGGACGCGCACGTGCGCGAACGCGATTGGATCGAGCGCGATCGGCATGCCCCCATCGAGGGGGAGAGATCGTCCTCCTGCTGTTAGCCGCTGATCGACCTGAAGACGGGGCAGGTACGTTGCTTCGAGACGCTGGCCCTGGACGTATCCCGAGATGTGGGAAATCGCGCCGGAAAGCTTCATCCCGATCGCCGAGGATGGCGGCGTGATCGCCACGATGACCGAGTCGCGGCTTGACCGCGCCTGCGGCGAGGCGGTGCAGTAGCCCGCCGAGATCAAGCTCGCCTTCAACTTCGGCACCGGCTATTCGAGCCTCTATCACCTGCGCAACTTCAAGCTCGACCGCCTCAAGGTCGACCGGAGCTTCGTCGGCGACATGCTGGCCAACGCGCAAAGCGCAGCCATTGTCCAGGCTCTGATCGGTCTGCGCCCGGGGCTTGGCTTGGAGGTTGCGGCCGAGGGCGTCGAGACAGAGGAGCAGCGGGCCCTGCTGGAGACTCACGTGTGTCTGCAAGCCTAGCGCGGCCTTTACAGCGGCACTGACCTTTCCCCTGGCTCAGGGCCGAATGAAGCTGGAATCCTCCGGTTGGTGGAGCGCCGGCATGACCGGCGCGGTGATCGTCAGGAACTCCAGGGGTGACCTGTAGCCGAGCGCCGAATGTGGGCGCTCGGTGTTGTAGTGGCGGCGCCCGGCCGCGATCTCCTCGCGGGCGTGGCGCAGCGAGCGGAACCAGTGGAGATTGAGGCACTCGTCCCTGAGCTTGCCGTTGAACGACTCCACGAAGGCGTTCTGGACGGGCTTGCCGGGCTCGATGAACCGCAGCCTGACCCCAGTTCGCTCCGACCAGTCGAACATCGCCCGGCTGGTGCCCTCGGGGCCGTTGTCGAGGACGATCTCCTCGGGCAGGCCATGAAGTTCGGCGATCTCGTCGACCGGATGATATTGCTGCACCGACCGTGCCAGTCCGACGATCCGGCAGCTCCGGCGCTCGCTCAGGCCCATCTCGGCCATCAGGAAGCCCACGGCCTTGCGCTTCGCCATGGGCTCACCAATGTTTTTGCAGCAGTTCCTTCATCGCCGTCATGTCGAGCATCTGATCGGCGACAATCCGCTTGAGCTTGGCGTTCTCGGCTTCGAGCTCGCGCAGCCGCTTGGCGTCGGAGGCGTCCATGCCGCCGAACTTCTTCCGCCAGGCGTAGAACGTCGCCGAGCTGATGCCGTGACGCCGGCAGAGCTCGTCGACCCGTGCCCCCGCCTCGTTCTCCTTCAGGATCGTGATGACCTGCTCGTCGCTGAACCGACTGCGCTTCATGAGACCGTCCTCCTTCAGACATTCAAAGGTGGAAAATCCCAGCTCGCAATGGCCCGGATCGCGGGGGAAAGGTCATATCCTCGGGAGCTTTCTCGCCATCACCTGATTTGGAACTGGATCTGGGGCATAGCCGGGGCGCCTCTCGCGGTGCCGCTGACAGCAGCTCTCATCATCATGTGCGAGTATTTCAAAAGCACCGAGAAGATCGCCGAGATCCTCTCCCGCGATGCGTAGCCGACCCCGGAGAATTGATCCGGGTCGGCGATACGGCCGGTGGATGTGCCCGCTCGGGGGACACAGCGCTGACGACTTACTCTATGCCGGCTTCAGCGATGAAGCGCTGGTCAATCGAACGACCGGGATGGGCGCGTAGCCGTCGCTCCCCGGATCACCTTAGCCAAGAACTTCACCGGCCGGCCGAGCGTCGCCGCGCCCTCCAGGAAAGATCTCCGGCGTTTCGACGGCAAGTTAGGCAAATTCCCGTTAACTCTCTGACAGGAAAGAAGAACCACCGGCCGCAGAAATGTGCTAGCTTCAGCCTTGCCCGATCTTCGGGCGGAGACCGCCCGCGCGCGAACGCGGAACGGCCTCCTAACCACAGACCGCAGTGCTAGGTGCAGTCCGAGGCTAACAGGATTTATGAAGCCGCGACGGCTTCCCGTCCATCCATAGCGTCGGAAACGTTCTCGCCGACCCCTCGGCAGAACGGCACCCCGTATCAACACGTGCTGCCGCGAGCGCGGACGGCACAGCTATGGAGTGTGACGAAATGCGTATCCTTTTCGCAGCCCAGGCCAATGGGCATGTCGTGTTCGGAGCGAGCCGCGCCCCCGACCAGGCCGGTCGGCGTCTCGCCGACTTCTTCTCTTCGCCTGTGGAGTTTCTCTGGGTCGACCTGCCGGCGAACGACGCCCGGGGCGCCGGGCTTCTCGACGCCTGTGCTTCCGCGCTCGGCCGCGTCTCCCGGCTGACCGACCCGCATCTCGGCGAATTGCGCCTTGTCCGGCTGTCCTCCAGCCGACGTCGCCCCGCGCCGCCAGGTGCTGGAGGCGATCGCCGCGACAAGAAGCCGGCGCAATGCCTCCGAGCTCGCTGGCACCGCCTTCGGCCGATCGGTTTCGACCATCAAGGCGCGCCTGCGGAAGATCGGGCGGCCGAAGGGCTGATCGCCGGCGATAGCGGCGTGCCCGCCTCCCCGCAGCTTCCTCGCGGAAACGAGGCCATCGGCCGAGTGCCGTCCCGGCCGATGGCCCCGCGACTTGGAGCCGCTCACGGAAGGCAGAGGTCGTCCCCGTGGGACAATTCTGGGACAAGAAGAGAGCGAAAGAGAACAAACAGGGGGTAGACAGCAACAAAGAGAACCGTTACAAATCAACGCGTTAGAGAGATCATCCACGCGCGATCTCACCCCAGATTTGCCCTCCGAAGGCAGAGGTCACAGGTTCGAATCCTGTCGGGTGCGCCAGCCTTTTCGCTGGCTTGGCCTCCCTGGCCTCTTCCTTGCCGGACGACCGGCGCCACCTGCGGGCCACGTCGCCCGGAACGGCGCCTCCGAATGCCTTCCGAAGAAGCTGAAAGCCCGCTGCGGCGTCGACCAGCCGACCGGCCGTGCGGGCGCCTGGCCGGGCAGCGGGCGAAGATCCGCACGCTCCCGGCATCGGCGGCTCTCACGCGGCGCGATCAGGCCCGAACGGCGCCGCCGGGACGGCCGTGGGGCCTGTGCCGGGCGAAAGCCCTGCCTGTTTCGGGTCCCGGGGCGGACAGACCGGCGGCTGGCCGGGAGCGGTCGTTCGCGCCCGGCCCCGATGCCCCCGGACCGTCGGTCCTCGGCCGGTGCGCCGGCAGGGAGGGCAGGCCCCGAGGCACGCACCGGGGCCGCGCGGGGCGGCCCCGGCAGGCATGTCGGAAGGGGCGGCCCCCGCCGGCTTCACGCCGCCGGGCCCCATGCCCCGCGCCTCACGCCACCAGGAGGTCCTCGACGCGGATCGGGAAGCGGCGGATGCGCCGGCCGGTGGCGTGGCGGATGGCGTTGGCGATCGCCCCCACGGTGCCGGTGACGCCGATCTCGCCCACGCCCTTGATGCCGAGCGGGTTCACGTAGGGGTCGTCCTCGTGGACCGTGATCACCTCGAGCCCCGCGACGTCGGCGTTGACGGGCACGTGGTAGCCCGCGAAGTCGGCGTTGACGATGCGGCCGGAGCGGCGGTCGAACCTCGCCTCCTCGTGCAGGGCGAAGGAGATCCCCCAGATCATGCCGCCCATCAGCTGGCTCTCCGCCAGCCGCGGATTGATGATCCGCCCGGCCGCGAAGGCGCCGACCAGGCGCGTCACGCGCATCTGGCACAGCTCGGGATCGACCTTGACCTCGGCGAACACGGCGCCGTGCGAGCTCATGGCGCGGGCCTGCGCGTCCTCGGGCGGCCGGGAGGCGCGCCCGCTGCCGGTGATCTCGGCGACGCCGGCGCGCGCCATGATGTCGGCGAGGTCCTCGCTGCGGCTGTCGTCGCCCTCGACGTAGAGCCGGCCCTCGTGCGCCACGAACCGGGCGTTGCCCGCGCCGTGCAGCGGCGAGGCCGGATCCGCCGCCGCGATCTGGCCGAGCTGCTGGATCGCGTCGGTGCCCGCGGCATGCAGCGCGCCGCCGGCGGTCGCGGTGTGGCCGGAGCCGCCGGCGATGCCGCCGTCGGGCAGGCTCGAATGGCCGGCGCGGAACTCGACCCTGTCCATCGGCAGGCCGAGACTGTCCGCCGCGATCTGCGCGAGCGCGGTCCATGCGCCCTGCCCCATGTCGGCCGCCGAGGTCGCGACGACGGCGGTGCCGTCGGGGCGCAGCGTGGCGGTCGCCTCGGCGGCGAACATCGGCGCGTGGAAGAGGGCCGTGCCCATGCCCCAGCCGGTGACGAGCCCGTTCCCGTCGCGCATCCCGCCGGGCTGCGGCTGCCGGTCGGCCCAGCCGAAGCGCGCCGCGCCCTGCTCATAGCACTCGCGCAGCGCCTTCGACGAATAGGGCCGGCCGGTGCCGGGCTCGGTCTCCGCATAGTTGCGCAGCCGGAACTCCAGCGGATCGATCCCGGCGAGCTCCGCCATCTCGTCCATCGCGCATTCGAGCGCCGCCGAGCCCGACGCCTCGCCCGGCGCGCGCATCGGGCCGGGCGTGCCGATGTCGAGGCGCACCGCCCGGTGGGTGGAGCGCAGCGCGCCGGCAGCGTAGAGCCCCTGCGACGCGCTCGCCGCCGGCTCCACGAAGTCGTCGAAGGTCGAGGTCTCCGCCAGCCCCTCGTGGTCGAGCACCGTCAGCTCCGCCCTGTCGTTCACGCCGAGGCGAAGGCGCTGGCGCGTCGCGCCGCGGTGCCCGACGGGCCCGAACATCTGCTGCCGCGTGAGCATCAGCTTGACCGGCCGCCCCGTCATGCGCGCGGCGAGCATCGCCAGCACCTGCGGGCCGGTCGGGATGGCCTTGGAGCCGAAGCCGCCGCCGAGATAGGGGCTGCGGATGGTCACGTTCTCCGGCGGGATCCCGAAGAAATAGGCGTAGCCCGCGCATGAGAGCATCAGCGCCTGGCTCGGCATGTCGAGCGTCAGCCGGTCGCCGTCCCAGGCCGCCACGACGGCGTGGGTCTCCATCGCGTTGTGATACTGCGCGGCGGTCTCGTAGGTCACGTCGATCGACGCGCCGGCCGCCGCATGGCCCGCCTCGACGTCGCCGTGCTCGACATCGGCAGGCAGGCCGAACCCGGCCGCCTCGAAGGCGAAGGGCTCGCCCTCGTCGAGCGCCGTGCGCGCCGGCTCCGCCTCGTAGCGCGGGTTCAGGAGCCGCGCCCCCTCCGTCGCGGCCTCGAGCGTCTCGCCGACCACGAGCGCGATCGGCTGCCCGGCATAGCGCACCGTGTCGTCCTGCAGCACTTCGATGCGGAAGGAGAACATGGTCGGCTTTTCCGACGGGTCGCCCTGCAGCGGCGGCCGGTTCTGCGGCGTCAGGACGAGCGTGACGCCCGGATGCCGCTGCGCGCTCTCCACGTCGAGGCCCGTGACCCGGCCGCGGGCGATGGCGGCGGGCACGAACACGGCGTGCAGCACGCCGTCGGGGCTGTTGTCGGCGGCGAAGGTCGCGGTGCCGGTGACCTTGGCGATGCCGTCGCGTCGGGTGAGCGGCTGGCCGGAATTGGAGCCGAACCGCATCGGGCGGGGGTTCGTATCAGGCATTTGCGGGTTCTCCGGCTTGCGCCCCGAAGACAGAGGCGGGAAAGGCCGGCATGCGCTTCGGCGTGCCGGCGGCGGCCATGGCGAGGGCGCGCGCGGCGGTGCGGCGCGCGAGCTCGATCTTCCACGCGTTGTGGCCGGACGGCGTCGCCCCGGCCAGGGCGGCCTCGGCGGCGCGCGCGAAGAGCGCGGCGTCCGGCGCCTGGCCGGCGAGCAGCGCCTCGGCCTCGCTCACGCGCCAGGGCCTGGCGGCGACCGCGCCGAGGGCGAGCCTCGCCTCCGCGATGCGGCCGCCTTCCATCCGCAGCGCGGCCGCGCAGGAGGCGATGGCGAAGGCGAAGGACGTGCGCTCGCGCACCTTGAGGTAGCGCGCATTGGCCGCGAATTCGGCGCCCGCCGCCGGCAGGCGCAGGGCCACGATCAATTCGCCGGGCTCAAGCGCCGTCTCGCGTTCGGGCGTCCCGCCCGGCAGGCGGTGGAACTCGCCGATCGGGATCTCGCGCGCCCCCGACGGGCCCTGCACCTCGACCACCGCATCGAGCGCGGCGAGCGGCACGCAGAAGTCGGAAGGGTTGGTGGCGATGCAGGCGTCGCTCCATCCGAGCACTGCGAGGTTGCCGTTCTCGCCTTCGCGCGCATCGCAGCCCGAGCCCGGCGCGCGCCGGTTGCAGGATGCCTCCGGGTCCTGGAAGTAGGGACACCTGGTGCGCTGCATCAGGTTGCCGCCCACCGTCGCGACGTTGCGCAGCTGGCCGGACGCGCCGGAGAGCAGCGCCTCGGCCACCATGGGATAGCGGCGCGAAAGCTCCGGGTCGTCGGCGAGGTCGGCGTTGCCGACCAGCGCCCCGATGCGCAGCGCGCCGTCGGCCAGCGTCTCGATGTCGCGAAGGGACTGCAGACGGCCGAGGTCGATCACCTTGCCGGGCTGCAGCGCGCCGGTCTTCATCAGGTCGACGAGGTTGGTGCCGCCGCCGAGCCAGCTCGCGCCGGGCTCCCAGGCGGCGATGGCCTCGTCCACGGTGGCGGGCCGTACGAAATCGAAGCTCTTCATGCCGCGTCCTCCCGCTCGCCCTCTTCCATGCGGCGCGTCGCGTCCTGCACGGCGAGGGTGATGCCGTGATAGGCGGCGCAGCGGCACAGGTTGCCGCTCATCCCCTCGCGGATGCGCTCGGGGTCGTCGCCGGCACGCCCTTCGGCGATCAGGCCCACCGCGCTCATGATCTGGCCCGGCGTGCAGTAGCCGCACTGGAAGGCGTCGTTCTCGATGAACGCGCTCTGCACGGGGTGCAGCTCGCCGCCGTCGGAGAGGCCTTCGATCGTGGTCACCTCGCCGCCGTCGAGCGTGGCGGCCAGAATCAGGCACGAATTGACCCGCCGCCCGTTTACGAGGACCGTGCAGGCTCCGCACTGGCCGCGGTCGCAGCCCTTCTTGGTCCCGGGCAGCGACAGGCGCTCGCGCAGGAGATCGAGCAGGGTCACGCGCGGGTCGTCGAGCTGGAGCTCGCGGGCGTGGCCATTGACGGTGAGGGTGATGGAAAGTGGCATGCATGCTCCCTTCGGGTGGGATTTGCCGGTAGCCGGGCGAGCGCGTCGGCGCAGGGATGTTCGCGAGATCGCGCCCGGGGATGTCTTCGGCGCCGTGGACGATAATATACGGAGGGGCCCTCCGTTTTCAAGCGGGATACCGAGTTTCCATGGACGTGCGTAAGCGCAAGCCGCGGGCCGATGCCCTGAGGAACCGCGAGCGCCTGGTCGAGACGGCGAAGGACGTGCTCGGCAGGGGCGGCCCGGACGCCAGCCTCGAGGCGGTGGCGCGGCAGGCGGGCGTGGGGATCGGAACGCTCTATCGCCACTTCCCGACGCGCGAGGCGCTGTTCCACGCCGTCTTCAGCAGGGATCTCGAACGGCTCGTCGAGACGGCGGAGGGGCTGGCCGGCTCGAACGACCCCCTGGAAGCGCTGCGCGACTGGCTCCATGCCAACGTCGCCCTCGTCGAGACCAAGCGCGGCATGCTCGGCGCGCTCTCGATCGTCATGACGCAGGAATCGAAGGATGCCTATGCCGCCCAGTCCGAGCGCATCCTCGCCGCCCTGGACGGGGTCCTGAGGCAGGCCGCCGATGCCGGCCAGATCCGCGAGGACGTGACGGCGGAGGACCTTCTGCAGACCATGTACGCGCTCTGCTATTCGCGCGAGCCCGGCCCCGACTGGCGGGCGCGGGTGCTGCGGCTGCTCGACATCTTCATAGACGGCCTGAAACGCTAGGCGGCATGGCGGTCGACGCGATCAGGCCGGCACGGGACGGGGCGGGCGCGGCAGGTGGCCAGCGGTCTGGCGATGCCCTACCCTGTCGGCGTGCAGGGCATCAGCAGCTTGTCCCATGAAGAATGTTCGCCTCGATGCCACCGACATCCGCATCCTCAGCGCGTTGCAGAAGCACGGCCAGCTGAGCAAGAACAAGCTCTCGGAGCTCGTCAACCTGTCGCCCACGCCCTGCCTGGCGCGACTGAACAAGCTGGAGGCCGCCGGCTTCATACGCGGCTATCACGCCGATCTCGCGCTCGACCGCATCGTCGACTTCACGCAGGTCATCGTGACGGTCTCGCTGGCCCATCACCGGAAGGCCGATTTCGACCGCTTCGAGGCGCATATACGGGGGCTGGAGGAGGTCACGGAGTGCATCGCGACGGGCGGCGGCACGGACTATGTCATGAAGGTCTTCAGCCCGAGCCTCTCGGCCTTCCAGGGCCTCATGGACTCCCTGCTCGCGGCCGAGCTGGGGATCGAGCGGTACATGACCTACATCGTGACGCGAGAGATCAAGTCGGAGCCGCCCGCGCTCGCGCGGTTGCGGGCCAAGACCGGCCAGTGACGGCCCCGCGCCTGAACGGTCTGCCGGGGACCCCGAGAACAGTCCGGACGATCCGTCGCCGTCGCGTCTGAAGACCGCACGCGGCCCGTGACCCGCGCTAGAAATCGTTCCAGTTCAACTTGGCCGCGCAGGTCGGGCCGTTGGCGCAGAAGGGCGAATATCATGGCGCACGCAGAAGATTTCGGTTTCGGCACGCAGATCCGCAAGTCGGTCTATTTCGACGCGACGATCCGCTGGGGAGCCAAGGCGTTCTCCGTCTACAACCACATGTACATCCCCCGCGACTTCGGGGATCCCGAGCGGAACTTCTGGAACCTCGTCAACGACGCGATCCTGTGCGACGTCGCGGCCGAGGTGCAGGTCGAGATCACCGGCCCGGATGCTGCGCGCTTCGTCCAGATGCTGACGCCGCGCGACCTGTCGACCATGGCGGTCGGGCAGTGCAAGTACATCCTGATCACCAATGCCGAAGGCGGCATCCTGAACGACCCGATCCTGCTCCGGCTCGCCGCCGACCACTTCTGGATCTCGCTCGCCGACAGCGACATCCTGCTGTGGGCGCAAGGGGTGGCCGTGCATGCCGGCATGGACGTCACGATCCGCGAGCCGGACGTGTCGCCGCTGCAGCTGCAGGGGCCGAAATCCGGCGAGGTGATGAAGGCGCTGTTCGGCGACGCCATCATGGACCTGCGCTACTACTGGCTGCGCGAGGCGGAGCTGGACGGCATCCCGCTGATCGTGTCGCGCACCGGCTGGTCGAGCGAGCTCGGGTACGAGCTCTACCTGCGCGACGGCTCGCGCGGTAACGAGCTCTGGGAAAAGATCATGGCGGCCGGACAGCCGTTCGGCCTGAAGCCCGGCCACACCTCGTCGATCCGCCGCATCGAGGGCGGCATGCTCTCGTACCACGCCGACGCCGACATCCACACGAACCCCTACGAGCTGGGGCTGGAGCGGCTGGTCAATCTCGACATCGAGGCCGACTTCATCGGCAAGGCCGCGCTGCGCCGCATCCGCGAGACCGGCGTCAGCCGCAAGCAGGTCGGCCTGCGCATCGACGCGGCGCCGCTGAAGGGGCCGAACACCACCTACTGGCCGATCGCCAGGGACGGCAGGACCATCGGCAAGGTCACGTCGGCCGTCTACTCGCCGCGCCTCGAGCAGAACATCGCGCTCGCGATGGTCTCGGCCGACTGCGCGGTGATCGGCGCGACCGTCGACGTGGCGATGCCGCAGGGACCGGCCCGGGCGACCGTGGTGGAGCGGCCCTTCTTCGATCCCAAGAAGCGGCTCGCCGCCGCCTGAACGCCCGGACCGGGAGAGCGAAGATGTCGGACCTTGCCGTCGAGCTGCACTGGCAGCGTTCCGCGGGCGCCCTGCAGCCGGGCGCGTATTCGAACGCGCATACGGTGCGCTACAACGACGACTGCGACCTGCCGGTCGATGCCGCCCCGGACTGGGGCGGCGACGCCGCCAACACCAATCCGGAACAGGCGCTGGCGGCCGCGCTGTCGAGCTGCCACATGATGACCTTCCTGGCGCTGGCCGCGAAGGCGAAGTGGCCGGTGGCGAGCTTCCACGACCGCGCGGTCGCCCATCTCGGCAAGAACGCCAGGGGCCAGACGTCGGTGACGCGCATCGACCTGCATCCGGTGGTGCGCTTCGACACCGGCTTCTCCGTCGACGCGGACGAGATGGCGAAGATGCAGGACCGGGCGCACCGCTACTGCTTCATCGCCAACACGCTCGCCGAAAGCGTCGAGATCAACATCCTCTAGAGCATGATCCCGAAAAGTTGCAGACTTTTCGGGCCAGATCATGCGGCCAAGAGGTGACCTGGAGCGCCCGGCCAGATCCGATCGGGCCGGGTCGCGCTCTAGCCTCGCGGGCCGCCGCGGCGACGGCAGAATCCCGATCCTGTCGCGGCCGGGCCATGAAACGGCGGTCTTCGTCGCGCTGCGGACGACGTTCGGCCTTCAGGATCGCAAGAAGCAGGATCGGGGAAGGGCCTCGTCCGTTTACCCTCGGACCGGGCGCGCGGCCGCGTGCCCGGAATCGAACGCGCAGTGTGGGTGTCTCCATGTACCGGGCCCGTCTGTTCGCCGTCCGCCACGCCAGGGTCTTCGAGTGGCTCTACGCCAGGCTCGAGACCGTCATGGTCGCGCTCGACCCGGTGTTCGCGCGCATCGGCTACGAGCGCGTCGAGCGGCCGGTCGCCGCCGTCGAGCGGCTCACCAAGGGGCTCCTGTTCGACTGCCGGATGTGCGGCCAGTGCATCCTGTCCTCGACCGGCATGTCCTGCCCGATGAACTGCCCGAAGCAGCTGCGCAACGGCCCCTGCGGCGGGGTGCGCCCCGGCGGCTACTGCGAGGTGAAGCCGGAGATGCGCTGCGTCTGGGTGCTGGCCTGGGACGGCGCCGAGCGCATGAAGGACGGCGGCACCATCCGCAACGTGCAGCCGCCCGTCGACCGCAGCCTCGAGGGCTCCTCGTCGTGGCTCAGGGCCGCCCGCGAGAAGGCGGCGCGCCTGCACGAATCCCGCGACGCCGGCCGCACCGCCGTCGCCCATGCCTTCGCCGACGCCCGCGCGCACGACCCGACGGTCGCGCCGCTGGCGCCCGAGCCGGACACGGCCGTCCGGCCGGGAGGCGGGCGATGAGCGGCGACGAGCGGCTGGAGTTCCCGCCCTGGCTGCCCGTCTACGACGAGCCGCCGCCCGGCCACGTCTCGGGCAGCCGGCTCGAGCGGGTGCTGCGCCGGGGCGACTTCGCGGTGACCGCCGAGCTGAACCCGCCGGACAGCGCCGACCCGGCCGACGTGTTCGAGGCGGCGCGGCCGCTCGTCGACGTGGCCGACGCGATCAACGCGACCGACGCCTCCGGCGCCCACTGCCACATGTCGTCGATCGGCATCTGCGCGCTGCTGACGCGCGCGGGCTACGGCACGATCTACCAGATCTCCTGCCGCGACAGGAACCGGATCGCCATCCAGGGCGACGTCCTCGGCGCCGCGGCGATGGGGGTGCGCAACGTGCTCTGCCTGACCGGGGACGGCGTCGGCGTCGGCGACCAGCCGGGCGCGCGGCCGGTCTTCGACCTCGACTCGCTCTCGCTCCTGCGCACGATCCGGACCATGCGCGACGAGGGCATGTTCCTCTCCGGCCGCCGCATCACCCGCCCGCCGCGGATGTTCCTGGGCGCGGCCGAGAACCCCTGCATCCCGCCGCTCGACTGGCGGCCCGAGCGGCTGGCGAAGAAGGTCGAGGCCGGCGCCGACTTCATCCAGACGAACTACATCTTCGACGTGCCGGTGTTCGAGCGCTTCATGGCGCGCGTGCGCGACCTGGGGCTCGAGGGCCGCGTGTTCATCCTGGCCGGCGTCGGCCCCCTCGCCTCCGCCAGGGCGGCGCGCTGGATGCGCTCGAACGTCCCGGGGATACACATCCCCGACGCGGTGATCGAGCGGATCGAGAAGGCCGCGAACCCGGCCGAGGAAGGCAAGCGCCTCTGCATCGAGCTCATCCAGCAGATCCGCGAGATCCGCGGCGTCGCCGGGGTCCACGTCATGGCCTACCGCCGCGAGCACCAGGTCTCGGAGATCGTCGCGGAATCGGGCGTGCTGCAGGGGCGGGTCCCGGAGCGGAGCCGGGCAGAGGCTCCGCAAGCCACGGGACGCGTCTAGGACCGAAGCGGCCCCTCCGCGCCCGGTTCCCCCGTTCATGGCTGCGAGATCCCGAAGCCGCTTGCGGATTCGGCGCCCGACGGTGAAGATCGGCGCGGACGGCGACATCACCATCATCGTGGTCGAGCGGGACGCGCCACCGGCCTTCCCCCTGGCGCGGCGCTGCATGATCCGCGAACAGGGACCGGTTTCGGAGACGGGACGTCCGGAGAGAGGTCCGGGAAGCGGCCTGACGGACAGGTACCCGGCGGGACGCGGCGTGCGCTGCGCGTGCCCGGCTGCCGTTCGGGACAGCGACGCGGACGGCCCAGGCGGTCCTGGTCAAGACACAACAAGAGGGAACACTCCTATGACGCACGACAGCTCTCGACGGACCTTCCTCAAGGCGTCCTTCGGCGCCGGCCTCGCGGCCGTTTCCGCGCCGGCGCTTCTCACGTCGCGCAGGGCGCATGCGGCCACGACGGTGACGATGGCCGACATCGGCGTCGGCGACCCGGGCGACTGGTCGAAGTTCAAGGATGGCAGCGTCAACCTCGTCTCGATCGGCAACGCCCCGTCCGCCGTGGTGAACCAGCTTCTCGCCGGCGGCGGCATGTCGACCTTCCAGATCATCAACATCGTCGGCGGAATGCAGAAGCCGCTCGTCCAGAACGACCTGATCCAGAAGATCGACACCTCGAAGATGCCGAACTGGCAGAAGGACGGCTTCATCGAGAGCTTCCTCGGCGAGGGCACGCCGGGCTTCGACTTCATCGGCTTCGACGGGACGATCTACGGCGTGCCGACCGTGCTGCAGGGCGATTCCTTCGCCTACCTGCCGGACGAGACCGGCAAGCTCGATTCCTACGGCGCGCTGTTCGACCCGAAGTTCAAGGGCTATGTCGCGCTGGAAGACAACTACACCACCGCCGGCCAGAAGACGGCGCTGTTCCTCAACGCCTCGGGCCAGGCCAAGATCGCCGATCCCGCCAACATGACGCCGGAGGAGATCAAGACCGTCGTCGACTTCCTGATCGAGCAGAAGAAGGCGGGCCAGTTCCGCGTCATCTGGTCGAGCTTCGAGCAGGCCGTCTCGCTGCTCACCTCCAAGGAGGTCCACGTCATGGACTGCTGGGAGCCGATGGTGTTCGCGGCGAACGACAAGGGCGCGAACGCCGTCTACGCCGACCCGAAGGAAGGCTACCTTCTCTGGGCGATGGCCGCCTATCTCGTGAACAACCCGCAGATGAGCGACGAGCAGAAGCAGGGCGCCTACGACCTCCTGAACTTCATGCTCGGCGGCTGGTACGGCGCCAAGATCACCCTGCTGCGCGGCTACATGACGAACCCGCAGGCGCCGGACTACGCCAAGGCCCACCCGGACGAGTTCTCCGAGGAGGAGGCCAGACGCATCGCCGAGATCACCGAGGGCGTGAAGGCGAAGTTCCAGAAGGGCGGCACCTGGCAGAACCGCTGGCCGACCAATGTCGACGCGTACGAGGAGCAGTGGCAGCGCTTCAAGGCGGCCTGAGCGATGCAGCGGAGCGTCCGGGGCAGGTTGGTGCAGGCGGCGGTCCTCGGACTGCCGCTCGCCGCCGTGACCGCCCTCATCGTCGGCCCCCTCGCCATGACGACGGTCATCAGCTTCTGGCAGAAGAAGGGGTTCTCGATGGCCCCGGCGCTGAGCCTCGAGAACTACGCGGCGTTCTTCTCCGGCGTCCGCCTGGAGATCCTGCTGCGCAGCCTTTGGGTGGCGGTGACGTCGACGGCGATCATGCTCGTGCTCGCCTACGCCATCGCCTATGTCGTCGCCAAGCGGGTGAAGACGAGCCTCGTGCGGCCGGTCCTGTTCGTCTTCGCGGTGCCGTTCCTCGTGAACTACATCGTGCGGACCTTCGCGTGGTCCGACCTCCTCGCCCGCACCGGCCCGGTCAACACGGCGCTCGTCGACCTCGGCGTCGTCTCCACCCCCGTCGACTGGCTGCTCTTCTCCGACTTCGCCGTCTATCTCGGCCTCGTCACGGCCTACATGCCGTTCATGATCTTCCCGATCTGGCTGTCGCTGGCCGGGATCGACGACCGGCTCGTCGAGGCGAGCTGGATGGCCGGCGAGCCGCCCTGGCGCACCTTCCTGCGGGTGACGCTGCCGCTCTCGCTGCCGGGCGTCTTCGCGGCGGCGATCTTCGGCTTCGTCGGGGCGTTCGGCGAGGTGGCCGTCTCGCTCATCCTCGGCGGCACCGGCTACCAGCTTCTCGGCAACGCGATCCAGAGCGCGCTCAACGTGCTGAACTATCCCCTCGCCGCCGCCGTCGCCTCGGTCGCCACCGGGCTGATGCTCGTCCTCATGGGGCTCTGGTACGGGTTCTTCGACCTCCGCCTGTTCCTCGGGAAGGTCCTGGGCCGGCGATGAGCATGCTCGGAAGACGCGCGACGAACCTCGCGATGTGGGCCTTCGTCCTCGTCGCGGTCGTGTTCCTCTACGCGCCGCTCGTGCCGCCGGCGATC
Source organism: uncultured Alphaproteobacteria bacterium (assembly GCA_963816555.1). Lineage (GTDB taxonomy): Bacteria > Pseudomonadota > Alphaproteobacteria > Rhizobiales > Tepidamorphaceae > Lutibaculum. Next base: position 180,781 of record CAWFLD010000003.1, on the reverse strand, counting down.
AAGTCCTTCTCCGGCGTCGCCCCCGGCGACGGGACGTTCGCCCACTACGCCGCGATCCTCGCCGACCAGAGGCTGACGGCGTCGGCATGGACCTCGTTCGTCGTCGGGCTCGCCGTGGCGGTCGTCACCCCGCTGCTCGCCCTGCTCCTCGCCGAGGCGGTGCGGGTCTGGCGGATCCCGCGGGTCATCATCTCGATCGTGCTGATCCCGCTCTTCGTGCCCGGCATCTCGATGGGCCTCGCCACGGCGCTGTTCTTCAAGCTCCTCGGCGTGCCGCCGTCGCTCCTGACGATCATCGCCGTGCAGGTGATCTGGGCCCTGCCCTTCGCCTTCCTGATCCTGCTGACGGTGATGGCGGGCTTCGACCCGATCTATCTCGAGGCCGCCCATCTGTGCGGGGCGAACCGGCTGCAGGCCTTCTTCGAGGTCGAGCTGCCGCAGATCTACCAGGGCATCCTCGGCGCCGCGATCTTCTCGCTGATCCTGTCCTTCAACGAGACGATCCGCACCTCGATCGTGCAGGGCGGGCACAACACGCTGCAGACCTACCTGTGGTCGCAATACCAGCAGGTCGGCCTGTCGCCCGAGCTCTTCGCGCTGATGACGGTCATGATCGTCGCGACGCTGGCGCTGCTCGCGATGCTCGCGGTGATCGACTGGCGGCGCGGGCGCGGCGCCTGAGCGCTCGCGGTCAGGCCGCGCTGCGCCGCGCGGGCTCGTCGTCCTCGAGCAGGATGACGGCGGAGGGCGCGAAGCCGACGCGCGTCCGGGTGCCGGGCTGAAGGCTCAGGTCGCGGCCCAGCATCGCCGAGATGACCTGGCCGTCGTCGAGCCGCACGCGGTAGTCGGTGTAGACGCCGCGATAGGTGACGGACTGAAGCTCGCCTTGCAGCGCCACCTCGCCCTCTCCCACCATCTCGCCGATGCGGACGTCCTCGCCGCGGATCGCGAGCGCGCGCGGGCCCGCCGGCGCGTCGGTCCCGAGAGGAAACCGCTGGCCCGCGATCTCGACCTCCGCCGAGGCCCCGCCGCCGCGCACCTCCCCCTCGACCACGTTGCAGCCGCGGAAGAACTCCGCCACGAAGCGGGTGCGCGGCCTGCGGAAGATGGCGTGCGGCTCGTCGCACTGGACGCAGTCGCCGCGATGGAGCACCGCGATGCGGTCCGACATCGTCAGCGCCTCCTCCTGGTCGTGCGTGACGTAGACGAAGGTCGTGCCGGTCTCCCGCTGGATGTTGCTCAGCTCCTCCTGCATCTCGCGGCGGATCTTCTCGTCGAGGGCCGAGAGCGGCTCGTCGAGCAGCAGGATGCGCGGCCGCGGCGCCAGCGCCCGGGCGATCGCCACGCGCTGCTGCTCGCCGCCCGAAAGCTGCGTCACGCGTCGCTCCTCGAAGCCCGACAGCCCGACGAGCGCCAGCAGTTCCTCGACCCGCGCCCGGCGCTCCCCCGCCGACAGCCGTCCGCGCCTCAGGCCGTAGGCGACGTTCTGCCCGACGCTCATGTGCGGGAAGTTGGCGTAGGACTGGAACACCATGCCGAGGCCGCGGCTCCACGGCGGCAGCCGCGTCACGTCCTCACCGTCGATGAGGACCTGGCCGGCGTCGCTCGTCTCGAGGCCGGCGATGATGCGCAGGATGGTCGATTTGCCCGACCCGGAGGGCCCGAGCAGCGTGAAGAACTCGCCGCGCCGGAAGTCGATCGAGATGTCCCGCGCCGTGACCGTCTGCCCGAAGCGCTTCTCGATGCCCTGAAGCCTGAGGATGGTGTCGCTCAACGGGCGCTCTCCAGCGTGGTCTCGACGGCGACCCGGACGGCCTCGACCATCAGGTCGAGCGACATGGACGCGAGGTCCGCGCGCTGATGGAGCTCGAGACGCCCCGCCTCGCGCTCGGCGGCGATCAGCTCGGCGACCTGCCGCGGCAGGTAGGGAACGTGGACGAAGCCGCACGGCACGGCGTGCCCCACCTCTTCGAGAGCCGTCAGGACGTGGTAGAGGACCGCGTTGCACAGGAAGTTGCCGGCGCTCGAGGACAGGCGCGCCGGTATGCCCGCGGCAAGCAGCCGGTCGCGGATCTCGCCGACCGGCAGCGTCGCCATGCGGGCCGCGACGGCGCCCGGCACGATCTCGCCCTCGAGCCGCTCCCCGACATTGTCCGGTATCTCGAAGTCGTGCAGGTTCACCGCGAGGCGCTCGAGGCGGATCACCGGCTCGCCCGGCCACAGGCCGAGGCAGATCACGCCCGGCGGCCGCAGCTCCTCGACGAGGTCGCGCACGGCCCGCCGCAGCGGCGCATGCTCCACCGGCAGGACACGCCCGACGACCGTTGCGCCGCCGATCGTGGTGCCGTCGAGGGCGCGCACGATCTCCTGGGACGGGTTGATGCCGCGGCCGCCATACCCCTCGAATCCCGTGATGAGCATCGACCTGCACGTCCTCGAACTCTGCTTCCCCTTGCTAGCAGGATCCGCGGAGCCGCGCCAACCACGATCGGTCGGAGAAAACGGGCACGTCCGCCGTCGGGGACGGGTCGCAGCGACGACGGCCGTGAGAAACCCTCACGCCCTCGAAAGGCGACGCCGCTCGCGGGGAGTCCTTCCGGAACGCCCGGCCTAAAGGGCCTCGAGCACGCAGAGCCGGCACTCGTAGCCTTCGTTCTCGTGGTAGGGCGCGACGGCGGCCTCGCGGATCCTGGCGCGGCCGCTCGTCTCGAGCGCCTTGAAACGGGCGGGATACCCGTCGCGCTCCCAGACCAGCTCGTGCACCGTCACGACGACCGGGCCGCCGGCCTTCACGACGCGCAGCAATTCGTCGAGGCCCTGCGGACCGACATGGCCGCTCGTGAAGACGCCGGCGCAGACCACGCCGTCATAGCTGCCGTCGGCGACGTCGAGCGGGCGCGTCAGGTCGGCCTCGACGAGGTCGCGGTAGACACCCTTCTGGCGCGCGACCTCCAGCATGTCGGGCGAGACGTCGTTGCCGTCGAGCGCCGTGAAGCCGTGCTCCGCCAGCTTCTCGCCGACGAGGCCCGTGCCGCAGCCGGCGTCGAGGACCTTCGCCGTCGGCGGCAGGAGCTCGGCGAGCTTGTCGGCCACCAGGGCCGGGCCGACATAGCCGAAGCCGGCCGTGTCCCGGTCGTAGCCTTCCGCCCACTCGGCATAGACCTCGCGGCTTTCCTCGGGCTTGCCGTCCATGCCGTAGACGCGGTCGAGAATCGGCTTTGTATCGGACATGTTGCTGATCGGGGCCTCCTGTCTTTGCGACGCTCGGGTTCATGCGGCGGCGCCGGGCGCCGCTCCTCCAACAAGTAGGCCTTCCGCGGCGAGATGAAACCGCCCCCGCCGATCTGGCCGGGCTGGGCGCCGGATTGCGGGGGCGGAGGGATCGCTGCCCGCGGCGGCCGTGTTGAACCTGCCGCGGCCGCTGATATGGTCGCCTCCGTCCGGTGCAATGGCGAGAAAAGGCAGGATCCGATGAACGTCCACGACACGCGCGCGCTCCCCGGGATAGACGAGCGCAAGGTCGACCGGCTGGCCGAGATCGCCGTCAAGGTCGGCCTGCAGCTGCAGCCGGGGCAGGACCTGATGATGACCGCGCCGGTCACCGCGCTGCCGCTCGTCCGCCGCATCGCGGTGCACGCCTACGAGGCCGGCGCGGGGATCGTGACGCCGATCCTGTCGGACGAGGAGACGACGCTCGCCCGCTACGTCCACGCCCGCGACGAGAGCTTCGACAAGGCGGCCGGCTGGCTCTACGAGGGCATGGCCAAGGCGTTCTCGGAGAACACGGCGCGGCTCGCCGTGGCCGGCGGCGACCCGATGCTGCTGTCGGAGCAGGACCCCGCGAAGGTCAGCCGCGCCAGCAAGGCGAACGCGATCGCCTACGGACCTGCGCGCGACCGCATCACCGCCTTCGACATCAACTGGAACATCGTCGCCTTCCCCAGCGCCGGCTGGGCGCGCCGCGTCTTCCCCGACCTGCCGGAGGACGAGGCGGTGGTGCGGCTCGCCGACGCGATCTTCACCGCCTCGCGCGTCGACGGCGAGGACGCCGTGGCGAACTGGGAGCGCCACAACGCCGAGCTGCGCTCCCGCGCGGCGTGGCTCAACGAGCGCCGGTTCCACGCGCTGCACTACACCGGGCCCGGCACGGACCTCACCATCGGCCTCGCCGACGGGCACGAGTGGATGGGCGGCGCCTCGAAGGCGCGCAACGGCATCACCTGCAACCCCAACATCCCGACCGAGGAGGTGTTCACCACGCCGCACGCGCAGCGCGTGGAGGGGCACGTCAGGTCGACGAAGCCGCTCTCCCACCAGGGCAGCCTGATCGAGGACATCGAGGTGCGCTTCGAGGGCGGCCGCATCGTCTCGGCCAGCGCCTCGCGCGGCGGCGACATCCTCAAGGAGCTCATCGACACCGACGAGGGCGCGCGGCGCCTCGGCGAGGTGGCGCTCGTGCCGCACAGCTCGCCGATCTCCCAGAGCGGGCTCCTGTTCTACAACACGCTGTTCGACGAGAACGCCGCCTGCCACATCGCGCTGGGCCAGTGCTACTCGAAGTGCTTCGTCGGCGGCGACACGCTGACCGAGGAGCAGATCGTCGCGCAGGGCGGCAACCGGAGCTTCATCCATGTCGACTGGATGATCGGCTCCGGCGCGCTCGACATCGACGGCGTCCACGAGGACGGCCGGCGCGAGCCCGTGTTCCGGCAGGGCGAGTGGGCCTGACGCCACGCGCTGCCGCGTCCGCGCCGCAAGGCGAGGCCTGGGCAGAAGGCGGGGCCTGGCCAGAAGGCGAGGCCCGGCCAGAAGCCGGGGCTTGGCCGGGCGGGCCGCCGGCTGGTATCGGTTGAGGCTCCGCCGGGCGGCGCACCCCGCGCCGTCCGCATCCCCTTGCGTGAGTGCCATGAGCTATCCCCGCGACATGATCGGCTACGGGCGCGCGACGCCCGACCCGCGCTGGCCGAACGGCGCCAGGCTCGCCGTGCAGATCGTCGTCAACTACGAGGAGGGCGGCGAGAACTCGGTCCTCCACGGCGACAAGGCGTCCGAGGCCTTCCTGTCGGAGATCGTCGGCGCACAGCCCTGGCCCGGCCAGCGCCACATGAGCATGGAGTCGATCTACGAGTTCGGCAGCCGCGCCGGCTTCTGGCGGCTGTGGCGCGAGCTAACTGCGCGCCGGCTGCCGGTGACGGTGTTCGGCGTGGCGATGGCGCTTCAGCGCAACCCGGACGCCGTCGCCGCCATGAAGGAGGCCGGCTGGGAGATCGCGAGCCACGGCCTGCGCTGGATCGACTACCGCGACATGTCGAAGAAGGAGGAGAGGAAGCACCTCCGCGAGGCGCTGCGGATCCACGAGGAGGTGACGGGCGAGCGGCCCGTCGGCTGGTACACCGGCCGCACCTCGGAGAACACGCTCGACCTCGTGATGAAGGAGGGCGGCTTCCTCTATTCCGCCGATTCCTACGCCGACGACCTGCCCTACTGGGTCGAGGGGCCGGAGGGGCCGTTCCTGATCGTGCCCTACACGCTCGACGCCAACGACATGCGCTTCGCCACGCCGCAGGGCTTCAACTCCGGCGACCAGTTCTTCGCCTATCTGCGCGACAGCTTCGACCAGCTCTACGCGGAAGGCTGGCTCGGCATCCCGAAGATGATGTCGATCGGCCTGCACTGCCGCCTCGCCGGCCGGCCGGGGCGGACGATGGCGCTGAAGCGCTTCCTCGACCACGCGCAGAGCCACGAGGGCGTGTGGTTCGCCACCCGCGCCGACATCGCCCGCCACTGGCACGCCCACCACCGGCCGGACGCCGGGGGCGCGGCATGAGCGACATCCTCGCCGGGCGGCTGCCCCTGCCGGGCTGGGCGGACGGCGCGGTCAACCTCCTGTCGCCGCGGCTCGGCGGCGAGGCGTTGCGCTGCTCCGACGACAGCTTCGCCGCGATGGCGCGGATGCTGCAGGACGAGACGCCGGTCTTCAGGCCCGGCGTCTTCGACGATTTCGGCAAGTGGATGGACGGCTGGGAATCGAAGCGCCGGCGCGACGGCGGCCACGACTGGTGCGTGATGAAGCTCGGCTGCCGCGGCCGGATCCGCGGCTTCGACGTCGACACGAGCCACTTCACCGGCAACTACCCGCCGGCCGCCGCGATCTTCGCCGCCGACACGGAAAGCGAGCCCGGCGACGGCGACTGGGTGAGCCTCGTTCCCTCCCTGAAGCTCGGGCCGTCGGCGCAGCATTTCGTGCCCGTCGCCGACGAGCGCGCCTGGCGCTGGCTCAGGCTCGACATCCATCCCGACGGCGGCATCGCCCGCCTGCGCGCCTATGGCGACCCGGTGCCCGACTGGAGCGCGAACGGCGACGGCGAGTTCGAGCTGTCGGCGATCCGCAACGGCGGCCGCGTGCTCGCCTTCAACGACGCCCATTACGGCGACGTCTGGGCCGTGCTCGCGCCCGGCCGCGGCCGCGACATGGGCGACGGCTGGGAGACGCGGCGGCGCCGCGAGCCGGGCTTCGACTGGCTGATCGTCGCGCTCGGCGCGCCCGGCCGCGTCACCCGCATCGAGGTCGACACGGCGCATTTCCGGGGCAACTTTCCCGATGCCTGCTCGGTCAGCGCGGCGCGCCTCGACCCGGCCGCCGAGGCCGGCATCGTGGCGGGGGCGATGTTCTGGGACGAGCTGATGCCGCGGCAGAAGCTCAGGGCCGACCACGTCCACGTCTTCGAGGGCGCGGCGCTGCGCGATGCCGGCCCGGTCAGCCATCTGCGGCTCGACATCCACCCCGACGGCGGCGTCTCGCGCTTCCGCGTCTTCGGCACGCTCGCATGACGGCGACGCTGACGCCCGAGCCGCTGACGCGGGAGGCCTTCGCCCGCTACGGCGAGGTCATCGCCGCGGAGGGCACGGACCCGGTCGCGATCAACGGCGGCGCCGCGGCGCGCCACCATGCGCTCGCGACCGTCGACGTCGCCGGGGCGCCGGCCGTCATCTCCGTCTTCGTCGTGAGCGAGCCTGCGGCGACGCCGGCCCGCATCGACCTCCTCGAGCGCCACCCTTCCGGCACCCAGGCCTTCGTGCCGCTGGCGGAGACGTCGTGGGTCGTGGTCGTCGCGGACGCGCCGGCGCCGGACGCCGTGCGCGCCTTCGCCGTCGGCCCCGGCCAGGGCGTGCAGATCGGCCGCGGCGTGTGGCACGCGCCGCTCGTCTGCCGCGAGGCGGGCAGCCGCTTCCTGGTCGTCGACCGGGCACGGCCGGAGGACAATCTGGAGGAGGCGAGGCTGCCGCAGCCCGTCTTCGTCGCCGCGGGACGGTGATTGCGTCGCCCGCGCTTTCACGCCAAGATTCCCCCGAGTGCCCACCGGCGACGCATGCTCGCGAACGTGGCCGCAACCAGCACCCGGACATGCCGACCTTGCACGTGAATTCCTCCACCGCCGCGGGCGGATCGACCGCGCCGGAGCGTCGCGACGACGTCAACGAAATCGGTCGCGAGGCCTTCATCGCCCGCTACGGCCAGCTCTTCGAGCACTCGCCGTGGATCGTCGAGCGCGCCGCCGGCCGCCGGCCCTTCGACGACCTGCACCGGGGCCTGATGGCGGTGGTCGAGGCGCTCTCGCCGGAGGAGAAGCTGATGCTGATCCGCGCCCATCCGGAGCTCGCCGGCAAGGCGGCGGTCGACCGCACGCTGACCGAGGCCTCGGCGGCCGAGCAGGCCTCGGCCGGGCTCGACCGGCTGACGCCGGCGGAGTACGAGCGATTCCACGCGCTGAACGCCGCCTATGGCGAGCGCTTCGGCTTCCCCTTCATCGTCTGCGTGCGCCGGACCGACAAGGCCGGCATCCTCGCCGCGATGGCGCGCCGGCTCGGCAACGACCGCGAGACCGAGATCGAGACCGCGCTCGCCGAGATCGGCGAGATCGTCCGCCTGCGCCTGGAGGACATGCGCCGGGAGGAGATGCGCGTGAGGGACATGCGCCGGGGGACGCGTCATGAGCGACAGGCAGGGCCTCGCCGCGCTCGAGGCGGAGGTCGCCACCGACCTGAAGCGCCTCGCCTTCGGCGGCGAGGGCTGGACGCGCCCGCGCAGCCATCCCGACGGCCACGTCCACGACGTCGCGATCGTCGGCGGCGGCCAGTCGGGGCTCGGCGCCGCCTTCGGGCTGATGCGCGAGCGCGTGTCGAACATCCTCGTCCTCGACGAGTGCCCGGAGGGCCTCGAGGGCCCGTGGGACACCTATGCGCGCATGCGCACGCTGCGCACGCCCAAGCACCTCACCTCGATCGATCTCGGCGTGCCGTCGCTGACCTTCCGGGCGTGGTGGGAGGCGCAGCACGGCGAGGCGGGCTGGGCGGCGCTCGACAAGATCCCGCGCGGCGACTGGATGGACTATCTCCGCTGGTACCGCCGCGTGCTGGCGCTGCCCGTGCGCAACGACGCGAAGGTCACCCTCGTCGAGCCGCGTCGAGGGCCGGCTGCACCGCCTGCACCTCGCGGGCGGCGAGACGGTTCTCGCGCGCAAGATCGTGCTCGCCACCGGCATCCAGGGCGGCGGCGAGTGGCACGTGCCGTCCTTCGTCGCGGACGCGCTGCCGCGCTCGGCCTACGCCCACACCTCCGAGCGGGTCGACTACCGCGCGCTGTCGGGCAGGCGCATCGCGATCCTCGGCGGCGGCGCCTCGGCCTTCGACAACGCCTCGACCGCGCTCGACGACGGCGTGGCGGAGGCGCATGTCTTCGTGCGCCGGCCGGCGCTGCCGCGGGTCAACCCGATCCGCTTCATGGAGGCGAACGGCGTCATCCCGCGCTATCCCGCGCTGTCCGACGCACAGAAGTACGAGGTCATGGCCTCGTTCTTCGACCGCAACCAGCCGCCGACGACGGACATGTTCGAGCGCGCCGCGAGCCATCCGGGCTTCCGGCTGCATCTCGGCAGCCCGTGGACGGGCGTCGAGCGGACCGGCGACGGCATCCGCGTGACGACGCCCAAGGGCACGTTCACCTACGACTTCCTCGTGCTGTCGACCGGCCTCGTCACCGATCCGGCGCTGCGGCCGGAGCTGAGGCTCGTCGCCGACGGCATCGCGCGCTGGGCCGACCACTACGCGCCGCCCGCCGACGTCGCGAACCCGGTGCTCGACGCGCACCCCTATCTCGGCCCCGGCTTCCAGTTCCTGCCGCGCCGGCCGGAGGACGTGGAGCGGCTGCACGGGCTCTTCGCCTTCAACTACTCCGCGCTGATCAGCCACGGCCTGTCGGCGGCGGCGCTGTCGGGGCTCAAATACGCCCTGCCGCGCCTCGTCGGCGGCGTCGCCGACCAGCTCTTCCTCGACGACGCCGACGCGATGCTCGCCGACTACCACGCCTATGCCGAGCCCGAGTTCGCGGGCGAATGGCAGCCGGCGGAGACGCAGGGAGCGACGGCATGAGCCTCTCGACGCACGTGCTCGACCTGACGCACGGCCGCCCGGCGGCCGGCATCTCCGTCCGCCTGACGATCGACGGCGAGGAGGTGTTCTCCGGCCGCACGAACGAGGACGGGCGCTGCCCCGGCCTGCTCGAGGGGCGGGAGACGACGCGCGGCGCCTACCGGCTCGAGTTCGGCGTCGCGGCCTATTTCCGCGCCCAGGGGATCGAGCTGCCGGACCCGCCCTTCCTCGACGTCGTCGCCATCGATTTCGGGGTCGCCGAGCCCGCGGGGCACTATCACGTGCCCCTGCTCGTTTCCCCCTACGGCTATTCGACCTATCGGGGAAGCTGATGGTGCGCTTCCTGCTCGACGACGAGATCGTCTCGCTCGGCGACGTCGACCCCACCTCCACGGTGCTCGACCTGCTGCGCTACCGGCTGCGCCGGACCGGCACGAAGGAGGGCTGCGCCGAGGGCGACTGCGGCGCCTGCACCGTGCTCCTCGGCGAGCTTGACGGCGAGGCCGTGAGCTGGCGCGCCGTCAACGCCTGCATCCTCTTCACGCCGATGCTCGACGGCAAGGCGCTGCTGACGGTCGAGAGCCTGTCGCGCGACGGCCGGCTGCACCCGGTGCAGCGGGCGATGGCGGAGCTGCACGGCTCGCAGTGCGGCTTCTGCACGCCGGGCTTCGTCATGTCGCTCTACGGCCGGTCGGTCGGCGCCTGCGGCACGGCCGGTCAGCCGGTGAAGGACGTGATCGCCGGCAATCTGTGCCGCTGCACCGGCTACGGCCCGATCCTCGCCGCCGGCGAATCCGTGCCGGTCGCCGCGCGCGACGACGCGGCGACGGTGGCGAAGCTGCGCGAGATCGCGACCGACGAGCCGGCGGAGGGCGTCTTCGCCGACCCGCTCGCCCGGACGACGCGGCGATGGTTCAAGCCGCGCACCGCCGACCAGCTCGCCGAGCTCCTCCTGACCCATCCCGACGCGCGCCTCGTCGCCGGCGCGACCGATGTCGGGCTCTGGGTCACGAAGCAGCAGCGCGTGCTCGACGAATTGATCTTCATCGGCGACGTGGCGGACCTCCGGGGAATCGAGGAGACGGCGGAGGGCCTGCGGATCGGCGCCGGCGTGCGCTATTCCGACGCCCGCGACGCGCTCGGCCGGCTCCACCCCGACCTCGGCGAGCTCGTGCGCCGCATCGGCGGCCTGCAGGTCCGGAACGCCGGCACGATCGGCGGCAACATCGCCAACGGCTCGCCGATCGGCGACACGCCGCCGGCGCTGATCGCGCTCGGCGCGACGCTGACGCTGCGCCGCGGCGACGAGCGGCGGACGATCCCCCTCGAGGAGTTCTTCCTCGCCTATGGCAGGCAGGACCGGGCGCCGGGCGAGTTCGTCGAGGCGATCGACGTGCCCCGGCCCGCCGACGACGACCTCGTGCGCATCGTCAAGCTGTCGAAGCGCTTCGACAGCGACATCTCGGCCGTGCTCGGCGCCTTCGCGCTGACGATCCGCGACGGCGTCGTCACGACGGCACGGGTGGCGTTCGGCGGCATGGCCGGCACGCCCTGCCGGGCGCCGGCCTGCGAGGCGGCGCTGACCGGCAAGCCGTGGAACGAGGACACCGTCGAGGCCGCGGCGGCCGCGCTCTCGGACGACTACCAGCCGCTCTCCGACCTGCGCGGCTCGTCCCGCTACCGCCTGGCGGCGGCCGCGAACCTCGTGCGCCGCCTGTGGGCCGAGCAGGCCCGCCCGGACGAGCCGTCCTCGGTGCTGGCAAGGGAGCTCGTCGATGGCTGACGTCGTCCCGCCCCCGCGAGCCGCGGTGCGCGCGCCGCTGCCGCACGACAGCGCCGCCGGGCACGTCTCGGGCCGGGCGCGCTACGTCGACGACATGCCGGAGCCGCAGGACCTGCTGCACCTCGCCTTCGGCCTGAGCGAAAGGCCGCATGCGCGCATCCGCTCGCTCGACCTGTCGGCGGTGCGGAGCCATCCGGGCGTCGTGGCGGTCTTCACGGCCGGCGACATTCCCGGCACGAACGACGTGAGCCCGGTGGCCCACGACGACCGGCTGCTCGCCGACGGCACCGTGCACTATGTCGGCCAGCCGATCTTCCTCGTCGCCGCGGAGAGCGTCGCCGCGGCCCGCCGCGCGGCGCGGCTCGCCAAGGTCGAGTACGACGAGCTGCCGCATCTCGTGACGATCGACGAGGCGCTTGCGGCCGGCTCGGTGATCGAGGAGACGCAGCGCATGGCCCGCGGCGACGCGGACGCCGCGCTCGCCGCCGCGACGCGGCGCATCTCCGGCGCGCTCGAGATCGGCGGCCAGGAGCATTTCTACCTCGAGGGCCAGGTCGCGATGGCGACGCCGAGCCCGGACGGGCCGCTCCACGTGCTCAGCTCGACGCAGCACCCGAGCGAGGAGCAGCACCTGATCGCCGACCTCCTGAAGCTGAGCCACGCCGACGTGACGGTCGAGGTGCGGCGCATGGGCGGCGCCTTCGGCGGCAAGGAATCGCAGGCCGCGCCGTTCGCGGCCGCCTGCGCGCTCGTCGCCGCGAAGACCGGGCGCCCGGCCAAGTTCCGCGCCGACCGCGACGACGACATGGTGCTGACCGGCAAGCGGCACGACTTCCTCGCGCGCTACGACGTCGCCTTCGACGAAGACGGCACGATCGAGGGCATCCGCATCGACCTCGCCTCGCGCTGCGGCGCGACCGTCGACCTGTCGCCGGCGATCAACGACCGGGCGATGTTCCACGCCGACAACTGCTACCACCTGCCGGCGGTCGAGATCGTGTCGCACCGGCTGCGCACCAACACGGTGTCGAACACCGCCTTCCGCGGCTTCGGCGGACCGCAGGGCATGATGGCGATCGAGCGGGTGATCGACGACATCGCCGCGCATCTGGAGCTCGATCCGCTCGCCGTCCGGCGGCGCAACCTCTACGGCCCCGGCCGCGACGTGACGCCCTACCACATGACCGTCGAGGACAACGTCGCGCCGCAGATCGTCGAGGAGCTCGCCGCGACGACCGGCTACGAGGCGCGGCGCAGGGCGGTCGAGGCGTTCAACGCAGGCCACAGCGTGCTGAAGAAGGGCCTGGCGCTGACGCCGGTGAAGTTCGGCATCTCCTTCACCGCCATGCACCTGAACCAGGCCGGCGCGCTGGTCCACCTCTACACGGACGGCTCGATCCACCTGAACCACGGCGGCACCGAGATGGGCCAGGGCCTGATGATCAAGGTCGCGCAGGTGGTCGCCGACGTCTTCGCCGTGCCGGTCGAGACGGTGCGGATCTCGGCCACCCGCACCGACAAGGTGCCGAACACCTCGGCGACGGCGGCCTCCTCGGGCTCCGACCTCAACGGCATGGCCGCCTTCAATGCGGCGGAGACGCTGCGCCGGCGGCTCGCGGCGTTCCTCGCCGGGAAGTACGGCGTGGCCGAGGAGGACGTGCGCTTCACCCGCGACGGCGTCATGGCCGGGCAGGAGCGGATCCCGTTCCCCTCGCTCTGCCGCATGGCGCATGTCGGGCGCATCTCGCTGTCGGCGACCGGCTACTACGCGACGCCGAAGATCCACTACGACCGCAAGGCCCATCGCGGCCGGCCGTTCCTCTACTTCGCGTACGGCGCGGCGCTGTCCGAGGTCGTGGTCGACACGCTGACGGGCGAGCACAGGGTGCTTTCGGTCGACATCCTGCACGACGTCGGCCGCTCGCTGAACCCGGCGATCGACCTCGGCCAGATCGAGGGCGGCTTCGTCCAGGGCATGGGCTGGCTGACGACGGAGGAGCTGGTCTACGCCGAGGACGGGCGCCTCCTCACGCACGCGCCGTCGACCTACAAGATCCCGACCGCCGGCGACCGGCCCGCGCGCATGGACATCCGGCTGTGGGAGGCCGGCCGCAACGTCGAGCGCACGATCCACCGCTCGAAGGCGGTGGGCGAGCCGCCCTTCATGCTGGCGATCTCCGTGTTCTCCGCCATCACCCAGGCCGTCGCCGCCGCGGCGCCGGGCCGCGGCCTGCCGAAGCTCGACGCGCCCGCGACGCCCGAGCGCGTCCTCTTCGCCATCGAGGAGCTCCGTGGCAGACCGCAGGCGGCCTGACTGGGTCGAGGCGGCGCGACGGGCCGTCGCCGAGGGACCGACGGCTCTCGTCACGGTGCTGGCGACCGAGGGCTCGGCGCCGCGCGGGCCCGGCACGCGCATGGTCGTGACGGAAGACGGCCTCGCCGGCACGATCGGCGGCGGCGCGCTCGAATACCGCGCGACCGCGCAGGCGCGCGCGGTCCTGAAGGAGCCCCCCGGCACGTGGCGGGTGCAGGACTATCCGCTGGGGCCGCTTCTCGGCCAGTGCTGCGGCGGCCGGACGCGGCTTCTCGTCGAGCGGCTCGATGCCCGGTCCGCGGACTGGCTCGACGAGGCGGTCGAGGGACGCACGCTGACAAGCCGGCTAACGGAAGCCGGCGTCTCGCGCGAGGTGAGCGACGACGGGGAGCCCTCGGCGGTCTCCGCCCGCGGCGACCGCCCCGCTGCCGGCGCCGTCTTCGCGGAGCGGCTCGGCGAGGCGCGGCGGCCGCTCCTGCTGTTCGGCGCAGGCCATGTCGGCCGCGCCGTGGCCCGCGCCGCCAACGGCCTGCCCTTCGACCTGACGTGGCTCGACACGCGCGCGGAAATGACGGAGCTGCCCGGCGTCGCCTGCGTCGACGAGGCCGAGGCCGCGGCGCAGGCGGCCTCGGCGAGGGCTGACGCGGCGGTCCTCGTCATGACGCACGAGCACCGGCTCGACTACGAGCTGACGGCCGCCGCCCTTCGCGGCGCCGCCGCCTGGGTCGGCCTGATCGGATCGGAGACGAAACGGGCGCGCTTCCTGTCGCGGCTCGCCGGCGACGGCTTCGACGACACGGCGCGGGCACGCCTCGTCTGCCCGATCGGCCTGCCGGGCATCGAGGGCAAGGCGCCGGAGGTCATCGCCGTCTCGGTGCTGGCGCAGCTCCTCGCGCTCGGATCCCCCGCATAGAACGCGATCCGGCCCGATCGAACCGGGCCGGGCGCTCCAATCCACCTCCTGGGCGTCAGCGCTCTTCCTTGCGGAACGGCAGAAGCAGGGCCGCGGGCGCCCGGGCGTTGCGCGAGACGAGCGCCATGGCGACGATCGTCAGCACGAAGGGCAGCATGAGGAACACCTCGTAGGGCACGTGCCAGGCGTTCGAGGTCTGCAGCCTGAGCTGCAGCGCCTCGAGCAGGCCGAAGAGCAGCGCCCCGCCGGCCGCCCGCCACGGGCTCCACAGCCCGAAGACGACGAGCGCGATGCACACCCAGCCGCGGCCGGAGACGACGCCGAAGGTGAAGGCGTTGAACTGGTCGATCGTCAGGTAGGCGCCGGCGAGCCCCATCATCGCGCCGCCGATGACGAGCGCCTGCGTGCGCACGCGGATCACGTCGACGCCCGCCGTGTCGGCGGCCCGCGGGTTCTCGCCGACGGTGCGCAGGTTGAGGCCCCAGCGCGTCCGGTTGAGCGCCCACGCCACCGCCGGCACGCTCAGGAGCGCGGCGTAGGTGAGCACGCTCTGGTGGAACAGGATCGGCCCGAGGACGGGGATCTGCGACAGGCCGGGGATCGGCAGGTCCTGGAACGGCGTGACGCTCGGCGGCACCGGCTGCTCGCCGAAGATCATGCGGTAGAGGAAGAGCGCGAGGCCCGACAGGAGGAGCGTCGTGCCGATGCCCGAGACGTGCTGGCTGACGCCGAGCACGACGGTGAGCCCGGCCATCAGGAGCCCGGCGAGCGCGCCCGTCAGGATCGCCGCCAGGAGCCCGATCCACAGGCTGCCGGAGAAGTAGGCGGCGCTGAAGCCGGTCATCGCGCCGAGCAGCATCGTGCCCTCGATGCCGAGGTTGAGCACGCCGGAGCGCTCGGTCAGGAGCTCGCCCTGCGTCGCCAGCAGGAGCGGCGTCGCGATGCGCACGAGCGCCGCGAAGAAGCCGACGTCGATCGCCTGGAGCAGCGAATCAAGCATGGCGGGCTCCCGTGAAGCGCAGCCGGTAGGTCGCGAAGATGCGGGCGCCGACCATGGCGAGGAGCGCGGTGCCCTGGATGACGTCGGCGAGGTAGACCGGGACGTTGGTCGAGCGCGCCATGGCCCCGGCGCCGTTGAAGATCACCGCGAAGAACAGCGCCGCCGGCAGGGCGCCGAGCGGATTGAGCTCGCCCAGCGTCGCGATGACGATGCCGGCATAGCCGTAGCCGGCCGAGAGGTCCGACGTGACCTGGAAGCGCACGCCGCCGACCTCGCCCGCCCCCGCGAGGCCCGCCAGCGCCCCCGAGATCAGCGCCGCGACGAGGATCACGCGGCCGACGGAGATGCCGGCATAGGCGGCGGCCTCGGGATTGGCGCCGACGGCGCGGATGCGGAAGCCGAGCGTGGTGCGCGCCATCAGGTACCAGACGACGGCGACCGCGACGAAGGCGAGGACGATGCCGAGATGGGTCTCGGTGCCGAACAGGATCGGGAAATCGGCCTCGGGCCGGATGCTCGGCGAGTTCGGATAGCCGCTCCTGGGGTCCTTCCACGGCCCCTCGAGCAGCGCCATCACGCCGTAGAGCATGATCGAGTTCAGGAGCAGCGTGGTGACGACGTCGTCGACCTTGAGCCGCGTCTTGAGGAGCGCCGGGATCGCCGCCCAGGCCGCGCCCGCGAGCGCCGCGCCGACGAGCATCAGCGGCACGAGCGAGACCGCCGGCAGGAAGTGACGCTCGCCGATGAAGCCCGCGGCCATGGCGCCGGCCATCAGCTGGCCTTCCGCCCCGATGTTCCAGAACTTGGCGCGGAACGCGACGACGACGGCGAGCCCGGTGAAGATCAGGGGCGCCGCCTTCATCAGCGTGTCCTCGACGTCGTAGCTCGACTGGAAGGTCGACAGGAACAGCGTGCCGTAGGCCTCGAGCACCGGCGCGCCCGCCAGCGCCACGAGCCCGGCGCACAGGACGAGCGCGAGGACCACCGCGGCGATCGGGATCGCGACCTGCAGCCACAGCGGCGTCTCCGCGCGGCGCTCGAGCCTGATCATGCCGCCTCCTCCTCGACGCCGGCCATCAGCAGGCCCACCCGCTCGACGCTCGCCTCGGCCACGGGCAGGTCGCCGACGATGCGGCCGTGATACATGACGGCGATCCGGTCCGACAGCGCGAAGAGCTCCTCGAGGTCCTCGCTGATGACGAGCACCGCGCCGCCCTTCGCGGCGAGGTCGAGGAACTGCCGGTGGATGAACTCCATCGCCCCGACGTCGATGCCGCGGGTCGGCTGGGCGACGATCAGGAGCTTCGGCTCGAGCGCGAACTCGCGCGCGAGAAGCGCCTTCTGCAGGTTGCCGCCCGACAGCGTGCCGGTGCGGGCGTCGGGGCCCGCGGCGCGCACGTCGAAGCGGGCCATGGCGTCGCGGGCGAAGCGGTCGATCGCGCCGCGGTCGATGCGGCCGCCGCGGCTGAAGGGCTTCCGGCCGATCCACGGCAGCGCCATGCTCTCCTTGAGCGGCAGGCTGGCGATCATGCCGGTGGCGAGCCGGTCCTCCGGCACGCGGCCGACCCGCAGCGCCTGCATCGCGCGCGGCGACGGCTCGGCGACCTCGGTGCCGTCGATCTCGATGCGGCCGGCGGCCGGCTGCAGCATGCCGGAGACGAGGTCGGCGAGGGCGCGCTGGCCGTTGCCGGAGACGCCGGCGATGCCGACGATCTCGCCTTCCCGCACCTTAAGCGAGACGTCCTGCAGGTCGACGCCGGCGCCGCGCGTCGAGACGCGGTCGAGCACGAGCAGCGTCTTGCCGGGCGACAGCTCGGGCTTGGCCGGCGGGGCGAGGTCGCGGCCGCACATCAGGCGCGCGAGCTCGGGCTTCGACAGGTTGCCGTCATTGTCGCGGCCGGCGACGACCCGGCCGTGCCGCATGACGGTGATGCGGCTCGTGATCTCGATGACCTCGCCGAGCTTGTGGCTGATGAAGATGACGCCCATGCCCTTCGCCGCCATCGCCCGCAGCGCGACGAACAGCCCGCGCGCCTCCTGCGGCGTCAGCGTCGCGGTCGGCTCGTCGAGCACCAGGATGCGGGCGCCGCGCACCAGCGCCTTGGCGATCTCGACGCGCTGCTGCTCGCCGACCGAGAGGTCGCCGACGCGGGCGTCGGGGTCGAGCGTCAGGTGGTAGTCGCGGCCGATCTCGGCCAGCCGCTGGACGACGCGCTCGCGCGTCAGCGGGCCGTCCGGGCCGGGGCGGCCGACCAGCAGGTTCTCGATCACGGTGTGGCGCGGCACGAGCTGGAAGTGCTGGTGGACCATGCCGATGCCGAGCGCCAGCGCGTCGGCGGAGGAGCGGACCTGGACCGGCCTGCCGTCGACCTCGATCGTGCCCTCGTCGGCGGCGTAGGTGCCGAACAGGACGTTCATCAGGCTCGTCTTGCCGGCGCCGTTCTCGCCGAGCAGGCCGAGGATCTCGCCGGGATGAAGCGAAAGGTCGACGCCGTCGCAGGCCGCGACGGCGCCGAAGCGCTTGACGATGCCCCGCAGGGCGACGAGCGGCGCCACCTGCGGCTCGCTCACTCGGAGACGGGCGTGTTCTCGTTGACGTTGACGCGGAACGTGCCGGCCTCGATCTCCTTCTTCTTCTCCTCGACGAGCTGCTTCACGTCGTCGGGGATCTCGGCGCCGTCATAGGGCGCGAGCTGCGCGCCGCCCTTGGCCATGTAGGAGAAGCTGCCGAAGTCCTGCGCCGTGTAGACGCCGGCCTGGACCTGCTTGATGACGTTCTGCACGGTCGGCCACATGTCCCACACCGGGCCGGTGATCACCGTGTCGGGGCCGAGGCTCGACTGGTCGGACATGTTGGAGATGGCGTAGATGCCCTTCTCCTTGGCCGCCTCGATGACGCCGAAGCGCTCGGCGAAGATCACGTCGACGCCCTGGCCGATCTGGGCGAGCGCGGCCTCCTTCGCCTTCGGCGGGTCGAAGAACGAGCCGATGAAGGTGACCTTGCACTTGACGTCCTTGTTGACGTCCTTGGCGCCGGCGCAGAAGGCGTTGACGAGGCGGTCGACCTCCGGGATGTCCATCGCGGCGACCGAGCCGACGACGTTCGACTTCGTCATCTTGCCGGCGATCATGCCGGACAGATAGGCCGGCTCGTGGATCCAGTTGTCGAACACCGAGAAGTTCGGCTCGGCCGGGCCCTCGCCCGAGCCGAAGACGAAGGCGATGTCGGGAAACTGCTTGGCGACGCGGCGCGCGATGTCCTCGGCGGCGAAGGCGTCGCCCATGATCAGCTGGTAGCCGTCGCGGGCATACTGGCGCAGCACGCGCTGATAGTCGCTGGAGGAGACGTTCTCCGCCCAGTTGTAGTCGATGCCCATCTCCTCCTTCGCCTTGAGCAGCGCGACGTGGATCTGGTGGTCCCACGGCTCCTCGATCGGGGTGGAGAAGACGGCGGCGACCTTCAGCGGATCGGCGGCGCGCGCCTTCAGGCTGCCGAGCGCCAGCGTCGCGGCGCCGAGCCCGGTGAGCTCAAGGAACCGGCGACGGTCGAGGCCGGTGGACGTGATGATGCTGTTCCCCATGGATCCCCCTTCATGCGGGCAAGAGTGCGCGCGTCGTCCGCCGCACGGAGCGGCCGTCCGCGAATTCCGCATCTGCGAACGATAGGACCGGGCGTAAATCTTGTCTACACGGTCAAACCTTCCGCGGCGGCACGTCCTCGATCCGAAGCGACAATCCGCGCCCCGCGCAGAACTTGCGGTTTACCCTTTTCCGGCGCTCCCGCCCCGGTCCGGCATCGCGGCAAGACCCTGTAAAGGGATTCGGGAGGTTCATGGCACCATCACAGGAAGTGAGAATGGTGCAATTGAATGTTGCTGCTCCGGCGTAGATCAGGTCTGGCGTTCCTAGCCCACAGCCGGGGCAACGTTGCGCTCGTCTTCGCCCTCGTCGCGCCCCTGCTGGTGGCGACGAGCGGCGCCGCCATCGACTACACGGTGTCGCGGACCCAGCTCGCCGAGCTGCAGGCGGCCGCCGACGCCGCCGCGATCGCCGGCGCGCGCGAGCTGGCGCTGACGGGGGCCGGACACGAGGGCCGCGTGGACGAGGCCGCCAAGGCCACGGGCCGCGCCGCGCTCGCAAACGCCATGGGGCCGGCCGACATAAAGATCGAGGCGACCGTCATCAAGGAGAAGTCGGAGGTCCGCGTCGACATCACCCAGTCCGCCCTCGCCTACTTCGCCGGCCTCGTCTCGGAGGGCTCGGGCGTGCTGCACGCGACCGCGACGGCCCGGACCATGGGCGAGAAGATCTGCGTGATCAGCCTGGAGGAATCCAAGGGCGACGGCATCAGGCTCCAGAACAGCGCGACGCTGAGCGCCGGCGGCTGCTCGGTCTACGCCAACTCGACCGACCCCCAGGCCATACGCGCCGAGGATTCCTCACGGCTCATGGCGAGCAACATCTGCTCGGCCGGCGGCTACAAGGGCCTCGAATCGAACTTCCGTCCGCTTCCGCTGACCGACTGCCCGCCCATCGACGATCCCCTGGCCGCGCGGCCGCAGCCGGAAGTCGGCCCGTGCCTCTCGGGCAAGCTCGACATCCACGACGAAACGACGACGCTGCTGCCCGGCACCTATTGCGGCGACATCATGATCCACTCCAAGGCGAAGGTGTTCCTGCTGCCGGGCATCTACGTCATCAAGGACGGCCAGCTGAAGGTCGACTCGGGGGCGGAGCTGACGGGCGAGTATGTCGGCTTCT
Source organism: uncultured Alphaproteobacteria bacterium (assembly GCA_963816555.1). Taxonomy (GTDB): domain Bacteria; phylum Pseudomonadota; class Alphaproteobacteria; order Rhizobiales; family Tepidamorphaceae; genus Lutibaculum. The sequence continues at coordinate 160,581 of CAWFLD010000003.1, read as the reverse complement.
TCTTCACCGGCGACAAGGCGAAGCTCCGATTCGCCGGGGACGCGACGATCGATCTCGGCGCGCCGAAGGAAGGGCCGATGGCCGGCATCCTGTTCTGGGAGGACCGCGCGTCGGAGAAGCTGCGCGAGTTCCGCATCGACACCGACAATGCGCGCCGGCTGCTCGGCACGATCTACCTGCCGGAGGGCCGCTTCGTCGTCGATTCGAAGCAGCCGGTCGCCGAGGAATCCGCCTACACGGCGCTCGTCGTACGCCGCCTCGAGCTGAGGCAGGCGCCCAACCTCGTGCTCAACACGGATTACGGCGCGACGGACGTTCCGGTGCCGACCGGCGTGGGCCCGACGGGCGCGACGCGGCTGGTGCAGTAAACGTCGGCCGACAGGGCGCTCCGGCTTCGGCTCACATGCGATCCAGGGGCGGCCGTCGGGAAAGACGGCCGCATGACCGGCCGGCTCGGCCGACCAGCATCCCGGCTCCGCAGCTCCGGATCAATCTGTCGCGGGCCGCCCGGCCTCTTTCTCCAGTCAGCCATGAGGTTGCAAGCGCCGGGTCGCACCTGCGGCTGCGATGCCGCTCACATGGGCCCTCGCATGGGGATCGTCGCGGCGGCCGCCGGAGACGGCCGCCCGGCGGTTGCAGGCTTACGCCGTGCCCGTCGCCGCTGACGGCCGGCGCGCAAGCTCGGCGGCACAGCGGCGCTCGCTCCCGCCGGTCATCCGGCCGAGCACCGTCCGCGCTTCCGCGGCGATCTCGGCCGCCTTGCCGATGCCGGCCTGCTCTCCAGCCATTCCGCGAGCTCGAGGATGCGCACGACGCCGGCCTCGACCTCGCCACCGGCAACGGCCGGCCGGCGATCCTCGGCCCGCTCGCGCAGCTCGCGCTCGATCCGCGCGGTGCGCAGCACGTGGCGCAGCTGGTAGGAGAGCTGGCGCCAGTTGACCGGCTTCGTGACGAAGGAGGTCGAGCCGAGCTCGTAGGCCCGGTCGATCGAGGCGATGTCCTCGCGGCCGGTGACCATGACGCAGGGCATGTGGCGCAGCCTGTCGTCCCTGCGGATGCGCTCGAGCAGCCCGAACCCGTCGAGCCCCGGCATCTCGATGTCGAGGAGCGCGAGGTCGTACTCGCCCTCCCGCAGGGCCTCCCAGGCCGCGGCGCCGTCGGCCGCCGTCGCCACCGTGGCGACGGGGGTCGACAGATGCACCGAGGCAAACTCGCAGAAGATCGGGTCGTCGTCGGCCACGAGGAGCCGCGTCGGCTCGTCGATCACGAAAGACCAGCCGGTCGAAGATTCCATTGCCGCCTCTCTGGTCGAGCTCGCGGCGGCACGCCGGCAAGCTCAACGGATTGCTCATGATTTTCCGATACCATGCCGGGCTTAAGGGAGAGTTTTGCGTGTCGAAGAGAATAACACGTTCCATCAGCGCGAGACTTGTCATGCTCGTGCTCGGGACGGTGTGTCTCGCAGTCGGAATCGCCACCGCGATCGGGCTCTGGCAGGAGACGACACGCTACGTCGAGGCGAAGCGCGACAGCCTCGTCGCCGTCGCCCATGCCTTCGCCTCGGCCGCGGCCCCGGCCGCCGCGGAGGGCGACCGCCGCGCGACCTTCGCGGCCCTGCGCGGCGTCGCCGACGTTCCGGGCATTCTCTATTCGCGGGTCACCGGGCCGGACGGCGGCCTGCTCGCCCAGACCGGCGTCGTCACGCGCCTTGAATCCGACGCCGACGGCCGCGGCGCCTCGATGTGGAGCATCCTGGCGAGCCGGAGCATCGACGTCACGGTGCCGATCGTGCGTGGCGGCCGCGAGGTCGGCCGGCTCGAGGTCGTCGGCGACACGTCGGATCTCGCGGCCAACCTGCTGTCGACCCTGAAGCTGACCCTGCTCGGCGGCTGCGCGGCGCTCGGCGTCGCGCTCCTCGTGGCCGCGCGGCTGCAGCGCGGCATCACGGCGCCGCTGCGCCGGCTCACCAGCACGATGAGCCGCATCCGCGAGAGCCACGACTACCGCACCCGGGTCGAGGTCGAGAGCGACGACGAGGTCGGCATCCTCGTCGAAGGCTTCAACACCATGCTGTCGGAGATCAGCGAGCGCGACGCCAGGCTCGAGACGCACCGCAGGAACCTCGAGCACGACGTCGCCGAGCGCACGCACGACCTGCGGCTCGCCCGCGACGCCGCGGAAGAGGCGAGCGCCGCGAAGTCGGCCTTCCTCGCGACGATGAGCCACGAGATCCGGACGCCGATGAACGGCATCCTGGTGATGGCCGAGCTGCTCGCCTCCGCCGACCTGCCGCCGCGCGAGCAGCGCTACGCCGACGTGGTCGCCAAGTCCGGGCACGGCCTGCTCGCCATCATCAACGACATCCTCGACTTCTCGAAGATCGAGTCCGGCAAGCTCGAGCTCGAGGAGATCGAGGTCGACCCGGCGGCGCTGGCCGACGAGGTCGTCACGCTGTTCGCCGAGCGGGCCCGCTCCCGGGGCCTCGACCTCGCCGCCCATGTCGACCCGGCCACGCCGCGGCACGTGATCGGCGATCCGGTCCGCCTCAACCAGGTGATCGGCAACCTCGTCAACAACGCGCTCAAGTTCACCGAGCACGGCCACGTGCTGCTGACCGTGGCGCCCGACCCCGACGCGCCCGGGGCGGTGGCGTTCGCGGTGCACGACACCGGCATCGGCATCCCCGACGACAAGATCGGCTCGCTGTTCCAGAGCTTCTCGCAGGCCGACCAGTCGACCACCCGCAAGTTCGGCGGCACCGGCCTCGGCCTCGCCATCTGCAAGCGGCTCGTCGAGGCGATGGGCGGAAGCTTCCGCGTCTCGAGCACGGTCGGGAGGGGCTCGACCTTCGCCTTCAGCGCCGGCCGCGCCAAGGCGGGCGAAGCGCCGCGCGCGGTGCCGAGGCTTCCCGAAGGCGCGGCCCGGCCGCGGGCGCACGTCCTCGTCGCCGGCGACGGCACGCTGCTCGCCCTCACCCGCTACCTCGCCGCGGCCGGCTACGAGCTCGGCGGCGAGCGAGCCCGCGAGCCTCGTCGTCTTCGACGCGGAGCAGCCGCCCGAATTTCCGCTGGCGCCGGACGTGACGCGCGTCCGCCTCGTGCCGATGGGGCAGGAGGCCTCAGCCGCCGGCGCCGACGCGGTGCTGTCGCGCCCGCTGCTGCACGGCGAGGTGAGCCATGCTTCTCGACCGGCTGGCGCGCGGCGAGCCGCTCGACGCCCTGGCGCCGGTGGCGAAGGCGCGCGATGCGCTGCCGCAATATCGCGACCTTCGGGTGCTCGTGGCCGACGACAGCCCGGTCAACCGCGAGGTCATGATCGAGACGCTGTCGCGCTTCGGCATCGTGCCGGACCTGGTGGAGGACGGCCGCGAGGCCGTCGAGGCGGCGGCGAAGGCCCGCTACGACCTCGTCTTCATGGACGGCAGCATGCCGGAGATGGACGGCTTCGAGGCGACCCGCGCGATCCGCGCCGCCGAGGCGGCGTCCGGCACGCCGCGCGTCCCGGTCGTCGCGCTCACGGCGCACGTCCTCGGCTCGGCGGCGGAGGCCTGGCGCGACGCCGGCATGGACGGCGTCGTGCACAAGCCCTTCACGATCGGCGACATCGCCGCCTGCCTCGCCCGGCACGCCGCCGGCCGGGAAACCGGAGAGGCCGAGGTGGCGCCGGCGCCGCAGGAGCAGCCGGCGGCCGCGGCCGCGGCGACGGGTCCGCAGCCCGCTCAGCCCGAGGCCGAGGAAGAGCTGCCCGTCCTCGATCCCGAGATGCAGGCGCAGCTCAAGCAGATGGCGGCCTCGGGCCGCAGCGATTTCGTCGCCCGCGTGTTCGGCCTCTATCTCGAGCATATGCCGGGCAACGCCCGGAAGCTCGAGGACGCGGCCGCCGCCGGAGACCTCGAGGCGATCGGGGCGGCCGGGCATGCGATGAAGTCGATGAGCTACAATATCGGCGCCTCGCGGGTGGCGGCGGCCGCCGCGGCGATCGAGCATGCCGCCCGCCTCGACGGCACGACGCCCGAGCCGGCGCTGTACGCGACGCTCTCGGAGGCGCTCGACGCGACGCTTCGCGCCGTCCGGGCGGAGCTCGGCGGAGCGCCCGCCGACGAGGCGCCGGCGGCCGCGGCCCCGGTAGCTGCCGCGCCGCCCTCCGACCCCGCGCAGGAAACGCTGGAGCAGGCCCTGTCGAGAGCCGTCGAGCGCGACGAGCTGACGGTGCTCTACCAGCCGCTCGTCGAGCGCACGACCCACCGCACGGCCGGCGCCGAGGCGCTGCTGCGCTGGACGCGCGCCGACGGCGAGCAGGTTTCCCCGGCCCGTTTCATCCCGCTCGCCGAGAAGACGGGCGCGATCGTCGGGATCGGCGAGCACGTGCTGCGCCGGGCCTGCAGCGAGGCAGCACGCTCGGCATCGACATGGCGGTCAACGTCTCGCCGCTGCAGCTCCAGCAGCCGGGCTTCGCGACGACGGTCGAGCGGGCGCTGGCCGACAGCGGGCTCGACCCGAAGCGCCTCGTTCTCGAGATCACCGAGATGGCGCTGATCGACGACGAGGCGAGCGCCCTCGCCATGATCGAGAGGCTGCGGACGCTCGGCATACGCTTCGCGCTCGACGATTTCGGCACGGGCTATTCGAGCCTGACCTATCTGCGCCAGCTGCCGGTCGACAAGATCAAGATCGACAAGAGCTTCGTCGACAGCGTCGAGACCTCGATCGACGCCCCGACGATCATCCACGCGGTCGTCGGGATCGGCCGCGCGCTGGGCAAGAAGGTGGTCGCCGAGGGCGTCGAGACGGAGGGGCAGGTGCGCTTCCTGCAGGCGGCCGGCGTGCACTACATGCAGGGCTACCTGTTCGGCAAGCCGATGCCGTTCGAGGAGCTCAGGCAGCGTCTCCGGGACGAGATCGAGACCCTGCGGCGGAGCGTGGGCTGATGGCCGGGCCGGAGGGCGTCCGATCCTCCGGCGACGGCGCGTCGGCCGGCCGTACCGGTCCCGCCAGGTGCCGCGCCGGCGCGTCCGGGCGTCTTGCCTCGCCCGCGTTCCGGAGCGTACCTACCGCCATGAACGGAGCAATTCCAACGCCTTCGCCCGCGGCACCGCCGAAAGGTGACCAAAGCTTAATTTGCCGGGGGCTCGCAAACCGCGCCGGGAAATGTTCTCCTGTTGCCCTATCGCAACGGGAGGCGAACCATGACCAGCCAGCGCGACATGCGCTGTCTCACGGAGCGCTTCATCCGGCGTCATGCGCAGCAGATCGACATTCTCGACGCCGATCGTCTCGCCGCCGGACTGGAGCGCTACATGCCCCTCGAGCTGAGGGGCGGCGACAGCCTGTCGAACCTCCGCACGATCGTGATCGACGTGGCGAGCCAGAGCTTCCTGCCCACGCGCTGGGGCCGTCTGGGCCCGGGCGGCGACGGCGCGGGCGGCGCCGGCAGATCGGGCCGCACCTGAGGCTCGGGCCGCACCCGACGCGCGCGCGGCGCGGCGACGGCGGGAGGGCCAGGCCGTGATCACGGTGGCACCCGGCCTGTCGATCGGCGAGGACGAGCTCGACGAGACCTTCATCCGCGCGTCCGGCCCGGGCGGGCAGCACGTCAACAAGTCCTCGACGGCGGTGCAGCTGCGCTTCGACGCGCGCCGCTCGCCGTCGCTGCCCAACGACGTGGCGATCCGGCTGATGAAGCTCGCCGGCTCCCGGCTGACGCGCGACGGCGTCCTCGTGATCACGGTCGACGCGAGCCGCAGCCAGCAGCAGAACCGCGACGAGGCGCGCGAGCGCCTGTTCGACCTGATCCGGCGCGCCGCCGAGCGGCCGAAGGTGCGCCGCCCGACGAAGCCGAGCAAGGGCGCGAAGGAGCGCCGGCTGAAGGCGAAGGGGCAGCGGTCGCAGGTCAAGGCGGGCCGCAGGCGGCCAACCTCCGATTAACCACGCGCGCCGAATGAGGGGCCGATTCAATTTTATCGGCCGGCTTCAGGGATACATGATCGGCCCTTCCCTATTATCCCCGCCAGGAACATGAGGTCCGAGACAACCCACAGCCCATGGTGATCAGCGTGAGGAACGAAGCCCGGCGCGTGGCCGCGCTGCGGGCCACCGAGATTCTCGACACGCCGCCGGCGGAGGAGTTCGACGCGCTCTGCCGCGTCGCGGCGACGTCGCTCGGCCTGCCGATCGCGCGCATCTCGCTGGTCGACGAGACGCGGCAGTGGCTGAAGGCCGCCTTCGGCACCGAGCGCGGCGAGATGGCGCGCGCGCTGGCCTTCTGCAGCCGGACGATCGAGACGGACGAGGTGCTGGTCGTCGAGGACGTCGAGCTCGACCCGCGCTTCGCGGGCTGCGCCGCCGCGAACGCCGAGCCGCCGATCCGCTTCTACGCCGGCGCGCCGATCGTGCTGCCGGGGCGCCAGAGGATCGGCGCGGTCTGCGTCATGGACCACGTGCCGGGGCGACTGGCGCCGGAGGGAAAGCAGCTCCTCAAGGACCTCGCCCGCGCGGCCGCGGCGCTGATCCGCGGCCACGGCACCGCCCGCAACCTGCAGCGCGACCGGGCGAAGCTCAACCGGCAGATCGCCAAGCTCGCCCGGCAGGAGCGCGACCTGACGCGGCGCGACCGCATGCTGCTGCAGACCGAGAGCATGGCGCAGCTCGGCGGCTGGGAATGGGACGTGAAGAAGCAGAGCCTGCGCATGTCGGACGGCATGTATCGCGTGCTCGGCCACGACCGCCCGGCGCGCGAGATTCCGCAGCGCGTCCTGCACGTGTTTCCCCCCGGCTCCCAGGAGATGGTGCAGCAGGCCGTCCGCGAGGCCGCCGAGACCGGCCGCTCCTTCGACCTGCAGGTCGAGTTCGTGACGGCCTCGGGCGAGGTCCGCTGGGGCCGGGTGATCGGCGAGGTCGAGTGCGACGGGACCGGCCCGCAGCGCATCTTCGGCACGTTCCAGGACGTGACCCAGAACCGCACCCTGCACCAGAGCCTGTGGGTCATGGCGAACTACGACGACATGACCGGGCTCGCCAAGCGGGCGCGCTTCACCGAGCTGTTCGAGGACGCGCTGCAGCGGGCCGAGGAGAACGGCGACAGCGTCGGCCTGCTGGTCATCGACCTCGACCACTTCAAGCAGGTCAACGACACGCTCGGCCACCGCGCCGGCGACGCCATGCTCACGGTCACGGCACGCCGCCTGAAAGCCTGCGTGACGGAGGACGACGCCGTCGCCCGCCTCGGCGGCGACGAGTTCGCCGTGCTGCTGCACTCGGTCGCCGACCGGCAGGAGCTCATGGCGATCGCCCGGCACGTCGTGCAGAGCGTGGCCGAGCCGATCGAGTTCGAGAACGAGAACCTGTCGCCCGGCGCCAGCGTCGGCTGCGCGCTCGGCCCGGCCGACGGCGCCAGCGCCGACGTGCTGATGCAGAACGCCGACATGGCGCTCTACCGCGCGAAGACGAGGGGCCGCGGCAGCGCCTGCCTCTTCGAGCCGGCCATGCGCGCCGCCGTGCAGTCGCGCATCGAGCAGATCTCGACCTTCCGCGGCGCCCTCGAGAGCGGCCGGATCGTGCCGTACTACCAGCCCCAGATGCGGCTGCGCGACAACGCGATCTCGGGCTTCGAGGCGCTGGCGCGCTGGCAGCGGCCCGACGGGCGGATCGCGACGCCGCAGGAATTCCAGCACGCGCTCGACGATGCCGAAGCCTGCGTGCAGCTCGGCCTGGCGATCCTCGACCAGGTGGCGCGCGACCTGAAGAAATGGATGGAAGCCGGCTATGCGCCCGACCGCATCGCGGTGAACGCGACCTCGCCGGAGCTGATGCGCGGCGACTATCCCGAGCGCGTCATGCGCATCTTCGATGGCCACGGCGTGCCGCTCCACCTCCTGACGATCGAGGTGACGGAGAACGTCTTCCTCGGCCAGGGCGCGGGCCGGGTCGAGCAGGCCCTGCGCAAGCTGCGCGAGATGGGCGCGGCCATCGCGCTCGACGATTTCGGCACCGGCTTCGCCTCGCTGACGCACCTCAAGACCTATCCGGTGGACAAGATCAAGATCGACCGCTCCTTCATCACCGGGCTCGGGCAGAGCGCGGAGGACCAGGCGATCGTCACCGCGATCATGCACCTCGCCCGCAGCCTCGGCATCCGCACCATCGCCGAGGGGGTGGAGACGGAGGACCAGCTGACCTTCCTGCGCGTGATGGCGTGCGACGGCATGCAGGGCTTCCTGCTCGGGCACGCGACGCCCGCGAACGAGGTGCCGAGCTTCCTCAGGTCGAGGCACGCCTCGCTCATCGCCTGAGCGGCGAGGCTACGGCAGCTCGAGAACCGAAACCTCGCCGCCGAGCGCCTCGCGGGCGAGCTCGACCAGCCGCCGGTGGTGGGTGAAGAGGATCGGCTGCACCGTCCCGCCGATGGCGGCGAGCACCTTCAGGCCGTTCTCCGTGCGCGCGTCGTCGAAGGTCGTGAACAGGTCGTCGCCGACGAAGGGCAGCGGCTCGGCGCGGCGCGCGTAGTCCTCGAGATAGGCGAGCCGCAGCGCGAGGTAGAGCTGGTCGCGCGTGCCCTCGCTCATGCCGGAGATGTGGACGGGCTGCCCGCCCGCCCTCTGTCCGACGAGGCGGGGCACGTCGGCCTCGTCGTAGTCCTGCGCCAGCCCCTCGAAGCGGCCGCCCGTCACCGTCGCGAAGAGCTCGCCCGCCCGCGCCATCAGCGGGTCCTGCTGCCCGGCGCGGTGCCGCTCGACGGCCGACGAGATCATCAGCGCGCCGAGCTTCAGCACCATCCATTCTCGCGACGCGGCGGCGAGCTCGGCCTCGGCGGCGCGGCGGTCGAGCGCGGCGATCTCGGCGCCGACGCCCGTCTCGAGGGCGGTGCGGCGGTCGATCTCGCGGTCGCGCTCGGAATGCACCTCGCGCAGCTCCAGGTCGAGACGCTGCTCCTCGGCGTCGAGCTCGCTCATGCGCGCCTCCGCGGCGTCCGGCTCGAAGGCCCGAAGCTCCTCGCGCAGGCGCGCTTCCGCGTAGCCGTCGCCCTGCTCGGTGAGCTGGCGCCGGCGGTCGGCGAGCTGCCCGCGCAGCGCGTCGCGACGCTCGAGCCGGTCGAGCTCCGCCGGCAGGTCCGCCCCCTCGGGCAGCAGCGCGGCGCTTTCCTCCAGGGCCTCCTCGGCGCGGTGCAGCTCGGCGTCGGCCTGTGCCGCGGCCTCGCGCACCTCCTCGAGGCGTTCCGCCGCCTGCGCCTTGCGGGTGCGCGCCGCCTTGGCCGCGTCCAGCCTGTCCTGCAGCGTCTGGAGCATCATTTCGGTCGAGGCGCCGGAGACGTCCGGGCACAGCCGCGCGGCGAGTTCGCCGAGCTGCGTCTCGAAGCTGCCGATGTCGCGCTCCATGCCGACGATGCGGCGGCGGCGATACTCCCACTCGCCGATCGCGCCCGGAACGGCCCGCCACACCTGCAGCGCCGTCTCGGCCTCCTCGATGCCGGCCGCCTCGCCGAGGCCGAGCGCCGGCACCGCCTGCCGCCAGCGCGCCGTCCACTCGTCCCGCTCGCGCCCGCCCTCGGCGATCATCGCCTCGAGGTCGGCGATGCGCGCCTCGATGTCGCGGCGCCGGGTCTCGGTCTCGCGCGCCTCGTCCCAGGTCCGCGCCAGCGCCTTGAGCCGCTCGTCGACCGCGCCGGCGAGGACCAGCGCTCCGGCGGCGTCGAGCCCGGCGACGCCGACCTCGCGCGCCAGCTCCCGCAGCACCGGCACGATGCGTGCCTCGGCGGCCTCGAGGGACGCGATCTCCTCCTGCCTCGCCGCCAGCGCCGCCCGCCGCTCGAACAGGCCGGCGACGCTGCGGCACCACTCCGCCATGCCGGCCGGCGACAGCGGCGCCGACGTCACCTCGGCCCACAGCGCCGCCCACTCGCCGCGCCGCGCCGTCTCCCGCTCGCGCTGGCTCGCCAGGCGCGCGTCGAGCTCGCCGACGTGCTGCGCCTGCCGCGCGCGCTCGCGCATGGCGGCGGCATGGCGGGCCACGCGCTCGGCGTCGCGCGCCGCCTCGTCGGCGAGAGCGTCCGCCTCGCCCGACGCGCCCTCGAACCCGGCGACCGCGCCGGCCACGCCCTCCGGCGGAACGGCCCCCGCCTCGCCGAGCAGCGTGCCGCGCAGGGACCGCCAGATGCCGTCGCGCCGCCCCCTCACCTCGGCGATCGCCTCGGCCGACGGCACCGGACGGCCCGATGCCAGCTCGCCGATCTCGTCGTCGAGCCGGGCGAGCGCCGCCCGCGCCTCGTCGAGGCGCTCGGCGGTGCGCCGCCCCTCCTCGGCAGAGGCCTCGAAGGCGCTGCGGAATCGCTCGATCGTCTCGGCCGCCGGCAGCGGGACGGCGGCGATGGCCTCGAGATCGACAGCCGGCGACAGGCGCGCCGCCTCCTCGCGCAAGGCGCGGGCGGCCGTCTCGGCCTCCGCCGCCATCGGGGCGAGCTGCTCGAGCCGCCGCAATTCGGGCTGCAGCGCCGCAAGCCGCTCCTGCAGCGGCCGCGGATCGGCGACGTGGCCGCGCGCCTCCCGCTCGCGCCGCAGGCGGCCCATCTCCTCCTTCGCCGCCGCCAGGCCTTCCTGCCGCGACATGGCGGCCCGGCGCAGCTCCCGGCCCTCGCCGAGCAGCAGCTCGATGGCGGTCTGGGCGGCGTCGGTGGGCCGCGCCGCCTCCATCTCCGCCCGGCCGGGGAAGCCGAGCCGGGCGGCCAGCGCGTCGAGGTCGCGCGCCTTCTCGTCGGCCTCGGCCTGCACGCGGGGCAGGTCACGCCGGCTGCTGGCGCAGGCGCCGCTGCGGGCGACGAGGTCGCCGATCTCGGCGGCGCTCGCGAGCAGGTCCCGGTCGACGCTCACCCGGGCATGCGCCTCGTCCGCCCGCGCGCGATCCTCGCCGACGCGGCGGCAGGCGTCGCGGGCGCGCTCCGCCGCGGCCAGCCGGTCCTTCAGCCTGGCCGTGAAATCGGCCGGCACGTCCGGCAGCGGCCCCAGCGCCTCGAGATCGCTCAGCGCCTGGTCGATCAGCCGCAGGCACGGCGCGACCCGCTTCAGCCGGGCGAGGCGCGTGCGCTCCTCCACCGCCTCGCGCCGCGCCTTCGACGTCTGGTCGAGGTGCGCCTGCAGCTCGTCGATGCGCTGGTTGAGCGCCTTCCAGTCGGCGGCCCTGAGCTCGCTCTCGCGGATCGCCCGCCGGGCGTCGTCGTGGCGCTGCAGCGCCTGGTAGAACCGGCGATTCTGCGAGGCGCGCTGCGCGAAGATGCCCTCCGCCTCCTGCTCCAGCCCGCGGCGCAGGTCGTTGAGCCCCTTGAGGCCCGAGGCCGCGGCGAAGAGCGTCGCGCCGACGTCGCCCTCGCTCTTCAGCATCTCCTCGGCGCCGCTGCGCAGGGCCTCCGTGGACAGGCCGAAGGCGCGGGTGAAGACGTCGCGCGTCACGCTGCCGAGGAACGGCAGGAGGCAATCGTCCGGCAGCGGCCCGTCCCCGGCGTCGACGATCGTGTTCTTGTTGCCGCGCCGCCGGCGGAACGAGATCGTGGCGCCGTCCGCGGCCTGAAGCTCCGCGCCGACGCGCAGCTCGCGGGCATCGTGCAGGAAATCGTTCGAGACGCGGTGCTCGAAGCCGAAGAGGAGATCGGTGATCGCGGCGAGCGCGCTCGACTTGCCCGCCTCGTTGGGGCCGTAGACGAGGGTCAGCCTCGCGGCCTGGGAGAAGTCGAGGCTCCTGCCCGTGAACGGGCCGTAGCGCTCGAGGTCGAGCCGCCTGAGCCGCATGCCTCAGCTCCCCCCGGCGCGGGCGAGCACGAGATCGCGCGCCTCGGCGAGGAGCGCGTCGAGATCCTCCGCCGACGGCACGTCGTCCTGGTCCATCCCGCCCGGCATCTTCGCCGAGATCGTGGCGAGGAGATCGGCGGCGCGCGCCGCGAGGTCGCCGTCGCGCTCGAGGCCGTCGAGCATTGAGGCGAGGTCGATCGAGGACAGCCCGGGATCGGCGGCCGCCTGGCCGCCCGGCGCCCGCGTCTCGAGCCGCAGCCGCTCGAGCCAGGCATCGGCATGGCGGCGCTGCAGCGCGGCCAGCACCTCGTCGGAGAGGCGCCGCGGATCGGCCGTCCAGCGGCCGTGCAGCGGCGTCGCGCCGCGCAGCCGCACCCGCACGGCCATCAGCCTGTCCTCGGCGGCCTCGGACAGGGGGTCGAGCGCCTCCTCGACGAGGCGCAGCGCCTCGGGCTCGTCCTCGACGTCGCCCACGTCGATCGCCAGCTCCGCCCAGCGCGCCCGGTCGACGATCATCCGCTCCGCCGACAGGACGCGGCCGTCCTGGACGTCGACGAGCATCGCGCCCTTGGGGCCGCACTCGCGCACGCTGCGCCCCTGCAGATTGCCGGGAAAGACCACCCACGGGTCGCGCGCCAGGATCTCGTGCTCGTGGACGTGGCCGAGGGCCCAGTAGTCGTAGCCGCGCAGGCGCAGCTCCTCGACCGTGCACGGCGCGTAGGTCGCATGCCCCGGCCTGCCGTCGGCGGAGGTGTGGAGCACGCCGAGATTGAACCAGCCGGGCCGCGGGTCGGGATAGGAGACGGCATAGTTCTCCGGCACCGCGCGGTCGGGAAAGCTGCGGCCGTGCAGCGCGACCTGCAGCGCCTCGATCTCGAAGGTCTCGGCCCTGGCCGCCGAGAACACCGTGACGTTGTCGGGAAGCGTGATCGTCTTCGTCACGACGCTCTCGGCGTCGTGGTTGCCCTTGACGAGGAAGACCGGAATCCCGGCGCGCGCCAGGCGGGCCATCTCGCGGGCGAAGAACAGGCCGATCGAGTTGTCCTTCCAGTCGCCGTCATAGACGTCGCCGGAGATCACGACGAAGGCGACCTCCTCCTCGAGCGCCCGCGTCACGAGGTCGGAGAAGGCGGCGCGCGTCGCGGCGGCGAACGCCTGCGCCACGTCGGCATCCTTCAGCGCCAGGCCGCGGAACGGGCTGCCGAGATGGAGGTCGGCCGCGTGCAGGAACCTGAAGCCGCTCACGGCCGAATCAGCGAGATGCGCATGAGGCCGATGTTTCGCATGGCACCGGCCAAGTCAATCGCGGGCCCGGCGAAGTCGCCGGCATGAAGAAGGGCGCGATCCGCCGCCGGACCGCGCCCTTCTTCCAACAGACCTGGTCGTGCGCGTCAGGTGCGCGTGAACAGCACGAGGTCGCCGTTCGGCGTGGTGCGCGCGGCGACGATCGTGTCGACCTCCAGGCCGCCGGCCTCGAGCTTCGAGGCGAGCTGCTTGTTGCCGCGGATCGCGTCGCGCAGCTGGTCGACCTGCTTCTGGTTCGCCGAAACCGTGTCGTCGACGCGGCCCGCCGCCTGCTCGCCCGCGCGGTCGTCGATCTGGACGATGCCGACGCGCTTGATCTGGTTCATCGACGAGATCTTCTCGGCCGTGGCGCCGGCGTCCTCGATCGAGGACACGACGGTGTCGAGCGTGATCCTGGGCGTTCCGGCCTGGGCGCCGGCATTCGCCTTTGCGTCGGGGGCCTGGGCCTGGGCGGCGCCGGCCGCCTGGCTGGCATTGGCATTGGCGCCGGCATCGGCGTTCTGCGCCACGCCGGCCACGGTGAAGGCCGGCAGGGCGATCGCCGCGGCGGCCGCCGTCATGAGAAATTTCCGCATCGTCTTTCCTCTCGTCACGAAGAGTTGGCAGTGCCTGCGGATCTGTGCAGACGGCGGGGAACGCGTGGCCCCCGACGACTGTTGCAGCCCAATTCGTGTCGATTGCGAGGCGTTTTCGCGCCGGAGCCTCAGTCGGTGACGGCGTGGCAGGCCACGTGGGCCCGCCCGTGCGGCAGGAGCGCGGGCCGGTCGACGGGGCACGGCTCGAAGCACAGCGGGCAGCGCGGGTGGAAGGAGCAGCCCGACGGCGGGTTGATCGGCGAGGGCAGCTCGCCCTTGAGCTCGACCCGATCGCGCCGCCGGTTCGGGTCGGCCACCGGCGTCGCCGAGAGCAGCGCCCGCGTATAGGGGTGGCGCGGGGTGGCGAAGATCTCGTCGCGCGGCCCCTCCTCGACGGGCCGGCCGAGATACATGACCATCACGTGGTCGGCGACGTGCTTCACCACCGACAGGTCGTGCGAGATGAAGAGATAGGCGAGGCCGAACTCGGCCTGCAGGTTCGCCAGGATGTTGAGGACCTGCGCCTGGATCGAGACGTCGAGGGCGGAGACCGGCTCGTCGAGCACCAGGATGCGCGGCCGGAGCATCAGCGCCCGGGCGATCGCGATGCGCTGGCGCTGGCCGCCGGAGAACATGTGCGGGTAGCGCTCGTAGTGCTCGGGCCTCAGGCCCACGCGCTCCAGCATCTCCATCGCCTTGCGCCGGCGCGTGGCGCGGTCGTCGTCGGTGTTGATCTTCAGCGGCTCCTCGAGCATCGACCCGACCTTCTGGCGGGGATTGAGCGAGCCGTAGGGGTCCTGGAAGACGATCTGCACGGCGCGGCGCAGCTGCCGCCGCTCGGCGGCGCTGGCCGAGGCGACGTCGATGCCGTCGATCTTCAGCGAGCCGTCCGTCGGCTCCTCGATCATCGTGACGAGGCGGGCGAGCGTCGACTTGCCGCAGCCGGACTCGCCGACGACGGCCAGCGTCTCGCCGGTGCGCAGGCTGAACGAGGCGCCGCGCAGCGCCTTCACCGTCGCCGTCTCGCCGAACATCCCGCCGCGGCCGATCTCGTAGTCCTTCGAGAGGTCGGTGGCCTCGAGCACGACCTCGCCGGCCGCCTGCTTGGGCTCCTGCATCAGGGTCTCGCTCACGATGCGGCCTCCATGTGGTCGGGGTGGCCCGTCGGCACGCCGTGGCTCAGCGGGTAGTGGCAGAGCGCGCGGCCCATCTCCTCGGAGGCGTGCGGCGGCACGACCTTGCGGCAGTGCTCGGTGGCGAAGCGGCAGCGCGGGTTGAACAGGCAGCCGGTCGGCCGGTCGCCCTGCCCCGGCACGACGCCGCGGATCGACGGCAGCTCCTTCGAGGTCGCCCGCTCCGGCAGGGCCGCGAGCAGCGCGGCCGTGTAGGGATGGTGCGGGTCGTCGAACAGCGCCTTGACGTTCTGCTCCTCGACCTGCTGGCCGGCATACTGCACGACGACGCGCTCGGCCGTCTCGGCGACGACGCCCATGTCGTGGGTGATGAGGACGAGCGCCATGCCGGTGTCGCGCTGCAGGGCGCCGAGGAGGTCGAGGATCTGCGCCTGGATCGTCACGTCGAGCGCCGTCGTCGGCTCGTCGGCGATCAGGAGCTTCGGCTTGCAGGCGAGCGCCATGGCGATCATGCAGCGCTGCGACATGCCGCCCGACATCTGGTGCGGGAAGGCGTTGAGGCGCCGCTCCGGCTCGGGGATGCCGACCTCGTGCATCAGCTCCAGCGCCCGCTCCTGCGCGGCCTTGCGGTCGAGGCCGAGGTGGTAGCGCAGCGTCTCCTTGATCTGGAAGCCGACCGTGAAGCACGGGTTGAGGCTCGTCATCGGCTCCTGGAAGATCATCGCCAGGTCGCGCCCGACGATGCGCCGCCGCTGCCGCGACGAGATCGTCAGCAGGTCGTTGCCGTCGAAGGCCATGCGGTCGGCGGTGACGTTCGCCGTCCACGGCAGGAGGCCCATGACCGCCAGCATGGCGACCGACTTGCCGGAGCCGGACTCGCCGACGATCGACAGGATCTCGCCCTGGTCGACGACGATGTCGACGCCGTCCACCGCCCGGAAGGGGCCGTGCGCGGTCTTGAACTCGACGGTCAGGTTGCGGATTTCGAGAAGAGGCACCTCTAGCTCCGCTTCAGCTTGGGATCGAGGGCGTCGCGCAGGCCGTCGCCCATCAGGTTGATGGCGAGCACGGTGATGAGGATCATCAGGCCGGGGAAGGTGACGACCCACCAGGCGCGCAGGATGAACTCGCGCGCCTCGGCGAGCATCGTGCCCCATTCCGGCGTCGGCGGCTGGGCGCCCATGCCGAGGAAGCCGAGCGCGGCGACGTCGAGGATCGCGTTCGAGAAGGACAGCGTCGCCTGAACGATCAGCGGCGCCAGGCAGTTCGGCAGGATCGTCACGAACATCAGCCGCAGGCGCCCGGCGCCGGCGACGCGCGCCG
Source organism: uncultured Alphaproteobacteria bacterium (assembly GCA_963816555.1). Lineage (GTDB taxonomy): Bacteria > Pseudomonadota > Alphaproteobacteria > Rhizobiales > Tepidamorphaceae > Lutibaculum. The sequence continues at coordinate 144,475 of CAWFLD010000003.1, read as the reverse complement.
CCGTCACGTAGTCGCGGCCGCGCTCGGACATCACCGCGGCGCGGGTCAGCCGCACGAAATGCGGCTGGTAGACGAGCGCGATGGCGATCATCGCGTTCATCAGGCCCGGCCCCAGGATCGCGACCATCACGAGCGCCAGGAGCAGGCTCGGGAAGGCCAGGATCACGTCCATGATGCGCATGATCATGGAGTCGAGCCAGCCGCCGAAATAGCCGGCGATCAGGCCGATCAGGATGCCGCCGACGAGCGCCACGATGACGACCACGATGCCGATGAACAGCGAGAAGCGCGCGCCGAAGATGAGGCGCGAGAGGATGTCGCGGCCGAGCGGGTCGGTGCCGAGCAGGAAGCGCAGCGAGCCGCCGTCCTGCCAGAACGGCGGCACGAGCCGCGCGTCGCGGGTAGGGATGGATCGGGCTGTGCGGCGCGATGACCGGCGCGAGCAGCGCCGCCACCATCAGGAGGACGAACACGACGAGGCCGACGACGGCGCCGCGGTTCTCGGAGAAGTAGCTCCAGAACTCGGCGAGCATGGCGCGGCGGGGACTCCTGGCGACCGCCTCCGCGCGTTCGGTTGCGATGATCTCGGTCATGTCCGCCTCAGTTGTGCCGGATGCGCGGGTTGATGAGCCCGTAGAGCAGATCGACCCCGAGATTCACGAGCATGATGATCGCCGCGATGATCAGCAGGCCGCCCTGGATGACGGGGTAGTCGCGGCGGAACACGGAATCGACCATCCACTTGCCGATGCCCGGCCACGAGAAGATCGTCTCCGTGAGGATCGCGCCCGCCATCAGCACGCCGACCTGCAGGCCGATCGTCGTGATGACGGGGATGAGCGCGTTGCGCAGCGCGTGCAGGCCGACGACCCGGCGCGGCGGCAGGCCCTTCGCCCGCGCCGTGCGCACGTAGTCCTCGCTCAGCACCTCGAGCATCGCCGAGCGCGTCTGCCGCGCGATCACCGCGAGCGGGATCGTCGCCAGCACGATCGCCGGCAGGACGAGGTGGCTGACGGCCGACTGGAAGGCGCCCTCCTGCCCCGACAGCAGCGAGTCGATCAGCATGAAGCCCGTGACCTGCGGGAAGTAGTAGAGGAGCGAGATCCGCCCCGAGACCGGCGTCCACTCCAGCACGCCCGAGAACAGGATGATGAGGAGGAGCCCCCACCAGAAGATCGGCATGGAATAGCCGACGAGCGCGGTGCCCATGATGACCTGGTCGAGCACCGAGCCGCGCTTCACCGCCGCCAGCACGCCGGCCGGGATGCCGAGGACGACGGCGATGACGATGGCGCAGAGCGACAGCTCCAGCGTCGCCGGGAAGAGCGTGAAGAACTCCTGCAGGACCGGCCGCTTGGTGACGATCGACTGGCCGAAATCGCCCTGCAGCACGCCCCAGAGATAGTCGAGATACTGGATGACCATCGGCCGGTCGTAGCCGAGCGCATGCATGATCTGGGCATGCCGCTCCGGCGACATGACGCGCTCGCCCGACATGAGCTGCACCGGATCGCCCGGCAGCAGCCTGATGAACGAGAACGCGATGATCGAGACCCCGATGAAGGTCGGGATCAGGACGGCGAGGCGCCTGAGAAGATAGCGAAACATGCAAATCGTTCGGGAGAACTCGGCGGCCGCACGCGGCGGCCGGACCGAACGAGGCGCCCCGCCGCGGCGGGACGCCTCCAGACTGGCTCAAGCGAGCGTGCGATCCCGCTTATTCCGCGAGGTCGACGCCGTCAAACCGGTGATAGCCGAGCGGATCCTGCACGAAGCCCTGCACCTTCTTGCTCATCGGCATGAAGACGATGGAGTGGTCGAGCGTCGCCCACGGGGCCTGCTCCTTGAAGACCACCTGGGCCTGCTTGTAGAGGTCGGCCCGCTTGGACTGGTCGGAGGTCTTCTTGGCCTGCGTCACGAGGTCGTCGAACTTCTCGTCGCACCACTGGGCGCGGTTGTTGCCGCCCACGGCGTCGCAGCCGAGCAGGGTGTCGAGGAAGTTGTCCGGGTCGCCGTTGTCGCCGGTCCAGCCGAGCATCACGGCACCGTCGCGGTCCTTGGCCTTCGAGCGGTCGAGATACTCGGCCCACTCGTAGGTCACGATCTCCACGTCGACGCCGACGTCGGCGAAGTTCGACTGGATGATCTCGGCCGCGCGACGCGCGTTGAGCATGTAGGGACGCGCCACCGGCATCGCCCACACCTTCATCTTCAGATCCTTGACGCCGGCCTCGTCGAGCATCTTCTTGGCCGCCTCGGGATCGTAGGTGTCGTCCTTCACCTCGTCGTTGTAGCCCCACATCGTCGGCGGGATCGGGTTCTTCGCCGGCGTCGCGGCGCCCTGGAAGACGGCGTCGATGATGGCGTCCTTGTCGATCGCCTTGTTCAGCGCCTTGCGGACCTTGGGATCGTCGAAGGGCTTCTGCGTCGTGTTGTAGGCGAGGTAGGCGACGTTCAGGCCTTCCTGCTGCATCACCTGGAGCTTGTCGTCGTTCTTCAGCGACTCGACGTCGGCCGCGTTCGGATACGGCATGATCTGGCACTCGCCGGCCTGCAGCTTCTGCGCGCGCACCGAGGCGTCGGTCGTGATCGCGAAGACGAGGTCGTCGAGCTTCTCCTTGCCGTGCCAGTAGTCCGGGTTGGCCTTGTAGCGGATCACCGCGTCAGGCTGGTAGGCGACGAACTGGTAGGGGCCGGTGCCGAGCGGCTTCTGGTTGAGCTGCTCCATCGCGCCGTCCTCGGTCAGCTTGTCGGCGTACTCCTTCGACATGATCGACGCGAAGTCCATCGCCAGGTCGGCCAGGAACGGCGCCTCGGGATGGTTCAGCGTGAACTTGACCGTCATGTCGTCGACCTTCTCGATCGACTTGATGAGGTCGGGGAAGCCCATGCCGTTGAAGTACTCCCAGCTCGCGCCGGAGACGTACTGGTTCCACGGGTTCTCGGAGTTGAGCTGGCGGTCGAACGAGAAGATCACGTCGTCCGCGTTCATCTCGCGCGACGGCGTGAAGAAGTCGGTGGTCTGGAACTTCACGCCCGGGCGCAGGTGGAAGGTGTATTCCGTGCCGTCGTCGGAGACGTCGTAGCTCTCGGCGAGGCCGGGCTCGAGCTCCGTCGAGCCGTGCTTGAACTCGAGCAGGCGGTTGTAGACCGTGCGCGAGGCGGCGTCGAAGGTCGTGCCGGCCGTGTAGAGCGCCGGGTCGAAGCCTTCCGGGCTCGCCTCGGAGCAGTAGACCAGGGTCTTTGCGTGGGCCGCTCCGGCCAGGCATCCGACCAGCGCGGTCGCCGCCAGCAGGGTCTTGAGAGACTTCATGGGGTGTTCTCCTCCAGAGTGGATCGCCCGCCATCATGGTTGCCGTCGGCGGACGCTCTGGAAGAGTTGGTTAGCACCTCATCCCGCGCGAGGAAAGCCGGCGCGAAACGTGTCGCTGCGGCAATCAATTGATTGCCGGCGGCCTTCGCAGGCGCGAAAAACTTCCGCGTTCCCGCAAAGCCGGGAACACTTGTTCCCGCGGCCGCGCTTTATACAGGCGCGGCCGCGAGATCGCGTCGATATCCCGCCCGGAGAGGAATAAACTCGCCCCTCAGGCCGAGCGCACCTTCCGCGCCTCGGCAGCAGGTGCGGTATCCTCCGAGAGGGCGTTCGCCACCGCGTCGTCGACGCGCTCGAGCCAGATGAACTCGAGCTGGTTGCGCGCGCTCTCGGGGATCTCCTCGAAGTCCTTGCGGTTGCGCGCCGGCAGCATCACCCGCTTCAGGCCGGCGCCGGCCGCCGCGACGATCTTCTCCTTGATGCCGCCGACCGGCAGGACGAGCCCGCGCAGCGAGATCTCGCCGGTCATCGCGGTGTCGCTGCGCACGGTGCGGCCGGTCAGCATCGACACGAGGGCCATGAACATCGCCACGCCGGCGCTCGGCCCGTCCTTGGGCGTCGCGCCGGCGGGAACGTGGACGTGGATGTCGCTCTTCTCGAACAGGCTCTCGTCGATGCCGAGGTCGGCGGCCCGGTTCTTCACCAGCGACAGCGCCGCCTGGACGCTCTCGCGCATCACGTCGCCGAGCTGCCCGGTCAGGATCAGCCCGCCCTTGCCGGGCACGCGCGTCGCCTCGATGAACAGGATGTCGCCGCCGACCGGCGTCCAGGCGAGGCCCGTCGCCACGCCCGGCACGCTGGTGCGCATCGCCACCTCGTAGTCGAAGCGCTGCGGCCCCATGATCTCCGGCAGGTCTTCGGAGGTGATGCGCACGCTCTCGGCGGAGCCTTCCGCGACGCGCACCGCCGCGTGGCGCAGCGCCCGGCCGATCTCGCGCTCGAGGTTCCGCGCGCCCGCCTCGCGGGTGTAGCTGTGGATGATCGCGCGCAGGGCGTCGTCGTCGATCGTCGCCTGCTCCGCCGTCAGCCCGTTCGCCTCGAGCTGGCGCCGCACGAGGTAGCGCTTGGCGATCTCGAGCTTCTCCTCCTCGGTGTAGCCGACGAGCGAGATGACCTCCATGCGGTCGCGCAGCGGCCCGGGAATGGCGTCGAGCATGTTCGCGGTCGCGATGAAGACGACGCGCGAGAGGTCGAAGGGCACGCCGAGGTAGTTGTCCCGGAAGGTGTTGTTCTGCTCCGGGTCGAGCACCTCGAGCAGCGCGGCGGACGGGTCGCCCTGGACGCCGCGGCCGAGCTTGTCGATCTCGTCGAGCATCATCACGCAGTCGCGCGAGCCGGCCTTCTTGATCGCCTGCACGATGTTGCCCGGCAGGGCGCCGACATAGGTGCGCCGGTGGCCGCGGATCTCCGCCTCGTCGTGGACGCCGCCGAGGCTGACGCGCACGAACGGGCGGCCCATGGCGCGGGCGATCGACTGGCCGAGCGAGGTCTTGCCGACGCCGGGTGGGCCGACGAAGCACAGGATCGGCGCCTTGCCCTGCGGCGCGAGCTTGCGCACCGCCAGGTACTCGACGATGCGGGTCTTGATCTTCTGGAGGCCGTAGTGGTCCTCGTCGAGGATCCGGCGCGCCTCGCCGATGTCGATCTCCTTGCGGTCGGGCAGGCCCCAGGGCAGCTCGACGAGCCAGTCGAGATAGTTGCGGATCATGCCCGCCTCGGCGGCCGCTTCCGGCATGCGCTCGTAGCGGCGCAGCTCCTTCTTCGCCTGGGCCTCGACCTCCTCGGGCATGTTCGCCTTGGCGATCGCCTCGGAGAGCTCGGTCACCTCCGCGCTGCGGCCGTCGCCCTCGCCGAGCTGGCGCTGGATCGCCGCCATCTGCTCGCGCAGCAGGACCTCGCGCTGGCGCTCGTCGAGCGCCGCCTTCGTCTGCCGCCCGATCTCCTGGCTCAGCCGCAGCACCTCGATGCGCTGCGAGAGCAGCTGCGAGACCTTCTCCATCCGCGGCACGAGCTCGACGGTCTCCAGGACCTCCTGCTTCTCCTCCGGCTTGATGTCCATGTAGGCGGCCGCGAGGTCGGCGAGCTGCGAGGCGGAGGTGGTGGCGCGGATCGCGCCGATCAGCTCCTGGGGCGCCTGCGGCAGGAGCTGCAGCGCCTCGACCGCCTGGTTCTGCAGGTTGAGGAAGCGCGCCTCGATCTCCGGCCCCTTGTCGTCGGGCTCCGGGATGTAGAGCACGCGCGCCATCATGAACGGGCTCGTCTGCAGCACGTCGGTGATGCGGAAGCGCTGCGTCGGCTGGAAGATGATGTGGTGCGAGCCGTCCTGCGCGGTCATGTAGCGCACGATGTTGGCGACCACGCCGATGCGGTGCAGGTCGGCCGCGCCCGGCTCGGCGAGCTCGGGGTCGCGCTGCATGACGATGCCGACGGGCCGCTCCTCGCGCACGGCGTGCTGGGCCGCGGCGATCGAGGCCGGGCGGCCCACCGCCAGCGGCGCCACCACGCCGGGAAAGAACACCGTGTTGCGGACCGGCAGGATGATCATCGCGTCCGGCGGAAGGTCGGCTGCCCGCCCCTCGGCCTGCGCCGCCGCGCCGTTGCGTTCGCTGTCCGACATCATGGATTTCCCGCTGCTGAACTCACTCGTCACGCCACCTTCTCCAGGCCGAATACGACGCAGCCATGTGCGGCGAAGCGCCGCACGCCCGAATAGCGGCCGCCCGGCAGCGGCACGCGCCGCTCGAAGCGGCCCTGCGGCAGCTCGAGGCGATGGATCACCGCGGTGCGCAGCTCCGGCGGCAGGATCCGGCGCCCGGCGACGATCAGCTCGCCGTCCCGGATCACCGCCTCGACCTGCTCGGGATCGACGGCCGGCAGGGCGACGAAGACGAGAACCTCGCGCTCGGTCTCCAGCACGTCGACGGGCGGTTCCCACGCCGGCGGCCGCGGGCCGCCGCGGCCGAGCCGGTAGAACTGCCGCTGCAGCTGCTCGGCCCGCGCCAGCGAGGCGATCGCCTCGGACATCATCCAGTCTGCCGGATCACGCATCGTCCACCTCTGCCCATGTCCTTCTTGCCCGATGTCCTTCTTGCCCAGAGATAGGATCGCCCGGCGGGCGCTGTTAGGGGAAGGGTCGCGGGGTCGCGCCGGCGGGGCGGAAAAGCCGTACGGTTACGTACGCAACTAATCGCCCCCTTCGCACCGAGGTACAGAGGCGGCTAAGACCTGTGATGTCCGCAAATCTGTGGAAGCTTGCTTTTTTAACTTGAATACCCAGATCACGGGCAGTCACAGATTCAGGCTCGTTAGATCGGGCTGCGATCTATCCCCACGCACGACGTAGAGACGATGGACGGCAGGGAAGTGCGGGACACGTTTCCGCCACAATTCCTCCACGCGAATCGCCGATGCCGGTGCCAAGGACATGCACTGAGTACTCAGAGAGTGTAAGATGAACAACACCGACGACCAGGACCGCATGCTGGTCAGGGTGACGGCCAGCATCGTGGCCGCCTATGTTGGCCAGAACGGACTGTCCGCCCCGGAACTGCCGAAGCTGATCGGCGAAGTGCACCAGGCGTGCAAGAACGTTGCTAACTCACAGCTTCCGGTGGAAGAGCCTGTACCTGCCGTCCCCGCGCACCAGTCGGTCAAGAAGGACCATCTCGTGTGCCTCGAGGACGGCAAGACGTTCAAGTCGCTCAAGCGCCATCTGCGCGCCGAGCACGGGCTGTCGCCGGAAGAGTATCGCGAGCGCTGGAGCCTGGCCGCGGACTATCCGATGGTCGCTCCGAACTACGCGGCGACGCGCTCCAAGCTCGCCAAGGAAATGGGCCTCGGCGGCAACGTCGCCTCGCAGCGCACCGGAAACGGAAGCGCCAAGGGCAACGGCCAGGCCTCGTCCTGACCCTTCGGGTGCCGAGGCCGGGCTCCCGACTTCGGCGCCTTTCCCCGCCTTTTCCTCCTGCGGCTTCCGGCCGCCGCTCCCCGCATTCCGCGGCGCCCTGACCGCGAACGGGACGACGGCTTGATCGCCGTCAATGTCCGGGGCCTTCCTCCTGCCTACCAATCGTGGCCTGGCTCACGGCGTGGCAGAAGGATCGGTCAGGGATGCCCGCACCCGACGACGGTCGCCCCGACTTCAGGCTCATCTCGGTCGAGGACTACGAGCGCTTCATCGGCGCCGAGGCCGTCGAGCGGATCTGCGCGAAGGCGGAGCGGCTCCGCGACGTCCATATCGTCAACGTCAACTCGACCCTCTACGGCGGCGGCGTCTCGGAGATCCTCTCCTCGCTGACGCTGCTGATGAACGGCAGCGGCATCCGCGCCGGCTGGCGGGTGATCGAGGGACGGCCCGACTTCTTCTCCATCACCAAGAAGATGCACAACGCCCTGCAGGGCGGCGAGATCAATCTCAGCGACATCAAGCGCGAGGTCTACGAGGAGGTCGTCTTCGAGAACGCCGCTCGCATGCATCTCGACCACGACCTCGTCATCGTCCACGACCCGCAGCCGCTGCCGCTGATCCGCCACTTCCGCAAGAAGGCGCCGTGGATCTGGCGCTGCCACGTCGATCTGTCGCGGCCCGATCCCGGCCTGTGGTCCTACCTCGCCCCGTTCATCGACAGCTACGACGCGGTCGTCATGTCGCTGCCCGAATACGCGCAGCCCATCACCCCGCCGCAGCGCTTCATCATGCCGGCGATCAACCCCTTCTCGACGACCAACAAGGATCTCTCCGACGCCGAGATCGTCGGAGAGGCTCGACCGCCACGGCATCCCGACCGACCTGCCGCTCGTCGTGCAGGTCTCGCGCTTCGACCGCTGGAAGGACCCGCAGGGCGTGATCGACGCCTTCCGGATCGCCCGCAAGGAGGTCGACGCGACGCTCGTGCTCGTCGGCAACGTGGCGACCGACGACCCGGAGGGCCCGGCGATCTTCGAGGCGCTGTGCAAGCAGCGCGAGGAGCGCATCCACATCCTGTCGGTGCAGGATTCCGCGCTGGTCAACGCGCTGCAGCGGCGGGCCGCCGTGGTGCTGCAGAAATCCCTCCGCGAGGGCTTCGGCCTGACCGTGACGGAGGCGATGTGGAAGGGCGCGGTGGTGATCGGCGGCAATGTCGGCGGCATCCGCCACCAGATCGAGGACGGCGAGACCGGCTTCCTCGTCGACAGCGTCGAGCAGGCCGCGGCCCGGATCGTCCAGGTGCTGAAGGCGCCGGACCTTCGCCGCGAGATCGGCGCGAAGGCGCGCGAGAGTGCCGGGCGTCGCTTCCTGATGACGCGACTGATGGAGGAGTGGCTCGACCTCATCGGCGACTTCGAGACGAGCTTCCACCTCAAGGGACATTCCATGGCGTGACGCACGCCGGAGGAGACAAGCGATGACGACTGACACCAGCTCCGTGATCTGGTTCGAGAACCTGAAGCGCGGCGACGTCGCGAGCGTCGGCGGCAAGAACTCCTCGCTCGGCGAGATGGTCTCCACGCTCGGCGCCAAGGGCGTGCGCGTGCCGGACGGCTTCGCCACGACCGCCGACGCCTTCCGCCGCTATCTCGACGAGAACGGCCTCGTGGAGACGATCCGCGCGGAGCTCGACGAGCTCGCGCGCGGCAGCGTGCCGCTCGCCGAGGCCGGCCGGACGATCCGCCGCATGATCCTGCGCGGCACCTTCCCCGCCGACGTCGCCGAGGCGATCGCCGCCTCCTACCGCGAGCTGTCGCAGCGCGCCGGCAAGCAGGAGGTCGACGTCGCCGTGCGCTCGAGCGCCACCGCCGAGGACCTGCCGGACGCGAGCTTCGCCGGCCAGCAGGAGACCTATCTCAACATCCGCGGCGAGGCGCAGCTCCTCGACGCCTGCCGGCGCTGCTACGCCTCGCTGTTCACCGACCGGGCGATCAGCTACCGCGTCGCCAAGGGCTTCGACCACATGAAGGTCGCGCTGTCGGTCGGCGTGCAGCTGATGGTGCGCTCCGACATCGGCGGCTCGGGCGTCATGTTCTCGCTCGACACTGAAACAGGCTTCGACAAGGTCGTGCTGATCAACGCGGCCTTCGGCCTCGGCGAGAACGTCGTGCAGGGCGCCGTCGACCCCGACGAGTACGAGGTGTTCAAGCCCTTCCTCTCCGATCCCGCGCTCAAGCCGATCGTCGAGAAGAAGAAGGGCGCCAAGGCGATCAAGATGATCTACGCCACCGGCGGCGACAGCCCGACGCGGAACGTGCCGACCTCGAAGGCAGAGCGCGCCGCCTACGTGCTCGGCGACGACGACATCCTGACGCTCGCCCGCTGGGCCTGCACCATCGAGGACCACTACGGCCAGCCGATGGACATGGAGTGGGCCAAGGACGGCGAGACGGGCGAGCTGTTCATCGTCCAGGCGCGGCCCGAGACGGTGCAGTCGCGCCGCGAGGCCGGCGCGCTCAAGAGCTACGAGATCCGCAACAAGGGCAGGCTGCTCGTCTCCGGCCTGTCGATCGGCGACGCGATCGTCTCCGGCGAGGTCTGCGTCATCGAGCACGCCAGGGACATCGACCGCTTCGTCGACGGCGCGGTGCTCGTGACCTCGACGACCGACCCGGACTGGGTGCCGATCATGAAGCGGGCCGCCGCGATCGTCACCGACCACGGCGGGCGCACCTCGCACGCCGCCATCGTCAGCCGCGAGCTCGGCCTGCCGGCGGTCGTCGGCACCGGCAACGCGACCGAGATCCTGCACGACCAGCAGGCGGTCACGGTCTCCTGCGCCGAGGGCGACGAGGGCTTCGTCTACGAGGGTGCGGCCGAGTTCTCCGTCACCGACGTCGACCTGACCGCGGTGCCGGAGACGAGGACGCGGGTGATGCTCAACCTCGCCAACCCGGCCGCCGCCTTCCGCTGGTGGCGCATGCCGGCCGACGGCGTCGGCCTCGCCCGGATGGAGTTCGTGGTCAGCAACCACATCAAGGTCCATCCGATGGCGCTCGTGCGCTACGACAGCCTGAAGGACGAGGCGGCGAAGCGCGAGATCGCCGAGCTGACCGCCGGCTACGACGACAAGCCGGAGTACTTCGTCGACCGGCTGGCGCGCGGCCTCGGCGCCATCGCGGCGGCGCAGTATCCCAACGACGTCATCGTGCGGATGAGCGACTTCAAGACGAACGAGTATGCCGGCCTGATCGGCGGCGCGGAGTTCGAGCCGGAGGAGGAGAACCCGATGCTCGGCTTCCGCGGCGCCTCGCGCTACTATTCGCCGCGCTACAGGGAGGGCTTCGCGCTCGAGTGCAGGGCGATCAGGCGGGTGCGCGAGGAGATGGGCTTCTCGAACGTCATCATGATGATCCCGTTCTGCCGCTCGACGAAGGAGGCCGACCAGGTGCTTCAGGTGATGGCCGAGAACGGCCTGACGCGCGGCGAGAACGGGCTGCAGGTCTACGTGATGTGCGAGATCCCTTCGAACGTCATCCTCGCCACGGAGTTCGCGAAGCGCTTCGACGGCTTCTCGATCGGCTCGAACGACCTGACGCAGCTCACGCTCGGCGTCGACCGCGACTCCGACGTGCTGGCCGGCCTGTTCGACGAGCAGGACGAGGCGGTGAAGTGGATGATCCGCAGCGTCATCTCGGCGGCGCACGAGGCGGGCGCCAAGGTCGGCCTGTGCGGCCAGGCGCCGAGCGACCACCCGGAGTTCGCGGCGTTCCTCGTCGAATGCGGCATCGACTCCATGTCCGTCAGCCCGGACAGCTTCATCGAGGTGAAGCGCCGGGTCGCCGAGGCGGAGCGGGCGCGCGGCCCGGCCGCCGTCGCGACGCGCGCCTGAGCGTGCGAGGGGCCCGCCGATGAGCGAGTACCGGCAGGACTGCAGCACGGGCGAATGGGTGATCGTCGCCCCCGGCCGGGCCGCCCGGCCGCACCAGACGGACGAGGCCTCCCATGGCCACGCGGAGGCGCCCGACGAGTTCGACCCGGCCTGCCCGTTCTGCCCGGGCAACGAGGACCAGCTCCTCGGCATCCTCGACGAGGTCTCCGGCGACGAGCTGGCGACCTGGCGGGTCCGGGTCGTGCCGAACAAGTATCCCGCCCTCGAGGCGGGGCGCGGCGCGCCCGTGGCGCTCGACGAGGCCGGCCTCGCGCTCGAGGGCTTCGGCCGGCACGAGGTGATCGTCGAGACGCCGCGCCACGACGAGGCGCTCGAGGACCTGCCGAAGGCGCATTTCGCGGCGGTCGTCGAGACGTACTGGCGCCGCTTCCGCGAGACGATCGCGGTTCCCGGCATCCGCGGCGCCGTCATCTTCCGGAACCACGGGCCGCACGGCGGCGCCACCCTCGCCCACCCGCACTCGCAGCTGGTGGCGAGCGCGCTGCCCCTGCCGGGGCTGACCGGGGCGGCGAACTGGGGCCGCTCGGTCCACGCCGTCCGCGGCACCTGCGCGACCTGCGGCGAGATCCACCGCGAGCTGCGCGACGGAAGCCGCGTGGTCGAGGAAAACGAGCGCTTCGTCGTGCTCGTGCCGTTCGCGCCGAAGAGCCCCTGCCAGCAGTGGATCCTGCCGCGCCGTCACCAGGCTTCCTTCGCCGAGGCGGGCGAGGCGGCGCGGGCGGAGCTGGCCGAGGTGCTGCAGCGGGCGCTGCGCCGCCAGCGGTCCGCGCTCGGCAATCCCGGCTACAACTACGCGATCCTGTCGGGTGCGGGCACCGGCGAGGAGGCCGAGTTCATGCACTGGGGCCTGCGCATCGTCCCCTCGCTGACCTCGCCGGGCGGCTTCGAGCTCGGCGGCGGCCTGGCGATCAACCCCTCGTCGCCGGAGGAGGACGCCGCGCTGCTGCGCGCGGCGGAGGCGTGAGGGGCCGCGCAAGCCCGGCCGGCTGGAGGCCGTCCCGGGAGCGGGGCCCTAGAGGTAGCGGAAGCGGGCGAGCCGCTGGTCCTTCGACTCGAAGACGTTGACCGGGGTGCCGGCGAACTCGATGCCGATCTCCCGGCCCTCCCGCCACACCGACCGGGCCGGCGTCAGCGTGTGGTCGCGCGTCTCGAAGAGGTGGAAGCGCTCCGGCACCTCGGCGCCGTCCGGCACCTTGATGCGCGCGCCGTGCTCCGACAGGTCGCGGACGATGCAGTCGGTCATGAAGCGGAAGTCGCCGTACACGACCTTGCCGGCGTGTACCGTCCGCTGTCGCTGGTCGCGTCTTTGCTCGGTCGTCTCTGACATGGTGGTCGATATTCGCCTCAGGGAGCCCCCTCTCCCTTGTGCGCCCGCCTCCCTGAACAGAGGATTTACGCGAACCGACGCGTCCCGCCCTGGCACGGCTCCCGCCCGGCGGGGGCGGCATGGCGCTTGCTTCGCGGCCGGAGGCCGGCACAGCCGCCGGCACGCCGCCCGAGGAGCCGCATGACAGCCGCCAGCGAACTGCCGCATTCCGCCCTGAGGGCGAGGCACAGGCGCCCGCGCGTGCTGCAGATCGTCAACAGCCGCGAGCCCGGCGGGGTGCTGACCCTCGCCACGCTCGTCGAGGAGGGCCTGCGGGCGCGCGGCTTCGCCGTCGAGACGCGGGTCTTCTCCGACGACCCGGCGGCCGGCGGCGCGGCGAAGCTGCAGGGCCTCGCCGCGATCGCCGGCGACATGCTGCGCGGCCGCTACGAGGCCGTGATGGCCTACCAGGCCTTCGCCTGCTGTCTCGCCGGCAGCGTCGGCCGCCTCGCCGGCATCCGCCACCGCGTCGCCCACCAGACGGCCATGCCGGACGAGGTGAGGCCGCGCTGGCGCCGGCTCGACCGGCTCGTCGGCTCGCTCGGCGGCTACACCACGAACGTCGCCAACACGGCCGCCACCGAGGCGGCCTTCGCCGGATATCCCGCGACCTATCGCGCCCGCATGTCGCGGCTGCCGCACGGGCTCGTGCCCCTCGAGGCGAGCCGCGGCCGCGAGGCGACGCGGCGGGCCTTCGGCCTGCCGGCGGGCGTTCCGCTGGCGCTGGCGCCGGGCCGCCAGACCGACCAGAAGAACCAGCGCGTCCTCCTCCGGGCGCTGCCGGACGCGCCGGGGCTCCACCTGGCCGTGGCGGGCGACGGCCCGCTCCGCGCGCCGCTCGCGGCCGAGGCGCGGCGGCTCGGCGTCGCCGACCGCTACCATCCGCTGGGCGACGTGCCGCGGTCGGAGATGGGGAACCTGCTCCAAGCGGCGGACGCCGTGCTCTTTCCCTCCGTCTGGGAGACCTTCGGTCTCGCCGCGGTCGAGGCGGCGATGCTCGGCAGGCCGATCGTCGCCGCCGACCTCCCCGTCCTGCGCGAGGTGCTCTGCGCGGAGGGCCAGGGACCAGACGCCTTCCTGCCGCCGCGCGACGTCGCGGGCTGGGCGGCGGCGATGCGGCGGATCGCCTCGGGCGAGATCGGCGGCGAGCGGCCGGCGCACCGGGAGGCGATGCGGCGGGCGCACGGCCTCCAGGCGATGATCGACCGCTACGAGGCCCTCCTCGCGTCCTGAGCCGCCGCCGCCGCGGCCCCCTGCGGTCTGGCCCCCGCCTTGCAACCTCGTCCGGAACGAAGGCGCCGCCGGCCATCCGGCGGCAAGACTGTTCCAACACGAGGCAGATCCGATGCGTACAATGTCCCAGCACCTGACATTGACGCAGTCGGCCTTCGGCCCGCTCGCCGCCCTCGCCGAAGGCCTTTCGATCTTCGCGAGCGTCGCGGTCAGCGTCGCGGCCTATCACCTCGCGGCCTATGCCAGCGTCGGCAACATCTGGAACTACGTGATCGTCGCGGAGGTGCTGGCGCTGTTCGTCATCGGGCCGTCGGTGCTGCGCAACGACTACTCGATGTACCGCTACATGGAGCTCGACGGCCGGCCGAGCGGCGTGTTCGGCGACTGGAACTTCGCCTTCGTCGCGATGCTGGTGCTCGGCTTCGTCACGAAGTCGACCTCCGAATTCTCGCGCGGCAGCCTGATCCTGACCTACGCGACCGGCCTCGCCGGGCTCGGCCTGACGCGCTACGCGATCGCCCGCCTCGTCGACATCGGCCAGCGCAGCGGCTGGATCACCATGTGGCGCGTCCTGCTCGTCGGCCGCGACGCCGACAACACGGGCTTCCTCGGGCGGCACCGGCCGGAGCGCACGAGCCTCGTGGCGGTCGGCTTCGTGACGCTGCCGCACCTCGTCAGGCCGTCGCAGCCGCCGGCCGCGCGCGAGGCCTTCGACGCCGCGCTCGAGCGCGGCGTGGCCGAGGCGCGCCGGCTCGGGCCCGACGCCGTGATGATCACGCTGCCCTGGTCGGCCTCGCCGTCGATCGAGCGCTGCGTCGAGGCCTTCTCCAACATTCCCGTGCCGATCCAGCTCGCCTCGGAGCGCTTCCTCGACCGGTTCCGCGACCTCCACGTCTCGCGCGTCGGCGACGTCGCGGCGCTGCAGCTCGAGCGCGCGCCGCTGAACGAGCTCGAGCAGTTCGTGAAGCGCGGCTTCGACCTCGCCGCGTCGATCGCCGGGCTCGTCGCCCTGTCGCCGCTCTTCCTCGTCGTGGCGATCCTCATCAAGCTCGACAGCCAGGGGCCGGTGTTCTTCCTGCAGAACCGCTACGGCTTCAACCAGCGGCCCTTCCGGATCATCAAGTTCCGCACCATGACGGTGACCGAGGACGGTCCGACGGTGCGGCAGGCGACGGCCGGCGACGCCCGCATCACGCGGCTCGGCCGCATCCTGCGCCGCTACAACATCGACGAGCTGCCGCAGCTCGTGAACGTGCTCGTCGGCCAGATGTCGATCGTCGGGCCGCGGCCGCACGCGCTGGCGCACAACCATCTCTACGAGCGCCGCATCGCGCGCTATGCCCGCCGGCACAACGTGAAGCCCGGCATCACCGGCTGGGCGCAGGTGCACGGGCTGCGCGGCGTGACCGACACGGAGCAGAAGATGGCGCGCCGCGTCGAGCACGATCTCTACTACATCGAGAACTGGTCGCTGGAGCTCGACATCCGCATCGTGCTGATGACGGTGCTGTCGCCGCGCGCCTACCGCAACGCGGTCTGAGCCGGACGCGGGGCCGCCGGCCCCGGCCGGGAGGACGCCTCAGCGCGTCCGCAGCGTCAGGAGAAGGATGCTGTGGGCGTTGGTCACGAGGTAGCGCCGGAACAGCCGGCGCGGCTCCTGGATCGTCCGCCAGGCCCATTCGAGGCCGAGCCGCTGCAGCGGCAGGGGCGCCCGCGAGCGCGAGCCCGACAGGAAGTTGAACAGCCCGCCGCCCGTCTTGATCACCTTGACCGGCGCGAGCGCCTCGCGGTGGCGCATCACGAAGGCCTGCTCCCGCGGCACGCCCATGCAGATCCACAGGACGTCCGGCGCGAGCGCCGCGATCCGGGCGACGACCCGCGCCTCGTCCTCCGCCGCGATGTAGCCGTCATGGGCCCCGACGAGGTCGATATGCGGGTAGAGGCGGCGCGTGACCGCGGCCGCGCGCGCGACCTCCTCGGGCGTCGAGCCGAGCAGGAAGTAGCGCGTGCCGCGCGGCACGATGGCGGAGACGTCGTGATAGAGGTCGGTCGTCGCCACCCGCTCCGGCAGCGGCCCGCGGGCGAGCAGGCGTGACGCCAGCACCATGGGCTGCCCGTCGGCGCTGACGAGGTCGGCGGCGTCGAACAGCGCCCGCGTTTCGGCGAAGCGGGAATATTCCGACAGGACCTGGCCGTTGGCGGAGGTCATGTAGACCGGCACCGCCGGCGGCTCGGCGGCGACCAGGTCGCGCACGAGCGAGGCGGTCTCCGACCGCGACAGCCGGGCGATCGTCATGCCGCCGACGCGCGCCGTCTCGACCGCCCCGAGCAGGCGCTCGGGCGTGCCGGATCCCGTGGGGCGATCCTGCCGCCGGGCCGCCTTGGGGGCGCGGCGCGAGGCGTTCGTCGAGGCACCCGGGAACGAGGCCTCCGCCGCGTCGTGCGCGGCGGCGATCTCGGCGGGCGCCGGAGCGTCCGTGTTCATCTAGCGGCCCTCCCCGGACACGTTGGCGGGCCTGGCGGCGACGGCCGCGCAGGCCCCTGGCTGCATCTGGCTGGGTGCGGCGTCCGGCGCGTCGGGAGCCTTCGCTCCGCTGCCGCGGGCGAGGATCGCGCGGAGGCCGACGATGTCGTTTGCGAAGGCGACGGCCGCGAAGCTCGCCCCGAGCAGGGCGAGCACGACGACGTCGCGGGCGATCTGGCCGAGGCCGAGCAGCGGCACGCCCCATGCGCAGAGGGCGCCGGTCGCGGCGGCGGGAAGCGCGATCCCGATGAGCGCGCCGAGCGGCAGCGGCAGCGGGAAGGAGCGCCGTCCGAGCACGGCGAAATAGATGCAGCCGGCGAGATTGGCGGCGAGGACGGCGACCGCGGCGCCGACGCCCTCTGCCGGGCCGGCCAGCAGGAAGGCGATCGGCACCTGCACGGCGGTCAGCAGCAGCGCGCCGCCGAGCTCGAGCCAGCTGCGCGCGCCGAGGATGATGACCTCGCCGAAATAGTAGGAGCGCATGTAGAGGAGCACGGACGCCGCCAGCAGCCAGGGCAGGAGCCGGACCGCGGCGGCCCGGTAGGCCTCGCCGAAGAAGACGGTCACGATCTCGTCCTGGAAGAGCAGGATGAACAGGCAGGCATAGAGGCCGAGGGCGACCATCGCGGTGAACGCCTCGCCCATGACGCGCCGCGCCTCGCCGTGGTCGCCGCGGTCCTGCGCCTGCTTGGCCATCGGCACGAAGATCGTGGAGATGCCCTGGCCGAGGACGAAGAAGGACTGCTTCAGGAGATCGAAGATCGCGCCGTAGGGGCCGAGCACGGCCGGGCCGTGCAGGTAGGACAGGATCATCCGGTCGGAGGACTGGGCCGCCGAGGTGATGCCGTTGGCGGCGATGAGCGGGCCGCCGAACGAGGCGAGCTCGCGGGCCTTCGCGCCGGACGGGCCGCCGCGCCGGAAGCGGTTCAGGCTGTAGAGCGGCACCGTCGCCCCGATCAGCGTGCCGGCGGAGATCGCGAAGGCCAGCGCCTCGCCCGTGCCGAACAGCCGCAGCGCGGCGGAGCCGAGGGCGATCGTGGCGATCGCCCTGGCGAGCATTGCCGTGGCGACGATGCCGGTCTCGATGCGCGCCACCGCGACCGCCACCGCCAGCTCGAAGACGGCGATCGTCGCGACCATGGCGAAGCCGGCCGCCGCCGTGTCCGCGGCGAGGATGCCGGTCGCCGCCAGAAGCCCCGCCACCGCGGCCAGGCCGGCCAGGCCCGCGCCGGCCATGACGCAGAGCGTCGTCACGTCCTGCGAGGCGCCGGCGCTGCGGTACCGCGCGAGATAGGCGACCGACAGCCACTGCAGCGTCAGCCCCTCGACGACGTAGGCGTAGACGAAGATCTCGACATAGGCGCCGTAGACGGCGGGCGGTGCCAGGCGCGTGTAGAGCGCGAGCGCCGCGCCGTTGATCGCCGCGGCCGCCAGCCGGGCGACGATGTTGAGCAGGACGTTGTGCCGCACGGCCGGACCGCCCGTCATCCGCTCGCGGCGGTCGTCGCGGCGCACGGGCGCGTCGCCGGGCGGCCCTCAAGCCGCCACCGCCGCATCCCGTCCTTCCGCCCGATCGTTCCGCTCGTGGCCATCGCCTGTCTCCTTGCCGGCCCCGGTCGGCCGTCCCCGTGCGGGCGCGGCTGTGCCAGCACGGCACGCTGCCGCCGCCTCGCGGCGTCTCGGCGGAAGGATCTGCAAGATCGATGCAAGCGGGACGGCCACGGCCGCACCGCGCACGCGGGACCGCGCGCGGTTGCGCAGGCCATATCTCCGGAACGACCGGGATTTCGGCGGCCCGGGCGGGCCGCGGGGCTTCGACCGGCTTCGTTAACCCTTCGTTACGAAGCTTCGCGGGATGCGTCCCATCCGGCTCGCCATGGCACGATCGATGCTTCGCCGCAGGCCAAGCCTCTTGCGGAAGAGTGGAATCGTTTCATGTTCCAGTACGACAATGACGAGGCCGGCGCGGCCACCCGGACCGGCTCCCACGGGCCGGCGATCTCCGTCGCCGACATCCTGCAGCGCCTGTGGCGGGTCCGCTGGGCGGCGGTGGTCGGCGCGATCCTCTGCATCGCCGCGGCCTTCGCCTTCTACCTGACGGTCAAGCCGACCTACGAGGCGAGCGCGCAGGTCTATATCGACCCGCAGGACCTCAAGCTGCTCCGCAACGACCTCAACCCGGCGCTCACGCCCGGCGATTCAGGCGTCGTCATCATCGAGAGCCAGACGCGCATCATGGAATCCGCGGCCGTGCTGCGGCGCGTGGTCGAGAAGCTCGACCTCACCTCGGACCCCGAGTTCGTCGGCAAGCCGAACCCGGTGACGGCCTTCCTGCGCGGCCTCCTGAAGGGCCCCTCCAAGCCCAGCGACAAGGTGCAGGTCGCCGCGGACGCGCTCGGCAAGTCGGTCCACGTCGTCCGGGCCGACCGGACCTACGTGATCGAGGTCTACGCGCGCTCGCACGACGCGCAGAAGTCGGCCGACATCGCCAACGCGGTCGTCTCCGCCTATCTCGAGCTGCGCGAGCAGGCCCGGGCCGACCAGGCGGGCGTCGCCTCGCAGTCGCTCGAGGACCGGCTCGCCGGCCTGCGCGACAACGTGCAGAAGAACGAGGAGGCGGTGGAGGACTTCAAGGCGAAGAACAACATCGTCGGCACCAACGGGAGCCTGCTCGTCGAGAACCGGCTGAGCGACGCCAACAAGGCGGTGTCCGCCGCCGAGGAGGCGATGGACCAGGCGAAGGCGCAGCTCGACCAGCTGACGGCGATGAAGAACAACCCGACCCGCTTCCTGTCCTCCGCCGAGGCCCTGAAGTCGACGGACGTGTCGCGGCTGCGCGGCGACCTCGAGCGCGCCCAGGCCTCGATCGGCAACCTCAGCGCCACGCTGGGCCCGCGCCATCCGCAGCGCCTGGCCGCGCAGAGCCAGCTCGACGCGATCAACCGCTCGATCGGCCAGGAGATCCAGCGCCTGCAGTCGAACGCGCAGCTCGCCTACGACCGCGCCAAGACCGAGCGCACGGCCGCCGCGGCGCAGGTGTCGCGCCTGTCGGACCAGCTGAAGAAGATGGATTCGCTGCGCGTCCACCTGCGCCAGCTCGAGCGCGACGCCCAGAGCAGCCGCGAGGTCTACGAGGAGGCGCTGCTGCGCACCCGGGAGACGCGCGAGCAGGGCAAGCTGAGCACGATCAACGTGCAGGTCGTGTCGCAGGCCACGGCGCCGCTGAAGAAGAAGTTCCCGCCGTCGCTCAAGATCCTCCTGCCGCTCGCGCTCATGATGGGCGCCGGGCTCGGGGCGGCGCTCGGCATGGCCCGCGGCGCCCTCGCCTCGACGCCGCCGTCCGCGCCCTCCTCCGGCACGCGCGCCCTCGAGCGCTTCGCCCGGATCGACCGCGGCGGCCCCGTCCGCCCCGCGCCCGCGGCCGCGGCGCCGGCCGGCATGGCGAGGGGCCACAGGCACGGCCCCAGCGGCGCCGGGATCGGCTGACGGACATGCCGGGTCTCGACCGCCGCCAGGTTCTGGCCAGGGCGACGCTGGCCGGTGCGACGCTGGCCGTCGCGGCCGCCGGCGCGCCGCGCGCCCGGGCGGCCGGCCGCCACCGGATCGAAATCCACGGAAACCGCTTCGTCTATGCCGGCCGGCCGCTGCGGCTGACCGGCGTCGCGGTCGGCGACCCGCTCTACATCAGGGGCGACCGGCCGCTCTCCGACTACCGGACGATCGCGGGGGACTGGCGCGCCAACTGCGTGCGCATCAGCGTCATGCCGGGCCTCTGGCGCAGCGAGCGCGCCGCCTCGCGCACGAGCCTCGCCCTGGAGATCGCGACGGCCCGCGCCCTCGGCCTGTTCGTGATCCTCGACTGGCACCGCATCGGCTTTCCCGGCTACTACGACCCGCTCGTGCCCGAGGACTGGGGCGTGCCGACGGACCTCCACCTCGCCTCCTTCGAGGAGACGGCCGCGTTCTGGCGCGAGATGGCGCGGACCTACGGCGACGACCCCGCGATCCTGTTCGAGCTGTGGAACGAGCCGGTGGCCGACGAGCGGCTGTGGCAGGCGACGGGCGAGCACTGGCCGCTGTTCAAGGCGGCCTGGGAGCCGCTGGTGGCCGAGATCCGCGGGCTGGCCGACAACATCGTGCTGTGCGCGGGCGGCTACTGGGCGCACGACCTCGTCGGCGTCGCCGCCGACCCGGTCGCGGATCCCCGCACCGCCTATGTCTGGCACGTCTATCCCAACGCCGAGCGGGGCGACATGCAGGCGCGCAAGGCGGCGCTCGGCGGCCTCGAGACGGTGAAGCCGGTGGTCGTCACCGAGTGGGGCTTCTGCCGCGACTGCGCGATCGAGATCCGCGGCGGCATCGACGATTTCGCCGAGCCGTTCGCCGACGACATCCTCGACACCTACGGGCTGAGCCACACCGCGTGGTGCTACAGCCCCGGCGCGATGCCGAACCTCCTGGCGTCCCGGGATGGCACACCGTCCCTCTCCGGGACGTTCGTGCGCGATCTCCTGCGCCGGTCCTCGGCCCGGCCGGAATGGACGACGAGCGACTGATGCTCCGGCAGGGAGGCGAGCGGCGATCATGACCATGCAGTCCCGGACGGCGCAGAGCCCGGCGATGCGCGCGATGGCGCGGATCGACGTGCTCGACATGCTGGCCTTCGTCATCCTGGTGCTGGCGGCCGGGGTGATCTGGACCAAGGCCACCCCCTTCGCGAACATGCAGGACTACGCGCTGCTCGACGACCCGACGCGGTCGAACGGGGCTCGCAAGGTCATCATGCTCGCCCTCGCGCTCGCCACCGGCGGGCTCGTGCTGCTGCGCGGCCAGCTCGGCACGCTCATCCGCTTCGTCAGCGTGCCGCTCGTCCTGATGTTCGGCTGGTTCGGGCTCACCTGCCTCCTGTCGCCCGCCGCCAAGCTGGGGATCGACCGGCTCGCGCTCGCGGCGATCGTCATCTTCATCGCCGCCTGCCTGCCGCTGATGTTCGTCCGGGTGGAGACCTTCGTGGTGGCCCTCGCGACGGCGGTGACGCTGATGATCGTGCTGAGCTTCCTCGGGGCGATCTTCATCCCCGACCTCGCGATCCACACCGCCAAGGACGTCAACGAGCAGCGGCTGGCCGGCGACTGGCGCGGCATCTTCTCCCACAAGAACGACCTCGCCGCGATGACCGCCCATTTCGGCCTCGCCGGCATCCTGCTGATGCGGACCAGGCGGCGGGTGTGGGGCGGGCTGATCCTCGTCTCGTCCTTCGTGCTGATGGTGCTGTCGGGCGGCAAGTCGGCGGGGCTCCTGATCGGGCCGGCGCTCCTGTTCGGGGCGATCCTCGTGCGCGTGCCCTCGCGCGCCCTGAGCGGCGCCCTCGTCGTCGCCGTCGTCGGCGGGCTCGCCCTCGTCACCGTCGGCAGCGTCGCCTTCACGTGGATGCACGACCTGCTGGCGGCGCTCATGCCGGACCCGACCTTCACCGGCCGCACCGACCTGTGGAGCCTGGCGCTGGAGGCGATCAAGCACAAGCCGCTGGTCGGCTACGGCTACAACACCTTCTGGGACACCGGGCAGGCCTTCGCGATCGCCGGCAAGAGCGACGCGGCGATCTACGCCGACCACGCCCACAACGGCTTTCTCAGCGTCACGCTGTCGGCCGGCGTGCCGGGGCTCCTGCTCGTCCTGTTCTGGGTCGGCGTCATCCCGTGGCGGAACATCGAGGCGGTGAAGCGGCATGCGCCGACGGGCATCGACGCGGCCTTCCTCGACTTCCTCGTGCAGAGCTGGCTTCTCACCCTGCTCGTCTCGAACCTCGAGGCGATCCTGTTCAACCGCGGCGACCCGATCTGGTTCTCGGGCCTGCTGGCCGTGGCCTGCCTGCACTACTGGGCGCCGCCCGGAGGGCAGCTCAAGTCGGTGGCGGCGGGAGACTGAAGCCCGGCGAACGACGGGTGGGGGAGCCGGCGCGCCCTGAGGGGCGTCAGCCGGCGGCGCCGCGGCGCCTGGCGCGCGGCAGCAGGCCGTTCGCGACGGCCGACACCTCGAGCAGCGGCGACGGCTCGGGATGGAACCACGTCTTGAGCTCGTTGCAGCCGATCGACAGGTCGAAGACCCGCAGGCCCTCGCGGACCGCCCATTTCGCGGTTTCCGTCAGCAGCACCTTGCCGAGGCCGAGCCGCAGGATCTCGGGATCCTCGGACACGCCGATCGGCAGCGCGATGTAGCGTCCGCCCCGGCGCACGCCGAGCACGCCGGCCACCGGCGACGAGCCGACCCACAGCGCCGACATCACCGTCATGGAGGCCATCTCCGGCCCGTTGACGAGACCGTCGTAGAACTCCGCGTAGCCGGCGTCGGCGAGCACGCTGCGGCCGCCCTTGAGGCGCAGGCGCGCCTGCTGCGAGCGGCGGATGAGCTCGAAGACCTGCGCGCGCTCGGCCGGCGAGGCGGCGATCGCGAACCGGTTGTCGCCGAGCGCGTCGAGCCGGCGGCCGAGGCGGGCGAGATCCTTGCGCTTCTTGCGGCCGAGGCGGTCGAGAAGCGCCTCCTCCGTGTCGGGCAGCGGCAGCTGCCAGCCGACGAACTCGCTCGGCGCCGCCGCCGCCAGCATGGCGAAGGGGTTGGGCTCGCCGCCGAGCACCGCCGGCATCTTGCGCATGCGCAGGAGCGCGAAGGGCTGCACGGATCTGGTGAGCGCGTCGAACGCGGCGCGCATCGCCTCCGGCGTCGTCGGCATGCACGGCCCGTGCAGGACGGCGTTGTAGTCGGTCACGCCGCGATCGGCGAACTCGACCGCCGGCAGCAGGAAGCGCCGCCGCCGCACCAGCGGCACGATCATCGCCACCCGCTCGGCCGCGGGCGCGCTCTCCGGCATGGTCTCGTCGACCACCACCGCGAGCGCCGGGCGCATCCCGCCCGACCGGCAGAAGCTGCGGTACCACAGCGAAACCCAGCGGAAGTCCTGGAAGGCGATGTCGCTCTCCGACCGGCCGTCCAGGGTCTCGTAGAGGTCGCGGACGGCGGAGGGGTCGGCGTGGATCCGGACGCCGTAGCGCCGCGCCGCCGGCAGGCGCACGGCCGGCCGCGCGCAGGCTCGCCCGTCGCGGGTCTTGCCGGGTCGCACCATGGGATCGGGCGCGCCGTCCGCGGCGCTCTTCTGCCAGGCGTTCGCCTCCGGCTGCGGCTCCGTCGTCCCCGCCACGAACATCATGCCCGCCCCCATCGCGTGCCGCGGCGCGGGCCCCGACCACCCCGATGCGCGGCCGGGCCGCGGCGGTGCATCGAATCCCGGAAATGGACGGCGATGGTGCCGATCTGCGTCATGCTGGAGCTTTCGAAGGCCTCGATGGCTGCGGCGCGGGTCTCGCCGGAGGCAGGATGCAACTCCCGGGCCGCGGCGCGGTCCCGTTCCGGCCGTTAGCGGGAGGACGGGCCGACGCTAGCGGGAGGACGGGCCGACTCCCGCGCCGGCGCGCTCGATCCGGGCCAGGGCCGGCTGGTCCGCCGCCTTCGCGCCGATCCGCTGCAGCGTCGCCGCGACGGTCTCGACGCGGAGGCCCCGCCGCCGCACGAGGTCGGCGACGCGGCGGAAATAGCCGGGCGTGCACCCGATGCTCGAGGGGTCGGGCCGCACGTCGTGGGTGTAGAAGATGAGCCAGCCCCGGGCCGCCTCGACCTCGTCGAGCAGGCGGCCCATGTCGTCGAGCGTGCTCGAGACGTCGTAGAGCTCCTGCGCCCGCAGGTGGGCGAGGTCGATCGTGCCGCTGTTGATGCCCGGCTGGATGCCGCGCAGGCCGGCGAAGCGTCCCATCAGGGCGAGCTTGGAGCGGAGCGAGACGATGCCGAAGGGATAGGCGAAGGAGGCCGGGGCCCCGTGCGTCCCGAGGGCGGCGATCTCCTGGACGTTGCGCTCGACGTCGGAGAGGAGCGCCGCGCGGCCGGCCTTCTGCACGTTCAGGTGCCCGTGCGTGTGCGCGCCGATCTCGTGCCCCCGGAGCGCGAGGTCGCGCGCCATCTCCGGCGTGGCGATCGGCTGGCCGTTCTCGAGGCCGCCGGCGAGCCCGCCGGCGAAGTAGAACGTGCCGCGCATGCCCGCATCCTCGAGCACGGGAGCGGCGTTCTCGGCCGCGGACACCGGGAAGTCGTCGAAGGAGAACGAGACGATCGCACGGTCGAGCGAGAGCCCGTGCGGCCTGAACGGGACGTTCCGCGCCAGGCGCCGCGAGACGCCGCGCGTGAGCTTCTCCCCCAGTGCGGCAGCGATGCTGCGTCCGGTCATGCCGCTATCCTCCACCGACGGTCCATCCTGCCAAGACAGACCATCGTGGCCGCACGATCAACGCGAACCTGCGGCTTAAGTTAAAACTGGCGGCGCTCCATCTCGTCGACGAGGGCGGCGAAGGCCTCCGCGGCCGCGTGCACCGTGAAGGAAGAGGCCCGCAGCCGCGCTTCCTCCGGATCGTGCCCGCAGGCCAGCGCGCGCTCCATCGCCCGGGCCAGCGCCTGCGGATCCCCGACCGGCACGAGGGTGCCCCAGCGCCCGTCGCCGAGGATCTCGCGCGGGCCGTAGGGGGCGTCGGTGGCGACAACGGGCAGGCCGCAGGCGAGCGCCTCGACGATCGCGTTGCCGAAGCCCTCGTGCCGCGAGGACGAGACGAAGAGCTGCGCGGTGAGCAGGATCTCCGTCGGGTCGGGCAGGAAGCCGAGGAACTCCACCGCGTCGGCGATCCCGCGGTCGCGCGCCAGCCCCCGCAGGCTCTCGAGCTCTTCGCCGTCGCCGACGAGCCTGAGCCGCACCGGCCACGACCGCCGCAGGATCGCGACCGCCTCGATCAGCGTCGCGAAGTCCTTCTCCGGCGACAGCCGCCCGACCGCCGCGACGACGCCCGGCTCGGGGCGGCGCCCGGCATGGGCCAGCCGCTCCAGCGCGGCGTCCGTCAGCACGGCGTTCGTGCCGAGCGCCACCGCCTTCGCCTCGGGCACGCGGAAATGGGCCACGATGTCGTGCCGGGCCCGTTCGGTGAGCGCCACCACGAGATCGGCCGCCGGATAGAGGAGCGGCGCCAGGCGATAGCCGATCCGGTTCTGGAGATACGGGTCGTCGCGCCGCCCCTGCAGCGGGCTCGCGACCTCGCGCAGCACGATCTTCGGCCGGCGCCGCTTCGGCACCGTCAGGGCGGCCATGACCGCGAGCGCGTTGGCGCCCGCCTCGGAGGACACGTAGGCGCGCGGGCCGCCTTCGGCCAGGACGCGGCGCAGCGCCGGCAGGGCGCGCGCCATGCGCAGCTTCCCGCCCTCGCCGAGATCGACGACCGGCACGGCGGGATCGACGAGCCCGGCCAGCGGCCCGGCCGCGTGCAGCGTCACGATCGAGGCGCGCCGGCCGCTCGCGGCGAGCGCGTTGGCCAGAAGCACGGCGTCGCGCTGGGCGCCGCCGCCGGCGAGGGCGCGGACGAAGAAGCAGACGCTGCCGCCGATCGCCGCGGCCAGCGTTCGCCCGTCCATTTCCCTGCCTGCCACCACCAGCACTCTCCCGGTCTGATCCTCCGGGCGGCGCGCGCGGCCCTTCGGCGTCGACCGGACCCTAGACGGCGCGGCCTTCCATCGCGGTAAAGACATCGTGCAGAGGGGAGGTATTTCAATACCTCATAAAATTGCGGCCGGATTCTCCCCGGCCTCGCCGGGCCCGCCGCGGGCGGCGAGAGGGGCTGCCGGCTCAGGCGCGGTCGCGGGCGTGGGCGAGGCGGCCGGCCACGTAGGCGAAGGCGACGGCGCGGTCGTCGCCCAGCACCTGCAGCGCGAACAGGCGGTCGTGCAGCGACGCGCCGGCAGAGCGCCGGGCGAGCAGCGGCGTCGCCGCCGCGTCGAGCACGACGAAGTCGGCCTCCTGCCCCGGCTCGAGGCCGCCGATCCGGTCGCCGAGGCCGAGCAGCCGCGCGCCGCCCGCCGTGGCGAGGTGGAGCGCGCGGAACGGGTCGAGCGAGAGCCCGCGCATCTGGCAGACCTTGTAGGCCTCGTCGAGCGTGCGCAGCATGGACAGGCTCGTGCCGCCGCCGACATCGGTGCCGATGCCGACCTTCACGCCGTGCCGGTCGGCATGGCCGAGGTCGAACAGGCCCGAGCCGATGAACAGGTTCGAGGTCGGGCAGAAGGCGATGCCGGCGCCGGCCTCCGCCATGCGGCCCATGGCGCGGTCGCTCATGTGGATGCAGTGCGCGAAGACCGAGCGCTGCCCGACGAGGCCGAAGCGGTCGTAGACGTCGAGATAGTCGGCGGCGTCGGGAAAGCGCTCCGCCACGACCGCGATCTCCTCGCGGTTCTCCGACAGGTGCGTGTGCAGCAGCGTCTCGGGATGGGCCGCCAGGAGCTCGCCCGGCCGCACGCAGCTGCGCCTCCGACGAGGTCGGCACGAAGCGCGGCGTGACGGCGTAGCCGAGCCGGCCGCGGCCGCGCCAGCGGCGGATCAGGGCCTCGCTCTCCGCCCGCCCGCGCTCCGGCGTGTCGCGCAGGCCCTCGGGCCCGAGGTCCATCAGCACCTTGCCCGAGACGAGCCGCATGTTGCGGCCGAGCGCCGCCTCGAACAGCGCGTCGACGGAGCCCTCGTGCACCGTGGCGAAGACGAGCGCGCTCGTCGTGCCGTTGCGCAGGAGCTCGTCGAGGAAGAAGGCCGCGACCGCGTCGGCGTGCGCCCGGTCGGCGAAGGCGCGCTCCGTCGGGAAGGTGTGGCGCTCGAGCCATTGCAGCAGCTGCTCGCCGTGCGAGGCGATGCAGTCGACCTGCGGGTAATGGACATGCGCGTCGACGAAGCCCGGCACGATCAGCCCGCCGGGAAAGCGCTCCACCGGCACGTCGGCAAACCGCTCGCGCAGCGCCTCGTGCGGCCCCCGCGCGACGACGAGCCCGTCCTCGACGACGAGCAGGCCGTCCGGCTCGTGCCGCACCGCCGCCTCGCCGGCCTCGGCGGGATCGTGCTTCACGGACAGGATTTCGCCGCGAAAGGCTCGTCTCGTCATGCGGTCCCCGCCTCGAAAGCGCGCGAAAGCCGCGCGATGGCCCTGCCGACAGGGATAGGGCCCGGCCCGCGGCGCCGCAAGCCGATGCGACCTTCGCCCGGCTGCCGCGTTGTCGTGCGGCTGGACGAAACGGTGCCGATGCAGGAGGGTCTGCCTCCGCGGTGCGAACAAGGGGAGCGACCATGGAGCCGAACGACGCCTGGACTGCCGTGCGGGAGGAGGCCGAGCGGCTGAAGCCGATCCATCTCCGCGAGCTCTTCGCGGGCGATCCGGGGCGCTTCGAGGCCCTCTCCTTCGCGCTCGACGACCTGACGATCGACCTCTCCAAGGAGAAGATCGACGGCCGCGCCCTCGCCGCCCTCCTCGACCTGGCGCGCGCCGCGAAGGTCGAGGCGCTGCGCGATGCGATGGTCTCGGGCGAGCGGATCAACGTCACCGAAGGCCGCGCCGTGCTGCACATGGCGCTGCGCGGCGGCGCCGAGCCGCCGGCGGGCGACGACGTCGGCGGGCACGCTCGACCGGCTCCTCGCCTTCGCCGGGAAGGTCCGCCGCGGCGAGGTGGCGGGCGCCGGCGGGACCGATCACCGACGTCGTCAATATCGGCATCGGCGGCTCGGACCTCGGGCCGGTCATGGCGGCGCGCGCCCTGCGGCCGGACACGGACGGGCCGCGCCTGCACTTCGTCTCGAACGTCGACGGCGCCCATTTCGCCGACACGGTGGCCGAGCTCGACCCGGCCCGCACGCTGGTGATCGTCTCGTCGAAGACCTTCACGACGCTCGAGACGATGGCGAACGCGGCGCTGGCCCGCGACTGGCTCGGCCAGCACGCCGCGGAGCAGATGGCGGCGGTCTCGACGAACCTGAAGGGCTGCGCGGAGTTCGGCATCCCGGCCGAGCGCGTCTTCGGCTTCTGGGACTGGGTCGGCGGCCGCTACTCGCTGTGGTCGGCGATCGGCCTGTCGCTCGCCATCGGCATCGGGGAGGCGCGCTTCCGCGACTTCCTGGCGGGCGCGGCCGCGATGGACCGGCACTTCCGCGAGGCGCCGCTCGAGCGGAACCTGCCGGTGCTCCTCGCCCTCGTCGGCATCTGGCGGCGCAACGCCATGGGCTGGCCGACGGTGGCGCTCATCCCCTACGACCAGCGGCTCGAGCGCTTCCCCGCCTACGTGCAGCAGCTCGACATGGAGTCGAACGGCAAGCGCGTCACCCGCGACGGCAAGCCCGTCGGGACCAGGACCGGCCCGGTGATCTGGGGCGAGCCCGGCACGAACGCGCAGCACTCCTTCTTCCAGCTGCTGCACCAGGGCACCGACATCGTGCCCGTCGACTTCGTCGCCGCCGCGCGCGCCCGCGCCGCAGACCCCGCGCACCACGCGCTGCTCCTCGCCAACTGCCTGGCGCAGGGCCAGGCGCTGGCCTTCGGACGCACGGCGGAGGAGGTCGAGGCGGAGATGCGGGCGGCCGGCAAGAATGACGACGAGATCGCCCGGCTGGTGCCGCACCGGACGTTCCCCGGCGACCGGCCGTCGACGACGATCCTGTTCCGCGAGCTCGATCCCGCCTCGCTCGGCCGGCTGATCGCGCTCTTCGAGCACAAGGTCTTCGTGCAGGGCGCGATCTGGGGCGTGAACTCCTACGACCAGTGGGGCGTCGAGCTCGGCAAGGCGCTGGCCGGCGCGCTCATCCCCGCCCTGCGCGACGGCGCGGACGTGGAGGCCGACGCCTCGACCGCGGGCCTCGTCGAGCGCATCAGGGCCCTCGGCTGACGCGAGAGGGCGCGGGGCCGCGCGCGCCGGCTGTGGCGCCCGCGCCACAGGCCTGCCGCCGCCGGCGCGGCCGGCGGGCTTCGTCGCGGTCCCGCGGGATCGAAGATCCCCGTGATGGCGTTGGAGACCGTAAAGGGCCTCCACGAGATTTGTCGTCCCGCGGAGGATGCGGTCGCGAAAGAAGTGTCCCGGTGAAGAACTCAAGTCCCCCTCTCGAACAGGCACTCGCCGTCCCGGCCGGCACGCAGGCCGCGGGCGGGGACCATCGCTACAGGCTGCTCGTCGACGCGATCACCGACTACGCGATCTACATGCTCGACCCCGGCGGCTTCGTCGCGAGCTGGAACGCCGGCGCGCAGCGCTTCAAGGGCTACGACCAGTCGGAGATCCTCGGCGAGCACTTCTCCCGCTTCTACACCGACGAGGACCGCGAGGCCGGGCAGCCGCAGCGCAACCTCAACCGCGCCCTGTCGGAGGGGCGCTTCGAGGGCGAGGGCTGGCGGCGGCGCAAGGACGGCAGCCGCTTCTGGGCCCACGTGGTCATCGACCCGATCCGCGATCCCTCGGGCGAGCTCCTGGGCTTCGCCAAGATCACCCGCGACCTGACCGAGCGGAAGCGGGCGAGCGAGGCCCTGCGGCGCAGCGAGGAGCAGTTCCGCATCCTCGTGCAGGGCGTGACCGACTACGCGATCTACATGCTCGATCCCGGCGGCTTCGTCACCAACTGGAACCCCGGCGCCCAGCGCATCAAGGGCTACATGCCCGACGAGATCATCGGCGAGCACTTCTCCCGCTTCTACACCGACGAGGACAAGGCGGCGGGCGAGCCGGAGCGCGCCCTCGAGATCGCGGCGCGCGAGGGCCGGTTCGAGCGCGAGGCGCTGCGGGTGCGCAAGGACGGCAGCCGCTTCTGGGCGCATGTCGTCCTCGATTCGATCCGCGGCGACGACGGCGCGCTCGTCGGCTTCGCCAAGATCACCCGCGACGTGACCGAGCGGAAGGAGGCGCAGCGCACCCTCGAGGAGATGCGCGAGGCGCTGTTCCAGTCGCAGAAGACCGAGGCGATCGGCCAGCTGACGGGCGGCGTCGCGCACGACTTCAACAACCTGCTGATGGCCGTGCTCGGCAGCCTCGAGCTCCTGCGCAAGCGGCTGGACAACCCCGACCCCAGCGTCATCCGCCTGCTCGACAACGCCGTCCAGGGCGCCCAGCGCGGCGCCGCCCTGACCCAGCGCATGCTGGCCTTCGCGCGGCGCCAGGAGCTCGACGTCCGGCCGGTCGACCTGCAGGACCTCGTCCGCGGCATGACGGACCTGCTGCAGCGCTCGCTCGGGCCGGGCGTGATGATCGAGACGCGCTTCCCGCTCGCCCTGCCCAAGGTGCGCAGCGACGCCAACCAGCTCGAGACGGCGCTGCTCAACCTCGCCGTCAACGCGCGCGACGCGATGCCGGAGGGCGGCGGCATCGTCATCGCCGCGCGCCAGGAAACCGTGGCGGGGGGCCCTCCCGGCAGCCTCGCGCCCGGGCCGTATGTCTGCCTCTCGGTCACCGACGAGGGCGAGGGCATGGACGAGGAGACGCTCGGCCGGGCCATGGAGCCCTTCTTCACGACGAAGGGCGTGGGCAAGGGCACGGGCCTCGGCCTGTCGATGGTGCACGGCCTCGCCGGCCAGTCGGGCGGCCGCCTCGTGCTCAGGAGCAGCAGGGGCCAGGGAACGACGGCGGAGCTCTGGCTGCCGGTGGCGGAGGCCACGGCGGAACCGTCGGCGCCGGTCGAGGAAGCGGTCCGAGCGGACGCCGCGGCCGGCCGGCCGCTGCGCGTCCTCGCCGTCGACGACGACGGCCTCGTCCTGATGAACACGACGACGATGCTCGAGGACCTCGGGCACACCGTGTTCGAAGCCGCGTCGGGCCGCGAGGCGCTCGACATCCTCCGGCGCGAGCGCGACATCGACCTCGTCATCTCCGACCAGGCGATGCCGCACATGACGGGCACGCAGCTCGTGGAGGCGATCCGCTCGGAGCTCCCGGACCTGCCGGTCGTGCTGGCCACCGGCTACGCCGAGCTTCCGCCGGGCAGCAACCCCGGCCTCGCCAAGCTGTCCAAGCCGTTCTCCCAGAGCGACCTCGCCCGGGCCATCGCCGCCGCCGTGCCGCACTGACGCGGCCACCGGCGCGCGGCCCCTAGCCTATGAGGGGAAGTTGCCGGCCTTTCCGAGCTGGCCCGGCACGTCGTGGCCGAGCCGCTCGGCCAGCCACGGGTCGAGCGCCGCCACGGCGTCGACGGAGATGCCCGTCGCCACGCCGAGCCCGTCCAGCATGTAGACGAGGTCCTCCGTCGCGATGTTGCCGGTCGCCCGCGGCGCGAACGGGCAGCCGCCGATGCCGCCGGCGCTCGCGTCGAGCACCGTGACGCCGGCCTCCAGCGCCGCGTAGGCGTTGGCGTAGCCCGTGTTGCGGGTGTTGTGGAAATGGGCGCGCCGCGGCAGCCCGGGCACGAGCTCGCCCAGCCGGCCGAACAGGTCGCGGACCTGGGAGGGAACGCCGACGCCGATCGTGTCGGCGAGGCCGACCTCGTCGGGAGCGGCCTCGAGGCCGCGCTCGACGATGGCGAGGACGGCATCGGGGTCCATGCGGCCCTCGAAGGGACAGCCGAAGGCCGCCGCGATCAGGAGGTTGGCGCGCCGGCCGGCCGCCCGGGTCGCGGCGCTGACCTCCGCCCATTCCGCCAGCACGTCGTCGACGCCGCGGCCCTGGTTGCGCTGGCTGAAGGTCTCGCTGGCGACGACGACGTAGGTGACCTCGTCGCAGCCCGCCGCGATCGCCCGCTCGGCGCCGCGCCTGTTCAGGGCGAGGCCGGAATAGCCGAGGCCCTCGCGGCGCGGGACGCCGGCCATGACGGCGTCGGCGTCGGCCATCTGCGGCACCCGCCTGGGATTGACGAAGCTCGTCGCCTCGATGCGCCGCGCGCCCGCCTCCACGAGGCGGCCGACGAGCGCGAGCTTGTCCTCGGTGCTGACCAGCTGGCGCTCGTTCTGCAGGCCGTCCCGCGGGGCGACCTCGACGATCTCGACCCTCGGGGGCAGCCCGGGACGGGAGGAAGCGCCGCTCACGCCGCGCGCTTCCGCGACCGGCCGATCACGCCCGCCTCGCTCAGCGCGTCGAGGCGGGCCTGGTCGAGGCCGAGAAGCTCGGCGAAGACCTCGCCGTTGTGCTCGCCCAGCTCCGGTCCGACGCTGCGCACGGAGCCCGGCGTCTCGGACAGCCGCGGCGCGACGTTCTGCATGCGCAGCTCGCCGAGCTTGGGGTGCATGACCGAGATGATCGCCTCGCGCGCCTTGAAGTGCGCGTCCTTCAGCATCTCCGGCGCGCGGTAGATGTCGCCGCGCGGCACGCCGTGCGTGTCGAGAAGCTCGCCGAGCGGGCCGCTGTCCTGCCCCGCGGTCCAGGCCGAGATCAGCTCGTCGAGCTCGCTCTGGTGCTCGCCGCGCGCCGAGTGGGTCGCGTAGCGCGGGTCGTCCGCCAGCTCCGGCCGGCCCATCGCCGAGGCGAGGCGGCGGAAGACGCTGTCCTGGTTCGCCGCGATCAGCACGAACAGGCCGTCCTTCGTGGGGTAGACGTTCGAGGGGGCGACGTGCGGCAGGATGGCGCCGGTGCGCTCGCGCACGAAGCCCGCCTTGTCGTACTCGGTGATCAGGCTCTCCATGACCGCCAGCACCGCCTCGTAGATCGCGCTGTCGACGACCTGGCCGCGCCCGGTGCGCTCGCGCGCATGCAGCGCCATCATGCCGCCGAGGCAGGCGAAGGTCGCCGCCAGCGTGTCGCCGATCGAGATGCCCATGCGGCTCGGCGGCGTCGAGGGATCGCCGACCACGTAGCGCAGGCCCCCCATCGCCTCGCCGATCGAGCCGTAGCCGGCCTTGCCGGCATAGGGGCCCGACTGGCCGTAGCCGGAGACGCGGATCATGATCAGCCGGGGGTTGATGCGCGACAGCTCCTCCCAGCCGAGGCCCCACTTCTCCATGGTGCCCGGCCGGAAGTTCTCGATCAGCACGTCGGATTCCGCCACCAGCCGCTTGACGATGTCCTGGCCCTCGGGGCCGCGCGCGTTGAGCTCGACCGACTTCTTGTTGCGCGCCACGACCGGCCACCACAGCGACACGCCCTCGGGCTTCTCGCGGCCCCATTCGCGCATCGGGTCGCCGAGGCCCGGCTGCTCGATCTTGATGACCTCGGCGCCGAAATCGGCCATCAGCTGCCCGCAGAACGGCCCCGCCAGCAGCTGGCCCATCTCGATGACGCGCAGGTCGGAGAGCGGCCCCTGCCGCTCACCCGACGAAGACTCGGAACCCGACATCCTTACCTCTCTTCTTGACGTGTCTGCGCGGCGACGGTCACTCGGCCGCGGAGGCGTGCGCCTGCGCGCCGCCGATCTCGGCGATCACCTCGTCGGTCGAGGCCACCCTGCCCCAGAGGCGGGAGAAGCCCTTCAGCGTCAGCTGCTGCATCTCCTCGCTGCAGGTGCCGGTGGCGTCCGAGACCATGACGACGCCGAAGCCGCGGTCGGACGCCTCGCGGGCCGTCGTCTCCACGCAGTTGTTGGTCGAGACCCCGGTCACGACGATCGTCTCGATGCCGAGCGCGCGCAGCACGCTCTCGATGCCGCTCGAGGCGAAGGCCCCTTGCGTGCGCTTGTTGATGACGAGCTCGCCGGGCAGCGGCTTCAGCTCGTCGACGATCTCGTGCTCGCGGTTGCCGATCGTGTTGCGCGTCGCCTCGAAGAAGGGCCGCGTCGAGGGCGGCGCGTCGGAGAAGTCCGGCGTCTCGCAGCCGAGCGTGACGTGGACGACGCGCGCCCCGACGCCGCGGAAGGCGTCCATCAGGCGGCGCGTGTTGGGAACGACGAGCTCGTCGATCCGGTCGAACCGGTAGCTCGCCTCGTGCAGCTTGCCCTGCTCGGCGAGCAGCCGGCCGAGGCCGTGCTCGCGGCTGCCCGAGGCGTATTGCAGGTCGACCGGCACGAGGGCGGTGCGGGCCGGGTCGATCACGACCTTGCGGGTGAAGATGTCGATGTAGTCGGGATGCATGCCGTTTGCTCCTCGCTCAGCCGAGCCCGAACAGGCCCGGCAGATAGGTGATGATCAGGAGGCCCGCGCCGAGCACGAGAATGAAGGGAATGACGCCGCGCGCGACGCGCTCGATGGGCGTTCGGGAGACGCTGCTGATGACGAACAGGTTCATGCCGATCGGCGGCGTGATCGAGGCGATCTCGATGTTCACCGTCAGGATGATCGCGAAGTGGATCAGGTCGACGTTGAGCTCCCGGAGGCTCGGCAGGAGGAGCGGCGTGATCACGGTGAGGATCGTGATGCCGTCGAGGAAGCAGCCGAGCACCAGGAGGATGAGGTTGAGCGCCAGCAGGAACTGCCACTGCGTCAGGTTGAGCGCGTTGACGCCCTGGACGATCGCCTGCGGGATGCCCGCGAGCGTCGACAGGAGGCCGAGGAACAGCGCGCCCGCCAGGATGAACAGGATCGTCGCGGTCGCCCGCGCGCTCTCCATGAAGACGTCCGGCAGGTCCGCCGGCGACAGCGTCCGGTAGACGAAGATCGCGACGAACAGGCCGTAGGCCGCCGACACCGCGGCCGCCTCGGTCGGCGTGAAGATGCCGCCGTAGATGCCGCCGAGGACGATCGCCGGCATGAACAGGGCCGGCACCGCCCGGTAGCCCGTCTGCCACAGCTCGCGCAGCGTCCAGCGCTCGGAGGGGCTCCAGCCGCCGCGCACGCAGATGAACAGCGTGACGGCGCCGATCAGCACGGCGAGGAAGGCGCCCGGCACGATGCCCGCGATGAAGAGGTCGGCCACCGAGACCTGCGCCATCGCGCCGTAGATGACGAAGACGATGCTGGGCGGAATGAGGATGCTGAGCGTGCCGCCCGCCGCCATCACGCCGGCGGAGACGCCGCGGGGGAAGCCGAGGCGGTCGAGCTCGGGGATCGTGACGCGGCCGAGCGCGGCGGCCGCCGCGGCGGAGGAGCCGCTCATCGCCCCGAAGATCGCCGAGGCGAGCACGCCGCCGAGCGCCGGGCCGCCGGAGATCGGCCGGGTGAGCGCGCGCATGAAGGTGTAGAGGTGGCTCGCCAGCCCGCCGCGCACCATGATGTTGCCGGCCAGGATGAAGAACGGGATCGCGAGCAGCACGAAGCTGTCGAGATTGGCGAACTGCGACTGGGCGAGCTGGGTCAGCGACGTGCCCTGGAAGAGCAGGATCGCGCCGAGCCCGACGAGCCCGAGGGCGAAGGCCACGGGCACGCCCAGCGCCAGCATGACGAAGAGGCTGCTCAGAATGTAGACGGCCATGATGTCCGCTCCTCAGCGGTGCTCGAGGGCGGCCTCGACGTCCTCCGGGGACCGCTCGGGCAGCCCGGACGTCGCCTGCACGAAAGCCTGGGCGAGAAGCCGCAGGGCCATGATCGCGAACCCGACCGGCACGACCATCTGGAAGACCCAGATCGGGACCTCGAGGTAGCTCTCGGCCGAGACGAGGCCGAGGCTGATCGTGTCGTGCACCCAGTGGTAGCCGACGAAGGCGACCGTCGCCGCGAAGCCGGCGCAGGCGAGCGAGATCAGGACCTCGAGACAGCGCCGGACGATCCCGGGAAGCAGCGGCAGCAGCAGCTCGACGCGGATATGCTCCCGCGTGCGGACCGCCGCCGACGCCCCGAGATAGGCCGAGACGATGATGAGATAGCGGGAGAGCTCCTCGGACCACATGAAGGACGTGCCGAAGAAGGCCCTGGCGACGATCTCCATGCACACGACGGCGAAGCAGCAGAACAGGGCGAGGCCTGCGGCCATGTCGTCGATACGGTCGATCCAGCGGATCATGGGAACGCTCCCGCCACTCGCTACGGCGTCACTCGGAGTACGACCGGAGCTTGTCGATCAGCTCGGAGCCGAACTTGTCCTCGGCATCCTGCCACACCTGCGTGGTCGCCGCCTTCCAGGCCTTCGCCTCCTCGGGCGTCTGCTCGTGGACCTTCACGCCGGCCTCCTTGAGGGCCGCCATCGCGTCGTCGGCCGCCTTGCGCGCCCGCGGGCGATGGTCCTTGGCGACCTCCCTGGCCGTGTCCTCGATGATCTTCTGGTCCTCGGGCGAGAGCTTGTCGAAGAAGGCCTGGTTGATCGCCCAGGGATAGAAGGCGAAGTAGTACTTCGCGTAGGTCACGTGCCGGACGATGTCCGTCCACTTGTAGTTGACGTAGACGTCGAGCGGCGTGTTGAGGCCGTCGATGACGCCCTGCTGCAGCGAGGTGCCGACCTCGGTGATGTTGATCGGGACCGGCGTGGCGCCGAAGGCCTCGAGCGTGGCGGCATTGACCTTGCCGATCGCCCGCATCTTCTTGCCCTTGAAGTCCTCGAGGTTGATGAGGTCCGACTCGCGCAGGCCCGGCACGACGTAGTCGTAGGGCAGGAGCGCGAGCACCTTGACGCCCTTGGACTGGAGCTCGGAGAAGGCGAGGTCCATCAGCTCCGGATCGTCGGCGGCCTTGTAGAACGCCTCGTGCGTGGGGAAGGCGTAGGGCAGGTCGAAGGCGCCGATCTTCGGCGAGATGCTCGCCCAGTAGGCCGAGACGAGGTTCGTCATCTCGGCGTCGCCGCGGGCGATCGCCTGCAGGAGGTCGATGCCCTTGTAGAGGCTGCCGTTCGGGTAGAGCTCGACGGTGATGCGGCCGTCGGTCTTCTCCTCGATGCGCTTCTTGAACTCGACATTGGCCAGGCCCGGCGTCACGTCGAGCGAATACTCGATCGGGAAGCGGATCGTGACCTTCTCCTTGTCCTGGGCGACGGCCGTGCCCATCAGGCCGGCCGCCACGAGCCCGGACAGGGCCAGCGTGGCCGTGCGGCGTGTCAGTGTTCTCATCTTTTCGTTCCTCCGTCTGGATTATCGTTGTGGGGCGGTATCGGTCGCGTCAGTGGCGCGACAGGAACCCGAGGAGCGCGTCCGCGAATTCCTGCTTCAGCTTTCGGCCGGCGATGACGTGCGCGGCCTCCGGCATCTCGTATCCCTCGGCGTTGGGGATGGCGTTCTGGATGGGCTTCGTGGTGCGCGGCCCCGTCACCTGGTCGAGGCCCGCGTGCAGCACGAAGGCCGGCGCGGTGATCTGCCCCGCCCGCTCGCTCATGTCGTGGCCCAGGCAGGCGTCGATGAAGCGGGCGTGGGCGTCGTAGCGGCCGTTGAGGTGGTGCCAGACGCCGCCCTCGCCGAGCAGCCGGTCGATCCGCGCGTCGTAGTAGGCCGGCTCGAACGACATCACCGTCACGGCGTGCTGGAAGGCGAGGAAGCCCATGTCGCGATGGACGTTGCGCATGAGAAGCAGCTGGTCGGCGAGGAAGCGGTCCGCCTTCAGCCAGGCGCCGGTGTTCACCATCGTGCGCGCCATCTGCGGGTGCTCGGCCGCGATCTCCTGCGCGATGCACGCGCCCATGCCGATCAGCCCCACGAGGTGGAAGCGCTCGTGGCCGAGATGGCGCATGAGGCCGACGGCGTCCTCGGCATAGAGCTTCGTCGTCGCCGGCACGCTGAGGTCGTCGCCGGACTTGCCGATGCCGCGATGGTCGAAGATCACGACGGAATAGCGGTCGGTCAGGCCCCACGGCAGGTGCTGCTCCTCGCCGTGGCAGAAGCTGCCCCAGCCGCCCATCAGCAGGAGCGGATCGCCCTGCCCGTGGACCTCGTAGTGCATCGTGTGGCCGTTGATCTCAGCCTTCGGCATGCCGGAGCTCTCCCGCTTCGTTGTTCTGGTCGGGCCGTCCGGCCTCGATTCGCTGAATGCAGTCCGCCGCGGTGACGATGTCGGCGTAGCGCCGGCCGACGTCGCGCAGGTTGGCCTCGTGCGCGTCGACCTCCATGTCGCCCACGCAGTCCTCGGGCACGATCGTCCGGAAGCCCCAGGAGAAGGCGTCGATGATCGACGCGCGCACGCAGCCCGACGTGGTGCAGCCGGTGACGATGACCGTGTCGACCCGCTGCTTGACGAGGCACGACACGACGGGCGTGCCGAAGAAGATCGACGGCCCGGCCTTGATGAAGTTGACGTCGTAGTCCGGGTCGTGGATGCGCGGGTCCATCTCGGTCGCGGGATCGCCGAGGAACATGCCCGTGCGCACGGCGGCCGTCTTCCACGGGATCATGTCGGTCTCGTTGCACCAGGCGGTGCGGCAGCTGACGACCGGCAGGCCGGCGGCGCGGGCGACGCGCAGGAGCTCGACCGTGCGCTCGGCGGCGGCATGGACGTGCGGCGACCTGCCGGCCGGGAAGGCCGGGTCGGTGAAGGCGCGCTGGAAGTCGACCACGAGCACGGCGAGGCGCTCGCCGAAGCCCACGGGAAAGGCGCCGTACCCGGCGTCGTCGAAGCGGTTGGACATCGTCACTCCTCCTCTGCCGCGGCGGATGCGCCCGCCAGGATCGCCTGGCTGTGCTCGCCGATCGCCGGCACGTGCAGGTCCGGCCGCGCGGGCTCGTCCGCGAAGCGGATCGGCGCGCCGAGATGCTCCCGGCCCCCGTCGTCGACGAGCACCATGCCGCGGTGGCGCGCCTGGGGGTTGTCGAGCGCCTCGCGCGTGCCGTTGACGGGGGCGAAGCAGATGTCGCGGCCCTCAAACCACGCGACCCACTCGTCGCGCGTCTTCGTCGCGAAGGTCTCGCGCAGGAAGGCGACCACCGGCTCCTGGTGGCGGCCGGGGCCGCGCTCGCACAGCTCGGCGAGCTCCGGCCTGCCGAGCGCGCCCAGCAGGTTGCGGACGAACTTCATCTCCTGGCCGCCGAGCACGACGTGGCGGCCGTCGGCGGTCTCGTAGATCCGGTAGAAGGCCGAGCCGCCGAGGCTGCGCTCCTCGGCGTGCACCGGCTCGCGGCGCTCGGCGAGCGCGGGGCCGAGCTGGTTGGGATAGGCGGCGAGCAGCGCGTCGTGCATCGCGACGTCGATGACGTCGCCCCGGCCGGTCTTCTCGCGGCGGTAGAGCGCCATCACCACGCCCGACAGCGCCTGCAGGCTCGCCAGCATGTCGGCGGCGGCGATGCCGGGGATGGCCGGCGCGCCGTCGGCGCCGCGGTTGAGCGCCAGCGCGCCCGACAGCGCCTCCACGGCGAGGTCGTGCGCCGGCACGTCGCGGAACGGCCCGTCCTGGCCGAAGGC
This sequence comes from uncultured Alphaproteobacteria bacterium, assembly GCA_963816555.1. Taxonomy (GTDB): domain Bacteria; phylum Pseudomonadota; class Alphaproteobacteria; order Rhizobiales; family Tepidamorphaceae; genus Lutibaculum. Next base: position 105,144 of record CAWFLD010000003.1, on the reverse strand, counting down.
GCTGATCGAGCAGTAGACGATCCGCGGGTTGAGGGCGCGCACGGTCTCGGCGTCGAAGCCGAGCCGCTTCATCACGCCCGGCCGGAAGCTCTCGACGAAGACGTCGGCCGACCGGCACAGCTCGCGCAGGGCGGCCTTGCCCTCCTCGGACTTGAGGTCGAGCACGACGCTCTTCTTGCCGCGGTTCATGGTGCGGAAGAACACCGTGGCGCCGTCCTGGCGCTGCCCGATCTCGCGGCCGGGGTCGCCGCCGGGCGCCTCGACCTTGATGACCTCGGCGCCGTGGTCGGCGAGGCTCATCGTGAGGTACGGGCCCGGCAGGAAGACCGAGAGATCGACGACGCGGATGCCTTCGAGCTTCATGGCGCTACTCCGCCGCGTGCCGGTCGAGGGCGGCGATGTCCTCGTCCGTGCAGCCTGCCGCGGAAAGGACCTCCTCGGTGTCGGCGCCGAGCGGCCGCGCCGCGTGGGCGGTCGGGCGCACGCCGTTGATCTTCAGCGGGCTCGACAGCACGCGCAGGTCGGCCATGGCGGGATGCGCGATCGTCTGCAGCATGCCGGCCGTCTCGAGGAACGGGTTCGAGAAGGCCTTCGGGACGTCGTTGACGGGCGCCACCGGCAGCTTGCCGGCAAGCCGCGACAGCCACTCCTCCGTCGGCCGCTTGCGGAACTCCTCGTCGAGGATCTCCGTCAGCGCGTCGCGGTTGGCGCGCCGCGCGTTCATGTCGGCGAAGCGCGGGTCCTCGCCGAGCTCGGTCCGGCCCATCCCGGCGATCAGCTCGCGCCAGAACTTCTCCGTCATGCACATGATGAAGAGCCAGCCGTCGGAGGTCGGGTAGGTCTGCACCGGCACCGCGGACGGGTGCGCGCTGCGCGGCTTGCGCTGCGGCTCGTCGCCGGCGTTCAGGTACCAGGTCGCGGGGTAGGACATCTGGTGCAGCGCCACGTCGAACAGGCAGACGTCGACGTCGCAGCCCGTGCCGGTGCGCTGCGCCGACAGGAGCGCCGAGAGCAGGCCGACCGAGCCGGTGATGCCCGACATGAAGTCGATCATCGACAGGCCGAGCCTGGTCGGCGGCCCGTCCGGCTCGCCGGTCACGCTCATCAGGCCGGCCTCGGCCTGCATCAGGTAGTCGTAGCCGGGCCAGCCGCGCCGCTCGTTGTCGCGGCCATAGGCGGAGATGTGCAGGCAGACGATCGCCGGGTTGACCTCGCGCAGGCTCGCATAGTCGATGCCGAGCTTCTCCGGCTGGTCGCCGCGGAGGTTGTTGATGACCGCGTCCGCTTCCTTCGCGAGCTGCCGGAAGGCCTTCCTGCCGGCCTCGGTCTTCAGGTCGAGGGCGACGCTCTTCTTGTTGAGGTTGAAGGTCTGGAAGTACTGGCTGTCGTTCTCGCCCAGCATGTGCGGACCGACGTGGCGCGAGGCGTCGCCGCCGGTCGAGGCGTTCTCGACCTTGATCACCTCGGCGCCGAGATCGGCCAGGAACATCGAGCCGTACGGACCGGCCCCGAACTGCTCGAGGGTGAGGATGCGGATGCCTTCTAGAGGTCTCATGCGACGCTGTTCCGCTTCGTCCACTGCTTGGAGATGATGATGCGCTGCATCTCGTTCGTGCCCTCGCCGATGCACATCAGCGGCGCGTCGCGATAGAAGCGCTCGATGTCGAACTCCTTGGAGTAGGAGTAGCCGCCGTGGATGCGCATGCCCTCCATGGCGTTCTCGACGCCGGCCTCGGAGGCGAAGTACTTCGCCATGCCGGCCTCCATGTCGCAGCGCTCGCCGCGGTCGTAGGTGCGCGGCGGCGTCGAGCGTCAGGAGGCGCGCGGCGCGGGCCCGCGTGGCCATCTCGCCGAGCTTGAGCTGGATCGCCTGGTGCTCGCAGATCGGCTTGCCGAAGGACTTGCGCACCTGCGCGTACTCGCCGGCCAGGCGCAGCGCGCCCTCGGCGATGCCGACGCCGCGGGCGGCGACGTTGATGCGGCCGAGCTCGAGGCCGCCGGCGACCTGGACGAAGCCCTTGCCCTCCTCGCCGCCGATGAGGTGGCTCGCCGGCACGCGGTAGTCCTCGAAGACGAGCTCGCCGGAGTCGATCGACTTGTAGCCGAGCTTCTCGAGCTTGCGGCCGACGCGGAAGCCCTCGCCCTTCGGCGCGATGAACAGGCTCATGCCCTTGTGGCGCGGCTGCGCGGCCGGATCGGTCTTGACCAGGAGCGCGAAGCACGAGCCCTGGATGCCGTTGGTGATCCAGGTCTTCGTGCCGTTGATCACGTAGTCGTCGCCGTCGCGGCGCGCCGTGGTGCGGATGGCCTGAAGGTCCGTGCCGGCGTCCGGCTCGGTCAGGGCGAGGCCGCCGCGGATCTCGCCCGAGGCGATCTTCGGCAGCCACTCGGCCTTCTGCTCCTCGGTGCCGAAGCGCTCGATGGCGGCCGCCATCATCAGGTGCGAGTTGAAGATGCCGGTGATCGCCATCCAGACGCTGGAGATGCGCATGACGATCTTGGCGTAGGTCGTCGCCGGCAGGCCGAGGCCGCCATATTCCTCGGACACCGTCGCGCCGAACAGGCCGAGCTCCTTCATCTGCTCGACGATGGCGTCGGGATAGATGTCGCCGTGATCGTGCTCCATGACGACCGGGCGGACCTTCGTCTCGACCCAGCGGTCGATCGCGTCGAGCAGCTGGGCCTCGTCCTCCGGCGCGATGTTGCGTTGCATGACGTTCATGATGGCCGCCTTCAGTATCCCGCCTCGTCGTCGAAATCGTTGCCGCGCTTGGGCACGAGCATCGTCCGCTCGAACGCGCACACGACGACGCCGTCCTGGTTCTTGCCGGTGGTGCGGATCGTCACGATCCCGTCGCCGGGCCGGCTCTTCGACTCGCGCTTCTCCAGCACCTCGCTCTCGGCATAGAGCGTGTCGCCGCAGAAGACCGGCGCGGTCATGCGGATCTCGCGCCAGCCGAGATTGGCCTTGGCCTTCTGCGAGACGTCGCTGACGCTCATGCCGACCATCAGCGCCACGGTGAGCGGGCTGGCCACGATCGGCTTGCCGAACTCCGAATGCTTCGCGTACTCGGCATCGAAATGCAGAGGATGCGTGTTCATCGTGAGCAGCGTGAACCAGGTGTTGTCGGTCTCGGTGATGGTCCGGCCCGGCCGATGCTCGTAGACATCGCCCAGCTGGAAGTCGTCGTAGTACCGGCCGAACGTCTCGCGGTAACGCTGCGCGCCGACCTCTTTCACACCTTCTCGCATCTCGCCTCTCGTTCCTCAGGAATGGCGCTCGACGAGCGCCAGCACGCGCTCGCAGCGCCGGACGACCGGCGCCTCGACGAGCTCGCCGTCGACCTGCCCCAGGCCGGAGCGCTGGAAGGCCTCGACGATCCTTCTCGCGCGCTCCGCCTCAGCCTCGGTCGGGCTGAACGCCCGGTTCACGGCGTCGACCTGGCGCGGGTGAATGCAGGCCTTGCCGGCGAAGCCCATCGCCTTGACCCGGTCCGCCGTCGCCGCCAGACCCTCGGGGTCGTCGAGCACCACGTGCGGCACGTCGACCAGCGGCTTGCCGGCGCCGGCGGCGGCCATCACGAGGCGCGCCCGCGCCGCGTAGAGCGGCTCCCAGTCCATCGTCGCGCCGATCTCGGCGGCGAAGTCGGCGCCGCCGAACATCAGCGCGCCGACCGCGGGATGGGCCGCGACCGCGGCGGCCGCCTCGAGGCCGCGCACCGTCTCGACCAGCGGCATCAGCATGCATGTCTCTCCGAGCACCGACGCGGCGATCTCCACGTCGCGCACGGCCTCGACCTTCGGCAGCAGCACGCAGGCGAGCCCCCGGCCGGCCAGCGCGACGAGGTCCTCGAGGCCGTCCCGCGTCTGCAGCCCGTTCGTGCGCACCGCGATGCGCTGCGCCTCGTCAGCGCCGGCGTCGGCCAGGAAGCCGAGGACGCCGGACCGCGCGGCCGCCTTGTCGCCGGGGGCGACCGCATCCTCGAGATCGATCGCCACCATGTCGGCGCTCGTGGCGAGCGCCTTGGCGAAGCGATCCGGCCGGGAGCCGGGCACGAAGAGCAGGCTGCGAAGGGCGATCAGGGCTGACATTCAGCGCTCCATTTGTCCGGACAACGGAACGGGATGAGCCGGTTCCTGTCAATACGTCCGCATGAATGCACCGCACCAATTATTCGCGTGCATCGCAGCAATGGCGTGAAATATTCCGTTATATCAGAGCGTTATAGCGGAACGGCGGCAGCCGGGCCATGCGGACGATCACCGGAGCCACCCTCCAGCTTGTCCTGATGCCACCGAACTTGTTTGCAATGGAGAGGCCAAATTTGTACGGTGAAGCTCGCCACTCCACAGGGTCCATCACGCCTTGCCCCAGACGACCGAAACACTTCCGAGCGCCGCGCCCGACCAGCCGGACGTGCTCTACCGCCGCGTCGCCAACGCGCTGCGGGCGGCGATCGAGATGGGCGAATACGCGGTCGGCCACCTGATGCCGACCGAGGCGGAGCTCTGCGAGCGCTACCAGGTGAGCCGCCACACCGTGCGGGAGGCGCTGCGCCGCCTGTCGGAGCTCGGCCTCGTCGAGCGCCGGCAGGGGCGCGGCACGAGGGTCATCGCGACCGCGCCGCGGGCCGCCTACGTGCAGGCGATGCGCTCGCTGCACGAGCTCACCCAGTATGCGCTCGACACCCATCTCGAGATCCAGTCGGTGGCCGTGGCGGAGGTCGACGAGGAGGAGGCCGCGATGATCGGCGCCCAGCCGGGGACGCGCTGGGTGAAGATCGAGGGCGTGCGCTGGACCACCCCCGAGGCGCGCGAGACGATCTGCGTGACGGTGGTCTACGCCCACATGCGGTTCGCCTCGCTCCTGCGCGACGCGCAGACCGCGACCGGCCCGATCTACCGGCTGATCGAGACCCGCTCGGGCGAGGTGATCGAGGAGGCGATCCAGGAGGTCTCGGCCTGCCTCCTGACCCGCCAGATGGCCGCGACCCTGAACGTCGAGCCGGGCAGCCCCGCCCTGCGCTTCGTCCGCCGCTACCTCGACGCCAGCGGGTCGCCGATGCTCACCTCGGTGAACTGGCACCCCGCCGACCGCTTCGTCTACCGCATGCGCCTGAAGCGGGACGAGCAGGAGGCGGGATAGGCGGATCGCGCCGGCGCGGGCCTACGGCCGGCGCCGGGTGTGCCACGCGGCCCAGAAGAGGCTCGAGAAGAACCTCTCCGGCGCCTCGAAGCCGGCGGCGACGAGAAGGGCGGCGACGGCCTCCTCGGATTCGGGCGGCACGGCGCCCGCCTTGATGCGCGCGAGCTTCGCCTCGACCTCCTCCTCCGACGCGCCGTGGAGCCGCCAGCGGTTCGCCCAGGCGGCCTGGAGAAGCGGCTCGCTGTCGTAGGCCCGGCAGTTCCCGGCCAGCACCAGCGACCCGCCCGGCACGAGCCGGCAGGCGACGCTCTCCAGGAGCCGCGCCTTGTCGCCGCTGTCGGGGATGTGGTGCAGCACGCCGATCATCAGCGCCGCGTCGAAGGCCGGCTCGGGCGGCAGCGCGGAAAGGTCCTCGCGCACGAAGGTGACGCGGTCCGAAATCCCCGCCCTGTCGACCTCCGACCGCGCGAGCGCCAGCATCGGCTCGGACGGGTCGACCGCAACGAAGCTCCAGCCCGGCTCGAGCCTGGCCGTCGTCGTGATCTCGCCGGCGGTGCCGCCCGCCCCGACGACGAGGACGCGCCGCTCGCCGCGCCCCTTCAGCGCCGCCGAGAGGATGCAGGCCGAAAGCTCGTGGCACGCGTCGTAGCCGGCGAGCGCGATCCGCGCCTGCTCCGCATATTCCCCGGCCCGCGAGGGGTCGAACTTGGCGTGCGAGCTGGCGTGCGAGCCGGCGTGCGAGGGTGAGTTCATGCGCTGGGGCCTCTCGATCCTGCGGGGAGGCGGCGGCGTGCCGCGGAGGCAGGATAGGCTGCGAAGGCACCAAACGTACAGAAAACGCATGGCGGGACGTCCCGGCCTGCTCCCACGGCATGACGGGGCCCCTTTCCCGCCGCCGGGGGCCGCGCCGCCGTGGCCTTCGGGCGCGGGGCGGTGCAGGATGGCGCGTCGGGAATCTTGATCACGAGAAGGAGCCGCGCATGCCGGCAGGAGCGAACGCGCAGACCCGCCACGTCCAGGGTGCCGGGCCGCAGGCGGCGGCGCGCGTGATCGACATTCACTGCCACATGAGCGTGCCCGAGGCCGCCGATCTGGTCCAGCCGGCCTTCACGCCCGAAAGCGAGCCGGCCCTCCACTTCACGAGCCCGGCCTCGCGGCAGGTGAACGCCGCGCAGGCTGGCTGCCTGAAGCCGCTCCTGACCTCGCCCGAGCGGAAGGTCGAGGAGATGGACAGGCTCGGCATCGACATGCAGGTGCTGTCGCCGGTGCCGCTGCAATACTACTACTGGGCCGAGCCGGATCTCGGGCTCGCCGCCTCGAGGATCATCAACGACCGGCTGGCCGAGACGGTCGCCGCGGCGCCGGAGCGGTTCGCCGCGCTCGGGACGGTGCCGCTGCAGGCCCCCGAACTGGCGGTGCAGGAGCTGCGCCGCTGCGTGCGCGACCTCGGCCTGCGCGGGGTCGAGATCTCCTCGAACGTGGCGGGAGAGGAGCTGTCGCACGAGCGGTTCCGCCCGTTCTTCGCGGCCGCCGAGGAGCTCGGCATCCTGATCTTCCTGCACCCGCTCGGCTTCACCCACGGCGAGCGGCTGCGCGAGCACTATTTCAACAACGTCATCGGCAATCCGCTGGAGTCGACGATCGCGGTCTCGCACCTGATCTTCGGCGGCGTGCTCGACCGGCACCCGGGCCTGAAGATCTGCGTCGCGCATGGCGGCGGCTACCTGCCCGCCTATGCCGGGCGGATGGACCACGCGCACCGGCACCGCGCCGACTGCCGCGGCTGCAGGCGGCAGCCGAGCGACTATCTCCGCGACCTCTACTTCGACACGGTCGTGTTCGACCCCGAGCAGGTCGCCTATCTCGTGAAGCGGTACGGCGCCGGGCACGTCCTGCTCGGCAGCGACCATCCCTTCGACATGGGCGATCCCGATCCGGTGGGGCTCGTGAAGGCGACGGACGGCCTCACGCCGGCCGACCTCGCGGGCATTCTCGGCGGCAACGCCGCCGCGCTCCTCGGCCTCGACCGGGACGAGGCAGGCGCGGCCGCCCGCTCCGGCGCGACCGCGACCGGAACGGACTGAGACCGCGTCAGCCGGCGACCCTCGTGCGGAACTCGGCGGCGACATCCTCCATCGCCGCGAACTCGCCGCCGAGGTCGCGGATCGCCCCGATCAGCCTCTCCAGCATCAGCATCCGGTGGCCGCGGCCGATGACGTAGGGGTGGCACGTGTAGGTCAGCACGCCCCACTCCTCGGTCTCCGTCATGTAGCGGAAGTCGTCGACCCAGTTCTCGAGCACCGCCGAGGTGCCGCGCAGCCCCGGCATGACGACCTGCCCGTAGCGGAAGAACTCGAAATGCGGGTGGTCGTCGAGCGACCAGCTGATCGGCAGCTCCACGAGGTTCGTCGTCTCGCCGCGCACCAGCGGCTGGTCGGCCTCCACCTTGTCGCCGTTGCGGGCGAAATAGGGCTGGTGGTCGTGCCCCATCAGGCTGCTCTCGTAGTCGAAGCCGTGCTTGATGAGGAGGTCGAGCGTCACCGGGCTCAGGTCCCAGGCGGGCGAGCGGTAGCCGCGCGGCGCCTTGCCGCTCACCCGGCGGATCGACTCGATGGCGCGCACCATCTCCGCCTCCTCCGTCTCCGGCGGCAGCGTGGCCGGCACCACGTGCGAGTAGCCGTGATGGGCGATCTCGTGGCCGGCCGCGACGATCTCGGCGACGGCCTCCTCGTCGGTGTCGATCACGACGCCCGGCACGTACCAGGTCGAGCGGATGCCGTGCTTGTCGAGCAGCTTCAGGAGGCGCTTCGCGCCGACGAGGCCGAACTCGCCGCGCGAGATCGGCGTCGGCGTCGTCAGGCCGCGCGAGGCGAAGCCGGACCAGGTGTCGAAGTCGAAGGTGAGGCAGGCGATGTGGCGGGCCATCTGGGGGTTTCGCTCGTTGATCTAGCTGGGTCGGTGCAGCTCGGGGCGGTGGCGCGTCACCGTGCGCCGGCCGTTCTTGAAGACGGCGAGCGGCTGGGCGAGCACCGCCACCGCGTGCTCGCGGCTCGGGGCGTCGACGATCGTGACGTCGGCCTTGTTGCCGACCGCGATGCCGTAGTCGGGGAGGTTCATCAGCCGCGCCGACCGCGAGGTCAGCATGTCGAAGCAGGCCGAGAGCCGCTCCGGCTCGCCGACCTGCAGCACGTTGGCGTGCAGGTTGGCCATGCGGATGAGCGAGCAGTCGCCGAACGGCGTGAAGGGGTTGAGGATGTTGTTGCTCGAGATCGAGCAGTTGCAGCCGTGCTCGACGAAGAGGTTGGCGTCGACGAGGCCGCGGCGCACGTTGAAGTCCTGGTCGCGGCCCATCAGGAAGAGGTCGGTCGCCGGCAGGATCGTCACCGCGACGCCGGCGTCGGCGAGGCGCCTCGCGACCGCCGCCTGCTCGGCCGGCGGCATGGTCGACAGCTTCGTCGCGTGCCCGATGGCGACCCGGCCGCCCCAGCCATATTCCTCGGTCAGCTCGCAGACGAGCGTCGTGTCGAGGTCGTCGGGCGTGTTGCCGAAGTCGAGATGCATGTCGACGTCGACGTCGAACTCGCGCGCCATCTCGAAGACCCGGCGGATCTGGCCGGGATGGTCGGTGTCGTAGCCGGGCGCCGCGCCGACGACGGTCGCGCCGCGCTTCAGCGCCTCGACCATCAGCTCGTCGGTGCCGGGATTGTTGGTCAGCCCCTCCTGCGGCATGACGCAGAGCTCGAGGTCGATCGCCCAGGCATATTCCCCGACCAGCGCCTGCACGCCCTCGAAGCCGCGCAGGCCGACGCGCGGGTCGACCTCGACATGGGTGCGCATGCGCGTCGTGCCGTTCTTGATCGCCTCCTCCAGCGTCTGGCTGGCGCGGGCGTGGACGTCCTCCACCGTGAAGGTCGGCTTGACCGCCGAGACGCGCTTCACGGCTTCCGCCAGGCGCCCCGGGGCGGGGGCGCAGCGGTCGATGATGCGCGACTTGTCGAGGTGGATGTGCGTCTCGACGAAGCCGCCGCAGGCGATGCGGCCTTCCGCGTCGTAGGCGGGCGCGTCCGCCTCGATGCCGGGCCCGACCGCGGCGATCCGGCCGTTCTCGAAGCCGATGTCGACGGGGCCCTCCCCCGGGCGGTCGGCGAGGCGGGCGTTCCTGATGACGAAGTCGAGCATTGGCGCTCCGGTCTGGCGCTGTCGGAAGGGGCGGAAGGTCGGAGCCTCAGAGGGGCTCGTGCACCACGCGGTTGGCGTGGCCGCTGGCGAACTTGCCGTCGAAGGCGTCGTTCACCCAGTCGGCGAGCCACGGCAGGAGGTGCGCCATGACGCCGCCGAGCGGGTGGAACTCGTTCTCGAAGATCCACATCTCCTTCGGCCCGGCGATCTCCCTGAAGAAGCGCTCGGCGCCGTCGAGCGGGCAGAGGAAGTCGTTCTCGCCCTGCGTCACGAGCGTCGGGCACTCGAGCTTCGCGCCGACGCCCTGAAGGCCCATCGTCGCCGCCATCCGGTCGAAGGCGTCCTCGTCGGTCATGCCGGCCATGTACATGAAGGTCGACTTGAAGCTCGGCGGCGCGAGCTCGAAGATCGGGCCCATGTCGTAGAGCACGCCCATGATGCCGGCGCAGGCCTTCACCCGGTCGTCGTGCGCGGCGACCATCGGCGCCCAGTACGAGCCGAAGCTCGCCCCCGACACGGCGAGCCGGCCGGAATCGATCTCGGCGCGGGCCTCGAGCCAGTCGAGCGCGGCCTTGCCGGCCTTGATGTACTTCTCGTCGGTGACGACGCAGCCCTTCACGCGCGTCTCGCCCTGCCCCGGCCCGTCGAGCGACAGCATCGCCATGCCGCGCCGGGCGAAGGGGTTGTTCTCCGCGTTGGGGAACTCCTCCTTGAACATGTCCATGCCGGGGAAGAACACCATCGCCGGCACGGGGCTCCCGGGGCTCGCGCCGGGCGGCAGGTGCAGGACGCCGTAGACCGCCTCGCCCTCGACGTCGAGCACGACGCGCTCCACGAGCCCGTCCGCGTGGCGGATCATGCCCTCGAAGGTCTCGACGCACTTGTCGTAGAGCCGGCGCTTCTCGTCGGTGTCGCGCGAGATCGCCCACTGCGCCCGGCCGTAATAGATCGAGGCGCGGTAGTAGAAGTCGTGCGCCGAGACGCCGTGGCCCCTGCCCTCGGCCTCGCGCGCCATCTCCTCGAGCTGGCCGGCCGTCCGCGCCCACTCGCGGGCGTTGTTGCGGAAGGCCTTCACCCGCTCCATCGTCCGCTCGACCTCGGCGTAGCGATAGCCCCGCTCGAGCCGGAAGCCGAGGGCACCGGGGAACAGGAGGTCGTGGCCGGCGATGCGGAACAGCTGCTCCATCGCCCATTGCTGGCCGCTCCTGCGCAGCGGTGTGGCGCCGGTCGCCATGTCGTCTTCTCCTTCTTGTCCTGTCAGGCTGCCGACGCGGTCGCGCAGGCGTCGATGATCGCGGCCGAGGGCACCACCACGCCGAGCGCCGCGCGGATGAGCTTGAGCGCCGCCTCGTGGTAGTCGGGCCCGTTCATGCTGGCGCACACGTCCTCGGCGACGACCACGCGGTAGTCGCGGTTGAACGCCTCGAAGCAGCTGCACATCACGCAGTTGTTGGTGTTGACGCCGCAGATGACGAGCGTCTCGACCTTCAGGTTGCGCAGGAGGAGCTCGAGGTCGGTGTTGTCGAACGGGCTGTAGCGGTGCTTGAAGACGGTGTGCTCGCCGGGCTGCGGCCTGAGCTGCGGCACCACCTCGGTCACCGCCGCGCCCTCGATCGCCAGCGACTTGCGCTCGCGGTTGAGGCCGGGGATCGGCGCCTTGTGCTGCGCCTGCCAGAACGGGTTCCTGTTGTCGACGATGGTGTCGGTGCGCGGGTCGTGCCGATGGTGCGTGCGCACGAAGATCACCGGCAGGTCGGCCGCCCGCCACGCGGCGCGCAGCTGGACGGCGGCCTCGATCACGCGCTCGGCCTCGCCGCGCTCGACCAGCAGGTGGCCGATCTCGTGGTCGAGGTGCGAGCGGTTCATGTCGACGATCAGCAGGGCCGCGCGCGGCAGCCAGGCGGGGTCGAAAGGGGAGTCGGTCATGTCATCACCCGGTAGAGCTCCCGGTTCACCTCGGCGACGAGCTCGCTGAAGCGGTCGGAGAGCCGCGTTTCCTTGTCGCGCGGGCGCGGCAGGTCGATGTCGAAGATGCGGTGGATGCGGCCGGGGTGGGCGCTCATCAGGACGACCCTGTCGGAGAGCAGCACCGCCTCGGCGAGCGAGTGCGTCACGAAGAGCACCGTCTTGCGGTAGTGGCTCCACACCCGCAACAGCTCGAACGCCATGCGGTCGCGCGTGATCTCGTCGAGCGCGGCGAAGGGCTCGTCCATCAGGAGCACGGCCGGGTCGAGCGCCAGCGCCCGGGCGAGCGCCACGCGCTGCTGCATGCCGCCCGAAAGCTGGTGGGGGTGCTTCTTCTCGAAGCCCTTGAGGCCGACGAGCTCCAGGAGCCCCTGCACGTCGGCTTCGGGCCGGTCCCCGGCCAGCCCGCGGCCGCTCAGGAGATCGCGCTGAAGGCGGACATTGTCCTCCGCCTTCAGCCAGGGCATCAGGTTCGCCTGCTGGAACACGAAGCCGATGCGGCCGTGCCGGCGCAGGGTCTGCGGCGGCTCGCCCCCGATCGTCAGGCTTCCGTGCGACGGCGCCATCAGGTCGCCGACCACGCGCAGCAGCGTGCTCTTGCCGCAGCCGGAGGGCCCGACGAGGGAGACGAACGAGCCGTCCGAAACGTCGAGATCGACGCCGGAGAGGGCCCGCACGGGCTCGGCGGTGCCGAGCCCGTAGGTGACGTCGACCCCCTCGATGGAGATCGTGGCACCCGACGGGCCGCCTGACGCGGAGCCGGGCGGCGGCGCCGCGGGCGCCACTGCGTCGCTCATCGCTGCCTCACTCACTTCGAGGCGCCGACCTTCTTGGCCAGTTCCTTGGCCTCGGGCAGGCTCTTGACGAACTGGTTGGTGTACATCTCGCCCGGCTCGGGCTTCTTCGGCAGGTCGCCGGAGCCGGCCAGGATCTCGATCGAGGAGGCCCACTTGTCGTCGTTCATCATGCCGAAGCCGTCGGCATATTCGGGCGAGTCGTAGAGGCCGAAGATGATCTCGCTCTTCTTGGTCTCGAGGTCGAGGTCACGGTCGGGAGAGACCTTGATGATCTCCTCCATCGCCTCCTTCTTGTGGTCGGCGGTCCACATGTAGCTCTTCATCGCGGCGCGCAGGAAACGGGTCACGAGGTCGGGGTTGTTCTTCACCATGTCCTCGTTGGTGTAGACCACCGTGCCGTAGAACTTCGCGCCGTAGTCCTTCACCGGCATGACGTTCGTCGGGAAGCCGCGCATGTTGAGCGTCAGCGACTGCCCGAAGGAGTAGCCGAACAGCGCGTCCACCTGCTCGGCGGCCAGCATCTGCACCTCGGCGCCGCGGGCCACCGACACGAACTCGATGTCGTCGCGCGTCAGGCCGCCCTTCTCGAGCACCGGGTCGAGCAGTCCCTTCACGTTGGTCTGGAACCACGCGATCTTCTTGCCCTTGAGCTTCTCGGGGCTGTCGATCCCGTTCTTTTCGAGCGAGATGACGGCGAACGGCGTATCCGGCTGGTCGGCCATGACCGCGATCACCGGCAGCCCGCTGGCGCGCGCCTTGATGAAGCTGTCGGCGTTGGCGAGGCCGAACTGCTCGCGGCCGGTGCCGATGAACACCTCGTTCTGCTGGCCGGCGGAGGGCGGCCGGATCTCGAGGTCGATCCCCTCGTCCTTGAAGAAGCCCTGCGCCTTGCCGGCGAACCAGGGCGAGTGCATGCCCCACGGCGTGAAGTTGATGCGCATGACCACCTGGTCGAGCGCGGCCGCCGGGCCGGCGCCCCACATGGCGGCGATGGCGAAGGCGCCCGCGAGCAGGCCGGCGCGCCTCGTGATGGTGTGTGCCTTCATTGTCTTCTCCGTATCTACGACCCGTTGGCCGGGTCTTCCCCTCAGCTTTGTGTCGTCGCGTCGCCGCTCTGCTTGCGCCACGACAGCTTCGCCTCCACCCACGACATGAGGGCGAAGAACGAGGTGCCGATGATCGCCAGCATGATGATGGCGGCGAAGGAGCGGGCGGTGTTGAAGTTGAAGCTGCCGGACAGGACGAGGTAGCCGAGCCCGTTCGAGGCGGCGAGCCACTCGGCGACGATCGCGCCGAGCACCGACAGCGTCGTGGCGATGCGCAGGCCGGCGAAGATGTACGGCATCGCGTAGGGCAGCCGCAGCCGGAAGAAGAGCTGGCGCTCGTTCGCGTCGACCGACCGGAAGACGTCGGTGAGGCCGCGGTCGACCTCCTTGAAGCCGGCCATCGTGTTGATGACGATCGGGAAGAAGGCGATCGACATGACGACGAGCACCTTGGACCCCGCGCCGGCGCCGACCCAGACGAGGATCAGCGGCGCGATGGCGATCTTCGGCACGCTCTGCAGCCCAACGAAGATCGGCATGATGATGCGCTCGAGCACCTCGAAGCGGATCATCAGCGCCGAGACGGAGAGCGCGAAGACCGCCGCCGTGACGTAGCCCGAGAAGACGCTCCAGATGGTGTTGAGCGTGTGCATCTGGATCAGGCTCCACTCGTCCACCATCAGCGCCGCGATGGCCGACGGCGCCGGGAGCAGGAAGGACGGGATCTCCAGGATCCGGACCGCGAGCTCCCACACGAGCACGAGGGCGATCACGAACAGCACCGGTATCCAGCGCCACAGCACGCGCCGCGCGGCGCCGCGCGCGCGCTTCTCCTCCGCTGCCCGTTCCTCGGCTGCCCGTTCCTCGGCGACCACCACCATCACTCTCCCCACTCCGGCATTTCCGCTGCTTCCCCCGCATCGAGCTCGGCCAGCTCGCGCACCGACGCCACCGCGAAGCCGCTGTGCTCCCGCATCGCCGCGGCCAGTTCCTCGCCGTCTCCCGCCTCGATCGCCCGGAAGATGCGGCGATGATGCGCGCTCGAGACGCGCATGTGATCGGGGTCGCGCTGGTAGACGATGCGTCCGCGCTCGGCCTCGTCCCAGAGGTCGGAGATGAGCGTGACGAGCCGGCGGTTCGGGCAGCGCCTGAGAATCGTGTCGTGGAACGCGCGGTTCAGGCTGCCGTAGCCCGCCGCATCGCCCGACGCCGCGCAGCGCTCCATCCTCTCGATCAGGCCGGCGATCTCGGCCAGGTCGCCCGCCGTCAGGTGGGGCGCGGCCGCGCAGGTCGCCGCCGGCTCCAGCAGGGCCCGGACCTGGGTGAGCTCGGCCACCAGCTTCGGATCGAAGGGCGCGACGCGCGCGCCGCTGTGGGGGACGATGTCGACGAGGCCCGCGGCCTCGAGCGAGCGGAACGCCTCGCGCACCGGGATCTCGCTGCAGCTGAACTCCTCGGCGAACACCCGCAGGACGAGGCGCTGCCCCGGAACCAGCCCCCCCGACAGGATGCGCTGCCGGATCCGCTCCGCCACCAGATCGGATTTCGTCCGTCCGATCGGAGACTTGAGGTTTGCGGCGCGGTTCACGTCGAGGTCACCCCGGAAAAATCATATATGATTTATGATTTCCCCCTCGTCACCTGATGTCAATCCCGGCAGGATTGCGCCTGTGACGCAAAAGGAGGCAGGGAAAAATGCGCTTTCCGATCCGGGTCGAGGCCACCTCCGGCGGCGCCGCGCGCGTCGAGGCGAGGGCCCGCGGACACGTGCTCGTCGTCGACGAACCCGAGGAGCGCCACGGCACGGACGAGGGCATGACGCCGCTCGAGACGCTGCTCGCCGCCTTCGCCGGCTGCACGAACGTCATCCTGCACAAGATCGCCGGCGAGCGCGGCGTGACCCTCCGGATCGGCGCGATCAACGTCGAGGGGCATCTCGACCCCCGCGGCGTCCGCAGGAACGTCCAGGTGGAAAGGGCCTTCCCCGAGATCGACCTGGAGGTCAGCTGCGCCACGGATGCCGACGCGGCGACCCTCGAGGAGATCCGGCGCGAGCTGCGCCACCGCTGCCCGGTCTCGCATGTGCTGCGGGCCTCGGGCAGCGAGGTGCGCGAGACCTGGCACGTCTCGCCGCTCGGCGAGTGACCTCGCCCCTCGCGCCGGACGCCGTCCCGCCCCCTCGCCCCCGCGACCGGCGTCGGCTGGCCGCCCCGCCGCCCGCGCAACGACCCGGTTCCGTCGCCTCTCCCCCTCCCCTGCATAATATTCAGTCAGTCGGCCGGTTTAGGTCTTGATATCACCGGCCGCCGCGGCGACAGTGGCGCTCCCATCCAGCACGGAGGACGCCGATGACCGGGGAGCTGCACGGCTTCGAGCTCTTGTCCCATGACCTGATGCTCGGCTTCGGAGCGGTCGGCGAGGGCATGTCGATGCAGAAGGCCCGCGACGGCCGCCGCATCCTCTGGATCGCGCACGAGGGGCCGCCCAAGAACTTCACCGGCGTCGACGTGAGCGATCCGCGCAAGCCGCGCGTCGTCGTCCAGACGGATTTGCCGCACGGCAAGGTGCGCTCGAACTCGCTCGAGCTCACCGGCGACATCATGGCCGTCGCCTACCAGACGCTCGAGCCGGGGCTGACGCCGGCGGGATTCGAGCTGTTCGACGTCTCGGTGCCGGAGGATCCGCGCTCGATCGGCTTCTTCGACTGCTCGGGCCCGCATTCGCGGGGCGTGCACCAGCTCTGGTTCGTCGACGGGCGCTACGTGCACTTCGCCGGCGGCGCGGCCGACTTCACGCCGCGCGACCAGAAGGACGACCAGATCTACCGCATCGTCGACGTCGGCGATCCCGCGCGCCCCGTCGAGGTCGGCCGCTGGTGGATGCCGGGCATCGCCGAGGGCGACGACGCCGCGCCCCCCGCCCGGCTGCCGATCGACTCGGGCTTCCGCGCGCACAACACCAACGTCTACCCGGAGCGGCCGGACCGCGCCTATGTCGGCTTCCTCGACGGCGGCGCCTTCGTGCTCGACATCTCCGACATGGGCGCGCCGCGCGTGGTGTCGGCCTGGAACCCGCACCCGCCCTTCCCCGGCTTCACCCACACCGTCCTGCCGCTGTTCTCGCGCGACCTGCTTCTCGTCACGGACGAGTGCGTGCGCGACAACGGCGCGGACTGGCCGAAGCTCTCCTGGGTGCTCGACGCGCGCCGGGAGGACAATCTCGTGCCGGTCTCGACGCTGCCGCTGCCCCCCGTCGAGGAGTTCGCCCCGCGCGGCGGGCGCTACGGCTCGCACAACGTTCACGAGAACCGCCCGGGCGAGACGTCCTTCCGCTCGGACACGCTGATCTTCGGCACGTTCTTCAGCGGCGGCCTCAGGGCCTACGACCTGACGAACCCGCTGCAGCCGAGGGAGTTCGCGTCCTTCGTGCCGGAGACGCCGGCGGGCTCGCGCGTCACCTCCTCACAGCTCAACGACGTCTTCGTCGACGAGAACGGCATCGTCTACACCGGCGAGCGGCACTCGGGCGGCCTCTACATCCTGGAGACGACCGGCTAGTGGAGACCGCGCGGCCCCGCATCCCCGCCATCGTCGTCACCGGCTTCCTGGGAAGCGGCAAGACGACGCTCATGAACCATCTCCTGAAGGACCGGGCGATGGCCGACACGGCGGTGGTGGTCAACGAGTTCGGGGACGTCTCGATCGACCATCTCCTGGTCGAGAGCGCGATCGAGAACACGATCGTGCTCGAGAGCGGCTGCATCTGCTGCACGGTGCGCGGCGACCTCGTCGACACGCTGCGCGACCTCAAGGGCAAGGCCGACCGGGGGGAGCTGCCGCCCTTCTCCCGCGTGCTGATCGAGACGACGGGGCTCGCCGAGCCGGCGCCCATCGCGCTGACGCTGACGGGCGATCCCGCGCTCGCGGGCGACTTCCGCCTCGGCGCCATCGCCACGACCGTCGACGCCCAGCACGCGCCGGACGAGATCGGGCGCTTCGCGGAGGCCGACAAGCAGATCGCCGCCGCCGATCTCCTGCTCCTGACGAAGGCCGACCTCGCCACGCCGCAGGCGATCGCGGCGCTCACCGACAGGCTCCGCGGGATCAATCCCGGCGCGGAGATCGTGACGGTCGCGAACGGGGCGCTCGATCCGGAGGTGCTCCTCGCCCATGCGGACGACCCGGCCGCCGATCTCTCGCGCTGGATCGCCGCGGGCGGGACCGGATCGCACGATCCGCACCACCATCACGACGGCGACGGGCCGCACGCGCACGCGGCGCCGCATTTCCACGGCGCGGCGAGCGGCATCGGGACGTTCGTGATCGAGCGCGACGTTCCGCTGCCGCGCAGCGCGGTGCGGACGTGGCTGCGCTCGCTCCTGTCGCTGCGCGGCGCCGACATGTTGCGGCTCAAGGGCGTCGTCGCGCTCGCCGGAGATCCGGTGGCGACGGCGGTGCTGCAATGCGTGCAGCACGTGGTCCACCCGCCCGTTCCGCTCGCCGCCTCGCCGCTCGGCGAGGGGCGGACGCGGCTCGTCGTGATCGCCCGCGGCGTGTCGCGCGAGGGCGTCGAGCGGGCGCTCGACGATGCGGTCGCGGCGGCGGCCTAGACGCGGCCCGTCAGAGCGCGACGTCCGGCGCGAACGGGCCGCACGGCAGCGACGCGGCGGCCCAGAACGGCTCGTCGTCGCCGAACAGCCTCGCGAAACAGCCGGGCGCATCCGCCAGGTCGGCGGTCGAGACGGCGGCGACGCGGATGCCGGCCGACGCCAGCTCCTCGCGGCGCGCCCGCGCCCTGGCCGGCATCAGGTCGCCCTGCTCCGCGACGAGCCCGATCCACCCGCCCGCAAGGCCGAAGGCGAGATCCACCCGCACGTGCCGCCCCGCCCCGGGGCCCGGCAGGTGGGCGCGCGGCAGCGGCAGCGGCGCCTGGAACATCACGTGCGCCGGCTCGTAGAGCCCGTCATAGCGGGCAAGCCGCTCCGCGATGGCCGGCGCGTTGCGCGCGATCTCGTCGGCCACGAAGGCGAAATAGCCGCTGACGAGCCCGCGCGTCAGCGCGTCCCACGGCCGGCAGAGCGAGAGGAGATGCGCTTCGAGCGCCGCCATCTGGCCGGCCGGCGAGGCGTCCTGGCGGAGCGCCGCGGGAACCGCGTGCGGGACCGTGTGGAGGAGCAGCGGCAGCTCGCACGCCACCGCGGGCTCCGCCTCCGGCCACGTCTCGGTCCCGTACGCCACGAGCGTTCCGGAGACGTCGAGCTTCACGCCGCCGCCGCCCGGCCCGGCCGCAGCTCCGGCAGGTCGACCCAGCCGCGCTCCGCCTGGCTGCGATGGCAGGCCTCGACGAGCTGCAGCCCCTTCGCGCCGTCGATGAGCGGCGACGGGAACGGCGCATCCTCGGCGACGTGGCGCAGGAAGCGCTCCCAGCCGGCCCGGTAGCTGTGGACGAACGGGTCGACGTCGGGCACGGGCTGCCAGGTCTCGCGCAGGTTCTTCGCGTGCAGGCCGGCATCGTCGACGTTCCACACGGGCCTGGGCGTCGCGAGCGCGGGCTGGATCACGCAGGAGTGCAGGCCCGCCACCGCCGACCCGTCCGTGCCGTCGACATGGATGGTCAGCATGTCGTCGGCGCGCACCCTCGTCGCCCAGGAGGAGAAGATCTGCGCCACCGCGCCCCCCTCGAGCAGCGCCATCGCCATGACGTGGTCCTCCACGTCGACGTCGTAGGGGCGCCCCGCCTCGTCGATCCGCCGCGGCGTCTGGGTGAGCGAATGGCAGGTGACCGACCGCATCTCGCCGATCACCTTGTCGATGATGTAGCGCCAGTGCGGGAACATATCGAGGATCAGCCCGCCGCCCTCGTCCTTGCGGTAGTTCCAGCTCGAGCGCTGCGCCGCGTGGGTCGTCCCGTCGAAGATCCACCAGCCGAACTCGAGCCTGACCGACAGGACCCGGCCGAAGAAGCCGCCGGCCCTCAGCTTGGCGAGCTTCTGCAGCCCGGGCAGGAAGAGCTTGTCCTGCACGACGCCGTTCTTCACGCCCGCCTCGGTCGCCGCGTCGACGAGCGCCAGCGCCTCCTGAAGCGAGGTGCCTATCGGCTTTTCCAGGTAGATATGCTTGCCCGCGGCGATCGCCGACCTGGCCCGCTCGAAGCGCCCGCCGGTCGCGGCGACGTCGAAATAGATCTCGTTCTCCGGATCGGCGAGGCAGGCGTCGCGGTCGGTGCTCCAGGCGAGCCCGCCATGGGCGGCCGACAGGGCCTCGAGCTTGCCCGCGTTGCGGCCGAGCAGGACCGGCACCGGCACCAGGCGGCTGCCGTCGGACAGGCGGACGCCGCCCTCGCCTGCGATCGCCAGGACGGAGCGGATCAGGTGCTGGTTCGTGCCGAGGCGCCCGGTGACGCCCTCCATCACGATCCGGATCTCCTTGGTGTCTGCCATGCGGATTTTCTCTCTTGTTGCCTGGTGCCTCAGGAATCGGCGTCGAGCGCAAACGCGACGAACGGCTCGGTGCACGGCGTGCCGTTGGCGACGTGCATCACGCGGGCCTGCAGGTCGATCACGACGGCGGCCGTGGTCATGGTGCGCTTGGCCTCCGGCAGCCGCTCGTCGGGATGGCGGCAGATCGCGTTCGGGGCCGCGAAATGGTCGGACATCGCCTCGCGGAACGCGTCGATGTCGAAGGCGCCGCGATGGCGCTCGAGCAGGCGGCGCATGCGCGCGGCGCGGAACAGCGTGCCCGGCGCGATGCGCTCCATCTGCGACTCGCCGTGGCCGGAGCCGAGGAAGTGGTTGGAGTGGGTGACGATCCCGTTCTCGGGATGGATGTAGGTCACGTGGTCGGGGCTCGTCTCGAGGTCGATGACCTCGCCCTCGGCCGCCCCCACCACGAAGTTCGCCGAGCAGGTGCGCCGCGTCTCGACGATCGGCCGCATCGCGTCGTCGAAGCGGTCGGCATCGAGCACCTCGCGGCAGCGCACGTGGAACGGCGTCCTGAAGGCGTTGCGCCCGTCGCCGC
Source organism: uncultured Alphaproteobacteria bacterium (assembly GCA_963816555.1). Taxonomy (GTDB): domain Bacteria; phylum Pseudomonadota; class Alphaproteobacteria; order Rhizobiales; family Tepidamorphaceae; genus Lutibaculum. Next base: position 84,995 of record CAWFLD010000003.1, on the reverse strand, counting down.
TCGAGGCGAGGCCGTTCTCGACGAGCCCGATGCCGCACTCGTTGACGCCCATCTTGCCGCCGACGATGCCGGCCTCCGTGAGGCACACGAAGCTCGGCTTGCGCGAGCGCCGCACGCGCAGCACGAGCGTGCGGTCGAGCACGCCGGCGAGCCAGTCCCAGTTCTGGCCGAGCCAGGTCCGCCCGTCGCCGGTGGCCTCGGGCAGGATCCCGAACGTCGTGCAGCCGTCCTCTTCGATCGCCGGCACCTCGCGCGCCTGCGCATCCTTGCCGAACAGCGTGAAGGCGAGCTCGTAGCGGGCGTTCAGCAGCGCGATCGCGTCCTCGCCCTGCCCGGAGCCGGCCGCGATGCCGCTCATCTCGGCGGCGTAGTCCCCGTTCTGCTCCGCGATGGCGCGGCCCCACTCGCGGCCGGCCTGCATGGCCTCGGCCCGGGAGAGCCCGGAGGCCTCGAAGCGGCGGCAGTAGGTTTCGAGATTGGCTGCGACGTCGTCGCGGAAGGCCTCGCCGTGGGCGCGCCCGCGCTCGAAGGCGTCCTCGCCGACCGTCAGGGATCTTATCGTCGTCATGGTGGTGTCGGTCTCGGAAAGGGTGCAGGCGGCACCGCGATGCCGCCTGCGATTGACGGGGGCTGGCCTACTTGTCCGCCTCGATGCGGCGCTTCGCCTCCTCCACGAGGCTCAGGTCGACATAATCGGGGTCGACCTGGACCGACTTGGGGATGACCCCGAGCTTGGCCGACGCGTCGATCGCGAGCTGCAGGCCCTCGATGTTTGGCATGAGGTAGGGGTCGCGGAAATAGTCGATGTCGGAGAACAGGTAGCTCATCTGCTCGACCGGCCGCACGGACGCCTCGGCGATGATCGGCAGCGCCGCCTCGCGGTTGGCGGGATCGGTGATCCAGCGGAAGCCGCGGACGTGGTCCTCCATGAAGTCCTTCGCCACGTCGGGATGGTCCTTCAGGAAGCCGGTGCGGGCGACGAAGAAGACGAACTGCGTCGGCCCGATCGCGTCCTTCGAGGAGAACAGCGCCTTGTACTTGCCCTGCTCCACCATCTGCGAGGCGAGCGGCTGGACGATCGGCCCGGCGTCGATCTTGTCGTCCTCCAGCATCGGCAGCATGCTCGAGAAGCTCGTCTCGATGATGCGGACGTCCTTCTGGTCGTCGAGCCCGACCTTGGCGAGCATGGCGCGGACCGCCATGTCGACGGCCGACCCGACGCGGTTGACGCCGATGATCTTGCCCTTGAGGTCCTCGGGCTTGTCGATGCCGGAGTTCGCCTTGACGTAGATCGTCTGCGAATAGTGGTTCGGCGCGCCGTCCTGGATGATGTCGGCGACGACCTTCACGTCGAGGTCGGCGTTCTCGATGCCGAGCGCCAGCGCGGAGGGCGAGAGGGCGGCGAAGTCGATCTGGTTGGCGGCCAGGGCGGTGATCTGCGGCGTGCTGCCGCCGAAGCGCGTGGTCTCGACGACGTAGCTGTCGCCGTAGTGCTTCAGCGCCTCCTTGTGCACGTAGAAGGTCGGGATGAGATGCGCCGGCATGGAGGAGTAGCCGACCCGTACGGTCACGGGATCGGCCTGGGCCGGCATGGCGGCGGCCGCAATGCCCGCGGTCGCCCCCAGCGCCGCCGCAAGAAGTCTCAGTCGGAAGCGGGATTTCATCGTCTTATGCTCCTTCCTCTGGTTTTCTTAGGGATGGTCAGTCGGTGACGATCCGCGACTCCTCGTGCCAGTGGAGAAGCCTGGCGCGCAGGATCCGCATGGCGTTGACGACGAGCGCGCCGGCGATCGCGATCTCGACGATCGAGGCGAACAGGTCGGGCGAGTTGGCGTAGCGGGAGGCGAGAAGGAGCTGGCCGCCGAGCCCCGTGCCGCCCATGATCATCTCGGTCACGAGCGCGATGATGAGCGAGATCGGCAGCGCGATCTGGTAGCCGGTGAGGATCTGCGGCGTGGCCGCCGGCAGCACCACGTCGAGGAGGACGCGGTGCTGGCGCGCGCCGAGCATCCGCGCCGACCACAGGAGCTGGCGCTCGACGCCCAGCGCGCCGGCATAGACGTTGGCGGTGATGACGAAGACGCAGCCCATGGCGATCATCGCGATCTTCGAGCCGTCGTCGAGGCCGAACCACAGGATGAAGATCGGCAGGAGCGAGATCTTCGGCATGGGGAAGCCGACCGACACGATCGGGTCGAAGAACCAGCGGACGCGTCGACGACATCGACATGGTCAGCCCGACCGTGGTGCCGATGGCCGCGGCGATCGCGAAGCCGGCGAGCGCCCGGTAGAGCGTGTAGCCGACATTCACGAAGACCTCGCCCGAGGCGACGTGCTCGGCGATCTTGCGGGCGACCACGAAGACGGAGGGGAGCAGGAACTTGTCGACCGCCCCGGTGGCGGCGACGGCCTGCCACAGCGTCAGCACCGCGAGGATCGGCAGGAGCCGGAGGACGAAGACGGGCACCCTCATTCGCGCCACCTCAGCACCCATGCGGTGAAGGCCTGGATCAGGCGGTCGGCGGTGAAGCCCATCGCCACGACGGTGAGGATCACCGCGAACATCGCGGGATAGAGCCCGCCGTCGCCGAGCATCCGGATGAGATAGCCGAGCCCCTCGTTCGACATGACGAGCTCGGAGGAGACGAGCAGCACGAAGGACAGGGCGAGCGAGGTCCGCAGGCCGGCCAGGATCGACGGCAGCGCCCCCATGAAGGAGACGTCGAGGATGCGGGAGACGCGGCCGGCGCCGAGGCTCGAGGCCGACCAGAGCAGCACCTTCTCCACGCCGCGGACGCCGTTGTAGGTGGCGACCGTGATCGGCAGGAGGCAGCCGAGGAAGATCAGGAAGATCTTCGAGGAGTGGCCGAGCCCGAACCACAGGATGGTCAGCGGGATGAGCGCCGACTTGGGCATGGGGTAGAGCATCTGCACGATCGGGCCGATCGCCGCGTTGACGAGGCGCGAGGTGCCCATCAGCGTTCCCGCCGTCACCCCGACGGTGATCGCGAGCAGGAGGCCGGTGCCGGCGCGCGCCAGCGACATGCCGGCGTGCATCAGGTAGGGCGACTCCGTGAGCAGCCAGACGAAGCTCGCGAAGATCTCGGTCAGCGGCGGCAGGGCGTATTGCGAGACGAGGCCGAGCCGGGAGCAGCCTTCCCACACGACCGCGAGGATCAGGAGCGGGCTGTACTTCTTGAAGGTCTCGACGGAGCGCTCCGCGAACGTGGCCTGCCGGCTCATCTCATTGCGCCTTCATCACGGCGTACTCGGAGCGCACCTCGCTCCAGACGTGGCTGACCGTCTGGTTGAAGATCTCGCTCGCCTCGTGGTCGCCCGACTTGTCGAAGCGCGTCTCGACGATCTCCTTGATCGTGCCGGGCCGCCGCGACAGCATGACGATGCGCTCCGACAGGTAGACGGCCTCGCGCACGTCGTGCGTGACGAAGACGACCGTCTTCTTGGTCGCCTCCCAGATGCGCAGGAGCTGCTCCTGCATGACGCTGCGGGTCTGCGCGTCGAGGGCGCCGAACGGCTCGTCCATCAGGAGGATGTCCGGGTCGACGGCCAGCGTGCGGGCGATCGCCGCGCGCTGGCGCATGCCGCCCGAGAGCTGCGAGGGATAGCTGTCCTCGAAGCCGGAAAGCCCGACCTCGTCGATCAGCGCGCGGGCGCGCTCGAGGCGCTGCGCCTTCGGCATGCCCTGCTTCTCCAGCCCGTAGGTGACGTTGCGCAGGACCGTGCGCCACGGGAACAGGGCGAACTGCTGGAAGACGATGCCGCGGTCGGGGCCCGGCCCGCGCACCTCGCCCGCCTCCGTCCGGATCGAGCCGGTCACGTGCGGGATGAAGCCGCCGATCAGGTAGAGGAGCGTGCTCTTGCCGCAGCCCGACGGCCCGAGGATCGAGACGAACTCGCCTCTGGCGACCTCGAGGTCGATCCCCGTCAGGGCCAGCACGCTCCGCCCGTCGGCCGCGGAATAGCTGAAGTCCAGCCCCTTGATCTCGATCGCCGTGGCCATGCCGTCGGTCACCCCTTCCCTTGCAGCTTCAGCCGAGACAGAAAATCAGTCAACCGACTTATTTAATTGACCGCGGAGTCCAGTTCGCCTGCGCCTGCCCCGGGCGCGGCGGCCTCTTCCGGCGCATCGAGCTCCACCCATCGCCGTTCGGCGGCGCTGCGGTTGCAGGCCTCGGCGAACTGGACGTCGCGCACCCCGGCCTCGAAGCCCGAGGCGAAGGGCGCGCCGCCGACCAGGTGGCGGAGGAAGGCTTCCCAGCCCATGCGATAGGGATTGCGGTAGGCGAAGAGATCGGGCACCTCGCCCCAGCCCGCGCGGTAGTCCGCGCCGATGTCGACGTTCGCGTTGAAGCCCGGCAGGCGCGGCGTCTCGGCGAGCGACTGGACGTGGCAGCGGTGCAGCGTGGCAACCGCCGAGCCGTGCGTGCCGTCGACCTGGAAGGTCACGAGGTCGTCGCGCCGCACCCGCGTCGCCCAGGAGCTCTGGATCGTGCCGCAGGCGCCGCTCTCGAGCTCGAGGATGTTCAGCGCCGTGTCGTCGACGTCGACGGCGTAGGGCCGCCCCGCCTCGTCGACGCGTTCGGGAATGGCGGTCGTGGTGGCGCTGACGAGCCGCGCCACCGGGCCCAGCACGGCCTCGATCATGTAGCGCCAGTGCGTATACATATCGAGCGTCAGGCCGCCGCCGCCGGTGCTGCGGTAGTTCCAGCTCGGGCGCTGCGAGGGCACGTGCTGCCCGTCGAACACCCACCAGCCGAACTCGAGCCGGAAGCCGATCACGCGGCCGAAGAAGCCCGACTCCTTGAGGAAGGCGAGCTTGCGCATGCCGGGCAGGAAGAGCTTGTCCTCGACGCAGCCGTGAACGAGGCCGCGCTCGCGCATCTGCGAGAGCAGGCCGAGCCCGGTCGCCACGTCGGGCGCCACCGGCTTCTCCGCGTAGATGTGCTTGCCGGCGGCGATCGCCTTGCGCAGCACGCGCGGCCGCTCGCTGGTGGCCGCCGCATCGAAGAAGACCGAATAGCCGGGATCGCCGAGCGCGCCGTCGAGGTCGGTCGTCCAGTCCGCGACGCCGAGGTCGCGCGCCACCGCGGCGAGGCGCTCCTCGTTGCGGCCGACGAGGAGGATGCGGGGCACGACCGTCTCGTCGCCGACCGCCAGGCCGCCTTCGTCGCGCATCGGCACGAGGGCGTTCCTCAGGTGCTGCGTCGCACAGATCCGCCCCGTGGCGCCGTGCACGATGATCCCGACATCCTTCGCCACGCGCCCTGCCCCGCCTGCGGATGACACACCTCCCGGCCGGCGAACCCGCCGGGAACGGGCCAAGGCTCGCCCGCGCCGCACGCCGCTGTCAACGAATTTAATTCGAACGAATGACTGAATTTATGGCAGGCTGCTGTCGGGACGGCGCCCTCGCCGTTCCGCCGAACCCTTGAGGAATCCGGCCATTGCGGTCATCAAGGGACGAAGGACAGGGAGGACGGGCACTTGGCGACATCGCGCAACGCGGCAGGAAAGGCTCGCGCCGCACGGACGGAGCGGGTGCGCCCGATCGAGCCTGCCGCCGATTACGCGCCCCCCGTCGAGCCGGTGGCGGATTCGGCGGATCGCCGGCGGCTGAACGGGCAGGAGACCAGGGAGCGGATCATCCAGGCGGCCGAATCGCTGTTCGCGGCGAAGGGCTACGAGGCCGTCGGGCTGCGCGACATCGTGCGCGCGGCCGGCGTCAACTCGGCCGCGATCCACTATCACTTCGGGTCGAAGGAAGCGCTCATCCTGCACGTGCTCTACGCCCGCGGCCGGCCCATCGCGGAGGCGCGGCTCAAGGGGCTTCAGGAGCTGCGCGCGCGCGGGCCGCTGGTCCTCGAGGACGTGCTGCACGCCTTCCTGCGCCCGGCCGTCTACGACGAGCGCCGCGGCCAGCGCACACGGTCGACCTACGCCGACATCCGCCTCGGCCTCTCGATCAACCACAAGGAGCAGGTGCGCGCCGTGCAGGCCGAGGTCTTCAACGCCTCGACCCACGAGTACCTGCAGGCCCTGCGCGAGTGCCTGCCGCACCTGACCGAGCACGACCTCTATTTCCGCTTCGACCTGCTGCTCGGGCTGATGCTGCACGCCATGGCCAACAACGGCCGCGTGACCGAGCTGAGCTTCGGAGAGGCCGACCCGACCGACCCCGAGGAGATGCTGCAGCAGATGGTGCCGTTCATCGCCGCGGGGATGCGCAGCCCGGCCATCCCCCCGAGGAAGCCGGCCGAAGACTGAGCGGACCGAGGACTGGGCCGGCCGAGGACTGGGCGGCCGTTCGGGCGCCGCAGCCTCGGGGCGCCCCGTCACATGCTGTGCGGACGGGCGGTGATGCCGTTGGCGCGCTGCAGCTCGCGCACGTAGCGGACCACCGTCTCGACCTCCTTCTGCGACACGCCCGGCTGCGGCGGCATGTTGCCGAACTGCCAGTGATGCGCCCGCACGCCCTGTCTCGCGGCCAGCACGAAGGCCATGTCGGCATGGTGGCCGGGGTTGTAGATGTCGTGGACGAGCGGCGGGCCGCGGTCGCTGCCCGACGCGTTCGCGCCGTGGCAGGCGGCGCAGTTGTCGTCGAACACGGCCTTGCCGGCCATCGCGACCGGCGACAGGTGTTCCGGCACGGTGACGTCGACATGCGCGCCGCTGGCGCCGTTGGCGCCGCCGTCGCCGGTCGCGCGCCAGACGAGGCCGGCGGTGGCGACCGCCAGGACGGCGAGCACGGCGTATTTCGAAAGGTCGAGACGGGTCTTCATGGTCCGATTGCCGTTTGGCCGCCCAGGGCGGCGGGTGGGCTGGTCGATGTGAGGGACTCGGCGGGACGGCCGCCGGGCCGTCCCGCCGGACGAACCGGGCGACCTACCGGTCGTCGCCGTCGTTCGAGCCCTGCTGGAGCTCGTCGGGCGTGAGCTGGCCGTCGCCGTTCTCGTCGAGGGCCTTGAACATGCGCTCGTGGATCGCCTGGAACTCCTGAAGCGACAGCTTTCCGTCGCCGTTGGTGTCCATCATGATGATCATCATGCGCGGGCCCAGGAAGCCGCGGCCCATGAAGCCGCGGCCCATCATGCCGGGGCCGTACCCGTAGCCGCCCATCATGCCGGGGCCCATGCCGTAGCCGCCCATCATCCGGCTCCAGTCGTCGTCGTCCATCATGCCGGGGCCCATGCCGCGGCCGTAGCCCCACGGCATCATGCCCCACCCGCCATAGCGGCCGGGCTGCGCGTCCTGCGGGCCGCGCTCGTCATCGTCGGCGCGGCCCTGCCCGGCCGGTCCTTGCCCGGCCTGTCCTTGCATCATGCCGGCGCCGCCCTGGTTCATCATCGTGCCCTGCTGGGCGTGCGCGGTGCCGAGGCCCATCGCGAGAACGAGGGCGGAGGCCGTGAGCGTCAGGTACCTGGTCATCTGAAATCTCCATTCGTGGAATACGGCCCGTCGCCGCGGGTGCGGCGGGATGTCGGGCGCTTCGTTGATCGGGGAGCGGCCGTTCCTCCGCCGGGCGCAGGGACGAGAAGGCGCGCATCGGGACGTGCCGGACCTGCCCGGCGCGGCGTGGGATACGGTCGGGAAAACGGAGCTCAGACGGGCTTGGGAGGGGGCGCCGACGGCGTCAGGACGGTGTCGTGCCGGACGGCATAGGCTGCGTGCGGCCAGCTTCCTGCGCACGGGTCGAGCGGACCCTCGGGATCGGCCGGAAGCAGGAACGGGGCGCAGAGCGAATGCCCGGCATGCCCGACGCAGCCGACATGCGCCAGCATGCGGCCGCCGCAGTCGTCCATGCCATGGGGGTGCGCGTCGGGCTCGGCGACGTGGCAGATGGAGGCGCCGTGTGCCGACGCCGCGCCGGCGCCGATCGGGGTGAGGGCACCGAGGAACGCCAGCGTCATCACGGCAAGCAGCGCGGCCCGGAGCACCCGGGCGGCGTCGATCTTCCTGCGGTGAAGACGCGGGATCATGCCCGTTCCATCCATGGCTCGCTCTGCAATCGAGCGTGGCGCACGCGCAGCGCGCGTGCAAGCCGGCGCAGGGTCCGTAGTGTTGCGTAGCTCGCGCGCGAGCGGGCGCGGCGCCGATCCGGCAGGCCGGGCGTCAGAGGCTGTCGACGACACCCTTCAGCTTGCCCTGCACCTCCTGCGCGATGCCGGCGAGGCCGGAATTGCCGACCGCCTGCATCGAGGCGACGGGGTCGACCGCGGCGACCTCGTAGGAGCCGGGGGAGACTTCCTGCACGATGACGTTGCAGGGGAGCATGGTGCCGATCTTGTCCTCCGCCTTGAGCGCCTCGTGCGCCAGGGCCGGGTTGCAGGCGCCGAGGATGCGGTAGTTGCGGAACTCGGCGTCGAGCTTCTTCTTCATGGTCGCGCGCACGTCGATGTCGGTGAGGATGCCGAAGCCCTGCTGCTTCAGCGCCTCCGTCACCCGGTCGATCGCCGCATCGAAACCGTCGGCCTGAATGGTCTTGGCGAAATAGTAGCTCATGGCGGGCCTCTCCATCGGAACCTGAGTGTTTATTAGCGGTTTCTAATTCTCCAAACGGCGCGACCGGCCGAACGTTCCGCCGGGCGTCGTTCCGGCGCGCGCGGACGGGCGGCGCCGCTCGATGGTCCCGAAAGAGAGAAGGAGGCTCGGGAATGAAACCGAAACTGACCGCCGGCCTGACGGCCGCATCGCTGGCGCTCCTCGCCGGAGTCGCGACGGCGTCCGCCGCGAACGACCTTGAGGCCCGGTTCGACCGGCTCGACAAGGACGGGAACGGCGAGGTCACCTGGGCCGAAGCGTACAAGGTGCGCAGCGGCGAGTTCCTCGACATGGACAAGAACCTGGACGGCATCGTCGGGAAGGACGAGTTCGGCGACCGCGCCCTGCCGCTTTCCGCCTTCGACAAGGATGGCGACGGCCGGCTCCAGCTCTCGGAATATGTCGGCAAGCACCACCAGATGTTCGACACGTTCGACGCCGACGGCAGCGGCACGATCAACCTGAGCGAGTTCGAGAAGGCCCAGGCCGCGGTCCGCAAGGGCTAGACCCGGCGGCGATCCTCGCCGGGGGCGGCACGCTCGCCCCCGGCGCAAGCCCGCCACCTCGGCCCCGGCATCACTTGCCCAAAGCCGGGCTTTCCGCTGCTTCGGCGGGCGTCTCGGGAAATTCCGCGCCGCGGGCCGAGAGGAAGGCGCCGAGATCGTGCAGGCTCGTCACGTGGTCGCACAGCACCTTCGTCGTCACCAGGATCGGCACGGCGAGGAAGGCGCCGAAGATCCCCCACAGCCAGCCCCAGAAGGCCACCGCGATGAAGATCGCGACCGCGTTCAGCTCGAGCCGGCGGCCGACGATGATCGGCGTCAGGAACTGGCCCTCGAGCGTCACCAGGGCGAGGACGGCGAGCGGCGGCATCAGCGCGTGCAGGGTGGCGTGGAAGGTCGCGAACGACACGAAGGCGATGATGCCGATTCCGAGGGCGGGGCCGAGATAGGGAATGAAGTTCATCACGGTCGCCACGACGGCCCACAGCGCGGCGTCGGGCACGCCGAGGGCGAACATGGTCGCGCCGATGCAGGCGCCGAGGCCCACGTTGATCATGGTGATCGTCAGGAGGTAGCGGGAGACCTCCTGCTCGACCTCCCGGGCGATGCGGACCGCGCGCTTCTTGTCGCTGAGATTCGGCATCACCTGGACGAGCTTCTCGTAGAACATGTCGCCCGAGGCCAGCAGGAAGAACAGGAGGACGAACACGATCAGGGCCTTCGCGCCGAGGTCGAGCGTGCCGCTGGCGGCCCGCGAGATGAGGCCCGGCTGCTGGACCACGACCTGCCGGACGCTGGGGTCGCTGGTGTCCGTCATCTTGCGGATCTGCTCGGAGGCCTCCTGCGCCGCCCCCGCCCCGGACGAGCCGGAGGACCGGCTCACCGTCGTGCGAAGCTCGTGGATGACGCGGGGTGCGTTCGACGCCCAGTAGCTGACGGGCCCGCTCAGGAGATAGCTCCCCGCGCCGACCACGCCCGCGAGCGCGCCGACCATGCAGATGGCGGCGGCCGCCTCGGGGATGCGGTAGCCATGCAGGGTGCGCACCAGCGGCGCCAGCACCATGGCGAACAGGAACGCGAGAACGAGCGGCAGCAGCAGGCCCGCCGCGAAGTAGAGCACCCCGCAGCCGGCCAGGAGGAACAGCCCCACCGTCGAGACCTCGACCAACCGGTAGCGCTTGGCGAGCGCAGGCGCAGCAGCCTCCGCCTTCGCAGGGCGGGCAGTCGAAGGCGCCGCGGTCATCGAGCTGTCCTTGAAACGGCCCTTGCGAACAATGGGATGGTCGCTCTCGCAAAGGCTACCCGCCGGCGAGGAGACTCGCACGGCGGGTTTCGGTGGACAACAACCGCGAGGCTGCCCCCGGCGTTCCGTCACCTCCGGCCGGCGCGGACGGGGGGCGCCCGGAGGCGCGAGGCGTCAGCGGTCGTCCGTGCCGCCGGCGAGGAAGAAACGGAGCATCTCGCGCGAGGCGTCGGGGCCGTGCGGATCGGTGAAGGAGCCGGCGCTCGAGCCTCCGGCCCACGCATGGCCCGCCCCCTCGACCAGCCAGTGCTCCGTGACCGGCGCACCGTCCGGGCCGCGCACCACCCGCGTCGAATAGGGCCGCCCGCCCGCCGACCGACCATGCAGGGCCTCGGCCTGCGCGTCGATGCCGGCGGCGGCGATCCGGTCGCCGTTCGAAGGGTGCACCGTCGTGTCCGCGCTGCCGTGAAAGACGATCGTGCGCACGCGGGGGCGGCGGTCCTGCCCGGCGGGGGCGGACCGGCCGCCCTGGCCGCGCATCGCGCCGAAGGCCGAGACCATGTCGCGCGCCGCGCCGTACGGCAGGGCGGAGTGCGCCCCGACGGCGGCATAGAGCTCGGGATACGTCTCGCCCATCACCACCGCCATCGCGCCGCCGGCGGAGAGGCCGGCCACGAAGACCCGGCGGCGGTCGAGGCCGAACTCGCGGACGAGCTCGCCCGTGATGCCGGCGATGATGGCCGGCTCGCCCGCGCCACGCACCTGGTGGCCCGGCTCGAACCAGTTCCAGCAGCTCATGGCGTTGTCCGAGCCGGTCTGGGCGGGATAGGCGACGAGCAGGCCTTCCGCCTCGGCGAGGGCGTTCATGTTCGTGCCGCGGGCGAAGTCGTCTGGATCCTGCTGGCAGCCGTGGAGCATCACGACGAGCCCCGTGGGCGCGCTCCCGGGCCCGGCGCCCGACGGCCGGTAGAGCCTGTAGCTGCGCGTGCCCGCCGGGCAGGTGAACGATCGCGTGGTGAAGGATGCGCCCTCGGGGACGGGAAGATCCCCCGCCGGCGAGGGCCGGCTGCGCAGCGGCGCGGCAGCGCGGCGCAGCTCCGCCACGACCTCGCGCAGCGGCCGGCGAGGCCGCTGCGTGGGCCCGGACCGCGCGGTCCCCGCCTCCGGCGACGGGCCGGCTTCGTCGTCGCGGGTCTTCGGGCCGACGACGGTCGCCTCGAGGTCGAGGACCGGGCCCGTGCCCCGCCACGCCTGCCCGTCACCGGCCCTGTCCGCCGGACCGGCGCGGTCGCCCGGCTCCGCCGGTTGCGACAGGGCGCCCTGGATGATCCGTGTCGCCTCGCCGAGGTCGCGGGCGCGCGTCGCCCGGGCGGCCCGGCGCATCGCCGCGGCAAATTCCTGTTTCATCTTTGTCTTCCTTCGGGGCCGGCGGTTGCTAGCGGATGCGGTCGGCCAGCGCCGCCTTGACGTCCGGGCTCGCCTGCAGGGCGCCCAGCACGGTGATCGAGCCGATCGCCGCGCAGGCCAGTTCGGGCGTCACGTCCGGAGCGATGCGGGCGAGCCCCACCACCCGGACGTGGAGGATTTCCCCCGCCTCGCGCGCCGCCTCGAGATCGTCCCTGCGGATGTCGCGCAGGCCGAGCTCGAGGCTGTGGCGGTCGATCGAGCGCGAGAGGACGTCGCCATGGGTGGCGAGCTGGCTGCGGATGGCGGTGCGGATGAAGTCGGCGCGGTTGGAGTAGAACCCTTCCTGCACGAGGAGGTCGATGCGGCCGAGATCGACATGGCCGAGATTGACCGTGATCTTCTCCGTCTCGCCGCCCCTGTCGCGGGCAGGCCTTGCGATCTCGCTCACGCTGTTCTCCATCTGCATGGATGGCATGTGGATGGTCTGCGGAGGGTTGACAAGGGCAAGCCCGGAAATTTCGAACGGACCGGGCGCCTCGCAGCTTCCCCATCCGACCACGCGTGACGGGAGCCGCCCGCGACGGCGGCCGGTCGCGGCACCCATGGCGGGGCAGAGGAGCCATCGCGAATGCTCGGAAAGTGGCGATGGCGCCTGTTGCAGATCAGCAGGCTTCTGTGGGTCCGCGCCACGATCTTCTCGGCGCTGGCGATCCTCACCTCCCTCGTGTCGATCTACCTCGCGCCGCTCGTCCCCGACGACTTCTCCAACATCGTCGGCTCCGACGCGGTCGACAGCATCCTCACCATCCTGGCCTCGAGCATGCTGGCGGTGACGACGTTCTCGCTGACGGTGATGGTCACCGCCTATGCCGCGGCCGCCAACAACGCCACGCCGCGGGCCACCAAGCTCCTGATCCAGGACAAGACGACCCAGAACGTGCTCGGCACCTTCCTCGGCTCGTTCCTGTTCAGCCTCGTCGGCATCATCGCCCTCTCCACCGGCCTCTACGGCGAGAAGGGACGCACCATCCTGTTCGGCGCGACGATCCTCGTCGTCGTGGCGATCGTCGTCACCTTCGTCCGCTGGATCGACTACATCTCGACGCTCGGCCGCCTGGGGGAGACGATGGACCGCGTCGAGGATGCCGCGGAGAGCGCCCTGCGCACGCGCATCGAGTGGCCCTATCTCGGCGGTCGGCAGCTTCGCCGCCCCGCCGCGCCGGCTCCGGCCTCGGCGACAGTCGTGCCCGCCGAGGCGGTCGGATACGTCCAGCACGTCGACGTGGAGAAGATGTCGGACTATGCCAGCAGCACCGCCCCCATCCACGTGCTGGTTCTGCCGGGGCAGTTCGTCGGCACGTCGGATACGCTGGCCTGGTGCGACGGGGCGCCGGACGACGAGGCGATCGCCTGCATCCGCCAGGCCTTCACCATCTCGCGCGAGCGATCCTTCGAGCAGGACCCGCGCTTCGGCCTGATCGTGCTGTCGGAGATCGCAGCGCGCGCCCTGTCGCCCGCGATCAACGATCCCGGCACCGCCATCGACATCATCGGCCGCGCCGTCCGGGTGCTGACGACGTGGGTCGAGGACGACGGCGCGGGCGCGCAGGAGCCGGCATTCCCGAACGTGCTCGTTCCGGCCCTCGATCTCTCGGATCTCTTCGACGACGTCTTCACCCCGATCGCACGCGACGGGGCCGCCAATGTCGGCGTCCAGATCCGCCTCATGAAGGCGTTCCGGGCGCTGGCGAGCCTCGGCGATGCCGAGGCCGCCCGCATGGCGCGCCACCATGCGCGGCTGGCGCTCGTCAGGGCCGAGGCGGGCATGGCGATCGAGGAGGACATCACCGTCCTGCGCAGGCTCCTCTCCGAGGAGATGCCGGAACTCGGGCTCGCCGCACGGTGACGCGCCGGGACGGCCGCGCCGGCGTTCCGGTCAGCCCGGCTTGGGCGCCGGCGGCGCGGCCTCCCGTCCGGCCGCCTTCGCCTTCGCCTCGGCCTCGGCCTCGTCGCGGGCTTGCCGCTCGGCCCGCAGGCGCATCGTCTTCCTGTGCGCGGCTTCCCGCTCGATCTCGACGATGCCGATGGCGCTCGTCGGGGAGCGGTCGATCTTGCTCTTTCTCTTCATCGCTTCGGCTTGAAGTTGCTGCCCGTCGTGCTGCCTTCCGGGAGGGGGCGCAGCAGGGCGATCTGCGAGGTGGAGATCACCACCTCCCTGGGTGGCACGGTCGATCCCGCCTTGATCTCCTTGAACAGGACGAAGCCCGTCCCGACGAGATGGACGCGCATGTGCTCCATCTCCTCGATCGCACCGTCGATGAGGAGCTTCTCCCCGCCGAACATCGTGAGTTCGTAGCGTGCCATGAGGCCTCGGTTGTGGGCGGGCCGGCGCCGCGCGCGAGCCCGCCGTTTCGATCACGCCGCGCCGGGCCCGGCGCGCGGATGCGCGCACAAGGGCGAGCCGGCCGCGACGGCAGGCGAAGGCGGGGCCGCGCGTCCCGCGCTTACAGGACGCTCGCCGGGGCCTCGTGCGGCGTGACGATCTGGCTCTCGGAGATCATGCGCTCCTGCGGCCCGGAGGCGCTCTGCACCCGGTAGTGGCAGTTGCCGTGCTCCTCGGGCATGAGCGCGAGGATCCGGTAGGCCCCGGAGATGCGGGGGAAGGTCGAGGTCATCACCTGGATGCTCTCGCCGACTCGGTAGGCATGCGCGCTCATGGTTGCTTCCTTTGCTGGACGAACGAATGGAGCCGCGCCGTCGCGGCGGTCGTGGAGAAATCGCAGTCAGCCCCCGCGCCGTCGCCTTCCGGCGCGCCGGCGGTGCGGCCGGCTGCCTCGAAGGGTGTCGCGGGAACGAAGACATCCTTGCCGCCACCCTGCCGGATGGCGCCGAAGCCGCTGGCGGGATGGCAGGACCGACGGAGCCCGATGCCCCGGGGGCTCCTGCGCCCGACGCGTCTCCGGTCGCCGGAGCCGCACGCCTCGACGCTATCCCGATGCCCGAATGTCTGAGGAATCACGATCGGCCGCCGGGTTGGCAGCCGAGGAGGGCCATGTCCAGCCCGGCACGAACACCCACCCTAGGCCTCAATTGCGACCGTAGAAAGATGCCGCGTTCCGCCCAGGCGACTTTCCCTTCGCCCGGAAGGTCGCACCACCCCGAAGCGGCGATCTGAAGCACGATCAGGATGCCGATCGCCACGGCGTAGGCGTCGCTCGACAGGGACGTGACGGTGTGTTCGAAGAACACGCCGAGCCCGTATTGCAGGGCGAAGGTGCTCAGGATCACCAGCGTGTTCATCAGGGCATTCGACCGGCCGACCAGTTCGATCGGCATGCCCCGCGCCACGTGGGCGTAGGACAGGGTCACGCGTTGTAGGTGAAGGCGAACAGGATCCAGCACGCCGCGAGCCAGCGGCGCGCGACGATGCCGATCTCGGCGAGGATGAAGAGCGTCGCGTGCCAGGCACGTGCCGGAGGTCGATCCGCCGCTCCGCCATCGTGCTGACGCTGCCTCCGACGCCGACCCACCGTCAGGCGACCGCCATGGCGGTCAGCGACCAGCGACGCCGGGGGCATCGTACCCGCGGCGTCCGCAACCACGCTGGCCGCCCACAGGCCCTGGATCGCCGTGCCCTTGCCGAGCACAGGCCGTCGGCGGGAGGTCTCCGGACCTCGGGCTTCGGCGACGAGGCGCCACGGGCCGCTCGCCCCGGGGGTCGGCGCGCGCGGCGGTCGCGGCGAGACAGCCGATGGCCACGGCAGTCGCCGTGACCGCGCCGATGAGGCGGATCGGCGCCGTCGGAACCGCATCGCCAGGTCGACGGGCGGTCGCCGCCGGCGCCGGCCCTCCTGCCGCGGGTGGCCGTTCGCGGCGGCAGCCTCTCGCGCGTCGGCCAGAGGCTGCCGCCTGTGGCATCGCGCGCGACCGTGCGATCAGGGCGCAGGCGGCGACGGCACCGGCCCGGACGGTGCCGACGCACCGATGCCGGCCGCGCCGCCGCGCGACGGCCGCACGCGCCGCGGCCCGTAGGCGTCGGGCGTCCCGTCGGTCTGGCGGGCCGGCCCGGGTAGGCGGCGGTCGGGCCCGCGGGCGGCGTCGGGCCGATCGTCCTCGGCCGCGCGCGGGGCGTCCCGTCCGGGACGCGACGGTAGGCGGCCCGCGGACGCGCCGGCGCGCCCGGCCTCGCCGGGGCCGCTCGTGGCGGGCGGCGGGGGCGTCTGCGGCGCGGCGGGGTCACCACGCCGGGGCGCGCCGACGCGCGGCCGCGCCGCCGCGCGCGTCACGCGTGCCGGGATCCCGCGCGCGTGGTCGCCCCCGCGGTCGCAGCCGACCTCGGGGGGGCGCGCCCGCCAGCGGTCGGCCCACCCGTCGCGGTGCGTCGCGCGTCTCGCGGCGGGCCGTCGGGCGCGGCACCGTGGGCTGCGCCCCGCACCGCGCGCGGCGGTCCAGGCGCACGGCGCGCCGGTCGCCGCGCGCGGCGCCGGCTCACGCGTCGCGGATCGACGAAGGCCTTCCAGAGCGAGCGCGGCGTCAGGTCGCCCCAGAGGAAGCCGAGGACGATGGCGGCGGCCACGCCCAGGCCCGCCGCCTCGGTCGGCGTCGCCAGGCCCATGTAGATCGTGCCGAGAACCGCGAAGATGGGAGGCGATCGGCCAGATCAGCAGCAGCATGAGGAGCGCGCGGCCGAGGGGGACGTACTCACTGTCCTCCGGCACGACGCCCTCCCGCCGGCCGCCGATGAAGCCGATGAAGAGCATCATCATCACGGCCAGCATGAGGCCCGGCAGCAATCCGGCGAGAAACAGCTGGCCGATCGAGACCTGCTGGGTGGCGCCGTAGATCAGGAGCGAGAGGCTCGGCGGGATGAGCAGGCCGAGCGTCCCGCCGGCGGCCAGGGTGCCGACCACCACGGCCGGGTCGTAGCCGCGCTTCTCGAGCTCGGGATAGGCGACCGAGCCGATGGCCGCCGCCGTCGAGGTGCTGGCGCCGGAGACCGCGCCGAACAGGGCGCTCACGGCGATGTTGGTGTGCAGCAGCTGCCCGGCACCCGCATGAACAGCGGCGAGATGGCGGAGTAGAGCCTGCCGCTCACGCCGCTGACGAGCATGATCTCGCCCATGAAGATGAACAGCGGAACCGCGCTGAGCGTGAAGTCGGTGAAGACGTTCCACACCGCCGTCACGGCCAGGTCGGCGGCATCCCCCACCACGAAATGCAGGATCGAGATGCCGGTGAGCGCCAGTCCGACGCCGATCGGCAGGCCGGTGAGGGCAGTGACGAGGAGCCGCCGGCGATAATGACCCACACCATCACTCGGCTCCCCGGTGGACGTGATCGGCTGGCGTGCCGTCGCCTTCCGGCACCACGACCCGCAGCAGGGCGGCCAGCCCGGAGAGGAAACAGGAGGCCGGCAGCGTCGCGACCCACGGCCAGAGGATCAGGCGGCTGCCCGCGCTGCGCGCGTCGGCGCCAGCGTCGTCTGCAGGTATTCCAGCGTGAGCACGCCGAACCAGACGCAGAAGCCGAACAGCAGCGCATAGGCGACCCGGTCGACGAAGCGCCGGGAGGCGCCGCCCAGGAGGTCGGGAACGATGGTGACGCAGATGTGGGAGCGGCGGAGCGTGCAGACCGGCAGGCCGGCGAAGATCATCGCCGTGAAGAGCAGTCCGACGAGCTCCTCCGTGAAGGCGAAGGGCGCCCCGACAAGATATCGCATCACGGAGGAGAGGACGACGAACACCGACATGATCACCGCCAAGAGCGCCGCCAGCCCGGCCAGCACGCTCGCGGCCCCGTCGAACCAGCGAAGAACCTGCGTCACGTCGTGCTTCCCTCTCCCTAGCGGGCAAGATAGTCAAATCGGACGGCCCCTGAACATGAACGTGACGGAACGTGGGACGGCGGAGGATCTCCACCGTCCCCGCAGCTTACTGGATCGCCTTGCTCAGCGTCTCAGTTCTGCCGCGGTGTCGCTGCCGCTCATGGACAGGTCCTTCCACGTCTCCGGCCGCCCGGCCAACTTCTATCGCTTGGGGGCTCAGCCGTCGGCGTCCCAACTCTTGAGCCGTCATCGCCTTCCCTTCGTTATGCCGCTCAGATAGGAGTCGAGATTCCTTCTGGCCTCTGGCGCGTCCGACGATCTTCTGCGTCTCGGGCGACAGCTCGTCGAAGGCCTTCTCCGAAACGCAATGTTCAGCGGGTGCAACACGTACGGGAAGAGGTAGCTCGCATAGGGCGCACCTCCTGAAGCGACACCGTGACCGCCAGCCCGATCGGGTAACCGCGCAGTCGACCACCCCGTCTGCATCGCCACGTAGAGGTCGTTCTGCCCGATGATCTGGCCGCGACGCCGAGCTTCTCGAAGACGTCCACGTGGAAATGCTCCCAGACGCGCAGCTTCTTGCCACGCAGCTCGTCGAGCGTGTTCACCGGCTCCTTGCACATGATGTGCGTTCGCGCACCGCTGCCCGACGAGCCAGAAGCTTGATGCCGGCCTGCTCGTAGGTCTCCTCGTAGATCTCGCGCAGCTCGGGCAGGATCTTCTGCAGCGTTCGGGCTCGCCCCACGCCGGGAGCGTCTAGGCGTAGTCCGGCTTATCGCGGTCATAGCCCGGATAGAGCCGCGGCCTGGATGATGTTCCGCGCGGCAGGATGCGCAGCATGTCGGCATCCTTCACGCCAGCTGCCGCCCGTGTAGAGCGTGATGTGGAGGCGTCGCCGCCTTTCGTTACCATGTCACATGCTGGTAGGCCTCGCCTCGCGGACGGCACCCAGACGTGCTCTTCCACTTCGTGCTCCGCCGCATCGCCGGTCCGGCCGGTCATTCGCCTTCGCCCGGCCGGGGCGGGCGCACCACGCGAAGGCGATTTGACGTTCATGTCGTTCTCCTCTGTTGGTTGGCGCTCTGGTATCTTCTTGCCGACGGCGACGCCGTCAGTCCGTCAGTCCGTGCGCTCCTGGCCTCTTCGGCGCTGACCTTGCCGTTTTCCACATCCTCGCGGACGCGATCGCGGCTGCGCTCCGCCGGCCGCCGAAGCCGCCGCCGCCGGCCGTCTCGATCACCAGCCGGTCGCCCGGAAGCAGGCGCGTCACGATCTTGGAGGGCACGACTCTCCTCCTCGCCGCTCGCACGGCGGATCACCGTGCGCGCGCTCAGCCGGCTCCGCCGCCGTCGGCGCCCGCCGCCGGGCAGAAATGGCGCTCGCCGCGATAGGTGATGGCGATCTCGCCCGTCCAGCACCTCGTATTCGCGCTCGATGCCGAGTCCGCCGCGCTGCCGCCGGCGCCGCCGGAGTCGCGGCGCAGCGCGCGTCGCGTTGATGCGGATCGGCGCCTCCATCTCGATCGCCTCGGCCGGCATGTTCATGCAGTTCGTGGCGTCGGTCTCGATCACGTCGACGCCGTCGCTGCGCGGCCCGGCGCCGCTGCCGGCCGCGATCAGCTCGCCGACAACGTAGTGCCGTCCGCTCGCGGCCGGTGGCCGCCGAAATGCAGCGCCAGCATCTCGCCGGCCGGCATCGGCCGCGCATCCCGTCCGGCAGGCACCGCGCAGCGCGCCCAGGATCGCGCCGGTCGACGCGCTTGATCGTCGCGGTGCGGCAGCCGACCGGGCGCCGGCTCGACGCGGGTTCAGGATGCTGCCTTCGGGCAGGTCCAGCGCGATCGGCCCGGAAGCAGCCGCCGTTGTTCGGGATGCGTCGGGCTCGGTGACCGCGCGCAGCGGCGAAGTAGGCGGCGGCCTACGAGCCCGAGGGCACGCACGTTGAACGGCCCGCGCACCTGCGGGCTCGTCCCCGTGAAATCGCAGATGAATCGGCCGTCGCCTGATCGTCACCGCGACCTCGATGCGGATCACGCTGATCGAGATCGATGCCGTCGTTGTCGTAGTAGTCGACGTAGCGGTAGGTGCCCTCGCGGGATCGTGCGCAGGGCGTCGCGGGTCATCTTCTCGGAGCGGTCGAGCAGCTCGTCGAAGATGGCCTGCAGCATGTTGCCGCCATGGCGTCTCGGCCAGCTCGCGCAGACGCGTCGCGCGCCGATCGTGCAGGCCGAGATCTGCGCGTTGATGTCGCCCATGAACGTGTCCGGGATCCGCACTGTTGAGCCGCAGCATGCTGCACCAGCGTCTCGTTCGACATGCCTCGGCCCTCCGCGGAACTTCGAGCGGCGGCATGCGGAGCCCCTCCTGGAAGATCTCGGTCGCATTGGTCGGGGTCGAGCCCGGCGCCATGCCGCCGACGTCCTGGTGATGCGTCATCGTGGCGCGCGATGGCGATCGGCCGGCCATCGGCGAAGATCGGCATGATGAGCGCGATATCCGGCAGATGCGTGCCGCCGAGATAGGGGTCGTTCATGAGGTAGACGTCGCCCTCGCTGCATGGTCCGCCGGCGGGAACGTCTGCGATGATGCGGCGCACCATCGGCATCAGCGTCGCCAGATGGATCGGGATCGCGAACGCCTGGGCCAGCGTCTCGCCCTCCAGCGTGAAGAGGCCGGCCGAGGCGTCCAGCCCCTCCTTCACGATCGGCGAGAACGACGACTGCGCAGCAGCGTCAACTCCATCTCGTTGGCGATGCCGTCCAGCTTGTTGCGGACCACTTCCAGCGGTGATCGGATCGATCTTCTGCGGCATGTTCATTGCGCCTTCGGCTCCGTCGCCAGCGAGCAGGACGTTTCCGCCGTCGAGCGACCTCGGATCGACCAGTCCGGCTCGACCAGCGTCGTGGTGTCGGCCTGCTCGACGATGGCCGGGCCGGCGAAGCGCGGCGCCGGGCGCCAGCGCGGCTCGCGATCGTAGATCGCCGCATTCGACGCGGCCGTCGTGGCCGGCGACGATGATGTGGCGCGCATGCCCTTGCGCGCCTGCTCGCCGCCGCTGCGGCTCGTGGCGCCGTCGTCGACGATCCCGTCGCCGCCGGTCGCGATGGATCGCCGCGCAGGTTCACGATCTGCGGCGGGCGCGTCGGTGGCGTGGCCGAAGACGCGCTCGTGCGGCGGCCAGGAAGTCCTCGTAGAGCGTCGCCGGCGGGTCGGCGTCGTCCAGCTGCAGCGGCACCTCGAGATAGTGCGACTGGCCGACGTAGCAGACGTCGGCGAAGTATCTGCACCTCACACGTCCTCGGGCCTGCGACCCGCTCCTGCGCCATCAGCGCGGCGCAGCGCTGCGTCCAGCTCGTCCAGCGCTGCCTCGCACGTCCGGCAGAGCCAGCTCGTCGCAGCGGCTGCGGGAAGGCGACCGACATCTCGTGCTCGATCGGCGCCGACGAGCAGGCCCGGCGGCGGACAGCACGCCCGGATGGCGCGGCACGAGGATGCGTCGGATGCCGAGTTCGCCGGCGAGAGCGGCGGCATGGACCGCCGCCGGCGCCGCCCAGCGGCAGCAGGGCGAATTCGCGCGGATCGTAGCCGCTGCCGGATCGAGACCAGCCGGATGCCCTCCGCCATCTGCGCGTTCACCACCCGGTGGATGCCCAGCGCGGCCTCCTCGATCGTCAGGCCGAGCGGCTTGGCGACCTTCTGCGCTCGATCGCCTCGCGTGCCAGCTCCGGCTCCAGCTGCACCGCGCCGCCGGCGAAATAGTCGGGATCGAGGTAGCCGAGGACGATCGACGCATCCGTCACGGTGGCCTCGCTCGCCGCCGCGGCCGTAGCAGGCCGGGCCCGGGCTCCGATCCCGCGGAGTGGGGTCCGACCCGCAATCCGCCGCGCCGGTCGAGCCAGGCGATCGCTGCCGCCGCCCGCGCCGATCGCGTTCACGTCGACCATCGGCACGCGGATCTTGTAGCCGCCGATCATGGCCTTCCGGCGCGGATCACGCGGCTCGCCGCCTGCGATCAGCGCGATGTCGGAGCTCGTGCCGCCGATGTCGACGCTGATCAGGTCGGTGATGCCCGGCCGTCTGGCCGACCATCTGGCCGCCGATCACGCCGGCCGCCGGACCGGACAGGAACAGCCGCACCGGCCGCTGCCGCGCCACCGTCGCTCGCCGGACGATGCCGCCGCGCGACTGCATCATCTGCAGCGGCGCCTCGAACGCCGGCGCGGTCGAGCCCGTCCTCCAGCTGCTCGAGGTAGCGGTCGATCACCGGCTTGATGTAGGCGTCGAACGCGGTGACGCACGGTCCGCTCGTATTCGCGGAAGGCAGGGTCGACCTCGCAGGACAGCGACAGGGCGAGATCGGGATAGGCCTCGCGGATGATCTCGGCGGCGCGGCGCTCGTGGGCGGGGTTGACGAAGGAGAACAGGAAGCAGATCGCGATCGCCCTCGACGCCCGCCTCGACCAGCGCCGCGGCGGCCTTGCGAACGCTGTCCTCGTTCAGCGGCCGCACCACCTCGCCGTCGTAGCCGACCCGCTCCTCGATCTCGTGGCGGAAGGCGCCCGGCGCGAGATAGCCCGGCACTTCCGGCTCGAGAACCGCCGCATACATCGTCTGCCGCATCTGGCGGCCGATCTCGAGGATGTCCTTGAACCCGCTGGTCGTCAGGAGGCCCGTCTTCGGCCCCTTGCGCTCGAGGACGGCGTTGGTGGCGACCGTCGTGCCGTGGACGAAGCGCGCGACCTCCTCGGGGGTGATCTGCCACTGGTCCCTGAGGCCTTCCACGGCCGCGAGGACCGCCCGGCTGGGGTCGGCCCGGGTCGTCGGCACCTTCATGACGCGGAGGGGCTGTCCCGGTGCGCGGCACACCACATCGGTGAAGGTTCCGCCGATGTCGACGCCAATCTCAATCATGCTCGTCACTGCTTTCCTATCGTTCGAAAAGGTCTCGGACCTGGTAGTATCGGGCCATCAGACGCATGCCGGTGCGGCGCCACTGGTGGAACGGCACCGGCCTGAAGCCCCGGCTGCCCATCGGGCCGGGCTCGATCGTCTCGCCCGGCGACGAGCGAGGCGAGGCGGCGGCCCATCAGGCTCGTCAGCGCGACGCCGCGGCCGCCATAGCCGAGGGCGAAGAACACGCCCTCGTCGAGCTGGCCGATGTGGGGAAAGGAATCGAGCGTCACCGCGACCATGCCGGCCCACCGCTCGCGGATCTCGATGTCCTTCAGGTGCGGGAACGTCGCCGCGAGCTGGCGCTCGAGCGTGCGGAAGACGGCGGGATCGTCCCGGCGGCCCGTGATGTCGCCGCGCCCGCCGAAAAGAAGCTGCCCGGTCGGAAGTATCCGGAAATAGCTGACGAGCCGCCGCGTGTCCGTCACAGGTAGTTCGGAAGGATCCGTTATTTTCCTCTCATTCGAACTCAGCGGACGTGTGGCTATGATCGACGAGGCCACCGGGACGACACGCCGGTAGAGGTCGTCGCCCTGCATGGTCGAAGTGGAATAGGCATTCGTTGCAAGGACGACATGACGTGCGCGCACCCTTCCGCGGCTCGTGCGGGCGATCCAGTGCGCGCCGTCCCGGCCGAGCGCCTCCACGGGCGTCTCGACGAAGATCGGCACGCCGCGATCGGCGAGCGCCGCGGCGAGGCCGCGTGCATAGTCGTAGGGGTGCAGGCAGGCGCCGCGGGGATCGAAATAGGCGCCGTGGTAGACCGTGGTGCCGAGCGCCTCTTCGGTTTCCTGCCGCGACATGAGCCGCGCCGTGCCGTCGCCGGCTTCGGCCTGCAGCCACTCGATATCGGCCGCCAAGCCCTTGAGAGCCTTGGCGCTGTGGGCCGGCGTGACATGGCCGCGACGCTGGAAGTGGCACGATATCCCGTAGGTCTCGACGGTCTCGGCGACGCTGTCGACGGCTTCCACGGCCTGCCGGAAGAGGCTGCGCGCGACATCGTCGCCGTGGTCGCGGGCCAGGTCCGAGTAGTTCATCTTGTAGCGCGGCACGGCGAAGCCGCCGGTGCGCCCGCTGGCGCCCCAGCCGATGTCCCGGCCCTCGAGCACCACGCAGTCGATGCCGCGCTGCAGAAGATCGCGCGCGGTGGAAAGGCCGGTGAACCCGCCGCCGACGACGAGCGTGTCGGTCTCGCGGTCGCCGTCGAGGGGCTGGAAGGCGCCCTCGGCCTGTGCGGTGGCCCGCCAGGCTGAGTTCGGATGATGCCCGTCTTTGACCATAGTGCTCGATCGCTTTGAATGTGGTTCCAAGCGTAGGGGCTGAGATTTTGACTTTCAATCAAAAAAATCTTGTCATGTCGGTTGTGGCTTGCGAAAGCGGGATGCGGACAAGATGCGAGGGTGGACATGAGGAGCTCGGAAGACCGGCCGGACGAGGCGGTGGGCCGCAGCGTGCGCTTCTATCGGAAACGGCAGGGTCTCAGTCTCGAGCAGGCTTCGGAGCTGACGGGTCTTTCCGTGAGCATGATCAGCAAGATCGAGCGCGGCCTCACGTCACCGTCGGTGCGCTCGCTCTACGCGCTCAGCCATGGCCTGAAGATTCCCGTCGGCACCCTCTTCAGCGAGCACGAGGATGGCGACGCGGCGCCCGCGGCCGACCGGCAGGCGGAAGCGGAGGCCGGCCTCGTCGTGCGCAAGGAAGCGCGACGGACGCTCGATTTCGGCGCGAAGCGCCTCGTCAAGGAGCTTCTGACGCCTCAGCCGATCGGGAAGCTCGAACTGCTGATGATCGTCCTGGCCCCCGGCGGCTCGACCGGCGACGACGTGTTCTCCCACGACGGCGAGGAGGGAGGCGTGGTGCTGACCGGGGCCCTCGAGCTCTGGGTCGACGACACGCGCCTGCTGCTCCATCCCGGCGACAGCTTCACCTTCCGCAGCCAGCGACCGCACAGGTTCAGGAACGCGGCCGAGGAGGAGACGCGGGTTCTTTGGATCAACACCCCGCCCATCTACTGACAGACCCGGGCGGATGCGGCGAAGCGGCGCCGCGATGCTCCCCCTCTTCCGGAATCCGCCGCTGCCGGCCGGAAGCCGCCTTGCCGTTCAGGGCCGGTGACGGCCGGTCACCCGAGCTCCGGCGCGTAGCCCGGCGGCGGCGAGAAGCCGAGATCGCCGCGCGCGATCACGGCCTCGCGGCCGCCGTGCAGGGCGAGCTGCTCGGCCTGGCGGGCCTGGGCGCGGCGGTTGACCTCCTCGGGATCGACCAGCGAGCGGAGCCGGGCCTCGCAGGCCGCGCGGACGCCCGCGTGCGCGGGATCCGTCCCGAGGTCGACCAGCTCGTCGGGGTCGGCCTTCAGGTCGAAGAGCTGCGGCGGATAGCCGACATAGTGCACGTACTTGTAGTCGCCGTGGCGGATCATGAAGGCCGCGGTCGTCGAGCCCATCGCGTGGTACTCGGACAGGATCGTGCGGTCCGGCACCTCGCCGTTCGCGAGCGCCGCGACCGACACGCCGGGATGGTCGGCGTCGATCGTCTCCGGTCCCGCCTCGCCGACGCATTCCATGATGAAGGGATAGAGGTCGAGCAGCGTCGCCGGCGTGTCGACGGTGCGGCCGGCCGGGATCCCGTCGCCCGCCACGATCAGCGGCACGCCCGCCGACTCCTCGTACATGGTCGACTTGCCCCACAGCCCGCGCGCGCCGAGATTGTCGCCGTGGTCGCTCGTGTAGACGACCCGCGTCTCGTCCGCGAGGCCGTTGCTCCGGAGCGCCGCGAGCACCTTGCCGATCTGCTCGTCGACGAAGCTGCACAGGCCGAAATACCCCGCCGTGGCGCGGCGCACCGCCTCCTCCCCGTCGAAATACTCGTCGTAGTTCAGCGAGGCCGCGTAGTCCCGGAGGAAGGGGTGGTCGGGACGCTCGTGGTGGTCGTAGAGCTTCGGCCGCGGCAGCGCGGGATCGTCGTAGTAGCGGTAGTAGTGCTCCGGCGGCGCCATCAGCGGGAAGTGCGGCGCGACGAACGAGACGAACAGCACCCAGGGCCTGTCGCGGTGCTTCGGCGCCTCGTCGTGCAGCCATTTCTGCGTCTCGGCGGCGATCTGGCGGTCGTAGAGCGTGTAGGGGCTCTCGCCCGGTCCCGCGAGGCGCGCCATCTTGAAGGACAGGCCGCGCTTGGGGAGGTTCTCGCGCACGAGCCCCATCAGGTCGCCGCGGCCCTCGATGACGTGCATCGGCAGGATCTCGCGGGAAAAGCCGTTGTCGTCCTCGGCCGACCGGAAGTGCAGCTTGCCGATCGACACGACCTCGTGGCCGCGCTCGCGCAGCCGGTGGTGCCACGACGGCACGGCTCCGTCATAGGGATCGGCGTTGTCCCAGTAGCCGATCTGGTGGGTGTACTTGCCGGTCGCGAAGGACGCGCGCGCGGGCACGCAGATCGGCGCCGGGCGTATAGGCCCGGGTGAACCGGGCGCCCCGCGCCGCCAGCGCGTCTATGTTGGGCGTGGTGATGAGCCCGTGGCCGTAGCAGCCGGACATGAAGCGGTTGTGCTCGTCGGTCATGAGTATGACCAGGTTGCGCGGCTGCATCCGTCCCCCCTTTGCGTCGTTTCTGGCCGGCGCGGGTGCGCGGCCGGCGTGGTTCAGCCGGCGGATCGCGCCGAGCCGTTGGACACGGTCTCCGGTCCGCCGTCGGCCACCGTCTCCTCGATGGGTTCCCAGGTGCGCACCGCGGAGCCGAGATCGAGCGCCATGTCCGTCTGCGGGATGTAGAATTCCTGGTAGTACATCGGCTCGCCGGCCAGGGAGTAGGCGACGACCACGAGATGCATCACCGGCTCGCCCGCCTCGAACACGCCGTGCTCGACGGCCTCGGCGGGCGCGCGGCCCAGCCTGATCTTCTGCTTGACCTTGTGGACCGGGATGTGGTGGCGCCGCGCGATCAGCGTCTTGAAGTTCTCGCCGTCGAGCGAGCCCTGCGGCAGGTGGGCGAACTCGGGGAAGCGGTCGGCGAGCGCGTAGAAGATCGCGTAGATGTCGAGCTGGTTGTCGACCGAGAAGACGCGGTCGATGCGGAGCACCGGCCCGCCCTCGCCGATCGCCGCGTTCCACGGGCCCCGCTCCTCGACGAGGGTCCTGCCCACGACCCGCGTGAACACCGGCAGGAACGTCCCCTTCGGTCCGTCGGGATCGGGAAACCGCATGTGCCAGGGCTCGTTGAGCTGGCCGTTCAGCCTCGCCACGATGGTGCCGCTGCCGCGGCGACGGATCACGATGCCGTCGGCCACGAGCGCCCTGAGGGCGCGCTGCACCGTTCCGAGGCTGCACGGCGTGGCGCTCACCAGCACCTGTTCCGTCGGCAGCCGGGCGCCGACCGGCCAGTAGCCCTCCTGGATGGACTTCGTGAAGGCGAGCCTCAGCTTCTCGTGCTTGGGAAGCGCGGCGTCCTCCGGCCAATACTTCCGCACGAAGTCGGTGCACTCGCTCAGTGCCAGTTGATCCATCCGTCCAGCCTTCGTCCTCCGCATCCCCCCGCTGGCAAGACAGCGGGAGGCGGGTCGCTCCGGCAATCTAGCCGAGGCCATTGACAATGCAATAGCACTATGAAGCAATAACGATATAGCAATTTTGCCGGACGCCTTCATTCGGTTGGCCAACCGGTGCACTGAGACGGGGCACAAGCCCCGCGGACCTGGGAGGAGACGGTATGAAACTATCGAAGGCTCTAGGCGCTGCGGCGGCACTGGCCGTCGCCACGGCATGGGGCTCCCTCGGCGCACAGGCAACCGAGCGCCTGTCCATCTCGACGTGGGGCAGCCCGAAGCACTACCAGGTCGAGGAGTTCATCCCGCAGTTCAAGAAGCTGCTCGAGGAGAAGGGCGGCGGCGAGTTCCGGGTGAAGTCGTTCGACGGCGGCGAGATGGTCAAGCAGCAGTTCGTTGCGACCGCCATTCCCCAGGGCGTCGTCGACATCTCCCTGACCACGCTCGACAACTGGTCCGGCCGCGTGCCCGACGTCTCGATCCTGACCAGCCCGCTGTGGACCGAGTCGATGGACTGGACGCTCGAGAACCTCAAGCCCGGCAACCCGATCTTCGACTATTTCGACACCAAGCTGCGCGAGCAGGGCGCGGTGATCCTGGTGATGTTCGACATCGGCCCGCCGGTCGTCACGGGCAACTTCAAGGTCACCGGCCCCGAGAGCTTCGAGGGCAAGGCCGTGCGCGTCTATTCGAAGGGCGCGGGCGAGGTCCTGCAGGCGCTCGGCGCCTCGCCGACGATCATGGGCGTGGGCGACGTCTACTCGGCCCTCCAGCGCGGCACCGTCGACGCGGCCCTCGGCGGCCTCGGCGGCGCGGTCGGCCTGAAGCACTACGAGGTCGCCAGCGACATGTTCGTGCCGAACGGCGTGCTCGGCACGCTGATCCACGCCTACGTCATGAACAAGGACAAGTTCGACAGCATGTCGCCGGAGGACCAGAAGATCCTCATGGAGGCGGCCGAGGAGGCGCGCGACCACATGCAGCGCTTCGCCATCGACAACATGGCGGAGCTGCTCGACGAGGTTCGCACGAACGGCACCGCGGTCACGACCGTCGAGCCGGGCTCCGACATGTGGAACGCGTTCGCCGCGAAGCTCGAGCCTCTCGCGCAGCAGGCGAGGAAGGACTACTCGCCCGAGATCGTCGATCTCGTCACGAGCCAGTAAGGACGCACGGGCGGCCCGGCCAGGGCCGCCCGGCTCTTCCCCGCCGTCGAGACCGGCGCCTCCGACCGGGGGCCGCCCACGGAAGCGGACTCCCCACCTGGCAGACTCCCCACCTGGAAGGAAGGCGGTCATGCTGAAGCTTGCCACCGGGATCGGCAGGGCGATGACCTTCGTCTCGATCGTCCTGATGCTCTTGCTCTGCCTGCCGATCGCCTACGAGGCGGTGGCGCGCTCGCTCAAGGCGCCGACGATCTGGGTCTTCGAGACGACCCTCTACGCCTTCATCTTCCTCGGCTTCCTGGCCAACGCGCTCGCCGTGCGCAGCGGCGCCCATTTCCGGGTGATGCTCCTGCCCGACCTCTTCCCGGCGGCGCGGCCGGTCTTCGAGATGATCGCGCAGGTCGCGACGCTCGCCTTCGCGCTCCTGATCTTCGCGTCCGGGGCCTACTTCGCCTGGAACTCCTACTCGAAGGACATCCTGGCGGGAACGATGCTCAACACGCCGCTCTGGATCCCGCAGCTCGCGATCCCCCTGGGCGGCCTCGGCCTCTTCCTGCAGACGCTGGTGCAGATGATCACGGGCGAGCGCCCGCTGCACGTCCACGCGGGCGACTGAGCCATGTGGAGCGACTTCGTCTACGACTACGGCGCCTATATCGGGCTCGTCCTGCTCTTCGTCTTCATGCTCCTGTCGGTGCCGGTCTTCGTGTCGATGGGGCTGGCGGCGTTCCTCGCCACGCTTCTGCTCGACGACCCCTTCCTCGCCTTCCGCTCCTTCATCAACGTCGCCTGGCAGAGCGCGTCGATCTTCGAGCTGGTCGCGCTGCCGCTCTTCGTCCTGACCGGCACGATCATGCAGCGGACCGACGCGGGCCGCGACCTCTTCGACGTCACCAAGGCATGGGCCGGCGCGGTGCCCAACTCGCTCGGCGTCGCGACGATCGCCGCCTGCGGCATCTTCGCGGCGATCTCCGGCTCGAGCATCGCCACGGCCGCCACGGTCGGCCTCGTCGCGATCCCGCTTCTCATAAAGGAGGGCTACGGAGAGAGCCGGGCCGGCGGCTTCGTGGCCGGCGGCGGCACGCTCGGCATCATCATCCCGCCGTCGATCCCGCTCATCCTCTACGGCGTCATCACCGAGACCTCGATCGGCAAGCTGTTCATCGCCGGCGTCGTGCCGGGGATCGTGATGATGGGCCTGTTCACGCTCTACGTGCTCCTGTCCCGCCCCGGCATCCGCCTGTCGCACAAGGTGAGCCTCGAGGAGCGGATCAGGATCACCGGCCGCTCGATCGGCGTCGTCCTCCTGCCCATCGTCATCATCACCGCGATCTACACCGGCATCTTCTCGCCGAGCGAGGTCGGCGCCCTGTCCGTCATCTATGTCGCGCTGCTGGGGCTCGTGCAGGGCAGGCTGACCTTCGCCAAGCTCTGGGACGCGGCGCGCTCGGCGACGGCCACGACGGCGATGCTCGTCATGCTGATCGTCTTCGGCCAGTACTTCGCCCACTTCCTGACCTTCGAGCAGGTGCCGCAGGCGATCGCCGCGGCGATCGTGGAGAACGCGACCGGCATCTGGGCCGTGACGCTCATGATCCTGACCTACGTGGTGCTGGGGATGTTCCTGGAGAGCGCGGCGATGCTGCTCATCTCCATCCCGATCTTCTTCCCCGTCGCGGAGCAGATCGGCATGCACCCGCTGACCTTCGGGATCTTCGCGGCGATCTCGATGGAGATCGCGCAGATCTCGCCGCCGATCGGCATCAACCTCTTCACGATCCACGGCATCTCGTCGATCAGCCTCGGCAAGCTGGCGCGCGGCGCCCTGCCCTTCCTGCTGATCCAGATCGGCATGCTCTACCTCGTCTACCTGTTCCCGCAGATCGTGCTGTGGCTGCCGAGCTCGATGAACTGACCTGGAAGACGATGAGATCTCCCGACATTTGCGCAACGAACCCGGGGATAGTCCTGTGAAGCTGACGGAAGAAGAAGAGGCGATGCTCGCCGGCGAGATGGGGCCGGCCCGGCAGTGGGCGATGGATCACCAGGTCCAGGTCGGGCGCATGTTCGACGCCGCAGACCTCGTGCCGGTCAGCCAGGCGCACATGATGGGCGACCCGGAATCCGTCGGGCTCGCGGGCGTCGAGTTCGTCGAGCGCTTCGCGGCCCTGCCGGAGGAGGAGCGCCGGGTCCGGGTGCCGATGATCACCGATCCGCGGGGCGTCGACCTGACCTATTACGACCCGCTCGGCCAGACCGAGGAGATGGCGAATATCGAGCGCCGCTTCATCGCCGCCTGCCGGGCGCTCGGGATCATGATGACCGACACCTGCATCAACTACCAGACGATCATGCCGCCGGTGCGCGGCGACCACGTCGCCTACGGCGACACCGGCGTCGTCATCTATTCCAACAGCGTCTGCGGCGCCCGGTCCAACTTCGAGGGCGGCCCCTCGGCGCTGGCCGCCGGCCTGACGGGGCGGACGCCGCGCTACGGCCTGCACCTCGACGAGAACCGACGCGCGACGAGGCGCTTCCGGGTGCGCCGGCAGCCGGAGGGGCTGACGGACTGGGGCGTGCTGGGCGGCCTCGTCGGCCGCAAGGCCGGCTCCTACTGGGCCGTTCCGGTCGTCGAGGGCATCGAGCGCGTGCCGACCTCCGACCAGCTGAAGCACATGGGCGCGGCGATGGCGAGCTACGGCTCGACGCCGCTCTTCCACATCGCGGGCATCACCCCGGAATGCCGGACGCTGGCCGACGTGGACGGCGAGGGCCTGCCGGTCGAGGAGATCACGGACGAGGAGATCGCGGCCTTCCGCAAGCCGTTCGGCCACGTCGGCGACAAGGTGGACGTCGTCGTGTTCGCGGCGCCGCAGCTCTCGATCGTCGAGATGCAGCAGGTCGCGGGCCTCTGCGAGGGGCGGCACATCCACCCCGACACCGCGCTCATCGTGTGCACCTCGCCCACCGTCTACGCCGACGCCAGGCGCATGGGCTACAACGACGCGATCGAGAGCTTCGGCGGCAAGGTGCTGCAGGGCACGTGCTTCTACCAGCAATATGCGCGCGAGATCGGCGAGGCGAACGGCTGGACCTGCCTCCTCTCCAACTCCACCAAGATCGTCAACATTCTCGGCGGCTACGGCTACCGGCCCGCGCTCGCCTCCATGGAAGAGTGCGTCGCGTCCGCCGTCGCAGGGGAGATCGTCTGATGCCCACCACGCTCAAGTGCCATGTCGGGATCGGCGGCAAGGTCGAGGGAGAGGCGCTGGTCGCCAACGACAATTTCTCCGCCCGCTACGACCTCAACCGCATCGAGGGCGTCTTCTCGCGGCCCGACCACGCCCTCTACGGCCAGTCCTACAACGGCAGGATCCTCGTCCTGAACACCGCCAAGGGCGGCGTCGCCTCGGCCTGGATGCTGCACGAGATGGCCTCGCGGGGGATCGCGCCGCTCGCGATCGTGTTCAACACGGCGAACACGATCCTTGCGCAAGGCGCAGCTCTGGCGAACATGGCGATGGTCGACCGGTTCGAGGATGGAGACGTCACGCAGCTCATCCGGACGGGGGACCGGCTGACGATCGATCCCGCCGGCGGCACCGTCACCATCCTCAACCGATAGACACGCTTGCCCCGGCGGTGCCCCGCGCCGGGGCGCCGCCGCCTGCCGGGCGGATCGCGACCGTCGTGGCCAGCCCGAGCCGCACCGATGTCCTCGAAAGCTTCATCGACCCTCGCCCGACTGTCGCCATGGCGGCCATGGATGGCGAAGGTCACGCGCGAGAGCCTGCGCGACGACGCGCTGGCCGGCTTCACGAGCGCGGCGATCGCCCTGCCCCAGAGCGTCGCCTTCGCGGTCATCGCCGGCCTTCCGCCGCATTACGGCCTGTTCGCGGCGATGGTCACGCCGATCGTCGCCGCCCTGTGGGGCTCCTCGATGGTCATGGTGTCGGGGCCGGCCACCGCCATCTCGGCGATCGTCTTCACGGCGGTCAGCCAGTTCGCGGTTCCCGGCACGGCCCACTACGTCGCGCTCGCGCTGACGCTCACGGTCATGGTCGGCGTGCTCCAGCTCGCCGCCGGCTTCGTGCGCCTCGGCGGGCTCATCTCGTTCATTTCCCACTCCGTGATGATCGGCTTCACCGCGGCCGCGGCGCTGCTGATCGGCGCCTCCCAGCTCGGCGACCTCCTCGGCATCGGGGCCGCCGGCGGCGGAGGCGTGCTCGACCGCGTCATCGAGGTGTGGCGGCACGCCGACGAGTTCAATCCGCTCGCGCTGGTGATCTCGGGGGCGACCTTCCTGACCGTCTTCGCCGTGCAGTCCGCGGCGCCGAGGCTTCCGGCCTATCTCCTGGCGCTCGGGCTCGGATCGGCGGTGGGCTTTCTCGTCGACGCGCCCGCGCACGGCATCGAGATGTTCGAGCCGCTGCCGGCGCTGATCCCGTCGTTCCGGCTGCCCTGGGCCGACCCCGCCACGCTGGCCGACCTCGCCCCGGGGGCCGCGACGATCGCCTTCGTGGGCCTGCTCGAGGCGGTGTCGATCGGCCGCTCCTTCGCCGTGCGGCGGGGCGAACGCTACGACTCGAACCAGGAGATCGTCGGACAGGGCCTGTCGAACCTCGTGGGCGGCGTCTTCCAGGCCTATGTCGGGTCGGGCTCCTTCACCCGCTCCGCCCTGAACGTCGACGCCGGCGCGCGCACGCCGCTCGCCACGATCCTCGCCACGCTGTTCCTCCTCGCGATGGTCCTGCTCGTCGCGCCCTACGTGACCTACATCCCGGTTCCCGCCGTCGCCGGCATCATCGCGTACGTGGCCTGGCGCCTCGTCAATGTCCGCGAGATCCGGCACATCGTCGACAGCAGCCGCAGCGAGGTCGTCATCCTCGCGGCGACGTTCCTCGCCGGCATCCTGACGCGGCTCGACGTCGCCGTCGTCGTGGGCACGATCGCCTCGCTCCTCGTCTTCCTCAGGCAGAGCGCCCAGCCGTTCATCGCCGTGCTGGGGCCGGCGCTCAACCACGGCCGCCGCAGCTTCCGCAACGCCCACATGCACGACCTCGACCAGTGCCCGCAGATCAGCATCCTGCGCATGGAGGGGCCGCTCTTCTTCGGCTCGGTCGAGCATGTCGAGGCCGAGTTCCGCCGGCTCGAGCACCTCGAGCCGGAGCAGAAGATCAAGATCTTCATCCTGAAGGGCGTCGGGCGTCTCGACCTGTCGGGCGCCGACTTCCTGATCAACGAGATCAGGACCGCGCGGGGCCGCGGCGGCGACTTCCACATCGTCGCGATCTATCCGACGCTTCTCAGGTCGCTGCGCCAGATGCACGTGGTGGAGATCCTCGGCAAGGCGAACCTGCACATCTCGAAGGCGCAGGCGATCGCCGCCGCCGTGGCGCAGGCGCAGGACGGGATCTGCGCCGGCTGCAAGATCAGGGCCTTCGCCGAATGCGCCGGCAAGCCCGTCGAGGAGGGCGTGCCGCCCTACGCCGAGGCGAAGGAGCTCGCGCCGTAGGGGCGTCCGGCCCCGGTGCCGTCGCCATCCATGGCTGCCGGCCGGAGACTGCGCTTGCCGTTTCCCCTCCGGTCACCCGTCACTGCGGCTGGGACATCAGCCTGTCGCGGAGGTCGAGCATGTCGCTGCAGACCTCTTCGACCGCCGCGACGTCGAAGCCCCGGGCGTGGGCGAAGCCCTCGCGCTCCAGGAGTTCCGCAAGGCGGCCGTGGAAGACGGCCTTCGTCCCCTCGATCGACAGGCCGCTCTGCCTCTCGAAGGCGTCGTTCCAGGCGATCGCCTCGTCTTCCGTGACGCTGGCCGGGAGGTCGAGCGTGAGCGCGCCGTCCTGAAGCGCGACCGGGTAGCCGCCGGGCAGCCCGTTCGGCCCCGGCACGTGCCCCGTCCACGGCTTGCCGGCCGCGAGCGCCAGGATCAGCGTGACGCCGCTCGCGCCGGACACCTCGATCGCCGGCTCCGGCGTCAGGCGCACGTCGGCGAAGGTCGCGAAGACGTCGGCGATCTCGTTCTCGCCGACGAAGACGCGCGGCGCGGGCGCGCCCCGTCGCTCGTCCGCCCTGCGCCGCCACGGCGAAAGGCACTGGTAGTGCGCCAGAACGCGCAGCTTGCCCTCGCCGAGACCGGCGCGGGCCGCCGCCCCGTCGAAGACGTTGGAAAGGATCGCCACGTTGCCGGTGCCGCACAGGACGCGGTGGCCCATGGCGGCGATCAGCCCGTTCACCACGTCGGGGAAGGAGCAGTTGATGAACTGCGTGCCGGGCGAGATGCGGCTGATCGCGGCGGCCATGCGGCCGGAGATCAGCGCCTGGAAGACCGCCGTCGCCGACAGGCCGCCTTCGGCGACGAGCCGGCTCCAGCGGTTGCCGGTCTGGGCGATGACGGAGGAGGTCTGGATCGAGGCGGCCTGCACCACGATGCGCGGCGCGGCCTTCTCAAGGATCCGCTCGCTCGCCTGCGGCTCCAGGAGGTCGATCCGCTCGCTGACGATGCGGGCGGGCGTGCCGAACATGCGGGCGCGGGCATTGCCGGCGGTGCGCAGCCAGTCGAGCCGGTCCTCGTTGCGGCCGGCGACCATCACGGTGACCGGCTCCTTCGCGGTGGCGGCGATGTCGAGGACGATCCGCCCCGCGAACATGCCCGTGCCGGTCACCAGGACGTCGACGCTCATGCCGTCCTCCTGCCCTTGTGGAGTGCGCTGTCCCAGCGGCCCTCGGGCTCGCGCGGCAGGCGGTGCTTCTGGACGCGCTGGCTCGGCGTCTTCGGCAGGTCGTCGACGAAGGCGATGTAGCGCGGCCGCTGATAGGGCGCGAGCCGGCTGCCGAGCCAGTCGTGCAGCGCCTCCGCCGGTCAGTCCGGCGCCCTGGCGCGGCACGACGAAAAGCTGGATGTCGTACTCGCCGATCTCCGCCGGCACGCCGACCATGGCGCATTCCTCGACGTCGGGATGGCGGGCGGCGACCGACTCGACCTCGTGCGCCGAGACGTTCTCGCCGCGGCAGCGGATGCTGTCGCTCATGCGGCCGTGAAAGCGCAGGAGGCCCTGCTCGTCCCACGAGCCGAGGTCGCCGGTGTGGAAGCCGTCCTCGCGCAGCGCCTTCGCGGTGGCGTCGGGGTTGCGGTAGTAGCCGGGGAAGATGGCGCCCGGGTACGAGGTGTTCACGACGATCTCGCCGCGCCCGTCGCCGGGCCCGAGCACGCGGCCCGCCTCGTCCTTCACCTCGACGGTGAACCAGGGCAGCGGGCGGCCGACCGCGCCGACGGCCCCTTCCGTGTTGCAGGTGGTGAGGCTCGAGGATTCCGTCATGCCGTAGCATTCGCGGATCTCGACGCCGAAGCGCTCCTCGAAGCTGCGCCAGACATCCGCCGGGCAGCCGCCGCCCCATGCGATCCGCACGTTGTGGTCGCGGTCGGCGGGCGAAGGCGGCTGCTTCAGGAGTATCTGGATGATGCCGCCGAGGTGGTGGATGTGCGTGCACCCGGCCTCGCGCACGTCGTCCCAGAAGCGGCTGGCGCTGAAGCGGTCGCGCAGCGTCAGCACGACGTCGTGCAGCAGCGGCAGCATGATCACCTGGGCGCCGCCGATATGGTAGAACGGCTCCCACATGTAGAGCGCGTCGCCGGCCTGCAGGCCGGCACAGACGGCGGAGGACTGCGCCGACAGCTCGAGCATGGTGTGGGTCACCATGACGGCCTTGGACGGCCCGGTCGTGCCCGAGGTGAACATCAGCGCGACGAGGTCGTCATCGGCGGGAAGCGGTCTTTCGGACGACGTGGCGCCGGGAGAGGCCGGCAGGCCCTGCAGGGGCAGCACGCCGTGCGGGGCCGTCGCGCCGCAGCGCTCGACCGTCCCGGCGAGGTCGGGATCGCAGACCACGATCGAAGCCTCCACGAGGCCGATCGCGTGCGCCAGGCCGTCGCCGACGAGGGCGGGGTTGGTCGGCACCCAGACCATGCCCGCCCGCAGCAGCCCGAAGACCAGGGCCAGCGAGGCGGGGCTGTTGCGCATCATCACGACGACGCGGTCGCCCCGGCGCACGCCCTGCGCCTCGAGGTGCGCGATCATCGCGTCGGCGCGGGCGGAGAGCTCGCCGAAGGTGAGCGGACCGTCGGGCGTGTGCGCGAAGACGCGCCCGGGGGCGGTGCGAGAGAGCTCGTTGAACGTCCTGGCCAGGCCGTGGATCTGCACGTCGGCCCCTGTCATGGGAATTCCCGGTTCAGCGCTTGCGGCGTGCTTCGAAGAACTTTTCCATCATGGCCTGGGGCTCGCCGGTCCCGTAGGCCTCGACCTGGATGCGGATGCCCGCCTCCATGGCCTCGTCGAAGCCGGCCTGCGTCACCTCGGCGAGGCGCTGGCGGTCGAGGCGCATGGCGACCGGCGGCTTCGACGCGAGGAGCTCGGCGAGCTCGAGCGCCGTCGACTGCACCTGGTCCTCCGGCACGAGACGGCTGATCAGCCCGAACGAGAAGGCCTCGTCGGCCTCGATCATGCGGCCCGTCAGGGTCAGGTCGATCGTGCGGGCGAGGCCCAGATGCTCGCGCATGATCCAGTTGCCCGTGACGGTGGCGATGCCGGAATTGATCTCCGGCTGCCCCATCTTCACGCCGGGATGCGCGACGCGGAAGTCGCACAGGAGCGCGACCTGGAAGGCCGACCCGGCGGCCAGCCCGTTGAGGGCCGCCACGATGGGCTTCGAGCCGAGGCGGAAGCGGTTGTAGAGCGCCTTCCACTCCCCCATCCACACCTCGGCGCGGGCCGCGTCGAAGCTCTTGCTCTCCGAGAGGTCCTGGCCGGCGCCGAAGGCGCGCTCGCCCGCGCCCGTCAGGATGATGGCCCGGATCTCCGAGTCGGCCTCGGCCTCGTCGAGCGCGGCGTTCAGCATGTCACGCATCTGCGTGTTCCACGCGTTCAGCCGGTCCGGCCTGTTGAGCGTGATCCGGCGAACCTGTCCGAGCGTCTCGGTGAGGATGAAATCTGCCATTGTGCCCATTATATTACAATAACAGTTATTGTGTTACGGCACGCGGCTGTCCGCTGTCAACCAATCGGCGCCCGCGAAGCGGCAAACGCTCTGGACGCCACAGGCTGGGGATGCAAATAGGCTACGGCCGCATTCAGGGTTGCAGATGAGCAGACAGGCGCAAAAGGAACGCAAGACAAACCCGCTGATGGTGCAGTCGGTCGCCAAGGCGTTCCGCGTCCTGCAGGCTTTCGATGCCAGGCACCGGTCGATGAGCCTCTCGGAGATCGCCGAGCGGGTCGACATGGACCTCAGCGCGGCGCAGCGCTTCACCTACACGCTGCAGCAACTGGGCTACCTGACGAAAGACCCGGTGACGCGGCAGTTCTCGCTGGCGATCAAGACGCTCGACCTCGGCTTCCACTACAGGCAGTCGTCGGAGCTGGTGAGCCGGGCGATGCCGGTGCTGCAGCACCTGAGCAAGCAGACCGAGGAGACGGTCAACCTCACCGTCCTCGACGGCACGGAGATCGTCTACATCGCCCGCATCCAGAGCCGGCACGTGCTCAACGCCGACGTCACCACGGGCACGCGGCTGCCGGCCTACTGCATGTCGCCGGGCCGGGCGATCCTGTCGCGCATGGGCGAGGCGGAGGCGCGCGAGGTGATCGCCGCGTCGGATCTGCGCCAGCACACCCAGGCCACCGAGACCGAGCCGGCGCGGCTGATGGAATTGATCGAACAGGCGCGCGAGCAGGGCTTCGCGGTCTGCTTCGAGGAGCTCTATCGCGGCGACGCCTCGATCGCCGCGCCCGTCCTCGGGCCCGGCGGCAAGGTCGCCGGCGCGGTGAGCATCGCCACGTCGCTGGCGCGCTTCTCGCGCGAGGAGGTGGTGGAGAACTACGCGAACCTGATCATCGCCGCGGGCCGGTCGATCTCGCTCGCCTGAGCCGCTGCCGCGCTTGACAGGTATCCCGGCCGCAGCCAGCCTTCATTGCGATAGAAACTATCGCAATGAAATGATCATGGCCGCCCAACCGTCGCCCGGGCTCTTCGTGCCGATCGGCGAGGACGCCGCCGAACTGCGGCTCGTCCTCGACGGCGTGCCGCTGCCGGCCCGCCGCGGCGACACCGTGATCGCGGCGGTCCTGCGCCACGGCGCGAGGCTCGGCCGCTCCGAGTTCGACGGCCGCCCGCGGGCCGGCTTCTGCCTGATGGGCGCATGCCAGGACTGCACGCTGTGGCGGGCGGACGGCGGCCGCATCCGCGCCTGCATGACGACGGTGGAGGACGGCATGGTGCTGTCGACGGCGTCGCCCCTGGCGGAGGCGTGACGCGATGGAAAAGCCCCCGGTCATCGTCGGCGCCGGACCCGCGGGGCTTGCCGCTGCCGCCGTCTTCGTCGGGGCGGGCCTGCGCCCGGTCGTGCTGGACGAGGCCGACCGTCCGGGCGGCCAGGGGACGCGGCGGCTGACGCCCGTGCTCCGCGACGAGGCGGCCCGGCTGTTCGGCCGGGGCGCCGCTGCGGCCAGGCGCGAGCGCGAGGCGCGGGAGGATGCCACGCTGGCGGCCTGCGACCACCGGCCGGGCACGCTCGTCTGGGGCGTCTTCGAGGGATCCCTGGAGCTCCATGCCGACGGGCGCGCGGACCAGCTCGCCTTCTCGCACCTGCTGCTGGCGACGGGCGCGACCGACGCGATCCTCCCGCTGCCGGGATGGACGCTGCCGGGCGTCTTTTCGCTCGGCGGGGCGCAGGTGGCGCTGAAGCGTCACGGCAGCTTCATCGGCCGCAGGGTCGTCTTCGCCGGCTCCTCCCCGCTCCTCTATCTGGCGGCGGCGCAATATGCCCGCCTCGGCTCGCGCGACATCGTGATCCTCGACACGACGCCCTTCCGCGCGAAGCTGGGCGCCGCCCCGGGCATGGCCCGCCACGGCCCGGCCACGCTGCGCCAGGGGCTCGCGCTGATGGCGGAGCTCCGCCGCGCCGGCGTGCGCGTCGTCGCCGGCGCCGGCCTCCTGTCCGTCGAGGGCGGGGACCGCGTCGAGGGGTTCCGCTTCCGCGACAAGGCCGGGCGCGAAGAGCGGCTCGACTGCGACGCGGTGGCGATCGGCTTCGGCCTGCGGCCGGAGACGCAGCTCGCCGAGCTGGCGGGCGCCGCGTTCGAGTTCGACCCGGTGCTGCGGCACTGGTTTCCGCGGCTGTCGCCGGACGGGCAGGCGGGCCCCTCCCTCTGGATCGCAGGGGACGGCGCGAGAACCGTCGGGGCCGAGGGCTCGGCGGCGGCCGGCCGGCTGGCGGCCCTGTCGATGCTTCGGGCGATGGGGCTCGGCGAGGCGGTGCAGGCATCCGGGATGGAGGCCCTTCGGCGGCGGCTGCAGCATGCGCGGCAGTTCCAGCAGGCGGCCGCCGGCGCCTTCCGGATTCCGCACGACATGCTGTCGACCATGCCTGGCGACACGCTCCTGTGCCGCTGCGAGCGGGTGACGCTCGGCGAGGTTCGCGAGGCGGTGGCGCGCGCCTCCGGCCCCGTGGAGGTCAACCGCGTGAAGGCGATCACCCGCTGCGGCATGGGCCGCTGCCAGGGCCGCTACTGCGGCGCCGCCCTCGGCGAAGCCGTGTCGCAGCTGACCGGGCGGGCCCTTGGCGATGTCGGGCGCCTGCGGGCGCAGGCCCCCGTCCGCCCCCTCCCGCTGTCCGCCGTCACCGGGGACGCGGCGGAATGACACGACCGGCGACCTTCGACGCGGTGGTGATCGGGGCGGGGCTTTTCGGGGCGTTCACCGCCTTGTTCCTGGCCCGCGCCGGGCGCCGGGTGGCGCTCCTCGAGCGGGGCCATGTCGGCGCGCAGTCGAGCGGGGCCAACTTCGGCAATCTCAGGCTGCAGGGACGCACGCCCTCGCAATACCCGCTGTCGCTGCGGGCGCAGCAGCATTGGGAGGGTTTCTCCGCGCTCACCGGGGAAGGCTGCGAGTACGACCGCACGGGCCATGTCTATTTCGCGCGGACGCCGGAGGGGCGCGCGACGCTGCTGAAATACGCCGCGGCCTCCGAGGCGAACGGCATCGAGGTCGAGATCCTGGAAGGGCGCGCGCTGCGGGCCCGGCTGCCCCTGCTGGCGCCGGAGATCGGCATCGCGAGCCTCTCGCCGCGCTGTGCCGCAGCCAATCCGCGCCTGGCGACGCCGGCCGTCTGCCGCGCCTTCCTGCGGCAGGGCGGCGTGCTGGAGGAAGGCTGTGCCGTCGGCGAGATTCGCCACGAAGACGGGGTGTTCACGGCGGTGGCGGAAGACGGCCGGGCCTACCACGCGCCGGCGCTGGTCAACGCGGCCGGCGGATGGGCCGGCGCGATCGCCGCGACGTTCGGCGAAGCGGTGCCGATGTTTCCCGCCGGGCCGCCGCAGTTCGTGACCGAGCCGCTGCCGCACGTCCTGCATCCCACGCTGCAGGCCGTCGAGGGCGACGTCATCGTGCGGCAGATTCCGCGCGGCAACATCATCTTCGCCGGCTACCCGCGCACGCGCTCGAACAGCGACGGCGCCCACACCTTCGTGCCGCCGCGCAAGATCCGCGCCGGCATGGCGGCGCTCGTGTCCGCCGTGCCGGCGTTCCGCACGGCCGAGGTCATCCGGAGCTGGTCGGGCGTCGAAGGCTACCTCCCCGACATGCTGCCCGTCCTGGGCCCGAGCGGCACGACCGCCGGGCTTTTCCACGCCTTCGGCGGCAGCGGTGCCGGCTTCCAGATCGCTCCCGCCGTCGGCGAGTGCCTCGCCGCGGCGGTCGCGGGCGATCCGCTGCCCTGCAGCCTCGAGCCCTACCGGATCGGCCGCTTCGACGGCGACCTTCAGGAGAGCGAGAAGATGGTCAGCGAGTTCGACCCGCTCGCCGGCGCGGACACCGCCAGAGCAGCCGGACCGGCGTAGCGGCCGCTCGCGGCGGGCGCGTCCCGCCCGTGGCATATGCGCCGGCGAAGCAGCCCCACCTTGACAGCACCCGACATGGGAGGCTTCCTTTCAATAACAGCTATTGTTTTTCAATAGCTCCGAACACGAGAGGGGCCCGGTTGCGCAACGGCCTGGTGATCCATGGGGGACACGGCGTCGCGGATCTCGCGCCGCAGCGCCGTGCGCCGGTCGCTCCCTCGGCCCGCCGGGCGACGATGGCAATTCCGGAGAGACGGGGCCGCGCCGCCGCGGACGCCGCGTCGTTCTTGAGCCCACCCTCGCACCCGCAGCGCACCGCCCCGGCACCGGGTGATCCGCGTGGCGCAGCCCGCGCCGCCCGGCCCGGGCGCACCGCCGCACGCCGTGGCCCATGCGCGCCACGGGGGGCGAACGACCTTCTTTTCCACGACGGGACCGCAGTCGGACAGGCGCTCGGATCCCGCGCAAAAACAAGCCGGCCTGTCACGCGAGTGAGCGCGTCTCACCAGAGGAAAGGAACACGACAATGCCGTTCAACAGGAAGCTTTCACGCCGAAGCGTTCTCCTCGGGAGTGCCGCGGGCATCGCCGTGGGGGCAGTCGGCCTTCCCGTCCGCCCGGCTCGCGCGGCGGACTCCCTGACCGTCGCCGACCCCGGCGGCCCCTTCAAGGACGCCTATGGCGCCGCCTTCTACCGGCCGTACGAGAAGAAATCGGGCATCCAGATCGTCAACATCGCCCGCGAGCACCAGCCGACCAGCCAGGTGCAGGCGATCGTGGAGACCGGCAACTACAGCTGGGACGTCGTCATCATCACCCAGGGCGACCAGGTTCTCCTGCACAGCCGCGACCTGCTCGAGCCCCTCGACTGGGACATGGGGCACATGAGCGAGATCATGAAGGAGGCGCGGGCGCCGGACTGGATGGGCACCGACGTCTACGCCACGATCCTCGCGATCCGGTCCGATCATTTCGAGGGCGAGAAGCCGGCCTCCTGGGCCGATTTCTGGGACGTCGAGAAGTTCCCCGGCCGGCGCGCGCTGCGCAAGAGCCCGATCGACACGCTGGAGATCGCGCTCCTGGCCGACGGCGTGGCGCCGAAGGACCTCTACCCGATCGACATGGACCGGGCCTTCAAGAAGCTGACGGAGATCCGTCCGAACATCGACGTGTGGTGGACCGGCGGCGCCCAGACGAGCCAGCTCCTGCAGTCGGGCGAGGTCGACATGCTGCCGACGTGGAACGGGCGCGCGCAGACCGTCATCGACGCCGGCGGTCCCGTCGAGATCGTGTGGAACCAGGGGCTCTACTCGATCGAAGGCTGGGCGATCCCGAAGGGCAGCCCCACGGTCGAGGAGGGCCGCAAGTTCGTCGCCTTCTGCGCCGATCCGAAGCAGCAGGCGGAGTACGCCAAGACGCTCGCCTACGGCCCGACGAACCCCAAGGCCTACGACTACATCTCGCCGGAGCGGGCGAAGTTCCTGCCCACGGCGCCCGAGCACTTCGACAAGCTCATCCTGGCGAGCCAGGACTGGTGGGGCAAGAACAAGGAAGAGGCGGAACAGCGCTTCAACGAGTGGCTCCTGTCCTGACATGACCTGTCCTCCCGCCCCGCGGGGCGGGAGGACGCCGCTTGCCCAAGGTTTCCTGCATGAAGACGCCCGACCGTCCCTCCGACGCCGGCACGCTGAAACTCGACGTGCGCAACCTCCGCAAGACCTTCGGGAGCTTCGTCGCGCTCGAAGGGGCCTCGGTGGAGGTGCGCGCCGGCGAGTTCCTGACGCTGCTCGGCCCCTCCGGCTCCGGCAAGACGACGCTGCTGCTCGCGATCGCCGGCCTGAACGAGCCCGACAGCGGCGAGATCCGCATCGACGGTGAGCTCGCGACCTACCTGCCGCCCTACCAGCGCGATATCGGGATGGTCTTCCAGAACTACGCGCTGTTCCCGCACATGACGATCGGCGAGAACATCGGCTTTCCCCTGCGCATGCGGCGCTGGTCCGCCGCCGACATCGACAAGGCGGTGACCCGCATTCTCGAGGTCGTGCAGCTTCCCGGCACCGAGCACCGCTATCCGCGCCAGCTCTCCGGCGGCCAGCAGCAGCGCATCGCGCTGGCGCGCGCGCTCGTCTACGAGCCCTCGATCGTGCTCATGGACGAGCCGCTCGGCGCGCTCGACAAGAAGCTGCGCGAGCAGCTCCAGTACGAGATCAAGCGCCTGCACGAGCGGCTCGGCCTCGCCATGCTCTACGTCACGCACGACCAGGAGGAGGCGCTCGTCATGTCCGACCGCATCTGCCTGATGCGCGAGGGCCGGATCGAGCAGATGGGGACGCCGGAAGAGCTCTACTTCCGCCCGCAATCGCTTTTCGCGGCCGATTTCCTCGGCGAGTCCAACCTGCTCGAGGGCACGGTCACGCGCTGCGCGGAGGGCACCTGCGAGGTGCGCTTCGACGACGGCAGCACCGCGAGCGGGCCGACCACGGTGGAGCTGTCCTCCGGCGACAGGGCGGTCGTGATGATCCGGCCCGAGGCCATGCGCATCAATGCCGGGATGCCCGGCGACAACGTCGTCACCGCCACCTTCGTCGAGGCGGTCATGACCGGCGGCACGACGAAATGCTTCTTCGAGGGGCACCGGGGCCAGCAGATGAAGGCCCAGGTCCTGACCGGCCAGTCGCGCGGGGGGCTCGCCCCGAAGGCCGAGGCGACCCTGTCCTGGACGCCCGAGTCCTGCGTGGTGCTGCGCAATGGCTGACGCGACAGACGCCAACCCGCCGCCGTCGGCCGCCGTGCGCCATCTCGGGCACTTCCTCGCGACGCTGCGCGGAAGCTGGCCGCTTCTTCCCGCCGTCGCCTTCCTCGCGGTCGCGTTCATCTACCCGGTGGCCCTGCTCCTCGGGCGCAGCTTCGTCG
The DNA here is from genome assembly GCA_963816555.1 of uncultured Alphaproteobacteria bacterium. Taxonomy (GTDB): domain Bacteria; phylum Pseudomonadota; class Alphaproteobacteria; order Rhizobiales; family Tepidamorphaceae; genus Lutibaculum. Next base: position 40,999 of record CAWFLD010000003.1, on the reverse strand, counting down.
GCTCCGACGGGGGCCTGAGCCCCGAGAACTACATTCGCCTCGGCGAATCGAGCGTCGTCGTCCGGGTGATGCTGATCACCTTCAAGATCGCCGGCTGGACGACGCTGCTCGCCATCGTCGCGGGCTATCCGATCGCCTACCTGCTGGCGACGCTCAAGCCGAGCCGGCGGAACCTGCTCGCGATCTTCGTCCTGATGCCGTTCTGGACGAGCTTCCTGGTGCGGACCTTCGCCTGGATCGTGCTGCTCGGCCGCAACGGCGCGCTCAACCAGCTCCTCCAGGCCATCGGCTTCAGCGATCCCCCGTCGTTCCTCTATCATTTCAGCGGCGTCATGGTGGGCATGGTGCACGCGCTGATGCCGCTCTGCGTGCTGACGATGCTCTCGGTCATGGAGAACATCGACAAGCGCCTCACGGAGGCGGCCGGAACGCTCGGGGCGCGGCCGGCGGCGGCCTTCTGGCGCATCTACTTCCCGCTCTCGCTGCCGGGCGTCGCGGCGGGCGGGCTGCTCGTCTTCATCACCGCGCTCGGCTTCTTCATCACCCCTGCGCTGCTCGGCAGCGAGCGCGAGACCGTCATCGTCCAGCTCGTCATCTTCCAGATCAAGGAGATGCTGAACTGGGGCTTCGCCGGCGCGATCTCGATCATGCTGCTCGTCGTCGCGCTCCTCATCTTCTACGTCTACGACCGGCTCGTCGGGCTTTCGACGCTCTCGGGCGGCGATGTCCGGGCGACCGCCTCCGCGAGGCGAAACCCGCTCGCCTGGGGCGGGGCCAGGCTCGGGAATCTCTTCCTCACGGCGATCTCCGAGGTTTCGGACGCGTTCGGGCGCGGGCTCGGCGCGATCACGCCGCGCAGGCCGGACCGACGGCCGTACCGGATCGGCGGAAAGCTGCTCTGGGCCGTCGGGCTCGCCGGCATCGCCTTCCTCGCGGTGCCCGCCTTCTTCGTCGTGCCGGTGTCGTTCACGGAGTCGCAGTTCCTCGGCTGGCCGCCCGAGGGATTCTCGCTGCAGTGGTACCGCGAGGTGCTCAGCAACCCGCTGTGGATCGGCGCCGCGTGGCGGTCCTTCCTCGTGGCGTTCAGCGTCGCCATCGCGGCGCTGATCCTCGGCGTCCCCGCCGCGTTCTACCTCGTCAGGCGCGCCCGCCGGACGACCGCCATCATGGGGCTCCTGATCTCGCCGCTGATCATGCCGCACATCATCATCGCGGTGGCGCTCTTCTATCTCTTCGCGCAGATCGGGCTCGTCGGCACCACGATCGGCCTCATCATCGGCCATACGGTGCTCGCCATCCCCTACGTGGTCGTCACCGTCGTCGCCGTCCTCAAGAACTACGACGTCAGGCTCGACCGCGCCGCCTCGACGCTCGGCGCGAACGGCGTGAAGACGTTCCTCAACGTGACCTTCCCGCTGATCCGGTCGGGGCTGATCGCGGCGTTCATGTTCGCCTTCATCATCTCGTTCGACGAGCTGACGATCGCCCTGTTCGTGACGGGCGGGCAGGTCACGACGCTGCCGAAGCAGATGTGGGACGACGCCCTGCTGCGCGTCAGCCCGGCGCTCGCCGCCGTCGCCACGCTGATCCTCGCCTTCATGACGGCGGTGATCCTCGGCTCGGAGCTCCTGCGCAGGCGCGGCGTGGCGAGGCGGTAAGGCCGGGCGATGGACGCGACCTCTCCCCATCCTCACGATCCCGCCGCCATGCATCTGGCCGACCCGCTCGCGGCGGCCGGGCCGGGCGAGGGTGAGCCGCACCCCCGCTCCTACTGGGCCGCGACGGCGGGTGAGCCGCCCGAAGACGACGGGCCCGCCGGCGACGCGAGCGTCGACGTCGCGATCGTCGGGGGCGGCTATACCGGCCTCTCGACGGCCTATCATCTCGCCGCGCGCCACGGGCTCCAGGTCGCCGTGCTTGGAGGCGAACCGGCCCGGCTGGGGCTGCAGCGGCCGCAACGGCAGCTTCGCCCGGCCGATCATCGGGCGCCTGTCCTACAAGAGCTGGCTCGACCGCTGGGGCGAGGATCTGTCCCGGGAGATGTTCCGCGAGGCGCTGACGGCGCTCGACACCGTCAGGGAGCTGATCGCGGCGGGCGGGATCGACTGCGACGCGCAGCCGGAGGGCTACCTGAAGCTCGCCCATCGCCCGCGCAGCGTGGCGGCGCTGCAGGAGGAGCATCGCCTGCTGCGGGAGGTCTTCGGCCACGACGTGGCGTATCTCGATGCCGATGCGCTCGCCGCGGGCCACGTGAAGTCGGCCGAGGCCTTCGCCGCCATCCGGTGGACCGGGGCCTTCACGATGCACCCGCTCAAGCTCGCCAACGGCGTGCTCGCCATGGCCCGCCGCGCCGGCGCCCGGGTCCATTCCGCCTCCCCCGTGCTCGGCTGGACGAAGGAGGGCGCGACGCACCTCCTCTCCACCCCGTCCGGCACGGTGCGCGCCCGGCAGGTGGTGATCGCGAGCAACGGCTACACGATCGAGACGCTCTTCCCGGACTTCGCGGCCCGCATCCTGCCCGTCACCTCCAACATCGTGGTGACGCAGCCCATGACGGCCGACGAGATCGAGGAGGGCAATTTCCGCACGCGCGACGCCATGTCCGACACGCGGACGGTGCTCTACTACTACCGCCGGCTGCCGGACGACCGGATCATGCTCGGCGGCAAGGGCCCGGTCTGGCCGACGAGGGAGGGCCTCGAGCGCCACCGCGACCATCTGCTGGACGTCGTGCGCACGAAGTTCCCCTTCTTCCGCGAGCCGCGCGCCGACTATTTCTGGGGCGGGTGGGTCGCGCTGACATGGGACGACATCCCGCATGTCGGCGCGCTGGACCGCGATCCCACCGTCTTCTACAGCCTCGGCTTCATGGGCAGCGGCGTGTCCTTCGCCCTGCACAGCGGGCGGCGCCTCGCCGAGGCCGTCACGTCGGGCGAGATCCGCCTGCCGGCACCGCTGAAGCGGCCGCTGCGGCCGTTCCCCGTTCCGGGCTTGCGGCGATGGGGCCAGAGCCTTTTCATGCGCTACCACGCCATGCGGGACGAGCGACCATGACATCTGCCGATCAGCCCGGTGACGCGCCCGATGCGGCGGGAGGCGCCACCCGCACGGTCGTCGTCGGCGCGGGCATCGTCGGGATCCTGAGCGCACTGGAGATCCAGCGCGCCGGCCACGACGTCACCCTGGTCGACCGCGGGCCGCCGGGCGGCGACCAGGCGGCGTCCTACGGCAACGGGGCGTGGCTCAGCCCGGCCTCGATCATGCCCATCTCGGTGCCAGGCCTCTGGAAGCAGATCCCGGGCTACCTCGCCGATCCGACCGGCCCCTTCGTCATCCGCTGGCGCCACCTGCCGTCGCTCCTGCCCTGGCTCGTGCGCTTCCTGCGCGCGGGCAGCAGCTGGACGAAGGTCGAGGCATGCGCGGTCCACCGCTACAGGCTCTGCAGCGACACGGTCGGCTGGCACATGGAGTGGGCCCGCGAGGCCGGCGTCGACCACCTGATCGCCCGCGAGGGCGTCTGGTTCCTCTATCACGACCGGGCGGACTTCGAGCGCGAGGCGCGCGAGTGGCGGATGCGCAAGGCCTTCGGCGTGCGCTTCAGCGAGCATGGCAGCGAGGCGCTGCGGGAGCTCGAGCCGGCCCTGTCGGAGGCGTACCGCTTCGGCATCCGGGTCGACGACGGCGCCTTCATCCGCGACACGCGGGCCTATTGCGAGGGGCTCGCGGCGCATTTCGCCGCGCGCGGCGGCCGCATCCTGCGCGCCGAAGCCCGCGGCTTCGGGATCGAGCGCGGACGGCTCGTCCACGTGGCGACCGACAGGGAGCGGATCGCGTGCGACCGCGCCGTCATCGCGGCGGGCGCCTGGTCGGCCGCGCTTGCGCGCCAGGCCGGCGACGAGGTGCCGCTGGTCTCGGAGCGCGGCTACCACGTCGTCCTGCCGGAGGTCACGGGGTGCCCGGCGATGTCGATCATCCCCCATGACGGCAAGATGGCGGTCACGCCGACGGCCCACGGCCTGCGCATCGCCGGCCAGGTCGAGCTCGCTTCGCTCGACGCCCCGCCCGACTGGCGGCGCGCCGACGTCCTCCTCGCCTTCGGCAAGGGGATGTTCCCCGACCTCGCCGGCGTGCAGTCGCCGGCGCGGGTGGAGCGCTGGATGGGGCACCGGCCGTCGACGCCGGACGGGCTGCCCTCGATCGGCACCGCCTCGGCCTGCCGCGACGTCGTGCACGCCTTCGGCCACGGCCATTCCGGCATGATCCAGGCGCCCGCCACGGCCCGGATCGTCGCCCGGCTCGTCACGACCGGCGAGGTCTCCGGGGAGGACGAGGTCTTCTCGCCGCGCAGGTTCGCCCGATGAGCGGCGCTCTCCGCTTTCTGACGCAGGACGACGTGCGCGCCCTCGGCATCACGCCGGCCGAGGCGAGGCAGGCCGTGCTCGACGCGGTCCGGGCCCGCGCGGACGGGCAGGCCGACAGCGCGCCGAAGACGTCTCTTCCGCTGGCGCCCGGGCACGCCTTCCAGGCGATGATCGCAGCCTCCGCCGCGGCCGGCATCGCGGCCGTGAAGTGGACCGGCGTCGCCCCCGTGCCGCCCGGCGCGCAGGGGACGGGCGTCAACAGCGTGATCGTCGTCAGCGACTATCCGACGGGCGAGCCGCTGGCGGTCATGGACGGCAACGAGATCACGCTCCTGCGCACCGCCGCCCTGTCCGCTCTCGCAGGCTCCTGGATGGCGCCGCCCGGCGCCCGGACGATCGGCATGGTCGGCTGCGGCCTGCAGGCCCACGCGCATCTCGCGGCCTTCGCCGACCTGCTGCCGGACCTCGAGCGCTGCCTTGCCTTCAGCCGCAGCCGGGAGTCCGCCGGGCGCCTCGCCTCGGCGGCGGAAGGCCACGGCCTCGCGGGCGAGGTCGTCGACGCACCGGAGGATCTGCTCCGGCGCTGCGACGTCGTCGTCTCCATGGTGCCGGCCGCGCCGGGGCTGAAGCCGTTTCTCGACGCGCGCCTCCTCAAGCCCGAGGCCTTCGTTTCGGCCGTGGATCTCGGCCGCAGCTGGCTGCCCGAGAGCTTTGCCGGCTTCTCGCTTCTCGTCACCGACGACCTTGCGCAGGGCACGCATCCCTGGGATGCCGATGGAGGCGAGGTCGGCGGCGCAAGCTTCTCCACCGACCTGACCGGCATGTGCCGCGGTCCGGCCGGGCCCGACATGCACGGCCGGCGGCTCTTCTGCTTCAAGGGAACCGCCCTGGCCGACCTCGCGCTGAGCGCGCTCGTGATGAAGCGCGCGGATCTCGTCTCGCCTGCAGGGAGCGGGCCCCGCAGCGGAGACGGAGCCTGAACGCCTTGCGTCCCGCACGGCCCGCGGCCGGCGGGATGGAACGGCATCATTCGCCGCTCCCGTCCTTCGCAGCCTCCGCAGGGACGATGTCTTCGAGCGCTATCGCCAGGCGGACGAGCTCGGGAAGCGTCCTGACGTCCATCTTCTCGAAGACCCATGCCCGGTAGGTCTCGACCGTCCTGATGCTGATGCCGAGGCGGGCGGCGACCTCCTTGTTGGCGCACCCCGCGACGACGAGCCACATCACCTCCTTCTGCCGCTCCGAAAGCGTCTCGTAGCGCCGCCTGATCTCGCCGAGCTCGCCCCTCCGCGCCGCCGTCTCCTCGCCCGCCCGCAGGGCCGCCCGGACCGCCCCGAGCAGCCGCTCCTCTTCGAACGGCTTCTCCACGAAGTCGAAGGCCCCCTGCTTGAGCGCCCGCACCGCGAGCTCGACGTCGCCATGCGCCGTCAGCAGGATGACCGGCCGCGGATCGTCCGCCGCCCGGAGCGCGGCGACGAGCTCGAGGCCGTTCATCCCGGGCATCCGCAGGTCGCTCACGACGCAGCCCCCGGTGCGCGGGGCAGCCAGGAACGAGGCGGCGTCCGCGAAGCACCGGACCTCCAGCCCCTTCGTCGCGAAGAGCGTGCCGACCGCGTCGAGCACGCCGGGGTCGTCGTCGACCAGCGAAACCGTGTTCATGTCGGGCCCTCGCCGGACGCGATGCGCAGCGTGACGCGCGTGCGGCCGGCGTCCTGTTCGATGGAAAGGGAGCCGCCGTGCGCCTCGGCGACGGAGCGCGCGATCGCCAGCCCGATCCCGCTGCCGTCGGGCTTGCTCGAGACGAGCGGCGTGACGCCGCCGCCGGCGACGTCGGGCGGGAAGCCCACGCCGGTGTCGCTCACGGCGAACTCGATGGCGGCCGGCCCGGCGGGCGCGACGACGATGTCGACCCGGCCGCCGTGCCCCGAGGCCTCCACCGCGTCGATCGCATTGTCGACGATGTTGTAGACCGCCTGCTTGAGCTGGACCGGGTCGCACACGACGTGCCTCGCCCCGGGCGAGATCCGCGTGCCGACCGGCGTCCCGGCCAGGCGGTCGACAAGGAGCTCGAGAACCTCGCTCACGATCTCCTCGGTTTCCACCTCGCGGGGCTCCACGCTCTCCTGGCGGACGAGATCGCGCGTCGCCCGGATGATCGAGCTCGCCCGGTCGCACTCGGCGCGGATGCGGTTCAGGGCATCGACGGCGCCGTCGGGCCTGTTCGCCTGCACGGCGTCCCGCGCCAGCCCGGCATAGGTGCGCATCGAGGTGATCGGCTGGTTCACCTCGTGCGCGATCGAGGCGGCGACCTCTCCCATCGACCTCAGCCGCAGGGCGCGACCGAGCGCGAGCTGCTGCTGCCGGATGCGCAGCGAGGCCGCCCGCTGCTGGTCGACGAGGCTGCCGAAGACAAGGCCCGTGCCGGCCAGCGAGATCATCAGCATCTGGAATGAGACGAGGTCGGTTCCGGTGTCGCGCCTGATCTGCTCGGCGACCATCAACCCGACCTGTATGGCACAGAGCGCCGCGACCGCGCCAGCGAGGCCGCTCCTGAACGAGCACCAGAGGAGCGGCAGGAACAGGACGTAGAAGAGCTGGTACTCCCGCGCGTGCGGGACCGCGAAGATGGCGGCGAAGGCGAGCACGATCGCAAGCCCCTGCGAGGCGATCTCCCAGCCGAGGGGCGGCCGCGTCCGGCGCGTGAGCCAGAGGAGCAGCGCCGGCGCGACGATCAGCATGCCGATCAGGTCGCCCACGAAGACGCGCAGGAACGCTTCGGGGATCTCCGCCGTGCCCAGTATGCCGCTCGTCGTCAGGACCAGGACGTAGCCCGACGCCGCCATCACGCTGGCGCAGAAGACGAAGAGCATCAGCACGACGACGTGGCGCGGCGCGGCAAGGCGCGGGTCGAGCCGCCCGACGTGACGGGCGAGGATCCCGGCCAGGAGGTAGCTCCCGCCGAAGAGGATCCCCTCGGCGAAGTGCACGGACAGGGGCACGACGCCGCCGCGCACGAAGATGCCCGCCAGGACGGGCGAAACGAGCGCGACGGGGGCGAACGTCGTCCCGCCCGCGACGGCGAGCGCGAAGACGAGGCCCGCCGCCGGGTTCCAGGGCGTGATCGCCAGGCCGCGATAGGCGTCGACGAAGCTCACATAGTCGAGCGCCACGTAGGCGCCGGCCCAAAGGGCCCACATCGCGATCCGACGGCGCGGCGTACCCAGATCCTCTCCCACACGATCGACCAAGATCCTCCGCCCTTCTCGACGAGCCTGCACCACGTGGATTCTACGGAGGGGCGATCCCCGTGTGGCCATCCCCCAGGGAGCCGTCCCGAGGGGATGGTCCCAGCTTGTTCTCGCCGGCACCGCTCCCGAATCTCAAGGGACGTTCGCACACCGATCGTGCGGACGCTGCAATCCATTCATGCGGAGGATCGGCCGATGTCCACCCACTGGGAGACCGAGGATCGCGAAGCCTGGCGACGCTCTGCCGAGCGCGCCGAAGCCGCAGAGCGTCGCGCCGAGGCCGCCGCGGAAGGAAAGGACATCTTTCTCTCCTTCGCGAAGAGCCTGGAGCGCAACTGGCCGGTGTCGATGGCGCTCATCCTCGCGGCCAGCATCGTCCTGTCGATCGTCTGAGGGCCGGCAGCCGGCACATCGAAGCCGCCCCTCGCGCGATGGGGCGAGAGGTCCCGCGAAGACCTCGCAGAACGGAGACACGCGAAAAGGAATGTCGCTACCGCTGGTGGTCCTGCTGCCGACGCTCGGCGCGCTCGTGCCGGTCCTGACATCGAGGGCCGGGCGCGGGGCCTGTGCCGCTGCGACAGGTGCGGTGAGCCTCGTCGCCCTCGTCCTGCTGTGGACGAGCGCGCCGACGGTGCTGTCCGGCGGGACGGCGCATTTCGCGCTGCCCTGGATCCCCGCGCTCGACATCTCCTTCTCCTTCTTCGTCGACGGCCTCGGGCTGTTCTTCGCCTCGCTCATCCTCGGGATCGGCCTTCTCGTCATCCTCTACGCCAGGTTCTACCTCAGCGGCTCCGACCCGATGGGCCGCTTCTATGCCTTCCTCCTGCTCTTCCAGGGGGCGATGCTCGGCGTCGTCCTGAGCGACAACATCGTCCTCATGCTCGTCTTCTGGGAGCTGACGAGCCTGAGCTCCTTCCTCCTGATCGGCTACTGGAGCCACCTGCCGGACTCGCGGCAGGGCGCGCGCATGTCGCTGATCGTGACCGGCGCCGGGGGCCTGGCGCTGATCGGCGGCATGCTCATGCTCGGCGGCATCGCCGGCACCTACGAGCTGAGCGGGATCGTCGCGCGGCGCGACGTCGTGCAGGCGTCGCCGCTCTTCGTGCCGACGCTCGGCCTGATCCTGCTCGGCGCCTTCACGAAGTCGGCGCAGTTCCCCTTCCACTTCTGGCTGCCGCAGGCGATGGCCGCGCCGACGCCCGTCTCGGCCTACCTGCATTCCGCGACGATGGTGAAGGCCGGCATCTTCCTGCTGGCGCGGCTGTGGCCGGTGTTCGCGGGAACCGAGATGTGGTTCGTCGCGGTGTCGCTGGCCGGCCTCGTGACGATGGTCGTCGGCGCCTGGATCGCGATCTTCCGCGACGACCTGAAGTCGCTGCTCGCCTATTCGACGGTGAGCCATCTCGGCCTGATCACGATGCTCCTCGGCTTCGGCACGAGGATGGCGGCGGTCGCGGCCGTCCTGCACATCCTCAACCACGCGACGTTCAAGGCGGCGCTCTTCATGAGCGCGGGCATCGTCGACCACGAGACGGGCACGCGCAGCATCTCGCGGCTCGGCGGGCTGAGGCGGCTGATGCCGATCACCGCCGCGCTCGCCGTCACGGCCTCGCTCGCCATGGCGGGCATTCCCCTGTTCAACGGCTTCGTCTCGAAGGAGATGATGCTCGAGGCGGCGAGCCACACCTCGCTCGCGGGCCTGCCGTGGCTCGTGCCGGCCCTGGCGACGCTCGGCGCGCTGTTCTCCGTCGCCTACTCCGCAAGGCTCGCGCATGCCGTCTTCTTCGGCGAGGCGCGGCACCCGGCCGGTCATCGCCCGCACGATCCTCCGTTCGGCATGTGGCTGCCGGTGGCGATCCTGATCGTTCCCGTCATCGCCGTCGGAGTGGTGCCGGCCCTTGCGCAGCCCGTCGTCGAGCTCGCTTCGGCGGCAATCGTCCAGGGCCCCCTCCCCGAGTTCCACCTCGCCCTGTGGCACGGCGTGACGCCGGCGCTGATGATGAGCGTCGCCGCCATCGCCGGCGGCCTGCTCCTGCTCGCCGCCTATGCGCCGGCGGAGCGGGTCCGCGCCGCCGTGCCGCGGCCGGAGGCCAGGCTCGCCTTCGAGGCGTGCCTGCGGGCGGGCGTCGCCGGCGCGGGGCGGATGACCGCGGCGCTGCACACCAACAACCTCTCGAGATACATGTTCGTGACCGTGCTCGGCGTCGTCGCGCTCGGCGCGGGCGGCCTTCCTCAACACCACGCACGGGCCCGGCGACCGGCCGATGCTCGAGGCGAGCCCGCCTGCGGCCGTCGGCTTCGCCGCGCTCGTCATCGCCTGCGCCGTCGCCGTGTTCCGGCACCGCGACCGGCTTCTCATGCTGCTCGTGACGGCGATCGCCGGCCTCGTCGTGTCGCTCGCCTTCCTCATGTTCTCGGCGCCCGATCTCGCGCTGACGCAGATCGCGGTCGAGGTGGTCGCGACGATCCTGTTGCTGCTCGCGCTCAACCTCCTGCCGAAGTCGAGCCCGCGCGAGACGGGCCTCGGGCTCCGCATCGGCCACGGCGCCGCCGCCGTGGCCTGCGGCGCGGCCGCCGGCGCCATGGCCCTGTCGGTCCTCACCCGGGGATACCAGACGATCTCCGACTACCACCTCGCCGAGGCGAAGCCGGGCGGCGGCGGCACCAACGTCGTCAACGTCATCCTCGTCGATTTCCGCGGCTACGACACGTTCGGCGAGATCATCGTCCTCGGCATCGCGGCGCTCGTCATCTTCGCGCTGCTCGACCTCGGCGCGAAGGCGCGCACGGCCGCCGGCGCCATGGCGCGCCCGCTGGCGGCGCGCGGCGGCGACGCGCACCCGATCATGCTGGTCGTCGTGACGCGCGTGCTCCTGCCGCTGGCGCTGACGGCCGGCATCTTCATCTTCCTGCGCGGCCACAACATGCCGGGCGGCGGCTTCATCGCCGGCATCGTCGTCGGCATCGCCTTCATCATGCAGTATGTCGCGAGCGGCTACGCCTGGGCGCACGAGCGCCGCCGCATCGACGCCCAGCTCCTGATCGCGGCCGGAATACTGATCGCCGGCGCGACGGGCGTCGCCTCCTGGCTGTTCGGGCATCCCTTCCTGACGAGCACCTTCGCCTATCTGCACATCCCGCTGGTCGGGGAGGTCGAGATCGCCTCCGCCATGGCGTTCGACGCCGGCGTCTTCCTCGTGGTCGTGGGAACGGTGCTCCTCAGTCTCGCGACGATCGCGAGCGTCGAGAGCGTCGGCGACGAGATCGAGGCTTCCGACGAGACGCCCCGTCCGGTCGCGAAGCGGTCGCCGGGCCGCCGCGTGCCGGCAGCCGGTGCGCGAGCGCGAGAAGGAGGCGGTGTGATGGAGATGCTTGTCGCTGCCGGGATCGGCCTCATGACCGCCGCGGGCGTCTACCTCATGCTGCGCCGGCGCTCGCTGCCCGTCGTGGTCGGCCTCACCTTCCTGTCCTACGGGGTCAACCTCTTCCTCTTCGCGATGGGCCGGCTGGCGCTCAACCAGCCGCCGATCCTGTCGAAGGCGGCCGCCGGCTACGCGGATCCGCTGCCGCAGGCGCTCGTCCTGACCGCCATCGTCATCTCCTTCGGCATGACGGCGCTGATCGTCGTGCTGGCGCTGCGCAGCTTCCTCGACACCGGCTCCGACGACGTCGCCATCGGCCCTTCCGACCTCGTCCGCGACTTCGGGCCCTACGGGAAGGGCGGCGAATGACGAACCACTGGATCATCGTGCCCGTCGTCCTGCCGGCGCTGACGGCGGCGGTGCTGGTGCTGCTGCGCGGTGCCGGCCTCCGCGTGCAGCGCCTCGTCTCGCTCGGCGTCGCCACGGCCCTGTTCGCGACCGCGCTCCACCTGTGGGGCGTGGCGGGCGGCGGCCCGCAGGCCTATCACCTCGGCGACTGGCCGGCGCCGTTCGGCATCGTGCTCGTGCTCGACCGGCTCTCGGCGCTGATGCTCCTCGTGACGTCCGCCGTCGCGCTGGCGGCCCTGTTCTACGCGGTGATCGGCTGGGACACGCGCGGCCGCCACTTCCACGCGCTCTTCCAGTTCCAGCTTCTCGGCATCAACGGCGCCTTCCTGACGGGCGACATCTTCAACCTGTTCGTCTTCTTCGAGATCCTGCTGATCGCCTCCTACGGGCTGGTGCTGCACGGCGGCGGGGCCTGGCGCATGAAGGCGGGCTTCCAGTACGTCGCGATCAACCTCGTGGCCTCGACCGTCTTCCTGTTCGGCGTCGGCCTCATCTACGGCGTGACGGGCACGCTCAACATGGCCGACCTGGCGGTCCGCGTGGCGAGGCTTCCGGCCGGGGACCATGCGCTGCTCAGCGTGGGGGCGCTCCTCGTCTTCGCGGTCTTCGCCATCAAGTGCGCGCTGGCGCCGTTCCACTGGTGGCTGCCGACGACCTACGCGGCCGGCTCGGCCCCGGCGGTCGCGCTCTTCGCCGTGCTGACGAAGGTCGGCGCCTACGCGATCATCCGGCTCCACACGCTGGTCTTCGCCTCGGGCGTCGCGGGCGTGTCGGATCTCCTGCAGGCGCTCATCCTGCCCGCGGCGGCCGCGACGCTGATCCTCGGCGGCATCGGCGTCGTGGCGAGCCGCTCGATGCTGCAGCTCGCCTCCTTCTCCGTCGTCGCCTCGATGGGCACGCTGCTGATCGCCGGCGGCGGCCTCGAGGAGCGACAGCTCTCCGCCGCCCTCTACTACCTCCTGCACAGCTGCCTCGTCGGCGCGGCGCTCTTCCTTCTCGTCGACATCGTCGCCGCCGGCCGCGGCACCGTCGCCGACGGCCTGGTGCCGGACAGGCCCGCGCCGCGCAGCCTCGTCCTCGGCAGCCTGTTCTTCGCGGCCGGCATCGCGATGGTCGGCATGCCGCCGCTGTCGGGCTTCGTCGGCAAGGTCGCGATCCTCGACGCGGTTCGCGACGGCGCGGCCGGGCCGGCCCTCTGGGTCGTCATCCTGGGAACGAGCCTCGCCCTCCTCGTCGGCTATCTCAGGGCCGGCAGCACGCTGTTCTGGAAGGCTCCCGCGGCGGCTGCGGGCGATGCCGCGCCGCGCGCCACGCCGGTCGGCGCCGCGCCCGTCGCGATCGTCGCGTGCCTCCTCGTCGCGACCGCCGGCCTCAGCGTGATGGGCGGCCCCGTGATGGACGCCACCACCGCGACGGCGCGCGAGCTCCTCGACCAGGGCCGCTACATCGACGCCGTGCTCGCGCGAACCGACATCGCCCTCCGGGAGCCGTGACATGACAGCCGCCATCCTGCCCCATCCCTGGCTGAGCGCGACGGTCTTCGCCGTCTGGGTGCTGCTCGCCAACGAGGTCTCGCCGGGCGCCGTCCTGCTCGCGGCCGTCATCGGCGTCGTCGTGCCCAAGCTCACGAGCGTCTACTGGCCGGACCGCGCCCGCATCGGCCGGCCGCTCATGATCGCCGAGTATGTCTGCATCGTCCTGCACGACATCGTCGTGTCGAACGTCCAGGTCGCCATGCTCGTGCTGTTCCGCCGCGGCGACAGCCTCAGGTCGGCCTTCATCACCGTGCCGCTCGACCTGGAGTCGGCGGAGGCCGTGACGGTGCTGGCGGGCACGATCACCATGACGCCGGGCACGCTGACGGCGGACTACGACCACGAGAACCACACGCTGAGCGTCCACTGCCTCGACCTCGACGACGCGGCGGCGACGGTCGCCACGATCAAGCGCCGCTACGAGGCCCGCCTGAACAGGATCTTCCAGTGATCGCCTACGCCACCACCTTCGCGATCGCCGCGGTGTCCGCGGCGAGCCTCCTGACCCTCTACCGGCTCGTCGTCGGGCCGGACGCGGTCGACCGCATCCTCGCGCTCGACACGCTCGCCATCAACGCGATCGCGCTCATCGTGCTGGCCGGCATCACGTGGGAGACGTCGCTGTTCTTCGAGGCGGCGATGCTCTTCGCGATGGTCGGCTTCGTGACGACGGTCGCCTTCTGCAAGTACCTCATGCGCGGCAACGTGATGGAGTGACCCTTGAGCCTTCCTGCCGAGATCCTCGTGAGCGCCTTCCTGGTCGTCGGCGCGATCTTCCTCTTCGTGGGGTCCTACGGCCTCGCGAAGCTGCCGGACACGATGCGCCGCCTGCACGGGCCCACGAAGTCGACCACGCTGGGCGTCGGCGGCATCCTCATCGCCTCGATGCTGTTCTCCCTGTTCGGCGAGGGCCGGCTGTCGATCCACGAGCTCCTGATCACGCTGTTCCTCTTCCTGACCGCGCCGGTCGCCGCGAACCTCGTGGCGAAGGCCCATCTGCGCCGCACCGCCGAGCAGCCCGTTGCGGCCGGGAAGGCCAGGCCTGCCGCCGGCCGGTGAGCGCCGGCACGGGCGGGCCGGCTCGGCGCGTGCCTGCGCCGGGGCGCGAAGGAAAACGTCACGGCGCAGGGAATAGGCCCGGCGCCCGCTCCGTATATGGGCCATGAGACGAGACACGCCTTCACGACCCGACGTCCTGGCCGAGCTGACGAGCCTGCGGCGCTACGCGCGCTCGCTCGCGCGCAACGACCATGACGCCGAGGACCTGGTCCACGACACGCTGCTGCGCGCCTACGAGAAGCGCGGAAGCTATGACGGGCGGCGCAAGCTCAGGACCTGGCTGTTCTCGATCCTGCACAACGTCTTCGTCGACCGCCGCCGGTCGGAGGCCTCGTCGAGGCGCCGGCACGAGCGGAGCGCGGCCGGCGCGCCGCTGCATCTCGCGCCCGGGCAGGAACATCACGTGCGCCTCGCCCAGGTGCGGGCCGCCTTCATGCAGCTGCCCGAGGACCAGCGCGCCGCGCTGCACCTCGTGGCGATCGAGGGGATGAGCTACGGCGAGGCCGCGGCCGCGCTCGACGTCCCGGTGGGCACGCTCATGTCCCGCCTGTCCCGCGCGAGGGCCGCCCTGCGCGCGATCGAGGACGGCCCGCAGGCCGCGCCGGCCCGGCCGGCCGCCGCCTCCCCTCACCTCAGACTGATCGGAGGGAGCGATGAACCGTCCGCCTGACACCGACACCGTCACCGACGCCGATCTCGACGCCTATGTCGACGACCAGCTGCCGATCGCCCGGCGCATCGAGGTCGAGGCCCATCTCTGCCGCGACCCGGAGGCCGCGGCGCGGGTGATGGCGGACCTCAGGACGCGCGACGAGCTGAGGCTCGCGCTTTCGCAGCCGCTCCGGGCCCGCGCCGCCGCGACGACGGAGGAGGCGCGGCGGCTCCAGCGCGGCCTCGGCCGCGACCGGCTGATGCGGCGCCTGCGTCCCGCTGCGGCCGTCGCCCTGTTCATCGGCGTCGGCTGGTTCGCCCATGGCCATGTCGGCGGTCTCGGCATCGCGCCGGCCGGCGCCTCCAGCCCGCCGCCCGGCTACGTGACCGACGGCATGAGGGCGCACCGCACGGCCGCCGTGCGCGCGCACATGCACTCCCAGCCCGCGGTGCGCGACTACGACCCGGCCGAGATCCGGGCGGCCACGTCGATCGCCGTGCCGTCGCTGCCCGACGGCTGGGAGATCACGGACGTGCAGGTCTTCCCGTCGAACACCGGGCCGAGCCTCGAGCTGGCCATCCGGTCGGACGCTCTCGGCACGCTCTCGCTCTTCGCGACCAGGCCCGGGCGCTTCGACGTCGTGCCGGAGACGCTCGTGCACGAGGCCAGCCTCGAGGCCGCCTACTGGCAGATCGGCGAGGTCGCCTACGTGCTCGTCTCCAGCGCCCCGCCGGACCGGGTGGAGGACGCCGCGAAGACGCTCTCGGCCTCCCTCTCCAACTCCATCTACTGACCCCGAAAACGAGGAGCACTCGCTTGAACACGCCGAACCTTGGCTACGGCCTGCGCACGGGCGCCGGCCAGGCCGACCGGGCCCACTACGACGAGGGCCTGCGCCGGCACATGCTGCGCGTCTACAACTACATGGGCCTCGGGCTCGTGCTGACGGGCATCGTCGCCTTCGTCGTCGGCACCACGCCCGCCCTCTACGTGCCGATCTTCGGG
Source organism: uncultured Alphaproteobacteria bacterium (assembly GCA_963816555.1). GTDB lineage: Bacteria > Pseudomonadota > Alphaproteobacteria > Rhizobiales > Tepidamorphaceae > Lutibaculum. The sequence goes on along the minus strand of CAWFLD010000003.1, from coordinate 25,369 downwards.
ACGCCGCTCAAATGGGTGGTGATGCTCGCGCCGCTGGCCTTCGTCTTCTTCCTGTCGTTCCGGATCGAATCCGTGTCCGCCGCCACGGCGCAGACGCTGTTCTGGGTGTTCTGCGCGGTGATGGGGCTCTCGCTCGCGTCGGTCTTCCTCGTCTTCACCGGGGCGAGCATCGCGCGGACCTTCTTCATCGCGGCCGCCATGTTCGGCGCCACGAGCCTCTACGGCTACACGACGAAGCGGGACCTCTCGCGCTTCGGCTCGTTCCTGATCATGGGGCTGATCGGCGTGATCATCGCGAGCGTCGTGAACCTGTTCGTCGGCTCGAGCGCGATCCAGTTCGCCGTCTCCGTGATCGGCATCGTCGTCTTCGTCGGCCTCGCCGCCTGGGACACGCAGACGATCAAGGAGCAGTACGCCGGGCACTTCGACAGCGAGACGCACCAGAAGCTCGCCGTGATGGGCGCCCTGTCGCTCTACATCAGCCTGATCAACATCTTCCAGCTCCTGCTCACCTTCACCGGCCAGGAACAGGAATGAGCGACGCCCGGCCTGCGCCGGCAGGCGCTCGGCCGGCCCCGATCCGCCCCGCGGGAGGACCCGCGGGGCCCGGCAGGCACATCTCGCCGGATCGGCGCCGGCATCCGCGCGGCAATCATGCCTGAAGCCGGCCCTGACGCCGTCGTGGCGGAGTCAGGGCCGGCAGAACCGCTGTGGGCAGCTCGGGAAAGCCGTGGCGGCGTGGGGCGCCGGGATTTCGGAGGTCGCTAGAGAGCTGCCACGCAGCCGTCGCTCCGCGGGTCGGCTGCCCCTTCGAGCAAGCCGTCCTCGTGGCGCACGACGGCGCCGGCATGGCCCATGAGGTCGCTGAACGGCTCGACCAGATCCACCTCGTGCCCCGCGCGCGACAGGTCTTCGACCAGGCTCCCGGGAAAGCGGCCTTCGAGCTTGAGGCTCGTCGTGTCTTCGCCCCATGTCCGGCCGAGAAGCCATCGCGGCATGGTGACGGCCTGCTGCAGGGGGGTGCCGCCCCATGCGTAGCGGGCAAAGACGGCCGCCTGTGTCTGCGGCTGGCCTTCGCCTCCCATGGTCCCGTAGCTCAGCACGCGGCCGTCCGCGAACTGCGCCAGCGCCGGGTTGAGGGTGTGGAACGGCAGACGGCGCGGCTTCAGCTCGTTCATGTGCCCCGGCTGAAGGGAGAAGCTCATGCCCCTGTTCTGCCAGAGGATCCCGGTGGAAGGGCACACGACGCCCGAACCGTACTCCCAGTAGATGCTCTGGATGAAGGACACCGCACGGCCGGCCGCATCGATGGCGCCCATCCAGATGGTATCGCCTTCGGCCGGCGGATGCGGCCAGGGTGCTGCCTTCGAGCGGTCGACCAGCGAGGCCATGCGGCGGATCTCCGCTTCCGCAAGGAGCTCTTCAGGCCGCCTCGTCATGAAGTCGGGGTCGCAGACGCTGGCATTGCGCACCCGGAAGACCTGCTTCGTCGCCTCCACGGCGTCGTGCACGAACTGCGGGGAGGCGGTGTCGCGGCTGCCGAGGCGGTCGAGGACGGCGAGAATGGCGAGGGACGAGACCCCTTGCGTCGGCGGCGGCATGTTGAAGAGCCTGCAGCCGGCGACCTCGACCGACAGCGGGCGGACCCGCCGGGCGCGGTAGGCTTCGAGATCCGGCAGCCGCAGCGGGCTTCCCGCCCCCTCCAGGTCGGCCGCGACGCTCCGCGCGACGTCGCCGCGATAGAAGTCGTCGAGCCCGGCCTCCGCCAGATGCTCCAGCGTCGCGGCGAGCGCCGGGAATCGCTGCCGCGTACCCTCCGCGGGCACCTCGCCGTCATCCAGGAACGCCGCCGCGAAGCCCTGCACGCCCTGAAGCTCGGCGAGCTTGGCCTCGGTCAGGCGGTGCTGGCCGCTCGTGACGGCGACGCCGTTGCGCGCGTGGTGGACGGCCTGCGCCAGGAGATCGCGCAGCGGCATCCGCCCGCCCCACTCGCCGGCGAGCTGATGGGCCACCTGCCACCCCGCGACCGTACCGGCGACGGTGAGGGCCGCCCGGCCGCCCCGTGCCGGTATCCCGTCGGGGCCGCAATCGGCGTAGAACTCGCCGGTCGCCATGGCCCCGCTCGGGCCGCAGGCCTGGATGCCGACGGGGCGGCCGTCTTCGCCCTGGCAGAGCCAGAAGCCGTCGCCGCCGATGCCGTTCATGTGCGGGTAGACGACGGCGATGGTCGCGGCCATCGCGATCATCGCCTCGAGGGCGTTGCCGCCCTGCTCCAGAACCTGCCGCCCCGCGCCGCTGGCGAGATGATGGGGCGAGGTCACCATGCCGCCATAGGCGCGAGGGGTGTTGAGCATCGACTGCCTCAGGCGCTCTGGGACTGGTACCAGTCGGCGATCTGCTCGCCGGTCCAGAACAGCACGTCGGACCGCGCCCGGATGTGCTCCAGCGCGAGCCTGAAGTACTTCGCCCGGTGCGGCGCCCCCATGATGTACGGGTGCACGACCAGCGCCATCACGCGCGCGGAGTCGTCCGCGTCCATGTAGATCTGGTCGAACTGGTCGATCGCACGCTTGGCATATTCCGATGCGGTGTGGTGCTGGATCAGCATCATCGCGACGTCGTTGCACTCCTGCGTGTACGGCACGTTGACGATCGACCCGGTGCGCGTCTTCAGGCGCGTCGGCTGATCGTCGAGCACCCAGTCGCAGACATAGTCATAGCCTTCCTCGACGAGGATGTCCGGGGTTTCCCACGTCTCGGTGAGGCCCGGCCCGAGCCAGCCGCGCGGCCGCTTGCCCGTGAAGTCGGAGATGACCTGCGCGGTCTTGCGGATGTCCTCCCGCTCGTCCTCGACCTTCTGCATGTTCCTCTGCGTGTAGCCGTGGCCGACGAACTCCCAGCCGCGGTCGAGGGCCGCCTGCGAGATCGGCTCGTAGGAGCGCACCGCGGTTCCGTTGATGGCGAGGGCGCCGGGCAGGCCGAGGTCGTCCATCGTCTTCAGGAGCCGCCAGAAGCCGACCCGGTTGCCGTATTCGTGCCAGGCCCAGTTCGGGATGTCCGGGCTGGGGGAGCCGCCGGCGGGAGGCGTGAGAACCGTTCTCGGCATCTGCGCCTTCGGGTCCCACTCCTCGATGTTGACGATCACCCAGACGACCATCCGGGCGTCGTTCGGCAGCTTCAGCCGGGGGCGATCCACGATCGCCGAATAGGAAAGACGCTCAGTGGGCAGCATCCGTGATCTCCTCATTGGCTTGGACAGGGGCAACGATCTTCGTCCGCAGTGGGCGCAGCCCGTCGACGGTGGCGACGATCTCGTCGCCCACCTCGACCGGGCCGACGCCCGCGGGCGTCCCGGTGTAGATCAGGTCGCCCGGCTCGAGCGCGTATTGCGAGGAGAGGTTCGAGATGATCTCCGGCACGTTCCAGATCATCTCCTCCAGATCCCCTTCCTGGCGCGGCTTTCCGTTGACGGTCAGGGTAATCCTCCCGCTCATGCGGTGCCCGACCTCGTCGACCCTGTGGATGACCCCGCAGGGCGCCGACTGGTCGAAGGACTTCCCGACCTCCCACGGCCGGCCCTGCTCACGCGCCTCGAACTGCCTGTCCCGGCGCGTCATGTCGAGGCCGACCGCGTAGCCGTACACGTGCTCCAGCGCCTTCCCGACGGGAATGTCGCGCCCTGCCCGGCCGATCGCCACGACGAGCTCGACCTCGAACTGAAGATCCCGGGTGTGGGGCGGATAGGCCATCGGCTCGCCGTCCCGCAGCACCGAGTCCGTCGGCTTCTGGAAGAAGAAGGGCGGATCCCGTTCGTCGCCCTCCTTCATCTCGCGGATGTGGGCGACGTAGTTGCGGCCGACGCAATAGACGCGCCGGACGGGGAACTCCCCGTCCTGATCCGCCACCGGCAGAGATACGGCCGGAATCTTGAACAGTGTCTCCAAGGTGATGCCTCGTCGTTGAACCCGGTTCGAGCGCGGGGCGCTCGGGGGCAACATGCACGCGATCATTCGCCAATACAACAATATTGCATGCACATTGTCGGAGAGCGGCGGATTGTGCGCTGCAATCAAGCGGCATTCGCTTGCGGATTGGTCGCAACCGGATTATCCGGCTTGGACAGGCGCATTTCCGTGAGAAGGATCTTCCAGCGTGGCAACCTCGTCCCCGTCCCGGACGGCTGCCGGAGCAGCCAAGGGCCGCAACCACAGCGCCCGCGTGACGGAAAGCGTGCGGGCCGCGGTGCTCGACGGCGCGCTGCCTCCCGGATCGCGCATAAACGAAGTCCAGCTGAGCAGGACCCTGGGCGTCTCCCGCACGCCGGTGCGGAGCGCCCTGCAGGCGCTGGTCGGCGAGGGGCTCGTCACCTACATCCCGAACAAGGGGTACCGCACCCGGGTGCTCGAGCTCTCGGAAGTGGTCGACGCGTTCGAGATGCGGGCTCTCGCGGAAGGGCTGGCGGCACGCCTGGCGGCCGAGCGCGGGCTGACGGCGGAGGATGAGGTCGCCATCGAAGAGGCGCTGGCGCAGGGCGACGCGGCGCTGAAGAACGAAGATCACGAGCAGGCGCGGCTGCAGTACTCGCACGCCAACCAGGCCTTTCACGAAGCGATCCACCGCGCCGCCAAGTCGGGTCTGGTCGTCGACGTCATAAATCTGTGCCAGCGCGTCCCGGAAGCGCTGACCCGGAACGTGATGGCCTTCTCGATCGATGACGTCGCCACGAGGAATGCCCTGCATCACCGCATCTACGAGGCGATCCTCGCCCGCAAGCCGCGCGAGGCGCAGGAGCTCATGGTCGAGCACGTGACCCATGTCCGCCGCGCGTTCACGCGGGCCCGCTCCGGCCACCGTGCCGACCGGACGGACGCCGGCGCGGAGAGCTGAGGGCGCCGGCCGGACGGCGGCGCGCACCTCGCCTCCTCCCGGCCGCGGCGCCCCCGCGACGTCAGCGGAAGAGATGCGGCAGGAATAGCGAGATCTCCGGGATGTAGGTCAGCGCGACCAGCACCATGAGCATCAGCACGATGAACGGGATGAGCGTGGACACGATGCGGCCGTAGGGCACCTTGAACACCGTCATCGCGACGAAGATGTTGATGCCGAACGGCGGCGACACCATTCCGATGGCGAGGTTGGCGACCACGACGATGCCGAGATGGATCGGATCGATGCCCGCGGCCGCGGCCGCCTGGTAGATGATGGGCGTCAGGATGATGATCGCCGAGTTCGGGTCGACGAACATGCCGGCGACGAGGAAGACGACGTTGATCACCAGGAGCAGGAAGTACGGAGAGCTGCTCCCCAGCATCTGGGTGACCATCTGCGGCACTTGCGACAGGGTCAGGATGTAGGTCAGCGCCGTCCCGACGGCCACGAGCATCAGAAGAACCGAGACGGTCACCGAGGACGCCTGGGAGACCTTGAAGAGCTCCCGCACCGTCATCGAGCGGTAGACGAAGAACTCCACGAACATCGCGTAGACGCAGGCGAGCGCGGCCGCTTCCGTCGGGGTGAAGAAGCCGAGATAGATGCCGCCGAGGATGATCGCGGGCAGGCCCAGCGCCCAGCCCGCTTCCCGCACGACGGCAAGGCGCTGCCGCCATGCGACGCGCGGCAGGAGCCCGACGTCGTGGCGCACGGCGAAGTAGAACGCGTAGCCGCACAGGACGAGCGCGAGGAAGGTCCCCGCGCCGAGCCCGGCGATGAAGACGGATCCGATGGAGGCGTTGGTCTGCAGCGCGTAGAGGATCATCGCCACGCCGGGGGGCACGAGCATGGCGAGCGTCGAGGAGGCGACGATCAGGCCGACGGAGAACCCGCGGCTGTAGCCCTGCCGCACGAGGGCGGGAAAGACGATCGGCCCGATGCTGACGATCGCCGCCTGGCCGATGCCCGACATCGCGCCGAAGAGCGCGCACGCCGCGACCGTCGCGATGGCGAGGCCGCCCCGCCTGTGCCCGACGAAGCTCTCGAGCATCCGCACGATGCGCTCGCCGATCTGCCCGCGCCCGATGATGTCCGCGGCGAAGATGAAGAGCGGCACCGCCAGGAGCGAGAACTTGTTCACCCCGTCGACCATGCGCTGGGGCACGACCATCGAGGGGATGTGGGAGAAGCTCGAGAACTCGAAGCCCGTGATGGTCGGCCCGAGCATCACCAGGAAGAGCGGCGTGCCCATGACGAGCAGGATGAACGCGACGGCACCGGAGACGGCTGCAAGCATCAGAGGTCGTCTTTCACACCTTGTGCGCCATCAGCGACCGTCTCCTCGGAGAGGCCAGGCAGGTCCGGGAGCGTGCCCGTCGCCGCCCGCACCACCTGCTCGAGGAAGCCGACGGTCAGGAGCGCGGCGCCGACGCAGACGGGAAGGAAGAAGAGGGCCCGCGGAACCGGGAGCGTCGCTCCCATCTGCCCCGAGCCGAAGCTGAAGGACGTCAGCTGGTAGCTGGTGATCGTGAGGTAGACGCAGATGACCGCGCCGATCACGGCGATGCCTCCTCTCAGGAGGCGTTGCAGCCGCGGCCCCGCCTGCCTGAGCGCGAGGTCGATGGACACGTGGCCCTCGATCCTCAGCGCGCTGAAGGCCGCCAGGAACGTCGCCCAGACCATCAGGAGCCGGGCGAGCTCCTCTCCTCCGAGGAAGCTCGCGCCGATCAGGAAGCGGCCGGTCGCGTTGAGGAAGATGATGAAGGTGACGGCCAGGAGGGCCGCCCCCGAAATTCCCCGCGTGACCGCGTCCAGCGCGTGGAGAGCCCTGCCTAGCAAGGGAGGGCCCTCCGTGCCTGCGGTTCGAGAACGACAGGGTCCGCCGGCATCTTATTGCGCGGCCACCGCGTCGATCTGTTTCTCGAGCGCCTCGACGAGCGCCTTCCCCTTGTCGCCGATTGTTGGCGATGTAGTACTCGCGCACCTTCGGAAGCGTGGCCTCCTTCAGCTTGGCGCGCTCCTCCGAGGTCAGCTCGACCAGCTTGTTGCCGTTCTCCTTGAACGTCTCGAGCGCCTTCTGCTCCTGCTTGCGCGTCTCCTCGAGGGCGACCTTCCGGCCCTCGTGCAGCGCCTCGCGGATGGCGGTCTGACAGCCGGACGGCTGCTTGTCGAACCACGCCTTGTTGACGAGCAGAACCTGGTCGAGCTGCCCGTGATAGGACAGCGTGATGTAGGGCTGCACCTCGTAGAACTTCATGTTCCAGTTGACGGCGATCGGGTTCTCCTGGGCGTCGACCGCGCCGGTCTGCAGGGCGGTGTAGGTCTCGGAGAACGGCATCGTCACCGGCTGCATGCCGAGCGCCTTGTCCTGCTCGACGAGGACCGGAGACGGCATGACGCGCGCGGTCAGCCCGTCATAGGCGGACGGCGTGTCGAGGGGAACGTTGGAGGTCCACGTCTTGAAGCCCGTGTGCCAGACGTCCAGCAGCTCCATGTTGTGCGACTTGATGCTCTCCCGCAGCGGATCCAGCGCGTCGCTGTCGTAGACCGAGATCAGCTGCTCGGCGTCGCGCGGCCAGAAGAACGGAAAGTCGAAGACCCCGAAGAGCGGATCGGTGCCGACGATATAGGAGGCGGGCAGGAGGCTCATCTCGATGGAGCCGAACTGGACGCCCTCGTTGATGTCGTCGAAGGAGCCGAGCTGGCTGCTCGGGAAGACCTGGACGTCGATGTCGCACCGGTCGTCCGCCTCGACGATCTCCTCCACCTTGTGCGCCCCGAGGTCGCGCGGATCGCCCGGCGGCAGGAAGTGACCGATCTTCATGACGGTCTCGGCGTGTGCCGTGTAGACCGGAGATGCGATGACGAGGCTGGCCCCGGCCAGCAATGCCGACAAGAGTGTGCGGTGCATTTTCCCTCCCAGGTGCAGACAAGCGGTGTCTCGCGGAGCATCAGTGCATACAATCCGGCCCGGTTCAAGAGAGATGGAACGCAATTCACCGACCTCCAGACACGGGCACCGGTCGCAAAGGGCACGGGAAATGCGGCAGGCGCTTCGCTCGCCGATGTTCGAGCGGCAGGCGGACGCAGCTCGGGGCGCATGACGGAGATGCTGATCTCGCGCGCCTTGAAGTGCCCGTCCTTCAGCATCCCCGGCGCGCGGTAGATGTCGCCGCACGGCCGCTACCTCGACCCAACGAGGGCTTCGTCGACCGCATGCCTGAAGCGGGACGAGCGGGAGGCGGGATAGCCGCCGTCCCGCCCCGCGGAGTGACGGGCTCGACGGAAGCCTGCCCGCGAACCCCGCGGCGGCGGGATCGCTCCAGCGGGAGCCTGCGTCCAGCGGCGCTCCCGATCACGCGTCCGAAGGGTTGCGGCGATGGACACCGTCATCTTCCCCCGATCCTCTCGCTGGCCTGAGCTTCTTCGTACGGTCGCAGGGCGTCGGCGACGAGGAGCGGCCGATGACGCTCGTCATTGCGCAGGGGATCCACACGATGAGCCCGCCGCAGCGGGAGGCGCTCGTCCGCCCTATTGCGCGGGCGATGCCTGGAGACGCTTGCGGAGGCCGGCCATGATCGTGTCCGCCAGGGCCTGGTAGTTGCCGTCGAAGTGGTGGCCGCCGGCGGTCTCGATGACCTCCACCGGCGTCCCCTTCAGGCCGGGGCAGGCCGTGTCGTCCTCGTCCGCCCCGTAGATGCACTGGACCTCGCGGCCATCGATCTTCGCCAGTTCCGGAAGCGTCGGGCGGGCGTCGGAGGTATGGCTGCCGAGCCACCCGGCGACGCTGATCTCGAAGTCCGCTCGGGGCGAGAAGCCGAGAAGCGATATCTGCGCCACGCGCGCCTTGTGAGCGTCATCCAGCCCGTTGAAGGCGGAGGGGAGAATGTCGGCGCCGAACGAATAGCCGACGAGCGCCACGTGCTTCACGTTCCATTTCGCCGTGTAGAGGTCGATCATGCCCGCCAGGTCCCGCGACACCTCCGACGGGGACTTCTCCGACCAGAAGTATCGCAGCGAATCCACCCCGACCGCGGGAAGGCCGCTCTTCTGGAAGATGCCGGCGATCGTCTTGTCGAGATCGCGCCAGCCTCCGTCGCCCGAGTAGACGATGGCCAGGCTGTCGAACCTGGCGGGACCGGGAAGCTCGTGCACCGGCACGTCGAGCGTCGTCTCCGTTGCCGGCGCGTGTTGCGCCACCAGCGCCCGAAGCTTCGCGTCGAAGGCCGCATCGGCTGCAGCCTCGTGCGCGACCGAGATGGCGAAGCCATCTGCGACCAGGCTCTCGACATGGGCCGCCACGCCTTCCGGCGCCCTTGCCGAAAGGATCACGTCCACCGGGTCAGGGAGGGGACCGGGAGAGAGGCCGTACACCGTCCCGCCGCCACTCTGGCGGCGGGGGGCGTCGCTGCAGAGCACCTTCCGGAGGGCGACGCCCGGCTGGGGGTCCAGAGCCAGCGTATGCCCGATCGTCGCGGCCGGCGTCTGCGCCGCGATCGCCAGCGCGAGGCCGCCCCCTGCGCCGCGGCCGGCGACGATCGGCAGATGATAGTCCGCCGCGCCGGCTGCGCGCTGAAGCTGCTGGGCCACGCTCTCGAGGTCGGAGACCATGTAGACGCAATCGCCGCCGGAGCGGCCCAGAGCCTGCAGGTACTGCGGCAGGTCGACGCCGACCACGATCGCGCGGTCGCTCGCGAGCTCGTCGGCCAGAGTGTCGTCCGCCTTCGACCAACCGCTCCCGTCCGAGAGCAGAAAGACCAGGCCCCGCACCGGCGCCCCGGGATTGACGAGGCGCGCGATCTTGAGGAGGCCCGGGTCGAGCGCATCCGCGCGGGCCCGGGCATCGCCGCAGCCCAGGAGCAACGCCAGCGCGAGCAGAAGGAGCTTCATTTGGAAACGACTCCACGAACGCCGCCGCTGATGAGGACCGTCACATCCGCGAGCGCGATGAGGGGATTGAGGCCGCCGGACACGACCATGTAGCGGGGCCGCCATTCCGGATCGAACTTGTCCTTGAAGTTGCGCAGCCCCTGGAAGTGGTAGAAGCGCTCGCCGTGCTCGAAAACGGCCCGGCCGACGCGGTTCCAGATGGTTGCGGCCCGGCTGTCGCGAAAGCCGGAGAGGGGCGCCATGCCGAGGTCGAGCCACTCGTAGCCCTGCTCCTTGAACAGGAGGATGAGCTTCAGGATCAGGAAATCCATCGCCCCGTTGGGCGCCGTGGGCAGGAAGCGTATGAGATCGAAAGAGATCTCATGCTTCAGGTCGGTCATCATCAGGGTGGCGAAGGCGATGGTCCGCCCGTCCTTCCGCAGGCGCGCCACCGGCTGCAACGAGACGTAGCCTCGGGCGAACGCTCCGAGCGAGAAGCCCTTCTCGCGGACCTTGTGGTGCGCGAGCCACGCGTCGGAGATCGCGTTGAGCTCGTCGATGATGGCCGGGACGTCCTCGACCGCCACGATATCGACATCGAGGCCCGACCGTTCTCCCTTCCTCAAGGCATTTCGGAACTGGGCCCGCCGGGGCCCCGTCAGGTCGAACGCCGCGAGGTCGAGCCGGGCGCTCTCGCCCAGCCTGAAAGCCGTCAGGCCGGCATCCGCGTACAGGGCGAGATGCTCCGGTCCCACTTCGTAGAAGACGGCCCGGCCGCCATGCTGCCTGGCTGTCTCGACGAAGCGCCAGATGAGGCCCGGCCACGATTCCGGTCGGCCGACGGGATCGAACAGCGCGACCCACGAGCGCCCTTGCCTTGCGAACATGACGAAGGCTTCGCGGTCGTCCGAGAACATCAACGCCTTGTCGCCCATGAGCGCCAGGCCCGCTTCCGGGGAAGGCTGGCGCCTGACGATCGCTGCGGCAAGATCGAGATCGTCCTGCGTCGGGATGCTGGCCGGTCCCGGCCAGGGCCTCGTCAGGGACCACACGGCGACCATGGCGGTGGTGACGGCGACCCCGACGAGCGCGCGCAAGCTGCGCGGCGCGTCGCCGGCGAACTCGAACTGCCACCACATCTCGTTGGTGTACTGGACCTCCTTGTAGGCGAACAGCATGACCGCCACGGACGCGGCAAGGATCGTCGCGATCGCGATGGACCAGCGCCGGCTCAGGGTCTCGTGCAGCAGTGACGACGGGCGGCTGAAATCGTGGCGCGCGAGGAGCAGGGCCACGAGAAGCAGGCACAGGACGAGCGCCTCGCCGATGGCCAGAGCCTTGAGGGGCGCAAAAGCCAATGCCAGGCCGGTGGCGAGGACGCTGACCCACCAGGCCCCGTCGAGCCGGAAGAGCAGGCCTCGCGACGAGACGAGGAGAATGGTGCCGAGCACGCTGGAGAGGAAGTGCGCCCCTTCGACGATCGGCAGCGGGACGGCAGCGGCAAGCGTCTCGGCCCGTCCTGCGCCCCCGGGGGTCAGTCCCGAGAGGACCAGCATGCCTCCCGTCAAGAGGCCGAGCGACGCGAGCACCGGCGGGGCCAGTCGCTCGGCGGAGGCGACGAGCTTCGTGGCGGCCGGCCCGGCGAGAATCCGCCGCGTCTCGAGCACGACGACGAGCATCGTCGCGACCGCCAGCGGAAGGGCGTGATACACGAGCCGGTACAGCACGAGCGCGCCGAGAAGCTGATCCACCGGGACCACTCCCTTCAGGGCCGCTATCACGATCGTCTCGAAGACGCCCAGTCCGGCCGGCACGTGGCTCAGGACGCCGATGCCGACGGCGACGCTGTAGATCGCGACGAAGGCCGGCAGGCCGATCGCGCCTTCCGGCAGGAGCACCCAGAGCACGGTGGCGGATGCGGCGATGTCGATCAGCGTGATCGCGAGCTGGCGCAGGAGGAGCCCCGTTCGCGGCAGCGGAACCCGGATCCGGCCGACCCGGAGCGTGCGCTCGACACCGAGCGAAAGCGCGACGGGCACGAGGACGGCGCCGAGCAGGGCGAAGCCGGCGAGGCGCAGCAAGGGCGGAGACGCGCCGAGAATGCCGGCGATCGTCCCATCCGCCAGGGACAGGCCGAGGGCCGCCGTCGCGGCGAGCCCCAGGCCGAAGCCGGCGGTGACGAATCCGACGATCCTGGCGATCTCCTCGGGTCCCAGCCCGAGCGGCGTGTAGAAGCGGTAGCGCACCGCTCCTCCCGAGAGGGGGCCGAAGCCGGCGGTGTTGCCGATCGCGTAGGCACAGAACGAGGTCAGCGCGACGAAGCGGTAAGGCAGGCGGCGCCCGGCGTATTCGAGGCCGGACACGTCGTAGAAGCTCAGCGCGAAAAAGCTCAGTCCCGTGAACAGTCCGGCAAGGAGCAGGTCACGCAGGGAGACCTGCGACAGGGCATCCGCCACGTCGGAATATCGAACGTCCTCGGCGAGGTGGTGAATGGCGAACGCCACCAGCACGAGGAACGCGACGAGCAGGCCCGGCGTAAGCAGCCGCCGCCACAGAAGGCGTCTCGCACCAGCCTTCGCGATGCCGAGCGACACAGCCGGGTTAGGCGTCACCATTGAAACCGTCCGATCCGAACTTGAAGCCGCCCGAAGCCCTTCGGGCGGCCGCTTCGATGCTTCCTCGGGCAGATCACCCCAACCGCGCGTCCGGCGACGTGGATCCGCCGCCCCTCGCGCTCGGGCGTCCGGGCTGGCGGCAGCAGGCCTGATCCGCTGCGCTCGCCAAGGAAATCCTTCAACCTGGTGCCCGGGCCGGTGTCGGGCGACAATGCCGGAGACAGGCCGCCACGCGCTCGGGGAGTTCGACGGTCACGGTGACGACGGCCGGCTCGTCCTGCCTGACGGGACCGGCGGAAGAGCCGGGCAGCGGCCGGGTGGCGTTCGGCGCAGGGATGGCCGCGTGTGCGACGGGCCCCGGAGGCCCGAGGTGGAAGGCTGCAGCCGGCGCGACCGGAGCCGTCGACGGGCGCGCCAGGCAGGTGAGCGACCGGATATTCCCGGACATCGACGTCATTTCCGCGCGAGGGGTCACCGCTCGATGCGCGAACGCGCCGCGCATCGTGTTGCGGCCGGTAGAGGCGGCGCCGTCTCGCGTTCGCGTCGTCGCATGCCGGTCGGTGGCAGGAGGATGATCTTCTTCCCGGCCTCCGTGAATACGGTTACCAAGATTTAATCCGGTCGCCGTCGATCCTCGCGCCCTCTCCGCGCCGGTATCGCACCTGCAGCTGATCAGCCTGCGAAATCAGCGACCTCGTCCGCGTCCGAGGTCTTCCAAGAGCTCGAGTTGCACCTGCTGGATCTCCGCCAGCCGCTCCCACTGGCGGAGCAGCAGGTGGGCGACGCGTCTCGTGCAGGTGGCGGATCTGCAGCTCCGCCCCGAGGTTGACCTCGCAGTCGTTTTCCGCCCGCAGACGGTCCTTCGCCTCCTGTCGCCTCTGGCCCATCATGACGAGAGGCGCCTGCACGGCAGACCCCGGCCGGATCACATGCCGATCCCCACGGGACGGAACCTGCCGTCGACGAGCATGAAGCCGTCGGACTCGAAATAGACCTCCTGCCGGTCCGCGAGAAAGCCGCCGTTGATGACCATGCGCCGCCGGTTGGGCGTGTGCCGCAGCTCGTTCGCCAGGGCGGCGCCTTCGATGTGTCCGTCGCAGGTTCGGGCCCGCGCGCGGCCGATCGCCTCCGCGAGGATGTCCATCGTGTCATAGGCGTAATAGGCGGACAGGTCGTACTCGAGCCCGGGGTTGTCGTCCTCGAACATGCGCCTCAGGCGATCGGAGTTCTCCAGGCTCCTGGCCTCCGAGTTGACGTTCGAGACGACGTGCAGCCGCTCGGGACGGCGCAGGTGAAGCTTCTCGATCTCCTCCAGGATCACGCCCATCAGGAAGACGTCGTTGTCGAGCCCCATCTCCTCCATGTCGGTGAGGATCCGCTTGACGTCGGAGGTGTACCCGAAGATCAGGACGGCGCGGCCGTCGTTCCTGACCTGCTCCACCGCGCGGCGCGCGCTCTCCGCGTCGCCGCGCGTGAAGCGAAGCGTCGTCGCCCGGTCGATGTAGCGCTTGATGGCGGTCGACTGGGAATGGCCGTAGATCTCCGGCTCGCCCGGCTTCGCGTCCGCCCATTCGTTGAGAATGTACGGGTCGTTCTGCAGGTTCTTGGCCTTCAGCCACTCGAACAGCGCCTTGGCCCGGACGGTGTCCGACATGCCGAGCCGGAAGAAGAAGTCGTCTTCGCCGGGGCGCACGAGGTAGGAGGCGGACGCCAGCGGCGACAGGACCGGCTTGCGGTGGGCATGGGCCCAGATCTTGGCGTCGTAGGCGAGGCGCGACTTCATCGGCCCGATCACCGCATCGATCTTCTTCGCCTCGAAGTCGGAGAGGATCCCGCCGAGCTCGTCGAGCCCCTTCGAGGTGTCGCGGACGTCGAGCTGCACCTTGAAGCCCAGCGTGCCGCCGTTGTCGCGAAGGAATTTTCCCACGCCCCAGATCTGCCGCTGGCCGAACGACTGGTCGAACGGGGCGAGGACGCCGACCGTCACCGGCTGCGCCCGGTTCCGGTCGCGGAAGGCCGGCAGGCAGAAGAGGTTGGTGGGGGAGACGACGGCGCCGTCCATCGCGTACTGCGTCGCGCCGATGCAGAGCGGGGCCGCCACCAGCAGGACCGCGGCAAGCGCCAGCCGCTTGAGCGTGCGCCGCGGGGCGCGGCGGCCGCCGGAGGGCACGGACGGGCGAAGGGCCCCTTGCGTCGGCGGCAGCCGTCGGCGCGACCGGCGCCGGGATGGCTGCCGGCGCCGGCTCAGGCGCCGCCGGCGCGGCGCTTTCGCGGATCGCCCGCATCAGCGCGACCGTCTCCCCTGACGGCTCCGCGTCGAGGTCGCTCTTCAGCAGTGCGCTGAAGTCGGCGAAGGCGCGCAGCGCCTCCGTGCGCCGCCCGCTCGCCGTCAGTGCCTCCATCCGCGCGCGGAAGGCGGGCTCGTTGGTCGGGTCGATCGCCAGGACGAGCCCCGCCGCCTCCTCGGCCGCGGCGGCATCCCCCGAGGCGACGACGCGCAGGCCGAGGGCGATCGCCGTCTCCTTCTGGCGACGCCTCTCGGCCTCCAGCCAGTCCGTGAATTCCTCCGAGGACAGGGCGAGGCCGCGGGCGAACTCGCCCCGGTAGAGGCGCAGCGCGGCGAGCGGGTCGGCCGATCCTGCCGCGGCCTGCGCGAGCGCCGTGACGTCGACGAACGCGTCGCCGGCGGAAAAGCAGATCGTCTCCTTGTTGGCCTCGATCGGGTCCCAGCCGGCGGCCGAGAGCGCGCGGCGCAGCACGGAGAGCTCCTGCCGGAGGCTCGCCCGCGCCTGCTCCGGCGCGCTGTTCTGCCAGAAGAGGGCGGCCAGCTCGTCGCGCGGCAGGGGCCGGTCCGGATGGCACGCGAGATAGCAGAGAAGCGCCCAGGCGCGCCTGGCCGTCAGCTCCGTTTCCTCCCCGTCGCGCCCCCTGAGAAGCCTCAGTCCGAGTAGAAGAAGCACCGGCGTGTTCGTCATGTCGAGCCACCCCGAGTTTCGTTGCGCACCCGGTCCCGCAGCGGCCGCGCGAGCATGAAGCGCATGGCCGGCCGCCCTTAGCGTCCGGGATGCCGGCGCGCCCCGGCCGGATGCTCGGACGGGCCGCGCGGCGTCTCCGCCACCCGCAACTATACCGGTTGAGATCTTCCGGCAGGCCGTTTTGACGGTTCTTTTGCGGACAAATTGCGGTCGAATTCTGCCACGTCTTCCTGCCTCAGGCGCCGCCCGGCCGCACGTCTGCGGCCCTGCCGCGGACGATCCGGGACCTCTGGCCTGCCCCAGCGTCAAAGGACTGCCGGCGTTCGATTTATCGCTGCCGCATGCGCCCCTCTCACGGCGTCATGACCGACGGCTGCTTTCCTCGTGAGCGGCCGCAGGCTCTGCGGCCTTCGCAAACGAACGACGTGCTCGACGAGGAAGGCCGCCAGCCACCGAAACGAAGGCTACCGACACCTCGCCAGGTGAACGGGACAAGCGACCCCAGCCGGGCAGCGACTGCCAGTGGGAGGACCGCATGTTGAGCATCGCTGAAGTCGACTGCGACGCGACGAGGAGGGGAAACGGGGGAGGAACCGGAGGCCTGCGCCGTCTCGGCTCGTCGCTGGGCCAGCGCCCCGTGTGGACCGGCGGCGCCCTGCTCGGCCTGCTCGGCCTGGTGTGCGGACTGCAGGTGCCGCTCATGCGCGTCACCTCGCTGTCCGGCGTCGACCCGGCCGGCGCCGCCTTCTGGGTCAACGCCATCGGCGCCGTCTTCTGTCTGGGTGCGGCCGCCATGCGCGGCCGGCTGACGCTGCCGCACCGGTCCGCCCTCTGCTTCTTCGCCGTGTACGGCGTCCTCTCCGGGGCCATGACCGAGACGCTGATGTTCCTGGTGGCGGCCCACGTCGAGGCCGCACCGCTCTCGGTCCTCATCGTCACGGAGGGGCTCATCGTGTTCGGCATCGCCGCGGCCGTCCGGCTGGAGAAGGCGCGCGGGCGCCGCCTCTTCGGCCTGCTGGCCGGCCTTGCCGGCACCGCCGTCATGGTGCTGTCGCGCTGGGACGGCGCGACCGGAAGCCACTGGATCTGGATGCTCGCCGCGCTCGGCGTGCCGCTCGGCTTCGCCCTCGAGGACGCGCTCATCGCGCGGTGGCGGCCCACGCGCGTCGAGCCGCTGTGCTTCATGGGCTACATGATGGGCTTCGCCAGCCTCGTGCTCCTGCCCGTCGTCCTGGTGTTCGGCACGATCTCGCCGGCGGAATCCGTCGCATCGATGATCACGCCGTTCGCGTTCCTGGGGGCGAGCGCGGCCCTCTCGGTGGCGGCGACCTTCCTGCTCCTGATCCTGATCCGGTCGCACGGCGCCGTCTTCGCCGGCCAGAACGGCTACGCGACCGCCTT
This sequence comes from uncultured Alphaproteobacteria bacterium, assembly GCA_963816555.1. Classification (GTDB taxonomy): domain Bacteria; phylum Pseudomonadota; class Alphaproteobacteria; order Rhizobiales; family Tepidamorphaceae; genus Lutibaculum. The sequence continues at coordinate 8,580 of CAWFLD010000003.1, read as the reverse complement.
CGCAGGCCTGATCTGGAGCGCGCTGCTTCTCGGCGAGGAGCTGTCACCCCTCGACTGGGGCACGCTCGCCCTGATCGTGGTCGGCATCGCGTGCGTGGGACCGCACGATGACGCAAAGGCCGGCGATCCCGCTCCGCTCCGGGCGCCTGCGACGCCGGACCGTCGTCGTCCCCCTGCGGCCCTCTGCCGATAGTGCGTTCCCTTGCTCCGATCGATCGGTAAACTCGGTTGCACGCACTGACTTCCGGAAAGGCAGGCGGGTCATGATCGGGGGCGGGACAACGGATCATCGGTCGTCGGGTCGGCAGCTACGTGCCGAGCGGGTGCCTGCCGACGAGACCCGGCGCGTCGCGATGCTGATCTATCCCGGCATAGCCCCCCTCGACGTCGCCGGGCCGCTGCAGGTCTTCGGCCTGTGCAACTTCATGCGGAAGCAGGCCTGCTACGCCGTCGAGACGGTCGCGGCGACGGCGGATCCGATCGAGACCCAGATCGGCATCACCTTCCTGCCGACCACGACCATCGCGGAGGTGAGCCGGCCGATCGACACGCTTCTCGTGTCGGGCGGGTTCAACGTGGAGATGGCGACCGTGGAGCCCATCACCGACTTTCTGCGCCGGGAATGCCCCCGGGCGCGGCGATACGGCTCGATCTGCACCGGCACGTTCGCGCTCGGCGCAGCGGGCCTGATCGACGGCAGGAGGGTGACGACCCACTGGCTGTTCGTGGACGATCTGGCGAGGCGCTTCCCGAAGGCGCGCGTGGAGGTCGACCCGATCTTCGTGCGCGACGGCCCCCTCTACACGAGTGCCGGCATCACGGCCGGCATCGACCTCGGCCTGGCGCTGCTGGAAGAGGATTTCGGCCGGGCCGTCGCCCTCGAGGTCGCCCGAAGCCTGGTGACGTTCCTCAAGCGGTCGGGAGGCCAGGAGCAGTTCTCGACGCGCCTCAAGGCCCAGTTCTCGGCCGTCTCGCCGGTCCAGCGGATACAGCAATGGTGCCTCGACAACCTGGACGGCGACCTGCGCGTGGCCGAGCTCGCCCGGCGCGCGGCGATGAGCGAGCGCAACTTCGCACGGGCGTTCCGCGAGGAGACCGGCCGCACGCCCGCGGAGTTCGTCGCGGCCGAGCGCGCCCGCGCCGCGTGCCGGATGCTCGAGGACACGGACCTCTCGCTGAAGACCGTGGCCGTGCGATGCGGGTTCGGATCGGCCGCCGTCATGCGACGGAACTTCCTGCACCGGTTCGGGGTGACGCCGAACCAGTATCGCGAGAAATTCCAGCTCTAAGGACCTCCGCCCGACGGATCCCGACGACGGTCGCAGATCGGGCCCGTCCGAGGCCCGCTCCTGTGGCTGCGGCATGCCGCTCGACGGGGACGGCGGCGGCGGAGACGCCTACCGGCTCCGGCCTGCGGCGAGCTCTATGATCTCCTCGGTGATCTGCTCCTGCCGCAACTGGCGCTGCCTGGCCGTGAGCCGGTCGAGCATGTCCTGGACGTTGCCGGTCGCCTCCGTCATCGCTGCAACCCGCGCCTCGTTCTCGGCGGCGAGCGACAGGGTCAGCGCTTCGCAGATCTCGGCGAAGACGTATTCGTCCGCGAGCCGTGCCGCGAGCGTGACCGGCGACAGGTGCACGAGCGGTCTTCGTGCGCCGGTCGCAGCCGGAAAGCGGGCGTAGTCGAACGGCAGGACCGTATGCTCCCGCGGCACGTTGGCCGCCTCGCGTGCGGGCACGGCATGCACGAGATGCACGTGCGAGATCCCGCCTGCCGAGACCAGCCGAAAGAGCCGATCCGCGATCCGCTCCGCCAGCGCCGCGACCTGGCCGGCATGGACGACCATGGGAAGCGTCCAGTCGGGCACGAGGCCACGCTGCTCCGCCAGCATCGCCCCCCTGTCGCCGACGAGCAGGAGGCGGACGTCGCCGGCGGCCGCCCGCGCGGCGACGCGCGCGAGGACGGCCTCGCTGAACGCTCCGGCGAAGCCTTGCTCCGCGGTGACGGCGATCACCAGTTCCGCCGCCGTGCCCGCGGCGGGGGGAAGCGCGTCCTCGGGTCCGAGCAGCGCCAGCGCCTCTCCGATCGCCGCGCCCGCAGTTCCGGCATAGGCAAGGATGCCCGAGAGCTGCGCGTTGGCCTCGCGCACGCGGGAGGCCGCAATGCCGCGCATCGCGGCGACGACCCCCGAGAGCTGATGCACGGTGCCGATCCGTCGCTCTACGTCGCGCAGCCTCTCCGTCACGGGCCTTTCTCCCCGCCCTGCGCCGCGGCAGCGGTGGCCAGCAGCGCCCTCACGGCCTCGACCAGAAGCTGCCGCTGTTCGGCACCGAGGACCCCGGACTCCGCCAGGCTGGCGGCGAGGCCGGGCGCCGCCTCGTCGACGGCGCGCGCGACCTGCCGCTTGACCTCCGGCAGGATCTCCGCGGCCTGTTCGTCGAGGACCCCGGCCTCCAGGGCGACGAGCAGGGCGACCTCGTCGACGAGCCGCAGCGGCGAAAGGCGCGGCTGCGCGAGAAGGGCGCGTATGCGGGCGCCCCGGGTCATCTGCGCCTTGACGCGCGTGTCCGAAAGCCCGCCGAACCGGGTGAACATCTCGAGCTCGAGGAACTGGGCGTAGTCGAGCCGAAGCCGCCCGGCCGCCATCCTCAGGGCCGGATTCTGCGTCTTGCCGCCGACCCGGCTGACGCTCAGCCCGACATCGACGGCCGGGCGCTGGTTTGCCGCGGCAAGCCGGCTGTCGAGGACGATCTGGCCGTCGGTGATCGAAATGAGATTGGTCGGGATGTAGCCGGACAGGTTGCCGGCATCCGTCTCGGCGATCGGCAGGGCCGTCAGGGACCCCCCGCCCCGTTCCGCGGACAGCTTCGCGGCCCGCTCGAGCAGGCGGGCGTGGAGGTAGAACACGTCGCCCGGATAGGCCTCGCGCCCCGGCGGCTCCCGGCTGAGGAGGGCGAGCTCCCGGTGCGTCACCGCATGCTTCGTCAGGTCGTCGATGACGATCATGGCGTGCCGGCCGTTGTCGCGGAACCACTCGGCGATGGTGAAGCCGGCGAACGGCGCGATCCACTGCAGGCCGGGCGCCGACGCGGCGGGGGCGACGACGAAGATCGCCCGCTCCGGCGCGCCGTGCGCGCGGACCATGTCTATCACCTGCTGCGTCGCGGCGGCCCGCTGCCCCACGGAGACGTAGACGCAGACGATGTCGCTGTCGCGCTGGGCGATGATCGCGTCGACGGCGAGCGAGGTCTTGCCGGTCGCGCGGTCGCCGATGATCAGCTCGCGCTGGCCGCGACCGAGCGCGAAGAGGGCGTCGACGACGAGCAGGCCCGTCACGACCGGCTCGGTGACCGCCGCGCGTTCGATGATCGCCGGCGCCGGGCGCTCGACCGGCCAGCTCTCGCTCGCCTCGACGGCGTCGCCCGCGTCGAGCGGCCGGCCGAGCGGGTCCACGACGCGGCCGAGGAGCGACGGCCCGACCGGCACCCGCACCACGTCGCCCCGCCGCCCGACCTCGGATCCGACCGAGATCGTCGCCTCCGCATCGAGCACCACGGCATCCAGCATGTCGCTGTCGAGTGCCAGCACGAAGCCCGGCCAGCGGCCGTCGAACAGCAGCATCTCGTCCAGCGCCGCGTTGCGCAGGCCCGAGACGCGCGCCATCCCGTCGGAGTAGTGCTCGACGCGTCCCACCTCGCGTGCCTGCGGGCCGAGATGCACCCGCGCGAGGCGCTCCCGGCTGTCGACGAGCCACCGGTCCTGTCCCGGATCTTCAGCCATGCCGTGCCAGCTCGCTTGCGATCGTCTCCAGGTCGGCGCGCAGGCTGTTGCGCACCACGGCCCCGTCGCCCCGGATCTCGAGCCCCGCCAGGAGCGCCGGCTCGACCTCGGCCTTCAGCTTGATGCCGGCGCCGAGCACGGGCGCGAGGGCCGCCTCGCAGGCCTCCATCTCGTCGCCGGTCGGCTCGCGCGGCACCAGGACCGGCAGCGGGCCCCGGCCGGCCTGCGCCTCGAGCGCCTCGCGGTCGGCCTGCGCCAGCGCCTCGATGCCCCTGGCGAGGCCCGGCACGAAGGGAGAGATGCGCGTCTCGTCCGGCAGCCGCTCCATCAGCTTCGCGGCGATGTCGACCGACAACAGCCTCGCCCGGCTCCCTGCGTCCTGCTCGGCCTGCTCCCGCGCCCGCTTCAGCTCCTCTTCGGCCGAAGCCCGAAGCGCCGACGCCGCCTCGCGCGCCTCGTCGAGAAGGGCTTCCTTGTGAGCCTGCGCCTCCGCTTCGGCAGCCTTCATGAGCTCGCCTCGGCGGACTGCGGCCGTCCGCGCCTCCGCCTCCGCTGCAGCCCTCGCGGCATCGGCACCGTTCCTCGCGGCCTCCGCATCGGCGATCATGCCGTCCACCTCCGCCTGACGCCGCGCCACCATGTCGGCGACCGGCCGGAACAGGAAGCGGCCCAGGAGCCAGACGAGGACGAGCACGTTGACCGTCTGGAAGGCGAGCGTCCACCAGTCGACCTGCATTGTCGCCTGCTACTGTGCGAACGGGTTGGCGAACAGCACGAGAAGCGCGACGACGAGGCAGTAGATCGCCATGGTCTCGATCATCGCGAGACCGACGAACAGGGTGCGCGAGATGGTACCCGAGGCTTCGGGCTGCCGGGCGATGGCGTCCATCGCGGCGGCCACCGCCCTTCCCTCCGCCAGCGCCGGGCCGATGGCACCGAAGGAAACGGCGATGGCGGCTGCGGCAATCGAGACGATTTCGATCAGGTTCATTTGGACTCCTTCCGTTTTTCTTCCCGAGGAGGACCAGCCTCTCCGGAAACGGCCGCGCCGATGAAGACAGTGGCGAGCACCGCGAAGATGTAGGCCTGTACCGCCCCCGTCAGCAGCTCGAGCGCCATCAGCGGGATCGGCACGAGCAGCCCCGCGAGTGACAGCACGATCCCGACGACGAAGACGCCGCTCATCACGTTGCCGAACAGGCGCACGAGCAGCGAGAAGGTACGGGTTATCTGCTCGACGACATTGAGCGGGATCATGACCCAGCTCGGCTGCGCGAACGTCCCGAGATAGCCGGCCATGCCCCGGGCCCTGACGCCGTAGAGCACCGTCGCCGCGAGGACGATCAGCGCCAGTGCCGCGTCCGTCTCGAGATGCGCCGTCGGCGGCTCGATCCCCGGCACGAGCGACGTCCAGTTCGCTGCCAGCACGTAGGTGAAGATCGTGCCGACGAGAGCGAGATAGGGGCGCGGCTCGCCCTGCATCGTCTCGCGGATCTGGGCCGTCAGCGCCTCGACGAACATCTCCAGCGCCGCCTGCGTGCGCGAGGGGCGCAGGCGCAGGTTCCGCGTCGCGAGCCATGAGAGGCCCGCCAGCAGCGCGACGAGGACGAGCGTCACCACGACGGGCGCCGTGATCGGGACGACGCCGAGCCGGAAGAGCGGCTCGAGAACGAGCGGGGATTCGCTCATGCGCCGGACACCCTCTTCAGGGCCATCCGCGAGGCGAGGACGAAGGTTCCGAGAGCCGCGACAACGGGGGCCGCGCCGAACTGCACGAGGGCGAGGAAGAGGCCGCCGGCGACGACGAGACGGACGATCCCCGCGGCGACGGCACGCGCCGGACGCCCGTCGGCCAGGGCCTCGACGCTCGATCTCAGCATCGCGAGCCAGAGGCAGGCGAAGGCGACGCCGGCGCAGAGGGCGATCGCGACGGGCGCGAGGGGGAATGCAGGTGCGACGCTCATGAAGCCGGTCACTGGCGGTGCATCCATCGAACCGCGGAATAGAAGCCGAATCCCGCGCCGATCATCAGGAGCGGTGCGGTGAAGAAGATGCCGGTGTCGAAGGTCCGGTCGAGGAGCCGGCCGACGAACACGCCCAGGAGGGTCGGCACGACGACGGCCCAGCCGAGCACGCCGATCTGGCCGAGCCGGCGGGCGAGGGACGGCTCGGGGTCCTCCCGCCCTCGCTCCGCGCGCTCGACGGCGCGTCGTGCGGCGGCGTCGAGCGGATGGCCGGGCTCCTGACCGCCATCGCTGCTCATGACGGCTCTCCCGGCCGCGGGGCGAGGCTGCCCGAGGCGCCGTCTGTCCCGCGGAGGTAGCGCATGAGCTGGCGGACGGCCTCGGCGTGGAGGCGGGTCTGTTCGACCCGGGCGCGGCGCCCCTCGTCGTCCTCCGCCTCGAACTGCCGCAGGACGTCGACCGGCAGCGCCGCCACGCTGTCGCCCGTGACGCCTCGCCGGCAGGCGATCGAGACCACCTCGCCGTCCACGACCGTGAGCATGCCGCCCGAGAGCGCGCAGGCGCCGCCGCTGCCGTCCCTGCCCTTCCAGCTCACGACGGAAGCCGGCAGCACCGTCAGGAAGTCCGCGTGCCCCGGCAACAGGCCGAAGCCGCCGGTCTCGTCCTCGGCGCGAACCGAGACGCAGGGCACGCTCGACACGAGGACGCGCGCCGGGGTCGAGATCGTCAGGTGCAGGAGCCCGCTCATGTCGCCGCCGACGAGGCCTTGAGGTCGGCCCCGAGCTTGGCGGCGGTGCCCGCCTCCTTGTCGCGCGCCTCCTGCAGCGTGCCGACCATGTACAGCGAGCCCTCCTGCCAGCCGTCGCACTCGCCGTCGAGGATCGCGCGGCAGCCCGCGATCGTCTCGGCCACGGGAACGCTGCAGCCCGGAACCCCGGTGAACGCCTCCGTCACCGCGAAGGGCTGCGTGAGGAAGCGCTGCAGCCGGCGGGCCCGGCCGACGATGCGGCGGTCCTCGGCGCCGAGCTCCTCGACGCCCAGGAGCGCGATCACGTCCTGCAGCTCGCGGTAGCGTTCGATCGTCGCGCGGACCCGCATGGCCACCGCCATGTGCGCGTCGCCGACGATCATGCCGTCGAGCAGCACCGAGGAAGAGGCCACGGGGTCGATCGCCGGATACATCCCCTCCGAGGCCATCGCGCGGGAGAGGACGATCATCGAATCGACATGCCCGGCGATCGTCGTCACGGCCGGATCGGTGAAATCGTCCGCCGGCACGTAGACCGCCTGGATGGAGGTGATCGCCGCGTCGCCCACCGAGGCGATGCGCTCCTCGAGCTCGGCCACCTCGCTGGCGAGCGTCGGCTGGTAGCCGACCCGCGATGGCAGGCGGCCGAGCAGGCCCGACACCTCCGCGCCCGCCTGAACGAAGCGGAACGCGTTGTCCATGAGCAGCAGGACGTTCTGCTTCTTCGCGTCGCGGAAGTGCTCCGCGATCGTCACCGCCGTCAGCGGCACGCGCCAGCGGGCGCCGGGCGGCTCGTTCATCTGGCCGTAGACGAGCACCGTGCGGTCGAGCACGCCGGACCGGCCCATCTCGACGAGCATCTCGTGGCCTTCCCGCGACCGCTCGCCGACGCCTGCGAAGACGGAGATCCCCCGGTAGTCCGCGACCATGGAATGGATGAGCTCCATCACCAGCACGGTCTTGCCGACGCCGGCGCCACCGAACATCGCGGCCTTGCCGCCGTGCGCCAGCGGGGTCAGGAGGTCGATGACCTTGATGCCGGTGTTGAAGAGGCTCGTCGTGCCGGACTGCTCGGCGAGCGGCGGCGGCGGCGCGTGGATCGGGCGACGCGGCGTGTCCGCCGGCACCGGCCCCTTTCCGTCGCCGGTGCGGCCGACGACGTCGACCAGCCGGCCGAGAAGCGCCTCCCCGACAGGCACCTCGACGGCGTCGCCGAGGACGGCCGCCACCGCACCGCGGGCGAGACCCGAGGTCGCGTGCAGCGCCAGCGCCCGGACCGTCTGCCGATCGAGATGCGCCTGCACCTCCGCCACGACGACGTCTCCGTCGCCCCGCTCGATCCCGAGCGCTGCGCGCATGGGCGGAAGGCCGTCCGGGAAGGCGACGTCGAGAACGGCGCCTCGGACCGCGACGACACGGCCCTGGAATTGCGTCGGGTCCGGCTGACTGATCATGCCCTCAGATTGGCCGAGAACGCGCCGATGTCGTTGACGATCGTCAAGACGACCGTCGAATGAAGCACATGAGCCCGGCCGTCGGCCAGGAGAAGCACCGGCGCGCAAGGCCCGGTCCCCCATGGCCCGCCCCGCAAGCGCCCGCCGCCCCCACGGCGACCAATCGAGCCGTTCTCCCCGAAGGTCTGCTCCCGGCATTCCGCCACAGCCACCTGGCCGACCGACCGGGCGCCCACCGGTCCCGAGACTGCCTCGGCCTCGACGTTTGATGACGATCCGGCACTTTGTGGCTGCAGGCAAGGCGCGATGACCACGGCCCAGCCATCAGTTTGAACGACGACCTGATGGAAGCGGTGCGGCGGGAAGCAACTCTGCAGAACAGCGCCTTGGCCGGGCAGATCACCCGCTGGCTCCGCATTGGCCGAGCCATCGAGCAGTCGCGCAAGTTCGACTACCTACGTTCGCGCTGCACTTGAGGCTTCGCTCGCGCCGGAAGAGCTCACGCTGGAAGATTGCGAGGTCTGGCTCACCGAGTTCGGCCCGAGCGTGCCGAAGCCAGGCAAAAAGGAAGAGGATTTTCTTCGCCCAGCGCAAGCAACCGGGCCTCGTGGAGGCTTCAGCGCCATAGGCGCCGTA
>CAWFLD010000002.1:0-677010 GCA_963816555.1 uncultured Alphaproteobacteria bacterium | reverse complement strand
TCGACCGGTGCGATCTCCGACCGATGTCGCGCCGCAGGAACAGCGGACCGCCCCACGCTCTTGACCCCCGAGGCCGGCGGCACCCGGCAGTGGCAGGGTGGCGTGCCGCCGAGCGCGAGATCCGCGGGCAGTCCGCGAAGACGGCTGCCGGACCGGGTCATCCCTTTCATCAACTGCGGCCTGCCAGGAGACGATCGAATGAAGGCAGTGGTCTTTCACGGCATCGGCGACATCCGGCTCGAGGAGGTTCGCGAGCCGGGCCTCGAGACGCCGGGCGACGCGATCGTCCGCATCACGTCGAGCGCCATATGCGGCACCGACCTGCACATGATCCGCGGCACGCTGCCCGGCATGGAGCCGGGCACGATCCTCGGTCACGAGGGCATCGGCATCGTCGAGGAGATCGGCAGCGCGGTGCGCAACATCCAGCCGGGCGACCGGGTGGTCGTTCCCTCCACCATCGGCTGCGGCTCCTGCAACTACTGCCGCTCCGGCTATTTCGCGCAGTGCGACGACGCCAACCCGAACGGCCCCCGCGCCGGCACGTCGTTCTACGGCGGCCCGCAGATGACCGGCCCGTTCAACGGCATGCAGGCGGAGTACGTGCGCGTGCCCTACGCGAACACGAACCTCGTGCGCCTGCCGGACGAGGTGTCGGACGACCAGGCGATCATGATCTCCGACATCTACCCCACGGGCTATTTCGGCGCCGACATCGCCGAGATCGAGGACGGCGACATCGTCGCGGTGTGGGGCTGCGGTCCGGTCGGCCTGTTCGCCATCATCTCCGCCTTCCAGCTCGGCGCGACCCGCGTCATCGCGGTCGACGGCCATGCCGACCGCCTGGAGAAGGCGCGCGATCTCGGTGCCGAGATCGTCAACTTCAACGTCGAGGACCCGATCGAGGCCATCCTCGAGCTCACCGGCGGCATCGGCACCGACCGGGCGATCGACGCCGTCGGCATCGACAGCCAGGCGCCCGCCGAGGGTCCCGCGGCCGAGAAGCTGAAGGGCAAGCTCGAGCAGTTCGCGCAGGAGGTGAAGCAGGTCGCGCCGGACGCCGCGCCGGACGGCGAGCTGTGGAAGCCGGGCAACGCGCCGACGCTCGCGGCCACATGGGCGATCGACGGCCTCGCCAAGGCCGGCACGCTGGCGGTGATCGGCGTCTACCCGCCGCACCTCAACTTCTTCCCCTTCGGCATGGCGATGCAGAAGAACCTGACGATCAACATGGGCAACTGCAACCACCGCAAGTACGTGCCCGAGCTCGTCGCCCTCGTGGAGGCCGGCGTGGTCGATCCCGGAGCCGTGCTGACGCAGGAAGAGCCGATGCGCGACGTCATCGCCGCCTACAAGGAGTTCGACCTGCGCAAGCCGGGCTGGATCAAGGTCGAGCTCAGGCCCTGACGGCGCCGACTGGATCGGTAGGCCCGGACGTCCCGGCGGGCGGCTCGCGTCGCCGGGACGCGGCCTGCAAGAGGCAGTAGACTGTCCGGGAACGCGAGCGGCGGCGGCGTGTTGCCCCCCAGCGAAACGAAACCGGACAGGAGGGCTCGATGGCGACGGTCATCTACAACATCGTGGAGCACGACGGAGGCTGGGCCTACGAGATGAACGGCACCTACTCCGAGAGCTTCCCGACGCACGACGACGCCTTCGCCGCGGCGCGCCAGGCCGCGACGGAGCAGAAGCAGCCGGGCGAGACCACCCGCATCAGCTGGGAAGACGAGCGCGGCCGCTGGCACGCCGAGATCTCGCAGGGCGACGACCGGCCGGAAAGCCGCGTCGAGCCCTGAGGGCACGGCCCGTCGCGGTCGAGGTTCCGGTCGTGGCGCGCGCCGGAGATCGCGCGCGCCAAGACCGTTCCCTGTGAGCCCTCCCCGCGTCAGGCGCGGCCGGCCTCGCGCTCGTAGAGCTCGCGGCCGATGAGCATGCGGCGGATCTCCTGCGTGCCGGCGCCGATCTCGTAGAGCTTGGCGTCGCGCAGCAGCCGGCCGGTCGGATAGTCGTTGATGTAGCCGTTGCCGCCGAGCGCCTGGATCGCCTCGAGCGCCACCTGCACGGCGCGCTCCGAGGAGAACATGAGGCAGGCCGCCGAATCCTGCCTCGTCGTCTCGCCGCGGTCGCAGGCGCCGGCGACGGCGTAGACATAGGCGCGGCTCGCATTGCTCGCACGCGTACATGTCGGCGAGCTTCGCCTGCATCAGCTGGAACTCGCCGATCGGCTTCGCCGAACTGCTGGCGGTCGTGCAGGTAGGGAGACACCACGTCGAGCGCCGCCGCCATGATGCCGAGCGGGCCGCCCGACAGCACCACGCGCTCGTAGTCGAGGCCCGACATCAGCACGCGGACGCCCTTGTTCTCCTCGCCGAGCACGTTCTCGAACGGCACCTCGCAGTCCTCGAACACCAGCTCGCAGGTGTTCGAGCCGCGCATGCCGAGCTTGTCGAGCTTCTGCGCCGTGCGTGAAGCCCGGCATGCCCTTCTCGATCAGGAACGCGGTGATGCCGCGCGCGCCGGCCTCGGGGTCGGTCTTGGCGTAGACGACCAGCACGTTGGCGTCCGGGCCGTTGGTGATCCACATCTTCGAGCCGTTCAGCACGTAGCGGTCGTTGTGCTTGCGGCGCGCTGAGCTTCATCGACACGACGTCCGAGCCCGCCCCCGGCTCCGACATGGCCAGCGCGCCGACATGCTCGCCGCTGACGAGCTTCGGCAGGTACTTCTCGCGCTGCTCCTGGCTGCCGTTGAGGCGGATCTGGTTGACGCAGAGGTTCGAGTGCGCGCCGTAGCTCAGGCCCACCGAGGCCGAGGCGCGGCTGATCTCCTCCACCGCGACGGTGTGCGCGAGGTAGCCCATGCCGGCGCCGCCGATACTCCTCCGGCACGGTGACGCCGAGCAGGCCGAGCTCGCCCATCTCGCGCCAGAGCCCGGCGGGAAACTCGTTCTTCGCGTCGATCTCCGCCGCCCGCGGCGCGATGCGCTCCTGCGCGAAGCGCCGCACCGTCTCCCGCAGCGCCTCGACATCCTCGCCGAGCCCGAAATTCATGCCGTTGCTGAACATGCCACGCTCCCTGCGCCGGCAGACCGGCGCCTCCCCTTGCCGCTTTCGACCAGCCGCTAGCCGATCTCGCGGCGATCCTCGATGATCTTGCCGTCGTTCGGCAGCGTGCCCGGCGCGACGATCTCGACCTCGCCGCCGAGCTTCGTCACCGCCCGCAGCGTCTCGCCGAGCGCCGCGGCGAGATCCGCCCCGCCGGGCTCGTTCTCGACCTTCAGCGTCATGCGGTCGGCCTCTCCCTCCCGCGCGACGACGAGCCGCGCGCGGCCGGCGAGGCCGTGGCGGCGCATGATCTCGGCGACCTGCTCCGGACGCACGAACATGCCCTTCACCTTCGTCGCCTGGTCGGCCCGCCCCATCCAGCCGCGGATCCGCCGTCCCGTGCGTCCGCAGGGGCTCGGTCCCGACATCTCCATCGACAGGTCGCCGAGGGCGAGGCGCAGCCAGGGCCGCCGCGGGTCGAGCGAGGTGACGACCACCTCGCCGACCTCGCCCGCAGGAAGCGGCTCCCCGGTGCCGGGCCGCACGATCTCCAGGATGATGTCCTCGCCGACGACCATGCCCTCGCGCGCCGCCGTCTCGTAGGCGACGAGGCCGAGATCGGCGGTGGCGTAGGCCTGGCAGGCGTCGATCCCGGCGGCCTTCACCGCCTCCTGCAGCGAGGGAAGAAACGCGGCGCCGGACACGAGCGCCCGCTCGAACGGCTGGTCGATCCCGCGCTCGGCGCAGGCGTCGATCAGGATCTTGAGGAAGTCCGGCACGCCGCAATAGCCGGTCGGCCGGTACGCCTCGATCAGCTCGACCTGCTGCTCGACATTGCCCGGCCCCGCCGGGATGACGGCGCAGCCGAGCGCGCGGAGGCCGGTGTCGAAGATGAAGCCGCCCGGCGTCAGGTGGTAGCTGAACGTGTTGACGGCGATCTGGCCCTCGCGGAAGCCGGCGGCATGAAGGGCCCGCGCCATCCGCCACGGATCCGTGGCCGCCGGCTCGGCCTCGAAGATCGGCCCGGGCGAGGTGTAGAGCCGGCCGAAGCTGCCGGGGGCCTCGGGCACGAGGCCGCCGAAGGGCCGCGCCCCGCGCTGCATGGCCGGCAGGTCGGACTTGCGCAGCACCGGCAGGGCCGCGAGCGCCTCGCGGCTCGTCACGGCCGCCGGATCGACGCCCTGCATCCGCTCCGCGTAGCCCGGCGCCCGCATCGCCGCGGCGACGATCTCCGGCAGCCGCCGGAAGAGATCCGCCTCCCGCGCCGCCGGATCGAGGGTGTCCCGGTCGTCGAAGTAATCGCCGCGAGAGCCGCTCATTCCGTCCCTCCGTTCGCGCCGGGCGCGTTCACCGGCGCCCGCTTCAGGAGCCGCTCCGCCCGCCTCAGGTGCGGCCGGTCGATCATCTCGCCCCCGACGCCGACGACGCCCGCGCCGGGCGCCGCGGCGAAGGCGTCCATCACCGCCCGCGCCCAGTCGAGCGACTCGCGCGACGGCGTGAAGGCCTCGTTGATCACCGGGACCTGGGCTGGATGGATCGCCATCTTCGCGACGAAGCCGTCGCGGCGCGCCTCGGCGCACTCGGCCGCGAGCGCGTCGAGGTCGCGGTAGGCGGTGTGGACGGCGTCGATCGCATCCGCCTCGGCGGCCGCCGCGGCAAACAGCGTCAGCGACCGGGCGAGCCGGTAGGGCTCGGTGTAGGCGCCCGAGGCGGACCGGTTGGTCTCCGCGCCGATGTCGGCGGAAAGGTCTTCGCCGCCCCACGCCACGCCGCTCAGCCGTCCGCCGGCCTCGGCAAGCGTGCCGAGGCCGAAGAGGCCGCGCGCCGTCTCGGTCGCGATGGCGATGATGCGGGTGCCGCCCTCCGCCAGGCCGAGCGCCCGCTCGCGCTCGCCGAGCGCCGCGCCGAGGGTGGCGACGTCTGCGCCGCCCTCGGTCTTCGGCAGCACGATGCCGTCGGGAGCCCCGGCCATCACCGCGTCGAGATCGGCCTCGGCGAGCCCCGTCGTCAGGTCGTTGATCCGGACGAACAGCCGGGGACCGCCGGCCGTCTTCGCCGGCCTCGGCGAGAAAGGCCGCCGTCGCCTGCGCGGGCGGCTTCCTTCCGGTCGGCCCCGACGGAATCCTCGAGGTCGACGATCAGCGCGTCGGCGCCCGAGGCCATCGCCTTCTCGAGCTTCCTCGGGCTGTCGCCGGGAACGAAGAGCAGCGAGCGGGTCACGCCACGGTCCCGCGCTGGCGGCGGCGCATGAAGGCCTGCCGGCGGCACTCCGCGACCAGCGTCCCGTCCTGCTTGAAGGTCGCGGTGGACGAACTCGACGATGCCGGCATCCGGCCGCGACCGCGATTTCGCGCGTCGACGACGACCTCCGTCGTCACGTTCACCGTGTCGCCCTCGAAGAGCGGCGCGGGGAACTTCACGTCGGTCATGCCGAGATTGGCGATGGTCGTGCCGAGCGTCGTGTCGTTGACGGAGATGCCGATCATCAGGCCGAGCGTGAACAGCGAGTTCATCAGCGGCTGCCCCCACTCCGTCTCCGTCTCGCAGAAATGCGCGTCGATGTGCAGCGGCTGCGGGTTCAGCGTCATGTTGGAGAACAGCATGTTGTCCATCTGCGTCACCGTGCGCGTGAGGCGATGGGCGAACTGCTGGCCGACCTCGAAATCCTCGAAGTAGAGCCCGCCGCGCGGGTGCCGCGCCCCCTCCCCGACCGGGTTTGCCTCAGCCATCGTCTTCCTCCTTCAACGCCACCACGCGCGCGCCTTCGGCAACCTGCGCGCCCACCTCGACCGCGACCTCGGTCACCTCCCCGGCCCCCGGGGCGACCAGAGTGTGCTCCATCTTCATCGCCTCGACCACGGCGAGGCGCTGGCCCTTCTCCACCCGGTCGCCCGGCTTCACGAACACCGCGACCACCCGGCCGTGCATCGGCGCCGTCACCGCGCCCTTCCGGTCGAGATGCTCGAGATCGACGTCGAAGGGATCGTGCAGCGCCACGCGAACCTGCCGGCCCTCGCGCAGCACGAGAACCTCGTCGCCGGCCTCGACGATCGTGCAGTCGCCGCCCGCCCCTGCGATGCGCGGCCCGTCCGCGTCGTATTCGAGCGTCAGCTCCAGGGTCTCGCCGTCCGCCGTCACGAGAAGCCCCCGCCTGCTCGCGCCGACGAGCTGGAAGCCGTCCGCCACGCGCCACGGCCCGGGCCGCGCGCCCTGCCTCAGCGAGGTCGCCGCGGCGATCGCCGCCTGCTCGCGCCGCACCAGATGGAGCGCGGCGGTCGCGACCATCGCCTCGTCGACCGGCATGCGGGCGGCGCCGAGCTCGTCGAGGTGGCGGTCGATGAAGCCCGTGTCGAACGCGCCGTCGCGGAACGCCTCCGCCTCGGCGAGCCGCCGGAGAAAGGCGACGTTGCTGCGCGGCCCGGCCACGACCATGCGCGACAGCGCCCGCGACAGGCGATCGAGCGCCTCCCGCCGGTCCGGCGCGTGCACGATCGCCTTTGCGATCATCGGGTCGTAGTAGGGGGTCACCTCGTCGCCGGCGCGCACGCCGCTGTCGATGCGCAGGCCCTCCTCTTCCGCCAGGTCGAGCGCCCACAGCCTGCCGGTCGACGGCAGGAAGCCCGCCTCGGGATCCTCGGCATAGATCCGCGCCTCGACCGCGTGCCCGTCGATCCGCAGGTCGCCCTGCGAAAAGGGCAGCCGGTCGCCCGCGGCCACCCGGAACTGCAGCTCGACGAGGTCGAGCCCGGTGATCGCCTCCGTCACGGGGTGCTCGACCTGCAGCCTCGTGTTCATCTCCATGAACCAGAAGCGGTCGGGCCGCAGCCCGTCGCGGCCGTCGGCGATGAACTCGATCGTGCCGGCGCCGACATAGCCGACGGCGCGCGCCGCCTCGACCGCCGCGCGGCCCATCGCCTCGCGCGTCTCGGCCGTCATGCCGGGCGCCGGCGCCTCCTCCATCACCTTCTGGTGGCGCCGCTGCAGCGAGCAGTCGCGCTCGAAGAGGTGGACGACGTTGCCGTGCGTGTCCGCGAGGACCTGCATCTCGACGTGCCGCGGCGACAGCACGTATTTCTCGATCAGGACGCGCGGGTCGCCGAAGGCGGCGGCCGCCTCGCGCCGGGCGCCCTCGAGCGCGTCGACGAAATCGGCGTCCCGCTCGACCCGGCGCATGCCCTTGCCGCCGCCGCCGGCCACCGCCTTGATGAGCACGGGATAGCCGACCTCGGCGGCCTGGGCGCGCAGGAACTCGGCGTCCTGCTCGGCGCCGTGATAGCCCGGCACGACCGGCACGCCGGCCTCCGCGACGAGCGCCTTGGCCGCGTCCTTCAGGCCCATGGCGCGGATGGCGCCGGCGGGCGGGCCGACGAAGGCGATGCCCGCCTCCGCGCACGCGTCGGCGAATTCCGCCCGCTCGGACAGGAAGCCGTAGCCCGGATGGATGCAGGCGGCGCCCGTCGCCTTCGCGACCTCGACGATCCGGTCGATGCGGAGGTAGCTCTCGGCCGCCGGCGCCGGACCGATGCGGTGCGCCTCGTCGGCCATCTCGACGAACAGGGCCTTCGCGTCGGCGTCGGAGTGCACGGCGATCGTGCGCATGCCGAGCCGCTTCGCCGTGCGGATGATCCGGCACGCGATCTCGCCGCGGTTGGCGATCAGGACGGAGGCTGGGAGATCGGCCATGTCGGTCACATCCGGAACACGCCGAAGCGGGGCTCCGGCGTCGGGGCGTTGAGCGCGGCGGAGAAGGCGAGGCCCAGCACCCGCCGCGTCTCGCCGGGCAGGATGATGCCGTCGTCCCACAGCCTCGCGGTCGCGTAGTAGGGCGAGCCCTCCTCCTCGTATTTCTCGCGGATCGGCGCGCGGAAGGCCTCCTCCTCCTCGGCGGGCCACTCCCGCCCCTGCGCCTCGAGCCCCTCGCGGCGCACCGTCGCGAGCACGGAGGCGGCCTGCTCGCCGCCCATCACCGAGATGCGCGAGTTCGGCCAGGTGAACAGGAAGCGCGGCTGGTAGGCGCGGCCGCACATGCCGTAATTGCCGGCTCCGAACGAGCCGCCGACGAGCAGCGTCACCTTCGGCACCTGCGCGCAGGCGACGGCGGTGACGAGCTTGGCGCCGTCCTTGGCGATGCCGCCGGCCTCGTACTGGCGCCCGACCATGAAGCCCGAGATGTTCTGCAGGAACAGGAGCGGGATGCGGCGGTGGCAGCACAGCTCGACGAAATGGGCGCCCTTCAGCGCCGAATCCGAGAAGAGGATGCCGTTGTTGGCGACGATGCCCACCGGCATGCCCCAGATGCGGGCGAAGCCGGTGACGAGCGTCGTGCCGTAGAGGCGCTTGAACTCGTCGAACTCCGAGCCGTCGACGAGCCGGGCGATCAGCTCGCGGATGTCGTACTGCCGCTTGAGGTCGGTCGGCACGATCGCCTCGAGCTCGCTTTCGGGTGTAGCGCGGCTCGACCGGCTCGGCGAGATCGAGCTCCATGCCCTTGCGGGTGTTCAGCGTGCCGACGATCCGCCGGACGATGGCGATCGCGTGGTCGTCGTCGGTGGCGTAGTGGTCGGCCACGCCGGACTGGCGGGTGTGCACGTCGGCGCCGCCGAGGTCCTCGGCCGAGACGACCTCGCCCGTCGCCGCCTTCACGAGCGGCGGGCCGCCGAGGAAGATCGTGCCCTGGCCGCGAACGATGACCGTCTCGTCCGACATCGCCGGCACGTAGGCGCCGCCCGCCGTGCACGAGCCCATGACGCACGCGATCTGCGGGATGCCCGCCGCCGACATGTTCGCCTGGTTGTAGAAGATCCGGCCGAAATGCTCCCGGTCGGGGAAGACCTCGGTCTGGTGCGGCAGGTTCGCGCCGCCGGAGTCGACGAGGTAGATGCACGGCAGCCGGTTCTCGCGGGCCACCTCCTGCGCGCGGAGGTGCTTCTTCACGGTCATCGGGTAGTAGGTGCCGCCCTTCACCGTGCTGTCGTTGCAGACGATCATCACCTCGCGGCCCATCACGCGGCCGATGCCGGTGATGATGCCGGCGCCGTGGATGGCGTCGTCGTACATGCCGTAGGCGGCGAGGCTGCCGAGCTCGAGGAACGGCGAGCCGGGGTCGAGCAGGCGCATCACCCGCTCGCGCGGCAGGAGCTTGCCGCGCGCGACGTGGCGCTCGCGCGCCCGTTCGCTGCCGCCGATCGCGACGGCGTCGCGGCGGGCGCGCAGCTCCGCGGAGATCCGGGCCCAGGACTTGCGGTTGGCCATGGCCTCGGCGGAGGTCAGGTCGGCAGTGGAGCGGATGAGAGGCACGAGCAGCGGTCCCGATCAGAGCCAGCGCTTGCGGCGCTTGAAGCTCTTGAGGTTCTTGAAGCTTTTCCGGTCGGCGCCACCGCCCCCGAGGTAGAACTCCTTGACGTCGTCGTTCTCGCGCAGCGTCTCGGTCGGGCCGTCGAGCACGACCTTGCCCTGCTCCATGATGTAGCCGTAGGAGGCGACCGCGAGGGCGGCGTTGGCGTTCTGCTCGACGAGCAGGATGGTCACGCCGAGATCCCGGTTGATCTGGCGGATGATGCCGAACACCTCCTTCACGAGGAGCGGCGACAGGCCCATCGACGGCTCGTCCATCAGGATGAGCTTGGGCCGCGCCATCAGCGCCCGGCCGATCGCCAGCATCTGCTGCTCGCCGCCGGAGAGATAGCCGGCGAGGCCGGTGCGCTCGCGCAGGCGCGGGAAGTAGTTGAGCACCATCTCGAGATCGTCGTCGACGCCGCGGTCGCGCCGGGTGAACGCGCCGAGCCTCAGGTTCTCGATCGACGTCATGTCGGCGACGATGCGGCGGCCCTCCATCACCTGGAAGATGCCGGCGCGCACGATCTTGTCCGGGTCGACGCCGTCGATGCGCTTGCCGTCGAACACGATCTCGCCGCGCGTCACCTCGCCGTTCTCGGTCTTGAGGAGGCCGGAGATCGCCTTGAGCGTCGTCGACTTGCCGGCGCCGTTCGCGCCGAGCAGGGCGACCACGGACTTGTCGGGGACGGACAGCGACAGGCCGCGCAGGACGAGGATCACGTCGTCGTAGACGACCTCGACGTTGCGGACGGCGAGGAGCGGCTGCGTCTCGGCGCCGGTCCCGGCGGCCGGCCGGGTCACTTCCTGGAGCGTCATCGCGGACTCGGGTTGAGGTGGGGTTCGTGACGGAAAGGCGGGCGGCACGGGGCCGCCCGCCTTCAGAGAGGCTTACCAGCCGAGCGTATCGTCCGTGCGATCGAGCTTGATCGTGTCGAGCTTCTCGAGCGTGATCGTGTCGTTCGCCATCAGCTCGGGCAGCGGCGCGTCGGTCGCGCCGTTGACGTGGGTGCGGTAGATCGGCACCTGCATCATCCCGCGGTGGTCTTCCTTGGTCCAGGTCGAGGGGATGCAGACGCCGTCCATGCCCTCGGGCACCCAGTCGGTCTTCTGGTAGAAGCCGTCGCGGATGTTGGGGCCGCTGACGCCGCCATTGGCCTTGGCCCAGGCGATCGCCTCCTTCATGTACATCGCCGTGCAGATGCCGGCGAGATAGTGGACGGTGCGGTAGTCGGCGCCCGACATCGCGGAGATCTCCTCCACCGTCTTCATGCCCGGCGCGTCGTCGCCCCACACCGCCGCGGTGCGCAGCGGGAAGACCACGCCGTCGGCGGCCTGGCCGGCGGCCTTCGCCGCGTTCTCGTCCATGCCCCAGACGTTGCCCATGAACTGCACGTCGGCGCCGACCGTGTCGCAGGCCTTGATGACCGAGATGTTCGAGCCGGCGGTGTTGCCGAGATAGGCGTAGTTGGCGCCGGAATCCTTCAGCGTCAGGCACTGCGCCGTGTAGTCGCCGGGGGTCAGCGCGAACTGCACGTCGGGCAGGACCTCGAAGCCGAGTTCCTCCGCCATCGCCTTGCCGGCCTCCTTGGGCGAGTTCGGATAGGGATGGTTGGCGCCCATGTGGACGAACTTCGGCTTGCCCTCGCCGCCCTTCGCCTTCCAGTCGTCGGCGGCCCATGTCAGCATGGCGCGCAGCGCGTCAGAGTAGGACGGGCCGTAGAAGAAGTTGTACGGCGCGGCCTTCGTCTTCCCGGACTTGCCGGTCGGGTCGGTCAGCGCGGCGGAATAGGAGCCCGAGGAATACGGGATCTCGTCCTTGCCGACGAAGGCGAGCAGCGCCTCGGTGTCGGCCGTGCCCCAGCCGATGATCGCGGAGACGTTGCCGACCCACTTCTTGTACTGCGCCACGGCGCGCGGCACCTGGTAGCCGTAGTCGACGGTGTCGACGTTCACCTGCTCGCCGTCGATGCCGCCGTTCTTGTTGACCCAGGCGAAGGTGTCGGCGACGCCCTGGCCGAACGGCGTGCCGACGTCGGAGGTGGCCCCCGAGTAGTCGGCGAGATGGCCGATGCGGATCTCCGCGTGGGCGGTCCCCGCGGCGAGGGCCGCGGCGGCGACGCCGATCATGATGCTCCGGAACGACATTTCGTGTTCTTCCTCCCTCTGTTGTTGCCCCGCCCTCAGTGAGAGAAGGGGTAGAGCTTCCAGTACGCCCTCGTCTGGCTCCAGCGGTGGGCCAGCCCGTCGGGTTCGAAGATCAGGAACAGCACGATGGCGAGGCCGATCGCCATTTCGCGCAGGTAGGAGACGTTGTTGCCGAGCACGAGCGCGCGGTCGATCGCGCTGCCCGACAACAGGCTCGTCGCCCAGGTCATGACCTCGGGCAGGAGCACCATGAAGGCGGTCCCCATCAGCGTGCCGGCGATGGAGCCGAGCCCGCCGATGATGATCATGCCGAGGAACTGGATCGACAGCAGGATCGTGAAGCCCTCGACCGACACGTATTGCAGGTAGTGGGCGTAGAGCGCGCCGCCGATGCCGGCGAAGAAGGACGACAGGCCGAAGCTGAGCGTCCGGTACTTCGTCAGGTTGATGCCCATCATCTCGGCGGACAGGTAGTGGTCGCGCACCGCGACCAGCGCCCGCCCGTCGCGGCTGCGCATCAGGTTGGTGGCGAGCAGGTAGCAGATCACCAGCCAGGCGAGCACGACGTAGAAGTAGCTCTCGTCGGTGCCGAAGCTCACGCCGAAGATGGAGAAGGGCTCGGCGATCGAGCCGGCCACGCCGCCCGAGAACCACTCCGCGCGCGAGAAGAAGTCCTGCAGGATGAACTGCGCGGCAAGCGTCGCGATGGCGAGGTAGAGCCCCTTCAGGCGCGCCGCCGGCAGGCCGAACACGAGCCCGACGGCGGTGGTGAGGATCCCGGCGATCGGAATCGCGAAGAACACCGGCACGCCCCAGCTGTTCGACACCCAGGCCGAGGCGAAGGCGCCGAAGCCGAAGAAGGCGGCATGGCCGATCGAGATCTGGCCGGTGAAGCCGACGAGGATGTTGAGGCCGAGCGCGGCGATGCCGTAGTAGCCGATCGAGATCAGGAGGCTCAGCCAGTAGCGGTCGACCACGTAGGGCGCCGCGCAGAGCACGACGACGGCGAGGATGCACACGTTGCGCATGAACGCCGTCGGGAAGATCGTCGTGTCCGCGGCGTAGGAGGTGCGGAAGTCGCCGGCCGGCAGGAGGCTCTGGGTCGTCATGAGGTGGTCTCCGTCTCGCCGCCGTCAGACGCGCTCGATGTCCCTGGTGCCGAAGAGGCCGTAGGGCTTGATCATCAGGATGAGGATGAGGACGTAGAAGGGTGCGACCTCGTAGAGATTGCCCCAGTTGAGGTACTGGCTGTCGACGAACTGCGACAGGCTCTCGAGCACGCCGACGATGAGCCCGCCGACGACCGCCCCGACGATGGAATCGAGCCCGCCGACGATCACCGCCGGGAACACCTTGATGCCGTAGAAGGAGAGCGCCGAGGAGACGCCGTTGACGACGCCGACGGTGACGCCGGCGACCGACGAGACGACCGCCGAGATCGCCCACGCCATCGCGAAGACGCTCTTGACCGAGATGCCCATCGACTGCGCGACCTGCTGGCTGAACGCGGTCGCGCGCATGGCGAGGCCGTATTTCGAGTACTGGAAGAACCAGCCGAGCGCGGCCATCATGAAGAGCGAGACGCCGAGGCTGACGAGGTAGATCGTCTGCACCTGGATGCCGGCGAAGCTGACCGTCTGGTTCTCGAAGATCGGCGGGAACGGCTGCGCGAAGACGCCGAACATCCACTTCATCAGCGCCTGCAGGAAGATCGACAGGCCGATCGTCACCATGATGACGGAGATGATCGGCTCCCCGATCAGCGGGCGCAGCACCAGCACCTGCACGGCGATGCCGAACACCGTCATGAAGGCGAAGGTGATGAGCATGCCCCAGACGAGCGGCAGCTGGTACTCCGTGAGCAGCCACCAGCACACCCAGGCGCCGACGAGCAGGAACTCGCCCTGCGCGAAGTTGACGACCTGCGAGGCCTTGTAGATCAGCACGAAGCTCATCGCGACGACGCCGTAGAGCGCGCCGACGATCAGCCCGTTGATGAGGAGCTGGACGAGAAGCTCGACGTTCATGCGGTTGCCCTCTCACGCTCGCGCACCGGGCCAGGCCGTGCGCTGGCGGCACCGATGTCGACCACCTTCAGGGTGGTGCGGATGCGCTGCGAGCTGCCGTCCTGGAGGCGGATGACGGTGTCGACGGGGATGCGCTCGGCATCGGAGTAGATCGCGTCGATGATGTCGCCGTACTTCTCGTTGATCACGCCGCGACGCACCTTGCGCGTCCGGGTGAGCTCGCCGTCGTCGGCGTCGAGCTCCTTGTAGAGAAGCAGGAACTTGGCGATCCGCTGCGCCGGCGGCAGCGTCGCGTTCACCTGCTCGACCTCCTTGCGCAGGAGGTCGTAGACCTCCTGCCGCGCGGAGAGGTCGGTGTAGGTGGTGAAGGCGATGCGGTTCTTCTCCGCCCATTTCGCGACGATCGAGAAGCGGATGCAGATCATCGCGGCGAGGTGCTCGCGGCCGGAGCCGAGAACCACCGCCTCGGCCACGAAGGGGCAGAACTTCAGCTTGTTCTCGATGTATTGCGGCGAGAAGCGGTCGCCGTGCGCCGTCTCCGCGAGATCCTTGACGCGGTCGATGACGACGAGCTCGCCCTTGCCGTCGAGATAGCCGGCGTCGCCCGTGTGCATCCAGCCGTCGCGCAGGTCCACGGCGGTCGCCTCGGGCTTCTTGTAGTAGCCGAGGAACATGTTGGGGTGGCGCGCGACGACCTCGCCGACGCCGTTCGCGTCGACGTTGTCGACCCGGATCTCGATCTCGTCGCCCATCGCGACGCCGACCGTGTCGAAGTCGACGACGCCGTCGCGGTGCAGCGTGTAGGCGCCCAGCATCTCGGTCTGGCCGTAGAGCTGGCGCAGCGGCACGCCGAGCGCGCGGAAGAAGCGGAAGGTGTCGGGGCCGAGCGCCGCGCCGCCGGTCGCCGCCGAGCGCAGCCTCGTGAAGCCGAGCCGGTCGCGCAGCGCCCGCATCGCCAGCAGCTCGGAGACGACGCTGCGCTCGCCCGTCTCCAGCGCGCCGAGCCCCCGCTTCAGCCCGGCCTCGTAGAGCCGCCGCTTGAGCGGCGTCGTGTCCATGATGCGGGCCCGCACGTCGGCGGCGATCTGCTCCCAGATGCGCGGGGCGAGAAGCACGAAGGTCGGCGCGATCTCGCGCATGTCGTGCATCATCGTGTCGGGCTCTTCGACGAAGTTGACCTTCATCCGCGAGATCAGCGCCCAGCCGAGCGCGTAGATCTGCTCCATGATCCACGGCAGCGGCAGCACCGAGACGTACTCGTCGTCCGGCCCCTTGGGGTCGAAGGAGAGGTAGGTCGCGCAGTGGCGCAGGAGCCGGCCGGCCGACAGCATGGCGAGCTTGGGGTCGGAGGTCGTGCCGGAGGTCGTGCAGAGGATGGCGACGGCCTCGCCGTCCGTCTCGTCGACCAGCCGGTCGTAGACCGCGTGGTCGAGGCCCCGCCCCTTCTCCGCCAGCGCGTCGGCGTGGACGAGGCGCGGGTCGTCGTATTTCCGCATGCCGCGGGGGTCGGAATAGACGATCCAGCGCACCGACGGGATGCGGTCCTCGAGGTTGAGGAGCTTGTCGACCTGCTCCTCGTCCTCGGCGAAGACGAGCACCGCCTGGCCGTAGTCGAGGAGGTAGGCGAGCTCGTCCTCGAGCACGTCGCGATAGGCGCCGAGCGTCATCGCGCCGACGGCGTGCGCGGCGATCTCGCCGGCCACCCAGTCCGGCCGGTTGTCGCCGATGAGCACGACGACGTCGCCGCGGACGACGCCCAGATCGTGCATGCCGAGCGCGAAGTCCCTGACCCGCCCGTGATAGTCGTCCCAGGTCCGGCTCCGCCAGATCCCGAGATCCTTCTCGCGCAGCGCCACCTCGCCCGGATGCTCGCGCGCGTTGAGGCGCAGGAGCTTGGGGAGGGTGTCGGCCTGCCGGACGCGCTCGTGGAACGGGCTCGTCACGCCGTCATCCTCCGCTGCGCGTCGTCGTCGTCCTCGACCAGGAACTCGTCCTCCTCGCCGAGATAGGCCTTCTTCACGTGCGGATCGACGAGCACCTCCTCGGGCGAGCCGTCGGCGATCTTCTTGCCGAAGTCGAGCACGATGACCCGGTGCGAGATGTCCATCACGACGTTCATGTCGTGCTCGATCATCACCACCGTCATCCCGAACTCCTCGTTCAGGTCGACGATGTAGCGGGCCATGTCCTCCTTCTCCTCGAGGTTCATGCCGGCCATCGGCTCGTCGAGGAGGATGAGCTGCGGCTCGAGCGCCATCGCGCGGGCGAGCTCCACGCGCTTGCGCAAGCCGTAGGACAGCGCGCCGGCCTGCGCCTTGCGCACACCCTGCAGGTCGAGGAAGTCGATGATCTCCTCGACGCGGCGCCGGTGCTCCAGCTCCTCGCGGCGCGCGCCCGTGCCCCAGTAGAAGGCGCCCGTCAGGAAGTTGTTGCGCAGCAGGTGGTGCCGCCCGACCATGATGTTGTCGAGCACGCTCATGTGGCTGAACAGGGCGAGGTTCTGGAAGGTGCGGCCGATGCCGAGCCGCGGCCTCGCGTTCGGCCGGGCCTTCGTGATGTCGGATCCGCCGAACAGGATCTCGCCCTGGGTCGGCCGGTAGCGACCCGAGATGCAGTTGACCATCGAGGTCTTGCCGGCGCCGTTCGGGCCGATGATCGAGAACAGCATGCCCGGCTCGACGTGAAAGCTCACGTGGCTCAGGGCGCGCACGCCGCCGAACTGCAGCGACACGTCTCGCACCTCGAGGGTCCGATCCACCGCATTTCCTCCCCGGATCGCACCGCTTGCCGGTCTTTCCCGCGCCTTGCGCGGCCGCCAGCGTTCTTGCGGAACGATCGTTCGTTTCCCTTCTTCATACGCTAGTGTAAGCGTGGTAACGAGGTCAACAGGATTATGAAGATCCAGAGTTGAGCCAAGACGTGATGCCGTCCCGCCGGGCGAGCCGGAACGATCGTTCTGGCACCGAAAGGCGGGCTCACGCGAACGCGGGAAGTGTGATGGCGAGGAAAGAGCGCGGGCCGGGATCCCCTGACACCCTGGCCGACATACGCGAGGCCGGGCTCAATCTCATCTACGCGCAAGGCTACGAGGGGATGGGGCTCCGGCAGCTCGCCGCCGAGGCCGGCGTCGGCCTGAGCTCGCTCTACAACCACTTCCCGACCAAGCAGGACCTGCTGCTCGACCTGATCACGATCCACATGGAGGATCTGTTCGCCGCCTGCGACGCCGCCGTCGGCACGGAGGGCAGCGGCCTGGAGCGGCTCGTGCGCTTCGTGCGCTTCCACGTCCACTACCACATGCGCCGCAAGCGCGAGGTCTTCATCTGCTACTCCGAGCTGCGCAGCCTGACGCCCGGGAATCACGAGGTCGTGGCGACGCAGCGCCGCGACTACGAGGAGCGGCTGATCGCGATCCTCGACCAGGCGGTGGCCGAGGGCAGCGCCCGGCCGACGGACACGCGGGTCGCCGCCTACGCGCTGCTGGCGATGCTGTCGGGCGTCTGCACGTGGTTCCGCGAGGGCGGCCGGCTCGACGAGGAGCGGGTGACCGAGATCTACATGCAGCTCGTGCTCGCCGGCGCCGCCGACCTGGGCGGCCTCGCGGCCGCGGTCTCGCGGGCGCCGGTGGCGCCTGCGGCGCCCCGCCCCGGCCGGTCGAACGGGAGCCCGCTCCCCCGGCCAGAGGTCCTCGAGGACGAGCCGAGCGCCCTCGGCCACGGCTCCTGAGCGCCCGCCGCCCGGCATCTACCTTTCACCCTCCGGCTCGCCGCGCAGGAAGTTGATGATGCCGGAGAAGTCGTCGCCGGCGTGGCCGAGCTTCTCGAAGAGCCCGTAGAGCTGCGCGGCCTCGGCGCCGAGCGGCGTCGCCGCGCCCTTCTTGAGCGCCGCGTCCTGGGCGAGCTTCAGGTCCTTCAGCATGAGGCCGGCCGCGAAGCCCGGCTTGTAGCCCCTGTTGGCCGGCGACGATTCGACCGGCCCCGGCACCGGGCAGTAGGTCGTCAGCGACCAGCACTGGCCGGACGAGGTCGAGGCGACGTCGAACAGCGCCTGGTGCGACAGCCCGACCCGCTCGGCCAGCACGAAGGCCTCGCAGACGCCGATCATCGAGATGCCGAGGATCATGTTGTTGCACATCTTGGCGGCCTGGCCGTTGCCGGCCTCGCCGCAATGCACGATCCGCTTGCCCATCGCCTGAAGGACCGGCTCGGCGGCGGCGAAGGCCTCCTCCGAGCCGCCCGCCATGAAGGTCAGCGTGCCGGCCTCGGCGCCGCCCGTGCCGCCGGACACCGGCGCGTCGAGGGTCAGGCAGTCCGTGTCGGCGAAGAGCGCGTGCGCCGCCCGCGCGCTGTCGATGTCGATCGTCGAGGAATCGATGAGCAGCGTGCCGGGTCTCACCGTGCCCGCGAGCCCGCCCCAGACGGACATGACGTGCGGCCCGGCCGGCAGCATGGTGACGACCACGTCCGCCTCCGCCACCGCGTCCTGCATCGAGGCGGCGATCTCGACGCTGCGGCCTCGCGCCGCCTCGCAGGCATCCGCCGCGAGGTCGAACCCGAGGACGCGGTGCCCGGCCTTCATGAGGTTGGCGGCCATCGGCGCGCCCATGTTGCCGAGCCCGATGAAGGCGATCGTCCTGCTCATCCTGTCCCCCCTGACGTCAGATTCCGGCCCCGTCGTGCTCAGCGCCCGGCCACGAGCGAGCGCGCCACGATCAGCCGCATGATCTCGTTCGTGCCCTCGAGGATCTGGTGGACGCGCAGGTCGCGGACGATCTTCTCGATGCCGTATTCGCTGAGATAGCCGTAGCCGCCATGCAGCTGCAGCGCGTCGTTGGCGACCCTGAAGCCCGTGTCGGTGACGAAGCGCTTGGCCATGGCGCAGAGCTTCGTCGCGTCCGGGGCCTTCGCGTCGAGCGCGGCGGCGGCGCGCCACAGGAAGGTCCGGGCGACCTCGAGCTCGGTCGCCATGTCGGCGAGCCGGAACTGCAGCGCCTGGAACTGGTCGAGCGTCTTCCCGAAGGCCCTGCGCTCGGCCATGTAGGCCGTCGCCTTGTCGAGCGCGGCCTGCGCGCCGCCGAGCGAGCAGGCGGCGATGTTCAGCCGGCCGCCGTCGAGGCCGGCCATGGCGATGGCGAAGCCCCTGCCCTCCTCGCCGAGCCGGTTCTCCGCCGGCACGCGCACGCCCTCCATGATCACGGCCCGGGTGGCCTGCGCGTTCCACCCCATCTTGCGCTCGTTCGCGCCGAAGGAGAGGCCCGGCGTGTCCTTCTCGACGAGGAAGGCCGAGATGCCGCGCGGTCCCTCCTCCCCCGTCCGCGCCATCACGACGTAGAGGTCGCTGTCGCCGGCGCCGGAGATGAACTGCTTCTGGCCGTCGAGCACGTAGTGGCCGTTGCCGTCCGGCCGGGCCCGCGTCGCGAGCGCCGAGGCGTCGGAGCCCGAGCCCGGCTCCGTCAGGCAGTAGCTCGCCACGAGGTCCATGGCGGCGAGCCGCGGGCACCAGTCCCGCCGCTGCTCCTCGCTGCCGTAGGTGTCGATCATCCAGGCGCACATGTTGTGGATCGACAGGAAGGCCGCGACCGTCGGGCAGCCCGTCGACAGGGCCTCGAAGACCGTCACCGCGTCGAGCCGCGTGAGGCCGGAACCGCCCACGTCGTCGCGCACGTAGATCGCCGCGAGGCCGAGCGCGGCCGCCGCCTTGATCGTGTCGACGGGGAAGTGCTTCTCCTCGTCCCACCTGAGCGCGTGCGGCGCGATCTCGTTGTCGGCGAACTGCCTCGCCATGTCGCGGATCGCGACCTGGTCCTCGCCCGGCAGGAAATCCATTTCCCTCCTCCCTAGCGCATGGTCGGGATGACGAACTCCGCGCCATCCTTGATGCCGGACGGCCAGCGCGAGGTGACCGTCTTGGTCTTGGTGTAGAAGCGGATCGAGTCCGGCCCGTGCTGGTTCAGGTCGCCGAAGCCCGAGCGCTTCCAGCCGCCGAACGTGTGGTAGGCGACCGGCACCGGGATCGGCACGTTGATGCCGACCATGCCGACATTGACCCGGCTCGCGAACTCGCGCGCCGCGTCGCCGTCGCGGGTGAAGATCGCGACGCCGTTGCCGTACTCGTGGTCGGAGGCGAGCTTCACGGCCTCGTCGTACCTGTCCGCCCTGACGACGGAGAGGACGGGGCCGAAGATCTCCTCCTTGTAGATCCGCATGTCGGGCGTCACGCGGTCGAACAGGCAGCCGCCCATGTAGAAGCCGTTCTCGTAGCCCTGCATCCTGAAGTCGCGGCCGTCGACGACGAGGTCGGCGCCCTCCTCGATCCCCGTCTGCACGTAGTCGCGCACCCGCTCGAGCGCCTGCTTCGTGACGAGCGCGCCGTAGTCGGCGCTGTGGTCGGTGCAGGGGCCGATCTTCAGGCTCTCGACGCGGGGGATCATCTTCTCGACGAGCCGGTCCGCCGTCTCCTGCCCGACCGGGACCGCCACCGAGATCGCCATGCAGCGCTCGCCGGCCGAGCCGTAGCCGGCGCCGATCAGCGCGTCGACCGTCTGGTCCATGTCGGCGTCCGGCATGACGATCGCGTGGTTCTTGGCGCCGCCGAAGCACTGCGCGCGCTTCCCCGTCGCGGCGGCGCGCGAGTAGATGTACTCGGCGATGCCCGACGAGCCGACGAAGCCCACCGCCATGATGTCGGGGTCGTCGAGGATCGCGTCGACGGCCTCCTTGTCGCCGTTGACGACGTTCATCACGCCCTCCGGCAGCCCCGCCTCGACGAACAGCTCGGCGAGCCGCATCGGCACGGAGGGGTCGCGCTCGGACGGCTTGAGGATGAAGGCGTTGCCGCAGGCGAGCGCCGGCGCGCACTTCCACAGCGGGATCATCGCCGGGAAGTTGAACGGCGTGATGCCGGCGACCACGCCCAGGGGCTGGCGCAGCGAATAGACGTCGATGCCGGGCCCCGCGCCTTCCGTGTACTCGCCCTTCAGGAGGTGCGGGATGCCGCAGGCGAACTCGACGACCTCGAGGCCGCGCTGGATGTCGCCGCGCGCGTCCGGCACCGTCTTGCCGTGCTCGCGCGCCAGGAGCTCGGCCAGCTCCTCGAACTCGGCCTGCACGAGCTGCAGGAACTTCAGCATCACGCGCGCCCGGCGCTGCGGGTTCTGCGCCGCCCAGTCGACCTGCGCCGCCCTGGCGTTCTCGACCGCGGCGCGCATCTCCTCCCGCGAGGCGAGCGCGACCTGCGCCTGGACCTCGCCCGTCGAGGGGTTGAACACGTCGGCGAAGCGCCCGCTGCTGCCGGCGACGCGGCGGCCGCCGATATAGTGCCCGATCTCGCGCATCCCGGCGCTCCTCCCGCTTGTTCGTTTGGGGTCAGGTTACACGAAGACGCGCACGGGAATATGCTGAGATTCCCACACCCGCTGTGCACGGATTCACATGCACCCCTCCTTCGACTGGAACCTGCTGCAGTCCTTCCTCGCGGTGGCGCGCCTCGGCAAGCTGACGGCGGCGGCGCGACGCCTCGGCGTCGACCATTCCACGCTCAGCCGGCGCATCGCCGCGCTCGAGCGCGGGCTCGGCGCCACGCTCTTCCAGCGCGCGATGTCGGGCTATTCGCTGACCCCGCAGGGCGAGGACCTGCTCCGCCACGCCGAGCGGATCGAGAGCACGGTGCTGACGATCCAGTCGGACATCGCCAACACGATCGCCGAGGCCTCCGGCACCGTCCGGATCGGCGCGCCGGACGGCTTCGGCACGGCGATCCTCGCGCCGGCCATCGGCGAGCTCGCGCACGACCACCCGAACCTCGACATCCAGCTCGTCGCCATGCCGCGCAGCTTCAGCCTGTCGCGGCGCGAGGCGGACATCGCCATCGGCCTGTCGCGGCCGGCCCACGGCCGGCTGCACGCGAGGATGCTGACGGACTACGAGCTCGGCGTCTACGCGGCGCGCGACCGGCCGGAGCTGTGGGAAGGCGTCGAGCGGCCCGAGGACTGCGCCTCGCGGCCCTTCATCAGCTATATCGACGACCTGATCTTCGCGCCCGAGCTCGACTATCTCCCGGCCGTCGCGAAGGGCATCTCGCCGCGCATCAGGAGCTCGAACCTCATCGCCCAGATGCAGGCGACGGCCACGGGCGCCGGCTTGTGCGTCCTGCCCTGCTTCCTCGCCGACGGCGATCCGCGGTTCCTGCGCCTGCTGCCGCAGGAGGTCCGGCTGCGCCGCACGTTCTGGATGATCGTCCACAGCGACATGCGCGACCTCGCGCGCATCCGCGTCACGAGCGACTTCATCGCCCGGCTGGCACGGCGGCAGGCGCAGCGCTTCCTGCCGAACGGCGACTTCGAGCCGCCGGCGCCGTGAGCGCCTGCCTCAGGCCGCCTCGGTGCCGCGCCGCGAGCGCTGCCGCGGCCACGTCGCCTGCTCGGCCTCCTGCTCGCGCACATAGGCGAGCAGGCGCTGGCCGCCGCGATGAACGTGCTCCTGCGACAGGGCCTCGGCGCGGGCCCCCTGCCCCTGCAGGATGGCGCGGAGGATGTAGTGGTGGTCCTCCTGCGCCCGCGCGACGAAGGCGAAGTCGAAGGCGTCGAGCTTGATCTTGTCGACGCGCGGCAGGCTGCGCGTGCGCCGCAGCGTCTCGGCCAGGTGCTCGTTGGCCGCCGCCTCGATGATCACCTGGTGAAACTCGTTGTTGAGCCGGCGAAGCTCCGCCACGTTGCCGTCGTCGCGCGTGGCGACGAGCCGGTCGGCCTCCTCGACGAGCCGGTGCAGGGCCCCGCGGTCCGCGTCGCTCACGCCCGCTTCGGCGGCGAGTCGGGCGGCGAGCCCCTCGAGCGAGCTGCGCACCTCGTAGACGCCGGCGATGTAGTCCGCGTTGAACGCGCGCACGACGAAGCCGGCGTTCGGCCGGTAGACGAGAAGGCCTTCGCTCGCGAGGTAGTTGAGCGCGGCCCGCACCGGCGTGCGGGACGTTCCGAGCTCCGTGGCGAGATCCACCTCGTTGAGACGGGCCCCCGCGTCATATTCGCCGTCGATCAGCCGCTCGCGCAGCTTCGTGGTCACCGCCTGGCTGCGCGTGGTCACGTCTCTCTCCCCAAAGGTGTTTCATCGCCTCTTCACCGGGCTCACCGCGTATACAACCCGAGCTCCAATCCCGCAATGGATACAATCCGGCGCACGAGGTCGCACCCTCACGCGGCGCGCGCCCGGGCTCCGCGCGCCTCGAGCGTCTCGTCGAGCACCGGCGCGATCGCCTCCGCGACCGCGAGCAGCCGCGCGTCCGAGCAGCGCGGGCCGACGATCTGCACCCCGACCGGAAGGCCCAGCGGCCCGGTGCTGCCGGGAATGGCGATGCAGGGCGCGTGGAGCACCGTCCACATCGCGTTCATCACCCAGTCGCCGGTCGTGTCGAGCCCGGCCGGTGCCTCGCCCGGCGCCGACGGCGTCACCAGCACGTCGAGATCGGCGCCGTAGAGGTCGTCGTGCATCTGCCGGCAGCGGGCCGCGAGATCGAGGGCGGCGAGATACTGCCCCGGCGTGATGTTGCCCGCGTTCTCCACGCGGTCGCGGAAGTCCTGGTGCAGGTCCTCGTAGTGGGTCAGGTACTCCGCGAGGAAATGGACGCGGCCCTCGCTCCACATGATCGTGTGCTGCGCCTCGTTGAGGCCCGCGAAGGGCTCGGGCAGGTCGACGTCGAACACCGAGGCGCCGGCGTCGGCCAGGCGCCCGGCCGCGCGCTCGAGCGCCTGCCGGCCGGACGGCTCGGCCTTCTCCCAGTTATGCGTGCGGGCGATGCCGATCTTCAGGCCCTCGACGGCGACCGCGCTCTTCTCCTCGATCCCCGGCAGGCGGAACGCCTCGCCGACGAGCGAGAGATCCTCCGCGCAGCGGCCGTACCAGCCGATCGTGTCGAGCGAGAGCGAATACTGCCGCGCGCCCGACCACGAGACGAGGCCGTGCGTCGGCTTCAGCGCGTAGATCCCGTTGAAGGCGGCGGGCCGGATCAGCGAGCCGCCCGTCTGGGTGCCGAAGGCGAGCGGCACCTGCATGTCGCCGACGGCCGCGCCCGAGCCGGAGGACGAGCCGCCAGGCGTGTGGCCCGGCATCATCGGATGGTGCGTCAGCGCCTTGCGGCCGCCGGCCGCGAACTCCACCGTGTCGGTCTTGCCGAGCACGAAGCCGCCATTGCCCTTGACGATCGCCACGCAGTGCGCGTCGTGGCTCGGCTGGTTGCCGAAATGGGCCGGCGAGTTGTTCGTCGTCGGCATGTCGGCGGTGTCGATCATGTCCTTCACGCCGAACGGCAGGCCGTGCAGCGGCCCCGCCGGTCCCCTGGCGACGCGGATCTTGTCGGCTTCCCGCGCCTTGCGGATGACCGCGTCCGGGTCGACGTGGATCCACGCCTTGACGGCCGGGTCGCGCTCGGCGATGCGCGACAGGCACGACCGCGCGAGGTCCTCGGCGCTCAGCTCCCCGGCGGACATCAGGGCGGCGGCATCGCTTGCACAGAGTTCGTAGGCTTCCATGGCATCGTCTCCGGTGGCGGCGAAAGGGCGGGATCCGCTCAGGCGAGCGGCAGGCGGAACACCGGCGCCGGCTCGTCGTCCTTGCGCGGCACGCGGGGGATGTTGCGGCTGGCGAGCGTCACCTTGTCGGCGATCTCGCGCATCCGCTCGAGCGCGCCCTCGTCAAGGCCGCCGAGCCCGTATCGCTCGGCATAGGCGGTGATCTCTTCCATGGTCCAGGGCTTGGGATCGGTCATCTCGCATCTCCTCTTCGGCAGTGATCACAGCTCGGGCCGACGGTCGCGCCAGGCCGTCGCCGCCTCGTAGGCGTGCGCCACCCGGTAGACCGTCTGCTCGTCGAAATACCGGCCGACGATCTGCGCGCTCGTCGGCATGCCGTCGCCGTCGAACCCGTTGCACACGGAGAGCGCGGGATGGCCGGTGACGTTGAAGATCGACGTCGCCGCGCCGAATGTGAACTTCACGAGCGTCGCCTGGTCGTCGAAGCCGGGCGCCGTCAGGAAGGTGCACGGCGTGAGGACGGCGTCGCAGCCGGCGATCGCGGCGTCGGTCGCCACGGCGAGCTCGCGCCGGCGCCGCTGGGCCGCGATGTAGTCGACGGCGCGCATCGTGAAGCCGGCCGACATCTTGTCGCGCAGCGCCTGCCCCATCAGGTGGCTGCGCTCGAGGAAGTCCTTCTCGTGGATCGAGTAGGACTCGCCCCAGTTGATCGCGCCCGTGATCTGCCGGTAGCCCGACAGCGGCGCCGGCAGGGCGAGCTCCACGAGCCGGGCGCCGAGGCCCTCGAGCACCTCCTCCATCGCGTCGAGATTGGCGCGCGTCTCCGGCTGCATCTCGGGGGCGTCCGGCCCGAGATCGCGCACGACGCCGATCGTCAGGCCCCGTATTCCCGTGGCGATGCCGGACGCGAAGTCGGGGACCGCGAGGTCCGCCGACTGGGGGTCGCGCGGATCGAAGCCGGCCATCGCGCGCAGCACGATGGCGTTGTCCTCGCACGTCCAGGTCAGCGGCCCCGCGACGTCGAGCGTCCAGCAGTTCGGCAGGATGCCGGCCCGGCTGACCCGCCCGTAGGTCGCCTTCATGCCCTGCACGCCGGCCGCCGCCGCCGGCAGGCGCACCGAGCCGCCGGTGTCGGAGCCGAGGGCGAACATCGCGCTCCCGGTCGCCACCGACACGCCCGCCCCGGTCGACGAGCCGCCGGTGAAGCGGTCCGTGTTCCAGGGATTGCGGGCGAGCGGGAACGGCAGGTCCTCGTAGATCTCGCCGGTGCCGGTGCCGTACTCCCAGGTGTTGAGCTTGCCGAGCAGGATCGCCCCGGCGGCGGTCAGCTTCTCGATCGTCGTCGCCGTCTCGTCGGGCACGAAGTCGAGCATCAGGCGGGAGGCGGCGGTCGTCCGGACACCCTTCGTGAAGTAGTTGTCCTTCACGGCGAACGGGATGCCGTGCAGCGGCCCCCTGTAGCGGCCGGCCATGATCTCGGCCTCGGCCGCCGTCGCCGCGTCCAGGGCCTGCTCGGCGAGGATCGTGATGTAGGCGTGGACGCGCTCCTCGGTCGCCTCGATGCGGGCGAGGAAGGCCGAGACGAGCTCGACGGGCGACAGCCGGCGGGCGGCGATCAGCCGCGAGGCCTCGGCGATCGTCAGGTGGACGAGCTCGCTTGCCCCGGGCGCCTGTTGCGGCAACACGTTCATAGGATCGGCCTCCTCTGTCTCCAGGTGGTCGCCGCCTCGTAGGCGGCCGCCAGTTGCAGGATCGCGCCCTCGCGGAAGCGTGGGCCGACGAGCTGCCAGTGGAGCGGCAGCCCCTCGTCGGTGAAGCCGGTGCACTGGACGAGCGTCGGGTGCCCCGACAGGCTGAACGGCGTCAGCGCGGTATCGGAGGTGAAGGCCGTCATCTCGGGCTCGGCGCCGAGCCGCGGCGAGACGTGGCACGCGCCGAAGGTCACGACGGCGTCGAAGCTGCCGACCATGGCGTCGATCGAGGCGGCGACGATGCGCCGCTGGCGCTGCGCCGCCAGATAGTCGGCGGCGCGGATCAGCGCGCCCTTCAGGAGCTTGTCGCGCAGCGCGTAGCCCATCTCGCCCGACCGCTCCGCAAGATCCCGCTCGTGGATCGCCGCCGATTCCGCCGGGCCGATGATCGAGGTCAGCGCGAAGCACTCGGCCGCGGAGACGGGCAGAGAGGTCTCCCGCAGGTCGGCGCCGAGATCCGCGAGCACCGCGAGCCCGTCCTCGAACGCCGCGTCCATCGCCGGGTCGGGGGGCGGCGTACCCGCCCCGAGGTCGCGGACGACGCCGATCCGCCAGCCGGCGATGCCGCCGAACAGCCCCGCGCCGTGCCGCACCGCGTCCGCCGCCGCGCTCGAGACGTCGCGCGGGTCGTGGCCCGAGATCGCGTCGAGCACCATGGCCGCGTCGGAAACCGTCCAGGTCAGCGGCCCCGGCACGTCGAGCGAATAGCAGTTGGCGATCATCCCGGCCTTCGAGAGGCGCCCTTGCGTCGGGCGCACGCCGACGACGCCGCACGCGGAGGCCGGCAGGCGGACGGAGCCGGTCGTGTCCGAGCCGAGCGCGATGACCGTGGTGCCCGCCGCCACCGCGGCGCCGGCGCCGGTCGAGGAGCCGCCGGCGAAGCGCTCGGGATCCCAGGGGTTGCGCGTGGTCGGGATCGGCAGGTCGAAATACTCCCCGCCATTGCCCGTGCCGTACTCCCAGCTCGACAGCTTGCCGAGCAGGATCGCGCCGGCCGCCTTCATGCGCGCGACGAGCGTCGCGTCCACGGCCGGCACGTTGCCCGCCATGAGCCGGGAGCCGCCGGTCGTCGGCAGGCCGGCCGCGTCGTAGTTGTCCTTCACCGCGAACGGGATGCCGTGCAGCCTGCCCCGGTAGCGGCCGGCCGCGATGTCGGCCTCCGCCTCCCGGGCCGCCTTCAGCGCGTTCTCCGCGTCGAGCGTGATGAAGGTGTGGATCCTGTCGTCCACCGCCTCGACCCGCGCCAGGCAGGTCTCGACGAGCTCGACCGGCGACATGCGCCCGGCGGCGATCTCCACCGCCGCCTCCGTCGCGGTGGGCGGAAAGGGCGCCCCGGCGGCGACGGCGTCGCCCGGGCGGCTGGTTTCGGCGAGGGTCATTCGGCCGGCTCCGCGTTGCGGTGGATCGAAGGCGCCGCGGGCGGGACGAGCCCGGCGGCCCTCATGAGCTGGAAGGTCGGCCCGACCATCATGATGACCACCATGATGCGGACGACGTGGAAGGCGGTGACCACCGGCACGTTGAAGCCGAGCGCCTGGGCGGTGATCGACATCTCGGTCACGCTGCCCGGCGCGGTGGCGAGGATCATGGTCGGCACGGCCTCGCGGTCGAGGAAGTGCAGGAGAAAGCCGAGCCCCGCGCAGCCGCAGGTGACGAGGCAGACATTCATCAGCGAGGCCGGCAGGAAGCGCCGCATCGAGCGCAGGATGTCGGGCTGGAACTGCGCCCCGAGATAGGCGCCCATGAACACCTGGGCGGCCATCATCAGCTGGCGCGGCACGACCGACAGCTCGAGGCCGCTGAGGCCGAGGCCGATCCCGACGGCGAGCGGCCCGACGAGGAAGGCCGAGGTCAGGCCGAGCCGGCGCAGGACCAAGGCCAGCGCCAGCGACAGGGCGATCGTCGCGACGAAGCCCGCAGCGTCGAAGCCGAGCGAGGGAAAGCTCGTGGAGAAGTCGCCGCGCACCCCGAGGACGCTCAGGGTCGGCGGGATGACGAGCACCAGCGTCACGATGCGGAGCAGCTGGCTGATCGCGATCGGCGGCATGCTCGCCCCCTGCTGCGCGCCGAGCATGCTCATCTCGGCCGGGCCGCCCGGCACCGAGCAGAAGAAGGACGTCGCCCGGTCGATGCCGCCGATCCGCGCCAGGAGGAGCGACGCCGCGCAGCCGATCGCGACCGTCGCGACGGCGCCGCCGAGGATCAGCGGCAGGAGCCTCAGCGTCGTGCTGCCGGCCTCGGGCGTGAAGGTGAGGCCGATGCCCGTGAGAAGCAGGAGCACGGCACCGTCGCGGAGGGTCCGGTTGGCGGTCGAGGGGACGCCCGAGAGCGTGATCGCGGCCACGACCACGAGCGCCCCGATGAGCCAGGGCAGCGGAAAGCCGACGCTCCAGGCGACGGCCCCGCCGGCCGCGCCGGCGGCGTGCGTCAGGACCAGGGTGGCGGGGGCGCGCATCCTCATCGCGGCGTCATCGCGACAGCGGCTCCGAGGCGAGATAGGCCGCCTCGTCGCCGTGCCTGTGGCAGCGCACGCGCCGATCCTGTCCCGCCTCGACCAGCCGCGTGTCGTCCGGCAGCCGCTCGACGCAGTGGCCGCGCGCATACTGGCAGCGCGGCGCGAAGCTGCAGCCGGGCGGGAGGGCGGAGAGGTCCGGCGGCGCGCCCGGGATGGCGTCGAGGATCTTGCCCCGCATGCCGGCGTGGACGGTCGAGCGCATCAGCGCCTGCGTGTAGGGGTGGTTCGGCGCCTTGATGATGCTCCCGACGTCGGCGCTCTCCACGAGGCGGCCGGCATACATGACGCCGACGCGGTCGGCGACCTCGCAGGCGACGCCGAGATCGTGCGTGACGAAGATCGTCGCCATGCCGAGCTCGCGCTGCAGCTCGCGCAGCAGGAGCAGCACCTGGATCTGCACCGTCGCGTCGAGCGCGGTCGTCGGCTCGTCCGCGAGCAGCAGCTTGGGATCGCACGACAGGGCGAGCGCGATCATCGCGCGCTGCCGCAAGCCCCCCGACAGCTCGTGCGGATAGGCCTTGAGGCGCTCCTTCGCCGAGGGGATCTGGACGAGCTCCAGGAGATCGAGCGCCCGCTTCTGCGCCGCGCTCCAGCTCATGCCCTTGTGCGCGACGAGCGTCTCGCCGATCTGCTGGCCGATGGTGAAGACGGGGTCGAGCGCCGTCATCGGCTCCTGGAAGATCATCGCGACCGTCGACCCGCGCAGCTGGCGGAGCTGGCGCTCGCGCATGCGGGCGATGTCGTTGCCGGCGACGATCACGTTGCCCTCGATCCGCGCGCTGCGCGGCAGGAGGCGCATCAGCGCGCGCAGGGTCACGCTCTTGCCCGAGCCGGACTCGCCGAGCAGGCACAGCACCTCGCCGCGGTCGAGCGAGAAGCTGACGCCGTTCAGGATCGAGACGTCGTCGTCGCGGCTCACGAAGCGGACCGTCAGGTCCTCGACCGTCACCAGCCTGTTCTCGTCCGGCTCCGGCGCGGGCGCCCGCACGTCGTGCGGCGCCAGCGGATCGGGCGGCCCGAAGGCCGCGGCCTCGCGGGCGGACGTGCGGTCCCGGCGGATGCGCAAGGCTGCGGCGCTGGTCATGGCGTGCCCTTTCGTCTCAGCTGGAGGGAGAGAGGCTGTGGCCCGAGCCGGCGGCGCGGGCGTGGCAGGCGACGGGATGGTCGGGCCGCCCGGGCAGCGGCGCGAGCCGCGGCACCGCGGTGGCGCACACGCCTTCCGCGAACGGGCAGCGCGTGCGGAAGCGGCAGCCCGAGGGCGGATCGACCGGGTTCGGCGGGTCGCCGGTGAGCGGCGGCTCGCTGACCCGGCGCGCCGGGTCCATGGACGGCCGCGACGAGAGCAGGGCCTGGGTGTAGGGGTGGCTCGGGCCGCTCGTAGATGCTCGTCGACCGTCCCCGATCTCGACGACCTGGCCGAGATACATCACGAGCACGCGGTCGGTGATGTACTGCACGACGTTGAGGTCGTGCGAGATGAAGATGTAGGTGAGGTCGAACTGCTCCTTCAGCTCGGCCAGCAGGTTCAGCACCTGCGCCTCGACCGACTTGTCGAGCGCCGACACCGCCTCGTCGAGCACGACCAGCCGCGGCTCCAGCGCGAGGGCGCGGGCGATGTTGACGCGCTGGCGCTGGCCGCCGGAGAGCTCGTGCGGGTAGCGCCGCGCGAACTGCCGCGGGTCGAGCCCGACGAGCGCAGCAGCGTCGTGCGCCTGCTGCCGCGCCGTCTGCGCTCGGCACGCCGTGCACCTTCGGCCCGAAGGCGATGGAAGTCGACGATCGGCAGGCGCGGGTTGAGCGAGGAATAGGAGTCCTGGAACACCATCTGCATGTGCCTGCGGAGCTCGCGCAGGCCGATGCCGTCGCTGCTCGCCGACCGCGTCGCCGTCGAAGACGATCGTGCCCGTCGTCGGGCTCGATGAGGTGGCATCAGGAGCCGCGCCGTCGTCGACTTGCCGCAGCCGGATTCGCCGACGATGCCGAGCGTCTCGCCCTTGGCGACGCTGAAGCTCACGCCGTCGACCGCGCTGCACCGTCGCCCGCGTCCTGCGGTAGAGGCCGCCCTTGACGGGAAGTGCTTCCGCAGGTCCTCGACGATCAGCAGCGGCTGGCGCGGGCCGCCCGGTCTTCGGATCGCGCGCGGCGCGCGTCTCGGCGCGGGAGGGAGCATGGTCTCGGTCATCGCGCGGCTCCTATTCCTTGACGTCCATGGCGCTGCGCAACCCGTCGCTCATCAGGTTGAAGCACATGCGAGGTCACGAAGATCATGATGCCCGGCAGCGCGGCGATCACCGGGCTCGATGTAGATCGCCTGGCGCAGCGTGTTCAGCATCAGGCCCCAGTCGGCCTGCGGCGGCTCACGCCGAGGCCGAGGAAGCGACAGGCCGGAGGCGATGATGATCGCTGACGCTGATCAGGCTCGAGGCGTAGATGAAGACCGGGCCGAGCACGTTCCGAAGCACGTGCACGACGATGATGCGTGAAGGTGCGCGGCGCCGCTCGCCCGCGCCGCCTCGACGAAGTCGTACGACGCGGACCTGCGTGGTCACGCTCTCGGAGATCCGGGCGATCGGCGGCGATGAAGACCATGGTCAGCGCGATCAGCACGTTGAGTGAGGCCGGCGCCGAGCGCGCCCGGAGATCGCGATCGCCAGCAGCACCGAGGGGAAGGCGTAGAAGACGTCCATCGTGCGCATGATCAGCGATGTTGATCACGCCGCCGAAAAAGCCGGCGACGAGCCCCAGCGACGCCGCCGATCAGCGTGGCGAGGACGACCGGCGTGACGCCGCATGAACAGCGAGATGCGGCCGCCGTAGACGAGCCGCGTCAGCATGTCGCGGCCGAGCTCGTCGGTGCCGAGCAGGTAGCCCGGGCGTGCCGACCGGCTTCAGCCGCAGAGCATGCTCGTCTTGTAGGGGTCGTGCGGCGCCAGAAGGGCGCGAAGATGGCGCCCAGCAGGATCAGCGCCAGGATGACGAGGCAGACGATCGTGGCGGGTCCCGCCGCAGGCGGCGCCAGACGCCGCCCCAGTAGCCCAGCGTCGGGCGCAGCTCCGGCGCCGCTCGCCGCGGGGCTGCCGCGGTGGCGGCCGGCGTCGTCGCGAGGGTCGCTTCGGACATGGCGTGTTCTCCCTGGTGCCACGGGTCAGCCGCGCCGGATGCGCGGGTCGAAGACGGTCTGCAGGACGTCGACGACGAGGTTGACGAGGACGAAGAACAGCGACAGCACGAGGATCGTCCCCTGCAGCACCGGCAGGTCGCGCGTGAAGATCGCGCTGTTCATGAGAAGCCGGTGCCGGGCCACGAGAACACCGTCTCGACCAGGATCGAGCCGCCGAGCAGCTGGCCGAACTGCAGGCCGCTGACCGCGAGCACGACGGCGCCGCGTTCTTGGCGACGTGCAGGAAGATCGCGCGTTGGCGACATGCCCTTGGCCTGCAGCGTCGACGACGAACTCCTTCTTCAGCACGTCCGCGACCGTCGCCCGCACCGAGCGCGCGATGATGCCGGCGGGATGACGGAGAGCGTGATGGCGGGCAGGACAGGATGTGCTTGAGGTGGATGAAGTCCGAGGGCGAACGCGGCCTGCCCGCCCGGGCCCATGCCCATCGCCGGCAGCACGTCGAGATTGACCGCGAAGATGATCACCAGGACGATGCCGAGCCAATAGTGCGGCACGCTGACGCCCGTGATGGCCAGCGCCGTCACCGCCTTGTCGACCGCGCTGCCGTTGGCGTAGCCGGCGATCGCGCCGAGGACGATGCCGAAGGGAAAGCCGATGAGCACCGCGGCGAAGGCCAGGATCAGCGTGTTGCGCACGGCGGGAATGATGTCGCCGAGAACCGGCCGCCGCGACTGGATGCGAGAGCGCCGAAATCGCCGGTCGCGACGTGCTCAGCCAGACGCAGGTACTGCACGGGCAGCGGCTTGTCGAAGCCGTAGGCCTGCCGCACCTCCTCGATCACCTGCGGCGAGGCGTTGTCGGGCATGACCGTGCTGAGCGGATCGCCCGGCGCCAGGTGGACCAGCGAGAAGCAGATGATCGTCACGCCGATGGTGATCGGGATGGCGAAGAGAAGACGTCGGATGATGAAGACCAGCATCTGGTGTCCTTCCGTGTGCTGGCGGGCCGGCGTCGGCCGCCGGACGCGCGATCGGGCGCTCCGGCGACCGGAGATTGAGCCGGAGGGCGCGCGCCGCGCGCCCTCCGGCGCCGTGGCCTCCTATGCCTCGACGTAGACCGGGGTCAGATCCTGGTACCAGTTCTGCGCCTGGACGAAGCCCTTGACGTTCGGCCCCAGCGCACGCGGATTGAGGTCGTGGACGACCCAGATCCACATCGCGTCGTCGACCATGATCGTGTGCATGTCGGCCAGGATCGCGTTCTGCTCGTCGATGTCGAAGGCGACCTTCGCCTTGTCGGCGAGCTCGTCGATCTTCGGGTTCTTGTAGCCGCCCCAGTTGAAGCCCTGCGGCGGCGTCTGGTCGCTCGCGGAGACCTTCAGGATGCCGATATTGGGGTCCCAGAAGGCCCAGGAGTTGTTGAGGCCGTGCGCGCCCTCGTTCTCCTTCGCCATGGCGCCGGCGCGGCGCCGCGCCCGCAGCGCCTCCCACTCGAAGACCTCGAACTCGACGTCGAAGCCGGCGGCGGTCAGGTTCTCCTGGATGAACTCGTTCATCGGCAGGGGCTGCATCTGGCCGGAGCCGGCCGGTCGAGATCAGCAGCTTCACGTGGCACGGATTGTCGGGGCCGTAGCCGGCCTCCTTCATCAGCGCCAGCGCCGCGTCCGGGTCGTACTTGATCTCGAAGCTCGGGTTGCCGAACCACGGGTGCCCCTCGTTCGACCTGGCCCTTGGCCGGCACCGCGAGGCCGCCGAGCAGCTGGCAGAGCCCCTCGCGGTCGATCGCGAGGTTGGCGGCCTTGCGCACCTTGATGTCGAGGAAGGGCGAGCCGTCCTGGTAGCTCAGCTGGTACGGCCAGATGTGCGGGTAGACGTTCGTCACGATCTGCATGCCCGACGACTTGAGCCGCGGGATGGCGTCGGGCGACGGCGCCTCGATCAAGTCGACCTGGCCCGACAGGAGCGCCGCCACGCGGGTCGAGGCCTCCGGCATGCGCAGGAGCACGATCCGGTCGGAGGCTCGGCACGCGGTCCGGATCCCAGTAGTCCGGGTTCGGCACGAGCTCCGCCCGCTCGCGCGGCACGAGCTTGTCGAGCTTCAGGGCCCGGTGCCCGAGGGCTCGGTGGCGAACTTGCGCCCAGTCGCCGCCGACCTTCTCCCACTGCGCGGGGCTCGAGTACATGACGCCGGAGATCTGGTAGGGGAAGTCGCGTCGGCCTCCTTCGTGGTGATCTCGACGGTCATGTCGTCGATCGATCTTCCAGGTGCTCGATCGCGCTGAACCAGCTGCGAGGCCTGCGCCGCCTGGGCGGCGTCGTATTGCGGGCTCTCCTTGTTCATCAGCTTGTCGAGGTTCCAGACGACCGCGTCCGCGTGAACGCCGAGCCGTCGTGGAATTTCACGCCCTCGCGCAGCTTGAACGTCCACTTCTTCTGTCGTCCGTCGTCGACCTTCCAGTCCGTCGCCAGGCCCGGCCTCAGCCGCGACGGCTTGTCGTATTTCGACAGGTCCCAGTTGATCAGCGCGTCGTAGAGCGCGAGGCCGATGAAGCGGTCCCCTCGCCGCCCTGGTTGGCCTGGCCGGTCGTCATCGGCACGTCGGCGACGGTCATGCCGACCCTGAGGACCTTCTCCTCCTGCGCCGCCGCCGCGCGGGGCCGGAAGGGACCGGCGAGCGCCACCCCCAGTCCAGCCGCGCTGCCCATGAAGAACCGTCGCGTAAGTCCCGCGGCACGCCGGAGCGATACAGCCGGCTCGGGACGAGTGGTCGTGGAGTTGGTCAAGATGCTCCCCCTGCTCTTCGTCGTCACCCGGGGCCGGAAAACGCTTCGAGCCGCCCCGTCACCTCTCAACGGTACGAGCGACACGGATTGAATCCAATCCATGCGTAAGCACAAAATTTGTACACGCCTATTTTCTGCGCTTCCGAATGGAATCAGCAGCTTCCCGGCCCGCCGGGAGCCGCGCTCCGTCATTTTGCACTGCAACACGCCAGATCTGCGAAAAATCGAGGCAGGCGCGAGACACACAGGGCGATAAAACGGACGAGGCGGCGAAGGCGAGCGCCGACAGCGCACGTGCAGCACCGTGCCGGCACCGAGCGCTCCGGCGCCGTGCGCGCAGCGTCGCGCCGCCACCGATTGTATCCACGCTTGGGAGGGCAGCCCGATGAAGCCGGTCGTCGCAGGAGCAACGGAGATCGTGGATCTCCCGATCTCGGAGCTGTCGCGCCTGATCGCCGCCGCGAGCTGTCGCCGGTCGAGGTGACGGAGGCGACCCTGGACCGCATCGACTTCGCGATCCCTCGATCCACGTCTTCATCACGGTCACCGCGGACATCGCGCTCACGCGGGCGAAGGCGGCCGAGGAGGAGATCCTGCGCGGAGGGCCCCGCGGCCCCTTCCACGGCATCCCGTACGGGCTGAAGGACATCGTCGACGTCGCCGGCGTGCGGACGACCGCCCACTCGCGCACGCTCCAGGACAACGTCCGCGACAGCCGACGCCAAGATGACCCGCAAGCTCGACGCGGCCGGCGGCATCCTGGTCGGCAAGCTCGCCACCTTCGAGTTCGCCTTCGGCGGCCCCTCTGGGACCTGCCGTGGCCGCCGGCGCTCAATCCGTGGAACACGAACCTCCTGCCGGGCGGCTCGTCGAGCGGCTCCGGCGCCGCCGTCGCCGCCCGCTTGTGCCATGCCGCCGTGGGCACCGACACCGGCGGCTCCGTGCGCGGGCCCGCGGCGGTCTGCGGCATCGCCGGCCTCAAGCCACCTACGGCCGGATCTCGCGGCGCGGCGTGCTGCCGAACACTTCTCGCAGGACAATTGCGGGCCGATGACCCGCACCGTCGAGGACTTCGCCATCTTGCTCGGCGCCCTCGCCGGGCACGACCCGGCTGCCCCGGCAGCGCCGACGTCCCCGTGCCCGACTATAGGGCCGCGCTGGATGGCGATATCGCCGGCCTCAGGGTCGGCGTCGTCCGGAACTGGTACCGGGACGCGGCGGCGCCGGAGGTCGTCGCGGCGGTCGACGCGGCCGTCGCGACGCTGCGCGAGCTCGGCGCGATCGTCGAGGAGATCGAGCTCCCTCCCCTGCAGCGCCTATATCGACTGCAAGACGACGATCTCCATGAGCGAACTCTACGCGATCCACGCGCCCGTCCTGAAGGAGCGCGCGGGCGATTTCGGCCACCGCTTCCGGACCCGCGTGATACCGGGCGCCCTGCTCCGGGCGGAGGACTACGTCCAGGCGATGCGCGGCCGCGCCCTGATGGCGCGCGAGATGAACGCCGTGTTCGAGCGCTACGACGTGCTCGCCACGGCGGGCTGGCTGTCGCCTGCCGAGCCGGCCGATCCCGCGCTCGACTTCTTTCCGAAGCGCCAGCTCGTGACGATGCCGTTCTCGCTCACGGGCCACCCCGCCCTCTGCATGCCCTGCGGCTTCTCCGGGGACGGCCTGCCGCTGTCGCTGCAGCTGGCGGGCCGGCACTTCGACGAGGCGACGCTGCTGCGGGCGGCCCATGCCTACGAGCAGGCCACCGACTGGCACCGGCGCAAGCCGCCCCTTCCCGTCAGCGCCCGCACCGCCGGGCAACACATCGCGGCCACCCAGATGGAGGAACAGCCATGAGCGACGAACCGACCATCCTCGTCTCGCGCGAGGAGCTGAGCGTGCTCCTGAAGAACGCCGGCCTGTCGCCGACGCCCT
The DNA here is from genome assembly GCA_963816555.1 of uncultured Alphaproteobacteria bacterium. Taxonomy (GTDB): domain Bacteria; phylum Pseudomonadota; class Alphaproteobacteria; order Rhizobiales; family Tepidamorphaceae; genus Lutibaculum. The sequence goes on along the minus strand of CAWFLD010000002.1, from coordinate 640,846 downwards.
CGCAGTTCGAGGAGATGTTCGAGGCCTACCAGCACGTGAAGGCGATGACGGACCGGCTGAAGCGCGACTTCACCTTCTACGACGAGCCCGCCCACGTGTACGACGCGCGCCGGTTCTGAGGACGACGCTCCCCAACCGCGCTCCTTCACGAGAGGACATTGTCATGGCCGACCTGCATTTCATGACGGCCGCCGAGCTGGCGGCGCAGTACAGGGCGAAGACGCTGTCGCCGGTCGAGGTGACCGAGGCCTGCCTCGCCCGCATCGAGGCGTTCGACCACCTCCTGACGAGCTTCGTCACGCTGACGCCGGAGCGGGCGCGGGCGGACGCGAAGCGGGCCGAGGAGGAGATCTTCCGCGGCATCGACCGCGGGCCCATGCACGGCATCCCTTACGGCCTCAAGGACATCGTCGAGACGGAAGGCATCCGCACCACCGGCCAGTCGAAGAGCCTCGCCGACCACGTGCCGACGCACGACGCGACGCTCGAGACACGGCTCAAGGCGGGCGGCGGCGTGCTGCTCGGCAAGAACACGACGTGGGAGTTCGCCCACGGCGGCCCCTCGTGGGACGTCGTCGCGCCGCCGGCGCACAACCCGTGGAACCCCGACCACCACCCCGCGGGCTCGTCGTCCGGCACGGCCGCCGCGATCGCGGCCGGCTTCATGCCGACCGGCATCGGCACCGACACGGGAGGCTCGATCCGCATGCCGGCGGCCGTGTGCGGCCTCGCGGGCCTGAAGCCGACCTACGGGCGGGTCAGCCGGCGCGGCGTCTTCCCGAACAGCTTCAGCCACGACCACGCCGGCCCGCTCGCCTGGACCTCGATGGACGCCGCGATGATGCTGTCGTGATCGCAGGGCACGATCCGCAGGACCCCGGCAGCGCCGACGTGGCGGTGCAGGCCTATGCCGACGCGCTGGGCGACGTCTCGCTCGCCGGCCTGAAGATCGGCATTCCCTATCACTGGCTCGACGAGCAGGGCACGACCTCGGAGGAAACCCGCGCGGCCTTCGACGAGGCGCTGAAGGTGCTGCAGGCGGCGGGCGCCGAGCTCAAGGCGATCGAGCTGCCGTCCCTCCAGGACTTTTCCGACGCCAAGAAGGTCGTCGCGATGGCGGAGCTGTTCTCGATCCACCGCAAGACGATCGAGGAGACGCCCGAGCTTCTCGGCGAGAGCCTGCGCTACCGCATCCAGTGCGGCGCGCTGATCCGGGCCGAGGACTACGTGCAGGCCGCGCGCTGGCGCACAAGGCTTTCCGCCGCGACCCAGGCGGCGTTCGATACCGTCGACCTCATCGCGACGCCGACCGCCGAGCCGGCCGGGAAGCTCGAGAAGACGCCGCACGAATGGCTCTTCACCCACAAGTCGTTCACGACGCCGTTCAACACCTCGGGCAACCCCGCGCTCAGCGTCTGCAACGGCTTCGCGGAGAACGGCCTGCCGCTGTCGCTGCAGCTCGTCGGCCGCAACTTCGACGAGGCCGGCGTCCTGCGCGTCGGCCACGCCTACGAGGAGCTGACGGGCTGGCGCGACCGCCGCCCGCAGCTGGAGAGCTTCACCGCGGCCCACCAGGCGGCGTAGTCTGCCCTCCGCACCTCTCGTCCCTTCCCACGGCCGGGCGCCCGCCCGGCCGTTTCCATCCCTTACGGAAGACATGCCTTGTTGAGCGACTGGCTGTGGGTCATCTTCACCCTGACCGCCTCCGCGGCGCAGACCGCGCGGAACTCGATGCAGAAGGAGCTGACGGGGGTCCTCGGCACGGTCGGCGCGACGCATGTCCGCTTCCTCTACGGCCTGCCCTTCTCCTTCGTCTTCCTCGCCGCCGTGATGGTGTTCGAAGGGACGCCCGCCGGCTTCCTGAGCCCGGCCTATCTCGGCTGGACCGCCACCGGCGGGCTCGCCCAGGTGATCGCGACGGGCATGATGCTCGCGGCCATGCGGACGCGGTCCTTCGTCGTGACGATCACCTACACCAAGATCGAGCCGGTGCTCGTCCTGATGTTCGCGGCGATCTTCCTGCGGGAGACGCCGACGCCGTTCGAGACGGTGGGCGTGTTCGTGACGACGGCCGGGGTCATGCTGATGTCGTGGCCCTCCGGCGGGACCCGCAACGGCTGGCTCGCGACGACCCTGCTCGGGCTCGGCTCGGGCGCCCTGTTCGCGGTCTCCGCCGTCTTCTACCGCGGCGGAATCCTGTCGCTGCCGGGCGACAGCTTCGTCCTCAACGCCTCGACGACGCTCGTCACGACGCTCCTGATCCAGAGCACGGTCATCACCGCCTACCTCGCGATCTTCGAGCGCCGGGTGCTCGTCGCCCTCCTGGGCTCGTGGCGCGCCTCGACGCCCGCCGGCTTCTTCGGGGCGCTGGCCTCGCAGCTCTGGTTCCTCGCCTTCGCGATCCAGAGCGCCTCGCTGGTGCGCGCGCTCGCCCTCGTCGAGATCCTGTTCGCGCAGATCGTGTCGCGGCGCATCTTCCGGCAGATGAGCACGGCGCGCGAGATGGCGGGCATCGCGCTCGTCGGCGTCGGCGTCGTCATCATCCTGGTCGCCTCCGCCTGAGCGGCGGCGCGCCCCGGAATTCCGCGCAGCCATCATCGAAACCGATGGATCGGGCCAGTAAATATTATTTTCCGCCCGCAGGTGCCCTCCCCTAGTCTGCCGCGAGATCGCAACAGCCACAGGGCAGGCTCATGAAACTCGGCTTCTTCACGATGCCGATCCATCCGCTCGACAAGGACTGGCGGACCTCGCTGCGGGAAGATCAGGAAGCCTTCGTCCTGGCGGACGAGCTCGGCTTCGTCGAAGGCTATGTCGGGGAGCACGCGACCGACCGGGCGGAGAACATCACCTCCTGCTCGCTGTTCATCGCCACCCTCGCCCAGGCGACGAAGAACATCCGGCTCGGCACCGGCACGGTGAACCTGCCCAACAGCCACCCGGCCGCGGTCGCCTCGCAGGTGGCGATGCTCGACCATCTGCTGGACGGGCGGTTCAACTTCGGGATCAGCCCCGGCGGCCTTCTCTCCGACGCGGAAATCTTCGGCAATCTCGACGCCAACCGGAACGAGATGTTCCTGGAGTGCATCAACCACATCCTCCGGATCTGGGAGAGCGAGCCGCCCTACAACATCGAGGGCAAGTACTGGACGATCACGACGGAGAAGACGTTCATTCCCGAGATCGGCCAGGGCTTCGTGCCCAAGCCCCTGCAGAAGCCCTATCCGCCGGTCATCGTCACGGCGGTCGCACCGTTCTCCAAGGGCGTCACCGAGGCCGCCGCGCGCGGCTGGGACCCGATCTCCGCGAACTTCCTCATGCCGCAGTGGGTGAAGTCGCACTGGCCGAAATACGTGGAGGGCTGCGAGCGCGCCGGGCGCAAGGCCGACCCGGCGAACTGGCGCGTCGCGCGAAGCATCTTCGTCGCCGAGGACGAGGCGACGGCGAGGGAATACGCGATGGGGCCGGACAGCCCCTATCGCTACTACTACAAGCAGATCCTCACGAAGATGAAGAAGGGCGGCCGGATCGAGCTCTTCAAGACGAGCCGCGACCAGCCGGACGACGAGGTGACGCTCGAGTTCGTGCTCGACAAGCTCGTCACCTACGGCACGCCGGACAAGGTCGCCGACGAGCTCGTGGCCTTCCAGGAGGATGTCGGCGAGATCGGCACGATGCTCTATGCCGGGCACGACTGGAAGGACCGCGACCTCGCCCGCCGCTCGATGGTCCTGCTGTCGGAGAAGGTGCTGCCCCGCGTGAACGCGGCCCGCTCCTCCCGGTCGGACGAAGCGGCCGAGTGATCCCCGGCCGCGGCGCCGGCGCGCCGCGGGTATCGGACCGCCGGCGCCTCGACGGCCGGGCGAGCGCCCGGCCCCGCTTCCGTCAGACCGAGCAGTAGCGCTCCTGGATCTCCGTGTCCGCGAGCAGGGTCTTGGCGTCGCCGGAATGCACGATCTCGCCCTGGTCGACGACATAGGCGCGGTCGGCGAGCTGCAGGGCGCGCTCGACGTTCTGCTCCACGAGCAGGATCGTGATGCCCTGCGCCTTCATCCGCGCGAAGAGCTCGAACATCTCGTCGACGAGCACCGGCATGATGCCCTCCGACGGCTCGTCGAGCATGATCAGCTTCGGGTCGGACACCATGGCGCGCGCGATGGCGAGCATCTGCTGCTCGCCGCCGGACAGCGTGTCCGCCTCCTGGGCCAGGCGCTCCTTGAGGCGCGGGAAGGTCTCGGCGATGCGCTCGACGATCTCCTCCTCGCGCGACCTGTTGGCGGAGGCGACGAGGCCGAGGCGCAGGTTCTCGAGCACGGTGAGGCCGCCGACGATGCGCCGCTCCTCCGGCACGTAGGCGAGGCCGAGCGCGAAGCGGCGGTGCACCGGCAGCGAGATGATGTCCTGCCCCTCGAGCCGGATCTGGCCCTGCCGCCTGGCGACGAGGCCCATGATCGAGCGCAGCGTCGTCGTCTTGCCGGCGCCGTTGCGGCCGATCATGCAGACCGCCTCGCCCGCGGCGATCTCGAATTCGATCCCCTGCAGGATGTGGCTGTGCCCGTACCAGGCGTTCAGGTCTCTGACTTCGAGCACGGGCCTACACCGACTGTCCGAGATACACTCTGCGCACTTCCTCGTGACTCCTGATGTCGTCGGGAGAGCCCTCCGCGAGGAGCTGTCCGTGGTGCAGCACGATGATGCGGCTGGAGATGCCCATGACGAGCTTCATGCGGTGCTCCACGAGGATGACGCTGCGGTCCTGGTTGAGCCTGAGGATGAGGTCCATCATCTCCCGCGCCTCCTCGGGGCTCATCCCGGCGGTCGGCTCGTCGAGCAGCAGGAGCTTCGGCTCGCAGGCGAGCGCCACCGCGATCTCGAGGCTGCGCTGCTCGCCGTGGGCGAGGTTCTCGGCCGGCTCGTTCCGTCGCGGCGTGAGGCCGACGAGCGCGAGAAGCCCCTCCGCCCTCTCCGTCAGCTCCGACAGGCGCTCGCGCTTCGTCCAGATGTCGAAGCGCGACGTCATCGCCTGCATCGCCACGCGCACGTTCTCGAGGGCCGAGAGCTGCGGGAAGAGGTTGGTGATCTGGAACGACTTGGCGATCCCGAGATGGGCGAAGCGGTGCTGCGGCTGGCCGGTGATGTCCTGCCCGTCATAGAGCACCCGCCCCTCGCTCGGCGGGAACGCGCCGGACAGGACGTTGAAGAACGTGCTCTTGCCCGCCCCGTTCGGCCCGATGATGGAGGTCAGGCTGCCCGGCGCGAAGGCGACGGTGACGTCGTTCAGCGCGCGGAAGCCGCCGAAGCGCTTGCCGACGCCCTCGACGGCGATGATCGGCGTGTTGCTCATGGGCGCAGCCAGTGAACGAGGGAGCCCCAGATGCCCCGCGGGAAGAACAGGATCAGCACGACGAACAGGCAGCCGACGACCAGCTGCCAGTGCACCGTGATCACCGTCACGACGTCCTGCAGCAGAAGGTAGACGAGCGCGCCGACGAAGGGCCCGAAGAAGGTGCCCATGCCGCCGAGCAGCGTCATCATCAGGACGTCGGCGGAGGTGAAGTAGTGCAGCGTCTCGATCGGCACGATCGACAGGTGGATGGCGTAGAGCGCGCCGGCGAGGCCGGAGAACAGGCCGGACAGGACGAAGGCGAACCAGCGGGTGCGGTTGACGTCGTAGCCGCAGGCGGCCGCCCGCTTCTCGTTCTCGCGGCACGCCTCGAGCACTGCCCCGAAGGGCGAGGCCAGGATGCGCGAGAAGAGCCACATCGCGACCGCGACGAAGACGAGGATCAGGTAGTACTTGGTGGTCGGGTCGAGGAGGTCGAAATGCAGCCCCGCCACGTCGAGGGCCGGCACGTTCACGCCGCGCAAGCCATCCTCGCCGCCCGTCAGCTCGACCGACTGGAAGACGGCGTAGTAGACGACCTGCGACAGCGCCAGCGTGACCATCGCGAGGTAGATGCCCCGCGAGCGCGTCGCGAACCAGCCGATGGCGACCGACGCGACGCCCGCGACGATCACCCCGAGCGGGACGGCCGCGTACCACGGGAAGCCGAACTTGGCGATCGGCACGCCGCAGCCATAGGCGCCGAGCCCGAACAGCGCGGCATGGCCGAAGGACAGCATGCCCGCATAGCCGTAGACGAGGTTGAAGCCCATCGCGAACAGCCCGAAGATCAGGATGTTCACCGCCAGCGCCTGGTAGGGCGTGAGCCACGGCAGGACGGCGAGGAAGAGGATCGCCACGAGCACCCTGTGCCGCGCGACGAGGTCGATCGCCGGGCGGGTCGCCCCGAGTGCCCTGTGGCGCGCTGGCATGGCCGCGCTCCGCTGCGCCGTCATCCGAGGATCCCGGCGCGACCGAACAGGCCGCGCGGCCTGAAGGCGAGCACCACCGCCATGAGAAGGAACATCGAGAGCGTCGCCATCTGCGGGTAGAAGAACGAGGTGAAGCTCATCGTGACGCCGACCAGGAGGCCGGCGATGACCGCGCCGACGAGCGAGCCCATGCCGCCGACGACCGTCACGACGAAGCCCTCGACCAGGACGGGCACGCCCATCTCCGGGAAGACGCCGCGGATCGGCGCCGCGAGCACCCCCGCCGTCCCTGCGATCGCCACCCCGACGCCGAAGACGACGAGCCAGACCTTGGCGATGTCGACGCCCAGGACCTGCACGATCTCCTGGTCGCGGGCGCCGGCGCGGATGATCAGCCCGTAGGACGTCCGCTCGAGGAACAGCCAGAGGCCGAACAGGATGAGCGCCGTCACGAAGATCAGGAACAGGCGGTATTTCGGGAAGAAGAAGAAATGCATGTCCACCGCGCCGGCCAGCAGGCTCGGCGTGTGGAAGGGAATCCCTTGCGTGCCGGCGACGATGCGCACGACCTCGAGCAGGATGAGCCCGAGCCCGTAGGTGAGGAGCAGCGGGTAGTCGATGCCCCGCCCGTAGAGCGGCCGCACGAGGAAGCGCTCGCAGACCATCCCGAGCGCCCCGACCACCAGGGGCACGATCAGGAGCGCGAGCCAGAAATTGTCGGTCAGGCCGAGGATGAAGGCGCCGACATAGGCCCCCACCATGAAGAACTGGCCATGGGCGAAGTTGACGATGGTCAGCAGGCCGAAGATCAGCGACAGGCCGAGCGCGATCAGCACGTAGATCGAGCCGAGCGCGAGGCCGGTGAAGAGCTGGAGCAGGAACAGGTCGACTGTCACGATGGCCTCAAGCGAACATGCGCCCCGGGCGACCGGGCGCGCCTCGTGTGACGTCAATCGGCGCGGGAGGGCGGCATGGCCGCACCGCCCCGCGCCGTCGGCGGTTCAGCTCTTGTGGCCGAGCTCCTCGCAGCTGCGCAGGAACTTCTCGTCGGCCGGCTGCGTGTCGACGATCTCGAAGATGTCGTACTTGTCGCGCATCTGGTCCTCGGGCTTCGCCTTGAGGATCAGCACCGACTGCACCGCCTGGTGGTCGCACTCGCGGTAGTACTCTTCGCCCTTGTAGGCGTCGTAGTGCATGCCCGACATGGCCTGGATCACCTGGTCGGTGTCCACGCCGCCGGCCTTCTTCACGCCTTCGAGGATGCCGTAGACGCCGGCGAAGCCGAGCGCGCCGTAGGCCGAGGGCACGCCCTCGTCGGGATATTTCTTGCGATAGGCGTCGTTGAGCTTCTTGGCGCTCTCGTGGTCGTCCTCGAGCGTCCAGTAGTAGTTGGCGCCGCCGATCACGTCCTCGAACGGCGCGAAGCCGCCGGCGAAGCGCTGGGTGTCGAGGATCACGGGATAGACGATCTGCATCTGCTGCTTGAGGCCGAAGTCGGTCGCCTGCTTCAGCGTGTTGAGCTGGTCGCGGCCGAAATTGACGACGCAGAGGATGTCGGGCCGCGCGGCCTGGATGCGCGGGAAGAAGGTCGAATAGTCCGTGGTGCCGAGGGGATGGCGCACCTCGACCACCTCCTCCATGCCCATCTCCTTCGCGACGGCCCGGAAGCCGGCCGCCATCTCGTTGCCGTAGGCGTAGTCGGCGAGGAGATAGGCGACCTTCTTGCCCTTCGCCTTGGAGAAGGCGTAGCGGGCGACGGCGCCCGCGGTCATGTGCGGGTTCAGGGCCTCGTGGAAGGTGTACTTCGTGAAGTCCGAGGCCTCGTTGATCGTGTCGGACTGGCTGATCGAGTTGTAGATGATGCCGCGCTGGCTCGCGACCTGGTTCACCGACAGCTGGACCGAGGCGGACAGGGAGCCGCAGAGGAAATTGACCTTGTCGGACTCGATGAGCTCGAGCGCCCGCGTCGCCGCCTCGCCGGGGTTGAGCTTGTCGTCGCGCACGACGAGCTCGGCCTTGCGCTTGGCCGCCCTCGTTGAACATGTCGATGGCGAGCTGGGCGCAGCGGACCTGGTCGTTCGCCTCGGTCGAGTAGGGCCCGCTCAGCGGCACGGGAAAGCCGATCTTGATCGGCGTCTCCTGGGACCGCGCGACGTTGATCCGGAACGGGGACAGCGCCGCCGCGGCCCCCGCGGTGGCGAGCAGTCGCCGACGGGTGAGTTTCAGTGCCATTTCGCTTTCCTCCCTGGTTGGACCGGCCCTCTTGGGCTCTCTTTATCGTTCGATAACGCAAGTGTTGGCCCACCGGCCCCGCCTGTGCAAGCGGAGTTTTCGGCGGCGCGGCTAGACCTTGCCGAGCGCCCTCAGCACGACCTCCGGCGTGATCGGGATCGCGGTGATCCGCGTCCCGAACGGCTGGAGCGCGTCGTTGACGGCGTTGGCCACGGCGGCGGCGGCACCGGCTGTGCCGGCCTCGCCGACGCCCTTGGCGCCAAGCTCGGAATCGCGCGTCGGCGTCACGACGTGGCCGATCTCGATGTCCGGCATCTCGCCCGACATCGGCACGAGATAGTCCATCATCGAGCCGTTCAGCAGCTGCCCGCGCTCGTCGTAGACGCAGTGCTCCATCAGGGCCGGGCCGATCCCCTGGACGACGCCGCCGCGGATCTGCTCGTCGACGAGCTGCGGGTTGATGATCGTGCCGCAGTCCTCGACGATCCAGTATTTGAGGATCTTCACGAAGCCGGTGTCGACGTCGACCTCGACCGAGCAGGCGTTGATGCCGTTGGTGAAGGCGAACGGATAGGTCTTCGGCACGTAGTGCCGCACCACCATCAGCTCCGACTGGAAGTCCGCCGGCAGCGTGTCGGGACGGAAATAGGCGACCCGGGCCAGCTCCTCGAGGCTCACGCGCTCGCGGCCCGTGTCGCGGTCGACGACGAGGCCGTCGCGGATGTCGAGGGTTTCCGGCCGCGCCTGCAGCATCGTGCCGGCGACCTTGAGGACGTTCTCGCGCAGCGCCCGGCCCGCCTGCAGCGCCGCCTCGCCGCCGATGCCGGCGCCGCGGGAGGCCCAGGTGCCGCCGCCATAGGGGGTCGCGTCGGTGTCGCCGGTGATGACGCGCACCTTCTCGATCGGCACGCCGAAGGAGGTCGCGACGACCTGGGCGACGACCGCCTCGGTCCCCTGCCCCTGCTCCGTCACGCTGATCTGGCAGACGAGCGAGCCTTGCGCGTCGAGCCGCACCGCGGCGCCGTCCTGCGAGGAGATCCTGGCGCCGCCGACGCCGTAGAACGCGGCGCTCGGGTTGGTGATCTCGATGAAGGTGGCGAAGCCGATGCCGCGATAGACCCGCCGCTGGCGAAGCTCCGCCTGCTCCCTGCGCAGCGCCTCGTAGCCGATCATCTCCTCGAGCTTGGCGATCGCCGCCTGGTGGGACAGCGCCTCGAACTTGAGGCCGGCGGCGGAGGCGCACGGATAGGCGTCGTCGGGGATGACGTTCCGGCGGCGGATCTCCAGCGGATCCATGCCGACCGCCTCGCGCCGCGAGGTCGACGAGGCCTTCCGTCACCGAGCAGGCGACGGGATGGCCGACGCCGCGGTACTGGCACATCACGTTCTTGTTGAGGAACACGACCCGCGCGCGCGCCCGGTAGTTGGGCGTGGAATAGGGGCCGCCGACCAGGTTGACGACCTGGTTCGCCTCGATGCCGCTCGTGCGCGGATACATCGAGTAGGGCCCGATGCCCGTGACGTCGTCGATCTCGAAGGCGGTGATCGTGCCGTCCCGCATGACCGCCGCCCGGCCCTTCACCGAATGGTCGCGGGCGTGGATGTCGCTGACGAAGCTCTCGAGCCGGTCGGCCACGAACTTGACCGGGCGGCCGAGCATCTTCGACAGCGCGGCGGTGGCCATCTCGTCGGCGTAGACGTGCACCTTGATGCCGAAGGAGCCGCCGATGTCCTTGCACACGACGCGCACCTGGCTCTCCCGCAGGGAGAGGTGCTTGGCGACGATGTTCTGGATCATGTGCGGGGCCTGGGTGGCCTGGTAGAGCGTCAGGTGCTCCTCGGCCGGGTTCCAGTCCGCCACGACGGCGCGCGGCTCGAGCGTCACGCCGGTGTGCCGGCCGAACTCGAAGGTCGCCTCGACGACCTCGTCGGCGTCCGCGAAGGCGCGGTCGACCTCGCCGGCGTCGAGGTTGCGCTCGAAGGCGAGGTTGTCGCCGAGCTCGGGATGGATCGGCGCCGCGCCGGGCGCGAGCGCCGCCTCGACGTCGACGACCGGCTCGAGCTCCTCCCAGTCGACCGTCACGAGCTCGGCCGCGTCCTCGGCCTCGGCCCGGCTGCGCGCGACGACGGCCGCCACGGCCTCGCCCTGCCAGCAGGCACGGTCGATCGCGAGCGGGTGCTGCGGCGCCGACTTGAGGCCCTTGAGGTGCGACAGCACGCCGACCCACGGCGTCATGACCTCCGCCATCTCCGCGCCCGTGACGACGGCGACCACGCCGGGGGCGGCCTTCGCCTCGGCCGTGTCGATCCCGAGGATCTTCGCGTGCGCATAGGGCGAGCGCACGAAGGCGACATGCACCATGCGCGGCAGGCTGACGTCGCTGACATACTGCCCGCGGCCGCCGGTCAGGCGCCTGAGGTTCGGGCGCGGCACGGCGCGGCCGATATAGGAGTTCGGGCGGTCGAGGACGCTCAGGCCCTGGCTATCCGGTCGGTCGTTCACTGGCCGTCTCCCGCCTTGGCCTGCGCCGCGCTCTCGATCGCGTCGACGATCGCATGGTAGCCGGTGCAGCGACAGAAATTGCCGGACATGTGCTCGCGTATCTCGTCCCGGCTCGGCCGCGCATTGCGCGACAGGAGTTCGGCGGCGTTGATCAGCATGCCCGGCGTGCAGTAGCCGCACTGCAGGGCGTTCCGCGCCTCGAACGCCCGCTGCAGCGGCGCGATCTCGCCGCTGTCCGACAGGCCCTCGACGGTGTCGACGACGGCGCCGTCCGCCTGCACCGCGAGGACGAGGCAGCCGCGCACGACCTCGACCGTCCAGCCGCACCGAGCAGGCGCCGCAGACGCCCTGCTCGCAGCCGATATGCGTGCCGGTCAGCCCGAGCGTCTCGCGCAGGAAATCGGCGAGGTGCTGGCGCGGCGGCACGAGCGCCTCGACCTCCTCGCCGTTCACGGTGAGGGCGATGGGGATGGACCTCGTCATGCGCTCGCCTCCTGCAGGGCCGGCGTCACGGTGTCGGGGAAAAGGTCGGCGGCGACGCGGCGCACGAGCACCCGGGCGAGGTGGAGGCGCATGGCGGCCGACGCCTGGATATCGTCCTGCGGCGCGAGATCCTCGGCCAGCGCTGCGGCGGCGCGCTCGACCGCGGCATCGTCGGGGCGGCCGCCGATCATCGCGCCGGCCGCTGCAGGCGCGAGCGTCGCCCGGTCGCCGACGCCGAACCAGCCGAGCCGCATGTCCCGGCACGATCCGTCCGCGACGTGCGTCCAGGCCGCGAGGCCGACCATCGCGTAGTCGCCGCTGCGGCGGGCGAGCTCGTGGAAGGCGACGCGGTCGCCCTCGCCGTGGGCCGGCAGCTCGACGCGCACGAGGATCTCGTCGGGCGCGAGCGCCGTCTCGTAGAGGCCGGTGAAGAAGTCCTTTGCGGCGATGCGGCGCTCCCCGTCCCCGCCGCGCGCCACGATGGTCGCGCCGAGGGCGAGCGCGCAGGCCGGAAGCTCGGAGGCGGGGTCGGCATTGGCGATCGAGCCGCCGAAGGTGCCGCGGTTGCGGATCGCCGGATGCGCCACGTGCTCGATCGCCATCCGGAGAAGCGGCGCGTGGCGGGCGATCTCGTCGGACCGCTCGATCTCGGCATGCGTTGCGAGGGCGCCGATCGAGACGGTGCCGCCCTCGACGCGGATGCCGCGCAGCTCCTCCAAACGGCCGATGTCGACGAGCAGGCCCGGCGCGGCGAGGCGCAGGTTCAGGGCCGGCACGAGGCTCTGGCCGCCCGCGATGATCTTCGCCTCGTCGCCATGTTCCCTCAGCGCGGCCAGCGCCTCGTCGAGCGAAGCGGCGCGCAGATAGCCGAATGCGGGCGCCTTCACGGGCGTCTCCCCTCCCCTTGGTCGGCCTGTTCTTCTTGGTCTTGTTGGTCTTGTTGTGGGGAAGAAGACGGCCTCGCCTTCCTCCCGTCAAGCGTCGGCGGAGCGGCGCCCCGCCGGACGGCGGCCGGCTACTTGATCGCCAGCGGGTTGATCGGCGAGCCCGTGCCGCCGGTGATGACGAGGGGCGGGCCGGCGAAGAAGAACTCGTAGACGCCGTCCTCGGCGCAGTCCTCGGCGAGCTCCTTCAGGTAGAACATCTCGCCCATCGTCAGCCCCATCGCCGGGATGACGACCCAGTGCCAGGGCTGCTGCACCTCGTCGGTCTCGTTGGGACGGACCTCGACGCCCCAGGTGTCGGAGCAGATCGCGGCGATCTGCCTCTCCTGGCACCAGTAGCAGTTCTCGAACTTCACGCCCGGCGCGTCGCCGCCGGCATAGCCGCCCCAGACGCCCGACTTCAGGCAGCGCTCCATCTGCCCGGTGCGCACGATGACGAAGTCGCCCTTGCGGATCTCGACCCCTTGTGCCGCCGCGCAGGCGTCGAGCTCGTCGTTGGAGATGCCGTAGCCGTCCTCGAGCCCGTCGACGCCCTTGAAGCGGGCCACGTCGAGCAGCACGCCGCGTCCCAGCATCTTGTCGCGGGCGTGCTCGATGCCGAGCTTGTGGACGCCGCCGCCGTCGACGAGCTTGGCGTCGAAGCCGTTGTACATCTTGTCGTCGAGGAAGATGTGGCCGAGCGAATCCCAGTGGGTCGCCGCCTGCACGGGCATGTTCAGCGCGTCGTCGGCGTAGCGCAGCTTGTTGGTCTCGTCGAAGCGGCCGGCGACCGCGTCCGTGCCGGTGGCGAGCATCGTGTGGATCGGGTTCCAGCGGCCGCCGAACAGGCCGTTCTGCGGCCCCTTCTGGTCGAGCGGGATGCCCATGGCGAAGGTCTTGCCCTTCTTCACGAGCCGGCTCGCGGCGACGAGATCCTCCGGCGTCACGTGGTTGAGCGTGCCGATCTGGTCGTCGCCGCCCCAGCGGCCCCAGTTCGACAGCTTGTCGGCGGCCTCGTAGATCGCGGCCTTGCTGACGGTCAGGTTCATGTCGGACGTTCCCTCCGGGTCCCGCGGTCCGCGCGCGAACGGCGGCCGGGCCTCTTCATGCTTTGTCGGATGCCGGCGCGCCCGGCGCCACGGGGCGCCTGCCGCCGGCTCCTGTTTATTGAGCGATCATTAAAGAGCGCCGCCGCCCCGTCAAGACGCGGGGTTCACGCTGCCGACAGGCGGACGCCGTCCGGCACCGGCAGCGCGCCGTTCGCGCTGTCGAGAAACTCCACGGTCGTGAACACGAGCTCGGTGTCGCCGATATTCTCGAGGTCGTGGACCTTGTACTCGCCAGGCCCGTAGGAGGCGTGGCGCGTCTCGCCGGCGAAATAGTCCGTCTCCACCGTCGCGCCGTCCTGCAGGTGCGAGCGGGCGCGCCCGGCGTTGATGGCGGTCCAGAAATAGTCGAGCACGTGGCGGTGGAAGCCGATGCGCTCGCCGGGCTTCAGGCGGATCTCCCAGACCCGCACCCGGTCGGTTTCCGAGATCAGCTTGGTGCCGACGCAGCCGTTCTGCTGGTTGCGCTCGAACTCGTCGCGAATCTCCGCCGGCCACTCGCCGCCGACACGGGCGGAGTTGTCGTGCATGACGTCTGCCATGGTCTTGAACCTCCCTGCCGTCTTTTCCCGCATTCTAGTTATCGTATGATCATTGTCGAGGCCTCCGCGCGCCCCGGGGCGCCGCGAACCGGCAAAAGGTCTTTGCCATGCGGAGCCCGGCCCGCTATGCGAGGCGTCGAGAGGGCATTTTAGCAGCGTGTGATGGCCGAGGGACAAGACATCGCAGCGAAGCGGCGCGCGCCGGCGCAGAGCCGCGCCGGCCGGCGGCGCCTGTCGCCGGAGGAGCGGCGCAGGCAGATCATCGACGCGGCGGTCGCCTATTTCGCCGAGGTCGGCTTCGACGGCGGCACGCGCGCGCTCGCCAAGAAGCTCGGCGTGACCCAGCCGCTGATCTACCGCTATTTCCCCTCCAAGGAGGACCTGATCCGGGAGGTCTACAACGAGGTGTACCTCTCGCGCTGGCGGGCCGAGTGGGAGGACCTCCTGTCCGACCGCAAGCTGCCCCTGCGCGACCGCCTCGTGACCTTCTACGAGCGCTACACCGAGATGATCTTCGAGTTGGAGTGGCTGCGGATCTACCTGTTTTCCGGCCTGCGCGGGCTCGGCATCAACAAGTGGTGGATCACCTTCGTGGAGGAGCGGATCCTGCGCCGCATCGCCGAGGAGGTGCGCCACGCCTACGGGCTTCCGGACCTCGAGGCGGCGCCCCTGATGGAGGCCGAGATCGACCTCTACTGGATGTTCCACGGCGGCGTCTTCTATTACGGCATGCGGCGGCACGTCTATCAGGCCGAGCCGCATCTCGAGCTCAAGCGCTTCATCGAGCTGAGCGTCGACTCCCTCCTGCAGGGCATGCCCGCGACCGTGCGCGGCGTCCTCGACGAGGCCCGCCGGGCACCCGCTTGACGCGCAGTCGCCGCCCCCGGATTATCGCCCGATAAACATAAGCGTCGGGAGGACATCCATGGAAGCCGTCAACCGGAGGGCGCTCGTCGTCGGCGGCTCCATGGGCGGCCTGTTCGCCGCCCTGCTTCTCCTGCGCGACGGCTGGGACGTGCAGGTCTTCGAGCGCGTGGGGTCGGAACTGTCCGGGCGCGGCGCCGGGATCGTCACCCATCCCGAGCTGGAATCCTCGCTCGCCGCCGCCGGCATCCATCCGGGCGACGAGCTCGGCGTCTTCATCGAGGAGCGGCGCACGCTCGACCACGAGGGCCGCGTGATCGGCCGCCTCTCCTGCCCGCAGACCACCACCTCGTGGAACGGGCTCTTCCAGATGCTGCGCGATGCGCTGCCGGCCGGGCGCTACCACCGCGGCAAGGAGTTCGTGGGCTGCGAGGCGAGCGAGCGCGAGGTCGTCGCCCGCTTCGCCGACGGATCGCGCGAGACGGGCGCCCTGCTCGTCGGCGCCGACGGCATCCGCTCCACCGTCCGGCAGCAGTTCCTGCCCGGGACGGAGCCGAGCTATGCCGGCTACACCGCCTGGCGCGGCCTCGTCGACGAGGGCGCCCTGTCGGCCGGCACGCATGCCGACCTCTTCGCCTATTTCGCCTTCTGCCTGCCGCCGGGCGAGCAGATGCTCGGCTATCCCGTGGCCGGCGAGGACGACGACCTGAGGCCCGGCCACCGCCGCTACAACTGGGTGTGGTACCGGCCGGCCGACGACGAGACGCTCGCCCGCATGCTGACCGACGACAGCGGCCGGCGCCACGAGCTGTCGATCCCGCCGCCGCTCGTCTCCCGCGACGTGATCGCGGCGATGCGCGAGGGGGCCGAGCGGGTCCTGTCGCCCCAGTTCCGGGAGCTCGTGTCGATCACGCCGCAGCCCTTCCTGCAGCCGATCTACGACCTCGAGAGCCCCAGCCTCGCCTTCGGCCGCGTCGCGATCCTCGGCGACGCCGCCTTCGTCGCCCGCCCGCATGTCGGCGCCGGCGTCTCCAAGGCCGCGGCCGATGCGGAGGCCCTCGTCGCGGCCCTGGCGGCGGGTCCCGACGTGCCCGCCGCGCTCGCCCGATACGAGGCCGAGCGCGTCGCGGCGGGCCGGCAGGTCGTCGACCAGGCGCGCCGGCTCGGCTCCTACATGCGCACCCGCCTCGAGACGGAGGAGCAGCGCGCCCTCGCCCGCCGCCACCAGACGCCGGAGGCGGTGATGAAGGAGACCGCGGTGCTCGACTTCCTGCGGGCTGGCTGAGGGCCGGAGCATGGTCCCGAAAAGTTGCAGACTCTTCGGACAGGACCATGCGGCCCGGCAAACATCAGAGCGCGATCCGATCCTCGGATCGACCGCTGTCCTTCCCGCCGCGGCTCATCCCGGCCATCGCCTCGAGCACGGCGCAGACGGCGGCCGTGTCCTCGTGGCCGCGCCCTTGCGACATGGCGGCGGAATAATAGGGCGCCGTCGCGTGAAAGAGCGGCGTCGGGCTGCCGAGGCTCGTCGCGAACGCGCCGATCACCGACATGTCCTTCTGCCAGGTCGAGATCTTCATCGTGGCCGGCTCGTAGGCTTCCTCGACCATGAGCGGCGCGCGCAGCTCGAAGACGCGCGAGCTGCCCGCCCCCGCCCCGATCAGGTCGACCACCTGCTGCGGGTCGAGCCCGGCCTTCATCGCGAGCACCATCGCTTCCGCCGACGCGACGTTGTGGATCGCGACGAGCAGGTTCGCGACGAACTTCATCTTCGTGCCGTTGCCGAAGGCGCCGAGATCGTGCGCCTGCCGCGCGAAGTCGCCGAAGAGGTCCATCATGGCGGCGACGCTATCGGTGTCGCCGCTGGCATAGACCACGAGATCCCGCTTCCGCGCCTGCGCGCCGGTGCCGCTCAACGGGCAGTCGAGCAGGACGTGGCCGGCCTCCTCGAGCACCGCTGCGGCCGCGAACTTGTCGTCGAGCGCGAGCGTCGAGGTCTCGCACACGACAAGGCGGGGCGCCCCCGACGCGGCGATCTCCTTCGCGACCTGCAGCACGATCTCCGGCTTCGGGAGGCTCGTGATGATCGCCGGAACCTCGCGGGCGAGCGCGGCGATGTCGTCGGCGATCTCGATGCCGCGGCCGCGCGCCTCCTCGCAGCGGGCGCCCTCGACGTCGAAGCCGACGACGCGCCAGCCCCGCTCGGCGAGGTTGGCGGCCATTGCCCCACCCATGATTCCAAGCCCGACGACCCCGACTTCGCGCGCCATGAGCTTCGCTCCCCTTCTTGTGTTTTCGGCCGCCCGACCCGGCTGGCCCGTTGCTTGAAGTTGATGCTATTGATCGAACGACCACCGGGCAATCGGCGCGGCCCGTCGCCGCGCCGCCGCATGCCCGCCACGCGGCAACGACCGCGATAGAACCAGGGAGACGCACATGGGCTCACTCACCCTCGAGGCGGCGAGCGCGATCGTCGACGCGGCGCTGGCCGAAGGCCGCGCGCGCACGCTGCAGCCGCTGACCGTGGTCGTGCTCGACGCGGGCGGCCACTACGTCGCCCTGAAGCGCGAGGACGGGTCCGGCATCCTGCGCGTGGAGATCGCGACCGGAAAGGCCTACGGCGCGCTCGGCATGGGGTTCGGCAGCCGCGAGTTCCTCGAGCGCTCGCAGAAGGCGCCGGCCTTCGTCGGCGCGCTGAGCGCGGTCAGCCAGGGGCGGCTGGTGCCGGTGCCGGGCGGCGTGCTGGTCCGCGACGGCTCGGGCGCCGTGGTCGGCGCCGTCGGCATCTCCGGCGACGTTTCGGACGAGGACGAGGCCTGCGCCGTCAAGGGCATAGAGGCCGCCGGCCTCACCGCGCAGACGGGCGCCTGAGGCCGCCGGCCTCATGCCTCCGCGGCCGCGACCCGAACCAGGGTCTCCTCCGCGGCCGAGCGGCAGATCGCCTCGAGGGTCGCCACGTTCGCGATCTTCTGCGCATCCGTGAACGGGTATGGCTCGCCGCCCTCGATCGCCCCGGCGAAGCGCTCGAGGTTTGCGCGCACCGTGTCGGTCCACGCGTAGTCGCGCACGTCCGCGGTGCCGTCGCGGCGATGGACCGTCAGGGTCGACGGGCCCTCGGTGTCGGGGTGGGTGTGGTTCCTGAGCTCGGCCCAGCCTTCCGAGCCGAAGACGGTGAAGCAGATGTAGAGCGGCGTGACGAGGATGGCGTTGAAGTAGCCGGTCGCGCCCGAGGCGAAGCGCAGGTGCGCCGAGACGACGTCGCCGTTCTGCGGATAGGCGACGCGGCTCGTGGTCGCCGCGAAGACCTCCGTCGCCTCGCCGAGCATGTCGATCATCAGGTCGGTGAGGTGGATGCCCATCGCCGTCATGCCCGCGGCGGGCGCATCGGTCTTCGAGGTGCGCCAGTCGCCCTCGGGCACGTTCGCGAGCTTGTCGTGGCTGAAATTCGCCTCGACATGCATGATCGTGCCGAGCTCTCCCGAGGTGACGAGGCGCCTGACCTCCTGCATGCCGGGCTCGTAGCGGCGCTCGTGGCCGATGCCGAGCGCGACGCCGGCCTCGCGGCACGCCGCGACCGACCGCTCCGCGTCGGCGCGCGTCAGCGCCAGCGGCTTCTCGCAGAAGACGTGCTTGCCGGCGGCCGCGGCGGCCGTCACCTGCGCGGTGTGGGCGGTGTGCGGCGTGCAGAGGATGACGGCGTCGATGTCGGGATCGGCGAGGAGCGCGTCGTAGTCCGCCGCCAGCGGCACGCCGTGCTCCTGCGCGAAGGCGGCGTTCGCCGGATTGGGCTCCACCGCCTTCACGATGCGCAGGACGTCGGAGTCCTTCATCCGCCGCACCATGTGCTTGCCCCACCAGCCCAGCCCAACCACGCCTGCCCGGATCACTGAACGAACCTCCTGCGCGCCCTTCGATCGGGCGCTTGTGACTGCTTTCAAGGGATGGAGGGGCCAAGCCTTCCGCTCACCAAGCCTTCCGCTCAGGCGTCGAGCAGCGGCGAGTGCGTCGCGTAGGACCCCGAGGAGAAGATCAGCGGCTCGCCGGTCCTGTAGGTCGCCCGGTGGACGCGGCCGATGAAGATGATGTGGTCGCCCCCGACGACGGTCGTCTCGGTCGAGCACTCGAACGTCGCCAGGCACCCCGGCAGGACCGGACAGCCGCCGTGCCCCTCGTGCGCGTGGACGTCGGAGAACTTGTCCTCCGTGGGCGTCGCGAAGTGCTTCGAAAGCGCCTTCTGGTCGGCGCACAGCACGTTCACCGCGAAGTAGCCGGACTGCTCGAAGCTCGGCCGCGACGGGGCCGTCTTCTTGAGGCTCCACAGGACGAGCGGCGGGTCGAGCGACAGGGCGGAGAACGAGTTGGCGGTCAGCCCCTCGAGCTTGCCGGCCTCCGTGCGCGTCGTGACGATCGTCACGCCCGTGGCGAAGCGTCCCAGGGCCTCGCGGAGCGGCCGGGAGTCCTGCGGATCGGGCTCGAAGCAGATCTGATGCATGGTCATGCACGCTCCTCCCTTGCGGGTGGGTTCGCTTATCGCAGCCAAACATAGGGGCTATCGGACACCCGAAAAAATAATATGTTCTGCTGGAGACGATCACGAAAAGCGATGGCAGCGCGATGCAGGCCGGCAGCCTCCGGGACATCAGGCTCTTCGTCGCGGCCTACGAGGAACGCTCCTTCACGGCTGCCGCGACGCGCGAGAACGCCACGCAGTCCGGCGTCTCGCAGCACATCCGCAACCTCGAGGACGCGTTCGGCGTCCAGCTCTTCCTGCGGCGCAAGGGCCAGGTGCAGCCGACGCCGGCGGCCGACAGCTACTATCGCAGCTGCATCGACGTGCTCCGCGCCCACGACACGGCCGCGCGCAACGTCATGCGCTTCTCGACGGGCCTGACCGGGCAGATCGTGGTGGGACTGATGCCCACCATGACGCGCTGCACGATCGCCCCCACCCTCACGCGCTTCGTCGCCGAGCAGCCGAACGTCACCGTGCGCATCGTCGAGGGCTACAGCGCCACCCTCACCCAGATGGTGCAGGCCGGGGAGCTCGACTTCGCGATCGTGCCGGCCTTTTCCGGCCGGCCCGGGCTGCGCACGAGGCTCTTCCTGCGGACGCCCGAAACGCTCGTCGCGCGCGCCGACGCCGGCCGCCCGCACCTCGCCCCGGTCCGCCTGCGCGACCTCCCCCCGCTGCGGATGGTGGTGCCGGGCGAGGCGAACACGCGGCGCAAGACGCTCGACACCTATTGCGCGTCGAACGCGGTGGCCATCGACCGGCTGCTCGAGCTCGACGCGATGCTGGGCACCCTCGACGTCGTCGAGCGCACCGAGTGGGTCGCCATCCTGCCGGCCATCATGATGGCGCGGGACAGCGAGCCGCAGCGCTTCACGGTCAATCCGCTGGCCGATCCGACCCTCTCGCTCGACCTCATGCTGATCGAGCCGTCGCGGCAGCAGATGTCGACCGCGAGCGAGGCGTTCCTGCAGGTTCTCGAGGAGGAGACGCAGCGCCTGAACACCGGATGGCTGGCCGCCTCGGCCCGCAGCGGCGCCGGCCTCGCCGTGCCTGCGCGTTGACAGGCCGGAAGCGGGCGGACCATCTTGCTGATCGATCGCTAGATAAGGTCGGCGCAGGCACGGGCGCACGGCCGACGAAACCGCATTCAGGGAGGTCACCATGGCTCGTTGGCTGAAGAAGGGGCGCGACGCGGGCGAGATCGCCGCGGACGACGCGAAGACCCGCGCGATCGTCGAGCAGACGCTCGCCGACATCGAGACGCGCGGCGACGCGGCGGTGCGCGATCTCTCGGTCAAGTTCGACGGCTGGGACCGCGCCGACTACCGGCTGACGGACAAGGAGATCCGGGACTGCCTCTCCGAGCTTCCCGGCCGGGCGGTCGAGGACATCAAGTTCGCCCAGGCGCAGGTCAGGAACTTCGCCGAGCAGCAGCGCGCGGCGCTCAAGGACATCGAGGTCGAGACGCTGCCAGGCGTCGTGCTCGGCCACAAGAACATCCCGGTGAACTCGGTCGGCTGCTACGTGCCGGGCGGCAAGTACCCGATGGTCGCCTCCGCCCACATGTCGGTGGTCACCGCCAAGGTCGCCGGCGTGCCGCGCATCGTCACCTGCGCCCCGCCCTACAAGGGCAAGCCGGCCGCCGCCGATCGTCGCCGCCCAGCACCTCGCCGGCGCCGACACGATCTATTCGCTCGGCGGGATCCAGGCGGTCGGCGCCATGGCGCTCGGGACCGAGACGATCGAGCCGATCGACATGCTCGTCGGCCCCGGCAACGCCTTCGTCGCGGAGGCCAAGCGCCAGCTCTTCGGCCGCGTCGGCATCGACCTCTTCGCCGGCCCGACCGAGACGCTGGTCATCGCCGACGAGACGGTCGACGGCGAGATCTGCGCCACCGACCTGCTGGGCCAGGCGGAGCACGGGCCGACCTCGCCGGCCGTGCTGCTGACCACCTCGGAGAAGCTCGCGCGCGAGACGATGGACGAGGTCGAGCGGCTGCTCGGCATGCTCCCGACCGGCGAGACCGCCCGCCAGGCCTGGGAGACCTACGGCGAGGTCATCGTCTGCGACGACGACGAGGAGATGATCGCGGAGGCCGACCGCCTCGCCTTCGAGCACGTCCAGGTGATGACGAGGGACCCCGACCTCTTCCTCCGCCGCATGACGAACTACGGCGCGCTGTTCCTCGGGCCGCGCACCAACGTCGCCTATGGCGACAAGGTGATCGGCACGAACCACACCCTGCCGACCAGGAAGGCGGCGCGCTACACGGGCGGCCTGTGGGTCGGCAAGTTCCTCAAGACCTGCACCTACCAGAAGGTGCTGACGGACGAGGCGTCGGCGATGGTCGGCGAATATTGCTCGCGGCTCTGCATGCTCGAGGGCTTCGCCGGCCACGCCGAGCAGGCTAACGTCCGTGTGCGCCGCTACGGCGGCCGCAACGTCCCCTACGCGACGGCAGCGGAATGATGAGACCTCTTCCCACGACGCCCTCCTTCTCGCTCGAGGGCAAGACCGCGCTCGTGACGGGCGCCGGCCGCGGCATCGGCCTCGCCGCCGCCACGGCCCTCGCGGGCGCGGGCGCGCAGGTGACGCTCTGCGCCCGGAGCCCGGACGAGCTGGAGGATGCGGTCGCGGCCATCGAGGAGAGGGGCGGCGCGGCCGAGGCCCTGTGCCTCGACGTGACCGACGTCGAGGCGTTCTCCGACGCCGTCGACGAAGCCGACCCCTTCGACGTCTTCGTCAACAATGCCGGCACGAACCGGCCGAAGCCGATGGTCGACGTCACGGAGGAGGATTTCGACGCGGTGATGGAGCTGAACGTGCGGGCCGCCTTCTTCGCCGCGCAGGCGGTGGTCCGCCGGCTTCTCGACGTCGGCAGGCCCGGCTCGATCATCAACGTGACCTCGCAGATGGGCCGGGTCGGCGCGCCCAACCGGACGATCTACTGCGCCTCGAAGTTCGCTCTCGAGGGCCTCACCAAGGCGATGGCGGTCGAGCTCGCGCCGCAGGGCATCCGCGTCAACAGCCTGGCGCCGACCTTCATCGAGACGCCGATGACGCAGCCCTTCCTCGAGAGCGAGGCGTTCCGCACCTCCGTGCTCCAGAAGATCAAGCTCGGGCGGCTCGGGCAGGTCGAGGACCTGATGGGCGCGGTCGTCTTCCTCGCCTCGGACGCCTCGTCGCTGATGACGGGCTCCTCGCTCCTCGTCGACGGCGGCTGGACGGCGGAGTAGAGCTCCGCCGCCCGGTCGTCAGCGCGCCGGCACCATCCTCAACATCGAGGTGTGGGATACGGCTCCCCCGAGGTCATCGCGCCGCCGGTCTTCGTGTCCATGGCGACGCCTACTTGCCGTGCGCCGGCCAGTAGCCGGCGAGCGTCGAGCCGTCCTTGCCGCTCAGGCCCGACCGCGAGGCCTCGTCGTAGATCTGCAGCGTCCGCTCGACGAGCGGCAGGCTGCGGCCGCGCGACTCCGCCTCCGCGATCATCGTCCGCAGGTCCTTGCGGATGGAATCGACGTCGAAGGTCGGCGCGCCGGGATCGCCGCCCGAGACCGCCTTCGCCACGGCGGGTCCCCGCACCTTCAGGATGTTCGGCCCGCCCGCCGAATCCGCGAACAGGTCGATGAGCCCCTCCGGGTCGAGCCCGAGACCGCCGCACAGCGTCCAGGCCTCGCCGAGCGCCTGGTAGAAGACGAGGAGCGGCAGGTTGATGGCGAGCTTCATGCTGGCGCCCGCGCCGACGGGACCGACATGCTCGATGCGGCGGCAGAGCTTGCCGAGCACCGGGCGCGCCCGCTCGAGCGCCGCCGCCTCCGCGCCGACGAGCCCGATCAGCTTGCCCTGCCGCGCCGGGCCGGTGGTGCCGGCGACCGGGCATTCCACGAAATCGGCGCCCGCCCCTGTCACGTCCTTTCCGAGGGCGACCTCCGTCTCCGGCCGCACCGTGCTCATGTCGATGACGAGCTTGCCGGAGAGATCGGCCGCGAGGATGCCGCCCTCGCCGCGATAGACCGAGTCGATCGCGTCGGCGTCCGTGAGGATGGTCAGCACCACGTCGACCCGCGACACGAGCTCGCCGGGGCTCGCGGCGACGCCGGCGCCGGCCCGCTCGAGCGGCTCGACCTTTCCGGGCGAGCGGTTCCAGACCACGAGGTCCTCGCCCTCCTCCAGGAGCCGTTCGGCGATGGCCGTCCCCATCTTGCCGAGCCCCGCAATGCCGACCGTCATGGGCATCTCTCCCCTTGCGCCTTGCTGTTCGACCGATAAACGCGCGGCGGCCGCCGACGTGCCGTCCGCTCCCCGCGGCTGCGCCGTCGCGCTGCCGGCAGGCTGCGGCAGGTCGGGCCGCGCGCCCTAGGCTTTCGCGGGAATCCCCTCCGATCAAGGCAAAAATCTGAAGATCCGCCCGATTCTCCATCAGGAAATCTGATGAGGAGCAGCAGGGAATCTACTTTGCCCGCTCGGGAGGCCGCTCCTACTCTCCTGTCAAAGAAGACTGATAACTCGATCAGGAAACGCCGATGGATCACCCGGGAGAGGCATCCGCCGCCGATCGCCTGGCCCGCTCGGAAGAGCGCGACGGGATGCGCATCGACTGGAACGTTCCGGTCGCGATGGACGACGGCCTGGTCCTGCGGGCGGACGTCTTCCGCCCCCTCGCCGAGGGCACCTACCCGGTCATTCTCAGCCACGGCCCCTACGCCAAGGGCCTCGCCTTCCAGGACGGATACCCCAGCGCCTGGCAGCGCATGGTCGAGCGGCATCCGGACGTCGCGGCGGGCTCGAGCAACCTCTACCAGTCGTGGGAGGTCGTCGATCCCGAGAAATGGGTGCCCGAGGGCTATGTCTGCGTGCGGGTCGACTCCCGCGGCTGCGGCTGCTCGCCCGGCTACATCGACCATTTCTCGCCGCGCGAGACCAGGGACTTCCACGACTGCATCGAGTGGGCCGGCGTCCAGCCCTGGTCGAACGGCAAGGTCGGCCTCAACGGCATCTCCTACTACGGCATCAACCAGTGGCAGGTGGCCTCCCTCGAGCCGCCGCATCTCGCCGCGATGTGCATCTGGGAAGGCGCGGCCGACTGGTACCGCGACATGACGCATCACGGCGGCATCCTGTCGACCTTCTGGGCCAACTGGTACGACATGCAGGTCAAGACGGTGCAGTACGGCGCCGGCGAGCGGGGCGGGCGGAGCCGCGCGACGGGCGAGCTCGTCTGCGGCCCCGAGACGCTGGGCGAGGCCGAGCTCGCCCGCAACCGCTGCGACTTCGGCGCCGAGATCCGGGCGCACCCGCTCGACGACCGATATCACCGCGATCGCTCGCCCGACTGGTCGAAGGTGAAGGTGCCGTTCCTGTCGGCCGCCAACTGGGGCGGCCAGGGCCTGCACCCGCGCGGCAACTTCGAGGGCTTCGTGCGCGCCGCCTCGGACCGGAAGTGGCTCGAGGCGCACGGCATCGAGCACTGGACCCATTTCTACACCGACTACGGCCGCAAGCTGCAGCTCCGCTTCTTCGACCACTTCCTCAAGGGCGAGGACAATGGCTGGGACCGCCAGCCGCGCGTGCTCCTGCAGGTGCGCCACCCCGGCGAGGTCTTCGAGGAGCGCGCCGAGACGGCGTGGCCGCTGCCGGACACGGAGTGGCGCCGGCTCTACCTCCACACCGCGGATCTCAGCCTCGCCGCCGAGCCGCAGCAGGAGGCGGCGCAGCTCCCCTTCGAGGCGCTCGGCGACGGCCTGACCTTCCTGACGCCGCCGCTCCCGGAGACGACCGAGATCACCGGCCCCTGCGCCGCGCGGCTCGTCGTGTCGTCGACCACCGAGGACGCCGACATCTTCCTCGTCCTGCGCGTCTTCGCGCCGGACATGAAGGAGGTCACGTTCCAGGGGGCGATCGACCCGCACACGCCGGTGGCGCAAGGCTGGCTGCGCGCCTCGCACCGCAAGCTCGACCCGGAGCTGTCGCGGCCCTATCGGCCCTACCACACGCACGACGAGCCCCAGCCGCTCGTGCCGGGAGAGCCGGTCGCGCTCGACATCGAGCTCTGGCCGACCTCGATCGTCGTGCCGGCTGGCCACCGCATCGGCCTCAGCGTCCGCGGCCGCGACTACGTCTATCCCGGCGGCAGCGGCGGGCGGCTCAGCAACTTCAAGAACGAGCTGACGGGTTGCGGGCCGTTCCTGCACGACGACCCGGAGGACCGGCCGGCTTCCGTCTTCGGCGGAACGACGACGCTGCACGTCTCCGCGACCGGGCAGCCGTTCCTGCTGCTGCCGGTCGTCCCGGCCAGGCAGGGCACGGGAGGGCCGGCCGCGGGCTGACGCGATCCACCCAATTCTCCGGCCGGACGCAGCAGGCGCCCGCCGAGGACAAGAAGGCCAAAAGGCCGAACGACAAGAGACCCGGGCGAACGATCCGGGCCAAAAACGACAACTTCGGAGGGAACGAGGAAAATGATCGTGAAACGCAGGACAGTCCTGAAAGGTATGATGGCCACCTCGGCCATGCTCGCGGCTCCGTCGGTGCTCCGCGCCCAGGAGCAGGCCTTCAAGATCGGCCTCCTGACCGTCAAGACGGGCCCGCTGGCCCAGGGCGGCATCCAGATGGAGCAGGGCATCGTCACCCTGCTCAAGGAGAAGCAGAACAAGATGGCCGGCCGCACGGTCGAGCTCATCTCCGCCGACACGGGCGGCAACCCGGCCGGCGCCAAGACCAAGGCGCAGGAGCTCATCGAGCGCGACAAGGTCGACGTGATCCTCGGCCCCCTCGCCGCCTTCGAGCTGCTCGCCATCACCGACTACGTGCGCGAGCACGAGACGCCGCTCATCAGCCTCGCCGCGGCCGAGGACGTCACGCAGCGCCACGTCAATCCGTGGGTCGTGCGCCCGTCGGCGACGTCGGGCCAGTGCTCGCACGCGATGGGCGACTACGCCGCGAACGAGATGGGCCTCAAGCGCATGTGCACCATCTCCGAGGACTTCGCCTTCGGCCACGAGCAGGTGGCCGGCTTCCAGCGGGTCTACGAGGACAATGGCGGCAAGGTCGTGCGCAAGCTCTGGCCGCCGCTCGTCACGCCGGACTACACGCCGTTCATCGCCCAGATCGGCGACGTCGACGGCGTGTTCACGGGCTTCGCGGGATCGAACCCGGTCAAGTTCATGCGCGCCTACGCCGACCTCGGCCTGCACGGCAACATCCCGCTCACCGGCGGCTGGACGGCGATGGACGACGCCCTTCTGAAGAGCCTCGGCGACGAGGCCGTCGGCGTCGTCTCCGCGCATTTCTACTCGCCGACGATCGACACGCCGAGCAACAAGAAGTTCGTGGAGGACATGAAGGCCGACTTCGGCGTGACGCCCGGCGGCTATTCCGCGGGCATGTACATCGCCGGCCAGTGCGTCGAGGCGGCGCTGGAGAAGACGGGCGGCAAGTCGGACGACAAGCAGGCCTTCATGGACGCCCTGCACAACGTCGACCTGAAGGACACGCCGCGCGGGCCGATGCACTTCGACAAGTACGGCAACGTGGTCGGCGACGTCTACATCCGCAAGTGCGAGAAGAAGGACGGCGAGCTCGTCAACACGATCATCAAGACCTACCCGAACGTGAGCCAGTTCTGGACCTACGATCCGGAGGAATTCCTGAAGCAGCCGGTCTATTCGCGCGACTACCCGCCGGCGAACAACCTGGAATGAACGGCGGCGCTTCGGCGCCGCCTCCCTCTCCGCCTCCGGTCAACGCAAGGCAGGCCTGGGAATGCTCTTCTGGCTACTGCTCGCGGTGAACAGCATCACGCTCGGCGGGCTGCTGTTCCTGCTCTCCGCCGGATTCTCGCTGATCTTCGGATTGATGCGGATCCCGAACCTCATGCATGGCTCGTTCTTCATGCTGGGTGGCTATCTCGGCGTCACGTTCCTGGAGGCGGGCCTGAACTTCTGGCTCGCCGCCCTCCTGAGCGCGGGCTCGATGGTGATCATCGGCGGCCTGGTCGAGCGCTTCCTGCTCCGGCGGCTGGCCGGGCAGGCGCTCGCCCAGGTGCTGCTGACGCTGGGCCTGTCGTTCATCGTCGCCGACCTGTGCCTGATGATCTGGTCCGGCGACCCGATCCAGCCGGCCACGCCCTCCGGCCTGGCGGGAGCCGTCAGGGCCTTCGGCATGTTCTTCCCGATCTACCGCCTGGCGATCGTCGTGATCGCCGTGGTCATCGCGGCCGGCCTGTGGGTGATGATCGACCGCACCCGGCTCGGCGCGATGATCCGCGCCGGCGTCGACGATCCCGAGATCGCCCGGGTGGTCGGCATCAAGGTCTCGCAGCTCTTCACGCTGATCTTCTGCGTCGGCGCGGGGCTTGCCGCCTTCGCCGGCATGATCGGGGCGCCCTATCTGTCGATCTACCCCGGCCTCGACAGCGACATGCTGCCGCTCGCCCTGATCGTCGTGATCCTCGGCGGCGCGGGCAGCCTGATCGGCGCGCTGCTCGGCAGCTTCATCATCGGCTTCCTCTACAATTTCGGGCAGGCCCTCTTCCCCGACCTCGCCTACGTGATCCTGTTCCTGCCGATGCTCATCGTCCTCGTCGTCCGCCCGCAGGGCCTGTTCGGCAGGATCGGCCAATGAGCGCCGGCTTCCGGGGTCCGCTCCTCAAGGCGATCGCCTTCCTGGTGCTCGCGACCGTGCCGATCTGGGTGACCAATCCCTACTACGTGAACATCGTCACGCAGATCCTGTTCTGGGCCGTCTTCGCGCTCGCGCTCAACGTGCTCGTCGGCTATGCCGGGCTCACCTCGCTCGGCCATGCCGGCCTGTTCGGCATCGCCGGCTACACGGCGGGGCTCATGCTCCTCGCGGGCTGGGGCCACCTCGCCGCCGTGATCGGCGCGCTGTGCATGACGCTGTTCGCGACCGCCATCTTCGCGGTCCTGGCGCTGCGGGCGACCGGCATCAGCTTCCTGATGATCACGCTGGCGCTCGGCCAGATCGTCTGGGGCGCCGTCTACCGCTGGGCGAGCCTGACCCACGGCGACAACGGCGTGAAGGTGATGGCGCGGCCGATGCCCTTCGGCATCGACCTGTCGACGCCGAGCGCCTTCTACGCCGCGACGCTCGTCGTCTTCGTGCTGTGCCTCCTGTCGATGCGGACCTTCGTGCGCTCCCCGCTCGGCGCGAGCCTCAGGGGCACGCGGGACCAGCCGCGCCGCATGACCGCGCTCGGCTACAACGTCTGGATGATCCGGCTCCTGGCCTTCCTGTTCTCGGGCTTCTGGACCGGCGTCGCGGGCCTCCTCTTCGTCTACTACAACCAGTTCATCAGCCCGCAGGTCGTCGGGCTCCAGACCTCGGCGGAGGTCCTGCTGATGGTCATCTCCGGCGGCGTCGCGACGCTGCTCGGCCCCCTCGCCGGCGCCGCGATCGTCGTCGTGATGAAGAACGTCGTCAGCGCCTATGTCGAGCGCTGGAACCTCGTGCTCGGCGTCATCTTCGTGCTCATCATCATCTTCATGCCCGAGGGGCTGGTGCCCGGCTCCATGCGGCTGATGCGGGGGGCCGGCAGGCTGCTGCGGCCCCGCGCGGCGGCGGCGCCGCGGGGGCAGCGTCGAGCATTCGGGAGGGCCGGCGGAATGAGCGCTCTCGTCGTCAGGGACCTCTGCAAGAGCTTCGGCGGCCTGCGCGTCACGGCGAGCGCCAACATGACGGTGGAGCCGGGCGAGCGGCGGCTGATCATCGGGCCGAACGGCGCGGGAAAGACGACGCTGTTCAACCAGATCACGGGCGAACTGCGCTGCGACAGCGGCACCGTGTCGATGATGGGCCACGACATCACCAGGCTGCCGGCCAGGCGCCGCGCCCATCTCGGCATGGCGCGGACCTACCAGATCATCACGCTGTTCCAGAAGGACACGCTCATCCGCAACGTCATGCTGTCGCTGCTCAGCCTGTCGCCGCTGCGCTGGAACCCGCTGATCGACCTCGACCGCCGCCACGACCTGCGCGAGCGGGCGCACGAGGCGCTGCGCCGGGTCGGCCTGTCGGAGCTCGCCGAGCGGCCGCTGTCGGAAACCTCCTACGGCGAGCGGCGCCGCGTCGAGATCGCCATGGCGCTCGCCCAGGAGCCGAAGGTGCTGCTGCTCGACGAGCCCTTCGCCGGGCTCTCGGCGGACGAGCGGCAGGACGTGAAGGCGCTGCTCCTGTCGCTGCCGCGCGAGGTGACCGTGGTCATGATCGAGCACGACATGGACGTCGCCCTCGACTTCGCGGACCGCATCAGCCTGCTCTATTTCGGCGAGGTGATCGTCGAGGGCACGCGCGAGGAAGTGGTCGGCAACGAACGCACCCGGGAGGTCTATCTTGGCCACTAGCGCCCTCTCCCTGCGCGACGTCGACGCCTGCTACGGCGACAGCCACGTCCTGCACAAGGTCTCCTTCGACCTCGGCGAGGGACGGCTGCTCGGCCTGCTCGGCCGCAACGGCGCCGGCAAGTCGACCTGCATGAACGTCAGCACCGGCCTGCTCTCGGCACGCGGCGGCGCCGTCAGCGTCTTCGGCAGCACCGTCACCCGCCACGCGCCGGAGCGCATCGCCGCCTGCGGCGTCGCGCTGGTGCCGCAGGGCCGGCGGATCTTCCGCAGCCTGACCGTGAAGGAGAACCTGGCGGTCGCCGCCAGGAAGCCGAAGGGGCAGGCGAAGGCGCACTGGGACATCGAGCGCATCTTCGACATGTTCCCGCGCCTGCGCGAGCGGCGGGGCCAGATGGCCGGCTATCTCTCCGGCGGCGAGCAGCAGATGCTGGCGATCGGCCGGGCGCTGATGAACAATCCCCGCGTCCTCCTGATGGACGAGCCGTCGGAAGGCCTCGCGCCGCAGATCGTGGCGGAGGTCGCCCGCATCATCGCCCGCCTCAAGGACGAGGGCCTGTCCATCGTGCTCGTCGAGCAGAACATCAAGCTCGCCCTCGAGCTCTGCGACGACATCGTCATCATCAACACCGGCCGGGTCGCCTTCCGCGGCCCCGCCGCCGAGGTCGCCGCCAACGAGGATCTCGTGGCGCAGAACCTCGGCGTCTTCTGACGGCGGTTGCCGAAAGCCGGCCGCCATCGCACACCTGCAGCCCTGAACGTGAAGAACGGAGACCTCTCTGGAATGTCCGAGATCTGGAACAGCTACGGCCCGACGGCGGCGCGCGAGCATGGACGGCCCGGCCGGGAGACGCGGCCGCGGACGACGACGATCGACTGCCACTGCCACGTGGCGGTGCCGGCCGCGGCCGAGCTCGTGAAGCCGCATCTCGACCCCGCCACCGTGCCGCTCGATCACTTCGCCTCGGCCGAGACGAAGGAGATCAACAGGAAGCAGATGGCCGACCGGGGCAGCCGCTTCGTGACGCACGACGAGCGGCTCGCCGACATGGACGAGATGGGCATCGACATCCAGGTCGTGATGCCGCCGCCGCCCCAGTGCACCTACACGGTGCCGGTCGACATCGGCGTCAAGGCCGCCCGCATGGTCAACGAGGGCATCGCGGAGTTCGTGGCCGCCCGCCCCGACCGCTTCGTCGGCTTCGGGACGGTGCCGATGCAGAGCGGCGCCGAGGCGGCGGCCGAGCTCGAGCGCGGCGTCCGGCAGCTCGGCCTGCGCGGCGTGCAGATCCTCACCAACGTCGCGGGACGCGAGCTCTCGGATCCGGAGTTCGAGCCGTTCTGGGCGAAGGCCGAGGAGCTCGGCGTGCTCGTCGTGATCCACCCGAACGGCTTCACCCAGGGTGAGCGCCTCGCGCGCTTCTACTTCAGCAACGTCGTCGGCAATCCCTTCGACACGACGCTGGCCCTGCACTACCTGATCTTCGACGGCGTGCTCGAGCGGCACCCGAACCTCAAGATCCTGGCGGTGCATGGCGGCGGCTACCTGCCGGCCTATTCCGGCCGCATCGACCACGCCTGGGGCGCCCGGTCGGATTCGCGGGGCGGCCTGCCGAAGCCGCCGACGAGCTATCTCCGCCAGGTCTATTTCGACACGGTCGTCTTCACGCCGCACCAGCTCAAGGCGCTCGTCGAGACGTTCGGCGCCGACCGCATCATCATGGGCACGGACTATCCCTTCGACATGGCCGAGGCCGACCCGATCGAGCACGTCCGCTCCGTCGACACGTTCGACGAGGCCACCGTCGAGGCGCTCGTCGGCGGCAACGCCAAGCGGCTCCTGGGCCTCTGAGCTCCCCGGCGGAGGGCGCCCTTCGAAGGGCGCCCTTCCCTCACGCCGCCAGCAGCGCCTCCATCAGCCGGTCGCGGCTGAGCGGCAGCTGGCGCACGCGCATCCCGAGCGCCGCGGCGACGGCGTTGCCGATCGCCGCCCCGGTCGGTCCGAGCGCCACCTCGCCGATGCCGAGCGAGGGATCCTCGGCACTGCCGACGAGCCTGACCTCGATCTCCGGGATCTCGGGAAAGCGCAGCACGGGATACTGGTCCCAGGTGTTCGTCGCGACGCCGCCCTCGCCGAAGCCGATCCGCTCCTTCACGGTCCAGCTCGCGGCCTGGATGACGCCGCCCTCGATCTGGTTGACGGCACCGTCGGGATTGACGACGAGCCCCGCATCGGCGGCGACCCAGAAGCGCTCGAGCCGCACCTCCTCGTCGACCGAAACCTCGGCAACCATCGCCACATAGGCCGCGCGGTTCTTGTACCGGCTGAAGGCGAAGCCGCGGCCCCGGCCGCTGCCCGTCTCGCCCGGGCCGTTCCACGACGCCATCTCCGCCGCCGCCTCGACGACCTGCCGCGCACGCGGATCGGAGAGGCACGACAGCCGGTAGGCGACGGGGTCGGCTCCCGCGGCCTCCGCCAGCTCGTCCATCATCATCTCGATGGCGAAGACGTTGGCGAACGCACCGAGCCCCCGCATGGCCGAGCTGCGGACCGGCGGCGCCGTGACGAGCCGGTGCACCAGCCGCTGCTGCGGGATGTCGTACAGCGAGAAGGCGTTGCGCGCGCCGCCGGCGCCGGCGGCGTCGGGAATGTCGGTGGGCTTGGGCTCCTCCGGGGCGTCC
Organism: uncultured Alphaproteobacteria bacterium; assembly: GCA_963816555.1. Classification (GTDB taxonomy): domain Bacteria; phylum Pseudomonadota; class Alphaproteobacteria; order Rhizobiales; family Tepidamorphaceae; genus Lutibaculum. Next base: position 608,324 of record CAWFLD010000002.1, on the reverse strand, counting down.
GGCAGGGCCTGCGCGGCGAGGAGATGGATGCCGCCGCCCATGCCGGGGCGGCTGCCGTGGACCGGGCTCAGTATGTCGGCGGTCCAGGTGACGGGGCGCCCGTCCTCGCCGAGGCCGACCTCGATCGACACCTCCATGGCCGGGCTGAGCGGCGACGAGCCGAGCTCGTCCTCGCGCATCCACAGGACCCTGACGGGCATGCCCGGTCGCTCGCGTGCGACCAGCGCGGCGTCGAAGGCCGCGTCGTCCGCCCCGTTGTGGCCGTAGCACCCGGCGCCCTGGCGGTGGACGACGGTGACCGCTTCGAGGTCGAGCCCGAGCGCCGAGGCGATCGAGCGGCGCAGCGGATAGACGCCCTGCGAGTGCGTCCAGACGGTCAGCCGCCCGTCCTCGAACAGGGCGAGCGCGCAGGACGGCCCGATCGAGCCGTGCGCCAGCCAGGGCCTGGCGTAGGTCGCCCGCACCGTCCGCGCGACCGGCGGCAGGGCCTCGCCCTCCCCGCGCTCGACCGTCCGGCTCTCGATCGGCCGGTCGCGCAGCGCGGCCGGCTCGTCGTCGCCGGGGCCGACCGGCCGGCCGCCCGTCCAGCGGACGAAGCGCTCGCGCAGCTCCCAGGCGTGCACCACGTCCTCCTCGCGGCGGCCGAGGAGCGCCGCGAAATCGCCGGTGCGGACGATCTCGACGCTCTCCGCCAGCGACCGCGGCAGGCTTTCGGGATCGAGATGCTCGATCTGCGCGCCGGGCCAGGGCTGCCGCAGCACCCGGACGTGGCGCATGTCGGGCAGGGTCATGTCGTGGATGAAGCCCGCGCCGAAGATCTTCGCGGGAAGGTCGAGGCGCGGCAGGCTCCGGCCGATGACGCCGAACGCGCCCGCGGGCTTCGGGCTCGCGCTGCCGGTGGCGGTGCGGTGGAGATCGACCTCGCCGGCAAGGCTCCAGTAGCTCAGGCCCGTCTCGCCGTCGCCCCGCACGAACGAGCCGTCCTGCACGGAAAGCTCGCCGGGCTCGCACGAAAGCCGCGCCGCCGCCTCGCCGCGGAAGATCGACCTGATCTCCGCGCCGACGAGCCGCACGGCCGCCCCCGAGACCTCGATCGTCAGGCTTCCCGCCGTGAACATCTCGTCCGGCGTCGCGCCGGTCTCGCCCGAGACGAGGACGACGCGCGCGGGATCGACGTCGAGCTCCTCGGCCATGAGCTGCGACAGCGCGGTCGCGACGCCCTGCCCCAGCTCCACCTTGCCGCTCATGAAGCGGACCTTGCCGTCCGGCTCGATGCGCACCCACTGGTCGAGATACGGGTTGTCGACCAGCGCCTTCGGAAGATCGTTGCGAATCATGCCGCCGCTGCCTCGAGCTCGGCCGCGGCGCGCTCGACCGCCCGGATGATGCGCAGATGCGCGCCGCAGCGGCAGAGATTGGGCTCGAGCGCCGCGGCGATCTCCGCCCGGCTCGGCCGCGGGTTGCGGTCGAGCAGCGCCTTGGCGGAGATCATGATGCCGGAAAGGCAGTAGCCGCACTGGCCGGCCTGCTCCGCCAGGAACGCCGTCTGCAGCGGGTGCGGCGCCTCGGGCGTGCCGAGGCCCTCGAGGGTCGTCACCTGCCGCCCCGCGGCCGCGGAGACCGGCATCGTGCAGGAATAGGCGGGCTCGCCGTCCAGGAGCACCATGCAGGCGCCGCACTGCTCGTGGCCGCAGCCGAAGCGCGTCGCGGTGAGGCCCATGTCGTTCCTGAGCGCCGTGAGGAGGGGTGTGTCCTCGCCGATGTCGAGCGTCACGCGGCGCCCGTTCACCTCGAGTTCGATCGGCTGATCCATGCGTCTCCCGTCAAGCTCTTGATGGCTTACGGCAGAATCATAGGCCGCCCCCGCCGGCTTTAGAAGCGCGATTGCCCGTGAAATCGCAGGTCCGAGGGCCCGCGCGCGGCCAATCGATCGAGCCTCGCGCGCCATGCGGGAGCGATCCGCGCCCGGAGGCGTCGCAGCAGGGGATGGCGATGTGGAAAAGCGCGGGAAAATGGCTGGGGGACCTGGACTCGAACCAGGACTAGCGGAGTCAGAGTCCGCCGTTCTACCATTAAACTATCCCCCAGCAGAAACCCTTGGATGCCAAGAGCTTGAGCTGGCCGGTTGACGCAGGACATCGTGGCGCGTCCGCTGGCACGTCGTTCCGGCGAGGCATGAGATAGCGTCTGGAATGGGGGCTGTCCACCCCTGCCGTGACGAATTTGCGATACCGCCCGGCAGCTTGTGGACGACGCGGCCGGCGGGCCCGCCGCACCGCGGCCCGCGCGGCCGCGAAGCAGGCCGCCGCCCGCGTGCGGGCGGCTGCGGCCCCCTCGCGGAGGTGTCGCTCCCGTGCGCGCATGCCGCGCCCGCCGGCGGAGCCGGTCACGCCTCCGGGTCGAGCCCGAGGAAGGCGTCTCCCTCGATCACGAAGGTCATCTCCTCGCGGTCGGTCGTGAAGCCGAGCCGCTCGTAGAAGCGGATGGCGGCGGGGTTCTTGGCGTGGGTGGCGAGCTTCAGGTAGGTCGCCTCCCAGCCCCGCGCCTCGCGCATCACGGCGCGCAGGAGCTTGCGGCCGAGGCCGCCGCCGCGGCGCTCCTCCGCCACGAAGAGATCCTGCACGTAGACGCCGGGCGAGCCGCGCAGGGTCGAGAACTCCGGGAAGTAGACGGTCGCGCCGCACAGGGCGCCGTCCGCCTCCGCGATCAGCGCGCGGAACATCGGCCGGTCGCCGAAGCCGTGCGTCAGCAGGTGCTCCGGCCGGCAGCGGAACGCGTCCTCGTCGCCGAGGTGCCGCGACAGCGCCACCAGCGCTTCGTGCAGCGCCGGCACGTCGCCGACCTGCGCCGCGCGGATCGCCGCCTCGCTCATGCGACGAACGCGACCTTCTCGCGGCCCTTGAGGCCGAGCATCCGGCGCGCTTCGGCGGGCGTGGCGACCTTGCGGCCGATGCCCTCGACGATGCCGCGGACGCGCGCGACCTGCTCGGCGTTCGAGGTCGCGAGCCGCCCCTTCTCGAGCCAGATCGAATCCTCCAGGCCGACGCGGACGTGGCCGCCCATCGCCGCCGAGATCGCCGCCATCGGCATCTGCTGCCGGCCCGCCCCGATCACCGAGAACCGGTAGTCCGGGCCGAACAGCCGGTCCGCCGTCCCCTTGAGGTGCATCAGGTGCTCGGGCTCCGCCGCCGCGCCGCCGAGCACGCCGAGCACGAACTGCACGAAGACCGTCCCCTCGATCAGGCCGCGGCGGACGAAGTGGTGCAGCATGTGCAGGTGGCCGATGTCGTAGCACTCGAACTCGAAGCGGGCGCCGCGCTTCCTGCCCATCTCGTCGAGCACGTGGGCGATGTCGCGCGGCGTGTTCTTGAAGATCAGGTCGTCGGAGCCTTCGAGGAACGGCTTCTCCCAGTCGTGCTTCCACTCGGTCATCCGCTCGGCGGCCGGATAGAGCGCGAAGTTCATCGAGCCCATGTTGAGCGAGCACATCTCGGGCTCGGCATGGCGCGCCGCCGCCAGCCGGTCGGCGAGGCTCATCACGGCGCTGCCGCCCGTGGTGATGTTGATCACGGCATCCGTCTCGGCCGCGATGCGCGGCAGGAACGCCATGTAGTGCGCGGGGTCGGCGGACGGCCGGCCGGTCTCGGGATCCCGCGCGTGCAGGTGCAGGATGGCCGCGCCGGCCTTCGCCGCGGCGATCGCGTCGTCGGCGATCTCCTCGGCGGTGACCGGCAGGTGCGGCGTCATCGAGGGCGTGTGGATCGACCCCGTGACGGCGCAGGAGATGAGGCACTTCTCGCTCATGCCGCGATCTCGCGGCGCACGATGCCGGCCAGCTCGTCGAGCGCGGCGGTGAGGTTCGCCATGATCTCGTCGAGATGCGTCTCGTCGACGATCATCGGCGGGCAGACGAGGAAATGGTCGCCCGCGATGCCGCCGCGCGTGCGGCGGGAGTAGATGATGAGGCCGCGCTCGTAGGCGAGCTCGACGAGGCGGTCGAAGGCGTTGAGCTCCTTCGGCAGCGGCGCCATGGTGCGTCGGTCGGAGACGAGCTCGAAGGCGAGCAGCAGCCCCTGCCCGCGCACGTCGCCGATGAACTCGTAGCGGTCCATCAGCCCGGTCAGCCGGCGCTTGAGCTCCGCCCCCATCGTCGCGGCGTTGGCCATGAGCCCCTGCCCCTCGATCTCCTCGATCACGGCGAGGCCGGCGGCGCAGGCGAGCGGGTTGCCGGCATAGGTGTAGCCGTGGATGAAGCCGCCGCTCTCGAGCACCGGCTCGACGATCCGGTCGTGCGCGACCATCGCGCCGAGCGGCGCGTAGCCGGCCGCGAAGCCCTTGGAGATCGTCATGATGTCGGGCGCGGTGCCCCAGTGCTCGGCGCCCCAGAAGCGGCCGGTGCGGCCGCCGCCGGTCATCACCTCGTCGTGGATCAGCAGGATCGAGTAGCGGTCGCAGATCTCGCGGATGCGCTTCATGTAGCCCGCCGGCGGCACGAGCGCGCCGGTCGAGGCGCCGCCGACCGGCTCGACGATGAAGCCGAGCACCGTCTCCGGCCCCTCCTCGAGGATCTTCGCCTCGAGCATGTCGGCGTAGTGCCGGCCGGTCGCCTCGTCGTCCGGGTCGAGCCCGTCGAGATAGGCGCGCGGCGCGGGGATCTTCGGCATGGCGCGCATCATCGGGTCGAACGGCGCCGTCATCGGCGCGTAGCCCGTGAGCGCCAGCGCGCCGAGCGAGGCGCCGTGATAGCTCGGGTAGCGCGAGATGATCTTGAAGCGCTGCGGCTCGCCGATCGCGAGCGCGTACTGGCGGGCGAGCTTGATCGCGCTCTCCACCGCCTCCGACCCGCCGGAGACGAAGAACACCTTGTTCATGCCCTCGGGCGTCAGGCTCGCCGTCTTCGCGGCCAGGCGCTCGGCCGGCTCCGTCTCGAAGTGCAGGCGGTAGCCGAAGGTCGACTTCTCCATCTGCCGGCGCATCGCCTCGAGCACGCGCTCGTTGGAATGGCCGATATTGCAGACCATGGCGCCGGACGAGCCGTCGAGATAGCGCTTGCCGTCGACGTCCCACATGTAGACGCCGCGCGCCTGGTCGAGGACGGGGCGCCGCCGCTTCGACTGGTAGAAGAGATGGCTCGGCTGGCGGTTCGGGATCGTCATCTGCTGGTTCCTGGAAGCGCGGCGCAGTCGCGCGGCCTGAGCCGCACCGTGGCCGCCTGGCCGGCCGCGAAGGGATGTTCGTCGATCATGTTGATGGCCTGGAGCTGCAGGTCGCCGACCCGCACGAAGTAGCGCACCACCTGGCCCTGGTAGTCGACCGTCTCGACGGTGCCGTCGACGCAGATCTCCCCGTCGGCGGACGCGCCGGGCGGCGCGAGGGTCAGCTTCTCCGCCCGCACCACGAGCTTGGCGGCGGAGCCGGCCGACAGGTCGTGGCCGCGGCTCGCCGGCACCGGGACGGTGCCGAAGGCCGGCACCTCGAGGCCGATCTCCTCGGCCGTCGCCTTGGTGACGCGGCCGTCGAGGATGTTCGAGGCCCCGAGGAAGCGGGCGACGAACTCCGAGGCCGGCGTGTTGTAGACCTCCTCCGGGGCGCCCATCTGCTCGACGCGGCCCGCGCTCATCACGACGATGGAGTCGGACATGGCGAGCGCCTCCGACTGGTCGTGCGTGACGAAGATCGTGGTGATGCCGAGCCGGTCCTGGATGCGCTTCAGCTCGACGCGCATGTCCTCGCGAAGGTTGGCGTCGAGGGCCGAGAGCGGCTCGTCGAGCAGGAGCACGTCCGGCTCGATGACGATGGCGCGGGCGAGCGCGATGCGCTGCTGCTGGCCGCCCGACAGCTCGCGCGGGTAGCGGTGGCCGAGGTCGGGAAGCTGCACGAGCGACAGCGCGTCCTTGACCCTGCGCTTCGCGTCCTCCTTGCCGACATTGCGGTACTTCAGCCCGAAGGCGACGTTCTGCTCCACCGTCCGGTGGGGAAACAGCGCGTAGTTCTGGAAGACGAGGCCGAGATTGCGCCGGTGGATCGGCACCTCGTTGACGCGCTTGCCCTTGACGCGGATCTCGCCCTCGGTGGGGTCGAGCAGCCCCGCGATCATGCGCAGCGTCGTCGTCTTGCCGCAGCCCGACGGCCCGAGCAGCGTCACGAAGTGGCCTTCGGGAATCGACAGCGAGGTCGGGTGCACCGCGGTGAAGGGCCCGAAGCGCTTGGCGATGTCGGTCAGCTCGACGGCGTGATCGGTCACGGGATCCTCGGCGGTTGGTGTGAGGGACAAAGGCACCCGACAGCGGTCGGCACGGCCCCCGCCCGGCCCTGCGGGCCGACCTCCCCCGGCAAGGGGGAGGTGACTGCCGTGCGCGACCTCATCGAAGGCCTCAGTAGCCCTTCTGGATGCGGCCGAAGGTCTTCGACCATTCCTGCTCGTGGCCGTTCCAGTAGGCCGGATCGGCGAAGGTCAGGTTCTCCAGCGTGCCCTTCGGGTCGAAGGCGGGAAGCTTCGGGATCTTCTCGCCGAGGTCGACCTTGGTGGGGTCGAGCGACGGCGGGTAGTTCTGGCCCTCGGCGACGGCGATCGCGACGTTCGGCTCGAGCATGAAGTTCAGGAGCTCCTCGCACGCCTCCATCGGCGAGCCCTTGAGCACGAACAGGCACTCCTGCCAGCCGTAGCCGTTCTTGGGGTCCATGTAGCCGATCGGATGGCCCTGCTCCTGCAGCGCGTAGATGCGGCCCGACCAGCCCTCGGTCGTGTAGATCTCGTTCTCGGCGAGCAGGCTCATCAGCTCGGCGCCCGAGGTCCAGTACTTGAGCGCGAGGTCGCGGTGCTTGCGCACGGCGTCCCACACCGCGTCCATGTCCTTGATGTCGTTGGGGTCCTGGCCGGTCTGCAGCGCCGCCATCCAGATGCGCGTGCGCCAGTCGCTCCAGCCGCCGATCTTGCCCTTGTACTTCTCGTCGATGAGCAGGTCGGCGCCCTTCTCCTGGGCCTCGTCGTCGGAGATCTGGTCCTTGTTGTAGGCGATGCCGGTGGTGCCGTAGTCGTAGGGCACCGCCGAGAGCGTTGCCCTTGGTGTAGTTGCGCAGCACCTCGACGAGCTTGGGGATCACGAACTTGAGGTTCGGGATATTGTCCTCGTTGAGCTCGCTGTTGAGCCCGAGGTCGGTGTAGCGGGCGTAGTCGAAGACGCCGGAGAGGTGGGCGATGTTGTACTCGCCCGGCTGGCTCGCCTTGACGCGGCTCAGATACTCGTCGGCGCCGCCGAACGTGCCGTCGACGACCTTGATGCCGGTCTTCTTCTCGTAGGGATCGAAGGCGAGCTTGCGGAACGCCTCGGAGACGACGCCGCCCCAGCCGTCGAAGCGGACCTGCTTGACGTCGGCGGCGAACGCCCGGCGGCCGAGCGGCGAGACGACGCCGTAGGCGGCGCCGGCCGCGGCGATCAGGCCGAGGAAGGTGCGGCGATCGACGTCGCCGTTCTTGTAGCGCTCGAGCAGACGCTCGTAACGTCTTGTATTGTCCATGTCTGTTCCCCTTCTCTTGTCGATTGGTCAGTTGGTCCTGGAGGCGAGCCGCCGCGCGATGGCGGCGCCGAGGAGCGGCAGCCCCACCGTGAGCCCGATCATCACCGTGCCCAGCGCATTGATCTCCGGGCTGATCGAGTTGCGCAGCATGGCGAAGATCTGCGTCGGCACCGTCTCGACGCCGCCCGGCTTCCAGAACAGCGTGCCGGTGATGTCGTCGAACGAGATCGTGAAGGCGAAGAGCATGCCCGCGAAGATCGCCGGCGCGAGCAGCGGCAGCGTGATCTGGAAGAAGGCCTGCACCGGCGACGCGCCGAGCGACATCGCCGCCTCCTCGATGTCGCGCCTGATGCCGACGAGGCGGGCCTGCACGACGAGCACGACGAAGGGCAGCGTGAAGATGACGTGGCCGAGGAGCAGCAGCGGGAAGCTCTTCGGGATCGACAGGAAGCGCAGGAACAGCAGGAGCGCCACCGCCAGCACCACCTCGGGCACCAGGATCGGCGCGATCAGCATGGTCGAGATCAGGTTCTTGCCGCGGAACTCGTAGCGGATGAGCGCGAGGCTCGCGAGCACGCCCAGCGTGGTCGAGATCACCGCCGTCAGGCCGCCGAGCACGAAGGAGACGCGGAAGGCGCGCAGGATCGCGTCGTTGTGCCAGAGCTCGACGAACCAGCGGAACGAGAAGCCGGTCATCGGGAAGGCGCCGAACTCGGAGGCGTTGAACGACAGGAGCACGACCACCGCGACGGGCAGGAACATGAAGAGGTAGACGAGGATCGCCCAGACGCGGATGAGGGACCAGCCGGACAGCATCAGCCGAACCCTTTCGCGAGCTGGCTCATGCCGACGAAGTGGTTGTAGATGCCGACGAGCACGCCGAGCACCGCCAGCAGCATGAGCGACAGGGCCGAGCCGAGCGGCCAGTTGAGCTGGGTGATGATCGCCTCGAAGACGAGGTTGGCGAACATCGCATCGGTCGGGCCGCCGAGGATCAGCGGCGTGATGTAGGTTCCGGCCGCCAGCACGAAGCACAGGAGGCCGCCGGCCGCGAGGCCCGGCAGCGACAGCGGCAGCGTCACCTCCAGGAACGACTGCCAGCGGGTCGCGCCGAGCGAGTTCGCCGCCTGCTCCAGCGTCGTGTCGATGCCCTCGAGGCTGACATAGACGTTGAGGATCATGAACGGCAGCAGGAAGTGCACGAGGCCGAGGATGACCGTCGTCTGGTTGTAGAGGAGCTGCAGCGGCTCATCGATGATGCCGAGCCAGACGAGCGCGGAGTTCAGCGCGCCGGAGACGCCCAGGATGTTGATCCAGCTCATCGTGCGGATGATGTAGCTGATCCAGAAGGGCAGCATCAGCAGGAGCAGCAGGATCGCCTTGTTGCCGCGCGAGCGGGCGATGAAATAGGCCGACGGATAGCCCATCAGCGCGCAGACGACCGTCGTGATGCCGGCGATCTTCAGCGTCTCGAGCAGGATGTCGCGGTAGAACCGGTCGGTCAGCACCTCGTGCCAGTTGTCGAGGTGGAAGCCGCCGATGTCGGCGCCCGTCGAGGTGCGCAGCCAGAACGAATAGACCACGATGAACAGGAGCGGCACGAAGAGCAGCAGCGTCACCGCGCTCAGGGCCGGTGACAGCAGGATCCAGGGCTGACGTCGCTCCCGTGCCTCGACGGTGGCCATGCACTCCCCACCCGTTTCCGGCGGGCGGCCCCCATTGCCGCCCGACCTGGAGGGAAGCTTGCCGCCGGGGCATGACATTCTTCAAATAGATAATGGAAATTCACGCTATTCCCCTGCAGAATGATCGCCATGCTTCGCCATGACGATCCCGGCGCCCGGCTGGCGCGCGACCTCGACTGGAACCTCCTGCGCACGCTGATCGCGGTGGTCGAGGAGGAGAGCGTGACGCGCGGCGCCGAGCGGCTGCGGCTGAAGCAGCCGACCGTGTCGAACGCGCTCAGGCGCCTCGAGGAGCGGATCGGCCGCCGGCTGATCGACCGCGGCCCGGGCCGCTTCCGCCTCACCGAAGCCGGCCGCGTCCTCTACCGCGAGGCGGTCGAGATCCAGGGCTCGATCCACCGGCTGGGCATCGCCCTGCGCGACGTCGGCGAGGAGATATCCGGCCATGTCCGCATCTACATGGCGAGCCACGTCGTCTGCCCGGTCTTCGACGATGCCCTCGCCGCCTTCCACAAGGCGCACCCGCGGGCGACGCTGTCGATCGACGTCAGCGCCAGCCGCATCGCGGTGCAGGAGGTCGCGGCGCGGCGCGCCTCCTTCGCCGTCTGCCTCGTCCGCGACAGGAAGCCGGGCCTCGAATACCGCCGCATCTACCGCGAGTTCTTCGGCCTGTTCTGCGGGCCGCACCATCCGCTGTTCGGCCGCACGGGACTGACCCGGGCCGACCTCGAGGGCCACTCCTCGGTGTCCTTCGTCACCGACAGCATGTCGGACGCGCTGCGGCCCGTCGCGATCATGCGCGCCGAGGCACGGCTCGACGAGCAGGTGGTGGCGACCTCGCCGCACCTCGAGGAGGTGCGCCGCATGATCATCGCCGGCCTCGGCGTCGGCCCGCTGCCGCTGCATGTCGCCGCACCCGACGTGAAGGCGGGCACGCTGTGGCGCCTGCCGCCCTACGAGGCGCCGCCCGAGGTCGACGTCTACGTCGTCTGGCACCCGCGCACGACGATGAACCGGGCGGAGCAGGCGATGCTCGACACGCTGATCGCCCGCATCGAGGCGCTGCCGATCGAGGCCCGCACCTACTCCTGAGCCGGAGCCCGCTCCTTCCCGCCGGCGCCGCGCCTCCACCGCAGCAGCAGTGTCACGTACCGCACGTGGCCGGAACGGCGGGGGCCGCCGCCGCTTTATCCCACGACATCTCACAGGCCACGCTCTTCCGCCGCGCGACGCACGTGGCGACATCGGCGCGTGCCGGCGGACGCGGGCAAAACGCGTCACCGGTCAACGCGTCACCGGTCGATGTCGAGAGCGGACTGCCAGCACCACGCGGGGAAACCCGGGAGCGGAAATGACGACGGCCCTCGAGCACTACGCGATGATCGGCGACGGAGAGACGGCGGCCCTCGTCTCGCGAAGCGGATCCATCGACTGGCTCTGCCTGCCGCGCTTCGATTCTCCCGCCTGCTGCTGTGCCCTCCTCGGCAACGCCGACAACGGCCACTGGTCGATCGCGCCCGAAGGCGAGCTTCGGGAAGCCAGTCAGCGCTACATGCCCGGCACCATGATCGTCGAGACGGAACTCGCCTCCGACGAGGGGCGGATCCGGCTGACCGACTTCATGATCATGCGCCGCGGCCAGCCGACGCTCCTGCGGATGGTCACCGGGCTGTCCGGCAGCGTGCAGGTGAAGTCGGAAGCCCGCTTCCGCTTCGACTACGGCCACATGCCGCCGTGGACCACCGCCACGGAGGACGGCGTGGACATGCGCGTCGGCCCGGACGAGGCCCGTCTCTCCGGCTCGGAGCCCTTCGAGATCCAAGAAGGCTCGATCGTGTCGCGGTTCCGGGCGGAGGAGGACAGCCGCCACGTCTTCGTGCTGCAGCACGGGCCCGCGAAGGACCGTCCCGCCGAGCCGGTCGATGCCGACGCGGCGCTATCGGCCACCAGGGAGCACTGGCGCGACTGGATCGGCAGGTTCGAGGGGCCGTTCGGCGACGACAGGTACGACGAGGCGCTGCGCCGATCGCTCCTGACGCTCAAGGCGCTCGTCCACCGGCCGACCGGCGGCCTCGTCGCGGCGCCGACGACCTCGCTTCCGGAGCAGCCCGGCGGGTCGATGAACTGGGACTACCGCTTCTGCTGGCTGCGCGACGCCACCTTCACGCTCAGCGCCCTCGTCGACTGCGGCTACGTGGAGGAGGCCTGCGCCTGGCGCGACTGGATCCTGCGGGCGGTGGCCAACGCGCCGGACAAGATGCAGATCCTCTACCGGGTCGACGGGTCGCGCCGCCTCGACGAGGCGGAACTGCCCTGGCTCTCCGGCTATCGCTTCGCGCGGCCGGTGCGCGTCGGCAACGCCGCCGCCGGCCAGCTGCAGCTCGACGTCTACGGCGAGCTCATCCGCACCCTGCACGCCTCCGAGCGGTCCGGCATGGACCGCACCGAGCAGGGGCGCTTCGTCGAGCACGCCATCGTCGACCATGTGAGGCGGATCTGGGTCGAGCCGGATTCGGGCCTCTGGGAAAGCCGCGGCAAGCCGCGCCACTACACCTATTCGAAGGTCATGACCTGGGTGGCGCTGCAACGCTTCCTCGACGGCAAGGGCGGCGAGGAGATCTCCGAGGAGGAGCGCCGCGAGACCGAGGAGCTGCGCGACCACATCCACGACGTCATCTGCCGCGAGGCCTTCGACACCGGCCTCGGCTCGTTCACGAACTATTTCGGCGGCCAGACCGTGGACGCCTCGCTCCTGCTCCTGCCCAAGGTCGGCTTCCTGCCGGCCGACGACGAGCGCATGAAGGGCACCGTCGCGCTGATCGAGGAGCGGCTCGTCGAGGACGGGCTGGTGCGGCGGCACCTGATGGAGGAACTCGTGCCGGAAGGCGCCTTCCTCGCCTGCTCGTTCTGGCTGGCGGAGTGCCAGCTCTGGCAGGGCCGCCGCGACGACGCCGTCCGGACCATCGACCGGGCGCTCGAGGTGCGCAGCGAAGTCGGCCTCCTGTCGGAGGAGTACGACGTCTCGAGCCGCCGCCTGGCCGGCAACTACCCGCAGGCGCTCAGCCACCTCGCGATGATCCAGGCGCTCCTGTCGCTCGCGAAGTCCGGCGGCGACGGCCACGAGCGATCGCCGCCCCGGGACTGACCCGTCCTCTGTCCTGGACCGACCACGAGCTGCCGCCGAGGGCGCCGGCAGATGCACGCGATCGAGCCTGCCCGCAGGGGCTGGCTCCTCCCACCGGTGATGCGATGACCACACACTCGAGATGGCCGGCGCGCCGATCACGGCGCCGGCCAGACGCCCGCGGCCGCGGCGCCGGACGCACGGCCGCACGGTGGCTCCGGCCGGCCGCGCTGTCCCTCGCGGCGGCGGGCCTGTCCGGCTGCGCCGCCAACTCCTCCTTCCTCCACCCGCTCGGCTACGTCGCCGACGCGCAGCGCCAGCTCTTCTTCTGGGTGACCGGCCTGATGATGATCGTCGTCGTGCCGGTCCTCGTGCTGGTGCCGCTTTTCGCGTGGCGTTACCGCCGCACGAACCGCGCGACGCGCTACCAGCCCGAGTGGGATTTCTCGTGGCCGCTCGAGATCCTGATCTGGGGCGTGCCGGTGCTCGTGGTCGCCGCGCTGAGCTTCCTCGTCTGGACGTGGGAGAACTCGCTCGATCCCTACGCCCCCATGGCGTCCGGCGAAGCCGCCCCTGGAGATCCAGGTGGTCGGGCTCGACTGGAAATGGCTGTTCATCTACCCGCAGCAGCACATCGCGACCGTCGGCGAGATGGCCTTCCCGAGCGACCGCCCGGTGCACCTCACCCTGACGAGCGACACCGTGATGCAGTCCTTCTTCATCCCGTCGCTCGGCAGCCAGATCTACGCCATGGCCGGAATGGTCACGCAGCTCAACCTCGCCGCCGACCGCCCCGGCCGGCTGCGGGGCGAGAACACCCAGTTCAACGGCATGGGCTTCCACCAGCAGAAATTCGACGTGGAGGCGATGAGCGAGGCCGACTTCTCCGCCTGGACGGCCAGGGTGGCCGCGCGAGGGCAAGCCGCTGAACCAGGCCAGCTACGCCGTGCTGTCGCGGAAGAGCACGGCGAAGAAGGCGCACGACGAGCTCGGCATGGACGGGCTGCCGGCGTCGCTCCTCTACTTCACCAGCGTCGAGCCCGGCTTCTTCCGCGACATCGTCGGCAAGTATCGGCCACCCAACGCCTCGGGATCGAGCGCGGCGGCGCGGCACCAGGAGGGAGACGGCTCGTCATGAACGGCATCGACTGGTGGCACCTGATCTTCGGCAACCTCTCCTACGACGCCCTGCCCTTCTACAGCGTCATCGCCACCGTCGCGGCAGGCGTCGTGGTGGTCGGCGCGGTCGGCTCCGTCGCCCTCATCACCTGGCTCGGCAAGTGGCGCTACCTGTGGAGCGAGTGGTTCACGAGCGTCGACCACAAGCGCATCGGCATCATGTACGTGATCATCTCGCTGATCATGCTGTCGCGCGCCGTGGTCGAGGCCTCGATGATGCGGCTGCAGCAGGCCATGGCCTACGATTCGCCGGGCTACCTGCCGCCGGACCACTTCTCGCAGCTCTTCAGCACGCACGGCACCATCATGATCTTCTTCATGGCGATGCCGTTCCTGACCGGACTCATCAACTACGTCATGCCGCTGCAGATCGGCGCGCGCGACGTGTCCTTCCCGGTGCTGAACTCGGTCAGCCTGTGGCTCACCGCCGGCGGCGCCGGGATCATGATGGTGTCGCTGTGCCTGGGGAAGTTCTCGACCGGCGGCTGGAGCGGCTACCCGCCCTACACCGAGATGGCCTTCAACTCCGGCGTCGGCCCCGACTACTGGATCTGGGCGGTGACGCTCAGCTCGATCGGCACCACGCTGACCGGCATCAACTTCGCGGTGACGATCTACAAGAAGCGCTGCCCGGGCATGAAGCTCACGCGCATGCCGCTGTTCTGCTGGACGGCGCTGTGCACCAGTATCCTGATGATCTTCGCGATGCCGCCGCTCACGGTCGCGACGCTCATGCTGGCGCTCGACCGCTACCTCGGCATGCACTTCTTCACGAACGACCTCGGCGGCAACATGATGAACTACGCCAACCTGTTCTGGCTGTTCGGCCATCCCGAGGTCTACATCCTCATCCTGCCGTCCTTCGGCGTGTACTCGGAGATCTTCTCCAACTTCTCCTCGAAGAAACTCTACGGCTACCGCTCGCTGATCGGCGCGACGATCTGCATCGCCGTCCTGTCGTTCACGGTCTGGGTGCATCACTTCTTCACGATGGGCCAGACCGCCCAGCTCAATGCCGCCTTCGGCACGGCGACCATGCTGATCGGCATCCCGACGGGCGTGAAGATCTACGACTGGATCCTGACCATGTATCGCGGGCGGGTGCGCTTCTCGGTGCCGATGCTCTACGCGCTGTCGTTCCTCGTGCTGTTCACGATCGGCGGCCTGTCAGGCGTCCTGCTCGCCAACCCCGCCATCGACTACCAGGTGCACAACACGCTGTTCCTGGTCGCCCACTTCCACAACATGCTGATCCCCGGCCTCCTGTTCGGGATGATCGCGGGCTACCACTACTGGTTCCCCAAGGCCTTCGGCTTCCGGCTCGACGAGAAATGGGGCCGCATCGCCTTCGTCCTGTGGCTCGTCGGCTTCCTGCTCGCCTTCATGCCGCTCTACGCGCTGGGGATGCTGGGCATGCCGCGGCGGACGGTGGAGTACTTCCAGGCCGCCTACCTGCCCTACACGATCGTCGCCATGGTCGGCGCCGTGCTGATCCTCGGCGGGCTCGCCAGCCTGTTCGTCCAGCTCTACGTCAGCATCCGCAGGCGGCACGAGAACGCCGTCTTCGCCGGCGACCCGTGGAACGGGCGCAGCCTCGAATGGGCGAGCTCGGCGCCGCCGCCGGAGTACAACTTCGCGGTGCTGCCGACCGTCCACGACCGCGACGCCTTCCACGCCATGAAGGAGCGCGGCGACGCCTACGTGCTGCGGACGCACTACGACTACATCGAGATGCCGCGCAACAGCGCCGCCGGCTTCGTGATCGGCGTGTGCGGCGCCGCCGTCGCCTTCGGCCTCGTCTGGCACATCTGGTGGATGTGCTGCGCCGGCTTCCTCGCGATCTGGGGCACGGTCATCGCGCGAGGCTTCGTCCGCCACACGACCCGCCTGATCTCCGGCATCGACGTCAGGCGCACCGAGATGCGCTGGCACAAGGCCGTCGAAGAGGCCCATCCGGCCACGCGCGACGAGGAGACCACCCCCGCCAACCAGGGACTCGCGGAGGCTGCCGCAGCATGAGCACGAGCGCAGAGACGACCCGCAGCACGGTCGAGGTCAAGCATCCCGGCATCAACCTCCACGAGACCGATCCGGAGGCGCACGAGGCGGCGGAGGAGATCGTCTTCGGCTTCTGGGTCTACCTGATGAGCGACCTGGTCCTGTTCGCCCTCCTCTTCGCGACCTACGCCTCGATGATCCACGCCACCGCCGGCGGCCCCGGGCCGAAGGAGCTGTTCGACCTGAAGAGCGCCGGCGAGGAGACGGGCGTCCTCCTGGTCAGCAGCCTGACCTTCGGCATGGCCTCGCTCTCGATGAAGTACGAGAAGAGCCGGCAGGGGCTGCAGCTCTGGCTGGCGGTCACGCTGCTCCTGGGTCTCGTCTTCCTCGGCCTGGAGATCCGGGACTTCCTTGAACTGTTCGCCAAGGACGCGGGGCCGGACCGCAGCGGGTTCCTCTCCGCCTTCTTCGCCCTCGTCTGCACGCACGGCCTGCACGTCACGGCCGGCTGCATCTGGATCGTCGTGATGATGGTGCAGGTGCTCGTCTTCGGCATCGGGAGGGACGTGAAGCTGCGGATCCTGCGGCTCGGCCTGTTCTGGCACTTCCTCGACATCGTCTGGGTCGGGATCTTCTCGGTCGTCTATCTGCAGGGGCTCGCGGGATGAGCGATAACGCCGATTTCCGAAGGGAGCTGCGCTCCTACATCGTGGGCTTCGGCCTCGCGAGCCTTCTCACCGCGATCGCCTTCGCCTCCGTCGCCTGGCTGGACGTGGAGCGCATGACGCTCCTGTGGATCATCCTCGGCTGCGGCGTCGTGCAGCTCGTCGTGCACTTCCGCTACTTCCTGCACATCGACCTGTCGAAGCAGAAGCGGGACGACCTGCAGCTGATCCTGTTCTCCTTCCTGCTCGTCTTCCTGATGGCGGCCGGGACGATATGGATCCTCTACAACCTGGCCGGGCGGATGACGTAGAGCATGGTCCCGAAAAGTTGCAGACTTTTCGGACAGGATCATGCGGCCAGAAGGTGGACCGGCGCGCACGGCCCGATTCCATCGGGCCGGATCGCGCTCCAGAGCCTCACCCGCGACCGGCGGCCGTGCAGGGCAGGATCTCCTCCGCGATGCGCCGGGCGGCCTCCGCCACCGCGGCGGCAACCGGCGGGGAAACGGGATCGCCGGCCTCGAAGGAGGCCGCCTCGATCGCGTAGACGATGCAGCGCGGCCGGCATCTGGCCCAGCGCGCGGGCGAGCTCGATCGCCTCGGCGAGGCCGAAGCCGTGCGTCGAGACGCCGAACGCGTCCTGCGGCAGGGGCCGCTCGGCGACGTCGAAGCGGCGGATCGTGCCCGGCCGCCGCGCCGGACGCGCAGGCGTCGACCAGAAACGCGGTCGCGGCGCCGTCGAGGCAGCGCGAGCAGCGACGGTCGCCTCGCCGTCCTGCTCGAGCACCTCGCACCGTCCGGCGGCAGCACGTCGCGCAGCCTCCGCGCCACGGCGCGCCCGGCCGCGTCGTCGCCGCGGTCGGGATTGCCGATGCCGATCGACGAGCAGTGCGCTCCGCGCGCGCCACGTCTCAGCCCCGGTCGATGTCGAGCCGCAGGAAGTGCGTCGCGCAGGAGATGCAGGGATCGTAGTTGCGCACGGTCTGCTCGCAGCGATGGCGCAGCGCCTCGTCCGGCAGGTCGAGGAAGCCGCCGATATAGCTCGGTCAGGTCCTCCTCGATGCTCGCCTGGTTCTGCGAGGTCGGCGGCACGATCTGCGCCTCGGCGATCGTGCCGTCGGCGTCCAGCCGGTAGCGGTGGTAGAGCAGGCCGCGCGGCGCCTCGGTGGCGGCGTATCCCGTCGCCGGCGCGCGGCTCGACCGCGACGGCCGGACGGTCCGGCTCCTCGTAGCCGTCGATGATCCGCAGCGCCTCGTCGCAGGCGTGCAGCACCTCGACGGCGCGCACGACGATGCTCCGGTAGGGGTTGCGGCAGGTCGCGCCCAGCCCCGCCTCGCGCGCCGCCGCCCGGACGTCCGGCGACAGCCGGTCGAAGTTCAGGCTGTAGCGGGCGAGCGGTCCGACGAGATAGGACGCGCCGTCGCGCCATCCGCGACTGCAGCGCGGTGGAGTGCGCGACGTGGATCTCCTCGAAATGCTCGTCGTAGGCGTCGGCGCCGATGTCGAGGCCGCGGTTGGAGACGATGCGGCCCTCGTTGAAGGGATATTCGTCCGGGTGCCGCAGGGCGACGAAGGTGT
Organism: uncultured Alphaproteobacteria bacterium; assembly: GCA_963816555.1. Lineage (GTDB taxonomy): Bacteria > Pseudomonadota > Alphaproteobacteria > Rhizobiales > Tepidamorphaceae > Lutibaculum. Next base: position 590,576 of record CAWFLD010000002.1, on the reverse strand, counting down.
AGTCGCGCTCGCGGTCGGGAAAGTCGAAGCCCGGCGACCCAGCGCACCGTCTCGAGCGCCGCGTCGCGCGCCCGCTTCAGCTCCTCGACCAGCGGCGCGAGCTCGCGCCGCCGCGGCACGCGGTAGAAGCCGCCGACGCGGACGTTGATCGGATGGATCTCGCGGCCGCCGAGCAGCTGGACGATCTCGTTGCCGGCCTTCTTCAGGCCGAGCCCGCGGCGCACGCGGTCGCCATGGTCGCGCGCCATGTCGATGGCGCCGTCGTAGCCGAGGAAGTCCGGCGCGTGCAGCATGTAGACGTGCAGCGTGTGGCTCTCGATCCATTCGCCGCAGTAGAGCAGCCGCCGCAGATCGCGCAGAGCGGCCCGTCGACGGTGACGCCGAGCGCGTTCTCCATCGCGTGCACGGCGCTCATCTGGTAGGCGACCGGGCAGATGCCGCAGATCCGCGCGGTGATGTCCGGCGCCTCGGTGAAGGCGCGGCCGCGCAGGAAGGCCTCGAAGAAGCGCGGCGGCTCGAAGATGCTTCAGCTCCGCCGAGCTGCACCCTGCCGTCGCGCACCACGACCTTGAAGGCGCCCTCGCCCTCGACGCGGGCCAGATAGTCGACCTTGATCGTCCTACGTCGCCATGGCGCTCGCTCTCCTCGCGGAAGGCCGGCGCGTCGGCGTTGAAGGTGCGGTAGATCCGCCTGAGCGCGCGCCGTCCATGCCGAGCCCGTCGCGCTTCAGCCATTCGCTGAGCGAGGCGGGGTTCGGCGTCTCCTTCGGGCCGAAGCAGCCGTAGCAGCCGCGGTCGTAGGACGGGCAGAGCGCGCCGCAGCCGGCATGCGTCACCGGGCCGAGGCACGGCGTGCCGTGCGCCACCATCACGCAGACATTGCCCTTGAGCTTGCATTCGACGCAGACGCTGTGCGCCGGCGTGACGGGCCGCCGCCCGGCGAGGAAGGCGGAGATCGACCTCGAGGAGCTGGCGCTTGGAGATCGGGCAGCCGCGCAGCTCGAAATCGACCGCGACGTGGTCGGCGATCGGCGTCGAGGTCGCCAGCGTCTCGATATAGTCCGGCCGGGCGTAGACGACCGACATGTATTCGCGTCACGTCGGCGAAGTTGCGCAGCGCCTGGATGCCGCCGGCCGTGGCGCAGGCGCCGATCGTGACCAGGCGATCGCGAGCGCCGGCGCACCTCGCTGGATGCGCTCGGCGTCGTGCGGCGTCGTGATCGAGCCCTCGACCAGCGACAGGTCGTAGCGGCCGCGAGATCTCGCCCCGCGTCGCCTCGGGGAAATAGGCGATGTCGAGCGCGCCGACGATCGCCAGCAGCTCGTCCTCGCAGTCGAGCAGGCTGAGCTGGCAGCCGTCGCAGGAGGCGAACTTCCAGACCGCGAGGCGCGGCTTTCTGTCCGGCGCCGTCACTCAGATCTCCTTCAGCGCGAGGAACGGGCGAAGCCGATCGTAGCGGAAGACGGGGCCGTCGCGGCACACGAAGGTCGGGCCGAACTGGCAGTGGCCGCAGAAGCCGACCGCGCACTTCATGTTGCGCTCCATCGACAGCCAGATCGCCTCGGCGCTCGACGCCGGCGTCGCGCGAGCGCGGCGACGGCGAAGCGCATCATCACCTCCGGCCCGCAGACGAAGGCGATGGCGTTGAGCGGATCGAAGTCGGCGCGCGGCACGAGCTTCGTCACGACGCCGACATGGCCGCGCCAGTCGGTCGCGGCGTGGTCCACCGTCACCTCGATCTGCGATGTCGAGGCGGCGGCGCCACGTCTCGATCTCCTCGCGGAACAGGATGTCGTCGGGGCTGCGCGTGCCGTAGAGCAGAACGAGGCTGCCGTATCGCTCGCGCTCGGCCAGCAGGCGGTAGAGGGCCGGCCGCAGCGGCGCCAGGCCGAGCCCGCCGGCGACCACCACGACGTCGCGGCCGACCGCCTCCTGCATCGGCCAGCCCACGCCGAACGGGCCGCGCAAGGCCGACGGCGATCGCCGGGCCGCAGACGCGGCCAGCGCGCGTCGAGACGGGGCCGACGGCGCGGATCGTGTGCACGAAGCGCTCGCCCGCCGCGGGGTCGCCGCTGAAGCTGATCGGCACCTCGCCGACGCCGAACGCGGTCAGCATGTTGAACTGGCCCGGCGCGAAGGCGGCCGTGCCCTCCGGCACCTCGATGTCGAGCGTCACGACGTCCGCCCCCTCCTCGCGGCGCGACAGGACGCGCGCGACCGCGGGGGTCATCGGATCGGGTGGCACGAGCGCCGGCGCCTGCATCTCAGGCCTTGCCGCCATAGACGTCGAGGATCTGCATGCGCGTGCCGTGCAGGCGCTCGACCAGCACGGGCACGAAGCGCTTCATCATCTCGTAGCCGAGGTCGTGGTCGTCCTCGCATTTCCGGCGCAGGCAGGTCGCGTCCATGGCGACGGCCCGCACGAGCTCCAGCGCCCTGGCGTCGTAGGTCCAGCGGTAGGGCGGGATCAGCCAGGAGACGCCGACGATCTCGCCGGCATTGACGGTCTGGAAGGTCACGGCGCCGCGGCCCGGCGCGGCGATCTCGAGCGCCACCCGGCCGTGCCGGAGCAGGTAGAGCTGGTCGGCGGGCTCGCCCTCGTGGCAGAGATACTCCCCCGCCTCGAAGCGCACGTTCTTGGCGCAGCCGCAGACCAGCGTGATGAATGCCTCGTCGAGCCCCGCGAAGAAGGGGTGCTCCCTGACGATCCGCTCGAGCCCTTCCACGTCCCTAAGCCCCTCCCCCGCCCTCGCTGTCCGCGGATGGCGCGGACCTCCTCGGTGATGTCGATGCCGACCGGGCACCAGGTGATGCAGCGGCCGCAGCCGACGCAGCCCGACGTGCCGAACTGGTCGTGCCAGGTGGCCAGCTTGTGCGTCATCCACTGGCGGTAGCGCGAGCGCGCGCTCGACCGCACGCTGCCGCCGTGGATGTAGGAGAAGTCCATGGTGAAGCAGGAATCCCAGCGCTGCGTCCGCCACGACTCGGTGCCCGTCGAGGTCGCTGCCGTCCTCGACGCTGGTGCAGAAGCAGGTCGGGCACACCATGGTGCAGTTGCCGCAGGTCAGGCAGCGGCCGGCGACCTCGTCCCAGCGGGGATGCTCGAGATTGCGCATCAGGAGGTCGCGCACGCCCGCCGGGCATCTCGCGGCCCATGCGCTCCGCGGCGCGCGCGACGATGGCGTCGGCGGCGTCGATCTCGGTCTGCGTTGCCTCGCCGGCCGGCAGCTCGTCCAGAAGCTCGCGCCCGGCCTCGCTGCCGGCCTCGACGAGGAAGCGGTGGCCGCCGCCGTCGAGGATCTCGGTCAGCGCGAGGTCGAAGCCGGCCTCGGCGCGCGGGCCCGTGCCCATCGAGGCGCAGAAGCAGGTGCCGCCGGGCTCGCCGCAATTGACCGCGACGATGAAATTGTCGCGCGCGGCGCGCCTCGTAGCGGGTGTCGACGTGCGGGCCGCCGAGGAAGACGCGGTCCTGGATGGCGATGGCGTGCGATCTCGCAGGCGCGCACGCCGATGAAGGCGAGCGTCTCCTCCGGCACCGGCTCCGTCGTCACCTCGACCCCGTCGCCGTCGCGCCGGGCCTGCCACAGCCGCTCGATCGGCGGATGCAGGAAGCGCTTCCACGACTGCGGCCCGACGGCGTAGCCGAACAGCGCCTCGTCGTCGCGCCGCGCGAGCCGGTAGTGGCCGGCCTCCTGCTCGTCGGTCCAGCCGCGCGGCAGGTCGGCGACGGCGTCGATGTCGTCGTAGACGATCGCCTGGTCGCGCACCGTGGGGCCGAGGAGCCGGTGGCCGCGGCTGCGAAGCGCGGCGAGAAGCGCCTCGATCCCCTCGACCTCCAGAAGCCTCTTGCCGTGTTGGGCCATGAATTCCCTTCGCCGCAGCTCCGCCGGAGAAGCCTACCAGATCGGCGCACCGACCCGGCACCCTCCCGGAGTTTGCATTCGCGACCGCCCAGATCCAATGATGTCGACGGGCGGATGCTGCTCCCGCCGGCGCCTGGCGGCGGTCCTGCGGGCGGGCGTGGATGTGCCCGCGCGTTTCGCAGGTCGAGACTGGGGAAGGGATCGACCGGCCGCCTTGACCCAGATCAACCCGGCGCCGGGTCGAATGGTGATTGGATGGGCCGCCACGGATCGGAGCAGTTGGAATGTGTCTCGGAATCCCGATGGAAGTGGTCGCGATCGACGGCTACCGCGCCCGGTGCTCGGCGCAGGGCATCGAGCGCGAGGTCAGCCTGTTCCTGATGCAGGACGAGCCGGTCGCGCCGGGCGACTTCGTCATGGTGCATGTCGGCTACGCCATCCAGAAGATGACGGCGCAGCAGGCCCGCTCGACCTGGGAGCTCTTCGACGAGGTCATGAAGGCCGAGGAGGCGGAGCAGGCCGAGGCGGCCGGCGAGCATGCATGAGCTGTCGATCTGCGGCGCGCTGATCGCCAGGGTCGAGGAGATCGCCCGCGAGCGGCAGGCCGTCGTGCGCGAGGTGCGCGTCGGGGTGGGCCCGCTGTCCGGCGTCGAGCCGCGGCTGATGGAGGATGCCTATCCCCTCGCCTGCGCCGGCACGGGCGCCGAGGGCTCGCGCCTCGTGATCGAGCCGATGCCGATCAGGGTGCGCTGCCGGAGCTGCGGCGCGGAGACGGAGGCGCGGCCGAACCGGCTCCTCTGCGGCGCGTGCGGCGACTGGCACACCGACCTCGCGGGCGGCGACGAGCTCGTCCTCGTGAGCCTCGAGCTCGAGATATCCGACGAACCGGCGGAGATTGCCCATGTGTGACACGTGCGGCTGCGCGGCGCCCGAGCCGCGGGAGCAGGACACGCAGACGGTCGAGGTGCTCGGCCGGCTGATGGACGCCAACGACGAGATCGCCGCGCACAATCGCGGGCATTTCGCCGCCCACCGCGTCGCGGCCTTCAACCTCATGTCGTCGCCGGGCGCGGGCAAGACGTCGCTGCTCGAGGCGACGATCGACGCGCTCCGGGTCGGAGTTCCGCATCGGCGTCGTCGAAGGCGACCTCGAGACCGACAACGACGCGCGGCGGATCCGGGCGCACGGCGTGCCGGCGGTGCAGGTGACGACCGGCAGCGCCTGCCACCTCAACGCCGGCATGGTGCACGACGCGCTGCACGACATGCCGCTCGACGATCTCGACATCGTCTTCATCGAGAACGTCGGCAACCTCGTCTGCCCCGCCGCCTTCGATCTCGGCCAGCACCGCAACGTCATCCTGCTGTCGGTCACCGAGGGCGACGACAAGCCGGCGAAGTACCCCGTGATGTTCCGGGCCGCCGATCTCGTCCTGCTGACGAAGACCGACTTCCTGCCCGTCATGGACGACTTCTCGGTCGCGCGCGCCGAGCAGGCCGTGCGCGCCCTCGCCAACGAAGCGCCCGTCATCGCGATGTCGGCGCGCAAGGGCGACAATCTCGATCCGTGGCTCGACTGGCTGCGCGCGGAGGTCGAGGCCGTCCGCCGCGCGCAGCCGTCCGTTCCCCATTCCGCAGGGCATCATCACCACCATGACCACCACAAGACAGTGGCTTGACCGGCTCCGCGCGCTGAAGCTGCCGCGCCCGGTCAAGGTCATGAACGTGTGCGGCGGCCACGAGCGCACCATCGCCGTCACCGGCCTGCGCAAGGCGCTGCCCGACACGATCGAGCTCGTGCCGGGGCCGGGCTGCCCCGTCTGCGTCTGCCCGGAGGAATCGATCTACCAGGCGATCCGGCTCGCCCTCGAGGAGGACGTGATCCTCGTCACCTTCGGCGACATGCTGCGGGTGCCGGTCAACGTGCCGAAGAGCGAGCCGCGCTCGCTCGAGCAGGCGCGCGCCGCCGGCGGCCGGATCGTGCCGATCGCCTCGCCGCTCGAGGCCGTCGAGATCGCGCGAGCCAATCCCGGCCGCCGCGTCGTGTTCTTCGCCGCCGGCTTCGAGACGACGACGGCGCCGGTCGCGGCGATGCTCGCCGAGGGCGTGCCGGACAACCTCTCCGTGCTGCTCGCCGCCCGGCGGACCTGGCCGGCCGTGGCGATGCTCCTCGACTCCGGGCAGCCCGGCTTCGACGCGCTGATCGCGCCGGGCCACGTCTCGACCGTGATGGGGCCGGAGGAATGGGACTTCGTGCCGGACGGGCACGGCATCCCCGCCGCCGTCGGCGGCTTCACGGCGGAGACGCTGGTCGCCGCGCTCTACTCGGTGCTGCGCCAGATCGTGGAAGGGCGCTGCTTCCTCGACAACTGCTACCCGGAGGTGGTGCGGCCGGGCGGCAACCCGGCGGCGCAGCGCCAGCTCGACCAGACGATGGAGATCGTCGACGCGGCCTGGCGCGGCATCGGCACGATCCCGGCGTCCGGCTACGCGCTGCGCCCCGCACCTCGCCGACCACGACGCCTCGCGCATCTTCCCCTCCCGACGACGACGAGCGGCGCAGGCGCGCCGGCGAGATGCCGCCCGGCTGCGACTGCGCCCGGGTCGTGCTCGGCCGCATCTATCCCGACCAGTGCGCCCTCTACGGCAAGGCCTGCACGCCGCGGAGCCCCATCGGGCCGTGCATGGTCTCCGACGAGGGCGCCTGCCGCATCTGGTGGGGCAGCGGCGTGCGCGAGCAGCGCAAGGCGCCCGTCGCGGCGGATGGCTGAGCGGCCCGGCGCAGCGAGGCGACGCATCCGGCTCGGAGCGCCGTCCGTGAGCGACATCGAGGCCCGGCGATGGCTGCTCGGCGGGCGGGTGCAGGGCGTCGGCTTCCGGCCCTTCGTCTACCGCCAGGCGCTGCGCCACGGCCTGCGCGGCCGGGTGCTGAACCGGGCCGGCGTGGTCGAGGTCGAGGCGGAAGGCCCCGCCGACGCGCTCCGGGCCTTCGGGCAGGCCCTGCTCGACGAGGCGCCACCGCTCGCGGCCGCCCTCGATCCTGTCCGAGACGGCGATCGCCCCGCCGTCGCTTCGCCGGCTTCGAGATCGCAAAGAGCGAGGCGACGGGCAGCGCCGCGCATCCACGTGCCGCCGGATCACTTCGCCTGCGACGACTGCCTCGGCGAGATGCGCGATCCCCGCGACCGACGCTTCCGCTATCCCTTCACGAACTGCACGCAGTGCGGGCCCCGCTACACGCTGATCGAGCGCCTGCCCTACGACCGGCCGAACACGTCGATGCGCCACTTCCCGATGTGCCCGGACTGCGCCGCCGAATACGCCGATCCCGCGAACCGCCGCTTCCATGCCGAGCCGATCGCCTGCCCCGCCTGCGGACCGCGGCTCGCTTTCCACGGCGGCGACGAGCGAGCCTTCGGCGAAGCGGCGCTCGCCGCCGCGGTCGCGCGCGCTGCGCGACGGCCTCGTCGTCGCGGCCAAGGGCATCGGCGGCTATCACCTCCTCTGCGACGCGGCGAACGAGGCGGCCGTCGTGAGGCTGCGCCGGCGCAAGGCGCGGCCGGACAAGCCCCTCGCCGTGATGTTTCCGGCCGACCTCGCCGCGCTGCGCCGCGAGACGGCGCCGCTGCCCGTGCACGAGGAGGCGCTGGCCGACCCGGTGCGGCCGATCGTGCTCGTGCCGAAGCGGAGCGGCGGGTCCCTGGCGCCTGCGATCGCACCCGGCATGGCGGAGATCGGCGCGATGCTGCCCTACAGCCCGCTGCATGAATTGCTCCTCGGCGACTTCGGCGGGCCGCTCGTGGCGACCTCCGGGAACGTCAGCGGCGAGCCCGTGCTGACCGACAACGACGAGGCGGAGCGCCGGCTCGGCCGGATCGCCGACGCCTTCCTGCACCACGACCGGCCGATCGTCCGCCCCGCCGACGATCCCGTGTTCCGGGTGATCGCGGGCCGCGCGCGGCCGATGCGGCCAGGCCGCGGCAACGCGCCGCGCGAGATCGCGCTGGACGTCATGTTGCCCGGGCCGGTGCTGGCGCTCGGCGGCCACCTCAAGAACACGATCGCGCTGGGCTGGGACGACCGCGTGGTCGTCTCGCCGCATCTCGGCGACATGGAGAGCCCGCGCGGCCTCGATCTTCTCCGCCGCGTCGCCGCCGACCTGCAGGCGCTCTACGGCGTGACGGCGGCGCGGATCCTCTGCGACGCCCATCCCGGGCTACGCCACCACGCGGCTGGCCGGGACGCTCGGCCTGCCGGTGACGCGAATCTTCCATCACGAGGCGCACGCCTCGGCCCTCGCCGCCGAGATGGATCGCGGGCCGGCCCGGGAGGACCGCCTCGTCTTCACCTGGGACGGTGCCGGCCATGGCCGCGACGGCACGGTGTGGGGCGGCGAGGCGCTGCTCGGCCGGCCGGGGTGCTGGCGCCGCGTCGCGAGCGTGCGGCCCTTCGCGCTCCTCGGCGGCGACCGCGCCGCCCGCGAGCCGTGGCGCAACGCGCTGTCGCTGTGCTGGGAAGCCGGCCGCGACTGGACCGACGGCCCGCCGCGACGTCGCAGCGCTCCGCCATGCCTGGGAGCGCGGCCTCAACTGCCCGCCCACCTCCTCCGTCGGCCGGCTCTTCGACGGCGCCGCGGCCATGCTCGGCATCGCCCGCGACGCGAGCTACGAGGGCCATGCCGCGAGCCTGCTCGAGGCGGCGTGCGGCGACCTCGAGAAGCACAGCCCGTGCCGCTGCCGCTGTCGCGGGGCGACGACGGCGTGTGGCGGAGCGACTGGGCGCCGCTCCTCGAGGCGCTGGCGGAGCATCGCGGCGACCCGGCCGCGGGCGCGGCGCTCTTCCACGCGACGCTCGCCGGGATGCTCCTGTCGCAGGCGCGCGCGATTCGCGGCGAAAGCGGCGTCACCAGGCTTGGCCTGAGCGGCGGCGTGTTCCAGAACCGGGTTCTGGGCGAGCGCGTGGCGCACCTGGCGGAGCAGTCGGGCTTCGCCGTCGAGCTGCCCGAGCGCCTGCCCTGCAACGACGCGGGCCTGAGCTTCGGCCAGATCATGGAGGCGAGCGTCCCGGAATGATCGACGACAGCACACGTGACCCTCGCCCACGGCAATGGCGGCCGCTTCATGCGCGAGCTGATCGCCGGGATCTTCGCGCGCCACCTCGCCAACGACGTGCTCGACACCGGCGCCGACGCGGTGAAGCTCGACCTGCCGCCGGGCGAGGTGCTGGTGACGACCGACGGCTTCACGGTGCAGCCGCTCGAGTTCCCCGGCGGCAATATCGGCTCGCTCGCCGTCCACGGCACCGTCAACGACCTCGCCGTGATGGGCGCGACGCCGCTCTACCTGACGCTGGACGCCTTCATCGAGGAAGGCCTGGAGACGGCGACGCTCGACCGGCTCGTCGCCGGCATGGCCGCGGCCGCCCGCGAGGCGGGGGTGCGGGTCGTCGCGGGCGACACCAAGGTCGTGCAGCGCGGCGAAGGCGGCGGCGTCTATTTCGCGACGACCGGCATCGGCGTGCGCAAGCCCGGCCTCGCGCCGGGCCTCGGCAAGGTGCGGGCCGGCGACGCGGTCCTGGTCAGCGGCCCGGTCGGCGACCACGGCACGGCGGTGCTCTTGGCGCGCGAGGAGTTCGGCCTGTCGGGCGACGTCGCCTCCGACTCCGCCTCGATCCTGCCGCTCGCCGCGGAGCCTGTGGGACATGCCCGGCCTGCGCTTCATGCGCGATCCCACGCGCGGCGGCCTCGTCACGGTGCTGCACGAGGTGGCGCACGGCGCGAGCCTCGGCGTGCGGCTCGTCGAGACGGCGATCCCCGTGCGCCCGCCGGTCCGCAGCCTGTGCGACATGCTGGGCTACGACCCCTACTACCTCGCCTGCGAGGGGCGGCTCGTCGCCATCGTCGCGCCGGACGAGGCGAGCCGGGCGCTCGCGGCGTGGCGGGCGCTGCCGGGCGGCGGGGACGCCGCCGTCATCGGCAGCGTGCAGGGCGGCGAGCCGCGCGTCGTCATGGAGACGGAGATCGGCGGCGAGCGCCTGCTCGACGAGCTGGAGGACGATCCCCTGCCCCGCATCTGCTGACGCGGAAGGGGCCCCGGTCGCCCGGAGCCCCTTCGCGATTCCGGTGAAGGACCGGGCGGCCGATCAGGGCCGCGTCATGCCGTCCATCGCGACCTGCGTCTTGCTGCCGAGATCGGCGAGCGAGTCGTAGAGCACCTGCAGCACGTAGTGCGGGTTGTGCGCGAAGGCGCCGGGATCCTTCTGCACGAACTGGTAGTTGTAGGCCGCCCGCAGCAGGCGCGGCGTCCAGGCGCTGTACCTGTTGGGGAACTTCGCCTCGTCCGCGTCCGCCTGGCCGTTGCCGTTCTTGTCGACGAAGAAGTACGGGTAGGCGTGCTCGTCATAGGCGATCGGCGTGCCGGCGACGTCCCTGGCGTAGGACTGGATCGCGGCGAGCAGCTTCTCGTGGAGGTCGCCGACCTCGCCGGCGATGCCCTCGGTCACGTTGCCGTCGCCGTCATAGTCGGTCTTGTCCTTGCTCGAGCGGATCGCGTGCAGGAACGCCTCGCCGCTGCCGCCCTCCTTGTGGCAGGCGGCGCAGTCGCTGACCCGCACCTCGGTCGAGTGCATGTCGTGGCAGGTGATGCACGTGTCGAAGGGCGCCTCGTGCTCCAGGCGCCCCGCATAGGTCTTGCCCGGGTACTGGTAGGCGCCGCGCGCCACGTCGCCCATCAGGGTCGCGCCGGCGATCGCATAGTGCACGTTGATGAACTGCAGCTTCTCGGAGACGGCGTCGTCGTCGAGCCCGGCGACCGCCTTGTTCACGCTGTCGGTCGACTCGCGGCCCTGGTGGCAGGTCATGCAGCGCGCCTCGCCCCCGAGCCTGTCCACCGTCACGCCGGAGGGGAAGGTCACCGAGGTCAGCCGGAGCGTCTTCTCGTTGTGGCAGGCGATGCAGGTGATGACGGTCCCGGTCGGGGCGGGATGGTCGACCACGCCGGCCGCCGAGCCGTCGGCCCCCAGATAGTCGATGAAGCCCGGCGTCGAGTGGCACCGCGCGCATTCGGCTTCGACGGCGCCTTCTGTGTTCCAGTGGTTGAACGCCTCGGCGTCCTTCTTGGCGTGCGGCGACCCGGCCCAGGAGGCATAGAACGGGATCGAGGTCGACGGCACCATCGCGCCCGCCTTCTCGGCCAGCGCGTTCACCTCCGCCGGCTCCGCGGCCCGGGGCGGCTGGGCGGCCGGCTGGCCGGGCTGCGCGGCCGGGGCCGGCTGGGGTGCCGGCTCCGCCTGGGACTGCGCCCGCGCCGCGCCGCTGCCCCCGGCGACCGCGGCAGCCACGAGGCCGGCCACCGCCAACATCCGAATCGTCCGCCAACGCGTCATGACCATCCTCCTCCGTCGCCGTGCTCGCAGGGGCCGCCCGGCCCCTACCGGTCGTCCGTCCTCGCCACGCCCAGCCCCGATCCGCGGATGAAGTCCATGTCCGGGGGCACGGGCGCGTGGACCAGGTTGAAATGGCAGTCGATGCAGGTCAGCTGCTGCGTCGCCAGGAGCCGGTGCGCGGCCTGCCCCGCCTGCGAGGCGGGGTGGATGTCGGCGGGGTCGTGGCAGTTGCGGCACGTCACGCTGTCCTGCCCGCGCATCGTCCGGCGCACCTCGTGGGCGAGCTTCACGCGGTACGCGTCCCACACGCCCGGCTCGTCGAAATCGTGCGTGTAGGTCGAGATCACGTCCTTGAGGCCCTGCGCGGCGTGCGTGTAGGTCTCGACGAACCAGTTGTTCGAGGGGATGTGGCAGTCGCCGCAGCTCGGCCTCACGCCCGCGGCGTTGGCCATGTGGGCGGAATGGGCGAAGCCCGGATCCTCCGCCAGCCTCGCCATCGTGTGGCAGGAGGTGCAGAACTCGTTGCTCGAGGTGCGCTCGTTGATCACGGTCGAGGCGAGCATGGCGCCGGCACCGATCACGACGCCGACGGCCAGAAGCGCGAGGAGCAGGACCCCGCGTCCCATCCTACTCATTCCGGCACCCCCCGGTTGCCCGCTGCCGGACCGGCCGGCGCGGCGCCCCCTCTCTCCGTCCCCACCATGCGATTGCCGCACTGCGGCACCGATCGCGCGTCGAGCAGGGCATCAATCGACCGCTGGCGCGTTGATGCCGATCAAAAGTCGCGTTTTCGGACGTTGTTTCGCCGCGGAGGCTCCCCGCGCTCAGCTCGCGGACAGGGCGAGCCCGACGGCCAGCAGCACGGAGTAGACCATCAGGAGCTGCGCCGCCCGCGGCGTCATGGGCCCGAGCTCCCGGAAGGTCTGGCGGCGATGGATCTCCCGCGCCACCCAGAGGCCGAAGGGAAGGCTGAGCAGCGGCAGCAGGGTCGCGGCGCCGAGCCCGAGGCCGAGCCAGAACCAGAACGGCGCGAGATAGGCGAAGGCGAGGAGCGCCGCGAACTCGCGGCGGCTCCACTGCCGGCCGAACCGGACGGCGACGGTGTTCTTGCCCTTGTCGACGTCGAAGTCGCAGTCGCGGATGTCGTCGATGATCAGGATGTTCGTCGTCAGCGCCCCGATCGCCAGGCTCAGCGCGAAGGCGGCGAAGGGAAAGCCCTGCTGCCACGGCATGCCGTCGACGACGACGGCGGCCTGAACGTAGTAGGTCCCCATGACCGAGACGACGCCGAAGAACAGGAAGAACAGCGGGTCGGCGAGGCCGAGCCTGCCCACCGGCGCCGGCCCGGCGGAGTAGGCCCAGCTCGCGAGCGCGCTCACCACGCCGATGACGACGACGGCGGGCCCTGCCACCGCCGTCAGGTAGAGGCCGATCGCCAGCGCGAGGCCGAAGCAGCCGAGGATCGTGTTGCGCAGGACGGACATGGTGATCGCGCCGCTGCGGACGGCCTGCACGAGCTCGGGGTGCTCCCGGTCGTCCGGCTCGCGGATCAGGTTCTCGTAGTTGTCCGTCACCACGCCCCCGAACTGGATGAGCCAGCCGGCGAGGAAGGCGAGCAGCGCCGGCAGCGGCGCGAACACCCCGTCGTGGACCGCGAGCCCGATCGCCACGATGACCGGCGCCGCGGCGGTCGGGAAGGTGTGGCCCGGATAGATGAGCTTCCGGGTCCAGAGTGCGCTGACGGATGGTGTCGCCTGAGCCTGTTGCATCGGGTCCTCTTCAAGACGCGTCGTTCGTGCGCGCGGCGCCGGCGGGGCCGCCGGTGACGCGGGGCCGTCCGTCGGCCCCGTAGATCTGCCGGGCGCGGTGGCGGAAGGCGCCGACCATCCCGGTCGCGACCTCTTCCGTGAACCGCCCCATGAGCCGCCCGAGAAGGCCCGAGCGGAAGGCGATCCTCACGCGAAGCTCGACATCCGTGGCCCCGTCCCAGGCCGGCGCGAAGGTCCAGAACTGCTCGAAATGCTCGAAGAGCGGATCCTCGCTCGTGATGACGATCCGTCCCGGCGGCTCAAGGACACCCATGGAACGAAATCTGCGGTGCACCGCGTCGGTGCCGATCTCCATCTCGACCCACACGGCGTTTCCCTCGTGCCGGGTCACCTGGGAGGAGACCATCCACGGCAGGAACTCCGCGTAGCGGCCGACATCGGCGACCAGCCCGAAGACCTGCTCCGGCGTGTAGGGCAGATGCCGCCTCTCGACGTGGTTCAGCATGCGCGGGCAGAGGTCCTTCGCCTCGGGGACAGGGTGGCCCGCATCAGCGCCGCTCCCTCGGCGGGTTCCCGCTCGCCCGGCGGGTGCGGATGATCTCCTCGCGGTCCCTGCTGCCGGGCTGCTCGCCGATGTGCCTCATCGTCTCCTCCACCTCCGGCAGCAGCATCCCCCGGCGCCGTGCGCGCAACCGCGCCCACGCACTCCGCCGGCAGCCCGGGCCGCCCCGCCTTGATCTCGATCAATGCGGCCGCGGGGACGTCCCCCAATACTTTAGCAGTTTCTAATGATGCGCCGGGCGCAGCCCTGGCCGGCGCCTTGCAGGACAGTGGGCCAAGCCGATGAGCACACGCACGCCTCGACCGTTCTGGCATCCGGCCGTCGCCGGAGTGGCCCTCGGTCTCGTCCTCCTCCTGACGTTCCTGATCACCGGCCACGGCCTCGGCGCCTCCGGCTTCTTCACCCGGCTCAGCGTCTGGCTGGCCGACCAGGCGGCGCCCGGCTGGGCGAGTTCCAACGCCTATTTCGGGCCGTTCCTGCGCGCCAATCCGCTCGATTCCTGGATCACCTGGGAGATCGTCGGCGTCGCGGTCGGCGCCCTGGCCGGGGCGCTCACCTCGGGCCGCTTCCGCGCGGGCGTCGAGCGGGGCCCGCGGGCGGGCGCCGGCAGCCGCCTCCTCTACGCCCTCGCGGGCGGCGTGCTGACGGGCTTCGGCGCGCGGCTCGCCCGCGGCTGCACCTCCGGCCTCGGCCTCTCGGGCGGCGGCACGCTGGCGGTGGCGGGCTTCCTCTTCCTGATCGGGTTCTTCGCCGCCGGCTTCCTCGTCAGCCGCGCCATGCGCAAGGAGTGGGTGTGATGCTGCCTCTCTACGACAATGCCGCCGCCGCGGGCCTGCTCTCGGGCGTCCTGTTCGGCTACGTGCTCGAGGGCGCCGGCTTCGGCAGCCCGCGCAAGCTCACCGCGCAGTTCCGCCTCAGCGACTGGGCCGTGATCAAGGTGATGTTCACCGCCGTCGTCGTCTGCGCCGTCGGGCTGTGGCTCGCCGAGCTCGCCGGCGTCGTGCGGCCGAACGGCGTCTACGTGCCGACGGTCTATTTCTGGGCCATCGGCGCCGGCGGTCTCCTGATCGGCGCGGGCTTCGCCATGGGCGGCTACTGCCCGGGCACCTCGACCGTCGGCTTCGCCTCCGGCCGCTGGGACGCCCTCGTCTTCATCGCCGGGATGGCGGCGGGCAGCACCCTGTTCGCCTGGCTGTTCGAGCCGCTGCAGGGCTTCTACCTCGCCGGAAAGGGCCCCGACGGCCAGACGCTGATGGACCTGACGGGCCTGCCGGAGTGGCTGATCCTGCTCGTCCTCGCGCTCGCCGCCGTGGCCGTCTTCCTCCTCGGCGACCGGGTCGAGAAGTCGTTCGGCGGCCCCCTCACCTCCGCCGAGGTGATCGACGCCATGCCCGATCGCCCCGCCACCCCCGCACACCATATCGGCGACCGCGCCGCCACCCAAAGGAGCCTGTGATGAGCCACGGAAGACTGAAGACGCGCGCCTCCCTGCTCGGCGCCATCCCCGCCGCCGCGATCGGCCTCGGCGGCGGCGTCGCCCTCGACCACGCCGTGCCCCGCGTCTCGCTCGTCCCGGCGGCCTACGCCCAGATGAACCCCTGCGCACCGGCCAATCCGTGCGCCCCGGCGAACCCGTGCGCGCCCGCGGTGCAGAACCCGTGTGCCCCGGCGGCGCCGTCCGTCATGGGCAGCCCCTGCGCGCCCGCCCCATCGGCCAATCCTTGCGCGCCGGCAGCGGCCAACCCGTGCGCCGCCGCGGCGATCACGACCGACGCGGCCAACCCTTACGACGTCACGCAGGGCTGGACCCAGGCGCCCTACGGCGACGTGATGCCAGACCTCGTGAAGAACTACCTCCGCGCAGCCCCCTATGTCGGCACCGGCGGCGTCGTCGACCAGACCGCCTTCGGCAAGCTGAAGGAGCTGGGCTTCGTCGCGGTGGTGAACCTGAACACCGACGAGGAGGGCGCGCCCGCCGAGAAGGCGGCGGCCGAGAAGGCGGGCCTCAAATACTTCCACATCCCCGTCTCGACCGCCGCGCCGACCGACGAGCAGGTGAAGACGCTGGGCCAGTACGTGTCGGACCCGAAGAACTATCCGATCCTGGTGCACTGCGAGTCCTCGAACCGCGTCGGCGCCGCATGGGCGCTCTACCGGGCGGCGAACGGCGTGCCGCCGATGATCGCGGTCCAGGAGGGACGCACCGTCGGGCTGAAGCCTTCGCGCGAGGCGGCCGTGCGCGAGCGGCTCGGGCTGAAGCCGCTGTGATGGCCGGGCGGGCCCAGGCCGAGCCCGCGGGCGAGCACGCCCCGCGGGCGGCGGCGATGCCGGGCGTCGGTCTCGAGGCGCTCCCGAGAGACGAGCTCGAGGCGATGCACGACGCCGCCGCGACGGTGATCGACTGCCAGGCGGCGCTCGCGCAGGCCGGCAGCTCGCCCGTCGCGGAGGTACTGCGCGGCGCTCCGGACTTCGAGGAATGGGGCCACTATCCCGACGGGGACGTGCAGGACCAGGCGACCGGCGCGCAGTACTACTACCACGCGCACGCCGCCCGCGAGCGCGCGAACGGCGAACACGGCCACTTCCACCTCTTCGTGCGACCGCCGCTCGCCGGCCTGTCGCCGGCCCCGGACCCGCGCTTCCCGAGCGGCGACGCCCATGCGCCGGAAGACCGGATCAGCCATCTCGTCGCCCTGTCGATGGACGGCTACGGCCGCCCGCTGCGGTTCTTCACCACCAACCGCTGGGTCTGCGACGACACGTGGTACCCGGCCGGGACGGTGATCGGCCTCCTCGACCGCTTCTCCGTCACCGGAGACGCCCCGTCTCCCGAGCTCAACCGCTGGCTCGCGGCGATGGTGCGCCTGTTCAAGCCGCAGATCGCGGCGCTCCTGCGCGAGCGGGACCGCGCGATCGAGCGGGCGCTCACCGACCGGGCCGCGGACGACGACGTGCTCGAGGACCGGTCGCTGCAGAACCTGAGCGAGGCGCCCGTCGACCTGCTCGTCCAGATCCGCTCGATCGAGGATGCCCTCGGCATCGACTGAGGGCGACATGACCGCCCAGCTTGACTATGACTGACCGGTCAGTCATAAACGCTGCATGGTACCCACCAGGACATCGCGCAGCGGCAGGCCGGCTGCACCGGACAAGCGCGCGGAGGCGATTCTCGAGGCCGCGCGCGAGGTGTTCCTGGAGAGGGGCTTCGCCGCGGCGCGCGTGGAGGACGTGGCGCACCGCGCCGGGGTGGCCAAGGGCACGGTCTACCTCCACTTCGACAGCAAGCAGGCGCTGTTCAAGGCACTCATCGCCTCCGTCGCCGCACCGCCGCTCGGCCGCATGGAGGCGCTGCTGCGCGACGAGACGCATTCGAGCGCGGACCTGCTGCGCCTCGCGACCGAGACGCTGCTCACCCAGATCCTCGAGACGGACCGCCGGCTGATCCTGCGGCTCCTCCTGACGGAGGGGCCGCGCTTTCCCGACGTCGCCGCCTACCATCACGACGAGGTGGTGGTCCGCGCCATGGCGCTGCTGCGGGCGATCGTCGAGCGCGGCATCGCGCGCGGCGAGTTCGACGACGACACGCTCGCGCGCTTTCCCCAGCTCTTCGCCGCCCCGATGCTGATGACGGTCATCTGGGAATCGCTGTTCGGCACGCGCGATCCGCTCGACGTGCGGGGCATGCTGGAAGGCCATCTCGAGCTCCTGCTGCGCGGCATGGAGCGGCGGCCATGAAGCGCCTCGCGCTCGTGGTGGCGGTCGCCCTCGCCATCTCGGCCGCGTGGTGGCTGCTTGCGCCCGGCCGGCCGGGCGAACCGGCGCCGTTCCTCGGATATGTCGAGGCGGACACGGTGCTCGTCGCGCCGAAGGCCGGCGGCCGGCTCGCCGCGCTCGACGTCGCGGAGGGCGACACGATCGAGGCCGGCAAGACCGTCTTCGCCCTCGACGCCGACGCCGAAGAGGCCGCCGTCGAGGCGGCCCGGGCCCAGCTCGACCAGGCGAAGGCGCAGCTCGCCGATCTTCAGACGCCGCGCCAGCGGCCGGAGGAGATCCAGGTGCTCGAGGCGCAGAAGGCGCAGGCCGAGGCGGCCCTCGAGCTGTCGAAGAGCGAGCTCGAGCGGCAGGAGCGCCTGTTCGCCCAGAAGACGAGCGCCCAGGCCGCCCTCGACCAGGCCCGCACGGCCTACAAGCGCGACCAGGCGACGCTGGTCGGGGCCGAGCACCAGATCGAGGTGGCGAAGCTTCCCGGCCGGCCCGAGCAGGTCGCGGCGGCGAAGGCCGCCGCCGAGGCGGCACGGGCCTCCCTCGACAAGGCGCGCATCGGCGCTCGACGACCGCACCGTCGCGGCGCCCGCCGGCGGCCGCGTGCTCGAGACGTTCTACCGCGAGGGCGAGATGGTGCCGGCCGGCCAGCCGGTCGCGGAGATCCTGCCGCCGCAGAACCTCCTCGTGCGCTTCTACGTGCCGGAGGGTAGCCTGTCCGACGTCTCGCAGGGCGGCCAGGTCGCGCTCTCCTGCGACGGCTGCCCGGCCGGCCTGACCGCGAAGATCACCTTCATCGCCAGCGAGGCCGAGTACACGCCGCCGGTCATCTTCAGCCGGCAGGAGCGCGCCAAGCTCGTCTTCCTCGTGAAGGCGGCGCCGACGGCGCAGGCGGACGCCCTGCGGCCGGGGCTGCCCGTCGAGGTGCGGCCGCGATGAGCGGGCCCGGCGACGTCGTCATCGACGTGCAGGGGCTGACCAAGCGCTTCGGCGGCCAGGTCGCCGTCCACGACCTGACGATCCAGGTGCGGCGCGGGCTGATCTACGGCTTCCTCGGCCCCAACGGCAGCGGCAAGACGACGACGCTGCGCATGCTGACCGGGCTGCTGCGCCCCGACGCCGGCCGCGGCACCTGCCTCGGCTACGACATCGTCCGCGACACCGAGGCGATCAAGCGCCACGTCGGCTACATGACGCAGCGCTTCTCGCTCTACGCAGACCTGACGATCCGCGAGAACCTCGAGTTCGTCGCGCGCATCCACACCCTGCCCCATCCCCGGCGCAAGGCCCGCGAGGCGATCGAGCGGCTGGGCCTCGGAGAGCGCGCCGACCAGCTCGCCGGCCACCTCTCCGGCGGCTGGAAGCAGCGCCTGGCGCTCGGCGCCTGCATCCTGCCGGGGCCGGACCTCCTCCTGCTCGACGAGCCGACCGCCGGCGTCGATCCGCAGGCCCGGCGCGACTTCTGGGACGAGATCCACGCGCTCGCGGCCGACGGGCTGACCGCCCTCGTCTCGACCCATTACATGGACGAGGCCGAGCGCTGCCACGAGCTCGCCTTCATCTCGTCCGGCGAGCTGCTGACCACGGGGCCGGTGCGAGGAGATCGTCGCGAAGGCGGGCCTCAGCACCTGGACCGTCACGGGCCCCGACCTCGACGCCCTCGCCCGCCGGCTCAAGGGCAGCGAGGGCGTCGACAGCGTCGCCCCCTTCGGCAACGCCCTCCATGTCAGCGGCCGCGACCCGGCGCGGCTCGAGACGGCGATCGCGCCGTTGCGCGAGGCCGGCCCGCAAACCTGGAAGGCGAGCGACCCGACGCTCGAGGACATCTTCATCGACCTCGTCAACCGGCCGCGGGAGGCACGTCCCCATGCTTAGGGGAATCCGCGGCGCGCTCCTGCGCACCTACGCCATCGTCATCAAGGAGTTCCTGCAGCTCGGGCGCGAGCGCACGACCTTCGGCATGATGATCGCCGTGCCGCTCATCCAGCTCGTGCTGTTCGGCTACGCCATCGACACCGATCCGCACCACCTGCCGACCGTGGTCCTGTCGCACGACTCAAGCCCCGAAGCGCGCGCCGTGCTCTCGGCCATGCAGCAGACCGGCTATTTCGACATCGTCGCCGCCGCCGCCGGCGATGCCGAGGTCGACAGCATGATCCATTCGGGCGACGCGCTGCTTCGCCGTCGAGATCCCGGCCAATTTCGGGCGCGACGTGCGCCGCGGCCTCGACCCGCAGGTGCTGGTGATGGCGGACGCGACGGACCCGACCGCCACCGGCAGCGCGATCGGCGCGCTGCCGAGCCTCGGCGAGACCGCGCTGCGCCACCTCCTGCCGCCGCAGGCCGGCCCGTCGCCGCGCCTTCGGCTTCGTCGTGCACCGGCGCTACAACCCCGCCCTCGAGACGAGCCTCAACATCGTGCCCGGCCTGACGGGCACCATCCTGACGCTCACCATGGTGATCTTCACCGCGCTCGCCGTGACCCGCGAGATCGAGCGCGGCACGATGGAGAACCTGCTCGCCATGCCGGTGCGGCCGGCCGAGGTGATGCTCGGCAAGATCGCGCCCTACGTGCTGATCGGCGCGGTGCAGATGGCGCTCATCCTCCTGGCGGCGAACATCCTGTTCGACGTGCCGGTCGTCGGCAGCCTGGCCCTGCTCGCCGCGCTCACCACGCTCTTCGTCGTCGCGAACCTCGCGCTCGGCTACACCTTCTCGACCATCGCCACGAGCCAGCTGCAGGCGATGCAGATGGCCATCATGTTCTTCCTGCCGAGCATGCTCCTGAGCGGCTTCCTGTTCCCCTTCCTCGGCATGCCGCGCTGGGCGCAGTGGATCGGCGAGGTGCTGCCGCTGACGCACTACCTGCGCATCGTCCGCGGCATCATGCTGAAGGGCGCGGGGCTCGCCGACCTCTCGGGCGAGGTGACGGCGCTCGCCGTCTTCACGCTGACGGTGATGGCCGTGGCGGTCGCCCGCTTCCGCCAGACGCTCGACTGAAGCCGCGCCCCGGAAAGCACGAAGGGCCGCCGCGTTGGCGGCAGCCCTTCCATTGTCGGTCCGCGGTTCGACGCGAAGCCGGTTGCATCGCAAAACGTATCAGGCGGTGCGGATTCCCGCAGAGGCACGAATCCAGGTCGACGCAGCCGAAGACCGCAGAGTGAGACAATGAGACACTGGATCACCTCCTTTCTGTTGTTGACGACACAACAGAGTGTGGAGATTCGTTTCGGCGGGCGCAATAGGCGCGAACGCGCACGCGGCCCCGGCGGGTGCCTGTTTTTTCGCCTGCCGCCCATCGCGCCACCGCGGCGGGGGCAGACCGAGGGGCATGTCGCCGCCGGGCGCCAATTCTGGCATTCGTCCGGCCGGCGCGGCGTTTCTTCCTGCCCCTTCGAAGTCGAACGACAGCGAAGACCGCACTCGAACGGCGAAAGCAGCACTTCTAGTCGACCTACCCAAATTTCCGCTTGCCTCGGTTCCGAGAGCCCCGCATATATGTTCGGGTATCGATCAACGGCTTGGACTGGCGCCGGCTACAACATGACGGCCTGCTGATAGAGCATCCCTTCCTGAACATCGATGGCGGAAATGGCTCCCGCGGTGCGGGGGCTTCGAACAACACTTGGACTTGAGAAAGGGTCTCCCATGGCTAGGGGAACCGTGAAGTGGTTTAACACCCAGAAGGGCTATGGCTTCATTCAGCCGGATTCGGGTGGCAAGGACGCCTTCGTTCACATCAGCGCCGTGCAGCGGGCCGGCCTGACTGAGCTTCAGGAAGGCCAGAAGATCGAGTACGAGCTGGTCACCGACCGTCGCAGCGGCAAGGAAGCCGCCGACAACCTCCGCGTCTCGGGCTGATCGCCCCTTCCCGCCTCGCGCGGGGAGACAGACCGGACGACCGATGGACGATGTCCGTCCCCGTGCGAACGGGGCCATGAGATCGTCGTGCAAAGAGTTTCGGCCCTGCCTCCGGACGGAGGCAGGGCCTTTTTGCGTGCGCGCCAGCCATGCGCGCCGTCATGCCGGCGTCTTCGTGGCCCACGCGCGGGGGCGGCTTCCGCCCCGGGCGACCGGTCAGCGGTCGCCGGTTCAGCGGTAGACGTAGACGATCTGCCGGGTCGACGGGTCGACGAGCACCGGCTGGCCGTTCACGTAGGTGTACTCGTACTGGTAGTCCGGGACGCGGTGCAGCACCACGGCCTGCGGCAGCCCGGTGCCGACCTGCACCTGGCCCTGCACGGTCGCCGGCTCCACCTGGTTCTGCGTCACGTAGGTGCGGACCTCCTGCGGCGGATCGATCGCGGCGCCCGTGATGCCGCCGACGGCACCGCCGACCGCCGCGCCCACGGGCCCGCCGACCACCGCACCGACCGCAGCGCCGGTCGCGGCGCCCGAGAGCGCCCCGCCCGCATTGCCCCCGGTCGTCGTGGTCGTGGCGGTGGTCGTCGTCGCCGCAGTGCCGTAGTCGCGGTCGATGTACTGGCCGCGCTGGGCGTAGAAGTCGCGGTCCTTGTAGTGGCTGTCCCAGTAGGGGCCGGGCTCGTACGTCGTCACCGGCACCTCGGCGGTGCCCTGGTCGACGATCGTGCCGTCGCTCGCATAGGCGAGATAGTCGCCCGACACCCAGCCGCGGCCGTTCGCCGAGCCGACGTCGCACCAGCTGCGCCCTTCGAGGCAGGCGAAGATCTCGACGTCCGCGTTCGCGCCCAGGGTGGTGACCACGGGATAGTCCGGACCCGGACCGGCACGCATGTTGACGCCGGAAATCGCGTAGGCGGCCTCCGCCTTCGCGTGGCCCGGCAGGGCCGCGAGGGCGACGGTCGCGGCCGCCGCGAGAACGATCGTGGATTTCATCTCTGGCTCCTTCCTCTGGATGAGGTAGGCCGAGAACGGATCCCGCCGCGGCGGCGTTCCGGTGCCCCGAAAAGGCCCCACACGCGCCCCCGATCCGCCATGAGCCGCCGGCTCCGGCCGGCCCTGGCGCCTCAGTCGAGCCCCTTGAGGACCCGGGCGCGCTCGGGCGGCATGTGCAGCCCGCGCGGCTCGAGCACGTGGCGTTCGAGGAAGAAGCCGGTCAGCCGGAAGCCCTGGCGCAGCTCCTCGCCGGAGGGCACGCCGGCGCCGCTCCCGCCGGCCCGGAGAAACGGCGGCAACGCCAGCAGCCGGTCGGCATAGGGCTCGCCCGCGGTCCGGCTGACGGCGCGTCCCGAGCGCGGCGACACCCAGACGAGATCGTCCGTCGCGCCGGTCGCCGCGCAGGCGGCGAGGTCGAGACCGAAGCCCAGGTCCGCCAGCACCATCATCTCGAAGCGGGCGAGCGCGACGGGGCCCGCCACCGGCTGCGGCAGCACCTCCAGCAGCAGGTGCAGCGCGTCGTGCAGCCCCTCGTGCGGGTCGCGCTCCGGCAGGAGCCGCAGATGCGCCACCGCCACCGCGAAGCCGTAGAGCGCCTGCGAGCTCTCCATCAGGGCGCTCGCGTGACTTGCGTCGAGCTCGAGCGCGAAGTTGCCGAGATGCTCCTCGAGCCGGGCGCGCCACGTCGCGGTCACGACGTTGCCCGGCTGGATGACGGCCTGCAGCCGCTTCGAGCGCCCGCCGCGCACGAGGCCCATGTGACGGCCGCGGGCGCGCGTGAACAGCTCGACCACGACGGAGGACTCGCCGTGCCGGCGGCTGCCGAGGATCACGCCCTGTTCGGTCCATTCCATGGCTGGAGGCTAATCCGGCACGGCGCGGCCCGCGCCAACCTCAGTCGTGGGGGAACTCGAGCCCCATCTCGCGGTAGCGCTCGGGGTCGTCGCTCCACTTCTCCCGCACCTTCACGAACAGGAAGAGATGGACCTTGCGCTCGAGGATCCCGGCGAGGTCGCGCCGCGCCTGCTCGCCGATCTCCTTGATCGTCTGGCCGCCCTTGCCGAGGACGATGCCGCGCTGGCTGTCGCGGGCGACGTAGATCACCTGCTCGACGCGCAGCGAGCCGTCCTTGAGCGGCTTCCAGACCTCCGTCTCGACCATCGACTCGTAGGGCAGCTCCTCGTGCAGGCGCAGGAAGAGCTTCTCGCGGGTGATCTCGGCGGCGAGCTGCTTGACCGGGTAGTCCGAGACCTGGTCCTCGGGATAGAGCCACGGCCCCGCCGGCATGAAGCCCGCGACCGCCCGCATCAGGTCCTCGCAGCCGTCGCCGGTCAGGGCGGAGACCATGAAGGTCTCCTCGAACTTGAGCTGGGCGTTGAGCCGCGCCGCGATCTCGAGCAGCGTGTCGCGCTTCACCGTGTCGATCTTGTTGAGCACGAGCACGCGCGGGATCGAGACGTCGGCGAGCCGCTCCAGGATCTCGATCGTCTCGGGCTCGCGCGCCTTGCGCACGTCGACGAGCAGCATCACGAGGTCGGCGTCCTTCGCCCCGCCCCAGGCGGTCTTCAGCATGGCGCTGTCGAGCCGCCGCCGCGGCCGGAAGATGCCCGGCGTGTCGACGAAGATGATCTGGGCGTCGCCCTCGATCGCGATGCCGCGCACGAGGGTCCGCGTCGTCTGCACCTTGTGCGTGACGATCGACACCTTGGCGCCGACCAGCCGGTTGAGCAGCGTCGACTTGCCGGCGTTCGGCGCGCCGATCAGCGCCGCGAAGCCGCAGCGCCTCTCGTCCTCCGGAAGCCGCATGTCCGTCCCGGTGTCGCTCATCTATGCGTTCTTCTCCCACACGCCCTCGCGGACGAGCATGGCCTCTGCGGCGTTCTGTTCGGCGATCCGCTTCGACGGCCCCTCGCCGGCCGCGGCCTCGCGGCCCGCGACCTCGACGGACACGGTGAAGACGGGGGCGTGGTCGGGCCCTGCCCGGCCGACCTCGCGGTAGACCGGCGTCTCCTGCACGCCTTGCGCGTGCGCCCATTCCTGCAGCGCGGTCTTGGCGTCCTTGAGCCGCGTCACGGGCTGGCGCAGCCGGTCCTGCCAGTAGCGCTCGATGAAGCGCCGCGCGGCGTCGAGCCCGCCGTCGAGATAGATCGCGCCCATCACGGCCTCGCAGACGTCGGCGAGGATGGCGTCCTTCGAGCGGCCGCCGGACGTGCTCTCGCCCGAGCCGAGGCGGATGTGCGGGCCCAGGTCGGCCTCGCGCGCCACGTCCGCGCAGGTCTCGCGGCGCACGAGCCGCGTGAAGCGGGGCGACAGCTCGCCCTCCTCGGCGTCGGGAAACGCGTTGAACAGCATGTCGGCCACGACGAGGCCGAGCACCCTGTCGCCGAGGAACTCGAGCCGCTGGTAGGTCTCGCCGCCGCCCTGGGCGCTGGCGTGGGTCAGCGCGCGCGCCAGCAGGTCCGGATCGCCGAACCGGTGGCCGAGCCGCTCGGCCAGCGCGTCCACGTTCAATCGATCGTCGAGAATAGGCGCCCCCAGCGGACGCTGCCCGGCCATTTCCAGAACTCCCAGACGTGCGAGTCTTCGTCGATCGAGAAGAAGATCAGTTCGGCCCGGCCGATCAGGTTCTGGAACGGCACGTAGCCGACGGCGCTCAGCACGCGACTGTCCGTCGAGTTGTCGCGGTTGTCACCCATCATGAAATAGTGCCCCGGCGGCACGGTGTACACGTCGGTGTTGTCGAGGAAGCCGTTCGGCGTCAGGTCGAGCACCGTGTAGCTCTTGCCGTTCGGCAGCGTCTCGCGGTAGCGCGGCACGTGGGTGATGTGGCCGTTCTCGTCGGCCTGGACGAAGTCGTCCACCCGTTCGCGCTTCACCTCCTCGCCGTTGATGTAGAGGATGCCGTTGCGCACCTGGATCTTGTCGCCCGGCAGGCCGATCACGCGCTTGATGTAATCGGTCTTGTTGTCGCGCGGCAGCTTGAACACCACGACGTCGCCGCGGTCCGGCTGCTCGCCCCAGATGCGCCCGTCGAAGGGCGGCAGGCTGAACGGGAAGGAATAGCGGCTGTAGCCGTAAGAATACTTGGAGACGAACAGGTAATCGCCGATCAGCAGCGTCGACATCATCGAGCCGGAAGGGATGTTGAACGGCTGAAACAGGAAGGTCCGAACGACGAGCGCCAGAATCAGCGCCTGTATGATCACGCGGACGGTTTCGCCGATCCCGCCCTCTTCTTTCGACTTCTTGTCGGTCATGACATTCATGTTTCTTCTGTCCGGCACGCAGGCGGGGCTCGGGGGTTGCTATAGCGGCTTCGGCAGATGGCCGCAACGCAGGCAGCCGTGGCCGCTCGTCGCGGAAGCGGGGGATCAGCGGCGCGGGATCGCCTGGATGATGACGAAGGCCTGCGCCATTGGCCAGTCGTCGGTGATGGTCAGGTGGATGTCGGCCTCGTGCCCCTCCGGCACCATGGCCTTGAGCCGCTCCGCCGCGCCGCCGGTGAGCTGCATGGTCGGGCGGCCGCTCGGCAGGTTCACGACGCCGAGGTCGCGCCAGTAGACGCCGCTGCGGAAGCCGGTGCCGAGCGCCTTGGAGCACGCTTCCTTCGCCGCGTAGCGCTTGGCGTAGGAGGCGGCCCGCAGCTTGCGGCGGTCCGACTTCTTCTGTTCCACCTCGGTGAAGATGCGCTGCACGAAGCGGTCGCCCCAGCGCTCGAGCGTCTTCTCGACCCGCCTGATGTCGATGATGTCGTTGCCGATCCCGAGGATCATCCCGTCAGCTCTTCCTCACGATGCGGCGCGCTGCCGGCGCGCCTGGTCCATGAGCACGCGCATCCGCCCGATCGCCGCGTCGAGCCCCACGAACACGGCCTCGCCGACCAGGAAGTGGCCGATATTGAGCTCCATGACCTGCGGCATCGCCGCCACCGGCCCCACCGTGTCGAAGGTCAGGCCGTGGCCGGCATGGACCTCGAGGCCGGCCTCGGCGGCAAGCCGCGCGCCGGTCCTCAGCTTCTCGAGCTCGCGCTCCCGGGCCGCGCCCTCGACGTCGCAATAGGCGCCGGTGTGCAGCTCGACGACGGCGGCGTCGGAGCGGGCGGCCGCCTCGATCTGCCGCTCGCTCGCCTCGATGAACAGCGACACGCGGATCCCGGCCGAGGCGAGCTCGGAGATCATCGGGAACAGGGTCTCCGCCTGCCCCGCCACGTCGAGCCCGCCCTCGGTCGTCCGCTCCTCGCGGCGCTCCGGCACGATGCAGGCGGCGTGCGGCAGGTGCCGCAGCGCGATGCCGACCATCTCCGGCGTGGCCGCCATCTCGAGGTTGAGCGGCTTGGCGATCTCCGCCATCAGGCGGTCGATGTCGTCGTCGACGATGTGCCGCCGGTCCTCGCGCAGATGCGCGGTGATGCCGTCGGCGCCGGCCTCGATCGCGGCGTGCGCGGCGCGCACGGGATCGGGATGGCGGCCGCCGCGCGCGTTGCGCAGGGTCGCCACGTGGTCGATGTTCACGCCGAGGCGAAGCCAGTCGATTCCCAGGTCGCTCACATCTCGCCTCCCATCGATTCCGCCTTCAGCAGCGCGCGGCGCTCGTGCCGCCGGTCGAGCACGCGGCGCTTGCGATTCTCCTGGTAGATTCGCACGGCGCGCCGCACCGGGAAATAGAACAGAATCCACGCGATGACGCCGATCGGCACGCCGGCCACCAGCATCGGCTTCAGCAGCGGCCACATCGTGTCGAGCGACTCGTTGAACAGGCCGTGCGACAGGCGGATCGGGCCGGCGTCCGGGCCGCGCCCGTCGATCCCGAGGATCCAGCTGCCGATCCGGTAGGTCGCCGCCCAGATGAACGGGAAGGTGAGCGGATTGCCGACGGCGGTGCCGAGCGCGGAGGCGACGAGGTTGCCCCGCGTGATGTAGGCGACGAAGGCGCCGAGCAGGAAGTGGAACCCCACGAGCGGCGTGCAGGAGGCGAAGACGCCCGAGGCGAATCCGGCCGCGACCGCATGCGGCGAGCCCGACATGCGCAGCACGCGCTTGCGGACGTAGCGCATCGAGCGACCCCAGCTCCGCCGCGGCCATACGGCGACGCGGACGCGTTCCCAGAAGCGGGGCTTGGTGCGGCGGGCGAAGAGCATGAAACGTCGGCTGCCTGGATGATCTGGCTCTGGGCCAAAGAGTAAAGGATCTAGGTCAAAGGTGTTAAAATTCCGGCCGGGAGGCGGGGTGCCGCCCGGCGTCGCGCCGCCTTCCGCGCGCGGCTGTGGGCCATGCCGGATGCCCCGGCATCACCCGTTCACCCGCACGACCGAGCTCACCACCTCGTCCGCCTTGAGAAGCTGGATGATGGTGTTGAGATGCTTCACGTCCCAGACCTCGAGATCGATGATCATGTCGTGGAAGTCGTGGCCGCGCTTGATCATCTTCACGTTGTCGATGTTGGCGTCGTTCTCGCCGATGATCTGGGCGATGCGGCCGAGCGAGCCCGGCTCGTTGAGCGCGCCGATCTCGATCTGCACGGGAAAGCGCTCCGGGTTCTCCTCGTCGATGTCCCAGCGCACGTCGATCCAGCGCTCGGGATAGTCGTCGTAGTTCTTCAGCTCCGGCGACTGGATCGGATAGATCGTGATGCCCTCGCCCGGCGTGAAGATGCCGACGATGCGGTCGCCCGGCACCGCGCCGCCGTTCGGCGCGAAGGTCACCGGCAGGTCGCCCTGCACGCCGCGGATGGGGATCGGGCTCGCCTTCTCGGCGCCCTCCTGGGGCACGTGGAACTTGAGGCCGACGGCGCGGTCGATGCCGAACCAGCCGGCCTCGTCGCCCGACGAGGCGGTGCGCTGGTGCCGCTCCTCCTGGTAGTCCGGGTGGACGGCGCGCAGTATGTCGCTCGACGGCAGGTCGCCGCGGCCGACGGCGGCGAGCGCGTCCTCGACGCTCGTCTGCGCCAGGCGCTTCAGGCAGGCGGCCAGCCGCTCGTCGGAATACGGCTTGCCGGCGCGGTCGAAGACGCGCTGGACGATCTGCCGCCCCAGCCCCGCATATTGCCGCCGTGTCGCCTCGCGGGTCGCGCGCCTGATCGCCGAGCGGGCCTTGCCGGTCACGGCGATCCCCTCCCAGGCCGGCGACGGGGTCTGGCCCGGCGAGGTCAGGATCTCCACCTCGTCGCCGTTCGACAGGGCGCCGATCAGCGGCTCGAGCCGGCCGTTGATCTTGCAGCCGATCGCCGTGTTGCCGACGTCGGTGTGCACGGCATAGGCGAAGTCGATGGCCGTGGCGCCGCGCGGCAGGGCGATCAGCCGTCCCTTGGGCGTGAAGCAGAACACCTGGTCGAGGAACAGCTCGAGCTTGGTGTGCTCGAGGAACTCCTCGGGCGTGTTGCCCTCCGCCAGCATGTCCATCAGCCGGCGCAGCCAGCGATAGGCGCCGCTCTCGGCGGTCGGCCGGCCGCCGTTCGCCTTGATCTCCACCCCGTCCTTGTAGAGCGGGTGGGCCGCGATGCCGTACTCGGCGATCTCGTGCATCTCGCGGGTGCGGATCTGCAGCTCGACGCGGCGGTGGCCGGGCCCGACGACCGTGGTGTGGATCGAGCGGTAGTCGTTCTGCTTGGGCGTCGAGATGTAGTCCTTGTAGCGGCCGGGCACCATGCGCCACGTCGTGTGGACGATGCCGAGCGCCTGGTAGCAGGCCTCGACCGTGTCGACGATGATGCGGAAGCCGATGATGTCGGACAGCTGCTCGAAGGAGAGCTTCTTCTGCTCCATCTTGCGGAAGATCGAGAAGGGCCGCTTCTCGCGCCCCGTCACCTCGGCATGGATGCCGCGCTGCGCGAGCTTTTCCTTCAGCGCCACCTCGATCTCGGCGATCGCCCGGGCGTTCGCCTCGCGCATCGTGGCGAGCCGCGCGACGATCATCTGGTAGGCCTCGGGCTGCAGCTGCCGGAAGGCCAGCTCCTCGAGCTCCTCGCGCATCCACTGGATGCCCATGCGGCCGGCCAGCGGCGCATAGAGGTCCATCGTCTCCTCGGCGACGCGGTTGCGCTTCGCCTCGGGCACGTATTCCAGCGTGCGCATGTTGTGCAGGCGGTCGGCGAGCTTCACCAGGAGGACGCGCACGTCCTTGGAGATCGCCAGCATGAACTTGCGCAGGTTCTCCGCCTGCTCCGCGCGCTTGGAGACGAGGTCGAGCTTCTTGATCTTGGTCAGCCCGTCGACCAGCTCGCCGATCTCCTCGCCGAACAGGCGGTCGATCTCGTCGCGCGTCGTCTCGGTGTCCTCGATCGTGTCGTGCAGAAGCGCCGCCGCGATCGTCGCGTCGTCGAGCTTGAGGTCGGTCAGGATCGCCGCGACCTCGAGGGGATGGGAGAAGTAAGGGTCGCCGGAGGCGCGCTTCTGCTGTCCATGCGCCTTCATCGCATAGACGTAGGCCCGGTTCAGAAGCGTCTCGTCGGCGTGCGGGTCGTACGCGGTGACGCGCTCGACCAGCTCATACTGCCGCATCATAGAGGCTCACCACGCGGCAGGTCGGCATGAACGCTCGTGAGGATGAGGCAGGCGCGCCGACGGCGCGCCCGGCCCGGCCCCGCGGGGGATCACTCCCGGTCGTCGGGAGGGGTCAGGCCCTCGAGCCCCCGCAGAAGATCCTCTTCCGACATGCGATCGAACTGCACCGCGTCCTCCTCGCCGGAGTCGCCGGCGGCAGCCGCCGGCAGCGCGCCGGGCTCGGGCTCGGGCTCGTCCACCTCGACGTAGCGCTGCAGCGAGTGGATCAGCTCCTCGCGCAGGTCCTCGGGCGACACGGTCTCGTCGGCGATCTCGCGAAGCGCGACGACCGCGTTCTTGTCGTTGTCGCGGTCGACCGTCAGCGGGGCGCCGTTCGACAGCATCCGCGACCGGTGGGCGGCCAGGAGAACCAGCTCGAACCGGTTGTCGACCTTGTCGACGCAATCTTCTACCGTCACGCGGGCCATGACAGTCTACTCCTGAATCTAGAGGGAGATTTGGAGCCCATATACGCCGTCGCGGCCGGTGACGCAAGGGAGCGCGAGCCCCCGAGCGGCGCGCGCTTTCCCTGCGGCCCGCCGCAGGCTTATCATGATCGGCGGGGGAAACGGCGGAGCGGGCGGCAGCGCGATGTCGGAGGAAGCGACGACGGCGGACGGGGCGGCCATGGCCGGGCGCGCGGCGCGGCCCGACATCGCGGCGATCGGCCTGCGCGACGTCCGTGCCGCGCTCGCCCTCGGCCTGCGCGACCTCCGGCGGGCGCCGCTGCCGGGGCTGTCGATCGGCGCCTTCTTCGTGCTCGGCGGCCTGTGCATCTACCTCCTCGTCGCGCTCGCGGACCTCGTCTTCCTCGCCTATC
Source organism: uncultured Alphaproteobacteria bacterium (assembly GCA_963816555.1). Taxonomy (GTDB): domain Bacteria; phylum Pseudomonadota; class Alphaproteobacteria; order Rhizobiales; family Tepidamorphaceae; genus Lutibaculum. Next base: position 560,023 of record CAWFLD010000002.1, on the reverse strand, counting down.
CCATGGCCGCCGGCTTCGTGCTGCTCGGCCCGTTCGCCGCCGTGTCCCTCTACGAGACGAGCCGCCGGATCGAGGCGGGAGAGCAGCCCTCGTGGCGGGCGCTCCTGGGCGTGACCACCGGCTCGGGCGCCCGCAGCCTCGGCTGGATGCCGATGCTCAACCTCTTCGTGTTCATCATCTGGGTCGACGTCGCGGCCGTCGTCTTCATGAGCTTCTTCGGGCTGCGCGGCCTCTCGCTCGCGGGCCTGCTCACGGAGACGCTGACGACGACGCACGGGCTCGTCTTCCTCCTCGCCGGCAACCTGATCGGCGCGCTGTTCGCCTTCGCGGTCTTCTCCTCGACGGTCTTCGCCTACCCGCTCCTGCTCGACCGCGACGCCGACTTCGTCACCGCGATCGCCACGAGCTGGCGGGCGGTCCTCGCCAATCCCGTGCCGATGCTCGGCTACGGCGCGACCGTCGGCGTGCTCACGCTGGTCGCCCTCCTGCCCGCCCTGCTCGGGCTGGTCGTCGTGCTGCCGTGGCTCGGCCACGCGACGTGGCACCTCTACCGCATGACGGTGCGCTGGCCGGACGGCAGCGGGGGCGCAGGGAGGGCCGGGACGTCCCTGCGGTGAGGGGTGGCCCCAGCTTGTGTCCGCGCGCGAGGCGCATTACCTAGCCGCGGACGTTTCGCCCGCCCCGGCGCGAGTTGCGGCGGCGGGCACAGCACATTTCGAGAACGAGGCCATAATGAACGCGACTTCGCAGGAACGCATTGCCGTCTTCATCGACGGGGCAAACCTCTACGCCACCGCCCGCGCCCTCAATTTCGACATCGACTATCGCCGCCTGCTCACGCATTTCTCCGGGCAGGGCTACCTCCTGCGCGCCTTCTACTACACGGCCCTGGCCGACGATCAGGAGTACTCCTCGATCCGGCCGCTCATCGACTGGCTCGACTACAACGGCTATGCCGTCGTGACGAAGCCGATGAAGGAGTTCACCGACGCGAGCGGCCGCCGCAAGGTGAAGGGCAACATGGACATCGAGCTCGCCGTCGACGCGATGGAGATGGCCGAGCACATCGACCACATGATCCTGTTCTCCGGCGACGGCGACTTCCGCTCGCTCGTCGAGGCGATCCAGCGCAAGGGCAAGCGCGTCAGCGTCATCTCGACCGTCTCGGTGCAGCCGCCGATGATCGCCGACGAGCTGCGCCGCCAGGCCGACCACTTCATCGACATCACCAGGCTCGTCGACAAGATCGGCCGCGATCCCGCCGAGCGCCAGGCCCGCCGCGAGGCGGCCGAGCGCCAGCAGCGGCCGGCCGAGCCGGCGGAGGACGATCTCGAAGAGTTCTTCGACCGCTGATCCGCATGGCCGAGGAGGAGCCGCCCCGCGACTGCCCGCTCTGCCCGCGGCTCGTCGACTTCCGCGCGCGCAACCGCGAGCGCCTGCCCCACTGCCACAACGCGCCGGTCGAGAGCTTCGGCCCCGGCTCGGCGCGCCTCCTCGTCGTGGGGCTCGCGCCCGGGCTCAAGGGCGCCAACTGCTCGGGCCGTCCCTTCACCGGCGACTTCGCCGGCGACCTCCTCTACGCGACGCTGCTGCGCTACGGCTTCGCCCGCGGCACCTACGGGGCGCGGCCGGACGACGGGCTCGAGCTCGTCGACTGCCGCATCACCAACGCCGTGCGCTGCGTGCCGCCGGAGAACAAGCCGACCGGCGAGGAGATCCGCACCTGCCGCCGCTTCCTGTCGGCCACGATCGAGGCGATGCCGCATCTCGAGGCGATCGTCACGCTCGGCCGCATCGCGCACGAGAGCGTGGTCGGCGCGCTCGGCGGCCGCCGGGCCGCCCTCCCCTTCGGTCACGGCGCGCGGCACGAGGTCGGGGCGCTGCGCCTCTACGCCAGCTATCACTGCTCCCGCTACAACACGCAGACCCGCCGGCTGACGCCGCAGATGTTCGAGGACGTCTTCGCGCAGGTTCGCCACGAACTGCCGCAACAGCCTTGAAATTCGTGGTTCGTCCACGACTTTTGCGTCGGCTTCCGTACCGCGCCCCCTCTAACGCCTCGTGAACGACGATCCGGCGAATTCCTCGGAACGCACGCCGACCTTTCCTGTTTACCTCCCCGACCCAACGAACAAGGAGGTTTCAAATGAAGACCCGCTTTATCGCCACGACGGCCGCCATCGCGATGCTCGCCGGCGCCGGGTTCGCCAGCGCTGCGAATGCGCAGGACTGGACCCCCGACCAGGAGAACGCGGTCCGCACGCAGGCCACCACGTCGGGCAGCCAGGTCATCCCGGGCGAGGACACCGTCGGCTGGCAGAACGGTAAGACCGTGCCGGAAGACTACGAGGGCGCGGAAGTGCCGGACATGGACGGCTACAGCTACGTCCAGGACGACAAGAACATCTACGTGATGGACAAGAATCGCAAGATCGTCCACACGATGCCGCGTAAGCAGGCCACCGACGCCCAGTCGCAGGCGATCACGCCGGCGCAGGGCGACCGGGTCGACGAGGCGCAGCCGACGACCGCGAACTGATCGGCTGAAGCTCGCACAGGAAAGCGCCCGGGGGCACGCCTCCGGGCGCTTTCTTTTTGCGCGACCGCCAGTGGTGAAGCGAGGCGTCGGCTGCCCGAAGGATCAGCCCCTGTCCTTGAGGATGCGGGCCTTGTCGCGCTGCCAGGTGCGGTCCTTGATCGTCTGGCGCTTGTCGTGCTGCTTCTTGCCGCGACCGACCGCGATCTCGAGCTTGGCGATGCCGCGGGGATCGAAGTAGAGCTTGGTCGGCACGACCGTCATCCCCTCCTTCTGCACGGCGCCCATCAGCCGGTTGATCTCGCGCTTGTGCAGCAGGAGCTTCCGCGGCCGCTTCGGCTCGTGGTTGAAGCGGTTCGCCGGGCCGTACTCGGGGATGTTGGCATTGAACAGCCACATCTCTCCGCCGGACTTCGCCGGCATAGGCTTCCGCCAGGCTCGCCTTGCCGTTGCGCAGGGACTTCACCTCGGTGCCGGTCAGCGCGATGCCGGCCTCGAAATGGTCCTGCAACTCGTAATCGAAGCGCGCACGGCGGTTCTCCGAAACCATCCGTTGCGCGGGGGCGGCTTTGGTGGCCATGTCTTCCCGGCTTTCCGACCGCGGCCCCGCACGCTTGCGCGCACGGGTGCCCACCGTCGATTGCAGATTTCCAGAAGCCGGGCCGCCTGCGGCGGAGCGCCGCCGGATCGGCCTAGCTGTTCAGCAGGCCCGCATGCACCATCGCGGCGCGGACCTCGTTGCGCGTCCCTTCCGTGACAGGGACGATCGGCAGGCGAACGTCCGGCTGGCACTTGTCGAGCAGCGACACCGCATACTTGGTCGGCGCGGGGCTCGTTTCCAAGAAGAGGGCCCGGTGCAGCGGCATCAGCCGGTCCTGGTACTGGAGCCCCTTGGCGAAGTCGCCGGAGAGGCAGGCCTCCTGGAACTCCGCGCACAGGCGCGGCGCCACGTTCGAGGCGACCGAGATGCAGCCGACCCCGCCATGCGCGATGAAGCCGAGCGCCGTGGGGTCCTCGCCCGACAGCTGGATGAAGTCCTTGCCGCAGGCCTGGCGCTGCAGGCTGACCCGCGCGAGGTTCGCCGTCGCGTCCTTGACGCCGACGATGTTCGGGCAGTCGCGATGCAGCCGGGCCATCGTCTCGACGCTCATGTCGATGACGCTGCGCGGCGGGATGTTGTAGATGACGAGCGGAAGGTCGGCGGCGTCGTGCACCGCCTTGAAGTGCTGGTAGAGCCCTTCCTGGCCCGGCTTGTTGTAGTAGGGCGTGACGACGAGGACCGCGTCGGCGCCTGCGCCCTTGGCGTGCAGCGCCAGGTCGATCGCCTCCGCGGTGTTGTTCGAGCCCGCGCCGGCGATGACCGGCACGCGGCCGGCCGCCGCTTCGACGCACAGCTCGACCACGCGCTTGTGCTCGTCGTGCGAGAGCGTCGGCGACTCGCCCGTCGTCCCGACCGGCACGAGACCGTGCGTGCCCTCGGAGATCTGCCACTCCACGAAGGCCTGGAAGGCCTCGGCATCCACCTCGCCGTCCCGGAACGGCGTGATGAGTGCCGTAATCGAACCTCTGAACATTATATAGCCTCCGTGGAGGAACCCTGTTGCCACCGCCCGGCCTGCCTCCGGCGAGCGGCGGCAAACATAGAAAGACCCTCGCCCCGGAACAAGGGCGGTTCGCGCCGCGCCGGGGCGTCGTCACGATGTTGCCTCAACAGGCCTTCAGTATTGCTTTGTCAACCATTCGGGGCGATTGTCTTAGCTTATGCACAAGTTTCGTCTTGCGCGTCTTGGCGCAACGGCGTGCGCCGCGTGCGTCGCGCTCTCCGCGGGATGGGTTCTGCTCGCGCCGTTGCCCGGCGCGGCGACGACCGCTGCGCCCGCGGCAGCCGAGCCGGCCGACGCTGAGAGCACCGACGCCGTCGCAAACGACGCCGCAGCGGCCGCCGGGGATGCGACCGCCGACGAGGCGGCCGCGAACGGCGAGGACGCCGTCGAGGCGGCGGGCGACGAGGCCGCGGCGGCCCCTGCCGACGAGACGGCCACGGACGAAACGGGCACCGACGAGACGGGCACTGACGAGGCAGTGACCGACAAGACCGGCGCCGACGAGGCCGAAGCCGCGCCCGAAGTGCAGGCGGTGAAGCAGGCGGAGGAGCTTCCGCCTCTGCCGCCGCTGCCGCCGGAGCTCGCCCGCAAGACGGACGGCGGGGCCGCGACCCCCGGGAAGGAAGCCAGCACGACGCCGCCGCTGCCACCCATGCCGCCGCAGGCGGGTTCGGACCGCGCGGTCGAGGCGGCCGTCACCGAGGACGTGATCCAGGACGTGAAGTTCGCCGACGCGCCGCTGCCGCCGCTGCGACCGGCGGGACAGGACCTGCCGTGGCGCATGCGCCCCGTCGCCGATCGCGCCATCGCCGGCGCGACGGCCGACGTGCTGGCCGACCTCTTCGCCAACCGGTTCGACGAGGCCCTGGCCGGCCAGGCGGCGCTGAAGGATCCCCTGGCGAAGAGCCTCGTCGAGTTCCTCTACGTGCGCGACGCCTCGAGCCACGCCTCCTGGCGGCGCATCGAGCGGTTCCTGGCCGAGCATGCCGACTGGCCGTCCCGCGGCCTGATCGAGAAGCGCCTCGAGGTCGCGCTGTTCTCGCAGAAGGCGTCCGCCGACGACGTCATCCAGGTCTTCTCCGGCCGCGCGCCCGAGACGAATCCGGGCCGCATCGCGCTCGCCGAGGCGCTGCTCGCCAAGGGCAGCAAGGCCGAGGCGAAGGCGATGGCGGCCGAGCTGTGGCGGCGCACCGACCTGACCTCGAGCGAGGAGGACCTCGTCGACGAGCGCCTCGGCAGCCTCCTGACGAAGCCCGACCACCGGGCGCGCGCGGTTCGCCTCGTCTATACGGGCGAGCTCCGCGATGCGGCCGCGCCTGGCCGATCGCCTCGACGACCCGGACCGCCAGCTGATCAAGGCGGTCGCAAAGGCGCTGCAGGGCGGCAAGAATGCGACGCGACGACCTCGACGCGCTGCCGAAATCGGTGCGATCGCAGCCCGTCGCCCTGTTTGCGAAGGCGCGGCTGGCGCGCCGGGCGGGCGAGGACGAGGAAGCCGGCAAGATCCTGATGACGGCCCCGTCCGACGAGGACGCGCTGGCCGTCCCCGACGAATGGTGGCTGGAGCAGAAGCTCGCCTCGCGCTGGCTCCTCGAGAACGGCCGCGCAAAGGAAGCCTACGACCTGACGCTGAAGCACCAGACGCAGTCGGCTGCCGAGCGCTCCGACGCGGAATGGCAGGCGGGCTGGATCGCCCTGCGCTTCCTGGACAGGCCGGACGCGGCGATCCGCCATTTCGCCGAGGCGCGCAGTGTCGTGTCGCTGCCGATCAGCGTGTCGCGCTGCGAATACTGGCTCGGCCGCGCCTACGAGGCGCGAGGCGACAAGACCGTGGCGCAGGAGCACTACGCCAAGGCCGGCGAGCAATATTCCACCTATTACGGGCAGCTCGCCCTCGAGCGGATGGACGCGCCCCACCTCCCCGTGCCGCACAAGCCGCTCTACGCCCACAGCGCCCTGCGCTGGGCCGAGCGGCAGGAGCCGGTCAAGGCGATCCGCATGCTGTTCCAGATCGGCCACGAGAGCCTGGCGGCGCAGCTGATGATGTCGCTCGCCCGCGAGACGGACAGCAACGCGATGAAGGTCGGCCTCGCCGAGCTCGCCCACGATCTCGACCTCCATTCGACGGCGCTGACGATCGGCAAGCTCGGCACCTATGACGGCGCCCCGACCGAGTATTACGCCTTCACGACCGAGGGGCTGCCGCCCTACCCCGTGATCGGCCGGCCGGTCGATCCCGCGCTCGTCTACGCCATCGCCCGGCAGGAGAGCATCTTCAACGCCGCCGCCCGCAGCTCCGCCGGTGCCCGCGGCCTGATGCAGCTGATGCCGGCGACCGCGGCGCGCACCGCCCGCGCCTACGGGCAGGCCTATGCCGAGAACCGGCTGATCCAGGATCCGACCTACAACGTGATGATCGGCGCCGCGCATCTCGGGCAGCTGATGGACCGCTTCGACGACGCCTATGCGATGGTCTTCGCCGCCTACAATGCCGGCGGCTCGCGCGTCCTGGAGTGGAACGACCGTTTCGGCGACCCGCGGAAGGGCCAGATCGATCCGGTCGACTGGGTCGAGTTCATCCCCTACGCCGAGACGCGCAACTACGTGCAGCGCGTGATGGAAGGCATGCAGGTCTACCGCGCCCGGCTCGGCGACGGCGGCCTGCACATCGCCGAGGATCTCGGCATGCAGGCGACGCGCGAGGCGAGCGGCGACGGTCTCGAGCGCGTCTCCTCCTCCGCCCCGATCATCAGGGTCGAGTCGCACCATTGAGCGAGGGCCGGCCCCCCGTCCCGCCGGGCGCCGGCACCCCCGGCGAGACCTCGGCGGGTCGCGAGCGCCACGTCTCCGCGTCCGACGGCCTCCGGCTCTTCGTCCGCGACTTCCTGCCCGAGGCCTCGGCCACGCCGCCGGGCGTGCCCGTGGTCTGCCTGCCGGGGCTGACGCGCGACTCCCGCGACTTCGAGCGCCTCGGCGCGCACGTCTCGCGCACCGTCCGCCCGCAGCGCCGCGTCGTCGCCATCGACTTTCGCGGCCGCGGCCGGTCCGAGCGCGGCGATCCGGACGGCTACTCGATCGGCCGCGAGCTCGACGACGTGCTCGACGTCATGACCGCGCTCGGGATCGAGCGCGCGATCATGCTCGGCACGTCGCGCGGCGGCCTCGTGACCATGCAGATGGCGGTGCTGCGGCCGGCTTCCATCGCCGGCGCCGTGCTCAACGACGTCGGCCCGGTCATCGACGGCCGCGGCCTCCTCAAGATCAAGAATGCGCTCGAGCACGCGCGCGAGCCCAGGGACTGGGAGGACGCCGCACGCCTTCTCGCCGAGGCCTACCGCGCGCAGTTCCCGGCGACGGACGCGCGCGGCTGGGCCGAGATGGCCCGGCGAACCTATGTCGACGAGGGCGGGCGCCCCGTCCCCGCGCACGACCCCGCCCTGCTCGACGCGCTGCGGCGGATCGACTTCTCGCACCCGCTGCCGAAGATGTGGCCGCAGTTCGACGCGCTCGCCAAGGCGCCCCTGCTGACGCTTCGCGGGGCGAATTCCGATCTCCTCACCGCCGAGACCATGCGGCAGATGCAGGAGCGCTGCCCGGCGATGCACAGCCACGTCGTGCCCGACGCCGGCCACGCACCGTCGCTCGGCACAGAGGAGGAGCTGCGGGTGCTCGCGCGGTTCTTCGCCACGGTCGACGCCACCCGCTGAGGCGGCGGACGCGGCGCCCCGCGCGCTGCGGGCGGTGAGCCGCGGCCGGGCCTCCGCCCAGTCCGCCACGGAATCCCGCCTGACGCGCACGAAATCCCGCCCGACATACCGAACGGCTTCCAGAACGAAAGAAACCCCGGCGGTAGGACCGCCGGGGCTCTTTGTTCCTGATCCTGGTGACCGGCCGGAGCCGGTCACGCGGGATGGATCATCAGAACGAGCGCGTGACCTGAAGGATGCCCGCGAAGGCGTCGTTCGTGTGGTCCTGCGTGTTGTTGTAGCTGGAGTAGTCCAGCGAACCGTAGTGCAGGTCGAGCATGAAGGTCGTGCGCGACACCGGCGTCCACGAGATGTTGCCGAACACTTCCCAGGCGTCCATGTCGAGATCGGACGCGAGATCGGCCTCAGCGAAGTTGAGCCAGACGTTGTTCGGCCTGGGTGTTCTGGTAGCCGGCACCGATCGTCGTGGAGACGGTCGAGGTCCAGCCGTGCGTGAACGAGCCGAGGACCGACCAGCTGGTGACCGTGTCCGTGATGCACTCGTTGTAGCCCGGGAAGGCGCAGTTGCCCCAGATGACGTTCGTCGTGCCGCTCTGGAAGTACTGGTAGCCGGTGTTGCCGCCCATGTACTGGGAAGCACCGTCGGTGTAGACCGCCTTCAGGGTGATGGCGTCGCCCTCACCCGTCATCGGGGTGTTGATGACGAGGCCGCCCAGGATGGCCCAGCCGAGCTCGGAGTCGTTGAACGACGCGAACGGAGGCGTGGTGCCGTAGTAGCTCGAGAAGTTGTTCTGGTGCAGGGCGCCAGAGATCTGAGCCTCACCCCAGTTGCCCGACACGTTCAGGGCCGCCACGACGTCCGGCAGGCTGTTGCTGTCGTTGACGAGCGCGCCGCCCGGCAGGAAGACCGGGGTGTAGACGCCGTTGGCGGTGTCGAACGTCGGACGGTTGTAGTTCGGGTCTTCGATGGCGACCGACAGGCTGACGCCCTGACCGAAGGACTGCGTGTAGCGGATCTGGTTGCGGCGGATGAAGTTGTCGCCGACCAGCGTGAACGGATCCGACGCATCCGGCGACGAGGCCAGGTGCAGGAAGGTCGACCACGTCTTACCGAACGTCCAGTTGCCGAACTGCACGTAGGCGTGACGCAGGTTCAGCGAGCCGCTCGTGTTGGAGTCGTTGTCGCTGGCCTGGACCTCGATGAAGCCGCGGACCGTGCCGTACTCGGTGACGGTGCGGGCGTCGAAGTTCACGCGGGCCTGACCGTACATCCAGAAGGTGTCGGCCGTGTTCTCGCCCTCGGTGAGGGTGTTGAGCGGCTGGGTCGGATCCCACTCGGGGACGATCGTGTACGGAAGCACGCCGCCTTCGGTGGTGCCGACGTTGTTCGACTGGACCGCCGCGACCAGACGGGCGTAACCGCCGACCTTGAAGCAGATGTCCGTGCCCGGCAGCTCGATGAAGCCGGTGATGTCGCAGCGATAGACGGGCTCGCGCGGAGCCTTGACGTCCGTGAGAATGGCATCGGCCGCGTGAGCGCCGGTCGCAGCAGCGACGGCAAGCGCGGAGCCGAGGAAGATGCTCTTCATGTTCTTCATCCTGACCTCCAAATAGTCACCTTAAAGGGACCAGGTTACTCCCCCGGGCGGAATGCCTTGGAAGTTTCGCCCATTTCCCCGCGAAGCGCCCGCCGGTGGATAATTACTGTCCCCCCACCGTCGGGCGTTTTGCGACTCAACCGGGTCCCCGGTGTCGCTGAGGGCAAAGTACCGGATGGCATTGCCCGTTCAACCGGCAATCGCCCCGTGGCCCGGCTCCGGGCGTCCTTTTGGAGGGGGTGTGGCACAAGGGCCACGTTGTGGCACCCCGGCCATGTCCGAACGTTAACGAGACCCTAATCTGAAGCCTTAAGGAGCCCCTAAGAGGCGGCATTTCCGCGCCTGCAGCGCGCCTCCCGGCGCCTCTCGGGTCGAGTGCGGGCGGCGGCCGACATCCTCGCGTGGCGACCGCTCCTGCGCGCGCGGCCGCGGCCCGATGACGGGTCCCGCGTTTCATGTTGCCCGGCGAGGGGGAATCGGCGGCGGCCGAATCCCCGCGCGGTGGCCGCGGAAAAGCGCTCGCAGCCATAAGCGAATCCTATGGCAACCGGTGTCGTTTCGAACTGGACTGGGACCGCGGGATCGACATGCTAGCCGGGACGCCGCAACGCCCTTGCGGCGAGGAGTGAAGGCTGCCCGGAAGCCCCACGTGGCGCCAGGGCCAAGAACCTCAAGCACAGGAGACGCCAGATGGCCGAACCGGCCGATCTCATGAGGCGGGACTGGTCCCAGCACCCGCCCGCCTTCGGGCCCACCTACAAGTCGACCTACCTGCGCTCGCCGCGGCGCCCGCTGCTCTCCATGGAGCAGTCCACGGGCGACAAGACCGGACCGGTCTTCGGGCACGGCATCCTGGACCCGCTCGACAACGACCTCATCAACAACTACGCGACCGACGGCGAGGCCATCGGCGAGCGCATCATCGTCCACGGCAAGGTGCTGGACGAGAACGCCCGGCCGGTGCGCAACACGCTGATCGAGATATGGCAGGCCAACGCCGGCGGCCGCTACCGCCACAAGCGCGACGGCTACCAGGCGCCGCTCGACCCCAATTTCGGCGGCTGCGGCCGCTGCATGAGCGACGACGAAGGCAACTACTTCTTCCGCACGATCAAGCCGGGCCCCTATCCCTGGCGCAACCACGGCAGCGACTGGCGGCCCGCCCACATCCACTTCTCGGTGTTCGGCGACGCCTTCGGCCAGCGCCTCGTGTCGCAGCTCTACTTCGAGGGCGACCCGCTGATCCCGATCTGCCCGATCGTCAACACGCTGCCGAGCCTCGACCTGGCGGACCGGCTGACCGCGAAGCTCGATCTCGGCGAGATGGTGCCGTTCGACTGCCTCACCTATCGCTTCGACATCATCCTGCGCGGCCGCCGCTCGACCTTCTTCGAGAACCGTCCGGAGGGGAACTGACATGACTTTCCACCGTCTGAAGGAAACCCCGTCCCAGACCGGCGGCCCCTACGTCCATCTCGGCACCGTGCCGTCGGCGGCCGGCCTCAACATGCGCACGCAGGAGAAGCTGCACGTCCTCTCGGGCGACGCCGAGGGCACGCCGATCCGCATCGAGGGCGCGATCTATGACGGCGCCGGCGCGCCGGTGACGGATGCGATGCTGGAGATCTGGCAGGCCGACTCGAAGGGCCGCTACGGCCACGGCTCGTTCCTCGGCTGGGGCCGCACCGTCTGCGACTACGGCGACGGCTCCTGGTTCTTCGAGACCGTCAAGCCCGGCCCCGTGCCCTATCGCGACGGCCGGACCGAGGCGCCCCACGTCGACGTCGTGATCTTCGCCCGCGGCATCAACTTCCACCTGCACACCAGGATCTACTTCGCCGACGAGCAGGAGGCGAACGCGGCGGACCCGGTGCTCGCGGCGGTCGGCGTGCCGTGGCTCAGGGAGACGATGATCGCCCAGCCCTTCGAGGCGAACGGCATGAAGGGCTATCGCCTCGACATCCACCTGCAGGGCGACAAGGAGACGGTGTTCCTCGACATGTGAGGACCATCGCCTCCGGCTTGCCGAACAGACCGAGACCCGCCGGCGCGACCCGCCGGCGGGTCTTTGCTTTCGCGGCCGCCGTACGCGCGCGACGGCGGCCGGAGCCAATCGCCGCCTTCGGCGTTGGCCCTTCGGTTTCTCCGCTCCCGATTCGAGGCAGCATGCTCCAGGCCCTCTCCCGCCACCGCGACACGGTGCGGATCGTCGTGCAGACGGCGGCCGCCTGCGCCCTGACCTGGTACGCCGTCCACTGGGCGGGCCTCGGCCAGAACACCTCGTGGGGCCTGATCTCGACGCTCCTCGTCGTCCAGGCGAGCCTCGACGACACGATGCAGGCGACGGGCTTCCGCGTTCTCGCGACGCTGCTCGGCACGGTTCTCGGCATCGCCAGCATCTGGATCCTGCCGGCCCACGACATGACGCTCCTGCGCGTCGTCCTCGCGGCCGTCGTCGTGAACGCGCTCGGCATGCGCTGGCCGGGCCTGCGGTTCGGCATCGTGCCGGGGACCATCCTCGTCCTCTCGCCCGGCCAGGGAATCGTCGATGCCGCCCTCCCCCGGGCGCTGGCGATCGTCGTCGGCGCGCTCGCCGGCTTCGTCGCGGCGAGCGTGGTCTGGCCCGACCGCAGCCGCAGCCGCGCCCTGCGCGAGGTGGGCCGGGCGCTGGACGCGGCACGAGAGCTTCTCGACTTCGTGCTCGGGGATTCGCGGGAGGATCCGGGGCCCCGGCTCGAGCGGATCCACGCCTCGTTCCTCGGCCACCTGCAGGGCGCCCGCGGCGCCGCCGGCGGCGCCAAGGTCGGGCGGCGCCTCAAGACCGGGCGGCCCGTCACCGAGCTGCCGCGCGAGCTCGAGCGGCTCTGGCACGGGCTGATCATCCTGGAGCGGGTGCTGATCGAGGACGCCTTCAACCTGCCTCGGGATGCGCTGGCGCAGGTGCGGCCGGCCATGCAGGAGATTCGCGGCCTGGCCGGCGAGACGATCGAGAGCGTGCAGGGGTCGCTTGCGGAAGGCGCACCGCGGGAGGAGTTCCGGGAGCTCGCGGCGCGGCTCCAGGCGGCCCGCCAGCACGTCCAGCAGCTCAGCGGCTCGCTCGCCGGCAGCCGCACGCCCCACTCCGAGCGGGCGCTCGGCACGCTGCTCTTCGGGCTCGACGAGGTCGCGCGCCACCTCGTGGAGATCCTCGACACGCTGCTTCCCGGAGCCGCCGAAACGGAGGGCGGCCGCGGGTCAGCCTGAGGGCGCGTCCGGCGCCGTCGTCGCGCCGTCCCTCTGGCCGAGCACCTCGAAGAGCCCCGCCCCCACCACCAGGCATGCCCCGACCGCCTCGCGCAGGCCGAACGGCTCGTCGGTCAGCACGGCCGAGGAGACGACGCCGACGGCGACCTCCCCCATCAGCAGGATGCCGACCCGCATCGCCGAGAGCCGCGAGGCGCCCCACAGGGTGAGGAACACCCCCGGCAGGGTGAAGACCACGAGCGCCGCCAGGAAGGCCGCGGACGGAAAGCCGCGCGGCGTGGCGGGGACCAGGCCGAGGTCGAGCGCCGCCACGGTGACGAGGCTCACGACGAGGCCGCCGACGAAGAACATGAAGGTCGAAATGCCCGTCGAATGACGCTCGCCGACGGAATAGAGGCGCAGCGAGCCGTAGGCCCAGATGAAGCCGGCGGTCAGCGAGAGCGCGTCGCCGATGTTGCGCGGCCAGGGGAACTGCTCGTCGACCCGGAACACGATCAGAAGGCCGAGGAGGCCGCTCACGAGCCCGACGAGCCGCAGCGCCGTCAGCCGCTCGCCGAGCAGCAGCCAGCCGAGAAGCGCTCCCCAGGCGGGTGTCAGGTAGAAGAGCAGGATCGCCCGGGTGACGTCGGTGAGGACGAGCGCCAGCGTGTAGAGGGCGAAGGCGCCGCCGGAGAACAGGGCCGTCAGGAAGGCGGCGCCCCACTCGCCGCGAAGCTCTCGATGATGGCGGAGCGCGGCCGGGATCATGAACACGCAGCCGCCGAGATAGAGCAGCACCGTGGCGCTTCCCACGCCGAGGCCGGCGGTTTCCATGGCCCGCATGGGAATCCAGAAGAGGCCCCAGAGGAGCCCGGACAAGCCGACGGAGAGGCTCGCCATGGTCTTGGTGTCGGGAGTCAGCATCGGTGGTCTGGAAGGCTCCGCCGCCGGAACCGTCCGGGCGCATGGAGGGCGGCGCGGCTCAGTGGCGGCCGCCCGTCTTGTTGATGGGTATCTCGACCGGCTTCAGCTCCCCCTTCAGCTCGAGGGCGCGGTTGAAGTAGTCCGAGAAGGACAGGACGAACAGGATACCAAGGAAGATCAGCGCCGTCCCGGCCGCCATCCGCATCAGCGTCTTCGGCTTGCGCAGCTCCATGAAGATCGCCGCCACGATCAGCGCCTGCACCGCCGCGATGGCGATGGCGACGACGATGTTCCACGGGCCCATCGGCACGTAGGCCAGCGCGAACGTCAGCGCCACCCCGCCCAGCACGACGAGCCAGGTGACCATTTCGACGCCGTAGCGCAGCTTCTCCTCGCCCCGACCGCTCATCCCGAACGCCCCACGAGGTAGAGAAGCGGATAGAGAAACAGCCACATCATGTCGACGAAGCTCCAGTAGAGCCCGGTCACGTGCACGGCGGCGCCGTTGACGGGATCGAGCTTCCTGTAGCGCGCGAGGAGCAGGACGGCGATCCAGGTGCCGATGCCGATCGCCATGTGGACGGCGTGCAGCCCCGTCATCACCCAGTAGAACGAGAAGAAGATCTGGGCGCCCGTCTTGTGCACCGGGAATTCCGGGTCCCCCGGCACCGTGTGGTGCACGATGTCGTGGTGGTACTCGTAGCCCTTGAGCGCGAGGAACATGAGCGCCAGGGCGACGACGACCATGACCAGCCCGTTCATCAGCCTGAGGCGCCCCAGGCGCGCCGCCTTGACGGCGATGGCCGCGAACATGCTGGACGTCACGATCAGCACGGTGTTGACGGTGCCGATCCACAGCACCGTCTCCTTGCCGGCCTCCATGAAGCCGTCGGTGTAGAAGTGCCGGTAGACGGCGTAGCCGAGGAACAGGCCGCCGAAGAACAGCACCTCGGTGACGAGGAAGATCCAGATCCCCAGCTCGGCCGATTCCCACTGCTGCGTGCGGTCGTCGAACTGGTGCGGGATCGCGCTTGCGTCATGCATCGCCCAGTTCCCCGTCGCTGTCGTAGTTGTAGGGCCCGTGGTTGACGCGCGGCGTCACCGCGAAGTTGTGCGCCGGCGGCGGCGAGGTCGTCGTCCACTCGAGGCCCGCCGCCTGCCAGTGGTTGTCGCCGGCCCGCTCGCCGCGGAACAGCGAGTAGCCGAGATAGAACAGCGGCAGGAGGTAGGCGATCGCCGAGCACCACCGCGCCGGTCGAGGACATGACGTGCCATGCCTGGAACTCGGGCGCGTAGGTGTGGTAGCGCCGCGGCATGCCGAGATAGCCCAGGATGAACTGCGGGAAGAAGGTGAAGTTGAACCCGAAGAACATGAGGAGCGCGGCGTAGCGCGCCCAGCGCTCGTGGTAGAGCCGGCCGGTGATCTTCGGCCACCAGAAGTGCAGGCCGCCGAAATAGGCGGTCACCATGCCGCCGACCATGATGTAGTGGAAATGCGCGACGACGAAGTAGGTGTCGTGCACGTGGATGTCGACCGGCAGCGAGGCGAGGAACAGGCCCGTCAGGCCGCCGATCGTGAACAGGCCGACGAAGCCCAGCGCGTAGAGCATCGGCGCCTCGAAGGTGATGCGCCCGCGATAGAGCGTCGCCGTCCAGTTGAACGTCTTGATGGCCGACGGCACCGCGACCATGAACGACAGGAACGAGAAGATGATGCTCGCATAGGCCGACTGGCCGGAGACGAACATGTGGTGGCCCCAGACGAAGAAGCCGACCACGGCGATCGACATGAGCGCCACGACCATCGCGGAATAGCCGAAGACGCGGCGGCGCGAGAAGCAGGTGATGATCTCGCTGACGACGCCCATGCCCGGCAGGATCATGATGTAGACGGCCGGGTGCGAGTAGAACCAGAACAGGTGCTGGAAGAGCAGCGGGTCGCCGCCGCGCGTCGGGTCGAAGATCGCCAGGCCGAACACCCGCTCCCCGACGATCAGGATCAGCGAGATCGCGAGCACCGGCGTCGCCAGCAGCATGATCAGGCTCGTCGCGTAGAGCGACCAGACGAAGAGCGGCAGCCGGAACCACGTCATGCCCGGCGCCCGCATCGTGTGGGTCGTGACGATGAAGTTCAGCCCCGTCGCGATCGACGAGAAGCCGGACGAGGAAGACCGCGAAGGCGACGACCGAGACGTAGGAGTTCGAGTAGAAGGTCGAATACGGCGTGTAGAACGTCCAGCCCGTGTCGACGCCGCCGAGGACCAGGGCCGACAGGGCGAGCACGCCGCCGCCGATGTTGAGCCACCAGCTGAAGATGTTGACGCGCGGAAAGGCGAGATCGCGCGCGCCGATCTGCAGCGGCAGCAGGAAGTTGCCGAGCGTCGTCGGGATCAGCGGCACGAGGAAGAACCACACCATGATCACGCCGTGCGCCGTGAACAGCTTGTTGTAGGTGTCGTCGGTGACGAGGTCGCCCGCGGGCGTGAAGAGCTCCAGCCGCACGAGCGTCGCCGCGGCGCCGCCGATGAAGAAGAACACGGTGAGCGCGATCGCGTAGAGGATCGCGACCCGCTTGTGGTCCGTCGTGAACAGCCACGACCACAGCGTGTTCTTCTCGGTCAGGTAGTTGTGGCCGGCCCCTTCGCCGAGGGGCACCATGCCGCGATCCGCAGTGGTGTCAGCCATCGGGCCCCTCCCCCTTGTTGCCGAGCGACTTGATGTAGGCGACGAGCGCCACGAGCTGGGCCTGGCTCACGCGGCCGGCGAAGCTCGGCATGATCGGCTGGAAGCCGGCGACGACCTGCGACTTCGGCTGGATGATGGAATCGTAGATGTAGCGGTCGTCGGCGACGATGACGTTGCCGTCCGACAGCGGCACGGCGCTCTTGTAGACGTTGGTCAGCGAGGGCGCGTGCACCGCAGAGCTCGGGCCGTGGCAGCCGGAGCAGCCGAGCTGCACGAAGAGCTGCCGGCCCTGCTCGGCGAGGTCGTCGCCCTTGTCGGCGGTCTCGAGCCAGGCGGCGTACTTCTCCCGCGTCATCACGTAGATCTTGCCGGCCATCTCGGAGTGGCGGGTGCCGCAATACTCGGCGCACACGAGCGGGAACACGCCGGTCTTGGTCGGCGTGAAGGACAGCGTGCGCGTGAGGCCCGGCACCACGTCCTGCTTGATGCGGAAGGCGGGGACGTAGAAGGAGTGGATCACGTCCTGCGAATCCATCAGCAGGCGGATCGGCTGGTCGACGGGCACGTGCAGCGCGTCGATCTCGCGCTGGCCGCCGGGATGCTGGATCTTCCACATCCACTGCTTGGCGACGACCCGGACCTGAAGGGGATCGTGCTGCGCCGGGGCGATGAAGTCGAAGTCCTGGCTCGCCGCCCACATGAAGATGCCGAAGAACGCAAAGCCGGTCGCGAGCGTCCAGCTGTTCTCGACGCTCCGCCGCAGCGACTGCGGCAGCGACGGCCGGTCCCGGTGCGCTCCCTTGCGGTAGCGCACGGAGAAGCCGATCACGAGGCCGAAGACCAGCAGGATGACGAAAGCCGACGCGATCGTCAGCCCGAGGAACAATATGTCCGTGCGGGCGGCCGTCGCGCTGGCCTCGGGCAGGAGGGGGAAGTCAAACACGCTGGCCCTCCTGCGGTGCGAGGCGCTTCTGGCGCCGGCTGAGGAAGAACAGGAGCCCGGCCACCATCAGCACGGTGAGCATGCAGGCGGCGAACAGGATGCGGTCGATCAGCGGCGTGTAGACGCCGGTGACGGGATCCCAGCCGTAGCAGCACAGGAGGATCTGGTCGGCCAGCGTGCCGGTCGCGCCGTCGCCCGCGTCGACCAGCGCGAGGCGGACGTCGAGCGGCCGCGACATGAAGGGGTCGACGTAGCGCCTGAGGTGGCCGGTCGAGTCGACGAGAAGCGCCACCGACGGGTGGGCGAACTGGTCGCGCTCCTCGTCGTAGACATAGGTGTAGCCGACAGCCCTGGTCAGCCGCTCGATCGACGGCGCGTCGGGCGACAGGAAGGTGATGCGGTCGCGCCAGCGCGAGCCCTCGGGCAGGTGCTTCTCGCGGAAGGCGGAGGCGTCGGCCGGGCCGTCCTTGGCGTCGATCCCGACCACGGCCAGGCGGTAGTCCCGGCCCGCCGTCAGCGACAGGCCCTGCAGCCGCTGCAGCAGCGCCTCGAAGCTGACGCCGCACGAGGTCCGGCAGGTGTAGTCGACGAACAGCATGAGCGTCGGCAGGCCGCCGATATACTGGCCGAGACGCGCCGGCGCGCCGGTGGCGTCGGTCAGCGACACGTCGGTCGGGATCCCGGTGCCGAGCTTCTTCTGGACGCCGACGGAGTCGATCTGCTGCTGCGTCAGCCCCGCCTGCGCCTGCGGCGCGAGCAGCGAAAGGGCGACGACGAGGGGGAGCAGGAGACGCTTCACTGGCCGGCCTCCTTCCTCTCCGCCTCGGAGATCGGCGCGAGCGGGTCGTCTCGCCGTGACACGATGTCCATGGCCTCTTCGATGGTCGTCGGCGTCTTCTCCAGCTGCTCCCGGTGCGCCTTGCGCAGCTCGGCCAGGTCCTCGGCCGGGCGCACCTGCAGCCGCGGCTGCTGCCGGACGACGGGCAGCCGGATCTCCGTCGCGCCGTGCTGGATGCCCCACCAGCCGAACAGCAGCGTCACGAGCACGAGCGCGATGGCGATCAGGCTCAGGAACGCGCCCGTCGTCAGGATCACCGTCTTCGTCGAGACGCCGAACGGCTCGTGCTTGTTCAGGTCGGTCGATTCAGCCATGCCGCCTCTCCCGTGCCTCGATCCGGCGCGCCGCCGGCGCCGCGAGGCCCGCCCACAGGCCCGTCACCGCGAGGAAGCTCAGCGGCAGGAGCCACGCCGCGCTGATGCCGAACTGGGTGGCGCCGAGCCAGACATACTGGATCGCGATGCCGGCGAGCATGAGCACCCCCGCCGCCGCGACGCGCGACGGCGAGCGCCGGCTCGCCTGCGGCAGCATCAGCACGAACGGTCCGAACGTGCCGACGAAGAAGGAGACGAGGCTCACCACGTGCCACAGGCCGTTCGCCCGCGGGATGTACCATTTCACGTTGTCCGGCAGGTTGCCCGACCACATGACGAGGTACTGGATGAACTCCAGGTAGGTCAGGCCGAGCGCGATCGCGATGAAGAGCTTGCCGATGTCCTCCGTCGCCTCGCGGTTGACGCCGAGGGGCGTGGCCATGGCGGCGACGGAGAGCGCGCTGCCGATCTGCAGCACCGCGAAGAAGGCGGGAAAGGCCGTCGACGCCCACGTCGCGTCGATCGACATGATCCAGTCGGTCGAGCCGAGCGTGACGGTGATGCCGTAGACGAGCAGCATCACCGCCCCGCCGAGCGGCGACAGCGTCGCGCCGCGCAGGCCGGCCCACACGCCCATCAGCGACCACAGGGCGAGGATCACGACGTAGCGCACGACGTAGCTGAACGGGTTGAGGTAGATCTTCGCGACGTCCAGGTGCTTCGCCGCCTCCATCGTGCCGGCCCACTCGTAGACGTGGCCGAGGCCGAAGAGCAGCGGCACGCCGAGCAGCGCCGCCAGGGGCAGCGTCACCGCCATCGGCTGGAGGACGGGCATCGAGCTGCGGAGCCAGACGCCGCCGAGCAGCGCGTGGGTGATGATCAGCACCATGGCGCCGGCGGGGAAGCCGAGCGTGAAGACCCAGGCGACGAGCCAGGGCCGCAGGATCGCCTCCGGCCAGCCCAGGAAGGCGGCGGCGAGCAGCACCACGACGAGCAGCGCCCCCAGCGCCGCGAGCACGGCGGCCTGGCGGCCGTGATGCCGGATGGCCTCGGCGCTCATGACCGCCCTCCCGCCACGTCCACCGGCCCGTCGTCCTCGGACGGCGGCTGGGCGAGCTGCAGCGCGCGGATATAGGCGATGATCGCCCGGCGGTCGTGCGGCGGCACGCGGTCGGCATAGGAATACATGACGCCGAAGCCGTTGGTGATGACGTCGAAGAAGTGCGCGGCCGGCATCTCCCTCAGCCGGTCCGACAGGAAGGACGGCGGCGACGGGAAGCCGCGCTGCACGATGATGCCGTCGCCGCGGCCGGACAGGCCGTGGCACGGGGCGCAGAAGCTCTCGAAGTCGGCGCGGCCGAGCTCGACGAGGCTGCGGTGGAACACTTCCGGCTGCACCTCCTCGGGCGGCCGGTCCTGCCCCGACGTGCCCGCGAAGGCGATGGTGCCGGGGGAATCTGCCGCGCCTCCATGTCGTTGTCGAAGGCCGGCGCCGGCGCATAGGTGTCGAGCCGCGGCTGCTCGTACATGCGCTGCCGGCACGCGCCGAGGGCGAGAAGCAGGGTCACGGCGACGAGGGCGCGTCTCATTCCGGCCCCTCCACGATCTCGACCGGCCCGAACTCCTGCAGGAAGCGCCGCGTCCTGTCGGCGTCGAACTTGGGGTCGCCGGCGGCGATGTGCAGGCCGAACCGGTCCTGCGAGAAGCGCTCGAAGCCCGGGATCTCGAAGACCGGCTGGTGCAGCGCGCTCAGGCCGGAGCGGATCAGCATCGCCGCGAAGCCCGACAGCGCGCCGAACAGCACGGTCAGCTCGAAGGTCACGAGCATGAAGGCCGGCCACGAGTTGAGCGGCCGCCCGCCGGAATTGATCGGGTAGTCGTAGACGGCGCTGTAGAACTGCATGAAGAAGCCGGTCAGCCCGCCGACGATCGCGCCGACCAGCATGACGACGCGCACCCGCGACGAGCGGATCTTCAGCGCCTCCGCCAGCCCCTCGACCTCGAAGGGCGCATAGGCCTCGAGCTTCGTGTAGCCGGCCTCGCGCGCGGCCCTGGCGGCCTTCAGAAGCGCCTCCGGCTCGGCGAAGGTGGCGACGAGATCGCGGCCGCTCATTGGCCCTTCCTCCGCTGCCAGTCGAGCTCCTTCACCTCGTGCAGCGAGATGAACGGGACGATGCGCACGAAGATCAGGAACATGGTGAGGAACAGGCACAGGCTCCCGATCCACAGGCCCCAGTCCCAGATCGTCGGCATGTAGAGCCGCCAGGTCGCCGGCAGGAAGCCGCGCGACGGCGTCTCGACCGTGATCAGGATGCGCTCGAGCCACATCCCGACATTGATGATGATCGCGACGATGAACATGGCGATCGGCGAGCGGCGCGCCGGCGGCAGCCAGAAGAGCTGCGGCGCCAGCACGTTGCAGACCAGCATCAGGATGTAGAGGCCGGCGTAGTCGCCCGTGAAGTGCTCGACCACGAGGTGCCGCTCGGCCTCCCCGCCGGCGTACCACGCCATGAAGTACTCGGTGGCGTAGGAGAGCCCCATGACGAGGCTGAAGAACAGGAGCACCTTCGCCATCACGCCGAGGTGCCGGATGGTGACGAGGCTCTGCAGGCGGAAGCCCCAGCGGATCGGGATCGCCAGCGTCATGACCATGGCGAAGCCGGAGAAGGCGGCGCCGACGACGAAATAGGGCGGGAAGATCGTCTCCGCCCAGCCGGGCGCGAGGCCGGCCGCGAAGTCGAGCCCGACGACGGAGTGCACGGAGCAGACGAGCGGAACCGCCATCGCGGCCATCACCGCGTAGTAGGACTTCATGCGCGCCCACTGGGTGGCCGACCCCGTCCAGCCGAGCGCGAAGGCGCCGTAGATCGCCTTCATCCGCCGGCTCTTGGCGCGGTCGCGCAGCGTCGCGAGGTCGGGGATGAGGCCGGTGTACCAGAAGACCAGCGAGAAGATGATGTAGCTCGCGATCGCGAAGAAGTCCCACACCAGCGGGCTGCGCCACTGCGGCCAGATGCCCATCGTGTTGGGATAGGGCATGAGCCAGTAGAAGAACCACGGCCGGCCGAGGTGGAAGATCGGGTAGAGGCCGGCGATCGAGGCGGCCATCAGCGTCATCGCCTCGGCGAAGCGGTTGATCGAGGCGCGCCACTTCTGCTTCGTCAGCAGGAGCATCGAGGAGATCAGCGTGCCGGCGTTGCCGATGCCGATCCACCAGACGTAGTTGGCGATCGCGAAGCCCCAGATGTTCGAGGTGTTGAGGCCCCAGATCCCGACGCCCTGCAGCAGCAGCCAGACGATCGAGACCAGCATGATGCCGGTGCCGGACAGGCCGATCAGGAAGAAGATCCACCACACCTTGCCGACGCGCAGCTCGATGATCGGCGAGGTGACCTCGGCGGTCACCTGCTCGTAGCTCATCGGCTCCGGCATGTAGGTCGCCGTCGGATCCCAGTGTTCGGCCGCCCGGCTCATGTGCGGTCGAGCTCCCTGTTCCGCGAGCGGACGCGGGCGAGATAGCTGGTGCGCGGCCGCGTGCCGAGATGGCCGAGCAGGTCGTATTCGTGCGGCTCCTCCTTCAATGCCTTGACCGGGCTCTTCGCGTCGTTGAGGTCGCCGAAGACGATCGCCTGGGTCGGGCACGCCGCCTGGCAGGCCGTCACCACCTCGCCGGTCTGCATGTCGCGGTGCTCGGCGACCGCGGTGTGGCGCACGCGGTTGATGCGCTGCACGCAGTAGGTGCACTTCTCCATCACGCCGCGCGTGCGCACGCTGACGTCGGGATTGGCGGCGGCCTCGTAGATCGGCGCGTCGAGGTTCTTGTAGCGGTGCTCGCCGCCATATCCGTAGAAGTTGAAGCGGCGCACCTTGTAGGGGCAGTTCGCCTGGCAGAAGCGGGTGCCGATGCAGCGGTTGTAGACCTGCATGTTGAGGCCCTCGCTGTCGTGGACCGAGGCCTCGACCGGGCAGACCGGCTCGCACGGCGCCTTCTCGCAGTGCATGCACAGGACCGGCTGGAACAGCGTCTCGGCGTCCTCCGGCTCGCCCTTGTAGTAACGGTCGATCCTCAGCCAGTGCATGTTGCGCCCGCGCACGACCTCCTCGGGGCCGACCACCGCGACGTTGTTCTCGGACTGGCAGGCGACCATGCAGGCGTTGCAGCCGATGCACACCGTCTGGTCGATGACCATGCCCCAGGCGTGGTCGGGATACTCGTAGTCGGGATAGAGCGAGGGCGGGTGTCCCTCGTCCTTGTAGCCCAGCATGTCCGTGAACTCCTCGAGGTCGAGGGTGCGGACGATGTCGCGGCCGTGCATGTCGTGGTGGTGCTGGGTCGTCGGGAGCTCGATGCGCCCCTCGCCCTTCGTCAGCTTCACGCCCGGCCGCGCCCACAAGGATTCGCTGCGGCGGATGGGATAGACGTCGACGCCGATGCCGCTGCCGATCTCGCCGGCGTGCAGCCGGCCGTAGCCGAGGAACAGGCCGACGGCGCCCCGGGCCTGGCCGACCGACTTCATCGCCGGGATCGCCAGCGCGCCGTCCCCGGTGTCGATCGCGACGATGTCGCCGTCCTCGACGCCGAGCTCGTCCGCGTCGGCCGGCGACAGCAGCGCGGCGTTGCCCCAGGTGAGCTTCGACAGCGGCTCCGGCAGCTCCTGCAGCCAGGCGTTGTTGGCGAAGCGCCCGTCCCAGATCGAGGGGTGCGGCAGGAAGACCGCCTCGTAGCCGCCGCCGCTCTCGCCGCTGTAGTCGGGCAGGACGTCGATCTCCTTCGCCGCACCGGGATCGACCGTCCGCGGGGCGCTGTCGGCGACGAGCCCGTGCGACAGGCTTGTCTTCCACCAGCCTTCGAAGTCGTCGGCGCCGCTGTCGCGCCGCCAGTGCGCCTGCACCGCGCGGTGCCCGACATCGTCGAAATCGGCCAGCGGATCGAGCAGCATGCCGAGGATGGTGAAGGGCGAGCGGCCGGCGTAGAGCGGCGTGATGAGCGGCTGCTGCAGCGCCACCTGCCCGCTCGCCGTGCGCCCGTCGCCCCACGCCTCGAGCGCGTGCAGCGCCGGAACGTGCCAGCGGCACAGCCGCGCCGTCTCGTCCTGGACGAGCCCGAGATGCAGGCTGAACGGCACGTTCCGGAGGGCGGTGCGGAAGTCGAGGTCGCCCGGCGCGTCGTAGGCCGGGTTGCCGTCGAGGATGATCAGCGTGTCGACCTTGCTGTCGTGCATGTCCCGGGCGAGCTCCGGAAGATCGCGGCAGCGCCGTTCCGTCTCGTCCGGCTCCACGAAGAGCATCGTGCTGCCGCGCGCGCCGAAGCGCTCGTTGAGCGCGTGGGCCATCGCGTGCACCTCGGGCGGCTGCGTCTCGCCGGCGACGACGAGCGCCTCGCCCGGATGCTCCGACAGGTCCTTCGCCGCGGCGCGCACGAAGGCCTTCAGATCCTCCGGCAGCGCGTCGTCGATCGGCTGGCCGTCCAGCGCGTCGGACACCGCCTTGGCCACGGCCGCCACGTTGCCGCGCTTCACCGGGTGCCGGTGGGTCGCCGTCGCGCCGGTGATCGTCGGGCTCGGCTCGACGCAGTAGAGCCGCGTCATCCGGTCGGTGCCGGCGCGCACCCGGATACCCTGCGAGTAGAGCGAGGCGTTCTCCGCCTGCCGCGGGCCGGGGCCCGAGGAAATCGGCATCGAGGGACAGGATGCGGCGCGCCCGGTCGAAGCGCGGACGGGGCTCGAGCGGCCGCCCGAAGGCGAGCTTCGCGCCCTCGCGCGCGTTCGTCGTCTCCGCCGGCTCCCAGCAGTGCCAGGCGGCATGGGGAAATCGGTCGAGCAGCGTGCCGATCTGGTCGAGCAGCGTCGGCGACGTGACGCGGCCGGTCAGGAGCCGCAGCCCCTCGCCGCCCGTCGAGGCGAGCCGCGGCTGCAGCGCCTCGACCACCGCCTGGCGCAGCTCGTCCCACGACGCGATCTGCCCGTCATGCAGCAGGGTCCGCGACCGGTCCGCATCGTAGAGCGACAGCACCTCGCCCTGGGTGAACGGGTTGGTGCCGGTGGTGCCGTCATAGGCGGGGTTCGGCTCGAGCTTGGTCGGCCGGCCCTCGCGGCTGACGCCCAGCACCGGCTGCGCGACGCCGGCCAGCGTCACCATGGAGGCGAAGTGCAGGATCTCGCCCGGCACCACCTCCTCGGGCATGTTGACGTAGGGCACGATGTTGCGCGGCCGCTGGCCGCACGCCGCGAGCGGCAGCATCGAGGTCGCGCCGAGCAGCTTCAGCGCGGTGCGGCGGCTCATCGCCGGCTCGCGCACCCCTTGCGGGAACTCGGCGGAGGTCGCGGGATCGGGCTCGCCGTGCAGGTAGTCCTCGGGCGAGCGCCAGAGGCGGTCCTCGCCCCCGCCGCAGGAGCCGCCGCATCCGCAGCCGCCGGTGTTGTCGGTCATCTGTGACATAGCGAGCAGTCGGTCAGCTTCTTGGGGTCGATGCCGTACTTGGAGAGAAGGGCGTGCGGGCCCGGGCCGCCCTTCGGGTCGTAGTCGACGGCGGTGATCTTGTCCGGCGGCCGCAGCTTGGGGCCGGGATTGCGGTGGCAGTCGAGGCACCAGCCCATGGTCAGCGGCGCCTTCTTGTAGGTCAGCGCCATCTCGTCGACCGGGCCGTGGCAGGTCGTGCAGCCGACGCCGTTGTTGACGTGCACCTTGTGGCTGAAGAACACGTAGTCCGGCAGGTTGTGGACCCGGTTCCAGCGCAGCGGCTTGTTCTGCTCGAGGCTCTGGCGGACGGGCGCCAGCATGGCCGCCTGCGTCCACAGCTGCGAATGGCAGGTCATGCAGGTGTGGGTCGGCGGCAGGCCGGCGAAGTCGCTCTTGGCCGCGCTCGTATGGCAGTAGAGGCAATCGAGGCCGAGCTCGCCGACATGGTGGCGGTGGCTGAACGGCACGGGCTGCGGGAGCGTGATGTTCTGGTCGGTGTAGTAGTAGGAATGGCCGACGACCCAGCTCGCGCCGAGGGCGCCGATCGGCACGAGCACGACCAGGCAGAGGACGATGCGCGCCACCATGTTGGCGCGTGGCGTGAAGAGCTGCTTCACCGCGCACCTCGCACGGCCTGGGCGCCCCGCCCGCCGGGGCGGGCGGCCGGAATCGGCCTGACGATCTGGAGGGTGGACAGGCGGCAGGACAGCGGGCCTTCGAGACCCATAGCGGTCGAGATGCCTTGCCGCAGTGTCGCCATTCCGTTCCCCCTGGAGCGGCCACTTCCGTCGGCGACCGCCACAATTGACCAACTGCCTGATCGGCAGCAGGTTCCGGAGTCGTGAGGCGGATCGGGGGCATCGTCTGCCCTCTGTCGGCTACCGCACGCGGATGCGGCCGCTCCCGGGCGGTCGCGGCGGCGCCGCAAAGCTGCCACGTTTCAACGACTTCGGCGGGGAAGGGTGCGGAAGCCGGCAGAGCGGACGGTGCGACATCCGGGCGCGCCCCGCGGGGGGCCTCCCTCGCGCGCGCCGCGACGGAGATTCGGCTCCCGGAGCCCGGGCTGTCGCGGCGCGGTCAGCCGCCGAGCGCCCGGATCACCTCGTCGGTCGTCGTGACGGCGGCGACCTGCGTCAGCGCGTAGTCGATCGAGGCGCGGTGCCAGTCCGCGTTCATCGTCGAGCAGCCGTCCTCCGGGATGATCATCAGGTATCCCTTGTCGGCGCCGGTGCGCGCGGTGTGCTCGACCGACATGTTGGTCCAGGCGCCGACCTCGATGAGGATGTCCCGGCCTTCCGCCTTCAGCACCGTCTCGAGCGACGTGCCCTCCCAGGCGCTCATCCGGCTCTTCTTCACGACGTGGTCGCCGGGCTGCGGCTCGAGCCCCGGCACCGGCTCCGCCCCCCAGGTGCCCTCGACCAGCGCGTTCGATTCCACGACGCCCTCGAAGAGCGGCGCGTTGAGCGTCAGGCCCTGGTGGCCCGGCGCGACGCGGAACCAGACGTGGATGACGGGGATGCCGAGCGCGCGGCAGCGCTGGGCGAGGCGCGCCGCGTTGCCGATCGCGTTCTGCTCGCGGCAGTGGGCGGGCGCGCCGGAGCCGGCGAACGCGCCGCCCTCCATCACCACGTCGTTCTGCATGTCCTGGATGATCAGCGCGCAGCGCCCCGCCTCGAGCCGGAACCCGCCCTCGCCCGACGGCGCCGCCCGCGACGGCGCGGAGGAGGAGGAGGAGGAAGAAGACGAGGCGCCCCCGGCGGACGGCGCCGCGCGCTGCGGCGCGCCCTGCCCCGCGTCGTCGCGCATGAACGGCTCGTTGCGCGGGCCGACCTTCACGTCGATGGCGTAGAGCGAGGTCGAGGCGCAGATGAACAGGGTGCGCCAGTCGTCGCCGCCCCAGTGGAAGTTCGCCGGCAGCTCCGGCACGCTGACCTTGCCGAGCAGCTGCCCCTGCGGGTCGTAGACCCACAGGCCGCCCGGCGCCGTCACCCACACGTTGCCTTCCGCGTCGCACTTCATGCCGTCCGGCACGCCGGGCTTCAGCGAGTGCTTGATGCCCGACGCGAAGACCCGCCCGTTGGCGAGCGAGCCGTCCGCGCTCACGTCGAACACGCGGATGTTGGCCTGCTCGGTGTCGTTGACGTAGAGCCGCTTCTCGTCCGGCGAGAAGCACAGCCCGTTCGGCATCGACATGAGGTAGCGGTCGACGAGGAGCTGCGGATCGCCGCCCCCCTGCCCCGGGCGGATGCGGAACACGCCCTGCCAGCCGAGCTGGCGCGGCCGCTCGACGCCGTAGTGCGGCATCCGCCCGTACCAGGGGTCGGTGAAGTAGATCGAGCCGTCGGAGCGCACGCAGACGTCGTTGGGGCTGTTGAGCTCGCGGCCCTCGTAGTGCGAGGCGAGCACCTCGCGCGTGCCGTCCTGCCGGAAGCGCACGACCGACGAGGTCGCGTGCTCGCAGACGATCAGGTCGAGCGCGGCATCGTAGGTCATGCCGTTGCCCTTGTTGGACGGCCGCATGACCTCGCGCACGCCCGACCTGTCCCAGCGCCGCCGCACGTCGCCCGGCATGTCGGAGAACACGAGGTAGCGCTCGCGCGGGTGCCAGATCGGCCCCTCCGTGAAGATGAAGCCCGAGCCGACCTGCCGCACCGGCGCATGCTCGTCGATCAGCCGGCGGAACTCCGGCCGCACCGCCTCATGGGCCATGGCTACCCCTCCCCTCCGGCGCTGCCGCTCACGCCGCGAACCAGTTGCGCCGCTGCACCGTCTGGGTGATCGGCCCCGGCACCGCCATGTCGAGCCGGCCGACGACCTGGTCGGCCTCGATCTTGGCCGGCTTGTCGTGGATCGGCAGGAGGAACTTCGAGCCGTTCAGCAGCTTCTTGATCGCCGCCTTCTCCTGGCGCTTCGTCGTCGAGTGGTTGCCGGTGACGCGCGGCTCGTGGTCGTGGATCTCGTGCAGCGGGTTCACGATCTGGTCGTTGAAGTCGTAGATCACGTCGCCGCAGATCGTCGCCCGGCCCTCGGCCGTCTCGACGTGGACGTTCATCGAGCCCTCGGTGTGGGCGCCCGCCCAGTCGAGCGTGACGCCCGGGATG
This sequence comes from uncultured Alphaproteobacteria bacterium, assembly GCA_963816555.1. Classification (GTDB taxonomy): domain Bacteria; phylum Pseudomonadota; class Alphaproteobacteria; order Rhizobiales; family Tepidamorphaceae; genus Lutibaculum. The sequence goes on along the minus strand of CAWFLD010000002.1, from coordinate 532,089 downwards.
AGCTCGATCTCGCCGGTGATCTCGGTGTCCTCGAGCCTGCAGCGCGCCCGGCGTGTGCAGCCGCTCGACGAGGTGCTGGATGTCGGGCTTGGGGTATTGCGGGTGCATGAGCCCCGACACCGAGTGCTCCATCTCGCGCCGGTTGAGGACGACCGTCGTCGTCATCGGGAAGCAGTCGTCCTTGCCGCCGTGGTCGATGTGCATGTGGGTGTGGCAGACGTAGCGGACGTCGCCGACGCGCACGCCGTGGCGCGCGAGCTGGTTCTCGATCATGTTCTCGTGGAACTGGAGGCCGCGCATGCCGAGCGTCTCCATGATCGCGTTGTCGCGGTAGCCGGTGTCGACCACGACCGGGTACTGCCCGCCGAGGATCAGGAAGCCGTAGACGGGCACGCGGCGGGTGCGGCCGCAGTCGCGGCCGAGCACGAGGAAGCTCGATTCGAGCTCGATGTCGCCGTAGTCGAGCAGCTTGATTTCCAGGGCCATCTTCTTTGTCTCCTCCCCCTGACGATTGCCCGCCCTACAGCCGGTAGACCCGGGTGGCGGTGTCGTGAAAGATCGCGTTCTGCGCGGTCTTGCTCATGTCGCCCGTCGCCGCCTCGAAGGCGCCGACCAGCTCCGGATAGGTCGTCCACAGCTTCTCGATCGGGAAGTTCGAGCCGAACAGGCAGCGCCTCACGCCGAAGATCCCCACCGTCTCCTCGACCATCCACCTGATGTGGCCGGGGTCGTTGCGGTGGATGAAGGTGCCGAAGGCCGAGAGCTTGGTGACGACGTTCTTGCGCGTGGCGAGGTCCTTCATCGCGGCCTTCCAGGCCGCACGCCCCTCCTCGCTCGTGTCCTCCAGCATGCCGGCGTGCTGCAGGACGAAGGTCACCTCCGGACAGGCGTCGGCGAGCTCCCCCGCCCCTTCCATCTGGCCGGCGAAGACCTGCAGGTCGAAGGTCCAGCCATAGTCGGCGAGCCGCGCCACGTTGCGCCGCAGCCGCTCGTCGCGCGCGAGGTCGGGCGACTTCGCGAAGCGGTAGAGCTCGTTCTCGTGCCAGTGCAGCTGCTGGCGCACGCCGCGCATCAGCGGATATTTCTTCAGCCTGTCGAGGTCGGCGCGGGCATCCGCCTGGAGCATGTCGCAATAGCCGACGATGCCGTGCGGCCAGCCGCTCTCGTCGGCCGTCCTCTGCACCCAGGCGACCTCGTCCTCGAACCAGTTGGGCGCCCAGTTCGCCTGCACGTAGACGGACTTCTCGACGCCCGTCCCCGCGATGTCCTTCAGGTACTCGTCGATCAGGTAGTCGCGCTTGATCGCGTCGTAGGGGCCGAAGATGCGCGGCTGCGTCGGGCCGAGCAGCCACGGCAGGTCGGTCTGCCGCCAGATGTGATGGTGCGCGTCGACGATCCGCATCAGGCGGCCCTCCGTGCGTGGTCGAGGATCTCGGTGCAGAGGTGCGGCACGTCGGCGCCGCTGCCGAAGCGGTCGACGAAGGGCGCGACGGCCACCATCGCCTCGGTCTGCGGGCGGTAGCCCTCTTCCGTCGCGAGCGGCGTCAGCCACAGCACCGACCAGGCGAGCCGCGACAGCCGCTCCATCGCCGCGACCAGCGTCGCCGGGTCGCCGCGCTCGAGCCCGTCCGACAGCACGACGACGAGTGCGCCGCGGGCGAAGCCGGCGAAGCGCGGCACGGCGAGGAAGGCCTGCAGCGCGTCGCCGAGCCGCGTCCCGCCGTCCCAGTCGGCGACGAGCGTCGAGGCCACCGCCAGCGCCTGCTCGGGATTGCGCTGCCGCAGCGCCCGGCTCACCCGCGTCAGCCGCGTGCCGATGGTGAAGACCTCGAGCCGGTCGGCCGCCTGCGCCAGCGCGTGGGCGAAGCGCAGGTGGCCCTCCGTCTGCGCCTTCATGGAGCCCGACACGTCGATCAGCAGCAGGATCCGCCGCTGCCGCGACCGCGGCGCGAGCGCCGGCAGGCGCAGCACCTCGCCGTCGCGCTTCACCGCCTCGCGCAGCGCCCGCCGCATGTCCGGCTGCGCGCCCGTGCGCGACGGCCCGCGCCGCCGCGACCGCCGCCGCGGCAGGCGCGCGGGCGCCTGGCGGCGCAGCCGCAGGAGCGCCGTCCCCTCGTCGTGCGCGCGGAAGCTGCGGATCGAGAGGATCTCGGTCGCCGTCGCCTCGCCGCCCGACTCGTTCGCCTCCTCGGCGTCCGGCGGCTCCATCGCGCCGTCGCGGTCGTCGAAGGCCCGCACGTCCTCCTCGTCGCCCTCGGAGGCCGGCGCCGCGAGGCTCTGTCCCCAGAAGACGAGGCGGAACAGCGCGTCGAACTCGTCGCGGCGCTCGGGCGGGGGCGCGAGCGTCGCGACGGCCGCGCGATAGATGTCGCTCATCGAGGCCGGGCCGAGCAGGCCCGTCGCGGCGATGAAGCTCTGCGTCTGCTCCGGCGCGACGGCGAAGCCGTTCGCCCGCAGCTCGCCTGCGAAGCGCACGAACGGCCGGGCGGCGTGCGGCAGGGGCTCGCTCATGCCGCCGCCTCCGAAAGGATCGCGTCGAGCCGGTCGCCGACGAAGGCGAGGTCGTCCTGGTCCTTGAGCGCCACGCCGATCGCCCGGCGGAAGGCCGTCGGCCACGTCGCGCCCTGCTCGTGCAGCAGCGTCGCGGCCTCCGCCCACTCGACCGTCTCGGCGACGCCCGGCGGCTTCGCCAGCGGCTCGGCGCGCAGCGCGCCGACCGCCCGCACCACGGCCGCCGCCGTCGACTGCGTCACGGCGCTCGCCCGCATCATCACGATCTGCGCCTCGCGGTCGGCATCGGGATAGCCGATCCAGCTGTAGACGCAGCGGCGGCGCAGCGCCTCGTGCAGCTCGCGCGTGCGGTTCGAGGTCAGCACCACGACCGGCTGCTCGGCGGCCCGGATCGTGCCGCGCTCGGGGATCGAGATGGAGAAGTCCGAGAGGAACTCGAGCAGGAACGCCTCGAACTCGTGGTCGGCCCGGTCGATCTCGTCGATCAGCAGCACCGTGTCGGTCGGGTGGCGCAGCGCCTCGAGCATCGGCCGGGCGATCAGGAAGTCGTCGCCGTAGATGTTGACGTACTGGTCGCCCGCCTGGCGGATCGCCAGCATCTGGCGCGGGTAGTTCCACTCGTAGAGCGCCGCGGCGGCGTCGATCCCCTCGTAGCACTGCAGCCGGATGAGCTGGCGCCCGAGCACGGCGGCGATCGCCTTGGCGGCCTCCGTCTTGCCGACGCCCGGCGCGCCCTCGAGCAGGATCGGCTTGCCGAGCGCGAGCGCCGAGATAGGCCGAGGTCGCGAGCTCCTCGCTCGCCAGGTACTGCGCGTCGATCAGCGCCGCCTGCAGCGCCGGCGGGCTGTCGATCCCGACGATGGAGCGCCTGATCGCCATGGCTCAGGCCCCGGACCGGCTGTGGAGCTCGGCCGCCCCTCGCTCCGCTCGTCCCGGCGAAGGCCGGGCCCCGCCGTGCGCCGGAGGCGCGCCACCCTCCCCTCGATGGGGAGGGTCGGGCGAAGCCCGGGGTGGGGTGGAGCGGCAAGCGCCGGAGCAAGCCGGCTCCACCACCACCCGACGCTTCGCGTCGACCTCCCCCATCGAGGGGGAGGTGAAGGCGGGCGCCTCCCGCACGACTCTGCACCCCGGTTTCGCCGGGACGAACGGAGTGCTGGGCTGGCTGCGCAGCATGGCCGCCTACCGCCGCGACTGCGGCTGCGCGCCGCCGTTGGAGCGGATGCCGCGCAGCACCTTCTCCGGGGTGATCGGCAGGTCGTCGACGCGCACGCCGACGGCGTCGAACACCGCGTTCGCGACCGCCGGCAGCACGGGGTTGGCGCACATCTCGCCCGGCCCCTTGCCGCCGAACGGCCCGTCCGGCGCCGGCCGCTCGAGCACCGAGATGTGGTGCGGGGCGATGTCGCCCGGGCCGGGCATCAGGTAGGTGTTGAAGTCGTTCGGCCCGTGCGAGCGGTCGGGATAATAGGGCTCCGTCGTCTCCCACAGCGCGTGGCTCATGCCCATCCAGGCGCCGCCCATCAGCTGCTGCTCGACGAGCCTGGGGTTGAGCGCCCGGCCGACCTCGTAGGCGGAATTGATCTTCACGACGGAGACGTCGCCGGTCTCGTCGTCGACCTCGACCTCGACGATCAGGGCGGCGTGCGCGAAGCAGCTGACCGGCGTCATCTCGCCGGTCTCGGGATCGACGTCCGACAGCGGGATCAGGAAGATGCCGCGGCCCGAGACGGTGCGGCCCTGCTTGAACTGGGCGGCGGCACAGGCCTGCGCCGTCGAGATCGCCCGCGACGGCGCGCCCTTCACGTGGATGTTGCCCTTGCCGTCGGTCATCAGGTCGGCGGCGTTGACCTCGAGCTCCTCCGCGGCCGCCTCGAGCATCACGGCGCGCGCCTCCTGCGCCGCCTGGATGACGGCGTTGCCGACGCGGTGCGTGCCGCGCGACGCGAAGCTGCCCATGCAGTGCGGGCCGGTGTCGGAATCGGCGGTGTCGACATAGACGTCCTCGACCGGGATGCCGAGCGTCTCCGCCGCGATCTGCCGCGTCACCGACTTCATGCCCTGGCCGAGGTCGATCGAGGACAGCGCGACCATGAACTTGCCGTCCGGGTTCGAGTGCACGAGCGCCTGGCTCGGGTCGCCGCCGAGATTCATGCCGATGGGGTAGTTGATGGCGGCGAAGCCGCGTCCGCGGTGGCGGGCCATGTCAGCGTCTCCTGAGGCCGGAGATGGAGGAGAAGCGCGCGGCGCCCGAGCGCTGCGGCGAGGCCGGGCGCCGGCTGGGGCGGCTGCGGTTGCGGCGGCTGCGGCTGCGGGGCCTGCGACCAGTCGGCATGCTCCGGGGCCGGCGACGGCGCGGGCTGTGGCGGGCGCGGCTCGGCCGGCCGCGGGGGCGGCGCGCTGCGCGGCTGGGCTTGCGCCGGGGCGTCCGGCCGGTTGCCGCCGTGGGCATAGCCGTCGGGCCTGAAGCCCTCGACCCTGCCCTTCTCGTCGGTCGCGGTGCGGGCGGGAAGCTGCGCCCGCTCGCCGCCGCCGCCGGTCAGCGACGTCGCCCGCCGCGCCTGGTCCGACAGCGGCCAGTTCGCCTTCTCCGCCACCACCTGGCAGCACTCGACGAGCGCGGTGTTCTTGGCGAGCCGGCGATGCGCCTTCATGTCGCCGTCGCGGTAGGAATTGAGGATCCGCAGCTCGATCGGGTCGATGCCCAGCTCGCGCGCGATCTTGTCCATGTGGCACTCGATCGCGAAGTCGACGCCGGTGATGCCGAAGCCGCGCATCGCGGTGGCCGGCGTGCGGTTGGTGAACACGCAGTAGATGTCGGCGTAGACGTTGGGGATCGTGTAGGGGCCCGGCAGGTGGCCGGCGGCCTTGATGATCGCGTAGCTCGACAGCCGCGTGTAGGCGCCGGAGTCGAAATAGCCGAAGAACTGCCGGGCGACGATGCGCCCGTCGTTCATCACGCCGTCCTTCAGGTACCAGCGCTCCGCGCCCCGCGGCGCCCCGACCTGCATCTCCTCGGCCCGGTCGAACATGTACTTGCACGGCCGGCCGGTCAGCATGCAGCCGAGGATCGCCATCGGCTCGTGCAGGCTGTCGACCTTGCCGCCGAAGCCGCCGCCGACGGTGCCGCCGATGAAGTGCAGCCGGTTCGACGACACCTTGAGGAGCTTCGCGGCCGTGCCGAGCGAGAAGAACAGCGCCTGGGTCGAGGTGTAGCAGACGTAGCGGTCGTTCGTTTCGGGCGCCGCGATCGCGCCGCAGGTCTCGGTCGGCGCCTGCTCGATGGGCGACATCTGGTAGCGCCCCTCGATCACCCTGTCGGCCTGGCGGAAGCCCTCCTCGACGTCGCCGTAGCGCAGCTTCTGGTGGTCGTACTTGCCGTGATAGACGAAGCGGTTCGTGGGATAGGCGGGGTTCACCGACGGCGCGCCCGGCTTGATCGCCTCCTCGACGTCGAGGACGTGCGGCAGGACCTCCCAGTCGACCCGCACCTTCGCCACGGCGTCGCGCGCGGCGCGGTCGCTGTCGGCGACGATCGCCGCCACCGGCTCGCCCCGGTAGGCGACCTTCTCGCCGGCGATCATCGGCTCGTCGTCGAGGCCGAAGTCGAGCAGGCTCAGGAGCGTGTTCAGGTTGTTGGGCACGTCGCGGGCGAGGATCACCCGCTTCACCCCCGGCATGCGGCTGGCTTCCGCCACGTCGATCGAGCGGATGCGCGCGTGGTGGTGCGGGCTCCTGACGCAGCGCATGTGCAGGAGGCCGTCGAACAGATGGTCGTCGTAATAGGGCGAGCGCCCGGTCACGTGGCCGACCATGTCCTGGCGCTGCGTCGGCTTGCCGATCTCGTTGAGATCGTCGTCGCGCTCGTCGGCGAAGAACTCCTTGCGGAACTCGATGGCCATGGTCAGCCCCGCGCCATGGCGGGGGACGCGGACCCGGCCGCCTCCAGCACCGCGTTGATGATCGCCTCGTAGCCGGTGCAGCGGCAGATGTTGCCGGAGATCGCCTCGACCACCTCCTCGCGCGTCGGCCGCGGGTTGCGCCGCAGGAGCGCGGTCGCCGCCATCAGCATGCCCGGCGTGCAGTAGCCGCACTGGGCGGCGAAGTTGCGCATGAAGGCCTCCTGCAGCGGGTCGAGCCTCCCGCCGGCCGCGAGCCCGGCCGTCGTCGTCACCTCGCGGCCGCCGGCCGTCTCGGCGAGCGTCAGGCACGACAGGTGCGGCTCGCCGTCGATCAGCACCGTGCAGGCCCCGCAGGTGCCCTGCGCGCAGCCGTATTTCGGCGTCAGGTCGCCGACGCCGCGGCGCAGCACGTCGAGCAGGTTCTGCCCGTCGGCCACGAAGACGGCCTTCTCCTCGCCGTTGAGCCTGAACTGGACCGGTTTCGTCGCCATTCCCGCCTCCTACCCTCCGGCGCCGAGCAGCAGGCGCTTCAGATGCACCGGCGCCACCTCGCGGCGGTACCATTCGGACGCGATCGCGTCGGTCGCCGGCTGCAGCCCCTCGCAGGCCGCCGCCAGCGCCCGGCCGATCCCCGCCTCGTCGAGCCGCGCCCCTTCGAGCGCCCGCTCCACGCCCTTCGCCCGGAGCGGCGTCGGGCCCATGTTGCCGAACGCCACCCGCGCGCCGCCGGAGCGCGGCAGGTGCGCCGCGATCGACATGACCGCGATGCCCTTCGGCTTGACCCGGCTGACCTTGAGGAAGCGGAACGCCGAAGGGTCCTGCGGACGCGGCACCGAGACGGCGCGCACGATGCGCGAGGCGTCGCGGCCGCGGTCGCGCATGAAGTCCTCGATCGGCACCGCCCCGCCGCCCTGCCCGGCGAACTGGACCGTCGCGTCGAGCGCCAGCAGCGCGGTGGCGAAGTCGCCATAGGGCGGCTGCGGCGAACAGGTTGCCGCCGACGGTCGCCGCGCTGCGGATCGCCGGGCCGCCGATCAGGCGGGCGACCGGCGCGAGGAAGGCGAGATCGCGGTTCGCCATGACCTGCGCCATCGTCACGCCCGCGCCGATGACGATGCGGTCGCCCTCGGCGCGCACCTCGCGCAGGGCCGGGTCGGTCAGCCGCACGATCGTGTCGAAGCTCTGGTCGCCCTCGTTGACGGCGCGCATGAGCAGCGTGCCGCCGCCGAAGACGCGCGCGCCGCGCCGCGCCATGAGCGCCCGCCCGGCCTCGTCGATGCGACTGGAAGGTCTGCACCTCGACCGGCATCACGCGCCTCCCGCCGTCGCGGCGGCGATGTGCTGGCGCACCGCCTCCATGCCGCCTTCGTAGATCTCCGTGCCGACCTGGCCCGCCAGCTCGTCCTCGCGGCCCGCCGGCGTGTCGAAGCGCGATTCCCAGTGCCAGAAGGTCCGGTCGCCGTCGGTGACCGGGATCAGGCGGACATGGGCGACGTAGTTGAGGAGCGGGATCGGCGTGTCGAGCAGGCAGTAGCTGAAGGCCATGTCGATGTCCGACAGGGTGAGCAGCTGCTCGCGCAGCTCCGAGCCGTCCGCGAGGTGGAAGCGGCGCACGCAGCCGACGAGGTCGGAGGGACGGCCGCGCTCGATGTGGCTGTCGGCGACCGCCGGATGCCAGCGGTCGTGGCCGTTGAAGTCGCGCAGCACGTCCCACACCGCCTCGACCGGCGCGTCGATGATCGTGCTCTTGACGATCTTCACCATGACTGCCGCCCTCCTCCCGCCGCCGTCACGAGAAGTGCCGCTTCAGGGCGTCGAAGCCGCCCTGGAAGACGTTCTGCCCGACGCCGTTCACGAGATCGTCGGCGACCTCCGGCGCGCACTCGAACTCGGCCGACCACTCCGCGAAGGTGCGGTCGCCGTCCGTCACCGGCGTCAGCCGCAGCGTCGCGACGTAGTCGGTCAGCGGCATCGGGCTCTCGAGGATCGCGTAGGTCTGGAAGTAGTCGTAGTCGGACAGGCCGAGCAGCTTCTCGCGGATCCGGTCGCCGTTCTGCAGCCGGAAGTCCCTGACGCAGCCGACCTTGTCCGACGGCTCGCCGTTCTCGATGCGGCTCTCGCGGATGCGCGGGTGCCAGCGCGGCATGCCGTTGAAGTCGCGCACCCTTTCCCAGACGCGGGCGGTCGGGGCGTCGATCACGGTCGAGATGTAGACGCGCGCCATCGCCTCACTCCCCGCCCTTGCCGCCGCCCGACGAGCCGCCGCCGCCGCCACCGCCGCCCGAGCCGCCGTCCGGCTTGCCCTCGCTACGCGCGGCATCCTTGGCGATCCTCTGCATGTCGCTCGCCTCGCGGATCAGGCCGCCCATCTTGGCGAGGTTGCCGCCCTCGATGCCGATGTCGGAGAGCAGGCTGTCGACCAGCGGCGCCTGCACCCGGTAGCGCAGCGCGGAGTTGATGACCTCGTCGGTCGCGCTCCTGTGCGCCCCGCCGAGCGCCGCCGGAGATGCCGTCGAGCTGCATGATGCGGATGTCGTTGATCTTCTCCATCGGCTTGACCGAGGCCGCCACGATCCCCTCGACGTGCTCCAGCATCTTGCGCTTGAAGAGCGAGGCGCGGGCGCCGTCGGTGAGGATGTTCTCCGCCTCGTTGATGAGCTTCTGGGCCTCCGCCTCGACGGCCCGGCGCACCCGCTCCGCCTCCGCGGCGATGCGGGCCTCCTGCGCCAGCTTCTCGGCCATCGTCACGTCGACGGTGCGCCGCCGCTCCGCCTCGCCGGTCTCGCGGGCGGTCTTCACGCTCTCCTCCGCCTCGGCGGCGCGGGCCTTGGCGACGTCGGCCTCGATCTGGGCCGCCGACTGGTCGAGCGACTTCTTGTAGAGCGCGATGGCCATGTCCATCCGCGCTTCCTCGACGCTCTGCTCGCGCGCGACCTCGCGGCGCCGCCGCTCGGTCTGGTGGCCGATGCGCGCCTCGTCGAGCCCGCGCTCGGAGGCGATCCGCGCCCGCTCGATCTCCTCGTTCGAGGCGATCTCGGCCTCGCGCAGCGCCTGCACCCGCGAGATCTCGAGCTGCTCGTTCGCCCGCCGGCGGTCGAGCCTGGCGGCGTCGAGCGCCTTCTCGCGCTCGACGTCGGAGGTCTCGACGTCGCGCTTGGCGCGGATCTCGGCGCGGCGCAGCTTGGCGTCGGCCTCGGCGCGCTCCGCCTTCTTCGCGGCGATCTCGATGATGCGGCTCTCCTCCGCCTCCTCGACGACGCGCTTGCGATCGATGTCGATGACCTCGCGGTCCTTCTGCGAGGCGATCCGCTCCCTCTCGAGGCCGAGCTCGACCTCGATGCGCTGGCGCTCCACCGCGTCGCGGCGCTGGAGGTCGACCTTCTCGAGCGCCTCCTGGCGTGCGACCTCGCGCTCGCGCACCTCCTGCTCGGCCGCGATGCGCTCGGCGTCGACGGTCTTGCCGTGGGCGATGCGCGCGGCCTCCACCGCCGCGTCGGCGGCGGCGCGGGCCTCGTCGATCGCCTTGTTGCGGGCGATCTCGAGGTTCTGCACCTCCTCGTCGCGGGCGACCTTGTCGCGCGACGTCTCGAGCTCCTTCTCGATGCGCATGCGCTCGACGAGCCGGCGCGAGGAGACCTCGGCGCTCTCGATCGTCTCGTTGCGCTCGATCTCGCGGCCGCGGATCTCGGTCTCCGTGGCGATGCGCTCGGCGTCGACCTTCTTCTGCTGCTCGATCCGGGCGAGCTCGGTCGCCTCGTTGGCGGCCGTCTCGCGCAGCACCGTCTCCTCGCGGCGATTCGATGCGCTGCCGGTCGATGCGCGCGTCGAGCCCGATCCGGGCCGCCTCGACGACCTCGCGGGCCTGCAGGTCGGCGGCCTCGACGGCACGCGTGCGGGCGATCTCGCGCTCGCGCACGTCCTGCTCGTAGGCGATGCGGTCGGCCGCGATCTTCTTCTCGCGCGCGATGCGGGCGGCCTCGGTCGCCTCGGCGGCCGCGATCTCGGCGGCCTCGAGCGCCTTCTGCCGCTCGATCTCGAGCTCGCGGATCTTGCGGTCGTTGGCGATCCGCTCCTCCGACACGACGGCCGCCTCGGCGATGCGCAGCTTCTCCGTCGCCTCGCGGGCGGCGATCTCCGCCTCCTCGACGGCGCGGTTGCGCTCGATCTCGCGGCGCCGCGTCTCGCCCTCGCTCTGGATGCGCGCGTCGGCGACGGCGCGGTCCTGCTCGATGCGGGCCTTCTCGGTCTCCTCGCGGGCGCTGATCTCGGCCGCCTCGAGCGCCTTCTGCCGCTCGATCTCGCGGGCGCGGGTCTCCTGCTCGCGGGCGATGCGCGCCTGGTTGACGGCGTTCTCCTGGTCGACGCGGGCGCGCTCGGTCGCCTCGCGCGCCGCGATCTCCGCCTCCTCCAGCGTCTTGCGCCGCGCGATCTCGCGGGACTGGATCTCCTGCTCGTTGGTGATGCGGGCTTCCTGCACCGCGCGCTCCTGGCGGATGCGGGCGGTCTCGGTCTCCTCGCGCAGGCGGATCTCGGCGGCTTCGATCGCCTGCTGGCGCTCGATCTCGCGCTCGCGCGTCTCGCGCTCCGAGGCGATGCGGGTCGTCGCGATCGTCTGCTCGTTGGCGATGCGGGCGCGCTCGATCGCCTCGCGGGCGGTGATCTGCGCCTGCTCGGCCTCGGTGTCGCGCTCGGCCCGCTCGCGGGCCAGCTCGGCGCGCTGCTGGGCGCGGTGGAACTCGACGTCGCGCTCCTGCGAGAGCCGCGCCGCCTCGCTCGCCCGCTCGATCTCGAGGACCTCCTTCTCGGCGGCGAGGTTGCGGGTGCGGATCTGGATCATCGAGTCCTGCTCGATGTCGTTGCGCAGCTTGCGCCGCTCCTCGATGTCGCGGATCAGCGCGGTCAGGCCTTCGGCGTCGAAGCGGTTCGAGGGGTTGAAGTACTCGAGCGCGGTCTGGTCGATGTCGACCATGGCGACGGATTCGAGCTCGAGCCCGTTGCGCGACAGCTCCTCCTGCGCCGCCTCCTTGACGCGCGAGACGTAGACGCCGCGCTGCTCGTGCATCTCGGCCATCGTCATCTCGGCGGCGACGACGCGCAGCGCGGATTCGAACTTGCCGGCGAGCAGGCTCGACAGGTTGCCGGGCTCGAGCATCCGCCGGCCGAGCGTCGCGGCGGCGACCGAGACGGCCTCGCGGGTCGGCCGGACGCGGACGTAGAACTCGGTCTCGACGTCGACGCGCATCCGGTCCTTGGTGATCAGCGCCTCCTCGCGGTTGCGCACGACCTCCAGCGGCACGGTGTTCATGTTGACCGGCGTGATGTCGTGGACGATCGGCCAGACGAAGGCGCCGCCGTCGATCACGACCTTCTCGCCGAGGAAGCCCGTCCGCACGAAGGACATTTCCTTGGTCGAGCGGCGGTAGAGCCGGTTCATCACCCAGTAGATGATGGCGATGACGATGACCGCCGCGATCAGCCAGAGCACGATCTGGCCGATGATCTCCCCACTCATGGTCTTCTCTCCCGCATGCGTCCCGCTCGTTCCATGCGCCCCGTCATGACCGCCCGATCTCCTTGAACCGGCGCGTCTGCTCGGTCAGCGCGACCTCCGTCGGCAGCCGCTCCATCGAGGAGGCCCCGTAGAAGCCGTGACAGTTTTCGGTGTTGTCGAGGATGAAGCGCGCGTCGTCCGGCATCGCCACCGGGCCGCCGTGGACGAGCACGATCGCGTCGGGCTTCACCCGCAGCGCAGCCTCCGCCCACGCATCCACGAGCGCGGGGCAGTCCTGAAGCTTCAGCGCCGTCTCGGCGCCGATCGAGCCGCCCGTCGTCAGGCCCAGGTGGCAGACGACGACGTCGGCCCCCGCCTTCGCCATGGCGGCCGCGTCCTCGGCGCAGAAGACGTAAGGCGTCGTCAGCAGGTCCTTCGCCGCGGCCTTGGCGATCATGTCGACCTCGAGGCCGTAGGACATGCCGGTCTCCTCGAGGTTCGCGCGAAACGTGCCGTCGATCAGCCCGACCGTCGGGAAGTTCTGCACGCCGGAGAAGCCGATCCGCTTCAGCTCGTCGAGGAAGACGTCCATCACCCGGAACGGGTCGGTGCCGTTGACGCCGGCCAGCACCGGCGTGTGCCGGACGACCGGCAGCACCTCGGCCGCCATCTCGACGACGATCTGGTTCGCGTCGCCATAGGCCATGAGCCCCGCCAGCGAGCCGCGGCCGGCCATGCGGTAGCGGCCGGAATTGTAGATGACGATGAGGTCGATCCCGCCGGCCTCCTCGCATTTCGCCGAGAGGCCGGTGCCGGCGCCGCCGCCGACGATCGGCTCGCCGCGGGCGACCATGCCGCGGAATTTTTCGAGGATCTTCGCGCGTTCGATTGCCATCGCCCCTACCTCGCCGTCTGCCGCCGCCGCGGCCGGCCGCCGTGCAGCGCCCGGAACGCCTCGACCAGGGCGTCGGAGAAGGCCTTGTCGTTGACGTTGTGCGGCAGCCGCACGAGCTGCCGCGTCGAGGTCTGCCGCACCGTTTCCTCGAGCGCGCCGAACAGCGCCGCGTCCGCCGCGGGGTCGTGGAAGGGCTGGCCCGGCCGGTCGAGCGCCGACACCCCGCCCTCCGGCAGGAAGAAGCGCACCGGCGCCTCCATCCGGTTCAGCCGCTCGCCGATCCAGCGCCCCATCTCGGCGTTTTCCGCCGCGGTCGTCCGCATCAGCGTGATCTGCGGGTTGTGGTGGTAGAAGAGCCGGCCGCGATACTTCTCCGGCACCGTGTCGGGCGCCGCGAAATTCACCATGTCCAGGGCGCCGCAGGCGCCGACATAGGGCATGCGGGCGCGGATCATCGCGCCGAAGCGGTCCTCGTCGGCGGGGAAGATGCCGCCGAACAGGAGGTCGCAGACCTCCGTCGTCGTGATGTCGACGACGCCCGCGACCATGCCGCTGTCGACGAGCTTCTCCATCGACTGTCCGCCGATGCCCGTCGCGTGGAAGACGAGGCAGTCGTAGTCCTCGTCGAGCGCGGCGACGACCTGCTGCACGCACGGGGTCGTGACGCCGAACATGGTGAGCCCGATCGCCGGCAGGTCGGGCTCGGCGGCCGGCCGCTTCGCCGCCTCGCGCCGGGCGACCACCATGCCGGCCAGCGCGTTCGCGGCGTTGCCGAGAACCTGCCGCGTGATCGAGTTCAGCCCCTGCACGTCGGCGACGGCGTGCATCATCGTGATGTCGGAGGGCCCGACATAGCGGCGCACGTCGCCCGAGGCGACGGTCGAGACGATGAGCTTGGGCACGCCGATCGGCAGCGACCGCATCGCCGGCGCGACCATCGCCGTGCCGCCGGAGCCGCCGGCCGCGATGATGCCGGCGATGCCGGACTGCCGGGCGATCCAGCGCTCGAAGGCGAGCGTCATGCCGGCCACCGCCTCGCCGCGGTCGCTGCCGAAGACGCCGCTCGCGCCGCGCGGATGGAACGCCGCGACCTGGTTCGCCGGCACCTCGGCGCCCGAGTGCTTGCCGGAGGTCGACAGGTCGACCATGCGGACGGCCAGGCCGTGGCCGCGGATCACCTGCTGGATGTAGCGCAGCTCCGGCCCCTTCGTGTCGAGCGTGCCGGCGACGATCACGACGGACTGCCCGGTCGCCGACAGCGGCCGCAGCTCGGCGCTCGGCCGCTCGGCGCCCGGGCGGGCGGGCAGGCCCGAGGGCTGGGTGGCGGTGCGGGCCGACTGCTCGAGGATGCGCACCGGCACGGGCTTCGACCAGCGCGTCGGGGTCGAGGGGTTCGACAGGTAGATCTTCGTGACGCGGGCCGGCGCCGGCGCGGCGCGCTCGCCCGGCCGCGCCTCCGCCGCGCTCGGCTCCGGCGTCTCCTCGTGGCCGTGCCGGCCGACGCCGAGCAGGCGCTGCTGCAGCTCGCGGTCGCCGGCGAGCTCGGCGGAGTCGATGACCCGCGCGACCCGGCCGTTGACCATGATCGCGACCCGCTCGGCCACCGCCGTCGCGACGCCGATGTTCTGCTCGATGACGAGGACGTTGACGTCGCCCTCCTCGCCGAGGCCGACCAGCATCTCCTCCACCTGGTCGACGATCACCGGCGCGAGGCCCTCGGTCGGCTCGTCCATGATCAGCAGGCGCGGGTTGAGGAGCAGCGCCCGCGCGATCGCCAGCATCTGCTGCTCGCCCCCCGAGAGCTGCCCGCCGCCGTTGTTGCGGCGCTCCGCGAGGCGCGGGAAGGTCGAGTAGACGCGCTCGACCGACCACGCGCCGGCGTTCTGCCCGGCCAGCATCTGCAGGTGCTCGTCGACCGTCAGCGACCGCCACAGCCGCCGCCCCTGCGGCACGTAGCCGATGCCGAGCCGGGCGATCTCCGCCGGCTCGCGGCCTTTGAGCTCCTGCCCCGCGAAGCGGATCGAGCCCGAGGCGGACGGCACGAGCCCCATGATCGCCTTGCACAGCGTCGTCTTGCCCATGCCGTTGCGGCCGACGACGGAGACGATGCCGGAGGGCAGCACGAGGTCGACGCCCTGCAGCGCGTGCGAGGCGCCGTAGTAGACGTTGAGGCCGCGGACCTCGAGGACGGGCGGCGCCGGAGCGGGCGGCGTCAGCCATGGCCGCCCCCCAGGTAGAGCTCCTGGACCTCGGGGTCCTCCTCGATCTCCTCGGGGCGGCCTTCCTTGAAGATCCGCCCGTTGTGCATCATCGTCACGCGCTCGGAGACGCGCAGCGCGACGTCCATGTCGTGCTCGATGATGATGTAGCCGATGTGGCCCGGCAGGTTCGTCAGGATCTCGATCAGCTCGCGCCGCTCGGTCGGCGACAGGCCGGCGGCCGGCTCGTCGAACAGGATGAAGCGCGGCGCGCCGGCCAGCGCGAGGGCGATCTCGAGCTGGCGCTGCTGGCCGTAGGAGAGCGACGAGACCTCGGTGTCGCGCACCTCGCTCAGGTGCACCGCCTCGATCAGGTCGCGGGCCGAGGCGACGAGCGTGTCGTCGCGGCGCGGCCGGATCAGCGAGAAGCGGCCGCGCGAGACGCCGCGGCAGGCGAGATAGACGTTGTCGAGGACCGTCAGCCCGGTGAACAGGAGCGAGATCTGGTAGGTCCGCCGCAGGCCGCGCCGGATGCGCTCGTGCGCCGGGAAGACCGTCACGTCCTCGCCGAACAGCCGGATCGTGCCGGAGGTCGGCAGGAAGTCGCCGGTGATGCAGTTGAAGAGCGTCGTCTTGCCGGCGCCGTTCGAGCCGAGCACCGCCCGCCGCTCGCCGGGCTCGACCGTCATGGTGATGTCGCTGAGGGCCGACAGGGCGCCGAACATGCGCGACACGCCGCGCAGTTCGAGCGCGCTCGCGGTGCCGGCGGCGGCCAGGCGCTGGGCGACGCTGTCCGCCATCACCCCTCCTCCCGGCTCTTGCCGGTCAGCGGGTCGACCCGCCCCGCCCGGTCGCGCCAGCGCCGCCACAGGCCGAGAATGCCGTCCGGCGACCAGAACACGATGAGCAGGAAGCCGATGCCGATCAGCAGCTGGAAGCGCTCGCCCGCGAGCCCGACCGCGACCAGCGCGTCGAGCGCGAAGGTGCGCAGCAGGACGTAGACGAACGCGCCGAGGAACGGGCCGATCGGGTGGCGCAGGCCGCCGACGACGGCGATCACCAGGATGTCGATCACCGGCCCGACCGACGACGACGCCGGGCGAGATCTGGCCGTTGAGCCAGACGAGCAGGATGCCCGCCGACCGCCGCGATCAGGCTGGAGAAGGCGTAGGCGGCGATGCGGTGGGCGGTGACGTTGAAGCCGAGCGCCTCCATGCGCCGCGGGTTGTCGCGGATGCCCTGCAGCGCCAGGCCGAACGGCGCGCGGGCGACGTAGAGCACGAGGAAATAGGCGACCGCCGCCCAGAACAGCGACAGGTAGTAGAAGGCCGTGGGGTCTCGCCAGTCGACGCCGAAGACGTGCGGCGGCAGCACCTGGTTGAAGCCCGAGAAGCCGTTGAAGACGACGTAGTTCTGGCGCGCGAAGTAGAAGAACGCGGTGGCGATCGCCAGCGTGATCATGATCGTGTAGATGCCCTCGGTCCTGACCGCGAGGGCGCCCGTCACCGTGCCGAACACGACGGCGACGACGATGGCGACGGGGATCGCCAGCCACCACGTCCAGCCGAGCGAGATGGTCTCCACCGCGCTCGTCCCGAGGATGGCGAGCAGGTAGGCCGCGACGCCGGCCACGGTCATCTGCACGACGCTGACCATGCCGCCGTAGCCGGCGAGGAACATCAGCGACAGCGCGATCATGCCGAGGATGAAGGCCCAGCCGAAGATCTGGAACATCACGAAGTCGGAGGCGATGCCGGGCACGATGAGCAGGAGGAAGCCGACGACCCAGTATTGCGGCGGCACCCGCGCGAGGTCCCAGCCGCCCCCCTCGCCGGCCCCTTCGCCGGCCCGCGCCGTGCTCGCCATCCGGTCGCGCTCCACCACCGCCATGGCTAGCGCCCGCTCGCGATCAGGCCCTGCGGCCGGAAGGCCAGCACGAGCACCATGATGAGGAAGGTCAGCACCACCGCGTAGGTCGGGAAGTAGACCGAGCCGATCTGCTCGGCGAGGCCGATGATGAGCGCGCCGAGCGCGGCGCCGGGAATCGAGCCCATGCCGCCGACGATGACCACGACGAGCGAGGCGAGCAGGAAGCGCGTGTCCTCGCCGGGCGCGATCGACTGGAACGTGCCGCCGACCACCCCGGCGACCCCGGCGAGGCCCGCGCCGAAGGCGAACACGAGCACGAAGACGCGCTGGATGCGCACGCCCGTCGCCGACAGCATGTCGCGGTCGTCGACGCCGGCGCGGATCAGCATGCCGATGCGCGTGCGGTTGAGCGCGATCCACATGAGCACGCCGATCACGACGGCGGCGAGGAAGATGACGAGCCGGACGACCGGGTACTTGAGGTAGACCGCCTCGCCGCTGCTCTTCACCGCGGTGATCAGCGGCAGCTGCATGGGGCCCGACAGCCAGCCGGGCGCGAGGATCTGGTAGAAGTTGCCGCCCCAGATCCACAGCATGATGTCGGCCAGCACGATAGAGATACCGATCGTCACCAGCGTCTGCTTCAGGTCCTCGCCCTCCATGCGGCGGAAGACGACGTATTGCAGGAGGACGCCGAGCAGCCCGACGACGACGAAGGCCGCGACGAAGGAGAGGAGCCACCAGCCGGTCGCGTTCGCCACCTCGTAGCCGACATAGCCGCCCAGCATGTAGAGCGAGCCGTGCGCCAGGTTGACGTTCTTCATCAGGCCGAAGATCAGCGTGAAGCCGCTGGCGACGAGGAAATAGAGGGCGCCGAGCGTGATGCCGTTGAACAGCGCGTTGAGGAAGATCTTCTTGCGCCCGAGCACGTCCTCGAGCCCGTCCGGCCACGGCGCCACGATCGCCCAGACCAGCACCGCCACGACGAGCAGGATCACGAGCGACCAGAACGGCCGACGCTCGACGAACCTGATCATCGCTGCCGCCGCCGGCCGTCCGCGGCCGACGCACCGGTGCCCCGGCGCGCATGTCCTTGCGCTGCCATGGAAGTCGACGCTCCTCCCGCTTCGACCCTCGTTCCGGGTCGAGTCGTCCCTTGTTTTGAGAGGAGGTTACGCGGGGGGCGGGGCGGCGCCCTTACCTTTCAGTATCCTCTTTTCCCGGCGCGTATCGAAATCGCGGGGTCAGCTGAACACCGAGGTCGCGCGCCGGTAGTCGGTCGGCGGCATGCCGACATTCGCGGCGAAGAAGCGGGTGAAGCTCGCCTGCGAGGAAAAGCCGAGATTGAGGCTGATCGACATGATGGAATCGTCGCTTGCCGTCAGCCGGTCGAGCGAGGATTCCATCTTCAGCGTGTTGAGGTAGATGTTCGGCGTCAGCCCCACGTGCTGGCGGAACAGCTTGTAGAAGTGCGGCCGCGACAGGCCGGCGTCGCGGGCGACGCAGTCGAGCACCAGCTCGTCGCCGCAGCCGAGCCGGTCGCGCATCTGGCGCATCGACTTGCGGATCCGGTAGTCGCCGACGCCCTGCCACTCCCATTGCGGCTCGGCGTCGGCCGACGTCCACTGCCAGGACTGCTCGAAGGAGCTGCGCGTCAGCTCGTAGAGATAGCCGTCGAACATGTCGCTTCGCGAATCCTCGGCCAGCATCGACGAGACGAGCTGCACGAGGTGGAAGATCTGCCCCGTCACCTCGACCGAGTTGCGCCCGAAGCGCAGCGTTCCGGTGGCGTGCCGGCCGACGTCGAGGAACCAGGACGGCTTGATGTAGAGGATCAGGAAGACCGAGCCCACGAGGTCCGGCGCCGGCACGAAATTGTGCGGCTGCCAGGGGCTGACCGCCACCGCGTTGCAGCGGGTCACGGCGTGGCGCTCGCCACAGATCTCGACCGAGGCGTCGCCGCCGCCCACGAGGAAGATCAGGTGCCCCTCGCGGTGGGCGTGCGTCGCCATCGGCTTGTTCAGCCGGTAGAGCGACGCCCGCCCGAACGGCCCATGGTAGACGGCCAGCGCCGTGCTCATCCCACCCTCCCCAAACTCGCTGCCGGGGCCCGACGTCTGTCGCGTCGTTGGATCAACCCGGCAGTTCAGGCTGCCACGGAGCAAGACGAGATGTCAAAGAAGACGAAGGTCTTCGCACCCCTCCTCTTGCTCTACGGCCGCCTCCACTGGCACAGACACGACGATTTGCTGCCATGCAGCGCGTCTCTGCCGCACCGCAACGGCTCGTTACTTTTCCGGAAATCCCCTGCGAAAGGCACCCGCCAGGCCGTCGCCCGAGCGCGTCGCGGCGGAAATCGCGGCCGACGCGGCCCCTTCCGGAATGGCGGTCACAGCGCCACCCGCATGAGCTCGCGGTAGTCCGCCGCGGTCGCCCGGCGGGGGTTCGTGCCGTTCGTGTGGTCCTTCTCGGCAAGCGGGGCCGCCCGCTCGATCGCCGCCTCGTCGACCCCCATCTCGGCGAGCCCGGCCGGCAGGCCGAGGCGCTCGTTCAGGCGGACGATCGCCGCGCCGATGTCGGCGTCGGCGGGCAGGCCCATCGCCTGCCTGAGCGCGGGATAGCGGCCGGCGATGGCCGGCGCGTTGAACGCCATGACGTGCGGCAGGAGCACCGCGTTCAGCGTGCCGTGATGCAGCGAGTAGCCCGGCAGGCCGCCGAGCGCGTGGCTGATCGCGTGCACGCCGCCGAGGCCCTTCTGGAAGGCGAGCGCGCCGTTCATCGCCGCCGCCATCATCTCCCGGCGGGCATCGAGGTCGGCGCCGTTTTCGACGGCCCGCTCGATGTTCGCCGCCGCCCGCCGCAGCCCGTCTATGGCGATGCCGTCGGCCGGCGGGTTGTAGCAGGTGGCCGTGTAGGTCTCGACGCAGTGGGTGAGCGCGTCCATGCCCGTGCCCGCCGTCAGGCCCGGCGGCAGGCCGAGCGTCAGGCTCGGGTCGCAGATCGCCACGCTCGGGATGAGATAGGGGCTGACGAGGCCGAGCTTGCGGCCGTCGCCGAGCACGATCACCGCCGCGCGGCCGACCTCCGCGCCGGTGCCCGCCGTGGTCGGCACGGCGATCAGTGGCGGCAGGATGTCCCGGATGCGCGCCGTGCCGCCCTCGATGGCGGCGTAGCTGCCGAGGCATCCGCCGTGGCTGACGATGAGCCCCGCGGCCTTGGCGAGATCGATCGAGGAGCCGCCGCCGAAGCCGATCAGCCCGTCGCAGCCATTCTCCCGGTACGTCTCCGCCGCCGCCAGGGAGGCGGCCTCCGTCGGGTTCGACGGCGTGTCGGCGAAGAGCGTCGCCTCGTGCGAGGCGCCGAGGGCGTCGAGCAGCCGCTCGACGAGGCCCGAGGCGACGACGCCCTGGTCGGTCACCACCATCGGCCGCGTCATCCCGAGCGCGGCCACCTCGGCGGGTAGCGCATCCTCGAGGACGTAGTCGGCGAAGTGGATCCTGGTGAGGTAGTTGATCAGCGTCATCGCCGCACACCCGCGAGCCATTGGACGGCCCCGGCGCCGGCCGCCGGGCCCCGAACGCGATCTGGCGTCGGCTCCCCCCGGAGCCGTCGCCAGCGGCCGCGCCGCCCGGCCGGAAGAAGGCATGTCGCGCCTCCTCCCGTCCGGCCGGCGCGGCCGGGACTGCGGCGGGACCGCCGTCAGCCCCGCCCCATCCGCGTCAGTCGCACTTGATGACGTCGCGCGACGGCAGGCCGAGCTTGCGGAACTCCGCCTCGTCCATGCCGAGCGTCTGGTTGACGTTGTCGACCTTCGAGACGAGCTTCGTGGCGAGGTTGCCGTCGTCCTGCTCGACGACCTCGATGACGAAGTTCGAGCCGATCGCCTGGCGGTTCTTGTCGAGCGTGATCTTGCCGTTCGGCGCGTCGAGCTCGAGCGTGTTCAGGCAGCCGCGGAAGGCCTTCTGGTCGTCCGACAGGTCGCCGTCGACCTTGTCGAGGCACTGCAGCGCCGCGTTCGTGGCGTTGTAGTAGGCGGTGCCGAGCAGCGAGGGCGTCGGGAAGCGCTTCTCCGGCGGGAAGGCGTCCTGGTAGGCCTTCACGTATTCCTGCCACTTCGGGTCGTCCCAGGTGTCGGCCTGCGGTCCGGAGGCCGGGGTGCCGATCAGCGCCGCCTTGGCGTTGCCCTTGGCGGACAGCACCGTGCCGTCGACCATGATCGTGCCGCCGATCAGGTGCGCGTCGCCGCCGGCCTGCTGGTACTGGTTGAGGAAGTTGACCGCGTCGCCGCCGCCGAGGCCGAGATAGATCGCGTCGACGTCGTCGGGCAGCGCGGCGATGATCGAGGCGAAGTCCTTGGTGCCGAGCGGCACCCAGTAGCGGTCGGTGATCTTGCCGCCGGCGTTGCAGTAGCCGAGCGCGAAGCCCATGAAGTTCGTGTAGGCGAAGGAATAGTCCTCGGCGACCGAGGCGACCGTCTTCCAGCCCTTCTCGTTGTAGACGTAGTCGCCGAGGCCGACGCCCCACTGCGCGCCGTCCATGTTGAAGCGGTAGAAGTTCGGCGCCGGGTCGACGAAGGTCGTCTCCTGCGCGCCGGACGCGCCGTTGATGAAGGTCACCTGCGGCTGCGTCTTGGCGTAGTCGCGCAGGGCGATGCCCTCCGACCCCGACAGCGGCCCGATGACGATGTCGACCTTGTCCTGCTCGACGACCTTGCGGGCGGCGCGCAGGGCGCTCTCGGGGCTCGCGTCGGTCGAGGCGGTGACGATCTCGATGTCCTTGCCGCCCGCCTTCTGGTCGTGCTGCTTCATGGCGAGCTGGAAGCCGCGCTGGCCGTCCTCGCCGAGCACGGTGTAGGTGCCCTCGAGGGTGGCGAGGAAGCCGACCTTGATCGGATCGGCCGATGCGGCGGTGGCGGCCACCATCGCGGACAGCGCGACGGTCGCCAAGAGAAGTTTCTTCATTGCCCGTTCCTCCCGTTGCATCCGGTCTTTGCCAGTCGACAGCCTGACGCCGAATGTCGCTCGGGAAGGATATCGGAGGGGCCGCGTCCGCCGTTGCCGCTCAGTTCCCCCGTTTATCCCTGCGTCTCTTTTTTGATGCTGCGACCGCACGATGGCGGCCGCCGGAAATCAGCCGACGAGGCAGCGCGCGGCCTCGGTGAGCAGCGGGTCTGGCGGCGCGAAATGGCGGAGCAGCGTCATGTGGTCGGCCTCCGGCACGAGGAGATGGCGGCTCTGCCCGCCGGCGCCCAGCCATGCCTCGTGCATGCGCGCCGTCTGCGTGCGGAACGCCTCCGTCTCCGCGGCGCCGACCGCGAAGACCGCCGGCGGCAGCCCATGCGGCAGCCGGTCGAGCGGCGAGGCCGCGACGGCGCTCGCCGCGTCGAGCCGCAGCCGCTCGTTGAGCGGCGTGTCGACCAGCGGGAGAAGGTCGTAGACGCCGCTCAGCGCGAGCACGCCGGCAACGGGGTTCGTCCCGAGGCCCCGCTTGCGCCCAGTCCGTCGCCGCGAGCTCCACCGCGAGGTGGCCGCCGGCCGAGTGCCCGGCCGCGACCAGGCTGGCGAGGCCGGTCCGCTCCAGCAGCGCCGGGACGGCGGCCCGCACCGCCTCGGTCAGCTCGGCGAGGCTCACCTCCGGGCACAGCGGGTAGTTGACCATGGCGACGGAGAGGCCCGCCGCGACGAGCGGGGCGGCGAGGAACTGGAACTGGCTCTTGTCGCGCGCCTGCCAGTAGCCGGCGTGGAAATAGGCGAGCAGCGGCGCGCCCTCTCCGGCGGGGAAGAGGTCGAAGACCTGCCGCGGGTGGCGGCCATAGGGCACGTCGCGCGGCCCCGGCAGCGCCTCGCGCACCCGGGCGCTCTCCGCGACGAAGGCCTCGATCAGCGCGGGGTGATGCGCGTGGATCTGGCCCGTCATGTACTGGTGGACCGGTCCGTCCTCCGGCTCGCTCATCGCCGCTCCTTCGCCCCTACGGCCGCGCGGGACGCACCGTTCGCGCGTCCCCGCGGTCTGCGCGGCCGCATCGTTCCGCCCGGCGATCGCCTTTTCAACCCCGAGATATTGCCACTAATGTAGTTGCCGGCGGGGCCAGTCCGGATTATCCGGCGCCGAAAGCGAATAAGCACGCCCAGGGGCAACAGCAGGGGGACAGACCATGCCCGGACTGAAGACGACTCTCATGGTGGCGACGGCCCTGGTCGGGCTCGCCCTTCCGGCGCACGCCCAGGACAAGGTGAAGATCGGCATCGTCACGACGCTCTCCGGCCCGGGAGCGGCGCTCGGCCAGCAGCTCAAGAACGGCTTCGAGCTCGGCGTGAAGGAGCATGACGGCAAGCTCGGCGGCCTCGACGCCGAGGTGATCGTGATGGACGACGAGCAGAAGCCCGACGTCGCGGTCGGCCGCGCCAAGGAGCTCGTGCAGCGCGACGACGTCGACTTCGTCGTCGGCCCGATCTTCTCGAACGTCGCGCAGGCGATCTTCAAGCCGATCACCCAGTCGAAGACCTTCCTGATCAGCCCGAACGCCGGCCCCTCGAACCTCGCCGGCGCCGACTGCAGCCCCTATTTCTTCGCGACCTCCTACCAGAACGACCAGAACCACTCCGTCCTCGGCAAGTACGCGCAGGATTCGGGCATCAAGAGCGTCGTGCTGCTCGTGCCGAACTACCAGGCGGGCAAGGATTCCGTCGCCGGCTTCAAGCGCTACTACAAGGGCGAGGTGCTCGACGAGATCTACACGCCGCTCGGCCAGCTCGACTTCTCCGCCGAGCTCGCCCGCATCGCGTCCGAGCAGCCCGAGGCGATCTTCACCTTCATGCCGGGCGGCATGGGCGTGAACCTCGTCAAGCAGTTCCGCCAGGCGGGCCTCGCCGACAAGATCAAGTTCCTGTCGGCCTTCACCGTCGACGAATCGACCCTGCCGGCGCAGCAGGACGCCGCCGTCGGCCTCTACGGCGGCTCCGACTGGGCGCCGGACATGGAGAAGTCGGCCGACTTCGTGAAGAGCTACATCGCGGCCTACGACGCGGTGCCGGCCTCCTACGCGATGCACGCCTACGACACGGTGCGCCTGCTCGACAGCGCGATCTCCGCCGTCGACGGCAAGCTCGACGACAAGGACGCGCTGAGGAAGGCGCTCGAGAAGGCCGACTTCGACAGCGTGCGCGGCGACTTCTCGTTCGGCGCCAACCACTTCCCCGTCCAGGACTTCTACCTCGTCAAGGTCGCCAAGCGCGACGACGGCAAGTACGAGACGCAGGTCGTGGAGAAGGTCTTCGACGACGCCGGTCGACGACTACGCCGACCAGTGCAAGATGGGCGAGTGAGCCAGCGTCGACGCACCGGCCCTCCGGCCTCCGCCGGAGGGCCGCCGACACCCAGGATCTCCCGAAGGCCACCATGTCGCTGACGCTCGTCCTCGTGCAGACGCTCAACGGCCTGCAGCTCGGCGTCCTCCTGTTCCTGATCGCGGCGGGGCTGACGCTGGTCTTCGGCGTCATGGACTTCATCAACCTCGCGCACGGCGTGCAGTACATGATCGGCGCCTATTTCGCGGCGTGGTTCACCGCGATGACGGGCAGCTTCCTCGTGGCGCTGCTCCTCGCCCTGCCGTCGGCGCTCCTCGTCGGGCTCGTGCTCGAGGTCGCGGTGTTCCGCCACCTCTACGACCGCGACCACCTCGCGCAGGTGCTGGCGACCTTCGGCGTCATCCTGTTCCTCAACGAGGCGGTGCGCATCGCCTGGGGCTCGGCGCCGCTCAGCGTGCCGATCCCCGAGGTGCTGTCCGGCTCGATCGTGCTCATGCAGGGGCTGCTCTATCCGGTCTACCGCATCGCGATCATCGTCGCGGGCCTGCTCATCGCCGCCCTGCTCTACGTGCTCGTCAACCACACGCGCGCCGGCATGCTGGTGCGTGCGGGCTCGACGCATCCGGGCATCGTCTCGGCGCTCGGCGTCGACATCCGCCGGCTCTTCATGCTCGTCTTCGGCTTCGGGGCGATGCTGGCCGGCTTCGCCGGCATCATGGTGGCGCCGATCCTCTCGGTCGAGCCCGGCATGGGCGACCAGATCCTCATCCTCGCCTTCGTCGTGATCGTCATCGGCGGCATCGGCTCGATCCGCGGCGCGTTCGTCTCGGCGCTCCTGATCGGCCTCGTCGACACGCTCGGCCGCTCCTTCTCGGGCGACCTGCTGCGGCTCTTCATGGAGCCCGCCGACGCGAGCCAGACCGGCCGGGCCATCGCGCCGATGCTGATCTACGTGCTGATGGCCGCCGTCCTGTTCTTCCGGCCCGCCGGCCTCTTCCCGGCCGCAGCGCTAGGGGCCGCCCGTGAGCGAAACCGTCTCCCGCGCCCCGGGCGCCGAGGTCCCGGCCACCCGCAGGCTGCGCGGGCGCGGCGCGATCGTGGTGCCGGCCGCGATCTTCCTCGCGCTCGCGCTGGCGCCGCTCCTCGTCGCGGTCGGCCTCGACCCGTTCTACCTGTCGATCGTCGTGCGCATCATGATCTTCGCGATCGCCGCGGTGTCGCTCGACCTCGTCCTCGGCTTCGGCGGCATGGTGTCGTTCGGCCACGCCGCCTTCCTCGGCATCGGCGCCTATGCCGTCGGCATCCTGTCGGCGAACGAGGTCGGCGACGCGCTGGTGCAGCTCCCGGCGGCGCTCCTCGCCTCGGGTCTCTTCGCGCTCGCGACCGGCTGGATCTCGCTGCGCACGAAGGGCGTCCACTTCATCATGATCACGCTCGCCTTCGCGCAGATGGCCTATTTCCTCATGACGTCGCTCTCGGCCTATGGCGGCGACGACGGCATGACGCTGTGGACCCGCTCGACGGTCGCGGGCGCCGACGTGCTGACGAACCGCACCGCCTTCTACTACGTCTGCCTCGTGGTCCTGCTCGCGGCCTACGCGCTCTGCCGCGTCCTCGTCGTCTCGCGCTTCGGCCGGGTGCTGCGCGGCACGAAGGAGAACCCCGTGCGCATGGAGGCGATCGGCTTCGACCCCTTCCGCTACCGGCTCGTCGCCTACGTCATCGCCGGCATGATCTGCGGCGTCGCCGGCTTCCTCCTCGCCAACCACACGGAGTATGTGAGCCCCGCCTACATGACCTGGCAGCGCTCGGGCGAGCTCCTGATCATGGTGATCCTCGGCGGCTTCGGAACGGTGCACGGCGCGATCCTCGGCGCCGCCGCCTACATCTTCCTGGAGGACTGGCTCGCCGGCTTCACCGAGCACTGGCGGATCGTGTTCGGGCCGCTCCTCGTCCTCGTCGCGATCTACATGGAGCGCGGCATCCTCGGCTCGATCTCGCGGGGGCGGACATGAGCCCTCCCCTCCTCGCCGTCGAGCACCTGCACAAGAGCTTCGGCGCGCTGCGCGTCACCGACGACGTGTCGCTCGAGGTCGCGGCGGGCGAGCTGCACGCGGTCATCGGCCCGAACGGCGCCGGCAAGACGACGCTCCTGCACCAGGTCTCCGGCCTCCTGGCCTCCGACGGCGGCACCGTCCGGTTCGACGGCGGCGACGTCACGGCCCTGCCGATGCACGCCCGCGTCCGCCGCGGCATCGCGCGCACCTTCCAGATCACCTCGATCCTGCCCGGCTTCACGGCGCGCGAGAACGTCGCGCTCGCCGTGCAGGGCCGCTCGGGCACGAGCTTCCGCTTCTTCGGCGTCGCCTCGCGGGAGCGGGCGCTGAACGAGGAGGCGGCCGCGCTGATCGGGCTCGTCGGCCTCGCCGGCCGCGAGGAGCGGCAGGCGGCCACGCTGTCGCACGGGGAGAAGCGCGCGCTCGAGATCGCCATCGCGCTCGCCACGCAGCCGAAGCTCCTGCTGCTCGACGAGCCGCTCGCCGGCATGGGCCACGAGGAATCGCTGCGGCTCATCGAGATCCTCAAGGGCCTGAAGGGGCGCTACGCCATCGTCCTGATCGAGCACGACATGGACGCCGTCTTCGCGCTGGCCGACCGGGTGACCGTGCTCTCCTACGGCCGGGTCATCGCCACCGGCGCGCCGGATGCGGTGCGCGCCTCGCCGGAGGTTCGCGCCGCCTATCTCGGCGACGAGGCGGCCTGATGCTTGAGGTCGAGAGCCTCGCGGCCGCCTACGGCGACAGCCAGGTGCTGTTCGACGTCGTCGTTCTCCGTCGGCGAGGGCGAGGTCGTCACCCTGCTCGGCCGCAACGGCATGGGCAAGACGACGACCGTCTCGACGGTCATGGGGCTCGTGAAGCCGCGCGGCGGCCGGGTCCGCTTCGAGGGCCGCGACATGACGGGGCTCAAGCCCCACCACATCGCCGCGTCGGGCATCGGCCTCGTGCCGGAGGGGCGGCAGATCTTCCCGACGCTGAGCGTCGAGGAGAACCTCGTGGCCACCTCGGCGTGCCGCTTCGGCCCCGCGCGCTGGACGCTCGCCGGGATCTACGACCTGTTTCCACGCCTTCAGGAGCGCCGGCGCAACCTCGGCTCGCAGCTCTCGGGCGGCGAGCAGCAGATGCTGGCGATCGGCCGCGCCCTGATGACCAACCCCAAGCTCCTGATCCTCGACGAGGCGACGGAAGGCCTGGCGCCGCTCCTGCGCCAGGAGATCTGGCGCTGCCTCGCCGCCCTGCGGAGCGAGCGGCAGGCGATCCTGCTGATCGACAAGAACGTCGACGCGCTGATCGGCCTCGCCGACCGCCACGTCGTCATCGAGAAGGGCGTCGTCCGCTGGACGGGCACGAGCGCCGAGCTCGCCGCCGACGCCACGGTGAAGGAGCGCTTCCTCCACGTCTGAGGCGGGCGGCGGGGCGCGGGGCCGGGCCTGCGACCGGGCCTACGCCATGCCCAGCGCCTGCCGGGCGAGCGCCATGAAGCGCTCGCGGTCGCGCGGCCCGAGCTCGGAGAGGATGTCGCCCTGGAGCTCGCGCACGAGCGGCAGGGCCGCCTCGAGCGTCCGCTGGCCGGCATCCGTGAGGCTGACCTCGCGGGCGCGGCGGTCGCGGCGGCTGACGACCCGGCTCACGTAGCCCTTCTGCTCGAGCCGGTCGATGACGCCGCCGATCGTCGCGCGGTCGTAGGCGATCAGCTCGGCGATTCGGGCCTGGTCGCTCGCGGGATTCGCCTGCAGCGCCTGAAGCGTCGCGAACTGGACCTGCGTCAGGTCGAAGCCCGCCTCCTGCATCCGCTTCTGGAACACCTGGGTCGAATGCTGATGCAGGCGCCTGATCAGGTGGCCTGCCATCTCCTCCAGTTCCGCCACGCGCTCCCCCGCCCTCGCCCTGCCGACTCGCCATTCCAGATTGACACGATTTAATATGCCTAGATATTATAAGTATACATACTAAGCGGAAGGACCGGGAAATGCAGTTCCACCTGAACGGCTTCGAGCCGGGCGATCCGCGGATCCGGCCCGCCAACGACCGGGCCATGGCGCAGGACGCCCTTCCCGACGAGGTCGACGTGCTGATCGTCGGCAGCGGTCCGGCCGGCCTCACGCTCGCGGCCTACCTGTCGCGGTTCCCGGAGATCACCACCCGGCTCGTCGAGCAGAAGCACGGCCCGATGGAGCGGGGACAGGCCGACGGCGTGTCGTGCCGGTCGATGGAGATGTTCCAGGCCTTCGGCTTCGCCGGGAAGGTGATGGAAGAGGCCTGCTGGGTGAACGAGACGACCTTCTGGAAGCCGGACCCGGCACGACCGGCCAACATCGTCCGCAGCGGCCGGGTGCAGGACGTGGAGGACGGCCTGTCGGAGATGCCGCACGTCGTCCTCAACCAGGCGCGCATCCACGACATGTATCTCGAGGTGATGCGGAACGCGCCGACCCGCCTCGTTCCCAGCTACTCGCGGCAGCTCGTCGACCTGGCGGTGGATGCGTCGGCCGAGGGCCATCCGGTGACCGCGACGGTCCGGCACGCCCCGCCCGGCGAGGAGGAGCGCAGCGAGACCGTCCGCGCCCGCTACGTGGTCGGCTGCGACGGCGCGCGCAGCGCCGTGCGCCAGGCCATCGGCCGCAGCCTGCACGGCGACGCCGCGAACAAGGCCTGGGGCGTCATGGACGTGCTCGCCGTGACCGACTTCCCCGACATCCGCCAGAAGTCGCTGATCCAGTCCGAGCACGGCACGATCGTCATCATCCCGCGCGAAGGCGGCTACCTCGTGCGCCTCTACGTCGAGCTGGAGAGCCTCGCCGAGAGCGAGCGCGTCAGGAACCGCAACATCACGCTGGAGGCGCTGATCGCGGCGGCGCAGAGGATCTTCCGGCCCTACGACCTCGACGTGAGGGACGTCGTCTGGTGGTCGGTCTACGAGATCGGGCAGCGGCTGACGGACAGGTTCGACGACGTGCCGGAGGGCGAGCCCCGGCCGCCCCGCGTGCTCATCGCCGGAGACGCCTGCCACACCCACAGCCCGAAGGCCGGCCAGGGCATGAACGTGTCGATGGGCGACGGCTTCAATCTCGGCTGGAAGCTCGTCTCCGTCCTCACGGGCCGGTGCGCGCCGGAGCTGCTGCACAGCTATTCGGCGGAACGCCAGGCCGTGGCGAAGGGGCTGATCGACTTCGACCGCGAGTGGGCCCGCGTCATCGCCGAGCCCGACGCGGAGGGCGGCGACGCGCCGAAATTCCAGCGATACTTCATCGAGCACGGCCGCTACACCGCGGGCGTCGCGGTGCGCTACGAGCCCTCGCAGATCATCGGCCCCGGGAGCTGGCAGGATCTGGCGCAGGGCTTCGAGATCGGCACCCGCTTCCATTCCGCGCCGGTCGTCCGGCTGGGGGACGCCAAGCGCATGCAGCTCGGCCACGTCGTCTCCGCCGACGCGCGCTGGCACGTCTTCGCCTTCGCCGGATCGGGCGACGCGACGGCCGCGGATTCGGGACTGGCCAGGCTGAGCGCGTTCCTGACGGACGATCCGCGCTCGCCGGTGCGGCGCTACACGCCGGAGGGCGCCGATCCCGACGCCGTCATCGATGTCCACGCCGTCCTGCAGGTCGGCTTCCGCGAGGTCGAGATCACCGCGCTGCCGCCGGCCCTCCGGCCGCGCAAGGGGCGGCTCGGGCTCGTCGACTACGAGAAGGTCTTCTGCGCCGACCAGGCGCCCGGCAGGGACATCTTCGACATGCGCGGCATCGACCGCGAGGCGGGCTGCGTGGTCGTCGTCCGGCCCGACCAGCACGTCGCCCACGTCCTGCCGATCGGGGCCCACGAGGAGCTCGCCGCCTTCTTCGACGGCTTCATGCTGGCGCCGGCCTGAGCGCCGAAACTCGGCATCCGCGGAAGAAATGGAACCGGCCCCGGAATCCGTTGGGCCGGGCTTCCTTCTCTGCTAATGAAATTGGGAATCGACCCCGCCACGCCCGTCTACCCTCCAGGGAATCCACAACTTGAGCTTCACCACCCGGCCTGAACTGCGTGGGACCTTCGGCGCCGTCTCGTCCACCCACTGGATCGCCTCGCAGGTCGGAATGTCGCTGCTGGAGCGCGGCCGGAACGCCTTCGACGCGGCGGTCGCCACGGGCCTCGTGCTGCAGGTCGTCGAGCCGCACCTGAACGGGCCGGCCGGCGAGGTGCCGATCCTGCTCAATCCCGCCGGCGCCGACGAGCCGATCGTCGTGTGCGGACAGGGATCGTCTCCCGCCGCGGCGACGATCGGGCACTTCCGCGAGCTCGGCCTCGACCTCGTCCCCGGCACGGGGCTCCTCCCGGCCTGCGTCCCCGGCGCCTTCGGTGCCTGGATGACCGTCCTGCGCGACCACGGCACCGCCACGATCGCGGACGTGCTCGAGCCGGCGATCTACTACGCGGCCAACGGCCATCCCCTCGTGCCGCGCATCTCGAACACGATCGAGACGATGCGCGAACTGTTCGAGAGGCACTGGCCGAGCTCGTACGAGGTCTACTTTCCAGGCGGCGACTGCCCGCAGGCCGGCCGGCTCTTCCGCAACCCGCAGCTCGCCGACCTCTACGCCCGCATCCTGCGGGAGGCGCAGACCGCGAGCGGCCGCGAGGCGCAGATCGAGCGCGCGCTCGACTGCTTCTACCGCGGCTTCGTGGCCGAGACGATCGGTCGCTTCTGCCGGGAGAACGAGGTCTGGGACGTCTCGGGGCGCGCCCACAGGGGCCTCCTGACCGCCGACGACCTGGCGGAATGGTCGCCGCCGATCGAGCGGCCGCTCCATGTCGATCACGGCGACTACCGCGTCTTCAAGTGCGGGCCCTGGTCGCAGGGGCCGATTCTGCTCCAGATGCTGAAGATGCTGCCGGGCGACGACGTCGCGAGGCTCGACCCGGAGGGGCCGGACTTCGTGCATCTGCTCACCGAGACGGTGAAGCTCGCCATGGCCGATCGCGAGGCGTGGTTCGGCGACTGCGACGACGTTCCGGTCGCGGATCTCCTGGACGACGCCTATGTCGCGGCGCGGCGCGCGCTCGTCGGCGAGACCGCGTCGCACGAGTTCCGCCCCGGCAGCCCCGGCGGCCGGGATCCCAGGCTGCCGCCGCTGCGGCCGGTCGGCACGGTGCCGCAGCCGGGCATCGGCGGCGGCGAGCCGACGGTCGACCGCGCCGTGGCGCCCGCCACCGACCGCGGCGGCGAGCCCGGCCTCACCGCCGACGGCGCCCAGCGCGGCGACACGGTGCATGTCGACGTGGTCGACCGCTGGGGCAACATGATCTCCGCCACCCCGTCGGGCGGCTGGTTCCAGTCGAGCCCCGTCATTCCGGGCCTCGGCTTCGGCCTGACGACGCGCGGCCAGATGTTCTGGCTCGAGGAGGGCCTGAACACGAGCCTCGCGCCGCGCCGCCGTCCGCGCACGACGCTGACGCCCTCCTTCGCCTATCGCGACGGCAAGCCCTACCTCGCCTTCGGCACGCCGGGCGGCGACCAGCAGGACCAGTGGCAGCTCATCATGTTCCTGCGGCACGTGCACCACGGCATGAACCTGCAGGAGGCGATCGACGCCCCCTCCTTCCACACCGACCATCTGCCGAGCTCGTTCTGGCCGCGCGAAACCGCTCTCGGCTCGCTGACGCTGGAGTCGCGGTTCCCCGAGGCGACGATCCGCGAGCTCGAGCGCCGCGGGCACGACGTGACGGTCGGCGAGCCGTGGGCGGAGGGCCGCCTCTGCGCTTGCGGGCGGGAACGGGACGGAGAAGATTACATCGTGAAGGCTGCGGCCAACCCTCGCGGCGTGCAGGGTTACGCCGTCGCGCGCTGAACTCACCACCCTGACAACTCTGAACAGGAAGATTCGGGATGAAGACACCGCTTCTGGCCCTCATGGCCGCGCTCGCCATGAGCACCGCCCTGCCGCATGCGGCGATGGCGCAGTCGGAACTGAACATCGCGCTGCAGGACGACCCTGACACGCTCGATCCCGCGACGAACTGGAGCTTCGTCGGCCGCCACGTGCTGCAGTCGCTGTGCGACAAGCTCGTCGACATCGACGAGAGCGGCAAGATCGTGCCGATGCTCGCCACCTCCTGGGACTGGTCGGAGGACGGCTCCGAGCTGACGCTGAAGCTGCGCGACGGCGTGACCTTCCACGACGGCACGAAGTTCGACGCGGAGGCGGTGAAGTACAACCTGAACCGCGACCTGACCATGGAGGCCTCGCGGCGCAAGTCCGAGATCAGCGCGATCGAACTCGATGGAGGCGGTCGACCCGCTGACGCTGAAGATCAAGCTGAAGCAGCCCTCCGTGCCGCTGCTCGCCGCCCTCAGCGACCGCGCCGGCATGATGGTCAGCCCGACGGCGGCCGAGAAGCTCGGCGCCGACTTCACCAACGACCCCGTCTGCTCGGGCCCCTACAAGTTCGTGGAGCACGTCGCGCAGGACCGCGTCGTCCTCGAGAAGTTCGCCGACTACTGGAACGCCGACCAGTACCACTTCGACAAGCTGACCTATCGCGGCATGCCGGATTCGAGCGTCCGGCTCCTCAACCTGCGCTCGGGCCAGATCGACTTCATGGAGCGGCTGTCGCCGACCGACGTGGCGACCGTGGAGAGCGACGATTCGCTGAAGGTCGACGAGGTGACCGGCCTCGGCTACTACGCCATCACCTTCGACATCGGCGGCGAAGGCGCCGACAAGGACGTGTCGAAGCTCAAGGCCGTGCGCCACGCCTTCGACCTGGCCATCGACCGCGACGCCATCAACCAGGTCGTGTTCGAGGGCCGCTACGCCACCGGCAACCAGCCCTTCCCGCCCGGCAGCCCCTACTATGACGAGAAGAAGCCGGTCCACGGCCGCGACGTCGAGGCCGCGAAGGCGGCGATGAAGGAAGCGGGCGTCGACAACGTGACGATCGACCTCCTCGTCCCGACCGATCCGGAGCGCCAGCAGGTCGCCCAGCTCGTGCAGTCGATGGTCGGCGAGGTCGGCATCAAGGTGAACGTCGTCACGATGGAGCTCATGACGATCCTCGAGAAGGCCCGGCAGGGCGATTTCGAGGCGCATCTCGTCGGCTGGAGCGGGCGCGTCGACCCCGATCTCAACATCACGCCGATGCTGAGCTGCGGCGCCGCCGGCAACGATGCCCACTACTGCAACGAGAAGCTGGACAAGATCCTGGCCGAGGCGCGGGCGATGTCGGACACCGACAAGCGGAAGGAAAAGTACGACGAGGCGACGTCGATCCTCCTCGACGACCTGCCGCTCGTCTACATGTACCACTCCAAGTGGATCTACGCCTTCACCGACAAGCTCGAGGGCTTCAAGACCTATCCCGACGGCATCATCCGTCTGAACGGCGTCTCGCTCGCCGAGTGAGGCGGGCTCCGGAGCATCGAACCACGGCACATGCCAAGTGACGCGAAGACGGCGACGCCGGCCCCCAGCACGGGGGCCGGCGCGCCGGACGACATTCTGCTGGACGTCGAGGGCCTGCGCGTCCTGTTCGAGGGCGACGAGCGGTCGGTCACCGCGGTCGACGGCGTCGACTTCGCGCTGAGGCGCGGCACGACGCTCGGCATCGTCGGCGAATCCGGCTGCGGCAAGAGCGTGACCTCGCTCGCCGTCATGGGGCTGCTGCCCCCCGAGAGCGCGCGGGTCAGCGGCCGCATCGGCTTCGCCGGCCGCGACCTCCTGAAGGAGAGCCCGCGCGCGATGCGCGACCTGCGCGGCGACCGGATCGCGATGATCTTCCAGGAGCCGATGACGTCGCTCAACCCCTCCTTCACGGTCGGAAACCAGATCGTCGAGGCGATCGTCCGCCACCGCGGCATGTCCGGCCGGGAGGCCGAGGAGCATGCCGTCGAAATGCTTCGGCGGGTCGGCATCCCCTCCCCCGAGACCCGCGTGCACGACTATCCCCACAAGATGTCGGGCGGCATGCGCCAGCGCGTGATGATCGCGATGGCGCTGGCCTGCGGGCCGGAGCTCCTGATCGCCGACGAGCCGACGACCGCGCTCGACGTGACGATCCAGCGCCAGATCCTCGACCTCATGCGCGATCTCCGGGAGGAGACGGGGACCGCCATCGTCCTCATCACGCACGATCTCGGCGTCGTCGCCGAGGTGTGCGACGAGGTGCTCGTCATGTATGCCGGCCAGGTCGTCGAGCGCGCCGGCGTCGAGGCCCTCTTCGACTTCCCCGAGCACCCCTACACGGTCGGCCTCCTCGGCTCGCTGCCGCGGCTCGACGAGAAGCGCGACCGGCTCGTCGCGATCGAGGGGGCGGTGCCGGACATGTCGAACCCGCCGACGGGATGCCGCTTCCAGGCGCGCTGCCCGTTCCGGATCGACAAGTGCGCCGAGATGCCGCCGCTCGCCGAGGTGCGCGAAGGCCATTTCAGCCGCTGCTGGCGGGCGCCCCTGGAGGACCTCGCGACATGACGGACATTCGTGCGGCCGGGACGCCCGGCGAGCGGCCGGTCGCCCTCGAGGTCCGCGGGCTCAAGAAGCACTTCGTGGCGAAGAAGACCCTGCTCGGCAGGCCGCTCGCCACCGTGAAGGCCGTCGACGGCGTGAGCTTCCGGCTCGCCGCCGGCGAGACGCTGGCGATCGTCGGGGAATTCGGGCTGCGGCAAGTCGACGATCGGCCGACTGCTGATGCGGCTGGAGGATCCCACCGACGGCCAGGTCCTGCTCGACGGCGAGGACGTGGCGAAGGCGACCGGCGCCGGGATCCTCGACTTCCGCAAGCACCTGCAGCTGATCTTCCAGGACCCCTTCGCCTCGCTCAACCCGCGCATGACGGTGGGCCAGATCCTCGCGGAGCCGCTGATGCTGCACGACATCGTGCCGCCGGCACGGCGCCGCGAGCGGGTCGGCGAGCTCATGCGCATGGTCGGCCTGCGGCCGCAGCACGCGGCGCGCTACCCGCACGAGTTCTCCGGCGGCCAGCGCCAGCGCGTCGCCATCGCCCGCGCCCTCGCCGTCGGCCCGAAGATCGTCATCTGCGACGAGGCCGTCTCCGCCCTCGACGTGTCGATCCAGGCCCAGATCCTGAACCTCCTCAAGGACCTGCAGGCGGAGCTGGGGCTCGCCTACATCTTCATCTCGCACGATCTGAGCGTCGTGAAGCACATCGCAGACCGGGTGGCGGTCATGTATCTCGGGCGCTTCGTCGAGACCGGCCCCTCCGAACGGGTCTTCGCCGAGCCGCGCCACCCGTACACGCGGGCGCTGCTGTCGGCCATTCCCGTCGCCGCGACCGGTGGCCGGAAGGCGAGCCGGAGCCTCAGGGGCGACGTGCCGAGCCCGATCGATCCGCCGAGCGGCTGCCGCCTGCGCACCCGCTGCCCGCACGCGCGGGAGGCCTGCAGGGAGGTCGCGATGACGCTCGAGCCGGACGAGGCCGGGCACGCGAACGCGTGCGAGTTCTGGCGCGAGCTGCCGCCGGAGCCGGACCTCATGCCGGTGCAGGCGGCGAACGACCCGCGGCTCGAGCGGCTCTTCGCCGCCTTCAGCCGGGACGCGGATACGGCGCCGGGGGCGACGGCCGCGGAAACGGAGACGCACCCATGCTGAGCCTGATCGGGCGCCGGCTCGTGCAGCTCGTGCCGACGATTTTCTTCATATCGATCATCATCTTCTCGCTGCAGCACCTGATGCCGGGCGATCCGGCGCTGGCGCTCGCCGGCGAGAACCCGACGCCCGAGCTGATCGCCGCGATCCGGGCGCAGTACCACCTCGACCAGCCGTTCCCCGTCCAGTACGTCTTCTGGCTCAAGGGGGTGCTCACCGGCGACCTCGGCCTGTCGATGCGCCACGGCATACCGGTGCTCGACCTGATCGCGCAGAAGCTGCCTGTCACCATCCAGCTTTCCGTGATGGCCATGATCATCGCGCTCGTCCTCGGCGTCGCCGCGGGAACGCTCTCGGCCGTCAAGAAGAACACGGGCTGGGACTACGCGGTGAACGTCGTCTCGCTCGCCGGCATCTCGACGCCGAACTTCTGGCTCGGGATCATGATGATCATGTTCTTCTCGGTGCATCTCGGCTGGTTGCCGGCGTCCGGCTACGTCAGCCTGGCCGAGGACTGGCGGATGAGCCTCGCCACGACGATCATGCCGGCCACCGTGCTCGGCACCGCGATCGCCGGCATCATCATGCGCCACACGCGCGGCGCGATGCTGCAGGCGCTGCAGAGCGACTACGTGAGGACGGCGCGGGCGAAGGGCCTCGACGAGCGCAAGGTCGTGTTCAAGCACGCGATGCGCAACGCGCTGACGCCGATCATCACGCTCGGCGCCCTCGAGTTCGGGACGCTCCTGTCGGGCGCCGTCCTGACCGAGCAGATCTTCACCATCCCCGGGTTCGGCAAGCTGATCGTCGACAGCGTCTTCACGCGCGACTACCCCGTCGTGCAGGGCGTGGTGCTGGTGACCTCGCTCCTCTACGTGGCGCTGAACCTGCTCGCCGACATCGGCTACATACTCGTCAACCCGCGGCTGAGAGGGTAGCGCCATGGCCGAAGCCTATCCCCGTCTCGAGGCCGCGCAGGCCGAGGACCTGCCCGAAGGGCGGGCCCACCGGCTGTGGCGGCGGCTGAAGAAGCGCAAGAGCGCCATGGTCGGGCTCTTCGTCGTGACGTTCGTGATCCTGATCGCGGTGCTCGCCCCGCTCATCGCGCCCTACGAGCCGGCGGCGCAGACCTGGACCGCCGTGCGCCAGGCGCCGTCGGCGGCCCACTGGTTCGGCACGGACGAGCTCGGCCGCGATCTTCTGTCCCGCATCATCTTCGGGGCCCGCGCCTCGCTGTCCGCCGGCCTCATCTCGGTCGCCATCGCCATGGCCGTCGGCGTGCCGCTCGGCCTGATATCCGGCTATGCCGGCGGGCTCGTCGACACGCTCATCAGCCGCTTCACCGACGCGATGCTCGCCTGCCCGTTCCTCATCCTGGCGATCGCCCTGGCCGCCTTCCTCGGCCCGAGCCTGACGAACGCGATGATCGCGATCGGCATCACCGCGACGCCCCTCTTCATCCGGCTGACGCGGGGCCAGGTGCTGAGCGTGAAGGCGGAGGACTATGTCGACGCCGCCCGCGCCATCGGCAACCCGCACCGCCGGATCGCCTTCCGCCACATCCTGCCGAACGTGCTGCCGCAGATCCTCGTCCAGGCGACCCTGACGATCGCCACGGCGATCATCGCCGAAGCCAGCATGTCGTTCCTCGGCCTCGGGCAGCAGCCTCCGGCGCCGAGCTGGGGCTCGATGCTGAACTCGGCGCAGCGCTTCCTCGTCAACGCGCCGTGGATGGCGGTCTGGCCCGGCATGGCGATCTTCGTCACCGTGCTGTCCTTCAACCTGCTCGGCGACGGCCTGCGCGACGCGCTCGATCCGCGATCGCGCTGACGGCAGGCTGCGGGCCCCGCCCCCGCGTCAGCTTCTCAGCGCCTGCAGGAGAGCGAGAACCGAAGCCTCACGAGAAGAAGTCGGGGCGCTCGGCGCGCAGGCCCGGCAGGCGCTCGATCGTGCCCGAGAGGTGCCGCCGCATCGCGAGCGTCGCGGCCGCCGGGTCGCCGGCGGCGATGGCCTCGACGATCGCCTGGTGCCCGTCGAGCACCGCCCGCATCTTGCCCTCCTTCGGCAGGTCGAGCGTCCTGACGCGCGCGAGGTGGCCGGACCGCGCCACGATGTGGCGGTGCAGGTTCGTCTGGCCGACGGCCTCGAAGAGCGCCTCGTGGAAGGCCTCGTCGAGCTGCTTGAAGAGATCCGCCTGCTCGACGTCGCCGACCAGCGCCTCCTGCAGGCGCAGGAGCCCCTTGAGCTTCGTGACGACGGCCGGGTCCGGCGTCTCGGCGAGCTGGCGCACCACCTCGCTCTCGACCGCGACGCGGAGGAAGTGCTCCTCGCGGATGCGGACGACGTCGATCCGTGTGACGACGGTGCGCGACTGGGGAAAGGACTGGACGAGGCCGTCCTGCTCGAGGCGCAGCACGGCCTCGCGCACCGGCGACTGGCTGACCTCGTAGCGGGCGGCGAGCTCGGAGCGGTCGAGCGTCGTGTCGGGGGCGAGCTCGAGCCGGACGATGCGCGCGCGCAGGTCGGCGTAGAGCCGCGCCGAGGCCGGCCCCGCCGAGCCGCCCGCGGCGCGCGAGGCGGCGAAGAGATCGGACTTTCCGAAGATGTGGTCGTTCACGGTGCCGCTTCCCTCTGGCGTGATCTCCGGGCGCTGCCCGACTTACATCAGCATGCCCGGCAGGAACAGCGACAGCGCCGGGAACGCGGCGAGCAGCAGGAAGAACACGGCGATCGCGACGAAGAAGGGGATCGACGCCATCGTGAAGGCGCCGGTCTTGCAGTTCAGGATGCCGCAGACCGTGAACATGATGACGCCCACCGGCGGGGTCAGGCCGCCGAAATTGATGAGGGCGACCATCAGTATGCCGAGATGCACGGGATCGTAGCCGGCGTGGACGAGCACCGGCATGACGATCGGGGTCACCAGCAGGATGTTGGCCGCGCCCTCGAGGAACATGCCGCTGACGACGAGGAGACCGACGACGAGCAGGAGCATCATCGCGGGGTCGGTCGTCAGCGTGGTGACGTACTCGGTGATCTGCTGCGGCGCGCGCTCGATGGTGACGGCATAGCCCAGCACCGCCGCCATCATGATGAGCAGCATCACGAGCCCGAGATCGGTGATCGGAGGCCTTGAGCGCCTCGTACATGCGCTGAAGCGTCAGCTCGCGGTAGACGACCGCGCCGATGAAGAGCGCGTAGAAGACGAGGAACGCCCCCGCCTCCGTCGCCGTGAAGAGGCCGAAGCGGAAGCCCACGATGAGGATCACCGGGAAGGCGAGCGCCCAGATGCTGTCGACGAAGCTCTCCCACAGCTCGCGGGCCGCCGGGACGCGCGGCAGGTCGGGGCGATAGCCGCGCCGGCGCGCCACCAGCCAGGTCGTGACCATGAGGATGACGGTGAGGAGGATTCCGGGAACGACGCCCGCCAGGAAGAGCCGGCCGATCGACACCTCGTTGATGAAGCCGAACAGGATGAGCCCGATGCCCGGCGGGATCGTGGCGGTGATGATCGAGCCGAAGGCGAGGATCGCCGCCGTCGAGCCCTTGGAATAGCCCTGCTCCAGCATGCTCGGGCCGAGAAGGCGCGCCTCCATCGAGGCGTCCGCCACCGCCGAGCCGGAGATGCCGCCCATCATGAAGCTCAGGACGATCGAGACCTGGGCGAGACCGCCCGCCATCCAGCCCGTCAGCAGCCGCGCGAACCTGACGAGGCGCTCGGTGATGCCGGTGGCGTTCATCAGGTTGCCGGCGAGGATGAAGAAGGGGACGGCGAGAAGCGGGAAGTTCTGCGTCGCCGTCGCCATCTTCTGCAGCGCGACGGTCGGCGGCATCGTGCCGGTGAGGACGAAGACCGGGATCGCCGCGATCATCAGCGCGAAGGCGACGGGAAGACCCGCCACGAGAAAGACGACGAAGAGAACGCCGATCAGCGAGAGCATCAGGCGACGCTCCAGTGCCTGACGTCGCGGTAGATCTCGACGCAGAGCGTGCGCAGCATCAGCACGATGCCGACAGGCATCGCCGCATGGATGTAGGAGGAGTGCATCTGGATCGCTCCGTCGAGGCGGGGATGCATGAGGATCGTGTTGCGCACCGCGTAGACCAGGAGGAAGGCCAGGAGGCCCACGAGGATCAGGTTGTTCACGAGGTCCGCCACGCGCCGGGCGCGCGGCGGCAGGCTGTCGAGCAGGATGGACAGGCCGAAATGGCGCTTCTCCTGCAGCGCGAGGTCGGCCGCGATCATGCAGATCCAGATGAAGAAGAGCTGCGCGACCTCGACCGACCAGATGATCGGCGCATCGAGCGCCCGCGCCACCGAAGCGAGCCCGACCAGCAGGACGACGAGGCTCAGGAGAAGGGCGGCGCAGGCATATTCGATGCGCTGGTAGATGGCCCACGGGCGCGGGCGGTTCGGGATGAGGTGGGCCACGGCCTCGTGCTCCCGGGGCGCTAGCGGGCCAGCACCTGCTTCACGATGTCGGCCTCCTTCTCGAGGTCGAGCTTCTTGTAGACCGGGGCGACCGCCGCCTTGAACGGGGCGAGGTCGACGTCGCTCACCGTCACGCCGGCCGCCGCCACGTCCTCGAGCGCCTTGTCGCCGAGCTTGATCGTCAGGTCGGAGGCGTAGCGGCCGTCCTCGACGGCGAGGTCGCGCACGATCTTCTGGTTCTCGGGCGAGATCTGGTCCCAGGTGTCGGCGCCGACGACGAGGGCGGTGACGAGCTGGATATGGCCGGTCTTCGTGACGTACTTCACGACCTCGTAGAGCTTGGCGCCCCAGATCGCGGTGGGCTGCGCCTCCGCCGCGTCGAGCGTGCCGAGCTGCAGCGCGGAGTAGACCTCGCCCCACGGCATCGGCGTCGGCTCGGCGCCCATCGCCCGGATCGTCTCGATCCAGACCGGCGCGCCGATCGTGCGCATCTTCACGCCCTTGAGGTCCTCGGGCTTCGAGACCGGCTTCTGGGTCAGCGCGTGGCGGGCGCCCTGGTACCAGTTCGACGCCAGCATCACGAGGCCGGCCTTGTCCTTCAGCTCGTCGCCCCAGGCGAGGTACTCCTTCGACCGGGAGAACGTGTCGGCGTCCTCGTAGGTGTCGAACAGGAACGGCGCCGACATGATGGCGAGCGACGGCACGAAGGTGGAAAGCCTGGCGACGTCGGTCACGGTGCCGACATTCGCGCCGGCGCGGGCCTGGTCGATCATCTCGGTCGTGTCGCCGAGCTGGGAGTTGTGGAAGACCTCCACCTGGACCTCGCCCTTCGTCGCCTCCTCGACGTCCTTCTTGAACTTCTCCAGCCCCTGCCCCATCGGGTCGTCGGGCGCGAGCACGGTGCCGATGCGCAGCGTGGTCGCGGCCTGCGCCTGGCCGGCGAGCGCGAGGCCGCAGGCGACGGCGAGCGCGAGCCCGAACGATTTCACGGACGGCTTCATGTGGTGGTCCTCCCCTCCAAAGGCCGGTTCGCTCCGGCAAATTGATATTTTAGTATTGCTGAGATACTAGAAACGGATGATGATGAAGTCAACGAACATGTGGTGCCCGCTCGATCCGGCACCCGCACACGGGGAGGAGACGCTGCAGGCGGACGTGACGGCTGGGGACTTCGCGCCGCTCGGCGAGGCAACCGCGACGCTGGGCGAAAGCCCGGTCTGGTCGGCGGAGGAGGACTGCGTCTGGTGGGTCGACGTGACCGGCCGGCGCCTCTTCCGCACGGCGGCCGCGGACGGCGCGACGGAGCACTGGCCGATGCCGGAGGAGATCGGCTTCGTCGTCCCGCTCTCCCGCGGCGGCGTCGCCGTCGGCCTCGAGAGCGGGCTCTTCGCCTTCGATCCGTCCTCGGGCGCGCTCGAGCAGCTCCTGCCGCTCGAAGACGAAGGCGTGCGGTTCAACGACGCGACGACCGACGCCGCGGGCCGCCTCTGGGCGAGCACGATGGACCTGAGGAACGAGCGCGCGGTCGGCCGGATCCTGCGGATCGACCCCGATTTCCGCGTGACCGTGATCGAGAGCGGCATGCGCACGCCCAACGGCCTCGCCGTCGACGAGCAGCGCGGCCTGATCTACTGGTCCGACACCCACCGCG
This sequence comes from uncultured Alphaproteobacteria bacterium, assembly GCA_963816555.1. Classification (GTDB taxonomy): domain Bacteria; phylum Pseudomonadota; class Alphaproteobacteria; order Rhizobiales; family Tepidamorphaceae; genus Lutibaculum. The sequence goes on along the minus strand of CAWFLD010000002.1, from coordinate 490,195 downwards.
AGATCCGCACGATCTGGACCGCCCCGCTCGACCCGGCCACCGGGCTGCCCGGCGAGCGCCGCGTGCTGGCGGTCGACGACGGCGCGCGCGGCCGGCCCGACGGCGGCGCGGTCGACGCGGACGGCAACTACTGGTCCGCCGGGGTCGACGGCGGCTTCATCCGCGTCTGGCGACCGGACGGCGGTCCTGCGTTCGACCTCGCCACGCCGATGCACGACCCGACGAAAATCGCCTTCGGCGGACCCGACCTCTCGCGCATCTACCTCACGTCGAAGGACGGCGACGGCGGCGGCGGACGGCTGATGGCAGCCGACAGCGGCTTCCGCGGCCGCCCCCTCGCCCCCTTCGGACCTCCCAGCGGAAACCCACGGAGCCGGGATTGAACAACGACACCGACCGCAAGCTCCGCAGCGCCCGCTGGTTCGAGCCCGACGACCTCCGCTCCTTCGGGCATCGCTCGCGGATGATGCAGATGGGCTACGCGCCGGAGGACTGGGCCGGCAAGCCCGTGATCGCGATCCTCAACACCTGGTCCGACGCGCAGCCCTGCCACATGCACTTCAAGGACCGCGTGGAGGACGTGAAGCGCGGCGTGCTGCAGGCGGGCGGCCTGCCGCTCGAGCTGCCGGCGCTGTCGCTGTCGGAGAGCTTCGTGAAGCCCACGACCATGCTCTACCGCAACATGCTGGCGATGGAGACCGAGGAGCTCTTGCGCTCGCACCCGGTCGATGGCGCCGTGCTGATGGGCGGCTGCGACAAGACCACGCCGGGGCTCGTGATGGGCGCCATCAGCATGGGCCTGCCGGCGATCTTCCTGCCGGCGGGGCCGATGCTGCGCGGCAACTACAGGGGACAGGCGCTCGGCTCCGGGTCGGACGCCTGGAAGTACTGGGACGAGCGCCGCTCCGGCAGGCTGTCGGCGGAGGAGTGGACGGGGCTCGAGGCCGGCATCGCGCGCTCCTACGGCCACTGCATGACGATGGGCACGGCCTCGACGATGACCGCGCTCGCCGAGGCGCTGGGCCTGACCCTGCCGGGCGCGAGCTCCATCCCCGCGGCGGATTTCGAACCACGTCCGGCTCGCCGGCGCGACGGGGCGCCGCATCGTCGGCATGGTCCGGGAGAACCTCGTGCCGGCGGACATCGTCACGCAGGGCGCCGTGACCAACGCCGCCGTCGTCGCGATGGCGACCGGCTGCTCGACGAATGCCGTCATCCACCTGATCGCGATCGCGCGCAGGGCCGGCATCCCGCTGACCCTCGACGACCTCGACCGTCTCGGCCGCACGACGCCGGTGATCGCGAACATCCGGCCGAGCGGCGACAAGTACCTGATGGAGGACTTCTACTATGCCGGCGGCCTGCGGGCGCTGATGGCGCAGCTCGGCGACCGGCTCGACCTGTCCGCGCGGACGGTGAGCGGGCACACGCTCGGCGAGACGCTTCATGGCGCCGAGGTGATCGACGCGGACGTGATCCGGCCGCTGTCGAACCCCGTCTATCCGGAAGGCGCGCTCGCCGTGCTCAAGGGCAACCTCGCCCCCGACGGCTGCGTGATCAAGCCGTCGGCCTGCGCGCCGCATCTCCTGCGCAGCGAGGGCCGCGCCCTCGTCTTCGACAGCTACCCCGAGCTCAAGGCGGCCGTGGAGGACGAGACGCTCGAGGTGAGCGAGCGCGACGTCCTGGTGCTGCGCAACGCGGGGCCGCAAGGAGGCCCCGGCATGCCCGAGTGGGGCATGCTGCCGATCCCGTCGAAGCTCCTGAAGGAGGGCGTCCGCGACATGATCCGGATCTCCGACGCGCGCATGAGCGGCACCTCCTACGGCGCCTGCATCCTGCACGTCGCGCCGGAGGCCCATGTCGGCGGGCCGCTCGCGCTGCTGCGCACGGGCGACATCGTGCGGGTCGACGTGCCGGCCCGGTCGATCGAGATGCTCGTCGACGAGGACGAGCTCGCCCGGCGACGGGCGGAGTGGCGGCCGCCGGCGCCGCGCTTCGAGCGGGGCTGGGGCGCGATCTTCAGCCGCCACATCACCCAGGCCGACCGCGGCTGCGACTTCGACGTGCTCGAGACGATTCCCGGCGAGCGCACGCCCGAACCCGACATCTTCTGAACCCGCGCCGAGGAGGCCTGCCGATGACCGCGACCCTGCGTCCCGAGACGCGCGAGAAGCTGATGGGGGTGAGCTGCGCCACGATCACCACCGCGCTCTTCAAGCGCGGCCTGCGCAACACGTTCCTGCAGGACGTCCACCCGATCGACGCGAAGGGCCGCAACATGGTCGGCCCCGCCTTCACCCTGCGCTACATCCCCGCGCGGGAGGACCTGAACGACCTCTCGGTCTTCCGCAACCCCGAGCACCCGCAGCGCGCCGCCATCGAGCGCTGCCCGGAAGGCCACGTCATGATGATCGACAGCCGGCGGGACGCGCGCGCGGCGAGCGCCGGCGGCATCCTCGTGGCGCGGCTGATGGCCCGCGGCGCGGCCGGCATCGTGACGGATGGCGGCTTCCGCGACAGCCCGGGCATCGCCGAGCTCGACTTTCCCGCCTATCACTGCCGCCCCGCGGCGCCGACGAACCTCATCCGCCACCAGGCGATCGACATCGACGTGCCGATCGGCTGCGGCGACGTCGCCGTCTTCCCGGGCGACGTCGTCGTGGGCGACGCGGAAGGGGTCGTCGTCATCCCCGCGCACCTCGCCGACGAGATCGCGGACGAGACGTGGGAGATGACGGTCTTCGAGGACTTCGTGGCCGAACGCGTGCTGGCCGGCGACACGATCGTCGGGCTCTACCCGCCGACCGACGAGCGCAACCTGGAGGCGTTCAGGCAGTGGCGCGAGGCGAACGGGCGCTGACGCGCCGGCGCCTTCAGAAGCCGTAGAGCCGCGCCGGGTTGTCGACGAGGATCTTCCGGCGCGTCTCCTCCGAGGGCGCCCAGTCGAGCAGCACGTCGAGCAGCTCCGCATCGTCGGGATACTGCTCCCGCGGCACGCCGACATGCGGCCAGTTCGAGCCCCAGACGACGCGCTCGGGCGCGTGCCGGACGACGCGGCGGGCGACCGCGCCGACGTCGTCGAAGCGGGGGGCGCCGCTGCGGCTCGTCTCGTAGGCGCCGCACAGCTTGAACCAGGCGTTGCCCCGGTCGATGAGGCGGAGGATCCGGTCGACCCGCGGGTCGTCCGCCGCGACGGGCTCGAGGAACTTGCCGACGTGATCGATGACGTAGTCGGTGCCGATCGCCTCGAGGGCGGCCAGGTGCCCCTCGATCTCGCGCCCGTCGAGCTGCACGATCAGGCTCCAGCCCATCTCGCGGGCCATCCGCTCGACCGGCTTCATGTCGGCGATCGACGTCGCGCCGCCCGGCAGGTTCATGATCCGCGCGCCCCGCACGCCGCGCTCGTGCATGTCCCTCAGCTCGGCCGCCGGGGTGTCCGGCCGCAAGGCGACGACCGCCCTCGCCCTCGCCTTTCCGAACCGCTCGAGCGCCTGCAGCGTCGCGCGGTTGTCGAACTGGTAGGAGTTCGCCTGCACCACGACGACGCGCTCGAGCCCCAGCCGGCGGGCCACCACCTCGTAGTCCTCGACGGTTGCGAGCTCGGCGATCGGCGGGCCGCCCGGCTGCGCCTCGTGGCCCGGCGAATAGATGTGCATGTGGCAGTCGGTCGTGCCCGGAGGCGATTTCAGCCGCGGCGCGGGCCCCTCGAGCGGACGGGTGTTGGCGGGAATGGCGGCCACCGTCACTCCTCCTTCAGCGCGTAGGCCCGAAGCGCGTCGCGGTCGATCTCGATGCCGAGCCCCGGCCCGTCCGGGATGCGCACCACGCCCCCTCTCGTGCTCGATCGGCGCCGTCAGCACCGCCTGGCGGAACGGGTTGGGCGTGCGGTCGAACTCGAGGATCGGCTCGACCGGGTTCCTGCGCGGCGGGCTCGGCGGCAGCGCCGCCATGAACTGCAGGCCGGCGGCGATCGCGACGCCGGTGCCCCAGACATGGGGCACGAGCCGCACGCCGTGCATGGCGGCGAGATCGGCGATCCGCCGCATCTCGGTGAAGCCGCCGGCGCCGCAGATGTCGGGCTGGGCGATGTCGACGGACGCGCGTCCTCAGCGGCTCCTCGAAGCCGTAGCGGCCGTGCCAGGTCTCGCCGCCGGCGACGGGGATCGGCTGGCCCTCGCGGACCGCCCGGTAGGCGCCGAGCTGCTCCGGCAGCACCGGCTCCTCGAACCAGTCGACGGCGAACCCGGCGGCGACCTGCCCGACCTCGACCGCCTCGAGCACGTCGTAGCCGTGGTTCGCGTCGATCATCAGCCGCATGTCGAGGCCGATCGCGTCGCGCACCGCCTCGATGACCTCCAGGTCCTGCTCGACGTCGAAGCCGATCTTGATCTTGACCGCATGGAAGCCCTCGGCCGCGTAGCCGGCGACCTCCGCGGCGATGTCGGCGACCGGGTCGACGCCGTCCTTGCGGAACGACCCCGTCGCATAGGCGCGCACGCTGTCGCGGAAGCGGCCGCCGAGGAGCGTCGAGACGGGCACGCCGAAGTGCTTGCCCTTGATGTCCCACAGCGCGATGTCGATGCCGGACAGCGCGGTGACGGTGAGGCCGCGCTGGCCCTGGTCGCGCAGCACGTTGTAGAGCTCGAGCCAGATCTTCTCCGTCTCCAGCGGGTCGCGGCCGGCGAGCCACGGCGCGTAGGCCTTCACGACCGCCGCGTTCGGGCCCGCCGGGCCGAGACATTCGCCCCAGCCGACCGTGCCGTCGTCGCAGACGATCTCGACGAGGCAGTGCTGGCGCCGGTCGAAGCGCATCGAGGCGCTCTCGAAGGCGCGGTCGAGCCGGTGGTCGAGGACGTGGGTGCGGACGCTCTCGATCTTCATGCGCGGTACGGCTCGATCAGGCGGGCCAGCATCTGGCTCTCCTCCTCCGTCAGGTCGACGAGCGGCGGCCGCACCGGCCCGGCATCGTAGCCCGCCAGCCGCACGCCCGCCTTGATGGCGGAGACGGCATAGCCCTTGCGGCGGCTGCGGATCTCCATGAAGGGATAGAAGAACTCCTTCAGGATCGTCTCCGTGCGCGGCCGGTCGCCGGCCCGCAGGGCGCCGTAGAACTCCACCGCGAGCGTCGGCACGAAGTTGAAGACGGCGGAGGAATAGGTCGTCACGCCCGCCCCGAGATAGGCCTCGGCGAAGAGCTCGGCCGTCGGCATGCCGCCGAGATAGGTGAGCCGGTCGCCGAGCACCGCCGTGATCTGCCGCACGAGGCCGATGTCGCCCGAGCCGTCCTTGAAGCCGACGAGGTTCGGGCAGGCGTCGCACAGGCGCCCGAGGGTTTCGGCGGAGACGACCGAGTTGTCGCGGTTGTAGACGATGACGCCGATCGAGACGGCGTCGCAGACCGCCTTGATATGCTGCAGGATCCCCTCCTGCGGCGCGTCGATCAGGTAGTGCGGCAGCAGAAGGATGCCGTCGGCGCCCGCCGCCTCGCAGGCCCTGGCGAGCGGCACGGCGATCGGCGTGCCGTAGCCGCAGCCGGCGACGATCGGCGTCTCGCCCGCCGCGTCCTTGGCCGCGCGCACGATCGCCGGCACCTCCTCCGGCGCCAGCGAGAAGAACTCGCCGGTGCCGCCTGCCGCGAAGAGCGCGCTCGCGCCGAAGCCGGACAGCCATCCGACATGCTCGCGGTACGGCCCCTCGTTGAAGCCGCCGTCGGGGCCGAAGGGCGTCACCGGGAACGACAGCAGCCCCGCTCCCAGAGCCTCCTTCAGCGCGATCGGTTCCATCATCCGTCCTGATCCATTGCACGTGCCTCGGCAGGGATCATATGACTCATCATATCTCTGTCAACATGACGTATGACAAGACCGCCTCAGCTGCGCCGGATGAGGTTGCGGTAGCGCTGCTGGCTGCCCTGCAGATGGACGCGCATCGCCTCCCGCGCCGCCCCCTCGTCGCGCGCGGAGACCGCCTCGGCGATGGAGCGGTGCTCCGACTGGATCTGCTTCAGGTACTCCGGCGGCGCCTCCTCGCGCTGCCCCGCCTGCAGGGAGGCGCGCGGGATGACGTTCCGGCCCATCAGCTCCAGGAACTCGCGGAAGCGCGGGTTGTTGGTCGCGTCGGCGATGGCGAGGTGGAAGGCGAAGTCCGCCTCCGTCGTCGGCCGGCGCGCCTCCACGAGCCGGTCGAGGTCGTCGAGGCATTCGAGGATCGCCTCCTCCTGGGCCGGGGAGCGGCGGGTGGCGGCGAGGCCTGCCGCCTCCGTCTCGACCGCCGCACGCAGCTCCAGCATCTCGATCAGCGAGGAGATCCGGGCCGGATCGAGGACCTGGAAGGCTCCCGGCGACGCGAGCGGCTGGCTCTCCAGCACGAAGACGCCGACGCCGTGGCGCGGCTCGACGAGGCCGTCGGCGCGCAGAGAGGCGATCGCCTCGCGGATCACCGTGCGGCTCACCTCGTGCTGCTGCGTCAGCTCCGCCTCGCTCGGCAGCTTGTCGCCCGGCTTCAGCTCGCCGCCGAGAATGGCCTGCCGCAGCCGCTCGCTCACCGTGGCGACGAGATTGCGGCGGCCGGGCTTCCGCCCCGCCCTGCCCTGCGCCGTGGACACCTCGCTCATGCACCGTCTCCGAAGGCAGCCCTCCCGCGCCGTGCGATCCGCCCCGGACCGGAAAGCGGACCGGCGCGACGGCCGGGAGAAGCTGTTGACGACTTGTTTCTTAGTTGTATGATGACAGCCTCCGTATGATATGACAAGCAGGGGCGGAACGCCCCACGGGAGGGGAAACATGACCAAGCTGAGCGCGGTTCTGCGGATGACGGCCCTGGCCGCCGCGACCCTGTCGGTCGCCGCGGTGTCCACGGCATCGGCGAAGGACTGGCGGGGCTGGAACATCCATCCGCCGACCTATCCGAACGGCGTCGCGATGGACCAGTTCGCCAAGGACGTCACCGAGAAGACGGACGGCCGCATCAACGCGACGGTCTACCACAACGGCGTGCTCGGCGATCAGCCGGACGCCATCGAGCAGACGCGCAACGGCGCGCTCGACTTCGCCAATTTCAACATGGGCCCGATGGGCCCGATCGTCCCCGAGACGAACGTGCTGTCGCTGCCCTTCATCTTCTCCAGCGTCGACCAGATGCACAAGGTGATGGACGGGCCGATCGGCCAGCGCTTCGCCGACGCGCTCGCCGAGAAGGGCCTCGTGGCGCTGTCGTGGTTCGATAGCGGCGCGCGCTCGATGTACAACACCAAGCACCCGATCGAGAAGCCGGAAGACGTGAAGGGCCTCAAGGTCCGGGTCATGAACAACGACCTCTACGTCGACATGATCGCGGCGATGGGCGGCAACGCGACGCCGATGCCGTACGGCGAGGTCTACCAGTCGCTCAAGACCGGCGTCGTCGACGGCGCGGAGAACAACTACCCCTCCTACGAGTCGTCGAACCACTACGAGGTCGCCAAGTACTACTCGACGACCGAGCACCTGATCATCCCGGAGTGCGTCTGCATCGCCAAGGCGAGCTGGGACGCGCTGTCGAAGGAGGACCAGGAGATCGTCCGGCAGGCGGCGATCGACGCGGCGAAGAAGCAGCGCGAGCTGTGGGCGGTGGACTCCGAGAAGGCCAGGAAGGAGGTCGAGGAGTCGGGCGTCAAGATCAACGAGATCGCCGACAAGTCGGCGTTCCAGGACGCGATGAAGCCCGTCTACGACAAGTTCATCAAGGACAACCCGGACCTGAAGTCGCTGATCGACGACATCCGGGCGACGAACTGACCTTCCCTGCCCTGCAATGACCCCGGGTGCCCGGCACCCGGGGCTTCTTGCGAAAGGCCCTTCCGCTTGACCGACCTGCACGACATGACCGGCGGGACGGCGCCCGCCGCGCCCCCGGCCTCGCCCGCGACGCGCGCGCTCGACCTGGTGGCGAGGCTCTGCATGCTGCTCGCCGGCACCGCGCTCGTGGTGCTCATCGCGATCTTCGGCTGGCTGGTGTGGGGCCGCTACGTGATCAACAGCACGCCGACCTGGGTCGAGCAGCTCTCCATCCTGCTCATCGCCTGGATCACCTTCCTCGGGGCGGCCGTGGGCGTGCGGCGCAACAGCCATCTCTCCATCGACTTCGTGCGCGAGGCGATGCCGCGCGGCCCGCGCCTGCTCCTGCGCTACGTCGCGGACCTCTACGTGATCGTCTTCGCCGGCTTCATGGCGTGGCAGGGCTGGCGCCTCGTCGCGACGAACCTGACGCGCAAGATCCCGATGATCAACTTCTCGGAGAGCTGGCGGGCCGCGCCGCTGATGATCTGCGGCATCCTGATGATCGTCTTCGCCGGCGCGGCGCTCGCCGGCCGCCTCGCGGGGCGCGACGAGGACGAGACCTAGCGATGGGCCTGTCCATCCTGTTCGGCGTGTTCTTCCTCGGCCTCATCGCCGGGGCCCCGGTCGCCTTCGCCATCGGCCTCGCCTCGGTCTGCGCCTTCCTCTACGAGGGGCTGCCGCTCTTCGTGGCGTTCCAGCGCATCCTCTCCGGCGTCTCGGTCTTCTCGCTGCTCGCGATCCCGTTCTTCATCTTCGCGGGCGAGCTGATGCTGCACGGCGGCATCGCGGCGCGGCTCGTGCGGCTCGCCGCCGCCGCCGTCGGCAATGTGCGCGGCGGCCTCGGCGCCGTGAACGTCTTCTCCTCGATGCTGTTCGGCGGCATCTCCGGCTCCGCCGTCGCCGACACCTCGGCGCTCGGCGCGATCCTCATGCCGGTCATGAAGGAGAAGGGCTACGACGCCGACTACGCGGTCAACGTCACCGTCACCTCGTCGATCGCCGGCGTCGTCATCCCGCCGAGCCACAACATGATCCTCTACGCCGTGGCGGCCGGCGGCGGCATCTCCGTCTCGAAGCTGTTCATCGCCGGCGTCGTGCCGGGCATCCTGATGTGCCTGTGCCTCGCGGTCGCGGCCTATGTGGTGGCGGTCAGGCGCGGCTACCCGCAGGAGCCGTTCCCGGGCTTCGGCTCGCTGGTCGTGAGCTTCGCGGCGGCGATCCCGGGCCTGCTGACCGCGGTGATCATCGTCGGCGGCGTCCTGTCGGGCATCCTGACGGTCACGGAGTCCGGCGCGTTCGGGGCGATCTACGCGCGTCGTCATCACCGGGCTCGTCTATCGCGAGCTGACGTGGCGCTCGTTCAGGCTCGCCGTGCTCAGCGCGGTGCGCACGACCTCGATCGTGATGATCCTCGTCGGCTGCGCCTCGGCCTTCGCCTACCTGCTCGCGCTCTACCGGGTGCCGGAGCAGCTGACCGGCGTGCTGACGGCCGTCTCGGACAACCCGTACGTGATCCTGCTCGTCCTCAACCTGGTCCTGCTCTTCCTCGGCATGATCATGGACATGGCGGCGCTGATCCTGATCTGCACGCCGATCTTCCTGCCGGTGGTCGTGCAGCTCGGGATGGATCCGATCCAGTTCGGCATCATACTGATGATGAACCTGGGCCTCGGCCTGTGCACGCCGCCGGTCGGCGCGTGCCTGTTCGTCGGCTGCGTCATCGGCAACATCAAGATCGAGCAGGCGGTGCGGACGATCTGGCCCTTCTACCTCGCGATCCTCGTGGCGCTGATGCTCGTGACCTACGTGCCGGCGGTCTCGCTGACCCTGCCGGCCCTCCTCGAATAGAGAAAGGACGACGATGCTGAACAGGCTCCTGATGACCGGCGCGGCCGGCGGCGTCGGATCGAAGCTGCGGCCCTTCCTGCCGGCGATCGCCCGCCACGTCGTGCTGTCCGACATCGTCGAGATCGCCGACCTCGCCGAGCACGAGAGCTTCGTCGCGTGCGAGCTCGGCGACGCGCAGGCGGTGAGCGGCCTCTTCGCCGGCGGCGTCGACGGGGTGATCCATCTCGGCGGCATCTCGGTCGAGAAAAGGTGGGAGCTCATCCTCGACGGCAACATCGCCGGCACCTACAACCTCTTCGAGGCGGCCCGGCACCACGGCCGGCCGCGCATCGTCTTCGCGAGCTCCAACCACGTGATCGGCTACTACCGGCGCGACGAGCGGCTGGACAACACGGTGCTGCCGAAGCCCGACTCCCTCTACGGCGTGTCCAAGGCCTTCGGCGAGAACCTCGCGACCCTCTATTTCGAGAAGTTCGGCCAGGAATGCCTCTCGGTCCGCATCGGCTCCTGCTTCGACCGGCCGAAGAACCCGCGCATGCTCGCGACCTGGCTCGCCGCCGAAGACCTCTACGACCTGATCGCCCGCGCCTTCGCCGCACCGCGTCTCGGCCACACGGTCGTCTTCGGCGCCTCCGGCAACGAGGAGAGCTGGTGGGACAATTCCCGCGCCGGCTTCCTCGGCTGGACGCCGAAGCACTCCTCGGCGCGGTGGCGCGAGGAGGTGATCGCCGGGGCGGCCCCCGAGGCGCCCGACGACCCGGCCGTCGTCTACCAGGGCGGCGCCTTCGCGGCCGCCGGCCACCCCGACGACGATGGCTGACCGCCGGCCGCGCCGGCCGCGCCGCGCCGGCCGCGCCGCGAGCCGCAGACACCAGACCGGGAGATTCGGACATGAACCTGCACCGCAACCTGATCGACGGCGAATGGATCGACGGAGAGCCCGTCGCGAACGTCAATCCCTCGAACACCGGACGACGTGGTCGGCGAATATGCCCGCGCCACCGCGCGAGCAGGCGCGCGAGGCGATCGCCGCCGCCAGGCGCGCCTTCCCGAGCTGGTCGCGCTCGGGCCTCCTGCAGCGCCACGCGATCCTGCGCAAGACCGCGGACGAGCTCCTGGCGCGCAAGGACGAGATCGGCCGGCTGCTCGCCCGCGAGGAGGGCAAGACGCTGCCCGAGGGGATCGCCGAGACCGGCCGCGCCGCCCAGATCTTCGACTTCTTCGCCGGCGAGGCGCTGCGCCTGACGGGCGAGACGGTCCCCTCCGTCCGGCCGGGCATCGGCGTCGAGATGACCCGCGAGCCGATGGGCGTCGTCGGCCTCATCACGCCGTGGAACTTCCCGGTCGCCATCCCCGCCTGGAAGATCGCGCCGGCGCTCTGCCACGGCAACACGGTGGTCTTCAAGCCGGCCGAGCTGACGCCGGGCTGCGCCTGGGAGATCGCCGACATCCTGCACCGCGCCGGCCTGCCGCGGGGCGTGCTCAACCTCGTCATGGGCAAGGGCTCGGTCGTCGGCCAGGCGATCCTCGACAGCCCCGACGTCGCCGCCGTCAGCTTCACCGGCTCGGTCTCGACGGGCCGGCGCGTCGCGGCCGCCTGCGCGGAGAACATGCGCAAGGTGCAGCTCGAGATGGGCGGCAAGAACCCGCTCGTCGTGCTCGACGACGCCGATCTCGACACGGCCGTCGAGGTCGCCGTCAACGGCGCCTTCTACTCGACCGGCCAGCGCTGCACGGCGTCCTCGCGCCTCGTCGTGCAGCAGGGCATCCACGACCGCTTCGTCGATGCCGTGACGGAGCGGCTGAAGAAGCTCGTGGTCGGCGACGCGCTGAAGGAGGGAACGCAGATCGGCCCGGTCGTCGACCAGAGGCAGCTCGACCAGGACCTGAAGTATCATCGCGATCGGCCGCGACGAGGACGGCGCGCGGCTCGCCTTCGGCGGCGAGCGGCTGAACCGCGAGACGCCGGGCTTCTACCTCCAGCCGGCGCTCCTCACCGAGTGCACGAACGCCATGCGCACCAGCCGCGAGGAGATCTTCGGCCCGGTCGCCAGCGTCATCCGCGTCAGGGACTACGAGGAGGCGCTGCACGTCGCCAACGACACGCCCTTCGGCCTGTCCTCGGGCATCTGCACGACGAGCCTCAAGCACGCCACGCACTTCAAGCGCAACGCCGAGGCCGGCATGGTGATGGTCAACCTGCCGACGGCCGGCGTCGACTTCCACGTCCCCTTCGGCGGCTCGCAAGGGCTCGAGCTACGGCCCGCGCGAACAGGGCCGCTACGCCGCGGAGTTCTACACCCACGTGAAGACGAGCTACACGCTGGCATAGGAGGCGCGGGCGCGGCGTGGCGCGCCGGGAGGCGGTCGCCGCCGGCCGGGCGCTTTCTCGCCGGCGGCCGCTATTGCGGGAGCTGGGCGATGATCTGGGACAGCGGCCTGAGGTGGCGGTCGAGCATCGCGAGCGCCTTCGCCTCGTCGCCGTCGTCGAGCGCCTCCACCAGCTCGCGATGCTCGCGGCAGATGACGTCGATGCGGCTCGTGTCGACGCGAAGCGCCGACAGCGCGACGCGGATCAGGCGGGAATGGAGGCTGTCGAACAGCTCCATCAGGACCCGGTTGCCGGAGCCGGCGACGAGCTCGCGATGGAACAGCCGGTTGAGCTCGACCGCGCGGACGAGGTCGCTCGCGCCAACCGCCTCCATCTCGTCGCACAGCTCCCCATGTGCGGAGGCGCCCTGCGCCCCTCCCGGCAGATGCAGCCGGCGGCGTGCCCCTCGATCAACCGCCGCGCCTCGTAGACCTCGGTCAGCTCCCGGGCCGTGACGTGGCGGACCATCGCCCCCCGCCGCGGCAGGAGGTCGATGAAGCGCTCCGCCGCCAGGCGGTTGAACGCCTCGCGCACGGGCGTCCGCGAGACGTTGGCGACATGGCAGACCATGTCCTCCTCGATGAACGATCCGCTGGGATAGTCCCCGCGGACGATCCCCTCGAAGATCAGCTCGTACACGCGGTCGCGGGCGCTCCGGCCCGCCGCCTTGGCCATGCTTGCGTGCTGCGTGGGCACCGCGCCCTCCCCGATCTTGTTCTCGTCCCGGCCTCGAAGGTGTGCCGGGCTCTACGAATCTTTTGAACGTCGACACCCTCATATATGTCATGTATACGTGACGTGTGTAGTGCTGGTCGGCGCGCACGTCGGCCCCGGCGACACGCCGGCCGACGCCGGACCAAGCGCGCGAACGATCGGAGGAGGTGCTGCTGCCCTCGTCTTCCGCCTGCCTCGGAAGGACCCGCATCGACGGCCGCGCGCGGCAGCCGGCGGGCCGGCGCCTCCGCCCCCACACCTCCCCCCTCATCAACGAAGGCTCATAGGAACGCATGTCACGCTGGCGCGTAGGAGTGAACTCGGGCGGGACCTTCACCGACGTCTGCATGTTCGACGAGGACGAGGGGGAGATCGCCGTCTGGAAGGTGTCCTCCACCCCAGAGGACCCCTCGCGCGGGATCACGCAAGGGGTCGACGAAGGCATGGCCGAGGTCGTCCCCCACGCGCCCTCCCGCGGCGCCCCGATCAGCTATTTCGGCCACGGCACCACGGTGGCGACGAACGCGCTGATCCAGCATCGCGGCGCGAGGGTCCGGCCTGATCACCACGGAAGGCTTCCGCGACCTGCTCGAGATCGGCCGGCAGAAGCGGCCGAGCCTCTACGACATGCTCGCCGACAAGCCCCAGACGCTCGTTCCCCGGCACCTGCGCTTCGAGGTGCGCCGAGCGCGGCTGATCATGACGGCAGCATCGAGGTCGCCGCTCGACGAGGACGGCGGTCCGCGCCGCCGCGCGCAGGCTGCGCGCGGCGGGCGTGGAATCGGTCGCGATCTGCTTTCTCTACTCGCTTCATCGATCCCGTCCACGAGCGCGCGCGCGCAGCGATCGTGGCCGAGGAGATGCCCGAGCGTCTTCATCTGCGCGAGCCACGAGATCGCGCCGGAGTTCCGCGAGTTCGAGCGGCTGTCGACGGCGGTCGTCAACGCCTATCTCGGCCCGACCATGCACAACTACATCGAGCCGCCTGCGCCGCGCGCTGCGGCGAGCTCGGCATGCAGGCGGCGCCGCACCTGACGCAGTCGAACGGCGGCGTCGTCGGCTTCGACGAGGCCGGCCGCAGCGCCCGGTGCCGCGCGGTGCTGTCCGGGCCGTCGACCGGCGTCGTCGGCGCCGCAGGCGCTCGGCCGCGCGGCCGGCTTCGCCGACATCATCACCTTCGACATGGGCGGCACGATCGACCGACGTCGCGCTGGTGCAGGGCGGCGCAGCCGCGCCTGGCCACCGAAGCCGATCGTGCACGGCTACCCGATCAAGGCGCCGATGGTCGACATCCTCACGGTGGGCGCCGGCGGCGGCTCGATCGCCTGATCGATTCCGGCGGGCTGCTCAAGGTCGGGCCCGCAGAGCGCCGGCGCCGATCCCGGCCCGGCCTGCTACGGCCGCGGCGGCGACCGAGCCGACCGTGACCGACGCCAACATCGTGCTCAGGTGCTGAACCCCACGCATCTCCTCGACGGCCGGATGGCGGTGCGCCGCGACCTCGCCGAGGAGGCGATCGCCGGGCTCGCGGAGCGGCTCGGCCTCGGCGTCATGGAGACCGCGCAGGGCATCATCGTCCGTCGTCCACCGCGAACATGGCCCGCGCCATCCGCGTCATCTCCGTGCAGCGCGGGCACGACCCGCGCGACTACGCGCTGATGGCCTTCGGCGGCGCCGGCCCGCTGCACGCGGCGCGGCTCGCGAAGGAGCTGGAGATCCGGAAGGTCGTCGTGCCGCGCAATCCCGGGCATCCTCTGCGCGATGGGGCTCCTGCTGACCGACCTGCGCGCCGACTTCGCCGCGACCAGGCTCGTCATGCTCGACGACAGCGCCGCCCGGCCATCGAGGAGGCGCTCGCGCCGATCGAGGCGCAGGCCGAGGAATGGTTCGCGGACGAGGACATCGCGCACGACCGGCGCCGCATCTCGCGCACGATCGACATGCGCTACGAAGGCCAGAACTACGAGCTGTCGATCCCGCTGCCCGACGGCCCCGTCGGGCGCGGACACGATCCGGCACCTCGAGAAGGCCTTCGCGGAAGCGCACGAGCGCCTCTACGGCTTCGTCGCCGAGGGGGAGCGGGTGTGCTGCGTGACCTTCCGGGTCGAAGCGCTGGACCTCGTGAAGAAGGCCGAGCTGATCGCCAGGCCGCTCGGCCCTGCCGATCCCCGCGACGCGCGTCGTCGGCGAGCGGGAGGTCTGGTTCCCCGAGGCCGGCAGCTTCGTCGAGACGCCGGTCTACGCCCGCACGAAGCTGCAGCCGGGCATGACCTTCCACGGACCGGCCATCGTCGAGCAGATGGACACGACGACCCTCGTGCCGCCGAAGGCGGCCGTCCATGTCGACGCCTACGACAACCTCATCCTGGACCTGAAATGATGAGCAGCACTTCCGCACGGGCCCTTTCGGGGCCGCTGACGCTCGATCCCATCACCGTCGAGGTGATCGGCGCGGCGCTCGCCTCGATCGTCGACGAGACGGGCGAAGCGCTGGTGCGCGCCTCCTACTCCACCAACATCAAGGAGCGGCGCGACTGCTCCACCGCCCTGTTCGACCGCGAGGGCCGCACCCTCTGCCAGGCCGAGCACATCCCGATCCATCTCGGCAGCTTCATCGGCATCGTGCCGGAGATCCTGAAGCGCCACAGGATCCGAGGACATGCAGCCGGGCGACGTGTTCGTCGGCAACGACGCCTATCACGGCGGCGGCACGCATCTTCCCGACATCGTGCTCGCCGAGCCGATCTTCGTCGACGGCACCCTCGCCGCGTGGACGGTCAACCTCGCCCACCATTCCGACTTTGCCGACCGCGGCCACGCCCACATCTACCAGGAAGGCCTGCGCATCCCGCCGATCCGCCTCTACAGCGCGGGCGAGCTGCAGAAGGACGTGCTCGACCTCGTGCTCCTCAACTGCCAGGTGCCGCGGGAGAGGCTGTCGGACCTGCGCGCGCAGATGGCGGCGAACCGGGTCGGCGTGAACCGCTTCAAGGAGCTCTGCGCCAAGAACGGGCTCGACATCGTGCTCGCCTCGGGCGAGGCGCTGCTCGACTACGCCGAGCGCAAGATGCGCGCCGGCATCGCGAGCCTGCCCGACGGCGTCTACCGGTTCGACGACGTCTTCGACAATCCCGAGTTCGACGAGGCGCTGCCGATCTCGGTGGAGGTCGCGATCCGGGGCGAGGAGATCTCCCTCGCCTTCGAGGCGCCGCCGCAGGTCCGCGGCGGCATCAACATGACCTACACGGCGCTCCTCGCGACGGTCTACTACGTCGTGAAGATCCGTGGTGGATCCGACGATCCTGCCGAATGCCGGGCTGGCGCGCCCGATCACCGTGACGGCCCCCAAGGGCAGCGTGCTCAACTGCGCCCATCCCGCCGCCGTGAACGGCCGGGTGCAGACGTGCCAGCGCGTCTCGGACCTGATCGTCGGCGCCCTCGCCAAGGCGGCCCCCGACAAGGTCACCGCCTGCACCAACAGCACCTGCACCGTCGCGACCTTCGCCGGCATGCGGCAGGGGCCGGACGGCGAGAACGATCTGTGGGTCTACCTCGAGACGATCGGCGGCGGCGGCGGCGCCCGCGCCCAAGGGCGGACGCGCTCGACGGCATCCACGTCCACGTGACCAACACCTCGAACCTGCCGGTCGAGGCGCTCGAGCTCGAATACCCGCTGACGCTGCTGCGCTACGAGCTCGTCGACGATTCCGCCGGCGCCGGCCGCTTCCGGGGCGGCATGGGCCTGCGCCGCGTCTACCGCGCGAACGAGGAGTGCCTCGTGCGCGCTCGACATCTCGCGCATCCTCTCGCGCTCCTGGGGGCTCCAGGGCGGCGGCGCCGGCGCCGGCGGCCGCATCGTCTACGGCCCCGGCGTGGAGCCGTTCGTCCACGGCTCCGGCAGGCTGCGTCCGGGCGAGTGGCTCGAGATCGTGTCGCCCGGCGGCGGGGGCTACGGCCCCGTCTCGGAGCGCGATCCCGACCAGCTCCGGGCCGACGCGGAAGATGGCATCACGCTTGCGACATGAGCGCGGGGACGATCATCTGACGCAACGGGAGATCTGCGGGAGACAGGACCACATGGGTCCCGACGCGCGGGGAGCCTGAACGACAGCGAAGCACAGCCGGAAAACGGCCCATCCAGAGGGGAAGTCATCATGTTTGGGACAATCGATCGCCGCCGGTTTCTCGTCGGCACCGCCGCGGTGGCAGGTGCCATCAACTTCATCGGAATGCCTTCGGCACGCGCACAGGCGACCGGCACGCTGAAGTTCGGCCTGTCGAGCTATCCCCCGAGCTTCAACGCCTGGGCCTCGGCCGGCACCGCGGCCGGCACGGTGAAGCTCTTCCTGCATCGTGGCCTTCTCTCCTACGACCCCGACGGCAAGCTGCGCGGCGAGCTCGCCGAGCAGTGGGACGTCGACGACGACGGCGTGTGGACCTTCAAGCTGCGCGACGCGACGTTCCACAACGGCAAGCCCGTCACGGCCGAGGACGTGAAGTGGAACATCGAGCAGGTGGCGGCCGAGGATTTCCACCGCCTATTTCCGCGGCCAGTTCCAGACGATCACCAAGATCGAGACGCCCGACGACAAGACGATCCGCCTGACGACCAAGAAGCCGACGGCGACCGTCCCGACGTGGTTCGCCCACTACAACATGCCGATCATCCCCGAAGGGCGAGGCGCCCGACGGCAATGTCGGCGCAGGGCCCTTCAAGCTCGACAGCACCGAGCGCGGCGTCTCCCTCACCTTCTCGGCCAACGAGAACTACTACAAGGACGGCCTGCCCAAGCTCGAAGGGCCTCGAGGCGATCGTCTATTCCGACGAGAACCTCCGCGTGGCCGCGCTGCAGGCCGGCGACATCGATCTCATCGAATACGTGCCGTGGCAGTCGATGCAGGCGGTCGAGGACGACCAGAACCTCAAGCTCGACGCGGTCGACGGGCCCTTCATGTACCTGACGTTCAACGGCAGCAAGAAGCCGTTCGACGACCCGAAGGTGCGCAAGGCCATCGCGCACGCGATCAAGCGCGAGGACGTCGTGGCCGCAGCCTTCTACGGCCGCGGCGGCGACCTGACCCACCTGCCGATCAGCGAGGCGAGCGAGTTCTACAACAAGGACCTCGTCGGCGGCTGGGCCTATGATCCCGACCTCGCCAAGAAGCTCCTTGCGGAGGCCGGCCACCCGAACGGCTTCTCCTGCTCGCTCCTGTCCACCGCGCAGTACGGCATGCACCAGAGCACCGCGGAGGTCTGCCAGGCCTATCTGGCGCAGGTCGGCATCAACGTGCAGCTCAACCTGCCGGACTGGTCGCAGCGCGTGTCGCTCGGCAACAGCGGCCAGTACGACATGGCGGTGATGGGCACGAGCGCGGATTCCAACGATCCCGACGGCCTGTCCAACATCCTCGACGGCACCCTGCCGCCCTCCTACGCCCGCTCCTACAAGCTGGCGGTGCCCGAGGTGGACCAGGCGCTCGCGGAAGGCCGCACCGAGTTCGACCTGGCCAAGCGCAAGGAGATCTACCACCGCATGGAAGCCGCCGCGATCGAGAGCGCCCCGATCGTCGGCCTGTGCTGGCGCAGCCAGGGCTACGGAATGAAGAAGGCCGTGAACGGCTTCCACAACCTGCCGGGTCAGCTGACCTTCTATTCCGGCGTCACGCTGGAACAGACCGAGCTGGCCTGATCTTGCTGCGTTACGTCGCGCAGCGCGTCGGCGTCGCCATCCTGCTGGTCTGGCTGGTGGCGACGCTCGTCTTCATGGTGCTCCACATCGTTCCGGGCGACCCGGCGGTGCTCCTGCTGTCGCAGGGCGGCATCGCCCCGGACCCGGCCGCCGTGGCGCAGCTGCGCGAGCAGATGGGCCTCAACCAGCCGCTCCTGGTGCAGTATCGGCCAATATCTGGCGGGCCTCCTTCATGGAGATCTTGGCCATTCGCTCCAGGACGGGCACAGCGTGAGCGCCGAGGTGGCGCTCCGCCTGCCGCGCACGATCGAGCTGATCGTCGCGGCAGCGCTGATCGCCACCGTCCTCGGCATCCCGCTCGGCACACGCGCCGCCCTCAACGCGGGCGGCGCGTCCGACCGGATCGTGTCGTTCGTCGCCTCGCTCGGCCTGTCGACGCCGGTCTTCGTGGTCGGCACGCTGGCGATCCTGCTCTTCGCGCAGACGCTGCGCCTGGTGCCGGCCGGCGGCTACGTCCCGTTCCTCGAGGACCCGGTGCAGCACCTCGTCCTCCTGTCCCTGCCGGCGACCACCATCGCCATATCGCTGTGGGCGATCGTGGTGCGGATGACGCGCTCCTCGGTGCTGGAGGTGCTCGAGCGCGACTACGTGCGGACGGCTCGGGCGAAGGGCATCCTGCCCCGGCGCATCGTGCGCCACCACGTGGTGCGCAACGCGCTGGTGCCGGTCATCACCGTGCTCGGCCTGCAGATGGGCACGCTTCTCGGCGGCACGGTTCTCGTCGAGTTCGTGTTCAACTGGCCGGGCCTCTCCGGCTATCTCGTGCGGGCCGTGGAGGCCCGCGACTATCCCGAGGTGGTCGGCATCGTGCTGACGATCTCCATCCTGTTCGTGCTCCTGAACCTGGTCGTCGACCTGACCTACGCCCTGCTCGACCCGCGCGTGAGGCTCGGCCGATGAGGGCGGGCTCGGTGCGCAGCCTCTACCTCCCCGGCGGCTTCGTCCTCGCCGTGGTGGCGATCGCCCTCCTCGCCCCGCTCCTGCCGCTGCACGACGTGACGGCGATGAGCATCCCCAACCGCTTCGCGGCGCCCTCCTGGGCCCATCCGCTGGGCCAGGACGAGTTCGGCCGCGACGTCCTCGCCCGCATCGTGTGGGGCGCGCGCGCCTCGCTGACGATCGCCATCGGCTCGGCGCTCATCTCCGCCGTCATCGGCACCGTGCTCGGCCTCCTCGGCGGCTATTTCCGCGGCCTCGTCGAGCTCGTCTCGGTCCGCTCGACCGAGATCATCCTGTGCCTGCCACCGCTTCTCCTGGCGCTCCTCGTCGTCACGCTGCTCGGCGCCGGCGCGACGACCCTCGTCATCGCCCTCACGATCCTGTTCGTGCCGGGCTACACGCGCGTCGTCTTCGCCGCGACCCTGCAGGTGCGCTCGCTCGACTACGTGACGGCGCAGGAGGCGATCGGCACCCATCCGCTCGTCATCCTCTGGCGGACGATCCTGCCGAACATCCTGCCGCCGCTTCTCGTCCAGGTCTCGCTGACGGTCGCCTCCGCGATGCTGCTCGAGAGCGGCCTCTCCTTCCTCGGCCTCGGCGTCGTGCCGCCACAGCCCTCGCTCGGGCTGATGATCCGCGCCGCCCGCGGCGCCATGCAGCAGGCGCCGATGCTGCTCGTGTGGCCGTCGCTGGCGCTGGCCGGCACGATCCTCCTGTTCAACACGCTCTGCGACCGCCTGCGGGACGTGCTGGATCCGCGCGGCGTCCGGGCGGGCGGCGCGGGCTGGCTACGCCGGCGGGCGAGCCGGCTGCTTTCGGGCGCCGCGCCGGCAGAGCCCGCGCCGTCCCCTGCCCGTGCGGCCCTCGTCGACGTGGAGAACCTGTCCGTCGCGCTCAACGCCGACGACCCGGCGCATCGGCTGGAGCTCGTGCGGGACGTGTCCCTGCGGGTCGCTCCCGGCGAGACGCTCGCGCTCGTCGGCGAGAGCGGGTCGGGCAAGACGCTGACCGGCCTGTCGATCCTCGGCCTCCTGCCGAGCGGGCTCGAGCCCGACGGCGGCCGGATCGTGTTCACGGAGAAGTCGGGCCGGACCGAGGATGTGCTCGGGCTGTCGGAGCCGGAGTTCCGGCGGCTGCGCGGCAACGAGGTCAGCATGGTCTTCCAGGACGCGACGGCGAGCCTCAACCCCGTCCACCGGATCGGCGACCAGATCGCCGAGGCGATCGAGGCGCACGGGACGATGCCTGCGCGCGAGGTCCCGGGCCGCGTGGTCGAGCTGTTGCGCCGCGTCGGGATCCCCGACCCCGAGCGGCGCGTGCGCGCGTATCCGCACGAGCTGTCGGGCGGCCAGCGCCAGCGCGCCATGATCGCCCTCGCCGTGGCGAACGCCCCGCGCCTGCTGATCGCCGACGAGCCGACGACCGCGCTCGACACGACGATCCAGGCGCAGATCCTCATGCTGCTCGACGAGCTCAAGCGATCGGACGGCGAGATGGGCATGATCTTCGTCACCCACAACCTCGCGATCGTCTCCGAGATCGCCGACCGGATCTGCGTCATGTACGCGGGCGAGGTCGTCGAGGAAGGCGACGTCGAGGCGGTCTTCGCCCGGCCCGCGCCACCCCTATACGGCGGCGCTCCTCGACAGCGTGCCGGAGGGCTCCGACGACCGTCTGAGGGCCATCCCGGGCACCGTCCCGCCGCCGACCGCCATGCCCGGGGCTGCCGGTTCGCGCCCGCGCTGCGATCACGCCGCCGCGGCCTGCCGGGTGCCGCCGCCCTTCGAGGAGGTCGGCCCCGGCCGCCACACGCGCTGCGTGCGCTGGAGGGAGGTCACGTGAGCGCGGAGGTCACATGAGCGCCGGTCCGCTGATCGAGACGCAGGAGCTGTCGCGCAACTTCCCGACCCGGAAGGGGCTCCTCGGCAAGGCGCACGACGTCTGGGCCGTCAACAAGGTCGATCTCGGCGTCCGCCGCGGCGAGGCGGTCGGCGTGGTCGGGGAATCCGGCTGCGGCAAGTCGACCCTCGGCCGGCTGATGCTCGGCCTGCTCGACCCGAGCGCCGGCTCGATCCGCTTCGACGGCCAGGACCTCTCCGCCGTGACGGGGCGCGCGCGCCGCCAGATCCGCCGCCGGATGCAGATGATCTTCCAGGACCCCTATGGCAGCCTCGATCCGCGCCGCACGATCGGCGCGCAGGTCGCCGACGGGCTGCGGGTCCACAACATCGTGCCGGCGGCCGAGGTGCGCTCGGAGGTGGCGCGCCTGCTCGACCATGTCGGCCTCGACCAGGCCTCCGCCGGCCGCCGCCCCCACGAATTCTCCGGTGGCCAGCGCCAGCGCATCGCCGTCGCCCGGGCGCTCGCCACTCGAGCCCGAGCTTCATCGTCGCCGACGAGCCGGTCTCCGCGCTCGACGTGTCGATCCAGGCGCAGGTCGTCAATCTGCTGGAGCGACCTGCGGGGCGAGCTCGACCTCGCCATGCTGTTCATCAGCCACGACCTGCACGTCGTGCGCCATCTCTGCAGCCGGCTGATCGTCATGTATCTCGGCCGCGTGGTCGAGGAGGGCCCGGCGAAGGAGATCTTCGAGGCGCCCGCGCCACCCGTACACCGCGGCGCCCTTCTCGAGGCGACGCCGTCGATGAAGTCGGGCCGCATGACCTCCAAGCCCATCCTGCAGGGCGACCTGCCGAGCCCGGCCAACCCGCCCTCGGGCTGCGCCTTCCGCACGCGCTGCCCGCTCGCCTCGACGGAATGCGCCGAGGCGGTGCCCCCGCTCGCCCCGTTCGGACCCACCCGCCGCGTCGCCTGCATCAAGGCCGGCACCCACGCCATCTGAGGACGGAACCACCAACGAATGTCGTCACCGCAGAAGGTCGCCATGGTCTCCGGCGCCAATCGGGGGATCGGCCTCGCCATCGCGCGGGCCCTCGCGGAGGCGGGCTACCGCCTGTCGCTCGGCGTGCGGCGCCCTCAGGACATGAAGGAGGACATGAAGGAGGACTTGCCCGCGGGAACGTTTCGTCTTCGCCTATGACGCGGCGCGCCGCGAGGATGCGCGGGCCTGGGTCGACGCGACGATCGAGGCGCATGGCCGCATCGACGTGCTCGTCAACAATGCCGGCATCTCCGACTTCCTCGGCCTCGACGCCGACGGGCAGCCGGACGACGAGGCGGAGGAGATCCTCGACCGGCTCCTCGACATCAACGTGAAGGCGCCGTTCCGCCTCGTCCGGGCGGCGCTGCCGCACCTGGCGGCGACGGGGGCCGGCCGCGTCGTGACGCTCGGCTCGCTGTCGGGCAAGCGCGTCCTCGGCCTCAATGCGGGCTACCAGATGAGCAAGCACGCCGCCGTCGCGCTGAGCCATGCCGCCCGCCGCGCCGGCTGGGACGACGGCGTGCGCGCCACCGCCGTCTGCCCCGGCTTCGTCGCGACCGACATGACGTCGGGCCGCAACGAGCTCGACCGCAGCGAGATCACGCAGCCGGAGGACCTCGCCCGGCTCGTGGCAGACGTCGTCGAGGCTTCCAAACAGCGCGTCCGTCGCCGAGCTTCTCGTCAACTGGCGCTACGAGCCCGGCCTATGATCCGTCCGCAGGTCGATCATCGTCGCGCCCGACCGCGAGCTTCCCGATGCCGCCGACATCGTGATCGTGGGCGGCGGCATCGTCGGCGCCTCGGCCGCCCTCTGCCTCGCCGAGGCCGGCGTCCGGGTCGCCCTGTGCGAGAAGGGCCGCATCGCCGGCGAGCAGTCGAGCCGCAACTGGGGCTGGTGCCGCCGCATGGGCCGCGACCCCGCCGAGATGCCGCTCGGCGTCGAAAGCCTCCGCCTCTGGGCGGAGCTGAACGAGCGGACGGGGGCTGAGACCGGCTTCCGCAGGTCCGGCATCTGCTATCTCGCCGACACGCCGCTCGAGACCGAGGGGCTGGAGCGGATGCAGGCCGAGGCCCGCGAGTACGGCATCGGGACGGAGCTCCTGACGCCGCGCGCCGCCCGCCGAGCTGCTGCCCGGCCTGTCGCGGCCCGTCGACGGCGCCCTCTACTCGAGCGACGACGGCCGCGCCGAGCCCGCCCTCGCGACGCCCGCCATCGCCCGCGCGGCGCAGCGCCTCGGCGCGACGATCCACACCGGGTGCGCCGTGCGCGGCTTCGAGACGAAGGGCGGCCACGTCGATCTCGTGGTGACGGAGCACGGCCCCATCCGCACGCAGGCCGTGCTGCTGGCGGGCGGCGCGTGGTCGCGGCTCTTCGCCGGCAACATGGGCCTCGACCTGCCGGTCCTGAAGATCATGAGCTCGGTGATGCGGACGAAGCCGCTCGACGGGCCGCCGAGCATCGCGGTCGGCAACGGCGAGTTCGGCTTCCGCAAGCGGCTCGACGGGGGCTACAACATCGCCCATCGCGGCGCCTCGCAGGCCGAGATCACCCCCGACTCCTTCCGGCTCTTCCGCACCTTCCTGCCGGCGCTCCACAAGCAGCGCCGCGAGCTGAAGCTGCATCTGGGCGAGCTCTTCTGGAACGAGTGGCGGACGCCGCGGCGCTGGAGGCTCGACGGGGAGAGCCCGTTCGAGGCCGTTCGCGTGCTCGATCCGGAGCCGTCGGACCGGATACTTCAGCGGGTCCGGGCGAAGCTCTTGCGCGCCTTTCCCGCCTTCGCGCCGATGGTCGAGGCGGAACGGTGGGCCGGGATCATCGACGCCACGCCGGACGGCGTGCCGATCATCGACGCCGTGGCGAGCCATCCCGGCCTCTACGTCGCGACCGGCTTCTCCGGCCACGGATTCGGCATCGGGCCGGGCGCCGGCAGGCTCGCCGCCGACCTCCTCACGGGCGCCTCGCCGGTGGTCGATCCCGCGCCCTTCAGGCTCGCCCGCTTCGACGGCGGCCAGGTGCCGGAGAAGGCCGCGGCCTGAGCGCGCTCACGCCCCGGCTCCGTCGTCCTGCGCGGCGGCGATCTCGGCGAGGGTGAGCGGCTTCAGCGGCGGCCGGATGCGGTAGTAGCCGACATCCTCCACCGGCACGCCGCGCCGCTCGGCGATGATCGCGCTGACGGCAGGGCCGCACATCCGTCCCTGGCACGGCCCCATGCCGCTGCGCAGGAACGCCTTCACCTGGTTCGGTCCGGGCGCGCCGAGGTCGACCGCCTCCCGGATCTCGCCCGCCGTCACCTCCTCGCAGCGGCAGACGACCGTCGCGTCGCCCGGCACCAGCGTCTCGGGCGCGGGCGCGTAGAGCGCGTCGAGGAACGGGCGGATCCTCGCCTCGCGCGCGATCGCCGCCAGGCAGCGGCGCGCGGTCCCCCGCCTTCGCCCGCCCCGCCTTCTCCGCGATGCGGAGCGCGGCGAGACGTCCCCGCAGCGCCGACACCTTCGCGCCGCCGATGCCGGCGCCGTCCCCGGCGACGAAGATGCCGGGGACGCTCGTCTCGAGGCTGTCGTCCAGGGCCGGCACGAAGCAGAACTGGCGCGCGTCCCAGACGTGCCGGCAGCCCAGGAGCCGCGTGACCTGCTGGTTCGGCACCACGCCCTGATGCAGCGCCACGGTGCCGGTCTCGACCCTCTGCCGCCGGCCGCCCGCGAGGAAGCCGACCGCCTCGGCGGCCCGCTCGCCCTCGATCCGGATGTCCGAGGCGCCCGTGTGGACCGGCACGCCCGCGCGCCGCACCGCCCGCATCATGGCGAGCCCCTTGCGCAGATAGGCCGGTGCCCGCGCGGCGGACGGCAGGTGCCGCGCGGCGTCGAGATACCGGCGGCGCGGCACCGTCTCGACGATGGCGCGCGGCGGCACGCCCGCCGCGACCATCTGGCTCGCGACGAGCCAGAGAAGCGGACCGGCCCCTGCGAAGACGACGTCGTCGCCGACGATCCCGTGCGCCTTGAGCAGGATCTGCAGCGCGCCCGCAGTCGTCACCCCCGGCAGGGTCCAGCCCGGCAGCGGCGTCGGCCGCTCGATCGCGCCGGTCGCCACGACGATCGCCCCGGCGCGGATCCGCCTCGACCCGCCCGGCAGCGCGACGTCGATCGCATGGTCCGCATCGACGTTCCAGACCGTCGCGTGCGGCAGGTACTCGGCGCCGCTTGCGCGGAATGCCTCGACGAGGTCGAGGCCGGCGGCGTAGTCGGCGCCGAGCACGGCGCGCCGCTCCGGGGCCGCCGCCTCGATGCCGCGGTAGATCTGGCCGCCCGGTGCCGCCTGCTCGTCGAGCACGATCGCCGACAGGCCGCGGCCCGCCGCTTCCACGGCCGCGGCCATGCCGGCCGGGCCGGCGCCGATGATCGCCACGTCGCAGGCGCTCATGCGGGCCCGGCCTCCACCGCGCCCGCCTGGCGCCGCACGTCCATGCCGTCCTCGGCCGCCACCATGCAGCCCTGGCGGTTCGCCACGCCGTCGATCTCGACGAGGCACTCGAAGCACACGCCCATCAGGCAGAACGGCCCCCGTGCGTCGCCCGAGACCGGCGTCGACCGGCAGGCGCGCTCGCCCGCCGCAAGGAGCGCGGCGGCCACCGTGTCGCCGCGCCGGGCGCGGATCGTCCGCCCCTCGAAGGTGAAGGCGAGGTCGTCGCCGGCCGCGCCGTCAATGCGCTGGAACATCGAACCTCCGTCCGGAGAAGGGCGACAGCTCCGCTTCGAGCCTGCCGGCCGCGATCATCGGCGCGAGCGCGAGGGCGTGGGCCGCGGCGAGCGTGACGCCGGAATGGCAGTTCACGGTGAAGGCGCCGGGATGGGTCTCGGATTCCTGGTAGATCGGGAAGCCGTCCCGGCTCATGACGCGCAAGGCGCCCCAGGACCGCACGACCCGCAGGCGCCCCAGCATGGGAAAGGTGCGCACGGCACGCGCGGCGATGCCGGCCATGATGTCGGGACGCGACGTCGTGTCGAAGCCCGCGTCCTCGTGGCTGTCGCCGATCAGGATCGAGCCCTCGTCCGTCTGCCGCACGACATGGGTCGGCAGGTCGAAGAGCGGGCGCGCGCGCTCGGTGACGAGGATCTGCCCCTTGAGCGGCGCGACGGGCACGTCGAGCCCCACCATCGACGCCGAGCGCGAGGTTGCCGAGCCCCGCCGCCAGCACGAGCTTGCCGCCGCGAAACGTGCCGGCCGCCGTCTCGACCGCGAAGCCCGCGCCGTCCTTCTCGATCCTCTCGACGCGTGCCTCCGCCCGGTAGCGGCCGCCGCGGCGGCGGATGGCGGCGTGCAGGCCGTGCATCAGGCGAAGCGGGCTCGCGTGCCCGTCATGCGGGCACCAGCTGCCCCCGACGACGTCCGGCCCGAGGCCCGGCACCATCTCGCCGAGCTCGGCCCGGCCGAGCATGCGGGCGCCGAAGCGGTCGGGCTCGTGCACGTTGTGCATCCGCCGCATCCTGTCGGACAGCCGCTCCATCTCCTCCTCGGACAGGCAGAAGGTGACGCCGCCCGGCTTGTGATAGGCGGGCGCGATGCCGGTCTCCTCGACGAGCGCCTCGGAAAAGGACGGCCAGAGATCCGCCGAGCGCAGGGTCCAGCGGGCGTAGTCCGGCATGTCGAGCCCCTTCGACTGGACCCAGACCAGGCCGAAATTGCCGCGCGAGGCGCGGAACGCGACGTCGCCCTCGTCCAGCACCTCGACCGTCTCGCCCGCACGGGCGAGCCCGTATGCGACCGCGCGCGCCAACGAGGCCGCCGCCGACGACCAGAGTGTCCGGGGTCACCGGCCATCTCCATGCGGCGCGCGAACGGCAGGGGGCCGGCCTCGCAATTCGGCGTCCATCCTCTCCCTCCGGACCTGCACGCTCCAAGGATCACAGATTCGCGGCGACCCGGGGATAGCCGCCCCTGCGTCGCGACGAGCCTACAGGAATGTCCGCTTCGCGGGGGCACCGGCATGCGTCTTCGGCGAAAAAGAAGATGCAGCGACGGGGGTTTCCGCCTCGGTTCAAGATCGAGGCGGAGCGTGACTTGCCTCGAGACCGTGGCGGAGGCCGCGAAGACCGCGGGAGCCGCGAAGGGCGAGCAGAACGAGGCCTGAAAGTCGCCATGCGCGGCTACCAGCAGCGCTACTGGGAGAAGGTCGGCCTGCCTTGCGGCCTTGCCCGTCTCGGGCCGGGCAGGCGACGTCTCACCCGCTCCCCATGGCACGGCGAACAGGTCGCCGCCGATGCCGTCTCCACAGCCCTCCGGAAGGCGGACGCTGCTCGCTCGGAGGCCGAGGAAGCTCTCTCGGCGCGCGCCGAGTCCCTGATCAAGGTCGAGCATGCCCGGCAGGTCGAGGCGGCGGCCCGGAAGGCCGCGTCCATCGCCCGCCAAGAGGCAGGGGACGCGGTCAGGAGGGCCGACGAGGCACGGCGGTTCGTCCATGCGGCGAAAAACTGGTGCGTGCGCGTCAGGTGCCGCGGTGAGCGATGGACCGCCGACGCCCGCCGCGCCGCCGACCGAGTCCTTGCCGAGGCCGACGCCCGAGCGTCAGCGGCGCTCCGGGACGCCGAGGAGCGCGCGGCCGCGCCGCGCGGCCGGGGGGCTTCGGTGGGGGGATGGATTCGCGGGGTGCTCGCCGGAATGCGCGGCGACCCGCTTCGCGCAGCCCTCGAGGAGGCCGGCACAGCCGCCGCCGAAGGGAAGCGGGATGCCGGTCTTAGGCTTGCCGAGGAACGGCCTCGCCGGAAGCGGGTCGAGGAGCGGCTCGGCGAACTCCGCCGCGGAATTCGTTCCATCGGCGCCGAGCGGGATCGGCTCCGGGACCGCCTCGGTGCACTTCTTCCAGAGCCGGAGCCGAACGCTCCATCACCGTCACCCACAGCGAGGACCGGGAGGGCGTCACGATGACGACGCAGGGACACCGAGACGACGAGGACGGCGAAGGCGGACAGGGTTGCTGGAGCCTCGCCCGGCGCCGCGCCCGGGTGGTGTACGTTCGCTCCGGAGGACGGCTCGGGCGTCAGGACACGAGCATGGCGATCATTCGCCACATCCTCGGCGAGCCGTTCATGCTGGCCATGCTGGCGGGCGTCCAGGTCGTCCTCACGGGTGCTGTGCGGGCAATCCTTCCGCGCCCGGGACGCGAGCAACGCACGCCCCGGCAGCCGGTATCGCCACCGGCCGCGACAGGCCCCGGATCATACACGATTGACCGGAACCGGGGGCCGGTGAGGGACTCGCTGACCCCGCGTCGCACGGCCGGAGGTCTCCACCACAGAACCATCACCGCTCTATGCGGCGCCTGCTCGATGACGTCGCCGCGGGAGAGCAGCGGGGGCGGCGAGTCCCCGCGCAGTCGGAGCTGAACGCTCCTCGCTGGGCAAGCTTCCCCGGGACGCGCTTCTGCACGTCGAGAACGGCCATCCGGGACGGCGATCTGGCCTCGCTTCGGATCGACCTTCGTGGAGGTGAGAGGGGGGCTGCGATGGGCTGGGTTGCGGCGTGGCATGAACGTCAGCGAACGGTGGATACCGAAGACAACTGCCCCTGATGCAGCTCCCCCGAAACAGCGAACAAGCCGTTGACGGTTTGCGTCACGGCATACACGAGTTCTGCTCCTGATGCGGAGTCGCCCTACCAATCGCGACGTGCTCGAGAAGGACACGATCCGCCTTCCGGGAAAGGTTCGGCTCGTCGAGGTCGCTCCCAAGGGTTGCGCCGACATCACCAGCCACCGTGTAGAGCTTGACGCTCCCTCCTTGGCGCAGCAACTCGCTCATCAACCCGTTGACCCGAATGTTCATCCTCTGCGTCGGCCCCGGAGTGCAAGAGGTAGTGCTGCAGACGTCTGGCGACGTCATCGGTCTTCGCCTACATACCATGGCCGTTCCGGTGAGAAGAGCAAAAGGAAGTCGAAGCGGTACAGCCCTGGATCGGAAGGCGTCTTCGGGAACTGGGCCGACCCGTTCACGTCGAGGGCGACCTCCCCCACGGGCTGGAACTCGAACTCGACCCGAAACCGCAACCTTCATCTCGAACGGCCTTCTTGTACGATCGAATGCTTGGTACCTCTCAGGGACGCCCAGCGGTAGAAGCTGAACCAACGATCAAGAACGCCTCGTTCCGGACGAAATAAGAAGACCATTGGTGGGGGGGCAGGTGTCGATTACTATTCAGCATTCACAGGGATGCCTTTCGGCTTGCGTATGTGCACGCGCTCGCAGGACACGCAGGTGTCAATCTTGCCGTCTCGCGCGTTCACGACTATGGCGTCGACGGCACCCTCCACCCCGTGAAGGTGGTCGGGCAGCGGAGGGTCGAATCGGGCTTCCCCCTGGACTTCCAGCTCAAATCTACCACTCCGTGAAGGCTCGAGAACGACCACATCATCTATGACCTTGAAGGCAAGACGTACGACGATCTGGTGACGCGTTCTCCGGAGGCGGTTCGCTGCATGCTGATCCTCCTTTGCCTTCCGAATCAGAAGGAGGAATGGCTCGTCTCCGCTGAGTTGGAAATGATTCTCCGCCACTGCCGCTGACCCTGGTACGTCCTGCCCCCGGGGAGGCGCTGGAGGCTTCCAGCCGCCGGATCTTCATCCCGCGACGCAACCTGCTGACAGGGCCGTCGATCCAAGAGGTCCTCCGACAGGAGCGGGAGCGGTGGACGGGAGGTGCAGCCTGATGTCCGTTTCATCGCCGCCAGTGGAGGTGCCTCTCGGTCTCCTCCGTCGCTACCTGACACTCCGCAACTGGCATCCAGAACCCGGGGCGCCGGGGCCCGCTCGATCTCTACGTAGCGAGCGACTCCCGTTACGCTGGTGTGGAGATCATCCTGCCCAAGACGAAGGATTTCAACTGGAAGCAGCCCGATGGGTGTCGATGTCGCTCCGGTCCCTTTCGCAGCTAGAGGACCGAGAGCCGCAAAAGGTGGCGGCCGACATTCGTTGGGTAGGCGCCGACGTCCTCCAGTCGAGGCTCCCCGACCACTTGGTGCGAGACGACGCGATCCACCTTGACGTCGCGATGGGTTTCATTCGCCACATGCGCGGCCTCCTCGCAGGAGCCGCGACGACGGAACTCAAGCCTGAGCGGCTCTTTGGTCGTGTTGCCAAAGAAGGGCAGACATACGCGGCCCGGTGCCGCTTCGGCCACACCTTCCGTGGGAGTTTCGGATTTACCATCGAATCTCCGGTCGGCAGGAATGAGACGCCAGCCTTCCCCGGCATCGACCATGCCCCGCCTCCATTCGAACGCCGGGTCGTTGAGCGGCTCGCTCGCGGCTTCTCCGCGCTGGAATTGGCCGCCAGCAGCGAGGATCCGAGCTTACTTGCCGACTCCTATAGGACGGGCTTCTCGGCGAACATGTGCGAGGACTTCGTTTCCATGATGGAGGCAACTCGCGCGGAGGCGGTTGCCTTCTCGTTCAGGCTGTCCCCGGAGTGGCATTCTCCGACGGACGTGACGGAGCATCTCAGGCTGAGCGCGCGACCGGAGCATGTGGAGGTCGCCCGGGAAGCCGCCGAGCAGCTAAGAAAGCAGGAGTTCGACCGGGAAACGTGTCCTCGTGGGACGGGTCACGCACCTGAAGTCAGAGCACGATCCGTCGGACTTGGAGCATCCGCAGGGCTCCCGGGAAGTCACCCTGACGTGGGAGAGCGGGGACCTTGGCATCCTGAACGTCAGGATCGTCCTTCCACCAGAGGACTACCTGCTAGCGGTTGAGGCTCATCGCGCTGGCCGACGCCTTCGCGTCTCGGGAGAACTGGAGCAGGTCGGTCGCCTCTGGCGACTTATTCGCCCGACGGGCGTCGAAACCGTCGAGTGAAGCCTGTTGGCCTTCCGGCGGCCTACTTCTGCAACGTGCCATGCAGTGGCAGACGTCCAAGCGTCTCGCATGTGTCCGTCTTCAAGACCGGAGGGCGCGTTGTCGAAGGGGCCAACGAGATCCCGCCCGAATCCCTACGGCCCGCCGCGGCCTTTGACTTCGTCCCATATCCATACCGGCCACTGGGGCACGCCGCCACGACCACCGGACTGAAGGTGCAACTCGATTCCTTTGATCTGGCGGAAAAGCGTCCCAACGGCGCGGATGCAGTAATAGACATCCCGTTCCTTGGGAGCCCGCAGGCTATGAACCCAGTTGTTTCGCGCCTTCCGGGCAATTTCGAGAAGACGGTACATCTCGTGATCTATGCGGCCATGAAGCTCAAGGGATTCGACAATCATCGAGGCCGTGTAGTCTCTGCCCGTCAACTTGTCTCGGCGGACTTTCGGAATCCGGCCCTCCGAGCTTGATGCGTTGACCTCATCGAGAACCTGCCGCCAAGCGAGAGAGAGAAGCTGCTCCAGTACCGCCCATGCGAGGACCACCGCTTCTCCGAACCGCTTGTCCCTTTGCCGACAGGCAGCCATGTAGGCGGATTTAACGAGCTGAAGAAGCACGAGATCGTTCTCAGCCAAGATTCGGTCGAGCGAATCCAGCGAGTGCTCGACGACCTCCAGTTCCAGTGTCCTACGGGGGAGTGGCTGGGCCCGCGGGATTCCGTGGGCGTTGTTGAGGACGCCCTCCGCAAGATCGTGGATGTTCTCGGTGTCCTCGTAGTGAGCGTGGCCAGCTTCGAAGGAAATGGCCTTCCGCGTGCTCCAGGCAGTCACGGGGATACCCATCGCAGCGCCTCTCCGCTTGACCACGGCCTCCGACGTCGTGAGGCACGCCTGGTGCACGTTCATGACCTGCGCGCGGACCACTGCGTAATGCTCGGCCTTCTCCTCGGCTAGCGTATGCTCGCGGGGGACTCGGATCCGTCCCCTACAGCCCCCGGCCGCCGATATCCCGGGATCGTCACGGTCGGTGCGTGCGCCCAAGATGAGAAGTCGAAGAGGAACGTGCCGTCGCGCCGTACGCGAACGCGGATGCCGCAGGAGAGGTCCTTCCGCAGCACCACAGCATGATGGACGCTCGGCCGGAGCACCCGGGCGTTCGCTGGGTCCGGCGCCGCCCCGATCCAGACGGCCGGAATCCTGAAGTACCCTTCAACGGCCGGAGATACCCGGTCTGGCTCGATCGCCGGGTCATCGCACGGCTTGATGAACAGGGGCTCATCCTCGGCCCGACGAAACCCGAATGGGACGTCCTCCATCCCGTCGTGGTCCTCCGATCTCTCATCAAGATTCCACGGCAGGTGACGCCGCAGGATTTTGGCAAGATGCAGCGTGATTTTGAGCGGCGATCGCAACACCGTCCGAACAACAAGGGACGTGTTGCTCGCTTGTTGTTTCCCCTGCAGCCGCGGACGCCGCCGACAAGAAAAGCCAAGCGGCCTTGTCAATGCGCTTTGTTCAATGATCAGAAGGGATTGGCGGAGACGGAGGGATTCGAACCCTCGAGACGGGTTTACCCCGCCTAACGGTTTAGCAAACCGCCGCCTTCGACCACTCGGCCACGTCTCCCGCGGATGGAAGGCCTAACCGTTCCGCCCTGTGCGGTCAACTGGCGCCGGGCACGAAGGGCGGCCCGGCGCGGGAAATCTTGCGGCGCGTCCGCCCGCGGCTCTCATTCGACCGCGGCGAACAGCGTCGTGTTGCCGCCGGCGGCCGTCGTGTCGATGCAGATCGCCCGCTCGTGATAGTAGGCCGACGGGCTGAGCTCGGCGTCGAGCAGCGGCACGATCGGCCCCTTGCGGCCGGCGAGCGCCCGGCGCACCGACTTCAGGAGGTCGTCCGGCCCGGTCACCGCCACGGCGTCGAGCGGCATGTCGTCGAGAAGCGACGGGTCGAGCGTGCCGTCGAAGGCGCGGAACGGCGCCTGTGCCTCCTTGAGCGGCGACAGCGCCCCCGTCGCGCCGGGCGCGACGGCGATGACGCCGTTGCCGGCGGCGAGCGCCTGCACGACCTGGCCGAGCAGCGTGTCGGGATCGGGCCCGAGGCACAGGACGAGGCCCCGCGGCACCATCAGCAGGCGGTTCGATTCGCCCGTCGGCCCCGGCAGGTCGACCGGCCCCTGGTCGATCGCCGCGGCCGCCGACATCGCCGAGGCCGCCCGGCCCCGAAGCGCCTGGCGCAGCCGCGTCACGCGGTCGGCGAGGAAGGGCCAGGTGCCGACGGCGAGCGAGCCGGCCGCCTGCCGGATCGCCCCGGCGTCCGCGACCGCGGCCTGCACCGCCGCGCCGCCCTCGCCGGAGACCCGGCGCATGAAGCGCGGCAGGTAGTTCGGGCCGCCGGCCTTCGGCCCGGTGCCCGACAGGCCCTCGCCGCCGAAGGGCTGCGAGCCGACCACGGCGCCGATCTGGTTGCGGTTCACGTAGATGTTGCCGACGTGGATCTGCTCGAGAAGCCGCTGCACGCGCGCGTCGACGCGGGTGTGGACGCCGAAGGTCAGGCCGTAGCCCTTCGCGTTGACCGCCTCGACCACCCGGTCGAGCTCGGCCGCGTCGAAGCGCGCGACGTGCAGCACGGGCCCGAAGACCTCGCGCTCCATCTCCTCGATGCCGGAGAGGCGATAGACGTGCGGCGCGACGAAGAGCCCCTCCTCCGGCGCCTCGAGCTTGCGCAGGAGGCGCCCCTGCCCCTCCATCTCGGCGCAATAGCCGGCGATGCCGTCGCGCGCCTCCTGGTCGATCACCGGGCCGACGTCGGTCGACAGCTCCCACGGGTCGCCGAGCTTCAGCGTCTCCATGGCGCCGAACAGCATCTCGAGGAAGCGCTCCTCGACGTCCTGCTGGACGTAGAGCATGCGCAGCGCCGAGCAGCGCTGCCCGGCCGACTGGAAGGCCGAGGCCAGGATGTCGCGCACCGCCTGCTCCGGCAGCGCGGTCGAATCGACGATCATCGCGTTGAGGCCGCCCGTCTCGGCGATCAGCACGGCGTCGGGCCGCGCCGTCTCGGCGAGCTGCCGGTTGATCGCCCGCGCCACCTCGGTCGAGCCGGTGAAGCAGACGCCGGCGAGGCGCGGATCGGCCGTCAGCTTCTGGCCGACATTCGGGCCGTCGCCCGGCAGGAGGTGCAGGATCTCGCGCGGCACGCCCGCCTCGTGCAGGAGCTCGACCGCGCGGGCGGCGATCAGCGGCGTCTGCTCGGCCGGCTTCGCCAGCACCGCGTTGCCGGTCACCAGCGCCGCGGCGATCTGGCCCGTGAAGATCGCCAGCGGGAAGTTCCACGGCGAGATGCAGACGAAGGTGCCGCGCGGCTCCGCGTCGCGCGGCAGGGAGCGCGCCTGGATCGCGTAGTAGCGCAGGAAGTCGACCGCCTCGCGCACCTCGGCGACGCCGTCGAGCATGATCTTGCCGGCCTCGCGGGCGGCGAGCGCGAAGAACTCCTCGCCGTGCGCCTCGTAGAGGTCGGCGGCGCGCTCGAGGATCCTCGCGCGCTCGTCGCGCGGGCTTCGCGGCCCACGCGCCCTTGCGCGGCCTCGGCGGCCTCGAAGGCGGCCCGGATGTCGGCCTCCGTCGCGTCCTCCACCGTGCCGACGACGTCGCCGGGGAGCGCCGGGTTGCGCACCTCGTGGGCCTGCCGCGCCGCACCGCCGTCGGTCGTCGGCGCGGCGTGCCAGCGATGGCTGCGCAACGGTCCGCGCGTCTCGTCGACGGCCGCCATCGTCGCGGGATCGGTGACGTCCCAGCCCTTCGCGCCCTTGCGGTTCGGCCCGAAGATCTCGCTCGGCAGCGGGATCGCCCCGTTGCGGCTGCCGCCGTCGCGCTCCACCACCTCGAAGGGATCGCGGGCGATCTCCTCCGGCGCCACCGACTCGTCGACGATCTGGTGCACGAAGGAGGAGTTCGCGCCGTTCTCCAGCAGCCGGCGCACGAGATAGGCGAGCAGGTCGCGATGCGCGCCGACGGGCGCATAGATGCGGCAGCGCGTTCCCTCGCGCCGCAGCACCGTGTCGTGCAGCGCCTCGCCCATGCCGTGCAGGCGCTGGAACTCGAAGGCGCGCCTGTCGACGCTCTCCGCCATCTTCAGCACGGCCGCCACGGTGTGGGCGTTGTGCGTGGCGAATTGCGGGTAGATGCGGTCGGTCTTGCGCAGAAGCTGGCGCGCACAGGCGATGTAGCTGACGTCGGAATGCGCCTTGCGCGTGAAGACGGGGTAGCCCGGCAGGCCCAGCACCTGCGCCCGCTTGATCTCCGTGTCCCAGTAGGCGCCCTTGACGAGGCGCACCATGATGCGCCGGTCGAGCCGCTCGGCCAGGTCGTGGAGCCAGTCGATCGCGTGGGCGGCGCGCTGGCCGTAGGCCTGGATGACGACGCCGAAGCCGTCCCAGCCTTCGAGCGAGGGATCGGAGAGCACGCGCTCGATCACGTCGAGCGACAGGTCGAGCCGGTCGGCCTCCTCGGCGTCGATGTTGAAGCCCATCGAGGCGGCCTTCGCGGCCTGGGCGAGCTGCAGCGTGCGGCTGGCGAGCACCGGCAGCGTTTCCTCGCGCTGGCCGAACTCGTAGCGCGGGTGGAGCGCGGAGAGCTTCACCGAGATGCCGGGATTGTCGCGGATGTCGTTCGAGGTCGCGTGCGCCGAGATGGAGGCGATCGCCTGGGCGTAGGCGCCGTGATAGCGCTGCGCGTCCTCCTCCGTCTTCGCGCCCTCGCCGAGCATGTCGTAGGAGTAGGAATAGCCGCGCTTCACCATCGCCTGGCCGCGCTTCATCGCCTCCTCGATGTTGCGGCCGAGCACGAACTGCGCGCCCATCTCGCGCATGGCCCGGCCGACGGCGGTGCGCACCACCGGCTCGCCGAGCCGGCGCACGACGCCGCGCAGCGCGCCGGCGACGCCCGGCTCCTCGCGCTCGTCGACGACGCGGCCCGTCAGCATCAGCGCCCAGGTCGAGGCGTTGACGAGCGACGAGGAGGCCTGGCCCAGATGCGCGCCCCAGTCGTGCGGGCTGATCTTGTCCTGGATCAGGTCGTCGATCGTCTCGGCGTCCGGCACCCGCAGCAGCGCCTCGGCGAGGCACATCAGCGCCACGCCCTCCTTCGTCGACAGGCCGTACTCGGCGAGGAACTCCTCCATGAGGCCCGGCCGCGCGCTGCCCCTCACCTCGCGCACGAGGCCCGCCGCCTCGCGGGAGATCGCTGCCCGGTCCTCCGCCGACAGGCCGGCCTGCGCGACGAGCCGCGCGACGGCGGCCGGCTCGTCCTGGAGATAGGCCTCGCGCATCCGCGCGCGGAAATGGTCGGTACGGTTCGGGCTCGTCTGGTCCACGATGCTCAGCCCCTTTCGATGGCGACGCCGGGCACTCGCTCGGAGCGTCGGGCCGTGATGCTCTTCCTCAACTCCTAGGTTTTCCGCGCCGGCCGGGCAAGGCGGCTCGGCCCGCGAAGCCCCGCGAGGAACGGGCCGCCCCCATGCGCCGGCCGCAATGACGCCGCCATCGTTCTCCTCTATTCAGGAAGAAACGCCGAATTCGGCGTTGCCCGCCCCCTCGCCCACCCCAGGGAGCCATCAGATGCCCGTCTCACGCCTCCTCTCGGCCG
Organism: uncultured Alphaproteobacteria bacterium; assembly: GCA_963816555.1. Lineage (GTDB taxonomy): Bacteria > Pseudomonadota > Alphaproteobacteria > Rhizobiales > Tepidamorphaceae > Lutibaculum. The sequence continues at coordinate 453,392 of CAWFLD010000002.1, read as the reverse complement.
CAATCCTCGCAGGCGCCCTCGCCGCCGCGGCGCCGGCCATCGCCGCGCACGGCCTCCGACCAAGGCCGCAGCGTCACCGTTTCGGCCGACGCAGAGGCCGCCGCCTCGCCCGACCGCGCGACGATCTCGCTCGGCGTCGTCAGCGAGGCCGTCACCGCCGAGCAGGCGCTCGACGCCAACAACCAGGCCGTCGGCGGCCTGATCGCCCGGCTGAAGCAGGAGGGCATCGAGCCGCGCGACCTGCAGACCTCGGGCTTTTCCGTGTCGCCGCAATATGTCTACCCGGCGCGGCAGGAGGACGGCTCGCAGGCGGCGCCGCGCATCGTCGGCTACCAGGTGTCGAACAGCGTGACGGCGAGGCTGCGGGCGCTCGACAAGATCGGCATGGTGCTCGACGCCGCCGTGAAGGCCGGCGCCAACCAGATCCAGGGCATCACCTTCGACGTGGCGAAGGCCGACGAGCTGGCCGACGAGGCGCGCGAGGACGCCTTCGCCAACGCCCGCCGCAAGGCCGAGCTCTACGCCAAGGCCGCCGGCGCGAAGCTCGGCGACGTGCTGAGCATCCGCGAGGCCAAGGGCGACGGCCCGCAGCCCGGTCCCCGCGTCATGCGCATGGAAGCCGCCAAGGCCGACGCCGTGCCGGTCGAGACCGGCGAGCAGACGCTGCACGTCGAGGTCGAGGTGACCTGGGCGCTCGAGAGCGCCGAGTAGCGGCGGACCGGCCCGCGACGGACCGGCCACGCCCCCGAAAGAACGGCCTGAAACGAGAAGGGGCACGACCGTCGCCGGTCGTGCCCCTCTTCGTATCCCGGATCGACCGCCGCGCCCGGCGCGGCGGAGCCCGGACTTATTGCGGGCGCCGCTCCACGTCGAAGCGGTCGGCGTCCATCACCTTCGTCCACGCCGCCACGAAGTCCCTGACGAACTTCTCCTGGCTGTCGGCGCAGGCATAGACCTCGCCGTAGGCGCGGAGCTGCGAGTGGGCGCCGAAGATCAGGTCGACGCGGCTCGCCTGCCACTTGAGCTCGTTCGTCCTGCGGTCGCGGCCCTCGTAGCTGCCGTCGGCGGCCGGCTTCCACTCGGTCGCCATCGTCAGCAGGTTGGCGAAGAAGTCGTTCGTCAGCACGCCCGGCCGGTCGGTGAGCACGCCGAGCGGCGACCCCTGATAGTTGTTGCCGAGGACGCGCAGGCCGCCGAGCAGGACGGTCATCTCCGGCGCCGTCAGCGTCAGCAGCTCCGCCCGGTCGACCATCTCCTCCTCGGGCATCATGAACTGCCTGCCGCTCAGGTAGTTGCGGAAGGCGTCGGCCCGCGGCTCGAGCGGACGGAAGGAGTCGACGTCGGTCTGCTCCTGGGTGGCGTCCGTGCGGCCCGGCGTGAACGGCACCCTGACCTCCGTGCCGGCATCCTTCGCCGCCTTCTCGACCGCGGCGGAGCCGCCGAGGACGATCAGGTCGGCGAGCGACACCTTCTTGCCGCCGGTCTGGGCGTCGTTGAACTCCTTCTGGATCCGCTCGAGCGTGCCGAGGACACCTTGGCGAGCTTCTGGCGGCTCGTTGACCTCCCAGTCCTTCTGCGGCTCGAGGCGGATGCGCGCGCCGTTGGCGCCGCCGCGCTTGTCGGAGCCGCGGAAGGTCGAGGCCGAGGCCCAGGCGGTGGAGACGAGCTCGGAGACCGTCAGGCCGGAGGCGAGGATCTTCTCCTTCAGCTCCGCGATGTCCTGCTCGCTCGACCAGCTCATGGTCGACCGCCGGCACGGGATCCTGCCAGAGCAGCTCTTCCTGCGGCACGAGCGGGCCGAGATAGCGCACGCGCGGGCCCCATGTCGCGGTGGGTGAGCTTGAACCAGGCGCGCGCGAAGGCGTCGGCGAACTCGTCGAAGTTCTCGTGGAAGCGCCGCGAGATCTTCTCGTATTCCGGGTCGAAGCGCAGCGCCAGGTCGGTGGTCAGCATGGTCGGCTTGCGGAACCGCGACGGGTCGTGCGCGTAGGGGATCGACTCGGGCGCGTCCTTGGCGACCCACTGCAGGGCGCCGGCCGGGCTCTTGTCGAGCTCCCACTCGAAGCCGAACAGATTGTCGAAGAAGAAGTTCGACCACTGCGTCGGCGTCTGCGTCCAGGTGACCTCCGGGCCGCCGCCGATCGTGTCGTCGCCGAAGCCGACGCCGTGGCCGCTCTTCCAGCCGAGGCCCTGGTCCTCGATCGCGGCGCCCTCGGGGTCCGGGCCGAGCAGCGAGGGATCGCCCGCGCCGTGCGTCTTGCCGAAGGAGTGGCCGCCGGCGATCAGCGCGACGGTCTCCTCGTCGTTCATCGCCATGCGGTAGAACGTCTCGCGGATGTCCTTGGCGGCCGCCAGCGGGTCGGGATTGCCGTTCGGGCCCTCCGGGTTCACGTAGATCAGGCCCATCTGCACCGCGGCCAGCGGCTCCTCGAGCTGGCGCTCGCCGCGAATAGCGCTCGTCGCCGAGCCAGGTGCCCTCGGGGCCCCAGTAGAGCTCCTCCGGCTCCCACACGTCGGCGCGGCCGCCGGCGAAGCCGAACGTCTTGAAGCCCATCGTCTCGAGCGCGACGTTGCCGGCCAGCACCATCAGGTCGGCCCAGGAGATCTTGCGGCCGTACTTCTGCTTGACCGGCCAGATCAGCCGGCGCGCCTTGTCGAGGTTGACGTTGTCCGGCCAGGAGTTCAGCGGGGCGAAGCGCTGCTGGCCCTGCCCCGCGCCGCCGCGGCCGTCGGTGATGCGGTAGGTGCCGGCGCTGTGCCAGGCCATGCGGATCATCAGGCCGCCATAGTGGCCGAAGTCGGCCGGCCACCAGTCCTGCGAATCCGTCATCACGCTTGCGCAGGTCCTCGATGACGGCGTTCAGGTCGAGGCTCTTGAACTCCTTGGCGTAGTCGAAGTCCTTGCCCATCGGGTCGGACAGGCTGGAATTGCGATGCAGCATGGAGATGTCGAGCTGCTCGGGCCACCAGTCGCGATTCCTCGCGCCGCGCCGGCCGCCGGAAAACGGGCATCCACCGGATTCGTCTTCAACCTTCGCGTCCATCTTTGCCTCCTGTGGCAGTTCGTCGAGCGTCACGTGATGATACCCGCCAGGGGGCATCGGTGAAGCGGGCTTTTTATAATCGCTCTAATAAGACAGGCTGATGGCCCGCACAACCTCGCGCGGGCTCGGGCCGGGCGAAGCGACAATCTGTGCCCGGCGCGAGCTTCCGGTCCCTGGCGCACAGGTCGGGAACCGCGACGCGGTCGCCGCCGCCATACCCTCACCCCGCCGCGAGCGGCACGACGACGAACCACATGAGGTAGGTCAGCGCCCAGACCATCAGCGTGTCGATGCGGCGGGGCGTATCGTCGGCGGGCCACCTGGCGACAAGGGCGCGCATCAGGAAGACGAGGTGGACGAGGCCCGCGCCGGCGACGGTCCAGTAGCCCGGCAGGTCCGTCCACAGCGCCACGGCGAGCGCCGCGACGACGGCGAGCGCGCCCGTGGCGGCGGAGAAGCCGTAGGCGGCCTTCAGTCCGAAGCGGGCGGGGATGGTCAGCTTCCCCGCGGCGCGGTCGGCGGCGATGTCCGGGACGCCCGACAGCGTGATCGACGGCAGGATCGACAGGGCGAGCGGCAGGCCGGCGATCCATGGCACGGACGCGCCGGGGAAGCCGCCGGCCACGAGCCATCCGAAGAAGATCACCGCGAAGGAATGGGTGACCGCGACGTCGATTTCGCCCAGCGTCCGGTGCGAAAGCTTGAGCGGCGGCACGGTGTAGCCGAGCGCCAGCACGACCAGCAGGACGTACCACGCGAGGAGCCAGCCGGCATTGCCGCCCCCGAGGAGGACGGGGAGCATCGCGGCCACCGACACCGCGAGCGCGACGCCGGCGCCGGTCGTCAGCTGCCGGCGCGACAGCGTGCCGTCGGCCAGCACGCGGGAGCCGCCGGTGAACGGGCTCCAGAAGGCGTTGCGCACGTCGCTCTCGCGGTCGTGCACGTCGTTGAGGAAGACCGTCGCCGCCTCGGCCGCGAACACCGCGAGATAGCCGAGGAGCAGACGGCCCCAGGGCAGCCCGCCCTCCCCGGCCGCCAGCGTCGCGCCGAGGAGGTAGGCGAGGATGGTCATGGGGTAGAACTGCAGCCTGAGCGCCTGCAGCCAGGTGCCGGCGGTGCGGCGCCAGCGGGCGCGGCGGCCGCCCGGACCGTCGGCGAGCGAGAGGCCGAGCCGGCGGGCGCGGGCCAGGAAGGCCGTCCGGCCCTCCTCGTCCGAGGTCTCGACGATGCCGAAGCGCGAGATCCGCACGGTCCGCACGCCGCACAGGCCGAGCGTCGAGCGGGCCATCGCCTTGTGGCCGGGCGCGCCCTGGATCAGGCCGTAGACGAGGCCCGGCGTGTCCATCGTCACGAGGAGCTCCGCGGTGCGCCCGGCCAGCAGCCCCTCGTAGCCCGTGCCGGCCGTGGTGCGGCGGAAGGCGAAGCCCGGCGTCAGCAGGCGGTCGAAGAAGCCCTTGAGGCGCGCCGGCATGGTGCCCCACCAGTTGGGGTAGGCGAAGACGAGGTGCCCCGCCCGCTCCACCATGTCGCGGGCCCGGCCAAGGTCGGGCTCGAGCGGCTGGTCGGCGGGATCGGCGAGGCGCACGTCGGGGTCGAAGTCGAGCGTCGAGAGGTCGAGCACCTCGACCTCCGCCCCCGCCTGGCGCGCCCCCTCCGCATAGGCCTCGGCGATCGCGCCGCACAGGCTGGCCGTGCCGCGGGGATGGCCGATGACGACGAGGGTCGGCGGGAGGGATCGGGTCATGAGGCGGTGCTGGTCTCTGGAACGGGAGGAGGCCCCGCAGACGAGCCCGGCCGGAGGATGCGGTCAAGCCGTGGTTCCGCCGGAACCGCGGTTTCGATGCATCCGTTCCTTCCTTCGAGGTTCCAAGGAGAAGGATTCGACCATGGAAGACGACAAGAAGCTCGTCTCCGGCGAGAAGAGCGTCACCGGCCGCCAGCGCGTCGGCGCCGATCACCGGCCCGTCGACGACTTTCGCCAGCCGGGCCAGGCGGAAGAGCCGATCGCGCCGGCCGGGCCCGCGGCCGAGACGGGGGAAAACCGCGTGCTCGACCCCTACAACCCGGACGAGCCGGGCGAAGACAGCCCCGAGGGCTCGCCCGCCCGCCCCAAGGCCGCGCCCGTCCACGAGGCGGACGAGGAAGGCCGTCTCGTCGTCAACAAGCGCGACGGCTGAGCCTCAGGCCCGCCCGGCAGCCGCCTTCGGCGGCGCGTCCTCCATCGGCTCGCTGCAGAAGTGGCGGACGACGAGGCCGATCGTCAGCCCCTGCACGATGATCGAGAAGACGACGACGCCGTAGGTGACGGCCAGGATCAGCGGCTTGTAGTCCGTGGCGGGCAGCGACAGGGCGAGCGCGACCGAGATGCCGCCCTTGAGCCCGCCCCAGATCAGCACCGGCAGCACGCCGCCGCCATAGGGCCGCTTGATCGACAGGAGGCCCACCGTGGCCGTCGTGGCGACCGCGCGCGCGCCGACGACGATGACCACCGCCGCGAGCGCGGGCAGCGCGAAGCGCACGTCGAAGCCGATCACCAGCACCTCGAGCCCGATCAGCAGGAACAGCGCCGAGTTCAGGATCTCGTCGAGGATCTTCCAGAAGTCGGACAGCCGCGACTGGCTCTCCTTCGACATCGCCTTGTCGACGCGGATGTTGCCGACGAACAGGCCGGCCGCGACCATGGCCAGCGGCCCGGAGACGTGCAGCCGCTGCGCCAGCGCGTAGCCGCCGACCACGAAGGCGAGCGAGATCAGCGCCTCGACGATCGTGTCGTCGACCATCGACATCAGCCGGTTCACGAGCCAGCCGCCGGCGAGGCCGAAGGCGAGGCCGCCGCCCGCCTCCTGCGCGAACAGCAGGAACGGGTTCTCGTCACCGCCGCCGGCCCCGTCGGCGAACTGCAGCGCGAGCAGCAGGACGACGATGCCGACGCCGTCGTTGAACAGCGATTTCGCCCGTGATCTTGCGCCTCGACCGTGGCCGGCGCCTTCGCCTCCTGGATGACGCCCAGCACGGCGACCGGATCGGTCGGGCTGATCAGCGCGCCGAAGACGAAGGCCCAGGCGATCGGGATCGGCGCGCCGAGCCAGTCGAAGGCGAGCCACGACAGGACGCCCACCACCACCGTGGAGATCAGAACGCCCGCCGTCGCCATGAGCGCCACCGCGCCGGCGCGCTGGCGCAGCAGCTCGAGATCGACGTGGATCGCGCCGGCGAAGAGCAGGAACGACAGGAGGCCGTTCATCAGCGTGTCCTCGAAGTCGACCCTGTTCACCGCCTGGTCGATCGTGTTGGCCATCGCCGTGCCGGGCACCAGATGCTCGACCGCGACGAGCAGGAGCGAGGCGACGAGCGCCATCACGGTGATGCCGATCGTGTGCGGCAGGCCGATGAAGCGCTCGTTGATCAGGCCGAACAGGGCGGACAGGACGAGCGTCAGCCCGGCGATTTCGAAGAGCGTCATGGCTGCCCCATGGTCTGGACGACGAGTGTGCGGACGGGACGTCTGCAGGCGGAAGGTCCGCCGGAGATAGGGCGGCGGGGCGCCGCGAAAAAGCGTCGCGGGTCCCGCGCCGCGCCCGGCACGAGATTCCTCGCCCGCCGGCGGGAACAGGATGCGCGTGCAACGGTTACTAGTGCGAGCGGCGCTGCCGCCGGGAAGCATCCCCCCTCCCGGCCGCCGCGACAAGATCTTCCGAAAGTGGGAAAGCGGGCGAGCGGCAGAGCTGCGGCCTCGCCTTCCGCGGTCGAGGCGCCCGGACGCTGCAACAGCGTTCGGGCCGCCTCCCGGACATCACGCCGCGCATTTCGCCGGCACCTCCTCAAGCGATCGTCAGCCGCGCACGCCTTGCCCGGGCGGCTTCCACCGTGTCCAATCGGGACGACACGGGAGACGCCATGCGCCTGCGTGCCCTTCTCGCGACGTTCATCGCCCTCGCCGCTCCGGCGCCGGCGCGGAGCGTGCCGCTCGTCGATCTGGAGCTCGTGCTGGCGATCGACGGGTCGACCAGCATCGATCCGGGCGAATACGCGCTGCAGATGCAGGGTTTCGCAGCGGCCTTCCGCGACCCCGAGGTGCAGGCGGCGATCGCCGCGGGCTCGCTCGGCCGGATCGCCGTCTCGACGCTGATCTGGGCCGACGCGGCGCTGCCGAAGCAGGCGGGTGGCTGGACCGTCATCGCGAGCCCGGCCGACGCGGAGCGCTTCGCGCAGGATCTCGAGCGCATGCAGCGGCTGGTGACCGGCGCGCACGGGTATCGGCGCCGGCATCGTCCGGGCGCTCGGCATGTTCGACGCGAGCCCGGTTCGCGGCCTGCGGCAGGTGATCGACGTGTCCGGCGACGGCGTCGAGACGCCGCCGCACGGCAGCGGGCCGAACATCGACCAGGCGCGCGCGCTGGCCGCCAGCCGCAACGTCACCGTCAACGGCCTCGCCATCATCAACGAGCTGCCCTTCCTCGACCGCTGGTACGGCCGGCACATGATCACCGGCCCCGGCGCCTTCGTGATCATCGCCGCGAACTTCCGCGACTTCCGCCAGGCGATCCGGCGCAAGCTGCTGCGCGAGATCCGCGGCCTGCCGAACATGGCCATGGCGGACCGGGTGCCTGCGCGAGGCCGATCGCCCTCAGCCGCCACAGAGTATATACAACTTAAGGTTGCATTTCTCCCTCCCTGCCTGTAGCCTGTTCCTGTCGGCTGGGCCCGGTGCGGCTGGCGTCCGCCCGGCCCGGCAGAAACCATGATCGCAATCGAGCCCGGACCCGTCTCCGCCGCGCGCCCCGTCGCGCCACGGGAGAGGTGCGCCGGCGCGGGAGGGGGAGCAGCATCATGCACGGACTGCAGATCCGCGGCGCCGACGTCGCCCGCGGCAGGTATCACGAGGCCGGCCGCTTCGGCCGCATGTTCCCGCACCTTCGGAGCCTGAAGGAGCACACGCCGGACCCCAAGGCGCTCGGCCGGGCGGGCGGCCCGATGGACGGCGGCGGCACGGAGAAGGAGAACGCGCGCATCCCGGCCGGCTTCGTCTTCTTCGGCCAGTTCGTCGACCACGACGTGACCTTCGATCCGACCTCGAGCCTCGAGCGCCAGAACGACCCGAAGGCGACCGTGAACTTCCGCACGCCGGCGCTCGAGCTCGACTCGGTCTACGGCGCGGGGCCGGACGCCCAGCCCTATCTCTACGACCCCACCTGCCCGGGCGCGCTCGCCGTCGCCACGCGCACGGACGGGGACGCGAGCTGGCCCGACATGCCGCGAACCTCCGGCGAGGGCGGAACCGCGGGCGATGCGCGCCAGGTCGCGATCATCGGCGACCCGCGCAACGACGAGAACGCCCTCGTCTCCCAGATCCATCTGGGCATGATCCGCTTCCACAACGCCGTGATCGGGCTGCCCCAGGTTCAGGCGCTGGCGGAGCACCTCCGCTTCGAGGAGGCGCAGAGGCTCGTCCGCTGGCACTACCAGTGGATCGTCCTCAACGAGTTCCTGCCCCTCGTCTGCGGCCAGGAGATGGTCTCCGACATCCTGAAGAACGGGCGGCGCTACTTCAGCTTCGAGAGCGAGGCCTACATTCCCGTCGAGTTCTCGGTCGCCGCCTACCGCTTCGGCCACAGCCAGGTGAGGACGAGCTACCGGGTCGGCCCGTACGGCGGCGGCGACATCTTCGGCACCCCCGATACCGACCTGCGCGGCAACCGCAACCTGCCGAAGCGGCTCGTCATGGACTACGACCTGTTCTTCGGCAACGGCCCGGACGTCCAGCGCAGCCTCCAGATCGACACGAAGCTCGCCTCCCCGCTGCTCGACCTGCCCGAGACGGTCGTGCCGCGGGCCTCGCGCATCGACGCCGCGACGGGCCAGCCCGTCGTCGACACGGACGGCGCCCGCGTCGACTTCGCGGTTCGCTCGCTCGCCGAGCGCAACCTCCGCCGGGGCCTGTCCTTCAGCCTGCCGTCCGGCCAGGCGGTTGCCCGCTACATGGGCGAGACGCCGCTCGAGGACGCGGAGCTGTGGCGCGGGGTCGAGGGCGGCCAGGGCGAGGCGCCGCTGTGGTTCTACATCCTCCGGGAGGCGGAGCTTCAGACCAACGGGGCGCAGCTCGGCAAGGTCGGGGTTCGCATCGTCGCCGAGGTGCTGATCGGCCTGCTCCAGGGTGACCTCGCCTCTTTCGTCAACCAGCAGCCGAACTGGCAACCGACCCTTGTCCGCGACCTGCACGGCCTCCTGACCTTCGCCGGCCGCACCGGGCAGCCGCAACGGCAGGCCGCGGCGGCGGACTAGCCCCCCGAGGAGAACCAGACATGATCCCCATCGACGGCAACTTCATCCGGCAGGTCGCCCCCCGCTTCTCCGGCAGCAAGGAGGCGGCGCAGGACCGCATCATCAACGCCATCTCCGGCGCCTTCGCCTCGACGCTCGACGAATTCGACATCAATACCCGCCTGCGCATCGCCCACTTCATGGGGCAGGTTACCCACGAATGCGCCGGCTTCCGCACCACGGAGGAATTTGCGTCCGGAGAGGCCTACGAGGGCCGCAAGGACCTCGGCAACACCGAGAAGGACGACGGGCCCCACTACAAGGGGCGCGGCCTGATCCAGCTCACCGGCCGCGCCAATTACGGCACGATCGGCAAGAGGCTGGGCCTCGGCGACAGGCTCGTGAAGGATCCGGATCTCGCGGGCGAGCCGCTGACCGCCCTCCGCATCGCCTGCGACTACTGGAAATACCGCGAAATCAACGACCCGGCCGACGAGGACGATCTCATCGAGGTGACGCGGCGCGTCAACGGGCGCCGGCTGCTCGGTCTCGAGGAGCGGCGGCACTACTACGTGCGCGCCAAGGCGGCGCTGGCCGCCATCGAGGGGCTGGGGGTCAGCCTGACGCAGGACGGCGCGAAGCCGGCACTGCAGCGCGGCTCCTACGGCGAGAGCGTGGGCGAGCTGCAGGCCCTCCTCCGCAGGCATGGCTTTCCGATCGCGATCGACGCCCACTTCGGCGCGGCGGCGCAGCTGGCGGTGATCACCTTCCAGACGCGCGAGAGCCTCGCGCCCGACGGCATCGTCGGCGCGCGGACGTGGGAGCGGCTGAACGGCTGACGGGAGGTCCTGCCGCGGCACCTTGATTTTGCAGCGCCGACATGGTGCACCCTCGGGTGAGGCGAGACCGCATGAACCCGTGGGGACGATCGAGCGATGCGCATCAAGTTCCGCTGCATGCCGGGCTACCGGGGCATCGTGCCGGAGCCGCGGCGCGCGACCGAGGCGCTGGCCGACTGGATCAGGACGATGCCGTCGCGCGCCGTCAGCGAGGCCAAGGGCGGCCTCGACGTCGCCACCGTCAAGCGCTGCCCGCCCTTCCTCGACGCGGTGCGCGAGGGCATCGTGTTCCCGCTCGTCACCGACCTGCACTGCTCGGGCGGCGAGCTGAGCTGGGACTGGGACCTGCCGGAGGTGAAGGGCTCCGACAACACGCTGTCGCCGATCGGCGTCCACGTGCCGGAGCAGCTGACGGGCGTCCCCTTCCGCATCGACCGCGGCCAGTTCGCCGTGAAGTTCACGAATTTCTGGGCGGTCGAGACGCCGCCGGGCGTCTCGCTCCTCTTCTCGCACCCCTACAACCGCGAGGACCTGCCCTTCCGGACGCTGACCGGCCTCGTCGACGTCGACGCCTTCACGCGCGGCTTCGTCAACTTCCCCGCGCTCTGGGTCGACCCGGACTTCGAAGGCACCCTGCCGCGCGGCACGCCGGTGGCGCAGGCGGTGCCGATCCGCCGCGAGGCGCTGGAGCTCGACATCGACGAGTTCGACGAGGCGGGGCTTGAGGAGGCTCTGGCCTTCCAGGGGGATCTGCGCGAGGACAGCTCGGCCTATCGCCGCGCCTACAGGCAGAAGCGCGACGGGCGCGGCGCCGACGCGACGCTCATCTCGGGCGACGAGGGATAGGCCGCGACCTTCAGATCGCGGCGGCCTTCAGCGGCATGCGGCCGCGCCGTCCGTGGCTCAGAAGCGTGATGATCGAGCTGCGCACCTGCGGCTGGGCCTCGGCGAGCGTCGAGGCTTCCGCCCGCATGCGCTCGAAGTCGCCCTTGTCGCGCAGCGCCTCGATCAGCCCCAGCCGCAGCATCACGACCTGGTTCTCCGGCAGCCCGCGCTCGGCCAGCACGTCGTCGAAGCGGCGCACCGCCTCGTCGAGATCGCCCTGGAGCCTGGCGATCATGGCGAGGTTGGCGCGGCAGCCGACGTCGCCCGGCGCGAGCTTCAGCGCCGCGAGGAAGGCCCGCCGCGCCTCCCTCAGCTCGTCGAGCGCGAAGAGCGCCTGGCCGCGCTCGAACTCGACCTGCGGCAGCCGCGGGTTGATCTTCAGCGCCCGCGAAAACGCCTTCGCCGCCTCCCGCTCGCGCCCTTGGCGCCGGAGCACCATGCCGAGCTGGAAATGCGGCTCCGGGTTGCGCTTCTCCTTCTTCGTCAACCGGAGAAGCATCGCCTCCGCCGCCGCCCAGTCGCCGGCGCGCAGCGCCTGGCTCAGCGCGAGGGACACGTTCTGGGCGGGAGCTTGGCGGGGCGGCTGCATGAAACGAGCGGTAGCCAAAGCCGGCGCTCGCGGCAAGAGCGGAGGTGCAGCCCGCCCGCCTCAGCCGAACAGGCGGTCGCCCTGCTCGTCGATGACCTGCCTGGCCTTGCGGATGGCGAAGCGGGCGGCTTCGTCCTCGGAGGTGAAGAGGTCGGCGCGGACGAGCCTGTGGGTCTTCGTCTCGCCGCCGATCTCCTTCGTGATCGTCGCGGCGAGGCGGAACTGGCCGCCCTCGGGGACGGGCGTCGCGGCGATGGCGAAGCCCTCGTAGTCCTCCTCGGCGGCGACGCGCGGCTCGGCGGCTTCCCTGCCGCCGCCATCGCCCCCGCCGAAGAGCTTCTTGAGGAAGGACATCGCCGCCTCCGCTCAGTTGTCGAGGAAGCGAGCGCAGCTTGCGCGAGCGGCTCGGGTGCTTGAGCTTCCGGAGCGCCTTCGCCTCGATCTGGCGGATGCGCTCGCGGGTCACCGAGAACTGCTGGCCGACCTCCTCGAGCGTGTGGTCGGTGTTCATGCCGATGCCGAAGCGCATGCGCAGCACGCGCTCCTCGCGCGGCGTCAGCGAGGCGAGCACGCGCGTCGTCGTCTCGCGCAGGTTCGACTGGATCGCCGCGTCGATCGGCAGGATGGCGTTCTTGTCCTCGATGAAGTCGCCGAGATGGGAGTCCTCCTCGTCGCCGATCGGCGTCTCGAGGCTGATCGGCTCCTTGGCGATCTTCAGCACCTTGCGCACCTTCTCCAGCGGCATGGCGAGCTTCTCGGCCAGCTCCTCCGGCGTCGGCTCGCGGCCGATCTCGTGCAGCATCTGGCGCGAGGTGCGGACGATCTTGTTGATCGTCTCGATCATGTGCACCGGGATGCGGATCGTGCGCGCCTGGTCGGCGATCGAGCGGGTGATCGCCTGCCGGATCCACCACGTGGCGTAGGTCGAGAACTTGTAGCCGCGGCGGTACTCGAACTTGTCGACCGCCTTCATCAGGCCGATGTTGCCTTCCTGGATCAGGTCCAGGAACTGCAGGCCGCGGTTGGTGTACTTCTTGGCGATCGAGATCACGAGGCGGAGGTTCGCCTCGACCATCTCCTTCTTCGCCTGGCGGGCCTCGCGCTCGCCCTTCTGCACCATGTGGACGATGCGGCGGAACTCGGTGATCTCGAGGCCGGTCTCGGTCGCCAGCGTCTGGATCGTGCCGCGGATGTCCTTCGACCGTCTCCTTGTCGTTGGCGACGAAGTCGCGCCACGCCTGGCTCTTGCAGCGTGGCGACGCGGCGGATCCAGTGCGGGTCGAGCTCGTGGCCCTGGTACTGCTTGAGGAAGTCGTCGCGGTCGACGCCGTAGCTCTCGGCGAGGCGCAGCAGGCGGCCCTCGTAGCTCGATCAGCCGCTTGTTGATGTCGTAGAGCTGCTCGACCAGCGAATCGATGCGGTTCTGGTTGAGCGAGAGCGCTCTTCACCTCCGCGATCGACGTCTTCCTGCAGCTTCTTGTAGCGGCGCTCCTGGCTCGGCGACAGCGTCTGGTTCTTCAGACGGTTCTCGACGAGCTGGTCCTGCAGCTTGCGAAGCTTCTTGTAGTTCTCGGCGATGTTGTCGAAGGTCTCGACGACCTGCGGCTTGAGCTCGGCCTCCATCGCGGCGAGCGACATGTTCGAACTCGTCGTCGTCGTCGCCCGTCGCCGTCCTCGCCGTCGGAATCGTCGCTCGTCCTCGCTCGGGCTCCTCGCTTCTCCGCCGGCTGCGGCCGCGGCGGTGGCGTCCGGCGCCTTGGCGTCGGGCCCGGCATAGGTCGCCTCGAGGTCGATGATGTCGCGCAGCAGGACCTTGCCCTCGGCCAGCTCGTCGCGCCAGATGATGATCGCCTGGAAGGTCAGCGGGCTTTCGCACAAGCCCGCGATCATCGCCTCGCGGCCGGCCTCGATGCGCTTGGCGATCGCGATCTCGCCCTCGCGCGAGAGCAGCTCCACCGAGCCCATCTCGCGCAGATACATGCGCACGGGATCGTCGGTGCGGTCGGTCGGCTCGGACTTGGTCTCGCTCTTGGCGACCTTGCCGGTCTGCTGGACGACGAGCTCGCCGCCGCCGTCCTCCTCGCCGTCGGACTCCTCGCTCTGGCCTTCCTCGGCCTCCTCCGTCTCGACGACGTTGATGCCCATGTCGGACAGCATGGCGAGCGTGTCCTCGATCTGCTCGGAGGTGACTTCCTCCGACGGCAGGACCTCGTTCAGCTCGTCATAGGTGACGTAACCGCGCTTCTTCGCGGTCTTGATCATCCGCTTGACGGCGGCATCGGACAGATCGAGCAGCGGACCGTCCGGAGCATCCGTGGTCTGTTCCGTCGTCTCGTCCGCCTGCTTTGCTGCGTTGGCCATATTTGCGATCCGTCTCCCGCTCGTCCCGGACGCCGATATCGTGAGCGTCGCGCTCTTCACGTTTCGTGGTGCGCGCCCGTTACCGCTCCCGCGTGTCGTGTCGTCCCTTAAACCTCAGGTAAGCTTAAATCTTTGTATCCGCGATCCGCTCGAAAATCGAAGGCTAGAATGTGCGGCTCGGCCGGCCGGACGCCAGTCCGAAGCCCTCGACCTGCGCCTCGGTGCCTTCCACGCTGTCGAGCTGCGCCCTGATATCGATCATCCGAGCGTAGTTCTCGGGAGTCTGATCGGATTCGTAGTGCGCACGCGCGGAGAGCAGATCCTTATGTAACGTCACGGCTTTTCTGTGCAAGGCCGCCATATGGTCCCAGGCGCTCGCAACGTCAACAGGAGCGGTGTCGGGCGCCACCCACCATTCGGCGCGGGCGGCCGCAAGCCACAGCGAATCAAGGCGCTGCACCAGGGGACCGAGGCCGCGGCCGGCGAGACGGCTGCGAAGCTCTTCGGACGATTCGGGCGCCTCGGCGGCGAGGTCGACGAGCGCCGAGCACAGGTCCTTGAGCGCGACGTTGGTGAACTCGAGGTCGGCGACCGTCTCGACCCGGTCCGCCAGCATCTCGGTGTGGTTGACGAGGGCGAGCAGCAGGATCGCCTCGCGCCGCGGCAGGCTGCCGCCGGCGGCCGACAGGCTGCGCCGCAGCAGGTCGCTCGGCTGGGCCGGCGCGTCGCGCCATTCCGTGCCGGTGCTCCCACGCCCGCGGCCCTTGCCGTTGACCGGCCGCTGCCCGTTGCCCTGCCGCCGTCCCGGCTGGGACCAGCCGCGCGCCGGCACGAAGAGCTCGCGCAGCCGCTCCTTCATCGCGTCGCGGTAGTGGCGCTGCACCCTCGCGTCGGAGACGGCGGCGACCGCCTGGTCGATGCGCGTCTCGAAGGCGGCGCGGCGCTCCGGCGTGTCGAGCGGCGCCGCCTCGCGCTCGCGGGTCCACAGCATGTCGACGAGCGGCCGGGCGTCCTTCAGCACGGCGACGATCGCCTCGCGGCCGCCCGCGCGGATCAGGTCGTCGGGGTCCTGCCCCTCCGGCAGGAGCGCGAAGCGCAGGCTCTTGCCGGGCTTCAGCTGCGGCAGCGCCAGGTCGAGCGCCCGGTACGCCGCGCGCAGGCCCGCCCCGTCGCCGTCGAAGCACAGGATCGGCTCGTCGACCATGCGCCAGAGCAGCGCGAGCTGGTCCTCCGTCAGCGCTGTGCCGAGCGGGGCGACGGCCTGCCGGATGCCGGCGCTGGCGAGCGCGATCACGTCCATGTAGCCCTCGGCGACGACGAGGTTGCCGCGCTCGTGCGCCGCCTGCCGCGCGGCGGCGAGGTTGAACAGCACGTGGCCCTTGTGGAAGAGGTCGGTCTCCGGGGAGTTCAGGTATTTCGGCTGGCCGTCGGGGTCGAGCGTGCGGCCGCCGAAGGCGATCGCCTGGCCGCGATGGTCGGTGATCGGGAAGATCAGCCGGTTGCGGAAGCGGTCGTAAGGGTTCGCGATGTCCTCGCCGGCGATGACGAGGCCCGCCCGCGCCATGTCCTCGACGGGAATGCCCTGCGCCGCCAGGTGCTCCTTGAGCGCGGTGCGCGAGGCGGGGGCGAAACCGAGCCGGAAGCGCTTCACGAGCTCGGGGTGGACCGCCCGGCGCTCCAGGTAGGCGCGTGCCTCCGCCCCGTCGCGGGCGGTCAGGCGCTCCTCGAAGAAGCGCGCCGCCTTCTCGACGATCTCCTTGAGCCCCGCCCTCGCCCGCTCGCGCTCGACGGAGCGCTCGTCGCGCGCCGGCATGGCGACGCCGGCCAGCCCCGCCAGCCGCTCGACCGCGTCGGGAAAGCTCACGCCCTCCGTCTCCATCAGGAAGCGGAAGATGTCGCCGTGCCGGCCGCTCGAGAAGCAGTGGTAGAAGCCCTTCTGGTCGTTGACCGTGAAGGAGGGCGTCTTCTCCTTGTTGAACGGAGACAGCCCGACGAACTCGCGCCCGCGCCGCTGCAGCCGCACGCGCTTGCCGACCACCGTGGAGACGGGCAGGCGCGCGCGGATCTCGTCGAGGAACGCGTCGGAGAATCGCATCTTGATCTGTCGAAGGGTGTTGCCCGGCGATGATAGCCGGGCGGCACGGGGCGACGCGAATCGATTCTCGACCCGCGGCGCCCCGGAATGGAGGCTCAGTTGAGCATCTGCTTGACGACGCAGGAGGCCCGCCCGAAGTCCATCTGGCCGGGATAGCGCTCCTTCAGCGTCGTCATGGTGCGGCCCATGTCGCGCAGGCCCGAGGCGCCGATGTCGGTGACGACGCTCTCGCAGGCCGCCTTCACCTCGTCCTCGGACATCTGCCGCGGCAGGAACGAGCGGATGATGTCCATCTCCTCGCGCTCCTGCTCGGCGAGCTCCATGCGGCCCGCCTCCTCGTAGATCTGCACCGATTCCTCGCGCTGCTTCACCATCTTGGCGAGGATCTGGCGGATCTCGTTGTCGTCGACGTTCTCGCGCCCTGCGCCGCGGGCGGCGATGTCGCGGTCCTTGATGGCCGCGTTCACGAGCCGCAGCGTGCACATGCGACGCCGGTCCTTCTGCTTGACCGCGTCCTTCAGGGACTCGTTGATCTGTTCGCGCAGCATCTTTTCTAGTCCAGTTGCCGAGGCGGCGCGAGAATAGCCGCTGCAGCATCATGCTGCAACGCGAATATCCCTCGCAAGCCTTTGGAATAACAGGTTTTTCGGTCGTTCTCTGCTTGACGGCACGGCAGCCCGCGCCTAGATACAGCCACGATGGGGTCGGCGCGTTCATCCGCGCATCGCCTTCAATGGCGACCGCCCTTCTGTCGTGCTCGCGAAATGTAAGGAATTCCCGTGGAAGCGCAAGAGGTCGAAAGCTGGGACGAGAGCGGTCCGACCGCGGTGCTCGTCCTGGCCGATGGAACGGTGCTCGAAGGCCAGGGGATCGGCGCCACCGGCGAGGCCGTCGGCGAGGTCTGCTTCAACACTGCGATCACCGGCTACCAGGAGATCCTGACGGATCCCTCCTATGCCGACCAGATCATCACGTTCACCTTCCCGCACATCGGAAATGTCGGCGCCAACTTCGACGACCTCGAGACGTCGAACGAGGCCGGCCGCGCCAAGGTGTCCGGCTGCGTGCTGCGCGCCGACATCACCCAGCCGTCGAACTGGCGCTCGCTGCAGGGGCTCGACGCCTGGCTCAAGGCGCAGAACATGGTCGGCATCGCCGGCGTCGACACGCGCGCGCTGACGGCGCGGATCCGCGACACCGGCATGCCGAACGCGGTGATCGCGCACGATCCCGACGGCCGCTTCGACCTCGAGGCGCTGAAGGAGAAGGCGCGGGCGTGGTCGGGCCTCGAGGGCCTCGACCTGACGAAGGACGTGACGACCGACAAGGCCTACGACTGGAACCAGTCGTCCTGGCACTGGGGCGCGACGCCCGCCTACGGCACCACCGAGGACGCGAAGTACCACGTCGTCGCCGTCGACTACGGCCTGAAGCGCAACATCCTGCGCCAGCTCGCCGAGCTCGGCTGCAAGGTCACCGTCGTGCCGTCGACGACGCCGGCCGAGGAGATCCTCGCCATGCATCCCGACGGCGTCTTCCTGTCGAACGGCCCGGGCGACCCGGCCGCGACGGGCGAGTACGCGGTGCCGCAGATCAGGAAGCTCGTCGACGCGAAGGTGCCGATGTTCGGCATCTGCCTCGGCCACCAGCTCCTCGGTCTCGCGCTCGGCGGCCGCACCGTGAAGATGCGCCAGGGCCATCACGGCGCCAATCATCCGGTGAAGGACTACACGACCGGCAAGGTCGAGATCACCTCGATGAACCACGGCTTCGCGGTCGACCGCGCGAGCCTGCCGCCCGAGGCGGAGGAGACGCACGTCTCGCTGTTCGACGGCACGAATTGCGGCATCCGCCTGAAGGACCGGCCGGTCTTCTCGGTGCAGTACCACCCGGAGGCCTCGCCCGGCCCGGAGGACAGCCACTACCTCTTCAAGCGCTTCGTCGACCTGATCGACGAGACGAAGACGGAGCCGGCGGCGAGCGGGGCCTGACGGCCCCTCAGCCGTCCGCCGCGAGCAGGGATCCGGCCCGCGCGAGCAGCGTGGCGCGGTCGCCGGCGAAGCCGCCGGCGATCCATTCGCTCTCGACCTGCCTCAGGAGGCGGCCGATCGCCGCCCCTGTGGCGCCCAGCCCGATCATGTCGCTGCCGTCGACGGGCAGCTTCGGCGCCGTCCAGCGCTCCGGCAGGCGCACGAGGTCCGTCCACGCCGCGACCTCCGGCTCGCCGGTCGCCCGACGCGCCGCCGCGAACCTGATCCGGTCGGCATAGGTCTCGGGCCCGCAGCGATAGAGGTCCTCCCGTGCCGCCGCCTCGTCGGCCGGCCTCGAGATCCGCCGCCAGTCCTGCGCCATCAGGACGAGGCGCCGCGCCTCGGCCCGCGACAGGCGCAACCGCTCGCCGAGCCGCTCGCCGTCCTCGGGGATTGCAACCGCCAGCGCCGCCAGCCGGCGGACCGGATCGGGCGCCTCCCCGAGATGCGCCTCGAGCGCCGCGAGGCGCCGGAAGGCCGGCAGGCGGTCGACCCCGCCGAGCACGATCTGCAGGATGCCGCTCTCGCCCATCACGGCAAGCGCCTCGGCTGCGCCGTCCGTGGCGATCAGGCGCAGCATCTCCTGGCGCACCCGCTCCGCCGACAGGTCGAGCAGCGTCAGCCGCATGCGGATGCACGCCCGCAGCGCCGCGGCGTCGGGCGCGCCCGCGCCGTAGCCGGCATGGAAGCGGAAGAAGCGGAGGATGCGCAGATGGTCCTCGGCGATGCGGCGCTCCGGCTCGCCGATGAAGCGGACGCGCCGCGCCAGCGCGTCCGGATAGCCGCCGAGCGGATCGTGGATCACGCCGTCGGCCGAGAGATAGAGCGCGTTCATCGTGAAGTCGCGGCGCCGCGCGTCGGCCGTCCAGTCGGTGCCGAAGCGGACGACGGCGTGCCGGCCGTCCGTCTCGACGTCCTCGCGCAGCGTCGTCACCTCGAAGGGCCGCGCCGCGGCGACCACGGTCACGGTGCCGTGCTCGAAGCCGGTCGGCACCGCCTTGAGCCCCGCCGCCTCGACGCGCCGCGTCACCTCGGCGGGCGTCGCGGTCGTCGCGAGGTCGACGTCGCCGATCCGGCGGCCGAGCAGCGCGTCGCGCACCGCCCCGCCGACGACGCGCGTCTCCACGGCGCCGTCGTTCAGCGTCGCGAGGATCGTCCGCAGCGGCTCCTCGCCCAGCCAGGCCGCATCGTCGAGAAGCGGCCCGTCGCTCACTCGTAGTGCCCGGGGATGATCTTCCCGTCCTCGTAGCGTGCCGGCACGTAGTGCTTGTCCGTGCCCGCGCCGTTGAAGGCGGAGAAGGCGAAGAACGAGGCGATCAGCAGCACGAGGCCGACGACGAGGAGCCAGAAGGTCGTCCGCCTCTCCCACTCGTCGCGCTGCATCACGTCGCGGTTCTGGAAGTAGAGGTAGAACGCGTAGGCGATGAACGGTGCGAAGAACAGCGAGGCGTGGAAGAAGACGACGCGGATCATGTTCCGTAGATCCTGTCGTAGAGGCCGCGGATGATGCCCGCGGTCACGCCCCAGATGTAGTGCTCGCCGAACGGCATCACGTAGAAGTGCCTCCGCCTGTTGCGCCACTCGCGGCTGTCGCGGCGATGGTTCTCCGGCGTCATGAGGAAGGAAAGCGGCACCTCGAAGGCGGCGGCGACCTCGCCCGGCTCGAGCGTCAGCTCGACATGCGGGTCGACGAAGCCGACGACGGGCACGATGCGGAAGCCGCTGCCGGTCTGGTAGGTGTCGAGGTAGCCGAGCGGCTCGACCTTCTGCGGCGGGATGCCGATCTCCTCGTGCGTCTCGCGCAGCGCCGCCTGCAGCGGGCCCTTGTCGCCCGGCTCGATCTTGCCGCCGGGGAACGCCACCTGGCCCGCGTGCTTCGGCAGATGCTCGGTGCGGCGGGTCAGGATCACCGCCACGCCGTCGTCGCGCGCGACGAGCGGGATCAGCACGGCCGCGCGGCGGTAGGGCCCTTCGCCGTAGACCTCGGCGGCGAGGTCGGCGTTCAGGTCGTGGTCGCCGCGCTCGGCCGGCAGCGAATGGTCGGCCGCGCTCGGTGTCGGCTCCGCCAGCAGGCGTCCGGCGGCGCGACGGCGGAAGGTCTCGGCCGAGAACCGCGCATCCGGTTCGGGCAGGTCTGCCCGCACGGCATCGCTCATGCGCCCGGATCCTGCGCCGTGGAGCCGTGCATCGGGAAGAACATGCCGCCGCTCCAGATGCCGAGGCGCCGCCGGCCGTCCGATTCGGCCTCCTCGGCCAGTTCGGCCAGGTCGTAGAGCAGCGCCCGCGTGACCAGCGCCTCGAGCCGCCCGCGCACCAGCACGTAGGGCTTCACGCCGTCCGTGCCCGGCTCCTCCTCGAAGCGCAGCGGATGGTCGGGACCCGCCGTCACCACGTCGTCCACATTGGTGCGGAAGGAGACCACCTGGTCGCGCCCCTGCCCGTCCACCGCCATCTCGACGGCGAGGAACGGCGCGTCGTCCACGCTTATCCCGATCTTTTCCACAGGCGTGACGAGGTAGGTGCGGCCGTCCTCGTCCTTCCTCAGGACCGAGGCGAACAGGCGGACGAGCCGCTGCCGGCCGATCGGCGTGCCGAGATAATGCCAGCTGCCGTCCTGGGCGATCCGGATGTCCAGGTCGCCGCAGTACTCGGGGTTCCATTTCTCGACGGGCGGCGCACCCTTGGCACCGGCCTCGCGCGCCATCCGCTCGAGGGCGCCGAGCCCGCCCGGGGCGCGGTCTCGAACTCCGCTCGTGTCCTCGCCGCCGGTCATAGTTCTGCCCATCTCGCGCGTGGTAATCGAGTAGATGATACCGCCCCACGGCACCAGGCGTTGAAAAGCCGCACCGCACGGGGATCGGGTTGAAGAAGTCACACAGATGTGACGCTTTGCGCTGTGCTGCCGACCACCGCGCGCCATATAGTCGACGAGATGAACACGATCAATCAAGCCGACGACGACATCGTAGCCCGCGCCGACCAGACGGCCGAGCGCCTTGCCCGGACGCGCGAGGCGATAGGCCAGGTCATTTTCGGCCAGGAGGGTGTCGTCGAGACCTCCCTCGTCACGCTGCTCGCCGGCGGCCATGCGCTGCTGATCGGCGTGCCGGGCCTCGCCAAGACGAAGCTCGTCGAGACGCTCGGCACGGTGCTCGGCCTCGACGCCGGCCGCGTGCAGTTCACGCCCGACCTCATGCCCTCCGACATCCTCGGCTCCGAGGTGCTGGAGGAGACGGCCGAGGGCCAGCGGGCCTTCCGCTTCATCCGCGGCCCGGTCTTCACGCAGCTCCTGATGGCCGACGAGATCAACCGCGCCAGCCCGCGCACCCAGTCGGCGCTTCTGCAGGCGATGCAGGAGCACCACGTGACGGTGGCCGGGCAGCGCCACGACCTTCCCCGGCCCTTCCACGTGCTCGCGACGCAGAACCCGCTCGAGCAGGAAGGCACCTATCCCCTCCCCGAGGCGCAGCTCGACCGCTTCCTGACGCAGGTCGACGTCGAGTATCCCGACCTCGAATCCGAGCGGCGCATGCTGATGGCGACGACGGGCGCGGAGAGCGCCTCCGCCTCGCAGGTCATGACGGCCGCCGAGCTGATGGAGACGCAGTCCCTCGTCCGGCAGATCCCCGTCGGCCAGACCGTGGTCGACGCCATCCTGCAGCTCGTCCGCACCGGCCGGCCCGGCGCCGGCGACCGCGAGATCGACGAGACCGTCGGCTGGGGCCCCGGCCCGCGCGCCAGCCAGGCGCTGATGCTGACGGTGCGGGCGCGCGCCCTCGTGCAGGGCCGCCTCTCGCCCTCCGTCGACGACGTGATCGCCATGGCGAAGCCGGTGCTGCAGCACCGCATGGCGCTGAGCTTCGCCGCCCGTGCGGACGGGATGACGATCGGCGAGGTGATCGACCGGCTCGCCGCACGGATCGGGTAGGCTCTTGGCCGTCGCCCGTCCCGAGCTCGACGTCACGCCCCCATCGGCCACGGCGCTCCTTCGCGAATCGAGCCTGCTCGCCGCGCGCATGCCGTACCTGGTGATGGAGGCGCGGCGCGTGTCGGCCAACGTCTCGCAGGGGCTGCACGGCCGCCGGCGGCCGGGCTCGGGCGAATCCTTCTGGCAGTTCCGCCACTTCCAGTCGGGCGAGCCGGCGTCCCGCGTCGACTGGCGGCGCTCGGCCCGCGACCACCACCTCTATGTCCGCGAGAAGGAGTGGGAGGCCGCGCACACCGTGCAGGTGCATCTCGACCGCTCGCCCTCCATGCTGTTCGGCAGCCAGCTCGCGACGCAGCGCAAGATCGAGCGCGCCATCGTGCTGGCGCTCGCCACGCTCGACCTGATGGTGCGCAGCGGCGAGCGCGTGGCGCTGGCCGGCATCACGCGCCCGACGGGCCGCCCCGACGCGGCCGAGCGCGCCGCCGAGACGCTCGCCCACGCGCCGCTGGCCGAGGAGGACCTTCCCGACCCCACCCTCTTCCGGCCGCTCTCCGACGCCGTGGTCGTCAGCGACTTCCTGTCGCCGCTCGACGAGGTCGAGGCGCGCCTCCAGGCGATGGCCTCGGGCCGCGTGCGCGGCCACCTGGTCGAGCTGCTCGACCCGGCCGAGGAAGCGTTCCCGTTCAGCGGCCGCACCGAGTTCCAGGATCCCGAGACGGGCATCACCTACCTCGCCGGCCGCGCCGAGGAGCTGCGCGAGGCCTACCGCGAGCGGCTCGCGGGCCGCCGCGAGCGGCTGCGCGCCTTCTGCAAGCGCCTCGGCTGGAGCCACCTCGTGCACCACACGGACCGGCCGGCGCAGGAGGCGCTGCTCGCCCTGCAGACGAGGCTGACCGCCGCGAGCACGGGGCTCGCCCGATGATCCCCGGCCTGTCCCTCGCCTTCCTCGAGCCGTGGCTGCTGCTCGGGCTCGTCGCCCTGCCGGCGATCTGGTGGCTCCTGCGCTTCGTGCCGCCGCGGCCGCGCCGCGTCGCCTTCCCGCCGACGCGCATCCTGGCGGAGATCAGGCGCGAGGAGGACACGCGCTCGACGACGCCCTGGTGGCTCGTCCTGCTGCGCCTCGTCATCGCCGGCCTCGTCATCCTGGCGCTCGCCCGGCCGACGCTCGACCCGCCGCCGACCACCGGCGCGGGCCAGGGCACGCTGGCGATCCTGATCGACAACGGCTGGGCCTCCTCGCCGAACTGGCCGCGCATGGAGGCCGCCGCGCGCAGCCTGCTCGACGCGGCGGAGGCGAGCTCGCGGCCGGCGGTGCTCGTCGCCACGGCGTCGGACGACGCCTTCCCCGCGGCCGACGCGCCGGCCCGCCTGCGCGACCGCCTCGAAGGGCTCGCCCCCGCGCCGCACGCGCCAGACCGCGGCCACGCGCTCGACCAGCTCCGCGACGCCGTCTCCTCGGGCGCCGTGTCGGAGGTGATCTGGCTGACCGACGGCATCGACCACGGCGCCGACAGGGACTTCGCGGGCCGGCTCTCGGCCCTCGCGGCGCCCGGCGGCGTCCGGGTGCTCGAGCCGGGCGACGCGGACCTGCCGGCGGCCATCGGCTCGGTGCGCGGCGAGGCCGACAGCCTGCACGTGCAGGTGCTGCGCGCCGCCGCGGCCGGCACCGCGCCGATGACGGTCGGCGCCTACGACCTGAAGGGCCGCGAGATGGTGCGCGCGCCCGTCACCTTCGACGGCGACGGGCTCGACGGCGAGGCCTCGATCGGCCTGCCCCGCGACCTGCGCAACGAGATCGCCCGCGTCGACATCGTCGGCCAGCAGCAGCCGGGCGCGGTGGAGCTTCTCGACGACCGCTGGCGCCGCCGGGTGATCGGCCTCGTCAGCGGCGAGTCGCGCGAGCGGGCGCAGCCGCTCCTGTCGCCGCTCTACTACGTCGAGCGCGCGCTGCAGCCCTACGCCGACCTGCGGCCGGCCCCCGGCGCCAACATCGCCCAGGGCATCGAGGGGCTTCTGCGCGCCCGCGTGTCGATGATGATCCTCACGGATGTCGGCACGCTGATCGGCAACACGAAGGACGAGCTGTCGAAATGGGTGGAAGACGGCGGCGTCCTCGTGCGCTTCGCCGGGCCCCGCCTCGCCGGCGGCGAGACCGACGACCTCCTGCCGGTGCGCCTGCGCGGCAACGGCCGCGAGCTCGGCGGCACGCTCTCCTGGTCGGAGCCGCAGGCGGTCGCCCCGTTCGACGCCGACACGCCCTTCGCGGGCCTCCAGGTGCCGCCGGACGTGCGCATCGAGCGCCAGATCCTCGCCGAGCCCTCGGCGGAGCTCGCCGACCACACCTGGGCGAGCCTCGCCGACGGCACGCCGCTCGTCACCGCGAGGCGCCAGGGCGAAGGCTGGATCGTGCTGTTCCACGTCACCGCCGACGCGTCCTGGTCGAACCTGCCGCTGTCGGGCGTCTTCGTGGAGATGCTGCGGCGGCTGCAGGAGCTCGCAGGGCCCGCGCAGGGCGATCCGGGCTCGGCCGGCGCGGAGCTCGCCCCCGGCGGCGTCCTCCGCCCCTACCGCACGCTCGACGCGGAAGGCCGGGTCGGCGATCCGCCGCCCTCGGCGCGGCCGATCGCGGAGGCGCAGATCATGCAGGCGCGGCCCAGCGCCGAGCACCCGCCGGGCTGGTACGGCGAGCCCGAGGCGGTCCGCTCGGTCAACCTCGTCGCCGACCGCAGCGAGTTCGCGAAGCTCGACACGACCGGCCTGACGGCCGCCGCCTACCCCTCTCGCGAGCCGCGGACGCTCGCGCCCTGGCTCCTGACGGCGGCGCTGATCCTGTTCCTGATCGACGGTGCGATCATGCTGGCGATGACCGGCGGCTTCGGGCGCCGCGCGCGGCGCGGCGGCGCGGCGGCGGCCCTGCTCCTGGCGGCGCTCCTGCCGCTGCACCCCGCGCCGGCCGCGGCGCAGGAGAGCGCCGACACCGCCTTCGCGATGAAGGCGAGCCTGCAGACCCACCTCGCCTACGTGATCACCGGCAACCCCGAGATCGACGAGACGAGCCGCGCCGGCCTCGAGGGCCTGTCGGAGATGCTGACGGCGCGCACGGCGCTCGAGCCGGGCGAGCCGATGGGCGTCGACCTCGAGACCGACGACCTCGCCTTCTTCCCGCTCATCTACTGGCCGATCGACCACGACGCGACGCCGCCGTCGCAGGCGGCGATGGCCAAGGTCGACGCCTTCATGAAGCAGGGCGGGACGATGCTGTTCGACACCCGCGACGCCCTCACCTCGGCGGGCACCGGCACCGGACCCGGCATGCAGAAGCTGCAGGAGATGCTGTCGGGCCTCGACGTGCCGGAGCTCGAGCCGGTGCCGTCCGACCACGTCCTGACGAAGACGTTCTACCTCGTCCAGAGCTTCCCCGGCCGCTGGAACGACGGGCAGATGTGGGTCGAGGCGAGCCTGCGCGACGAGGGCGACACCGGCCGCCCGGTGCGCGCCGGCGACGGCGTGTCGCCGATCCTGATCACCTCGAACGACCTCGCGGCCGCCTGGGCGATCGACGCGCGCGGCCAGCCCATGTATCCGGTCGTGCCGGACGGCAACTGGCAGCGCGAGATGGCCTATCGCGGCGGAATCAACATCGTGATGTACGCGCTCACCGGCAACTACAAGGCCGACCAGGTGCACCTGCCGGCCCTCCTCGAGCGCCTCGGACAATGACATGAACTGGTCGCTCAGCTTCGAGCCCATGATCGACGAGCGCGTGCTCGGCGTGCTCGCCGTCGCGGTGGTGGCGCTCGCGGTGCTCGGCCTCATCCGGCGCAGCCCCGGCTGGTGGCTGCGCGCGGTCGTCGGCGGGCTCCTGCTTCTCGCGCTGGCGATGCCGTCGCTGCGCCAGGAGGACCGCGAGCCGGTGCCGGCCGTCGTGGCCGTCGTCGCCGACCGCAGCGCCAGCCAGACCTTCGGCGACCGCAGGTCGCAGACCGACCAGGCGGTCGAGGCCGTGACCGAGCGCATCGAGCGGCTCGGCGGCTTCGAGGTCCGCCAGGTCGAGGCCGACAGCGCCGGCACCGACGGCACGCACCTGTTCGGCCCGCTCGAGCAGGCGCTCGCCGACGTGCCGGCGGGCCGCGTCGGCGGCACGGTCCTGGTCACCGACGGCGAGGTGCACGACATCCCCGAGCGCGCCGCCGAGCTCGGCTTCGACGCGCCGCTGCACGTGCTGGTCACCGGCAACGAGCAGGAATCCGACCGGCGCCTCGTGCTCCAGTCGACGCCGCGCTTCGGCATCGTCGGCGAGGAGAAGCCGATCACCTTCCACGTCGAGGACGTCGGCCCGGCGGCGCGGAAGGCCGGCCCCGGCAACCGGGTCGACGTGACGGTGCGCCGCGACGGCCAGACGCTGCAGACGCTGCACGTGACGCCGGGCGACAACGTCACCGTGCCGGTCGAGATCGCCCATGGCGGCAAGAACCTGATCGAGCTCGAGGCGGCGCCCCTGCCGGGCGAGCTGACCGACGAGAACAATCGCGGCGTCATCTCGGTCGACGGCATCCGCGACACGCTGCGCGTCCTGCTCGTCTCCGGCGAGCCGCACGCCGGCGAGCGCACCTGGCGCAACATCCTGAAGGCCGACGCCTCCGTCGACCTCGTCCACTTCACCATCCTGCGGCCGCCGGAGAAGCAGGACGGCACGCCGATCTCCGAGCTCTCGCTGATCGCCTTCCCGACGCGCGAGCTGTTCTCGGAGAAGATCGACCAGTTCGACCTGATCATCTTCGACCGCTACCAGAGCCGCGGCGTGCTGCCGATCCTCTACTACGACAACATCGCCCGCTACGTGCAGAACGGCGGCGCCGTGCTCGTCGCCTCCGGCCCCGAATACGCCCAGAACGTCAGCCTGTTCCGGACGCCGCTCGCCGCCGTGCTGCCGGCCCAGCCGAGCGGGCGCGTGATCGAGGAGCCCTACAAGGCGAAGCTCTCGAAGGAAGGCCAGCGCCACCCGATCACGCGCGGCCTCGTGCCGCCGGGCCAGCAGAGCGGCGACTGGAGCCGCTGGTTCCGCCTCGTCGAGGCGAGCCCGGCCGGCGACACCCGCACGCTGATGACCGGCGCAGACGACCTGCCCCTGCTCCTCACCTCCCGCCAGGGCGAGGGACGCATCGCGCTCCTGCTTTCGGACCACGCCTGGCTGTGGGCGCGCGGCTACGAGGGCGGCGGCCCCTACGTGCCGCTGCTGCGCCGGCTGTCGCACTGGCTGATGAAGGAGACCGACCTGGAGGAGGAGGCGCTGCGCGCCCGCCAGGAGGGCGAGCGCCTGATCATCGAGCGCCAGACCATGGAGGACAGCGTCCCCGAGGCGACGCTGACGCGGCCGACGGGCGAGGAGCAGACGCTGACCATGACGCAGGACGAGCCCGGCCTGTGGCGCGTCTCCGTCGATGCCGCGCAGCAGGGCCTCTACCGGGTCGCGCAGGGCGACTTGCGCACCGTCGCCAATGTCGGCCCGGCCAACCCGAAGGAGTTCGCTGAGGTCCTGTCGACGCCGGACAAGCTGCGGCCGCTCGTCGAAGAGACCGGCGGCGGCGCCTTCCGCCTCGCCCGGGATCCGGGCGAGGCGATCTCGATGCCGCGCGTCCTGCCGGTGCGGCAGGGGGCGAACGCGTCGGGCAGCGACTGGATGGGCTTCCGGCGCAGCGAGGATTCGATCCTGCACGGCGTCCGGTCGCTACCCGTGATGAGCGGCCTGGCGGGGCTTCTCCTGCTGCTCGCCGGCCTCGCCGGCGCCTGGTACCGCGAAGGCCGCTGAGGCCGGCCGCGCCTCGCCCGTCACGCCCTCGAACGCGCCGTCCTGCAGCTCGAGATAGAGCAGCCGCCGCGGGTCGACCGGTCCCGGCAGCTTGATGCGGCCGTAGGGAACGTGGCCGAAGCCGACCCGCCCGTAATAGGGAATGTCGCCGACGAGGACGACCAGGCGGTGGCCGCGACGCCGCGCCTCCTCGATCGCCCTCTTCATGAGCGCGATGCCGTAGCCGCGGCCCTTGTCCGCCGGCCGCACCACGAGCGGCCCGAGCAGAAGCGCCGGCGTGCCGCCGATGGTGATCGACCACAGCCTGATCGAGCCGACGAGCTCGCCGTCGACCAGCGCCACGAAGCACAGCGGCCCGATCGCCTCGGCGCCCTCGCGCAGGCGGTACGCGGTCTTGACGAAGCGGCCCGGCCCGAAGGCCTCGGCGGCGAGATCCTCGATCGCCGCGGCGTGCGACGGCAGCTCGACCAGGATTTCTGCGGTGGGGGCGGTGGCGGTCATCTTCGGGTTCCGTTCAGGCAGTGCTTCTTTCCAGAGCCGGTGCCCGAACCTCCCGAGACGTTCCCCGCTAGCGTGGCTTGCTGTGCGGAGGGGTCGACCGGTTCGGGCGCACGCATGCGTGGCGGGCCACTTGGCCACACCAATGCATTCGTCGCTGATTTTTGAGCCAGTTATTCATCTGTGCTCCGGCCGAACCGATGGATGCGGCTCGAATAGCATGCTGCGCAGCCGCCATCCACCCGATTCTGGAGCGTTGCGCAGCACGGGCCTCAGCGTGGGGACTTCTCGTCACAGCGCAGGCACCTCTCCCAGTACGGAGGGTCGCCGAAGCGCAGGGCGAGGAAGTCCACGAAGGCGCGGACCTTGGCGGAGAGCTGGCGCCCCGGCGGCCACACCGCGTAGGCGCCGATCTCGCGCCAGCGCACCTCCGGCAGCAGCACCTGCAGCCGGCCCTCCTCGATCGCCTTGTAGACGAGGAAGAGAGGCTGCACGGCCACGCCGAGCCCGGCCTCGGCCGCGTGCACCAGGATCTCGCCGTTGTTCGCCGCGAAGCGGCCCGGCACCGCGACCGTCCTCTCCTGCCCGTGCTCGTCGATCCAGCACCAGGCGCGTCGCTCCGGCACGTTGGTGTAGCGCAGGCCGCGATGGTGCTCGAGGTCTTCCGGCCGCTCGGGGGCGCCGTGCCGCGCCACGTAGGCGGGGCTGGCGCACAGCGCGTGCCGCACCGGCGCCAGGCGCTTCGCGATGAGGCTCGAATCCTCCAGCTCGCCGATCCGCACCGCGAGGTCGAAGCCCTCGTCGACGAGATCGTGCCGCCTGTCGTTGAGGTCGAGGTCGATCGACAGGTCCGGGTGCGCCTCGAGGAACTCGCGGATCGCCGGCCCCAGATGCATGATGCCGAAGGACAGCGGCGCCGCCAGCCGCAGCCGCCCGCGCAGCGAGCCGTGCTCCTGGGCCGCCGCCTGGTCGGCCTCCTCGATGTCCGCCAGGATGCGGACGCAGCGCTCGTAATAGGCGCGGCCGGTCTCGGTCAGGCTGATGCGCCGCGTCGTGCGCTGCAGCAGCTGCACCCCGAGCCGTGCCTCGAGGTCGCGAAGCCGCCGGCTGACCACGGACTTCGCGACGTCGAGCCGCTCCGCCGCGGCCCCCACGCCCCCCGCTTCGACGATCCGCACGAACGCTTCGATTTCGGCCAGCCGCGCCATCGTTCCTACTCGCACAACAATTCCTTCGCATTTCACGCCCTTTACCCGGACGCCGCAACAAATAGATAGGCAGGGCATGGCAGCCGGACGTCGGCGGCGAATTCACCGGGAGGCGAAATGACGAAGATTCTTGTTCTCTATCACTCGAGCTGGGGCCATGTGGAAAAGATGGCCCACACGGTCGCCGAGGGCGCCCGCGCCGTCGCGGGCAGCGAGGTGGTGGTCAAGCGCGTGCCGGAGACCATGACCGAGGAGCAGATGAAGGCGGCCCACATGAAGGTCGACCAGGAGGCTCCCGTCGCGACGATCGACGAACTGCCCGAGTACGACGCGATCATCTTCGGCACGCCGACCCGCTTCGGCATGATGACGGGCCAGATGCGGACCTTCCTCGACCAGACCGGCAAGCACTGGGCGTCCGGCGCGCTGATCGGCAAGGTCGGCTCGGTCTTCACCTCGACCGGCGTCGGCGGCGGCAACGAGACGACGATCACCTCGTTCCACGTCAGCCTGCTGCACCAGGGCTTCGTCATCGTCGGCCTGCCCTATTCGTGCCCGCAGATCTCCGACATCAGCCAGCCGCGCGGCGGCTCGCCCTACGGCGCCGGCGCGCTGTCGAACTCGGACGGCAGCCGCGAGGTTTCCGAGAACGAGCTCGAGCAGTGCCGCTTCCAGGGCCGGCACGTCGCCGAGATCACCAAGAAGATGCACGGCTGACCCAGGAGGGAAGCCGGTCACCGGAACATGCCGTCAGCCGGCCGCGGCTGACGGCGACGATCGAGCAGGAGTGCAACGATGGGTCTTCTCGTCGACGGCAAGTGGCAGGACAAGTGGTACGACACGGATTCGACCGGCGGCCGCTTCAAGCGCGAGGAATCGGTCTTCCGCAACTGGGTGACGGCCGACGGCGAGCCGGGACCGAGCGGCGAAGGCGGCTTCGAGGCCGAGCCCGGCCGCTACCACCTCTACGTCTCCTATGCCTGCCCGTGGGCCCACCGCACCCTGGCCGTGCGCAAGCTCAAGGGGCTCGAGGACGTCATCAGCTACAGCCCCGTCGACTTCCTGATGCTCGACGAGGGCTGGACCTTCAGCGACGACTATCCCGACCCGCTCTTCGGCAAGTCGCGGCTCTACGAGATCTACCTCGAGGCGAAGCCCGACTACACCGGCCGCGTCACCGTGCCGACGCTGTGGGACCGCAAGCGCGGGACGATCGTCTCGAACGAGTTGGCCGAGATCATCCGGATGCTGAACTCCGCGTTCAACCGGTACGCGAGGAACCCGGGCCTCGACCTCTATCCCGAGCGGCTGCGCGAGGAGATCGATTCGGTTAACGACCGCGTCTATCACACTGTGAACAATGGCGTTTACAAGGCCGGCTTCGCCACCGCGCAGAAAGCCTACGAGGAGGCGGTGACGGCGCTGTTCGAGACGCTGGACGACCTCGAGGCGCGCCTCGGGCGGCAGCGCTACCTCGCCGGCGACCGCCTGACCGAGGCGGACTGGCGGCTCTTCACCACGCTGATCCGCTTCGACGCCGTCTATTACGGGCACTTCAAGTGCAACATCAGGCGCATCGCGGACTACCCGAACCTGCACGGCTATCTGCTTGAACTATATCAGGTTCCGGGAATCGCGGAGACCGTCCGCTTCGACCACATCAAGGGCCACTACTACGGCAGCCACCGCACGATCAACCCGACCGGCATCGTGCCGCTCGGCCCCAGGCTCGACCTCGACGCGCCGCACGGGCGCGACCGCCTGGAGGCTGCCTGACGCCCTACCAGTGGCTCGCCGGGGGCTCGCCGCCGAAGATCTCGGCGAGCCGCCGGCGCGTCGCCTGCGTCGTGTCGTCCGGCAGCGCGTCGATGTCGAACAGGCCGCCATCGGCGATCTCGCGCGTGGGGTACGGCACCTCGACCTGCGTCCACGCCTCCGCGACATAGGCGATGACGTGGTCGCCGGGGAAGAACGGCTCGTGCAGGAACACGCCGTGGATGCGCGGCTCGCCGTCGAGGCGGATGCCGGCCTCCTCCATGAGCTCGCGCTCCGCCGACTGCCGCACCGTCTCGCCCTTCTCCACGCCGCCGCCCGGCAGGTACCAGCCGGGGCGGTAGGTGTGGCGGATGAGGAAGACCTTGCGCCCCTCGACGGCCGCGATCCGGGTGCCCAGCGTCAGGCCCCGCGAGAATCGCCAGTAGCGATGAAGGACCGCCATCAACGGCGTGCGCAAGGCGTGCTCCTCTCCGGTTCGCTCCGCGACGGCCCCCGGGCCGCCGGTGGCGGCACAACACACCGGTTGGGCCCGCCGCGCAACCGCCTCCCGAACCACAGGCCGCCGCGGCGCATTGCTAGGTTCCGGCTGTCATTTTCCCCGCCCCGCCGTTAGAAGCGGATCGTCATGTTTCGCCTTGCCCATCTCTCCGATCCCCACATACCGCCGGAGAAGCGCCCGCGCCGGCGCGAGCTCCTGAGCAAGCGCTTCGTCGGCTGGACGAACTGGCGGCGCAACCGGCGCGCCGTCCACCGCCGCGAGGTGCTCGACGTGCTGACCGCCGACATGGAGCGGGAGGCGCCCGACCACATCGCGGTGACCGGCGACCTGACCATCGTCTCCTCCCGCGCGGAGTGGGCGGCCTGCCGCGAATGGCTGAACGGGATCGGCCAGGGCGACCACGTCTCGCTCGTGCCCGGCAACCACGACGCCTATACGCGCGGCGCCGTGCCGGCGACGAAGAAGGCGTGGCGCGAGTACATGACCGGCGACGACGGCGACCCGACCGATTCCATCGCCCGCTTCCCCTATCTGCGGCGGCGCGGCCCGCTGGCCCTCGTCGGCGTCTCCTCGGCGATCGCCACGGCGCCCTTCATGGCGACCGGGCGCATCGGCGGCTCGCAGCGCGACCGGCTGGAATCCCTGCTCGACGCCCTGGGGCGCGAGAACCTGTTCCGGGTGATCCTGATCCACCATCCGCCGCTGCGCACGCCGGGCGACCGCTACCGCCGGCTGATCGACAGCAAGGCCTTCGTCGGCATGGTCGGCCGGCTCGGCGCCGAGCTCGTCATCCACGGCCACGACCACACCAGCACGGTGCAGCACATCGAGGGGCGCCGGCACATGATCCCGGTCGTCGGCGTCCCCTCCGCCTCCGCCCTCGCCTCGGGCGAGAAGCCGGCGGCCGGCTACAACATCTACACGGTGAGCGGCGGCCCCGGCGACTGGAGCTGCGAGATGTCCGTGCGCGGCTTCCGGGACGAGGCCGTGACGGAGATCGACCGGCGCACGCTCTGGCGCGACGGCCACGCGGTGCTGTGAGGCACGCCGCCCTCAGGCGAGCTTCGCGCGGGCCCGCGCCACTGAGGCGGGCACCGGCGCGCCGCCCGCGACCCGGCCGTCGTCGAGCGGCCGGCCGAGCGCCGTGACGACCGGCACGACCCCGCCCCAGACGGCGAGGCCGTAATCCTCCTCGTCGTCGACCGGCCCGCCGGTGCGGATCTTCGTCGCCGCCTCCTCGATCTCCAGCGCCAGCACGCCCGTCGCCTTGCGCTCCTGTGCCGTCATCGGGCGGGATTCGGCCCACCGGCCCGGCAGCAGGTGGTCGGTGACGAGCGCCAGCGCCTCCTCGTGCTCGGCCGCATCGGTGACGTGGCGCGCCGTCCCGTGAACGATGGCGCAGCGATAGTTGACGGAGTTGTGGAAGGCCGCCCGCGCCACGACCAGCCCGTCGACCATCGTCACCGTGAGAGACAGCGGCGCGGTGTCGCCGATCTTCTTCACGATCCGGGTCGTGCTCGCGCCGTGGATGTAGAGCGTCTCGCCGCGCCGTCCGTAGACCATCGGGATGACCATCGGCCGGCCCTCGTCGATGAAGCCGACATGGGCCACGAGGCCCGCATCGAGCACGGCGTGCACGGTGTCGCGGTCGTAGCTGCCGCGCTTCATCTGGCGGATCCGGGCGTAGCGCGGCGGCAGGGTCCGGGCATCGGTCATGGCGTCGGTCATGGTCTTCCTCGGCATCTCGTGACGGCGCCGCCGCGAGAGGCGGCTGGCGCGAGGCAGATCTTCCACGCATACTGGTCCCATGAAAGATCCAGTTTCATGAAATCCGAAGAACCAGCGTTGCCGGACGGGCTCGTCTCGCTCGACCGGGAGGACGAGCTGCCGCTGCCGCAGCAGCTCTACCGGGCGATCCGCGCGGCGGTGATCGCCGGCAACCTGCGGCCGGGCATGCGCCTGCCCTCCTCGCGCCGCCTCGCCAGCGAGCTCGGCGTCTCGCGCAACACCGTCAACGCCGCCTTCGAGCTTCTCAAGGGCGAGAGCATCGTCGGGCTGAACGGACGGGCCGCGCCGGTGATCGCGCAGCGCACGGCGATCGACGCCGCCGATACGCCACCGGCCGCGGCGCCCGCCGGGGCGAGGCTGTCGCAGCGCGGCCGCCTGCGCGCCGAGGACGGCCGCGGCCCCGCCTGGGCGCGGCGGCCCGGCGCGCTGCAGCCGGGGGCGCCGGCGCTCGACCTCTTTCCCTACGAGCTGTGGGCGCGCTCGCTGCGCCGCGCGGCGCTGCACGAGCGCAGCCCGGCGCTGCATTACGGCGACATCGCCGGCGTGCCGAAGCTGCGCGAGGTGCTGTCGCGCTATCTCGCCGCCGAGCGCGGCGTGAAGGCCGATCCGGCGCAGATCGTGGTGGTCGCCTCGACGCAAGGGGCGCTGTCGGCGCTCGCCGAGGCGCTGACGGAGCCGGGCGACACGGCGTGGATCGAGGATCCGGGCTATCTCGGCGCCCGCGCCGCGCTGAAGGGCGCGGGCCTGAAGCTGGCCGGCCTGCCGGTCGACGGGGACGGTGCCGACGTCGCCGCCATGGCGCCGGACGCCCCGCCGCCGAAGCTCGTCTACGTCACGCCGTCGCACCAGTACCCGACCGGCGCCCGCCTCTCGCTGCCGCGCCGCGTCGCGCTGATCGCCCGTGCCCGGGCGGCGGGCGCTGTGATCCTCGAGGACGACTACGACAGCGAGTTCCTGTTCTCGGGCCGGCCGATCGCCGCCCTGCAGGGTCTCGCGGAGGACGGCGAGGTGATCTATCTCGGCACCTTCGCCAAGAGCCTCGCGCCGGGCCTGCGCGTCGCCTATTGCGTCGTGCCGCGCGACCTCGCGCCGGATCTCGCGCAGCTCTTCCGCAACACCGGCCGCCTCGCCAGCGTGCAGACCCAGGCGGCGCTGGCCGACTTCATCGACGGCGGCCACTACCGCGCCCATCTGCGGCGCATCCGGGAGGCGTACGAGGCGCGCGGCATGGCCCTCTACGAGGCGCTGTCGGCACGGCTCGGCAACCGGGTCGACGTCGCGCCGCCGACCGGCAACGTGCAGCTGTCGCTCACCTTCCGGGAGGCGGACGACGACATCGCCGTCGCCACGATGATGCAGGGGGAAGGCTTCGCCGTCTCTCCCCTGAGCGCCTGCTATCTCGACCGCCCGCCCCGGCCGGGCCTCGTCGTCGGCTTCGCCGGCGCGACGCCCGCCCAGATCGAGGGCGGCGTTTCGGCCCTGGCCCGTGCGCTCGACGCGGTGTCCGTCAGCCGAGGCTGACGAGGTAGTAGCCGTAGGCGAACAGCGCCGTCGCCCCGAGCAGCGCGCCGACCAGCATCGCGAAGAGGACGCCGAACCACCCCACCCCGCGGTGCACGACCACGGCAGGCGCCGCCTCGGCGGCGGCGGCCGGCGCCGCGACGGCAGGCCGCTCGGCGGCGCGGCGGATCTCGGTCGTGTCGCTGTCGAGCGCGCGGGCCCGCTCGAGCAGCCGGTGCGCCACGTAGTCGGTCACCGACCCCGCCATCTCCTCGACGTTCGCCGTCTCGAGGATGACCTTGGGCCCGTAGCGGGTCTCCTTCACGAAGCGGTAGGTGCGCTTGTCGCGGCCCATCGCGACATAGGCGAGGACGTCGATCCACAGCCGCGGCGGCGAGCCCGGGATGAGCGCGCACTCGAGGAGGTCGGTGCCGGCGGGGATGTCGTCGAACACGTCCTGGAGCTGCTCGTAGAGCATCTCGAGCCGCGCCGATTCCGCCTCGCGGAGCTCGAGGATGACGTCGGAGCGCTCCGATTCGTTGAGCCGGGCGCGGCGCAGCGCGTTCTGCAGGCGGCCGCCCTTCGGCGCCTCCTCGGCCTTCCGCGGCGCGCGCTCCTGGGCCTCCTCGCCCTGGCGGGACGCGGCATCCTGCGCGTCGTCCCGTTCCTTCTCGTCCAGCATGTCCTGCCACCTCGTATCGGTTAACGCCGTGTTTACCATGTTTCGCCGTCGCCGGACGAGGGCGCGGTGCTTTTCGCCGCAGTGCACGGAGGGTAGTGTGGCGCCATGAGCGAGCTTCCCCAGAGCGCCAGGCGCCTGCGCGATCGTGCCGCCTCCCTCGGGCTGTCCGTGGAGGTGCTGGAGCTGCCGGATTCGACCCGGACGGCCGACGAGGCCGCGCGCGCCTGCGGCTGCGCCGTCGCGCAGATCGTGAAGTCCCTCGTCTTCCTGGGCGCCGACAGCGGGCGGCCCTACCTGCTCCTCGTCTCCGGCGCGAACCGGGTGGACGAGGAGGCGGTCGCCGACGTGGCGGGCGAGCCGCTGACACGGCCGAACGGCCGGCGGGTCCGCGAGATCACCGGCTACGCGATCGGCGGCATCCCGCCGCTCGGCCACGACACCGAGATGGCGACGCTGTTCGACGAGGCGCTGCTGTCGCATCCGGTGGTCTGGGCGGCCGCCGGCACGCCCAACTGCGTCTTCTCCGCCGAACCGGCCGAGCTTGCGCGGGTGACCGGAGCGACGACGACCAGCTTCCCGCCGCTCTGATCCCCCGCGCCGCCATGTTCCGCCGCCCGAGCGCCATCGCCCTGACCCTCGCGGCCGCCCTCGCAGGCCTTGCGCCCGCTACGGCGCGGCCGGCCGAATCTCCCTCCGCCGAAGCACCGCAGCGGCTCCAATCCGCCCGCCCGCCCCTGTCGGCCGGGCTCTACTTCGACCCCAGCCACCGCACGCTGTGCCAGCTCGTCGAATCCGCGGCGCGCGAGAACTCGCTGCCCGTTGGCTTCTTCGCGCGGCTGATCCGCACCGAGAGCCGCTTCGATCCCGCAGCCGTCAGCCCCGTCGGCGCCCAGGGCATCGCCCAGTTCATGCGCGGCACCGCCGACCTGCGCGGCCTCGCCGACCCGTTCGAGCCGATCTCCGCGATCCGCGCCTCGGCCGACTATCTCGACGACCTGCGCGACCGCTACGGCAATCTCGGCCTCGCGGCCGCCGCCTACAATGCCGGCGAGAACCGTGTGTCGAACTGGATGGCGGGCGTCGGCGGCCTGCCCTTCGAGACGCGCAACTACGTCTACCAGATCACCGGCCGCTCGGCCGAGGACTGGCGCACCGCCGCGCTCGAGCCCGGCACGGCAGCGGAGACGGAGGCGCAGGACGAGACGGCGAAGGAAGACGAGAGCTGCATGAAGATCGCCGCCGGCGCGGGGGCCGCCCGCCCGGGCCGTCCGGCGGGCACAGCGCCCCCGACGGCGCCCTGGGGCGTGCAGATCGCGGGAAACTACTCGCTCAGCGCGGCGATGGGGAGCTACCATCGGCTGCAGCAGCGTCATCCGAAGGTGCTGGGCGGCGTCGAGCCGATGGTCGTCACCCGCCGCGTCGGCGGCCGGGGCCCGCGCGCCTTCTACCGTGTCCAGGTGCCGGCGCAGAGCCGCCAGGAGGCGCAGCGCGTCTGCCAGGCCCTGCGGAGCGGCGGCGGAGACTGCCTCGTCCTGCGCAACCGGTGAAGGAACCGCTCGCGAAGGGCGTCGTTTGGCTGGCGGGAGGGAAGGCGATGAGCGAGCGCAGGGACGACGACGCCGAGGACGGCGCGGACGAGCACTCCTACACCGCCGAGGGCGTGCGGCAGGGAACGATCGTCCTGCGCTCGCGCGAGCGGCGCGCGATCTTCATCGGCGGCCTCGTCGCCATCGTCGTCGTGATCGTGATCCTCGGCCTCGCGCTCTGAAAACCGGCCCCGCGGTCGAAGCCTGCGGATGACGCCGCGGCGCGTCGACCTGCCCCTTTTTTGTCCTCCTCCCCTTCCCGTTCCACCTCCGGGCCTCCCGCCGGACCGGCTGCGGCGGCACCGGCGGCCCATCGCGGTCGCCAGGGGTGCCCACAAACGGCGCAGGGCTGCCCAGTTTCTCGGCGTGCAACTTTCTTTACCTTCCGATAGGGATATGTAAGTGTTTGTTTACATGCCGTAGGGTGACCTCGCCCGCGCATCGAACGGACAGGCTCATGTTCGATCGGCCCCCTGCCCTGGACCAAGTCGTGCCGGCCGCCAGCGCCGACCGCGGCCGCCGCATCGCCCGGATCCGGAGAGCGGCGTGGTGAACCAGGCGACCTCCGGCGCCTCGGCGCTCGTCATCCGCAACGGCCTCGTGCTCACCCCGGGGCTCGAGGCGGAGGCGGTCGACCTCCTCGTCCGGGGCTCCACCATCGTCGACATCGTGCCGCGCGGGACCCCTGTGGGGGACGATTTCCGGGTGGTCGACATGGCCGACCGCGCGATCGTGCCGGGCCTTGCGAACGCCCATGTGCACGGCCACGGCACGCTGGCGAAGGGGCGGGTCGAAGAGAACTGGCCGCTCGAGCTCTTCCTCAACGCCCTCCCCGGTCTCGGCGCCAACCGCACCGCGCACGACAAGTACCTGAACGGGCTCGTCGGCGCCGTCGAGATGATCCGCAGGGGCTGCACCTCCTGCTTCGACCTGTTCTTCGAGTTTCCCAAGCCGAGCCGCGACGGGCTGACGGCGCTCGGCCAGGCCTATTCCGACGCGGGCGTGCGGGCGGTGATCGCGCCGATGGTGGCCGACCGCACCTTCTACCAGGCCTATCCCGAGCTCCTCGAGACACTGCCCGAGCCTCTTCGCGCCGAGGCCCTCGAGCTGCAGATGGCGCCGTACGAGGTCAGCGCCGAAAGCGCCGCCGAGGTCTTCCGCGACTGGCCGTTCGACCGCGACCGGATCCGCCCCGCCATCGCGCCGACGATCCCGCTTCACTGCAGCGACGACTTCCTCGTCCGCTGCCGGGACCTGGCGCGGGAGTTCGACATCGGGCTGCAGACCCATCTGGCGGAATCGCGGGTCCAGGCCGTCACCGGGCTGAAGCGCTACGGCAGGACGCTGACCGCGCATCTTCACGCGCTCGGCCTGCTCGGCCCGAACTTCTCCGCCGCCCACGCCATCTGGCTCGACGACGAGGACATGGGCCGGCTCGCCGACAGCGGCTCGACCGTCGTCCACGCGCCGACCAGCAACATGCGGTTCGGCTCGGGCCTGGCGCAGGTCCGCTCCCTTCTGGACCGCGGCGTCACCGTCGGCCTCGCGACGGACGGGGCCAACAGCTCGGACTCGCTCAACATGTTCGAGGCGATGCGGGTGGCGGCCTACGCCTCGCGCGTCGTCACGCCGGATTTCGACCGCTGGCTCGGCAGCGCCGAGATCATGGCGATGGCGACCGACGGGAGCGCTGCCGCGATGGGCTTCGGCGGCAGGATCGGACGGATCGCCAGGGGCTACGAGGCCGATCTCGTCTTCCTCGACCTGTCGCACATCAACTACGTGCCGCTCGGCGAGCTCTCCCGGCAGGTCCTGTTCACCGAGAACGGCGCCGCCGTCGACAGCGTGATGATCGCCGGGCGGATGGTGCTCGACCGCGGCCGGATCACCACGCTCGACGAGGCAAAGCTGCGGCGCGAGGCGCAGGAGGCGGCCGACCGGCTGTTCCGGCAGAACGCCGGCATGCGGGAGCTCTCCCGCCGTCTTCAGCCGATGGTCGGCCGGTTCTGCAAGAGCCTGGCCTGCCATCCCTACCATGTTCACCGGCTCGCCAGCGAGCCGGTGCCCGGCGGGGCGGCCCCACCCACGAAGGGCTCACTCCGAGACGACCCGACGTCCCCTTAGCCCCTCGGAAAGAGGGCAACAAAGAAGGTGCAACCGATGCCGAATGACCTCTCCCAGACGAAACTTCTTCCCCGCGGCGGCCGTTCCGCACGGCCCCGCCTGCTGGCCCTGCTCGCCGCCTTCCTGGCCTCCGGCGGCGCGAAGGCGGCCGAGGACGTCTACATGCCCATCGTCGTGCCGGTCACCGGGCTTCATGTCGGTCGAAGGCGGCAGCCAGCGCAACGGCGCGCTGATGGCCATCGAGGCGGCGCCCGAAGGCCTCGACCGTCGACGGCACGGTGTTCGACACCGGCACCTCGCCGACCGGCGCCGCGACCGCGCTCGACAAGGCTCTGAGCACCAAGCAGGCGCTCGCCGTGACGACGTCGATCTTCGGCACCGAGATGGTGGCGATGCTGCCGGTCTCGCTCGACTACGAGGTGCCGCTCCTGACGATCTCCGGCCTGTCGAAGCTGACCGAGGGCGACAACCCCTACGTCTTCCGCTTCCTGCCGAACGACCGGGAGATCAAGGTCGCCCACGCCAAGTACGTGGCCGACGACCTGAAGGCGAAGAAGCCCGCGCTGGTCGGCGACACGACGGCCTACGGCCAGGGCGGCTTCGACCTGCTCAGCGACTATCTGGCCAAGCTCGGCGCCAAGCCGGTCCTCGCGGAATCGGTCGCTCCGGACATCAAGGACTTCTCGTCGCTGCTCTCGAAGATCAAGGATTCCGGCGCCGACGTCATCGTCGTCCACACCGTCGCCGCGCCGATGGCGCTGCTCATCAAGCAGGCCCGGAGCGCCGGCATCGACCTGCCGATCGTGACGAGCTCGTCGCTGGTGGAGCCGACCGCGACGGCGCTGTTCGAGCCGTCCGAGCTCGCCCATGTCTGCGCCGAGACGCCGTCGGCCCCCGAGGCCCGCTCGACGCCCGAGATCAAGAAGTGGGCCGACGCCTATCTCGATCGCTTCGGCCTCGAGCCGGACGGGCTGGCGCTCGGGCAGTACGACGCCGTGATGATGACGCTGTCCATCATCGCCGACGGCGCCTCGACGCCCGAGGAGGTCATCAAGGGCCTGCAGGACACGACCTACAAGGGCGTCGCCATGACCTACAAGTCGAACGGCAAGGGCGACATGGCGCACGACGCCGACATCGTCTGCTGGGACGGCACGAGCCGCATCCCGGCGATCGCCACCCACTTCTCCGGCGACGAGATGAAGATCGACTGAGCCCCGCAATCCGGCTGAAACCGGGCCGCCCGGCCGCGACCTCCCGCCGGCGGCCCGAAGAAGGCGATCCCGCATGTCGTTCGTCCAGCTCTTCTTCAACGCGCTCGCGCTCGGCGCGGCCTACGGGCTCGTCGCCCTCGGCTTCGTGCTCATCGTCAACGCCACCGGCGCGGTCAACTTCGCGCATGGCGACCTGGTGATGGCGGGCGGCTACGCCGCCGTCATCTTCGGGTCGTGGCTGCCGGTGCCCCTGGTGGTGATGCTGCCGCTCGTCGGCCTCGTCATGCTGCTGGTCGGGGTGATCGTCTGCTTCGTCGCCTATTTCCCGCTGATCCAGCGGCCGCCCTCGACGGTGTTCATCAGCACCCTCCTGTGCGGCATGATCCTGGAGAACCTCTACATCGTCGCCTTCGGGCCGCAGGCGCAGGCGGGGCCGCCGCTCGTCGTCGGCGGCTCGCTCGACCTTGGGCGGGAATCCTTCAGCGTGCAGTCGCTGACCACCATCCTGGTCGCGGCGATCCTCGTCGGGCTGCAGTATCTCGTCTTCTTCCGCACGCAGATCGGCCGGCGCCTGAGGGCGGTCGCGGAGGACCGCGAGATGGCGCGCGCCGTCGGCATCCCGGCCTTCACCCTCATCGCGGCGACCTTCGGCGTCGGCACCGCGCTCGGCGGCATCGCCGGCGCGATCCTGGCGAACCAGTTCTTCGTCTCGCCGACCGGCGGCGTCTCGCTCAGCGTCTATGCCTACATCGCCGTCGTCATCGGCGGCTGGGGCAGCATCCTCGGCGCGCTCGTCGGGGCGATGATCATCGCCGTGTTCCAGGTCTTCGCCTCGATCTACGTGCCCTACACGGTCGCCACCGGCGCCCTCTACGTCGCCCTCCTGGTGATCCTCTTCCTCCGGCCGCAAGGAATATTCGGTGAACGCATCCAACGCCGCGTCTGAGCGCCGCCCCGCGGCCGGCGCGCTGGGCAGCGGCCTTGCCTGGCTGACGCGCGGGGTCAACCTCCCCGTGGTGATCGGCGCGGCGCTGCTTGCGGTCCACGCGGCGGGCGCAAGCCCCTACGACCTGCGGATGCTGTCCATCGCCGGCATCTTCGCCATCCTGGTCATCGGCTTCCAGTTCATCTTCGGCTATGCCGGCGCCGTCTCGCTCGCCCAGTCGTGCTTCTTCGGCATCGGCGCCTACGTCACCGGCGTGCTCGGCGCGAAGTTCGGCCTCTCCACGCCCCTTACGCTGCCGCTCTCGATGCTCGGCGCCGCCGGCGTCGCGGCGATCGTGGCGATCCCGGTGCTCAAGCTCAGGATCACTACTTCGCGCTGGCGACGCTCGCCGTCAGCCTGCTCTTCGAGCTGATCGCGACGCAGTGGGAGTCGCGTCACCGGCGGCACCAACGGCCTGCCGGGATTCCGCCGATCGCGGTCTTCGGCCTGGAAATTCGCGACCGCTTCTCCACCCTGCTCGTGGTGTGGGGGCTCCTCGCCATCGCCGTGCTCGTCGCCTGGCAGTTCAGCCGCAGCCTGTTCGGCCGCGGCTACCACCTGATGCGCACGAGCGACGTCGCCGCCGCCGCCGTCGGCCTCGACGTGGCGCGCCTGCGCTTCTCCGCCTTCATCCTCAGCGCCGTCTACGGCGGCGCCGCCGGCGCCTTGATGGCGCACGTCATCCGCGTCGTGTCGCCGGAGCAGCTCTCCCTGCCTCTCATGGTCACCTGCCTGACGATGACGGTCATCGGCGGGCAGACCAGCGCCGTCGGGGCGATCGTGGCCGCGCTCCTGATCACCTATCTGCGGAGTGGTTCCGGGTCCTCGAGAACTACACGATGATCGCCTACGGGGTGATCACCCTGGCGTTCCTGATCGCGGCGCCCTACGGGCTCCTCGGCGCCGTCGAGCGGCTGCGCGCGCGGGTCCTGCCGGAGCCGCGGCCGGCCGCGCCCGAGCCCGGCCGGCTGCCGCTGCGCGAGGACAGGGGCGCGGAGGGCGACGAGCTGCTCGCGGTCGAGGGCGTCGGCAAGTCGTTCGGCGGCCTGCGCGCGCTCGACGACGTGTCGCTGTCGCTGAAGACCGGCGAGATCGTCGGCCTGATCGGGCCCAACGGCTCGGGCAAGACGACGCTGCTCAACATCATTTCCGGCATCTACTCCGCCGACCAGGGCACGGTCGCGCTCGGCGGCCGGGACATCACGTCCCGCTCCGTCCACGCCATCGCGCGGATGGGCGTGGCGCGGACGTTCCAGCACATCCATCTCGTCGACGACCTGTCGGCGCTCGACAACATCGCGATCGGCGGTTCGACGCGCGCGGGCGCCTCGCTGTGGCAGAGCGTGTCGATGCTCGGCGGCGACCCCAAGCTCACCGCGGCGCGGCGGAGCGCGATGCGGGCGGCGGACATGCTCGGCATCGCCGACC
Source organism: uncultured Alphaproteobacteria bacterium (assembly GCA_963816555.1). GTDB lineage: Bacteria > Pseudomonadota > Alphaproteobacteria > Rhizobiales > Tepidamorphaceae > Lutibaculum. The sequence goes on along the minus strand of CAWFLD010000002.1, from coordinate 410,263 downwards.
AGGCGACCGCCCGCTGCGGCGACCTCGCCTACGGCACCAGGCGCCGCGTGGAGGTCGCCCGGGCGCTCGCCACCGCGCCGCTTCTGCTGCTGCTCGACGAGCCGGCGGCGGGGCTCAACGAATCCGAGCAGCAGGATCTCGCCCTGCGCATCCGGGCGATCGCCGACACCGGCGTCACGGTGCTCGTGGTCGAGCACCATCTGGGCTTCCTCGCGACGCTGGTCGAGCGCCTCGTCTGTCTCGACCACGGCAAGGTGATCGCGGCGGGACTGCCCGACGAGGTGCGAAACGATCCCGGCGTGGTGGAAGCCTATATCGGGGTCGCCGGATGAGCCTGCAGTCGCAATCCGCGCCCACGCAGGACGCGCTTCTCGAGGTCGAGAGCGTGAATGTCGACTACGGCCACGTCCGGGCGCTGAGCGAGGTGTCGCTCAGGGTTGGCCACGGCGAGGCCGTCGCCCTGGTCGGCGCCAACGGCGCGGGCAAGACGACGCTGTTCCGCGCCATCGTCGGGCAGCTCCGCACCCGCGGCGGCGCCATCCGGCTCTCCGGCCGGTCGATCCTCGACTACGGCGCCGAGCGGCGCATCCGCATGGGGCTCGGCTACGCCCCGGAGGGGCGCCGGGTCTTTCCGGGGCTTTCGGTGCGGGAAAACCTGGAGGTCGCGGTGCGCGGCGGCCGGGCCGACCGCAGCGAGCTCGTCGACTTCGCGTTCGACCTCTTCCCGGTCCTCAAGGAGCGCCAGGGCAGCCCCGGCTGGCAGCTTTCGGGCGGCCAGCAGCAGATGCTCGCGATCGCGCGCGCCCTGATGGGGCGGCCGTCGCTCCTGCTGCTCGACGAGCCCTCGCTCGGGCTCTCGCCCAAGATCGCCGAGGAGGTGTTCATGCGCATGGAGGGCATCCGCCGCAGCGGCACCGCCATCCTGCTCGCCGAACAGAACGTCACGCGCGCGCTGCAGCACTGCGAGCGGGCCTACGTGCTCGAGGTCGGCCGCACCGTCCTGTCCGGGGCGTCGGCGGAGCTGCGCGACGATGCCGCCGTCAGGCGGGCCTATCTCGGGGGATGACCCGGCACGGCCGCCGGCGCACAAGCAGAAGGAGTACGGATGATGGACCACGCCGACTACATGCGAAGGGTCATAGAGCTGTCCCTGGCCGGTGTCCGGGGCGGGCACGGCGGACCCTTCGGCTCCGTGATCGTCCGCGACGGCGAGATCGTCGGCGAGGCGCACAACGAGGTCCTGTCGAGCAACGACCCGACCGCCCACGCCGAAACCCTGGCCATCAGGCGCGCCAGCGCGCGGCTCGGCACCTTCGACCTCTCCGGCTGCGACATCTACACGAACGGGGCGCCCTGCTGCATGTGCGCCTCGGCCATGCTCTGGGCCCGCCTCCGGACCTCCTACTACATGCTGCCGATGGAGGATTCCGCCGCGATCGGGCTCGGCGACGACCATCTCTACGCCGAGCTCGCCCGGCCGCTCGGGGCGCGCGAGATCCTGCCCATGGTTCGCATCGAGGGGCTGGACGCGGAGGCCCGCGAGGTCCTGCGGGAGTGGTACGAGATGCCGGGCCGCGTCTCGTTCTAGAGGGCGGGGCGACTGCCCCCACGCGGCGGGGCCCGCCGGAACGGCCCGCGCCGCCCGAGGCTCAGGCGGCGATCACGCTGACATGCGCCGCCACCACCTTCCAGCCGTCCGGCGTGCGCATCCAGGTCTGGCTCTGCCGGCCCGTCCCGCCGCTGCCCGGACGCTCGAACAGCGTCATCGCCGTCGCCATGTCCCGCCCGTAGGTCGTGATGACGGTGCGGCGCAGCGTGCGCGCCAGGTTCCTCGGGTCGCGGCCGGCCCGGAAGGCCCGGATCTCGTCGTAGCCGTAGAGATTTTCGCCCGCGCCGTAGCGGATCGTGTGCGGGCTGTTCCAGAAGAGCTCGTCGAGCACCGCGACGTCGTTGCCGACGAGAGCCGCCTCGTAGCGCGCGAAGGCCGCCTCGACCTCCGCCTTCACGTCGGGGAGATTGATGTCCATGTGATGCTCCTCTTCCGGCCGCGCCGCCCGGCCCCTCTTCCCGAGGGGCCGCGGCCCTCAGGCGGCGCAGGCCTCCGCCGCGAGCGCCAGCAGGTCGACGTCGCTGCCGCGCGGCCCGACCAGCGAGAGCCCCAGCGGCAGCTGCCCGTGCCGGGCGAGGGGCAGCGAGATCTGCGGCAGTCCCGCGAGCCCGGCGATGCACAGCAGGTTCATCGCCTTGTGGCGGTACGTCACCTCGATCTCGGCGGTGTCGCCGCCGCGCTGCGGGGCGCCGCGCGGCACGGTCGGCAGGACCATCACGGTGCCCGGCGTCAGCAGGGCCTCGAGGCGGGCGACGATCGCCGTGCGGTGCTCCTTGGCGCGCGCGAGCGCCTGCGGGTCGACGGTCCGGGCGGCCGCGAAGCGCTCGTTCACGCCGGGGCCGAAGCGCGGCTTCACCTCGTCGATCCACCCGCCGAGCGACTGCCAGATCTCGCTCGCCTGGATGGTGCGGAAGGTCTCGGACCAGGCGTCCAGCCCCTCCTCCGCCAGCACGGCGCGCTCGCCGGGCCCGACCAGGGCCTCGATCCGCTCGACCGCTCGCCGCGAGTGCCGCCTGCACCTCCGGATCGAGCATCGCGAAGGCATCGACGGGAAACACCACCCGCGTCACCGGCCGTGCCGGCGAGTCGTCCGCCAGCAGCACGCGCCCGACGCGCACGAAGATGTCGGGATCGCGCGCGAACCAGCCTGCGCAGTCGAAGCTCGGGGCGAACGGCACGGCGCCCTCGAGCGACACGCTGCCGTGGCTCGGCCGCATGCCGAGGATGCCGCAATAGCTGGCCGGCACCCGCACCGAGCCGCCGCAATCCGAGCCGAGGGAGAAATCGACCGCACCGGCCGCGGCGACCGACACGGAACCGCTCGACGAGCCGCCGGGCACGCGGGAGGGATCGGCCGGGTTGACCGGCGTCCCGTAATGGACGTTCTCGCCGGTCAGCGAATAGGCGAGCTCGTCGCTGATCGTCTTGCCCACGAGGTCGGCGCCAGCCTCCAGCAGGCGCTCCACGGCGACCGCCGAGCGGTCCGCCGGGCCGTGCGTGCGCAGCCAGTCCGGGTGGCCGTTGCCGGTCACGGCGCCGGCGACGTCGAAGACGTCCTTCGCCGCGAAGGAGAGCCCCGCCAGCGGCCCCTCTCCCGAGCCCCGGACCGCGATCTGGTTGTCCGGGCAGAAGGCGCCGAGCGCGTCATCGGCGGGCGTGGCGGCGGACAGGTCTTTCGAGCTCATGCAGGTTCCCGATTCGGAAAATGGAGGTTGGCGGGCTGGCGGGTCAGGGTCCGGCGACCGCGCTTGAAGGCATAGAGGACGGGGGCCAGCTCGGCGACCGCCGACTGGGTGGTGGCCGCGTCGATCACCACGAGATCCGCCGACTTGCCCGGCCTCGAGGCCGTAGTCGGGCAGGTTCATCAGCCGGGCCGAGCGCGTGCGTGACCATGTTGAAGCACTCGGCGATGTCGTCCGAGGCGCCGACATGGCAGATGTTGGCGTTCAGGTTCGCCATGCGCATGAGCGAGCAGTCGCCGAACGGCGTGAACGGGTTCAGCACGTTGTTCGTCGAGAGCGAGCAGTTCACGCCGTGGTGCAACAGCTTGTGGGCGTGCGTCACGCCGCGCGTCTGGGCGTGGTCGCGGTCGCGCCCCATCAGGAACAGGTCGGTCGAGGGCAGCACCGTCAGCGCGACGCCGGCGTCGCGCAGGCGGCCGGCCACCTCCTCGAGCCGCTCGGGCGTCGACATAGGCGAGCTTCGTGACGTGGCCGATCGCGGTGCGCCCTCCCCGGCCGTAGCGCTCGGCCAGGTCGCAGACGTGATCGAGGTCGAGCTCGCTCGCGTCGACCCCGAAGTCGAGATGCATGTCGATATCGGCGTCGAACTCGCGCGCGATCTCGAAGACCCGGTCGATCTGGCCGTGCGGGTCGCTGTCGGTGTAGGGCGCGGCGCCGACGACCTTGGCGCCGCGCTTCATCGCCTCGACCATCAGCTCGTCGGTGCCGGGATAGTTGAGCAGCCCTTCCTGCGGGAAGACGCAGATCTCGATGTCGATCGCCCAGGAATAATCCTCGATGAGCTGCATGACGCCCTCGAAGCTGCGCAGCCCGATGGCCGGGTCGACCTCGAGATGGGTGCGCATGTGCGTCGTGCCCTGGAGAAGGCACTTCTCCACCGTCCTGCGGCCGCGCTCGTAGACGTCCTCCGCCGTGAATTCCTTCTTGGCCTTCGCCACCTCGCCGATCGCCTCCTCGAGGTCGCCGCGGCGCGAGGCGCAGCGGTCGAGGATGCAGGACTTGTCGAGATGGATGTGCGTCTCGACGAAGCCCGGCGAGACGAGCCGGCCCCCGAGGTCGATCGTCTCGCCCTCGGCCGCGAGGTCGGGCTCGATGACGGCGATGCGGCCGTCCGAGATGCCGATGTCGACGCTGCGCGCGGGATCGCCGGGCAGGCGCGCATCCTTCAAGATGAGATCCATGTTCCGCTCCTCAGGGCTTCGGGTTCTTGCTCACGAGGCGGCGCTGACCGCGCCGCCGCCGAGATAGGCTTCTTCCAGAAGACGGCTCTCGCGGACCTCCGCCGCCGTGCCGGCGGTGACGATCGCGCCGGACTGCAGGACGTAGGCGCGGTCGGCGATGGCGAGGGCCATCTCCGCCATCTGGTCGACGAGCAGGATGGTCGCGCCGTCGTCGCGCAGTTCCGCGAGGATCGTGTAGAGCTCCTGGATCAGCGCCGGCGCGAGGCCCAGCGAGGGCTCGTCGAGCAGCAGCACCTCCGGCCGGGCGACGAGGCCCCGGGCGATCGCCAGCATCTGCTGCTCGCCGCCGGAAAGGAGGCCCGCCCGCTGGCCGCGCCGCTCGCGCAGGCGCGGGAAGCGCTCCAGCATCCGCTCGACCTCGCGCGTCGAGATCGTCCGGCGGCCGCCCGTAGGCACCGAGGCGGATGTTCTGCAGCACCGTGAGCTCGGGGAAGACCTGCCGCCCCTCCGGCACCAGCACCAGGCCGCGCCGCGCGATCCGGTCGGCCGGCAGGGCCTGGATGTCCTCGCCCCGGAACGCGACGCGCCCCCCGACGGGCCGGTGCAGCCCGCCGATGGCCCGCATCAGCGTCGACTTGCCGGCGCCGTTGGCGCCGAGCACCGCCACGAGCTCGCCCTTGGCGACGCTCAGCTCGAGGCCGCGAAGGACCTCGCTCGCGCCGTAGGAGGCGGTGAGGCCCTCCGACGGCCAGCGCGACGTCCCCCTGGCGCGTGGGCGCCGGTGCGGGCGGGCATGGCGGTGGCGCCCTCGCCGAGATAGGCCGGCCAGCACCAGCGGGTCCTCGCGGACGAGGGCCGGCGCCCCTTCCGCGATCTTCTGGCCGGAATCGAGCACGAGCACGTGGTCCGAGATGCCCATGACGAGGCTCATGTCGTGCTCGATCAGGATGATCGTGATGCCGAGGTCGGCCAGTCGCCGCAGCAGGCGGGCGAGATGCGCCGTGTCGTCGTCGCCGAGGCCTGCGGCTGGCTCGTCGAGGAGCACGATCTCGGGCTCGCAGGCGAGCGCCCGGGCGATCTCGACGAGGCGCTTGTCGATATGGGCGAGCGTTCCCGCGGGGGCGCGGATGTCGCCGCGATAGCCGACGAAGGCCAGGAGCTCCTCCGCCTTGCCGCGTCGCTCCGGCGTCTCCAGCGTCCGCCGCGAGATCGCCTGCCGCGATGCGGCCGCGGGGCATGGCGATCAGCAGGTTGTCGAGCACGCTCATGTGCTCGAAGAGCTGCGTCGTCTGGTAGGTGCGCGCGACGCCGGCGCGCGCCACGCGGTGCGACGAGCGCTGCGTCAGGTCCTCGTCGCCCAGCAGGACCCGGCCGCTGTCGGGCCTGTAGTAGCCGGCGACGAGGTTCAGCGCCGTCGTCTTGCCGGCGCCGTTCGGGCCGATGATGCTGGTGACGTGGCCGGGCGCGGCGGTGAGGCTCAGCCCCTGCACCGCCTTGACCCCGCCGAAGGCGATCGACACGTTCTCGACCGAGAGCGGCCGCCCGGCGACCCGGCGCGGCGGGCAGGTCCGGCTCGTCGGCGGCGGCCGGAACCGGCGCGGACGGGGCGGCCTGGGCGCAGGCGCGACGCGACGCTGCCGACGATGCCGCGCGGCGCCACGCGCAGCACGACCAGGAGCAGGATGCCGACGAAGAGCAGGCGGTATTCCGCGAGCGACGAGAAGATCTCCGGCAGCAGCACGACGACCACGGCGCCGATGACGGGGCCGAGCAGCGTGTCGGCGCCGCCGATCATCACCACGAGGAGGAACAGGATCGACTCGAAGAACGGAAAGCTCTCCGGGCTGATGAAGCCGCTCATCGCGGCGTAGACGCCGCCCGCCACGCCGGCGAACACCGCCGACAGCGCGAAGGCGACGCAGCGCAGCAGGATCGGGTTGAGGCCGATCGACTGCGCCGCCACCTCGGAATCGCGCAGCGCGCGCAGGCGCCGCCCCACGGGCTCCTGCTGATCCGGGCATAGACGAACAGCGAGGCGAGCATGAGCACGAGCACCAGCAGCGCAATCTCCCGCTGCCCGAAGGTGAAGCCGCCGAGGGCGGGCGTGCGGATGCCCATGATCCCGTTCCAGCCGCCCGTCAGCCCGTCGAGCTCGGCCGTGCTCTGCTCGACGATGAAGCCGAAGGCGATCGTGATCATGGCGAGATAGGGCCCGCGCACGCGCAGCGCCGGCACCGAGAGGATGCCGCCCGCCACGCCGGCGATCAGGCCGGCGAGCCGGCAGCGCGAGCCAGAAGCTGACGCCGTGGTCGACGGTGAGGATGGCGACGGTGTAGGCGCCGATCGCGTAGAAGCCGACATGGCCGAGCGAGATCTGGCCCGACATGCCGACGAGGATGTTGAGGCCGATGCCGACGATCGCCGTCAGGCCCACCAGCGACAGGACGAAGAGCTGGTAGCCGTTGCCGGCGAAGATCGCCGCCACGCGCGAGGGCGACGAGCAGGGCTGCCGCCATGAGGGTGCGAGAGCTTCATACCTTCTTCACGCCCGCGCGTCCGAACAGGCCGTCGGGTCGCAGCGCCAGCGCGACGATGACGAGCGAGAAGGCCGTGATCTGGGTGTAGGTCGAGCCGAAGCTCGCCGTGATCATCGCCTCGGCGAGGCCGTAGAGCACGCCGGCGAACATGACGCCCCAGGGGTTGCGTGATGCCGCCGAGGATCGCCACGGCGAAGGCCTTGATGCCGAACAGCGTGCCCATGGTGGACGAGATCGTGAACAGCGGCGCGATCAGGATGCCGGCGACGCCGGCGAAGAAGCCCGACATCGCGAAGGCGGCCGACACCGCCACGCCGACATTGATCCCCATGAGCCGGGCCGCGGCCTCGTTCTGGACGACGGCCAGCATGGCGAGGCCGTGCCGGGTGCGCCTGGAAAACAGCGTGAAGGCGACGGCGAGCCCGATGCCGACGAGCGGGATCAGCACCTGCTGCGGCTGAACCCGGACGCCGGCCAGCGCGAACGTCTCGGTGACGAGCGGCGTCGGCGGCATGCCCGCGCGGGTCGCGCCCGAAGGTGAACAGCACGACATTGTCGAGCACGATGCCCAGCGCGACCGTGGCCATCAGCCAGGCTTCGGAATTGCGCCGCACGAAGGGCCGCACCGCGATGCGCTCGACCGCGACGCCCCAGGCCGCGCAACCGGCGAGAGCGAGCACGATCGCGATCGGCACCGGCCAGCCGAACGTCACCCAGAAGGTGAAGCACAGCACCGCGCCGAGCATCATGGTCGAGCCCTGCGCGAAATTGACCGTGTTGGACACGACGTAGGTGACGTAGAAGCCGAGCGCCAGCAGGCCGTACATGCTGCCGAGCCCGAGACCGGTGATCAGGGCCGAGAGGAAGAGCATGGGCTATCCCGAATGCCGCTTTGGGGTCGCGGAGCCTGAAGTGGACCGGGCGGCGCGCAATCGCCGCCCGGCAGCGTGCCTTGCCTCACGTCACTCCGTCGGGACGACCTGATCGCCGTCGTAGTGGACCATGATGTAGTCGTCCGGCCCGAGGGCATCGTGATCCTCGGCGGAGAACGGCTTCTCGTAGGTCTTGATCAGACCGTCATAGCTGCCGTCGAGGTTCTCGAGCGCCTTGCGGATGGCGTCGCCGTCGGTGGAGCCGGCCTGCTCGATCGCCATGGCCAGGAGATGCATCGCGTCATAGGCGTTCGCGGTGCCGACCGGGGAGAACACGTCCTCCGGGCCCTTGATCTCGGGATACTTGGCCTTGAGCTTGTCGAGGAACGACTTGCCGACGGGGCCCTGGTCTCCGAAGAAGGAGTAGGTCTGCACGAAGTGCGCGTCGCCAGCCGTCGGTCCCGCCAGCTCGGGGAAGCGGCCGCCGGAGATCCCCCAGTGGGAGACGACCGGCACGTCCCAGCCCATGCGCTCGCGCGACTTCATCATCTGGGCGCCGGGAGGCGCGTTGACGACGAGGATGATCGCCTCGGCGCCGGCATCCTTCAGCCGGGTGAGCTGCGGCGTCATGTCGACGTCGCCGCCCTCGAACTTCTCGACGCCGACGATCTCGACCTTGTCGTTGGCCTCGTCGGCCGCCTTCAGCCCCTTCTCGTTCGACTCGCCCCAGGGATTGTTGATCAGCATGAGGCCGACCTTGGACGCGCCGGAATGCTCGTTGGCGTATTTGAGCAGCTTCACGTCGACGAGCGCGTCGATCGCCGACACGCGGAAGACGTAGTTCGGGTCGGCGCCGTTGCGGGTGATGCCGGTGGCCGCGGCCCAGACGCCCATGAACGGCGTCTTCTCCTGGTTGGCGAGCGGCGCGATGGCGAGCGAGACCGGGGAATCGATGCCGCCGAAGAAGGCGGCGACCTTCTCGTTGTAGATCAGCTCGCGCGCGGCGATGAGGCCCTTCGGGGGCTTCGACTCGTCGTCGCGCTGGATGAGCTCGATCATCCGCCCGCCGAGCAGGCCGCCGGACCCGTTGATCTCGTCGATCGCGATCTGCAGGCCGCGCGTGATCGCCTCTCCCGACTGCGCCGAAGCTCCCGAGAGGGCGGCGACGTGCCCCAGCTTGATCGGATCGGCCGCCTGGGCGGTGTTCGCTGGCGCGGCGAGACCGAGCGCGACGAGCGTCGCCCCCACCAGGGCCGGCAGCATTCTGAGCCTCGAAGTTGTCTTCACGTCGACTCTCCCCTTCCGGAATTGGCGTTCGCAGGCGTCGTTGCGCCTGCCACCCGTGAGACGATGCAACGGTCGGGCCAAAGTGCGTTCGAGGCCGACCGCGACGGACGCCTGACGCTGGGGAATGCTAGCATGCAAGCAAATTTTTACATACTGGATTTGGCGACCTCGTTCCCACCGGCTACGGTCTCGGTGCCGCAAGCGCGGCGTGCCTGTTCAAACGGGCGCCACGTGCCTTATTTGCGGGCATCACCCGCCGGCCCCCGAAGGCAGCCTGCCGCCACCACGGAGACGCGAACCTCGTGACGATCAAGCAAGAGCAGGATCTCAGACGCGTGCCGCGCAAGCGCGACGCCGAGGCCACCCGGCAGCGCATTCTCGACGCCGCGCGAGGCGCCTTCTCGCAGCATGGCCTGAGCGGCGCCCGGATCGACAAGATCGCGCGGGCGGCGGAGGTCAACGTCCAGATGATCTACCGCTATTTCGGGGGGAAGGAGGAGCTCTACCTGGCGGTCCTCGAGGACACCTATGCCCGCATCCGCGCGCTGGAGCGCCAGCTCGACCTCGCCGCCATGCGCCCGGAGGCCGGGATGCGCCGGCTGATCGAGTTCACCTTCGACTATCTGCGCGACAACCCTGATTTCGTCGCCATCATCCGCAACGAGAACATGGCGCGGGGCCGCTTCGTGCGGGAGCTTCCGCTGGTGTCCGACACCACGCTGCCGCTCGTCGAGACGATCGCCGACCTGCTGTCGCGTGGCCACGCGAGCGGCGTCTTCAAGGCCGACATCGATCCCCCGCAGCTCTACGTGACGATCCTGTCGCTGTGCATCACCCATCTCGCCCAGCGCCACACGCTGTCGGCCATGTTCCAGCGCGATCTCGGCGATCCCGAATGGCTCGAGCGGCGGCGCGCGCACGCCGTCGACGTCGTGATGACGTACCTGACGGCGCCCCGGCCGTCCGAGTAGCCGGGCGCGCGCGACGGCGGGCGCTAGTCCCCTCCCCTGGCCTGCAGGCGGGCCGAGCGGCGGCGCAGGAGCTCCGCCGTCACGAGGAGGAGGATCGCGAGCGCGATCATGATGGTCGCCGCCGCGGCGATGGTCGGCGAGATGTTCTCGCGGATGCCGGAGAACATCTCGCGCGGCAGGGTGCGCTGGTTCGGCCCGCCGATCAGCAGCACGGTGATCACCTCCTCCAGCGAGACGGCGAAGGCGAAGAGCGCGCCGAACACCACGCCCGGCGCGATCAGCGGGAAGACGACCCGCCGCGCCACCGTCAGCGGCGCGGCGCCGAGGCTGAGCCCGGCGCGGATCAGCGTCCGGTCGAAGCCGGACAGCGTGGCGCTGACCGTGATGAGGACGAAGGGCGTGCCGAGCACCGCGTGGGCGATGATCAGGCCGAGATGCGTCGCCGTCAGGTCCCACGGGGCGAAGTAGAAGTAGAGACCGACGGAATAGATGACGATCGGCACGATCATCGGCGCGAGCAGGAAGGCGCCGAGGAGCCGCTTGCCCGGGAAGTCGGCGAGCCACAGCCCCGCCGCCGCGAGCGTGCCGAGCAGCGTGGCGATCAGCGCCGCGCTGACGCCGATGATCAGGCTGTTGCGGATCGAGAACATCCACGTGCCGGAGAAGAAGAAGTCCTCGTACCAGCGCAGCGACAGCCCGCGCAGCGGATAGGTGAGGAACTGCCCGTCGTTGAAGGACAGCGGCACGATCGCGAGGATGGGCGCGACGAGGAACACGAAGCCCGCCACCGACATGACGTAGAGCACGGCCGTCCAGGCCTTCTCGGTCGTCGTCACCGAGCCGCTCACATCACCCCCCTGACCCCGCCGACGAGGCGGGAATAGACGCCGTAGAGGATAAGCGTCGCCGTCAGGAGGCCGGCGCCGAGCGCCGCCGCGAGGCCCCAGTTGACCGTGTCGGTCGTGTAGAAGGCGATGTAGTAGGACACCATCTGGTCGGACGCCCCGCCGACGAGGGCCGGCGTGATGTAGTAGCCGAGCGCGATGATGAAGACGAGGATCGAGCCCGCCGCGATGCCGGGCATGATCTGCGGGATGTAGACCCGGCGGAACGCGGTGAAGGGCGGCGCGCCGAGCGACCGCGCGGCGCGCATGTAGTGCGGCGGCACGGTGCGCATCACCGCGTAGAGCGGCAGGATCATGAAGGGCAGGAGCACGTGCGTCATCGCGATGATGACGCCCGCCCGGTTGTAGACGAGGCGCAGCGGCCCGTCCGTCAGGTGCAGGAACTGCAGGATCTGGTTCACGAGCCCGTGCTCCTGCAGGACCACGACCCAGGCCGCGGTCCGCACGAGGAGCGGCGTCCAGAACGGCAGGAGCACGAGGATCATCAGGAGGTTGGCCCGGTCCGTCGGCAGGCTCGCCAGCAGGTAGGCGATCGGGAAGCCGATCGCGAAGCAGAGGAGCGTGACGGTGAGCGCGATGCCGAAGGTGCGCGCGTAGATCTGCAGGTAGATCGCCCGGTCCGGGTCGACGGGCACGATGGAGCCGTCGACGTCGCGCTGCCGGTCGACCGTCTGCAGCAGGTAGAAGTCGGTGAGCGGCCCGGCCGCGCGGCGGATCGCAGCCCAGGTCGCGGGCTTGCCCCAGTCGGGCTCGATGTCGAGGATCGTCTGCCGCCACGATTGCGGCGTCGCGTCGAGACGGGCGACCTTGCGCGCCGTGTTCATCACCAGCGACCGGCCGCCGTCGAGGTCGTAGTTCAGCCGCCGCGCGACGGCCGCGACCGTGCGCTCCTCGTAGGACTTCGCGAGCTCGGGCCCGAGCGTCGCGAAGACGTCCTCGCCCGGCACCTTCTCCGCGCTCCAGTCGTGCGCGCGCACGGCCTGCGCCGTCTGCGGCCAGGCGTCCATCAGCTCCGTGTCGACGACGGCGCGCTCGAGCATGCCGACGATCGGCGCCGCGAAGAACACCAGGACGAAGACGATGAGCGGCACGACGAGGAGGAAGGCGCGCAGCTTGCGGCGCCGCTCGGCGCGCGCCAGCCGACGCCTGAGGGACCGCGCCTCGCGCGGCCCCCCGGCGGTTGCCTTAGCCATTCCGGATCGTCAGTTCGAGGCGGCCCAGCGGCCCCAACGCTCCGTCAGCTCGTCGATGTTCTCGAGCCAGAACTCGTCGGAGATGTGCAGGGCGTTCTTCATGTTCTCGTCGGCCGTCGGCAGGTCGGCCAGGCGCTCCTTCGGGATCTGCTTGGAGGCGTCCTTGTTGGTCACGCCATAGGCGATCGCCATGGGCAGCTTCGCCTGGTTGTCCGCCTCGCCGACGAAGTCGAGGAACTTGTAGGCCGCGTCCATGTGGTCGGAGCCCTTGAGGATCACCCAGGAGTCGAGCGTGTAGAGGCTCTGGTCCCAGACGATGCCGAAGTGGCGGTTGTCGTTCTTGTTGGCGGCGTCGATGCGGCCGTTATAGACCGACGTCAGCGCCACCTCGCCCGAGGCGAGGAGCTGCGGCGGCTGCGCGCCGGCTTCCCAGAACACGAGCTGCGACTTGATCTCGTCGAGCTTCTTGAAGGCGCGGTCGACGCCCTCGTCCGTCGAGAGCACGTCGTAGACCTTCTCCGGCGGCACGCCGTCGGCCATCAGCGCGATCTCGAGGTTGGTCTTGGGGCCGTTCCGCAGGCCGCGCTTGCCGGGATACTTCTTCAGGTCGAAGAAGTCGGCCCAGCCGGACGGCTTGTCGCCGATGCGGTCCTTGTCGTAGCCCATCACGAAGTTGTAGACGATCGCGCCGACGCCGCAGGGGCTGACGGCGGACTCGATGTACCGGTCCTTGCCGCCGATCTTGTCCCAGTCGAGCTCCTCGAACAGGCCCTCGTCGCAGCCGAGCTGCAGCTCCTCCGATTCGACCTGCACCACGTCCCAGGTGGCGTTGCCGCCCTCGACCTGGGCGCGCAGCACGCCGATGCCGCCGTCCCAGCTCTCCTCGACGAGGTCGATGCCGGTCGCCTTCTCGAAGGGCTCGAAATAGACCTGCCGCTGCGCGTCCTGATAGGCGCCGCCCCACGAGGTCACCGTCACCTGCTCCGCCGACGCGAAGCCCGTGCCTGCCAGGAACGCAAGCCCCGCGGCCGCGAGCAGCTTCGTCCGTATCCTCATCATCCGCTCCCTTGACTTCCCTCTGGCGGGCGCCGTCGCGGGCGCCCCTCCCGCACCCGGATCGTTGCCGAGGCCACGCGGCTTCGCAATGGAATTCGCACCGAGCGCCGCAAGATCGCGTTCGCCTCGCCGCGTTTCGCCGGCCGCAGCCCGCGATCCGCGACGGCCCTACCAGGCAAGGCCGTACCGGACGGCGTCGTAGATGCCGGCATGCACGTTGCGCGAGGCGACGGCGTCGCCGATGCGGTAGAGCAGGAAGCCCGCCCGGCCGTTCGGCGCGGGAAACGGCGAGCGGCCGGCGATCAGCGCGGCGTAGTCGACCTCTCCGCCGTTGCGCGAGCGCGGCTTGAGCGCGTGGTAGAGCTCGTCGAGCGGCGCGGTGCCGTGCTCCACGACGACGTGATCGACCGCGCGCTCCGCCCGCCAGCTCCCTGCGTAGTCCGAGCCGAGCACGGCGATCAGCGCGTTGCCCTCCCGCCGGACCGAGACGAGCCGGGTGCCGATGGTGAGGGTCACGCCGTTCTCCTGGAAGGCGCGCATGTAGGGCACGAGGTTCATGCCGCCGACGTCGGGCGCGAACATCCGCTCCGGCGAGACGAGCTCCAGCGTGCAGCCCGCGCGCGCCAGGATCTCGGCCGCGCTCATGGCGGGATGGCCGCCATTGTCGTCGTAGACGAGCACCCTGCCCTGCGGCCGGATCTCGCCCGAGATCACCTCCCAGCTCGACGCCACCAGGTCTTCGCCGGCCTCGAGCGGCGGGCGCTGCGGCATGCCGCCCGTCGCGACCACCACCACCTCCGGGTCGAGCGCCAGCACGTCGTCCTCTTCCGCGTAGAGGCCGGTCCGGATCTCGACGCCGAGCCGCTCGAGCTCCGACAGGCGCCAGTCGACGATGCCGATCATCTCGCGCCGCCGCGGGTTCTGCGCCATGAGGCGCACCTGGCCGCCCGGCTGCGGCGCCGCCTCGAGCACGGTGACGGCGTGACCGCGCTCGGCCGCGACCCGCGCCGCCTCTAGGCCGGCGGGCCCGGCACCGACGACGACCGCGCGCCGCCTCGGGCCGTCGGTGGGGCGGATCACGTGCGGGATCTGCGCCTCGCGGCCCGTCGCGGCGTTGTGGATGCACAGCGCCTCGCCGCCCTCGTAGATGCGGTCGAGGCAGTAGGTCGCGCCGACGCAGGGGCGGATGCGGTGCTCCTCCCCCGCCGTCACCTTCGCGACGATGTGCGGATCGGCGATGTGGGCGCGGGTCATGCCGACCATGTCGAGCTTGCCTTCCGCCACGGCGTGGCGGGCGGTGGCGACGTCGGAGATGCGCGAGGCGTGGAAGACGGGGAACTTCGTCTCCGCCCGAACCTCGCCGGCGAAGTCGAGATGGGGCGCCGAGCGCATGCCCTGGATCGGGATGACGTCCGTCAGCGCCGCGTCCGTGTCGATGTGGCCGCGGATCAGGTTGAGGAAGTCGAACTTGCGCGAGGCCGCGATGCGCCGCGCGATCTCGACGCCCTCCTCGCGGGAGAGGCCCTTCTCCCAGTCCTCGTCGGCGACCATGCGGATGCCGACGATGAAGTCCTCGCCCACCGCGTCGCGGATCGCGTCGATGACCCGCCAGGTGAAGCGCAGCCGGTTGTCGAGCGAGCCGTTGTACTCGTCCGTCCGATGGTTGGTGGCGGGCGACCAGAAGCCGTCCATCAGGTGGCCGTAGGCCTCGAGCTCGATGCCGTCGAGGCCCGCCGCCTGCATGCGCTGCGCCGCGGCGGCGTAGTCCCCGACGATGCGGTCGAGGTCCCAGGCCTCGGCCTCCTTCGGGAAGGCCCGGTGGGCCGCCTCGCGGACCGGCGAAGGGGCGAGCACCGGCAGCCAGTGCGACTTGCTCCAGCCCGTGCGCCGGCCGAGATGGGTGAGCTGGATCATCACCGCCGCGCCGTGCGCGTGGCATGCGTCGGTCAGGTCGCGCATCCACCCGACGATCTCGTCGTCATAGGCGTGCAGGTTGCCGAAGGCGGCGGGGCTGTCGGGCGAGACGATCGCGGAGCCGGCGGTCATCGTCAGCGCGATGCCGCCCTTCGCCTTCTCCTCGTGGTAGAGCCGGTAGCGCGCCTTCGGCATCCCGTCTTCCGAATAGGCCGGCTCGTGCGCCGTCGACATGATCCGGTTCTTCAGCATCGAGGTGCTTCAGGCGGTAGGGCTGGAGCAGCGGGTCGTTCGTCAAGACGTCAGGCTCCCGTGCCGATCTCGCGCTTGCGCCGGGCGATGAAGTCGTCGAGCGCCTCGGCCGTGCCGGCGTCGAGCGGCGGCGCCTCGTACTCCGCGAGCGTCTTCTTCCAGAGCCGGTTCGCCCGGCTCGCCGCATCCTCCGACCCGTTCTCGCTCCACGTCTCGAAGGGATCGTTGTCGGCGGTCCGGCTGTCCCAGAAGGCGGTCTGGTAGTTCCTCAGCGTGTGGGCGCAGCCGAGGAAATGCCCGCCCGGCGCGACCTCGTCATAGGCATCGAGGGCGAGCGCGTCGTCGTCGACCGACACGCCGTCGAGATAGGTGTGGAGGGCCCCGCACAGATCCGCGTCGAGCATGAACTTCTCGTAGGACATCGACAGGAGCCCGTCGAGGAAGCCGGCGGAGTGCAGGATGAAGTTCGCGCCGCACTGGATCGCCGAGAGCATCGACATCGTGCCCTCCGTCATCGCCTGCGCGTCGGGCAGCTTCGAGGTCGTGAAGTTGCCGGCGCATCTGAGCGGCAGGTTCAGCCGCCGGGCCAGCTGGCCGACGACCAGCGAGCCGACCGCCGGCTCCGGCGTGCCGAAGGTCGGCGAGCCGGACCTCAGCGACATCGACGACAGGAAGTTGCCGAAGATCACGGGCGCCCCCGGCCGCTCGAGCTGGGTCAGCGCGCAGCCGGCCATCGTCTCCGCGAGCGCCTGGGCGATGGCGCCGGCCGTCGTCACCGGCCCCATCGCGCCACCGAGGATGAACGGCACCACGACGGCCGCCTGGTTGGCGCGGGCATAGGCGCGCATCACTCGCGTCGCCATCCCGTCCCAGACGAGCGGCGAGTTGACGTTGACGTTGCCGAGGATGACGCAGTTCCGCTCCACCACGTCGGCGCCGAACAGGACGCGGCAGAGCTCGATCGAATCCTCCGCCCGGGATTGCGCCGTGACCGAGCCCATGAAGGGCCGGTCGGAATAGCGGATATGGGCGTGCACCATGTCGAGGTGCCGCGTCTCGACGGGCAGGTCGACCGGCTCGCAGATCGTGCCGCCGGAATGGTGCAGCCACGGCGACGACTGGGCGAGCCTGACGAAGTTGCGGAAGTCCTCGATCTCGCCGTAGCGCCGGCCCCGGTCGAGGTCCATCACGAAGGGCGAGCCGTAGGCCGGCGCGAAGACGACGCCCTGCCCGCCGATCCTGACGGTGTTCGCCGGGTTGCGCGCGAGCTGGTCGAAAGCGGGGGGCGCGGCCTTCAGGATCTCGCGCAGCATGCCCTTGGGAAAGCGCACCCGCACGCCGTCGAGCTCCGCCCCGGCCGCGCGCCACAGGTCGAGCGCCTCGGGATCGTCGCGAAACTCGATGCCGGTCTCAGCGAGGATCGCGTCGGCGGCCGCCTCGATGCGCAGCAGCCCCTCCTCCGACAGCGGGTCGAAGGTCGGGATGCCGCGGACGATGTAGGGTCGGCCGAGGCCCCTGGCCGTCGACGCCCGCGCCTCCTGCCGCCCGGCGCGTCCGCCGCCGCGGCGCGGCCTCGCGGCGGGCTCGGCGATCGTCTCCTGAACCGACATGGCGGGCCTCCCTGATGCTGCCGGGGACCGATACTAGCCGGGCCAAACGGCCTCGTGACGCTGGAAAATCTTCATCGTTTCGATAGGCTGGGCTTATGGACAACCTGCGTCGCCTCCTGCCGTCCGCCGGCGCCCTGATCGTCTTCGAGGCGGCCGGCCGCCTGGGCGGCTTCACGGCGGCGGGCCGCGAGCTCGGCATGAGCCAGGCCGCCGTGTCCTACGCCATAGCCGGGCTGGAGCGTCAGCTCGGCGTGCCCCTGTTCCGGCGGGCGCACCGCAAGGTGGTGCTGACGGACGCCGGCGCGCGGTTCTTCGCCGACGTGACGCAGGCGCTGTCGCAGATCCGCCGCTCGGCGGAGGACCTGCGCGCGCAGGCGGAGGGAGGCCACGTGACGCTGGCCGCCTCCACCGCCTTCGCCTCGCTGTGGATGACGCCGCGCCTGCAGCGGCTGCGCGACGACCTGCCGGGCGTCGACCTGAGGATCCAGACCTCCGACCGCGACCTCGACCTCGGCACGGAGCGCATCCAGCTCGGCATCCGCGGCGGCACGCCGGCGGACTGGCCGGACTGCGCCGCCGCGCCCTTCGCGGCGGAGGAGATATATGCGGTGGCGAGCCCGGCCTACCTCAAGGCCAACGGCCGCCCGGAGGGACCCGGGGACCTTCTCCGGCACAGGCTGATCCACCTCGAGGAGCCCTACCGGCCCGCGGCGGACTGGGCCGACTGGTTCGCAAGCGCCGGCGTCGCGGTGCCCGGCGCCCCGCGCGGGCTCGTCATCAACGACTACGCGCTCGTCATCCAGGCGGTGATGGAGGGCCAGGGCGTCGCGCTCGGCTGGCACCACCTGACGAGCCGGCTGGTGGAGACCGGCCTCCTCGTGCGCCTCGGCACGCACAGCCTGGCGACGGGCCGCGCCTTCTGCGTCGTGTGGCGCAACGCCGAAGACCTTCCGCCGATGGCGCTGGAGGTGCGGGACTGGCTGCTTCGCCAGTCGGAAGCGCGCTAGCGGGGCGTCGGACGCCCCGGAAGCCGGACCGCCTATGCCGGCCGGATGCGGATCTGGGCTGCCTGCAGCGGCGCGAGGTGGTGCTTCAGCTCCGCCTCGAACCGCTCGGCGATCCCGTCGGCCGCGCTGACCGGCAGGCTGCCGTCGACGGCGAGGTCGACCTCGGCGCGCAGCCGGTGGCCGAGCCAGCGCGCCCGGACGCCCGTCACCTTCACGACGCCCGGCACGTGCGAGGCCACATGCTCGATCTCCTCCAGCACCTCGGGCTCGATGCCGTCGAGCATGCGGGTGAAGACGGCGCGGGCGGTCTGCCAGACGATGCCGAAGATCATGAAGGTGATGATCAGGCCGACGATCGGGTCGGCGAGCGGGAAGCCGAGCCAGACGCCGAGCGCGCCGAGAACCACGGCGAGGCTGCCGAAGCCGTCGACCCTCGCATGGTAGCCGTCGGCGACGAGCGCGGCGCTGTTGATCCTCCGGCCGACCCGGATGCGGAAGATCGCCACCGCCTCGTTGCCGATGAAGCCGATGATCCCGGCGGCGATGAGCGCGCCGACCATGTGCACCTCGCGCGGCTCGATGAAGCGCATGATCGACTCGTAGCCCGCATAGAGGGCGCTGAAGAGGATGAGCCCCACGACGACCGCGCCGGCGAGATCCTCGACCCGGTTGAGGCCGAAATTGAACCGCCGCGTCGCGGGCCTGCGGGCGAAGAGGAAGGCGATGCCGAGCGGGATCGCCGTCGAGGCGTCGCCGAAATTGTGCACCGTGTCGGCAAGCAGCGCGACGCTGCCCGTGAGGTAGACGAGGACGACCTGCAGGAGCGTCGTCGCCATCAGGATGAGGAACGACCACTTGATCGCCCACAGGCCCTCGCGCGTCGAGGCGATCGTCGGGTCGACCACGCCGTGCGTGTGGCCATGTTCCTCGCCGTCGCCGTGCGAATGGCCTGCCCGTGCCCGTGCCATGGGAATGCCCGTGTCCGCCGCCGTGGGGATGATCCTCGTCGCCCCCGTACCGGAACCCCTTGTCCTGCGCGAACCCGGCCCAGGCCAGCACTGACTTCAGCACGCTTCCTTCTCCTCCCGCGGCGGTCGCAGTCCCCGGCAGGCTCGCCCTCCAGCCCGTGAGTGGCGGCGCCTGCTCGATGCCATCCCCCTGGAGGGGATATCGCGACACTTGCGCAGTCGGCGAACCTTGTAAAGAGTGGCCTCGGGCAGCGCGTGCTCGCCCCGCCTCCCGGGGCGGGGCAGGACCTGGACACGAGAGCGAGGCGGCATTCATGGCGGGCGCGGACGCGAAGACCGAGGAAGCTCCCGGCGCAGCGGAAGCGCCGCACGTGCACGAGTTGCACAAGGCGATCACGCTGCGCCTCAAGCGCGCGACGGGGCACCTGAAGGGCGTCATCGCGATGATCGAGGAGGAGCGCGACTGCCTCGACATCGCCCAGCAGCTCCACGCCGTCGAGGCCGCGATCAGCCAGGCGAAGCGCACCCTGATCCACGACCATCTCGACCACTGCCTCGACGAGACCGTCGGCCCCCTGCCGGCCGACCGCCGCCGCAGGATCGAGGACTTCAAGAAGATCGCACGGTACCTGTAGGCGGCCCGGACGGGACGGGGCGGCGGCCGATGGCTCGCGGAACGGCGCCGGGGCGGCGGCCGAACGGCCGCCCGGTGCAGCCGGGGATCTCGTCGGGGACGCCGGAGCGGTGACGGCTCTTCTCGGCCTCTTCTTCTCGGCCTTCCTCGCCGCGACCCTGCTGCCCGGCTCGTCGGAAGCGATGCTGACCGGGCTCGTCCTCGCCGGGCGCTGGAGCACCTGGTCGCTGCTCGCCGCAGCCTCCTTCGGCAACGTGCTCGGCTCGGTCGCGAACTGGATCGCCGGGCGACTCCTGTCGCGGCTGAAGGACACGCGGTGGTCGCCGGTCTCCGAGCGCAGCTACGACCGCGCCGTCCGCGTCTTCGAGCGCTACGGCCTGTGGTCGCTGCTCTTCGCCTGGGCGCCGATCGTCGGCGACCCGCTCACCGTGGTCGCCGGCGCGCTGCGCGTGCCGCTCCTGCCCTTCCTCGTCCTCGTCGCGATCGGCAAGGTCGCCCGCTACCTCGTCGTGCTCGGCGGCGTCCTGTGGTGGCGGGGCGGCTGAACCGCGCAGCCTCGGGCCCAGGGCGCCTCCGGCAGCCATTGTTGCAGCCCTGCGACAGCACGGGGCGGCCGATGCCGCTAGAGTGCGGCGCATGGACAGGATGAAGGCGTTTCCCGCCAGAGAAGCCGAAAGGCCCGCGAGCGAAGATCAGGTGGCGCATGGCGAGGAGCCGCGCGCGCACGATGACGAGCCGCGGCCGGCGACGGCGCTCTACGACCCCTTCGTGAAGCTCTGCACGCCGCAGTTTTCCGACCACGACTTCGACCACTTCTAAGTCCAGCGGGTGGCGACGAGCAGCACCCGCGAATGTCTTCCGCAGATCGGCCACCCCGCTCGCGCCGGACGATCCACGCTCCGGTGCAAGCGAGGCTTGCGTGATGCAAAGCCTGTTCAACCTCACCACGAGACCGTGCTAGAGGCACCTTTCCCGCGGAGAGGTCAGCGATGTCGATCATCTTCTACGTCAATGGGCTGCTGCTGGCCGGGCTTGGCGTCACCATGCTCGTGCCGGCGCTCATCGACGCGCTCGTCGGCAACCGCGACTGGTCGATCTTCGCGGTCAGCGCCCTCGTCACCTGGTCCTTCGGCACGCTGATCGCGCTCGCCGCGCGCCGCCCCGTCGAGGAGGCGCTGCGCATGCAGACGGCCTTCATCGTGACGACCTCGGTGTGGGTCTCGCTGTCGGCGTTCTCCGCCCTCCCCTTTCTCGGGCTCGGCCTCAACTACGACGACGCGTTCTTCGAGGCCGTCTCCGGCTTCACCACGACCGGCTCGACGATCCTGAGCGGCCTCGACAGCCTGCCGCCGGGGCTCCTGTTCTGGCGGGCGCTGCTGCAGTGGATCGGCGGCGTCGGCATCGTCGTCACGGCGATCATCGTGCTGCCGTTCCTGCGCGTCGGCGGCATGCAGCTCTTCCACACCGAGAGCTCGGACCGCTCCGAGAAGATCGTCCCGCGGCCCGTCCAGCTCGTGCAGTATATCGGCCTCACCTACGTGACGCTGACCGTGGCGTGCGCCGCCATGTACAAGATCGGCGGCATGTCGCTGTTCGACGCGGTGTGCCACTCCATGAGCACCCTCTCGACCGGCGGCTTCGCGAACTACGACGCCTCCTTCGCGCACTTCTCCTCGCCGCTTCTGCACTGGAGCGCGACGGTCTTCATGATCGCCGGCGCGATGCCCTTCGTGGCGTACATCAAGGCGATGAAGGGCGAGCAGATGGCGCTGTGGCGCGACCCGCAGGTCCGCGCCTTCCTGCAGATGATCGCCATCGTCTCGGTGCTGCTCGCGCTGTGGCTCACCCACGCGCACGACATCCGGCCGCTCCAGGCGCTGCGGCTGGCCGCCTTCAACGTCGCCTCGATCGTCACCACGACCGGCTTCGCCAGCAGCGACTACACGAAATGGGGGTCGGCCGCGGTCGGGGTGTTCTTCGTGCTGACCTTCATCGGCGGCTGCTCCGGGTCGACGACGGGGGCGATCAAGATCTACCGCTTCCAGATCCTGTGGCGCGTGCTGCGCGCCCACATGAGCCGCCTTGCCCGGCCCAACCGGCTGATGCCGCTGCGCTACGCCGGCCAGCGCATCCCCGACGACGTGCCGCCCTCGGTGCTGCTCTTCATCACCACCTACGTGGCGAGCACCGTCGTCATCACCTTGCTCTTGACCCTCACCGGCCTCGACATCCTCACGGCGCTGTCCGGGGCGGCGACCGCGATCGGCAATGTCGGCCCCGGCCTCGGCGAGATCATCGGCCCGTCCGGCAACTTCGCCAGCCTGCCGGATTCCGCCAAGTGGCTCCTGTCCTTCGCGATGCTGCTCGGCCGG
This sequence comes from uncultured Alphaproteobacteria bacterium, assembly GCA_963816555.1. Taxonomy (GTDB): domain Bacteria; phylum Pseudomonadota; class Alphaproteobacteria; order Rhizobiales; family Tepidamorphaceae; genus Lutibaculum. The sequence goes on along the minus strand of CAWFLD010000002.1, from coordinate 388,153 downwards.
CTGGAGCTCTTCACGATGCTCCTTCTGCTCGACCCCGAGTTCTGGCGCCGCTGAGAGGAATCGCCGGGCATTAACCCTGTGGTAACTTCACGGCTTCGTGATGGGCGCCGTTCGCGCCATAGTGGAAGGCGACTTCCGGCCCGGTGGGGGAGCGGCCACCCAACGACGATGCAACGTCGTTCAGCCTCGGTTCAAGTCCGGGGCCGGGCCTCCAAATTCCCGACGTCTCGATCGCGATGGTCGGCCGCGCAAGCTGGCGCGGCCGCCCCCGCCGTCCGTCAGGCGACGTATCCGCCGGTCTTGAGGCGTCGGACGACCTGTTCGGCGAGCTCCTCGGCGGAGTGGTCGGCGGTGTCGAGGACGAGCTCGGCGTTCTCCGGCTCTTCGTAGGGGCTGTCGATGCCGGTGAAGTTCTTGATCTGGCCGTCGCGGGCCTTCTTGTAGAGGCCCTTGGGGTCGCGGCTCTCGGCGAGCTCGAGCGGCGTGTCGACGTGGATCTCGATGAACTCGCCGTCCTCGACGAGCTCGCGGGCGAGCCGCCGCTCCGAGCGGAACGGCGAGATGAACGACACGAGCACGATCAGGCCTGCGTCGACGAACAGCTTCGCCGCCTCCGCCACCCGGCGGATGTTCTCCACCCGGTCGACGTCGGTGAAGCCGAGGTCGCGGTTCAGCCCGTGGCGCACGTTGTCGCCGTCGAGGATGTAGGTGTGGTGCCCGGCCAGGTGGAGCTTCTTCTCCACGAGGTTGGCGATCGTCGACTTGCCGGCCCCCGACAGGCCCGTGAACCACAGGACCGCCGGCCTCTGGCTCTTCAGCGCCGCGCGCGCCCGCTTGTCGATGTCGAGCGCCTGCAGGTGCACGTTCGAGGCGCGCCGGAGCGCGAACTGGATCATGCCGGCGCCGACCGTCTGGTTGGTCAGCCGGTCGATCAGGATGAAGGCGCCGGTCTCGTGGTTGTCCTCGTAGGCGTCGAAGGCGATCGGCTCCGACAGAGCGAGGTTGACGACCGCCACCTCGTTGAGGTGCAGCGTCTTGGCCGCCAGGTGGTCGAAATTGTTGATGTCGATCTTGTGCTTGAGCTCGGTCACCGTGGCCGTCACGGTCTTGGCGCCGCACTTCAGGAGATAGGGCCGACCCGGCAGCAGGTCCTGGCCGTCCTGCATCCAGATCAGCTGCGCCTGGAACTGGTCGGCGACCTCCGGCCGCGCCTCCGCCCTCGCCAGCACGTCGCCGCGCGAGATGTCGATCTCGTCCTCGAGCTGCAGCGTCACCGCCTGGCGCGCGAAGGCCTCCGGCAGGGTGCCGTCATGGGTGACGATCGCCTTGACCCTCGAGGTCCGGCCCGACTTCGCCACGACGATCTCGTCGCCGGGCCTCACCGAGCCCGTCGCCACCGTGCCGGAGAAGCCGCGGAAGTCGAGATTGGGCCGGTTCACCCACTGCACGACCATGCGGAACGGCTTCTGCTCGAGGTCGTCGGCGACCTCGACCGTCTCCAGCTGCTCCTTCAGCGTCGGCCCGTGATACCAGGGCATCTTCGCCGAGCGCTCGAAGACGTTGTCGCCGTAGCGCGCCGAGATCGGGATCGGGGTGAGCGTCTCGAAGCCGAACGAGGCGGCGAAGGCCCGGTAGTCCGCGACGATGCGCTCGAACGTCTCGTGGCTGTAGTCGACGAGGTCGATCTTGTTGACCGCCAGGATGACGTGCCTGATCCCGACGAGCGACACGATGAAGGAGTGCCGCCGCGTCTGCGGCAGGATGCCGTGGCGGGCGTCGACCAGGATCACCGCCAGCTCGGCGTTCGAGGCGCCGGTCGCCATGTTGCGGGTGTACTGCTCGTGGCCCGGCGTGTCGGCGACGATGAACTTGCGCGCCTCGGTGGTGAAGAAGCGGTAGGCGACGTCGATCGTGATGCCCTGCTCGCGCTCGGCCTCCAGCCCGTCGACGAGCAGCGCGAAGTCGATGTCCTCGCCGACCGTGCCGTGCTTGCGGCTGTCGCGCGTCAGCGCCGCCAGCTGGTCCTCGAAGATCAGCTTGGAATCGTAGAGCAGCCGGCCGATCAGCGTCGACTTGCCGTCGTCGACCGAGCCGCAGGTGATGAAGCGCAGGAGGCCCTTGTTCTCCTGCTCCGCGAGGTAGTCCGCGACGACGGACACGTTCGTGACGGCTTCGCTCATCAGAAGTATCCCTCGCGCTTCTTCTTCTCCATCGACGCCGCCTCGTCGCTGTCGATCAGCCGGCCCGAGCGCTCCGAGGTCCGCGCGATCAGCATCTCGCCGACGATCTCCTGCAGGCTCGTCGCCGGGCTCTCGATCGCCCCGGTCAGCGGGTAGCAGCCGAGCGTGCGGAACCGCACCATCATCTGCTGCGGCACCTCGCCCGGGTGGAGCGGCAGCCGCTCGTCGTCGACCATGACCAGCGTGCCGTCGCGCTCGACGATCGGCCGCCGCGCCGCGAAGTAGAGCGGCACGATCGGGATGCCCTCGGCGAGGATGTACTGCCAGATGTCGAGCTCGGTCCAGTTCGACAGCGGGAAGACGCGGATCGATTCGCCCTTGTTCACCCGCGTGTTGTAGAGGTTCCACAGCTCCGGCCGCTGGTTCTTCGGGTCCCAGGCGTGGCTCGCCGTGCGGAACGAGAAGATGCGCTCCTTGGCGCGGCTCTTCTCCTCGTCGCGCCGCGCGCCGCCGAACGCCGCGTCGAAGCCGTACTGCGTCAGCGCCTGCTTCAGCGCCTCGGTCTTCATCACGTGCGTGTAGTGCGAGGAGCCGTGCTCGAACGGGTTGATGCCGGCCGCCCTGCCCTCCTCGTTCGTGTGCACGATCAGGTCGAGCCCGAGCCGCTTCGCCGTGTCGTCGCGGAACCGGATCATCTCGCGGAACTTCCACGTCGTGTCGACGTGCAGCAGCGGGAACGGCGGCTTCGAGGGGTAGAACGCCTTCATCGCGAGATGCAGCATCACCGAGGAGTCCTTGCCGATGGAATAGAGCATCACCGGGTTGCGGAACTCGGAGGCCACCTCGCGCATGATGCGGATCGACTCCGCCTCGAGGCGCTTCAGGTGCGAAAAACGCGTAGACGACATCGGATGGTCCTGTCTCTTCGCCTGCCGGCGGGGCATGTGGGCGTTCGTCGGCGCGTCCGGGGACGACGCAAGCTCGAAAGCCGCCGCGCGGGGCCATTGACACATGCGACTATCCGAACGGCCGAGCGATCACAAGCCCTCGGAAAGAGCGTGCAGAATCAGGCGCTGTCGGGGAAGCGCATCCCGCCCTGGCGGCCGGGGGCGACAGGCTCATGCCCCGCCGCGAGGGCCCCACGGGTCGGCGGAGGGATCGGGCGCGAAAGGCGCGGGCGTCATTTCGCCGCTTTTGCGGCGGTCAATGACGCAGGCACACGCAGATGTGTCGGGGAGCGACAGACAGCAGTGGGGCGCAGTTGCGGCATCAGCACGCAGGCGGGCTGTCACATGAACGGCGAAGGCTTCATCCATTTCTGGCTCACCGGCAGCCCGGACCAGGTGTCCTGGACCCGGGATCGGGAAGGCTATGTCTTCCCGGAAGTGGAGATCGGCGGAGCCATCCGCCTCTGCGCACGCAAGCACGCCAACAACACGCTCTCGATGACCCTGCGCCTCGCGACCGGCGAGGTGCACGACTTCCTCGCGCCCATTCCCCTCTCGACCCTTCCGAACGCCATCTGCATCGACGTCGCGTGGAAGGACGGTGCGCTGAGCCTCTATCTCGAGGGCAGGAAAGTCGCGCAGAGGCCACTCGCCTGAGGCGTGCTCGGCGCACCAGCGCTCCGCTGCATAGAGCCGCGACACGAGCGGATCGGACGGCGCGATGGGCCCGTGCACAAGGCGCCTGACATAGCCATCTCGCCGACGCATGGCCGATCTCCGCGAACCGAGACGCCCCGGACGGTCCTGCGCGGTCGGCACGTGGCCGGCCGCACCGGGCCCGGCAGCGGCGCCGTTCTCCGGCCGACCGCCCCCGGGGCGAGAGGAGCCTGAGCGGCAATCGCGAACGCGACGTGAAGCAGAAGACGAGAATTGTCGGCGTTCGCCGGCCCGAGATCGGCGCCCGTCATGCAAGACCGGGCGGCTCTCTCGAGCCGCCCGGCAGAACGTTTCGCCTTTCGCGAAGAACGGACATCGGAAGCGCGGTCAGATGAAGAATTCGGGCCGCGCTTCAGCCACTCCTTGCGTGCGGGATCCTGTCCGGATCGCCCCGCAACTTTTCGGGATCGCGGGTGTCAGGCCGCGACGTCCTCGACGTCGCGGTCGAAGTGCCGGTGCAGGCTCACCGCGTCGACGAAGGCCTTGGCGATGTCCTTGTTGCCCTCGCCGGCCGTGATGACGCCCTGCTTGTCGCTGAGGCCGCTCTCGCCGGGCACCACGTTGAGCTGGGCCTTGGCGAGGAACTCGACGGCATTGCCGCTGGCGGCGATCGTCTTGTAGTGCGCGAACATCTCGTTCACGAACTGGCGCGCGAGGCCGAACTTCTTCAGGTCGTCGACATGGCCGCCGGACGGCACGTAGACGCCGTCATAGATGAAGGGCGGCGCGTTCGGCGCGGCGCGGTCGACCTTGATCTCCTTGCCGTCGGCCGACTTGATCGAGCCGGCGCGCTTGGCGATCACCTCGACGTTCCCGCCCTCGCCCTCGATGGCGGACTTCACGGCCTTGAGCTCGTCGCCGTCGACGCCCTCGCCGGCGAGGATGGCGACCTTGCGGCCCTTCACGCTGCCCGGCTGCTTGTCCATCGACAGCGCGGGCGAGGTCTTGTCGCCGTTGCGGTCGAGGCCGAGGCAGCCCTTCTTCGTGATCTTCACGCCGGTCTGCTCCGACACGCGCCCGGCGAGGTCGGGATGGACGTTGACGAGCAGCTCGTTGACGACGCGGCTCCTCACCTCGTCGACGTCGCACATGTTGAGCTCGAAGGAGAAGGCCTCGGCGATGTGGCTCTTCTCCCACTCCGCCATCGAGTTCCAGAACAGCGTCGCCTGGGCGAAGTTTTCCTCGAAGGAGTCGGAACGGGCGCGGACCTTCTGGCCGTCCATCTTCTCCGCGTAGCTCTGGAACGCCTGCATTCCCTCCGGCGAGTGGGCGGGGCAGTTGCCGGCGAGCGAGTTGGGGAAGTAGGCGACGCGGCCCTTGTGGATCGTCTGCTGCGATTCCGCGTCGCGCTGGTTGTTGTGGACCGGGCAGAGCGAGCGGTTGATCGGGATCTGCGCGAAGTTCGGGCCGACGCGCTTGATCTGCGTGTCGATGTAGGAGAACAGCCGGCCCTGCAGCAGCGGATCGTTGGAGAAGTCGAGGCCCGGCACGATGTGGCCGGGGTGGAACGCCACCTGCTCGGTCTCGGCGAAGTAGTTGTCCGGGTTGCGGTCGAGCACCAGGCGCCCGATCGGCCGCACCGGCACCTCCTCCTCGGGGATGATCTTGGTCGCGTCGAGGATGTCGAAGTCGAACTTCATCTCATCCTCTTCGGGCACCACCTGGACGCCCATCTCCCACTCCGGATAGTCGCCGGCCTCGATCGACTCGAAGAGGTCGCGGCGGTTGAAGTCGGGATCCTTGCCCGCGACCTTCTGCGCCTCGTCCCAGACGAGCGAGTGGACGCCCTTCTTCGGCTTGAAGTGGAACTTCACGAAGTGCGACTTCCCTTCCGCGTTGATCATCCGGAAGGTGTGGATGCCGAAGCCCTGCATCATCGCGAGCGAGCGCGGCAGGGCGCGGTCGGACATCACCCACATCAGCATGTGGGTGAGCTCGGGCATCAGCCCGGCGAAGTCCCAGAACGTGTCGTGCGCCGACTGCGCCTGCGGCACCTCGTTGTGCGGCTCGGGCTTCACCGAATGGATGAGGTCCGGGAACTTGATCGCGTCTCGGATGAAGAACACCGGGATGTTGTTGCCGACGAGGTCCCAGACGCCCTCGTCGGTGTAGAACTTGATGGCGAAGCCGCGCACGTCGCGCGGCGTGTCGACGGAGCCGCGCGAGCCGGCGACGGTCGAGAAGCGCACGAAGACGGGCGTCTTCTTGCCCTTCTTGGAAAAGAGCGACGCCCTGGTGAGGTCGCCCAGGTCCTCGTAGGCCTCGAAGAAGCCGTGAGCGGCGGTGCCGCGCGCATGGACGACGCGCTCCGGGATCCGCTCGTGGTCGAAATGCGTCATCTTCTCGCGGAAGTGGAAGTCCTCGAGGAGCGTGGGTCCGCGCAGGCCCGCCTTGAGGGAATGCTGGTCCTCGCCGACCGGCAGCCCCTGGTTGGTGGTCATCTGCTCGCCGTAGTCGACCGTGTCGCGCTGCAGGTCGTCCTGCTTCGCGTTCACCCCGTGCGGGCTGGAGCGTTCGTCGGACATGGCTCTTCCTCGTCTGTCAGGAGTTGATCGGAGGTGCGAGCCGTGCCGGATCCCGCATCGCCTTCCCGAAAAAACGACAGCCGGTGGAGCCCGTTCCTGATGCGGCGGGAATTTCTTAGAATTTTTCAATTCTACGGCGACGGGGTACGCAACCGCGCCCGCCACGGGGGAAGGAAAGCCCGAAACAAGGAAGGCCCGAAACGAAGACGGGCGCCGAAGCGCCCGCCAGGTCCGTCGTGAGGTGCCGGGCCCTCAGGCCACGGTGACCCTGATGTCGCCGACGCCGTCGACATGGCCCTCCATCACGTCGCCGCGCTTGCACGGGCCGACGCCGGCCGGGGTGCCGGACATGATGATGTCGCCGGCCTTCAGCTCGAACAGCCTGGAGAGGTAGGAGATCATCTCCGGCACCTTCCAGATCATCTGCTCGAGGTCGCCCTGCTGGCGCATCTCGCCGTTGACCTTGAGCCAGACGGCGCCCTTGGTCGGGTGGCCGATCTCCTCGGCGGTGACGAGCGGCGTCGAGGGGGCCGACTTCTCGAACGCCTTGCCGACCTCCCACGGGCGGCCGAGCTTCTTGGCCTCGCCCTGCAGGTCGCGCCGCGTCATGTCGAGGCCGATGCCGTAGCCGTAGACGCAGTCCATCGCGTCCTCGACCGCGATGTTCGTGCCGCCGGACTTGAGCGCCACGTTCATCTCGATCTCGAAATGCACGTCCTGGCTCTCCGCCGGATAGGGGAACTCCACCTCGTCGCCGACGAGCAGGTTGTCCGGGTTCTTCTGGAAGAAGAAGGGCGGCTCCTTGTCCGGGTCGTGCCCCATCTCCACGGCGTGCGCGGCGTAGTTTCGCCCGACGCAGTAGATGCGGTGCACGGGGAAGAGCAGGCTCGTGTTGCGCACGGGCAGCGCCGGGATCGGCTGCGGCTCGAAGACGTAGTTTCCGTCGCCGACGCCAACGGCTTCCTTCATGGCGCTAGTCAGATTCATCAGTTTCTTGCTCCTGCATAGAAATCGATACGGGCCTCGAGCCGGGCGACGATCTCGGCCACGCCCAGCGCGAAGGCGAAGAGGATCAGGGTCAGCGCCCAGAACTCCTCCATGAGGAAGTTGCGGGAATAGAGCTCGAACAGCGCCCCGAAGCCGACGATCGACACGAGGAGCTGCCCGATCACCACCCCCTTCACGCCGCGGATCAGGCCGAGGCGGATGCCGGCGAGGATCTCGGGAAGCGCGGCGAGGACGACGATCCGGCTCAGCGTCTGCCAGCGGCTCGCGCCGAACGATCGCGACATCTCCATCAGCGACGGCGAGATGTGCAGCACGCCGGCCCGCGTGTCGAGCGCGATGATCCACACCGCGAAGAGGAAGACGGTGACGATGATCGTGCCGGTGCCGAAGCCGAACAGGATCATCAGGATCGGCACCAGCGCGGAGAGCGGCGCCGAGACGAAGACGTTGACCCACATGCCGAGCAGCCTGTCGGCCACCTTGACCCGGCCCATCAGCAGGCCGAGCGGCACGCCGCAGGCGATGGCGAGGCCCATCCCCACGAAGAACGCGTAGAGCGTCTCGACCGCCGCCTTCGCGAAGGTGCGCGAGGCCACGACCTCGCCCAGCGACCTCACCACCTCGGAGAACGGGGGAAACAGCAGCACGAGGTGGAACCGGCCGACGATCTCCCACACCACGCACCAGATGATGAGCGAGGCGAAGGCGGGGATGCGGTATCCGCGAAGCCACATGGCGTCACTCCACGTAGGTCTTGAGCGCGCGCCAGATCTCCTCGACCGTGTCGAGATAGACCGGGTGGCGGCGGATGGCGTCGGGATCGCCCTCGCGCACGATGTCGGGCCTGATGTCGTGCGACAGCCGGCCCGGCCGCGGCGACAGCATGACGATCCGGTCGGAGACGTAGACCGCCTCCTCGATCGAGTGCGTGACGAAGATGAAGGTCTTGTTCTCCACCTCGCGCAGCCGGATCAGGTCCTCCTGGAACTTGCGCCGGGTCTGCTCGTCGACGGCCGAGAACGGCTCGTCCATCAGGAGGACGTCGGCGTTGACGGCGAGCGCCCGGGCGAGGCCGACGCGCTGGCGCATCCCGCCCGACAGCTCGTGCGGGTACTTGTCCTCGAAGCCCTTGAGCCCGACCTCCTCGATGTAGTGGCGGGCGACGTCGTTGCGCTCGGCCTGCGGCCTGCCCTGCAGCTCGAGGCCGAAGGCCGCGTTGCGCAGCACGGTCGCCCACGGCATCAGCGCGAAGTCCTGGAAGACGAAGGCCCGCTCGGGGCCCGGCCCCGTCACCTTCCTGCCCTTCACGTAGACCTCGCCCGAGGTCGGCTCGAGCAGCCCGGCGATGATCTTGAGGAGCGTGGTCTTGCCGCAGCCCGAGGGCCCGAGAAGGCTCGTGAGCCGGCCCTCCTCGAAGGTCAGGTTGATGTCCTTCAGCGCCAGCACGTCGGAGGTGTAGCGCTTGGTGATGCCGCGGACCTCGATGATGTCCGCGGGGGCGTCGGGGCGCGGGACGGCCTGCGGCGAGGTGCGCTCGAGCGTGGCGGTTGCAGCGTTCATGTCGTGTCAGCTCCGCTTGTCCGGCCGGAACAGCGAGGTCTCCGCGCGCTCGAGGAGCCCGACCGTCGCCGCCGCGAAGACGATGATGGAGGCGATCACCGCGTACATCTCGGCGTACTCGGCAACCGACTGGTGATAGGTGATGAGGTCGCCGATCCCGGTCGGCGTGATCAGAAGCTCGGCGAGCACGACGCCGATGAAGCCGGCGGCCACGCCGAGGCGCAGCCCGGCGAAGATCATCGGGCTCGCCTCGGGGATGATGATCTTGCGGACCTGCTGCGCGCGGCTGCCCTGGAACGAGCGGCACATGGCGACGAGCGACGGGTTGACGTTGCGCACCGCCTTGTAGCTGTTCAGCACGATCACCGGCAGCGACAGCATGACCACCGCCAGCACCTTCGCGGTCAGGCCGATGCCGTAGACGAAGGTGACGAGCGGGATGAGGGCGGCCATCGGCGCCGCCTGCATCACGACGAACACCGGGAGGGCAAGCCATTCCGCGTCGTCGCGCAGGCCCATCGCGATGCCGATCGCGATGCCGAGCACCGTCGACAGCACCACGCCGAGGACGAGCGGCTCGAGCGTCTTCAGATAGGCCGCCGGCAGCGAGCCGTCGGCGACCATGCGGCCGAACGCTGCGGCCGTGTCGAGGAAGGTCGGGAAGGCGAAGCTGATCGGCACGCGGCCGGCGATCTCCCAGGCCGAGGCACACCGCGGCGATCGAGACGAGGCGCCAGAACAGCGTGCTCCGGCGTATCCGGGTGAAGAGGCCGGGAGAGCGGCCGAGGCCGCCCTCCACGCCCGTGTCCTGCATGACGGTCTGCGCGGAAGCCATCTGGTTCTCCGGATCGTCGCCCATCCAGCGGACCTCGCGGCCCGCCCTACTTCATGCCCTTGTGGGCAGCGTCGAGCGGGTCGAAGTCCCAGAAGTCGTCGACCTTGAGGTCGCCCGCCTCGCCCTGGAGCTGGCCCGCGGCGGTGTAGAACTCGAAGTCGGACTTCGCGCCGTCGGGGCTGCCGCCGTCGTTCGGGAAGAGGTCGTTCGCCACCGCGTCCTTGTAGTAGGTGACCACCTCGCCCTCGAGGTCGGACGGCAGGTCCGGGAGAAGGCCGTACTTCTCGCGCAGGTCGGCCACGACCTCGGGGTTCTTGTTGATCTCCTGCCACGTCTTCAGGAGCTGCTCGACGAGGACGGTCACGTCGTCCTTGCGCTTCTCGAGGAAGCTCGTGTTGGCGTAGAGCGCCTCGTCGGTCGCGTCGACGCCCTCCATGGGCAGGACCTTGAACTTGTCGCCGCCCTTCTCCTGCAGGAGGCGCCAGGCGCTCGCATCGACGATCGTCGCCTTGATGTTGCCCTGGAGCATGGCGCCGGCGCGCACCTCGGAGCCCGGCACGTAGCTGATGCCGGCGTACTCGATGCCCTTCTTCTGGGCCATCAGCTTCATCAGCGCCTCGGTGCCCGAGCCGCGCGAGTGCACGGTGATCTCCTGGCCGTCGAGGTCCTTCCAGTCCTTGTAGGCTTCCGTGTTCACGACCGGGAAGAAGCGCAGCCGGCTCAACCGGTAGAACATGCGGATCGGCGCCTTGACCTTCTGCAGCAGCGCGTAGGGCGTGCCGACGCCGATGTCGGACTGGCCGGACACGACCGCCTGCGCGGCGACGTCCTCGGACTTGAAGAAGGTCACGTCCACCGGCACGCCCGCTTCCTTCGTCCGCTCGATGGCGGCGAGGAAGCCCAGCGTCTCGACGGTCGCGATGTCGCCGAAGGCGATCTTGATCGGCTCGGACTGCGCCTGTGCCGGCGTCGCGCCCGGCACCAAGACCGCTCCGAGCGCCATGCCGGCGGCGATCGCGCCGGCAACTGCCCTGCGAGTGAAATCCACCATTGCCGTTTCTCCCTTCAGATCGAGGATCCGGTCTTCCGGACCCTCCGCCGATCTTGCGCCGGCGTTTGACCAAACCTGGATTGGTTACGATCTTGCGCCGCATTGGTCAACCGCGTTGTCGTTGACACGACCATATTCCGCGTGCGAATAGCCAAACCAATCGATCAATTGGTTCGGCAGAGATGGAAGACGAAGACCGCAGCGCCCTCGTTCAGCTGCGCGCCTTTCTGGCGCAGCAGGATCCCGCGCCGAACACGCGGCTGCCGCCGGAGCGCGAGCTGGCGGAGCAGCTCGGCGTCTCCCGCGGCGACCTGCGCAAGGCGCTCGCGGTGCTCGAGCGGGAGGGGCAGCTCTGGCGCCACGTCGGCAAGGGCACCTTCGTCGGCGCCAGGCCGCAGGAGGAGGTTCTCTCCTTCGGCGACGTCGAGACGCGGACCAACCCCGCCGAGGTCATGCGCACGAGGCTCCTGCTCGAGCCGATGATCGCGCGCGAGGCGGCCCTCAACGCCACCTCGGCCGACGTGCTGGCCCTGCGCCGGTGCGTCCAGAACACGCGCGCCGCCGAGACGTGGCGGCAGTACGAGACCTTCGACAACCAGCTGCACCGGCTGATCGCCGAGGCGACCCACAACACGCTGCTGCTGGCGCTGTTCGACGCGCTCAACCAGGTGCGGCGGACGGTCGTGTGGGGGCGGCTGCGCGTCAACCCGGAGCGGCCGCCGGCCGACCACCACAGCTTCGCGGAGCACGACGCCGTCGTCGCGGCGATCCAGGACCGCGACCTCGACGGCGCCGGGCGGGCGATGCTCCGCCACCTGAAGACGGTGGAGCGCAACCTGCTGGAGACGCCGGTCGCGGCCGAGTGAGGCCGTCTTCGCCGCGCCGATTGACGCAGCGCAATGCGGGCGCCGAAGGTGGCCCCTTAGGAATCTGATGCGGCACTTCGGCCGCGCCCTCCGAAAGCCCTGCGATGCCGTCCTCCCAGAACGTCTCCTTCGTCGACCTGTTCACGCCCAAGCTCGTGACCGTGCTGCGGGAGGGCTACGGCCTGAAGGACCTGCGCACCGACGCGGTCGCGGGCCTCACCGTGGCGATCGTGGCGCTGCCGCTGTCGATGGCGATCGCCATCGCGTCCGGCGTCTCGCCCGACCGCGGCCTCTACACGGCGATCGTCGGCGGCTTCATCGTCTCGGCGTTCGGCGGCAGCCGGTTCCAGATCGGCGGCCCGGCCGGCGCCTTCATCGTGCTCGTGGCGGGGACGGTCGCGCAGTTCGGCGTGGACGGGCTCCTGCTCGCCGCCGGCATGTCGGGCCTCATCCTGATGGCGCTCGGCTTCCTGCAGCTCGGCACCTTCATCAAGTACGTGCCCTACCCCGTGACGGTCGGCTTCACCGCCGGCATCGCCGCGATCATCTTCGCCAGCCAGATCAGCGGCCTGCTCGGCCTGTCGCTGCCGGACGGCGAGCCCGGCCCGATCATCCCGAAGCTTCAGGCGCTCTTCGCCGCCCTGCCGACGATCACCCTGCCGGCGGTGGTGATCGCCGCCGTCACGATCGCGACCATCGTCCTGCTCCGCCGCTTCCGGCCGCACTGGCCGGGCATGCTGATCGCGGTCGGCCTCGCCTCGGTGCTCGCCTTCGCCTTCGGGCTGCCGGTCGAGACGATCGGCTCGCGCTTCGGCGGCATCCCCCGCTCGCTGCCCGCGCCGAGCCTGCCCGACATCAGCCTCGCGCGGGTCGTCGCGCTGATGCCCTCGGCGATCGCCTTCGCCCTGCTCGGCTCGATCGAGAGCCTGCTCTCGGCCGTCGTCGCCGATTCCATGACCGGCCGGCGCCACCGCTCGAACTGCGAGCTCGTGGCGCAAGGGGCGGCCAACGTCGCCTCCTCGCTGTTCGGCGGCATCTGCGTCACCGGCACCATCGCCCGCACCGCGACCAACGTGCGCTCCGGCGCCCGCGGGCCGATCTCGGGCATGCTGCACTCGGTGTTCCTGCTGCTCTTCATGCTCGTGGCGGCGCCGCTGGCGAGCTACATCCCGCTCGCCTCGCTGGCCGGCGTGCTCGCCGTCGTCGCCTGGAACATGGCGGAGAAGCACGAGTTCGCGACGCTGGTGCGCGCCTCCTGGGGCGACGCCGCGGTGCTGATGGCCACCTTCCTGCTCACCGTGTTCCGCGACCTGACGGAGGGCATCCTGGTCGGCTTCGCGCTGTCGGCGCTCCTGTTCCTGCACCGGATGGCGCAGGAGATGGAGGTCGAGAGCATCCACTCGCTGCGCGAGGAGGACGTCGCCGACGAGCCGCGGCCGGCCGGCCACCGCTACGACACCGCGCTCGCCACCGATCCCGACGTGGCGGTGGTGCGGGTGTCCGGCGCCTTCTTCTTCGGCGCCGCCTCGAAGGTCGGCATCGTCCTCGACCGCATCCAGGAGCACCCGAAGGCCTTCGTGCTCGACCTCAGCGAGGCGCCGATGATCGATTCCACCGCCGCCGCGACGATCTCGGCCTTCGCCCGCAAGGCCGCGCCGGCGCGGCGCGACGGTCCACATCGTCGGCACCCACGCGAAGTCGGAGGCGCTGCTCAAGGCCCACGGCGTGTGCCCGCCGGCGGCGCGCTTCCACGCCTCGCTCGAGGCCGCCCTCGACACCGCCCACCGCGAGGTCGACGAGGCCGCGGCCGCCGCCGGGGCGACCGGCGGCCACTCCGTCGGGAGGCACGCCTCCGCTTGACCGCCGGCCGGCGACTTGTCATTCCCGCCTGACCCGCCGCCCACGGAAGGCCAAGGCTGAATGACATACGGCTCGATGACCACCGCCCCGGCGCGGGCCCCGCGCTTCGCGCTGGTCGACCTCGTGCGCGGCCTCGCGATCGTCGGCGTGGTGTTCTACCACTTCTCCTGGGATCTCGGCTTCTTCCACTACATCGCCACCGACGTGGCGGCGCAGCCGGTGTGGCGCGGCTTTGCGCGCCTGCTCGCGGGCACCTTCCTCGCCCTCGTCGGGGTCGGCCTCGTGCTGGCCCACCGCGACGGCATCAGGTGGCGCGCCTTCGGCAAGCGCCTCGGCATCATCGCCGGTGCCGCGGCGGCGATCAGCCTCGCCACGTGGATCGTCTTCCCGCAGGCCTTCGTCTTCTTCGGGATCCTGCACGCGATCGCGCTGTTCAGCGTGCTCGCCCTGCCCTTCCTGCGGCTGCCGGCCTGGATCGTGGCGGCCGTCGCGCTCGTCGTCCTGCTCATGCCGCTGTGGGTCGCGCTGCCCGCCCTCGACACGCGCTGGCTCGCCTGGATCGGCATGGTGCGGGACGTGCCGGTGACGAACGACTACGAGCCGCTGTTCCCCTGGTTCGGGGTGACGCTCTTCGGCATCGTGCTCGCGCGGCTCGTCCTCGGCAGCCGGCTCGAGGCGACGGTGCGCCGGTGGCAGCCGCGCTTCGCCCCGTCGCGCTGGCTCACCAGAGTCGGCCGCTGGACGCTCGTCATCTACCTCCTGCACCAGCCCGTGCTGTTCGGCAGCCTGTACGTCATCGCGTCGGTCTTTCCGCCGAGCCCGGCGATGGAGCGGGCGGCGTTCATGCAGAGCTGCGAGGCGAGCTGCGTGCGCAGCGGCGGCGACCGCGGCGTCTGCCGCGGCATGTGCACCTGCTCCGCGGACGGCTTCGACCGCGAGGGCCTGTGGCCGCTTCTGCGCTCGACCGACCTGACGAACGAGGAGCGCGACGCGATCAGCCGCATCACCGGCCAGTGCTATTTCGGCACGACGAGCGAGCCCTCCTCCCCGGGCGCCGGCCAGTAGACCACCAGTCGACCAGCAGAACTGACGCTCAGGCCCGGCCGGCCGCCGCGCGGCGCCGGCGCTCCTCCGTCACGGCCTCCTCGTCGCCCGTGTCCTCGTCGCCCGTCTCTTCGTCCCCGGTCTCTTCGTCCCCGCTGTCTTCCTCCCCGGCGTCCTCCTCCCCGGCGTCCTGGCCATCGGGATCCTGCCCCTCCGCGGTCCCTCCGTCCGCCTGCGCAGCCGAGTGGGGCCCGTCGCGGGAGACGAAGTGGCGCTCGTGCGGCAGGAAGCGGCCGCCCTGCTGCTGCAGCCACTTGATCAGCGCCTCGCGGACGTCGGCGGCGAGGTACCAGGAATCGGTGGCGTTGCGGGCGGTGACCCAGACCCAGACCCGGATCGAGTCGCTGGTGATCTCCGCGACGTTGATCTCGCGCTCGCTGTCGGCCCAGCGCGGGTCGTCCTTCATCAGGCCGAGGAAGAACTCGCGCAGCGCGTCGAGGTCGGTGCCGAGGTCGACGGGCAGCTCGATGATGCGGCTGACCGTCATGTCCTTCTTCGACCAGTTCTCGAACGGCGTGGTGAGGAGGTGGGTGTGCGGGATGATGATGCGCTTCTGGGTCCAGTCGCGCAGCACCGAGTACATGAAGCGGATGTCCTCGATCCGGCCCCAGTTGCCGTCGATCTCGATCACGTCGCCGATCTCGATCGGCTTCGTCAGCGCGATCTGCACGGATTCGACGAGGCCGGTCAGCACCGGTCGCGCCGCGAGGCCCAGCAGGACCGCGAAGGCGCCCGTCGAGGCGAGCAGCGAGACGCCGATCGAGTTGAAGATGTCGAGGTAGGACAGGATCACGCCGACGCCGACGATCGCGGCCAGGAACAGCACGACGCGCCGCATGACGGCGATGTTCGTCTGGTAGGTCCTGGCGAGCTGCTCGCCGTCCGGGTCGGCGGCGGGCCCGCGGCGCGCCAGCGTCGTCGTCACCGCCGTCGCGATGCGCGAGGTCGCCCAGGTGGCGAGCAGGAAGATCAGCGCCACGAGCACGACGTCGATGTGGCTCGTCAGCGTGCCGTCGAGCGGCAGCAGGAACTTCGCCGCGGCGAGGAGCGCGCAGGCAGCCAGGAGCCAGCTCAGCGGGCGCTGGCAGCAGTCGAACGCGGCCTCGGCCCAGTCCCGGTTCGCCAGCCGCACGAAGAAGCGCAGGACGCGGTGGATGATGGCCTGCAGGAGGACGGCTCCGCCCATGAGCGCGGCGAGCACGGCCCATTCCCACAGCGCGATGGCGCCGTAGCCGCCCCACTTCGAATAGTCCGGCAGGTGACGCTCGAGCAGGCCCGGCCCGTGCTCGTCGTAGAGCCGGTCGATATGGTCGACGGTGAAGGGCGAGAAGGCCCATATCCGTTCACCCGACGGGACCTCGAAGCGCTGCAGGAGGATCGGCACCGGCCGGCCGCCGAGGCCGATCGTGCCGAGCCGGATCGAGCGGCGCGGGAACGGCGCGGAGATCTTCTGGTCGACCGTCTCGCGCACCGGCACCACGCGCGCGTCCTGCAGGTCCGGCAGCCTGTCCCAGTCGATCAGGTTCTGGGATTCCAGGAGATAGACGAGCTTTCGCGCGAGCTGGGGCCCGAGGAGCTTCTGCTGCTTTTCCGAGAGATGGTTGAGGTTGAGGACGTGGGCGCCCCTGCGGAAATCCTCGCTATCGGCGGAGGAGAGGAGGAACTCCATCGCCGCCTGCGGCGTCTCGAGGGCGTGCGGCGCGTCGAGCGGCGCGAGCCCCTGGTCGAACGCCTCGACCTCGAAGACCGGCTCGTCCGACTGGGCCTGGGCGAGCGCGACGGCCCCCAGCAGGAGCGCCAGGGCCGTCAGGAAACTTGCAAGGTGCGTGCGTGCGCGCATCGTCGTTTTCGGTCGGACCGTCTCGAGGCTCGGATCGTCGGGCTTGCTCGCCAACGGCAGGCGCAGCGAAGCGTTCCCTGCGGCACATGGCGGCACGCGGGGCTATTTGCAGCCCTGCCCGTTCGTGCTCCTCTCGTCTGCCCGGCAACCGACATTCGAGACGGACGGCATGAGCGCGAGCGAGACGGACAGGCAACATGAGCGGATCCGACATTCGGGAAGGCGAGACGGTCCTGGAGCCGGGGACGATCGAGCGGGCGCCGTCGGAGCGGGTCGTGTTCATCGGCCGCATCCGCTCGCCCTGGCACAGCCGCGACGAGGCCCCGCACAACCTGCGCCAGGCGCGCGAGCGCGGCACCGACGGGCGCGCGGGTCGAGGTGGATCCTCCCTTCCGGCCGGGTCTCGCCGACCTCGCCGGAGCCTCGCACGTCATCCTGCTCTACTGGATGAGCGAGGCGCGCCGCGACATCGTCCGGCAGCGGCCGAACCACGCCGACCGCCCGCTCGGCCTGTTCTCGCTGCGCTCGCCCGTGCGGCCGAACCCGATCGGCCTCGGCGTCGCCAGGCTCCTGTCGCTCGACGAGGACAGCGGCGTCCTCGAGATCGACGCCATCGACTGCCTCGACGGCACGCCGCTCCTCGACATCAAGCCCTACATCCCGGCGATCGACGCCTTCCCCGACGCGGTGCCGCCGCGGCGCTGACGCAGGTCCCCGGGCAGCCTGCAGGCCACCGGGGCCACCCGGCGCAGGCCGGGCGGCCCCGCAAGGGGCGCTACAGCTGCTCGATGCGGCGTGCCACCTCGTCGATCAGCTCGACGGCCTCGCGCACCTTCGCGGAGTTGAAGCCCTCCTCGGCCGACCGGTTCTCCAGCACCGCCATCAGGTTCGCCAGCGACCGCCGCAGCGGCACGGCGTCGCTGCCGGATTCCGCGGCGCCCAGCTCGTCGAGGCGGGCGAGGATCGCGGCGACCTCCTCGGCATGCGCCTCGAGATGGGCCGTGCCCTCGCCGGTGACGGCGAAGATCTTGCGCGGGCCGTCGGTCTGGCGCTCCTCGGTGAGGCCCATGTCGCTGAGCAGGGTCAGCGTCGGGTAGACCACGCCGGGGCTCGGCGCGTAGGCGCCGCCGGTGCGCGTCTCGATCGCCCGGATCAGGTCGTATCCGTGCCGCGGCTCGTCCGCGATCAGCCGCAGCAGCAGAAGCTGCAGCGCGTCGCCGTCGAACATCCGGCGCCGCCGGCCGCGACCGCGATGCCGCTCGTCGCCCCAACCCGCGAACCCCGGCCGTCCACGGCCACCGAACCGGGAGAGCTGGCTGCCGGAGCAGCCATGTCCATGCCCGTGATCATGTCCGCGATCATGTCCGTGGCCGTGGCCACGAGCGTGATCATGTCCGTGTCCGCGACCGTGGCCGTGGCAGCCGTCCCCCGCATCGTCCAGTCCATGTCGATACCACATATCGACCTCCATCATCGTTGTGATGCGCTCAAGATATATCTTGAGTCTTCCAGATACAAGATAGCGCTGACAAGATTGTCCAGCGCACGGATGGCGCAGACGTCGGAGGACGGGAAGGATAGGGTTTTCGAGGGACGGCGGCGGCTAGGCCGACTTCCACATGCCGCGCATGCGGGCGCCGAGGTCGAGGCTGGGGCGCGGCTGCGGCCCCTCCTCCTGCCGCGCGCCGGCCTGCGGCCAGTGCGCGAGCTCGAAGCGGTCGAGGAGGCCCGTCGGGATGAACCGCGTCCTGGCGGCGTAGACGTGGCGGTCGCCCCGGGCGGCCTGGCCGTGCGTGTAGAAGCGCTGCGGCACGATCAGGTCGAGATGGTCGCGCGCCCGCGTCATCGCGACGTAGAGGAGCCGCCGCTCCTCCTCGATCTCGGCCTCGTTGCCGGTCGACATGTCCGACGGGATGCAGCCGTCGACGACGTTGAGCAGGAAGACCTGCTTCCACTCCTGGCCCTTGGCGGAATGGATGGTCGAGAGGATCAGGTAGTCCTCGTCGAGCAGCGGCGGCCCGGCCTCCGCGCTCGTCGCGTCCGGCGGGTCGAGCGTCAGGTCGACGAGGAACTTCTGGCGCGACGGCGCGGCGGCGGCGATCTGCTCGAGCTGCAGAAGGTCGGCCATGCGCATGTCGGCGTCCTCGTGCCGGCGCTCCAGATGCGGCGCGTACCACTCGCGCACCGCGCCGAGCTCGGCGGGCCACAGGCTGGCCCGCGCCCGCAGCAGGCGGAACATCTCGAGGAAGTCGCGCCACTCCCGCGCCGCGCGCGCCGGCGGCGCGAAGGCCTCGAGCGCCGCTTCGGGCGAGGCGGCGGCGAGCCCGTCGAGCGCCCTGGCGGCGGTCGCCGGCCCGATGCCCGGCAGGAGCTGCAGCGTGCGGAAGCCCGCGACGCGGTCGCGCGGGTTCTCCGCCAGCCGCAGCACGGCGAGCACGTCCTTCACGTGCGCCGATTCCAGGAACTTGAGGCCGCCGAACTTCACGAACGGGATGTTGCGCCGGGTCAGCTCGACCTCGAGGGGCCCGGAATGGTGCGAGGTGCGGAAGAGCACCGCCTGGTCCTTCAGGCGCAGGCCCTCCTCCCGGTTCTGCAGCACCTTCTCGGCGATGCAGGCGGCCTGGTCGGCCTCGTCGCGCACGACGACGACGCGCGGCCGCTCCTGCGAGGCGCGGTCCGACCACAGATTCTTGGTGAAGCGCTCGCTGGCGAGGCCGATCACCTCGTTGGCGGCGGCGAGGATCGGCTGCGTCGAGCGGTAGTTGCGCTCGAGCGTGACGACCCGGGCCGGCGGCTGGAAGCCCTCGGGGAAGTCGAGGATGTTGCGGATCGTCGCGGCGCGGAACGAGTAGATCGACTGGGCGTCGTCGCCGACCACCGTGACGCCGTCGCCCTTCGGCTTGAGCCCCATGAGGATCGCGGCCTGCAGCCGGTTCGTGTCCTGGTACTCGTCGACCAGCACGTGGTCGAAGCGGGCGCCCATGTGGGCGGCGAAGGACGGCTCCGCGGCGAGCTGCGCCCAGTAGAGCAGCAGGTCGTCGTAGTCGAGCACGCCCTGGCGCTGCTTGGCGGCGACATAGGCCTCGAACAGCCCGCGCAGCTCGTCGCTCCACATCGCGCACCACGGGAAGTGGCGGCCGAGCACCGGCTCGAGCTCGTCCTGCGCGTTGACCACCCGCGAGTAGATCGACAGGCAGGTGCCCTTCATGGGAAAGCGCTTCTCGGTCTTCGAAAGGCCGAGCTCGTTGCGCACGAGGCCCATGAGATCCGCCGAATCCTCGCGGTCGAGGATCGTGAAGGCGGGGTCGAGGCCGATCTCGCCGGCATATTCGCGCAGCAGCCTGGCGCCGGTCGCGTGGAACGTGCCGGACCAGGCCAGCCCCTCGGCCATGGCGGGGCCCTTGTCGCCGAGCGCGCGCGCCAGGATGCGGCCGGCCCGGCTCGTCATCTCGATCGCCGCGCGGCGCGAGAAGGTCATCAGCAGGATGCGGCGCGGGTCGGTGCCCGTGGCGACGAGATGCGCGACCCGGTGGGCGAGCGTGTTGGTCTTGCCGGAGCCCGCCCCGGCGATCACCAGGAGCGGCCCGTTCGCCGCGCCCTCGCCGGTGCCGTGGGTCACGGCGAGGCGCTGGGCGTCGTTCAGCGTGTCGAGGTAGGCGGCCTGCATCGGCGGGCGCGAATCTCCTGGTGGCAGCGACCCTCAGGAAGCACCATTCGCGCTTTGTTCGCAACGGCGAGGCTTGCACCCCGTGCGACGGAGCGGCCCCGGCGGCGCGTTCGAACGGCCGGGATCAGCCGGTGACGAGGCCCAGCGCGAGCGTGACGGTGACGAAGCCGGTGACGGTCGCCGCCAGCAGCGCGGCCGCGCACATGCCGTCGACGCCGAAGCGGCGGCCGAGGATCGGGTAGACCGCGATCATCGGCATGCTCGCGAACAGGATGCCGGCCGCCCGCAGCTCCGGCGCGACGTCGGGAACGAGCATGAAGGCGCCGGTCACGGCGAGCGGATGGAGCACGAGCTTGCCGACGACGATCCACGGCACCTCGGCCGTGAACGTCTCCCCTCCGAGCGCCGCCAGCGTGCCGCCGACCACGAAGAGCGCGCAGGGGGCCGAGGCATCGGCGAGCATCTGCAGGACCTTCGAGACGGGCCCGGGAAGATCGACGCCGACGAACGACAGCACGGCGCCGGTCGCGATGGCCAGGATGAGCGGGCTGCGCGCGAGCCGGCCGAGGCTGTTGGCGACGATGCGGCCGAGCGGCGCCTTCTCCTGCACCCCCGCCTCGCCGAGGCCGAGCCCGGCGGGGATCGTCATGAGGTTCTCGACGAGCATGCACAGGGGCAGCGCCGTCAGCGCCGGCGCGCCGAGCGCCAGGTGGGCGATGGGGAAGCCCATGAAGCCGCTGTTCGAGGTCGAGCTGCCGAGCGCCGCGAGCCCCGCCCGCTCGAGCGGCCGCTTGAGGACGACGCGCAAGGCGACGATCTCGAGGAGGAACACCGCGCCCGATCCGAGCCCGTAGGCGAAGAGATAGCCCCACTCGAAGTCCGACCGCAGGTCCTGGCTCGCCAGCGCGTGCAGGATCAGCGACGGCAGCGCGAAGTAGAGCACGAAGGTCGCGATGCCCCCGATCTGCTCGCGCGTCACGAGGTCCAGGCGCTTGGCCGCGAAGCCGAGACCGATGAGCAGGAAGATCGGAAGGGTGAGCGACAGGAGATCGAGCATGAAGCGGTCGGATCCTGCGGATGTCTGGCGGAAAGGCGGCGACGGGGCGAGGTTCGGCGGGTTTCGAGGCCCATAGCACGCGCCACCGGGCCTGTCGCGACGAACGGGCGCCGCACATGCAAAGGGGCGGGTGAAGCACCCGCCCCTCGCAATCGGATATCGCAGCCGCCTCAGGCGGTCTGCTTCGTCCGCCAGCTCTGGGCGTAGTTCTCGCGGGCGTCGCGGGAATACGGCACCGGCGAGACCTTGACGCGGATCTCGATCTGCTTGTGCGGCTCGACCGTGGTCTTCTTGGTGCCGCCGTCCGGCTCGCCCCAGACGAGCGACAGGACCTCGCCGATCTCGACGTCGGGGTCGACGGTCGCCAGCGACAGCATCGAGCGCTCGTTGAAGGAGTAGCCCGAGAACATCGACAGGCCGACCGTCTTGCCGTCCTTCTTGACCGCGTCGTAGTTCGACGAGGCGTAGTTGGACAGCGGCAGGTCGATGTACTTGTAGTTCTCGCTCTCCGGGTCGAGGAACGAGCGGAACACCTTGGCGACGTCGTCGGCGTTCCAGGCCAGCGTCACCTTCTTGCGGTGCGGCTTGTCGGCCATCTTCTCGAGCGCCTCGCGGCCGATGAAGTCGTGGTCGAACTTCACGAACGGGCCGTAGCCGATCTCGTACGGGGTGACGTAGTAGTCCTCGATGTTGTCGGACACGAAGCTGCCGCCGATCGAGCCGGTGGCCTCGTAGCTGTCGGCGCCGAGCCACTCGCGGAACGACTTCATCTCCGGGTCCGTGTAGACGGCCGGCAGCGGCGACGGGATCCAGCCGGACTCCAGCGTGTTGGTCGCGTAGGCGCGCGAGCCGACCGCGCGGATGCCGAACTCGGCGCCCGCCTCGAGGATGATGTTGCGGATCTCCTCGCCCTCTTCGTAGGGGCCCCAGACCTCGAGGCCGGGCGCGCCCGACATGCCGTGGCGCAGGCAGCGCACCTCGCGGCCGCCGATCGTGATCTTGTCCATGTTGAAGAACTTGACCTGCGGCAGCGGGCCGCCGTTCAGCTTCTCCAGGATCTTCTCGGCGTTCGGGCCCTGCACCTGGTAGCGGTAGTGCCTGCGCACGACCGGCTTGCCCATCGGACGGCCCGGCGAGCGGTCGTCGCGGGTGACCTTGACGTCGTAGCCGCCGGTCTCGCCGTGGAACTGCACCCAGTCGATGGTCGGCGCGCGGCCGACGAGCAGGTACTGCTTCTCCGCGAGGTGGAAGATGATCGTGTCGCCGATCACGTGGCCCGAATAGGAGACGGGCACGAACTGCTTGGCCTTGTCGACCGAGAAGTTCTTGAACGAGTTGATGGCGAGGTAGGACAGCATCTTCTCGGCGTCCGCGCCCTCGACCATGATCTCGGCCATGTGGTGCGACTGGTCGAACAGCACGGCGGTGTGGCGCCAGGCCCACTGCTCGTCGCGCCAGTTCGAGAACTCCGCCGGCACGACGGGATAGATGTAGGCGCCGATCTGCGAGTTGCGCAGCATCTGCGCGATGTTCGGGGTGCTCTGCAGCACCTGCTCGAGGTTCTTCTGTGCCATGGGCTTTCCTTTAGCCTCCCTGTGAACGCATCGGCCGGCGCTTGCGGGTCGCCGGCCCTGGGGTTGTGGCGGCCCACGCCCGGGGCGCGGGCTCCGCCCTATCTCCGCCGGCTCTCGGCCCAGTCGATCGACTTGGCGGGCGAGCCGAAGGTGAAGAAGTGCGCCCCGCTGATGCCCAGCGAGGGGTCTTTGCGCTGCGCCTCGGCGACGGTGCCGAGGAGATCGTCGGGCGTCTCGCCGCCCATCACGTTGCGGGCGAGGTCCTGGCGCTCCCTGAGGGCGCGCAGCGAGGCGCCGACGCCCGAGCGCAGCGCGAACTTGACGAGCGTGCCGCGGTCCGAGGGGCCGGCGACGCCGACCCGCAGCGGCGCCGTGACGCCGTCCTCGCGGAGGCGGCGGGCGAAGTCGACGATCGGCTGCGGCTCGAACAGGAACTGGCTGACGAGCAGCACGTCGTGGCCGGCGTCGGCCGCCGCGGCGAGCTTGTCCGTGAGCGCGCCCGACAGGATCCGGTCGGTGATGCGCGGATGGCCTTCCGGGTAGCAGGCGACGGCGAGCCGGCCGATGCCGTGCTTGCGGAAGACGCCGCTCTCGATCAGCTGCAGGCTCGCGTCGTACTCGCCGGCCGGGTCGTCGCGGTCGCCGCCGAGCACCAGCGCGCGGTCGACGCCCGCCTCGCCCGTGAGCCGCGCCACCATGTCCTCCAACGCCGCACTGCCCGCGATGTTGCGCGCGACGATGTGCGGCACGGGCACGAAGCCCGCGTCCTTCAGCCGCTTCGCCGTGTCGACGAGGTCGTCCACCGTCTGCGTCGGAAGGTTCGCGACGAACACCTCGGTGCCCGGCGCGAGCTTGTCCGCCACGACGTCGATCGCCTTGCGGCTGCGCGAGGTGATCTCCACGGAATAGTCGCGCAGAAGCTCCGCCAGTGCGGTCTCTTCGCGCGTCTCCTGCCTGTCCATCAACACCATGTTCGGTCGTCCCGGCTGTTGCGAATGTCTCTTCGTGGTTCGGACGCGGCCGCGGCACCGTGGCCGCGACGGCGGTGGAAATCCGGCTACCTCACCGTCTGGATCAGCGCGCCGCCCGGCACGCGCTCGAGGGCCTTCTCGCTCCTCAGCGCGAGGCGCAGGTTGCGGCCGGCGAGCCGCGCGTGCTCCTGCATGATCGCCTGCGCCCGGGCGCCCTCGCGGTTGGCGATCGCCTCGACGACGCAGCGGTGCTGGTCCTGGGCGATCTTCAGGATCGCGTGCGTCTCCGGCATCTGCGACTGCGCCATGACGAAGGCGCTGGGCGAGGCGAAGGGCAGCGCGACGGCGCGCTCGATCTGGCGCTTCAGCGTCGGGCTCTCCGCGAGGTCGACGATCTGCGCGTGCAGCCGGGCGTTGGCGCCCATGTAGCGGGAGAACCCCTCCTCCGTGCCGAGCGCCCGCTCCACGAGCACGTCGAGCTCGTCGACGCAGGCCTGCAGCGGCTCGATGCGCGACGGCGAGGAGCCGCGCTCGGCCGCCAGCCGCGCGGCGAGGCCCTCGAGCGTGCCGCGGATCTCGATCGCGTCGGCGACGTCCTGCTGCGAGAACGACTTCACGGCGTAGCCGCCCGACGGAATGGCCTCCACGAGGCCTTCCTGCTCCAGGCGCTGCAGCGCCGCGCGGATCGGCGTGCGCGAGATGCCGGTGCGCTCGGCGACGACGAGCTCGGAGATGCGCTCGCCCGGCGCCAGCTCGCCCTCGAGGATGAACTCGCGCATCGCCAGCAGCGCCCGCACCGTCCGCGAGCGGTTGCGGTCGGAGCGGCCGGCGGCGGCCAGTGGCGTCACGTCGCTCATTGCGTCGCCCGCGAGGCAGCGGCGCCCGGGCGCCAAGGCGCGGTTGCGCATGAT
This sequence comes from uncultured Alphaproteobacteria bacterium, assembly GCA_963816555.1. Taxonomy (GTDB): domain Bacteria; phylum Pseudomonadota; class Alphaproteobacteria; order Rhizobiales; family Tepidamorphaceae; genus Lutibaculum. The sequence goes on along the minus strand of CAWFLD010000002.1, from coordinate 363,480 downwards.
GGGATGGCTCTGCCTGCCACAGCGATCTCCCGAATGCATCCTGTATACAACTCATTGCCGCAGGGCCGAGTTCCTGTCAACTCGGGATTCTTGCGCCCGCAACGATCACGGAAGGCGACGAGGTGCCGGGCGCCCGCCCAAGCCGCGAGAAGACCAAATAAGCGTGGAAATACGGCGGCACCTTTGGGGACAGACTGTGCTTTTCGGCCCTTGAGCGGCCTGCAAGCGGATCCAGCCGGCTCACGATACAGCCTGGCCCAGCCGGGGCCGGCCGCACGCAAGATCATGTGCCACGGGAACATGTATACACGCATGGAGGGCGGGGATACACGTTCGGGGATGGCCGGACAGACGGACGGGCCACGTGCTGCCGGGCGGCGGGAATCCGGGGCCCGCGGCGCCGGAACGCGGCGACGCAGGATCGCTGCGAGGCTGGCCCGCGGCGGCGAACGGTCAGGCGGCGGCGGGCCGCAAGCCACAAGATTGCGCTGCCCGATCCTCAGGCAGCCGCCCGGCAAGGACGTTGACACCGCAAGATCTCGTCCATCAACCTTGCGGCGGGGTCAATGAAGGGCTGAGCCGGTACTGCCGAAGGGTCCGCACCGAAAGTGCTCGATTACTCCCACAACATGCTGCTCGTGGCCGCCTCGCTCGCGGTCTCGATCATGGCGAGCTTCACCGGCCTCTGCCTCACGCGCGGGCTGTCGGGGCTCTCCTATCCGCAGCGCAAGCTCATGGTCGCGATGGCGTCGATCGCGCTCGGCGGCGGCATCTGGTCGATGCACTTCGTCGCCATGCTCGGCCTGACGCTGCCGGTCCTCTACTACTACGACGCGCTGATCACGCTGATCTCGGCGCTGGTGGCGATCCTGATGGTCGGCATCGCGCTCCTGATCATGCATTTCAGGCCGCGCACGCCGCTGACCATCACGCTGGCCGGCATCATCGTCGGGCTCGGCATCGCGGCGATGCACTATATCGGCATGTCGGGCATCCAGCTCTGCCGCGCCGTCTACACGCCGGGCGGCCTCGCCTTCGCCTGGACGGCCTCGGTCGTGCTCGGCGTCATGTCGTTCTGGATCGTCTACGGCGACCGCAGCCGGCGCAGCATCCTGCTCGGCACGCTGAGCCTCGGCGTCTCGGTGTTCGCCGTCCACTTCATCGCGATGGGCGGCACGGGCTTCCTGGCCGTGCAGTCGGTGGGCGCGGAAGGGCCGCTGCTCGACAACGCGACGCTGGCGATGATCGTCACGGTCGCCGCCTTCGTGATCTGCGGCGCCTTCCTGCTCACCGGCATCACGTTCCTGCCCGACGACCAGGCGGGGACGGCGGCCGGTGCGCCGGGCGACGGGCCGGCCATCGGCGCCGCCAGCCTTTCGGCCGCGGCGACCCCCGTGCGCGCGCCGGCCCCGGCGACGCCCGCCGAAGCGGCCATCGGCCTCGCCGGACCAGCGGCCGGCAGCGACGCGCCCCTCCCCGAAGCGACGCACGAAGCCGCGGCCGCGCCGCCTCGGGCCGCCGCGCAGGTGCCCTACGAGAAGGACGGCCGCACCGTCTTCGTCGACCGCTCGGCGATCGCCGCGGTGCGGGCCGAGGGGCACTACACGATCCTCTATGTCGGCGGCCAGAAGCTCTTCTGTCCCTGGTCGATCTCGGAGGCGGCCGCGCGCCTGCCGGAACCGCACTTCGTGCGCGCCCACCGCAGCTACCTGATCAATGTCGGCCACGTGACGAGCTTCGAGCGCCACAAGGACAACGGCATCTGCTTCTTCGAGAAGACCGACTCCCTCGGCAAGGTGCCGGTCAGCCGCTCGCGCCTGACCGCAGTCCGCGACGCCCTGGGAGTCTAGGCGTTTCGCAGCTCGTGCGCGCATTTCGCACTTCGTGAAATGCGCCGCGCCACTGGTTAGACGCCGCGTACGTGCCGCCCGGCGGCGGCTTCATAATCCTCCCCAAGAACGGGCGCTCGAAGACGCCCGGCGCACTGGAGGAGGAGAAGCCCGATGATACCGGCGGCTTTCGAATACCATCGCCCGCAGGACCTTCAGGCCGCGCTCGCGGCGCTGAAGCAGTATGGCGACGACGCCCGCGTGATCGCCGGCGGACACAGCCTGATCCCGATGATGAAGCTGCGGATGGCGGCGGTCGAGCACCTGATCGACCTGCAGGCGATCGACGACCTCAGGGGCATCTCGGTCGACGGCGCCCGCGTCCGCATCGGCGCCATGACGACCCAGCACGAGCTGATCGCCGACGCCGCGCTCGCCTCGGCCGCGCCGATCATGCGCGAGGCGGCGCTGCAGATCGCCGACCCGCAGGTGCGCTACATGGGCACGGTCGGCGGCAACGTCGCCAACGGCGACCCCGGCAACGACATGCCGGGCCTCATGCAGTGCCTCGACGCGACCTACACGCTCGTCGGCCCCGACGGCACGCGGCAGGTGAAGGCGCGCGAGTTCTACGAGGCCGCCTACATGACGGCCCGCGAGGACGACGAGATCCTGACCGCCATCGAATTCGAGGCGGCGGGCGGCGGCTGGGCCTACGAGAAGCAGAAGCGCAAGATCGGCGACTACGCGACGGCCGCCGCGGCCGTCACGCTCGTCAAGGACGGCGACACCTGCAGCGCCGCCTCGATCGCGCTGACGAACCTCTCCGACGTGCCGGTCTGGGCGGAAGCCGCCGGCGACGCGCTCGCCGGCACGACCTGCTCGGCCGCCGACATCGGCAAGGCGGTGGAGGCCGCCCTCGCCGAGATCGAGCCGACCGAGGACAACCGCGGCCCCGTCGAGTTCAAGCGCCACGTCGCCGGCATCGTCATCCGCCGCGCCGTCGAGCGCGCCTGGTCGCGGGCCTGAGGCCCTCCCGCTCGTTCCCGCGAGCGCGGGGACCCGGAGCCAAACGGCGAGCGCCGGCGCGAGCCGCCCTGATCCCGGCCTTCGCCGGAACGGGCGGCAGACGGCAGGGCCTCGGCCGACACAAACGAACCGCCACATCGAGGAATTTCGCCCAATGTCCAAGATGCATCTCAAGCTCACGGTGAACGGCGAGGAGCACGAGCTCCTGGCCGAGCCGCGCGAGCTCCTGATCCACGTCCTGCGCGACAGGCTGAACCTGACCGGCCCGCATATCGGCTGCGAGACCACGCATTGCGGCGCCTGCACGGTCGACATGAACGGCCGCTCCGTGAAGGCCTGCACCGTCTTCGCCGCGCAGGCGGACGGGGCCGACGTCACGACCATCGAGGGCCTCGGCACCCCCGACAGCCTGCACGTGCTGCAGCGAGGCGTTCCGCGAGCATCACGGCCTGCAGTGCGGCTTCTGCACGCCCGGCATGATCACCCGCGCCCACCGCCTGCTGCAGGAGAACCCGAACCCGACCGAGGAAGAGGTCCGCTTCGGCATGTCCGGCAATCTCTGCCGCTGCACGGGCTACCAGAACATCGTGAAGTCCATCCTGGCCGCCGCGGCCGAGATGAACACCGTGAAGGAGGCCGCGGAATGAACGACATGACCCCGCCGACCCGCGAGGACCGGGTCGAGAAGCTGAAGGGCCTCGGCTGCTCGCGCAAGCGCGTCGAGGACGTCCGGTTCACGCAGGGCAAGGGCAACTATGTCGACGACATCAAGCTGCCCGGCATGCTGTTCGGCGACTTCGTGCGCAGCCCCTACGCCCATGCCCGCGTCACCTCGATCGACGCCTCGGCCGCCCTCGCCCTGCCCGGCGTGCTGGCCGTGCTGACGGCGAAGGACCTCGAGCCGCTGAACCTGCACTGGATGCCGACGCTGGCCGGCGACAAGCAGATGGTGCTGGCCGACGGCAAGGTGCTGTTCCAGGGCCAGGAGGTCGCCTTCGTCGTCGCCAACGACCGCTACGTCGCCGCCGACGCGGTCGAGCTCGTCGAGGTCGAGTACGAGGAGCTGCCGGTCGTCACCGATCCGTTCAAGGCGCTCGAGCCGGACGCGCCCGTGCTGCGCGAGGACCTCGCCGGCCAGACGAGCGGCGCCCACGGCGAGCGGCGCCACCACAACCACATCTTCCTGTGGGAGCAGGGCGACCGGGAGGCGACCGAGCAGGCGATCGGCTCCGCCGAGGTCGTCGCCGAGGAGACGATCTACTACCACCGCACGCATCCCTGCCCGCTCGAGACCTGCGGCTGCGTCGCCTCGATGGACAAGGTCAACGGCAAGCTGACGCGTCTACGGCACCTTCCAGGCGCCCCACGTCGTCCGCACCGTGGCCTCCCTCCTGTCCGGCATCGAGGAGCACAACATCCGCGTCGTCTCGCCCGACATCGGCGGCGGCTTCGGCAACAAGGTCGGCGTCTATCCCGGCTATGTCTGCTCCATCGTCGCCTCGATCGTCACCGGCAAGCCGGTGAAGTGGATCGAGGACCGGATGGAGAACCTGATGGCGACGGCGTTCGCCCGCGACTACTGGATGAAGGGCAAGATCGCGGCGACCCGGGACGGCCGCATCACCGGCCTCTCCTGCCACGTCACCGCCGACCACGGCGCGTTCGACGCCTGCGCCGACCCCACGAAGTTCCCGGCCGGCTTCTTCCACATCATGACCGGCTCCTACGACATCCCCGTCGCCCATGTCGGCGTCGACGGCGTCTACACCAACAAGGCGCCCGGCGGCGTCGCCTATCGCTGCTCGTTCCGGGTGACGGAGGCCGCCTACTTCATCGAGCGCATGATCGAGGTGCTGGCGATCGAGCTCGGCATGGACGCCGCCGAGCTGAGGGCGAAGAACTTCATCCGGAAGGACCAGTTCCCCTACCAGTCGGCGCTCGGCTGGGAATACGATTCCGGCGACTACCACACCGCCTGGGAGAAGGCGCTGAAGGCCGTCGGCTACGAGGACCTGCGGCGCGAGCAGGCGGACCGGATCGAGGCGTTCAGGCGCGGCGAGACGAGGAAGCTCCTCGGCATCGGCCTGACGCACTTCACCGAGATCGTCGGCGCCGGCCCGGTGAAGAACTGCGACATCCTCGGCATGGGCATGTTCGACAGCTGCGAGATCCGCATCCACCCCACCGGGTCGGCGATCGCGCGGCTCGGCACGATCAGCCAGGGCCAGGGCCACGCCACGACCTTCGCGCAGATCCTGGCGAGCGAGATCGGCATCCCGGCGGACTCGATCACCATCGAGGAAGGCGACACCGACACGGCGCCTTACGGGCTCGGCACCTACGGCTCGCGCTCGACGCCGGTCGCCGGCGCCGCCACGGCGATGGCCGGCCGGAAGATCCGCGCCAAGGCGCAGATGATCGCCGCCTACCTGCTGGAGGTGCACGACGACGACCTCGAATGGGACGTCGACCGCTTCGTCGTGAAGGGCGCGCCGGAGCGCTTCAAGACGATGGCCGACATCGCCTACGCCTCCTACCACCAGGCGATCCCGGGCGTTGAGCCGGGGCTCGAGGCGGTCAGCTACTACGACCCGCCGAACATGACCTACCCGTTCGGCGCCTATATCTGCGTGATGGAGATCGACGTCGACACGGGCGTCTGGGAAGTCCGCCAGTTCTACGCGCTCGACGATTGCGGCACGCGGATCAACCCGATGGTGATCGAGGGCCAGGTGCATGGCGGCGTCACCGAGGCGCTGGCCATCGCGATGGGCCAGGAGATCGCCTACGACGAGATCGGCAACGTGAAGACGGGCACGCTGATGGACTTCTTCCTGCCGACGGCCTGGGAGACGCCCAACTACACGACCGACTTCACGGAGACGCCGAGCCCGCACCACCCGATCGGGGCGAAGGGCGTTGGCGAGAGCCCGAACGTGGGCGGCGTGCCGGCCTTCTCGAACGCGGTGCACGACGCCTTCCGCGCCTTCGGGCTCAGGCAGGCGCACATGCCGCACGATCACTGGCGCATCTGGAAGATCGCCCATGACCTGGGCCTGCACGGCTGACGCCGGGAGCATGCGGGGCGGCCCCGGCCGCCCCGCGAGCGATCCATGACCGATTGGCAAGAACTCGGCCGGCAGCTCGCGGCGGAGGGCTACATCGCCTCCCCCGACCTGACCATGGCCCTGCACATCGCGCTGAAGCTCGGCCGCCCCCTGCTGCTGGAGGGCGCGGCCGGCGTCGGCAAGACCGAGGTCGCCCGCACGCTGGCGGCGGTGAAGGGCACGGCGCTCATCCGCCTGCAGTGCTACGAGGGGCTCGACGCCGCGCACGCGATCTACGAGTGGAACTACCAGCGCCAGCTGCTCGCGATCCGCGCCGCGGCGGAGGCCGGCGAGACCGGCCGCCCGGTCGAGAGCCGCATCTTCTCCGAGGAGTTCCTGCTCGAGCGGCCGCTGCTGCAGGCGATCCGGCAGGACGTGCCGCCGGTGCTGCTGATCGACGAGATCGACCGCGCCGACGAGGAGTTCGAGGCCTACCTGCTCGAGGTGCTGTCCGACTTCCAGGTCACCGTGCCCGAGCTCGGCACGATCCGGGCGAAGAGCATCCCGCACGTGATCCTGACCTCGAACGCCACCCGCGACCTGTCGGACGCGCTCAGGCGGCGCTGCATCTACGCGCATGTCGACTTCCCGGGCCGCGAGACGGAGCTCAGGATCCTTCAGGCGCGCTGCCCTGACGTCGAGCCGGCGCTCGCCCGTCAGATCGTCGGCTTCGTGCAGAGCCTGCGCAAGGAGGAGCTGGAGAAGACGCCGGGCATCGCCGAGATGCTCGACTTCGCGGCCGCCCTCTCCGGCCTCGGCGTCAACGACCTGTCGGCCGACCCGGAGGTGCTGCAGGTGACGCTCGGCACGCTCCTGAAGACGCAGGCCGACCGCGCCGCGATCCCGACCGAGGTCGCGCAGCGCCTGGCGGGGCGCGCGGCATGAGCCGGATCACCCGCTTCGCCGCCCGCGACCCCGGCCCCGCCGCCCGCGTGGCCGGCTTCATGGCGCATCTGCGCGACAACGGCCTGCGGCTCGGCGTCCACGAGACGGAGACGGCGCTGCGCGCGCTGGCGCAGGTGCGGGCCGCCGACCCGGAGGAGGCACGTCTCGCGCTCAAGGCGGTGTGCTCCGGCTGCGCCGAGGACGCGGCGAGCTTCGACGAGCTGTTCGACAGCTACTGGCGCAACGAGGGCCGGGTGCGCAGCAAGGTCGTGCGCGACGAGGCGGCACCGGAGAAGCAGCACACAAGGTCCTCGCAGTCCGGCGACGGCGAGGCCGGCAACCGCACAGGGCGCACGCAGAGCCCCGAGGAGGGCCGCGACGACGGCGAGACGCGCGCGGAGGGCACCGGCCGGCTGGTGGCGAGCTCGGTCAGCAACCTGATGAAGAAGGATCTCCGCGAGCTCGTCGACCCCGCAGGACATCGCCACGGCCGAGATCGTGGCGCGGCGGCTGGCGGCGGCGATCCGCGACCGCCGCTCGCGCCGGCGCCGGGCCGCCCGCAAGGGCCACGAGATCGACTTCCGCCGCGTCGTGCGCAAGAGCCTGTCGACCGGCGGCGAGCCGATCCACCTGCCGCGGCGGCGACGGCCGGACCGCCCGGTGCGGCTGAGCGTGCTGTGCGACGTGTCCGGCTCGATGACCGTCTATGCCCGCGTCTTCCTCGCCTTCCTGTCGGGCCTGATGCGCGCCGACGACACGGCCGACGCCTATCTCTTCCACACCAAGCTCGTGCGCATCACCGAGGCGCTGCGCGACGACGATCCGCTTCGCGCCCTCAACCGGCTGACGCTCCTGGCCGACGGCTTCGGCGGCGGATCGCGCATCGCCTCGAACCTCGACCGCTTCGCCCGCACCTACGCGAGGCGCTTCGTCACCGGCCGCAGCGTCGTCGTCATCCTGTCGGACGGCTACGACACCGATCCCCCCGAGGCGATGGCGGCGGCGCTGCAGCGCCTGCGCAAGCGCGGCTGCCGCATCGTCTGGCTCAACCCCCTGCTCGGCTGGGCGGGCTACGAGCCCGTGGCGCGCGGCATGGCCGCGGCGCTGCCGAGCCTCGATCTCTTCGCCCCCGCCAACACGCTCGCCGCCCTCGCGGCGCTCGAGCCGGAGTTCGCGCGGCTATGAGGACTGGAGCCATGCAGAAGACGAGGTTCGAGGAGCACGTCGCCGCGCTGAGAGGCACGGGACGCCCCTTCGCCATCGCCACCGTGGTGCGCACCGTCGCCGCGACGTCGGCGAAGCCCGGCGCCAAGGCGATCGTGCTCGGCACCGGCGAGATCGCGGAAGGGTGGGTCGGCGGCGGCTGCGCCCGGTCGGCCATCGGCAAGGCGGCGATCGAGGCGCTGGCCGACGGCCAGCCGCGCTTCGTGAGCCTGAAGCCGGAGGAGCTCCTGGAGGCGGAGGGCGTCGCGGCCGGCGACGAGCGCGAGGGCATCCGCTTCGCGCGCAACGGCTGCCCGTCAAAGGGCTCGATGGACGTGTTCGTCGAGCCGGTGATGCCGCGGCCGGAGCTCGCCATCTGCGGCGAGAGCCCCGTCGCGATGGCGCTGGCCGACCTCGCCTCGCGCCTCGACATGAGCCGCACGCTCTGTGCGCCGGGCCTGGCCGCCGGGAAGGCGCCGGAGGTCGATCGCCTGCTCGACGGCTTCACCTTCGACACCGCCGCCGATGCCGGCCGCTACATCGTCGTCGCCACCCAGGGGAAGGGCGACGAGGCGGCGCTTCGGGCCGCGCTCTCGGCAGGCGCGAGCTACATCGCCTTCGTCGGCAGCCGGCGGAAGTTCGAGACGCTGCGCGACAGGCTCGTCGCGAGCGGCGTGCCGGCTGCTGAGCTCGACCGCGTGAAGTCGCCGGCCGGCCTCGACATCCATGCCATCACGCCGGACGAGATCGCCCTGTCGATCCTCGCCGAGATCGTCGCCCGCCGCCGCGGCCGGCAGCTTCGCCCGCACGAGCCGGAGACGGCGGCATGAGGCGCGTCCTGCGAACGCTTCACCAGCGCATCCGCGCCCTCGCCCGCCTGCCGCGCCTGACGGAGGCCGAGGTGACGGAGATCGCCCGCCTCAAGCTCCCATGCTGCTGAAAGAACACGGAGGAACCCCATGGACCTGCAGGACGAAATCACCATCCCCGCCCCGCGCGAGCGCGTCTACGCGGCGCTCAACGATCCCGAGATCCTGCAGAAATGCATTCCCGGCTGCGAGGAGCTGACGAAGAAGTCGGACACCGAGCTCGAGGCCAGGGTCGTGCTGAAGATCGGGCCGATCAAGGCGAAGTTCTCCGGCAACGTGCTGCTGAACCCCGAGGCGCCGCCGGAGCGCTTCTCGCTGACCGGCGAGGGATCGGGCGGCGCGGCGGGCTTCGCCAAGGGCGGCGCCGACGTGGTGCTCGAGGACCAGGGCGCCGAGACGCTCCTCAGATACGAGGCGAAGGCCGAGATCGGCGGCAAGCTCGCGCAGCTCGGCAGCCGGCTGGTGCAGTCGACCGCGCGCAAGCTCTCCGCGAAGTTCTTCGAGAACCTCGCCGCCGAGCTCGCCGAGGAGCAGCAGCCGGCCTGACGGCGAGGCCCGCGAGGCGCGGACGGCGGGAGGAGCCGGCGTCGCTCCTCCCTTCAGCCGCTCTAGTAGGCCGGCCGGACGCGCGAGGTCGACCGGTCGTGCTGCAGGACCTTGTCGCGCCGGCCGCGGCTCGTGCGCGGATCGTGCAGGCTCGACGGCGCCGTGTCGTGGAAGCGGCTGATCGAGCTGTCGTGCCGCGAGACCGGCTGGCTGGTGCGGGCATCGTGCGCGCTCGACGAGTAGCGCTGGTGGAAGCTCGACATCCGCACGTCGTGGATCGGGCGCAGCCGCGAGGTTCCCGGCTCGTGCACGCCCCCGCCATTGGGCGTCGACCGGAAGCGGGAGTAGGTCCCGTCGTGGAAGCGCGCCGGGCCCGAGCGTTCCATGCGCGGCTCGCTCGTCGCGGTGTTGTGCAGGCTCGACGCGTAGGTCTGGTGGAAGCGCGACAGGCGCGGCTCGTGCATCTCGACCGGCGTGCTCGTGTCCGGGTCGTGGTAGCGGGACTCGTACTGCCGGTGGAAGGCCGAGATGTCCGCGGCGTGCGACGGCCGCGTCCGCTGCGGCTTCGACTGAGCCTGCGGTTCCGGCTGGGGCTCCGCCGCGGCGCGTGGCTCCGGCAGCGTCACGGTGGCGTCCGCGCAGGCGGAATCGTTGTCGCCGCCGGCATCCCCCTCGACCACCGCGCCGTCGCCGAACAGCGCGGCGACCAGCGCCGGGGTGATGCTGCCGTCGTCCGGCAGGCCGTTCGCCCGCTGCGCGTCGGCGATCGCGCCTGACGTGTTGGGCCCGAGGATGCCGTCGACGGCACCCGGCTCGAAGCCCTGCTGGCGAAGCTGCGCCTGGACGGCCCGGATGCGGTCGCGGCCCTCGAGGCCGAGCCAGGTGATGCCCGCGCAGTTGCGCAGGCGCGTGCTGCCGTAGTCGTCGGCGGCGCGGACCCTGATGCGGAAGCTCGTCTCCTCGCCGGCCGGCAGGCCCGCCTCCGGGTCGCGGCAGAACACGATGTCGCCGGTCGCCTCGCAGGACCAGTCTTCCGAGCCGCCGCCGACATAGGAGGCGCCGGAGGAGGAGATCGTGTCGGTGACGAGGATCGGGCCGTCGAAATCGGCGGCGCCCTGGTTGCGCAGCCTCACCTCGAAGGCGCACTCGCCGCCGGGCTCGCAGCCCTGCGTGGCGTCGACGCTCATCGCCAGGTCGGCGTCGCTGCGCACCGGCACGATCTCGGCCGTTTCGGGCTGCGGCTCCTCGGCCACCGGCGGCTCGGGCTCGGCGGGCGGGGCCTCGGCGGTATCGGGCTGCGGCTCCGGCGCGGGCGGGCGCCTCGGCCGTCTCAGGCGCGACCGGCGGCTGCGGCTCGACCTCTGCGGGCGGCGTGGGCTCCGCCGGCGGGGCTTCGGCGGCCGGCGCCTCGGCGACGGGCTCCGGCTCCGCCATCGGCTGCAGCTCCACCTCGGTGCCGCGATAGATCGCGACCTGGCCCAGCGTCCCGATCGGCGCGCCCTTCGAGATCACGATCGAGCTCGCCGGCCGCAGCGGGCACGGCCTTGCCGTCGAGCGCCCCGACCGCGTCGAGCGGCACCGCGGTCAGGCCGGCGGCGCCTTCGCCGGCGGCGAGATCGGGGCACGGCGCCGCGCTCGAGCACAGGGGATCGACGCTCAGCCACAGCCGGCCGGCCGGAACGTCGGCACCGGCGGAGGCGGGCGCGGTCGCGCCGAGCGCCACGCCGCCGGCCGCGCGCGAGCCGGCCCCGCCATAGCTTCCGTCGACCTTCCAGGCGCGCTCGCCGTCGCGCCGCAGCACGACCACGCGGGCCGCGTCGGCATCGATCAGGCGGGCCGGCTGGCCCTCGGGGTCGGGCGCCGGCCTGCCGCGCTCGGCCAGCACCATCGTGCCCGGGTCGGGAAAGGCGATGTCGACGACCGGATTGGTCGCCACCGCGGCGTCGCCGGCCCCGCCGCCGAGCGGCGGCAGCACCGCCTCGCGGCGCACGTCGGTCAGGTCGAAATTGCCGTTGCGGTCGAGCCGGACGGACCAGACGGAGGTGCGGGCATCCTCGCCGCCGGCCCTCCAGCCGTCCGAGCCGAGCGCCGCGCCGCCCCAGACCGCGTAATAGAGACGTGTCGTGTCGCCGCCCGGGTCCTGCGCCACGCCGAGCCCCCAGACGCGCCGCCGGAAGTCGGTGAGGCCCCAGCAGGCGGGCTCCGAGGAGAACAGGACGCCCTTGCCCGTGGCGTCGCGGCAGCCTTCGAAGCTCGGGCGGTTGCGGTCGTCGCGCGGCTGCACGTCGAGGACGAGGTACTCGCCGGTCGCGGAGTTGAGGAAATAGGAGCGCCCGTCGACGCCGTGGTCGAAGGTCTGCAGGATCTCGCCGCTCCTGGGGTCGAGCGCGTGGATCATGCCGGTGGAGAGATCGGAGACGAAGAGACGGTCGTGGACGGAATCGTAGGCGAGGTCGCCGAGGCCGGCGCCCCGGTTCTCGTCGCCCTTGGCGCCGATCGTCGCGAAGGCTTCCGGGTCGCCGCCCGGCCGCAGCCGCCAGACCGTGCCGGGGCCGCCGCCCTGGCCCCACATGTTCTCCGCCCAGTCGCGGTTGTCCTTCGAGCGGTAGAGGCCGTAGGCGGAGCTGGCGGCGAGATAGATCGCAGGGTGGTCGGCGCCGCCGGTCTCGGCCGCGAAGACCTGGCCGACCTCTCCGGCCGTCAGGCTCGTCAGCAGGTTGGGCTCCGGCCGGGTCGCGCCGCCGGTCTCGATCTCGAGCACGCGCGCGACGATGCCGTCGGCTGCGAGCGTGCGCGCCTTCACGTCGGCGAAGCCGGAAAACGAGGTGACCACGCCGTCGCCGGGCTGAAGCGAGGCGCCCTGCGCCGTATCCTGGGTCGCGTCCTGCGCCGCCGCCGCCACGGGCAGCGCGAGGCACGCGGCGAACAGTGCCACGACCGGCAACGCGCGTTTGAAGCCCGGCACGAGGGCGGCAGGCCTGGCCTGCCGAACGGTACGCGGCGCGCGGGTCGCCCCTTCGGAGAACGTCGCGGTCATGCAGAATTTCCTCGATCCACGGGCCCCCGGATCGGGGCGGATGGTACACGCTGGCCCGCCAGGCGCAAACCTTGCGGGCAGATGCCAACGTGGAAGGAGCCGGCTGGTTGCGCCGGCGCCGTGGTGGCGGGGGGCCGCAAGGGCGAACGGCTCCCCCGCCTCGCCTGAACGGAGCGGCATTCAGGCGATATCGGCGGCCTCGGGTGCGCGCTTGCGGCCGACGACCATGGCATGCACGAGGTTCTCGCGGTGCCGCAGGCTCGCGAAGAGCACGCCGGACACGTGGACGACGACCAGGAACAGCATGAGGTTGGCGAGCGCCCCGTGCAGCTCCTCGACCCATTCCACGCCCCAGAAGGCGTCGAGCGTGAACATCCAGCCGGTGGTCGCGGTCGCGGCCATCAGCACGATCAGCGCGAGGATCATCACGGCGCCGACCGGGTTGTGGCCGACATAGCGCGGCTCCTGGCCCCGCAGCATGGCGATGCCGAAGCGCACCACCGTGGCGGGCGAGCGGACGAACTGGCCGAAGCGGGCATATCTGGGCCCGACGAGGCCCCACAGGATGCGGAAGCCGATCAGCGCGCCGGCGGCATAGCCCGCCCAGTGATGCAGGTCACCCCATTCGTCGGCGGTCAGCCAGGCGACGAGGAAGCTCGCCGCCAGGCTCCAGTGAAACAGCCGGACGAGCGGGTCCCAGACCTTGACGCTCGTGGCCGTCATCTCAGTCCTCCTCGGACTTCCGGTCGAGCTGCGCCAGGGTCTTCGGGTTGAAGTAGGCCTCCATGCGCTTGCCGTCCTTCATGGCGTAGGCCTCGTAGCAGCCGTCCTCGGTCTTGATGCTGCGGATCTTCCAGCCTTCGTTCTCGAGCTTCTTCTGCAGCGCCTCGCGCGGCTGCCACTCGTTCATCGGGACGTTGCAGCCCCCGCTGGCGAAGGCGGAGCCGGCGGCGACCGAGCCGAGCAGCAGGGTGGTGACGAAAAGGCTACGCTTCATGTGAAGTCTCCCATCGGGGTTCGTTGCGATGGGGCAAAGCTGCATGCGCCAGCTGACGCTATCCTGACATGCGACGGGTCCGGCCGTCAGGGTGGCGTCAGCTTGCCTGCCTAGACGAGGCGGCTTTGCAATGAGGGACGAACGGGCAGATGCGGGTTCTTCTGGTCGAGGACGACGAGATCCTGGGCGAGGCGGTGCGCGACCAGATCGTCGCCGACGGGCACGCGATCGACTGGGCGACGGAGGTCGAGGAGGCCGACGACATCGTGCGCACGGTCGCCTACGACCTCGTGCTCCTCGACCTCCTGCTGCCGGACGGGAGCGGCCTCGACTTCCTGCGCCGGCGCCGCACCGCGGGCGACGCCACGCCCGTCATCATCCTGACCGCGCGCGACCGGATCTCCGACCGCATCGCCGGCCTCAACGCCGGCGCCGACGACTATCTCGTGAAGCCGTTCGACCTGAGCGAGCTGTCCGCCCGCGTCGCCGCGGTGTCGCGGCGCTACGCGGGCAACCCCAACCCGCTGATCCACCACGGCGGCCTCGACGTCGACCTCGCCGGCCGCGCCGCCTTCCGCGACGGCCGGCCGGTCGACCTGACGGCGCGCGAGTGGGCGCTGTTCGAGGCCCTGCTGCAGCGCCCCGGCGTCATCCTGTCGAAGCGCCAGCTCGAGGACCGGCTCTACGCCTTCGACGCCGAGGTGGAATCGAACGCGATCGAGGCGCATGTCAGCCGGCTGCGCAAGAAGCTCGGCCACGGCGCCATCGAGACGGTGCGCGGCGTCGGCTACAGGCTGGGCCAGCCATGAGCCGTCCCTTCAGCCTGCAGGGGCGGCTCGGCCTCGGGCTCGCCCTCGGCGTCGCCGTGATCTGGCTGCTGGCGACCGGGCTCGCCGGCTACGTCATCCGCCACGAGTTCGACGAGGCGTTCGACAGCGCCCTGCAGGAGACGGCGCAGCGCCTGCTGCCGCTCGCCGTGCTCGACGTGCTCGGCCGCGAGACCCCGCCGAGCTCGCCTCGCGTGACCCCGCTCGGCGGGCACGAGGAGTTCCTGTCCTATGTCGTGCGCGGCCCGGCCGGCGAGGTGCTGCTGCAGTCGCACGACGCCGACCTGTCGGTCTTCCCGGAGAGGCCCGTCCGCGGCTTCCACGACACGCCGACGCACCGCATCTTCGGCGAGTCCGCCGTCAGCGGCACGATCTCGATCGAGGTCGCCGAGCCGCTCGAGCATCGGGACGAGGCGACGTCGGAGGCGGTGCTCGCGCTCGTGCTGCCGCTGGCGATCCTCGTGCCGCTGAGCCTCGCCGGCGTGTGGCTGCTGGTGCGCCGCTCGATGCGGCCGCTGCGCCGGTTCCGGGCCGAGATCGAGGCGCGCGACGGCGGCGACCTGTCGCCGATCGCGGCCGGGGCGCTGCCGGCCGAGATCGCGCCGATCGCCGAGGACGTGAACCGGCTGATGGAGCGGCTGCGGCGCGTCCTCGAGGCGGAGCGGCACTTCTCCGCCAACAGCGCCCACGAGCTGCGCACGCCGATCGCCGCGACGCTGGCGCAGGCGCAGCGCCTGATCGCCGAGGCGCCGGAGGGGCCGCTGCGGCACCGGGCGACGCAGATCGAGGTGTCGCTCCACCAGCTCGCCCGGATCTCGGAAAAGCTCATGCAGCTCGCCCGCGCCGAGGGCGGCGGCCTGCTCTGCGAGACGCCGCAGGACCTCGCGCCGGTGCTCGCCCACCTGGCGGCCGAGTTCCGCGACGGGGCCGAGGCCTCCCCGCGGCTGCGGCTGTCGCTGCCCGACGGCGGGGCGACGCCCTCGCACATGGACCCCGACGCCTTCGCCGTGCTGGTGCGCAACCTCATCGAGAACGCGCTGAAGCACGGTCCGAAGGGCGGCCCCGTCGACGTCACGATGTCCGGCTCGACGGTGCGCGTCGTCAATGGCGGCCCCGCCCTGCCGAAGGAGACGCTGGCGACGCTGAAGGGACGCTTCGCGCGCGGCGCCACCGCCGCGAAGGGCGCGGGCCTCGGCCTCGCCATCGCCGACGCGATCGCCGCCGGGGCCGGGGCCGGGCTCGACCTCATGTCGCCCGCGGAAGGGCGCAGCGACGGCTTCGAGGCGGTGCTGCGCCTGCCGGCCTGACCCTCCGGGCGTCGCTTCCGCTGATCCGGATCAATGCGCCGCGCCCGTTTCCGGGGGAGTGCTGGCGGTAGTCGGCCCCGCGCGCCGTCCGGGCGGCGCGGGCGAAGGTCATGATCGGTGGAGCCCCTGATGGAACAGACGGTGCAGACGGACGAGCGGCGCAAGGCCGGCGCGCAGCCATTTCATCCCCTGCCCCCGGCCCCGTCCCTGCCCGCCGGGATCGGCGACGAGGCGTTCCGGGCGATCGACCGGATGAGCGAGGCCATGACCGGCCAGGCGACGGCCGGCCTGTCGCCCGTCTCGCTCGCGCTGGCCTGGCTCGACTGGTCGATCCACCTCGCGGCCGCGCCCGGCAAGCGCGCCGAGCTGACGGCCAAGGCGCTGCGCAAGGCGGCCCGCTTCGCCGCCCACGCCTACCAGAGCGGCCTGTCGCACGACGCCGAGCCGTGCATCGAGCCGCTGCCGGGCGACCACCGCTTCGACGTCCGAGGCCTGGCGCAGGCCGCCCTACAGCCTGTGGGAGCAGGCGTTCCTCCTCAACCAGCAATGGTGGCACAACGTCACGCGCGAGGTGCCGGGGGTGACGCCGCATCACGAGGAGGTCGTCGCCTTCGCGGCCCGCCAGCTCCTCGACGTCGTGTCGCCGTCCAACCTGCCCTTCACCAATCCCGACGTCGTGCGGAAGACGGCCGAGACGGGCGGCGCGAACTTCGTGCGCGGCTTCCAGAACTGGCTCGAGGACATGAGCCGGCTGGCCACCGGGCAGAGGCCGGTCGGGGCGGACGCGTTCCGGCCGGGCCACGAGGTCGCGGCGACGCCGGGCCGGGTCGTCTACCGGAACCACCTGATCGAGCTGATCCAGTACGCCCCTGCGACGGAGACGGTCGAGGCCGAGCCGGTGCTGATCGTGCCGGCCTGGATCATGAAGTACTACATCCTCGACCTGTCGCCGGAGAACTCGCTCGTCCGCTACCTCGTCGGCCAGGGCAAGACGGTGTTCTGCATCTCCTGGCGCAACCCGCAGGCCGGGGACCGCGACCTGTCGCTCGACGACTACCGGCGGATGGGCGTGATGGCCGCGCTGGATGCGATCTCGGCGATCGTGCCGGAGCGGAAGGTCCATGCGACGGGCTACTGCCTCGGCGGCACGCTGCTCGCCATCGCCGCCGCCGCGATGGCGCGGGCCGGCGACGAGCGGCTCGCCAGCGTCAGCCTGCTCGCGGCGCAGACCGACTTCACCGAGCCCGGCGAGCTCGCCCTGTTCATCGACCACAGCCAGGTGCACTTCCTGGAGAGCATGATGTGGAACCGCGGCTATCTGTCGAGCGACCAGATGGCCGGCGCCTTCCAGCTCCTGCGCTCCACCGATCTCGTCTGGTCGCGCCAGGTGCACGACTACCTGATGGGCGAGCGCACGCCGATGATCGACCTGATGGCGTGGAACGCCGACGCGACGCGCATGCCCTACCGGATGCACGCGGAGTACCTGCAGAAGCTCTATCTCGACAACGCGCTCGCCGCGGGACACCTGATGGTCGACGGGCACCCGGCCGCGATCCAGAACATCCGCGCGCCGATGTTCGTCGTCGGCACGGAGCACGACCACGTCGCGCCGTGGCGCTCCGTCTACAAGATCCACTACCTGAGCGACACCGACGTCACGTTCGTGCTGACGAGCGGCGGCCACAATGCCGGCATCGTCAGCGAGCCCGGCCACCCGCACCGGCACTTCCGCATGGCGTGGAAGCGGGCGGAGGACCCGTGCGTCGGTCCCGACGAATGGGCGGCGGCCGCGACCGCGTCGGAGGGCTCGTGGTGGCCGGCCTGGAGCGACTGGCTCGCGGCGCATTCTGCGCCGGACAGGGTCGCGCCGCCATCGATGGGCGCGGCGGAGAGCGGCTACCCGCCGCAGGAGGAAGCACCCGGCACGTACGTCTTCCAGCGCTGAGGCGCCGGCAGGGCGAACGCCGGGTCAGGCCGCGGAGCATGCGGTGTGAAGCGCATCAAGGTCGGGCTGACCGGTGAGAAGGAGACCCTTCTCGTCACGCTCCGCGCCAGGGCGCTGGAGAGCGGGATGCCGGGCTCGGTCCTGAAGGACCGGCTGGCCGCCGACGTCGTGCGGCGGCTCGACTACGATTTCTCGCGGCTGAAGGTGGGCGAGGACGACGCCGTCGCGCTCGCCTTGCGCGCCCGTGCGCTCGACCGCTGGACGAGCGATTTCCTGGAGCGCCACCCGGAGGGCGCGACGGTGCTCGACCTCGGATGCGGGCTCGACGGGCGGGTCTGCCGCGTCGACCCGCCGGCGGCCGTCGCCTGGTTCGACGTCGACTATCCCGACGTGATCGCTCTGCGCCGCCGCCTCTTCGGGGCCCGTGAGGGCTCCACGCCCGTCGGCTCGTCGGTGACCGATCCGGCCTGGCTCGCCGCGGTGCCGCAGGACCGGCCGGCGATCGTGGTCGCGGAAGGCCTGCTCGCCTACCTGCCCGAGGAGGAGGTGCCGGCCCTCCTCCGCCGCCTCGTCGGCCACCTGCCGTCGGGCGAGATCGTGTTCGACGCCTTCAGCCGGCTCGGCCTGTGGCTCGTCGCCGCGAACCCCATGATCCGGGCGACCGGCGCGAGGCTGCGCTGGAGCCTCGACGATCCCCGCGACCTCGAGGCGCAGGTGCCGGGGCTCGCTTTCGTGGAGGAGCGGGCCGTCTTCGGGCCGGGCGACACCTGGCGCCTCTCGCCCCTCACCCGCTTCTGGGTCGACAGCGTCGGCGCCCTGCCCGTCCTCAGGCGGATCGGGCGTCTCCTGCGCTACCGCTTCTGACGCCCCTGCCGGGCCCGGTGCCCGGGCCGCGGCGTCAGCCGTGCCGGCAGTCGCAGGCCGCCTCGGCCAGCGCGGTGCGGTTGCGGATGGTCATCGAGCCGCGGCGCGAGCGCAGGGCGCCGTCGCCCTCGAGCACGTGCAGCATCTCCGTCACCGTCGCCCGCCTGACGCACAGGAGCTCGGCGATCTGGCGGTGCGTGACGAAGATCGGCTCGCCGCCGAGGTGCCCGTCCAGCGCCTGGATCCAGCCCGCCAGCCGCTGCATCAGCGTGTGCCTGGCGTGGCAGACGGAGATGCGGGTGATCTGCTCGATCAGCCCCGCGGAATAGCTTTGCACCAGGTCCCGCAGCGCCGGCTCGCTCGAGATCAGCGACGCCATCGTGTCGACGTCGACCTCGGCATAGGCGCAGTCGGCCTGCGCGATAGCGGTGCAGGTGTGGCGGCCGCCGATCAGGATCTCGAGCGCGCCCGTCATGCCGTCGGGGCCGATGAGGGCGACCTCGCCGCCGGGCCTGTCGGAGGCCGGGCCGACCAGCGAGACCGCGCCCCGCTCGATGAAGCACACACGCTCGACCGGCTGGCCGGCCTCGGCGAGGACGGCGCCCTGCTCGGCGACGCATTCGGTCGACACGCTCGCGATCGCCGCGCGCACGTGATCCGGAGCCTCACTCAAGAGCCGGTTCTGCCGGACCGGCTCCATGCGCTCGCCAAGGGTTCGCCGACGTTCGTCGAGTTGGGGTGAAAGCATCTTGAACCTCGCAGGATTGAGCACGCATCCCCCTTGAGCCGCCGTTCGCGACCCGACTCCAAACTGGGCCGGCGAGGTGCCGCCTGCACTAACGCAGGTTAACCGCGACGGGAACATCCTGCCCAAGGAAGATCCTGCGCCAGCCGAAAGACGCCGCATGATTTCGCGTCGATGGCGGAAGTTTGCCGCCGCGGAAGGGCGCGGGCGTTCAGGGCGCCTCGAGGCCCGGTGCCTCCGCCACCACGACGCGCGGGGTCAGCGGCACCTCGATGGTGCAGCGCAGCCCGTCCGCCTCGAAGATCCGCGTGGCCCGCGCCTTCAGCTGGTAGCTCAGCGCATTGTCCAGCAGGTCCATGCCGAAGCCGCGGCGCGTCGGGCCCGAGGGCCGCAGCGCGGCGGCGCGCTCCTTCCACTCGAAGACGAGCCGCGGCGCGAGGCCGTCCTCGGTGCGCCACCGCACGGAGACGTGCCCGCCCGGGACCGCCAGCGCGCCGTACTTCACCGCGTTGGTCGCCAGCTCGTGGACGACGAGCCCGAACGTCTCCGCCGCCTTCGGCTGCAGCCGCACGTCCGGGCCCTCCATGTCGGCCCCATCGCCCTCGCGCGTGGCGTGCGCCAGGAGCTCGTCGGCGACCAGCTCGGCAAGGTCGACGCCGCCGAGCGGGCTGCGCGTCACCGCGGCCTGGACGCGCCCGAAGGCATCGATGCGGCCCTCGAGATGCGTCGCGTAGTCCTGCGACGTGGTTGCCGTCTCGGCGGTGCGGCGGGCGATCGAGCGGATGACGCCCAGCGTGTTGCGCACCCGGTGCTGCAGCTCGGCCACCAGCGCCCGCTGCTCCTCGTGCAGGCGGCGCAGCTCGTCGACGTCGGTCGACGTGCCGAACCACTCGACGATCTTGCCGTGTTCGTCGTGCGACGGCGTCGCGCGGTTCCGGAACCAGCGATGAGCCCCGGTCGCCTGCTCGAACAGGCGGTAATCCGCCTGGAAGCCGTCCTCGGCCTTCGCCTTCCGCCAGGCATCGAGGGCGATCTTGCGATCCTCCGGGTGCAGTGCGTCGAGCCAGCCCTCGCCCCGGCTCTCGTCCTCCGACAGCCCCGTGAACCGCGTCCACTGCGGGCTCGACCAGACCCACTGGGCAGGCTCGCGGGCCCGCCAGACGAGCTGCGGCAGTCCCTCGATCAGCGTGCGCAGGCGCCGCTCGCTCTCGCGCAGCGCCGCCTCCGTGCGCTTCTGATCCTCGATGTCGAGCGCGAACTCCCCGAGCGTGCCGTCGCCGAGATCGCTGCCGGCGAACAGCATCCACGTCCGGCTGCCGTCCTTGTTGACGTACTGCTTCTGGTAGGGCCCGATGTGCCCCGTCGCCGCGAAGATCTGCAGCTGCTGCTCGCTGACCTCGTACCACTCCGGCGGCGTCATGCTCTTCCAGTCGAGGCTCCGGGCCTCGACCTCTTCGCGCGAATAGCCGGTCCTGCGCAGGAAGACGTCGTTGGCGTCGATCAGCACGCCGTCCCGGTCGAAGAACAGGACGCCGAGGGTATCGGTGTCGAGAATTCGGCGGAACCGGTCCTCCGCCTGCACCTCGCCCGTCGTCTCCACAACCGTGAGCAGGATGCCGGCGATCTCGCCCGCCTCGTCGCGCAATGGGCTGTACGTCAGGTCGAACCAGGCCTCCTCCTCGGCGCCGCGGCGCCGCACGATCAGCCTTCGGTTCTTGAACGCCCGGGACTCCCCCGCCAGTACGGCCGCGTGGACCGGGCCGCTCGTCGCCTGCAACTCAGGCCAGCACTCGCGCGTCGGCCGCCCCAGGCCCGCGGGATGCTTGTCGCCCATCACCACGCGATAGGCGTCGTTGTAGACCTGGCACAGGTCGCGCCCCCACAGGACGATCATCGCGGTGGGGGCGCCCAGGATGAGGTCGACGACCGTCCTCAGGCTCTGCGGCCAGCCGCGTATCGTGCCCAGCGGCGAGCCCGTCCAGTCGTGCTGGCGTATCAGCCGGGCCATCTCGCCGCCGCCGGACGGCCAGGGCTCGGCAGGAGGGCGGGCGTTCTCGCCAGTCATGGTGTGGCGGCTCCTGGCCCGGTCGCCGCAATGGCGGCGAGGCGATCACTCGTTGGCATCGAGATGCTGGCCCTCGCGGTCGAGATGAAGATAGTTGGGATTGAAGAGCCCGGCGTCCATCAGGCTTTCGAGATCCGGAACCCGCAACACCCGACCCTTCAGCTCGATCAGCCCGGCCGAGCGCAGATCCTGCAGCGTCCGGTTCACGTGGACGCTCGACAGGCCGGTGGCGTCGGCGATGTCGGTCTGGGTCAGCGGGAGGTCGCAGCTCTCGCCGTCGACGAGCTCCACCGCGCGCAGCCGCAGAAAGAGCTCGCAGAGCAGGTGCGCGACCCTCTCCGTCGCGTCCCGCTGACCGAGATTGACGGTCCACTCGCGCTGGATCGCGGCCGAGACGAGTCCTTCCCACCGCAGGGCCTCGAGCACGCGCGGATGCGCCAGCATCAGCTCCTCGAAGGCGGTACGGGAGACCTGCGCGACCGTCACGGGGGTGAGCGTGCCGATCGAGTGGTCCATCTCGCGCAGGATGAAGACGTGCAGGTCGCAGAGGTCGCCGGGCAGGAAGAGCGAGATGATCTGCCGCCGGCCGTCCTCCAGATGCTTGTAGCGGCAGGCCCAGCCGTCCTGCACGAGGTTGATGTGCTCGGGTGCGTCGCCCTCGCGGACGATGTCCTCGCGGGCGCCGAACTGCCGCAATCCCGTCTGCGCCAGCGCCTCCAGCGCGCGCTTGTCCGCTTCGCCAAGCCGCGTGAAGTTCTCGAGCTTTCGTGTGATGCTGGGCGAGACCAACGGCGCTCCTTTCGAGGCGGGCCGACGATGCTCCCGCATTTTGGGAGCGCGAACGACCTGCGATAGGTTCCACGTAGGCAGGATGAACCGCGGAGGAGTGACGGGTGGCGAAATGGGCTGAGAACACGGCGCGGCCATTGCTCGGACGGCACGTGCTGGTGGTCGAGGACGAGTTCTACATCGCCGACGACCTCGCCCACGCGCTGCAGCAGCTCGGCGCCACGGTGCTCGGCCCCGTGCCGACACTCCAGGCAGGCGCTCGAGCTCGTGGAGAAGGCCGACCGGCTGGACCTTGCCGTCCTCGACATCAACCTCGAGGGCGAGAAGGTGTTTCCGGTGGCCGACGCGCTCGAGGCCCGATCCGTCCCGTTCCTGTTCGCGACCGGCTACGACGCCGGCGGCGTGCCCGACCGGTTCCTCGACGTGCCGCGCTGGGAGAAGCCGTTCGACCCGCACGCCCTCGTCCGCATGCTGCCGCGCCTGATCGAGACGAAGCCGCAATAGGCCGCCGGGACGTCCGACGGAAAAAGTTCCCGCGTGGCCGACGTTGCGGGGAGCTTTTTCGCCGGTGTGACCATTTCGTGACTTCCGTACGGAATCCGACTCCGCCAGTCTTTCATGGCTGGGGGACGCCGGAATGCGAGCTGTGCGGGATCCATCGACCTACGTCTTCGTCCGTCGCGACGGCTTCGCAGGCCGCCGCCGGGAGGGCCGGGCATGAACGGGCTGATGCTCGCCATGTTCGTCTGGATCTCGGCCCAGACGGGCCTGCCGGTTCCGACGGAGATGCCCACCATCGTGAAGCTCGAGCCCTGCGAGCTGCAGCACAGGGTCAGCCCGACGACCGAATGCGGCGGCGACATCACCGTCAACGCGGGCTACGAATTGGGCACGCTGTTCCTGCGCAGCGACTGGCGCTCCGACGACATCTTCGACCTCAGCACGCTGCTCCACGAGCTGGTGCACCACGCGCAGTACGAGGCCGGCATGCCGATGGGCATCTTCAATCCGTGCCCGGGCACCAATCTGGAAAAGCCCGCCTACGACGCCCAGATCGCCTGGCTGCGGGCGGCCGGCGTCGAGCCGCTGAAGACCATGCACATCACCCCGACGCTGCTCGCCAGCGTCACGTCCTGCGTCCGGCCCTACTGAGGCGGGGCGACAGGCTGCCGCGGCAGGTCTAGCCCGAGCGCTCCCGCGCGGCGCGGATCGCCGACCACACGGCGTGCGGCGTCGCGGGCATGTCGAGGTGGCGGATTCCGAGCGGCGACAGGGCGTCGCAGACGGCGCTGACGACGGCCGGCAGGGCGCCGACCACGCCCGCCTCGCCGGCGCCCTTCACGCCGAGAGGGTTCTTCGCCGTCGGCACGGGGTGCGTCATGACCGTCATCGCCGGGAAGCCGCTCGCCCGCGGCATCGCGTAGTCCTGGAAGGAGGCGGTCATCAGCTGGCCGGTGCCGGGCTCGTAGAGCATCTGCTCGCCGAGCGCCTGCCCCGCCCCTTGCGCGACGCCGCCGTGCACCTGCCCCTCGACGAGCTTGTGGTTCAGGACGGTCCCGACGTCGTCGACGACGGTGTAGCGGACGATCTCCACCGCGCCCGTCTCCGGGTCGACCTCGACCTCGCAGACGTGGCAGCCGTTCGGGAAGGTCGCGCCGTCGGTGGAGGAGAACTCGTCCGCCTCGAGGTCGCCGCCCGCCCGGCCGAGCTCCTCGAGCGTGACGGAGAGGTCGGTGCCGACGACGCGGAACCGGCCGTCCTCGAACTCGACGTCCGCCGCCGCCGCCTCCATGAGCTCCGCGCTGCGCTGGCGGGCCTTCTGGAGAAACGCGTCGGAGGCCCGCCGCAGCGCGGTGCCCGCCGCCGCCATGGTCCGCGACCCGAACGTGCCGACGCCGCGCGGCACGCGGTCCGTGTCGCCCCACGACGAAGCGTATGGCGTCGGGCTCCACCCCGAAGCGGTCGGCCATCAGCCGGCCGAAGGTCGTGGCATGGCCCTGGCCGGTGTCGCCCGAGCCGAGCGCCACCTCGAGCGCGCCGTCTTCCGCGAGCCCGACGCGCGCATATTCGGGCGCGGGATGATCGACCGGCCCGCCGGCGATCTCGATCGGGTTCGAGATGCCGATGCCGCGCAGCAGGCCGCGCGCCTGCGAGGCCTCGCGGCGGCCGGAAAAGCCCGCCCAGTCCGCCTGCTCGAGGGCGCGGTCGAGCACGGCGGGAAAGTCGCCGCAGTCATAGGTGAAGGTCAGCGGCGTGCGGAACGGCATCTCGTCCGGCCGGATCAGGTTGCGCCGGCGCAGCTCGGCCGGGTCGAGCCCGAGCTCGCGCGCGGCGAGGTCCGCCATGCGCTCGATGACGTAGGTCGCCTCCGGCCGCCCCGCGCCGCGATAGGGCGTCATGTTCTGGGTGTGGGTGAAGATGCCGTCGACCGTCGCGGTGATCGCCGGGGTGCGATAGACGCCGGCGAGGCCGCCGAGGTTGTTGACCATCGGGTGGGTCGACATCTCGCCGAGATACGCCCCGATATTGGCCTTCGAGCGCATGTCGAGCGCGAGGAAGCGGCCGTCCTCGTCGACGGCGAGCGCGGCCTCGACGACCTGCTCGCGCGAGTGGCTGTCGGCCATGAAGGATTCCAGCCGCGTCGAGATCCAGCGGACCGGCCTCCCGGTCCGCTCCGCGGCGAGCATGAGCAGCGCGTACTCGGGATAGGGCGTGTTCTTGATGCCGAACGCGCCGCCCGTGTGCTCGCTGACGACGCGCAGCCGCTCCGCCGGCAGGGCCATCGCCGCGCACAGGGCCGCGCCGAGCCCGTGCGCCGCCTGCGTGCCGACGCGCAGCGTGTAGCGGCCGGTCGCCCCGTCCAGGGAAGCGACCGCGTTGCGCGTCTCGATCGGCGCCGCCGCCACGCGGGTGATCGACAGGCGCTGGCGGACCACGCGGTGCGCGGCGGCCATGGCGGCGTCCACGGCCGCGCGGTCGCCCAGCTCGACGCGGAAGGCGACGTTGCCGGGCAGTCCGGCCAGACGTCGGGGGCGCCCGGTGCCGTCGCCTCCTCCGGATCGACGACGGCGGGCGCGTCCTCGACGTCGATCATCACGAGCTCGGCGGCGGCCTCGGCCTGCGCGCGCGTCTCCGCGACGATCGCCGCCACCGGCTCGCCGACGTGGCGGACGGCGTCGCGCGCCAGCGGCAGGAAGGCCGGCACGTACATCTCGCCGCCGCCGGGGGCCGGCCACCGGAACCTCGGGACGAAGCCCGGCCAGGCGTCGGGCTGGTCCTCGCCGGTCAGCACCGCCAGCACGCCCGGCGCCTGCCGCGCCTCGGAGACGTCCAGCCCGCTGAGCCGGCCGCTCGCGAACGGCGACCGCACGACGACGAGCACCGCCTCGTCATCGAAGCGCACATCGTCGGTGTAGCGGCCCCGGCCGCGCACCAGCGGCTCGTCCTCGAGGCGAAACTCCGAGCGACCGACACGATACGACATGTGGCTGGATCTCCTCCTGATCGTCCGGTTTGCGCCTGCAAGGCGTCCCGGCGCTCCGTTTCATAGCAGCCTTCACGGCGGAATGGGCAAACTGCGGCGCCGGGTGCCCGTCCGCAGCGTCAGAAGGTCGGCGGCGTGTTGACCCAGAGGATGCGGGTCACGCCGTCGTGCAGGTTGCGGTAGCAGTGCGGCAGCTCCGACGGGAAGTAGAACGAATTCCCCAGCCTCGAGCACGTGCGCCTCGCCGTCGACCTGGAGCTCGACGCGGCCCTCGAGCACGTAGCCGACCTCCTCGCCGGCATGGCTGATGTCGCCGCCGCTCTCCGCGCCGGGCTCGAGCACGTGGATGTTGGCGTCGAGCAGCTGGTCCGGGAAGGTCGGCGACAGGCGCTCCACGAAGATCGCCGGGGCGCCGCCGCGCGGCCGCACCCGCACGGACGGCCGCTCGCCGCGCCGGCAGAGCGACAGGCCCTGCGGCCGCGCCTCGGAGAACAGGTGGGCGATCGAGGTGTCGAGCGCCGAAGTGATGCGATGGAGGGTGCGCAGCGAGGGGGTGGCGTGGTCGGTCTCGATCTTCGACAGCATCGAGGAGGAGCATCCGACGACCTGCGCGACCTCCTTCAGCGTCAGCCCCTTGCGCCGCCGGGCGCTGCGCAGCCGCGCCCCCAGATCGTTGAGCGGCGGGATCACCTCCCGCGCGTCCTCCAACCCTCGTTCAGCCAAGTTCAAGCTCCCGATGTCCGCCCGTTTCGCCGGCCGATCCTAGCGGCGAAGCCTGAATCGCGATCAGCCGCAAATACGGGCACGGCGAACACTCCTGCGGCACCCCCGCCGGCAAGACACTGATATCCCACGGGAATCACCTGCCCGGCTTGTGTTCATGGCGAACGCGCACTCCCCTGCTGCACGGGCCCGACACCCCAGCGAGCATGAAAGAAGTTGAACGGGATGCAACTTTTTAACACGCTGGGGCCCGTTGGAGGGATCGCTCTCCGGCCCTCGCCGGAGTCGGTCCGGCGCAACAACCGCCCTTCCACGAACCAGGGAACTGACTCATGAGCAATCCTCTAAGAAGGCGGGTCGGGCTCGCGCTCGCCACCGCCGTCGCGCTGGGCGTCGCCGCCCCGGCGTCCGCCAAGGATACCGTCAAGGTCGGCTTCATCGGACCGCTCACGGGCGGCGTCTCCTCGGTCGGCATCGGCGGCCGCAACTCGGCCGACCTGGCCGTGAAGCTGCGCAACGAGGACGCCGACGCGAAGTACAATTACGAGCTCGTGGCGCTCGACGACGAGTGCAAGCCGAATGTCGGCGTGCAGGTCGCCACGAAGATGGCCGCGAGCCGCGACGTGGTCGGCGCCGTCACCCACTACTGCTCGGCCGTCGCGATGGGCACGGTCGACATCTACCACAAGTTCGGCATGCCGATGATCGTCTGGGGCGCCGTGCTGCCGGACATCACCTACGGCAACGACTACACCGAAGTTCATCGCGTCAACGGCACGATGATCAACCAGAACGAGACCGCAGCCAAGTTCATGACGGACAAGGGCTACAAGACCTGGGCGATCATCCATGACACGACGGACTACGGCAAAGGCCACGACAAGTACTTCACGAAGTACCTCGAGCAGGACGGCGGCAAGATCCTCGCCGACTTCGGCGTGACGTCGGACCAGCAGGACTTCACCGCCGAGCTCACGAAGATCAAGGAGCTCAACCCCGACGTCATCTACTTCGGCGGCCTGACGCCGATCGGCGTGCGCATCCGCCAGCAGATGGACAAGCTGGGCATCGAGGCCGAGTTCCAGGGCGCCTCGGGCATCAAGTCCGACGCCTATATCGAGGGCCTCGGCAACGACCTCGCCGAGGGCACGCTCTCCTTCCTCGAAGGCGCGCCGGCCGAGAAGCTGCCGGGCGGCAAGGGCTTCCTCGAGGAGTACAAGAAGGCCGGCTATTCGCAGGACCAGGAGGCCTACGGGCCGTTCGCCTTCGCGGCGATGAACCTGATCCTCGACGGGATCGAGAAGGTGGGGCCGGACCGCAAGAAGCTCACCGAGTACCTGTCCGACGTGAAGGAGCACGATTCCATCACCGGGCCGATCACCTTCGACGACCACGGCCAGAACACGGTCGCCGTGATCACCCCCTACGTCGTCCAGGACGGCAAGTGGGTCGTCTGGGAGGACAGCGAGTACGCCGCGGGCAAGCGCAAGCTCGCCGGCGAATAGGACCGCGACGGGCGGCGCGGACCGGCCGCGCCGCCCGGCTTCTCACGAGGGAGAGCTGACCCATGGATATCGGCCTGATCGGCCAGTACGTCGCCAACGGCGTGATGCTGGGCACCATCTATGCGCTGGTGGCCGTCGGCTTCACGCTGTTCTTCGGCGTGCTCGACGTCATCCAGTTCTCGCACGGCGACGTGCTGATGCTCGGCGCCTTCGCCGGCTTCACGACCTATCTCGGCACCGAGGCGGCCGGCATCTCCAACCCGTGGATCCAGATCCTGATCATGGTCATCGTGTCGGTGGCCTTCACCGCCTTCGTCGGGGCCCTGATCGCGCGCTACCTCGTGCTGCCGCTCAAGTCGGCGCCGCCGCTCAACATCCTGCTGATCACGCTGATGCTCGGCACCGCGATCCGCGAGTCGGTGCGGCTGTTCTACCCCGACGGGTCGAACCCCAAGGCCTTCCCCTCGCTCCTGCCGGACGCATCCACCGAGATCGGCAACTTCTCGCTGCGCGCCGACAGCGTCATCCTCGTCGGCACCGGCATCGCCGTCATCATCGCGCTCAACCTGCTGATCAACCGGACCAGGCTCGGCCTCGCGATCCGCGCCGTCGCGCAGGACGAGGAGACGGCGAAGACGATGGGCATCAACTACACGCTGATCGTGCTCCTGACCTTCGCCATCGGCACCGGCGCGGCCGCGGTGGCCGGCATCATCGACGGCCTCTACTACAACGAGGTCAATTTCGGCATGGGGCTGCTGCTCGGCCTGATCGGCTTCTCCGCCGCGATCATCGGCGGGCTCGGCAACCTCTACGGCGCCATCCTCGGCGGCTTCCTGTTCGCGGCGCTGCAGACGATCGGCGCCGTCGCCCTGCCCTTCGCCAGCGCCTACAAGGACGTCTTCGCCTTCGGCGTGGTGATCGCGCTGATGGCGTGGAAGCCGACGGGCCTCATCGCCGAGCGTACGAGCGACCGGGTGTGACGATGACGACCGCTTCCGACCCGACCCCGCGCGAGCGCTGGTTCGGCCTTCCGCCGCTCGCCGCCGGCCTGATCGTCGTGCTGCTCGGCACGGTCTACGGCTGGTTCTTCCTGCAGTCCGATTCCCAGAACGCCGTCCTGGTCCTCCTCGGCATCGCCGTGGTCGCCGCCGTGGCCGGCGGCCGGACCGGCCTCGACCGCACCCTGTCGACGGCGATGCGCGACCATGCGAGCGTCATGAACTGGGCGGTGCTCGCGGGGCTCCTCGCCGTGATCGTCCTCCTGGCCGAGGACCATTTCCCCCTCCTCATGCTGACGACGACGCTGCTCTACCTGACGGCGGCGCTCGGCCTCAACGTGCAGTTCGGCTACACCGGCATGGTCAACTTCGCGGGCGCGGCGTTCTTCGGCATCGGCGCCTACACGGCCGCGGTGATGACCGAGCACACGGGCGTGCCGCCGATCCTCATCCTGCTCGTCGGCGGGCTGATGGCGGCGCTGATCGGCTTCGTGCTGGTCTTGCCGGTGGTGCGGACGCGCGGCCACTACTCGGCCGTCGTGACGATCGCCTTCTCCGTCCTGTTCACGACGTTCCTGCAGGTCAACGACGTGCTCGGCGGGCCGCAGGGGCTGATGGTCGGCTCGATGAAGCTGTTCGGCTGGGACTTCAACGACGGCCCGGTGATCTTCGGCGTCGAGACGTCGTTCTACTTCAACTACGCGCTGCTCGGCACGGCGCTGGCGGCCATCGCCTTCCTGCTGACCCGGCGCCTCGAGCGCTCGTGGCTCGGCCTGACGCTCGATTCCGTCCGGCTCGACGAGACGGCGTCGGCCTGCTTCGGCATCCGCGTGAACCGGGCGAAGATCCTCGCCTTCACCTTCGGCAACATCCTGGCCGGCGTCGCCGGCACGCTCTACGGCATGATGATCAGCTTCATCGCGCCGCAGAGCTTTTCCTTCTCCGACAGCCTCCTGATGGTTGCGATGGTGCTGCTCGGCGGCATGGGCAGCCCGTGGGGCACCGCGCTCGCCGCGGCGATCGTCGTGCTCCTGCCGGAGAAGCTGCAGGTCATCCAGGAGTACCGCTTCCTGCTGTTCTCGGTGCTGGTCATCATCGTGCTCCTGTTCCGGCCGGAAGGCCTGCTGCCGCGCCAGGTGCGCACCTACGTGCCCGGCTGGAGGCCCGGCCGATGAGCGGGGAGCTTCTGACCTTCGAGGATCTCGGCAAGCGCTTCGGCGGCGTGACGGCGCTCGATTCCTTCTCGATGCGCGTGAAGCGCGGCGAGATCCTCGGCCTGATCGGGCCGAACGGCTCGGGCAAGACGACGAGCTTCAACGTCGTCACCGGCATCTACGCGCCGACCCACGGCCGCGTGACCTTCGACGGCGAGGACATCACCGGCCTGTCCGCGCGCAAGGTCTACGAGGCCGGCATCGCCCGCACCTTCCAGCGCTCGCGGCTCTGCCTGCCGCTGTCGATCTTCGACAACATCATGATCGGCAACCACGGCCGGCTGTCGAAGGGCCTGTGGTTCAACCTGATCAACCGGCGCGCCTTCCGCCGCGAGTTCGAGGAAGGCTACGAGAAGGCGCGCGCGCTCGTCGCCACCTTCTCCTCGGCGCTCGCCGACCGCATGTTCGAGCCGGTGGGGGCGCTGCCGATGATCGAGCGGCGGCGCATCGAGATCTGCCGCGCGCTGATCAGCGACCCGAAGCTCCTGCTGCTCGACGAGCCGTCGGCCGGCATGACGCACGACGAGACGAACCAGCTGATGGACGACATCCTCGACGTGCGCGCCCGCTCGAGCGACCTGTCGATCGTCATCATCGAGCACGAGATGGGCGTCATCGAGCGCATCACCGACCACTGCATCGTGCTCAGCTACGGCAAGAAGATCAGCGAAGGCACCTACGCGGAGATCAGCGCCGATCCCGAGGTGCAGCGCGCCTATCTGGGGGTGGAGTGAGCGGCATGAGCGCGATCGCCATCGAGAACCTCTACACCGCCTACGACAAGGCCGACGTGCTGCTCGACGTCTCGCTGACGGTCGAGCCCGGCACGATCACCTGCCTGCTCGGCTCGAACGGCGCGGGCAAGACGACGCTGATCCGCTCGATCCTCGGCCTGACGCCGCCGCGCGCCGGCACGATCAGCGTCGAGGGCCAGGACATCACCGGCCTGCCGACGCACCAGGTCATCGCCCGGGGGATCGCCTGCATCCCCGAGGGACGGAAGATGTTCCCGAAGCTCACCGTGACGGAGAACCTGCGGCTCGGCGCCTACCAGGTGCACGACGAGGCGAAGATCCGCGAGCGCATGGACGAGGTGTTCCGCACCTTCCCGCAGATCGCCGAGCGGCGGAACCAGCTCGCCGGCACGATGTCGGGCGGCGAGCAGGCGATGGTGTCGATCGGCCGCGGCCTGATGGGCGGGCCGAAGATCCTCCTGATCGACGAGCCCTCGCTCGGCCTGTCGCCGCTCTACGTGAAGGAGAACTTCCGGATCATCGAGCGGATCAAGGAGCAGGGCATCACCGTGTTCCTGGTCGAGCAGAACGTCCGCCAGACGCTCGCCATCGCCGATTACGGCTACGTGCTCTCGGGCGGCCGCCTCGTCGCCAGCGGCACCGCCACCGACCTTCAGAACGACGAGGAGGTCCACGCCGCCTATTTCGGCTGAGACCGCCTGTCGACCTTTCCCGACGGAGATCCCGACATGAGCGAGCCGCACGACGTCGTGGCGCTGACCCGGCGCCTGATCGCGTTCGACACGATCAACCCGCCCGGCCAGGAGCTCGCCTGCGCCGACGCGCTGCGCCAGGTGCTCGACGCGATCGGCTTCGCGACCGAGATGCACCCGATGGGCAAGGGCCGCGCCAACATCGTCGCGACGCTCGGCTCGGGCGACAGGCCGCTCTGCTTCACCGGACATCTCGACACCGTGCCGCTCGGCGCCAAGGCCTGGTCGCAGGACCCGTTCGCCGGCGAGATCGTCGACGGCAGGCTCTACGGCCGCGG
This sequence comes from uncultured Alphaproteobacteria bacterium, assembly GCA_963816555.1. Classification (GTDB taxonomy): domain Bacteria; phylum Pseudomonadota; class Alphaproteobacteria; order Rhizobiales; family Tepidamorphaceae; genus Lutibaculum. The sequence continues at coordinate 331,721 of CAWFLD010000002.1, read as the reverse complement.
CTCGACCGACATGAAGGGCGGCGTCGCGGCCTTCGTCGTCGCCTGCGCGGCGGAGGCCGGGCGGCTGCCGGAAGGCACCGGCATCCGGCTCGTCATCACCGCCGGCGAGGAGACGGGCTCGGACGGCGCGGTCGCGCTCGCGCGCGACGGGCTGATCGGCGACGCCGGTGCGCTCGTCGTGGCGGAGCCGACCTCGAACCTCGCCCTCGTCGGCCACAAGGGCGCGCTGTGGCTCAAGGTCGTGACCGAGGGCGTGACGGCGCACGGCTCGATGCCCGACCGCGGCGTCAACGCGATCAGCAAGGCGGCGCGCGTGATCGCGCGGCTCGAGGCCTACGATTTCGGCGTCGCGCCCCACCCGGTGCTCGGGCCGCCGACGCTCAACATCGGCACCGTCCATGGCGGGCTCAACATCAACTCGGTGCCCGACCGCGCCGAGATCGGCGTCGACATGCGCACGATTCCCGGCCTCGACCACGAGGAGCTCAAGGCGGCGCTGAAGGCGCATGTCGGTGAGGATGCGGGCTTCGAGACCTTCGTCGACCTGCCGGCCGTCTGGACCGAGCCGGACGAGCCGTGGATGACCCGCATGACGGAGCTCGCCGGCTCGATCACCGGCCGCCAGCCATCGGGGCCGCAGACCGCGACCTACTTCACCGACGCCTCGGTCCTCACCCCCGCCTATGGCGGCATCCCGACGCTGATTCTCGGCCCCGGCGAGCCGGGCCTCGCGCACCAGACGGACGAATACTGCCTCGTCGAGCGACTCGAGGAGGCGGTCGGCATCTACCGCGCCATCATCGCGGACTGGCGCGGCTGACGCGGCGCGTCGGCGGCCGCCGACGAGGCTTCCGCGGCCCGCCCGCGACCGGGAGAGGAGCGGCCGTTTCTCCCCGAGATGCAAGCCGTGGAGGCCGCCGCCCTCGCGCCCGGAGGGCGGGGTTTCCGGCACGGATCGGCGTGCGCCGGCCAGCCCCGGCGGCGACCGCGTAGCCGCCTCCCGCGACCCGGCCGAAAGGCACGCCCGGCGAAGAACGGGCGCGCCGCATGCCGCCGGGCGATTGACAGAAGCCGCCACTATCAAGAAAGATCGTTTCCTGCGAGACAACTCCAAAAATTGGGGGCTCGCCATAATTCCCACTGGGAGGGAACAGCCATGGAAGGCTCTAACGCGGAACGCATCGACCGCCTGTTCCGACGGGACACGATGCTCGCCACGGGCTTCGTCGTCGTCCTGTGGGCGACGGTCATCTACGTCTTCTTCATGATCGCGCCGCTCGTCGAGGAGACCGCCATCACCGTCGTGCTGGCGATCGCCGGCGCCGCGGTGCTGCTCTTCAACACCGCCTCGATCACGGCCATGCTGCGCCACTACACGCACGACAAGGCCGACATCTACGGCACCGACCTCCGCCATCAGGACGCACTCGTCGAGATGAAGCGGGCCGAGCGTCACGGCCGCCGGGAGGTCCCGGCATGAAAAAGCGGTACGCACCACCGAAGCAGAGCGGCCGCGGGCAGCTCTTCGACTGCATCTTCCTGCTCGCGCTCGTCTACTGCAGCCTGATGATCCCGCTCCTCGTCGATTTCGGGGGCGGCGCCGAGGCGACCGACACGGCCACCGCCGGGGGGGCGGTGACCTGGGAGTCGCTCGGCCAGAACGAGACGATGGCGGGCCAGTGGGAGAAGCTCGGCTTCGAGCCTTCCTCCGCCGCCGAGATGATCAACTCGCGCTTCGACTACACGGTCGAGCCGATCTCGCTGATCGTCACCGCGCTCATCATCCTCGGCTACTTCATCTTCATCCTCAGGGTTTCCGACAAGGAATACCGCGAGGTCATTGCGGAACGGTTCGACCGCTAGGAACGGGGGATAGGCATGTTCTTCTGGCAACTGGCGACCTGGGTCGCCTGGGGGCTGTCCGCGCTCATCCTGGGCTGGATGCTCCTCGACCTCGTCCGCGTCGGCCGCGAATATGACGAGGAATTCCTTCTCAGCGCCCGCGAGGGCTCCGACGACCTTCTCGAGGAATACGGCGAGCGGGGGGCCGGCGCATGAGCACCCAGTCGGCAACGGCAGGAGGCGGCGAACGCCTGTTCCTCCTCAAGGTCCTCGGCCCGGTGCATGTCTGGGCGCTGGGGGTCGGCATCGTGCTCGTCGGCGAGTACATGGGCTGGAACTTCTCGGTCGGAAAGGGCGGCGCACTGGGCTCGCTGATCGCCTGCTGGGTGATCGGCCTGCTCTACACCTGCGTCGCGATGATCGATTCCGAGGTCACCTCAACGGTGGCCGCGGCAGGCGGCCAGTACACGCAGGCCAAGCACATCATCGGGCCGCTCATGGCCTTCAATGTCGGCCTCTACCTCGTCATGGCCTACACCATGCTCGAGGCGGCCGACGCGCTCGTCGTCGGCGACCTCCTCGTGCAGGTGGCCGGGCAGACGGGGGTGTCCGACCTCGATCCCCGGGCCTTCGTGGTCCTGACGATCGCCGCGCTCGCCCTCCTCAACTACCGCGGCGTCCTGATGACGCTGACGGTCAACTTCGTCGTCACGGCGATCGCCTTCGTCGCGATCATCGTGCTGTTCATCGGCGTCAGCCCGTGGTCGCCGGGCGAGGTCCTGTTCCACCGCGAGCTCCTGACCGACCTGCCCTACGGGTGGATCGGCGTCATCGCGGCGCTGCAGTTCGGCATGTGGTACTATCTCGGCATCGAGGGCACCTGCCAGGCGGCCGAAGAGGTGCGCAGCGCGGGCCGCGCCATTCCGCTCGGCACGATGAGCGGCATGATCACCCTCCTGATCGCCGCCTCGCTCACCTGGTTCGTCGCCTCCGGCCTCCTGCCGTGGGAATATCTCGGCCAGGCCGCGGTGCCGCTCTACGACACCGCCACGATGACCGGCAGCCCGTTCCTGCAGGGACTGCTCTTCATCGGCACGATGTTCGCCGCCATCGCCTCGGCGAACGGCTGCATCAACGACGCGGCGCGGGCCTGGTTCTCGATGGCGCGCGACCACTACATGCCGGTGTGGTTCGGTGCGGTGCACCCGAGGTACCGGACGCCGTTCCGGGCGATCGTCTTCCTCATCCCGATCGCGGTGTCCTTCGCCTTCACCGGACTGCTCGACCAGGTCATCACCTTCTCGATCCTGTCGGGCCTGCTCGGCTACACCTTCATGTCGATCAACGTCATCAAGTTCCGGCGGAAATGGCCGATCGGCTCGATCAAGCGGGGCTACGTCCACCCGTTCCACCCGCTGCCGGCGATCCTGCTGCTCACGCTCTGCATCGCCACCTACTTCGCGACCTATCTCGGCTACGGCACCTCGCTCATCTCGATCATGGCGTTCTACATCATCGCCTCGATCTGGTTCGCGGTGCACCGCTACCGCTTCGTGCGGCGTGGCGACCAGTTCACCATGCCGTGGCCGCGGCCGGCGGAATACTGAGGAGGGCCAGGGAGATGACCGCTGGACTGACGCGCATCCTCTGCCCCACCGACGGGTCGCGCGCCTCGGAGAAGGGCGTGACCTATGCCGTGTGGCTCGCGAAGAAGCTCGGGGCGTCGCTGACGCTCCTCACCGTCAACACCGGCCAGGCGAGCGGTCGCCCGGCCGAGCGGGTGTGGGACATGGAGATCAGGCGCCTCGGCGAGGAGCAGATCGAGCATGCCCTGCACGCGGCCTCCGAGATCGCGGGGCGGGAGGGCATGGACACCGTGCGCTGCGCGGAGGTGCACGGGCCGAACGCCGCCGCCGCGATCATCGACTTCGCGGAGCGGGAGGGCCACGACCACATCGTGGTCGGCTCGACCGGTCGCACGGGGGTGCCGCGCCTGCTGCTCGGCTCCGTGGCGGGCGACATCGTGGCCAAGGCGCACTGCCCGGTCACGGTCGTCCGCTGACCGCACCGGGGACGACAGGCGGTGCGGCCGGAGCTCATCCTACTCGCAGTGCTGATGGCGGCGGTCCTCGCCGCCATCTACCGGCGCGACCGGCGGCGCCTCCTCGCCGGTCGCGCCATGCTTCTCGACCGTGTGAGGGGCCTTCTCGACGCGCCGCGCCTCGACATGCGCCGCGACGGGTTCCCGAAGCTCTCCGGGCGCCACCGCGGCCACGAGGTCCGGCTCGAGCTCACCGCCGACGGCCTCGCGGCCCGCAAGCTTCCTTCCCTCTGGCTGGAGGCCACCGTGCTGGCGCCCCTGCCCCATGAGGGCGTGCTCGACTATCTCGTGCGCCCGGCCGGGACCGAGGTCTTCTCGCCGTCGCACTGGCTCGACGAGCGCGTGGAGCTTCCCGAGGACTGGCCTCAGGAGGCGGCGATGCTTCGCACCGACGACGCCCGGCACATGCCGCCGCTCGACGTCGTCGGGCGGCACCTGCGCCTCTTCGACGACCCGCGCGTCAAGGAGCTCCTCGTGACGCCCCGCGGCGTGCGCTTCGTCTACCAGGCCGACGAGGCCGTCCGCTCGCAGTATCTTCTGCTGCGGCAGGCCCGCTTCGACGCGGGCCCCGTGCCGCCGGCGCTCGCCGCCAACCTGCTGGATGCCGCGATCGCCCTGGTGGACGACCTCCGGGACGCCGCCGCCGGGGCCGCCGGTCCGACGGCATCTGCCGCATCCCTCGAGCCGGAGCGCACGCATGCGGTGGCGTGATCCCGAGACCGGGCTGATCCATCCCTATGTCGTCATGCTGGTGGCGATCGTGCTGCCGGGCGTCGGTCAGCTGCTGAACAACCAGCAGCAGCGCGCGCTGACCATGCTGTTCTTCATGATCCTGCTCGGCATGGTCACGATGAACCTCGCCCAGCCCGACGCATCCTTCGTCGGCCGCTATGCCGGCGGCTTCCTCATCTATTCGATCTCGGTGCTCGACGCCTATCGCTGGGCGCGGCTGCGCTGGGCGATGCGCCACGCCTGAGGCCGGGGGCCTCAGGCCTCGACGGCGAGGCCGTATTCCGCGGCGCTCTCCGACAGCCAGCGCCAGAAGCTTTCCGCGAAGGAGCGGAACAGCGCGACCTCGAAGACCGGGTGGCCGTCCGCGCCGTCGTCGAGCCGCCAGACCACGATGCCGATATGGCCGGCGTCGGTCGCGGCGGCGGTGCCGACCGGAAAGACGCCCGGGTCGAAGTCGAGGTGGATGCCCTTGGCGAAGACGTCGCGCACGCGCGGGCCGGACAGGCGCAGCACGGCGAAGCCGTCCGTCTGGTCGCTCACCGAGGCGAGGCCCCGCAGCGCCTCGCCGAGCTCCGGCGCGAGGCCGTAGCCGCCGCCCTCGCGCAGGGCGAGCCAGGCACCCGGGCCCGTCGAGACGAAGGCGAGATCGCCGGCGGCGGCGCGCGCCGGGCCGGCCGGCAGCCCCAGCCCGTGGCGCTGCGACACCGCCGCGGCGAGCGCTTCGCCCTGCCCTTTCCGCGCGAGCACGGTGGCGATCGACAGGTCCGCCCGCTCCGCGACGCGGACGCCGGGCTCCTTCGCGTCTCCCGCCGGTGCCAGCAGGCCGTCGAACGCGGTGCGCGCCTTCAGCGTGAGATCAGCCATTGAGCCTGGCTCCTTCCGGATCGAAGAAATGGGGCGAGCAGATCTCGACCTCGACGTCGCCGCCGCGGACGGGGTCGTAGGCGCGCACGACGTCGCCGTGGCGCTCCGGCCCGTGCTTCACGAGGCCGAGCGCGATCCAGTGGCCGAGCATCGGCGAGAAGGCGACGGAGGTCGTGTAGCCCTGGTCGTTCGCGATGACCGGGTCGGCGCCGCGCTCGAGGATGTGCGCGCCGGCCGTCAGCCGCTGCGAGCGGTCGACGGGCTTCAGCCCGACGATCGCCGGCCGGTCCGGGTCGGCCATGCCGGGGCGTCCGGCGAGCACGCGGCCGATGAAGTCCTTCTTCGTCGACATCATGCGGCCGAGGCCGAGATCGGCGGCCGTCGTCTGGCCGTTCAGCTCGCCGCCCGCGACGTGGCCCTTCTCGATGCGCATCACGCCCAGAGCCTCGGTGCCGTAGGGGATGATGTCCCACTCGCGGCCCGCCGCCATCAGCGCCTCGGCCAGCGCCTCGCCGTAGCGCGCCGGCACCGCGATCTCGTAGGCGAGCTCGCCGGAGAACGAGATGCGGAAGATGCGCGCCGGCAGGCCCTGCCAGGGGAACTCCCGCACGCCCATGAAGGGCAGCGCCTCGTCCGACACGTCGATGGCGTCGCCGAGCAGCCGCTCCAGCACCCGCCGCGCGTTCGGCCCGGCGACCGAGTATTGCGCCCACTGCTCGGTGACCGAGACGATCTGCACGTCGAGCTCGGGCCACAGCACCTGCCGGCAGAACTCGAGGTGCTGCATGACCGGCCCGGCATTCGCCGTCGTCGTCGACATGACGTAGTGGTCCTCGGCGAAGCGCGCCGTGGTGCCGTCGTCGAAGACGAAGCCGTCCTCGCGCAGCATCAGCCCGTAGCGCGCCTTGCCGACGGCGAGCTTGCCGAAGCCGTTGATGTAGACGCGGTTCAGGAGCTCGCCCGCGTCGGGGCCCTGGATGTCGATCTTGCCGAGCGTCGAGACGTCGCAGAAGCCGACGCTGCCGCGCACGGACCGGACCTCGCGGCTGACGCTCTCGAGCCAGTCCGTCTCGCCGGGCTTCACGTACCACTGGGCGCGCAGCCACAGCCCCGTCTCGACGAAGGTCGCGCCCAGCCCTTCGGCCCAGCGGTGCGAGGCGGTGTAGCGGGTGGGGTGGAAGTCCTTGCCGCGGTGGTGGCCGGCGAAGGCGCGCGATGGCGACCGGGGTGTAGGGCGGCCGCGCGACCGTCGTGCCGACCTCCTCCATCGGCCGGCCGGTGAGCGCGGCCATGATGGCGTGCCCGTTGACGGCCGAGATCTTGCCCTGGTCCGTCGCCATGCCGAGCGTCGTGTAGCGCTTCAGGAGCTCGACCGAGCGGTAGCCCTCGCGCTGGGCGATGCCGACGTCGGACACCGTCACGTCGTGCTGGAAGTCGACGAAGGCCTTCTGCGTCGAGGCGGCGACGTGCCAGAGCGGCGACACCGAGACGAGGTCGTCGTCGGCGGCGGGCGTCTCCATGGCCCCGGCGGAAAAGCCCGTGTCGCCGGCCGCCGTGGCGCCCGCCTCGGCGCCGTCCTTCAGCGCCGTCGCGAGGCTGTAGCGGCCGCCGGCCGCGCCGGCCACCGCGATGTGCGCCGGCGGGTTCGACGGCACGAAGGCGTGGACCTCGTCCGACCAGCGGGGCCGGCCGCCGAGATGGGTGGTGATGGCGAGGTTGGGGTTGAAGCCGCCGGAGACGGCGAGGCAGTCGGCCGCGATCTCGTGCTGCGCGCCGCCGGCGTCGCCGACGGTCACGGAGGAGAGGGTCTTGCCGCCCTTCGTGCCGAGGACCCTGGCGTTCTCGAACACGCGGACATTGGCGAGCCGGGCGACCTCCTTCAGCCGCGGCGCCACCTGCGGCGCGCGCGTCGACCACCGCGGCGACCGTGACGCCGGCGAGCCCGAGGTCGCGCACCGTCAGCCAGCCGTCGTCGGACGAGGTGAAGACGACGACGTTGCGGCCCGGCGCGACGCCGAAGCGGTTGAGATAGGTCCGCACCGCGCTCGCCATCATCACGCCCGGCCGGTCGTTGCCGCCGAAGGCGATCGGACGCTCGAAGGCGCCGGAGGCGAGCACCGCCCGCTTCGCCACGACCCGCCACATGCGCTGCCGCGGCTGGTGGCGCGGCGGCACCGGCAGATGGTCGCCGACGCGCTCGAGGATGCCGAACTCGTTGCCGTCATAGGCGCCGAAGACGCTCGATCCGCGGCATCAGCCGCACGTTCGGCAGGCCGGCGAGCTCGGCGACCGTCCGCTCCGCCCACGCGTGGCCGGCCATGCCGCCGATCTCGCGCCGCTCGCCGTTCAGGCGGCCGCCGAAGCGGAAATCCTCGTCGGCGAGGATGACGCGCGCGCCGGCCCGTCCGGCGGCCAGCGCGGCCGACAGGCCCGCCGGGCCGGAGCCGATCACCAGCACGTCGCAGAAGGCGTAGGCCTTCTCGTAATGGTCGGGGTCCGGGGCTTCCGCGGCGCGGCCCAGGCCGGCGGCGCGGCGGATCGCCGGCTCGTAGACCTTCTCCCAGAAGGAGGCCGGCCACATGAAGGTCTTGTAGTAGAAGCCCGCGACGAAGAACGGCGACAGGAGCGAGTTCACCGCGCCGACGTCGAAGTCGAGCGACGGCCAGCGGTTCTGGCTCGCGGCGTCGAGCCCGTCGTAGAGCTCCGTCACCGTCGCCTTGGTGTTCGGCTCGCGCCGGGCGCCGGTCCGCAGCTCGACGAGCGCGTTCGGCTCCTCCGGCCCCGCCGTCACGATGCCGCGCGGCCGGTGGTACTTGAAGGAGCGCGCGACCAGCGTCACGCCGTTCGCCATCAGCGCGGAGGCGAGCGTGTCGCCGGCGAAGCCGCTGTAGGCCTTGCCGTCGAAGGTGAAGGAGAGGGCCTGCGACCGGTCGACGAGGCCGCCCGTCGAGACGCTGTGCCGCTCACTTGTCCGCTCCCTCTCCGGCGAAGGTGACGCCGTGGATCTCGTGGGTGCGGGTGTCGCGGCTGACCTTCAGCCAGGAGCGGCAGCCCGAGGCGTGGTACCACAGCTCCTCGTGAATCCCGGCCCGGTTGTCGCGGATGTGCACGGCCTCGACGAAGGCGGAAAGCGCGTCGTCGGAGGCCGGGTCGGGGCGCCGGTAGCTCGCGTCGCCGAGGATGGAGAACTCGTGCAGGTCGCGGCTTCCGCAATGGGGGCAGTCTATGCGCATGGTCCGTGATCCCTAGTGCAGGTTCGGCTGCGCGCCGCGGCCGTTCTCGTCGATGATGTGGCCGGTGGCGAAGCGGTCGAGCCGCATGGCCTTCGCGGTCGCGTGCGGCTCGTCCTTCGCGATGAGGTGCGCGAAGCACCAGCCCGAGGCGGGCGTCGCCTTGAAGCCGCCGTAGCACCAGCCGGCGTTGAGATAGAGGCCCGGCACGGGGCTGAAGTCGATGATCGGCGAGCCGTCCATCGACATGTCCATGATGCCGCCCCAGGAGCGCAGCATGCGCACCCGGCCGATCGACGGCATCAGCGACATGCCGCCCTCGCAGACATGCTCGACCGTCGGCAGGTTGCCGCGCTGCGCGTAGGAGTTGTAGCCGTCGATGTCGCCGCCGAAGACGAGGCCGCCCTTGTCGGACTGGCGAGATGTAGAAGTGGCCGGCGCCGTAGGTCACCACCGTCGGGATCTTCGGCTTGATCGCCTCCGACACGAAGGCCTGCAGCACGTGGCTCTCGATCGGCAGGCGCAGGTCGGCCATCGCGGCGACCCGCGAGGAGTTGCCGGCGACCGCCATGCCGACCTTCTTCGCGCGGATCGTGCCGCGGCGTCGTCTCGACGCCGACGACCCGGCCGTTCTCGCGCACGAAGCCCGTGACCTCGCAGTTCTGGATGATGTCGACGCCGCGGCTGTCGGCGGCGCGCGCGTAGCCCCACACCACGGCGTCGTGCCGGGCGGTGCCGCCGCGCCGCTGGTAGAGCCCGCCGCGGATCGGGAAGCGCGCCTCGTCGAAATTCAGGAACGGCAGGATCGCCCGCACGCCCGCCTGGTCGAGCAGCTCCGCGTCGACGCCGTGCAGGCGCATCGCAGTTGCCGCGCCGCGCATAGGCGTCGCGCTGGGCGTCGGAGTGGAACAGGTTGATCACGCCGCGCTGGCTGACCATGGCGTTGTAGTTCACGTCCTGCTCGAGCCCTTCCCAGAGCTTCATCGACAGCTCGTAGAAGGGCTCGTTGCCCGGCAGCAGGTAGTTCGAGCGGATGATCGTCGTGTTGCGGCCGGCATTGCCGGAGCCGATCCAGCCCTTCTCGATCACCGCGACGTTGGTGATGCCGTGCTCCTTGGCGAGGTAGTGCGCCGTCGCGAGGCCGTGGCCGCCGCCGCCGATGATCACGACGTCGTAGGAGGCCTTCGGCTCCGGCTCGCGCCAGGCCGGCTGCCAGCCGCGGTGATGGTTCAGGGTCTCGCGGATCAGCGAGAAGACGGAATAGCGCATGGCGAAAGGGGCCCGTGTCGCTCGTCGAGCCGCGTCGCGGCCCTTGCTGCCGACCATGATGACGGCTACGGCTTGCGTGAAATGATCCGTGACGACATATCCATGACCGGCAACGACATGAGCCCCACTTCCCTGCCGGCCGGCGGCGACCGGCCCTCCCCCGGTCTGGCGTCCGGTCCCTCCCGGCCGCGCCGCCTCGGCTTCCTGCTCGTGCCGGGCTTCGCGACCATGTCCTACGCCTCGGCCATCGAGCCGTTCCGCGCCGCGAACGCGATCTCCGGCCGCACGCTCTACGAGTGGCGCCACGTCGCGCCGGGCGAGCTCGACGTCGCCGCCTCGACCGGCCTGTCGTTCCGGGCCGACCACCGGGTCGGCGAGGCCTTCGACTACGACCTCGTCTTCGTCTGCGCCGGCGGCAACCCGGCCGCCTTCCGCGACCGGCGAAGCTTCCAGTGGCTGCGCACGCTGGCGCGGCAGGGCACGGCGATCGGCGGCGTCTCGGGCGGCCCGTTCATCCTCGCGGCGACCGGGCTCCTCGACGGCCATCGCTGCACCGTCCACTGGGAGCACGTGGCGGCCTTCTCGGAGGCCTTCCCGAACGTCTCGCTCGTGCGCTCGCTCTACGTGATCGACCGCGACCGGCTGACCTGCGCCGGCGGCGTCGCCGCGCTCGACATGATGCACGAGCTGATCGAGCGCGACCACGGCCACCGGCTGGCGGCGGCGGTCAGCGAGTGGTTCCTGCAGACCGACGTGCGCGCCGGCAGCGCCGCGCAGCAGATGGCGCCGCAGGAGCGCTTCGGCTTCACCCACCCTCGCCTGTCGGCCGTGCTGGAGCGGATGGAGACCCATGTCGAGGAGCCGCTGCCGCGCGAGGCGCTTGCCGAGATCGCAGGCGTCTCGGTGCGCCAGCTCGAGCGGCTCTTCGCGCATCACATGCGCACGACCGTCGACCGGCACTACCAGGCCGTCCGGCTCGCCCACGCCCAGCGCCTGCTGCAGCAGACCGGCCTGCCGGTGGCGGAGATCGCGGTCGCCACGGGCTTCAACAGCTCGAGCCACTTCTCGCGTGCCTACAAGGCGCGCTACGGCCGGTCCCCCGCCCGCGAGCGGGCCGACCCGAAGCCCTGAAGGGAAGCAACCGCGCCGGACGCCGCAGCCCGGAACGCTCGCGGCAGCCAATCGGTTTTGCAGGCATGGAGGCCGCGCGTTCGGCCGCGCTGCCTCCGCGTTGCACCTCCCGTTCCACCTGCCGATCCTCCAGGAGCCCCGCCATGAGCATGCCCGCCACCGAGGAGCCGGACGGCCGGCGCGTCCTCAAGCTCGAAGGCCGCGTCGCCATCGTCACCGGCTCCGATTCCGGCATCGGCCGCGCCACCGCCGAGGCGCTGGCCATGGAAGGCGCGGACGTGATGGTGACGTTCCACAGCGACGAGGACGGCGCCCGCGAGACGGCCCGCCAGATCGAGGCCGCGGGGCGGCGCTGCAGCGTGCGGCAGGTCGACGTGCGCGACGAGGCGAGCGTGCGCGAGATGTTCGACGCGGCCGAGCGCGAGCTCGGCGAGCCGCACATCCTCGTCAACAACGCCGGCACCGAAGGCAGCGGCGCGGCGGTCGCCGACACCGAGACGGCCGACTTCGACCGGGTGATCAAGACCGACCTCTACGGCCCGTTCTTCTGCTGCCGCGAGTTCGTGCGCCGCCGCAGGGCGGCCGGCGGCGTCGGCAAGATCGTCAACGTGACCTCCGTCCACGAGGCGATCCCGAGCCCGATGAACGCGGCCTACGGCGCCGCCAAGGGCGCGCTCCTGACCTTCACGCGCAGCCTGGCGCTCGAGGTCGCGCCGCTGCGGATCAACGTGAACGCCGTGGCGCCGGGGCAGATCCGCACGCCGCTGACCAAGGCGAGGACCGACGACCCCGAGCAGCGCGCCCGCGAGATGCCGCACATCCCCTGGCACCGGCCGGGCGAGCCGTGGGAGGTCGCCCGGCTCGCCCTCTACCTCGCCTCGGAGGAGTCCGACTACGTGACCGGCCAGAGCTTCACGATCGACGGCGGCCTCGAGATGAACTGGGGCCAGGGCGCCTGAGCGGGTCGGACGCCGCATCCCGTGCGCAGGGTGCGACAACGCACCCGACGCCGGCCGGCGGAACGCCGCGCCCGCCCCACAGATTGCTCCCGAGACCCGAAACTCCGGACGCGAGGCCGCACCGGTCCCGCGCCCGCCCCGTTTGAAGGCTCTCTCGAGATGAAGTCCGTACGCATTCACTCGTTCGGCGGGCCAGACGTGCTGGCCTTCGACGAGCTTCCCCTTCCCACGCCCGGCGAGGGCGAGGTTCTGATCAAGGTCCATGCGGCCAGCGTCAATCCCGTCGACTGGAAGATCCGCGACGGATCCTACCCGGCCGCGAGCGAGGACAAGCTGCCGATGCCGCTCGGCCGCGACGTCTCCGGCATCGTCGCCGCCGTCGGGCCGGGAATGGAGGACGTCAGGTCCGGCGACGCCGTCATGGCGTTCCTCGGCCGCGACCGCGGCGGCTACTCCGAGTTCGTCCTGGCGCGGCGGGAGGAGATCGCGCCGAAGCCCCGATCCCTGAGCCACACGGAGGCCGCGGCGGTGCCGCTCGCCGCCATGACGGCCTCGCAGGGCCTGTTCCGCCACGGCGGCCTCGAGCCGTCGCAGCACGTGCTGATCCACGGCGGCGCCGGCGGCGTCGGCCATTTCGCGATCCAGCTGGCGAAGGCCCGCGGCGCCTGGGTGGCGACCACGGTCTCGGCGCGCGACGTCGACTTCGCCCATGCGTGCGGCGCCGACAAGGTGATCGATTACAAGGCGACGCGGTTCGAGGACGAGGTCGAGCCGGTGGACGTCGTCTTCGACCTCATCTCCGGCGAGACCCGGCAGCGCTCCTTTTCCGTGCTCAAGCCCGGCGGCGTCCTCGTCTCGACCCTCGGCACGCCCGACGAGGACGAGGCCAGCCGGCGCGGCGTCAGGGTCGCCGGCTACATGGCCGAGCCGGACGCCGCCGAGCTCGCCGAGATCGGCCGGCTGATCGACGAGGGGAAGGTGCGCGTCGCGGTCCAGGCCACCTATCCGTTCTCGCAGGCGGCCAAGGCCCAGGACGACCAGGAGAACGGCCACTCGCAAGGCAAGGTCGTGCTCGAGCTCGTGGCCTGAGGCGGCCTCGGCCGGCCGTCGCGGCCGGAGATGTCCGCCCGCCGGCGGCATGAAAGAACGGACGCCGGCGCCGGCGGTCCTGCCGGCGCCGGGCCAGCAGACGAGGCGAAACCATGGATAAAGACCGCAGCATGCGTCCCGAATCCGCTGACGACACGGCGGAGCAGCGGGAGGAAGCACGAAAGCGCCAGGACGCGGGAACCGCCGGCGGCAAGAGGACCACTCCCCGCCGCGGCCGCCGGCCGGGCCGCACGCCAGGCCCGACCTCATCAATCCCGACGCCACGCCCGGCAGCGGTGCCCTGCCCCCCGCGGAGGAGGACGATCCCGACATGGGATCGACCGGCTAGCCCGCCGCCTCCCGGTTCCGCCGGACGGGCCGAAGTCCGCCCCGGCCCGTCGGTGCACGTTCGGACGCTGGTCGCGGCGGACCCGCCGGAGCAATTCGTTTGTTGTCTAGCGGCAACTGCGCGATGATGGTCCCGGCCGCGAGGCCCGTGCCGGTACTGCCTCGTGTGGCCGCTTCGCCTTCAAGATCATGAGACAGTCGATGCCCAGGTATTTTTTCAACTTCCGCGAGGGCACGAAATACTCGGCAGACGAGGAAGGCTCGGACTTCGACAGCGTCGAAGCCGCGTATCTCGAGGTGTTCCGGACGGCACAGGAGATGTGGAGCGAGCTTCTCCTGCAGAAGCGCGATCCGCGCGACTGCGCCTTCGAGATCGTCGACGGGGCGGGCACGTCGCTGATCGTGATGCCCTTCAGCGAGGTTCTGGAAGCCTGCAGTGGGAAGGCCGCCGCCGCGCCGGCAGAGTTCCCGCGCCCCTATTTCGACGCCATCTCCAGCCAGGCCCGGGCGCGCCGCCTGTGCTCCGATCTCGCCGAGCAGGTGCAGCAGGCGCACACGAGCCTTGCGCGCACCCGCGCACTGCTGGAGCGCAGCCGGCGCCGCCCGGCGGCCGGCGCCTGAAGTCCGGGGCCGTCGCCTCGGCCCCCTGCCCGATCGCATCGGAGGCTGCCGCGGCGCGACACCACCGGGGCCTGCGGATGCGGCGTCGATCGTCTACGGTGGAGGCCGGACCCGCCGCACCGAATACGCCCCGCCGCGGCCACGACGCGCGCACGAAGGTGATCACACACGCATGACCGACCACCCAGCCTCATCCGACGACGGCCCCGACTGCCCCATCGTCGCGATCGGCGCCTCGGCCGGCGGCATCAAGGCGCTGCAGCAGTTCTTCGAGGCGATGCCGGAAAACCCCGGCATCGCCTTCGTCGTCGTGCTGCACCTGTCGCCAAGCCACGAGAGCCACCTTGCCGAGATCCTGCAGCGGTCGACGTCGCTCGACATCGTCCAGGTCGACGACACGCCGAAGATCGAACCCAACTGCGTCTACGTGATCGCGCCGAACAGCGTGCTGACGATCGCCGACGGCCGGCTGAGCACGAGGCCGCCGAATAACCAGCACGAGCGGCGCCACCCGGTCGATGCGATCTTCGCCTCGGTCGCCGAGGCCTGCGGGGCCCGGGCGATCAGCGTCATCCTCTCCGGCACGGGATCGAACGGCTCGGCCGGCGCCCAGGCCGTGCGCGAGCGGGACGGCGTGGTGCTGGCGCAGGATCCCGCGACGGCCGAGTACGCGGAGATGCCGCGGAACGTCATCCTGTCGGGCCTCGCCGACAGGGTGCTTGCGCCTGCCGAGATGGGTGCGGTGCTGGTCGGCTACGTCCAGGGCTCGCTGAAGCTGATCGACCGCAAGGAAGAGGAGCTGGCCCGGACGATCGCGCCCGACCTCAACTCGATCCTGTCGATCCTGCGGAGCCGCGGCCACCACGATTTCGCGCCCTACAAGAAGAAGACGCTCGTGCGCCGCATCCTGCGCCGCATGGGGCTGGGCCAGATCGATGATTTCGGCACGTACGCCACCCGGTTGCGCAACGATCCGGACGAGGTGCACGCGCTGATCGCCGACCTGCTGATCAACGTCACGAGCTTCTTCCGTGATCCGGAGGCCTGGGACGTGCTGCGCGAGAAGGTCATCGCGCCGATGGTCGACTCGCGCGGATACGACCAGCCGGTGCGGGTCTGGGTGCCGGCCTGCTCGACCGGCGAGGAAGCCTACACCATCGCGATGATGCTCCTGGAGAGGGCGGAGGAGGCCGAGAAGTCGCTCGACGTCAAGGTCTTCGCCACGGACGCGGCGCCGCAGGCCCTGGCCCGCGCGCGGGCGGGGGTGTTTCCCGCGACCATCGCCGAGACCATTCCCGCACGGCGGCTGGAGCGCTTCTTCGACAAGGAGAACGAGGTCTACCGGGCCAAGAAGGAGCTCCGGGAGTCCGTCATCTTCGCGCCGCAGAACCTGCTCGCCGACCCGCCCTTCTCGCGGCTCGACCTCGTCAGCTGCCGCAACCTGCTGATCTATCTCGAGCCGCAGGTGCAGGAGCGGGTGATCGCGCTGCTGCACTTCTCGCTCCGCGAGGGCGGCTACCTCTTCCTCGGAACGGCCGAAACGGTCGGCCAGCACACCGACCTCTTCCAGCCGATCTCGAAGAAGTGGCGCATCTACCAGAGGATCGGCGGCACCCGGCACGACCTCGTCGACTTCCCGCTGCTGGGCGCCGAGCACCACGCCCAGCTCGAGAGAGCGAGCGGCTCGTCCGGCCGGCGCAACGCCGGCGACGACGCCCGCGAGGCGCTCGTGGCGACCTTCGCGCCGCCCTCCGTCCTCGTCGACGACCGGGGCCGCATCCTCTACTACCATGGCGACCTCGACCGCTATCTCAGGACCCCGTCCGGCGAGCCGACGATCGACCTCATGGTGCTCGTGCGCGAGGAGCTGCGCGCCAAGCTGCGCGCGGCGCTGCGCCACGCCGCGAAGGAGCGGCTGCCGATCAGCGTCGACGCTTCCACCGGCGAGCCCGACAAGGAGCGCATCCGGCTGAGCGTGGCACCGATCAGCCAGCGCGGCTCGCCCACCCGCTTCCTCGTCAGCTTCGAGGAGCACAGGCCGTCGGCGCAGGCCGGCGCGGCGAGCCAGCGCGCCGACGAGCGGATCCTCTCCGAGGACCAGCTCGAGGAGGAGCTCAAGAGCACCCGCGAGGAGCTGCGCCTGTCGGTCGAGCAGCTCGAGACCTCCAACGAGGAGCTCAAGGCCTCGAACGAGGAGATCACCTCGATGAACGAGGAGCTCCAGTCGACGAACGAGGAGCTCGAGACCTCCAAGGAGGAGCTTCAGTCGCTCAACGAAGAGCTGAACACCGTCAACGTGCAGCTCCAGAGCAAGGTCGAGGAGCTCGAGGACCGCACCAACGACCTGAACAACCTCCTCAACTCCACCGATATCGCCACCCTGTTCCTCGACGAGCAGTTCCGCATCCGCTGGTTCAGTCCGCTGGTGCGCAACCTCTTCCAGGTGATCCAGACCGACATCGGCCGGCCCATCACGGACTTCGCGCAGCGCTTCGAGGACGACAGCTTCCTCGTCGATTGCCGCGAGGTGCTGCGCAACCTGCAGCCCAGGGACAAGGAGGTGCGCGGCCCCGAGGATACCTGGTACCTGCAGCGGATCCTGCCGTACCGCACCGACGACAACCGCATCGCCGGCGTCGTGGCGACCTTCACCGACATCACCGAGCGCAAGAAGTGGGAGGACGCGCTGGCCGCCTCCAAGACCTACTCCGAGCGCATCGTCGACACGATCCGCCAGTCCTTCGTGGTGCTCGACGAGAACCTGATCGTGCGGTCGGCGAACCGAGCCTTCTACGAGTGCTTCGAGATTCCGGCCGACCAGGCGCAGGGGCGCGTCCTGTTCGAGGTCAACAACGGCGACTGGGACATCCCGGAGCTGCGCCGGGCCCTGCGCGAGTCGATTCCCGACAGCGGCATCCTCGACGACATCGAGGTGACGCACACCTTCCGCGACCTCGGCACCCGGCATCTCGAGATCAACGTGCGCCGGCTCGAGGAGGACTTCCTGCTGCTCGTCGCCATCGAGGACGTGACGGAGCGAAAGGACGCCGAGGCCAACCGCGAGTTCCTGCTCTCGGAGCTGCAGCACCGCATCAAGAACATCCTCGCGAAGGTGACGGCGATCGTGACGCTGTCGCAGGGCGGCCATACCTCCGTCCCCGAGTTCGCCGAAGAGCTGAAGCGGCGCCTCGTGGCGATCGCCAGGACGGAGAACCTGATCGGCGGCAGGGCGGACCGGATCGGGCTGCGCGAGCTCATCGAGGCGGAAACCCGGAGCTTCGACGGTGACCAGACGGTCCGGATCGAGGGGCCGGAGGTCCTCCTGTCCTCCAGCGTCGCCCAGACGATGGCGCTCGCCCTGCACGAGCTCGCGACCAACGCGGTCAAGTACGGCACCTTCACGGTTCCGGACGGCACGCTGGACGTCACGTGGTCGGTCGATCGCGATGCCAGCCCGGCCCTGCTCAGGTTCCGCTGGCGCGAGGGCAACGTGTCGCCGCCCGCGGCGGGAGAGGAAGGCTTCGGCTCGAAGCTCCTGAAGCGGATCGTGCCGCAGATGCTGGGCGGCTCGGGAACGCTCGACTTCGTCGACGGCGGCCTCGTCTGCGAGATCGCCGCGCCGCTTCCGGACGCCGCAGCCGAGGCACCCCCCGACAGCGCCGCCAGACGGAGGCTCCGCGCCGGCGAGTGAGGCGCCGCCGCACCCGGCCGCCGCCTCCGGTGGCGAGGCCCCCGCCGGGACCCGGCCCGGAGGGCGGCTCCGTCTACGAGAAGATCCGGCCCCGGTTCAGGATCGCGTTGGGGTCGAGGGCGCGCTTCACGCGGCGCATGGCGGCGATCTCGGCGTCGCTGCGGCTGAGGTGGAGCCAGGGCTTCTTGTCGACGCCGATGCCGTGCTCGGCGGAGATGCTGCCGCCATGCGCGGCCGCGCGCTCCATCACGATCCCCGCCGCCTCGGCCTTCAGCGGCGTCATCACCTGGTAGTGCAGATTGCCGTCGCCGAGATGGCCGAAGACGTAGATTCCGGCGGCCGGGTCGAGCCGGGCCAGCGCCGCTTCGCTGTCGGCCATGAAGCCGGCCATGCGGCCGAGCGGCAGCGACACGTCGAGGCCGAGGACGCGGCCCCGGTTCTCCGGCGCGGTGAGGAAGTCGTTGCAGCCCTCGCGGGCGCGCCACAGCGCCTCGAACTCCCGGCCGGACTGCGACACCACGACATCGTCGACGAGCCCCTCCTCGCAGGCCGCCATCAGCACGTCCTGGAAGAGCGCGGTGTCGCGCTCGGGATCGTCGCCCTGGATCTCGGCAAGCACGTAGAAGCCGGCGCCGGCTTTGAGCGGCGCGGCGGGGCCGAGCATGCCGGCGGCGGCCTCGTACATGGCGGGGAAGATGCCCTCGAAGGCCGAAAGCACCGATCCCGCCCGCTCGCGAAGCCGCGCCAGCAGGGCGAGGGCCGCATCGAGCGAGGGCAGCGCGCAGAAGGCGGCCGTCTCGCCGGCGGGCCTCGGATGCAGCCGCAGGCAGGCCTTCGTGACGACGCCGAGCGTGCCCTCGCTGCCGACGAGGAGCTGCCCCAGATCGTAGCCCGTGTTGTCCTTCGCCAGGCCGCGCAGCGAGCTCAGCACGCTGCCGTCGGCGAGCACCGCCTCGAGCCCCGTCACCTGTGCCCGGAACATGCCGTAGCGCAGGACGCGGATGCCGCCCGCGTTCGTCGCGACGTTGCCGCCGATCGTCGCCGTGCCGCGGGCGCCGATGTCGACGCCGAAGAACAGGCCCGCCGCGTCGGCGGCCTGCTGCACCGTCTGGAGCGGCGCGCCGGCCTCTGCGATCACCCTCATCGCGGCCCGGTCGACCGGCGCCGACGCCGCGCATCAGCTCGAGCGACAGGACGATTTCCCCCGCGTCCGGAATGGCGCCGCCGGCGAGGCCGGTGCGGCCGCCCTGCACGACGACCGGCTGGCGCAGCGCGTCGCAGGCCTCCAGGACCGCCGAGACCTCGTCGGTCGAGCGCGGCCGGAGCACGAGCTCGGGCAGCGGCCCGGCCGGCCCGCTCTCGTCATGCGCGTAGTGGGCGCCCACCGCCGTCCCGCGCAGCACCGAGCTCTCGTGCAGGCGGCCCTCGAGCCGCGCCAGGAGATCGTCGTGGGAGGTCGTCGCGAGATCGGCCGTCATGGCGGTCGGCTGTGCTCCGGGAGGAAGAAGCGGCGCAGCGTGCGCGCGGCGACGAGCGTAGGCGCGCCGCCGCCGGTGTCAAACCGGCGTCCGGCGGGCACGCCCACGCCGCGCCCTCAGCTTCGGATGCGGTCGGCGATCAGGCAGATCAGCTCGAACATGATCACGCTGGCGGTCAGGGCGGTGATCTGGTTGGGGCTGTCGCGCGTCGGCATCATGCAGACGATGTCGGCGCCGACGATGTCGAGGCCGCGCATCCCGCGCAAAAGGGCGATCGCCTCGTAGGCCCGCAGGCCCCGGTAGCCGGCCTCGATGTTCGACACGCCCGGCGCATCCGCCACGTCGAGCACGTCGAGGTCGAAGGTCAGGTAGACCGGGTTGTCGCCGACGCGCTCGCGGATGCGCGCGGCGGCCGACTCGAGCCCCTCGGCGAACACGGTGTCGGCCGGCACGACCGCGTAGCCGAGGTCGCTCTGCGTGGGGTCGGCGGTGCGCGGCTTGAGCGGGTTGCCGCGCATGCCGAGCTGGATCGAACGCGCGGGGTCGACGTGGCCCTCGCTGACGGAATAGGCCGCCCAGTGCGCCGCGGACCGCCGGCTGCCGAGCCAGTGCGGCATGTACTCGTAGTCGTCGCGGTGGGCGTCGAAATGGACGAGCGACAGCCGGCGCCCGCCGCTCAGCCGCGTCCCCTCGCCGCCGAGCGCCTTGAGGATCGGCCCGGTGATCGCGTGGTCGCCGCCCATCGAGACGGGCCGCGCGCCCGCTTCGTCGAGCCGGCGGAAATAGTCCTCGATGTGGCCGACGCTGACGTCGTTGACCATCGCCTCCGGCAGCGGCACGTCGCCGAGGTCGTTGATGCGCAGGATGTCCCACGGGCGGAAGCCGTAGACCTCGTGCGCCCGGCGGTAGCGGCCCGACATGTCGCGCACCGTGCGGGGCGCGAGGTGCTGGTCGCGCTCGGTCGAGCCGTTGCCGGAGCTGTGCGGCACGCCGACGAGGGCGATGTCGGCCTGCGCGGGATCCTCCGCCCAGGGGCACTTGAAGAAGGTCGGGATGCCCCACCAGTACCAGGGCTCCATCGCCGCGCGCCGCGCGGCCATCTCCTCGTCGGACGCGGTCATGGCAGTCTCCTCAGACGGGGTCGCGCACGAGCGGCGCGGTCGAGCAGTGCAGCCCGCCGCCGCCCTGGCACATGTTGGCATAGGGCACGGTGATCATCTCCACGCCCGCCTTCTGAAGCTCCTCGAGCGTCGCGGCGGAGGCGCCCTCCGGCACGATCAGCCGCCCCGGCGCCACCGCCAGGCTGTTGACGATCCACGGATTGTCGCTGTGGTGGAGCTCGATCGCGTGGATGCCCCGCGACTTCAGCTCCTCGATGAACCAGTAGGGCACGATCGAGGGGTTGATGAGCGCGAGGTCCGGCGCGACCATCAGGAAGGTGCCGTCGATGTGCAGCCGGTACCCCGTCAGCGTCACGCGGAGCAGCTCGACGCCCTGCGAGCGCAGCACCTCCTCGATCTGCCGCGCCCCCTCCTCGTTGACGCGAGAGGACAGGCCGACGACGGCCGTGCGATCGTCGATCCAGGCGAAGCTGCCGCCCTCGGCGATCGCGGTGCCCGACAGGGTGCGCAGGATCGGGCAGCCGATCGCGGCCAGCGTGCGCGTGGCCGCGCGCTCCTCGCCGCGGCGGATCGGCGGCCCCATGCGGGTGACGATGGCGCCGCCGTCGACCCCGATCACGACGTCGCGGGTGTAGCAGGTCTTCATCTTGCCGGGCTCGGCCCGGTCGATCCTGACGATCTCGACGCCTTCCGCCTCGAGGGCCGCGACGAGGGCGTCGTGCTGCGCCTGCATCGCCGGCAGGTCCGGCGGCGTGTCGCCGCGCCAGTACCAGCCCTCCTCGACGTCGCCGTACGCGCCGATCTCGAGGCGCTTCGAGGTGTCGACGAGGCCGAGCTCGTCGCCCGGCCGGTGCACCAGCACGCTGCGCAGCCGGCCGACGTCGTTGCGGCAGCCCCAGGCGCGGCCCCACACCGCCGCCTGCTCGCCGGGATCCTCGAAGGCCGGCTCGGGCGAGGAGGGAAAGAGCTTGATCAGCTGGTTGTAACGCCACTCGTTCTCGGTCATCGCACTCATGACGTCGCTCTCTTCCTTCGCACTCAGATGCCGACGATCGGGTCGCCGCCGTTCGGGCAGAGGAGCTGCCCGGTCATGAAGTCGCCGGTCGGCTCGCAGAGCAGCACGACCCAGGCCGCCATCTCCTCCGGCGCGGCAGGGCGCTTCAGGAGGTTCAGCGCGGCCTCCTCCGCCACCGCGTCCTCGCCGAAGCCGAGCGTCATCGCGGTGCGCGTCACGCCCGGCGCGATGGCGTTGACGAGGATGCCGTGCGGCGCGAATTCGCGCGCCCAGCTCTTCGCCATCGCGATGAGCCCGGCCTTCGCGGCCGCATAGTGGGACGAACGCTCGAAGCCGACCTGGCCGCGGTTCGAGGCAATGTTGACGATGCGCCCCCAGCCGGCCGCCTTCATGCCGGCGATGCAGGCGCGGGTCGCGGCGTAGGCGCCCCAGACATGGGTGTTCATCATCCTGTCGTAGGCGGCGCGGTCGATCTCCTCGATCGGCGCGTTGAAGCCCGGGACGCCGGCATTGTTGACCAGGATGTGCACGGGGCCGAGCCGGTCGACCGCCTGCCGCAGCGCGGCCTCGTCGGCGACGTCGCAGGCGAGCGCGTGCCCCCTGCCGCCGGCCGCGCCGATCGCCGCCACGACCTCCTCGACACGGCCCCCGTCGATGTCCTGCACGATCGTCTCGGCGCCCGCGGCGGCGAGGGCGAGCGCCGTCGCCCGCCCGATGCCGCTGCCCGCACCCGTCACCAGCGCGCGACGTTCCTTCAAGCCCATTTCACCGCCTCCCCCTTTTCGGCCGCAGCGTCTTCCGCCGCCGCGGCCGGGGCCGTCCCGCGGAAGACGATCTCGAGCTCACCGTTGACCCGCGCCTGCAGCTCGCGCGGCGTGATCGTCTCGTCGGCGAGGAACTGCATCCAGTGGAACGTGCCGACCCCGACGATCAGGCTCGCGAGCCGCCTCACGTCGACGTCCGCGGCGATCCTGCCGCGCTCCTGGAAGCGCGACAGCATGCGGACGTAGTGGCGGTTGAGGATGCGGTTCAGCCGCATCGAGGTGCGGTGCGCCTCGCCTCCCGGCTCCTCGTAGAGCGTGCCGAAGATCACCCGCCAGCAGTCGCGCGTCAGAAGCCGGGTGCTCTGCACGACGAGCAGGTCCTCGTAGGCGCAGACGGCCGCCAGCGGGTCGTCGGGCGGGTTGCGCAGCAGCGCCAGCCGCTCCGGCAGCGCCTGCCGGACGTGCCGCATCGCGAGCCCGAGGACGATGTTCCGCTTGGTGCCGAAGTAGTTGTAGACGGTCGCCGGCGAGAGGTCGGCGCCCTTGGCCACGTCGGTGACGAGCGTGCCCTCGTAGCCTTTTTCCGCGAAGAGATCGGCGGCTGAGTTCAGGATGCGCTGGCAGCGGGCCCGCTGCTGCCGTGCGCGAAGACCGGCCATCTGTGACTGTCCCTTGCGCTCCAGGTCGCCGCCAATCAAGCTCGCGGGAAAAATGCAGTCAACCCAAAGTTTCGACTTGACTACAAAATGCGGTTCGGCCGAACCTGCACACACACTGGGCGGAGGTCGACGTGCATACGATTTCGGCACGACCCTATTTCTTCCCGCATGACGGGCTGAGCACAAGCGCGACGGCGCTCGTGGTGGTCGACATGCAGCGCGACTTCCTCGAGCCCGGCGGCTACCTCTCGGCCCTCGGCGGCGACCTGGAGGGCACGCGCGCCGCGATCCCCGGCATCGAGCGCCTGCTCGCGGCGGCCCGCGCGGCCGGCCTCTTCGTGCTGCACACGCGGCAGGGCTACCGGCCGGACCTGCTCGACCTGCCGGCGCACAAGGCCTGGCGCGCCCGGCACAACGGCAGCGGGCCCGGCCATCCCGGCCCGCTCGGGCGCTTCCTGGTGCGCGGCGAGCCGGGCTGGGAGATCACGCCCGAGCTCACGCCGCTGCCCGGCGAGCCGGTCGTCGACAAGAGCGGCAACGGGCCGTTCCACGACACCGACCTCGACACGGTGCTCAGGGGCCGCGGCATCCGGCACCTCATCGTCTGCGGCATCACGACGGATTGCTGCGTCCACTGCACGATCCGCGAGGCGAACGACCGCGGCTACCAGTGCCTGCTCGTGTCGGACGCCTGCGGCTCCGGCGACCGCAAGGCGCACGAGGCGGCGGTCTATCTCATGACGGTCGAGGGCGGCGTGCTCGGCGCCACCGCGACGGTCGACACGGTCGTCGAAGGTCTCTCGGCGCTCGGCGAGGCGGCAGCATGACGGACCTGCAACAGGTTCCCGAACCGGTACCACCCCTTCCGGTACGCTGCCCCTGGTTCGAGCGCCGGGAGGTCTCCGGCGGGCTGAGCCTCTATGTCGAGCCTGCCGTGCACCGCTGGTTCCGCGCCAATATCTGGTACCTGCGCGGCCGCGAGCTCGACCTCCTCGTCGACGCCGGCATGGGCATCGCGAGCCTCAAGGCCGCCCTGCGGGAGCACGGCGACCGTCCGGTGCTGGCGATCGCCACGCACGGCCATATCGACCACATGGGCGGCATCCACGAGTTCGACCGCCGCGCCATCCACGAAGCCGACGCCGCGGCGCTCCACGACGACGAGAGCGTGCACCTTTCGCCCTTCTTCCGTGCGCAGGAGGGGGCCGTGACGGCGCTGCCGCACGAGGGGTGGCGGCTCGAAGCCTTCACCACGAAGGCGTCGCCCGCCACGCGCCTGCTTCACGAGGGCGACCGCATCGAGCTCGGCGACCGCGACCTCACCGTCGTGCACCTGCCGGGCCATTCGCCGGGGTCCATCGGCCTCCTCGACGAACGCGACGGCACCTTCTTCTCCGGCGACGCGATCTATGACGGGCAGCTTCTCGACGACCTGCCGCGCTCGGATCCCGCCGTCTACGAGGCGACGATGACGCGGCTCGGCGAGCTGCCGATCGACACGGTCCATGGCGGGCACGGCCCGGATTTCGACCGGCCGCGCATGCTCGCCATCGCGGAGGACTACCTTCAAGGCCGGCGGGAACCCGGCTGCCCCGGCGGGCACTGACCGCCGGGCGCTTCGCACGAACGCGTGCACAACAGAGGGGACGGAGCTGAAACCATGACGGACAAGGCAATGAAGAACGACCTCGTCGAGCTCGCCCGCGCGCAGCTCGCGAGCGGCCGGATCAACCGGCGCGACTTCGTGAGGCTCTGCCTGGCGATCGGCGCGGCGCCGGCGGTGGCCGGCAGCGGCCTCCTGACGGCCCGCGAGGCCCAGGCGGCGGCCGAGGAGATCGTGCTGGCGAACTTCGGCGGCGACGCCGTCGACGCGATGGGCAAGGCCTGGGGCGAGCCCTTCACCAAGGACACCGGCACGCCGGTCGTGGTGGACGGCGCGACGCCGCTCGCCGGCAAGATCAAGGCGATGGTCGAATCCGGCAACGTCGTCTGGGACGTCTGCGACGGCGACGGCTTCCTGTGCGACCAGCTCGGCAAGCAGGGCCTGCTCGACGAGGTCGACTACTCGATCGTCGACAAGTCGATGCTGCGCGACGGCTGGGCGTACAAGAACGGCATCGCCAACTACACGTACAGCTTCGTCCTCGCCTACGACAAGACGCTGTTCCCGGACAAGGCGCCGACCTACAAGGACTTCTTCGACACCGACAAGTATCCCGGCAAGCGCACCATGTGGAAGTACCAGATGGGCGCGATGGAGGCCTGCCTGCTTGCGGACGGCGTGCCGCCGGAAGAGCTCTATCCCGCCGACGTCGACCGCGCGATCAAGAAGGCGAAGTCGCTCGGCGACGACCTGATCTTCTGGGAGTCGGGCGCGAGCAGCCAGCAGATGATGCTGACCGGCGAGGTCGTCATGGGCAACATCTGGAACACCCGCGCCAGCGTCCTCGAGCGCGACACGGACGGCCGCGTCACCTGGACGTGGGACGACGGGCTGTTCTGCCACTCCTCCTTCGTGATGCCGAAGGGGCACAAGGCCGGCGCCGAGATCACCAACAAGTTCCTCGCCTCCTGCCTCATCCCGGAGCGCCAGATCGAGCTCCTGAAGCTGCTCGGCAACGGCCCGACCAACCCGGCCGCAGCCGACATGCTTCCCCCCGACCTCGTCCGCCTCGACCCGGGCCACCCCGACAACGTGAAGAAGCAGGTCACGCGCAGCGAGAAGTGGTACGAGATGAACTACGACGACGCCATGTCGCAGTGGCTCGACGGCATCTCGAGCTGACCGACACCTGAGGGGCCGGGGCGGTTGCGCCCCGCCCCATCCGCCCTTCCCCCGGCCCGACCAGCGACCCGACCCGGAGACGGTTTCCGATGCGATCCTATGCCGGCTTCGTCGCGCCTGCGATCGGGCTCGTCGTCGTGATGTTCCTGGTGCCCCTTATCTGGCTGGTGCTGATCTCGTTCGAGGCGCCGGCCCACTTCACGCTCAAGTGGTACGGCGACATCCTCACCTCGGCCGGCATCCACGGCATGCTCTGGACGACGTTCCGCATCGTCACGGTGACGACGGTCATCGCGCTGGTGCTCGGCTACGTCGTCGCCTTCGCCATGGCCCATGTCGGCGAGCGGCAGCGCATGTTCCTGACGATGTTCGTGCTCGTGCCGTTCTGGCTTTCCGTGCTGGCGCGCGCCCTCGCCTGGCTGATCCTGCTGCGCCACAACGGCCTCATCAACGAGGGGCTGATGGGCGCGGGGCTGATCGACCGGCCGCTCTCCCTCGTGCGCAACGAGACGGGCGTCATCATCGGCATGGTGCACTTCCTCATCCCCTACGCCGTCTTCCCGCTCTTCGCGGCGATGTCGAGCTTCGACCGCCGGCTGATCATGGCGGCGCGCAGCGTCGGCGCGTCGACGTGGCGGGCCTTCGTCGACGTCTACCTGCCGGGCACGCTGCCGGCGCTGTTCGGCGCGGGCGTGCTCGTCTTCATCTTCGGCCTCGGCTTCTTCGTGACGCCGGCGATCCTCGGCGGCGGCAAGGTCGTCATGCTGTCGGAATATGTCAGCGTCGCCGTGCTGCAGACGCTGCGCTGGTCGCTCGCCGGCGCGCTGTCGATGGTGCTGCTGATCTCGACGGTCGCGCTGATCTATCTCGCCAGCCGCGTCGTCGGCCTCAAGAAGATCACGGGGATGGCCTGATGGACCTCTCCCCCCGCGCCAGGGCCCTGGTCGCCGCGGCGGCGTGGATCGTCGCGCTGTTCCTCATGCTGCCGGGCTTCGTGACGATCCCGATCGCCCTCAACGACACGCGCTTCATGATGATGCCGCAGCACGGCCTGTCGCTGCAGCACTTCCAGCACCTGTTCAGCGACCCCGCCTGGCTGTCGAGCCTGTTCGACAGCGCCACCATCGCCACCTCGGCGACGATCCTCGCCTGCCTGCTCGGCACGCTGTGCGCGATCGGGCTGTGGCGCATCGGCGGCCGGATCGGCGTCGCCTGCGCCATCGTCGCCGTGATGCCGATGATCATGCCGCCCGTCGTCTCCGGCGCTCGCCATGTACCGCATGTGGGTGCAGCTCAACCTCTACGACACGTGGATCGGCGTGGTGATCGCCCACACGATCATCGCCCTGCCCTACGTCGTCGTCACCGTCTCGACCTCGCTTGCCCTCGTCGACCCGCGCCTCGAGCAGGCCGCGCGCAGCCTCGGCGCCTCGCCCTGGCGCTCGGCCTTCGAGATCATCCTGCCCAACATCAGGAGCGGCGTGCTGACCGGCGCCGTCTTCGCCTTCATCATCTCGTGGGACGAGATCGTCGTGACGCTCTTCATCTCGACCCGCGCCGTCTACACCCTGCCCCGCCGCATGTGGGACGGCATCCGCGAGAACGTCGACCCGACCGTCGCCGCGGTGGCCGTCGTGCTGATGGCCGCAACCGTGATCGGCGTCGCCATCGCGATGGCCGCCACCTCCCGCAAGCCGACAAGCTGAAAGGACCGAAGCTTCCGTGTCGCTGCAGTTGATCTCGAACCCGCCCCCCTGGCCCGACGGCGCGCGCTGCGCGGTCAGCCTGACCTTCGACATGGACGCCGAGAGCCTGATGCACCTCAAGTTCCGCGAGCGCGCGGGCGAGATGATCTACATGAGCTCGGCGCTGCGCTACGGCCCGCGCATCGCCATGCCGCGCCTGTGCGAGATCGCGCGCCACACCGGCGTCAGGCTCACGAGCTTCGTGCCGGGCTGGTGCGTCGAGACCTATCCGGAGGCGATCGAGGCGCTCGTCGAGGGCGGCCACGAGGTCGCCCATCACGGCTGGCTGCACGAGCGGGTCAACGCCCTGCCGCCGGCGGCGGAGGAGGAGATCCTCGTGCGCGGCATCGAGGCGATCGAGGCGGCCACCGGGCGGCGCCCCGCGGGCTACCGGGCGCCCGCCTACGCCATGTCGTCGGCGACCCTCGACCTGCTCCTCGCGCACGGCTTCGCGTACGACGCCTCGCTGCTCGGCGACGACGTGCCCTACCTGATCCGCAGCCGCGCCGGCGGCGCCCTCGTCGAGCTCGCCTCCGACTATCCGCTCGACGACTGGCCGCAATACGTGAACATGGGCGAGTTCGGCGTCACCGCGCCGATCCGGTCGCCGGAGCGGGCGATGGAGGTGTTCCGCGCCGAGTTCGACGCGGCGTGGAAGCACGGCGGCATGTGGATCAGCATCTTCCATCCCTTCGTCAGCGGCCGCCTGGCGCGCGCCGACGCCCTGCTCGGCCTGATCGAGTACATGCAGGACAAGGGCGGCGTCTGGTTCGCGACGATGGGCGAGATCGCCGACCATGTCCGCAGGCTGACGGAGTCCGGCGCGTGGACGCCGAAGGAGGAGACGCTTCCCTTCTGGCCCGAGCCGGTCGAGCATCTCGTCGAAGTGCCGAGGGGCTGAGGCAGCCATGACCGCGAACCGCCAGCACGCCGTCTCCCTGCGCAACGTCACCAAGACCTACGGCTCGCTGAAGGCGATGGACGACGTCACGCTCGACGTCGCCCCCGGCGAGTTCCTGAGCCTGCTCGGCCCCTCCGGCTCCGGCAAGTCGACGATCCTCATGGCGATCGCCGGCTTCGTGAAGCCGGATGCCGGCGACATCCTGCTCGACGGCACGTCGGTGACGCCGCTGCCGCCGGAATCGCGCAATTTCGGCGTGGTCTTCCAGGGCTACGCCCTGTTCCCGCACATGACGGTGGCCGAGAATGTCGGCTACCCGCTGAAGCTGCGGAAGGTGCCGCGCGCGGAGGCGCGCGAGCGGGTGGACCGGGCGCTCGAGCAGGTTCACCTGACGAGCTTCAAGGACCGCCACCCGCGCCAGCTCTCCGGCGGCCAGCAGCAGCGCGTGGCGCTCGCCCGCGCCCTCGTCTTCGAGCCGGCCGTGATCCTGCTCGACGAGCCGCTGTCGGCGCTCGACAAGAAGCTGCGCGGCGAGCTGCAGCTCGAGCTGAAGGCGCTGCACGCCCGCCTCGGCATGACGTTCATCAACGTCACGCACGACCAGGAGGAGGCGATGACGATGTCGGACCGCATCGTCATCCTGCACGACGGAAGGATCCAGCAGGTCGGTCCGCCCGACGAGCTCTACCGCGCGCCGGCGACCCGCTTCGTCGCGGACTTCCTGGGGCGCGCGAACTTCATCGAAGGCAAGGTGGAGAGCGTCGAGGGCAGGACGCTGGTCGTCGCGCGCGGAGACGCCAGGGTGCGCGTCGAGGGCAACGGCCGACGCACGGCCGGCGACGACGGGCTCGTCGCGATCAGGCCGGAGCGCATCGCGATCCGCGCCGGCGAGGACGCGGGATCCGTGGCGCCGGGGACGAACCGCCTGCCCTGCACCGTGCGGTCGTCGATCTTCGCGGGCGCCCAGATCCTCTACCAGGTCGACACCGCGTTCGGCGAGATCCTGGTGCTGCAGCCCTCCTTCGGCGGCGCCGGCATGATCGCGCCCGGCTCGGCCGCGACGCTGTCCTGGCCCGTCGAGGCCGGCATCGTCGTCGAGCCGTGACGCCGGCCGCCGTCAGACGACGACGTCGAGCTCCGGCAGCGGCTCGGCGGCCGACAGGCGCCTGATGTTCTCGAACATGCGGCCGACCGTCGCCGGGTAGTTGTCGGCGGCCTGCGCCGCGATGTGCGGCGTCACGACGACGTTCGGCAGGGAGAGGAGCCGCAGGTCGGATGGCGGCGGCTCGGTCTCGTAGACGTCTATGCCGGCGCCGCGCACCTTGCCGCTCTCGATCGCGTCGGCGAGCGCCGCCTCGTCGACGATCCCGCCGCGCGCGGTGTTGACGATCACCACGCCGTCCTTCATCGCCGCGATGGCCGCCGCCCCGATGAGGCCCCGCGTCTCGGGGCTCAGCGCGCAGTGCAGCGAGACGATGTCCGCCTCCTTCAGGAGCGTGTCGAGATCGGCATGCTCGACGCCGAGCTCGGCCTCCTCGGCGGGCGGCAGCCGGGTGGGCTTCGCGTAGAGCACGCGGCAGCCGAAGCCCTTGAGGATGCGCGCGACGTTGCTGCCGATGAAGCCGAGGCCGACGAGGCCGACGGTCTTGCCGCTCATGAGGAAGGTGCGGACGCCGAGCTCGCCCTTCGCCCACTCGCCGCGGCGCATTCCCTCGTGGCCGGCGACGATCGAGCGCTGCACCGCGAGCATCAGCCCGACCGCCGTCTCCGCCACCGCCCGCGCGTTGCTGCCGGTCGTGCGCATGACGCGGATGCCGAGATCCCGCGCCGTCTCGACGTCGATGTTGTCGTAGCCGACGCCCCATTTGTGGACGCCCTTGAGGCCGTTCGCCGCGCCCCGCCGCATCATCTCGCCGGTCACCGCCATGTCGCCGGTGATGACGTAGCCCGCCCGCTCCATCGCCCGGAGCTGCGCCTCCGGCTCCCGTCCGGCGGCCGTCTCCAGCACGAAGCCGGCGGGCATGTGCGCGCGCATCCGCTCGAGCCCGGCGGCCGACATCGGGTCGAGAACGACGATCGTCTGCGTCATCGGGCCCGGCCGCCTCCTCCGGCCTCGCCGTCGCCGGGCGGCACACGGTCCGGCCAGAACCGGACGCCCGGCCGGGCGAGGCCGCCGCCGAGCGCCGCCACGGTGCCGTCGGCGCGCCAGCAGGCGGCGCCCGTCATGCCGCCGTCGGCGTCGAAGGAGATCGCGTTCATGCCGCCGCCGACATGCGGCACGACCTTGACCTCGTGGCCCCGCGCCTCCAGCGCCTCGTCGCCGCCGGCCTCGGCGTAGCCCGCCTCGATCTCGACCTCCTCGCCCTGCGTCCACAGCCGCGGCGCCTCGACCGCCTCCTGCAGGCTCATGCCGTGGTCGACCAGGTTGACGATCGCCTGGAAGGCGGACGGGAAGATCCGCAGGCCGCCCGGCAGGCCGAGCGCGAAGACGGGGCGGCCGTCCCGCGTGACGATCATCGGCGCCATCGAGGTCGGCACCCGCTTGCCCGGCGCGACCGACAGCGCGCGGCCGGGATGGGGATCGAAGTTCGACATGTAGTTGTTCGGGATGAAGCCCGCCTCCGGCACCATGTAGCGGGCGCCGAAGATGCCGTTGATCGTGTGCGTGGCGGTGACGATGTTGCCGTCGCGGTCGGCCACCGTGACGTGCGTCGTGTCGCGCGATTCCGCCGCGAGGGGCGTCGTCCTGCGCCGCGCCGCCGCCGAAAGATCGATGCCGCGCCGGCACGCCTCGGCATATTCCTTCGAGGTCAGCCGCCCGACCGGCACGTCGACGAAGGCCGGGTCGCCGCTCGTCTTCACGCGGTCGGCGAAGCCGATCTTCAGCACCTCGGCGAGGAGGTGCAGCGCCGCCGGCGTGCCGAAGCCGAGATCCGCGACGTCGTAGCCCTCGATGATGTTCAGCATCTGGGTGACGTGCACGCCGGACGAGGCCGGCGGCGGCGGGCCGACGATCTCGTGGCCGCGATAGGTGCCGACGATCGGCTCGCGGTCGATCGCGCGGTAGGAGACGAGGTCCGCCTCGCTGATCCAGCCGTCGTTCTCGCGGCCGCGATGCATGCTGGCGGCGAGCGCGGCGCCGAGGGGGCCGCCGTGCAGCGCCGCGGCGCCGTCGCGCGCGATGATCCGCAGGCTCTCGGCATAGGCCGGCTGCACCAGCCGGTGCCCGGCCGCCGGGGGCTGCCCGTCCGGCATCAGCACGGCCGACATCGCCGGGTCCTCGGACAGGTCGGCGACGGATTCCCGTATCGCGCCGGAGAGATAGTGCGTGATCGCGAAGCCGCGCGCCGCGAGCCGGATCGCCGGCTCGACGAGGTCGGCGAAGGGCAGCCTGCCGAAGCGCTCGTGCATGCGGCACCAGCCGCGCAGGTTGCCGGGCACCGCGACGGCGCTCGGCCCCAGCGCGCTGCGCCGGCCGACGGTCTCCATGTGGTCCGGCGGCTCGTCCGACACCGGCTCGTAGATCTCCGGGTGCGCGGCGCCGGGGGCCGCCGCCATCGCGTCGATCACCACGTGGCGGCCGTCCGCGAGCCGGAGATGCGACAGGCCGCCGCCGGCGATGCCGACCATCATCGGCTCGACCACGGTGAGCGCCAGCAGCGTCGCCACGGCCGCGTCGACCGCGTTGCCGCCGGCCGCCAGCATCTCGAGCCCGGCCGCGGCACCGGCCGGGTGGTTCGCCACCACCATGCCGCCGTGGCCCGAGGCGGGCTGCTTTTCGCAGGCGAAGTCGACCGGAGAGCGCTGTCGCCAGGAAGAAAGGTCGGTCATGGCGGGACCCGTGCGGGAGTTCGTGTGCACCGCAGCTTGAACCAGATCGCGGCGCCGTTGCAAAGCCGCGGGGCCGCCGCGGCCGCGATTTCAGTCCGCGATGCCGGATGCCTGCGGCGCCGACGCCTCGAGCTGCCGGCGAAGCTCCGTCTTCAGCACCTTGCCGTAGTTGTTCTTCGGCAGCTCGGGCACGAAGACATAGTGCTTCGGCCGCTTGAAGCGGGCGATCTGCTCGCGGCAGAAGGCGTCGAGCTCGCCGCTGCCCGGCGCCGCGCCGGCGGCGACGACGAAGGCGACGACCTCCTCGCCCCATTCCGGGCTCGGCCGGCCGACGACCGAGACCTCGGCGACGTCGGGATGCTGCAGCAGCGCCTCCTCGACCTCGCGCGGATAGATGTTGGTGCCGCCGGAGATGATGACGTCCTTCGAGCGGTCCTTCAGCGTGACGAAGCCGTCCTCGTCCATCGCCCCCATGTCGCCGGTCCACAGCCAGCCGTCGCGCAGCGTGTCGGCGGTGGCGTCCGGGTTCCCCCAGTAGCCGGCCATCACGCTCGGCCCCCGCACCAGGATCTCGCCGGTCTCGCCGGGCGGCAGCGTCGCGCCGTCCTCGCCGGCGATCCGCACCTCGACGCAGGCCTGCGCGGTGCCGACCGAACCGAGCCGCTCGCGCCACCGCGGATGCGCCCGGTCGCAGACGAGCTCGCGCGGCAGGGCGGTGATCGTCATCGGGCTCTCGCCCTGGCCGTAGATCTGCACGAAGCGCGGCCCCATCAGCGCGACCGCCTCCTCGATGTCGGCGACGTACATCGGCCCGCCGCCATAGACGATGGTGCGGATGCCGGTGCCGTCGTGACCGACGGCGCGGGCGTGCTGGACGAGGCGGCGCACCATGGTCGGCGCGGCGAACATCGACAGCGAGCCGACCGAGCCCGCCAGATCGAGGATCTCCGCGGCGTCGAAGCCGCCCGATTCCGGCACGACGTGGCGGGCGCCGCGCAGCACGTGCATGAAGTTGTAGAGCCCCGCCCCGTGCGACATCGGCGCGGCGTAGAGCGCGGCGTCCTCCGGCTTCACCTCGTCGACGTCGACGAAATAGGCAAACGACATGGCCTGCAGGTTCTGGACCGACAGCATCACGCCCTTCGGCCGCCCGGTCGTGCCCGAGGTGTAGAACAGCCAGGCGAGCGCGTCCGAGCCCTGCGGATGGGGCTCCGGCAGGGGCTCGTGGCCGAACAGCGCCGCGACGTCGCGTCCCCCGGCCGCGAGGACCCGCGCCCCGGCCTCGCGGAGGGCTCCGGCAGCCTCGCTGCCGTCCGAAACGAAGGCCAGCCGGGCGCCCGCAGTCCGACACGATGTAGGCGGCCTCGCGCGGGTGCAGCTTGTGGTTGATCGGGACCGCCACCGCGCCGGCGAACCAGATGCCGTAGAGCGCCTCGAGGTACTCCGTGCAGTTGGCCATGAAGAGCGCGACGCGGTCGCCGGGCGCGATGCCGTGCGCCTCGCGCAAGGCCCGGCCGAGCCGCGCCGCCCGCTCCGCGAACTCCGCGTAGGTCGCGACCACCCGCTCGCCGCGCATCAGCGCCGGCGCGTCCGGCACGCGCCGCGCCGTCCGCACCAGCCAGTCCGCCAGGTTCATCGGCTCACGCCTTCAGCGGCTCGAGGATCGACACGTAGCTCGCCACGGCGCCGCCGCCCATGTTGAAGCACAGGCCGAGCCGGGGATCGGGCAGCTGCATGTCGCCGGCCCGGCCGGTGAGCTGGCGGGCGGCGAGGACGTGCATCGATACGCCGGTCGCGCCGACCGGATGGCCCTTGGCCTTGAGGCCGCCGGAGCGGTTGATCGGCAGCCTGCCGTCCTTCTCCGTCGCGCCTTCCTTCAGGAGCGCGCCCGCCTTGCCGGGCTCGGCGAGGCCCATCGCCTCCATGATCATCAGCTCGGCGATGGTGAAGCAGTCGTGCACCTCGGCGAAGGAGATGTCGTCGACGCCGATGCCGGCCTCCTCGTAGGCGCGCCGGAAGGCGACCTCCGGCCCTTCCATGCGCGTGTGGTCCTTGGCCGACAGCGGCAGGAAGTCGTTGACGTGCGTGCGTGCCCGGAAGCCGACGGCCTTGTCGAAGTCGCCGATCATGTCGTCGCGGCAGACCACGATCGCCGCCGCGCCGTCGGAGACGAGCGAGCAGTCGGTCTTCTTCAGCGGCGGCGCGATCATCGGGTTCTTCTCGGACTCCGTCGCGCAGAACTCGAAGTCGAGCGGCTTCCTGAGCTGGGCGAGCGGGTTGTCGACCGAGTTGCCGTGGTTCTTGGCGGCGATGCGGGCCATCGCCTCGCTCGGGTCGCCGTAACGCTGGCCGTAGGCCTGGGCGAAGCGCGCGAAGATCTGCGGGAAGGAGACGCCGGCCTCCTCCTTCTGGTAGCTCGCGCGGCCGAGCGCCGCGGTGACGTCCTTGCCCGGCAGGTGCGTCATCTTCTCCGCCCCGACGACGAGCGCGACGTTGGCGCGGCCGGCCTCGATCGCGTCCATCGCGGCATAGAGAGCCGCCGAGCCCGAGGCGCAGGCGTTCTCGAGCCGCGTCGCCGGCTTGAAGCGCAGGTCGGGGTCGATGCCGAGCACCATCGACGAGGCGAAGCCGTCGTCGACCATCCCCGCGTTGAAGTGGCCGAGATAGACCGCGTCGACGTCCTTCGCCGGAATGCCGGCGTCGTCCAGCGCCTCGCGCCCCGCGCTCCGGATCAGATCCTCGAGCGACTGGTCGTCCCGGCGGCCGAAGGGCGTGTGGCCCCATCCCGTGATCGCGACACCCATCGTTGAAGCTCCTCGCTCTGTTGTCTCTTCACGCCAGCGCCGCCGTCGCGCCGGCCCTCATGAAAGCCTGGTCGGTGGCGACCACGAAAAGGCTGCCTCCCGCCGCCTCCCAGGGCGCGATCGCATCGGCCCGGGGGACGAACATGCCGGTGGCGGCCCGTCCGGCGCCAGCCACAGATATGATATCGCGGCACAGCGCCGTCAGCTCCGGCGACGAAAGATCGCTGTGGCCGCAGGCGATGCCGAGATCGACCGGGCCGACGAAGAGGCAATCGACCCCGTCGACCGCCGCGATCGCCCCGGCCGCCTCGGCGCCTGCCGGATCCTCGATCTGGCAGACCAGCACCGTCTCGGCGGCCGACCTCTCGAGATGCTCCGCCGCGCCGCGCCCGCCGTAGGAGGCCGCGCGGACGGAGGGGGAGAAGCCCCGCCCGCCGGTCCCGTAGCGCATCCGCGCCGCGATCTCCGCCGCCCGTCCGGGACCGTCGACATGCGGCGCCATGATGCCGGCCGCGCCGCAGTCGAGCACGGTCATGATCCATTCCGCGCTTGGGTCTGGCACCCGCACGAGCATCGGGATGCGCGCCGCCCTCGCCGCGAGCAGGCAGAGATCGGCCTGCTCGCGCCCGATCGGCGCGTGCTCGCAGTCGAGCACGAGGAAATCGAGCGGGCACATGGCGAGGATCTCGATCACCGCGGGATGGGCGGTCTTCACGAAGGTGCCGACCAGCCGCTCGCCCGCCGTCAGCCGCCTGCGGAACTCCGCGTTCCTCTCCACGAGCCGTCCCTCCCGCTTCAGGCGCCGAAGCCGCCGCCGCCGGGCGTCACCATGAACACCTCGTCGTCCGGCTGCATCTCCATCTTGCGCGTGTCGAGCACCGGCTTGCCGTTGATCTCGAAGCGCCCGGGCGCGCCGTCGCCGCCGCCGTCGAGCCCTTCGGCGGCGGTGCGGATGCGGCTCGGGATCGTGTTGAGAAGCCAGGGCGATTTCGTCCGCATGCGGTAGCCGATGCGCTGGCCGTCGCCGCCGGGCTGCCTTCCGGTGCCGCCGGTTCCGCGCTCGAGCTCCTTGCAGGTGAAGGCGATGGGATAGGAGGCCTCGAGCACCTCGACCGGCACCGCCGAGACGCCCGTGGGATAGCAGATGGCGGAGAGCCCGGGCTTCGACGCCCGCGCGCCCATGCCGCCGGAATAGTTGAACATCGAGCTCGTGAACGGCTTGCCCGAGGCGTCGCGACCCTGGATCTGGATCGTCCAGACGGCGCCCGAGCCTTCCGCCACCACCCGGTCCGGCACGATGTGCGCGAGCGCCTTGAGGATCGGGAACGGCACGTACATGCCGACGACGTGGCGCGCGTTGACCGGCGAGGGATAGCGCGCGTTGACGATGCACTCGTCCGGCAGCTTGAGCTTGATGGGGGCGAGGCTGCCGGCGTTGTTCGGCAGCTCCGGGTTGAGCGTCGAGCGCACCGCGAAGGTCGCGTAGGCGTGGGTGTAGGCCGGCACCACGTTGATGCCCGACGAGCTCGGCCCCGAGGAACCGGCGAAGTCGATCGTGATCTCGCCGGCCTCCGCATCGACCGTCACGGCCGTCTTCAGGTCGATCGTCTGGCCGCCCGGCACGTCGAAGCTCGTGGCGCCCTCGTAGGTGCCGGAGGGAAGCTGGCGGATCGCCTCGCGCATCGCCTGCTCGGAGCGCGAGATGATCTCCTCGGAAAGCTCCGAGATGTCGTCGAGCCCGTAGCGGTCGCACAGCGCGTTGAGCCGCTCCGACGCGATCATGCCGCTCGAGACCTGCGCCCCGAGGTCGCCGAGCAGCGCGTCCGGCGTGCGCACGTTGCGCTTGATGATCGAGAACAGGGTCTCGTTCGGCTTGCCGGCCTCGTAGAGCTTCGTCACCGGGATCCAGAGGCCCTCCTCGTGGATGTCGCGGGCGCCCGACCCGATGCCGTAGCCGCCGATGTCGGTGTGGTGGATCGTCGAGCCGGCATAGCCGATCAGCCGCTCGCCGCGGAAGATCGGCGACAGCACGGTGATGTCGAAGAAGTGCCCGGCCGACATCCACGGGTCGTTGGTGATCAGCACGTCGCCGGGCTTCAGGGCCGCGACGTCGACGTGGCCGAGCAGGTTGCGCGCGGCGGCGGCGAGCGAGTTGATGTGGCCGGGCGTGCCGGTCACCGCCTGCGCCACCATGCGGGCCTGCTCGTCGAACAGGCCGTTGGCGAGGTCGCCGGCCTCGCGGACGATCGGGCTGAAGGCGATGCGCTGCAGGGCGCGCGCCTGCTCGGAGACGATCCCGATGAGATTGCTCCAGAGGATCTGCAGTTCGACGCCGTCCATCACGCGGCCTCCTTCTTCTCGGCAACGAGGCTGCCGGTTTCGTGCAGGGTGAGCGTCCAGCCCTCGAGGATGAAGATCGTGGTCTCGCGCTCCTCGACGATGGCCGGTCCCTCGATGCGGTCGTCGCGGGCGAGGTCGGCGCGGCGGTAGACCGGCACCTCGCGCGGCTCGCCGCGCAGGTGGACCGTGCGGCGGCCGGCCGCCTCCGTGGCGCCGCCGGTGCGCACCGCGGCCGTCGGCCGCTCCGGCGTGCTGCCGCTGCCCGTGACGCGCCAGTTGACGACCTCGATCGGGATGTCGCGCAGCTTGAGCCCGTACTGCGCCTCGTATTCGCGCTCGAAGAGGTCGCGGATGCCCTGTGCGTCACGCGCCTGCCTCGGATCGCCCGGCAGGTCGATCCTGAGCTCCGACTGCTGGCCGAGATAGCGCATGTCGA
Source organism: uncultured Alphaproteobacteria bacterium (assembly GCA_963816555.1). GTDB lineage: Bacteria > Pseudomonadota > Alphaproteobacteria > Rhizobiales > Tepidamorphaceae > Lutibaculum. The sequence continues at coordinate 293,965 of CAWFLD010000002.1, read as the reverse complement.
CGCTGAACGAGAACTTGAGGTCGCCGTCGCGGATGCCGGCCTCCTTCAGGGCCTGCGTGCTCTCGGCGACCATCGAGCCCAGCGTCTCGTCGACCGCCTGCCAGTCGAGCGCGCCGAGCGGTGCGACGAGGCTCTTCACGAGGTCGATCTGCGCCGGGGTGACGAGCGTCCCGAAGGCCGACAGCACGCTGGCGAGCGGCGGGTAGATGATCTTCGTGCCCGAGACGAGCTCGGCCACCATGCAGGCGTGCACCGGCCCGGCGCCGCCGAAGGCGAGGAGCGGCAGGCCGCGATAGTCGATGCCGCGGTCGGTGGCGTGCGTCCTCGTGGCCGCCGCCATCTGCTCGCACACCACCTCGAAGACGCCCCAGGCCGCCTTCTCCGCGGACAGGCCGAGCCGTTCCCCGAGCGCCGCGAGCGCGGCCCGTGCCCCGTCGGCGTCGAGCTGCATGTCGCCGCCGAGGAAGTTGTCGGGGTCGATGATGCCGAGCACGACGTCGGCGTCGGTCACGCACGGGTCGGCGCCGCCGCGGCCGTAGCAGACCGGGCCCGGGTTCGAGCCGGCGCTCTCCGGTCCCGTCTTCAGGAGGCCGAGCGCGTCGATCGAGGCGATCGAGCCGCCGCCCGCGCCGATCTCGATCATGTCGATCGACGGCACGGTGATCGGCATGCCGGAGCCCGGCTTGAAGCGGTAGCGCCGGTCGACCTCGAACGTGCCGGTGACGAGCGGCTCGTGCCCCTGGATCATGCAGGCCTTGGCCGTGGTGCCGCCCATGTCGAAGGAGATGAGGTCGGGAATGCCGAAGAGGCGCGAGAAGTAGCAGGCCACGAGCGCGCCGGCGGCCGGACCGGACTCGATCATCCGCACGGGAAAGCGCCCTGCCCGCTCGGCGCCGATCACGCCGCCGTTCGACAGCATGATGAGCGGCTGCTGGTGGAAGCCCCGCTTGCCCAGCTCCTCGATGAGCGCGGTCAGGTAGGGCCTGGTGATCGGCACGGTGTAGGCGTTGATGGCGACGGTCGAGGCGCGCAGGTATTCGCGCATCTGCGGCGCGATCTCGCTCGACAGCGAGACGTAGATCTCCGGCGCCTCCTCCGCGAACACCTCGCGCACCGCCTCCTCGTTGGCGCCGTTGCGGTAGGCGTTGAGCAGGCAGACCGCGACCGAGACGACGCCGGCCTCCCGGCACTTCGCGATCACGGAGCGCACCTCGTCGCGGTCGACCGGCACCTCGACGGTGCCGTCGGCGAAGATGCGCTCGGCGAGCGTGAAGGTCCGCTCGGCGGGGATCAGCGGCTCCGCGAACTCGATCTGCGGATCGTACATGTCGTAGCGGTGCTCTTCGCGGATGTAGAGGACGTCGCGAAAGCCCTGCGTCAGGACCAGGGCCACCGGCGGCCCCTTGCGCTCGATCAGCGCGTTCGTGACGACCGTGGTCGCGTGGACGACGACGTCGTCGACGTCCTTCGGCCCGATGCCCGCCCGGCCGAGCACGAGGTCGACGCCGCGAAAGAAGCCTTCCAGCAGATCGCCATGCGTCGTCAGCGTCTTGTCGACGAAGCTGCGCCCGTCGGAGGCGAGCAGCACCGCGTCCGTGAAGGTCCCGCCGATGTCGATCGCCAGGGAAAACCGCGTCATTCAATGTACTCCGTGCAACCAAGGCTTGCTGAAATGGACCGGGCGGCCGCGCGCACGGCGTCGACCTGGCGCGCGTCCGGCTCGGGCAGCACCGACTGCACCGAGCCCACGAGGGTGACGCTGCCGACCATCGCGTTCGCCGCGTCGAGGATCGGCGCCGAGATGGCGTTGACGCCCGGCAGGGTCTCCTCCGGCGCCACCGCCCAGCCGCGCTCGCGGACCTGCGCGACCTCGCGCTCGAGCCTGGCGAGGTCGGTGTTGGTCTGCCGCGTCAGCGGCTCGAGGGGATGCGCCCGCACGAACTCCCACGCCTCGGGCTTCCCGAAGGCGAGCGCGAGCTTGCCCTGCGCGGAGGAATGGAAGCCGAGGAGCGCGCCGGGCTTGGTGACGATCTGGACGGGCGTGTCGATGCGCACGATGTCGAGGACGCGCATGCCCTCCGCCTCCGGCACCGACAGCGTCGTCGTCAGGCCCAGCTCGTCGCGGAGCCGCATGAGCACCGGCCGCGCCACCGACGTGATCTGGGTGCTGTCGGCAAGCGCCTGCCCCAGATGGAAGAGCTTCAGCGTCAGCCGGTAGCGCTCCGTCTCCGGATCCTGCTCGACATATCCGATCGAGATCAGCGTCTGCAGGAAGCGGTGGATGCGCGGCTTCGGCATGCCGAGGCGGCGCGCCAGGTCGGTCACCCGCATGCCGTCGGCCTGCGTCACCATCTCCTCGATGATGCGGAAGGCGACCTGCGTCGACTGGTTGCCCGACTTGTCGAGTTCCTGTGCCATGCTGCTACCCTCCAATCAGGCTCGGCAGGAGCAGCGAGAGCTGGGGCACGAAGCCGATGAGGGCGAGCACGACGAGGCAGATGCCGATCATCGGCAGCGCCGCGCGGCTGACCTTGTCGAGCGGCACCCGGGCGATGACGCTGACGATGAAGAGGCACAGCCCGACCGGCGGGGTGATCATCCCGATCATCAGGTTGAAGACGATCATCACCCCGAACTGCACGGGGTCGAGCCCGATCACCGGGCCGATCTGGTTGAGGATCGGCATGGCCAGCACCAGCGCCGCCAGCGGCTCGAGGAAGAAGCCGAGGACGAGCAGGATCGCGTTGAGCAGGATGAGCAGGAGCGTCGGCGAGCCCGTGAGGTTCGTCAGCGCGTTCGCGATGTTCTGCGGGATGTTCTCGATGCCGAGGATGAACGAGGTCATCGACGCCATCGCGACGACGAGCATGACGCCCGCCGACATGGTGGCGGTCTCGTAGAAGGAGTCCCTGATCTGCCGCAGCGACAGCGTGCGGTAGAAGACCGTGCCGATGATCAGCGCGTAGACCGCCGCGACCGCCGCCGCCTCGGTCGGCGTGAAGACGCCCGACCGGATGCCGCCGACGATGATCACCGGCAGGAACAGCGCCGGCAGCGCCCGCACCGCGACGCCGCGCCGTTCCTCCGGCGCGAGCGGCGGCGCCAGCGGATGGCCCTCGCGCCGCGCCTTCCACAGCGCGTAGGCGACGAGCAGCGAGCAGAGCAGGAAGGCGGGCAGGATGCCGGCGAGAAACAGGTCGGCGATCGAGGTGCTGGTCAGCACGCCGTAGAGGATGAGCGACAGCGACGGCGGCACCAGCGGCCCGAGCAGCGAGCCCGCGGCCGTCAGCGCCGCGGCGTAGGCGGGCTTGTAGCCGTCGCGCACCATGGCCGGGATCATGACGCTGCCGAGGGCGGAGGCCTCGGCGGTGGCGGCGCCGCTGACGCCGGAGAACATCATGCTCGAGACGATGTTGACGGCGGCGAGCCCGCCGCGCACCCGGCCGACGAGGATCTGCGCGAAGCGCACGATCTGCTGCGTCAGGTTCGCGGCGTTCATCAGGTTGCCGGCGAGGATGAAGAACGGGATCGTCAGCAGCACGAAGTTGTCGATGCCGGCGATCATCTTCTGCGGAAACGCCATGAGCAGCATGACGTTGCCGGTCAGCACGAGATAGGCGAGCGAGGCGAGCCCGAGCGACAGGGCGATCGGCACGCCGATGACGAGGAAGCCGAAGAAGGCGAGGAGATAGAGGGTCATTCCGACACGCCCTCCGGCCCGATGCCGCGCAGGTCGTGGACGCTGCCGCCGCTGCGGATCAGCCCGGCATAGTGGACGACGTCGATCATGAGCCGCACGCCGAGCAGCGCCATGCCGAGAGGCAGCGCGACGTAGACCCAGAAGACCGCCGGCACCGTCGAGGGCGGCCAGCCGAACGTGTCCTCGAAGAGGAAGCGCAGAGCCGGGATCGGCTGCGACCCGACCATCTCGGCGAAGCGGATCCCGTACCAGACGAGGACGCCGCACAGCACCGCGCCCGCGAGGTTGCAGGCGATCGCCAGCAGGAGGCCCGCCCGCCGCGGCAGGCTGTCGCGCAGCAGCGTCATCGCGGCGATCTCGCCGCGCTCGTAGGCGAAGATGCAGCCGACGAGCGACACCCAGATCAGCAGGTAGCGGCACACTTCCTCCGCCCAGATCAGCGAGGCGTTGAAGCTGTAGCGCATGACGATCTGCAGGCTCATCACCGCCAGCAGGACCGCGATCAGGAGCACCAGCAGGCCCTTCATGGTCGTCTGGTAGATCCCGTGCAGCGTCTTCGGAGACATGGGTTCTTGTCCGGCCTGGCCCTCGGCGGGAGGGCGAATTCGAGACGAGGCTGCCCTGGCCGCCCGGCATGGCCGGGCGGCTGGGATGGGGCGTGGCGGGACGGACGGCCGTCAGGCCTCGTCCGCGAAGTCGCCTTCCTGGTAGGCGGTGAGGTGGCGGTAGTCCTCGCGCACCGGCGCGAAGACGTCGAGGTTGACCGCGACCTCGTCACCCAGCGGCTCGCCGCAGTGCACGACGTCCGGCGGGATGCGCACCACCTCGCCGGCGCCGACCTCGACCACCGCGTCGCCGATGGTGAAGCGGACCCGGCCGGCGAGGATGTAGGCGAGCTGCTCGAAGGGGTGGGAATGGGGCTTCACCTCCATTCCCGGCTCGAGCCAGTTCATCACCATCAGCGCGTTGTCGCCGCGGAAGGCGGTGCGGGTCACCCCCTTCCGGACTTCCTCGCGCGGAAGCTCGGTCCACCTGTAGACGTTGGGCTGCGCAGCCAACTCAGCGGCCCTTCTGGATGTCGTCGTAGAACTCCTGGATCAGCGGATCCTTCTTGAGCCACTCGTCGACGACCGGCTGGGTCTTCTTGCGCATCGCGTCGAGGTCGTCGAGCTTGCCGATCTCCACGCCCTTGTCCTTGAGGAAGGCGGCCGTGTCGCTCTCCTGCGAGGCGGCGAGCGCGTAGGCCTCGGTCGTCGTCTCCTTGCCGGCCTCGACCATCGCCTGCTTCTCATCGTCGGACAGGCGCTGCCAGGTCGGCCCGGACACGATGATGACGCCCGGCCAGAAATAGTGGCCGGTCAGCGTGACGTGCTTGGCGGCCTCGTAGAGGCTTTCGGACTGGATCGACGACAGGTTGATCTCGACGGCGTCGATCGTGCCGGTCTCGAGCGCCGAGTAGACCTCGCCATAGGCCATGCCGATCGGGTTGACGCCGACGGCCTCCCACGTCGCCTTGTGCAGCGGGATCGGCACGATGCGGGTCTTCTGGCCCTGGAAGTCGTCGAGCGTCTTGACCTGCTTGGTGCGCGACAGGAAGTGGCGCTGGCCGGCCTCGACGAAGCCCAGGCCCTTCATCGACTTGGCGTCGAGCGTGTCGAGGATCTTCTGGCCGATCGGCGAGGTCAGCGCGTCGGACAGCTCCTGGTAGGTGTCGACCACGAAGGGCAGCTGCAGCGCGTCGAACGCCGTGGCGCCGATCACCAGCGGCAGCGTCGGCGAGGAAACCAGCGCGCCGTCGATCGTGCCGATCTGCAGCCCTTCGAGAAGCTGCTTGTCGTCGCCGAGCTGGCGGTCGCCGTAGACCTCGATCTTGACCTTGCCGTCCGTCTTCTTCGCGACCTTGTCGGCGAAGATCTGCAGCCCCTGCTGAAAGATGTGCTTCGACGAGGCGGCGTGGCCGAATTTCAGCGTGACGTCCTGCGCCTGGGCCGCCGTGCCGGCGGCCATCCACAGACACGCGCCTGCCAGCGCGATCCAGCGTTTCATGAGTGTCCCCTCCGGTAGTTGTTCTGATATTAGAAACCGCGTTTTTATATTGATAACAGCCAGCGAGGGTGTCAAGCGGCCGCTTCCGGGCGCGGCGCGCCGACCGGTCGCAGGTGGCGGCGCGGCCGCGGCCTTTCGCGCCGGCCCGGTTCGGTGCGATGATGTTTCGGTTCGCGCGGAAAACGAAAGCGGTTCCAAGCCATGCTGTCGGAGCGTCAGGAGGCCATTCTTCACCGGGCGCGGGAGGCCGGGCGCGTGATGGTCGAGGACCTGGCCGCGCGCTTCGGCGTCTCGTCGCAGACGATCCGGAAGGACCTCAACGAGCTCTGCGAGCAGCGCTATCTGATGCGCGTGCACGGCGGCGCCACGCTCTCCTCCACCGTCGAGAACGTCGGCTACGACGCCCGACGCGAGATCGCCCGCGAGGAGAAGGTCGCCATCGGCCGCGCCGCCGCGGCGCTGATCCCGGAGCCGGCCTCGCTCTTCATCAACATCGGCACGACGACGGAGGCCGTCGCCGAGGCGCTGCTGCAGCGGTCGGGCCTCATGATCATCACGAACAACATCACCGTCGCGACGCTGATGCGCCCCTATCCCTCGCTGCAGGTCATCATCGCGGGCGGCGTGGTGCGCTCGTCGGACGGCGGCATCGTCGGCGAGGCCGCCGTCGACTTCATCCGCCAGTTCAAGGTCGACTACGCCGTGATCGGCATCTCCGCGATCGATCTCGACGGCTCGCTCCTCGACTTCGACTTCCGCGAGGTCAAGGTCGCCCAGGCGATCATCGAGAACGCGCGCCGCGTCGTGCTGGTCGCCGACGCCACGAAGTTCGAGCGCACCGCCCCGGTGCGCATGGGGCACCTGAGCCAGGTCGACGTCTTCGTCACCGATCTCTGCCCCCACCCCGAGATCAGGCACCAGTGCGAAATGCACGGCGTGGAGCTGATCGAGGCCAAGCGCGACCGCAGCGCAACAGCCCTCTCCGCCGCCGGCTGACCGGCATCTGCGCACCGCTGGCGCTGCGGCGCAGCACAAGAAGTGCGCCGATCCGCTTTCGAATCTATTGCGCTTTGCGGCCCAAACGAAATACAAATGAAGGCAAGCGAAAGGCGCGGGAAACAGCGCACGGCGCCGGCGACGGCGCATGAGAGGGGATCGAGGCGGTGCGGAAGGACTGCGACATTCTCGTGGTCGGCGGCGGCATCAACGGATGCGGCATCGCCCGTGATGCGGCCGGCCGCGGCTGGTCGGTCCTGCTCTGCGAGATGAACGACCTCGCCAGCGGCACCTCCTCCTGGTCGACCAAGCTGATCCACGGCGGCCTGCGCTATCTCGAATATTACGAGTTCCGCCTGGTGCGGGAGGCGCTGATGGAGCGCGAGGTGCTGTGGGGCATGGCGCCGCACATCATCCGCCCGCTGCGCTTCGTGCTGCCGCACCACCGCGGCCTGCGTCCCGCCTGGCTGCTGCGCCTCGGCCTGTTCCTCTACGACCATCTCGGCGGCCGCAAGAAGCTGCCGCCGACCAGGACGCTCGACCTGCGCAGCGATCCCGCCGGCGAGCCGCTCGCCGGCGAGTACCGCCGGGGCTTCGAGTATTCCGACTGCTGGGTCGACGACGCGCGCCTCGTCGTGCTCAACGCCCGCGACGCCGCCGGCGAGGGGCGCCGACATCCGCACGCGGACGAAGGTGACGGCGCTCGACCGCCGCGACGGACGCTGGCACGCGACGCTGCGCACGGCGGACGGCGCCGAGGAGACGGTGACGGCGCGGCTCGTCGTCAACGCCGCCGGGCCCTGGGTCGACAGGGTGCTCGGCACGGCCGCGCACGCGGAGGCGCACAATGTCCGCCTCGTCCAGGGCAGCCACATCGTCGTGCCCCGGATCTACGACGCACGACCGCTGCTACATCTTCCAGAACTCCGACGGCCGCATCGTCTTCGCGATCCCCTACGAGCGCGACTTCACGCTGATCGGCACGACCGACCGCGACTATGTCGGCGAGCCCGGGGCGGTGCGGATCACCGAGGAGGAGGTGGACTATCTCTGCAGGGCGGCGGGCGAGTATTTCGTGAAGCCGATCACGCCGGACGACGTGGTGTGGACCTATTCCGGCGTGCGCCCGCTCTACGACGACGGCGTCAGCGAGGCGCAGGCCGCGACGCGCGACTACGTGCTGAAGCTCGACGCAGCCGACGGGGCGGCGCCGCTCGTCAACGTCTTCGGCGGCAAGATCACGACCTACCGGCGCCTCGCCGAGGCGGCGCTCCAGAAGATCGAGAGCGCGCTCGGCGAGACGCACGGGCGGCCGTGGACCGCCGGCGCCACGCTGCCGGGCGGCGGCTTCCCCGTGGACGGTTTCGAGCAGCTGGTCTCCGAGCTGTCGGACGCGCATGCCGAATTGCCGCACGACCTGATCGCGAGGCTCGCCCACGCCTACGGCACGGAGGCGCGCGAGATCCTGTCGGGCGTGCGGTCGCTCCCGGACATGGGGCGCGACTTCGGCGCCGGCCTGACCGGCCGGGAGGTCGACTGGCTGCGCGAGCGGGAATGGGCCCAGACGGCCGAGGACGTGGTCTGGCGGCGCTCCAAGCTCGGCCTGCGCATGACGGCGGATCAGGTGGCCTCGCTGGAAGAATACCTGCACGATCGGGAAGAAGCCGGCGCCGCGGGAAGCGCCGCGGTCGGCTGAGATCTTGCGACCGGCGGAGAAACCGCCGGCGGAACGAAGAAACAAGGACGGCGCCCGCCCAGTCGGCGCCGAAGGGACGGAAGATACGGGCGCCACGGCGCCCGGCGGAGGAAGGAACGGCGGTCGATGCTCGAACTGCGCGACGTGACCAAGGTCGTTGGCGCCGAGACGCACATACGCGGCGTCTCGATGACGCTCCAGCGCGGGTCGCTCAACGTGCTGCTCGGGCCCACGCGGTCGGGCAAGACCTCGCTGATGCGGCTGATGGCGGGCCTCGACAGGCCGGCCACCGGCGACGTGCTCATGGACGGAAGGAGCGTCGTCGGCCTGCCGGTGCAGAAGCGCAACGTCGCGATGGTCTACCAGCAGTTCATCAACTACCCGACCCTGACCGTCTACGAGAACATCGCCTCGCCCCTGCGCGTCGCCGGCCGGGACAAGGCGACGATCGAGGCGGAGGTGCGCAAGGCGGCGCACCTCCTGAAGCTCGAGCCCTATCTCGACCGCACGCCGCTCGAGCTGTCGGGCGGCCAGCAGCAGAGGACCGCCCTCGCCCGCGCGCTGGTGAAGGGCGCGGACCTCGTGCTGCTCGACGAGCCGCTGGCCAATCTCGACTACAAGCTGCGCGAGGAACTGCGCGCCGAGCTGCCGCGCATCTTCGCCGAGAGCGGCACGATCTTCGTCTACGCCACGACGGAGCCGACCGAGGCGCTGCTGCTCGGCGGCAACACGGCGACGCTGTCGGAGGGCCTCGTGACGCAGTTCGGGCCGACGATCGAGGTCTTCAACCGGCCGAGCGACCTCGTGACCGCGCGCACCTTCTCCGACCCGCCGCTCAACACGCTGCAGGTCGAGAAGAGGAGCGACGGCTTCCACACCGACGAGGGCCGCCGGATCGTCGCGCCGAAATCGGCGGCCGGGCTGCCGGCCGGCCGCTACGTGCTCGGCTTCAGGCCGCATCACCTCTATCTCGACCGGCCGGGCGCCGAGGCGGTGTCGCTCGGCGCCCGCGTCGCGATCACCGAGATCACCGGCTCGGAAAGCTTCATCCATCTCGACCACGCGGGCCAGCGCTGGGTGGCGCTGGCGCACGGCGTCCGGCCCATCGCGGTCGACAGCGAGGTCACGGTCTGGCTCGTGCCGGAGCGTCTCTTCGTCTTCGGCGACCGACGGCGCCCTCGCCGCGGCGCCCGCCATGTCGAACGCGGCCTGAGGGGGAGCACAGCAATGGCCAGGATCACCCTCGACGGCATCGCCCACTCCTACCAGCCGAACCCGACGGCCGCCTCCGACTGGGCGCTGAAGGAGATCGACCACGTCTGGGAGAACGGGCAGGCCTACGCCCTGCTCGGCCCTTCCGGCTGCGGCAAGACGACGCTCCTGAACCTCATCTCGGGCCTTCTCACGCCCAGCCACGGCCGCATCCGCTTCGGCGAGCAGGACGTGACGGACCTGCCGCCGGAGGCCCGCAACATCGCGCAGGTGTTCCAGTTCCCGGTCGTCTACGACACGATGTCGGTCTACGACAATCTCGCCTTCCCGCTGCGCAACCGCCGCGTGCCCGAGGCGAGGTCAAGGCCCGGGTCGGCGAGATGCTCGAGATCATCGGGCTCAAGGACAAGGCGCGGCGCAAGGCCGCCAACCTCTCCGCCGACGAGAAGCAGAAGATCTCGCTCGGCCGCGGCCTCGTGCGCTCCGACGTCGCGGCGATCCTGTTCGACGAGCCGCTGACCGTCATCGACCCCCACATGAAGTGGGTGCTGCGCTCGCAGATGAAGCACCTGCACAAGCGCTTCGGCTTCACGATGATCTACGTGACGCACGACCAGACGGAGGCCCTCACCTTCGCCGACAAGGTCGTCGTCATGTATGACGGCGAGGTCGTGCAGTTCGGCACGCCGGAGGAGCTCTTCGAGCGGCCGCGGCACACCTTCGTCGGCTACTTCATCGGCTCGCCCGGCATGAACGTGCTGCCGGCGACGGTCGAGGGCGCCGAGGCGAGGGTCGGCGAGCATCGCATCAGCGCTCGGCGGCGCCTACGCGACGAACGCCTCCGACGTCGAGATCGGCATCCGGCCGGAGTTCGTCCGCGTCCGCCGCGCCGGCGAGGGCGTGCCCGCGCAGATCCGGGCGGTCGAGGACGTCGGGCGCTACCGCATCGTCCGCGCCACGCTCGACGGGCACGAGGTGAACGCGGTCCTCGGCGAGGACGAGCCGCTGCCGAGCGAGGCCTCGCTCGCCTTCGACCCCGCCCACGTCAACGTCTATGTCGGCTCCCACCTCGTCGAACCGGAGGCGCGCCATGGATAGGCCGTGGAACAACCGGGCCTGGTTCCTGGTCCTGCCGGTCCTGCTGCTCGTCGCCTTCTCCGCGATCATCCCGCTGATGACGGTGGTCAACTACTCGGTGCAGGACACGTTCGGCCAGAACGTCTTCTTCTGGGCCGGCACCGACTGGTTCGAGCAGACGCTGCACTCGGAGCGCTTCTGGTCGGCGCTCTGGCGCAACCTCGTCTTCTCCCTCGTGATCCTGGCGATCGAGGTGCCGCTCGGCATCGGCGGTGGCGCTCGCCATGCCGCGCAAGGGGCTCGGCGTGCCGGTCTGCCTCGTCCTGATGGCGCTGCCGCTGCTCATCCCGTGGAACGTCGTCGGCACGATCTGGCAGGTCTTCGGCCGCATCGACATCGGCCTGCTCGGCCGCTTCCTCGACGATGTCGGCATCGACTACAACTACACGCAGGAGCCGATCGCCGCCTGGATCACCGTCGTCGTCATGGACGTCTGGCACTGGACGAGCCTCGTCGTGCTCCTGTGCTACGCCGGCCTCGTCTCGATCCCCGACGCCTACTACCAGGCCGCGCGCATCGACGGCGCCTCGCGCTGGGCGGTCTTCCGCTACATCCAGCTGCCCAAGCTCAAGCACGTGCTGCTGATCGCCGTGCTGCTGAGGTTCATGGACTCGTTCATGATCTACACCGAGCCCTTCGTCGTCACCGGCGGCGGCCCCGGCAACTCCACGACCTTCCTGTCGATCGACCTCGTGAAGATGGCCATCGGCCAGTTCGACCTCGGCCCGGCCGCGGCGATGTCGATCATCTACTTCCTGATCATCCTCGCCCTCTCCTACGTCTTCTACACCGTGATGACGCAGACGGGGCAGGACCGCGAGGCGGGGCGCTAGAGGCATGGCCGCGACCGACATCACCGACCGCGGAACGGCAGACGGCGCGCGCAGCACCGCGCGCACGAAGGGCCGGTCGCGCGCCGGCCTCTCCTGGCTCGTGCCGACGCTCTACATCGTCTTCCTGCTCCTGCCGATCTACTGGCTCGTCAACATGAGCCTGAAGACGAACCAGGAGATCCTGAACGTCTTCTCGCTCTGGCCGCTGCACCCGACGCTCGACAACTACCGCGTGATCTTCACGGATCCGGCGTGGTACTGGGGCTACATCAACTCGATCATCTACGTCGTGATGAACACGGTGATCTCGGTCGCCGCGGCGCTGCCGGCGGCCTACGCCTTCTCGCGCTACCGCTTCCTCGGCGACAAGCACCTGTTCTTCTGGCTGCTGACGAACCGCATGGCGCCGCCGGCCGTGTTCGTGCTGCCGTTCTTCCAGCTCTACTCGTCCTTCGGGCTGATCGACACGCATATCGCCGTCGCCATCGCGCACTGCCTGTTCAACGTGCCGCTGGCGGTGTGGATTCTCGAGGGCTTCATGTCCGGCGTGCCGAAGGAGATCGACGAGACGGCCTATATCGACGGCTACTCGTTCCCGCGCTTCTTCGTGAAGATCTTCATGCCGCTGATCGCGAGCGGCATCGGCGTCGCGTGCTTCTTCTGCTTCATGTTCTCGTGGGTCGAGCTGCTGATCGCCCGCACGCTGACGACGACCGACGCCAAGCCGATCGCCGCCACCATGACCCGCACCGTCTCGGCCTCCGGCCTCGACTGGGGCGTGCTCGCCGCAGCCGGCGTGCTGACCATCATCCCCGGCGCGCTGGTGATCTATTTCGTGCGCAACTACATCGCCAAGGGCTTCGCCCTGGGGAGGGTCTGATGTCAGTCGATGATGTCTTCCACCCCGAGATTGAGCGCGCCGGCGAGCGCCCTCAGCGTCGACAGCCGCGGATCGATCTTGCCGCTCTCGATGTCGCTGACGCTGGCCGCCCGGACCCCCGCCTTCGCGGCGAGCTCGGCCTGCGTCAGCCCGACGGCCTTTCGCCACGCGGCGAGGGGGTGGAGCTCTCCGTTCAGCGAGGCGAGCACGAGCTCGGACGGCATCGTCGGCGCGCCCTCGTCGGCGATCATGGCCTGTTCGGCGATCGCGGCGTCACCGGCGTCTTCGACGATCCTCCGGTACTCCTCCTCGGTCATGACGATCAGCTTGTCGCCCTGCAGGTTCACGGCTTCGTTCATCATCAGACTCCGTCAGCGGTAGACGTCCTTTCGATGGGCGATACGGACGACGTAAACGCCCTCGATCAGCTCGAAGATGGCGCGCCAGACGCCGTGGCGCAGCCGGTATCCGGGCTCGCCGACGAGCTTGACCACGTCGCCCGTCCCGTCGGCAGCTTATCTCTCGAGCTTTTCGACGAGCGCGACCTGGTCGGCAGGCGGCATCTTCTTGAGCCCCTTGCGCGCCGCGCTGCTGAAGCGAACCTTCATACGCTTGTCCGTTATCGAGCCCACCGCTCATACGCCAAAACGTATCACGCTGCAACCGGGGCCCGCCCATGATCGACCTCTCCTGGATGGCCTGGACGTGGCCGACGGCGATCTTCTTCCTCGTGATCCTGGCGCTGCTCTGCGGCATGGCGGGCTGGGAGTACGCCCGCCCCGGCGGGCACCCGCGGCTCGGCATCCTCGGCTTCGAGACGACGCGCGGCGACCGGCTGTTCATCTCGCTGCTCGGCTCCGCCTTCATCGCACTTGCCTGGCTCGGCTTCACGGAGCTGAGCCTGTGGTGGGCTCTTGCCCTCTGCCTCGCCTACGCCCTCGGCGTCTTCAGGCTGGTCTAGGGGGCCAATGAGAGGCCGGGCCGCATCGCGGGCCCGGCGAACGAAACGAATGGGAGGACTGACCATGAGACGGACATTGCTGGGGGCAGTGGCACTCTGCGCCCTCACGCTATCGACGAGCGCCTACGCCGACATGGACGCCGCGAAGAAGTTCCTCGACGAGGAGATCGGCGACCTCTCCAGCCTGTCCCGCGCGGACCAGGAGAAGGAGATGCAGTGGTTCGTCGACGCGGCCGAGCCCTTCAAGGGCATGGACATCAAGGTCGTGTCGGAGACGATCACCACGCACGAATACGAGTCCAAGGTGCTGGCGCCGGCCTTCACGGCGATCACCGGCATCAAGGTCACGCACGACCTCATCGGCGAGGGCGACGTGATCGAGAAGCTGCAGACGCAGATGCAGTCGGGCGAGAACATCTACGACGCCTACATCAACGACTCCGACCTGATCGGCACGCACTGGCGCTACAAGCAGGTGCGCAACCTCACGGACTGGATGGCCGGCGAGGGCAAGGACGTCACCAACCCGATGCTCGACGTCGACGACTTCATCGGCAAGTCGTTCACCACGGCGCCGGACGGCAAGCTCTACCAGATCCCGGACCAGCAGTTCGCCAACCTCTACTGGTTCCGCTACGACTGGTTCAACGACGAGAAGAACAAGAAGGACTTCAAGGAGAAGTACGGCTACGACCTCGGCGTTCCCGTCAACTGGTCGGCCTACGAGGACATCGCCGAGTTCTTCACCGGCCGCGAGATCGACGGCCAGAAGGTCTACGGCCACATGGACTACGGCAAGAAGGACCCCTCGCTCGGCTGGCGCTTCACCGATGCGTGGCTGTCCATGGCCGGCAACGGCGACAAGGGCATCCCGAACGGCCTGCCCGTCGACGAATGGGGCATCCGCGTCAACGACAAGAGCCAGCCCACCGGCTCCTGCGTCGCGCGCGGCGGCGACACGAACGGCCCGGCCGCCGTCTACTCGATCGCCAAGTATCTCGACTGGCTGAAGGCCTACGCCCCGCCCGAGGCGCAGGGCATGACCTTCTCCGAGGCCGGCCCCGTGCCGGCGCAGGGCAACGTCGCCCAGCAGATCTTCTGGTACACCGCCTTCACCGCCGACATGGTCAAGGACGGCCTGCCGGTGGTCGACGAGAACGGCAACCCGAAGTGGCGCATGGCCCCCTCGCCGCACGGCGTCTACTGGGTCGACGGCATGAAGCTCGGCTACCAGGACGCGGGCTCGTGGACGCTGATGAAGTCGACCCCGGTCGACCGTGCGAAGGCGGCCTGGCTCTACGCCCAGTTCGTCATCTCGAAGACGGTGGACGTGAAGAAGAGCCATGTCGGCCTGACCTTCATCCGCGAGTCGACGATCCAGGACGACTCCTTCACCGAAGCGCGCGCCGAAGCTCGGCGGCCTGGTCGAGTTCTACCGCTCGCCGGCCCGCGTGCAGTGGACGCCGACGGGCACGAACGTGCCGGACTACCCCAAGCTCGCGCAGCTGTGGTGGCAGAACGTCGGTGACGCCGCCTCGGGCGCCAAGACGCCGCAGGAGGCGATGGACGCGCTCTGCGCCGCGCAGGAGCAGGTGATGGCGCGCATCGAGCGGGCCGGCATCCAGGGCGACATCGGGCCGAAGCTCAACGACGAGCACGACATGCAGTACTGGGTCGACTACGCCAAGGAGCACGGCAACCTGGCACCGCAGCCGAAGAAGGAGAACGAGAAGGAGAAGCCCGAGACGGTCTCCTACGACGAGCTCGTGAAGAGCTGGAAGGACGAGAAGGCCGCCATGCCGGAAGACGGCGGGCAGAAGACCGCCAACTAGTCGCTCCGTTTCTCCCGAGGAGGCAACTTGACGGCCGGGGCCCACCGTGGTCCTGGCCGCTTTTCTGACCGGCAAGCCCCGGCTCGACCGGCCGGCGCTGCCGAGGCTACGACTGCTCCAGGACCAGGGAGGCAACATCCATGAGCGGCTTCATCCTCGCCATCGACCAGGGCACGACCTCGACCCGCGCCATCGTGTTCGACGGCGAAAGCCGTGTGATGGGGGTCGGGCAGCTCGAGTTCCCGCAGCATTTCCCCCGCTCCGGCTGGGTCGAGCACGACCCGGAGGATCTGTGGCGAACGACCGTGGACACGGTGCGCCAGGCGATCGCCGAGGCGAAGATCTCCGCCACCGACCTCGCCGGGCTCGGCATCACCAACCAGCGCGAGACGACGCTCGTCTGGGACCGGCACACCGGCGAGCCGATCTACAACGCCATCGTCTGGCAGGACCGGCGCACGGCGCGGCTGTGCGAGCGGCTGGTCGCCGAGGGCCACGCCGACGCCGTCGCCGAGAAGACGGGCCTGCTGATCGACAGCTATTTCTCCGGCACCAAGGTCGCCTGGATGCTCGACGAGGTCGAGGGCGCGCGGGCGCGGGCCGAGGCCGGCGACCTCGTCTTCGGCACGGTCGACAGCTGGCTCATCTGGCGCCTGACGGGCGGCAAGCGGCACGTGACGGACGCGACGAACGCCTCGCGCACGCTGATGTTCGACATTCGCAGGCACGCCTGGGACGACGACCTTCTGCGCATGCTCGGCGTGCCGAGGTCGATGCTGCCGGAGGTCATGGATTCGGCCGCAGAGTTCGGCGAGACCGACAGGAGCGTCTTCGGCGCCGCGATCCCGATCCGCGGCGTCGCCGGCGACCAGCAGGCGGCCACCGTCGGCCAGGCCTGCTTCGCGCCGGGCATGGTCAAGTCGACCTACGGCACCGGCTGCTTCGCCGTGCTCAACACCGGCGACGAGTTCGTGCCGCTCGCAGAACCGGCTCCTGACGACCATCGCCTACCGCCTCGACGGCAGGACGACCTACGCGCTCGAGGGCGCGATCTTCGTCGCCGGCGCCTCGGTGCAGTGGCTGCGCGACGAGCTGAAGTTCATCGAGCGGGCGGAGCAGTCGGGCCAGCTCGCGGCGCGCGCGGACGAGGCCCAGGAGGTCTATCTCGTGCCCGCCTTCACCGGGCTCGGCGCGCCGTGGTGGGACGCCGACGCGCGCGGCGCGCTGTTCGGGCTGACCCGCGCGACGGGGCCGGAGGAGATCGCCATGGCGGCGCTCGAGGCGGTCTGCTTCCAGACCGCCGACCTCGTGGCGGCGATGCAGGCCGACTGGCGGCGCGGCGGCGACACGGTGCTGCGCGTCGACGGCGGCATGGTCGCCTCCGACTGGACGATGCAGCGCCTCGCCGACCTGCTGGACGCACCCGTCGACCGGCCCGTCGTCCTCGAGACGACGGCGCTCGGCGCCGCCTGGCTGGCCGGCCGCCAGGCAGGCGTCTGGCCGGCCGAGGCCGCCTTCGCCGAGGCCTGGCGGCTCGACCGCCGCTTCGAGCCGAAGCTCGACCAGGCGACGCGCGACCGCAAGCTCGAGGGCTGGCGCAGGGCCGTCCGGCGGACGATCGGCCAGCCCTGAGAGCCGTCACGTCGATCGCCTGGCCGGTTCGAGATGCCCGCGCCCGCGGCCGCGGGCGGGGCGCCTCGCCGCCTGCCACCGTGTGCTATAGAATTCGGTGAAAGCGGAGAGGAAACAGACGTGACGAAGCGGCCTCGTGGCATTCAATCGGTCGAAGTCGGCGGACGTCTTCTGCAGGCCCTGGTCGCGCATGCTGCCCCGATGACGCTGAAGGACCTGGCGGCGGCGGCCCACATGACGCCCGCACAGGCGCACGGCTATCTCGCGAGCTACCGCCGGACAGGCCTCGTCGAGCAGAACCCCGAACTCCGGGCTGTACCAGCTCGGCCCCTTCGCCATGAGGCTCGCCATCGCCCGGCTGAGAACGGTGCCCGAGATCGTGGCCGCGACGGAGGCGACGACCGCGCTCGCCGAAGAGCTCGGCCTCATGGCCACGCTCGCGGTGCGCGGCCGCACGGGGCCACCGTCGTCGACCGCCAGGACGGGGACGAGGCGCTGAACGTGAACATCCGCGTCGGCACGATCTTCGCGCTGGAGGGCACGGCGACGGGCCGCGTGTTCGCGGCCTTCTCCTCGCCCGCCGACCGAGCCGAGACTGGGGACGCGGCGTGGCGGCCGGCTGCTCGAGGAGATCCGCGAGCGCGGCTACGCGACGATCGAGGAAGCGCCCGTTCCCGGCGTCAACGCCATCGCCGCGCCCGTGCTCGACGAGGCCGGCGAGATCCTCGCGGCGATCACGCTGATCGGAACGACCCGCAGGCTTCCCCCTCGGAAGACGGGCAACCGTCGCGCTCTCGCGCCTCGATCGAGGTCGCCGCGGGACTTTCGGCCGCCCCCTTCCCCGCGCAGGTGCCGGGCCGCCAGCCTGGCCTCCAGCCGGCATGAGCTCGAGCCCTCACTCCGCGCCCGTGGCCGATGCCGACGGCGTCCCCCCAAAGCAGGGACGCGGCGTCCGTTCCATCGAGTCGCCGCCCACCTTCCTGGAGGCGCTCGCGCAAAGCGGCGCTCCGCTGATGCTCCGCGACCTGTCGCAGAGGACGAACATCGCGCCGGCGCAGGCACATGCCTACCTGACGAGCCTGCGCGCGCTGGGCCTCGTCGAGCAGGAGCCTGCCGCGGCGCGCTCATCGGCTCGGGCCGATGGCGCTCGACCTCGGCATCGTGCGGATGCGCGGCGTCGACCCGATCCGCCTCGGCCAGGAGGCGGCGGTCAAGCTCTCGGCGCGCACGGGCCTGACGGTGGCCCTCGTCGTCTGGGGTCCTATGGCCCCACAGGTCATCCAGGTCCAGGAGGGGCCCTCACCAGATCCACATCAACACCAAGGCCGGCACCGTCTATCCCGTCACAGGCACGGCGAGCGGGCGGGTATTCGCGGTGTTCCCCGGCCGCGGGCCGTGATCGACCAGGGCGATCGCGGACGAGCGCAGGGAGAAGGAGCCGACCGCCCGCGTCGGCAGCGGCGCCACGCTGAGCGAGACCGACATCGAGATCGATCCGCCGCGTCGGCTACGCAATCGTTCCCCGCCCCCGGTTCCGGGCGTGCCAACGCCCTCGCCGCTCCGGTCTTCGACCACTCCGGCCAGATCCAGTTCGTGATCACCCTGATCGGCGCCGCCACCATCCTCGACACGTCGGAAGACCAGCCCTTCCTCCGCCCCTGCTCGAGATCGCGGGGGCGGTTCAGGCCCAGAAGCTCGGAGCCGGCGCCCGCCCGGTGTCTAAGCCGCGCCCGTGCCGCCCTCCTTCCCCTGGCGCTGCCGCCACGCGCACCCGCCTTCCATCCCGCCTGAACGCACGCGCTCTTCCCGTCGCACGGCTTGCGCCGGCGCGATGGGGGAATTCCGCACATCCCCCCTTTGATCCCACCGCGAATTTGTTATGATCGAACGAATTCGATAATCACGAAAAGAACGGAAGGGCGAGGATGCAGGGCGTAGCCGGCAGGGTCGCGGTCGTGACGGGCGCAGGCCAGGGAAACGGACGGGCGGTGGCGCTGGGGCTGGCGCGGGCCGGCGCACATGTCGCGCTGTGCGACGTCGACCGGGAGCGGCTCGAGGAGACGACCGCAGACGTCGCCGCCGAGGGCGGCCGCGTCTTCTCGGCCTTCGCCGACGTGAGTGACCGCGAGGCGTGCCGGACATTCGCCGCCGGCTGCCGCGAGGAGCTCGGCGAGGCGGAGATCCTCGTCAACAATGCCGGCATCATCCGTCGTCAGCGTCTCAATTCCGACGAGTTCGACCAGGGCTGGGACGACATCTTCCGCGTCAACGTCGACGGCACGCGCAACATGGTGCGGGCGTTCCTGCCGCAGCTTCGGGCGCGCAAGGGGCGCATCGTCAACCTCGGCCTCCCTCATGGCCGTCACGGCCGGCCCCTCGATCGCGGCCTACGCAGCTCGAGCAAGGGGGCCATCCTCCAGTTCACCAAGGCCCTGGCGAGCGAGCTTGCGCCCGACGGGATCCGCGTCAACGCGATCGCGCCCGGCGTGATCGCGACGCCGATGACCGAGGCGACGCGCGGCAACGAGGCCGCCATCGGCCGCTTCCTGTCGCACACCCCGCTCGGCCGCGTCGGAGACCCGGAGGAGCTGGTCGGGCCGGTCCTGTTCCTCGCATCCGACATGTCGACCTACGTGACGGGCGCCCTCCTGCCCGTCGACGGCGGCTACCTCGCCGCCTGACGGCGTCGCCATTCCGCCGAAACAGACATTCCGAGAAGACCTGAAACCATGAAGAAGATCGTTTGCGACGTCCTCGTCGTCGGCTCCGGCGCCGGTGGACTATCGGCAGCCGTCTCGGCTGCGCACCGCAACCTGGACGTGCTCGTCGTCGAGAAGGAGCCCGTCTTCGGCGGCACCACCGCCCGGTCGGGCGGCTGGATGTGGATCCCCTGCAACGCGCCGCGCACGCCGCGCGGGCGTCGCGGACAGCGCCGCGAAGGCGCGAACCTATCTCCAGCACGAGGCGGGCGAGCATTTCGACGCCGCGCGCGTGGATGCCTTCCTGGACGCGGGGCCCCGGGCCGTGGAGTTCTTCGAGCAGAACACCGCGCTCCAGTTCGATCTCGGCCCGACCTTCGCCGACTACCATCCCGACGCGCCAGGCGGCATGCCGGGCGGCAGGTCGATCGTCGCCAGGCCCTTCGACGGCCGCGAGCTCGGCAAGGAGATCACCAGGCTTCGCCCGCCGCTCGCCGAGATCACCTTCCTCGGCATGATGATCGGGTCGGGCAAGGAGCTCCTGCACTTCTTCCGCGTCACCCGCTCGCCGATCTCGGCCCTGTTCGTGAGCCGGCTGTTCGCGAAGTTCGCGCGCGACCGCGCCTTCCACGGGCGCGCGATGCGGCTGATGAACGGCAACGCGCTGGTGGCGACGGCTCGCCAAGTCCTGCTTCGACCGCGGCGTGCCGATCTGGACGCGCGCGCCCGTGCCGGACGCTCCTCAAGGACGACGACGGCCGGGTGACCGGGGCCGTCGTCGATGCGGACGACCGGGCCCGTCGAGGTCACGGCGCGCAAGGGCGTCGTGCTCGCCTGCGGCGGCTTTCCGCAGGACGTCCTGCGCCGCAAGAAGCTGTTCCCGCATGCCCCGAGCGGCAACGAGCACGCCTCGCCCGCGCCCGCCCGGCAACACCGGCGACGGCCTGAGGCTCGGCGAGACGGCCGGCGCGGCGGTGGACGAGACGCTGCCCAACGCCGCCGCCTGGGTGCCGATCTCGCGCCCGGTGCGGCCCGACGGCACGCTCGGCACCTTCCCGCACTTCGTCGACCGCTCGAAGCCGGGCGTCATCGCGGTGACGCGCTCCGGCCGCCGCTTCGTCAACGAGGCGAACTCCTACCACGACTTCTGCCAGGCGATGTTCCAGCGCTGCCGGAGCGAAGGCGGCGAGATCTGCGCCTACTTCATCGCCGACCATCCGACCTTCCGCAAATACGGGCTCGGCTACGCGAAGCCGGCGCCCGGTGCCGTTCGGCCCGCAGATCAAGAGCTCGGCTATCTCCTGCAGGGCGAGACGCTCGCGGAGCTGGCGGAGCAGATCGGGGCCGACGCCGGGCAGCTCGAGCGGACCGTTGAGGCGTTCAACCGGCACGCCCGCAACGGCGAGGATCCGGAGTTCCACAAGGGCAGCACGGCCTACAACCGCTCGCTGGGCGACCCCGAGCATGGCGCCCAATCCCTGCGTCGCGCCGGTGGAGCGCGGCCCGTTCTACGCGGTCAAGCTCGTGATCGGCGACCTCGGCACCTTTGCCGGGCTCAAGTGCGACGAGAATGCGCGCGTCCTTTACGAGGACGGACGGGCGATCCCCGGCCTCTATGCGGCGGGCAACGACGCCGCCAGCATCATGGGCGGCAACTATCCCGGCGGCGGCATCACGCTCGGCCCGGCCGTCACCTTCGGCTATATCGCGGCCCGGCACATGGCAGGGGCGAACGATTGACCGGCGCCCGGTCGCCCCATGCCCTGCAGGGGGCCGCGACGCCATCCGTCGCGGCCGGGGTCGCGGCCGGCGTCACGGCCGCCCTCGCCTGGGCGATCTACAATGTCGGGGTCGCGATCGGCCGCACGCACGGCTTCACGAGCGCCGACCTCGCGCTCCTGCGCTATGCCGTCCCGGCCGTGCTCCTCCTGCCGCTGCTCGTGCGGCGGCGCAGGCGCGCCTCCCGGCGGCTCGACTGGGTCCGGGCCTTCTGGCTGACCGTGTCGATCGGGCCGCCCTTCGCGTTCCTGATCAACACGGGCTACGGCATCGCGCCGCTGGCGCATGCGGTCGTCATCAGTCCCGGCATGACGATGCTGACGGCGAACGCGCTCGCCGTCGTCCTGGACGGCCGGCCGCTGCCCGGCGCACAGGCAGATCGGCATCCTCATCCTCGTCGCCGGCCTCGCCTGCATCGCGCTCGACCAGCCGGTGCTGAAGGACCCCGCCACGTCCGCATGGGTCGGCGACCTGTGCTTCGTCGGGTCGGGCTTCCTCTGGGGCCTCTTCACCTACCTGCTGGGCCGGTGGCGGCTCGATCCCCTCGAGACGACGGCCGTCGTCGCGCTTCTCGCCACGCTGGCCTTCGTGCCGCTATACCTCGTCGCGTTCACGCCCGCCCCGATGCCGCCGCAGGCGTGGTTGGCGCAGGCCGTGTACCAGGGAGGGCTTGGCGGATGCCTTGCGATCGTCGCCTATGCGGCCGCGGTCGCGAGGCTCGGCGCCGGCCTCGCCGCCCTGTTCCCCGCCCTCGTGCCGCCGCTGGCCGTCCTGCTGGCGGTTCCGATGACCGGGAGCTGGCCGAGCCTGCCCCAGTGGATGGGAATCGCTCTGGCGACCCTCGGGCTGGTGGCGTCGCTCGACGCCGTCAGGAGCGCGACGGGGCGCATCCGCGGAGGAAGATGAAGCTCTCCGGACGCGGTTGCTGGCCGCCGGACATTCGCATATAACGAACAAATTCACCCATGAATAATTGCTTCCCCCGCAGAGGGGAGAGACGGGAGGAAACGATGAACAAGTGGCTTGCCGCGGTCGCCATGACCGCACTGGTCGGGGGCACCCACGTGGCCGCCGCCGAGAACTTCGACCTGCAGAGCGTGTTCGGCCTGCAGGTCCCCTCGATCGGCAGCAGCCCGCAGAAATGGGCGGACCGGGTGGCGCTGGCCACGGATGGCGGCATCAAGATCGACGTCCACGGCGCGGGCGAGTTCGTGCCGCCCTTCGAGGTGTTCGACGCCGTCAGCTCCGGCGCGATCCCGATGGGCTTCGACTGGATCGGCTACTGGGCTGAGAAGATCCCGGTCGCCAACCTCGTCGGCTCGATGCCCTTCGGCCCGACGCCCGACGTGGCCCTCGCCTGGATGTTCAAGGGCGGCGGCCTCGAGATCATCCAGAAGGCCTACGATCCCTTCGGCGTGAAGGTCATCCCCTGCCACCTCGTCGTGCCGGAGGCCGGCGGCTGGTTCAACAAGGAGATCAACACGCCCGAGGACTTCAAGGGCCTGAACATGCGCATCGCCGGCCTCGGCGGAAAGGCGCTGGCGCGGCTCGGCGCGAACACGCAGCTCGTGCCCGCCGGCGAGATCTACGTCTCGCTGGAGACCGGGCGCATCGACGCGACCGAGTTCTCCGCGCCGCAGCTCGACCTCGGCTTCGGCTTCCAGAAGGTCGCCAAGTACTACTACTTCCCCGGGTGGCACCAGCCTTCGAGCTGGGACTCGATCATCATCAACATGGACGTCTGGAAGTCGTTCTCCGACGACCAGCAGAAGAAGATGGTGGAGGCCTGCCGCGCCAACATCACCGACAACCTTGCCGACCAGCTCGACGCGCAGGCCAAGGCCCTGGAGGAGATCCGCGCCGCCGGCGTGAAGGTCCAGCGCTTCCCCGAGCCGGTTCTCGACGCCCTCCGGAAGGCCTCGAAGGAGGTGCTCGACGAGGAAGCGGGCAAGGATCCCATCTTCAAGGAAGCCTACGAGTTGCTGACCGCCTATATCGACCGCGTCGGCGAATGGGACAGCCTTCAGGCGCTTCCGCGGAAGTGATGCCGCAAGGCGGGCCGGACCTCGTCCGGCCCGCCAATCCACCGGACGCATCATGCGCAAGATCACCGACACCATCATCGACGGGTGCGCGCTCATCGGCCGGGCCGTCGGCTGGCTGATGCTGCCCCTGATCGTCTTCGTCTGCGGGGCCGTCGTCGCCGGCCAGCTCGGCGTCAACACCATCACCACGTGGGGAACGCAGCTGCCGGTCATCGGCTCGGCGCTCACCGTCAACAGCCTGCTCGACCTGCAGTGGTACATCTTCGCGCTCATCGTCCTGTTCGGCGGCGTCTATGCGCTGCGTGACGATCAGCACGTCAATGTCGACTTCATCTCCGGCGCCTTCCCGCCGCGCCTCCGCAAGGTCGTGCTCGTGCTGGGCGACCTGTTCCTGCTGCTGCCGTTCACCGTCATCGTCACCTGGTACGGGACGAAGTTCGCGATGGCGGCCTATGCCAGCGGCGAAGCCTCCACCTATGGCGGGCTGATCGACCGCTGGACCCTCAAGGCCTGCGTCCCGATCGCCTTCGCCCTGCTCGGCATCGCGGCGCTGGCGCGCGCCGTCCGCACGGTGGCCGAGCTGACCTCCCCCGACCTCGACGAACCCGACGGGCCCCACGACCGATGAGCGAAGTGATCTGGCCGAGCGTCATGCTCGTCGCGCTGATGATCGGGATCTTCTCCGGCTATCCCGTCGCCTTCGTCCTGGCCGGCGTCGGCATCCTCACCGCCTTCGCGGCCGACGTCCCGATCCTCTTCCTGTCGATCACCGTGCAGCGGATCTACTCGGGCATCCTGACGAACTGGCTGCTCATCGCGATCCCGCTCTTCGTCTTCATGGGCCTGATGCTCGAGCGCTCGGGCATCGCGGAGCGGCTGCTGCGGTCGCTGGCCGGCACCTTCCGCGGCCTGCCCGGCGGCTATGCCTTCGCGGTCGCCATCATCGGCGTCGTGATGGCGGCCTCGACCGGCATCATCGGCGCCTCGGTCGTGCTGATGGGCATGATGGCGCTGCCGACCATGCTGAAGAACGGCTACGACGCCAAGGTCTCGAGCGGCCTGATCGCGGCCAGCGGCACGCTCGGCATCCTGATCCCGCCGAGCGATCATGCTGATCGTGCTCGGCGACCAGATGCGCGTCTCCGTCGGCGATCTCTTCATGGGCGCGGTCGGGCCGGGCCTGCTGCTCGGCGTCCTCTACATCGCGTACATCGCGACCGTGGCGATCCTGACCCCGCACAAGATGCCGGCCGCGCGGATCGAGACGAGCGACGGCTTCTGGACGAGCCTGCTCCGCCTGCTCGTCGACCTGCTCGCCCCGATCGTGCTCATCTTCGCCGTTCTCGGCACGATCGTCGCCGGCATCGCCACGCCGACGAATTCGGCGGCCATCGGTGCGGTCGGCGCCATGCTGCTCGCGCTGGTGTCGGGCAAGCTCACCCTGCACACCCTGTCACACGCGCTCAAGGACACGACCAAGACCACCGCGATGATCATCTTCGTGATGATCGGCGCCACCGTCTTCAGCGTGATCTTCCGCAAGCTCGGCGGCGACGACATGATCGAGGAGATCTTCTCGGTCCACCAGGGCAGCCCCTATCTCGTCCTCGCGATGATCATCGGCCTCGTCTTCATTCTCGGGTTCTTCCTGGAATGGGTCGAGATCACGCTGGTCGTCGTGCCGATCGTGGCGCCCGTGGTCGCGAGCCTCGACTTCGGCCTCAACCACGAGCCAGACCCTGATCTGGTTCGCGATCGCCCTCTCGGTGAACCTGCAGACCTCGTTCCTGACGCCGCCCTTCGGCTATCGCCCTCTTCTATCTCAGGGGCATCGCGCCGCGCGAGGTGACGATCGGCACGATCTACAAGGGCATCATTCCCTTCGTCATCCTGCAGATCCTCGCCCTCGTCTCGGTCATCGCCTTCCCCGAAATCACGCTCTGGCTCCCGCAGTATCTCGGGAAATAGGCCCGTCTCGGGAACCGCCCTCGGCGGCCCGGCATCAGCCGCCTCACTCCGGCGAGCGCAGCGCCTCGATCTCGGCGATGCGCGCCTTGGCGGAGGGCCAGAGCCGCTCGGTGACGGCGGCGAGGACCGCCTCCAGCAGGGCGATCATGGCCGCGCTCGAATCCCAGTTCGACGGCGCCGAGACGTGGGCGGAGAGGACGTGCGCCGCGACGCGGCTGATCGGCGACAGCCACTGGTCGGTGACGAGCACGATCTTCACGCCGCGGCCGGCGGCGCTCTTCGCCAGCGCGACGGTATCCTCCTGGTAGCGGCGTATGTCGAAGACGAAGAGGACGTCGTGCCGGCCCATGTCGAGGATCTGGTCGCGCAAGTTCTCCGCCTGGCCGGCCATGTGGGTGACCCGCGGCCGGACGATCCTCAGATGGGCGGCGACGTAGCGCGCGACGGGATCGGTGAAGCGGCCGCCGGCGAGGTAGATGCCGCGCTTGGTGTCGGCGAGGAGATCGACCACCGCCTCGAACTCGGCCGGCGGCACGTGCGCGAAGGTCTGCTCGAGGTTCTCCACCACCGCGGCCTTGAAGCGCGCGAGCGCGTCGCCGCCCTTCGGGCCCCCGTCCCCGTCATGCGTGACCTTGGCCAGCGGCGACTTGAGCTGCGCCTCGAGCTCGTCGCGCAGGCGACGCTGGAAGTCGGGATACGAGCCGATGCCGAGCCGCGCGATGAAGCGCAGGACCGTCGGCGCGCTGACGCCGGCGCGGCTGGCGAAATCGGCCACCGGCTCGAGCCCGGCCAGCGGATAGGTCGCCAGCAGCACGTGCGCGGCCTTCCGCTCCGTGGCGGTGAATTCCTGGATACGGGTGCGGATCTGGTCCGCGATGGTGGTCTGGCTGGCCATCGCGCCACAGCGCCTCGTTCGCTCTCCCCGACCGGACCCTACGGCGCGGGGCCGCCGCCGGCCATCCTCGTTAACGTCTGGAATGTCGGTTTCAGAATTGACACGGACGGGGTTCCTGTACACACAATTAGAGCATCTTGCGCTGCAACAGGCGAGTTTGCCTCGCCTGGACCATCGGAGGGGGCAATGGTCGCCGCGACCGCCGGACAAGACACCGATCTTGTTTGCGTCGAGAACGCCGGGGGGCGCGGCCGCTTCGTCATCCTCTGCGACCACGCGTCGAACCGCCTGCCCGGCTGGGCGACGCCGCCGGGCCTCGAGCCCGGACAGCTCAGCCGCCACATCGCCTGGGATCCCGGCGCGCTCGGCGTCGCGCGCAGGGTCGCGCAGGCGCTCGACGCGCCGCTTCTCTTCCCGGACGTGTCGCGCCTCGTCATCGACTGCAACCGCGCCACCGACGCCGCCGACTCCATCACGCCGCGCAGCGAGGACGTCGACATCCCGGGCAATCTGAGCCTGTCGGACGACGAGCGGGCGCTGCGCCGCAGCCGGGTCTACGAGCCCTACCACGCCGCGATCGAGCGCCTGCTCGACGGCCGCACGGACGGCCCGACCCTCGTCGCGGTCCACTCCTTCACCCCGACCTATCTCGGCACCGCGCGGCCCTGGCAGGTCGGCGTCCTGTTCGACGACGGTCCCTCGCCCGCGCGCCGGCTCATGGAGATCCTGCGCCGCGACCCGGAGCTGGTGGTCGGGGAGAACGAGCCCTACGCGCCGGCCGACGGCGTCTACCACACGCTGCGGCTGCACGCGCGGCCGCGCGGCCTGCCGGCCGTGATGATCGAGATCCGCAACGACGAGATCGAGACGGAGGCCGCCCAGGAGGCCTGGGCCGCGCTCCTGTCGGCGGCGCTCGTCGAAGCCGCGGAGGAAGCCCGATGACCCGGATGCGCGAGCGACACGCACCGCCCCATCTGCGGCCCGCGCCCTGGACCGCGAACGACGGGAGGCCGCCATGCCGGGGCCTGTGATCCGCTTCGTGAAGGGCGTCGACGCCGTGAACTACGTCGTCGGCCGGGTCGCGATGTACCTGATCTTCGTGCTCGGCGGGATCCTCGTCTGGTCGACGCTGTCGCGGCTCGTCTTCGGCGTGCCGATCAACTGGGCGCTCGAGATGTCGCAGTTCCTGATGTCGGCCTACTACCTGCTCGGCGGCGCCTACTCGGTGCAGCTCAAGGCGCACGTGCGGATGGACCTCGTCTACGACCGCCTGTCGGCGCGCAGGCGCGCCGTCACCGACGTGATCACCATCCTGTTCGTCCTGTTCTATCTCGGCGTGCTGCTGTGGGGCGCCGTCTCGTCGACGAGCTACGCGATGGAGTACGGCCAGAAGAACTACACGGCCTGGGCGCCGCCGCTCTGGCCGATCAAGCTGGCGATGACGATCGGCATCTTCCTGATGCTGCTGCAGATGGTCGCGACCCTCTTCAAGGACCTGGCGATCGCACGCGGGAGGCCGATCCAGTGAGCCCGGAGACGATCACCTTCTTCATGTTCGCCACGATGATGGTGCTGCTGATCACCGGGCAGCGCGTCTTCGGGGTGGTCGGCTTCGTCGGCGCGGCGGCCGCGCTCTGGCTGTGGGGCGAGGGCTCGAACGAGCTGCCGTTCAACGCCGCCTTCCAGGTGCTGAACTGGTACCCGCTGATCACGGTGCCGTTCTTCGTGTTCATGGGCTACATGCTCTCGGAGTCCGGCATCGCCGGCAATCTCTACCGGATGTTCCACGTCTGGTTCGGGCCGATCCAGGGCGGCCTGGCGCTCGGCACGATCGGCCTGATGGTCGTGATCTCCTGCATGAACGGCCTGTCGGTCGCCGGCATGGCGATCGGCGCGACGGTGGCGCTGCCGCAGCTCCTGAAGCGCGGCTACGACAAGGTGATGATCACCGGCGTCATCCAGGCCGGCTCCTCGCTCGGCATCCTCGTGCCGCCGAGCGTCGTGCTCGTGCTCTACGCGATGATCGCCCGGCAGCCGGTGCTGCAGCTCTGGCTCGCGGGCATCCTGCCGGGGCTGATGATGGCCGGCATCTTCGCCGTCTACATCTACGTGCGCTGCGCGCTCAACCCGGAGACGGGGCCGGCGCTGTCGGCCGAGGAGCGGGCGGAGATCACCTGGCGCGAGAAGTTCTCGCTCCTGCGCGAGGGGCTGATCCCGCTCTTCGTCTTCGGCCTGATGATGGGGCTGTTCATCGGCGGCGTGACGAGCCTCGTCGAGAGCTCGGCGGTCGGCGCCGTGCTGTCGATGCTGGCGGCCGCCTTCGAGCGGAAGCTCACCTTCAAGGTCATCGAGCAGGTGACGCGCGACACGCTGTCGGTCAGCTGCATGTTCCTGTGGATCATCCTCGCCGCGCTCTGCTTCTCCGCCGTCTATGACGGGCTCGGCGCGATCCGGGCGATCGAGGGGCTGCTCCTGCACCGCTGGGAGCTCGATCCCTGGACCATCATGATCCTGATGCTCCTGAGCTTCGTGATCCTCGGCACGTTCCTCGACGACACGGCGATGCTGGTCATCGTGGCGCCGCTCTACATCCCGCTCGTGGTCAAGCTCGGCTTCGACGCGATCTGGTTCGGCGTGCTCTACACGATCACCTGCCAGATCGCCTACATCACCCCGCCCTTCGGCTACAACCTCTTCCTGATGCGGGCGATGGCGCCGCCGGAGATCGGGCTGGTCGACATCTACAGGTCGATCCTGCCCTTCGTGCTCCTGATGATCGTGTCGCTCGTCATCATCATCCTCTTTCCCGGCATCGCGCTGTGGCTGCCCAATCTCTATTCCGGAAAGTGAGCGCGACCCGCGCCCGGACAACAAGAAGAAGGACACGACTTGACGACCAGAGACCACTAGCGAAGCAGGCTGGCGCCGACATCGTCCGCGGGCGGTCTGCAGGTTCTAACCAGAGGGGAGAACGACAGATGACCGACAACTCGAAGATCAGCAAACGCGACTTCCTGAAGCGGGCCGGGATGACGACCGCCGGCGCCACCGCGGCCACCACGCTCGCGGCGCCCTACGTCAAGGCGCAGAGCCCGATCCGCTGGCGCCTCCAGACCTATGCGGGACCGGCGCTCTCGGAAGAGGTGATCAAGCCGTCGATCGAGGCCTTCAACAAGGCCGCGAACGGCGACATGGTGATCGACCTCTACACGGCCGACCAGCTGGTGCCGCAGGGCGAGCTGTTCCGGGCCGTGCAGCGCGGCACGATCGACGCGGCCCAGAGCGACGACGACTCCATGGCCTCGCCCGTCGACGTGTCGGTGTTCGCCGCCTACTTCCCCTTCGCCTCGCGCTACTCGCTCGACGTCCCGACGCTGTGGCACCACTACGGGCTGAAGGAGATCTGGGAGGAGGCCTACAGCGAGATCGACGGCGTCACCTGGCTGTCGACCGGCTCGTGGGACCCGTGCAACTTCGCCACGACGAAGCCGATCAAGTCGCTCGAGGACCTGAAGGGCCTGCGCGTCTACATGTTCCCGACCGGCGGCCGCTTCATGCAGCGCTTCGGCGTGGTGCCGGTGTCGCTGCCCTACGAGGACGTGCAGGTGGCGATCCAGACCGGCGAGCTCGACGGCGTCGCCTGGTCGGGCATCACCGAGGACTACACGGTCGGCTGGGCCGACATCACCAAGTACTACCTGACGAACAACATCTCGGGCGCGTGGGCCGGATCCTACTTCGTCAACTCCGACAAGTGGGCCGAGGTGCCCGACCACCTGAAGACGCTGTTCCAGCTCTGCAATCGACTCCTCGCACTACCACCGCCTGCACTGGTACTGGTGGGGCGAGGCGCACTACCGGGTGAACGGCGGCAAGCTCGAGCTCACCTCGATCCCCGAATCCGAGTGGTCGAAGGTCGAGGAAGAGGCGATGAGCTTCTGGGACGAGATCGCCAAGCAGAGCGACCGGGACGCGAAGGTCGTGGAGATCCTGAAGACCTACGTCGACACGATGCGGAAGGCCGGCCCGCCCTACCGCTACAGCTGAGACCCGCACGACACGACCCGGGAGGGGGCGGCGCCGGCCGCCCCCTCCCCGCGCATTCAAGACACGAGCGAAGGCGACACCGGATGACCGGCCACCTCTCCATCTCCGACCTGAAGAAGGCCGTCGACACGGGCGAGATCGACACCGTCCTCGTCGCCTTGGCCGACATGCAGGGCCGGCTGATCGGCAAGCGCTGCCATGCGCGCTTCTTCCTCGAGTCCGCGCAGCGAGGAGACGCATGGCTGCGACTACCTGCTCGCCAACGACATCGACATGGAGCCGGTGCCGGGCTACGCGGCGGCGAACTGGGCGAAGGGCTACGGCGACTTCGTCATGAAGCCCGACCTCGCGACGCTGCGCGCTGACGCCCTGGCTGCCGGCGACGGCGCTCGTGCTCTGCGACGTGCTCGACCACCACCACCACGAGCCGCTGCCGCACAGCCCGCGCGCGATCCTGAAGCGCCAGCTCGCGCGGCTCGAGGCGGATGGACATGTCCGCCGCCTTCGCCTCGGAGCTCGAGTTCTACCTGTTCGACGAGACCTACCGCTCGGCGCTGCGACAAGCGCTACCGCGGCCTGCAGACCGCCGGCGACTACATCGAGGACTACCACATCTTCCAGACCACCAAGGAAGAGCGCGTGATGCGGGCGATCCGCAACGGGCTGCATGGACGCGGGCATCCCGGTCGAGAACTCCAAGGGCGAATGGGGGCCGGGCCAGGAGGAGATCAACGTCCGCTACGCCGACGCGCTGAGATGGCCGACCGGCACGTCGTCATGAAGAACGGCATCAAGGAGATCGCCCACGCCCAGGGCAAGGCGGTCACCTTCATGGCCAAGTGGCGACTACGACCTCGCCGGCTCGAGCTGCCACATCCACATCCTCGCTGTGGGAGCGCGGACGGCAAGACGCCGCTGTTCCTCGACGAGAGCGCCGAGCTCGGCATGTGCGACGCTGATGCGCCGCTTCATCGCCGGGCTGCTCACCCATGCCCGCGAGATCACCTAGTTCCTCGCGCCCTACGTCAACTCCTACAAGCGCTTCCAGGCCGGCACCTTCGCGCCGACCAAGGCGATCTGGAGCCGCGACAACCGCACCGCCGGCTTCCGCCTGTGCGGCGAGGACACCAAGGCGATCCGCATCGAGATGCCGGATCGGCGGCGCCGACCTCAACCCCTATCTCGCCTTCGCGGCGCTGCTCGCCGCCGGCCTCGCCGGCATCGAGGAGCAGGCTCGAGCTCGAGGACGCCATCGAGCGGCGACGCCTATGTCGGGCAAGCAGCTGCGCGAGATCCCGAAGACGCTGCGCGAGGCGACCGAGGCGATGACGCACTCGAAGATGCTGCGCACCGCCTTCGGCGACGCCGTGGTCGACCACTACGTCCACACCGCCGAGTGGGAGCAGTTCGAATACGACCGCCGCGTCACCGACTGGGAGCTGATGGCGCGGCTTCGAGCGGGCGTAGCCGGCTGCGCCCGCCGCACTCGAACACACGAAGAGACACAGCAGAATGACCACCGATCCAGTTGCATCTCCCCCGTCGACGGCCGCGTCTATGCCGAGCGCGAGCCGGCGACCGACGGCGCCGTGAGCGCCGCCTTCGAGACGGCCCACCGCGTCCAGCAGCGAATGGCGCGACGTGCCCGTCGGCGAGCGCGCGAGGCTCGTCACCGCCATGACCGACGCGATGCTCGCGATGAACGACGAGATCGTGCCGGAGCTCGCCTGGCAGATGGGCCGGCCGGTCCGCTTCGGCGCCGGCGAGATGCGCGGCTTCGAGGAGCGCGCCCGCTACATGATCGGCATCGCCGAGGACGTGCTCCAGCCGATCGACCCGGGCCCGAAGGAGAGGCTTCAAGCGCTACATCACGCGCGAGCCGCTCGGCATCGTGCTGACGATCGCGCCGTGGAACTTCCCCTACATGACCGCCGTCAACTCGGTCGTCCCGGCGCTGATGGCCGGCAACGCCGTGATCCTGAAGCACGCCGCGCAGACGCTGCTCGTCGCCGAGCGCTTCCAGATGGCGGCCGACCGGGCCGGCCTGCCGGAGGGCCTGTTCCAGCACCTCTTCCTCGACCACGAGCAGACCGGCCGCATCCTGATGGCCGGCATGGTCGACCACCTCGTCTTCACCGGCTCGGTCGCCGGCGGCCGCGCGATGGAGGAGGCGGCGGCCGGCACCTTCACCTCGATGGGCCTCGAGCTCGGCGGCAAGGATCCGGCCTATGTCCGGGCCGACTGCGACCTCGGAGCCACCGTCGAGAACGTCGTCGACGGCGCCTTCTTCAACTCCGGCCAGTCCTGCTGCGGCGTCGAGCGCATCTACGTCCACCGCGACGTCTACGACGAGTTCCTCGACGGCTTCGTCGAGACGGTGAAGGCCTACAGGCTCGGCGATCCGCTGGACGAGGCGACGACGCTCGGGCCCATGGTGCGGCCGGCTTCGGCCGACATGGTGCGCGGCCAGATCGAGGGCGCGCTGCGGGTCGGCGCGAAGGCGCATATCGACACGAAAGCCTACGAGCGCGAGGCGCCGGGCTCGCGCCTACATGGCGCCGCAGGTGCTCTCGGAGGTGAACCACCAGATGGCCGTCATGAAGGAGGAATCCTTCGGCCCCGTCGTCGGCATCATGAAGGTCGCCGACGACGAGGAGGCGGTCGAGCTGATGAACGACAGCCCCTACGGGCTGACCGCCTCGATCTGGACGCGGGACCTCGAGGCCGCCGAGCGGATCGGCGGCGCGTGGAGACCGGCACGTTCTTCATGAACCGCGCCGACTATCTCGACCCGGCGCTCGACCTGGACCGGCGTCAAGGACACCGGCCGCGGCGCCGCCCTCTCGCGTGTCGGCTACGAGACGCTGACGCGGCCGAAGTCCTTCCACCTCAGGACGGAGTTCTAGCCTACCTCCACGAGCGGAAGACGAAGGCCGTCACTCGCATCCGACCGCCACACCACCCGAGAAGAGCCCAAAGCCATGCCCGCCTCCGCCAACTGGTCCTTCCCCACCGCCGTCCGCTTCGGCGCCGGCCGCATCGCCGAGCTTGCCCGACGCCTGCCGCGCCGCCGGCATCGCGCGGCCGCTGCTCGTCACCGATCCCGGCCTCGCGAAGCTGCCGATGACGCAAGCGATGCTGGAGAGCCTCGAGGCGGCCGGGCTCGCGGCCGGCCTGTTCTCCGACGTCAAGCCGAACCCGGTCGAGGCGAACCTCGAGGCCGGCATCGAGGCCTTCCGCGCCGGCGGCCATGACGGCGTGATCTGCGTCGGCGGCGGCAGCGCGCCTCGACCTCGGCAAGCTCGTCGCCTTCATGGAGGGCCAGACGAAGCCCGTCTGGGACTTCGAGGACATCGGCGACTGTGGAAGCGCGCCAACCACGACGCGATCCACCCGATCGTCTGCGTGCCGACGACGGCGGGCACGGGCTCGGAGGTCGGCCGCGCCGGCGTGCTCACCAACGAGGAGACGCACACCAAGAAGGTGATCTTCCATCCCGGGATGCTGGCGAAGATCGTGATCTGCGACCCCGAGCTCACCGTCGGGCTGCCGCGCGATCCTCACCGTCGGCACCGGCATGGACGCGCTCGCCCACTGCCTCGAGGCCTACTGCGCCCCCTCCTACCACCCGATGGCGGCGGGCATCGCGGTGGAGGGCATCCGCCTCGTGAAGGAGGCCCTGCCGCGGGTCGCCGCCGACGGCGGCGACATCGAGGCCCGCGCCGACATGATGTCGGCCGCCGCCATGGGCGCGGTCGCGTTCCAGAAGGGCCTCGGCGCGATCCACGCCCTGTCGCACCCGATCGGCGCGCTCTACGACACGCATCACGGCATGACGAACGCCGTGATGATGCCCTACGTGCTCGCCTTCAACCGCGGCGCCATCGAGGAGAAGATCGGCCGCCTCGCCGCCTGGCTCGGCCTCGAGCCCGGCTTCGAGGGCGTCATGGGCTGGGTCATGACGCTGCGCAGCGAGCTCGACGTGCCGCCGACGCTGAAGGAGTTCGGCGTCGACGACGCCCAGCTCGACCGCATCGCCGCGATGGCCGTGGTCGACCCGACGGCCGGCGGCAACCCCGTAGAGCTCACCGAGGACGGCGCGAAGACGCTCTTCCGCATGGCCTACGAAGGCCGCCTCGAGCCCTGAGGCAGGCGCGGACGCGAGCCCCGAGCACCCGCAATCGGAAGCCGCGCCCGCCGGCGCCGGAGGGAGGCCGCGTCACCGCTCCCTCCCCGAGTCCGTCGGCGGAACTCCCTTGTGCGGTGGAACCTGCTTGTGCGGCGCAACCTGCGCCGCCAAGTCTACACATCCACGCCCTCTGCACTCGCACCCGGACGCCAGGATGTTGCAAACGAAACATCCGCATGAATGGCCTGAAATGCGGCACATCGGGTTGCGTCCGGTGTATACGTGCCGCAGCCGGAAGCGCAAAAATTGCGATTTCCTTCGCGTTGCCCCTCGGAGACCCAGGCGCGCCGGCACCCTATTAACAAATCCGCGACAATTTCGTTGAACATTTTAGAAAACCTTGCTCCCATGCAGGCTCCACAGTTCAACTACCGGGGACAATGGCGGCACGGTCAGGACATCCAGGCGAGCAACTCCTCCTGAGCTTGGATCGGGCGGCGATCGACCCGATGGCATGGCCGGAGGTGTGCGATGACCTGGCGGCGCTCGTGGATGCGCGCGGGGCGGTCTTCATCCCGCGCGACGCAGCGCAGCGAGACGCCTCCATGCCGCATTCGGCCAGCCTGGCCGGCGTCATGCAGAGCTTCGTCGAGACCGGCTGGCACAGGTGCGACTTGCGGGCGGAGAAGGGATTCCCCCGGGCGCTGGCCTTCGGCCACGTGACCGACCAGGACTTCATCACGCCCGAGGAGATGAGGTCCCACCCCTATTACTGCGAGCTGCTCGAACCGCACGGCCTGAAGTGGTTCGCCGGCATCGCGCTCGACGTCAACGGCAAGACCTGGGGCGTCGCCGTGCACGGCAGCGCCGAGCGCGGCCCGTTCCTTTCCGGCGACGTGGAAGCGCTGGCAGGCGTGCGTGGGCAACTCGAGCTCGCCGCGCGCCGGGCGGCGGCCCTCGGCAACCAGCGCGTCACCTCGCTCGACGCCACCTTCGCCTTCGCCGCGCGGGGGCTGGCGGCACTCGATGCGTCCGGCCGCATCGCATGGCTCAACGAGCGGGCCGAGACGCTTCTGCGGGATCCGGGGCTCCTGAGGAACGGCCAGGTGCGTGCCCGCGATCCCGCGCTCGACCGGAAGCTTTGCGATCTCGTCGACGCGGCGCTCGCGTTCCGGCCGGATGGCGGGGCGGTGCTGCCGGGGCCGGTGGCCGTGCCGGTGGATGCGGGCCGCATGCTGGCGATCGACGTCATCCCGATGCCGCGCGACTTCCAGACGCTCCTCAGCGGCGCCTGTGCGCTCGCCACCATCCATGAGGTGGCGCCGCCGGCGGCATCGCCCGAGGGGCGCTGGCAGCGCTACCGGCTGACCGCCCGCGAGCTCGAGCTCGCCGCCCACCTCGTGGAGGGCCGGGGCCTGGCCGACGCCGCCGCGGCGATGGGCATCTCGGTGCTGACGGCCCGCCAGCACCTGCGCTCGGTTTTCGCCAAGACGGGAACCGGCCGCCAGGCAGAACTGGTCGCGACGCTCGCCCGCGACACCGGCTGATCCTGCGTCTGGACAGCTACCGTACGCCCCTTCTCTCCCCGGCAGATAGTTTCAATCAAATACTCCAAATGGAGCATGCGCGCTCTTCCATGGTTATGGAATCGTTATTGCTGCGGGGGGAAATGTCTCTGGAATACCAGATACAGGCGTTTCCATAACATCGTTGGCCGCAAGGCACACTGGCGTCGACATTTCTGTCCGCCGGTGCGCATTCATATGTATCACCCCCAATATTCCGAAATAGTTTCGGGCAGGCATTTACCCTGTTCGCGCTTTAGTCTTCACACTCCGGTTAATGATGTGTTAAACATTGAGTCATAACTCGCCGTTTCCGGGCGGCCGGCGAGGCGAATACGACAATATTTGACGCCCGAAGTAACCGGAATCTGCCCCGCAGGACGGGGCAAACAGGAGAAGCGTTATGTACAGGAAGTTCTTGGCAGGTGTTTCCGCCGCGGCGGTGATCGGCTTCGCGGGCGCCGCGATGGCATCGGGCACCGGAGACTCCAGGCCCACGACGTGAACGTGAACATCACCGTGGACCCGGAAGTCTCCATGTGGGCGAATGACGCCAACGTCGCCCTGGTCTTATGGCTGGTGACAGCGATGGAGAACAAGGATACGGCCGCCTCGCATCGCTGAGCCTACATCAGCAACGTCGGTTCGAGTCATCAGCGTTGAGGTTGCTTCCTCCGACGCCGACGCGCTGGACTCGAAGCATCGAACTTCTTCATCTTCAACACGGAGATGAGAGCGCGGCGCACGCGGCGCGATCGTCGCCGAATTCGTAATGCACCGGCCAATGCGCTCGTCTGGAAGAAGGCGGATATGGGTGGCGCGCCGAAGACGCTGTATCGCGAGCGTTCCCTACAGCCAGAACGTCGGCGTCCCTGCCCATCGTGTACGGCGCCGGACGCGCCGAACCAGCTCCCGCTGCCTGGGGCGTCACGACCTGACGGTGACCTACACGATCACCGCGAACGACTGAGCTCGAGCGGGAGGAGGGGCCTCGGCTCCCCTCCCGCCTTTCCAGTCGGCCGGGCGATCTTCATCAGTTTGGAGTGTTTGCGCGTCGATGCCGCGCCGGGAGCAAGTTTTTAATGTACCCGCTGTTCCCCAGCAACAGTTTTCCTTGCGCGGGCACTATGCCTTGCGTTCGTCGCGATCTTGATGGCTGCATCGGACCGGCGAGTGCCCAGGGCTTTCAGGTCAAACCCATGAAAATGGAACTGACCGGCCCGGGCCGGCAGGGCCGTCGAGGTGCCGCTGGAAATCCGCAACACCGCAGGCACCGAAGTGCGCGCGATCGACGTCAGCCTGGCCGACATTTCACAGAACCTGGATGGCAGCTGGCGCCTTGTCGAGTCCGGATCGGACGAAGACACGCCTCCCCCCTATTCAAGCGTCCCTTGGACGAGCCTGAGCGAGCAACGGGTCGAGATCGCCCCGCTACAGCCCGCGAGGTTAGCTGCGCCTGAACGTGCCCGCCGACGCCCACGGCGCATACTTTGCCGGGATCGTGGCTGAAACCCCCCTTACCGCAAGACACGACCGGGCCTCGTCGTGCGCGTGCGGTTCGTCATTCCCGCTGATCGTTCAGATCGAGGGGCGCACGGCGCGCCAGGAGGTGGCGCTCGAAGACGCGGTCATGGCCTATCACGACGGCTCGGACGGCGGCGCGGCGACGACCACCGCCGGCCCTCCGCATCGCGAACAACGGCCGCACGTACTCGCGCGTGGATGGGCAGATGACCATCGAGCGCCGCTCGGAGAGCATTGGCGCCCTGTCACGCGGTTCGCCCTCAAGGAGCGCTCGATCATTCCCGGCGTCACCCTGGAGCTCGGCAACGACCTGCAGCGGCGCCTGCCCTCGGGCCCCTACCGCCTGCTGGGCGAATTGAGGGTGGACGGTCGCCGCGTTCCGCCGGTCGAGAAGGAGATCGCCTTCGAGGGCGACCCGAACGCCAGCACGCTGGCCTACGACACCGCCCTGATTCTCTGAAGCCGCAGGTCGTCGACATGGACGTCGTTCCGGGCGCGACGCGGACGACGATCCTGAAGATCGAGAACCCGGGCACGGCGCCGGTGAAGGTCGACATGTGTCGGAGACCCCGCCCGACCTCGTCGGCGTTGCGATGGGCGACCTCCTCGGTACCGCGCTGTCCGCCGAGCCGTGGACCCAGATACAGCCCCATCGTTCACGATACGCCCGGGCCTCCGGCAGAACGTACGTGTCATCAGCCGCGTGCCCCGGAGGGCGTGTCACAGTACCCCAACTACTACGCCGACCTCGTGCTGCACGGCACCTACGCCGACGGGCAGAGCGCCGGAGAGACGAAGTCGATGGTGCACCTTCGAACCCGGGTCAGCAGACCGTCGCACAGGGCCGTGTCGAGCAGATATCCCTGGCCCGCGGAGACGATGGGACCAGCTGCGCAGTCCAGTTGCGCTTCGTGAACCTGGGCAACGTCCCATGTCGACCAAGATTCAGATCCAGTCTGCTTGACGCCCAGGGCGGCCAGGTCGACAATGTCGCCTTGGCGGGGGAGGACGGAATTCTCCTGCCGCTCCAGCAAGCGCAGCTTCGGTGGTGAGATCGACTTTCAAGAACGTCCCGCCCAGGTTTCTTTGCAGTGCGCGGCGTCATTTCAGGCGTGGGCGATCAGGATATCGTCGGGCCAGCATGCAGCACTGCCGCGTGGAGAAGCAGGACAAGGGCGGCGTCGACGTGACGATCATAAGATCCTTCGACTTTGCCGAGCGCAAAGCCTTCGCTTCCGTCGACAGACGATGATCGAGCGCGAAGGCGAACTCCGCAACGGTGGCCCGAGCAGAATGCCGCTCCTCCAGCAGCAGAACCTTTGAAGCGGTCAAGCCATGTCTTCTAGGGAAAGTAGCATGATTCGAAGAATTCTTGCAGCAGCCCTGTTCCTGCGGGGTTATGGTGGGACTTAACCACCCGCGACAGCTGGTGGTGCCCACGCCGGGCGGGTCTCGAACCAGGTCTTCCAGACGCTGGTCGAGATCGAGACGACGCCCATTGCGGAGCTCGAGATTCTCGAGCTCCAACGTCCTGCACTTCGGAGATCCACCGGCGGGTACAACCAGTCCCTTCCTCGGGGGTGGGCTTCCGCGTGGTGGGGAATGCCGAACGCCACGCTGACGGCTGAGCCGTCGGCCTTCCTCCAACTCGGCACCCAGTACCCGGCAGGGCGGAGCTCGCGGGCAATGCTGTTCGGCTACAACGTCGAGTTGAGGTTTCCCGCGCAGGGCATGATCGGCTCCCCGCGCCAGTATGCCACTCTACCCGGATACACGGCGGCACCAACCACGCCAGCACTCACCGTCGATCTGTCCTCGACCGGTCAGGAACGTGATGGGGTCATTCACATCGAATCGGACCCCGATCGGACCGAAAGGGGCGGCTTGCCTTCACCCGGTCTTTACACGGGCGAAATTATCCTGACCTTGACTGCGAACTAGCCCATCCAGAAGCACATAGAAGCTATTTCGTCCGCGACACCGAAGCCGGAATGGCGGAAGGATATGCCAGCGCAGCCGAGAGTTCGTCAGGAGCCGCAAGATTACGCAGGCTTAAAAGGGGCGTGCGCAGCAGTCGTTGTGTTCGCGGGCCTGCTGTCGCCGGCTTCCGCGACGCCAGCGGCAACGGCGTCGGTTCGCGTGACCATCAATGTCGAACCGATCGCGCAGATTGAGTTTCCGGGCGGGCCTCAACTTCACCCTCTACGTGCCTGAGCACGACTTCTGGCCGATCTTCCCGCCATCATACCCTTCAAGGTACACGGCAATGCGGTGGCTTCCGTGACGGTGCGGCCCGACGACTTCCTCAGGATCAGCTATGGGCCCTACCTCGGCCTCGCCCGGCGAAGCGGAAGCTGGAGCGGTGGCGAGGATGACCACGATGGGGATTGGCACCATCACGACAAGGACAAGCGCGAGGACGGAAGATCGGGTTTTCGAAGCTTCGACGACTGGCGCAGGCATGGGCCACGCCGCGCGCCCGACGAGCTCGGCTACAACGTCATCGTGAAGTTTCCGGTGCCGTCGTGGCATTACAGCCTGCCCTCCCACACCGGCTTCCCCTTCCGCTACAGCAATCTCGTCAGCCTGACCGGTGAGGACGGAGAAGGCACTCCGACGTTGTCAGCCGACGTGTCGGACCCGGTTCACGGGACCCTGGGCCTCATCTTCGTGACTTCGGAGCAACACTGGACGGCAAACGGCCAGGATGCCGAGCCGGGCAAGTATCGAGGCACTTTGGAGGTTACGGTAACCGCTGGGAAAGACTAGAGTGCGATCGTCGACAGATTAGCTCAAACGCAATTCGCGTATCGTTTCCGGCTGGGAAAATGTATCGTAGTGGACCGATAGCCTGCGTGCTGCTTGCTCTGGTGTTCGCCGCCCCACCCTCGGTGGCCCGTGCGCAGAAGGCCGCGGACGAAGCTTCGGCGGCGACCGACGCGTCAGGCAAGACCGGCACGATAAGCAACGTCTTCTACCAGTCAGACCTTCGCCAGGCGATCGAGACGTGCAGCCCAGGCCCAGGTAAACATCATCGGAGCCGAGCGTGCAGGGGGTCGCTTCCGTGACGCTGGACAGCGTGACCGTGGAGAAGGCGCTCAGCTGCTTTTGGCCGGCACCGAGTACCGGTGCACGTCGAATCCCGGACTACTACCTCGTCTACAACGCACGAAACGTCAAGATGTCTTCGCGGACGTCGCCGAGACCAGCGTCGCGCTTCAGTAACGTCGCCCGAGACCGCCCGCAGCCTGCTGCCGCAGCCGCTGCAGCGCTATGTCCGCGTGAGCGGATCCGATGCGCTGGCCATCACCGCGCCAGACACGCTGCTCTCGACGTCATCTCACGACCTCGCCAAGATCGACCAGCCGAGCGGGAGAACCGTGTTCTTTCCGCTCGACCATGTGAAGGCGCCGACCGCCCTTCGCTGCTCCCGAGAACTGCAGCGCTTCGTGCGCGCCGACGCCGACGCAACACGCTGGCGATAACCGCGCCGCGCGGCACGCTCGAGCAGATCGTCAGCCAGATCAACCGCCTCGACGTGCCGCTCGCCGCCGGCAGCTTCGACCTCCCGCCATATACCCGACCCAGGATCGTCAAGCTCAACCATGCCAAGGCGCTGAGCGACACTGAACCTCCTGCCGCCGGCGCTTCGCGACTTTGTGCGGGCCGACGAGGATCGAACACGCTCGCGATCAGCGCGCCGGACATGCTCGTCGCGGGATCTTCGCGACATCGCGGCCATCGACGTGCCGCGCAAGCACATCATGCTGGATGCACGCGTTGTCGTTCTGGAGCAGAGCGATCTTCTCGATTTCGGCGCCGACTGGAAGTTGCCGACGATCACCGCGGGCACCGTGGTCGGCAGCGCCGTCAGCTGGCCCTGGGAACTCCGCATCGGCTACACGCCGAGCCGCGAGTTCACCGAACGCGCTTTCGCTGACGCTGAACATGCTCACGCCAAACAACGAGGCGACGATCATCGCCAGTCCGCAGGTTCTGGCGCAGGACGGCAAGGAAGCCGAGATCAAGGTCACGACCGAAGAATACTTCCAGATCACGGCCGAGGCCGGCGCCTTCCTGCGCGCCGATCTCGAGAAGATCGAGACCGGCACGATTCTGCGCATCACACCGCAGGTCGGCCCCAACGGCGAACTGACGCTCGACATGAACATCGAGGTGAGCGACGTCATCGCGCGCGGCGAGGAGAACCTTCCGGTGGTCAGCCGCCGCACCGCGCGCAGCACCATCCAGATCGAGAACGGCGGCACCGCAGCGGTCGCCGGCCTCGTCGACACGCGCGCGCAGTACGGCAAGTTCGGGGATGCCCGGCGCCGCAGGCCTGCCGCTCGTCGGCCGCGGCTTCCGCACGGACGGCCTGAACCATCAGGCGCGGCAAGTCGCGGTCTTCGTCACGGCGACCCTCGTGGGCACGGACGACCAGGAGTTCCAGACCGGCCGCAAGCGCCTGCCGCCCGCAGAAGGTCCTCGACGAGGACGTCTTCCGGGCCGAGCTCGAGGCGGCGCTCGACACGCTCCAGCAGGCGCCGACGCAAATGAGGTTTCCGCCGCCGTTTTGTCGCGCTGCGGTGGCTCGCCGCGGGAATTGTCGTCGCGCTCGGGCTCGCCGGCTGCGCCGACGCCGACCGGAGCGTCGCCCTGACGGAAGAGGCGGTGGTGCCCTACACGGCCGGCGAGGCCGCGCCGTGTCAGGCCTACGACCTCGCCGAA
This sequence comes from uncultured Alphaproteobacteria bacterium, assembly GCA_963816555.1. Lineage (GTDB taxonomy): Bacteria > Pseudomonadota > Alphaproteobacteria > Rhizobiales > Tepidamorphaceae > Lutibaculum. Next base: position 251,661 of record CAWFLD010000002.1, on the reverse strand, counting down.
GCCATGCTGCGGCCGGCTTCACGCGCGAGGAGATCCTGAAGCACGGCCCCGCCATCCGCACCGCGCTCGCGACCGCCGGCGCGCGCAGTCCGGGTCGGCACGCTCGTGCAGGCCATGTTCGCCGTCTTCGGCGACAAGCTCTACGTCACCAGCCGCAAGCGAGGCCCCTTCGGCCTGCCCCTGGGAGACTACGAAGACAAGTCGTTCTAAGGCGACAGCTCTTGCTGCACCTCTCCATCTCAGCGCTCGAGGCGCGCCGTACCGGTTGCCCGCTGCGGTCGTTTCGTCGTGGCCACAGGTGTTGGGTCGAAGCTTGCCTATTGCGGCCTGCAGCTGAAGTGGGGCACCGCGGACATGGCGGCGATCGTGCACAGAGCCCCGGTGCCGCCGGCCTTCGTCACACTCGGCTGCGCGGGGGCGAGGCCCGACCGCGGCCATCGTCCGGACGGCGACGAGATGCGCGTACCGTGATCCCGGTTTCTCATCCAGCGGCAGCCGGAATCCGCTGATGATCTGATCACGAGCGTGCCCGTGCATCGGCCCTTCCGGTCGCGGCGGGCACGACCAGATCCTGCGGGCCCGCCTCAATCGTCACGACGTACGGCAGGCTTCCCGGGAAGCTTCGCCGAGGCCCGGCGAAGATCGCGCAGCGTGGATCTGAGCAGGATGGCCTGCAGCGATTCCTGACCCTCCTCACCCGGCTGGCGCATGATCTCGAGGAAGTCGAAGAACTCGGCTCGATGGCGCGCGAGCTCGTCAGGGGGCGGCCGGTCCGGCATCACTGGATCTCACTTTCCCTTCGCACCGGCGGCATCGAAGTGGCACGTCGGCCGCCGGGCCGATGCCCGAGGGCGCACGGAAGGCGATAGAGCGCGGTCACCCTGCCGACCCGCACCTCGCCCTCCGCCCGCACAACCAAGCGGGTCAAGCAATCCCGGCGGCCTCCGTTAGCCGGCAAGCCTGGGCCCCAGCGTCCGGCTTGCGCGGGGAATGCGCCTGATCCCATGGGCCAGCCAGAGCACTCCCTTGATGAGGGGCACGTAGCCAACCTCGCGGAAGACGCCGTCGAAGCGGATCACTGTCTCGTCAAAACCGTATCGCCTCTCGATCATCGCAAATCCTCCGACCGCGCACAGCCCAACGGTTTGGTTGGGCATGGCACCATCTGTCCTCTTGCAATTCAGCCTCTAAGGTCTTTCCCGCCTAGAGCTGACGCCAAACTTAGACATCAAACACTTCAAACATCCATGGCGCATATGTACCATCGACGGAATTAAATCTCCTCTTTGTAGCGAAGTTTCATCTGTTACATATCTTTACATGGGAGACAAATAGAATGGATTTTTGGTGTACCACGTGTAACGACTGCGTTCTTTTCCACTTCGTGTCCTGAAATCCGGGAATCGGGGACAAAAGGATGCAGCAGGCAATCTATGATGCTCTATTGCATGATTTGTACAGGTCCGTACTCGACGAGCGTTACCTCGAAAGCTTCGTCCAGCGGCTTGGCGAAGCCTTTCCGGGCGTCCTCGTCGCGTTTCACGTCGAGTCGATCTGCCGCGAGCCTCCCGTCCTGGCCGTTTCCGGCTCGAGGCAGCGGGCTTACACCGCCAATCTCGGTGAGGAGGCAATCGATGCTTACGCCGAGCACTACGGGCAGATGAATCCATGGGTGACAGGGCTGTCCTGGGCCCCGTCCGACCAGGTACTGCACTCCGAAATGTCGCTGGAGACCGAGGCCTTCCTGCACACGGAATTCTACGGCGACTTCATGAGGCGGCAGGGCGATGTCCGCACCAGCGACGCGCTGCTAGCCCGGCGCGACGAGCGAACGATGGCCGGACTTGCGATGAGCGTGCCCCACAGCCGGGAGGAGATCGATCGTCCCGTCATCTGCGAGCTCCTCGCGCATCTTCGCCCTCACCTCCAGCTTGCGACCGAGCTCGTCATCCGCAATCTCGAGGCGGACGGGGCACGCCGGCTTTCCTCGGCATCGCTCGACCAGATCACCGACCCTGCCCTCGCCGTCGACGAGACCGGCAAGATCCTGATCGCGAACGCGGCCGCCGACCGGCTGCTCCAGACCGGCATCCTGACAACCTCGCCGGCGGGACAGCTTCTTGCGCCGGCGATCGACCCGGGAGCCAGTCTCGCCCCATCGATAGCCTCGGTCCTTGGGCGGGGGGCAGGATCGGCCCTGGTGCCGTTGTCAGGCGCGAGCGGCGGCGGAGGCCCCGTCCTTGCGTGCATCATGACCCTTGCGCGCGAAGAGCCTGAGCACCCGCTGGAGGTCTTCCTGAGCGGGTGGCGCGCCCGCGCCCTCGTGGTGTTCTTCGGCCTCGAGGTGCAGCCGGACGCGATTGACGAGGCGCTGCTGGCGGAACTCTTTCAGTTGACACCGGCCGAGGCAGAACTGGCGATCGCCATCTCACGCGGCATGTCGGTCGAGGAGGTCTCTGCAAGGCGCGCCATCTCCCGCAACACCGCCCGCAATCAGCTTTCATCGATCTTTTTGAAGACGGGGGTGAGCCGTCAGGCTCATCTCGCGACGCTCGTGCAGAGAGCCCTGGCACTGAGGCGCGTCCGAGGCTGACCCGCACGCAGCGCCAGACGGTGACGGGGCGACCCGATCCGCCAATGCCGTGTGCACCCCGGCAAGGACGCCCCGTCGCCCTCCCCCGTTTCCTGGCTCCCGGGAGCCGGGCCTGGAACTGTCGGCGGCCTGGCCTCTGCCGCTAGCGGCGGCGGACGCCCGGCTTGCCGCGGTAGAAGGCGGCCGCTGAGGGCGGCGCGTCGTCGGGGTCGTGGATCCCGAGCAGGATGCCCTTGCCGTCGGAGCCGTGGCGCATGCGCTCGATCTGGGCGTCGCTCCTCGTCGTCCGCTGCGCGGGACGGCGCGCCCATTGCCCGAGCCGCTCGTACATCAGCTCGATGATTTCGGCATGTCCGGCATCGGCTCCCAGGTCGTGGAATTCGTGGGGATCGCTCTCGAGGTCGAACAGCATGGGCCGGAAGCCGCTCGGCGTGGACGAATTTCCAGCGCCTGTCGGCCACCATGAACAGGCGCGCCTGCTTCGGGGGCACGCCGAGCTCGGCGGCCATCGACGTCGGCCCGTAGTCGTATTCGGAGACGGCGAAGTCCCGCCACGTCTCGGGACGGCGGCCGTGCAGGAACGGCATCAGCGAGCGGCCCTCGACGACATGGTCCGGCACCGTGCCGCCGGCGAACTCGATGAACGTGGCGGCGAGGTCGATCGCCTCGACCAGCTCGTCGCACACCGTGCCGCGCGTCGCGTCCGCCTCCGGCGAGGGGTCGTAGACGATCAGCGGGATCTTCACCGAGGGGTCGTGAAAGAGGTCCTTCTCCCCCAGCCAGTGGTCGCCGAGATAGTCGCCGTGGTCGGAGGTGATGACGATCATCGTGTCGTCGAGACGGCCCTCGTCCCGCAGGAAGTCGAGGAGCCGGCCGAGCTGGTCGTCGCACTGCTTGATCAGGCCCATATAGGCCGGGATCACGCTCAGCCGCGTCTCGTCGCGCTGGAAGGCCCGCCCGATGCGGTTCTCCATGAAGGCGCCGTAGACCGGGTGCGGGCTCTCGCGCTCCTCGTCGGCCCGCACGGCGGGCGGCACGTCGTCCCGGCCGTACATGGCGTGGTAGGGCGCGGGCACGATGTAGGGCCAGTGCGGCTTGATGTAGGAGAGGTGGCAGAGCCAGGGCCGATCGGCAGGCGCCTGCGCGATGAACTCCTCCGCCCGCCGCGTCATGTAGGGCGTCTCGGAGTCCTCCTCGGCGATGTTGGCGGGCTTTCCGGCATTCGCCATGAACCAGCCCGAGGCCATGTCGCCGTTCTCGTCGAGCCCGGCGTTCGCGAAGTCGTGCCACGGGTTCGCGCCCGGATAGCCGCGCGCCTTCAGGTATTCGTTGTAGGGCTGCGGGCCCGGATCGTAGAAGCCGTCCGGCCCCTCCCCCCACAGCCCGTCGTCGCGCTCCCACACGTCGAAGCCGCATTCGGCGACACGGGCGCCGATCATGCTGTCGCGCGACAGGCCGAGCCGCTCCATGCCGTCCTCGTCGACGCGCATGTGCGTCTTGCCGACGAGCACCGCGTCCATGCCGAGCCGGCGCAGGTGGTCGCCGAGGGTCACCTCGCCCACCTTCAGCGGATAGCCGTTCCAGCTCGCCCCGTGGGAATGGACGTAGCGGCCGGTGTAGAAGCTCATCCGCGACGCGCCGCAGACCGGCGACTGCACGTAGGCGCGGGTGAAGCGCACGCCCATTTCCGCGACGCGGTCCATGTTGGGCGTGTGCAGGCGGGGATGTCCGGCGCAGCTCAGATAGTCGAAGCGCAGCTGGTCGTACATGATGAAGAGGATGTTGCGGCGCCGTCTCATGCCTCGCTCCCGCCGTGCATCGAAAGGTCCGGGACGCCAGCTACGGCGCGGGACGCCGGCGGCACAAGCCGGTGCGGCACGCCGGGCGTCGCGGACTGCCGCTGGTTCTACTGCACCTCGCGGACGTCGAGGAAGTCGCGCAGCGCGTCGCCGATGAAGTTGATCGACAGCACCGTCAGCATGATGGCGACGCCGGGGAAGATGCCGAGCCACCAGGCGCGCGACACGAAGGAGCGCGCGTCGGCGAGGATCAGCCCCCACGTCGGCGTGTCGGCCTCGACGCCGAGCCCGAGGAACGACAGCGTCGCCTCGCCGAGGATGGCGTAGGACACCGACACCGTCGCCTGGACGATGAGCGGGGCCGTGGCGTTCGGCAGGATGTGGCGCCACATGATCCGCCATTGCGGCACGCCCACCGTCCGTGCCGCCGCGACGTACTGCTCCTCCTTGATCGACAGCACCATGCCGCGCGCGATCCGGGCGAAGTCGTCCACGAAGGCGAGCGAGATCGCGATGATGACGTTGGCGAGCCCCGTGCCGAACACCGCGACGATGTAGACCGCGATGATGAAGTTCGGGAACGCCCACTGCAGGTCGACGTAGCGCATGATGATGTGGTCGACCCACCCCCCGAAATAGCCGGCGAGCAGGCCGAGCGTGACGCCGACCACGAGCGCGATCGCGACGGTCGACGCGCCCACGAACAGCGACACCCGGCCGCCCTCCATGACGCGCGCCAGGAGGTCGCGGCCGAGGTCGTCGGTGCCCAGCGGGTGCGCCAGGCTCGGCGGCGACATCATGTCGAACGCCATGGCGTTGGGGTCGTATGGCAGGACGAGCGGCCCGAAGGCGGCGCCGAGCACGAAGATCGCGAGCACGACGAAGCCGAACTGGGCCTTCCGGTCGCGCAGGACGACGGCAAGGAACTGCCGCGCCCGGCCGCGGCGACGCGGCGGCAGGGCTTCGGCTTCTTCGACGAGCGGCGTGGCGGTCATTTGGCGTACCGGATGCGCGGGTCGACCACCGTGTAGAGGAGATCGACCGCGAGGTTCGAGAAGACGAAGATGGTGGAGACGACGAGGATGGTGCCCTGCACCACGGGGTAGTCGCGGTTCAGGATCCCCTGGATCAGGAGCCTGCCGATCCCCTTGATCGAGAAGACGTTCTCGACCACGACCGCGTTCGCCATGAGAAGCGCGATGGCGATGCCCATGACCGTGATCACCGGAATGAGGGCGTTCGGGAAGGCGTGGCGCAGGACCACGGTGGCGCGGGCCAGCCCCTTGGCGTTCGCGACCCGTACGTAGTCTGTCTTCAGGATCTCGAGCATCGCCGAGCGGATCATGCGCGCGATGATCGCGGAGAACGCCGTCCCGGCCGCGATCGCCGGCAGGATCAGGTGCGAGAACCACGGCCAGAAGCCCTGGGACAGCGGGGCGTAGCCGATCGCCGGCAGCCATTGCAGGTTCGCCGCGAACACGATGATCAGGAGAATGCCGAGCCAGAAGTCCGGCATCGAAAGGCCGAGGAAGGCGACGACCGTCACCGCGTGATCGCTCATCGAGTTGCGGCGCGTGGCGGCGATGAGCCCGGCCGGCACCGCGATGACCACGGCGATCGTGAAGGCGAGGAGCGTGAGCGACAGGGTTCGCGGCAGCGCCTCGGCGATCAGCGTTCCGACCGGCGCGTGGCTGCCGTAGATCGACCGCCCGAAATCGCCCTGCAGCGCGTGCCAGAGCCACTTGAGGTACTGGATCACCAGCGGCTGGTCGAGGCCGAGCTTCGTCCTGAGGTTGGCGATGGTCTCGGCGTCGCCGGCGTCGAACATCATGGCGGCGATCGGGTCGCCGGGCACGGCGCGCATCATGAAGAAGACCAGCGTCGCCACGGCCCACATCACGAAGACAGCGCCGATCAGGCGGTGAAGGATATAGCGGCTCATCGATGCGCCTTGCGGGAAGAGGGGTGGAGCGGCCCGCCGGGGGGCCGCTCCTTCTCTGGGTGCGTCAGCCCGAGACCGTCACGCGGTCGAGCTCGACGAGGCCCGGGATGCGGCTCTCGTCGGGATAGTTGACCGACGTGTGCCAGACCATGATGTCGGCCGGGTGGAACAGGAAGCCCGACGCGACCTTGTCGGAGGAGATCCGGTTCGCCTTCTGGACGAGCTCCTTGCGCTTGTCGACGTCGGCGGTGCGGCTCTGCTTGTCGATCATCGCGTCGACCTCCTTGTCGGACCAGAAGCCGAACGGCATCTCGTCCTTGTTCCGGTCGGGGCCGTTGAACTTCGAGTCCGTCTGCATCCAGTCGACGAGCGCGTCGTCGGGATCGAAGTCGCCGCCGGAGCCGAGGCGCACGAGGTCCCAGTCCATCTTGTCGAAGTCCTCGATCAGGACGGGGAAGTCCTTCGGCTGGATCTCGACCTCGATGCCGATGTTCTGCTTCAGGAGGTTCGCGATCACAGTGGCCTCGCGGCGCTGCGACGGCGTGCAGAGCAGCCGCAGCTTCGGGAAGCCTTCGCCGTTCGGGTAGCCGGCCTCCTCCATCAGCTTCTTGGCCGCATCGGCGTCCGACTTCTGGTTGCTCTCCTCGGCGAGCTTCTCGTCGAAGTAGAAGCCCATGGCGGGGTTCACCGTGCCGTAGGCGGGCGTGCCGCGGCCGAACTCCGCCTGCTGGATGAAGCGTTCGCGGTCGAGCGCCTTCGCGATCGCGAGGCGGACCTTGAAGCCCTTCTCCTTCATCAGCTCGTCGACCGGCTTGTTGAAGTCGGTGACCTTCATGTTCTCGTGCCACGGGTTGATCCAGACGGACTGGAAGCCCGGTCCCGGCACCTCGCTCACCGTGAGGTCGCCGTTCGAGGCGAACCGGTCGATGAGCTCCGCGGGAAGCGGGTTGCCGCCGGTGATCTGGATGTCGCCTGCCTCCATCGCCGCGGCCAGCGGCTCGGCGTCGAGGATGGGCTTGATGATGACCTTGGCGAGCTTCGGCCGCTCGGGATCGTAGTACTTGTCGAACTTCTCGAGCGTCACGCCCTGGCCGAGCTGGTGCTCGGTGACCTTGAAGGGACCGGTGCCGACGGGCTTCAGGCCGTAGTCGGAGGGGCCCATCTTCTCGAGCGCCCCGCGCGAGACGATCGTCATGGCACGGCCGCTCGAGCGCTCGAGCGTCTTCACGAGGAACGACGCCTGCGGCTCGTTGAGCGTGAACTTCACCGTGTAGTCGTCGACCTTCTGCAGGTCGGCGACGTTCGCCAGCACGCGGTAGTGGATCGACTTCTCGGGGTCCTTCGAGCGGTTGTAGGTGAAGAGGACGTCGTCGGCGTCGAACTTGTCGCCGTTGTGGAAGGTCACGCCCTCGCGCAGCTTGAAGGTGTACTCCTTGCCGTCCTCCGAGACCTCCCAGCTCTCCGCCAGGTCGCCCTGCGCCTGCAGCTGGGCGTCGATATGGGTCAGGCCGCTCAGCACGTTCGAGGCGATCTGGAACTGCAGCACCTGGTTGATCTGGGCGGGATCGAGCGTGACGATCTCGCCGACGCCCGACCAGCCCGCCGTCAGCGTGCCGCCGGGCGGCGCCCTGGGCCATGGCCCGGCCGATGGCGCCGGTGCCGGGCAGGACGTGCCAGGCCGTCAGCGTGCCGGCGGCCGCGAGGAGGCGCAGCACGGTGCGACGCTTCATGTTCGGCCCGGAGAGATCGGCGCGGCTCAGTCCGAAGAGCGGGTCGCGCGGATCGAAGTCGTGGGCGTCATCCAGCTCTGCGCGGATGCGCGCCTTGTCGGTGTCGGTCAGCCTGTCCTTCATGGTTCTGGTCTCCCTCTGATTGTGGCGGATGGTCAGGCAAAGGCCTTTTCGGCTTCTTCCGCCCGGATGCATGCGGCGAGATGGCCGCGGCCGAAATCGCGCGGCTGCGGCACCGCCCGGCGGCACTCCTCGATCGCCAGCGGGCAGCGCGGGTGGAAGACGCAGCCGGACGGCGGGTTGATCGGGCTCGGCAGCTCGCCCGACACGACCCTGTGCGCGCGGGACCGCTCGAGATCGGGATCCGGCACGGGGACGGCCGAAAGCAGCGCCCGCGTATAGGGGTGGCGCGCGTCGGAAAAGATCTCGTCGCTGTCGCCGATCTCGACGATCTTGCCGAGATACATCACCGCGACGCGGTGGCTGATGTGGCGCACCACCGACAGGTCGTGGCCGATGAACAGGTATGTCAGCCCGAACTCGTCGCGCAGGTCCTCGAGCAGCCGGATCACCTGCGCCTGGATCGAGACGTCGAGCGCCGACACCGCCTCGTCGCAGACGATGAAGTCCGGCCTCAGCGCGAGCGCCCGGGCGATGCCGACGCGCTGGCGCTGGCCGCCGCTCATCTCGTGCGGATATCGGTCCATGAGCCGGGCCGACAGGCCGCAGATGCTCAGGAGCTCGCGCACCCGCTCGGCACGCGCGGCCGAATCCGGCTCGACGCCGTGCACGTAGAGCGGCTCGCCCACGATCTCCTCGACCCGCATGCGCGGGTTGAGCGAGGAGAACGGGTCCTGGAAGACCGCCTGGACGCGGCGGCGGAACGGCGCGACGCGCTTCCCCCTGACGTGGGAGACGTCCTCGCCGTCGAACAGGATGTGCCCGTCCGTGGGCTCCTCCAGCAAGAGCATGCACTTCGCGAGCGTCGACTTTCCGCAGCCGGACTTGCCGACGAGGCCCAGCGTCTCGCCGCGGCCGATCGTGAAGCTCACGCCGTCGAGCGCCTTCACGGAGGCGACCTCGCGTTCGACGAAGAAGCCCTTGGTGATCGGGAAGTGCTTCTTCAGGTCCCGCACCTCGACGAGCGGCGACGACGCCCCCTCCGCGGCCGTGCCGGGGCGCTCCTTCACGTCGACGCTCATGCGGGCTCCTTCGCGAGCAGCTTGTCGTAGTGGAAGCAGGCGGTCTCGTGCGAGGCGGACGCCTCGAACAGCGGCGGAGCGGCCTGCGCGCATTCCTCCGTCGCGTAGCCGCAGCGGGGACGGAACGAGCAGCCGGACGGCAGCGCCGAAGGATCCGGCGGGTTCCCCGGGATCGGCACGAGCGGCGCGCCGCGCGGCTGGTCGAGGCGCGGAACGGAGCGCAGCAGGCCCGCCGTGTAGGGATGCGCCGGCCTGCGGTAGATCTCCGAGGCGCCTCCGCGCTCGACGACGCGGCCGGCGTACATGACGTTCACCCGGTCGGCGTAGCGCGCCACGATGCCGAGATTGTGCGTGATGATCATCAGCGCCACGCCGAGCCGCTCGCAGAGATCCTTGAGGAGCTCGAGGATCTGGGCCTGGATCGTCACGTCGAGCGCCGTCGTCGGCTCGTCGGCGATGATCAGCTCCGGCTCGCAGCTCAGCGCCATCGCGATCATGATGCGCTGGCGCATGCCGCCGCTCATCTCGTGCGGATACTGCGCCAGCCGCCGCTCGGGCTCGGGGATCCCGACCATCGTCAGGAGCTCCGCCGCCCGCGCCATCGCATCCTTCGCGGACAGGCCGAGATGCAGGCGCATGCCCTCCGTCATCTGCCTGCCGATCGACAGGATCGGGTTGAGCGACGTCATGGGCTCCTGGAAGATCATGCCGATCCGCCGCCCGCGGATGTGCCGGATCTCCTCCTCGCGAAGCGTCAGGAGATCGCGGCCGTCGAACATGATGCGCCCGCCCGCCACGCGGCCGGGCGGCGTCGGCACGAGGCCGAGGATCGACAGCGCGGTCACGGACTTGCCGCTGCCCGACTTGCCGACCACGGCGACGATCTCGCCCTTGCCGACGTCGTAGGAGACGCCGTCCACCGCCCGGAAGGTGCGTCCCTCGCTCGAGAACTCGATTACGAGGTCCTGGATCGAAAGCACGGCCGCCATCCGCCTCACCTCGCCCGGTGGTGGCGACGGGGCGCGCGCGCCGACGGCGCTGCGCGGTCCGTCGAAGGGGGGCGAATTCTCATCCGGTGAAGCACTTGCCGGCCAGCCTCGCTCACGCGATTATCGATATCGATAATCGATCCTAGCCCGGCCGCCATGTCTGTCAACGCGAACAACGTCTTCTTTCCCTTCCGTTCACAGGCGGCGCATGCGAGGCGCCGGAGCGAGGCAGTCTATCACGCCGTCAAGCGGGCGATCCTGCTCGGAGACCTCGTCCCCGGAGCGCCGCTTCTCGAGGCGGAACTGGCCGCCGACATGAACTGCAGCCAGGGCACGGTGCGCGAGGCGCTCATGCGGCTCCAGCAGGACGGGCTCGTCGTCCGCCGGGGCTATCGCGGCACCGTGGTCTGCTCCACGAGCGCCGAGGAGGCGGCGCTGCTCGCCGAGCTGCGGCTGTCGATCGAGCCGAGGGCCGCGGCCGCCGCGGCGACGTCGGGGGACGAAGCGGCGTTCGGCAGGCTCGAGGCGATCGTCGCCGCGATGCGGGAGGACGACATCCGCGGGGATTCCTACAGGCTCAGCGAGCTCGACCAGGACTTCCACCGCACGATCCTCCGGATGGCCGACTTCGAGTCCGTCGAGGCGATCCTCACGCGCTGCATGCTCCACATCTACCGCCACACGCTCGGCGCGCCGGGCCGGCGCGAGAAGCCGCTCATCGAGGGGGCGGCCGAGGAGCACGAGGCCCTGCTGGCCGGCATCCGCAGCGGGCATCCGGGAACGGCGGCGAGCGCCGCGCGCACCCACATCGAGACGGTCGTGCGCCGCTGGTCGCCGGGCGTCTGGGACACGCTGTCGCGCCGCTGAGATCCCCTCGCCCATCCTCGTCCGCCCTCCCTATTCGGCCGCGTCGAGCGCCTGGAGCTCGTGCTCGCGCTCCACGAAATGGCCGGGCTCGACCTCGTCGAGCTCCACGCGTCGCGGCTCGTCGCCCACCGCCCGCACCGGCGACGGCACCTCGCCTTCGAGCCGCGCGAAATGGTCCCGCCGGTGCGACGGGTCGGCGATCGGCACGGCGGACAGCAGCCGCCTCGTGTAGGGGTGCAGCGGGTTCTCGAAGACCTGGGCCCGGCTGCCGATCTCGACGATCTGGCCGAGATACATGACGGCGACCCGGTGGCTGATCTGCTCGACGACCGCCATGTCGTGCGACACGAAGAGGTAGGAGAGGCCCATCTCGTCCTGCAGCTCCTGCAGGAGATCGAGCACCTGCGCCTGCACCGACACGTCGAGGGCGGAGACGCTCTCGTCGGCGATGATGATCTTCGGCGACAGCGACAGGGCGCGCGCGATGCAGATGCGCTGGCGCTGCCCGCCGGAGAAGGCGTGCGGATGCCGGCTGGCATGGTCGGGCGACAGGCCGACGCGCTCGAACAGCCAGGCCACGCGGTCCTTGAGCTCGGAGCCCGAGGCCAGGCCGTGGATGACGAGCGGCTCCGCCACGAGATCCCCGACCGTCATGCGCGGGTCGAGCGCGGCGCCGGGATCCTGGAAGATCATCTGCACGTTGCGCCGCACGGCGGTCATCGCGCGGGGCCCGAGCCCCACCGTCTCCTGCCCCTCGATCGCCACGGAGCCGGTCCGCGGCACGAGGCCCATGATCGCCTTGCCGGTCGTCGACTTGCCGCAGCCGGATTTGCCGACGAGCGCCAGCGTCTCCCGCGGCGCGAGGTCGAAGGAGATGCCTTCGACGGCATGCACGCGGCTCCCGACCCGCTGGAAGAAGCCGGACTTGAGGTCGAAGCGCACGGTGAGATCGCGCACGGACAGGAGGGTGTCCGCCGGACCGCGCCCGCCCTTGCGGCCGCGCAACGGCCCCTCGACGCCGGCCATCGCCCCGAGCCGCGGCACCGCGGCCAGCAGTTCCCGGGTGTAGGGTTCCTTCGGGCTCTCGAATATCTGCTCGACCGGGCCGCTTTCGACGACCTTGCCGGCATTCATGACGAAGACGCGGTCGGCCATCTCGGCGACCACGCCCATGTCGTGGGTGATGAGGATGATCGCGGTGCCGGTGGAGCGCTTCAGCTCCCGCATGAGCTCGAGGATCTGCGCCTGGATCGTCACGTCGAGCGCGGTCGTCGGCTCGTCGGCGATCAGCACCTTGGGCCGGCAGGCGAGCGCCATGGCGATCATCACGCGCTGCCGCATGCCCCCCGACAGCTCGTAGGGGTACTGCTTCAGCCGCCGCTCGGGCTCCGACATGCGCACCGCCTCGAGCGCCTGGCGCACCTCGGCGCGCGCCGCCCGGCCGCCCAGGCCGCGATGGGCCTGCACGGCCTCCACGAGCTGCGCGCCCACCGTCATGATCGGGTTGAGCGACGTCATCGGCTCCTGGAAGATCATCGCGATCTCGCCGCCGCGCACGCGCCGCATCTGCCCTTCCGACAGGGCGGCCAGGTCGCGGCCGCCGAGCAGCACCTGCCCGCCGGCGATCCGGGCCGCCGGCTCCGGCAGGAGCCGCATGATCGACATCGCCGTCATCGACTTGCCCGAGCCGGATTCGCCCGCGATGCAGACGGTCTCCCCCGGCAGGAGGTCGAGGTCGAGCCCGTCCACGACGAGCTTCCGCCCGTCGCGGCCGCGCACCTCGGTCTGCAGGCCGCGCACGGAAAGGACGGGAGGGGTGAGCTCGTTCATGGCCGGTTCCCCCGCCGTCCGCTCATGCCCGCGAGAGCGGGAATCCACCCTCCCCTTGATGGGGAGGGTCGGGCGAAGCCCGGGGCGGGGTGGAGCCGCTTGCTCGCAGCCTGCCTCCCCACCCCCACCCGGCGCTGCGCACCGACCTCCCCCATCGAGGGGGAGGTGAGTTCCAGCCGCTCGTTCGCCGAACTCACCAACTTGTCCCTACTCCAGCACGATGCGCGGGAAGTAGAACGAGACGACCCAGTTCGGCTGGTCGACGATCTCCGAGATCCGCAGGTCGCCGCAGACCGAGCAGAGCATGTAGGCCTCGACCGGCTTCATGCCGTGGCGCGCCGACAGGAGCTCCACCATCTGCGACAGCGCCGCGCGGGCGCCTTCCATCAGGTCGGGGCCGACGCCGGTCGTCACCTCGTAGCCCTTGGCGTCGAGGTGGCGCGTGACCGGCCCGGGCGTCGTGAAGCGCGGCATGGCGAGGTTCGCGCCCTTCTCCACGTCGAGCGTCAGCACGACGTTCATCGGGCTCTCGATCGCCGTCCCGCAGACCTCGCCGTCGCCCTGCGCGGCATGGGTGTCGCCGATCGAGAACAGCGCGCCCGCAACCTCGACCGGCAGGTAGAGCACCGTCCCGGCCGCCAGGTCGCGGATGTCGAGATTGCCGCCGACCCGGCGCGGCGGCACCACCGAGTGCAGCCCCGGCTCGGCCAGCGCGTTGCCGATCGTGCCCGCGAAGGGCTTGAGCGGCACCTGCCCCATCGGCGAATAGGCCGCCGGCGAGAGGCTGTCCTTGTCGTAGGACCAGATGTGCAGGCCCGGGTCCGGGAACTGGTCGGCGAGCAGGCCGAAGCCCGGAATGTTCGCCGTCCAGCCGAAGCCCGACGGCTTGAACTCGTGGATCGTGATCTTGAGCGCGTCGCCCGGCTCGGCCCCGTCGACATAGACGGGACCGGTGACCGGATTGACCTTGCCGAAGTCGATGTTCGGCACGTCGGCGACGGTGCTGTCGGGCGTCAGCTGTCCGCCGGAGGCGTCGAGGCACTCGAACTCGATCGTCGAGCCCGGCGCCACCGTCTCGACGGGCGGGATGGAATTGTCCCAGCCGCAGTGATGATGGCGCCCATGGATCGTGTAGTCGCACTTACTGCACATCGGTCGCATACACCCAGTCATAGGCCACGGGAATGTGGACGGGATCGACGAAGATGCCCTCGGGGCCGTCCAGGCGCTCGGCCTTGATCGTGTAGCGCTTCTCGTTGAAGACCGGCACCCACGGGGCATCCTTCATGATGTCGAGGAAGATCTGCCGCCACTTGTCGATCCGCGCCTCGGCCTGCGAGGGATCGGCCATGGCGTCGGCTTCCTTGGCGCGCTTGTCGATCTCCTCGTTGCAGTACCACGACCAGTTCCAGCCGCCGGGCGTCGCGCCGGCGCAGCCGAGGATCGGGCCGTAGAAGTTCGACGGATCCGGGAAGTCGGCGATCCAGGCCATGCCGCCCGACCAGATCATCGGCGCCTGGTCCTCCGCGCCGCCGGCGGCGATCACGTTCGACTGGGCGAGCGACTGGATCGACGCCTTGATTCCGATCTCCGCGAGGTCCTGCTGGATCGCCTGGGCGATGCGCGGCTGCGGGTCGGTGTTGGCGACGTAGAGCTCCGTCTCGAAGCCGTCGGCGAAGCCCGCGTCGGCGAGCATCTTCTTCGCGGCGTCGGGATCGTACTTGTAGCCCTCGTAGTCCTCGGCATAGCCCGGCATCAGCGGCGGCAGCGGCTGGTTCGCCGGCGTCGCGCGGCCGTTGATGATGCGCACGATGCGATCCTTGTTGATCGCCATGTTCACGGCCTTGCGCACCTCGACGCTGTCGAACGGCTTCATCTTCACGTTCATCGTGATGTAGCCGGTGTGCAGCTGCTTGCCCTCGAGGATGTTGTCCTTCCACTGCGGATCCTGCGTCGTCTGCAGGAACTGCGCCGGCGGGATGCCGTCGCCGGCGATGTCGACCTCGCCGCGCTGCAGGCGCAGCAGCGCCACGTTCGGCTCCTGGCCGACCTCGAAGACGATCTCGTCGAGGCGCGGCAGGCCCTTGTGGTAGTAGTCCTCGTTCTTCTCGAAGACGACGCGCTGGCCGCGCACCCACTCCTTCAGCTTGAAGGCGCCGGTGCCGACCGGATGCGTGCCGAAGTCCTGCCCGTATTTCTCGACCGCCTCCTTCGGCACGACCTGGGCGAAGTTGAGCGCCAGCACGTGCAGGAAGGTCGCGTCCGGCTGCGACAGGTGGAAGACGACGGTCTTGTCGTCCGGCACCTCGATGCCCGACATCTCCTCCGCGTCGCCCGACGCCATCGCGTCGTAGCCCTCGATCGAGGAGAAGAAGCCGGCGCCGGGCCCTTGCGTCTTGGGGTTGACGGCGCGCTCGATCGAATACTTCACATCGCCCGCTACCATCTTGCGGCCGTTGTGGAATTTGACGTCGTCGCGCAGCGTGAAGGTGTACGTCTTGCCGTCGTCGGACACCTTGTAGTCCGTCGCGAGGTCGGGCACGAGCTCCGTCGTGCCGGGCTTGTAGTCCATCAGCCCGTCGAACAGGCTCTTGATCATCGACCAGTTCTGCCAGTCGTAGCCGATCGCCGGATCGAGCGTGGAGACGTCGTCCTTGTAGGTGACGGTCATGGTGCCGCCGTGGGGCACGTCCGCCTGGGCCTGTGCCCACGGGCCCTGGTCCTGCGCCGAGGCCGGCAGGGCCGGCAGCCCGATGGCGAGCGCCACGGCGGCGACGCCTGCGAGATAGCGAGCCTTCATCCTGTTCTCCTCTGGTTATGGTGTCTTACGGGTTGTTCTTCGCGCATCATCTGAGCTTGATCCGCGGGTCGATCAGGGGGGCGATCAGGTCCGCCACGAGGTTGCCGAGCACGATCGCGCAGGCGGAGACGAGCGTGACGCCCATGATGATCGGGATGTCGACGCGCTGGATCGCCTGCCAGGCGAGCTGGCCGATGCCGGGCCAGCCGAAGACGCTCT
Organism: uncultured Alphaproteobacteria bacterium; assembly: GCA_963816555.1. Lineage (GTDB taxonomy): Bacteria > Pseudomonadota > Alphaproteobacteria > Rhizobiales > Tepidamorphaceae > Lutibaculum. The sequence continues at coordinate 235,690 of CAWFLD010000002.1, read as the reverse complement.
CCACGACGACGATGCCGGACATGAAGAGGCCGATGTCGATGCCGATCATCGCGATGATCGGCAGGAAGGCGTTCGGCAGGGCGTGGCGCAGGACGATGCGCGCCCGGCCCAGGCCCTTGGCGCGGGCGGTGCGCACGAAGTCCTGGCGCAGCACGTCGAGCATCGAGGAGCGCATCATGCGCGAGTACCAGCCGGCGCCGAGGAAGCCGAGCGCCAGCGACGGCAGAACGAGCTGCGAGAACGAGCCGTAGCCGCCGATCGGGAACCACGCGAGCTTCACCGCGAAGACGTAGAGAAGCAGGATCCCGACCACGAACTGCGGCGCCGACACGCCGACGAAGGACGTCACCATCAGCGTCCGGTCGAGCAGCGTGTTGCGCTTCAGGGCCGCGATGACGCCCGTCGTCAGCCCGAAGGTCAGCTCGCAGACGATGGCGCCGAGCATCAGGAGAAGCGTCGCCGGCAGGCGCGCGGCGATGAGGTCGGAGACCTCCGAGCGCTGGATGTAGGAGCGGCCGAAATCGCCCCGGACGAGATGCCCGAGATAGCGCAGGTACTGCTGCCAGAGCGGCAGGTCGAGGCCGAGCTCGTGGCGGATGTTCTCGACCGTCTGCGCGGTCGCGCTGCGCCCGGCGATCTGTCGCACCGGGTCCGCCGGCGCGAGGAACAGGAGCACGTAGGTGATGAGGCTGACGCCGAGCAGGATCAGCACCGCGTGCAGGAGGCGCCTCGCGACATAGGCGATCATCGCTGGCCCTCCTGCGTCGGGTCGAGGATGTCGCGCAGCGTGTCGCCGACGAGGTTGAAGGCCAGCGCCAGCACGACGATCGCGATGCCCGGGAAGAACACGAGCCAGGGCGCCGTCGTGAAGTAGGTCTGGTTCTCGAAGATGATGTTGCCCCACGAGGGCGTCGGCGGCTGCACGCCGACCCCGAGGAAGGACAGCGTCGCCTCGAGAAGCACCGTCGTGGCGATGCCGAGCGTCGCCCAGACGACGATGGTCGAGACGAGGTGCGGCAGGATGTGCCGGAACAGGATGCGGATGTTGCCGGCGCCGAGGCCCCGCTCGGCCTCGATGAAGTCGCGCTCGGCGAGCGACACCGTCTCGGTGTAGATGACGCGGGCGATCTGCACCCAGTTCACCATGGCGATGACGAGCGCGACGATCCACAGGCTCGGGTGGAAGATCGCCGCCAGGACGATGGCGAGCAGCAGCGCCGGGAACGCCATCATGAGGTCGGTGAAGCGCATCAGCAGGCCGCCGACGAGGCCGCGGAAGAAGCCGGCGGTGATGCCGACGAGCGAGCCGATGACGACGGCGATGCCGTTGGCGACGACGCCGATGATCAGCGAGGTGCGCGCGCCGTAGATCAGCCGCGAGAACAGGTCGCGGCCGAGCAGGTCCGTGCCGAACCAGAAGTCGGAATTCGGCGGCAGCGGCGCGCCCTGCAGCGTCAGCCCGTCGAACATCTGCTCGTTGGGGTCGTAGGGCGTGACCCAGGGGGCGAGCACCGCCAGCGCCACGACGAGGACGATCACGGCGATGCCGAAGACCGACAGCGGCTGCCTGAGAAGCTCCTTCAGGACCTTGCCGGCGCGCCGCTCCGGCGCGGCTCCGGCCGCGGCGTCAGCGTGCGCCATCGACGGCTCCCTCGTCCGGGCCCGAGAGCAGGAGCTCGGCCGCCGCCTCGATGGTCAGCCGGCGATCCATCGCGAGGCGGCGCAAGGCCCGCATCGCCGCGTCCTGGTCGAGGCCGCCGGCCATCAGGTGCACGAGGGCGCGTGCCACCAGCGGCCGCTGCTGCAGCCGCTCGACAAGCCCGTCGACCTCGCTCTGCAGCGCCTGGCGGCGGGCGAAGGCGTGCTGCGCGATCTGCAGGGCCGAGAAGACGCCCGCCGAGGAAAGCGGCTTCAGCAGGTGGGCCGCGGGGTTGTGGCTCAGCGCCCAGGCGATGCGGCCGGGCGCCTCCGAGCCGATCAGCGCGACCAGCGGCATCGGCGCATGGCCGGCCGCCCAGGGGAACTGGTCGTCGTAGCCCATGTCGACGTCGAAGAAGACGACGTCCGCCCCCACCGCCTCCGGCGACAGCTCCGGCCAGACCTGCTCGCTCGACAGGCCGAGCCGGTCGAGCTGGCGCAGGATGGCATCGGCCGCGCCGCCCGCCCGGTGCAGCACGATCGCGCGCCAGTCCCGAAAGTTCGTCACGAGGCGATCCGACGGGTTCATGGGACGACCCTCAGATGCGGCCGCTCCCGGCCTGGCTGCGCGGGAATGACTGGCTCTCCATCATGGACGAGATAGGGATCGGGCGCGACCGCCTCCGGCGCGCTCTCGATCACCTCGATGCCGCCCTTCGCATCGATCCGGCCGAGATGCGGCCGGAGGACGGCATGGTTCGTGGCGGGATCGATCGCGACCTGCCCGAGGGGGCCGGGATGGACGCGGGACGTGGCGGCCGCCCGCACGGCCTGCGGGTCGTCGGTGGCGACCTGGCGGACGGACTCGGCGAGGATGCGCACCGCCGTGTAGGCTCCGACGAAGAAGGCGGAGAGCTGCCGGCCCGCCCCGAGCCGCCTGGCCGCGGTCGCCACGAAGGCCTCGTTCTCCGGCGTCTTCAGGGCGTGGAAATACGGCGCCGTGGAAAGATGCCCCTCCCCGGCCGCCCCGATCTCGCCGAGCTCGCACTCCGTCAGGTTGCAGCTCACGACCGGCCGCCGCGTCGCGAGAAACTCCGGGTTCGCCTGCCCCAGCGCATGATAGGCCTTGAGGAAGGCGTAGCTCGACGGGCCGATCAGGTTGTTGAGCACGAAGTCGGGCTTCTTCTCCGCGATCTCGCCGACGATGCGGTCGACGTCGGTGGCGCCCAGCGGCAGGTATCGCTCGCCGAGCACCGCGCCGCCGCGACGGCCGATGCGCTCGCGGGCGATGCGGTTCACCTCCCAGCCCCAGATGTAGTTCGAGCCGACGAGGAAGGCGCGCCTGCCGTAGCGCGGCAGCACGTGGGAGAGCAGCGGCACGATGTGCTGGTTGGGACAGGCGCCGGTATAGATGACGCGGTCGTTCGTCTCGTAGCCCTCGTAGGGACAGACGTACCAGAGCAGGGCCTCGTGGCGCTCGATGACCGGGATCATCTCCTTGCGGCTCCACGAGGTGATGCCGCCGACGATGTGGCGGCAGCCGGCCTCGCGCACGAGCCGGTCGGCCGCCCCGTGGTAGCGCTCGATGTCGCCGCCCGGATCGGCCACCTCCGGCACGAGCCGGATGGGCATCGCGGGATCCTCGTTCACCTCCGCGAGCGCCATCAGCGCGCCGTCGAGCGCCTCCCGCCCGAGCACGGCGTAGGGCCCGCTGGTCGAGTAGAGCAATCCGACCGGTACGTCCGCGCGCTGCGCCACCTGATCCCGTCCCCCGCAAGCGCCCCTGCCGAAACGAAAAGAGCCCCGCCCCCGTGGGTCAGGTCACGGGTGGTCGGGGCTCGATTGCCGTCCGGCGCTCAGGGCCGATATGTGCCCGTGATCTTCCCTCCTGCACGCGCGAGCGTCAAGCGGCGGTCATGCCCATTCCGAAGGCACCTCCTGCCGCAGCTCCAGGTGCGTCCGCACCGTTGCACCTCGCCGGGCGTTCAGTCCCGGCAGCCGGCCCCCCGCAGCACCTCACTTGTAGGTGCGCGTCGGGCCGCCGGTGTAACGGGGCGAGGCGGGCGACGTCCGGTGCGCCGCAGCCGAGCGGGCGTGCGCGCGGCTGCGCGTGCGCAGCGGATAGTCCGGCTCGGCGCGGCGCCGGCTGTCGACATAGGCGGTGGCGTGCGTGGTCGCCTGCGCGCCGGCCTCGCTCGCGGACGAAGAGGACTGGCTTCCGGCCGAGGAGGCCTCGGCATACTTCTTGTCGAACAGGTCCTCCCGGTTCCCGTCGCCGCCCTCGGCATCGACGAGGAGCGGCTCCGGCGCATCGTCGATCGCCTCGCCCTTGAGCGCCGCCATCATGAAGCGCTTCCAGATCCGGGCGGGGACGCTGCCGCCGGTCACCCGGTTCATCGCGGACTCGTCGTCGTTGCCGACCCAGACGCCCACGACGAGGTTGCCCGCATAGCCGACGAACCAGGCATCGCGGTAGTCCTGGCTCGTGCCCGTCTTGCCCGCCGCGGGGATCGGCAGCTGCGCAGCCCTGCCCGTGCCCGAGCTGACGACCTTGCGCAGCAGCCGGTCGAGGTCGGCGCGTTGCGGCAGCGCGTGCCGCCCGACATTGTCGACGTCGTAGGGCAGCCCGGTCGGATGCACGGGATAGGCGCCGCGCGCCACGGCTGCATAGGCGCTGGTCATCTCGAGGAGCGACACGCCCTGCGTGCCGAGCGGCGTGCTCGGGAGCGGCTGGAGCGGCGAGCGGATGCCCAGATCCTTCGCCGCACGGACGACCTCCGACGGCCCCACGGTCTGCGACAGCTGCACCGCGACCGTGTTGACCGAAAGGGCGAAGGCCTGCTCCACGGACATCGCGCCGCGGTAGTTGCCGCCGTAGTTCTCCGGCTCCCAGCCGTCGATGTCGATCGGCTGGTCGACGACCCTGGTGTCGGGCGTCGCGCCATAGCGCAGCGCGGCGAGATAGGCGAACAGCTTGAAGGACGAGCCCGGCTGGCGGCGCGCCTGCACGGCACGGTTGAAACGGCTCTCCCCGTAGTCGCGGCCGCCGACCATCGCCACCACCTGGCCGTCGGGCCGCATGGCCACGAGCGCAGCCTGGGTGGCATGGGCCTTCGGGCCGGCGTCATCCAGTCCCTGGCGCACGGCCCTTTCCGCGGCGGCCTGAAGATTGGTGTCGAGCGAGGTGTGCAGCCGAACCTCGCCGTTCATGCTCACCATCCGGTCGTCGAGCTTCGCCATCATCCAGTCGGCGAAATAGCCGCCGGCGGGAATGTCGGTGCGCAGGCTCTCCGGCTTCGCGGGCTCGACGTTCGCTGCCTCGTCGGCCGTCAGGTAGCCGGCCTCCCGCATCGCCCGGAGAACCTGGCGCGCCCGTTTCCGCGAAGCTTCGGGATTGACGGTCGGGGAGTAGTGCGAGGGGGCCCGCAACATTCCGGCGAGCACCACGGATTCGGAGAGGTCGAGCTCCGAGACGTCCTTGCCGAAATAATGTCGTGCGGCGGCGCGGATCCCGTTCACGCCGTTGCCGTAATAGGCGTTGTCGAGATAGCGGGCGAGGATCTCGTCCTTGCTGAGGTGGTACTCGAGCCAGACGGCGAGCAGCACCTCCTTGATCTTCCGGGTGTAGGTGCGGTCGTCCGAGAGGTAGGCGAGCTTGGCGAGCTGCTGGGTGAGCGTCGACCCGCCCTCGACGATGCCGCCCGCGTCGTAGTTGGTGCGCGCCGCGCGCAGCATGCCGAGCGGATCGAACCCGAAGTGATCGTAGAAGCGGCGATCCTCGATCGACACGACGGCGTGGACGAGGGAGTCCGGCAGCTCGGCGCGCGTCACCGGCCGGTCGCGGTAGTCCCCCTTGTGCGCGAAGGGCTTGCCGTCGTCGGAGACGAACAGGACCGCGGGGCGCGGCGCGTCGTCGGCCTTCTCGAGGACGCCGACCTCGCCCGCCACCCAGGCGACGGCGCCGACGAAGGCGAGAACGCCGAGCACCACAAGCAGCGCCATCCCCTTGACGAAAGACCCGAAGATGCTGCGCCGACGGCTTTTTCGCGGGGAGGCTGCCTGGGGCACCGGGCCTTCCCCTTCGCCTCTCTCACCGCCTCCGAACGTCTCCTGCATGGTGGTCTCCGCTCCTGTCCCTCTGCCCCGGACAATCGCGTCGGCAAGCATTTGGTTGCGGCCTCGGCGTCACTTTTTGGCCGCGAATTGGGCAGCCGGCCAACTGCCCCCGGAACGCGGCCCCGGCCCACGGGCGTTCTGCCTGCAGGACACGAACGGAAGGGGACCGAGCTCATGACGTTGCGTCGCCACCTCGCCGGCCGGGAGCTTTCGCCGCACGGGCCGCTCGATCGGGATCGCGCTCTGCCTCGGTGCCGCCTGGCCGGCGGCCGCCGCGGCGAACGGGAATTGCGGCGCGAGCTATTCGATCGCGCGGGGCGATACGCTCGGCGCGATCGCCGGGAAGTGCGGCGTCAGCGTCGCGGCAATCCGGGAGGCCAATCCCGACATGGGCAGCGCCCGAAGCCTTCAGATCGGCCAGGTGCTGCGCCTCCCCCGCGGCGCGTCGGCGATGACCGGTGGCACGGAGGCGGCCGGCGCGGGAGCGGAGCGCGGCGCCGGATCCGATGGCTATCGGGTCAGATCGCACGACACCCTGTTCGCCATCGCCGGCCACCTCGGCACCAGCGTCGCACGGCTGCTCGACAGCAATCCCGACCTCGATCCTGCGGCGCTCCAGCCCGGCACCGTCTTGCGGGTGCCGGAGGCCTCGGCCTCGCCGGGACCGGCGGGCAAGACGGCAAAGGCCCCTCGGATCACCATCCGGCCGCGCTACGGCGCCGCCGGCGACCTCGTCGACGTGCGGGGGCGGGGAATTTCTCCGGGGGAGGAGGTGGAGGTCGGCGTGGGACGGGCGTCCGGCGACTGGCAGGCCGTCGGGAAGGCCACCGCCGACGACGACGGGCAACGTATCCATGCAGGTGTCGGTGCCCGACTGGAGCGACCTCGGCGACGACCTCGTCTTCGTCATCTCCTCTTCTGACGAGGGCGACCTCGTCAGCGACGTGTTCCATGTGGTGGTCGGACGGGAGGACCGGACGGCCAGCCGCGAGGGCGGCAGTGACGGTCGTTGAGCCTTGCGTTCCCTGCCCTGCTGACCGCGACACGCCCTTGGGCGCTCGCGGGCCTTGCGCACCCCCAACCGCAGGCAGGCGCGCTTAGCCGCCCTCTCCGGAGCCGAGGGCGATGTCCTCGAGCGAGACGTCGCCGTAGACGAGCAGCAGGTGCCGGTGCGCCTGCACCATGTGCTCCCGCATGAGGGCAGCTGCCTCGTCGCCGTCCTGCCGCCGCAACGCGTCGACGAGGCCCGCATGGTACTTGGCGTTGTGGTCGCAGAACTCGCCGTGCAGCTCGTGGCGCGAGCTGTCGCGGGCCGTCGCGTTCACGAGGATCCCCGCCAGCACCTCCACCATCAGGGTGAGAAGCGGGTTCGGCGAGCAGCCGGCGATCGTGGTGTGGAACTCGAACTCGGCCTCGCGCTGCCTGCGCCGGCCCGGCTGGTCGGGCGCCCGCACGGCGGAGAGCGCCGCCAGCTCCTCCAGCCGGGAGAACGTCGCCTCGTCGACGTGGCCGACGGCGGAGCGGACCATCTGGACCTCGAACATCGTGCGCAGCTCGTAGATGTCGTCGATGGTCACCTTCTGGAAATAGCAGAAGTTCTGGATCGCCTGGATCGCCTCCTGCGACCCGCTGCCGGCGATGATCGGGCCGCCGTGCGGCCCCGTCTTCACGCGGACGAGCCCCTGGACCTCGAGCTCCTTCAGCGCCTCCCTGATCGTCGCCCGGCTGACGCCGAACTCGTCGATCATGTCCTTCTCGATCGGCAGGCTGTCGCCCGGCCGCAGGCCGTCGGTGATGATGCGCGCGCGGATCAGGCCGGCGACGCGCGAGGACAGCTTGCGCGAGCGCGCGAGGAGGCGGCCCAGCTGCGTCTCGCCGAGCCCGGCCTTGCCGTCGCTTGCAGGGGCGGCAGCGTCCCTGCGGCGTTTCGAGATGACCACGGAGCCCGCGCCTCCGATCGCCGGGCGGGGACCGGTGAAGCCCCCGCCCGCCGACCGTGGCTGCCTTACTTCGGCTTCGCCGTGGCGACCGTCTCGGGCCAGACGATCTGGCTCGTCTCGCCCTGCACCTGGGCGACCGGCACCGGGATGTAGTCGGCGCCCGACTTCACCGCGTGGTCCTTGCCGAACTCGAAGTGGCCGACGAGGCAGTCATAGTCGGTCTCGCCGATCTTCTTGGCGACCGCCTCCGGATCCGTGCTGCCGGCGGCGTCCACCGCCCGCAGCGCCACCATCGTCGTGCAGTAGGCGTGGGCGTGGCTGTAGTTGCCGGGATGGCCGTAGGCCTCCTGGATGCGGTCGGCGAACTTCTTGTGCTCCGGCGTGATCTCCGGGCTGAACTGCAGCGCCGCCCAGAACAGGCCGTCGGCGATCTGCGACGCCTGCTCCTGGAACTCGGGCCGCGTCGGGTAGAAGATCGCCAGGTGCGAGGTGTCGAGCGCCTGCTCCTTCAGCTGCCGCACGAAGGACGTGCCGGAATTGGCGAGCGTGAAGACCGAGACGAGCACGTCGGGATGCAGGTCGCGCAGCTTGGAGAGCTGCGGGTAGAAGTCGGTCGTCCCGGTCGGCGTCGTCTCCGTGGCGACGACCTCCCAGCCGTCCTCCTTGAACAGGTCGCCGATCTTCTGGGCGTTGGCGATGCCGTAATCGGTGTCCTCGACCACGAAGGCGATCTTCTTGTCGCCTTCCGGCACCACGTTGTTCTTGAAGGCCCACTGGTAGAAGCCGTGCACGGCCTTGCCGTAGCCGTCGGAGTTGTAGTTGCCCTTCCAGTAGAGCTTGTAGCGCTCGGGGTCGGACAGCACCTTGTCGGCGATCGCCGAGGAGACGGGCTCGGCGCTCAGGATCGGCACGTTGTACTGCGGCGCCATCTCCATCAGCGCCAGCGTCACGTGGCTGTGCAGCGTGTCGCCGATGATCATGTCGACATTGTCGCGGGTGATCAGGCGCTGCGCCGCGCTGATCGCCACCTCGGGCTTCGAGTTCGAATCCTCGAACACGACCGTCGCCTTCGGCGGGTTGTCGGTGATGTAGTCGGCCTTGCCCTCGTTCCAGTCCTTCACCGCGAGCTCGACGCCCTCGCGATGGGCCGAGCCCGTGTTGGCCGCGGGGCCGGTCATCGGGCCGATCACGCCGATCTTCACGTCCTCCGCGTGGGAGGGCGCCGCCATGCCGGCGGCGATCGCCAGCGACAGCAGGCCCGTCGACACGAGGCCCTTCATCGTACGCTTCGTCATGTCCGTTCCACCTCCTTCTGTTTGTCGTGCGTCGTTCGCCCGGCAGCGCCGGGGGTCAGGTCGCCTCCGCCGGGTCCGCCGCAGCCTCGCGGCGGCCGCGCGGCAGGCGGGGCTTCAGCCCCGCGAGCCCCTGCGGCGCGAGGAAGACGAAAAGGATGATCAGCGCGCCGAAGAGCAGCATCCGGTAGTCGCCGAACTCGCGCAGCAGCTCCGACACCACGGTCAGCAGCAGCGCGCCGTAGAGCGGCCCGTAGAACCGCCCCACCCCGCCCACGATGATCATCGCGAGGAGGCTGATCAGCATCTCCGGACCGGCCACCGAGGTCGGCGTGAGGATCATCACGTAATGCGCGTAGACCGCGCCGCTCAGGCCGACGACCGCGGCGCTGACGCCGAAGGCGAAGAGCTTCCACCAGGCGAGCCTGATGCCGAGGCTTTCCGCGGCGGCCTCGGAATCCTTGATCGCGAGGAAGGTCAGGCCCGGCCGCGACGTGAGCAGCAGGAGGAGCAGGAGCTGTACGCCGACGAAGACGACTGCGGCGAGCGCATAGGAGCCGAGCGCGTGGCCGATGCCGAAGCTGAAGGTCGTGCCGCCGAGATGGATCGGCTCGAACGGCGGGATGCCCCAGAAGCCGAGCTCGCCGCGCGTGATGCCCTTGAGGTTGGAGAAGACGAGGCGGACGATCTCGGCGAAGGCGAGCGTGACGATCGCGACGTGCGGCATCGAGCGGATGCGCAGGATCGGGAAGCCGATGAAGATGCCGCTCACCGCCGCGGCAAGCGCGCCGATCCACATGGTCAGCCAGGGGCTCAGGCCGCCGTAATAGGCGGCGATGGCGGAGATGTAGGCCCCCATCGCGAAGAAGGCGTGGTGGCCGAGCGTCTTCAGGCCGAGAATGCCGAGCGTCAGGTTCCAGCCGCTGGCGAACACGGCGAAGATCAGCGACAGCGTCAGGATGTGGAAGACGTAGTCGTTGATCGGCAGGAACGGCACGATCGCCAGGACCGCCGCGTAGACGAGAAGGAGCAGGTAGGGCCGTCTGCCGAAGACCTCGTTCACGCGCTCAGGCCCCCCGCCCGGCAAACAGGCCGTTGGGACGCACCCAGATGACGGCGATCAGGAAGGAATAGGCGACGACGTCGCGCCATTCGGTGGGCAGGAAGGCGACGCTGAAGGATTCGATCATGCCGAGCAGGAAGCCGGCCGCCACGGCGCCGCCGAACGAGCCGAGGCCGCCGAGGATCACCACCGCGAAGCCCTTGAGGAGATAGGACACGCCCATCCACGGGTTCACCGTGACGAGCGGCGACAGGAGGATCGCCCCGGCGCCCGCGAGCACGGCCGAGATGGCGAAGACCGCGGTGTGGACGAGGCCCGAGGGAATGCCCACTGCGAGCGCGGCTTCCGCGTCCTGCGCCGTCGCGCGCACCATGCGGCCGAGCTGCGTGCGGTAGAGCACGAGCGCGCACAGCCCCATGATGGCGAGGGCGATCAGGAAGATCGCGATGCGCTGCCACGGCATCCGCAGGTCGCCGAGAACGAGAACGCCCTGGAAGAAGTAGGGCAGCGTCCGGAACTGCTCGCCCCACACGAGCTGGGCGCCCGACTGCAGGAAGATCGACAGGCCGATCGTCGCGGCGATGACCTGGAAGGCCCAGTCCTCCCGCACGAGCAGCGGCGCGATCGTCACCCGCTGGATCAGCGCCCCGATCAGCCCGACGAGCACGAGCGTCAGGAGCGAGGCGAGGAAGACGTTCCAGCCGAGCGTGACGGCGAAGAACAGGACGAGGTAGCCGGCGATCATCATAAGCTCGCCGTGGGCGAAGTTCAGCACCCGCGTCGTGCCGTAGACGAGCGCGATGCCGGAGCCGACGAGCGCATAGATCGAGCCGGTGATGAGGCCGTTGATGATCAGCTCCAGGAAGTGGGCCGTCGTCATGCGGCGCTCTCCCGCACGCCGAGATAGACGCGCTTCACCTCGGGGTGCTCGAGCATCTCCTCGCCCGAGCCGCTCAGCACGACCCGGCCGCTCTCCAGGAGATAGCCGCGGTGGCTCATCGCGAAGGACAGCTTCGCGTTCTGCTCGTTGAAGAGTATCGCGACCCCCTCCTCGTTGATCATCTTCATGATGGCGAAGACGTTCTTCACCATCGCCGGCGACAGGCCGAGGAACGGCTCGTCCATCAGGAGCACGCGCGGCCGCGCCATCAGGCCGCGCGCGATGGCGACCATCTGCTGCTGGCCGCCCGACAGCTTGCCGGCCGTCGCGTCGAGATGCGTCTTGATCTCCGGCAGGAGGCCGAGCACCCAGTCGAAGGATCCGTGCGCCTCCGACGAGGGGCGCGCATAGCCGCCGAGCATGATGTTCTCGCGCACGCTCATGCGCGGGAAGAGCCGCCGGCGCTCGAGCACGATGCTCATGCCGCGCCGCGGCCGCAGCGTCGCCGACTTGTTCTGCATCTCCTCGCCGTTCAGCGAGATCGTGCCCGACGAGGGCTTCTTGAGGCCCATCGCAGCCTTCAGGACGGTGCTCTTGCCCGAGCCGTTCGGGCCCATGACGGCGACCATCTCGCCCTCGCCGACGTCGATCGAGACGTCCCACAGGACCTGCGTCGCACCGTAGTGGACGTTGACCTTGTCGAGCTTAAGCATCGCCGTCCCCCAGATAGATGCGGCGCACCACCTCGTGCTCGGCGACCTCGGCCATCGAGCCCGTGACGACGACCTCGCCGCGGTTGAGGAACACCGCGTCGTCGGCGAGGCCGAAGAGCACCTCCATGTTGTGCTCCACCACCACGATCGTGATGCCGCGCTCGTCGCGCAGCCGGCGGATCAGGTCGAGGATCTCGGGGATCGACGGCTTGTCGACGCCGCCCGTCACCTCGTCGAGCAGCAGGAGCCGCGGCTTCGTCGCGAGCGCCCGGGCGAGCTCGAGCCGCTTGCGCTGGCCGGTCGAGAGGGTGCGCGCGGGGGCGTCCATCTTCTGGCCGAGCCCGACGAAGGTCACGTAGTCCGCCGCCTCCCGCCGCGCCTCGCGCATCGAGACGCCGCGCGAGACGATCGCGACCATCACGTTCTCGACGATCGTCAGGTCGACGAAGGGCTGGGTGATCTGGAAGGTCCGCGCGATGCCGCTGCGGCAGCGCTGGCTCGGCAGCGCCGTGGTGATGTTGCTGTCGTCGAACGTGATGCGGCCCGAGGCCGGGCGCACGGCGCCGGCGACCGCGTTGAAGAGCGTCGTCTTGCCCGCGCCGTTCGGCCCGAGGATCGCCGTCGTGCGCCCCTGCTCGACGTGCAGGTTGACGTTGTTCAGCGCCACGAGGCCGCCGAACCTGACCGTCACCTCGTCGACTTCGAGAAGATTTGCGGGCATCGCCTCTCCACCCGTTGCAGAGGCCGAGGCTACGTGGCCTATTTATGATAATCAATCGACGAAAAGCGCGAAAAGGCGTCAGCCGGCGCGCGACATTTGTGCAGGCGGAGCTTCCGGACCGATGCGATGCTGACGCGGATTCAGGCCCCGCGAAGGCGCCCAGGGCCACGCGGAGCCGACGAACAGCGAAGGTAGCCGATCCATGACGCCGACGTCGCAGATGCGCCACGACATCGCCCGCGCGGTCGACGAGGGCTTCGAGGCGCAGCTCGCCTTCACCCGCGACCTCGTCGGCTTCCGCAGCGAGCGCGGCGAGGAGCATGCGGTCCAGGACCTCCTCTTCCGCACGCTCGGCGAGCGCGGCTACGCGCGCGACCGCTTCGCGATGGACCGGCAGGCGATCGAGGCGCATCCCGGCGGCTCTCCCTGGTCGGACACGCACTCCGACGCGCCGATCGTGGTCGGCATCCACCGCCCCCGCGAGGAGACGGGCCGCTCGCTGATCCTGCAGTCGCATCTCGACGTCGTCCCCGCCGGCCCGCACGCCATGTGGGAGAGCCCCCCTTACGAGGCTCGGATCGAGGGCGACTGGATGTACGGCCGCGGCGCCGCCGACATGAAGGCCGGCGCGGCGGCCAACATCTTCGCGCTCGACGCGCTGCGGCGGGTCGGCCTGCAGCCGGCCGCCACGGTCTACGTGCAGTCCGTGGTCGAGGAGGAATCGACCGGCAACGGCGCGCTCATGGCCCATCTGCGCGGCTACCGGGCCGACGCCGTGCTCATCCCCGAGCCCGAGGACGAGATGCTGGTCCGGGCCAACACGGGCGTCATCTGGTTCCGGGTGGAGGTCTCCGGGCGCCCCGTGCACGTGCGCGAGATGGGCACCGGGACGAACGCCATCGACGCGGCCTACCGGCTCGTCGGCGCGCTGCGCGAGCTCGAGGCGCGGTGGAACGCCGAGCGGGCGCAGCACCGGTACTTCGAGGACCTCGACCACCCGATCAACCTGAACATCGGCAGGATCGAGGGCGGCGACTGGGCGTCGTCCGTGCCCTGCTGGTGCCGGTTCGACTGCCGCATCGCGATCTATCCCGGCACCGACGCGGCCGAGGCCTCGCGCGAGATCCGCGACTGCATCGACAGCTTCTCGCGCGCCGATCCCTACCTCTCGAACAATCCTCCGTCCGTGTCCTTCAACGGCTTCCATGCCGAGGGCTACGTGCTGGAGCCCGGCTCCGAGGCCGAGGCCGTGCTCGGCCGGGCGCACGAGGAGGCGATCGGCGAGCCCCTGAAGAGCTTCACGACGCCGGGCTATCTCGATACCCGCGTCTACGCGCTCTACGACCGCATCCCCGCCCTCTGCTACGGCCCCGTCTCGCGCAACATCCACGGCTTCGACGAGTGCGTCAGCGTGTCCTCGGTCCGCCGGATCACCACCGCGATGGCGCTGTTCGTCGCCGAGTGGTGCGGCGTCGAGCCCGTCGAGGCGGGCTGACGGCCGATGCCGGGCGCCCTCCACCCTCTCCCCATCCGTCCTGCGAGACCCGCGCGGCCGCATGCCTGGCCCATGATGTCTCGAAAGCCAGAGGAATCATGCTCATGACGACCCATCGCATCACCTCGATCGAGGAGCTCGACGCGACCTATGGCGAGCCCGCCAAGGCGGCGATCCAGAAGGAGGTGCAGCGCCTGACGCCGGGCTACCGCGCGATGCTCGAGGCATCGCCCTTCGTCGTGCTGGCCACGGCCGCGCCCGATGGCGGCCTCGACTGCTCGCCGCGCGGCGACCCGGCGGGCTTCGTGCACGTCGCCGACGAGCAGACGATCATCCTGCCCGACCGGCCGGGCAACCGGCGCGTCGACTCCCTGCGCAACATCCTCGGCGACCCGCGGGTGGCGCTCCTGTTCCTGATCCCCGGCCAGGGCGAGACGCTGCGCATCACCGGCCGCGCGGAGATCTCGAAGGACCCCGAGCTGCTCGCCCGCTTCGAGGTGAACGGCCGGCTGCCGATCACCGTGCTCGTCATCCATGTCGACTCGATCTTCTTCCAGTGCTCGAAGGCGATCGTCCGCTCGAAGCTCTGGGACCCGGAGCGCCATGTGCCGCGCGGCAGCCTGCCGACGGCAGGCCAGCTTCTCGAGGAGACGACGCACGCCGAAACCCTCGCCTCCGAATACGATCCCTGGCTCCAGGAGCGCATCAAGCAGACGCTCTACTGAGGGCGAGGAGACGCCCCCACGCCACTGACCCGCGCGTGACGGGCGGAGCGGCCCGGAGCCCCCGGCCGGCGCGCGGTGCCTGCCCGCGGCGGCTTCGCGTTGACTTGCCCGCGGCGCTGCGTCACCGCTGATGGCCTTGCGGGGCGGAGATCGGGGAGAGCCGTGCGACGATCGAACGACGAGTGGGCCGCCGCGGCCGCCGGGCGCCTGATCCGCGCGACCACGGCGCGGCCCGTCGTGACCATGCTCGCCGTGCTGGTGCTCGTCGTTCTCGGCATCCTCGCCGCCCTCCGCCTCGGCATCGACACGGATTCGAGCGGCATGCTGTCCGCCGACCTGCCCTTCCGGCAGCGCCTCGCGGCGCTCGACGAGGCGTTCCCCAAGACCAGGGACAGCGTGATCGTCGTCGTGCGCTCGGAGACCGCCGACGCCGCGGACGCGGTTGTCTCCGCCCTGGCCGGCAAGCTCGAGGCGCGCCACGACGTGTTCGACTGGGTCTACGCCCCGAGCGCGGACCCGTTCTTCGTCTCGCACGGCCTGCTCTACATGAGCGTCGACCAGCTCGAAGACCGCCTGACGCGGCTCGGCCGGGCCGCCGGCCTGCTCGCGGCGCTGCGCGTCGACCAGAGCCTTTCCAATTTCCTGCAGTCGATCGGCACCGGCACGATGCTCGCGAGCCAGGCGGGCGCGGGCCTCGACGCGCTCCAGCCGGTCTATGCCGAGACGGCCGACGTCCTCGCCGCCGAGCGCGAGGGCCGGAGCAGGCCGTTCGCCTGGTCGGGCCTCCTCTCCGGGCCGCAGGCGGGGCACGCCGTCCGGGTCATCGACGTCGGCCCGAAGCTCGACTACTCCTCCCTGCAACCGGCCGAGCCGGCCCTCCTCGCCATCGACCAGGCGATCGCCGGCCTCGACCCGGCGCTCGCCAGCCACGTCGAGATCGGCGTCACCGGCGACCCGGCCCTGCGGGCGGAGGAGCTCGAGAGCGTCACGCAGACCCTGCCCCTCTCGATGGCCGTCTCGATGGTGGCGGTGGCGGTGCTGCTCTACCTCGCGCTCGGCTCGCTCACCCGCATGGCGCTCACGCTCGGCAGCCTCGTCATCACCCTCGTCCTCACCGCCGGCTTCGCCGGCATCGCCATCGGCGCGCTGAACCTCGTGTCGGTCGCCTTCGTCGTGCTGATGGTCGGGCTCGGCATCGACTACGCGATCCACTTCGTCGCCCATTTCGACGAGCATCGCGGCGGCAGCGACCGGCGGGCGGCGCTCGTGGAAACCGGGCGCGTCGTCGGGCCCGCCCTGATCCTCAGCACGGCGACGACGGCGCTCGCCTTCTTCGCCTTCGGGACGACCAAGTTCGTCGGCATGGCGCAGCTCGGGCTGATCGGCGGCGTCGGCGTGATCGTCGCGCTCCTCGTGACGCTGACCGTCATCCCGGCCGGCATCATGCTCTGGCCGCGCCTCGACAGCGGCCGGGTGCCGCGCCCCCTTCCCCGCCCGTCGCCCGGGGTGACGAGGGCGCTGCGGATCCTGGCGGTCGTGCTCGGCCTCGCCGGTATCGGCCTCGTGCCCTTCGCCCGCTTCGCCGCGGACCCGATGGCGCTCAGGAACCCGCAGGCGCCGTCGGTCCAGGCCTATCGCTGGCTCGACGAGGATCCGGCGCTGACGCCGATGCGCCTGAGCCTCGTCGTCGGGGACGACCAGGCGGCGAAGGACGTCGTCGCGGCCCTGAAGCCGTTGCCGGAGGTCGGCGACGCGCGCTGGATCGGCGACTTCGTGCCCGCCCGCCAGGACGAGAAGCTCAAGCTCATCGACCTCGCCTCCCCCTCGCTCCGGCACGCCGTCGAGGGCGAGCCGCAGCGGTTCGGCCCGCAGCGAGACCGTCACCCCCGCCTCCCTCGCCGCCCAGCTCGCCGAACAGCCGGGCGAGGCGGCGCACAGGCTGGCGGACGAGCTCCGCGCCTACGCGAAGAGGCGGACGCCGGCCACGGACGCAGCCCTTTCGGCCGACCTCTTCCTCTATTTCCCGATGATGATCGACCGTCTGGCGGCGCAGCTCGACGCAGACACCGTCACCCGGGACGCGCTGCCCGAGGCACTGCGGGAACGCTACGTCTCGGAGGATGGCCGGCTGCGGGTCGAGATCACACCGAGCGCCAGCCTCGACACGCCGGCCGCGCGGGAGGACTTCGTCCAGGCGGTCGCGGCCGTGGCGCCCGGCGCCGCCGGGCCGCCCGACGTGATCCACGGCGCCGCGGAGGCCGTGACCTCCGCGATCCTCGAGGCGGCGGGCCTGTCCCTCGTCGGCTGCGTCCTGATCGCCTGGCCGATGCTGCGCAGCATCCGGCTCGTCGGCGCGATACTCGTGCCGCTCATGATGGCGGCGGCCGTGACGGTGGGGATCACCGTCGTCCTCGACATGCCGTTCAACTATGCCAACGTCATCGTCCTGCCCCTGCTGATCGGCATCGGGATAGACAGCGGCGTCCACGTGGCGCTGCGGGCGAGCCGGGAGACGGGATCGGTGTTCGACACCTCGGCGCCCCGGCGCCGTTCTGTTCAGCGCGCTGACCACGGTCGCCGCCTTCGGCACGCTCGCCTTCTCCGAGCACCGCGGCACCGCCAGCATGGGGATCCTGCTCGCCACCGCGGTCGCCGCCGCCGTCGGCATGACCTTCGCCCTCACGCCGCCGCTGATCACCTTCGCCCAGCGCCACCTGGGGCGCGCGCCGAAGGACGGCGGCGGGAACGCGCATCCCTGACCGCCGGCTCGGGTGGCCCGGTCGGCCTCACGCGAAACGCCAGGCTATGACGGCGGCCGGAGCGCACATCGCGACCAGCCCGCGCATGCCGAGCGGAAGCGGGGCCTCGCGAACGGGTCCGTCCATGGAAAGGCCGCCATCCTCGAACAGCGCCGCCAGGCTTTCGGCGTCGAAGGTGCGATGGGTGTCGGGGCCGGCGAAGGGCCAGCGCGCCATGGTCGCCGCGTCGGTCACGTAGGCGACCGCCCGTCCTCCCGGCCTCAGCACACGCCGGATCTCGGCGATCTCGAAGCCCTCGCGGCCGAAGAAGTAGACGACGTTGACCAGGAGTACCCTGTCGAAGGCGCGGTCCGGCCAGGGCAGCGCCGTGAACGACCCCTCGACGAGCTCCATCCGCCCGGCGGCGACGGAAGCGCGGTTCCGCGCCGCCGCCCGCGCCACCATGTCCGGCGAATGGTCGAGACCGCAGATCCGGCCTTCAGTCGCCTGTTCCGCCAGAGCCGCAAGGCCCTGCCCGCTCCCGAAGCCGAGCTCCAGCACATGGTCCGCCGCCCCCGCATCCAGCGCATCGAGCGCCAGCCGGTAGGGCTCCCGGTTCATGTGCTCCATCAGCTCGCCGACCACGCGGCCGTGGATCCCGTCCGGCCGGCGCAGCTGCCGCCCGAGGCTCTCCCAGTAGCTCATCGCTGTCGTCCCGCAGCCATGCCTCTTCCCTCATGAGCTGGCCCCGATCCGGTCGATCAGCTGCTGCACGACGATGCGGCGGCTCTTGTCCCACAGCGGCCGGTCGGGATCCTGCGGCACGGCCAGCGCGTGCTGCAGCGCCGCGATCGCCTCCGCGTCCTGGCCCTGCGCGTGCAGGAAGTCGCCGTAGAAGTACCAGGCGTCGAGCCCGTTCGGGGCAAGCGTCACGGCCTGCTCGAGAAGCTGCCGCGCCTTCTTGTTGTCGCCGAAGCCGATCGGGAAGCCCGGCACCCGGTAGTAGAGCACGCCGAGCGAGGTGGGGGCGCCGGCGTCGAGGGCCGCGGGATCGATCGCCTCGGCCTTCTGGAGCACGTCGCGCGCCTTCTTGGCGAGGCCGAGGGCGAAGAGCGGGTTCGCCATCGAGGCGCGCTCGCTGGTGATGATGCCGTCCCAGATCAGCGCCTCGGCGCGGTCCGGGTACTGCGCGGCCAGGGCGTCGGCCTCGTCGCCGATCACGTTCATGCGGTCGGACTGCTGGCTGCCCTCCGGCATGCCGTACTTGGCCTGCGCCCATTCGACGGCGATGCGGTGCACGGCCTGGTCGAGCGCCGGGTCGTCGGAGGCGCGGGCCGCCGGCGTGGCGAGCGGCGAAAGCAGCAGCGCGAGGCTTGCGGCGGCGAGGGCGAGGCGCGTGTGTGCGGACGCCATGGTGGTTCCTCCCATTCGGGTTCGAAGCGGAATGTCTGAAGGTCAGGCGGAGCTCGATGCGGGGCGCGACAGCGCCCGGTCGATCAGCCCCGGGAAGGTGCGCTGGAGCAGCACGAAGAGGCGCTCGGGGCCCGGCGCGTAGACCGAGCTCGCGCCGCTCTCGATCGCCCGCCAGACGAGGCGCGCGACGATTTCGGGGGAATCGGACCGTCCGGCCGCCTGCGGCATGTGCGCCTCGACGGAGGCGAGCGCCGCCGTCCTCGTGGCGCGCGGCGCGACGTAGGTCACGCCGATGCCGCGGCCCTTCCACTCCCGGCGGAGCGCCGTGGAGAAGCCGCGCAGCGCGAACTTCGACGCCGAGTAGGACGCGAAGAGCGGATACGGGATGTCGCCGAACACGGAGCCGACATTGACGACCCGCGAGGGCTGCGCGCGCTCGAGCATCGGCATGAGGTCGCGCGTCAGCGCGATGGGGCCGATCACGTTGGTGTCGAAGATGCGCGCGAGCGCCGCGTCGTCGAGGTCCTCGAGCGCGCCGCCCTCGACGAGCCCCGCGTTGTTGACGAGGACGTCGAGCGCCGCCCAGTGCCGCATCACGCTTTCCACGATGGCCCGCCGGCCCGACGCGTCGGTCACATCAGCGGCGAGGGCCCAGTGGCCCGTGCCGGCCAGTTCGCGGAGCGTCGCGTCGAGCGTCTCGGGCCGCCGCCCGCACAGCGCGACCTGCAGGCCGCGCCGCGCGGCCTCGATCGCCAGGGCCCGGCCGATGCCGGACCCCGCTCCCGTGATCAGGACCCGCTTCGGCTCAGGCCGCATGGCGGAACTCCGCGTCGCGGCCGAGGTCGCGGAAGATGTCGCCGTAGAGGCGATAGAAGATGCGCGCGTTCTCGACGATGATCCGCTGCGCCTCGGGGTCGGTGAAGCCGTCGGCGAGCTGGCGGAAGAACGCCACGTGCTCCTGGTCGAGCGAGCCGTGCGAGCGGAGGTAGGAGAAGCCGGTGTCGTCGGTGATGCCGAGCGTCCTTCGCATCGCGTCGGCCACCGCGTCGGCGAGCTTCACCGACATGCCCTCGAGCACGTGGACGCTGCCGAGCATGGCGTAGGGGCTCAGGTGCTCGATCGCGTAGTAGGCGTAGCCGACCATGATGCGGCAGGCGGTGCCGGGCTCGCCCGTCCGCACCGCCTCGGCGTCGCCGCCGAGCGCGCGGATGTCGTCGAGGATCCATTTCTCGTGGCCGCGCTCCTCCTCCATGTATTCGACGAGGGCGTCCTGGTAGCGCTCGTCGGTGGTGCGCGAGGCAGCGAGGGCGAGCAGCGGGAAGGTGTGCTTCACGTGGTGATACGCCTCGCCGAGGAAGCGCAGGTAGAGCTCCTGCGTGGCGCCGTGGCGCGAGGCGTGCTGCACGAGGGGGATCATCAGGAAGGCCTCGCGTTCCGCGGAGGTTTCCGAGACGAGGCGCGCGTAGAAGGACATCGGCGGTTCCCTTTCTTCCGGGGCTTTCGGAGATTCTGGGGTTGGTCAGAGGAGCGAGACGGCGGCCATCGCCTGCTCGCGGGCGACGAAGGCCTGGACGCGGCCGCGGCGGATGCGGCCGTCGCCGGCGAAGAGCCCCTCGCAGGCCGCCCTCTCCATCGGCACGACGAGGTGGGCCTTGGGGACGGCGTAGCCGGGGGCGTCGGCGCAGGCCGCCTCGACCAGGCGGGCGATCTCGCCGGCCGTGGCGCGCGAGAACCAGGCGGCCCCGTCCCGCGACGGCACGAGGAGCGCGGTGAGGTGCGGCGCGCCGCTGCCCGCGACCGCGCAGGCGGCGATGCGGGCGTCGCCGAGCAGCATCGTCTCGATCCACTCGGGGCTGACGTTGCGCCCGTACGACGTGACGATCAGGTTGTCGCGCCGGCCGTGCACGGCGAGGTAGCCGTCCTCGTCGATCACGCCGAGGTCCCCTGTGCGCCAGGCGCCGGAGACGGCGGGGCCGCCGAGATAGCCGGCCATGACGGAGGGGCCCGAGACGACGATCTCGCCCTCGTCGATCGTGACGGACAGGCCGTCGAGCGGCCGGCCGGACGTGCCTGGCCGGCGCTCGCCCGGGCGGTTGACCGCCACGACCGAGCAGCATTCCGAGAGGCCGTAGCCCTCGTGCACGGGGATGCCGAGGCGCCAGGCCGCCTCGGCCAGCGGCCCCGGCACCGGGGCGCCGCCGACGGCGACGAAGCGCAGCGAGTCCGGCACGCTGCCGCCGGTCTGGGCGATCTCGAGCACCAGCGCCCTCAGGAGCTGCGGCACGAGCACGCTCATCGACGGCCGGTGGATCCGGAACGCGTCGGCGAGGCCGGAGACGCTGCCGTCGCCGATCGCCTCGGCCAGCTCCGGCTCGAAATGCACCCGCGCCCCGACGAGCACCGGCACGAAGACGGCGCAGATCGTCTCGAGCAGCATCGGCAGCGGCAGGACGGAGAGGTAGCTGTCGCCCTCCCCGGCCCCCGTGGCAGCCGCGAGCGCGGCGCTCGACCACGCGATCTGGCCGCCCTCGTGCTTCACGCCCTTGGGATCGCCCGTGCTGCCCGAGGTGTAGATGATCTGGGCGAAGCCGCCCGCCGGCTCGCAACCGGTTTCGCGCGGGGACAGCTGGCCGATCGCCACCGCCGGCAGGCCGAGGCCCATCGCCCGCGACATGCTCTCCTCCGTGGCGAGGATCAGCGAGACGCCGGCGTCGCGGACGACGTGGGCGAGCTGCGCCCGGCTGAAGAAGCCCGGCAGCGGCACCACGGTCCGGCCGGCCACGGCGCAGGCGAGCTGCGCCGTCGCGAGGTCGATGCCGTTCGGCCCGAGGAGGCCGACCACCGACGGGGCGCCGCGAAGCGCCGAGGCGAGCCGCGTGACCCGGTCCAGGAGATCGCGGCGCGTCAGGCTGCGGCCGGGCTCGCTCATCGCGACGGCCGCGGGGTCGGTGGCGGCGTGGCGCCGCATGGCGTCAAGGATGGGCTGCATGGGCCGCCGCCTCCCGCACCGGAGGGAGAGCCCGCGCCAGGGACGGGCTCCGCACCGCGTAGACCCTGGGCTCGCCGTCGTAGTAGGTGCCCCAGCGGTCCGGCCTCTCGACCCGCAGGGGGTCGGCGTCCGCCAGGTGCAGCGGCGACAGGTTCATGCGGCCGACGAGCTTCGACAGGCGGCTCGTCAGCGTGAAGAAGGCCCACTCGAAGCCCCTCGCCTCGCCGAAGCCGACGATCGCCTCGATGAAGTGGACGAGGCTGCCCCGCGAGACGCTCGCCAGGGTCGTGACCTCGAAGATGTCGGGGCGCACCACGTCGGAGCCGGACAGGCGGGAGAGGACGTCCTCCACCGGCGCGTCGAGATAGGCCTCGGAGAAGAACCCGTCCCTGTTCAGCCGCAGGCCGGCCGCGCAGAGGATGGCGCCCGTCTCGTCCGCCAGCGCGATCATCTGCGTGGGAAACGAGACGATCTCCGCCCTATACTCGGCGTGATAGACGGCTCTTACGAAGAGCTCGCACTCCTCGCGCCTGTTGCTGTCCCTGCGGACCAGGAAAGCCTCGGACATGCAGACCTCTTCACTTCGTTTTTACGATGCGAAGACGGTGGCTGCTTCAGCTTACGCCGCACTTACGGGCACCGGGTCGTTCCGGGTTCAAAGTATGGAATTTCTGTGGCTGCGCCCGAGGTGGCCACCTCCTCGGCGGGAGCCGCGGCGAAATCCATCGTGGCGCAGGCTCCCCCGCCCTCGCGGGCCGACAGGCGCAGGCTCCCGGAGTGGGCCGTCATCGTGCGCTCGACGATCCAGAGGCCGAGTCCGACGCCGTCCTGCCGGTCGCTGCGCAGGCCGTTGTCGCGCTGGCTGCCCCGGCCGAGCCGCGCCGGCGGGAAGCCCGGCCCGCAATCCAGCACGCTGACCGCCGGTCCCGGCCCGACGAGCACCGTCACGGTCGTGCCGGGGCGGGTGTGTTCGATGGCGTTCTCGATGAGGTTGCGCAGGGCGCGGGCGATGAAGTCGCGCGCGCCGGCGACCACGATCGGCCGGTCGGCGCCGATCAGCTCGACCGAGCGCTGGCGTGCCACGGCGAGCGGGGCGAGATAGGCGGCGGTCTCGCGCGCGACGTCCGAGAGGTCGACGAGGCTGTCGGGCTCGAAATGGATGCCGCCGAGCCGCACCCGGTCGAGAAGCTGCTGCACCAGCCGCTCCATTCCCGCGAAGTCGCGCTCGAGGTCGCGCGCGACGGGAGCGTCCGACGCCGAGAGCTGGGCCTTGATGATGGCGAGCGGCGTGCGCAGCTCGTGCGCGACGTCGGACACGAAGTCCTCCATCGCCCGGTAGCCCTCCTGCAGGCGTGCGAGCGCGTAGTTCACGGCGCGCACGAGCACCAGCACGTCCGTCGGCAGGTGCTCCTCGCTCAGCCGCACCGCCACGCTGTGCGGCCCGATCGCCTCGGCCTGTCGCGCCGCGTGCTGCAGCGGCTTGAGGGCGATGCGCGCCACGACGATGTTCATGGCGAGGATCGCCAGCATGAACGGCAGCCAGATCCACGCGATGTCGACGACGAACTCCTCGAGCACGGAATCGAAGAGGACGTGGTTGCCGGGGAAGGCGACCTGGACGTGCACCGGCGGCTCCGATCCCGGCACCCGCAGCGACAGGCCGTAGGTCGGCTCCGCGCGCCCGGCGTCGGGCAGCGTGAAGTAGCGCGGCTCGTCCTCGCCCTGCGGCGGCAGGAGCGGCGCATCGAGGCCCGGCGACGCCGCGGCGAGGCCGCCGTCGCCCTGGACGATGGCGAAGCGTCCCCCCTCGTGCGCGATCTCCGCGAGCGTCCTGTCGAGCGCCCCGTTGCCGGACGCCGCGATGCGGCCGGCCTCCGCCCCCCGGACCGCGACCTCGCGGGCGAGAAGCTCGGCATAGCTCCGCAGCGTGCCCTCGCGGAAGCGCGAGTTCACGGAATCGAAGCGGACATAGAGGAAGGCGACCGTGGCGAGCACGGCGAGGAGCGAGACGGCGACCATGCCGGCGACGAGCCGCCAGAACAGGCTGCGGCTGGGCCGGCTCACGGCGCGCCGTCCGAGAGGATGTAGCCGATGCCGCGCAGCGTGTGGACCTCGGCGGAGGCGCCCGCGGCCGAGAGCTTCTTGCGCAGGCGGTGGATCAGCACCTCGATGGCGTTGGCCGAGACCTCCTCCTCGAAGCCGTAGAGCGACTGCTCGAGGTCGCCCTTCGAGACCACCCGCTCGTCGCGGCGCATCAGGCACTCGAGCGCGCCCGACTCGCGGCGGCTCAGGTCGATGTCGCGGCCGTCGACCCGGATGCGCCGCTCCACCGTGTCGAACTCGATGTTGCCGTGGCGCAGCACGACGCCCAGCGGCTGGCCCGGCCGGCGCAGCAGGGCGCGGATCCGGGCGAGCAGTTCGTCCATCGCGAAGGGCTTGGCCAGATAGTCGTCGGCACCGCCGTTCAGCCCCTCGACCACGTCCTGCTTGCCATCGCGCGAGGTCAGCACGAGGACCGGCGTCGCGATGCCGCGCCGGCGGATCTCCCGCAGCAGCTCCATGCCGTCGCGGTCCGGCAGGCCGAGATCGAGAAGCATCATCTCGTAGGAGGTCGCGCCGATCGCCGCCTCCGCGTCGTCGGCGCGGCCGACCGCATCGACGGCGAAGCCCTCGCGGCCGAGCGTGCGGCACAGGAGCTCGCTCAGGCGGGCGCTGTCCTCGACGAGGAGAAGCCGCATGGCGGAAAGCCTCCGCGACCCGTCCGGGGACGCCTCAGCTTGCGCCCCGTCTCACCGCGACCCAGCCGCGGGCGGCGTCGCCGCGGCCGCGTTCAGGCAGGACGGAAGGCACGATCGGACGGTTCGCCGCGAGGGAAGGACGTGTCTGCGCGGACATCATGATCGGTCGCCTGGGTCGGTGGAGGAGCGGAGCCTGACCCGAGCTACCCCCGCGACCTTACGGCAAGCTGACGCGCGCCCGGCGCCCGGCTGCCCCCGTCACAGGCCGACGCGCTTCATGCCTCCGGCGGGATAGCGCGTGCCCTTCGCGGCGCCCGGCGCGAAGATCTCGTCGAGGCTCTGCAGCGTGTCAGGCCGCGGCGAGAGACCGACGGCGGCGACGTTCTCCTCGAGCCACTTGCGGCGCTTCGTGCCGGGCAGCGGCACGACGAACGGCTTGCGCGACAGGAGCCACGCGAGGGCGAGCTGCGCGGGCGCGCAGCCCTCCCCGCGCGCCAGCTCGTCCAGCCGCTCGACCAGCCTGCGGTTGTGCTCGAGGTTCTCGCCCTGGAAGCGCGGCATGTCGCGCCGCCGGTCCTTCTCCTCCAGCCGGCCGGGATCGACCTGCGCCGTGAGGAAGCCGCGGCCGAGCGGGCTGTAGGCGACGAAGCCGATGCCGAGCTCCTCGCACAAGGGCAGGATCTCCGCCTCGACGTCGCGCGTCCACAGCGAATACTCGCTCTGCAGCGCGGTGACCTTGTGGGCGGCATGGGCGCGCTTCAGCGTCGCGGGGCCTGCCTCGGACAGGCCGATGTGGCGGATCTTGCCCTCCTCGACGAGCCGGCTCATCGCGCCGACCGTGTCCTCGATCGGCACGCCGGGGTCGATGCGGTGCACGTAATAGAGGTCGATCGTCTCGACGCCGAGCCGCTTCAGGCTCGCCTCGCAGGCCGCCACCACGTAGTCGGGCCGGCCGCAGACGTCGGACGAGCCGTCGGGATTGCGGATGTTGCCGAACTTGGTGGCGAGCACGACGCCGTCGCGCCTGCCCTTCAGGGCCTTGCCGACCAGCTCCTCGTTCCGGCCGGCGCCATACATGTCGGAGGTGTCGATGAAGTCGACGCCGAGGTCCAGCGCACGGTGGATCGTCGCGGTCGATTCCGCGTCGTCGGGCGTGCCGTAGATCGGCGTCATGCCCATGCAGCCGAGACCGACCGCCGAGACCTCGAGTTCGCCAAGTCGCCGCCGTTGCATGCTCGTCTCCCTGATGGATCCTCGTTCCGCCCGCTGCCGCCGGGCCGTCAGGCGCCGACTCCGGACAGTGCGTCCTGCACGCTCCGCAGGTGCTCGCGCATCGCGGAGGTGGCCTGCTTGGGGTCGCGCAGCTCGATCGCCTCGACGAGCGCCTCGTGCTGGCGGCGGTAGAGCGTCTGGCGTTCGTCCGACAGCGACAGGCGCTTGAGCCGGTCCCACTCGCCGCTCGCCCGCACCCTCGCGAACATGTCGATGATCATCACGAAGACGACGTTCTGCGTCGCCTCCGCCACGGACCGGTGCAGGGCGGCGTCCCAATTCTCGAATCGGGTGAAATCGGAGGCCTCCTCGCCGCGCTTCAGGCACATGCGCATGCGGCGCAGATCCGCCTGCTTGGCGCGCAGCGCCGCCTCCGCCGCGATCACCGGCTCGATCGCCAGGCGCGCTTCCATCAGCTCCATCGGCGCGGCGCTGTCGGGCAGGGGCGCGTCCTCGGGGCCGAAGGCGGAGCGGCCGACGAAGGTGCCCCGGCCGACCTGGCGGCTGACGGATCCCTCCTCGGCGAGGATGGCCAGGGCCTGCCGGATGATGCGCCGGTGAACGCCCATCTGCTCGGCGAAGTCGCGCTCGGCCGGCAGGCGCTGCCCCGGCGGCAGCGTCCCGTCGGAGATCTGGCGCCTCAGATTCTCGACCACCTCCTGGACGGCGCTCGGGCGCCCAACCACTGCTTCTACAACCATTTCTCGGAGCCTGCTTCTGGTATGCCAGAAGGGAACCCATCTGCCCCGGCTTGACAAGGGGGCTCGGACAATTCCAAAACCAATATGCGAATTGGAGCCAGATTGGTACACATTTCGCAACGACCCCGAAGAGAACAGGTTGCGGCCCGACGGGCGACGGCAACCAAGGGAGGAATCATGACGAACAGTTTCCCGTTCACGCGACGGAGCTTCCTCGGCACGGCGGCCGTCGGTGCGGCGTCCCTGGCTTTCGCGCGCCCCGGCTGGGCTGCGGACTTCCCGAGCCGCAACGTGCAGATCACCATCCCGACGGGTGAAGGCGGCGGCGCCGACCGCGACTCCCGGATCTTCACCAAGATCTGGCAGAAGTACCTCGACACCAATTTCGAGTTCGAGTTCTACCCGGGCGCCGCCGGCCAGGTCGGCTACGAGTTCTACATGAACAAGGAGCCGAGCCCGTACAACCTGCTCTTCGCCAACATGGGCCCCGAGGTGATCATGCTCACCCTGCAGGACCCGAAGATCCAGGTCGGCAGGGACATCACCTACATCAAGCAGACGCTGTCCGAGCCGATGGCGGTCTGGGTCGGCCCGAACTCGCCGATCAAGGACATCCAGCAGCTCGTCGACGAGGGCAAGAAGCGCCCGGTCACGGTCTCCGTCAGCCGTCTGCCGCACCCGGCCTCGATCGGCATGCTGGCGCTCGGCGAGGCGACCGGCGCCAGCTTCAACCTCGTGCCCTATGGCGGCGGCAACCCCTCCGCGATGGCCGCCATCACCGGCGAGGTCGACTGCTGCGCGCTGCCGATCACCAACGCGATCCGGCTCGACGACCAGGCCAGGATCCTCGGCGTCTTCGCCGACAAGAACCCGGCGGGCGAGGCGGCCGACAACGCGCCGACGGTCAACTCGGTGTTCGGCACGAAGATCCCCGCCGCTCACCTCCTCGCGCGCCTGGGGCCTGCACACCGCGACGGTCGACAAGTTCCCCGACGAGGTGGCGATGCTGAAGAAGACCATGCAGCAGACCCTCGAGGATCCCGAGTACCCGAAGGCGGTCGAGGGCGCCGGCGTGCCGGCCGTCTTCATCGATCCGGGCGACCAGGAGCAGGCGATGGCGACCGCGGCCGCCACGGCGGAGCTGGCGGCCAAGTACCGTGACCTGCTGACCGGCAAGTAATGCCGCGCCTGACGCCACGGAGGGCGCGATGAGCGAACTGCGGCCGAAGCATCGGATGCGGCTGGTCGACCTGATCATACCGGTCGGCTCCGTCGCCTATGCGATCTACTACATCGCCTCGGTCTCAGGTTTTCCCTTCGAGGCTCGCATCACGGGGATGGTCCTCGGTGTGATCCTCGTCGGGTTTTGCGCCCTCTACTTCGCCAGCTTCCTCTGGGAGGCCCGGCGTCGCGGCGTCGAGACGGGGCTGTCGGAGCTGCTGGGCGACAATCGTCTCGCCGTCCAGCGCGTCGGCTTCACGCTGCTCATGGTGGCGTGGATCTACCTGGCGCCCTCCGCCGGCTACACCCTGACCACCTTCGTGTTCCTCGCGGCGAGCTTCGTCCTGCTCGGCGCGAGGCCGATGTGGCGCGTGCTCGCCGTCGCGGCGGCGGTCTCCGTCGCCGGCTGGCTGTTCTTCATCGTGCTTCTCGGCACGCGCTTCCCGCCGGGCCCCTTCGAGCAGCTCGCACGCTGGATCTTCTGACGCCATGGACCTCACAGACGCAGCGACGCTCGCGACCCTGTTCCTCCACGCGCTGAGCTACTGGTGGATCATCGTCCCCGCCGTGCTGATCGGCGTGGTGATGGGGGCGATCCCCGGCTTCAACGCCGCCAACACGATCATCATCCTGCTGCCGCTGACGCTGTCCTTCGACGTCGAGACGGCGCTCATCTTCATGACGGCGCTCTACTGCGCGACGCATCTGGGCGGCGGCATCCCCGCCATCCTGATCAACATTCCCGGCACCGGAGGCGCGGCGGCGGCGACCTTCGACGGCTACCCCATGACGAAGAAGGGCCAGGCGGGCCGCGCGCTCGCGCTCAGCTTCGTCGGCGCCACGCTCGGCGGCTTCGTGGCCTCGGTCGCCGTCCTCTTCCTGCTGCCGCTCCTGTCGCGGGCCGGCTACTACATCCACAGCGTGGAGATGGTCGTCATCATGCTGTTCGGCCTCGCGCTGATCGCCACGATCGCCGCCGAGGACATGCTCAAGGGCCTGATCGCCGGCGCGCTCGGCCTGATGCTCGGCGCGATGGGGGCGGACCAGATCTACGCCGCGCCGCGCGGCACGTTCGGCTTCCTCGAGCTGTTCGACGGCGTACCGCTGGTGCCGGCGATGATCGGCCTCTTCGCGATCTCCGAGGCGCTCGCGATGATCGAGGAGGAGTCGATCTCGAAGAGCGACTCCATCAAGCCGCCGAGCTGGCGCGACACGATCGAGAACTTCCGCTTCGCCTTCCGCTACTGGTGGCAGGCGGTGTGGACCTCGCTGCTCGGCCTGTTCGTCGGCGTGCTGCCGGGCGCCGGCGCGAACATCGCCGCCTTCGTCGCCTACCAGCAGTCGCGCCTCTTCTCCAAGACGCCCGAGCTCTACGGCACCGGCCATCCCGAGGGCATCGTCGCGCCCGAGGCCGCCAACAACGGCGCCGGGCCCGGCACGCTCGTGCCGCTGCTGGCGCTCGGCGTGCCCGGCGGCGAGACGGCGGCCGTCATGATGGTCGTGCTCCAGTACCACGGCTTCCCGTTCGGGCCGCGCCTCTTCATCCAGAGCCCGCTCCTCGCCTACGGCGTCATCATGTCGATGGTCGTGGCGTATCTGATGATGCTTCTCACGATCTTCCCGCTGACCCGCTACATCTCGCGGATCACGGTGTTCCCGACCGCCTACCTCGCGCCGATCATCGTCGGCATGACGCTGCTCGGCGCCTTCGTGCCGCGCGGCTTCGTCTTCGACATCGGCGTCGCGCTCGCCTTCGGCGTGCTCGGCTACGTCGCCCGCAAGACCGGCTACAACGTCGCCGCCATGCTCATCGGCATCATCCTGGGGCCGATGATCGAGCGCTCCTTCATGCTGGCGATGCGCATCTCCCAGAACGACCCCATGGTCATGTTCTCCTCGACCATCGGCAACGTCCTCTGGGGATGCCTCGTCCTCACCCTCGTTGCGCCCCTCGTGCTCGAGCGGCGGCGCAAGAAGAAGGTCGCGGCGGCCACCGCCCGCGACCCGGACCTGCACCAAGAACGGAGATCCTGATGAGACTGGTCACCTTCCGGGACGGCGGCGACGTGCGCGTCGGCGTCGAGACGGAGCGCGCGATCCTGCCCCTCGACGAGCTCGTGCCGGATGCGCCGCGGGACATGCTGGCCGTCGTCGCCGCCGGCGAGGGCCTGCTGGCCCGGCTGCGCGAGGCGCTGAACGGCGGCGCGCAGGGCCTGCCGAAGGACCGCGTGCAGATCATGGCCCCCGTGCCGGTGCCGCGCGCCAACGTCATGTGCGTCGGCAAGAACTACTACGAGCACGCGGCCGAGTTCGAGGGCTCGGGCTTCGACTCCTCGAGCGGCGGCCAGAACATCCCCGACGTGCCGATCTTCTTCACCAAGGTGCCGGGCTCCGTCATCGGGCCGGACGACGAGATCGACGGCTCGCTCGACACCGACGGCACGCTCGACTACGAGGGCGAGCTGACGCTGGTCATCGGCAAGGAAGGCCGCGGCATCCCGCCCGAGAAGGCCTACGAGCACATCTACGGCTACACGATCATCAACGACGTGACGGCGCGCGCCACGCAGCAGCGCCACAAGCAGTGGTTCCTCGGCAAGTCGTTCGACACGTTCTGCCCGATGGGCCCCGCGATCGTCACCGCCGACGAGATCCCGGACCCCACCGCGATGCAGCTCCAGACCCGCGTCAACGGCGAGCTGCGCCAGAACGTCAGCGTCAAGGACCTGATCTTCGACATCCCGACGATGGTCGCCACCGCCTCGCGCGGCATGACGCTCCGGCCCGGCGACCTCATCGCCACCGGCACCCCGGCCGGCGTCGGCATCGGCTTCAATCCGCCGAAATACCTCAAGTCCGGCGACGTCGTCGCCATCACCATCGACCCGATCGGCACGCTGACGAACCGCGTCGCCTGATTCCGGCAGAGATTCGAGCAACAAGAGGGAGCACCACGTGAGCGACATCGTGGCGAAGGAATACTGGGCGAAGAAGGGCGACGTGGACCTCTACGTCTACCGCAAGACCAAGGGAGAGCCGAGGAAGGGCGACAACAAGCCGATCTTCTTCCTCGTGCACGGCTCCTCGTTCAGCGGCCCGTCGGGCTTCGACCTGACGGTGCCCGGCAAGGGCCAGTATTCCTTCATGGATCATTTCGCCGAGCTCGGCTTCGACGTCTGGACCGTGGACCACGAGGGCTACGGGCGGTCCTCGAAGACCGACTCCAACTCCAACCTGCGCATGGCGGTGGACGACCTGAAGGCGGCGACCGACCTCGTCGCGCAGGAGACCGGCCAGACGGCCTACGCCTTCTACGGCCAGTCCTCCGGCGCGATCCGCGCCGCACTCTTCGCCGAAGCCTTCCCGGACCGCGTGTCGCGCGTCATCCTCGACGCCTTCGTCTACACCGGCAAGGACGCGCCGACGCTGATCAAGCGCCGGGAGAAGCTCGACCAGTGGCGCTCGAACAACATGCGGCCGGTCGACCGGGAGTTCTACCACTCGATCTTCAACCGCGACATGCCCGGAACCTCCGAGGAAGGCGTGCCCGACGCGCTCGCCGACGCCGAGCTGAAGCTGTGCAGCGAGGTGCCGACCGGCACCTATCTCGACATGTGCGCGCACCTGCCGGTCAACGACCCGCAGAAGATCAAGTGCCCGGTCATGATCATGCGCGGCGAGCACGACGGCATCGCCACCGAGGAAGATCTCGTGAACTACTTCCTCGAGCTGCCCGTGAAGGACAAGCAGTTCATCATGGTGCCGGGCATGGCCCACGTCGCACCGCTCGGCAAGAACCGCCACATCTTCTGGCACGTCGTGCACCAGTTCCTCACGACGCCCGCCCGCGCCGACTGACCGGCACCGCGTTCCGGGCGCCCCGCGCCCGGAACGCACCGGCCATTGCGAGATCCGGCCGCCGACCGAGCCGGCCGGATCTCCAGCGCCGCGCCGCGCCTCGCCTGCCGGCGCCGCGTGCGTTAGCCCAGGCCCACATGCCGACCGGGCGGTTCCCGGCGGCCAAGCCGTCGGCCGCACCCTCTCCGATTCCGATCCCGCCGGCCCCCTCGCGATCGCCCGAGCCAGATCTGCAGACCGCACTCGCAGATCGGCGCGCACGTGCCGTAGAGCCCCGAAAAAAGCGGCGGAAACCAGCCGATCCGGCATCCCGGACGACACGGCTCGTCCGATACGCGCCCGCGCGGCTCATCCGGCGACAATCACGCCGCGAGTTTGCGAAACGACAAAGTCGCCGCCGTTCCCTTCGCCTAGCTTCCACCCCACGACGCAGACGGCCTGGCCGGCCCGCCTCGCACGCCAAACGGGCGGCGCGGCACGCCCGGCCGCAGCCAAGGGATATCGGGAATGGGAAGTTTCAGCATCTGGCACTGGTTCATCGTGCTGGTTGTCGCCGTGCTCCTCTTCGGACGCGGCAAGGTGCCGGCGCTGATGGGCGATGTCGCGAAGGGAATCCGGAGCTTCAAGCGGGAGCTGGCCGACGATCCAGACGAGGCCGTCGCGCAGCGGCAGGTGGCCGACAGGTGAGACGGCCCTTCCTCCGGGAAGCCGCGCGCGGTCGTCGCAGATGGCACGCAGCCGACCGGTTGTCGCAAGACGAATGCCGCCGCACCTCAGGGGTACTGCGTATTGTCGAAGACTCCGCTTTCGATCAGACAGAGCGGCGGGGATATCGAGGGCACTGCGACTCGCATGAATTAGTAAGTCGTTAAGTAACGGGGTATCGGACCGCTCGGTCCGAGAGGGAGCGAAGCACGCAATCGCGTGATCTTCGTTCGGGGATCTAGGGAAAATCTTATGCGACGCCACGACGCCGGCGGAAGGCCTGCGCGCGTAACGGGTACGTGCGCGCTTGCCGCCCTGCTCATCATGCTTCTTCTGCCGTTCGCGGCGACCGCCGCGCCGGCTGGCGGCCCGCTCCTCGGCGAGTTCCTGAACCGCGTCGCCCCTGCCGATCTCGTGCCGGGCGCGGACGCGTTCGGCGCGATCCGCACGGACGTTCCCGTCGCGCCCGTCCTGCGCCAGGGCCAGCAGGTGGGCTGGGCCTACCTCACCTCCGACTTCGTGCCGACCACGGGATATTCGGGCAAGCCGATCGAGCTTCTCGCCGGCATCTCGCCCGAAGCCGTCGTGACCGGCGTCGCGTCTCGTCAAGCATTCCGAGCCGATCGTCCTCGTCGGCATCCCGGAGGCGAAGATCAAGGCGGTCATCGAGAAGTATGCCGGCCTCGACCTCAACAAGGAGGCCGCGGACGACGGCTCGACGCACGACCTCGACATCGTCTCGGGCGCGACCGTCACCATCATGGTGATCGACGATTCCATCGTGCGCGCCAGCATCAAGGTCGCCAAGGCGCTGTCGCTCGGCGGCTTCACGCCGGACACGGGCGTCGCCGCGGGCCCCACGAGGGCCGTCGACCGGAGCGTCGACGAGGTGCGCGACTGGGAGGCGCTGGCCGGCGACGGCTCCATCCGCCACTTCACCGTCGACGTCGCCAGCGATCAACCACGACTTCGCAGCGCTCGGCGATCCGCGTGCGGCCAAGCACGTCGAGCAGGGCCCCGACACCGCGCCGTACATCGACCTCTGGGTGGCGCTTGCGAGCCAGCCGTCGATCGGCCGCAGCCTGCTCGGCGACGCCGTGTACGAGAACCTCCAGAAGCTCCTGAAGCCGGGCGACGAGGCGATCCTCGTCGCCGGCGCCGGCCGCTGGTCCTTCAAGGGCTCGGGCTATGTGCGCGGCGGCATCTTCGACCGCATCCAGGTGATGCAGGGCGACGTCTCCCACCGCTTCCGCGACCGCGAGCACAAGCGCGTCGTCCGCGTGGCCGCCGAGGGCGCGCCCGAGTTCCAGGAAGCCGACCTCTTCATCATCCCCGCCGCGGCGGCGTTCGACCCGGCGGAGAACTGGCGCCTGCAGCTGCTCGTGCAGCGTCCCGTCGGCGCCATCGAGAAGCTGTTCCTGACCTACGAGCTCGGCTACGACCTGCCGGACCGCTACCTGAAGACGGTCGCGGCGCCCGCCCCCGCGCCCACGGCCGAGGGGACCGCGGCGACGTCCGGCGCGGCCCAGGCGACGGCACCCCGGGGGCAGGAGAGCGCCTCCGACATCCGCAACGCGCTGTGGCAGCGGATCTGGGAGGCGAAGCAGTCGCAGCTCTTCATGCATCGGCGCGGCGCTCGTCCTGCTCACCGGACATCTTCTTCTTCCAGACCTTCGCCACGAAGAACGAGCGCGTCTTCTCCATCGTGCGCACGAGCTTCCTCGTCTTCACCCTGGTCTTCGTCGGCTGGTACGCGAACGCCCAGCTCTCCGTGGTCAACGTGCTCGCCTTCGCCTCGGCGGTGTTCAGCGACTTCCGCTGGGAAACCTTCCTGATGGATCCGCTGATCTTCGTCATGTGGTTCGCCGTGGCGGCCGCCCTGCTCTTCTGGGCGCGCGGCGCCTATTGCGGCTGGCTGTGCCCGTTCGGCGCCCTGCAGGAGCTGTCGAACAAGATCGCCCGCCGCCTGAAGGTGCCGCAGATCACCCTGCCCTGGGGCCTGCACGAGCGGCTCTGGCCGGTGAAGTACATGATCTTCCTGGGGCTTTTCGGGCTGTCGCTCTATTCGCTCGACCTCGCCGAGCACTATGCCGAGGTCGAGCCCTTCAAGACGGCGATCATCCTGAAGTTCGACCGGCCGTGGCCCTACGTGCTGTTCGCGCTGCTCACCCTGGTGCCCGGCCTGTTCATCGAGCGCTTCTACTGCCGCTACGTCTGCCCGCTGGGCGGCGGCCTCGCGATCCCGGCGCGGCTGCACATGTTCCGCTGGCTCAAGCGCTACAAGGAATGCGGCAGCCCCTGCCAGACCTGCGCCCACGAGTGCCCGGTCCAGGCGATCCACCCCACCGGCGAGATCAACCCGAACGAGTGCATCTCCTGCCTGCACTGCCAGGTGCTCTACCAGCACGAGCAGAAGTGCCCGGTCGTCGTCGCCAAGCTCAAGAAGCGCGCCCGCTTCGAGAAGCAGAACGCGCTCGAACCCAATGCCTCGGGCCAGCCCGAGGTCTCCTACCGGCCGAAAGCCTCGGCCAAGGAACCAGCAACCGTCTAATCCAAAGAGGAGTGCCAAGACGTGTCTGATCACAAGGAAAAGCTCTCGCGGCGAGAGCTGTTGAGCGGGACCGCCGGCGGCGCGGTCGCGGCGGGCGCCCTGCTCGCCGGCGGCGCCGGTGGCGCGATGGTGGCGGCGCGGCCCGCGCATGCGGCCGAGGGCAGCTCGATCGAGGTGAAGCCCGGCGAGCTCGACGAGTACTACGGCTTCTGGTCCGGCGGCCAGTCGGGCGAGGTCCGCATCATCGGCATGCCGTCGATGCGCGAGCTGATGCGCATCCCGGTGTTCAACCGCTGCTCGGCCACCGGCTGGGGCATCACCAACGAGAGCCTGAAGATCCTCACCGAGGGCCTGCTCCCGGAGACGAAGGACTTCCTCGCCAAGCGGGGCATGGTCACCTACCACAACGGCGACCTGCACCACCCGCACATGTCCTTCACCGACGGCACCTATGACGGCCGCTACCTCTTCATGAACGACAAGGCGAACACGCGCGTCGCGCGCATCCGCTCGACGTGATGAAGACCGACAAGATCATCGAGATCCCGAACACGTCGGACATCCACGGCCTGCGCCCGCAGAAGTACCCGCGCACCGGCTACGTCTTCGCCAACGGCGAGCACCGCATCCCGCTGCCCAACGACGGCACGATCCTGGACGAGCCGGAGAAGTACCACTCGCTCTTCTCCGCCATCGACGGCGACTCGATGGAGGTGAAGTGGCAGGTCATCGTCGACGGCAACCTCGACAACTGCGACGCCGACTACAAGGGCAAGTACGCCTTCTCCACCTGCTACAACTCCGAGGAAGGCGTCACGCTGGCGGAAATGACCGCCAACGAGCAGGACTGGGTCGTCGTCTTCAACATCAAGCGCATCGAGGACGGCGGTCCAGAAGGGCGACTACAAGGAGTACAAGGGCGTTCCCGGTCATCGACGGCCGCCACGGCTCGCCCTACACCGCCTACGTCCCGGTCTCCAACAGCCCGCACGGCTGCAACATGGCGCCGGACAAGAAGCACCTCTGCATCAACGGCAAGCTGTCGCCGACCGTCTCCGTCATCGACGTCGACCTGCTCGACGACGTGTTCGAGAAGGGCGCCGAGCCGCGCTCGGCCGTCGTCGCCGAGCCGCAGCTCGGCCTCGGCCCGCTCCACACCGCCTTCGACGGCAAGGGCAACGCCTTCACGACGCTCTTCCTCGACAGCCAGCTGGCGAAGTGGAACATCGAGAAGGCCATCCGCGCCTTCAACGGCGAGGACGTCGACCCGATCATCCAGAAGATCGACGTCCACTACCAGCCGGGCCACAACCACACCTCGATGGGCGAGACCCTCGAGGCGGACGGCAAGTTCCTGATCTCGCTCAACAAGTTCTCGAAGGACCGGTTCCTCAACGTCGGCCCGCTGAAGCCCGAGAACGACCAGCTGATCGACATCTCCGGCGGCGACATGAAGCTCGTCCACGACGGGCCGACCTTCGCCGAGCCGCACGACTGCATCATCGTGCGGGCGGACAAGGTGAACCCGGTGTCGATCTGGAGCCGCGAGGACCCGATGTTCGCCGAGGCGGTCGCACGGGCCAAGGCCGACGGCGTCGATCCCGACTACGCTGCCGACGTCATCCGCGACGGCAACAAGGTGCGGGTCTACATGCACTCGGTCGCGCCGGCCTTCTCGCTCGACAAGTTCGAGGTCAACGAGGGCGACGAGGTCACCGTCACCATCACCAACATGGACGAGGTGGACGACCTCACCCACGGCTTCACGCTCGGCAACCACGGCATCGCCATGGAGATCGCGCCGCAGGCCACGGCCTCGGTCACCTTCACGGCCGACCGGCCGGGCGTGCACTGGTACTACTGCCAGTGGTTCTGCCACGCGCTCCACATGGAGATGCGCGGCCGCATGCTCGTCAAGCCGAAGTCGGCGTGAGGACCTCCGGCATGCGCGGCGCCCTCGCCTTCCTCGCCATGCTCTCCGGCCTCCTGGCCGGAGCGACCGCCCACGCGACCGAGATCCGGGTGGCGGCGGAGCCGGGGGCGCTTGCGCAGGCCATCGCGACGGCCGGGCCGGGGGACGTCCTCCGGCTCGGCGCCGCCGACTATCGCGGCCCGCGTCGTCGTCGACAAGCCGCTGACGCTCGTCGGCGACGGCAGCCGCATCGTCGGCCCCGGCACCGGCACCGTCGTCTCGGTGACCGCCGACGGCGTGACCCTGCAGGGCCTGACCGTCACCGGCTCGGGCACGCGGCTCGACGAGCTCGATTCCGGCATCGCCGTCGCCAAGGGCGTCGACGGCACCCGCATTCTCGACAACAGGCTCGAACAGAACCTGATCGGCATCGACGTGCAGGGCGGCACGAACGCGCTGGTGCGCGGCAACCGCATCGCCAACCGCAGCGACCTGCGCACCAACGAGCGCGGCCCCGGCATCTACGTCTGGAACGCGCCGGGGCTCACCGTCGAGGACAACGACATCTCCGGCGGCCGCGACGGCATCTTCATCACCACGTCGCACCACGCCGTCTACCGCGACAACCGCATGTCCGACCTGCGCTTCGCCTTCCACTCGATGTACGCCAACGACATCGAGGTGACCGGCAACGTCTCGCGCGGCAACGACATGGGCTTCGCCTTCATGTACTCGCGCCAGCTCAAGGTCACCGACAACGTCTCGATCGGCGACCGCACGCACGGCATCTTCATGAACTTCGCCAACAAGGCGGAGATCGCGCACAACGAGGTGCGCGAGGGCGGCGAGAAGTGCCTGTTCGTCTACAACTCGAACGGCAACCGCTTCGCCGACAACGTCTTCGAGGGCTGCGACATCGGCGTCCACTTCACCGCCGGCTCCGAGGGCAACGTCATCACCGGCAACGCCTTCATCGGCAACCGCACGCAGGTGAAGTATGTCGGCACGCGCTGGCTCGAGTGGAGCGAGAACGGGCGCGGCAACCACTGGTCGAACCACACGGCCTTCGACATCGACGGCGACGGCATCGCCGACAGCCCGTTCCGCCCGAACGACGCGATCGACCTCATCACCTGGCGCCAGCCGATGGCGCGGCTTCTCCTCGGCTCGCCCGCGGTGCAGCTCATCCGCTGGTCGCAGTCGCGCTTTCCCGGCCTCCTGCCCGGCGGCGTGATCGACAGCCATCCCCTCGTCTCCGCCGAGGGCGCCGGCGCGCGTCCCCGCCCCATCCAGACGGCCCAGCCATGACGGATCATCGCATGACACCGCCCATTCTCGACGTCTCCGGCCTGAGCGTCGCCTTCGGCGATCTCAAGGCGCTCGAGGACGTGTCGCTCTCGGTGGCGCCCGGCGAGCGCCTCGCGCTTCTCGGCCACAACGGCGCCGGCAAGTCGACGCTCTTCAAGACCGTGCTCGGCTTCCTTCCGCCGGCCGCGGGACGCGTGACCGTCGCCGGCGTCGCGCCCGGCGCGAAACGCGCGCGCCGCGCCGTCAGCTACCTGCCGGAGGCGGTCGCCTTCCCGAAGGCGCTGACCGGCGCGGAAGTCGTGACGCATTTCGCCCGCCTCAAGTCGGAGGATCCGAAGCTCGCCCTGAAGCTTCTCGACACGGTCGGCATCGGCCATGCCGCCAAGCAGCGCGTCGGCACCTATTCCAAGGGGATGCGGCAGCGGCTCGGGCTCGCCCAGGCGCTGATCGGCAAGCCGGAGCTCCTGCTTCTCGACGAGCCGACGAGCGGGCTCGACCCGATCTCGCGCGGCGAGTTCTACGCCATCATCGACCGCATCGCGGCGGACGGCGCGAGCGTGCTCCTCTCCTCGCACTCGCTGACCGAGGTCGAGGCGCGCACCGACCGCGTGGCGATCCTCTCCAGGGGCAAGCTCGTCGCGCAAGGACGCCTGGCGGACCTCGCGCGCGCCGCGCACCTGCCGATCACGGTGCGGCTGAAGGCGGGCGAAGGCTCGGCCGACGCGCTGCACGCAGCGGGTCGGCGGCGAGCGCTTCAACGGCCAGTCCGTCGTCCTGTCGTGCCGGCCGGCCGAGAAGATGCCGCTGCTCGGCCGCATCGCCGAGCTCGGCTCCCTCGTCGTCGACGTCGACATCGCCCCGCCGAGCCTCGACGACGTCTACCGCTTCTACAGCGACCGCGCCTCCGGAGACCTCGCATGAGCGCGCCTTCCCGCATCGCCGCCATCACGGCGACCGAATACCGCCTGTCCGTGCGCAACCGCTGGGTGCTGCTCGCGACGATCGTGCTCGTCCTCTTCGCGCTGGCGCTCGGCTTCCTCGGCTCGGGCCCCGCCGGCGAGCGCAAGG
Source organism: uncultured Alphaproteobacteria bacterium (assembly GCA_963816555.1). Taxonomy (GTDB): domain Bacteria; phylum Pseudomonadota; class Alphaproteobacteria; order Rhizobiales; family Tepidamorphaceae; genus Lutibaculum. The sequence continues at coordinate 196,633 of CAWFLD010000002.1, read as the reverse complement.
CCGACGCGCTGACCCTGACCGCGGCGAGCCTCGCGACGCTGTCGGTCTACCTGATCCCGCTCATCGCGCTGCTCCTGTCCTACGAGACGATCGCCGGCGAGATCGAGCGCAACACGCTGGCCCTCGTGCTGGCGACGCCGACGAGCCGGGTCGAGCTGATGCTCGGCAAGTTCCTCGGCCATCTCGCGCGTGCTGACGGCCGCCGTCGTGGTCGGCTACGGCATCGCCGGCGCGGCCATCGTCGCGGTGCACGGCTTCGCGCTGCCGGGCGCGCTCGCATGGGCGCGGCTGATCGGCAGCGGCATCCTGCTCGGCGCCGTGTTCATCGCCATCGGCATGTTCATCTCCACGCGCACCCAGCGGGTCGGCACCGCGGCCGCCCTCGTCATCGGCACCTGGCTCGTCCTCGTCGTCCTCTACGACCTCGCGCTCCTCGCCGGCCTGGTCGTCGACGGCGGCGGCGTCTTCACGAAGACGCTGTTCCCGCTGCTCGTGGTCGCCAATCCGGGCGACGCGTTCCGCCTCTTCAACCTGGCGAGCCTCGAGGGCGCGGCCCCCGTCGCCGGTCTCGACGGCCTCGCCAACACCCTCCCCTACTCCGCGAGCCTGACGCTCGTCATGCTCGCCGGCTGGCTCGCCGCCGCGCTCGCGGCCGGCTTCGCCGGCATGAGAAAGCTGCGCCCATGAAAAAGCTCCTCCTCGCCGCCGCGCTCGCGGCGCTGCTGGCCGGCTGCCAGGCCGAAGGCTCCGCCACGAAGCCCGCCGCCGTGGCCATGACCGACGACGCGCTCGGCCACTACTGCCAGATGTACGTCGCCGACCACGCCGGGCCGAAGGCCCAGATCCACCTCGCCGGGCAGGACCAGCCGCTGTGGTTCTCGCAGGTCAGCGACGCCGTCGCCTACCTGCACGACCCCGAGCGCGAGGCCGAGGTGCGCGCCGTCTATGTCAGCGACATGGAGAAGGCGGCCTCCTGGGGCGACCCCGGCACGCAGAACTGGATCGACGGCGACGCGGCGTACTACGTCACCGGCAGCGGCCAGCTCGGCGGCATGGGCACGCCCGAGGCGATCCCCTTCGGCACGAAGGAGGCGGCCGACGCCTTCGCGGCCCGGAAAGGGGGCGCGGTCGTGCGCCTCGCCGACATTCCGGAGAGCTACGTCCGGCCCGACATGACACAGACCGGCGACGCCGCGGCGGGACACGCCGCCATGGCGCCCGGAACCGGAGGATGACGCCGATGCACACGCAAGATCGCAAGGCGCCGACGCGCCGCAGGGTTCTCTTCATCGGGGCGGCCTTCGGGGCCGCGGCGCTGGCGCCGGGCATGGCTCTGGCATCCGCGCAGGCCAAGGTCGCGCGCTGGCGCGGCCAGGCGCTCGGCGCCCACGCGACGATCGAGCTCGTCGGCGCGCCGCAGGACGTGGCGGACGAGGCCTTCGCCGCCGTCGAGGCGGAGATCCGGCGGCTGGAGGCGAGCATGAGCCTCTACCGCGCCGACAGCGAGCTACGGCGACTGAACCGCGAGGGACGGCTCGACGGGCCGTCGGCGGACCTCCTCGCGGTTCTCTCCCTTTCCGCGGCCGCGCACGAGCGGACGGACGGCCTGTTCGACCCGACGGTGCAGCCGCTCTTCGCGCTCTACGCCGAGCACTTCGCGCGCGGCGACGCCGATCCGGCCGGCCCCTCGCGGCCGGCGGTCGAGGCGGCGCTGGGGCGCGTCGGGCTAAAGGGCGTCCGCTTCGACGGCGACCGCATCGCCTTCGACCGGCCCGGCATGGCGCTGACGCTCAACGGGATCGCGCAGGGCTACGTGACCGACCGCGTGGCGGCGCTCCTGCGGGCGCGCGGCTTCTCCAACATGCTGCTCGACATCGGCGAGATCGCCGCCGTCGGCGCCGGGCCCGGCGGCACCGGCTGGCGGGTCGGCATCTCCGACGGGCATGGCGGGATCGCGGGCCGGCTGAGCCTCGCCGATCGCGCGGTGGCGACCTCGGCGCCCGCCGGCACGACGCTCGATCCGGACGGCCGGGTCGGGCACATCTTCCACCCGCGCAAGGGCCTCGTTCCGGCCGCCCGGGCGCGCGCGACGGTCGTCGCGGACAGTGCCGCGGTCGCCGACGCCCTGTCGACGGCGGCGGTGCTGATGGACGATGCCGGGATCGCGGCACTGGCGAGCTCCGACGTCGAGATCCACGCCTGACGCACCGCGCCACGGCCGACACGGAAAAGCCGCCCGCAGGCGATGCGGGCGGCTTTCCCGTGCCGGCATGCCGGCGAGGCGCGCCAACAAAAAAGCCGGGGCGGCGGACGCACCGCCGGCCCCGGCCTCTTGGGCGCCGCGATCAGTTGGCGGCGTAGTCCTTGGCCTCGACCTGGTCGAACAGGCCGGAGAGCTTCGCCTTGGCCTTGCCGGGCGTCTTCACCGCCTCGGCGTCGGCCAGGTTGACGGGATCGCCGACGACGACCAGCGCGACCATGCCCATCGCATAGTGCGGCGTGCAGCGGATGCCGTAGACGCCTTCCTTGTCGAGCGTCACCGAGAACTCCTGGCTCGCCTTGCTCTTGAAGGCCTCGGCGCCTTCCGGGATCATGCCCTTGATCGTCTCGGCGTTGTGGCCCGGATTGACCGGCACGAAGTGCACCGTGTCGCCCGGCTGCACGTGCACGAGATCGGGCTCGAAGACCATCAGGCCCTTCTCGCCCTTGTTGAGCATCTTGATCTCGACATCCGCGGCATTGGCCGGCAGGGCGAAGGTGAGTGCAAGTCCAAGACCGAGCGCAGCGGCGGCGGGCTTCAGGCAATTCATGACAAACTCCTCTTGGCAAGAAAATCGCGCGGCCATCGGGCCGTTGCGTTTCTTGTAGCCGCCGACGGGAGCTCGGACGTTGTCATGGCTCAAACAGGAAGGCATCTCGCGACGGGCGGCGCTCGGTCGCTTCCCCCGGCCTCGCACCGCTGCTATCAGCCGGGGCACGTCGATCCCCTTCGCGAGACCATGTCGTGCCGACCATCCGACAGCCGAAGCCCGGCGACACCGCCGCACTCGCCGCGCTCTTTCAGGAGATGCAGGAGCATTACGCCGTGCCCTGCCCGCCCCGGGAGGAGATCCTCCGCGCGCTGGCCTCGCTGCCGGACGGCACCGAGATCCTGGTTGCCGAGGATGACGGCATCATCGGCTTTGCCGCCTTCGCGACGGTCTATCCCGGACCCGGCCTGCGGGCGGGCTTCTTTCTCAAGGAGCTGTTCGTGTCCGCCGGGGCGCGTGGCCGCGGCGCCGGCCGCGCGCTGATGCGGGCGCTGGCCGGCCTGGCTGTCGAGCGCGGCCATCGCCGGGTCGACTGGACCGCCGACCGGCACGACGGGAAGCTCCTCGCCTTCTACGACGGCATCGGCGGGCGGCGGCAGGAGGCGAAGCTCTTCTATCGGCTGGCCGACGACGAACTCGCCGCGCTGGCGGCCCGGGAGGACTAGAGGGGCCCGGCGCCGACGGCCAAGCGGTCAGGCGATTTCCTCGGACAGCCACGTGGCGAAGGTGTCGAGGGCGGGATTTGGTCGTCTCTCCTTCATCATGCAGAACCAGTAGCCGATATCTCCGCGGTAGCCGATCCCGGCCGGGTTGATCAGCCGCGCCGCCTGAAGATCTTCCGCGATCAGGCCCCTTGGCACGAACGCCATGCCCTGGCCCGCCAGGGCCGCGCGGATGACCATCGTGTAGAAGCCGTAGTGCACGGTGTGCTTGGGGGCGATGTCCGGCAGCGCGTGCGCCTTCGCGAACTGCTCCCAGCGGAGCGGCGTCTGCGGATGCTCCAGCATCACGCCGCCGCGGAGGTCCCCGACCCCTTCCGGCAGGCCTGTGCGCTCCCAGTAGGATGGAGCGGCCACGAGGAGGACGTCGCAGCCGAACAGGTAGAAGCCCTCCTCATGGGCTGCGGGCCCGCGGCTGAACCGGAAGCTGGCATCGGGAGCCTCTGACTGAGTTGGCGAGATGAAGGTGGTGAACTGCACGTCGATGTCGGGATGGGCCTCGGCGAAGCGCGCAAAGCGCGGCACGAGCCAGCGGTCCCCGAAGATCGGCAGGACCTGCAGCCGCAGCACCTTCGGGTTGGGCGCGAGCCGCGCCACCTGGAGCGCGGCGTCCTCCATCGCCTTGATGGCGGTGCGGGCGTGCTGGAGGTAGATCTGGCCCGCCTCGGTCAGGACCATGCCCGTCGCCGACCGCAGGAAGAGCGGCTGCCCGACCTGCTGCTCGAGACGCAGGACCTGCTTGCTGACGGCGCTCTGCGAAAGGTTCGTCGCCTCGGCCGCCGCCGTGGTAGAGCCGCGCTCGGCCACCGCAAGCAGGACCCGCAGGGCGGTCATCGATGGAAGGGGCGTGGTGGCGTGCGATCGCATCGGCTGGGGCCTAGTCGTTTTCGGCATATCTCTATGAGATCAATTCCCTTGTCCACGAAATTGGCAGGTGGAAGGCTGCGCAGGTTCCGCGCAAGAGGGTCGAGCAGAGTATGGCTGAACAGGCGAAGTTGTGGGGCGGACGCTTCAAGAGCGGGCCGTCGGAGGCACTCAGCAACCTGTCGCGCGCGCCGCGCGCTTACTTCCGCCTGTACCCCGAAGATCTCGCCGGCTCGCGCGCGCATGCGCAGGAACTCCTGCGGGCCGGCGTTCTCGACGAGGCGGAAGCCGGCAAAATCCGCCAGGCGCTGGACGAGATCGAGCGCGACGTCGACGCCGGCCGCGCCGCGCCGGGCGACGGCGACGAGGACGTGCACACCTTTCTCGAGCGCCTGCTCGTCGAGCGCCTTGGGGCGCTTGGCGGAAAGCTGAGGGCCGGCCGCTCGCGCAACGACCAGACCGCCAACAACACCAGGCTTTTCCTGCGCGCAAGGCCGCCCGTCGTCTCTCCCTCGGCCTGATCGGCGATGCAGGACGCGATCGTCGACGCAGGCGGAGCAGCCACGTCGAGAGCGCTGCTGCCGGGGTTCACTCACCTGCAGCCGGCCCAGCCGGTTTCGCTCGGCCATCACCTGATGGCGCACGCCCAGTCCTTGGGCCGCGACATCTACCGCTTCACGCGACTGGGATCGTCCGGTTTGATCGCTCGCCCCTGGGCGCGGCGGCGCTGGCCGGCTCGGCCTTCGCCCGCGTCCGTGACCTGTCGGCGCATCGATCTCGGCTATGCCGGCGCCCTGCGAGAACTCGATCGACGCCGTGGCGAGCCGCGACATCGTCGCGGAATTCCTGTTCGTCTGCAGCCATGGCTTGGGGTCAACCTGTCGCGCCTGGCGGAAGAAATCTGTCATCTGGAGCTTCGCAAGCCAGTTTGCCTGGGTCGAGCTCGACGACGCGTACTCCACCGGCTCCTCGATCATGCCGCAGAAGAAGAACCCGGACATTGCCGAGCTGACCCGAGGCATGTCAGGGCACGCTGATCGGGAACCTTCGGGGCTGCTCGCCACGCTGAAGGGGATGCCGCTCGCCTATAATCGCGACCTCGCCGAGGACAAGCGCGATGCTGTCGAGACGTCGACCTGCTCGAACTCGATCTGCCGGCCTTCGCGGGGCTGGTCGCCACCCTCGAAGTTCGACATGGCGCCGTATGGCCGCTGACGCTCCGCGCGGGTTCACGCTGGCTACCGAGATCGCCGACTGGCTGGTGCCGCAGAATGTTCCCTTCTCGACGCCCACGACGTGACCTGGCGCCGTCGTGCGCTACTGCGAACAGCGCGGCATGGACCTCTGATCGATTCACCGCCCGACGACCTGCCGACGATCGACGCAGCGCCTGACGCCGGACGGTGCTCGAGGTGATCGACCCGAACGCGCGCTTCGCCTCGCGCCGCGGTACGGCGCCACCGCCCCCGACCGGGTGCGCGAGCAGACTCGACGCGGTTCGCGGCGCGACCCGTGCAAGACGCAGCGGAGCCTGGGCCGCGCGCATGCCGGCGGGTCGCAGACACTGCAGCGAAGCGACGGAGTCTAACGTCGATGAACGAGACCGCACTGCCGGCAATCCCAGGCGGGCGACGTCGCACGACATCGCGCATCTGAAGCTCGTCCCGCGCAGCGACATATCGGGCGCAATATCTCGGCCGCGATCGTGCTGTTGGTCCTCCTGGCGGCGCTGGTGCGGGCCTTCGTCGTCGGACAGATCGAATGGGACGTGGTGGGCCAGTTCCTTTTCACCCCGGTGATCTCTCCAGGGCATCTGGAACACCCTGCTGATGACCGATCTGCGCGATGGTCGCTCGGAATTTTCCTCGGTGTGGTGGTCGCGATCATGCGCATCTCCTCCAACCCGGTGCTGGACACGATCGCGGTGATCTACGTTTGGGTGTTCCGCGGCGCGCCGGCGCTGCTGCAGCTTTTGCTGTGGTTCAACCTCGCGCTCGATCTTCCCGACCATGGGGATTCCCGGCCTGTTCCATGTTCAACACGGTGGACGTGATGACACCGTTCGTCGCCACGATGCTGGGGTTCGGCATTCAGCAGGGTGCCTACACCTCCGAAGTGGTGCGCAGTCCGGCCTTCTCTCCGTCGACACGGGTCAATATGAAGCCGCGCAGGCCATCGGCATGACGAAGATGCGGACCCTGCGGCGGATCGTGCTGCCGCAGGCGATGCGCGTGATGGTTCCGCCGATCGGAAATGAAGTCATCAGCATGGTCAAGCTGACGTCGCTTGCGTCGGTGATCCAGTATTCCGAAATCCTGCACAACGCGCAGGTGATCTATTACGCCAACACCCGCGTGCTCGAACTGCTGCTGGTGGCGAGCTTCTGGTATCTCGTCATCGTGTCCGTGCTCTCGCGTGCGGCCAGTCCACGGATCGAGCGCCATTACGCGGGCGCGGCACCCGCGGCCGGGCAGCGCCACGATATAAGGGGACGGCGGCATGTCAGGGCGAACTCCTGGTCAAGGCCGTCGACGTCTGCCAAGAACTTCGGTGACTTCAGGGCGCTCGACAAGGTCAGCCTTGACCGTCCGCCAGGGTGAGGTGAGCTGCATCATCGGCCCGTCCGGCTCGGGCAAGAGCACCTTCCTGCGCTGCATCAACCTGCTCGAACGCATCGACGCCGGGCGATCTGGGTCAGACGGCGAGCTGATCGGCTTCCGCCGCGAGGGCGACCGGCTCTACGAGCTGTCGGATCGCCGAGATCGCGCGGCAGCGCCGCGGCATCGGCATGGTGTTCCAGCAGTTCAACCTGTTTCCCCACATGACGGCGCTGGAGAACGTCATCGAGGGGCCGGTGCAGGTCCTGAAGCGAGCCGCGCGCGGGAGGCGCGCGGAACGCGGCCGATGGAGTTGCTGGCCCGCGTCGGGCCTGACCGACAAGGACGGCAGCTATCCGGCGCGAACTCTCCGGCGGCCAGCAGCAGCGCGTCGCGATCGCCCGCGCGCTGGCCATGCGGCCGACGCTCATCCTGTTCGACGAGCCGACCTCGGCGCTCGATCCCGAACTCGTCGCAGAGGTGCTGGACGTGATGAAGCGACCTGGCGATCGTCGGGCATGACGATGATCGTCGTCACGCACGAGATCGGCTTTGCCAGAAATGTCGGCAACACCGTCGCCTTCATGGATGCGCGGGCGGATCGAGGAATACGGCCCGGCCGCGCAGGTTCTCAACGCAGCCGGAGGGTGCCCAGCACTTCAGAATTCCTACGGGCCGTTCACACGCTGATACGGCAGCCACAACCAGAGGGGTACCACCGACGATGCATGAAAGCCCTCATTGCTGCCATCGCCCTCGGCTGCCTCGCCAGCCTGCCGCTGCAGGCCCAGGCGCAGGACCTGCCGAAGGACATCAAGGACGCCGACAAGGTGGTCGTGGCCGAACCAGCCGAACTATCCCGCCGATGGAATTCCGCGATCCGGCGACCAACGAGCTCAAGGGCGTCGATATCGACCTTCAGGCAAGCCCTGGCGAAGAAGCTTGGCATCGAGATCGAGTGGCAGGAGATCGGCTTCGAGCAGATGATCTCCTCGCTCACCACCGGCCGCGTCGACCTCATTCACAGCGGCATGAGCGACCTGCCGAAGCGCCGCGACCGCCTCGACTTCGTCGACTACATGAATTCGGGCGCGCAGTTCTACACGTCGGTCGCCCACAAGGACGACTACAAGATCGCCGGTCGACTTCTGCGGCAAGACGGTCGGCATGAGCCGGCGCACCTCGTTCCCGGACGAGGCGACGAAGTGGAGCGCCAAGAACTGCGAGGGAGCCGGCAAGCCGGCGCTCAACATCGTCGGGACCGAAGGCTCGGCCGACGCCAGAACCCAGCTGATGCAGGGCCGGCTCGACGGCGCCGTGCAGGGCTCCGAAACCCTGCCCTACCTGATCAGCCTGTCGCCGGACACCTTCGTCACGGTCGGGAGCCCTTCACGGCGGTCTACCAGGGCATCGGGTTCTCCAAGAACGACACCGAGTTGCGCGATGCCTATGTCGGGGCCCTTAAGGACCTGATCTCCTCGGGCGAATACAAGGCGATCTTCGCGAAGTGGGGCCTTGGCGGCACCATGGTGGACCAGGTCATGATCAACAACGAGCCCGTCAAGTAAGCGACGTACCGATGAGCGGCGGGCGGCTCCATGTCGTCCGCCGCATGCGTTCTCGGCGTAAGTGCAGATGTCATCTCCCTCAGGCGCTTCCACGGCCTCGGCGAGCTCGCCGCTTCACGGCGAGGACGGGCTTCGACGATCTGCCGGATGACGTCGTGGCGAAGGCGCGGATCCACATTCTCGACACGCTGGGCGCCGCGCTCGCCGGCACCCGGTCGAGGGAGTTCGCGACGACCGCTGCCATCCTCCCCGCGCCGGACGGCGAAGGCGCGCGCATCTGGGGCCCGCCCGTTGGCGTCGCCGCGGACGCCGCGCCGGCCAACGGGTCGCCGCCCACGCCTTCGAGCTCGACGACGCTGGGGGCCTCGACCATTCCGGCGCCGTCGTCGTGCCGGCCGTATCGCTGGCCCGCCCATGCGCCGCTCCGTCGACGGGAGAAGCCTGATCGCCAGCGTGGTGATCGGCTACGAGGGCCGAAGGGTCCTGAGGCGGCGGGCGGCTACGACCGCCACAACGGCCTCGGCTGGCATTCGACGGGCACGTGCGGGCCCATGGCCGCCGCCGCGGCCCTTGCGAGCCTGTGGCGGCTTCCGGCCGTGCCTGCGCGTCGGCGATTCGCTCGCCACCAGTTTTTCCTCCGGCCTCTGGGCCTTCGTGCATGACGGCTCGCAGGCCAAGAAGCTGCATGCCGGCCGCGCCGCGGAGGGCGGCATGCTCGCCGCCCTGCTCGCCCGCGGCGGCCTCGCCGCCCGGGCCGGGTCTTGGAGGTCGTGTGGGGCGGCTTCTTCCGCAGCTTCAACCATGACGCCGGCGAGCCGCACAGGCTGGTCGAGGGCCCGGCCGTGACTGGAAGCTGCGGCGTGTCTCGCTCAAGCCCTATGCCGCGTGCCGCGGCACCCATTCCGCAATCGACTGCGTCGGCGACATCCTCGCGGAAACGGGGCGCCCGGAAGCCGCGATCGAAGCCATCCGGGTGCGGCTGAGCGAAATGCTCATGGGCATGTGCGGCCAGCGCGAGACGGCGACGCTGGCCGGCGCGCAGATGAGCCTGCCCTACGCGATCGCGACGCGCTGCGTGAACGGCGGAGCGGCCCTCGACGCCTATGCCGCCGACCGCCGGCGCTCCCCCGCCATCGCGGAGATGCTCGGCCGGATCACCCTCGAGGCCGACAGCTCCCTGAAGCCGCTGGACGAGCCAACCGTCACCGTTCGCTTCCACGACGGCCTCGAGGTCTCCCGCATGGTGCCGCGGGCAACGGGCGCGCCGGAGCGGCCGATGTCGGCGGACGCGATCGACGCCAAGTTCGCGGCGCTCGCCGCCATGGCGCTCGCGCCTGAGGCCGCGACCACCCTCCGCGACGCCGTCATGCGGCTCGACCGGATCGACGACTGCCGGGCGCTGGAGGCCATGCTCGCCGGCTCTGCCGACCAGCGCCCGCTCTTCGGCTGAGCACCTGTCCGCCCCCCTTCGCAACGAGGAAGAGATGACCTTCGACCTGTCGCCGCGCCCGCTCAACCCGGCCCCGCCCGCACCCGATTACGCGTGGCCGAACGGCGCGAAGAGCGCCCTGTTCATCGGCTTCGACGTCGACGCGGAGACCGCGTGGATCGGCAACACGCCGGCCAACGTCGATCGGCTGGTCACGGCCTCGCATGGCGGCTACGACGCGCGGGTCGGCATCTCCCGCATCCTCGCCCTGCTCGACGAGCTGGAGCTAAAGGCACGTTCTTCATCCCCGGCTGGACCGCCCTCGCCCACCGCGAGGCGTGCCTCCCGATCGTCGAGCGCGGGCACGAGATCGGGCATCACGGCTATCTCCACAAGATGCCGGACCGCACCAGGATCGACGAGGCGATCGAGGAGATCGACCTCGGCTTCGAGGCGCTGGAGAGTGCTTTCGGCGTCCGCCCCGTCGGCTACCGGGCTCCCTCGGGGGAGAACTTCCCCGAACTCCTGTCCTATCTCCACCGCACCGGCATCCGGTATTCGAGCTCTTTCCGCGACGACGTCAGGCCATATCGCCATGCTCTTGAGGGTGGCACTCCGGGGCCGGTCGAAATCCCCGTCAACTTCGCCTTCGACGACTGGAACTTCGGCATGTCGAGCCGGACGAGCCCGCGGCCCCTGTTCGGGCGGGACGAGGTCCTGTCGCTCTGGATCGACGAGTTCGAGGCAACGCATGCCTGGGGCGGCGTGACGACGCTCGTCCTCCACCCGCAGGTCTCCGGCCGCCCGATGCGCTGGTACCTGCTGCGCGACTTCCTGCAGCACGTCCAGGCTAAGGGCGACGTCTGGATCGCGACGGGCGCGGAGATCGAGAGCCATTTCAGCCAGGCCGAGGCGACAGAAACCGGAACCGGGAGGCCCTAAGGGCCGCTCGGCCGCCGCAGATGAGTGGCTCCGGCCGCGCCGGCCGGTTCCTCCGTCTTTATCGCGCGGCTGGCGCCCTACGACCACCAGAGACGGACGAGCGCCAGCCAGACCGGGAGGCCGCCCAGGATGACCAGGCCGAGCCGGGCAGCGGCATCCGGCACGGCGCCACCAGCGCGATCGTCCTCATGTCGCCGATGGGCTTTTGTGGCCGGGTCCCTCCCGGAACCTCTGCCTTCGCCTCGCGTGACAGGAAGCATCGTTCGCCACGTCGTCTAGTCGACCTGGACGTCCGTGCTCGACGTCCACGCCGGAACCATGCCGCCGTGCCAGGTCGCGGCGGAAGGAGACAGGCACCGCCGATAGGGCGCCTGGAGCGGGAGGAGCAACGGCAAGCCCGGCGCCGGTCCGGCGAAGCGTCACGACGCGAGGCGGGCGGACTTTGTCAGCCGGAGGCCGGCTGTGGCCGGACCCAGGGGCGGCGGCGCTGGCGGTCTGCTTCCGCAGCCTCGATGAGATCCATCCGCTCGGCGGTCTCGCCGATCTCGTCGAGGCCGAGGAGAAGGCGACGTCGGCTCGACTCGTCGATCTCGAAGGGAAAGGTCGCCTCGCCGCAGGTGACGAGCCTCTCGCTGAGGTCGATGGTCACGGGCCGGTCGGGATGCGCATCGACGGCGGCGGCGATCGCCTTGAGCGTCTCCGGCTCGACCAGCACGGGGCAGAGCCCGTTGCGCACGGCGTTGTTGCGGAAGATGTCGGCGATCCTGGTCGACACCACGGCGCGAATGCCGCCGTCGATCAGGGCATAGACGGCCCCCTCGCGGGACGAGCCGCAGCCGAAATTGTCGCCGGCGACGAGGATCGACGGGGGCGTCCCGTCGACGTTCAGCGGGAAGTCGGTCCGCTGCGCCCCGTCGGCATCGCGCCTCAGGTCGTGAAAGAGAAAGTTGCCGTAGCCCGCGCTGCGGGGCTTCTTCAGGAAGCGGGCGGGCAGGATCTGGTCGGTGTCGACGTTGTCGGCCGGCAGCCAGGCCGCACGGCCGGAGTGGACGGTGAACGGGGTCAACTGGCTTCCTCCAGCACGAAGTCGCGCGCGTCCTCGATGCGGCCGCTGACGGCGGCGGCCGCGGCCATGGCCGGGCTCATGAGGTGTGTCCGGGCTCCCGGACCCTGGCGGCCGACGAAGTTGCGGTTGGTCGTCGACGCGCAGCGCTTGCCAGGCGCGACGCGGTCACCGTTGATGCCGACGCACATGGAGCAGCCGGAATCGCGCCAGTCCGCGCCCGCCTCGACGAAGATCCGGCCGAGCCCCTCGGCCTCGGCCTGCTCCTTCACCTGCGTCGAGCCCGGCACGATCAGCGTCTCGACGGCGACCTTCCGGCCGCGCAGCACGGCGGCGGCGGCCCGCAGGTCCTCGATCCGCGCGTTGGTGCACGACCCGATGAAGACCTGGTCGACCGGCACCCCGCGCACGGGCTGGCCGGCGTCGAGGCCCATGTAGGACAGCGCCTCCGCATAGGCCTTCGCGTCGTCGGGCACCCGACCGTCGATCGGCACGACCTGCTCCGGGCTCGTGCCCCAGGTGACCATGGGCGCGACCGCGGAGGCCTCGAACGCGACCTCCCTGTCGAACGTCGCGCCGGGATCGCTCCTGAGGTCCCGCCAGTAGCCGGCGGCCTCCTCCCACGCCGCGCCCGAGGGGGCGTAGGGGCGGCCCTTCAGCCAGGCGAACGTCGTCTCGTCCGGCGCCACCATGCCGGCGCGCGCGCCCGCCTCGATCGTCATGTTGCAGAGCGTCATCCGCGCTTCCATCGACAGGGCCTCGATGGCCGCGCCGGCGTACTCCACGACGTGCCCCGTGGCACCGCCCGTGCCGATCGCATGGATGATGTGGAGCGCGAGGTCCTTGGAGGTGACGCCCGGCGAAAGCCTGCCCTCGACGGTCACGCGCATCGTCTTCGGCCGCCTCTGCCACAGTGTCTGCGTCGCCAGGACGTGGGCCACCTCCGAGGCGCCGATGCCGAAGGCGAAGGCGCCGAACGCACCGTGCGTCGCGGTGTGGGAATCGCCGCAGACGATGACGAGTCCGGGCAGCGTCAGCCCCTGCTCGGGCGCCGCGACATGGACGATGCCCTGCCGGCGGTCGGTCAGGCCGAACAGCTCGACGTGGTTTGCGCGCGTGTTCGCGTCGAGGAGCCCGATCATGTTGGCGATCTCGGGATCCTTCGGCGGCTCCGCGTGCCGGCTCGGCACGTAGTGGTCGGCGATCCCGAAGGTGAGGTCGGGCCGGCGCACCGTCCGGCCGCCGCCCTTGAGCTTCTCGAAGGCGTGGAACGAGCCCTCGTGGACGAAGTGGCGATCGACGAGGAGGAGGTCCTGGTCGCCTTCGCTCGTGACGACATGGTCTTCCCAGACCTTGTCGAAGAGCGTGCGCGGCGTGGCGGAGGTGGTCATGGCTGGGCATGCTCCTTTGGCGAGGTCGCGTCACCGGCGGCCCGCCTGTGCCGCAGGGCGGCTAGGTTCCGCACGAGCCTCGGCAGGACGGAGGCGACGAGAAGGGCGATGAGCACGAGCGTGATCGGCCGGCCGGCGACGAAGCCGATATGGCCGCCGGAGATCTGGTAGCTGCGGACGAGTTCCCCCTCCGCCATGCCGCCGATCAGCAGGCCGACCACGGTCGCGGCGACGGGAAAGCCGTAGCGGCGCATCAGCCAGCCGACGATGCCGGCGGCGGCGACGGTGATGGGTCCCACCATGTTGCCGGTGATCGCAAAGGCGCCCATCACCGACAGCACCATGACGAGCGGCGTCATGAGGCGCAGCGGCGCCTTCACGATGAAGCCCGCGACGAAGACGAAGCCGATGCCGAGCACGCCGAGCACGAGGGCCTGCGCGAGGTTGCCGAAGATCAGCGCGTAGACGATGTCCTTGTTCTCGGCGATGAAGCGCGGCCCGCCGGTCACGTTGTGCATGGCGAAGGCGCCGAGCAGGATGGCGGTGCCCGCTCCGCCCGGAAGGCCGAGCGCGAGGAGCGTCATCATCGAACCGCCCTCGGAGCTCGAATTGGCGGATTCGGAGGCGGCGACGCCGACGGGATTGCCCTTGCCGAAGCTGTCGGGGTCCTTCGACCGGCGCTTCGACACCGCGTAGGAGGCGAGGTTGGCGATGCTCGATCCCACGCCCGGGACGACGCCGATCGCGACGCCCATCACGCCGCCGCGCAGCACCTGGCCCGGCATGCGGAAGGCCTGCCCGAAACCCGCGAGGATGTCGCGGAAGCGCACCACGCGCAGCGAGGAATCGCGCACGAGATAGTCGCGGCCGATCAGGTTGAAGAGCTCAGAGGCGGCGAAGAGGCCGATGAGCGCCGGGATCGCGGGGATGCCGTCGAGAAGGTACATGGAGCCGAACGTGCCGCGCATCTGCCCGGCATCGGAATAGCCGATCGTGCTGACCAGCAGGCCCAGTATGCCGGCCGCCACGCCCTTGGCGAAGCTCGCTGTGTTGAGGACCGCGATCAGCGTCAGGCCCCACAGCGCGACCACCAGCATCTCCGTCGGGCCGAGCCGCAGGACCCAGTCGGACACGACGTCGACCATGGTCAGCAGGATCAGGTAGCCGACGACGGTTCCGATGACGGAGGAGGCAAGGCCCAGGCCGAGCGCCTGGCTGTGCTGCCCCTTGAGCGCCATGGGATAGCCGTCGAAGGCCGTCGCCACGGCGGCCGAGGTGCCGGGGATGTTCAGCAGGATGGCCGGGATCGCGCCGCCATACCCCCCTCCGGTGAAGATGGAGGTGAGAAACATGATGGCGGTCAGGAAGTCCATGTAGAGCGTGGCCGGCAGGAAGATCGCCATGGCGATCGACGTCGAGAGGCCGGGGATCGCCGCGAAGACGAGGCCGACGAGGAGGCCCGCCGGCACCACCGCCCAGGCAAGCGGATTGCTCATCAGGAGCGCGAGGCCGTCTGCGGCTGGCTGAAAATCGATCATCGGGGCACCGGCCTCTAAAGGACGAGCGTCGGAAGCGGCACGAGCAGAACCTCGATGAACAGCCACACGACGGGCACGGTCACGACCGTTGCGAAGAGGAGCACGAACCAGAGCCGTCGCTCGCCCTGCAGGATCAGGGACAACGCCAGGAACACGAAGCTCGTCGTGTCGAAGCCGGCGTACGGTATGGCGGCGACGTAGATGCACAGGAGCGCCATGAAGCCGACCCCGCGCAGCGTCTGGAGCCGCTCCTCGGCGTCCTCGTCGTCGGGCGAGGCCTCGCCGCGCCGTGCCGCAAGCACGTCCTCGAACAGGCTCACCAGCAGCGCGACGACGCCGATGCCCGCCGCGGGCAGCACCATCATCCAGTCGGTCGCGCCGCGCGCCTTCGAATAGACGTCCATCGCGTAGGCCGCGAAGCAGGCCGCCAGGACGAGGGTGAAGATCGTCGCGCCGATCGGCCAGGCGCGGGGGGTGGAGACCGTCGAGGTCATGGGCGCGAACCTTGCGGGATATCCCGGCGGCTCGAGGCCGCCGGGACGCGTGTCTTCAGGCGTCGGAGATCACTTGCCGTTCTTCAGAATGTCGGCGTACTTGGCCAGCGTCTTGTAGGCCTCGTCCACCATCTCCTGGCTCTTCTCCGGCCCGACCCACTGCGCGCCCATGGTGGCGCTCTCCGCCCACTTCTGGAACTCGTCCGACTGGAGCGTCTCCTTGTAGGCGTCGAGCAGGGTCTGGTAGCGCTCGGGGTACTTCTCCTTGAACTCCGTCTGGACCAGCGGCCCCGTGATGTTGCCGCCGATCAGCGGCACGGCATCCACGTCCATCTCCTTGAGGACGTCGTTCAGCCGCGGCGCGTCGTAGTCGCTCTTGCCCCCGGCGTTGAGGACCGCGAGCACGCGCATCTTGTCGGCGATCGACTGCGCCGCCTCGCCGGCCAGAATCTCGAAGTCGACCTGATTGCCCGCCAGCGCCGTGCGCAGCGGCGACCCGCCGGAATAGGTGACGAAGCGCACGTTGTCCTGGGGGATGCCGAGCGCATCCATCAGGACGAGCGTCTGAACGTGGCCGCCATTGCCGTAGATGATGCCGGAGCTCACCTTGCCCGGCTCCTTCATCGCCTCGACGAGGTCCTGGAGGGACTTGTAGGGGCTCTCCTTGTTCACGGCGAGGATGCCGTAGTCGTCCCACTGGGCGTTGAGGAGCTTGAAGGCGTCCCACTTGACCGGCGCGCCGCCGACGAGGATGGCGTTGGCGAGATACGGCGTCGCCTGCATCACGAGAAGCGTCTGGCCGTCCGGCGCCTGCTGCTGGAAGTACGTCGCGCCGAGCGCCCCGGCGCCGCCGGGCCGGTTGACGACCTGGATCGGCACGCCGAGCGGCTTGGACATGTATTCGGCGAGGCCGCGCGCCATCCGGTCGGCGCTGCCGCCGGCATCGAAGGGAACGACGATGGTCAGAGGCTTGGTCGGCCAGTCTTCCGCCGCCCGAGCCGAGCTCATCCCGAAGGCGCCGATCGCCAGTGCTGCGACGACACCCATCGCGACGCCCCTGCAGGAGCCGCGGCGTAAACCAAGGAAACTCATCCTATTCCTCCCAGTCCTTATATGTCTTGCGTCGGGTCCCGAATTCAGACACATACTCCTATTGTCATGTCAATAAGACAATTCATCTTCCGAGCGCCGACCGGCGGCAGGTCCGCGGCCCCTCGCGGGGCGGGAGGAGGCACGCGTGGCTGATCCGCAGACGGCGGGCGGCAGCGCCGCAGATCCGTGGCCGAAGCACCACCAGGTCTACCTCGTGCTCCTGCAGGACATTCAGGAGGGGCGTTACGCGCCGCCGAAGACGCTGCCGTCAGAGCTCGAGCTGGCCCGCCAGTTCTCGGTCTCGCGCATCACGATCCGCCGCGCGATGGAGAGGCTGGACGCGGAAGGCCTGATCGAGCGGCATCGTGGGCGCGGCACGTTCGTGCGGCCGTCGCACCGCACCGCGCCGGTGCAGGCCTCGATCTCCGGCAATATCGAGAACCTGATCGCGATGGGCCTCGAGACGGAGGTGCGGGTCGTCTCGGTCGAGCACGTCGCGGCCCCGCCGGACGTGGCCGCCCGGCTGGAGCTTCCCGTGGGCGCGATGGTGCAGAAGGCCGTCCGCATCCGCAGCCTCGGCGCGACGCCCTTTTCTCACCTCACGACCTACGTTCCGGAGGATATCGGCCGCACGTTCGGCGCGAAGGAACTGGCGGTCTCGCCCCTGCTCGTCCTCCTCGAGAAGGCGGGCGCCCGTATCGCCAGGGCCCAGCAGGTCATCACCGCGACGCTCGCCACGCCCGATGTCGCGACGCTCCTCGGGGTTCAGGCGGGCTCGGCGCTCCTGAACATCCGGCGCGCCGTCTACGACCAGGACGGGCGGCCCGTCGAGTACATCAACGGCCTCTACCGGCCCGACACCTACGAACACGAGATGAGCTTCACGCGGCAATCCGGCGACGGCGCGGCCGTCTGGAACATCTCCGGTCGCCGCTGACCGGCCTGCACCCACGAGAGCGACATGCAAGACATCACCCTGACCGACCTGATCTCGAGCCGCGACGGCGCCCTCATCGCGCCCGGCGTCTACGACGCGTTCACGGCGCATCTTGCGACGGAATCGGGCTTCGAGACCCTCTATTTGTCGGGGGCAAGCATCGCCTACACGCGCCTCGGCCGGCCCGATGTCGGCCTCGTCTCGATGAGCGAGGTCGCAGAGACGATCGCGCTCATCCGCGACCGGACGCCGCTGCCGATGATCGTCGACGGAGACACCGGCTACGGCAACGCGCTGAACGTGCAGCGCACGGTGCGGACGTTCGAGCGCGCGGGCGCGACCGCGATCCAGCTCGAGGACCAGGACTTCCCCAAGCGCTGCGGCCACCTGGCCGGCAAGAAGCTCGTCTCGACGGCGGAGATGGTGGGCAAGGTCAAGGCGGCCGTGGACGCGCGGGCCTCCCGCGAGACGCTGATCGCTGCGCGGACCGACGCCATCGCCGTCGAAGGCATCGAGGCCGCGGTCGAGCGGGCCGAGCGCTATGTCGAAGCAGGTGCCGATATCCTTTTCATCGAGGCGCCGCGCTCGAAGGAGGAGATGACGGCCATCGGCGAGCGGTTCTCCGGGCGCGTACCGCTGATCGCGAACATGGTGGAAGGGGGACGCACCCCCGTCAGCTCGGCCGACGAGCTCGCAGCGCTCGGCTTCCGCATCGTCATCTTCCCCGGCGGCCTCGTCCGCGCCCTCCTGTGCCAGGCGCGCGACTATTTCGGCAGCCTGAAGGCGCACGGCACGAACGCCCCGTTCGCGCCCCGGATGGCCGATTTCGGCGGCCTCAACGACGCCGTCGGCCTGCCCGAAGTGCTGGAGACCGGACGGCGATACGAGGCGCCGGCCGACGCTCCGGTGCGCAAGCTCTCTTCGGCCCCGTCCTCCTGACCACCGCGACTGCTTGCCCCGCAGACAAGGCCCCTCGGCTGGCCCGCGCTGCCGGTCGGCATTGTGGTGGAGGCCGGACCCGGCCGTGAAGCGCCGCGAGCCGGTCCGGTCGCGGTGACGGCCTGCCTCGCCTGACGCGGATCAGGACGTTCGGCACGCCTCGTCAGCACGCCGCGCCTCGCCCTCCGGCCTTCGCCCCTCGATCACAAAATGATCGGTCCCGGTGTCGGGACCGGCGTCACCCGTTCGTCTTGCAGGTACGAAGGAGCAATCCGGGAGAAGGACCTGTGAGACAGCTCAGGATCATGGAACACGTTTCGCTCGACGGGGTGATCCAGGCGCCCGGCGGGCCGGACGAAGACCGGGACGGGCAGTTCGAGCACGGCGGCTGGGCGATGCCGCACGCCGACCCGGCCGTGGGAGAGGCGATCTCTGCGGCGCACGGGCCGGCCTTCGACCTGCTGCTCGGCCGCCGCACCTACGACATCTGGCAGGGCTACTGGCCGAACGCCGGCAACGGGCCGATGGCGAGCAGCCTGAACGCGGCGACGAAGCACGTCGCGACCCACAGGCCGCAGAGCCTCGCATGGGGGCCGGCCGAAGGGCTCGGCTCCGACGTCGTCGAGGGCGTCCGCCGCATCAAGGCCGCGGACGGGCCCGACCTGATCCTCTGGGGAAGCTCGACGCTGGTGCCCGTTCTGCTCGAGCACGGGCTGGCGGACGAGCTCATGCTGCTCGTCTGCCCGGTGCTGCTGGGGCGGGGCAAGCGCCTGTTTTCGGCGGCCGCCGCGCCACGCGAGCTGGCCCTCGTCAGCTCGAGAGCGGCATCTTCCGGCGTGCTCGTGAACGTCTACAGGCCGGCCGGCGCGCTGCGGTCGCGACCCGTCGCGGAGCCCTCCGCCTGAGCCGGCGCAACCCGGCGCCCCGCAAGCAAGGAGACTGTGAGATGAACGAGCTGGTGACCTGCCTCTGGTTCGACCACGGCGAGGCCAGGAAGGCGGCGGAGTTCTACGCCGCCACGTTCCCGGACAGCCATGTCGGACGCGCGAACGCGGCCGCCTCCGACTTCCCCGGCGGCCGGGAGGGAAGCGAGCTGACGGTCGAGTTCACCGTCCTCGGCCGTCCCTTCCTCGGCCTGAACGGCGGCCCCACCTTCAAGCCGAACGAGGCCGTCAGCTTCATGGTGCTGACCGCGGACCAGGCCGAGACCGACCGCTACTGGGACGCCATCGTCGGGAATGGCGGCCGCGAGAGTGCCTGCGGCTGGTGCAAGGACCGCTGGGGCTTCTCCTGGCAGATCACGCCGAAGCGGCTGATGGAGCTGACGACGAGCGCCGATCGCGCCACGGCGAAGCGCGCGATGGAAGCGATGATGACGATGGGCAAGATCGACATCGCGGCGCTCGAAGCCGCGGTGGCCGGGCCGGCATAGTCCTCCGGCTCGCATCGTCCGGCAGCAGCGACGCGACGTTTCGAACGCCCGGCGGCGGGCAACGAAAGAGCCGCCCATCGCCCCGCGATGGCCGGGGCGCGGCCAACGGTCAGAGGAAGAAGATGATGAAGAACTGCAAGCTTACGGTCACGGCCTTCGATTGGGTGCCCTCCTTCGCGCAGGGCCACGTGCGCGACCTGCGGGTGCGATGGGCGCTGGAGGAGGCGGGATTCCCCTACGAGGTGGAGCTCCTGCCGCAAGGCACGCAGCGCGAGCCGAGGAACGTCGCGCGCCAGCCCTTCGGGCAGGTGCCGGTCATCGAGATCGACGGGCGCGCCATGTTCGAAAGCGGCGCGATCGTGTGGCGCATCGCCGAGGCCAGCGAGACGCTGCTTCCCCCGGCCGCCGAGGACCGGGACCGCGCCCTCTCCTGGCTCTTCGCCGCGCTCAACAGCCTCGAGCCGTCGGTCGGGATGATCGCGATGCTGGACATCTTCATGCAGGACCGGGAGGCGGCGGCACGGCTGCGGCCGGAAGTCGTCGAGCTCCTGCGGATGCGCCTCGCGAGCATCGCCGCGGCGCTCGGAGCCAGGGAGTATTTCCTCGGCGCGTTCACCGTGGCCGACCTGATGATCGTCTCGGTGCTGCGCGACGTGCCCGGGGACATGCTGGCGGAGTTTCCGACCCTCGCCGGCCTCGTGCAGCGCGCGACGGCACGACCCGCGTTCCAGGCGGCGCTCGCCGGCCAGATGCGACCCTTCGCCGACCACGCGCCGCGCTAAGAATCCGGCGGCAAGCCCGCACAGGCGGCGCCGGCACGGTGAGAGGCCCCGGCGCCGCGAGGACCCGGGCCCCGCGGCGCCGACGTTCCATCACGGCCGTTGATGCTGAGGATCAGGAACAATCACTGGATCGGCGAATGCCGCCCTGACATGTTGCGGCCTTTCCGGCGGAGGCCGGCGGAGCGGAACCGGCGCGGCCGTCTCCAGCCCCCCGGAAGAGGCGGTCGCGGTGCCGGCGGACCGGCGTATGATCCGGGCTTCGGCGACGGCGATGGCGCGCCCGACGCGCGCCCGGGAGCCGGTCGCGCCGCCGCGGCGCATGCAGCACGTTGAAGGGGCGTTCATGAACGAGCGGGTGGCATCGGACGACGTGGCGGCGGCCGCTTCGGGCGCCGGGGATCTCGCCGTCTCGGCGCGCGGCCTGACCAAGCGCTTCGGCGAGCTCACCGCCGTCGACCGCGTCGACCTCGACGTGGCGCGCGGCACGATCTTCGCGATCCTCGGGCCGAACGGCGCCGGCAAGACGACGCTGATGCGCATGCTCGCCACCCTCGCCGAGCCGGACGGCGGCTCCGCCACCATCATGGGGCACGACCTCGCCGAGGCGCCGGAGCAGGTGCGCGGCTCGATCGCCATGACCGGCCAGTTCGCCTCGCTCGACGAGGACCTGACGGGCCGGGAGAACCTCGTCCTGCTCGCGCGCCTGTGGGGCTTCCGCGGCCGCAGCGCCCGCGCCCGCGCCGACGATCTCCTCGCCGCGTTCGATCTCGCCGATGCCGCGACCCGCCAGGTGAAGGCCTATTCCGGCGGCATGCGGCGCCGGCTCGACATCGCCGCCTCGCTCGTCGTCACGCCGGGCGTCCTCTTCCTCGACGAGCCGACGACGGGGCTCGACCCCAAGGCGCGGCAGGGCGTGTGGCGGATGATCCGCGGGCTGGCCGGCGCCGGCGTCACGATCCTCCTGACGACGCAGTATCTCGAGGAGGCCGACCAGCTCGCCTCGCGCATCGCCGTGATCGACCACGGCCGCAAGATCGCCGAGGGCACGAGCCGCGAGCTCAAGGCCGCCACCGGCTCGGGCGTCCTGCACGTGACGCTCGCCGACCCAGGCCAGATGGAGAGCGCGGCAGCCGACCTCGAGCGCCGGCTGGGCGCCGGCGTCCAGTCGAGCCCGGAAGGCGGCATCGTCTCCGTGCCCGTCGGCTCGCCTGCCGAGGCCAGCGAGGCCGTCGCCGCGCTGGTCGCGGGCGGCATCGGGATCACGGCCTTCTCGATGGGCACGCCGAGCCTCGAGGAGGTGTTCTTCGCGCTGACCGGCGGCACGGACGCGCACGAGACCGGGGAGGACAAGCGATGAGCCGGACCGAGCCTTCGAGCGGCGAGAGGGACGTCTTCGCCGTCGCCCGCCCGCCGCGCCCGTCGGCGGCGTCGAACGCGCTCGTCTTCGGCTGGCGCGCCGTCCTGAAGTTCAAGCACGTGCCGGAGCAGCTCTTCGACCTCATCATGACGCCGATCATGTTCACGCTGCTCTTCACCTTCGTGTTCGGCGGCGCGCTGGCGGGCTCGGCGACCGACTACCTGCAGTACTTCCTGCCGGGCATCCTGGTGCAGACGGTCGCGTTCAACTCGGTCTATTCCGGCATGGGGCTCTCGACCGATCTCGGCAAGGGCCTGTTCGACCGCTTCCGCTCGCTGCCGATCTGGCCGCTCGCGCCCTTCGCCGGCCTGATGGTCGGCGACGTGCTTCGCCACCTGATCGCCGGCGGCATCATCCTGACGATCGGGCTCTTCCTGGGCTACCGCCCGGAGAACGGCCTGCCCGGCGTCGTCGCGGGCTTCGCGCTGCTGATCGCCATCGGCTTCGGCATCGGCTGGGTGTTCATCGTGCTGGGGCTCCTGATCCGCACGCCGACGACGGTCATGACCGTGGGCTTCACGTTCCTCTTCCCGCTCGTCTTCGCCTCGAACGTCATGGTGGATCCGGCGACGATGCCGGGCTGGCTGCAGGCCTTCGTCGCCGTCAACCCGATCTCGCTGATGGCGACGGCGCTGCGCGGCCTGCTCGGGGGCGGCGCGACGGCCGCGGATGTCGGCCTCGCGCTGATCGCGCCGGTCGTGCTGACCGTGCTTCTCGCGCCGGTCACGCTGTGGCTCTACCTGCGGCGATAGACGGACGGCGGCGGAGGCGGGAATATCTGCGTCGCCGCGTGTCGGATCTCCAGGGCCCCGCGCGTCCTCGTGATGCGCAACGCTCTTCCCGGCCTGATCCGCCGCAGGGAAAAGGATGGTCCGACCGATGCACTACGCGATCCTCTGCTACGATTCCGAAGATGCCGTCTGCTCCTGGCCCAAGGAGAAGGACGACGAGGTGATGGCGCGCCTCGACGTCATCCTGCGCCGCGTCGAGGGGGAAGGACGGCTCGGCCCCGTCGCGCGCCTTCTTCCCACGACCGCCGCCACGACGGTGCGCAAGAGCGGCGACGGCCTCGTGCTCGACGGGCCGTTTGCGGAAACCAAGGAGCAGCTCCTGGGCTTCTACGTCGTCGACTGCGAGACGCTCGACGAGGCCATCGCGCTGGCGCAGGAGCTGGGGCGGGCGATCGGATCGGGCGGCGCGCACGAGGTCAGGCCGATCGGCCATTACCGCCCCGTCGCCGGCTCCAGATGATCGACGACGGCTGGATCGCGGGGGCGCTCGCTGCCGCGCGGCCGAAGGCGGTCGCGGCGCTCCTGCGCTACTTCCGCGACCTCGACGCGGCGGAGGAGGCCTTCCAGGAGGCCTGCCTCAAGGCGCTGGGGAAGTGGCCCGAGCAGGGGCCGCCGCGCGACCCCGCCGCCTGGCTCATCCTCGTCGGGCGCAACAGCGGCGTCGACGCCGCCCGTCGCCGCGCCAGGCAGGCCCCGATCGAGGACGAGGCGGCGCTCTCGGATCTCGACGACGCCGAGGACCAGGCGGTGGAGCGGCTCGACGGCGAGCGCTACCGCGACGACATCCTGAGGCTTCTCTTCATCTGCTGCCATCCCGACCTCCCGGCGACCCAGCAGATCGCGCTCGCCCTGCGCATCGTCTCCGGCCTCACCGTGCAGCAGATCGCCCGCGCCTTCCTCGTCGGGGACAAGGCGATGGAGCAGCGCATCACGCGGGCCAAGGCGCGCGTCGCCAGAGCCGGCGTTCCGTTCGAGGCGCCGGGGCCCGTCGAGCGGGCGGAGCGGCTCGGCGCGGTGATGGCGATGGTCTACCTCGTCTTCAACGAGGGCTACTCGGCCAGCGGCGCCGAGGCGGCGCAGCGCGAGACGCTGTGCGCGGAGGCGATCAGGCTCGCCCGCCTCCTCCTGCGCCTCTACCCGGTCGAGCCGGAGGTCATGGGCCTTCTCGCGCTTCTCCTGCTGCAGGATGCCCGCACGCCGGCCCGCCTCGACGCGGAGGGCCGCATCGTGCTTCTCGAGGATCAGGAACGGGCGCTGTGGAACCGCGCCGCGATCACGGAGGGGCTCGCTCTCGTCGACAAGGCGATGCGCCACCGCAGGCCCGGTCCCTACCAGGTCCAGGCGGCGATCGCCGCGCTGCACGACCGCGCGGCGACGGCCGGCGAGACCGACTGGCCGCAGATCGAGCTTCTCTACCGGCGCCTCGAGCAGATCGAGCCCTCGCCTGTCGTGACGCTCAACAGGGCCGTCGCCCTGTCCAAGGTCGAGGGACCGGCGGCGGCTCTCGCGCTCGTCGAGCCGCTGCGCGACCGCCTCGACGGCTATTTCTACCTGCACGGACTGCGGGGCGCGCTGCTGCGCCAGCTCGGCCGGCCGGCCGAGGCCCGCGAGGCGTTCCAGCGGGCGATCGCGCTCGCGGGGTCCGCCGCCGAGGCGGCCCATATCCGCCACGAGATCGACAGGCTGGGCGCCGGCGCCGACGCCCGGGACGCGCAGCGAAAAACGTCGCCGGCCGATGTCGGATCGGGAGGCGGCGCAGCGTCCTGAGGATGTCGCAGGCAGGAAAGGGAGGCGGCGATGACCGTTGCAGAGAGACCCAAGGCGGACCGGCAGGCACTGAGGGGCGGCGTCGTGCCGTACCTGATGCTCGACGGCGCGGAGCGGGCGATCGACTTCTACAGGCGCGCGCTCGGCGCCGAGGAGATCGGCGAGCGCGCCCGGATGGAGGATGGCCGCATCCTCAACAGCCGGATCGACGTCAATGGCGGCTCGATCATGCTGATGGACCCGATGCCCGAGCACGGGTACCCGGCCGCCGCCCATGACGGCTTCAACCTGCACCTGCACGTGGACGATGCCGACGCGTGGTTCGAGCGCGCCGTCGCAGCCGGCTGCACCGTCGTCATGCCGATGGCGCTGCAGTTCTGGGGCGACCGCTACGGGATGGTGAAGGATCCCTTCGGCGTCGTCTGGGCCTTCGGCACGACACCGGCCGAGTGAAACGGAGAGACTCCATGACCGACAACCCTTGCATGACGACCGCGGGTCCGATCGAGGACCGCGAGCTCGTGCTGAACCGGCTGATCGACGCGCCGCGCGAGAAGATCTTCCGCGCGTGGACCGAGCCGGAGCTTCTCAAGCAGTGGTTCTGCCCCAGGCCCTGGCGGGTCTCCCACGCCGAGATCGACGTCCGGCCCGGCGGGTCGAGCTACATCGTGATGAACGGCCCGAACGGCGAGGAATTCCCCAACCGGGGCATCTACCTGGAGGTCGTGAAGAACGAGCGGATCGTCTTTACCGACGCCTATGTCGAGGCGTGGGTGCCGTCGGACAAGCCGTTCTTCACCGCCATCGTCACGATGGAGGACGAAGGCGGGAAGACCCGCTACACCGCGATCGCCAGGCACTGGACGGTCGAGGACCGCAAGGCACACGAGGCGATGGGCTTCCACGAAGGCTGGGGCAAGGCGTGCGACCAGCTCGAGGAGCTCTGCCGCACGCTCTGACGGCAGCACGATGGCCGGCCGCCGGCGGGAAAGCACCCCTGCCGCGCGGCGGATCGGCCGTTCCCGCAGCTTCGGATGCCGGCGACGGGCGGAGGACGCCCGCCCCGGCACCCGCGCTAACCGACGAGCTTGGCGATCTCGGCCGCGAGCTGCTCCTGGACGTAGGGCTTGCCGAGCCGCGGCAGCACCATGCCGTTGGTCTCGTTCAGCTCCGCATAGCCCGTCGCCAGCAGGATCGGCAGGTCCGGGCGCAGCCGCCGTGCCTCGGACGCCAGCTCCGTGCCGGTCATCTTCGGCATCGAGTAGTCGGTGATCATCAGCTCGATCGCCGGGTTCTCCCGAAGCGCCCGCAGCGCCTCCATGGCGGAGTTCGCCTCGATCACCTCGTGGCCGAGATCCTCGAGCATGTCGACCGTGCTCATCGCGATGAGGGCGTCGTCGTCGACGAACAGGACGACGGCGCGCCGGGTCGGAGCCGCCGCACCGGCCGCGGGCGCGGCGTCCGCCGTCTCGACGGCGTCGCGGCCCTGCGTCGCCGGCAGCCAGAGCTCCGCCGTGGTCCCGAGGCCGATCGTGCTCTCGAGCCGCAGCGTCCCGTCGAGCTGCTGCGCGAGACCCGTGGATCATGGAGAGCCCGAGGCCCGTTCCCTTGCCCACGCCCTTCGTCGAGAAGAACGGCTCGATGGCCTTCGCCATCGTCTCCGCGTCCATGCCGGTGCCCGTGTCGGCGACGCTCAGGAGCACGTAGCCGTCGCCGGAAAGCTCCTCCGGAGCCGCGTCGGCGGGCCGCATCGCGCGGATCGTCAGGCTCCCGCCATCGGGCATCGCGTCGCGCGCGTTCAGGACGAGGTTGAGAAGCGCCAGCTCGAGCTGGTTGCCGTCGACGAGCGTCATAGGCAGGCCGTCGGCCAGCTCGACCCGCATCTCGACCGCCGGCCCGACGGACTTCTCCAGAAGCGGCACCATGCCGCGCACGAGGGCGCAGATGTCGGTCGGCGCGACGTGCAGCTCCTGCCGGCGGGCGAAGGCGAGCAGGCGCTGGGTCAGCGCGGCGCCGCGGCGGGCGCCCTGCAGCGCCCCGTCGACCAGCCGCGCCGCCTTCGGATCGCCGTCGAGGTGCCGGCTCAGGAGGTCGAGGTTGCTGAGCACGGCCATCAGCAGGTTGTTGAAGTCGTGGGCGATCCCGCCGGTCAGCTGCCCCACCGCCTCCATCTTCTGGGACTGGCGGAGCTGGACCTCCGCGCGCTCGCGCTGCCCGCTTTCCTCGAGAACCGCCTGGTGCGCCTGCGTCAGCTCGGCCGTCCGCTCCGCCACGCGCCCTTCCAGCGTCTCGTTGAGCGTGCGCAGGTTCTCCTCGAAGGCCTTCTGCTCCGTGACCTCGCGCGACACGCCGACGAGGCTCGTCCGCTCGCAGGCTCCGTCACGACGCGCGCCCGGATCTCGATCCAGTGGACGCTGTGGTCGGGCCACACCACGCGGCACTCGACCGCACAGTCCTCGCCCGTCTCCGCGCTGTGCTCGACGGCGCCGCGCACGGCCGGCAGATCCTCGGCAGGACGCTCGCCATGAGGTCGCCATAGCCGAACGCCTCGTCGCCGAAGCGCCCGAAATGCGCCCGGCACGTCTCCGACGAGATCAGCGCGCCGGTCGCCACGTCGAGCTCCCACGTCCCGAGCCGGCCGGCCGTGAGGGCGATCTTCAGCCGTTCCTCGCTCTCGCGGAGCTCGACGAGCCTTGCCCGCGCCTCGTACTGGCGCTGGCGGCCCCTGAACGCCGTGCGGGCCGCGCTGATGAAGGTCGTCGGGTGGAACGGGCGCTCCACGAACGTCACGTTGCCGAAGGCATCCGCGAGGCGCGACGCCTCCGGGTTGCGCTCGGGGCCGCCGCCGCGATGCGTCAGAAGGATGCAGGCGAGGTCCGACCAGGCGGGCTGCTCGGCGATCCGCTCCACCACGCCGCGCAGGCCCGCGCCGCGTGCGGCTTCCTCGCTCACGACGATGAACGTCACGTCTTCGTCGATCGCGTCCCGCAGCGCTTCGAGATCGGGGCAGGTTCTGGCGGCCATCCCGGCCTCGCGCAGAAGGCCTGACCGCGACGGTGGCATCCCGTCCGATCGGCGCAAGGACCAGCGCACATCTCGCGTCGGCAGCCGTCACCGAGGCACCGTCCCCTCGAAAAGGGGCTTGGCGTCGCCGACATAGGTCGGCGTTCCCCTGAGAACCCCCTGGAAGCCGGTGAGGGGCGGCCCGAGCGACAGGCCCTGCGCCCCGATCGAGAACTCGCGGATCGTGTCCTCGTGGCGCCCCGTGCGCTTCTTGATGACGGAGACCGCCCGCTTGACCCTGCCGAGCGCCTCGAAATAGCGCAGCAGCACGACGGTGTCGGCGAGATAGGTCACGTCGACGGGCGTCTGCATGTCGCCGATCAGGCCGTGCTGCGCGACCGTCAGGAAGGTCGTGGCGCCCTGCCGGTTGAGATACTGCAGCAGCTCGTGGACGTGCAGGATCAGCGCGTTTTCCTCGGGCATGGCCGCCTCGTAGCCGTTCAGGCTGTCGATGGCGACGCTCGTGGCGCCGGCCTCGCCGACCCGCTCGCGCACCCGGTAGGCGAACTCGCCCGGCGAGATCTCGGCGGCATCGACCTGTTCGACGTGCAGGTGCCCGCTGTCGCGCATCGCCTGCAGGTCGAAGCCCATCGACCGCGCCCGCCTGAACAGCAGGCCGAGCTCCTCGTCGAAGATGAACAGCGCCGCCCTCTCGCCGCGCTTGATGGCAGCGGCCAGGAACTGCAGGACGAACAGGCTCTTGCCGGTGCCCGCGGGCCCGAGCACGAGGGCCGACGAGCCCTTCTCGACGCCGCCGCCCAGCAGCGCGTCGAGCTCGCCGATGCCGCTCGACATCTGGAGGCCGCCGCCCGGGCTGCGATGCTCCGCCGCCACGAGACGCGGGAAGACCTCGACGCCGCCCGTCCTGATCGTGAAGTCGTGGAAGCCGCCGCGGAAGGCCTGGCCGCGATACTTGATGACGCGCATGCGCCGCCGTTCCGCCCCGTAGTTCGGCGCGAGCTCCTCGAGCCGCACGACGCCGTGCACGACGCTGTGCACCGTCTTGTCGAGCGTGTCCGACGTCATGTCGTCGAGCAGCAGCACCGTCGCGCCGTGGCGGGCGAAATAATGCTTCAGAGCGAGGATCTGGCGGCGGTAGCGCAGCGAGCTCTGGGCGAGCAGGCGGATCTCGGAGAGGCTGTCGAGCACGACCCGCGTCGGCTTCACCCTCTCGATCGCCTCGAAGATCATCTTCGTCGTCTCGCCGAGCTCGAGGTCCGACGAGTAGAGGAGGCTCTGCTGCGCGTTCGGGTCGAGCAGGCTCTCCGGCGGGAACGAGCTCGAAGACCTCGATCAGGTCGGGCAGATCCCATCCGTGGGACGCGGCGCCGTCGCGCAGCTCCTCGTCGGTTTCCGACAGGGTGATGTAGAGGCCGCGCTCGCCCAGCTCGGCACCGCTGCGCAGGAAGCTCAGCGCGATCGTGGTCTTGCCGGTGCCGGGGTTGCCCTCCAGGAGGAACACGTGCCCTCGAGACAGCCCCCCTGCGAGGACGTCGTCGAGCCCTTCCACGCCCGTGTTGGCCTTTTCTTTCGCGGCCACGGAGAGGTTCATCATGTTGCTACCGAGTTGAGAATTCCAAGGTTCGCCTCCGCTTTCCCGTCTGCCGACCTGCGAACCCCCAAATCCTGTCCGCCGGAAGCCGCGGCCTTCCGCCTGTTCTCCGGCGCGGAAGGCCCTTCCTCCGGGGGCGCGTCACGCAACAGCGGAATGCGACCGGCCCCCCGAGCGGCATCGTGAGGAAAGGATCGGGCGGCCCGAAGCGTTCCACGGCGCAGGCTTTCCGGGCGCCTCGAACAGGTCGAACGGCCGCGGCCACGCAGTCTGCCTGCAATCTCGCGGGTCACTCAAGGCCGCCGCGACGGCGTGGCCTGCGACGTCGATCCCGAGGAGGCGACGGCGGCGTCTATCCCTGCGCCTGCCGCGCCGGGATCGACCAGTCCGTGCCCCGCGCCGTCGTCACGTATTCCGGCCAGCGCAGGTCGATCGGCGGCTCGTAGTCGCACAGCGGGGCGAGCCAGGCCGAGCCGCCGCGCCCGCCGCCGGTGCGCCGCTCGAACTCGTGCCTCGCGGCCGCCAGCGCCTCCGGCCGCTCGACGAGGTCGAGGATCGTGCCGGCGACCGTCTTGGCGGCGGTCTCGATCATCGGATCGATGCACGGCGACAGGCCGCCGAGCGCGTTCATCACCCATCCCGGCCACGGGTCTCCATCCGGACGGGACGCGAGCGCCGGCCGGCCGACGTAGAAGCGCGACGTCGGGCAGTGCCAGCAATACTCGGTGTAGTCGTCCGAGGTGAAATGCGTCTGGGCCGGCGAGAGCATGGCCCGGAGCCCGGCCTCCGCGTCCTGCGGCGCGAGAAGCGCCTCGATCTGCGGCAGGAACGGGCTCTCCGTCGGTTCGGCGCCGGCGTTGCGCTGGATCTGCCGCGCCAGCTCCCTCGCCTCCTCGCCGAATACCGGCGCGCCGGCGGCGGAGAGGTTGGCCCAGGTCACCTCCGCCATCGCGTGGTTGGCGAGCCCCGGCCGCGACTTCGAGATCCACTGGCGCTCCCAGCGGCAGTGGCTCGCCATCGCGGCCGCGTCGGCGATGCGGTCGAGCGAGCGCACGACGTGCTCGGCCATCGCCACGTCGGGCACGCGGGCCATGTACATGATCTCGGCTTCCGGGGCCGGCAGGTTGTCGGCCGTCGCCTGGCCGGCGGTCAGGATCGTCTCGTTGACCGACCAGCTCAGGCCCGAGGCGAGGATGTGCTCCTTCGCGGCCTTGCCCTGCAGGTACATCTGCACGACCGCGTCGGTGGCGCCGGGCGCCCGCGGCGCGGCGTGCGAGGCGGGAATGGGCGAATCCGAGCCGGCGCCCGGCCAGGTCTCCGGGCGTTCGCACACGAAGCGGTAGACCCAGGCGAAGCCCGCCCCGCAATGCGTGTCCCAGCGCACCGTGTTGCATAAGGGGAGCATGTAGAAGGGGTGGAAGCTGATCGCCGCGTCGAGCCCGTCGTAGTAGCCCTTCGCCGCGTGGATCGGCTTCGATCCCCTCACCTTCTCCGCCGGCTCGCCGAAGAACGCGACCGTCCCGTCGAGCCCCCGCGCCTCCATCGCCCGGGCGGCGGCCAGCGCCCCGACGAGCGCGGCGATGCCGAGCGCGGAATGGGGATCGGTGTGGCCGCCTGCCCGCGGGCTCAGGCCCGGCCGCGGGCCCTGCACGACGTCGGCGGCCTGGCAGTTGTCGGGCACCGCGTCGTACTCGGCGTAGGCGGCGATCACCGGCCCGGACGAGGATCCCCGGCGCGCGGCGAAGGCCGTCGGCATGCCGCCGCTGCCGCGCTCGACCTCGAAGCCCTCCCGCTCCAGCCGGTCGACGTACCACGCGGCCGAGCGGTACTCGCGCCAGGCCGTCTCGCCGAAGTCCCAGATCCGGCGGTTCCAGGCCGACCACTCGCCGCGGCTGGCCTCGATCCACTCGTGCGCGACCTGCTTGGCTTGGCTCATCGTTCTTCCCTTCTCGTGGCAGGAGGATCTTGCCGGTGAAAAGCCTTTGCGGAAAAGTGAGGTTTCGGCGGCGCAAAGGCGAACGGAATTCACCGGCCATGAGAACATGACCCACCTGCCCTCGATGAAGGCGCTGCGCGCGCTCGAAGCCGTGGCGCGGCTCGGCTCGGTCCGCCAGGCGGCCGACGAGCTGAGCCTGACGCGCAGCGCGGTGAGCCACCAGCTGCGCTTCCTCGAGGACGACCTCGGCTTTCCGCTGACGGAGCGCGACGGGCGCGGCATCGTGCTGACGGCGCGCGGCGAGCACTATGCGCGCGAGGTGCGGGCGGCGCTGCGGGCCCTGTCGCGGGCGCAGGAGCAGGGCGCGGCGACCGAGCTCGTGGGCCGGCTGACGATCAGCTGCACCCCGGGCTTCGCGACCTACTGGCTCGGCCCCAATATCGGCCGCTTCTACGCCGACCACCCCAACATCGACCTCAGCCTCGTCTCGCCGCGTCGCCTCGAGGACGTGACGGCGCCGGACGTCGACATCTTCATCGCCTACGGCCAGGGCGACTGGCCGGACATGTGGATCGAGCCGCTGGCGGAGCTCGACTTCTCGCCGATCTGCGCGCCGACGCTCCTGCAGCAGGGCCTTCGCGAGCCGCGCGACATCGCGCGCTTCCCGCTCCTGCATCTCGCCGACCAGACCGACTGGGTGCGCTGGCTCGCCGCCGCCCGGCTGCCCGAGATCGACGCGCGCCGGGGCATCGTCTTCTCCGACATGAACCTCGCCCTCTCCGCGGCCATGGCCGGCCACGGCGTGGCGATGGGGGATTCGCTGATCTCCGAGGCGGCGCTCGCCTCCGGCGCGCTCGTCCAGCCCTTCCCCGTGACGATCCCGGCGCCCGGCTCCTACTTCATCGTCGCCGACCCGTCCGCGATCCAGAGCCCGCTGGCCCAGGCCTTCATGGAGTGGCTGCGCAACCAGCTCGCCTCGCTCGGCCTCGCCCGACGCCGCCACAGGTGAAAGTCATTCACCTGTTGCGGGAGGATATTTCGTTTGCGGTGAATTAAATCGGCCCCTACCCTCCTCCTTGCTCAGAAGACGCGCAGCGTTCCCGATGCCTCAATCACGGGCACCGGCGGGACCCGCGGGATGGCGGCGGCGGGCGGCCCCGGATGCCGGCCGCGAAGGGAGTAGCGAAGATGCAGAAGTCGGTGCCGTTGCAGGCGCGGGTCGAGGGCGGCGGAACGCCGCTCATGGAGAAGTGGCATCTCGGCCGCGAGGCCGGCATCCTCAAGGACGTGCTGCTCGGACCGGCCGAAGGCTTCCGCTGGATGGGCCTCGAGAACGCCGCCTGGTCGTCGCTCGTGCGCGACACGATGCGCCGCGGCTACCAGTTCGACAAGCAGGTCGCCATGCGCCAGCACCGCGAGATGGTGCAGGCCTACGAGGAGGCGGGCGTCACCTGCCACTTCCTGCCGCTCGACGAGGACAACCCCTACCAGGTCTACGCCCGCGACTCCTCCTTCATGACGCCCTACGGCGCGGTGATCTGCCAGATGGCCAACCCGCGCCGGCGCGGCGAGTACGCCGCCTGCCTGCGCTTCTATCTCGAGAACGGGATCCCGATCTACGACATGGTGTCGTCCGGCAATTTCGAGGGCGGCGACTTCAACATCATCGGCGAGAAGTCGGCCCTCGTCGGCTACACCGACCACCGCTCCGAGGAGATCGCCGCGCGCCAGGTCGCCGGCTGGATGCTCGAGGAGGGCTGGGACATCAAGTTCGCGCCGATCGACCAGTTCTACGTCCACATCGACCTGATGGTCTGCATGCTGAACGAGGAATGCGCCGCCGTCTGCCTCGAGACGACGGACGAGGACGTGGTGGACTGGGTGAAGGCGAAGGGGATCGAGATCATCCCGGCCACGTTCAAGGAGACGATGTCGCTCGGCTGCAACGTCGTCGCGCTCGGCCGCGACCGCGTGCTCTCCACCGCCGGGGCGCGCGACCTCAACGCGAAGATGCGCGCGGCAGGCTTCCAGGTCTACGATCCCGACATGACGATGTTCACCCAGGCCGGCGGCGGCGTGCACTGCATGTGCCAGCCGCTCAACCGAGAGGCCGCGTGATGCGTCGTCCAGAGACCGGCGGCGCGTGCGCCGCGGCGAACCCGGAGGGTGGATTTGGCTGAAGCGTCAAGGGTCTATCTCCGCGCCATCGACGTGACGAAGAGCTACGGGTCGCTTCGCGCCCTGGACTTCGTCTCGGTGGATATCGCGGAGGGCGAGTTCCTGACGCTTCTCGGGCCCTCGGGCTCGGGCAAGACGACCTTCCTCATGTGCCTGGCGGGCTTCGTGGCGCCGACCTCGGGACGCCTCGAGGAGGCCGGCGTGGACATCACGCAGCGCCCCGCCGAGGACCGCCGCTACGGCATGGTCTTCCAGGGCTATGCCCTGTTCCCGCACATGAGCGTCGCCGACAACGTCGCCTTCCCCTTGCGCGTCGCGCGCAAGAGCCGCGCCGAGCGCGAGCGCCTGGTGTCGGAGATGCTCGACACGGTCGGCCTCGCCACGATGAGCGACCGCCGGCCGAGCCAGCTTTCGGGCGGCCAGCAGCAGCGCGTCGCGCTGGCGCGCGCGCTCGTCTCCCACCCCAGCGTGCTGCTGCTCGACGAGCCGCTCTCGGCCCTCGACAAGAACCTGCGCGAGCAGATGCAGGAGGAGATCAAGTCGCTCCACCGCAAGACCGGCGGCACCTTCGTCTTCGTCACGCACGACCAGACCGAGGCCCTGTCGATGTCGTCGCGGGTGGCGATCTTCAACCACGGCAAGGTGCAGCAGATCGGCACGCCGGAGGAGGTCTACGAGCATCCGGCGAACCGCTTCGTGGCGGAGTTCCTGGGCCGCATCAACCTCATCCCCGTCGCGGATGCCGAGGCGGCCGACGGGCGCCTCACCGGCCGCTTCGAGGACCGCACGCTGACGGCGCCGATGAACGGGCGCAGCCTCGAAGATCCGCTGATCGCGGTGCGCCCGGAATACATGCGCCTGTCGATCGACGCCCCCGCCCCCGACGAGAACGGCATCCGCGCCACCGTGCGCGACCGCATCTACGGCGGCTCGCACTCGGTGCTGCAGCTCGCCACCGCGTCGGGGCTCGACATCTCGCTCGACGTCTCGAGCACCGCCGACCGCCCCGCCGTCTCGAACGGGGAGGACGTCTGGGTCACCTGGCCACGCTCGGCCGGGGTCGCCATGTCCGGCAAAGCCAGCTGAAGCCGGGCCAAACAGAGGAATGGGGAACATGGAAGCCAAGAACTGGGGACGGCTCCTCGCAGCCGCCGAACAGGGACAGATCAGCCGCCGCAACTTCACCATGGCGCTCGGCGCGGCGCTCGCGCTGCCGGTGGCGCTGCGCTCGACGATGAGCTTCGCCGCGGCGAAGGAGCTCGTGCTCGTCAACTGGGGCGGCGACGCCATCAAGGCCTATTCCGAGGCCTACGGGCAGCCCTTCGAGAAGGCGACCGGCATTCCCGTCAAGATGGACGGCTCCGGCCCGACCGAGGGCGCCATCACCGCGCAGGCCAAGAGCGGCAACGTGACGTGGGACATCGTCGACGCCGACCCCTTCACGGCCATCACGCTCGGCAAGAAGAACTACCTGCAGAAGATCGACTACGACGTCGTCGACAAGTCGAAGACCCGCAAGGGCTTCGGCTGGGACTACGCGATGTCGGCCTATTTCTTCAGCTACGTCATCGCCTACGATTCCTCGCTCTACCCCGAGGCGCCGACGGGGATGGCCGACTTCTTCGACGTCGAGAAGTTCCCGGGCCGGCGGACGATGTACAAGTGGGGCGTGTCGAGCTGGGAGGCGGCGCTGCTCGCCGACGGCGCGACGCCGGAGAACCTCTACCCGCTCGACCTCGACAAGGCGCAGGAGAAGCTCAAGGCCTTCAAGGAGAACGTCGTCTCCTTCTGGGGCGGCGGCGCCGAGAGCCAGACCGCGATGCTGACCGGCGAGGCCTCGATGGGCATCGTCTGGAGCACGCGCGCCAAGCTGATCGAGGAGGAGTCCGACGGCCGCATCAAGTACATCTGGGACCAGGGCCTGCTCTCGCCCGGCGCCATGGCCGTGCTCGAGAACAATCCGGGCGGCCGCGAGAACGCGATGAAGTTCCTCGCCTCGATGCAGGATCCCGAGAAGCAGCTCGTGATGTTCAAGATGCTCGGCCAGGGCCCTGCCAACCCGGCGGCCGACGAGCTGATCCCCGAGGACCAGCGCCGGCACAACTGCGTCGCCGCGGCAAACGTGGCGAAGCAGATCCCGCTCGACATGGAGTGGTACGCCGAGAACTACTCCTCGGCGCTCGACAAGTATCTCGCGCTGATCTCTGCGTGACGATTGCGAGGGCCACCCTCCCCTCGACGGGGCGGGTGGCCTTCCTTCCCGGCAACATGGCTCCCTTCGGGAGATGCCGGCGCTGCCGGCGCGGGGCGAGTTGCATGGGCCTGGCCCGGGGCAGGACGGAGACAGCCTGGTGAGATCGAGCAGAAGAGTGCGCGCATGACCGGCAGACGCTGGGGCTACGTCGCGCTGATCGCGCCGCTCCCCGTGTTCCTGGCACTCGTCTATCTCGTGCCGTTCCTCGGCGTGGTGAAGTGGAGCTTCACCCTGCCCGAGCCCGGCGTGTCGCAATATGTGCGCGTCTTCACCGACCCCATCGTGCTCGGCGTGATGTGGCGGACGATCCGCGTGTGCGTGCTCGTGACCACCATCACGACCGTGCTCGCCTACGTGATCTCCTATGTCTGGGTGTTCGGCGCGGGGACCGTGCGCACGATCGTCGAGTTCGGCGTGCTGATCCCGTTCTGGATCTCGACGCTGACGCGCGCCTTCGGCTGGCTGGCGCTGCTCTACAACCGGGGCATCGTCAACACCGCCCTGCGCGACCTCGGCATCATCGACTTCCCGCTGATCCTCGTGCGCAACGAGTTCGGCGTGGTGGTCGGCATGACCCACTTCCTGATCCCGTTCGCGGTGCTGCCGCTCGCCTCCTCGATGCGCCACGTCGACAGCCGCGTGCTGATGGCCGCCCGCGGCATGGGGGCGAGCCGCCTGCGCACCTTCTGGTCGGTCTTCGTGCCGATGACGACGCCCGGCATCATCGGCGCGGCGCTCATCACCTTCATCTTCTCGCTCGGCTTCTTCATCACGCCGGCGATCCTCGGCGGCGGCCGCTCCGTGCTGATCGCCGAGTTCATCTACGTGCAGACGTTCCAGACGGTGAACTGGGGCCTCGCCGGCGCGATCTCGGTCGTCCTCGTCGTCGCCGTCGCGCTGCTGATCACGCTGTTCTTCCGGCTGATCCGCGTCGAACGGCTGGTGGGGTGAGCGCGATGGCAGGCTTCCCCGCAACCCGGGCTCCCGCATCCACCTCCCCCTCGATGGGGGAGGTCGGCCCGCAGGGCCGGGTGGGGGTGAAGCGGCAGGCTCGGAGCAAGTCGCCCCACCCCACCCCGGGCTTCGCCCGACCCTCCCCATCGAGGGGAGGGTGGAGAGCCGCCTCGCCATCTGTCAGCGCGGAGAGCCGAGAATGGTGATCTACCGCCCCGGGCGCGTCGCGCTGCTCATGACCGCGCTGATCGTCGTCTTCCTGCTGGCGCCGCTGATCGCGGTCGTGCCGATCTCGTTCACGCCGTCGAGCTATCTGTCCCTGCCGTCGGGGGAATGGTCGCTGCGCCACTACATGACGCTGTTCGACGCCCCGGAATGGGGGGAGAGCATCGCGCTCAGCCTCTGGGTCGGGCTCATCTCCAGCGTCGTCGCGACGGTGCTGGCGACGAGCTTCGGCCTCGGCATCTGGTTCATGCAGCCGAAGCTGACGGCGCCGCTCGTCGGCTTCGTGCTCCTGCCGATGATCGTGCCGCCGGTCGTCTCGGCGGTGACGATCTATTTCCTGCTGACGTCGCTGTCGCGGGTCTCCTCGGCGATCGGCTACGACACCTGGGTGGGCGTCGTGATCGCGCACGTCGTGATGATCTCGCCCTTCGCCGTCATCATGATCCTCGTCTCGCTGGCCCAGATCGACCGGCGCATGGACATGGCCGCGCGCGGCATGGGGGCCTCGCTCGGCACGCGGATCTTCCGGGTCGTGCTGCCGAACATCTCCTTCGGCGTCGTCTCCGCCGCCTTCCTCTCCTTCATCCTGTCGTGGGAGGAGATCGCGGTGACGCTGTTCATCACCAGCACCAACGCCATCACCCTGCCCCGCCTCGTGTGGATGGGCCTGCGCGACAACGTCGATCCGGCGGTGGCGGCGATCTCGGTCGTGCTGATCGTCATCACCGTCGCGGTGCTCGCGACGGTGATCGCCCTGCGCTCGAGGCGGAAGACGGCGCCGGCCTGAAGCCGGCGCGCCTGCGGGTCAGCTCCGGTAGTCGGAGCCCTCCTCGTCGAGGATCGCCATCAGCTCGGCCAGGTGCCGCCCGCCCTGCCCCGGATACTCCGCCAGCTGCCGGGCGGTGCGCGAGGCGACCTCGTGGGAAAGGACGCGCAACGGACGGCCGGTCCAGAGCGCCTTCACGTAGGTCTCGGCGGCGCGCTCGAAATAGTAGAGCCGTTCGAACGCGTCGGCGACGCTGTCGCCGAGCACCATGACACCGTGATTGCCCATCACCATGACCTTGACCTTCGGGTCCGAGAGGAGCTTCGCGCAGCGCTCGCCCTCCTCCTCGAAGGCGAGCCCGCCATAGGAGTTGTCGACGACGTGGCGCTCGTAGAAGGCGGCCGAGTTCTGGTCGATCGGCGGCAGCGTGGAGTCGGCGAGGCTCGCAAGCACCGTCGAGTGGATCGGGTGGACGTGCAGCACGCAGCGTGCGTGCGGACAGGCACGATGCACCGCGCCGTGCAGGCCCCAGGCCGTCGGATCGGGCGCGTCCGGCGCGCTCAGCGTGTCGGGATCGTCGGCGTCGAGCAGCAGGAGGTCGGAGGCCTTGATGCGCGAGAAGTGGCGCTGGTTCGGGTTGATCAGGAAGCGCCTGCCGCTGTCGTCGACGGCGAGCGAGAAGTGGTTCGCCACCCCCTCGTGCATGTCGAGGCGGGCGGTCCAGCGAAAGGCGCAGGCGAGCTCCATGCGCTCCTTCGCGTAGGGGAGATTGTGGTCGGGTGTGGCAACCGCCGCGACAGCCATCGGACTTCCTCGTGGACGACAGGGGATGCCCGACTATCGCGCAGCGACGTGCCGAGCGCCAGCCGGGCGGGCTCGTGCAGACCGCCCGGAGCCGCGCTCAGGCCGCCCGCTCCTCCGCGCTCAGGCGGCCCGCTCCTCCGCCACCGGCGTGCGCACCAGCGGCTCGCGCTCGCCCTTGCGGATAACGGCGGGGTCGTACGCCTCGCGCGCGAAGACCTCGAGCACCATCGGCCGGAAGAAGTCGAGCGGCAGGCTGTCGTAGCCGGGGTCGAAGCTCGACTGGTCCCAGCGCTCGCAGAACTCGGCGCAGTCCTCGTAGTAGGGGTTGTCGCGGTGGGCCTGCCGGCTCTCCGGATTCCCGCCGACATGGTGCGCGTAGTAGACCTTCTGGAACGTGCCGTGATGCTCCACCGTCCACGTGCACTGCTCGCGCACGAAGGGCCGGATGATCGAGGCGGCGTATTCGTCGTGGTTGTAGGGCGCGTAGATGTCGCCGATGTCGTGGAGCAGCGTCGCCACCACCCAGTCGAGATCGGCGCCGTCGCGCCAGGCGCGGGTCGCCGACTGCAGCGAGTGGCCGAGGCGCGTGACCTGGTAGCCGGACAGGCTCGCGTCGAGGTCGACCATCGCCTGCAGCAGCCGCTCGCCGGTCTGCGCGGCATAGGCCCGCTCGTGGACGTCGAGGAGCTCGTAATCCTCCCTGTCGCCGTCCTTCATCTGCCGGAACTTGACCTTTTCCATCTCGGATGACTCCCGTTCAGGCTGCCTGCTGGTCGGCCACGCCGCGACGCCCGAGCACCCGGTAGCGGCTGCGCGGCTCGTCGATGTCGATATAGCATCCCTGCAGGTGGCGGCGCCCCTCGTTCGGGTCGAACGACGTGCGGCCGTGCAGCACCCGCGAGTTGTCGAACATCATGAGCTCGCCCGCGCCGAGCAGGAAGCGCATCTCGAAGGCCGGATCGCTCAGCAGCTCGCCGAGCCGCGCGCGGGCCTTGTGGAAGGCGCGCATCTCGTCTTCCGGCATCAGCGGCAGGTAGTCGAGGCGCGGGCTGTAGCGCAGGCCGGAGACGCGGCCGGCGGCGTCGAGCTCGACGATGGGCCCGCGATCGATCAGCTCGGTCGTGGCGTCGACGAAGCGGAAGCGCACCGGATGCTTCGCCAGAAGCGCGATCGCGCCGGGCATCTCCTCTTCCAGCGCCTGGCAGACGGCCTTGGAGTCGACGAGGGTCGAGAGCCCGCCCGTCGTCTCGTTGATCAGGCAGTGCAGGAGCTGGATGCCGGGGACGGGATCGCGGTACGGGTTGTCGGTGTGCGGCCCGAGCACCTTGCCGGTATAGGCGAGGTCGTTGGCGTTCGGCCGCGAATAGACCTCGAAGAGCCGTCCGAAATTGGTGTCGCGGACATAGCCGAAGCGGGCGGCGACATCGAGGATCGCATCGCGCTCGCACGGCACCCCGGAGAGGACGACGTAGCCGTAGGCGAGGAACTGGCCGAGCGCGGCGGCGAGGCCGGCATCGGTCGCCTCGACCTGCGGCCAGGCGTGGCGGTGCGTCGGCGCCTCGCCGGCGCGCCAGGCGACCGGGTCCGGGCAGCCGTCGGAGGCGTCGAAATCCGGAAGGAAGGCCGCCGTGTCGAAGCTTCCGGCATAGCCGTCGCTGAAGGCGAGCCAAAGCGCGTCCCCGTCGGCACGGGCCTCCTCGAGGCGCAGGTCGTGGGGCAGCCTGTGCGGGTCGAAGAGCCGCTGCTGCGTCGCGTGGTCGAGGCTCGCCTCGTCCTGGCAGCGCTCCCTCAGCCACAGGGCAGGCAGGGCCTGCTCCCCCGCGTCCGTCGTCGCGATCACGCGGGGCGGCGTCTGTTCGAGGCGGAACGACACGGGCGGCATCGGCATCTCCTTCGGGTTCTTGCGGTGCAGCAGCACGACGGCGAATATTCGTAGCGCCGCCGCCTTCGCCTTTGCCAGCGGCGCTCCCTTGATGCCGGCCATAAGCTCACCTAATGCCAACAGCGCGCCGCCTGCCGCCCCTCAGGGCCCTCCTCGCCTTCGACGCCGTCGGCCGCCTCGGCACGGTGACGGCCGCCGCCGAGGAGCTCGGCGTCACCCAGCCGGCCCTGTCGCAGCACATCAGGACGCTGGAAGAGGCGCTCGGCGTCCGCCTCTTCGAGCGCCGCGGCGGCCGGCTGAGCCTGACGACGCAGGGCCGGGCCTACCACCAGGCGATCGCGAAGGCCTTCGACCGCATCGCCGAGGAGACGGCGGTCGTCTCGCGCGGCGAGCCGGAGCGCGTCACGGTCGCCAGCAATTTCGGCTTCACGCATTTCTGGCTGCAGGCGCGCCTGCACGAGCTCGAGGCGGCCTTCCCGGAGACGCGCCTGCGCGTCGTCTCGGCCGACCGGGGCGACGCCGAGGAGATGCGCAGCGCCGACATCGCGGTTCAGTTCGGCGAGTTCGACCGGCTGAACGCGCGCGAGCGGGCGCTGATGCCGAGCCTGGTGCAGCCCGTCTGCAGCCCCGACTTCGCGGCCCGCCACGGCATCGCGGGCGACACCGACGTCGCGCGGCTGCCGCGCCTGCCGCTCCTGCACATGGACGAGCACGATCCGCGATGGCTCGACTGGCAGGGCTGGCTCGCGGCGCAGGGCCTGCCGCCGCCGGGCGAGCGGCCGACCTTCATCTACAACAACTATCCGCTGCTGATCGGCGCCGCCTGTGCGGGCCGGGGCATCGCGCTCGGCTGGGCCGGCCTCGTCGACGACTTCCTCGCCGACGGCCGCCTCGTGGCGTGCGGCCCGGTCGTCGAGCAGCGCGACTGCGGCTACGTGCTGTCCTGGCGCTCCGTCTCGCCGCGGGCGAGGGAGATCTGCGACTGGATCCTCGCGGCCTGCGCCGACCGCCGGCCGGGCGCGCCGCCGCGCGGGTGAGACGCGCCGCCCGAGCCGATCAGCTCACGGCGTCGGCCCGGCCGAAACCAGGCGCGCCACCGCGTCGCGGCAGGCCTGGCCGACCGACACCCCCGCGGCACGCGCGCGCTCGTTGACCTCCGAGATCACCCCGTCCTGCCAGGTCGAGCGGGCCTCGCCGATCCGCGCCGTGCCGGTCGACACGGTGGCGGCGGCGATGCCGCGTCGGTCGAGCACCGGCAGGCGCGACACGCTCCAGTCGTCGGCGCCGCGGCCGGCGTCGTTGAAGATGGCGGCGAAGGCGTCGGCGGCCAGCGCGCGAGCCGGATCGGGGTCGAACAGGCCGCCATGCGAGCCGGTGACGACGACCGCCCCGGCATCCTCGGGCCGCACGAGCGATGCGGAATCGACGAGCACGAGATCCCGCGCCGCGCCCGGCAGGCGTTCCACGCTGCGCGTCTCGGCCGCCTCGGGCAGCTTCGCCCGCATGTCCATCGGCTTAGCGGCGCGCAGCTTGCGGGCGGCATCCGCGACCGGGTCGCCCGGCGCCACGCCGCAGGCCTCGGCCTGGAGGTTGACGTAGCTGACGATGCCGCGCGCCATCATGTCGGCGGGGTCGCCGATCCGGCAGCTCGCCGCCGCGACGGTCGCCGCCGCGAGGCCCACCGTCTCGCAGAGCGCCAGCCCCGCGATGCCGGCGCGGTCGAGGCCGACGCCGGCGTCGTTCAGGATGACGGCGCGCAGGGAAGCCGCGATCGCCAGCCGGCCGGGATAGGCGCCGCCATGCGATCCCGCGACCACCACCTGCCCCGCCGCACCCTCCGGCAGCTTGGTGATCGACCCCGTCAGGAGGATCCCGTCTTCCTCGCCCATCGCCCCGTCACGCCTCGATTGACCGCGTCGCGTTCTGAAAATAGACTTCGAACGTCCCGCCAATCGGAACGCAGCGCCAAGTCTGCGCATGGCCGGGACCGTCCGGCAAGCCATCGGCGAAAGCCCTCGGCCGCCTGGCGCGGGAGGAACCATAGCCGGGGGGCGGGCGTGTCGACAGAGACGCCGGTGAGGACGGTCGAACGTGCCGCGTCTCTGCTGCGCATCCTCGCGATGCAGCCGCTCGAAGGCGGCCGCCTGTCCGATCTCGCGCGCGAGGCGGCGCTCGGAAAATCCACCGCCCACCGCCTGCTGTCCGCCCTGGTCGACGTCGGCTTCGCGGCGCAGGAGGCCTCCACCCAGCGCTATCACCTGGGCTTCGAGCTCGTCCGCCTCGGCCAGGCCGCGCGCGGCTACGAGCTGATCGAGCTTGCGCGGCCGGCGCTGCGCGACCTCGCCGCACGCACCGAGGACACCGTCTTCGCCTCGATCCGCGAGGGCACCGAGGCGGTCTGCGTCGACCGCCAGGTCGGTGCCTTCCCGATCCGCACCCTGACCCTCGACATCGGCGACCGCCGGCCGCTCGGCGTCGGCGCGGGCTCGCTCGCCCTGCTCGCGGCGCTGCCGGAGGCGGAGCGCGCCGAGGTCGTCGAGGCGAACGCCGAACGGCTTTCCGCCTATTCGAACTACGACCGCGACAACATCCTCGCCTTCGCCGCGGACGCGGCCGCGAAGGGCTATGCCGTCAACGAGGGCCGCATCGTGCCCGGCATGTGCGGCGTCGGCGTCGCGATACGCGGCGCGGACGGCCGGCTGCTCGGCGCGCTCAGCGTCGCGGCGATCAAGGAACGCATGGGGCCGGAGCGGATCGCGACCGTGGTCGGCCACCTGAAGGAGCACGCGGCCGCGGTGGCGCTGCGCATGGAGAGGCGCCCCGGCGGCGCCCGCGAGGTCGCATGAGACGCAACATCGATTCCGGGCGGCTGACCGAGCACTACCGGCAGATGTGCCGGATCCGTGCCTTCGAGCAGGCCGCGATCGCGGCGCTCGACGAGAAGCTGGTGCTCGGCGCGATCCACCCCTCGATCGGCCAGGAGGCCGTGGCGAGCGGCATCTGCGGCAATCTCGAGCGCAGCGACCTCATCCTCTCCACCCACCGCGGCCACGGCCACACCATGGCCAAGGGCGCAGAGCCGCTCGCGATGATGCGCGAGCTGTTCGGTCGCGCCGGCGGCAATTGCGGCGGCAAGGGCGGCTCGATGCACATCGCCGACTTCGAGGTCGGCATGCTCGGGGCGAACGGCGTCGTCGGCGCCAACATCTCGATCGCCGTCGGCGCGGCCCACAGCCTGAAGCTGCAGCGCCGGGACGGCATCGTCGTCTGCTTCTTCGGCGACGGCGCGGTCAATCGCGGGCCGTTCCTCGAAGCGCTCAACTGGGCCGGCGTCAACGCGCTGCGCGTGCTCTTCGTCTGCGAGGACAACGGCTTCGCCGCCACCACCCGCACCCGGACGATGACGGCCGGCGACGGCGCCGCGGCGCGGGCGGAGGCGCTCGGCATCCCGGCCGTGACGATCGACGGCAACGACCTCGTCGAGGTGGACGCGCGCGGCCGCGAGCTGATCGGCCTCGTGCGCGGCGGGGGCGGGCCGCGGATGCTGGTCGCCGAGACCTACCGGCTGACCGGCCACACCGCCGTCGATCCCGCGACCTACCGGCCGGCCGCCGAGGTCGAGGAGCGGTGGAAGCGCGATCCGATCGCGCGGCTGCGCGCGGTGCTTCAGGAGGCCGGGGTCGGAACGGATCTCCTGTCGCGGATCGAGGCGGAGGCGAAGGACGAGATGGACGAGGCCTACCGGGAGGCCGCGGCGAGCCCGTGGCCGGACGTGTCGGGCGCCTTCACCGACGTGCAGGACGTCGGCGATCCCAGGGAGCGGGCCTTCTGATGGCGGCGATGACCTATCTCGAAGCCTCGACGCTCGCCCTCTCCGAGGAGATGCGGCGCGACCCGCTGCTGTGGGCGGTCGGCGAGGATCTCGGCCGCGGCGGCGTGTTCGGCCAGTATCGCGGCCTCGCCGAGGCCTTCGGGCCGGACCGCATCTGCGACGCGCCGATCTCGGAGGCCTGCATCATGGGCGCGGCCGTCGGCGCGGCGATGGCCGGCACCGGCGTGGTGGTGGAGATGCGCTTCTCCGACTTCGCGCTCTGCGCCGTCGACGAGCTCGTCAACCAGGCCGCCAAGGCGCGCTACATGTTCGGCGGCCAGACGCGGGTCCCGGTCGTCGTGCGCCAGCCGATCGGCATGTGGCGCTCCTCGGCCGCGCAGCACTCGCAGTCGCTCGAGGCCTGGTACGCCCATATCCCCGGCCTCGTGGTGGCGACGCCGGCGACGCCCGCCGACAACCGGGCGATGCTCAAGGCGGCGATACGCTCCGGCGAGCCCGTCGTCTACAT
Source organism: uncultured Alphaproteobacteria bacterium (assembly GCA_963816555.1). Lineage (GTDB taxonomy): Bacteria > Pseudomonadota > Alphaproteobacteria > Rhizobiales > Tepidamorphaceae > Lutibaculum. The sequence goes on along the minus strand of CAWFLD010000002.1, from coordinate 152,107 downwards.
GGAGCACAAGAACCTCTGGGGGCTGCAGGGCGAGGTGCCCGAGGCAGACGAGGTCGCCGAGCTCGGCAAGGCACGGATCGACCGGCCCGGCCGCGACGTGACGATCGTCACCTGGTCGGCGGCGCTGCACACCTGCCGCGAGGCCGCCGCCACCCTCGCCTCGCAAGGGATCGAGGCCGAGATCATCGACCTGCGCACGCTGTGGCCGTGGGACCGCGACTGCGTGTTCGACAGCGTCGGCAGGACCGGCCGGCTGCTCGTCGTGCACGAGGCGGTGGCCGTCGGCGGGTTCGGCGGCGAGATCGCCGCGAGCGTCGCCGAGCACTGCTTCCGCGACCTGAAGGGGCCCGTCCGCCGGCTCGGCGCGCCGCGCGTGCCGGTCAGCTACTCGCCGCCGCTCGAGGACAGGGTGCGCGTCACGGCCGACGCCGTGGCGGCGGCGGCGCGGGAGATGGTGCATGACTGACCGACGGCATGCCGGGACGAAGAACGCGGCAGCCGTCGCCGATGACGGCCGGAGGCGGGCGAGCAGGGCCCGCGCCCCGGCCGGGACGACCGGACGATCAACGACAACCGGACCAGAACAGGGAGGAAGACCATGAAGCTTCTGAAGTTCGCGCTCGCCGCCGGCATCGCCGCGCTGGTCGCGGCGCCAGCCGTCGCCAAGGACTACAAGGACGAATACAAGGTCTCGACCGTCGTGCCCGCGCCGTTCCCGTGGGGCCTCGCCGCCGAGCGCTGGGTCGAGCTCGTCGAGGAGCGCACGGACGGCCGCATCAACATGAAGGTCTATCCCGGCGTCTCGCTCGTCTCCGGCGACCAGACCAGCGAGTTCGCCGCGATGCGCCAGGGCATCATCGACATGGCGGTCGGCTCGACCATCAACTGGTCGCCGCAGATCAACGAGCTCAACATCTTCTCGATGCCGTTCCTGATGCCCGACTACAAGGCGATCGACGCGCTGACCCAGGGCGAGGTCGGCAAGCAGCTGTTCGACAAGATCCGCAGCCAGGGCGTCGAGCCGCTGGCCTGGGCCGAGAACGGCTTCCGCGAGCTGACCAACTCGAAGCATCCGGTCCGCACGCCGGACGACCTCAAGGGCCTGAAGATCCGCGTCGTCGGGTCGCCGCTGTTCAACGACATCTTCACCGCGCTCGGCGCCAACCCGACGCAGATGAGCTGGGCCGACGCCAAGCCGGCGCTGACCACCGGCGCCGTCGACGGGCAGGAGAACCCGCTGACCATCTTCACGGTCCCAAGATGAACGAGATCGGCCAGAACAACGTCACGCTCTGGCACTACGTCGCCGACCCGCTGATCTTCGCCGTCTCCGACCGCGTCTGGCAGAGACTTCACGCCCGAGGACCAGGAGATCGTCCGGCAGGCCGCCAAGGATGCCGGCGCCTACGGCATCGAGGTCGCCCGCAAGGGCCTGACCGGCGACGACCCGCAGATGGTGAAGGACATCGAGGCGATGAACGTCGACGTCGTCGACGCTGACCGACGAGGAGCGCCAGGCCTTCGTCGACGCGACCCGCGACGTCTACGCCAAGTGGAAGGACAAGATCGGCGCCGATCTCGTCGACACCGCCGAGAAGGCCGTCGCCAACCGCTGATCGCGGCACGCTTCGCCCGGGCGGCGCCGGCCCTTTCGCCGGCGTCGCCCGCCCGCACCCGTCCGCCCCGACCCGCCTGCCCGTCCCACGAGCCGTCCGGCCATCGCCATGTCCGACACGCCCATCGCGCCCGCCCCCGGCAACGATCCGGAGCTTCCGCCGATTCCGACGCCCGCGGCCGCTCCCGCCACGGCCGGTTCCCGGTCGAGCGCGCGCTCGGCGCCATCTCGATCTTCCTGATCGTCGTCATCAGCGCCGCGAACGTCGTCGTGCGCTACGCGACGAACGCGAGCTTCGCCTTCACCGAGGAATATTCCGTGGTGCTGCTGGTGGTGCTGACCTTCGCCGGCGCGGCGGCCGCGTTCCGCGACGACGGCCACATCCGCATCCTGTTCCTCGCCAACATGTTCGGCCGGCCGGTCCGGCGGGCGATGCTCGTCCTGTCGACGGCGGCGACCCTCGTCATGTTCGCCCTGGTCATCTGGTACGGCACGGAGCTGGCGCTCGACCAGCACCGCTACGGCGACACCTCCGCCGGCCTCGGCAATCCCGCCTGGATCTACACCGCCGTCGTGCCGGTGCTCTGCGTGCCCGTCCTCGTCCGCGTGGTCGTCGCGGCGATCGGCAAGTGGCGGCGGGGACAGGCGTGATGGCCGGTATCGTCCTTCTCGGCAGCCTCGCCGTCTTCCTGCTGATCGGTGCGCCGATCGCGGTGGCGTGCGGCCTCGCGGGCGTCGCCGCGATCCTCGTCGGCCTCGATTCCTACGCGCTCGGCATGGTCGGCACGACCACCTACTCGGCCATCTCGTCCTACCCGCTGATCGCCATCCCGCTGTTCATCCTCACCGGCATCGTCTTCGAGCGCACCGGCATCGGCGAGCGGCTCGTCACCTTCGCCCGCTCGATCGTCGGCCCGCGCCGCGGCGGGCTCGCGCTCGTCGCCCTGCTCGTCTGCCTCGTCATGTCCGGCATGTCGGGCTCCGGCCCCGCCGACGCGGCGATGGTCGCGACGATCATGGTGCCGGCGATGCGCCGGGCGGGCTATCCCGGCACCTTCTCGGCCAGCGTCATCGCCGCCTCCGGCTCGATCGCGATCCTGATCCCGCCGTCCGTCGCGCTGATCGTCTACTCGCTGCTCGTGCCGGGCATCGACCTGCGCGCGCTGTTCGCCGCCGGCCTGTTCCCCGGCCTGCTGGCCGGCCTCGCCATCGCCATCCCGGTGATCGTCATCTCGCGCGTGAAGGATTTCGGGCTGGAGGAGCGCGAGGGGCGGCCGCCCTTCTGGCCGAGCCTGTGGCGCGCCGTGCCGGGCCTGTTCGCGCCCGTGATCATCCTCGGCGGCCTGCGCTCCGGCCTGTTCACCCCCACCGAGGTGGCGGTCGTCGCCGTCGTCTACGGCCTGCTCGTCGGCACGCTGATCACCCGCAGCGTCGACCTCAGGGCGCTCTACGAGATGTTCGCCGACGCGGCGCAGACCTCGGCGGTGATCATGATCATCATCGCGCTGGCGGCGATCTTCGCCTGGGCCGGCTCGACCCTCGGCGCCTTCGACGCGACGGCGAAGTGGATCCTCGGCGTGACCGACGACCCGGCGATGATCCTGCTCTTCATCATGGGCGTGCTGCTGCTCGCCGGCATGGTGATCGACGGCATCTCGATCTACCTGATCACGCTGCCGCTGCTGATCCCGATCGCCAACCATTTCGGCTGGAACCTCACCTGGTTCGGCGTGCTGATGGCGATGAACATCGCGATCGGCCAGTTCACGCCGCCCATCGCCGTCAACCTGATGGTGACGGCCAAGATCGCCGAGGTGCCGATCGAGGCGACGGTCGGCTGGATCCTGTGGTTCGTGCTGGCGATGGGCATCGCGCTGCTGCTGGTGATCCAGTTCCCCGATATCGCGCTCTGGCTGCCGCACACGCTCGGCTACCGCACGTGACACGAAAGGACAAAGGCCGATGACCGGCACCAACGAGATGACCGGCGGCGAGGCGCTCGCCCGCACGCTGCAGGCCCACGGCGTCGGCCCGATGTTCGGCATGGGCGGCTTCCAGCTCCTGCCCTTCTACGACGCGGTGCGCCGGCTCGGCCTCAGGCACAGCCTGATCAACGACGAGCGCTGCGCGGTCTTCGCCGCCGACGCCTACGCGAAGGTGTCGGGCCGGGTCGGCGTCTGCGACGCGACGCTCGGGCCCGGCGCGACGAACCTCGTCACCGGCCTCGTCGAGGCGCTGAACGCCGGCATCGCCGCTCGTCGTCATCATCGGCGACGCCCACCGCGCCCACGCCGGCAAGAACATGACGCAGGAGACGCGGCAGGTCGAAATCCTGCGCCCGGCCGTCAAGGAGCTGATCCGGGTCGAGATGGTCGAGCGCATTCCCGAGCTCCTCGCCCGCGCCTTCGCGGTGGCGACGACCGGGCGGCCCGGCCCGGTCATCCTCGACGTGCCGGAGGACGTCTGCCACGCGACGCATCCCTTCGACGCCGACGAGTTCGACGCCGTCGAGGCGCACGCCGCAGCCCCCGCGCTGCGCTGCCGGCCGGCGGCCGACGGGCTCGCGAAGGCCGCGCGCATGCTGGCGGAGGCGAAGCGGCCGCTGATGCTGTGCGGCGGCGGCGTGCACATCTCGCGGGCGGCCGCCGAGGTGACGGCGGTCGCGGAGGCGCTGAACCTGCCGGTCGCCCACACCATGACCGGCAAGGGCGCCGTCGCCTGCTCGAGCCCCCTCAATGCCGGCCTCTTCGGCCGCTACGACCGCATCGCCAACGACCTCATCGCGGCCTCCGACTGCCTGCTCGTCGTCGGCTGCAAGCTCGGCGAGATCGCGACCAAGCGCTACACCGTGCCCGCCGCGGACAAGACGGTCATCCATCTCGACATCGTCGCCGAGGAGATCGGCCGCACCTTCCGCCCGACGCTCGCGCTGTGGGGCGACGCGCGCGAGAGCCTGCGCGAGCTGTCGGCCCTCATGGGCGGCGAGGCGGAGGGTATCCGCACGCGCCAGCAGGCCTATGCCGACGAGGTGGCCGGCAAGATGGCCGACTGGCGCCGGTCGGTCGAGGCGAGGCTCACCTCGACGGAGCGGCCGATCAACATGGCCCGGCTGATGCACGAGCTGAACGGCGCCATGCCGGCCGAGGGCATCCTCGTCGCCGACGGCGGCTTCGCCGCGCACTGGGGCGGCCTGCTCTACGACACCAAGGCGCCCGGCCGCGGCTTCGTGCCCGACCGGGGCTTCGCCTCGATCGGCTACGGCCTGCCGGGCGCGATGGGCGCCAAGCTCGCGGCGGGCGACGCGCCGGTCGTCGGCCTGACCGGGGACGGCGGCTTCAACATGATGATCGGCGAGCTCGAGACCGCGCGCCGCCTCGGCCTGCCCTTCACCGTGATCGTCGTCAACAACGCCGCCTCCGGCTACGTGAAGGCGCTGCAGCACCTGATGTACGGCGAGGGCAGCTACCAGTCGAGCGACCTCAAGGAGATCGACTACGCCGCCGTCGCCGAGGCCATGGGCTGCCGCGGCATCCGTGTCGAGGACCCCGACCAGCTCGGCGACGCGATCCGCCAGGGGCTGGCGGGCACGGAGGGGCCGACCGTGCTCGACGTCGTCGTCACCCGCGATCCCGGCAAGATGCTCCCCGCCGTCGACAGCCGCACCGTCACCGTCCGCAAGGGCGACCGCGTCGCCTGAGGCGGCGGGTCTTCCCGTGCGTGTCGGCGCCGTCCACGCGGTCACGGTGCCGGCATGGGTCCGTCAGCCCGACGAAGGGGCCGCGAGCCCGGCGTGGACGCCCGCGTGCCTCCTCAGGAGGACGCTCCCGACGCGAGGGCCGCGAAGCGGTCGTAGAGGTCCGTCCCGCCCATCTGACCGCCCTTCAGCATCAGCGGGATGCCGTCGAGATCGGGGCCTGCAGCCTCGCCCCGGCAGAGCGCCACGCCCGCATCGAGTTCGGCGACGTAGGACAGGCTGCGCAGGCCGAGCGCCTGCACGATCGCGCTGGAGGTGTCCCCGCCCGCGACGCCGAGCCCGCCGGGCGTGGCGGAGCGCAGGACGCGCGTGACGAACCCGGCGGAGCGGCGTGCGAGCTCGAAGGCGGAGACGCCGTAGTCCCGCTCCCTCTCCAGATGCACGAGCACGTTGTCGCCGGCCTCGAGCGCGGCGGCACATTGCCGGGCCAGGCCTTCGGCCGCGCCCTCCTCGCGCATCGCCTCGGGCGGCAGCGCGACTTTCCGGTAGAGCGTGGCGGCCGCCGTCTGCGCTGCGGTCAGCGAGGACCGGCTCCCGGCAAAGAGCAGGACGGGCCGGATCGCCCGGGCGCTTGGTCGTAGGCCCGCGCCGGCGGCGCCCCGTCGCGTCCCGCCAGCGCCTCTGCCACGCTGCTCGCGCCCACCAGGAGGATCGGCCGGTCTGTCCCGATCCCGCGAAGCGCATGACCGATGCGGCCCAGATCCTCGCTCGACCCGACGTCGAACAGGAGCTGGCGTTCCCCCTCGTCGACGAGCCGTGCGATCATTTCCTCAAGTGGCCCGGACCTCTGGCTCGGCAGGTCGACGAGCCGCAGGGGGGCGAGCCCCTGCGCCGCCAGGTGGCAGCCGCAGGTCGGCCTCGGTCATCGGCGTGACGGGATGGCGCGCCATCACCGGATGACGGTCGATGCGGTAGCACCTCGCCGTCAGCCGCGCGGGCGAACAGGTTGCCGAAGAGGACAGTAGCGCCCGAGGCTCGGCTGGCCGCCGAGGACCGCAACGAGTGCCGGATCGAGCGCCGTCCTCAAGGCCGCGACGGCCGCGCCGATGCTGCCGACCTCTGGGCTGCTGTCGAAGGTCGAGCAGACCTTGTAGTGGTAGAAGCGCGGCACCGAACGCCTTGAGCGTCGGCCCCATCGCGGCGAGCGCGGCCGGATGCGTCCGCCGGCAGCGCATCGCCCGCAGGCCCGTGGCGACGCCGATGGCGTCGAGTCCTCCGCCGAGCTTGTCCGGGGCCGGCGGCGTCGAGGAAGAGCCTCGCCCGCCAGGCCGGCGCGCGCGAGCGTCGCCAGCGTGTCGGAGGCCCCGGTGAAGTCGTCGCCGATGAAGACGAAGTCGGGACGCCTGCGCCACGGTCAGCCGCTCTCCGAAGAAGTCGAGCGCCGCGCCGAGCTCGGGCCGTCCTTCCGCGTGCATGCTGCCAGCGATCGCCCTGCCGCGATCGCCTCCCAGGCCTGCGCGCAGGCTCCGCACGCCGGCCGCCGGCCCGCCCGGATGGGCAAGGATGCCGCCGCCGGCGAGGAACAGGAAGTCCGGCGCTGCCGCCGCCTCGAGCGGTGCGCGGCAGCGTGCCGGCCCATTGGCCGGAGGAGAACACCGGCATGACGCGATCGTCCTCGCCGCGTCCGTCGGCGAGCGGCGCGAGGCAGCGCCGCGCCGCGGCCGTCGACCTCGTCGGCGGCGTCCGACGAACTTGCCGCCGATGCCGTGGACATGCATGTGGTCGACGCCGGCCAGCCGGTAGAGCGCCTGGTAGGCCTCGAAGCGCCATGCCGAGCACACGGATGCCGGCGACAGCGCGCCGAAGCCGTTGCGGTGGCCGTGGATCGGCGAGCGGCGTCGATGCGCCGCAGCCTCTCCATGGCCGACAGGCCGCACCAGTTGAGGCTCGCCATGACGCAGGAGCCGCCCTCCCGCTCGACCAGCTCGGCGTGGCGGCGCATGGCATCGGTCTCGTCGGTGATGTTGAAGGCGATCATCACCTCGCGGCCGCGTCCGCTCCCGGTAGGCGCGGACCCTGGCCATCACCGCCGGCACGCGCTCGGCGAGCGGGGCATGATCCGGGTTGGCGCAGATCTCGTCGTCCTTGATGAAGTCGACGCCCGCCTCGCACAGCGTCTCGACCAGATCGGCGATCTCGCTCGGCGGCAGGCCGACATTGGGCTTGATGATCGTGCCGAAGAGCGGCCGGTCCTCGACGCCCGAGCTGCGCCCGCGTGCCGGCGATGCCGAGCGCCGGCATGCGGATAGCGCGGCCGGTAGGCCTGCCGGCAGGTCGAAGCGACAGCAGCTTCAGCCCGGTGACCTCGCCGAGGTCGTAGAGATTGCCGGCCACCGTCGCGGCCAGCGTAGGCAGGTTGCGCCCGATATTGGCCGACCGGAAAGGCGATGCGGACGCGCGCCCGGCGCGCACGGGCCCGTGAAGCCCTTGCGCTCCAGCTAGGCGCTCGCGAGCGTGGGCGTCCGCGACCGGCTCCGAGTTCGTCGACCTCCAGCACCTCGGCGGCGGCGCGGGCGCGCAGCTCGTCCGTCTCGCCGGCGACGCGGACGAAGGTGCCGCTGCTCTGCTCGCCCGCCATGATCGCGGCGACCACCTCGGCCGGATCGAGCGGCGTCTCGAGCAGGTAGTCGGCCTCGATGCGATCGGTGCTCATCGGCTCAGAGCTCGCGCAGAGATCCGGGAACGGCCGCACCGGGTCGCGTGCCGTCCCAGCTCTGCGGACGCCGTCGCGGATCAGGTCGAACATCCGGCCCTTCGGCCCGACGACCTCGGAAAGCTCGATCACCGTGCCGGGATGCGCCTCCTCGGTCGAAATAGACGAAGCGGCCGTTCTCGCCGACCGTGCCGCCCATCTTCACGCGGAAGCCCTGCGCTTCCATGCGCTGCGAGGTCGGCATCGAAGCTCTGCGGTCCAGTAGGCGACGTGCTGCAGGCCGCGATGGCCGGCCCGCATGAAGTCGCGATACATCGAGGGCACGTCGTTGCGGCGTCTGGATCAGCTCGACCTGGACGTAGCCCGAGTTGGCGAGCGCGACGGAATTGTGCGGCTCGTAGCGACACGCCGTCATAGGTGTAGTCCTCGATCGGCACCTTCGGGTTGTAGAACCACGGCCCGACGCCCATCACGTCGGACCAGTGCGTCCATGGCCGCCTCGATGTCGTCGACGACGTAGCCGAGCTGGCGGATCTCGCCGAGAAACCTGCTCATGACGTTTGCCTCACTTGATCAGAAGGTTGGGAAGCCACGTCGAGATCGCCGGGACGGCGGACACCACGACGAGCGACAGAAGCAGCGGCAGGAGGAAGGGCAGCAGCGCCGCGGATCACCGTGTGCAGCGGCATCTTCGCGATGATCGACACCATGTAGAGGCTCATGCCGACCGGCGGCGTGAGCAGGCCGATCATCAGGTTCAGCACGAACACGATGCCGAGCTGCAGCGGGTCGACCCCCGCCGCCGTCAGCGCCGGCGCGATGATCGGCGCGATGATCAGGATGGCCGCGATCGATTCCAGGATCATGCCGACCACGAGCAGCATGATGTTGACGAGGAACAGGAGGACGAGCGGGTTCTCCGACAGGCCTAGCAGGAACTGGCTGGCCGTCACCGGCACGCGGTCGAGCGTCAGGACCCAGGCGAACAGTGCCGCGGCCGAGACGATGAACAGGACGCTCGCCGTCGCCTCCACCGTCTCGCGGAGCGCCGTGTAGAGCGCGCGGACCGTGAGCGTGCGATAGACGAAGACGCCGATGAACAGCGCGTAGGCGACGGTCACCCCCGCAACCTCGGTCGGCCCGAAATAGCCGCTCATCAGCCCGCCGATCAGCAGCACGGGGGCGAGCAGCGCCGGAAGCGAGATCACGAACTTGCGCCCGAGTGCGCCGGCGGTCGGCCGGACGTCGTCGCGCGGCAGGTCGCTGCATCCGCGCGATGACCGCGATCTGCGCCATCAGCAGCACCGTGATGAGCGATGGCCGGCAGGATGCCCGCCAGCAGCAGCTTCACGGCGGAGACGTTGGCGACGCTCGCATAGATGATGATCGGGATCGACGGCGGGAAGATCGGGCCGATCGTCGCCGCGGCCATCGTCACGCCGGCGGCGAAGTCCTCCCGGTAGCCCTGCGCCTTCATCTGGTTGATCTGGACCGCGCCCAGCGCGCCGATATCGGCGAGCGCGGCCCCCGAGATGCCGGAGAAGACGAGGCTGACGAGCACGCTGACCTGCGCGACGCCGCCGCGGATGCGCCCGAACAGCATCCGCACGAGGTCGAAGAGATGGGTCGTGACGCCGGTCGCGTTCAGCAGGCTGGCGGCGAGGATGAAGAGGGGCACCGCCAGGAGCGGCGAGCGAATCGAGCGCGTTGATCGCCCGCTGCGCCAGCACGGTGACGGGCAGGCCGTAGACGAAGATGACGAGGGCCGAGGAGAGGCCGAGGCTGACCGCGACCGGCACGCCCATGGCGAGCGTGACGGCGAAGCAGACGATGAGGAGAAGGCTCATGGCGCCCGCCCCGTCCCGTCCTCGACCGGCTTGCCGCGGGCGAGCGCAGCGAGCCGGGCCGCGGACACCACCGCCAGAAGCAGGATGCCGATGAGCGGCGGGGCGTAGAAGATCCAGTTCGGCATGTTCATCGCCGGAGGTCGTGAACTTGGCCGCCCGGGCGAGAAAGCCCTGGAAGGCGTCCAGAGGGTCAGGGCGCAGAAGGCGAAGACGACGATCTCGTTGAGGGCCATCAGCACCCGCCGCGGCGTCGCCGGGAGGGAGTTCGGCAACAGGTCGACGCGAGATGTGCTGGCCGCGCAGCGCGAGCAGCGGGACGGCCAGGTAGACGAGCGAGATGCCAGCTGAACCGGGCCAGCTCGTCGGCCCATGGCAGGCCGAGATCGAAGAAGTTGCGGCACACGACCTGCAGGACGACGAGCCCGGCCGTCGCCACCAGGCACGCCACGCCGAGCAGGAGGCAGAGAAAGACCAGGCGGTCGAGGAGCCCCCTCCCCGCCCGGTCCCTCGCTTGCGCTGACATGATGCGATCCGCTCGCCGTTGACGCTGGCGCCTTACTTGACGGCCCGGATCTTCTCGTAGAGATCGCCGTATTTCGCGCCGAAGCGGGCGTCGACGAGCTTGGTGACGAAGTCGCGGAAGGCCTCCAGGTCGAGCCCGTCGTCGGGGCCGATGACCGTCATGCCGTGTCTGGCGAAGCTCGTCGGTCTCCTTGGCCTCGTTGTCGAGGATCGCCTTCGTGGCCTTGTCGCGCGTCTCCTGCGCGGCGGCGCGGACGGCATCCTTCTGGTCGGCCGACAGGCCCTGCCAGGCGTCCTCGTTCATCACGACGACCTCGGCGTTCGACATGTGGCCGGTCTGCATGAGGTGCGACTGCACCTCGTAGAGCTTGACCGACAGGATGACGTTGACCGGGTTCTCCTGCCCGGACACGACGCCGGTGGCGAGTGCGGTCGGGACCTCCGACCAGTCGACCGGCACGGGCACCGCGCCCAGCCCCTCGACGGCGGTCGTGTAGATCGGGAACGGGACGGCGCGGATCTTCACGCCGCTCGAGGTCCTTCGGCGACTTGACGGGCAGGTTCGCCGTGAGCTGGCGCGTGCCGAAATAGTGGGCGTAGAGCACGCGCACGTTCGCCGCCTCGATCAGCCCCTTGTTCAGCTCCTGCATCACCGGGGACTCGACGTCCATCACCTTCATCAGGTGGTCGACGTCGCGGTAGAGATACGGCGTGTCGAGAGCCGCGAACGGCTCGTAGAGCGAGCCGAGCGCGCCGGCCGTGTTGTGCGAGAAGGCGATCGTGCCGAGCGAGACGGCCTCGCGCCAGCTCCTGCAGCTTGCCGAGCTGCGAGTTCGGGAAGACCTCGACGGCGACGTCACCGCCCGAATGTTTCGCGACGGCCTCGGCAAACCAGTCGGCCTGGGCGCCGGCGACGCTCGCCACCTCGTTGTTGTGGCCGTAGCGCAGGCTCACCGACTGGGCGCGCGACAGGCGCGGGAACATCGCCGTGCCGGCGGCGGCGGCGCCGAGCTGGAGCGCCGTCCGGCGCGAGATGCGGGACAGCCCGCGGATCTTTTCGGAATCGGCCATCGGTCATCCTCCCATGATGATTTTTGATATTTATCTGCGGCCTCGTGTCTCGCGAGACGCGCTGTTGACAGGACGCTACGAACAAATCTTACTTCCGTCAAAGCGAATTTCTTGATTGGTTTTGATGTGTCTTCAGTATCGCGCAGAGAAGGAGCGGCGCGGCCGCTGATGGCTGACGTCGCCGCCGCGGCCGGCGTGTCGCCGGCAACGGTCGACCGGGTGCTCAACCGCCGGAAGGGCGTCAAGGAGACGACGGTCAGCCGCGTCCTTCGCGAGGCGATCCGGCTCGGCTATCCTCAGCGAGCAGGATCGAGAGCGGATCTCGGAGCCGCGGCCGGCGAACATCGTCTTCCTCCTGCCCACCGGCACGAACCCCTATCTGCGCCTGCTCGGCGACAAGGCGCGGGCGATGTCCGGCCCCCGCCTGAGGCAGGTGGCGAATGTCCGCTGCTTCTTCATCGAGAGCTTCAACGCGGATGCGCTGGCCAAGGCCCTGCGCCACCATGCGGCGTGGGCGGACGGCATCGCCTTCATGGCGATCGAGCATCCCGCCGTCCGCGAGGCGGTCGAGGAGCTGAGCGCGGCGGGAAAGCGCCTCGTGACGATCGTCTCGGACCTGCCGAACTCGAGCCGCTGCGCCTATGTCGGCCTCGACAACCAGGCGGCCGGCCGGACGGCGGGGTATCTCATGGGCCGCTTCTCGCGGGGGCTCGGGGCAACGTCGCGCTCGTCGCCGGCAGCCGCAAGTACCGCGCCCACTCCGAGCGCGAGATGGGCTTCCTGGGCATCCTCGAAGAGCTCTTCCCGCACCTCAAGGTCGTCGGCATGCGCGAGGGCCACGACGACCGGGACGAGAACTACCGGCACGCGCACGCGATCCTGGAGGCCTACCCCGACCTCGTCGGCATCTACAACGTCGGTGGCTCCTCCGACGGCATCGCCAGGGCCCTGCGCGAGCGGGAGCGCACCGACGTCATCTTCATCGGCCACGGCCTCACCGCCGACACGCGCGCGCTCCTCATCGAGGGCACGATGGACGTGCTGATCAACTCGAGCCCGGATTCGATCCTCGCGGCGGTGCAGGACCTCCTGAAGGGCGAGCCGGTCGCGACGGGCCCGCGCCCCGCGATCACGATGGACGTGGTGTTCCGGGAGAACCTGCCCCCTCCGGAATGATCGGCGGCATGCAGGGGAGCCGAGCGGCTGCCTGTCCCTCGCGCAAGGGGAAAGCCCGTGCCCGCACGCTACCGGCGGGCGAGGCCCTCGACCGCCGACCGCGACGTCAGCACGCCGAGGAACCGGCCGTCGCCGTCCACGACGGCCAGCGGCGCATCGGCGGCGGCCAGGGTCGGAAGCGCGTCCTCGATCGGCAGGTGCCCGGCGACCGTCTCGGCCGCATCGAGCGTGCTGCCGGAGCACGGGGCGGCGCCCATGTCGAGAAGGCGGCGGGTGGCGACGCGGACCGGACGGCCGTCCTCGAGCACGAAGCCCGCGGCGGCGTTCGAGCCGGCCATGGCGCTGCGCAGGCGGGAGGCCTCGTCCGCCCCGGCCTCGACCGTCGGGCACGGCTCGGCGAGCCTGCCGACCTTGACGACCCGGGCCCGGTTCACGTCGCGCACGAAGCGCTCGACATAGTCGTCGGCGGGGTGGAGCAGGATCTCCTCGCCGGTGCCGACCTGGCGCAGCTCGCCGTCCTTCAGGATCGCGATGTGGTCGCCGATCCGCAGCGCCTCGTCGAGGTCGTGCGTGATGAACATGATCGTCTTGTGCAGCCGCTCCTGCAGGCCCTTCAGCTGCTCCTGCATGTCGGTGCGGATCAGCGGGTCGAGCGCGCTGAAGGCCTCGTCCATCAGCAGGATCTCGGCGTCCGTCGCCAGCGCCCGCGCCAGGCCGACGCGCTGCTGCATGCCGCCCGACAGGTGCCGGGGGTAGCGGTCCTCGTAGCCGTCGAGGCCGACCAGCGCGATCTGCTCGGCCGCATGCTCGCGCGCCTTGCGCCGTGCCGTGCCGCCGATCTCGAGGGGATAGGCGACATTCTCGATGACCGTCTTGTGCGGCAGGAGCGCGAAGCGCTGGAAGACCATCGAGATCTTGTGCCGGCGGAGGTCGCGGAGGCGGCTCGCGCCGAGCGTCAGGATGTCCTCCCCGTCGACCACGATGCGCCCCGAGGTCGGCTCGATGAGGCGGTTGACGTGGCGGATCAGCGTCGACTTGCCCGAGCCCGAGAGCCCCATCACGACGAAGATCTCGCCCGGCGCGATCGACAGGCTGACGTCGCGGATGCCGAGCACGTGGCCCGCCTCTTCCAGGAGCTCGGCCTTGCCGAGCCCCTCCCGCACGCGCGCCATCGCCGCCTCGGGGTCGGGCCCGAAGATCTTGTAGACGTGCTCGATGGAGATCTTCGACTGGTCGGTTGCCGTCATCGTCTCACATCTCGACGTTGAGGTGCTGCTGCATGCGCCGGCCATAGGCCTGGGCGATGCGGTCGAAGATGATGGCGAGGAAGACGATCGCCAGGCCCGCCAGCAGGCCGCGGCTCACCTCGAGCCGCTGGATGCCCTGCAGCACCTGGTAGCCGAGGCCGCCCGCGCCGATCATCGAGGCGATCACCACCATCGACAGCGCCATCATCGTGGTCTGGTTGATGCCGGCCATGATGGTCGGCATGGCGAGCGGGATCTGCACGGTGAGCAGCCGCTGCCGGGGCGTCGCGCCGAACGAGGTGACGGCCTCCATGACCTCGGCGTCGACCTGGCGGATGCCGAGATTGGTCAGGCGGATCACCGGCGGCACGGCGAAGACGATCGTCGCCAGCAGCGCCGGGATCTTGCCGGGGCCGAACAGCATGACGAACGGGATCAGGTACACGAAGATCGGCATGGTCTGCATGATGTCGAGCACCGGCAGCAGAACCGCGGTCAGCCGGTCCGAGCGGGCCATCGCGATGCCGATCGGGATGCCGATGACGACCGCCAGCAGCGTCGCCGTCAGCATGAGGGCGATGGTCGCCATCGCCGGCTCCCAGAGGCCCGCGACGCCGAGAAGGAACATCATCGCCGCGGTGCTCACCGTCACCCGCCAGCTCTTCGTCGCGAGATGGGCGAGCCCCGAGATCGCGAGGATCGTGACGTACCACGGCAGCCATTCGAGGAAGTGCTCGATGCCGTTGAGCATGCGCAGCACCGGCAGGAAGGCGATCTCGAGCGCCTCGCCCCACTGGACGACGACCCAGTTGAAGGAATCGTCGATCGCGATGCGCAGGGCGCGCGTGTCGATGAGTTCGGGAAACGCGGCGGCCATGGCCGTCATCCTCTTCGGCGAGGTCGAAGCTCGTTGATCAGGGCCGGGAGAGCGCGGGCGGCGCCGGTGCGCCGCCCGCCTGTCGTCCGTGGATCGCTCAGCCGAGCGAGGCCTTCACCTTCTCGGCCACGTCGTCCGGCAGCCACTTCGTCCACACGTCGCCGTACTCCTTGAAGAAGTGCGTGGCGACGTCCTCGGGGCTCGCCGAGTTGTCGTCGCCCCAGGCGAGGACGGTGTTCACGACGTCGTTCGGCAGCTGGAACTTCGACAGGAAGTCGGCGACGTCAGGCGCCTTCTCCTTGATGTCGCTCGTCACGGCCACGGCCACCTCGCCGGTCTTCCAGCCCGTCACCTGCGGGTTCTCGCAGTTGGGATCCGTCAGGCACTTGAACTTCTCGGGGTCGTAGTCCGGCATCTTGAGCCGCACGAGGTCGTACTTGCCGATGACGTCCGTCGGGCCCCAGTAATAGGCGACGATCGGCTCCTTGCGGGCGGCCTTGCGGGCGATCGAGGCCTTCAGGTTCGCCCCCGAGCCAGGCGAGAACAGCTCGTAGGTCTCGCCGAGGTCCAGCGCCTTGAACAGGTTGTTGGTGATGATCTCGCAGCCCCAGCCGGGCGGGCAGCCGTAGAACCGGCCCTTGTCCGGGTTGGCCGCCTCGGCGAACACCTTCCAGTTGTCCTTGAGGTCGGTGACCGACTTGATCTCCGGGTGCGCCTCGGCGACGTATTTCGGGATCCACCAGCCTTCCTGGCCGCCCTCGGAGAAGATGTCGCCGGCCTTGTAGACGTTGCCCTTGTCCATGATCTTGTCCCAGATCGACTGGGCGGTGGAGACCCAGAGCTCGGGCGCGATGTTGGGCTCGGACTTCGTCAGCATGCTGGTCGCGGTCGGCACCGTGTCGCCCGGCACCACCTCCGTCTGGCAGCCATAGCCCTTGTCGAGGATGCGGTCGGCGATATGGGCCAGCGTGCTGGCGGACAGCCACGTCATCTCCGCGATGGAGATCTTGCCCATTGAGCCGCAATCGGCCGCCTTTGCCTGCGGCGCAGACAGCAGCGCGCCCGCCGCGACGAGACCGACGGCGATTGCCGTCCGTCCAAATCCGATGGTCATGGTCGTTGTTCCCCTCTTTCTCTGGACATTGAAGCGTCGCGCAGGCTCCGCTTGAAGGCAAACTGAAAGATCTTTCGGGTCTTTCAGTTTAGTTGAAACGCGGTGCAGTAAGGCAGGATTTTCTGCAAGAGCTCCTCGCGGACGCGCACCCCCTCCCGGGCGATCCGCCGGCGGTTCGCCGCCCGCTTCGAACCGGGCACCCGGGCGCCCTCCTGCGCCTCGATGGCGGCGACGAGGGCGTCGACCCGGCCGGCGAAGGCGCCGCCCGAGAAGGCATCCGGATCGAGCGCGAGGAAGAACTGGCCGGTGCGCGGCGGCCCGCCCTTCGGGCCGGAAAACGGGCTCGCGTCCTTGCCGAGCGTGGCGCCGCTCAGCGCCGCGGCGAAGATCTCGACCATCAGGCCGGCGCCGAAGCCCTTGTGGCCGCCGCTCGGCGCCATGCTGCCCTGGAGCGCCGCCTGCGGGTCGGTGGTCGGGCGGCCGTCCGCGTCGAGCGCCCAGCCCTCCGGGATCGGGCGCCCCTCGCGGGCCGCCACCATCACCTCGCTCTTGGCGACGACGCTGGCGCTCTGGTCGATGACCAGCGCGGCCGCCCCCTCCCCGTCCGGCACGGCGAGCGCGAAGGGGTTGGTGCCGACGACCGGCGTCGTGCCGCCGAGCGGCGCGATCGAGGCGGGCGAGTTCGTGAAGCCGAGGCCGACGAGGCCGGCCTCCGCCAGCCGCTCGACGTGGTAGCCGAGCACGCCGCAATTGTAGGAGTCGTGCACCGCCAGCGCGGCGCATCCCTGCTCGCGGGCGGCCGGCACCAGCACCTCGAAGCCCATGTCGATCGCCGGATGCGCGAAGCCCGTCGCCGCGTCGGCGCGGATGGCGCCCGGCCGCGTGCGCTCCACCGTCGGCTCGGCGCGGCCGTCGACCTTGCCGCACTGCACGTGCTCGCAATAGATCGGCACGTAGTGCAGGCCGTGGCTGGCGATGCCGTCGCGTTCCGCGGCCGCGACGGCGCGCGCGAGCGAGGCCGCGGCCGCCGGCGCGGTGCCCGCGCCTTCGAGCGCCGCCCGCGCCAGCCGCTCCACCTCTTCTACGCTCAGCGTCCTCTCGGACATGTGCCGTTCCTTCCCGTCGTCTCAGTCCGTGTCGATCAGCCCGGCGCCCGCGCCCCGCGCACGGGAGGCTTCGGTCGCCGGCACGAGGATGCGCGCGGCGAGGCGGCCCGCCTCCCGCCACAGCGTGTCGGAGACGGTCACGCCAGCGTCGAGCACGGCCCGGCGCGCGGCGGGATCGCCGAGCGCATCGCGCATCTCGCCGCCCATCGCCTCGCCCGTGCGGACGAGCGCGACCGCCGCCGGTCCGCGAGGCACGGCCCAGCCCTCGGGCAGGCCGCGGGCGCGGCCGGATGCGACCCATGCCTCGACCGGCGCTTCGCCGGCGTGCGTCCACCGGATGCGGCACGAAAGCCCGACGGTCTCGCTGGCGCAGGCGGCGTAGGCGACCATCAGCGCCGGCACGTCGAGCGGCGCCGTCTCCGCCGCGGCGTCCTCTCCGCCGGCGGCGAGAAGGTCGAGCGCCGAGAGCCCGGCGAAGCAGACCGAGGCCGGACGACCGCCCGCGTCTTCCGCCAGCGCGGAGGCCTCGCCTATGTCGAGCGCGCGGAGCGCGGCGAGCGGCAGGTCGAGCGGCGACAGGCCGGCCGCCGCGAGCCAGGCCGCGGCCCGGCCGAGCTCCGCGGCGACGCCCGGCGGCAGGCCGGCGCCCCCGCCGGCCTTGCGCATCGTCACCTCGACCTCGTTCAGCGAGACGATCATGACCGCGGCACCGTCGGCCCGAGCACGAACCAGTCGCCCCCCTCGCCCGCGATCTCCCCGGGGAGCGGCGCCCCGGCAAACATCGTGATGCGGGTCCAGCGGTCGGACTTGGGATCGAACTTCGAGGCCCCGAAGAAGGACAGCTTGCAGCGCAGGAGGTCGATCGGCAGGCAGGCGGCATCGACCAGGCTGTCGCGGATCTCGCCGTAAGGGTGCCGTGCCACCGTCTGGGCGCGCACCACGACGTGGCGCAGGTCCGGCCGCCGCATCACGAGCTCGGCGCAGCTCGTCTCCGCGCCGCAGTCCCGCAGCATGGCCGCCAGCGCCTGGACGTCGCGGGCCACCGCCAGCGGCATCTCCCGGTCGGCGCCGGGCTCGGCCTCGCGCTCGCCGAGCCGCGGCTCGAGCTTCTCCTCCGAGACGTACCAGAAGAACTTCTGCGCGCCCGGCGCCGCGAGGTCGACGTCGAGCGCCCAGGCGTAGACCGTCTCGACGATCTGCCGCAGCCGGCCGGCCGGCATCGCCGGGTCGAGCGTCTCGACCTCGCGCGAGGCCATCGTGGCCGTCAGGTCGTCGACGAGGTCGCCGTGCGGCTCGATCAGGAGCGAGACGAGGAGCTCCTGCGCCTCGACCGAAAGGCGCTCCTCGGCGCGCCGGTAGAGAACGTCCCACAGAGAGGGCTGCGGATCTGCCGCCTCGCGCGCGGCCCAGGCGTCGAGCGCCATCAGGTCGGTCTCGAGCCGCGCGATGCGCGCCGACTGGACGGGATCGCCGACCCGCCATTCCGCGACATGGGCCCGTGCCGCAGTCAGCAGCCGGCGGAAGCCAGCGACGTCCTCGGGCGCGACGCGGCCGATGCCGCGGACCCGGGCGAGCGCCGTCTCGCGCGCCGCCACCCAGTTGTTGAGCAGGACGGGATGGCTGACGAGGAACGGCGCCATGCCGAGGCCCGTCGAGTTGCCGATGCCGAGCATGCGCTTGAGCTGCGGGGCGAGCGGCACGAACGTGTCCGGCGCGCGGACGCGCGCGACGTGCTCGACGAGGTCGAGGGTGAAGAGCCGGATCAGGTAGACCGCCAGCATCTCCGCGCCGAACGGCCCGGAGATCTCCGGGCGTTCGGCGATCCGGCCGCGGTCGGCGATGCCGAACTTGCCGTTGCCGTAGACCGCCGTCGTGCGCATGAGGTAGCCGACCTCGGCGAGGCGGGCCGGCTCGGGCTGGCGCCCCGCCGCGAGGCTGTCGACCACGTGCGCGAAGAGCCGCACGCTGCGGTTCGCCCGCGACAGGACGATCTCGGAGGAGCGGTAGCGGCCGGCCTCCTGGCAGCGGCGCGTTCGCTCGCAGGCGCTCGATGTCGTCCGGCCCCGGCATCCCGTCGAACAGCACGAAGGTCGCGTCCCAGGCCTCGGCGATGACGCGGTCGGTGCGGCGCTCCGGCTCGAGCTCCTGCGAGAAGGCGACGAGGCAGTAGCTGCGCTCCGGCCCCCGCGCCTCGTAGACGGCGTGGCCCGTGCCCGTCGCGTCGAGATCCGCCTCGCGGCGATGGAAGGTCCAGCGCTCGCGGGCGAGGCGGCGCAGGAGCGTCGGCATGAAGCTCAGGCGCGAGGGAAAGAACGAGCCCATGCGCTGAAGCCGCATGACGGTCCCGGGCGGCCGCAGGCCCGCGGAGCCCTGCTCCCGCGCGGCGTCTGCCGCCGCCTCAGTCGCCACGGCCGGCCACCGCGGGCTGCGGCGCCTCCCCGGCCGGGAGCCCGGCTCCCTGCGGGCCCGAACGACTCCCTGAAGAAGCGCAGCCAGTTCCGCCCCATGATCATCTCCACCTCGGCGGCCGAGAACCCGGTCTCGCGAAGGCCGCGTGCGATGTTGTGGAGGCCGCGGCTGTCCCTGAACCACGGCAGCGGCGGCGGGAAGCCGGCATGACTGGCCGAGCCCTCGCCGAAGTCGCGGTCCTTGGTCCACCGCCCGTTGCGCATCCACTCCACCACGCTGTCGGGCTGATCCTGGCACAGGTCGGAGCCGATCCCGAGATGCTCGACGCCGACCATCTCGGCCGTCCTCGCGATCATGCCGCAGAAGCTCTCGAGCGTGCAGGCCGACTTGTCCTTCAGGTGATGGGGATAGAGCGAGAAGCCGAGCATGCCGCCGCTCGCGGCGAGCGCCCGGATCACGGTCTCGCTCTTGTTGCGCAGGCCCGCGTGCCACCAGGCCGGGTTCGCGTGGGTGATGGCGATCGGCCGCTGCGACAGCTCGATCGCCTCGAGGGTCGAGCGCTCCGCCGAATGCGACATGTCGATCACCATGCCGACCCGGTTCATCTCCCTGATGACCTGCCGGCCCATGCGGGTGATGCCGGCGTCCTCCGCCTCGTAGCAGCCGGTCGCGAGCAGGCTCTGGTTGTTGTAGGTCAGCTGCATGAAGCGCACGCCGAGCGTGTGGCAGACCTCCACGAGCCCGATGTCGGCCTCGATCGGCGACGGGTTCTGGACGCCGAAGACGATCGCCGTCCGCCCCTCGGCGTGGGCGCGCTCGACGTCCGCGGCCGTGCGGGCGTGCACGATCAGATCGGGAAAGGCCTCGAAGCGCCGGTTCCATTCGGCGATCCGCCCCGCCGTCTCGCGGAAGTCCTCGTGATAGGCGATCGTCACGTGGACCGCCGCGATGCCCGCCTCGCGGAACTGGCGGAAGATCGTCTCCGACCAGTTCGAGAACTGCATGCAGTCGATGAGGAAGGGGATGTCGGCGCGCTCGTTCATGCCGGCTCTCCCGCGCGGATGTAGGACGTCTTCACGTGGGTGTAGAAGTCGGCGGCGTAGCGGCCCTGCTCGCGCGGGCCGAAGCTCGAGTTCTTCCGGCCGCCGAACGGCACGTGGTAGTCGGTGCCCGCCGTCGGCAGGTTCACCATGACGCAGCCCGTTTCGACGTTGCGCCGGAAATGGGTGGCGCGCGCGAGCGAGGCGGTGACGATGCCGGCGGTCAGGCCGTACTCGGTGTCGTTCGCCGCCGCCAGCGCCTCCTCGTAGCCGTCGACCGCGATCACGCAGGCGATCGGCGCGAACATCTCCTCGCGGTTGATGCGCATGTCGTTGCGCCCGCCGGCGAGCAGCGCCGGGCTCATGTAGTGGCCTTCCGTCTCGCGCTCGACGCGCTCGCCGCCGAAGACGATCTCGGCGCCCTCCTCCCTGGCGAGGTCGAGATAGGCGAGGTTCGCGGCGAGCTGGCCCTCGCTCACGACCGGGCCGATCTTCGTCGCCTCGTCGAGCGCGTGGCCGACGGGCATGGCGGCGAGCGCCTCCGACAGGCGGCCGACGAACGCGTCGTGCACCGCGCGGTGGACGATGAGGCGCGAGGAGGCGGTGCACTTCTGGCCGGAGCCGGAATAGCCGCCGGCGACGGCGGCCTGCACCGCGAGATCGAGATCGGCGTCGTCCATCACGACGAGCGCGTTCTTCGAGCCCATCTCGAGCTGGAAGCGCGTGAGGTTCGCCGCGGCCGCCGCCGCCACCTGCCGCCCCGTCTCGAGCGACCCGGTGAAGCTGACCGCGTCGATGTCGGGGAACTCCACGAGGCGCTGGCCGATCGTGCCGCCGCGGCCCATCACGAGGTTGAACGTGCCGGCCGGCAGGCCCTGCCGCGAGACGATCTCGGCGAGCGCGACCGCCGAGGCCGGCGTCAGGTTCGCCGGCTTCCAGATCACCGCGTTGCCGAAGGCGAGCGCGGGCGCGATCTTCCACGCCGCCGTCGCCACGGGGAAGTTCCACGGCGAGACGACGGCGACGGTGCCGACCGGCTCGCGCGTCACGTCGACCTCGACGCCGGGGCGCACCGAATCCGCCTTGTCGCCCTGCAGCCGCAGCACCTCGGCCGCGTAGTAGGTGAAGAACTGGCCGGCCCGGTAGACCTCGCCGATCCCCTCGGCCAGCGGCTTGCCCTCCTCGCGCGACAGGAGCGTGCCGAGCTCGCGGGCGCGCTGCATCAGCTCCGTGCCGATCGCCATCAGCGCGTTGCCGCGCGCCTCGAGGCCGGTGGCGGCCCAGGCCCGGCCGCCGTCGCGGGCGGCGTGGAGCGCGTCGGCGAGGTCGCGCTCGCTCGCCTGGGCATAGAGGCCGATCGTGTCGGAGAGGTCGGAGGGGCTCACGTTCTCGACGTGGTCCGCGCCCGTCCGCCACTCGCCGGCGATGAAGTTGCCGTGCCGCTCCGCCATGGCCCCCGTATCCCGTGTTCTGTCTCTCGCGAGGATGATCGCCAGCACGACAGCTTCAATCAAACAGAAACTCCTGCTAATCATTTCAGATTATCTGAAGCGGAGGCGGACCCATGGCCATCAAGCTCAGCCATTTCAGCGTCTTCGTCGCCGTCGCCGAGCTCGGCAACATCACCGACGCGGCCGCCAAGATCGGCCGCACCCCCTCGGCCGTGTCGATGACGCTGCGCCAGCTCGAGGACGAGGTCGGCGGCCCCCTCTTCGAAAGCGACCGCAAGTCGAAGCTGACCTCGCTCGGCGAGTACGTGCTGTCGGTCGCGCGGCCGGAGGTGCTGGGCTTCGAGCGCTCGGTCGGCAACATCAAGGCCTATGCGCTGAACGAGGTCGGGCGCCTCGACGTCGCCTGCGTGCCCTCGATCGCCGCGCACGTGCTGCCGCCGCTGCTCGACGTGTTCATCCGCGAGCGGCCGGGCATCGAGCTCAATCTGCGCGACACCGACTCCGCCTCCGTCGAGCTCGCGGTCGAGCGGCAGAACGTCGAGCTCGGCGTCGCCGGCCCGCCCGCCAACATGCGCATCATCGAGTTCGAGCCCCTGTTCGGCGACCGCTTCCTCCTCGTCTGCGCGACCGGCAACAGGCTGGCGCGCCAGGAGAAGGCCGGCTGGCGCGATCTCGAGGGGGAGAACTTCATCGTCAACGGCGCCTCGGAGCGCATCGAGCACCCGCAGTATCGCGAGCTGTCGGCGCGCAGCCGGCTCCAATTCCCGAACGTCATGTCGCTGCTCGCCGTCGTCCGGCGCAATCTCGGCGTGACGATCCTGCCGGCCCTGTCGGTGCCGCCGGGCGACCCGCATCTCGCCTGCGTGCCCCTCGAGGTCGAGCTGCCGCGCCGCGAGGTCGGGCTCCTGAAGCGCCATGGCCGGGCGCTCTCCCCCCTCGCCACCGCCCTCGCCGACCTGCTGCGCCGCAGGCTCTCCGCCGGCGGGATCGACGAGGGCCACCCCGAGCCGCGAACGAACCGACCGGCGTAGACGCCCCGCCGCAGCCCGCCGCCGGATGCGCCGGCGCGCCCGGAAAGATGCTATTGGAGGCGGCATGGACATCGACGCCCACGATGTTCACGGCGCCTGAGCCGACAGGTCCCGCGACCTGCGGTTCCGGGCCCCGCCCCGACCAATATCCGCCGCAGGAGAAACCAATTCCCCCCGGCCCCGTTGTTGCCGGCGCCCGCACATGACCGGGTGTCCCTCACCAGACGGAGCAACGTCCTTGGGATCTACGTGGCACCCGATCGTCGCCGTCCCCGCGCGCAACGAGGCGCAGCGCCTGCCCCGGCTCATCGAGGCCCTCGCCGGGCAGAGCTGGATCGCAGCCCGGGGGCGCGCCCTGCGGCTCGTGATCGTGTTCAACAACTGCACCGACGGATCGGCCGGGATCGCCAGGGCCGCCGCGGCGCGGCATCCGGGCCTGGAGATGGAAGCGGTCGAGATCGCCTTTCCCGAGGCCAGCGCCCATGTCGGCTCGGCGAGGCGCCTGGCCATGCAGCGCGCCTCGGAGATCGCCGGCGGGCGCGCGGGCTCCGTCCTCCTCTCCACCGACGCGGATGCGGTGCCGCCGCCTGACTGGGTCGAGGCGAACCTGCGCGCGATCGACGAGGGCGCCGACCTCGTGGGAGGTCGCATCGTCGGCGATCCCGACGAGGAGGCGCGGCTCGGGCCGGCCTTCGGCCGCCGCGCCGCGCGGCACCTCCGCTATCTCGCGCTCGCCGATCGTCTCGCCGCGCTGGTCGACCCGCTGCCGCACGACCCCTGGCCGCGCCACTGGGACCACACCGGCGCAAGCCTTGCGGTGCGCGGAGAGGTCCATGAAGCGGTCGGAGGCGTTCCGGCGATACCCTTTCGCGAGGATCTCGCCTTCGTCACCCGCGCCCGTGCAATGGGCTTCCTTCTCCGCCATGCGCCCGACGTCGAGGTCGGCGTCTCGGCGCGGCTCGCGGGGCGGGCCCAGGGCGGCATGGCCGACTGCCTCAAGGCCTGGATCGCGGAGGAAGAGGAAGGCCGGCCACATCTCGTGGAGGCGCCCTCCTCCGTGCTCGAGCGGCTGGAACGGCGCCGGATGCTGCGAAGCCTCGCCGGGCTGCGGCGCGAACAGCGCGACGCGGTGCTGGCCCGGCTCGGCCTCGACGCCGACGTGCTGGCGCCCGACACTCAGGCGCTCGTCGAGGCGCACGCGCCGGACGATCCGGACGCCATGGCGGCCGTGCCGGTCGACCTCGCCATCGACGAGCTCGCCCGCATGATCGCCGAACGGGAGGGAGAGGTCCGTGCAGCATGAGACGCGGAAGGGCGGCGGGCTCGCCGCCGTCACCGCCGCAGCGGCCTCCATGGCCGCCGAGCGCGACCGCGACGGCGGCTTTCCCGCCGAGGCGCTGGCCGGGCTCGCCCGGCTCGGCCTGATCGCCCATCCCCCGATTGCCGGCGGCGAAGCGGAAAGCCTGCTCTGGCTTCTCGCCGCCATCGGGCGCGGCGACCTGAACGTCGGGCGGATCTACGAGGGACACGCGAATGCCCTCTTCCTGGTCCGCCTTTTCGGCTCGCCGGAGCAGCGCGACGCCTGTGACGGGCATGCCGCCGAGGGGCGGATCTTCGGCGTGTGGAACACCGACCTGCCGGGCAGCCCGCTGACCCTGGAGGACGGGCGGCTCTCCGGCGCCAAGAGCTTCGCCACGGGCGTGGACGGGCTGAGCCACGCCCTCGTCACGGTGGAGCGGCACGAAGGCCGGATCATGCTCATGGTGCCGCTCGACCATGTCGACGTGGATCGCTCGTGGTGGAAGCCGCTGGGCATGCGGGCTTCGGGCAGCCACGTCGCCCGTTTCGACGGCATCGAGGTCGATCCCGGCTGGATCGTCGGCCGGCCAGGCGACTACCTGCGCGAGCCGTGGTTTTCCGCCGGCGCCATGCGCTTCGCCGCCGTCCATGTCGGCGGCGCGCACGCGGTGCTGGACGAAGCGGCCGCGCATCTCGGCCGCACCGGCCGCAGCGAGGATCCCTACCAGCGCCACCGCCTCGGCCGGATGGGGATCGCGGTGGAGTCGGGCTACGCCTGGCTTCCGAGGGCCGCCGCCGCATGGACGGCGGCAAGCGCCGAGGGCGCGCCGGAGGAAGCCGGGACCCGGGCCATTGCCGTGGCCAACGCCACGCGGATGGCGGTCGAGAGCTTCGCCATGAGCGTCCTGGAGGAGGCCGAGCGCGCCGTCGGCGCCGCCGGCATGATCGCGCCGCACCCGCTGGAGCGGCTGATCCGCGACCTGCGTACCTACCTGCGCCAGCCCAATCCCGACGGCGCGCTGGCCGCGCTCGGCAGGGCCGTCGCCGCCGGCGACTGGACGCCGGGATCGCGGGGCTGATGCGCATGGCGACCGCCCTCGATCCCCTCTCCCTCCCGGCGGAACGCATCCTCGTGATCGCGCCGCATCCAGACGACGAGACGCTCGGCTGCGGCGGCCTCATCGCCGCCCTCTGCGCGGCCGGTCGTGCGTTCCACATCGTCTTCGTGACGGATGGCGGCGCCTCGCATACCCGCTCCCGCGACTGGCCGCGGGAGCGGCTGGCCGGACAGCGCGAAGCCGAGGCGGAAGAGGCGCTGGCCCGCCTCGGCGCGGCCGGTCAGGCGCGCACCTTCCTGCGCCTGCACGACGCCGACATGCCGGCGCGCGGCTCGCCCGCCTGGCGCGACGCGCTCGAGCAGCTTTCGGGAATCGTCGCCGCGTTCCGGCCCGACCTCGTCCTCGTGCCGTGGCGACGGGACCCTCACCGCGACCACCGCGACAGCTGGCGCCTCACGATGGATGCGCTCCAGGCATGCGGCGCGGCGCCGGAGACGCTGGAATACGCGATCTGGCTCGACGAGCTCGGCGCCCCGGAGGACCGGCCGGCGCCGGGCGAAGCGGAGCTCATCGCCTTCGACATCGCCGACGCGGTCGCCCGGAAGCGCGATGCCGTGGCGGCGCACCTGTCGCAGACGACCGGCCTGATCGCCGACGACCCGTCCGGCTTCCGGCTGAGCCCGGAGACGATCGACCGGCTGACCGGCCCCGTCGAAGCCTATTGGCGGGCGACCCGATGAGACCGATCGATCCCGCCGGCTTCGAGCGCAAGTTCCAGGAGGACGACGACCCGTGGGACTATCGGACGTCCCGCTTCGAAGCCTTCAAGCGCGGCGTGCTCCTGGCGGCCTGCGGCGCCTCCTGCCACGGGCGGGGGCTCGAGCTCGCCTGCGCCAACGGCGAGACGACGCTGCGCCTCGCCCCGCACTGCCTGCGGCTGACGGCCGTCGATTCCTCCGCCACGGCACTCGCGGCCGCCCGGCAGCGGCTCGGCGACCGCCCTGGCGTGGAGCTCCGGCAGGCGGTCCTGCCCGACGGGTTCCCGCGCGGGCCCTTCGACCTGATCGTGGCGTCGGAGATCGTCTATTATCTCCCGGCCCCCGATCTCGAGATCCTGCTGGACGGGCTGGAGCGCGCCCTCGCGCCGGGCGGCCGGGCGGTGCTCCTGCATCATCTGCGGGCGTTCGACGACGCCGCGCAGCACCCTGCCCGCGCCCAGGCGACGGCGCGGAAGCGGCTCGAGCGCTCGATGGCCCGCGTCTTCGTCAGCCGCCACGCCCGCTTCGAAGCGGTCGCCTACATCAAGCCGCGGCGCTGAGGCGGCCACGGGCGGCGCAGGGTCACGCGGGCTCGCCGCCTTCCGCCGGCGCGCTCCCGCCGGTCCGCGACTTCGGCTCGCTGACGAGGCCGAGCGGATAGTGGCAGGTGTAGGCGTGGGCCGGGCCGTCGCGGCTGACGCCCGGCGGCTCGTGGCCGCAATTCTCGCGGGCATAGAGGCAGCGCGTGTGGAACTCGCAGCCCGAGGGCCGGTGCATCAGGCTCGGCACCTCGCCGGAAATCTCCACCCGCTCGTGCGCGGCGTCGGGATCGGGCTCCGGGTTCGCCGAGAGCAGCGCCTCCGTGTAGGGGTGGCGCGGCTGGAAGAAGATCTCGTCCGTCGGCCCCTGCTCCACGAACCGCCCGAGATACATGATCGCCATGCGGTCGGTGATGTGGCGCACGACGTTGAGGTTGTGGGTGATGACGAGGATGGCGATGCCGAGCTCGTCCTGCAGCCGCGCCAGGAGGTTCAGCACCTCGCCCTGGACCGACACGTCGAGGCCGGCCGTCGGCTCGTCGGCGATGACGAGCCGGGGGTTGAGCGCCAGCGCCCGCGCCACGCCGACGCGCCGGGCCTGGCCGCCGGAGAGCTGGTGGGGGAAGCGCGGCGCGAAGTCGGCGTTGAGGCCGACCATCTCGAGCAGCCGCACCGCCTCGGCGCCGAGGTCCCTGTCCGTCATGCCGTGGATGCGGAAGGGCTCGGTGATCAGCGAGCCGATCGTCAGGCGCGGCGAGAGGCTCCCCACAGGGTCCTGCCACATCATCGCCATCTCGCGCCGGACCTTGGCGTAGTCGCGCTCCTTGAGGCCCGTCAGCTCCTCGCCCTGAAACCGGATGGAGCCCTCGGCCGCGCCCTTCAGGCCGATCAGCGTGCGGGCGATGGTCGACTTGCCGGAGCCGGATTCGCCGACGAGGCCGAGCGTCTCGCCCTCGCTGATCTCGAAGGACACGTCGCACACCGCGTCGATATACGGGTCGTCGATGCCGCGGATCAGGCTCTTCAGCGCGCCGGCCGTGCGATAGCGCACGCGCAGGTTCTCGACCTCGAGCAGGGCGCTCATGCGGTCTCTCCCTCGCGCGGGTCGAGAAGGTGGCAGCGGGCGGCATGGCCCTCTCCCGCCGCGTCGTAGTCGCCGGGATGGTCGTGGTCGCAGCGCCCGAAGGCCTTCGGGCAGCGCCCCTTGAAGATGCACCCGTCCGGCACGTCGATCAGGTTCGGCAGCTCGCCGGGGATCGTCGGCAGGTGCCGCGTCTTCTCGCGGATGCGGCCTGGGTCGCACTCCAGAAGCGCCTGCGTGTAGGGGTGCGCCGGGCGGCGGAAGATGTCGCGGACCGGCCCCCGCTCGACGACCTCGCCGGCATACATCACCACCACGTCGTCGCAGAGCTCCGCCACCGTGCCCAGGTGATGCGAGACGAAGACGATGGAGCAGCCGATGTCGCGCTGCAGCTTCTTCAGGAGGTTGATGATCTGCACCTCGAGCGTCGCGTCGAGCGCCGTCGTCGGCTCGTCGGCGATGAGCAGCGAGGGCTCGACGAGCAGCGCCATGGCGATGCAGATGCGCTGGCGCATGCCGCCGGAGAAATGGTGCGGATAGGAATCGAGGCGGCTCTCCGCGTCGGGGATGCCCACGGTCTCGAGCATCGCGATGGCCCGCCGGCGCTTCTCGGCGGTCGCGATGTCGTCGCGGTACTGGATCTCCATCATCTGCCGCCCGACGGTCGTGACCGGGATTGAGCGCCGTCATCGGGTCCTGGAAGATCATCGACATGCGGCGGCCGCGGATGTCGCGCATCTGCCGGTCGGAGAGCTCGATGAGGTTGTGCCCCTCGAACCCGATCGTGCCGTCGACGATCTCGGCGTTGGCCGGCAGGAGGCCGATCAGGCTGTAGGCCAGGGTCGACTTGCCGCAGCCGGATTCGCCGACGACGCCGACGATGCGGCCCTTCGGCACGTCGACGGAGACGTTGCGCAGCGCGTGCACGCGGCCGCGCGGCGTGCCGAAATCGAGCGAGAGGTCGCGGACCTGCAGGAGGGTCTCGGCGTCGCCCATGCTCACAGGTCCCGCCGCAGCTTCGGGTCGAAGATGTCGCGCAGCGCCTCGCCGAGGAAGGTGAAGCCGAGCGTCACGAGGACGATCGGGATCGAGCCGTCGATGACCGGCCACGGCGAGTTGCGGATGTAGCTGTAGCCGTCGTTGAGGATCGTGCCCCAGGACGGCGTCGGCGGCCGCACGCCCATGCCGAGGAAGCTCAGGCCGGCCTCCGTCGCGATGACCAGCGGCACGTCCATGCTGGCGAGGATCAGGAGCGGCCCGATCACGTTCGGCATGACGTGCACCGCGAGGATGCGCAGCGTGCTGGCGCCCATCGCCCGCTCCGCGAGCACGAACTCGGCGGAGCGCAGCGACTGCGTCTGCGTCCGCACGATCCGGGCGTAGATCGGCACCGAGGTGATCGCCACGACCATGATGACCGTGCCGAGGCTCGGCCCGATCAGCGTCACGAGGGCGAGGCCGAAGATGATGACCGGGAAGGAGCGCACCGCGTCGAAGACGAGCAGCAGGGCGTTGTCGAGCCACTGCGGCCCGAAGCCCGCGATCAGCCCCAGCGCGAGGCCGACGCTCAGCGCCGCCGACAGCGTCGCGGCCGCCACGAGCATGGCGATCCGCCCGCCGGCGATGACCCGCGACAGGAGGTCCCGGCCGATATGGTCGGTGCCCAGCCAGTGCTGCCAGGAGGGCGGCCCGAGCCGCGGCCCGATCATGATCTGGTTGGGGTCGTACGGCGAGATCCACGGCGCGAGGATGGCGCTCGCCACGATGATCAGGACCAGGACGAGGCCGAGCAGGCCCAGGTGGTCGCGGGCCAGCATCCCGGCGTACTGGCGCAGGGCGCCGGGCGTGCGGGAGGCCGTGTCGGCCGTTGTCGAGCTCAAGACTGTCCCTCCCTCACAGGCCTTCCCTCACAGGCCTTCCCGCGCGCGGGGGTCGAGCCAGGCGTTCACGAGATCGGAGACGAGCGTCGCGGCGACGATCAGGACGGTGGTGACGAGGACGCAGCCGAGCACGATCGGGTAGTTGCGGCCGTCCACCGCCTGGACGATCAGGGCGCCGATGCCGGGCCGGGCGAAGATCACCTCCGCGAACACCGCCGCCGAGAGCAGGTAGGCGACGCCCGCCCCCACCAGCGTCACCGTCGGCAGGATGGCGATGCGCAGGGCGTAGGACACGATGATCTTCGAGGGCGGCAGCCCGAAGGCGCGCGCCATGCGCACGTGGTTCTCGCCCATGATCTCCAGCATCGAGGCCCGCACGATGCGCGCCATGTAGCCGACCCAGGAGACGCCGACCGCGAAGGCCGGCAGGATCAGGTGCCGGGCCTGCTCGCCGAAGCCCTCGCCCGCCCCGATCGCCGGCAGCCACTTGAGCCAGACCGCGAAGACCAGCACCGCGTAGAGCGCCATCACGAAGGCCGGCACCGAGATCGTGCTCACCGAGAGCACGCCCGTCACCTTGTCGACGAGGCTGTTGCGGCGGATGGCGGAGTAGCAGCCGAGCGGGATGCCGATCAGCGCCGCCCAGACGATCGACGCCGTGATCAGGACCAGCGTGTAGGGCAGCTGCTCCAGCACGATGTCGGAGACCGGCCGGCGGGTGAAGACGTCGACCCCCATGTCGCCGCGCAGGAGGTTCCCGAAGAAGACGAGCATCTGCACCAGGAAGGGCTTGTCGAGGCCCATCTCGACGCGCGTCCGCGCGATCAGCTCGGGCGTCGCGCGCGGCCCCAGCATCATGACGGCCGGGTCGCCCGGAACGGCGTGAAGCATGACGTTCAGGAGCGTCACGGCCACCACGATCACGGCGATCGACAGGGCGAGGCGACGCAGCAGGTAGATCCACACCGTTCCGGGGCTTCCCTCGTGTCGTCAGGTCGGGCTCGCGCCGGCGCAGGTCACGCCGGCTCGAAGTAGCGGTAGAGCGGCCGGGCGTCCGGACGCAGCGCCGGCTTCACCTTGGTCGTCCGGTACATCACCGGGCTGCCCTCGTGGGTGATGAAGCGGTAGGCGCCGGACTCCTCCATGAGGTCCTGCATCTTGACGTACATCTCGGCGCGCTTCTGCTCGTCGGACTCGCTCAGCGCCGCCTCGTGCAGCTTGTCGAACTCCTTGTTGCAGAAGCGCTCCCAGTTCCAGATGCCGACCTGCTCGCAGGTGAACCAGCTCGTCGCGTAGTAGGGGTCGGGCAGCATCGAGAAGCGGTTGATGATGAGCTGGATGTCCTTCCAGCGATCGCCCTCGCTCTCCATGCCCATCGTCCAGAACGAGCCGGAATCCTGCACGTTGATCTGGACATCGATGCCGATCTGGGCGAGCTGCGCCTGGACGATCTGCGCGACCGTGCTCCACTGCGAGGTGTTCTCGGCCTCGATCGTCAGCTTCTGGCTCGGCGGGCCGCCGGCCTTCTCCAGGAACTCGCGGGCCTTGTCGAGGTCGCCCTCCGGCGGCACCAGCGACTTCTCGCGGTGGCCGATCAGGCCCGGCGCGATCAGGCCGGTGGAGGGCTTGGCCTCGCCGAAATAGGCCGCGTCCATGATCTGCGGCACGTTGATCGCGTACTGGATCGCCTTGCGCAGGTTGATGTCCTGGAGCGCCGGGTTGTCGAGGTTCATCCCGACCCAGACGTAGTAGAGCGAAGGATACTCCTCGATCGCCGTGTCCTTCGGCGTCTGTTCCTTGTACTTGCTCAGCGAGGCGAGGCTGATGCCCGTGAAGTCGACGTCGCCGGCCTCGTAGGCGATCTCGGCGGTCTTCTCGTCGTCCATCGGGATGATGCGGATCTCGTCGAAGCCCGGATCCTCGCCCTTCCAGTCCGGGTTGCGGACGAGCTTGGTGTACTGGTCGGGCTTCCACTCGCCGAGGATGTAGGGGCCCGAGAACGCCGGCGGCTTGAGGCCGAACGTGCCGCCGTCGCCGGTCGCCTCCATCACCGCCTTCTTCGAGACGATGTGGCCGACGCCGTAGGGCAGCGTGATGTTCCACAGCGGCTGGAAGGGCTTCTTGAGGACGATGACGCCCGAGTACTTGTCGGTCACCTCGACGTGGTCGAGCGGGCCCCAGTCGCCCTTCACCGGCGAATCGTGCTCGAGCACGCGCTCGAAGGAGAACTTGACGTCCTCCGCGGTCATCTCGCCGTAGCCGCCGGTGAACATGATGCCGGGCTTCAGCTTGAAGCGGATATGCGTGTCGTCGACCTGCTCGACCTCCTCGGCCGCCTGCATCTCGACGCCCCACTCGTGGCCCGGCTTGTAGTGCACGAGCTTGGAGTAGAGGCAGTTCATCACGTCGACGTTGTAGGCGTTCTGGTAGAAGCCGGGGTCGAGCGTCTCGATGTCGGCATAGGAGCGCACGACGAGCACCTTGCCCTGCTGCGCCCAGACGGCGCGCGAGATCGGCATCGACGCGGCGGCGAGGCCCGTGGCGGCCACCCCCTTCAGGAAGCTGCGGCGCGGGATGTTGAGGAAGCCCTCAGTCGTGTCGGCCATGGAAGACCCTTCCCTTCTTGTTGGCAGGCGCTGCGGGCGCCCGATCCCCTCGTCATCGTTCGATTAAACGGCCGGCCCGCGTCCGGATCAATTTCGCACCCGGCTCCAAGCGACGCGGAAAATGCGTCAGGTCGCGAATGCACCATGCGCGATCAGACCAGCCGCCGCGGGATGTCCTCCGACCAGCTCGCCTCGTGCGCCAGCGCCTCGCCCTCCCAGGCGTTGAGGTGGGCCTCGATGTGGAACGCCTCGGGCGTGGCGGTCATGCGGGTCCACGTGGTGGTCCTGACGCTCCAGTCGCCGCGCTGGAGCTCGAAGCTCCACTTCGTTTCGCCGTAGAGGGTGCGCGTAGTCGTTGCCGGAGAAGCCGTAGCGCTCCTCCCCCCGGGACGCGATCGTCAGGTCGTTGTAGGCGAGCCGGTAGCGGCCGTCGTCCTCGACGACCCGGACCTCCGCGGCGCCGGTGCCGTGGTCCATCACGGCGTGCCACGTCGCCTCGCCCTCCTCGATCACCTCCGTGCGCAGCGGCGGCCCGAGCACGGCATCGGCGAAGGGATGCAGCGTCTCGTCCAAGGGCGAAGAGGTTCTCACCGGCAGCTCGAGCTGCGTCTCGGCCGGAAAGACCGTCAGCGTCGCCGGCTCCGGCGTCGGCCACGAGATCGGGAAATAGACCGACGAGATCGACAGGCGGATCCGGTGGCCCTTCGCGAAGCGCTGGGCGACGTGCTTCATCGGCACGCGCACCGTGTAGCGGCGGCCGGGCTCGAGCGGCTCGGGATGCTCGTGCCCGTCGCGATGGGTCAGGTTGAACGGCCCGTAGCACACGCGCGTCGCCTGCCCGTCGGGATGCACGTCGACGAGGCGCGCCGTGACCTGGGCGACCGGCCGGTCGCTCTCGACGGCGAGCAGCAGGCTCGCGTCGCCCGCGATCTCGAGGTCCGCCTCGAGCGGCGCCGTCTCGAAGACGAGGCTGCCGGCGTCGTCGGTCCGCTGGTCGACCGGCTGGTCGCCCGGGCCCGGCATAGGAGCACCACTTGCCGCCGGCGAAGCCGACCCAGAGGGGCGAGGAGACCGTGAGGGCGTCGCCGGGGAGCGTCGCCGCGCCGGCCGGGGCGAGCGTGCCGTCGCTGCCGAGCGCGAAGGCCTGCCGCGTCACGTTCGGCGAAGGCCAGGACGGCTCCGCCACCCAGCGGCCGGAGCGGCGCTCGTAGACGCTTCGAGGCGGCGCGGGATCCTGCATGAACAGCCGCAGCTGCGGCTCGTCCATGATGCCGGTGTCGCGGCCCTTCAGCCAGTGGTCCCACCAGCGCACGGATTCGGAGACGAAGTCGATCGCCGGCTGCGGCCGGCCGATCTGCGGATAGGTGTGCGCCCACGGGCCGACGAGCCCCTTGCGCGGCACGTCGAGGTTTTCCATCAGGCGGAAGACGGCGCGGCAATAGCCGTCGGCCCAGCCGCTGACCGCGTAGACCGGGCAGGTGATCGCCGAATAGTCCTCGCAGACCGAGCCGTGCTTCCAGAACGCGTCGCGCGTCTGGTGCTCGAGCCAGTTCTTGAGCCACAGCCCGCTGTCCGTGAGGCGGCGCTGCCACTCGTCGCGCCAGCGCTCGCCGACATTCTGCGGGTCCGGCGGCAGCGTGTTGCGCCCGAACATGATGCCGGCCCAGGAGATCTGGTCGATCACCATGGTCCCGCCCATGTAGTGCACGTCGTCGGCGTAGCGGTCGTCGGTCGAGCACAGCGTGATGACGGCCTTGAGCGCCGGCGGCCGGAGCGCCGCGACCTGCAGCCCGTTGAAGCCGCCCCACGAGATGCCGATCATCCCGACATTGCCGTCGCACCAGGGCTGCGCCGCCATCCAGGCGATGGCGTCCACCCCGTCCTGCAGCTCCTGCTCCGTGTACTCGTCGAGCATCAGCCCTTCGGAGTCGCCGGTGCCGCGCAGGTCGAGCCGCACCACCGCGTAGCCGCGCTCGGCGACGAGCGGCAGCCAGCGGGCGTCGCGGGCGAGCGTCATGTCGCTCTTGCGGTAGGGAATGTATTCGAGGATCGCCGGCACCGGGCGCTCCTCGGCGTCCTTCGGCATCCAGATGCGTGCCGCCAGCCGGCAGCCGTCGGGCATCGGCACCTCGACGTGGTGGAGCTCGCGCACGCTCTCGGGCAGGTCTGGCAGGGTGGGCATGGGCTGCTCCTGGGCGGGATGAACGGTCGCGCCGGAGCAAAGCCGAGCCGGGGGACGCGCGCAATTTCGCGCCGCGGCGCGACTTGACACCTATAGTGCGTCAGATAGCGATGGCGGGAGCCAAGCCGGAAGAGACGATGCCGGAGAGATCACGCCCGTGACCGACAACCCGCTCCCCGCCAACCTGCGCTACCTGTCGAGCCTCTACCCCTCGATCGCCGAGGTCTGCCGCCGGCTGGGCATCAACCGCCAGCAGTACAACAAGTACCTGGCGGGCCAGGCACGGCCGTCGCGCCACAATCTGCGCCGCATCTGCGACTTCTTCGGCGTCAGCGAGTGGGAGCTCCTGCTCGAGGAGCGGCGCTTCGCCGAGCTCGTCTCGGTGCGCCGCAGCCCGGCCGGCGGCGAGGCGCTGGCCGGCCCGCTCGCGCATGTCGAGGCGCTCTACCGCCACTCCGCCAGCCTGGAGCGCTACGTCGGGTACTACTACAGGTACTTCTACTCGTTCGGCTATCCCGGCAAGATCATCAAGTCCTTCGCCGCCATATTCGAGCACGACCAGCGATATTTCTGGAAGAACATCGAGCTGATGCCGCGCGACATGCTCGGCACCGGCATGTCGGTCGGGAAATACACCGGGGCGGCATTCTTCCTGGGCGAGCGCATCTACATCGTCGAGTACGAATCGCTGATGGCGAGCTCGATCACCCAGCTCGTGCTCTATCCCTCCTACGCGCCGCGCGTCGACTATCTCGTCGGCGTGCAGACCGGCGGCCCGATCAAGCGCGGCCGCAAGCCGGCCGCCTCCTTCGTGCTCCTGGAATATCTCGGGCGGGAGGTCGACCTGCGGCTCGCCTGCCGCAAGGCCGGGGTCTTCGACGAGCACGAGATCGACGAGCGAATCGTCTCCACGATCCGCAACCGCATGGCCGAGGGCGCCTACGTGTTCGAGGCCGAGCAGATCTGAGGCGGCCGGCGCCGCCAGCTACCCGAACAGAACTGCGGGCCTCCTGCATCCGCGACGACGGCAGTGCCAGGCGGCTCGGCGGGATCGAACGCATCGCGGGCGTCCGGCATCCCTATCAGGGTGAGGCTTACCTGCCCCGGCGACATGGCCGTGCGGGTTTGCGCGGCGAGCTCCGGCGGCACATTGCGCCGTCGATGGCTTCCGCGCGGCAAACGGACCGAAGATGTTCCCACGACCTCAAGCGCGGAGCCATTGCTCGAGCCGGCTCCGGTCCGGCAGCCCGCCCGCGTGCACCAGGCGGCCGTCGACGGCGAGGCCGGGCGTCGACATGACCCCGGCCATGGCGATCGCCCGGGGATCCGTGACCTTCTCCACCGCGACCTCGATTCCGAGCCCGGCGGCCACCTCCCTGACCATCGCCTCGGTCGCCTCGCAGCGCTTGCAGCCGGGCCCGTAGACCTTCACGTCCTTCATGACGGCACCTTCAGAAGAGGAGGTTGAACAGGAAGCCGACGGCGAGGATGCCGCTGGCCGTGACGCCGATGAACACGCCGATCAGGCGCAGCGTCAGCACCTGCCGCAGGATGATCATCTCCGGGAGGCTCAGCGCGATGACCGACATCATGAAGGCGAGGACGGTTCCGAGCGCCGCCCCCTTCCCCAGGAGCGCCTCGACGATGGGCATGACGCCGGCCGCGTTCGTGTACATCGGAATGCCGAGGATCACCGCCGCCGGCACCGACCACCAGGCTTCGCCGCCCATGATGCGGACCATCAGGTCCTGCGGCA
The DNA here is from genome assembly GCA_963816555.1 of uncultured Alphaproteobacteria bacterium. GTDB lineage: Bacteria > Pseudomonadota > Alphaproteobacteria > Rhizobiales > Tepidamorphaceae > Lutibaculum. The sequence continues at coordinate 116,035 of CAWFLD010000002.1, read as the reverse complement.
CGTAGCCGTGGATCAGCGCGCCGACCGTGATGCCGGCGACGACCCAGATCCACACGCGGCCGACGATCTCCCGCACCTGCTCGATGCCGATCCTGATGCGGCCGGCGAAGGTCGGCCGTTCCTCCGGCAGGTCGGGGGGCGGCCCGGCATTCAGCTCGCGCACCCAGTCCTGCAGCCAGCCTTCGAGGTGCAGCCGGCCGATCACCCAGCCGGCGAGCGTGGCGACGGCGAAGCCGAAGACGAGATAGACGGCCGCGACCTTCCAGCCGACGAGCGCGAGCAGCAGGCCGAGCCCGACGGGGCCGACCATCGGCCCGGCGATCAGGAAGGAGAACGTCACGCCGAGCGGCACGCCGGCCGAGACGAAGCCGATGAACAGCGGCACCGAGGAGCACGAGCAGAACGGCGTCAGCACGCCGAGCGCCGCCGCCAGCGGATAGCCGACGAACTCCCGCTTGCCGGCGAGGATCGCCCGCGTCTTCTCCGCGCGAGAAATAGCTGCGCAGCACGCCCGTCACGAAGACGATCAGCGTCAGCAGCAGCAGGACCTTGGGAACGTCGTAGAAGAAGAAGGCCAGCGCCTCGCCGGTATGGCTGTGCCGCGCCACCGGCAGGAGCGACACGAGCCACTCCGACACCGGCACGAGCTGGCCGTAGACGAGCCACCACGCGACCAGGAACGCACCGACGCCGGCCGCCCATGCCAGGTTGTCCGACGGCTGGCGAGGGGCCTCGCGAATGTCGACGCTCATGCGACCTTCCTTTCCCGCTCGCCCGTCCCGCACGCCATCACGGCGGCCAGCACGTCCTGCACGTCGGCCGGAAGCGCAGGGTTCAGCCGGTAGCGCACCCACTGGGCGTCCCGGCGGTCGACGACAAGGCCGGCGGCCTTGAGCACGCCCATGTGCCGCGACATGCGCGACTGGGTGGCGCCGCATCTCCGCATCAGCTCGCACACGCAGTGCTCGCCACCGTCCCAGAGGATCCGGAACGCGGCGAGGCGGGTCGGCTCGGCGAGCGCATTGAGAACGGGGAGAACCATCGGCGACACCTCCTCATGCGCTTATGCGCAAGAACGGAAATCGCCGCCTTGATGTGCATCAACGCGCAGATGCGTCCGCCGCCGTCATCCCCGGCGGACGACCTCGCCGTCTTCCTTGGCGAAGTCGCCGATGTCGGGATTGGGCAGGATCTCGAGCACCGCCTCGGACGGGCGGCAGAGCCTGACGCCCTTCTCCGTCACGACGATCGGCCGGTTGATCAGGATCGGATGCTCGAGCATCAGGTCGATCAGCTCCTCGTCGGTCCATTTCGGATCGTCGAGGCCGAGCTCGTCGTAGGGCGTGCCCTTGCGGCGCAGGAGATCGCGCGGCGCGATGCCCATCCGCGCGATCAGCGAGCGCAGCGTCTCCCGGTCGGGCGGGGTCTTCAGGTACTCGATCACCTCGGGCTCCTCGCCGGACTGGCGGATCATCGCCAGCGTGTTGCGCGAGGTGCCGCATTTCGGGTTGTGGTAGATCGTGACGGTCATCGGGGCGTCTCTCAGCCTTGCGGGAAGTGCTGCCGCGTCGCGTTGGCGAAGGCGACGAGCGAGAGCATGACCGGCACCTCGACCAGCACGCCGACGACCGTCGCCAGCGCCGCGCCGGAGCCGAGGCCGAACAGGCCGATCGCCACCGCCACGGCGAGCTCGAAGAAGTTCGACGTGCCGATCATCGCGCACGGCGCGGCGACGTTGAAGGGCACCTTCCAGGCCCAGGCGGCGGCGTAGGTGATCCCGAAGATGCCGTAGGACTGGATGAGCAGCGGGATCGCGATCATCACGATGAGGATCGGCCTGGCCGACGATGATGTGGCCCTGGAAGCCGAAGAGCAGCACGACGGTCGCCAGCAGGCCGAGGATCGAGAACGGCTTCACCGCGGCCGTGAAGCGGCCGATCGCGTCCTCGCCCTTGCGCGCGTGCGCCCGTGAGCCAGCGCCGCGTCGCCGCGCCCGCGGCGAGCGGGATGACGACGTAGAGCACGACCGACAGGATGCAGCGTCTGCCACGGCACCGTGGATGTCGGTGACGCCGAGCAGGAAGGCGACGATCGGCGCGAAGGCGAAGACCATGATGACGTCGTTCACCGAGACCTGGACGAGCGTGTAGGTCGGGTCGCCCCGCGTCAGCTGCGACCACACGAAGACCATCGCCGTGCAGGGCGCGGCGCCGAGCAGGATCAGGCCGGCGATGTATTCCTGCGCGCTCGCCGCCGGGATCATGCCGGCGAAGACGTGCTCGAAGAACAGGACGCCGAGCGCCGCCATCGTGAACGGCTTGATCAGCCAGTTCACCACGACCGTCAGGATCAGCCCCTTCGGCCGGTCGCCGATATGGCTGCAGGCTCGAGAAGTCGACCGCGACCATCATCGGGTAGACCATCGCCCAGATGAGGATCGCGACGGGGATGTTCACCGAGGCGTATTCGAGGCCGGCGAGGAAGCCGAACGCGCCCGGCAGCAGGTTGCCGAGGATGATGCCGGCGAGGATGCACAGGCCCACCCAGACGGAGAGCCACTTCTCGAAGAAGCCGATGCCGCCGGCCGGCGGCGCCGCCTGCGCGGCGTCGTTCGTGGTCATGGTCTCAAAGCCCTCTCGGCGCCTGTTCGGGGTCACGCGCTCTCGGGCATGTCGCGGCCGATCTCCTCGACCCGCCGCGTCAGCGACAGGCGGTCGAGGGAGGCCACGGGCAATGCCAGGAGCAGGGAGATGCGGTTGTTGAGCATGCGGTAGGCCTCGGCGAAGGCGTACCGCTTCTCCGCCTCCCGGCCCTGCGCGGCGGCGGGGTCCGGGACGCCCCAGTGCGCGGTGATCGGCTGGCCCGGCCAGACCGGGCACGGCTCCCCGGCGGCGTTGTCGCAGACGGTGAAGACGAACTGCATCTTCGGCGCGTCCGGCGCCGCGAACTCGCTCCAGTCCTTCGAGCGGAAGCCGCCCGTGTCGATCCCGAAGCTCTTCAGGAGGTCGATCGTGTAGGGGTGGACGGAGCCCTTGGGATGGCTGCCGGCGGAATAGGCCCTGAAGCGGCCCTTGCCGTCGCGGTTGAGGATCGCTTCCGCGATGATCGAGCGGGCCGAGTTGCCCGTGCAGAGAAAGAGGACGTTGATCGGGTCCTGTGCCATGTCTTCAAGCTCCCGGCCCGCCGCAGCCGCGGGCGCTCTCCATGACGTCCATCACCGGCGCGCAGACCTCCGGATTGCCGTTGCAGCAATCCTGGACGAGGTAGAGGAGCAGGCTGCGCGCGCCTTCCAGGTCCGCCCGGTAGACGATCGAGCGGCCCTGCCGCTCGCGGATGACGAGCCCCGCCCTCTCGAGGATGGCGAGGTGGCTCGACATCGTGTTCGCGGCCGTTCCGCTGCGCCGGGCGATCTCGCCGGCGGCAAGGCCGTCGACGCCCTCCGAGACGAGCATCCGGAACACCGACAGGCGCGTCTCCTGCGCCAGCGCGCCGAGCTTCGAGATGGCTTCGTTCGTTTCCATTATTCGAGTAACATCGAAATGAAATCCGCTGTCAAGGCCTCGCCTCCGCGACGCAACGGGTGACCCGCGCCGTGGCCGAGGACGGCTGCGAGGGAACCGAACGCGGCGCAACGCGCTGGAGAGTATCCCGTGCGACGACGCCGCCCGTTCCGCCGAAGGCGAGGCCCGCGCCCCCTCGGCCGGCCGCGGCTCGTCATGCGCGGGGATCGGCACAGGACAAGCAAGCAAACCGGAAGGCACGCCATGACCGAAGGCCAGACCAGGAAGCAGAAGACGGACGCCGACGAGAGGAAGGCAGCCGAGGCCAAGGTCTCCCGGAAGTCGGACGGCCGGGTCGAGGAGTTCCGGGACCTCGCCCGGCGCATCGCCGAAGGCGAGCAGGTCGTGCCCCCCGCCATGCTCACGGGGCAGGCCCGGCGCGAGCATGTCCGCTCCACGCTGCGCGAGGATCACGCCTCCCGCATCGAGCAGCGCAATCCCGCCGCGCGGGAGAAGTTCGACGAGCTGGCGGGCGACTTCTTCAAGTTCTACCGCGGCACCGCGCTTCTCTTCTATCGCGACATGGCGGGGCAGGATGCGAACATGCCCTCGGTCATGGCCCTGGGCGACGTCCATCCCGAGAATTTCGGGGTGATGCCGGACATGCACGGCACGCCGATCTTCGGGGTCAACGACTTCGACGAGGCGATCTACGCCCCCTTCACCTGGGACCTGAAGCGCGGTGCGGTCGGCTTCTGGATCGCCGCCGGCGCGGAGGGCGACATGAAGCGCAAGAAGCGCCGCAAGGTCGTGACGAGCTTCGTCGACGGCTATCTGGAGGCGATGCAGGCCTATGCGGAGCGCGCCACCGAGCGCAACGCAGACTACCGCATGGACAATTCGCCGAAGGTGATCCGCCGCCTCTTCGAGGAGGCCTGGGAGGAGCGCCGGGACTGGCTGTGGAGCGACTATCTCAAGCCCTCGGGCCGCGGCTTCAAGGCGACCGACGAGCTGCAGCCGATCTCGAACGAGGTCGAGAAGTTCCAGAAGGCCGTGGACGACCTGGCGAAGGCGAACGGCATCGACGCGCCCGACAGGGCCGGCGAGCTGAAGGTCAAGGACGTCTGCGTGCGCCATGGCCAGGGCACGGCGTCGCTGGGGCTGCCGCGCTTCTACGTGCTGATCGAGGGACCGTCGAAGGACGCGACGGACGACATCATCATCGAGTTCAAGCGCGCCCGGCAGTCCGCCCTCGAGGGCCTCACGCCGCCGTCGGACTTCCACGCCGGGTCGAAGGGCGACCGGATCGCCCACGGCCAGGCGGTGCAGCTCGCCCACGGCGACATCTTCTTCGGGGCGGTCGAGATCGACGGCCAGAGCTACATGAGCCGCGAGCGCGCGCCGTTCCGCGACGACATCGACCTCGACGAGCTGAGCTACGGCACCTGGAAGGACTATGCCCGCGTCTGCGGCGCGGCGCTCGCGCAGGCCCACGCGCTGTCGGACGATCTCGGCCAGATCGACTACGACGTCGAGCCCTCGATCGTCGCGGCGGCCAGCCCGCGCGACCTGTTCGTCGCCGACCTCGTCCGCTTCGCCGAGGAGGGCGCCGACCGGCTGGCGGCCGACCATGCCTTCTTCCGCGAGGACCACGCCCATGGCGCCTTCGAGACCATCGACATGATCTACCGCTGAGCGGGAGCCGCGCGGCTTGCGGCCTGCCCCGGCCGGGACCGCGGCATGCGTCCCGCCGCGTGCCGGCGCGCAGCGTTCCCCGGAGGGGGGCCGGGACGTATCAGGCGGGCGAGCGCGACCGCCGGAGCACGTCCTGCCATTCCGGGTGGCGCTCGATCTGGCTCTTCGCGAAGGGGCACAGCGGAATGATCGACCTGCCCTCGGCGCGTGCGTCCTCCACCGCGCGGCGCACCAGCGTCTCGGCGATGCGCCGGCCGCGCAGCGCCGGCGGCACCTCGGTGTGCTCGATGATGATCAGCCGGTCGCCGGCGACGCTGTACGTCATCTCCGCCTCGTGGCCCTCGACCTCGAGGCTGTAGCGGCCCTTGCTCGCCCCCTCCTCGCGCCGCACGGCCTCGCCGGGGGGCGCCTCGGGCGAGCCGCCGGCCGCAGCCCCCTCGTCTTCGCGGGCCCGGACGGCCCTCGGATGGCGCGGCCGGCCCGGCTCGCACTCGAGGGCCTCGCGGTCCCAGCCGGCGAGGTCCGCGGCGGCCGAATAGGTGCTTTCGAGGAAGGCGAGCAGCGTCCCTTCCGGGTCGGCGGACCCGCGCACGGCGTCGTAGGGCAGGATGAACTCGCCGAGACCGGTGCTCCAGAACGCGGCGTCCGGCGCGATCGCGGCCGCGGCATAGCCTTTCGGCGCGGGATAGGCGTAGGCGTAGAAGGCGGGATAGTCGATCCCGCCGCCACCCGGCCAGAACCCCGCCGAGGCCACCTCGTGGTCGTAGGCCTCCTGCGCCACCGCGTCGGGCAGCGCCGGCACGCCCCCCGGATGGGTGGGTGCCAGCCGGCCGGAAAAGCGGGTCACGGCGAGGTCGAAGCTGCCCCAGAAGAGATGGACCGGGCTGCTCTTGCCGAGGAACGAGGTGCGGAACCGCTTGAAGACCCGGTCCACCTCGACCGTCGCCCGGAAGAACCGCGTGACGGCCGCGGCGTCGTAGGGCCGCTCCCGGTGATCCTCGGCGAACGGCACGGGATCGGCCACCTCGTTCGGCGAGCCGTGGAAGGCGGGGTCGCCGCCGAGCCCGCGGATCATCGCGACGAACTCGGCGTGGAAGGTCGCGACCGTCATCGGGCGAAGCTCGACCGAGGCGGACCGCCCGCCGGCGCTGCGGCCGATCACCCTGTGCTCGATCAGGTCGAACTCGACCTCGATCCCCTCCCCGTCCGGCACGAGCGTGGTCGTCCACCCGCGGGCGCCGACGAGGAAGGTCGCGTGCCAGGAATGGTTCAGCCACGGCGTGTGCGCGAGGCGCCACTTGCCGACGATCTGGAGGTAGAGGTGCAGGGCCGTGCAGGTCCCCCGCCACTGCAGGTAGTCGATCTCCGGCCAGTTCCGCATCACGCCCTCCAGGCTCCGCCCGACCCGGGCCGGACGAGATAGTTGGCCGGCCGAACGGGTCTTGTCGAGCGCCGCGTGCCGCGCGCGCCGGACATGCCCGTCACGTTGTCGCGAAGCGCTCCCGCAGCTCGATCATCATCTATGTGCCGCACGCGAACTGCGTCATGCTGGCCGGCGCCGGGCCCATCCGGGTTCGCCGCGGGAGGAGCCGCCCATGACCAGGATCGTCGGGATTTCAGGAAGCCTGCGTGCCGCCTCGTACAACACGGCGCTGCTCGCGGCCTGCGCGCGGCTCGTGCCCGACGGGGGCGAGCTCGTCTCCGGCACCATCCGCGGCATTCCGCTCTACGACGCGGACGTCGAGACGGCGCAGGGCATCCCCGAGGCCGTGGCCGTGCTCAAGGAGGCGATCGTCTCCGCCGACGGGCTCCTGCTCGTCACGCCGGAATACAACAACTCCCTGCCGGGCGTGTTCAAGAACGCGGTCGACTGGCTGTCGCGGCCCGCCTCCGACATCGGGCGGGTCTTCGGCGGCCGGCCCGTCGCCGTCATCGGCGCCTCGCCCGGCGGGTTCGGCACGATCCTGAGCCAGAGCGCCTGGCTGCCTGTGCTGCGCACGCTCGGCGCGCGGCACTGGAGCGAGGGCCGGCTCCTCGTCTCGCGGGCGCAGTCCGTGTTCTCCGCCGACGGGCAGCTCGCGGACGAGGACGTCGAGAAGCGGCTGCGCCAGTTCCTCTCCGGCTTCTTCGCCTTCGTGGCCGCCTCCCGCGCCGGATAGGCGGGACGCTCAGACCGCGAGCGTGTGGTCGGCCTCGCCCTGCGCGGCGGCCACGGAGCCCCCGCCGGGCTCGACGGCGGGTTCGGCGCGCCGCGGGAGCCAGAGGACCGCGGCACCGAGCGTCGCCGCGACGACGGACGCGGCCAGGATCGCGACCTTCGCCGCCTCGAAGTCGTGCAGCGACGGCAGCGCCTGCCCGGCGATGAAGACCGACATGGTGAAGCCGATGCCGGCGAGCGCGCCCGCCCCGGCGAGCTGCCGCCAGGAATACTCGTCGGGCTTGGTCGCGAGGCCGAGCCGCACCGCGAGGAAGGAGGCGCCGAAGAGACCGATCGGCTTGCCGAGGACGAGCCCCGCCGCGATCGCCAGCATCAGCGCGCCGCGGCCGCCGAGCACGTCCGCCTCCAGCGGCACGCCCGCATTCGCCAGCGCGAACAGCGGCAGGACCACGTAGCTCGACCGCGCGCCGGCGTGGCGCAGCAGCCGGTCCGCCGGCGATTCCAGCCTGTCGTGGATCGCGTCGAGGGCCCTGAGCGCGGGCACGGAGGGCCCGTGGTGCAGCACCTCGCCGCCCCGCCGCGCCTCGGCCGCGATCAGCGCGTTCGCCTGGATGGTCAGCGCCTTCAGGTCGGCCGGCGGCCGCGTCGGGATGAACAGCGCGAGGAGCACGCCGGCCAGCGTCGCGTGCAGCCCGCTGCCCAGCACGAAGGCCCAGAGCAGCAGCCCCACGAGCGCATAGGGCGCCACCGTGTAGACGCGCGACCGGTTGAGCAGCACCAGCACCACGACCGCCGCCATGGCGGCCGCGAGGAAGCCCAGGTGCAGATCGTCCGAATAGACCGCCGCGACGACGACGATCGAGCCGATGTCGTCGACGATCGCCGCCGCCGTGAGGAAGATGCGCAGCTCGATCGGCACGCGCGGCCCCATCATCACGACGAGGGCGATGGCGAAGGCGGTGTCGGTCGCCATCGGGATGCCCCAGCCGTGGCTCCACGGGCCGGCGGGGACCAGCAGCGCGTAGAGGAGCGCGGGCACCGCCATGCCGCCGAGCGCCGCCGCCACCGGCAGCGCGGCCGAGCTTCGCTGCGCCAGGCGCCCCACCGTGAACTCGCGCTTGATCTCGAGCCCGACGACCAGGAAGAAGATCGTCAGGAGCCCGTCATTGACCCAGTGGCGCAGGGACATCGAGAAGTCCGCCGGGCCGAGCGAGACGCCGGCCGGCAGCTCCCAGAACGCCTCGTAGGCCCCGGCCAGGCCGACATTCGTGATCGCCACGGCGGCGAGCACGGCGGCCAGCAGGAGAAGGCCCGCGGAGGGTCCCCACGCGGCGAAGTCGAGGGCTGCGGCGCGGACCCTGTGGCCGAGCGTGCCCTCCATCGCGTCGATGAACGAGCTCTCGTCCCAGGGCCCGTCATACCGGCGGCCGTTGATGAAGAAGGTCGGCGTGAACATGACGCCGCTCGCCCTGGCGCTGGCGACGTCGGCGCGCACGCGGTCGGCCGCGCGGCCCCGCATCGCCTCCGCCTCGCGGGGCTCGGCCCCCTCGCGCGCCAGCTCTTCCGCCACCGCCTCGAGGTCGCTCTCCGACAGCGTCTCCGAGCGGGTCATCAGCGTCACGTGGGCGCGCCAGAAGCTCTCCGGGTCCGGCGCCTGCTCCGCGAGCTCCGCCGCCCGCCACGCGATCTCGCTGTCCTTGATGGGGAGGTGCCGGAAGACGTAGCGCAGCCTCTCGCCGAACCGGTCCCTCACCTCCGAGATGCGCTCGTTGGCGGCCCGGCAGTGCGGGCACGCGTAGCTCCCGTACTCGACGAGCGTGATCGGCGCCGCCGGCGACCCGAGCATGTGGTCGAAGGCCTCATCCACGGCCCTGTCGAGCCGGCCGACCTCGGGGGGTGATGCCATCGTGCTTCGCTGCCCTCAACCGCGCGTCGTCCGCAGCCGTCGCGCCAACCGCGGTCCCCTCGACGCGCGTGCCGCCAGACTACCACCGCGGAAGCGCCGCGCGACGGCCTAGCTCGTGCCCCGCTGCAGCAGGCGGTCGACGTCGTCGCGCACGGGGAGCGGCGCGACCGCGCCGTAGCCCTGCACCGAGAGGGAGGCCGCGGCGACGGCCAGCCGGCCCGCCTCGAACGCGTCTCCGCTCTCGAGGTAGCGGGTCAGGAAGGCCCCGTCGAAGCAGTCCCCCGCCCCCGTCGCGTCGACCAGCCGGGTCGCGTGGCCGGGCACGGTCCGCATGGCCTCGCGCGTGGCGACGAGGGCCCCCTCGGGCCCCAGCGTCAGCGCCACGACCTCCGCGCCGAGGTCGAGGTAGAAGCGGGCGATGTCGTCCGGCGCCTCGAGCCCGGTGAGGATGCGGGCGTCCTCGAGGCCCGGCAGGGCGATGTCGGCCATGCCCATCGCGCGGTGGATGACCTCGCGCGCCCGCTCGAGCGGCCACAGCCGGAGGCGGAGATTGGGGTCGTAGGAGACGCGGACCCCCGCCTCGCGCGCCACCTCGATGGCGCGGAAGCCCGCCTCGCAGGCGCTCTCGCCGATCGCCTGGCTGATGCCGGAGAGGTGGAGCAGGCGGGCGGCGCGGATCGCGTCGAGCGGCAGGTTGTCCGGCGACATGCGCGTCGCGGCCGAGCCGGCGCGGCGATATTCGAAGGCGTGGCCGTCGACGCCGTGCCGGACGAAATAGAGCCCGGTCGGCGCCGCCTCGTCGCGCGCCACCGCGCTCGCGTCGACCCCCTCCTGCGACCACAGCGCCATGAACTGGTCGCCGAAGCCGTCCGCGCCGAGCCTCGTCGCGATGCCCGTCCTGGCGCCGAGGCGCGCGGCGGCGATCGCGACGTTCGAGACGTCGCCGCCGAAGCCCTCGGCCCATTCGCGCGGGCGCACCTCGTTGAACTCGATCAGCGGCTCGCCGAGGCACAGTATGTCGAGCGTCGGCGCGGCCATCAGGCGGCCCGGCGCGCGTCGTTGGCCGCGGCCGCGAGCTTCCGGGCGATCTCGCCGACCTCGGCCGCCGTCCGGCCGGGCTTGTAGAGCGCCGAGCCGATGCCCGCGCCGTCGGCGCCGGCCGCCATGAAGGCCTGCAGGTTGTCGACGCCGACGCCGCCCGTGACCATCACGACCGTCTCCTTCGGCAGCACCGCCCGCAGCGCACCGACGACCTTGGGCGTGATCGCGTCGCCCGGGAAGAGCTTGAGCGCGCTCGCGCCGGCGTCGAGGGCATTGAAGGCCTCGGTCGGCGTGAAGATGCCGGGCACGGAGATCATGTCCTGGCGCCGGGTCGCGCGCACGACCTCCGGGCTGAAGTTCGGCGAGACGACGATCGTGCCGCCGGCGTCGCGCACGCGCCCGACCTCCTCGGGCCTGAGCACGGTGCCGGCGCCGACGAGGAAGTCCCCGCCGAAGCGCTTCGCCAGGATCTCGATCGACCGGTAGGGGTCGGGCGAGTTGAGCGGCACCTCGAGGATCGGGATGCCGGCGCCGGCCAGGGCCTCGCCCACCGGCTCCGCCTCCTCCGGCGTGATGCCGCGCAGGACGGCGAGGAGCGGCAGGCGGTCGAGCGCGTCGCGGAGCGTGATCATGTGGTTCCTTCCGTGATGAGATGCGCCGCCGCGGCGATGGCATGCAGCCCGGCGGCGGCGATGTCGGCCGGCGCGGTGTCGTGGTCGATGCCGGCGGCCCGGAGCGCCGAGGCGTAGCGTGCCGCGAGCGCCTCGGCGCCGACGATGGTGACGCGCTCGCCCGGCCGCAGGTCCGCGAGCTCGGCGCCGATCAGCAGGCCCGACAGATACTCGCCCGAGCCTGCCGCCGAAAGGTCGCCGCCGAGGATCGAGGCGCGGATCGCGAACAGCCGGTTGAGGAGGTCGCCGGGCGCCGCCATGGCGCGCGCGACCTTCAGCCCCGCCGCGAAGGCGTCCGCGGCGCCCTCCGGGTCGCTCGGCGGCTCGATCGTGTCGGCGAGGATCGTGTGCCGCGACAGCGCGGCGTAGACCTCGCCGGTCATCGCGGTCGCGAAGCCGGCGATGCGGCCGCCCTCGACCCGCACCCGCTTTGAATGGGTGCCCGGCAGCAGGACGAGCCCGTCTCCCTGCCCCGCCGAGCGCGGCGAGCCCGACGACCTGCGTCTCCTCGCCGCGCATCACGTCGGCGCCGCCCGGCCCGCCGCGCCATCACGCCCGGCACGATGAAGCCGGTGCGCCCGGCCGCCGCCTCGACGGGCTTCGAGGTCGCGCGCCAGCTCCGCGACGCCGGCCGGCACCGCGGCATAGGGCGCCTCGCGCCAGCCGGCGCGGCTGCCGACCATGCCGGACATGAGCACCGGCACCTCCGGCCAGCCCGTGGTCGCCGCGGCGAAGGCGGCGGGAAAGCCACCGTCGGGCAGCGCCCGGATGCCGTGGCCGCTCTCGCGCCGCTCGAGCACCGCGCCGCCGGGCCCGATCAGGTAGGCCCGCAGCGCGCTCGTGCCCCAGTCGAGACCGATGAGGACGGGGGTCATGCGGTGCGCTCCCACCTCCCCCTCGAGGGAGGAGGTCGGCCCGTAGGGCCGGGTGGGGGTGAGGCCGCTTGCTCCGACCCTGCCGCGCCACCCCTCCCCGGGCTTCGCCCGACCCTCCCCATCAAGGGGCGGGTGGGTGCGATCCGCGAGCTCGATTCCACCGTCGCCCTCAGTGGTTGTCGCGCGGCAGCCCCTTGGCCGCGACGCGCTGGTACTTCACGGCCGGCTTCAGCACCATGCCGTTGCCGAGCTGGTCGACGCAGCCCCGCTGGATCTCCTGCCACGGCGTCTGCGAGGCGGGATAGGCGTATCCGCCCGCCGCCTCGAGCTCGGCCCGCCGCCTCTGCCACTCGCCCTCGGCGACGAGCGCATCGACGCGGCCGGTCCCGAGGTCGACCCGCACCCGGTCGCCGGTCTTCAGGAGCGCGAGCCCGCCGCCCGCGGCCGCCTCCGGCGAGGCGTTGAGGATCGACGGCGAGCCCGACGTGCCGGACTGCCGCCCGTCGCCGATGCAGGGCAGCTCGTGGATCCCCGTCTTCAGGAGATAGTCCGGCGCGCGCATGTTCACGACCTCGGCGCCGCCGGGATAGCCGATCGGCCCGGTGCCGCGCATGAACAGGATGCAATTCTCGTCGATCGACAGCGCCGGGTCGTCGATGCGGTGGTGGTAGTCCTCCGGCCCGTCGAACACGACGGCGCGCCCCTCGAAGGCGTGCGGGTCGTCCGGGTTCGACAGATAGCGCTCGCGGAACTCCGGCGTGATCGTCGAGGTCTTCATCACGGCGCTCTCGAAGAGGTTGCCGGCGACGATGCGGAAGCCGGCCTCCTGCTGGATCGGGTCGTCGAAGCCGCGGATGACGTCGCCGTCCTTCGGGCGACTGCCGCGGCAGTTCTCGCCGATGGTGCGCCCCGATGACCGTCATCGCGCCCTCGCGGATCAGCCCCTTCTCGATCATCGTCGCCGACCACGGCCGGCACGCCGCCGGCACGGTGGAAGTCCTCGGCGAGATACTCGCCGGCCGGCTGCAGGTTGACGAGGAGCGGGATGTCCTTGCCGATCCGCTCCCAGTCGCGGATGTCGAGGTCGACGCCGGCGTGCCTGGCGATCGCGGCGATGTGGATCGGCGCGTTGGTCGAGCCGCCGATCGCCGAGGAGACGGCGATCGCGTTCTCGAAGGCCTCGCGCGTCAGGATGTCGGAGGGCTTGAGGTCCTCGTGCACGATCTCGACCGCCCGCTTGCCCGTCTCGTAGGCCATCTGCGCGCGCTCGCGGTGCGGCGCCGGGATCGCCGCGCAGCCCGGCAGCGACATGCCGAGCGCCTCGGCGAGCGAGTTCATCGTCGTCGCCGTGCCCATCGTGTTGCAGAAGCCGGCCGACGGGGCCGAGGCCGCCGCCATCTGCATGAAGGTCTCGTAGTCGATCTCGCCCTCGGCCAGGAGCTCGCGCGCCTTCCAGATGACGGTGCCCGAGCCCGCGCGCTTGCCCTCGTACCAGCCGTTCAGCATCGGCCCGCCGGTCAGCACGATCGCCGGCAGGTCGACCGTCGCCGCCGCCATGATGCAGGCGGGCGTGGTCTTGTCGCAGCCCGTCGTCAGCACCACGCCGTCGATCGGGTAGCCGTAGAGGATCTCCACGAGGCCGAGATAGGCGAGGTTGCGGTCGAGCGCGGCGGTCGGCCGCTTGCCGGTCTCCTGGATCGGGTGGACGGGGAACTCGATGGCGATGCCGCCGGCCTCGCGGATGCCCTCGCGCGTGCGCCTGGCGAGCTCGACGAGCGGCCGGTTGCAGGGCGACAGGTCCGAGCCCGTCTGGGCGATGCCGATGATCGGCTTGCCGGACTGCAGCTCCTCGCGCGTCAGGCCGTAGTTCAGGTAGCGCTCCAGGTAGAGCGCCGTCATGCCGGGGTTGTCGGGATTGTCGAACCAGGCCTGGGAGCGGAGTTTCGTCTTGGTCATCTCGCTATCGATCTTTCTCAGCCGCCGGCGAGCCACGGGAACGCGATCAGGAGCGCCACGGCGACGATCTGGAGGCAGATGAACGGCACGAGCGAGCGGAAGATGTCGCCGAGGCTGATCTCGGGAGGCGCGACGCTCTTCAGGTAGAAGCCGGCCGGCCCGAAGGGCGGCGACAGGAACGACACCTGCATGTTCATGCAGAACACGACGCCGAACCAGATCGGGTCGAGGCCCAGCTCCTTCACGATCGGCACGAAGATCGGCAGCGTCAGCAGCGCGATGCCGACCCAGTCGAGGAACATGCCGAGGATGAACAGGATCAGCATCATGAACAGCACGACGACGGTCGGGTTGTCCGAGATGCCGGTGATCAGGTCGTTCACGAAGGCGAGGCCGCCCATCAGGTTGAAGACGCCGACGATGGCGCTCGCCCCGATGCCGATCCACACGATCATGCCGCAGGTCGCGAGCGTCTGGACGGCCGCCCCGCGCAGGAGGTCGAAGGTCAGCTCGCGGCGGATCGCCGTCGACAGCACGACGCCGGCCACGCCGACGGCGGAGGCCTCCGTCACCGAGGCGATGCCGCCATAGATCGAGCCGAGCACGAAGGTGATGACCATGGCGGGGAGGACGAGCCCCTTGAGGAGCTTGAGCTTCTCCGCCAGCGGCATCTCCCCCTCCTCCATGATCGGCGCCATGGCGGGGTTCAGGTAGGCGCGGATCAGGACGTAGGCGACGTAGAAGCCGGCCAGCATGAAACCGGGGACGAAGGCGGCGGTGAAGAGGTCGCCGATCGAGACGTTCGCGGTCAGGCCGTAGATGATCAGGACGATCGACGGCGGCACCATGGTGCCGAGCGAGCCGCCGGCGCAGACGACGCCGATCGCGAGGTTGCGGTCGTAGCCGAGGCGCAGCATCTGCGGCAGGGCGAGGAGCCCCAGGAGCACGATCTCGCCGCCGATGATGCCGCTCATCGCGGCGAGGATGACGGCGACGAAGATGGTCTGGATCGCCACGCCGCCCCGGACGCGGCCGCCGATCAGCTTCATCGCGTCGAACAGGTCGCGCGCGATCCCGGACCGGTCGAGGATCGCCGCCATGAGGACGAACATCGGCACCGACACGAAGACGTAGGAGGCGACGAAGGAATAGACGCGGGTGGTGATCAGCGGCACCGCCATCGGGCCGAACCAGCCCACGGCGAAGAACAGCGCCACGAACAGCGTGCAGAAGGCGAGCGGCATGCCGACGAGCAGCATCGCCAGCAGCATGCCGAACATCACGAGCGTACCGTCGGCGATCCCGAGCGCGGAAAGGTCGAACATGGCTCAGCGGCTCCGGCGTGCGTAGTTGACCGCGAGCACCACGAACTGCACCGCCATGAGGATCATGACGAGCATCAGGAAGCCCTTGAGGAGCGCCGGCGTCGGCGGGTTCCAGGCGCTGCCGGTGCCTTCGAGGCGCAGCCGGCCGCCGGGCGCCCACCACGACTTCTCGACCATCGTCCAGCTCGCCCAGGCGAAGAAGGCCGCGGAGACGAGGCACAGGAACGAGATCACGACGTCGAAGACGCGCCGCCACCTCGGGGGAAGGTTGTCATAGACGAGGACGACGCGGATGTGCCGGTCGCGCGCCACGCAGTAGAGGCCGCCATAGATGAAGGCGACCGCGCAGATGAAGATCGTCGTCTCGGTGACCCACAGCGTCGGTGCGTTCAGCACGTAGCGCATGAAGATCTCGTACATGATGATCACGGCCGAGATCAGGAACAGGCACGCCACGAAGACGCCGCCCTTCTCGATCAGGCGGCCGAGCAGGCCGGCCTCGGGGATGGCGCTCTCGTCGGCCAGCGTGTGCTCGGCCAGCGCCTCGTCGACGTCGTAGTCCGACGGCAGGTCGTGTGACATGGCATCCATCCGTTCCACCGAGGACGCTGGCGGGCGTGCCCCGCCAGCGTTCGCCCGACCCGGGAAGGGTCACTTCATCAGGTCGTTGTCCTTCAGGTACTTGGTCAGCGTGTCGTAGACCTTCTGGGCGTTCTCGGACTTCTCCGCGACCTTCTTCCACTCGCCCTGGGCGATCTTGCGGAACTTGGCGCGCTCCTCGGCCGGCCAGTCGTGGATGGTGATCTTGCCGCCTTCCTTGGCCTTCTTCACCGCCTCCTCGTCGCGCTTCTGGAGCACTTCGAGCTCGTGGTCGGCGAACTCGCGGACGGACTGCGTGAGCTTGTCCTGCAGGTCCTTCGGCAGCGCCTCCCAGTCCTTCTGGCTGATCGCGATCTCGACGAGCGGCAGCGAGTGGAAGCCGGGATAGACGGGGTTCGGGGCGATGTCGTTCAGGCCCTGCGCCTGGTTGGTCGAGAACACCGTGTAGTCGGCGGCGTCGATGACGCCCTTGTCGAGCGAGGTGTAGACCTCGGAGCCCGGCAGGTTGACCGGCGCCGCGCCGGCCGCGGCGAAGACGTTCTGCACCAGGCCTTCCGGCGCGCGCATCTTCAGGCCCTTGAGGTCGGCGACGCCGTCGAGCGGCACCTTGGAGACGAGCGACTCGAGGCCCGGCGTCGTCGCGCCGATGAAGTGCAGGCCGTACTCGTTGTCGAGCTGCTGCATCAGCTCGCCGCCGCCGCCATTGCGCATGAAGTCGAGCATGGTGTGCGGGTCGGACCAGGCGCCGACCGGGTTGGCGATCAGGCCGAAGGCGGGATCCTTGCCCGCGAAATAGGAGACGTCGGTGATGTGGCCGTCGAGGATGCCGGCCTGGATCGCGTCCTGCGTCTCGGCATGGTCGACGATCGAATCGACCGGCAGGAGCGTGATCTCGATCTTGCCGTCCGTCATCTTGGAGACGTTTTCGGCCCAGCCCTTCTGGAGCTCGAAGTTCGGGTTGCCGGCCGGATCGCTCGACTGGAACTTGAAGTTGAAGTCGGCGGCGCCGGCGGACGAGGTGGCGGCGAATGCGATCGCGCCCGCCGTAAGGGCGGATTTCAGCCAGTTCATGATGGGTTTCCTCCCGGCCGGGAACGTTGTCCCGGCGTTTCGTATTCAACACGGTTCGCGCCGCCAGTATTGATGGTAGCGCTACCAGCGTCTCTTATGATAGCGCTACCACGGAGTCAATGCGGCCCGCCAAGGGGAAGCTAGCGCCTGCCGTCGCGGGGGCCAGAGGGGGACAGATCATGGCGCAGCGGAAGGGCTCCGGCCGGCCCACCATCGCGGACGTCGCGCGGCAGGCCGGCTGCGGCGCGATCACGGTGTCGCGCGCCCTGCGCAGCCCCGGGCAGGTGTCGCCGCAGCTGCGGGAGCGCATCGACCGGGCGATCCGAGAGCTCGGTTACGTACCGGACCCGCAGGCGAGCGTGCTGGCGTCCGGCCGGTCGAACGTCATCGGCGTGATCCTCCCGAGCCTGACGAACAACGTCTATGCCGACGTCATGCAGGGCATCTACGACCGGATCGAGGGGTCGGGGTTCCAGATCCAGATCACCAACACGCGCTATTCGGAGGAGGAGGAGGACCGGCTCGTCCGGCTCTTCGCGAGCCAGCGCCCGGCCGCGATGCTGATCACCGGCGTCGACCAGTCGGAGACCACGCGCGCCCTGCTGCAGGGGGCGGGCTTTCCGGTGGTGCAGATCATGGAGCACGCGCCCGACGCGATCGACATGCTGATCGGCTTCTCGCACGCCGACGCGGCGCGGACCGCGGTGCGGCACCTGCTGGAGCGCGGATATCGCCGGATCGGCTTCACCGGCGCGCGGATGGACCCGCGCATGCTGCGCCGCCGCGACGGCTACCGGGCCGAGCTCGCCCGGAGCGGGCTGGACGGCGAGGACCGCGCGGTCATGACCTCCAGGTCGTCGAGCGTTTCCGTCGGCCGCGACCTCTGCTCGGCCCTCTTCGATCGCCACCCGGACACCGACGCCGTCTTCTGCGCCAACGACGACCTCGCCCTCGGCGCCCTCTTCGAGTGCATGGCGCGGGGCCTGCGCGTACCCGAGCAGGTGGGCATCGTCGGCTTCAACAACCTCGAGATGATGGAGGCCTCGGTGCCGTCCATCTCGAGCGTGCAGACCCACCGCCACCGGATGGGCGTGCTCGCCATCGACATGCTGATCGCCAGGATCGAGGGACGCGACGTCGCGCCGGCGTCGGTCGACCTCGGCTTCGAGCTGGTCGCGCGGGAGAGCACCGCCCGCGGGAGCACCGGTCGCGACGGCTGAAGCGCAGCCCCGGCCCCCCGCCGGCAAGGGCTGTAGGGCCGGAGGGTGCTTCTGGCCGGCGCGCCCTTATGCGTCTACGGCGCGCTTCGCCCGAGCCGGGCGCCCCCAGGCGCCGGAGCGGCATCCGGGTCCCGCAGCAGCGCAGCGCGCAGCGCGTCGCTGTCCGGGGCGGTGCCCGCGAAGAGGCGGAACGCGTGCAGCCCCTGGTGGAAGAACAGCTCGTAGCCGCTCATCACGTCGAGGCCGCAGGACCGGGCGGCCGCCAGGAACTCGGTCCCGACCGGCGTGTAGACGGCGTCGAACGCCCAGCCGCGCCGGGGCATGAGGGCGGCCGGCAGGGCGCTGCCCGGGTGCCCGTTCATGCCGAGCGGCGTGCAGTTGACGAGGCCCTCGGCCCCCTCCATCGCCCCGGCGATCGAGGGCGCAGCGCGGGCTTCGAGAGCCGGGGCGGCGCCTGCGAGGGCGGCGGCGAGCCGTTCCGCCTTGGCGTGGTCTGGATCGAAGACCGTGACGGCGGTCGCGCCCAGATCCGCCAGCGCGAAGGCGATCGCCTTGCCGACGCCTCCCGCCCCGGCCATGGCGACGCGGCCGGGAGCGCGGTCGCCGAACGTCTCGCGGAAGGCGCTCCGGAAGCCCGTATAGTCGGTGTTGTCGCCCGTCAGGACGTCGCCGAACAGCACCGTGTTGCAGGCACCGAGCCGCCGCACCGCCGGATCGTCGACCTGAACCCTGGCGGCTGCCCGCTCCTTGTACGGATAGGTGACGTTCAGCCCGCGGTAGCCGGACTCGCGGGACCGGTCGAACAGCGCGTCGAACTGAAGCCCCTGCTCGGCGGGCACGAGAAGGTCGTAGGTCACGTCGAGGCCGCACAGCTCGCCCGCGAGCCGATGCAGGAGCGGCGAGCGCGAGTGGCGGATGTTGTCGCCGATCAGACCGAGCCTGACCTGTCTCATCGTTTGCCTCGGATAGACGCCGGCGCAGGACGAGCAAGCCGGCGGAGCGCCGCGCCGCCTCCTCCACCTCTTGCGACCATACAGCGATGGCCGGGCCTATCAACCGGCATGATGAGATTCGTATGAGATATCAGTTTTCATATGATCTAGATCACCGCGGCGATGGACGAGGCTCCCCGGGGAGCAGGCAGCCGCAGCCGTCCGACGGCCGGCGAGCCGTCCTTGTCCGCTGAGGTGCGCCTTGCCGGTGAGGCGCCCTTGGGCGGCAGGGCGTCAGCCGGGTGGCGGTCCCTCGATGCTAGCCGATCGAGCCCTTGGCGAGAGCGTGCTCCACGCCGCCGTTGACGTGGCGCTCCAGCACCTCGCGGGCCGTGGCGGCGTCGCGGGCCAGCGCGCTCTCGAGCAGCGTCCGGTGCTCCTTGGCGGCGATGTCGCCGCGATAGCTGAGGGCGATCATCTGGTAGCGCAGATACTTGTCGAAGACGCCGGCATGCGTGTCCATCAGCACCGCGGAGCCGCAGGCCGAGATCAGCGCCTGGTGGAACTCCCAGTCGTAGCGCTTCCACGTTTCCGTCTGGCTCATGTCGCCGGTCTTCATCCTCGCCTCCATGCTGGCGAGCTTGTGGTGCGCCGAGACGATCCGGCCCTCCCACTCCATGTCGCCCGCCGCGATCGACTGCTCGAGGGCGTGGGATTCGAGGAGAAGCCGCAGCGCCGCGATCTCCTTGAGGTTCTCCGCCGAGACCGGCGCCACCTCGAAGCCGCGCTGCCCCTCCGCCAGCACGAGCCCCTCGGAGCTCAGGCGGTTCAGGATCTCGCGCAGCGTGCTCACGCTGGCGCCATAGGCCTGCTTCAGCCGGTCGAGCCGCAGCCTCTGGCCGGGCGCGAGGCGGCCGAAGATGATGTCGGAGCGTATCCGATGATAGGCGCTTTCTCCGATGGACGGGCTGGCGTTGACCTGCTCGAGCACGGCATGGGTCCTCTGGCGTAAGGCGAAATCTCAGACGCCACTGTGACGGAGCCGGGCCGAGCGCTCAAGCGCCGCCGCCCCGCACTTCTCGTTTTGCCGCGCCAGGCGGGGCGGTCGGCTCCCCTCCCCCGGCCAGGGTCTGAGTCCCCGGACTGTACGTCGGAGGAAAGTGAAAACCTCATACGAAATAGGATTCACCTATTGAAGGGCGAACCCTCCAGTGCAATGGTTCGGGTCGAGGTGACGGAGAACCGCACCCGCCGAACAAGAACCTTGCCTGAGGGAGGATCCCATGACGCGCTATCCCGACCGTCGCTCGGTCCTGGCGGCAGGCCTCGCCACCGCCGCCGCGATCACCCTGCCGAGCGTTTCGGCGCTTGCGCAGGACAAGCCGAAGCTGCGCTTCTCCGCCGTGTTCTCGGAGCAGGACATCCGTGCCGAGATGATGAAGATGTTCGGCAAGGAGATCGCCGACAGCTACGACCTGCAGCCCTATTTCGGCGGCACGCTGTTCAAGCAGGGCACCGAGCTCGTCGCCCTGCAGCGCGGCAACCTCGAGATGGGCAACATCGCGCCGCAGGACATCGCAAAGCAGATCCCGGAATGGTCGATCCTGACCTCGGCCTACCTGTTCCGCGACGCCGACCACCTCAAGACGTTCTTCGCGAGCGAACCCGGCCGGCAGATGAAGCAGATGGCCGAGGAGCAGCTCGGCATCCACATCCTCGGCCCCACCTATTTCGGCACGCGGCAGGTCGGCCTGAAGCCCGACAAGAAGATCGAGACGCCGGAGGACATGGCCGGCATCAAGCTGCGCATGCCGCCGGGCGAGGCCTGGCAGTTCCTCGGCACGGCGCTCGGCGCCAACCCGACGCCGATGGCCTATGCCGAGGTCTATACCGGCCTGCAGACCGGCGCGATCGACGGCCAGGACAACCCGCTGCCGAACGTCAAGAACATGAAGTTCTACGAGGTGATGTCGCAGATCGTGCTGACCTCGCACCTCGTCGGCTACGACCTCCTCGTCGTCTCCAACAAGGTGTGGGACGACATGTCGGAGGAGGAGCAGAAGAAGTTCCAGGCCGCCGCCGACAAGGCGATCGGCTGGAGCACCAAGCAGCACCTGCAGCAGGAGGACGAGCTCGCCTCCTTCATGAAGGACCAGGGGCTGAAGCTCTACAAGCCGGACGTCGAGGCCTTCCGGACATACGCGCAGGACAAGTACCGCAACTCCGACCTCGCCGCGAACTGGCCCGACGGCATGCTCGAAAAGATCAACGCGCTCTAGCGTCGCCGCTCGCGGGAGCCGCCGGTCCCCTCCGGCGGCTCTTCCCGGCGGGGGCGGCAACCCGCCTCCGCTTCCGTGCATGCTGACCGGGACGACACCGTGACCTCCGAACGCACGAAAGCATGGGCGGACTGGCTGCGGCGGCGGGCGGAGAACATCGCCGTCCTGCTGCTGGCGACGATGTTTCTCGCCTTCATCGCGCAGATCGTCTTCCGCTACGTCCTGAACTGGCCCGTCGGCTGGCCGTCCGAGGTGACGGTCGCCACCTGGCTCTGGCTCGTCCTGTGGGGCGCGGCCTTCGTCGTGCGCGAGGACGAGGAGATCCGCTTCGACCTCCTCTACGGCGCCGTGCCCGGCATGGTGCGCAGCCTGATGACGATCGTCTCCGGCGATCGCCCTGCTCGTCCTCTATGTCGGCTCGCTGCCGGCGGTGGTCGACTACGTGACCTTCATGAAGGTCGAGAAGACGACCTACCTGAAGATCCCGCTCGACTGGCTCTACTCGATCTACGTCCTGTTCGCGGTGGCGATCATCCTCCGCTACGTCTGGATCGTCGTCGACACGGCCCGCCGCGGCGACCGCGTCACGCGCGAGCGCGACGGCACCGGCTCGGGCACGTGATGCCGATGGACCCCTTCCTCGTCTCCGTCCTGACGATCGTCGTCCTGAGCCTGCTCGGCCTGCCGATCGGGCATGCGATGATTTCGGCGTCGATCCTCTATCTCTACCTCGCCGGCCTCGACATGGGGACGGCGGCCGAGCAGCTCCTCAACGGCCTCTACACGAGCTACATCCTGCTCGCCGTGCCGCTGTTCATCCTCGCCGCCGAGCTCATGAACACCGGCTCGATGACGGAGCGGCTCCTGCTATTTCTGCAACGCCCTCGTCGGCCGGTTCCGCGGCGGGCTGGCGCACGTCAACGTCGTGCAGAGCGTCATCTTCGCCGGCATGTCGGGCTCGGCCATCGCCGATGCCGCCGGCACCGGCCGGATGATGCAGAAGATGATGACCCACGAGGGCCGCTACACGCCGAGCTTCGCGGCGGCGCTGACGGCGGCCTCGGCGGTCATCGGGCCGATCATCCCGCCGTCGATCCCGGTCATCCTCTACGCGCTCGTGAGCGACGTCTCGATCGGCTACCTGTTCCTCGGCGGCGTCGTTCCCGGCCTCCTGATGGGGCTCGCCCAGGCGGGCATCGTCGTGACGGTGGCGCGCCGGCGCAACTTCCCGGTCGAGGATCCCGTGCCGCTGCGCGAGATCCCGAAGATCACCGTCCGGGCCGTTCCCGCGCTGATGATGCCGGTCGTGCTGCTCGGCGGCATCTACTGCGGCGTCACGACGCCGACCGAGGCCGCGGCGGTGGCGGCCGCCTATGCCTACCTGGTCTCGGCGTTCTTCTACCGCACCGTGACGCTCGAGAGCACCTACCGCTCGCTCCTGTCGAGCGCGCGCATCACCGCCTCGATCGGCATGCTGATCGCCGGCGCGCTCGTCTTCAACTACGTCGTCACCGTCGAGAACATCCCGCACACCATCAGCCAGGCGCTCTCCGCCTACGAGCTGTCGCCGTGGATGTTCCTCCTCATCGTCAACGTCATCCTGCTCGGGCTCGGCTGCCTGCTCGAGGGCACGACCATCCTGCTGGTCGTCGTGCCGGTCTTCCTGCCGACCGCCCAGGCGCTCGGCATCGATCCCGTCCATTTCGGCATCGTCGCCGTCGTCAACATCATGCTGGGCCTGATCACGCCGCCCTACGGGCTGCTCCTGTTCATCATGACGACCATCGCCCGGCAGCCGCTCAGGAACATCGTGCGCGACATCACGCCGTTCCTGGTCGCGATGCTCCTGATGCTCATGCTCATCACCTTCGTCCCCGACCTCGTCCTCTGGCTGCCCCGGCAGTTCGGCTACCAGGGCTGACGGGGCCCGCCACAGCGAGACCCGCCCATGACGCCCACGAAGCCGCTCCACGTCCTCAACGGCCCGAACCTCAACCGGCTGGGGCTGCGCGAGCCCGGGATCTACGGCACGACGACGCTCGCCGAGGTCGAGGCGATGTGCCGCGAGGCGGCCGGCGGGACGGAGATCGTGTTCCGGCAGTCGAACCGGGAATACGAGATCATCGAGTGGGTGCACGAGGCGATCGACGGCGCCTGCGCCATCGTCATCAACCCGGCCGCCTTCACCTTCACCTCGATGGCCATCCTCGACGCGCTCAAGATGTTTCCCGGCCCGATCGTCGAGCTGCACATCTCAAACATCCACGCCCGCGAGCCGATCTACCACCATTCGCTCGTCTCTCCCGTCGCCACCGCCGTCATTGCCGGACTGGGTGCCGCGGGCTACATGGTCGCGGTGCGCGAGGCGCTGCGCCTCGCCGCCCAGGAGGCGCGGCCATGAAGACATCGATCGCCACCGTCTCGATCTCCGGAGACCTGCGCGAGAAGCTCGCCGCGATCGCGGCCGCCGGCTTCGACGGGGTGGAGATCTTCGAGACGGACTTCCTCGCCTTCGACGGCTCGCCGCGGGATGTCGGCCGGATGATCCGCGACCACGGGCTCGAGATCACCGTCTTCCAGCCCTTCCGCGACTTCGAGGGCATGCCCGAGCCGCAGCGGACGCGCACCTTCGAGCGTGCGGAGCGCAAGTTCGACCTGATGCAGGAGCTCGGCACCGACCTGATGCTCGTCTGCTCGAACGTCTCGCCGCAGTCGATCGGCGGCATCGGCCGCCTGGCGACCGATTTCCGCGAGCTCGGCGAGCGGGCGGCCAAACGGGGCCTGCGGGTCGGCTACGAGGCGCTCGCCTGGGGTCGCCACATCAGCGACCACCGCGACGCCTGGGAGGTCGTGCGGCGCGCCGACCACCCGAATGTCGGCCTCATCCTCGACTCCTTCCACACGCTGGCGCGCGAGATCGACGTGGAATCGATCCGCGCGATCCCCGGCGACCGCATCTTCATCGTGCAGCTCGCCGACGCGCCCCGGATCGACATGGACCTGCTCTACTGGAGCCGGCACTTCCGCAACATGCCGGGCGAAGGCGACCTGCCGGTCCTCGACTTCATGCGCGCCGTCGCCGCGACCGGCTACGCCGGCCCGCTGTCCCTCGAGATCTTCAACGACCAGTTCCGCGGCGGCTCGCCGAGGTCGATCGCCGTCGACGGCCACCGCTCGCTCGTCGCGCTGATGGACCAGGTGAAGCGGAGCGAGCCGCATGTCGCGATCGACGTGCCGGAGATGCCCGACCGCGTGGCGGTCGAAGGCGTCGAGTTCGTCGAGTTCGCCGCCGCCGAGGACGAGGCCGAGGAGCTCGGCCGGCTGCTCACGACGATGGGCTTCGCCGAGACGGCGCAGCATCGCAACAAGGACGTGACGCTCTACCGCCAGGGCGGCATCAACATCGTCGTCAACACGGAGAAGGAGGGCCTCGCCCACTCCGCCTATGTCGTGCACGGCACGAATGCCTACGCGATCGGCCTGCGGGTCGAGGACGCCGCCGCGACCGTGGCGCGGGCGCGGGCGCTCGGCGCGCAGCCCTTCGAGCAGGCCGGCGGGCCGGGCGACCTGACGATCCCGGCGATCCGCGGCGTCGGCGGCGGCGTCATCTACTTCGTCGACGGCAAGAGCGAGCTCGGCCGCGTCTGGGACATCGAGTTCGACTTCGTCGGCGAGGCGGCACCCGCGGGCGCCGGCCTCGTCTCGGTCGACCACGTCGCGCAGACGATGAACTACGAGGAGATGCTGACCTGGATCCTGTTCTACACGTCGATCTTCCGGACGCGGAAGCTGCCGATGGTCGACGTGGTGGATCCCGGCGGGCTGGTGCGCAGCCAGGTGATCGAGAGCGACGGCGGGTCGCTGCGGCTGACGCTCAACGGCGCGGAGAACCGCAAGACGCTCGCCGGCCACTTCATCGCCGAGAGCTTCGGCTCGAGCGTCCAGCACCTCGCCTTCGCGACGCACGACATCTTCGAGACGGCCGCGCGCCTGAAGCAAGCCGGCTTCGGCTCGCTGCCGATCTCGCCGAACTACTACGACGACCTCGAGGCGCGCTTCGGGCTCGACCCCGAGCTCATGGACCGGCTGCGCAAGGGCAACATCCTCTACGACCGCGACGAGAACGGCGAGTACTTCCAGCTCTACAGCCCCAACTACGGCGAGGGCTTCTTCTTCGAGATCGTCGAGCGCCGCGGCGGCTATGCCGGCTACGGAGCACCGAACGCGCCCTTCAGGATCGCCGCGCAGAAGAGGATGCTGTCGGCCGCCGGGGAGATGGCCTGACCAGGGGCGACGCCGCCGGCCGTGGCTGCGCAGCTCAGAGCTGGCGGGTGACGTTCGCCCGGAATTCCTCGATGTGGAAGCGCATCGCGGCCGCGGCGGCGTCGGGATCGTGGCGCGCGATGGCCTCGATCAGCGCGGCGTGCTGGTCGCACACCCGCGTGTCGTGGTCGGGCGCGCGCAGCGACACGAACCAGAAGCGCAGGGCCCGGTCGTGGAGGTTCGAGAGAATGTCGCGCAGGACCGAGTTCCGGCTCGCCGCCGACAGCACCATGTGGAAGTCCCGGTCGAGCAGCATCAGCTCGCCGATCTCCCGGCGCTCCGTCGCGTCGCGCATCTTCCTCAGGTTGTCGCGCATCGCCTCGATGTCGGAGCGCTCGGCGTTTTCCGCCGCCAGCCTGGCGCAGAAGGCCTCGTTGACCATCCGGACGTCGATGATCTCGAGCACCTCGTCGAGGCTGAGCGGGCGGACGATGACGCCCTTGCGCGGCAGGACCTCGACGAGCCCGTCGATCATCAGCCGGTCGAGCGCCTGGTGCACCGGCGTGCGGCCGATGTCGAGCGCGGCGCTGACGGCGGCCTCGCTCAGCACCTCGCCGGGCCGGAGCTCGCAGGTGATGATCTGCTGCTTGATCGTGTCGTAGGCGATGTCGCGCAGCGACCTGCGCCGCACGCGCTCCCCCGTCGCCACCTCCCGGTGGTCGGGGCCGCCGACATGATGGCTCACGCTCATTGTGCTCTTGCCGCTTCCTGCTCGCCGCGAGGAGAGCTACACGCTCAGCCGAGGTCGGGCAACGTCCGCACGGCGTAGGCGCAGGACAGCCCGCGCTCGAGGACGGGATCCCAGATCTCGCACTCGAAGCGGCTCGAGGGCCGCACGCCGCCGATCGCCGGCACGGTGCCGCCGAACATGACCGTCCCCGCGCGGAGCCGGTCGCCCCCTTCGTGGCCCTGGATCAGCGTCTCGGGCGACAGCATGGCCGCCATCGCACCCTGCTGGTAGAGCACGCGCTCGCCGTCGATCTCGGCGTGGCTGCGAAGCTCGAGCTGGTCCCAGTGGTCCCGGACCTCCTCGTAGGGCCAGACGGACGGCCCGAGCGGCTTGTCGCACATCTGCTTGGAAAGCGTGACGCCCACCGCCTCGGCCTGGCGGTCGGTATGGTCCGAGCCGACGCCGACATAGAGGCCGCCCTCGCCGGCGATCAGCACGAACTCCGCCTCGCCGCTCGACTTCTCGCCGAGCACCTCGATCTCGGGCTCCCCCGTCAGCCGGCTCGCGGAGACGCGGTAGTACATCGGCGTCCGGGCGGGGCGCTTGACGCCCAGCGCCTCGAGCTCGGCGATGTGGTGCTCCATCGCCGCCTTGTCGCGTCCCGTCCAGCCGGCCACCACCAGGTCGCGGACCCGGATCGTCTCCTGCGTCGTGCCGGAGCGGCTTTCGATGCGGACGGTGATCTCGGTCATATCGGGTGGCCCCCTTCCTCGGCGTGCCGCGACGCTGAGGGGTCGCGGCTCCTTGCGAAAACTCGGAGAATGCGGCGCGTGCGGGACCTCTGGAGCCCTGCCACGCTCGCCTGTGCGTCACACTGCCTGTTTAATGCTCTTGTGAAATTTCACAAGTTCTTTTTAGATGGGCGCGCACCGGGCCGGGAAAGGCGAGACCGACAAAGCCGCCCCCGCCGTCGGCGCCTGGCCGTGGCGCGAGCCGCGGCCGAGACACGAGGGAGAACAGGACATGCGTAAACTTGCAGCGACGCTGGCTGCGGCTCTGGCCCTAGGCTCCGTGCCGGCGCTGGCGCAGGACAAGCCGGCCGAGATCGGGATGGGGATCTTCACCTTCACGTCCGGCCCGGCCGCGGCCTACGGGATGCCCGGGCGCAACGCAGCCGAACTGATGATCGACCAGATCAACAAGAACGGCGGCATCGACGGCGTGAAGATCGCGCCGACCTATGTCGACGAGGCCCAGGGTGGCGAGGGCGTCGTCTCCGAGTTCCGCCGCCTGGCCGGCGACGACTCCATGGACGTGATGGTGGCCGCCCTGTCGAGCGGCAACTGCATGGCGCTCGCGCCGGTGGCCGACCAGCTGAAGATGCCGATGGTCACCTGGAACTGCGACACCCACCAGCTCTTCCTGGACGAGAGCCACGACTACGTCTTCCGGCCGAACTCGAGCACCATCCCCGAGTTCGTCGCCTACGCCGCCTACCTCCACGACGTGGCGCCGGACGCGACGCGCATCGCGATCATCAACCCGGACTATGCGTTCGGTCACGACGCGGCGCAGATCTTCACCGGCGCCATGAAGGCGTTCAACCCGGACACCGAGGTGGTCGCGGAGCTGTTCCCGAAGCTCGGCAGCGCCAGCTTCAACACCGAGATCTCGCGCATCTCCGCCGCGCGGCCGGACGTCATCTTCTCGAACCTCTGGGGCGCCGACCTCGAGAACTTCGTGCGCCAGGCGAGCGCCCGCGGCCTGTTCCGCAACTCCAAGGTCGTGCTGGCGCTCGGCGAGTTGGTGCTGCAGCGCGTCGACCTGCCCGAGGGCGTGATCGTCGGCGTGCTCGGCGACGGCTGGTGGAACTCGCCGGACGCCCAGGCGAACGAGCAGACCAAGGCCTTCGTCGCCGCCTACAAGGAGAAGTACGGCGAATATCCCGTCTTCCCGGCGATGAAGATGGCGAACACCATCCTGGCCGTGAAGGCCGCCTACGAGAAGGCGATCGCGGCCGGCGACGGCTGGCCGGG
Source organism: uncultured Alphaproteobacteria bacterium (assembly GCA_963816555.1). Lineage (GTDB taxonomy): Bacteria > Pseudomonadota > Alphaproteobacteria > Rhizobiales > Tepidamorphaceae > Lutibaculum. The sequence continues at coordinate 87,777 of CAWFLD010000002.1, read as the reverse complement.
CCGCGACGATCTCCGCAAGGCGTTCGAGGGGCTCCAGGTCGACACGCTGACCGGCACCGTGAAGGTCCGCAAGGATCACGACGGCCTCGTCGACCAGCTCGTCGGCGTGACGAAGAAGTCCGACGAGTACGACTTCCCGGTGATGGCCGAGATGGCCCGCTACCCGGCCGAGAAGATCACCCCGCCGGTCGGCGAGAAGCCGATGGAGTGGATCGGCACCCTGACGCCCGACTTCGCCGCCGAGCTTCCCAAGCCCGGCTCCTACAAGTAAGGCGTCCGCCGGCCACCGGCACGTGACCAGCAGACCGGGCGGAGCGGCATGACCTGCCGCTCCGCCCGCACCCGCCAAGCCTTCTTCGCGGACCACGAGCGACCATGGACGTTCTCATCCCCATGCTGGTCGACGGCCTCGCGGCCGCGGCGCTCATCTTCTTCATCGCGGTCGGACTGACGCTCGTCTTCAGCGTGCTGCGCGTGCTCAACGTCGCGCACGGCAGCTTCTATTCGATCGGCGCCTACGTGGCGGTGACGCTCGGCGGCCTCGCGGCCGACGCCGGGCTCAACCCGTGGCTCTCCTTCGCGATCCTGCTCCTGAGCGCGCTCCTCGTCGCGGCGCTGCTCGGACCGTTCATCGAGGCGACCTTCATCCGCTGGACCTACGGCAAGCCCGAGGCCCTGCAGATCCTCGTGACCTTCGCGCTGTTCCTGATCTTCGAGGACCTGCAGAAGCTCGTGTTCGGCGTCCAGGCCTACTACCAGGACGCGGCGATGCAGGTGCTCGGCACCTCCGAGATCGGCGGCGTCATCTACCTGAACTACCAGCTCCTGCTGATCGGGCTGGCCGTGCTCCTCGTGATCGGGCTGCGCGTGATGCTGCGCCACACGCAGGCTCGGCAAGCTGATCGTCGCCGTCGTCGCCGACCCGGAGGTGTCGCAGACGCTCGGCATCAACGCCCGCCACGTCTTCCAGGCCGCCTTCACGATCGGCGTCTTCCTCGCCGCGCTCGGCGGCGCGCTCGCCACGCCGACCTCCGGCGTCGCGCCGGGGCTGGGGGCGGACGCGATCGTCATGGGCTTCGCCGTCGCCGCGATCGGCGGGCTCGGCCAGATCGAGGGCGCGGCGATCGCCGCCGTCATCGTCGGCGTCGCGCGGGTGCTCGCCATCTACTACGCGCCCGCCTTCGAGCCCGTCATGCCCTACCTCGTCATGCTCGCCGTCCTGCTCGTCAGGCCCTACGGCCTGTTCGGCACGCCCCAGGCGCGGAGGATCTGAGACCAGCCATGCGGATCGCCCTGCAACTCGCCCTCGTGGCCGTCTTCGCCGTCGTGCCGCTGCTCTTCCCGTGGCTCGGCTTCGTCTTCACGCTCGTGCTCGCCAAGGGCTTCGCCGCGCTCGGCGTGGCGGTGCTGCTGCGCGCCGGGCTCATCTCGATCGGGCACGCCGCGTTCTACGCGCTCGGCGCCTACGTCGTGGCGTTCCTCTCCGACCGGGGCATCGCCAGCGACCTCTTCGTGCAGGTGCTCGCCGCCGGTGCGGCGTGTGCTGCGGCGGGCGCGCTCATCGGCGTCTTCATGGTGCGGTATCGCGGGATCTTCTTCGCGATGCTCAACCTCGCGGTGTCGATGGTGTTCTTCACCCTTCTGTCGAAGCTCTACGGGCTGACCGGCGGCACCGACGGCATGCGCGTCGACACGCCGACCATCCTGGGCGCCACGATCGGGCGCGCGAGCTTCGAGCAGGTCCTCCTCTATGGCGGGCTCGCGCTGGCGGTCGTGGTGGCAATGGTCGTGCACCGCTACCTCAGGAGCCCGATGGGCGAGGCCCTGTCGGCGGTCGAAACGAACGAGATCCGCCTCGAATATCTGGGCGTCGCGGTGCCGCGCGTGCTGCTGTCGGCCTACACGGTCTCCGCCGCCCTCGCCGGCGTCGGCGGCGCCGTGCACGCCCTGCTCGTCGGCCACGTCGTGCCGGACCTCGCCTACTGGACGACCTCCGGGCAGCTCGTCCTCGTCGCCGTGCTCGGCGGCATAGGCGGCGTGGTCGGACCCTTCGTCGGCGCCTTCTTCCTCGAGATCGTCCGCGCCTTCGCGGTCATCTACGTCGCCGACATGTGGAACCTGATCGTCGGGGCGGGCCTGCTGATCGTGATCTTCTTCCTGCCGTTCGGGCTCTACGGTCTCCTCGACCGCACCGTCGCGCGGAGGGGCGCGAAATGAGCCGGCCGCTTCTTTCCGTGCGCGGCGTCCACGTCGCCTTCGGCGGCGTCCGCGCCGCACAGGGCGCCGAGATCGACGTGATGCCGGGCGAGTTCCTCGCCATCATCGGCCCCAACGGCTCGGGCAAGACGACCTTCATCAATCTCTGCACCGGCTACGTGAAGCCGAGCAGCGGCACGATCACCCTCGAGGGACGCGACATCACGAGCCGCAAGCCGCGCGACATCGCCAGGCTCGGCATCGCGCGCGCCTTCCAGATCCCGCAGCTCTTCGGGGATCACAGCGTCGTCGACAATCTGATGCTGGCGATCGCCGCGCAGCGCGGCTTCTGGGACGCGCTCAAGCCGCTCGACAGGCCGGCCTACCGGGAGGCGGCGATGGAGCTTCTGCGCATGATCGGGCTCGAGGAGGTGGCGGACGACAATGCCGCCACGCTGCCGGAGGGCCTGCGCAAGCTGACCGACATCGCGCTCGCGCTGGCGCTGAAGCCGCGGCTCCTCCTGCTCGACGAGCCGACCGCCGGCGTGAGCTCCGGCGAGAAGTTCCCGCTGATGGACCGGCTGACCGCCGTGCTGCGGGCCGAGGGCGTCACCGCCGTCTTCGTCGAGCACGACATGGACCTCGTGCGGCGCTACGCCGACCGGGTGGCGGTGTGGGCGCAGGGCAAGGTCGCCGCGGAAGGCGCGCCGGATGAGGTGCTGAACGACCCGGCGGTGCTGCGCGACGTGGTGGGGGTGATCTGATGCTCGACGTCCAGACGATCCGCGCCTCCGTCGCCGGCAATCCCGTCCTGCGCGACGTCTCGTTCGCGCTGAAGCAGGGGGAGACGACCGTCCTCATCGGCCGCAACGGCGCCGGCAAGACCACGACGCTGCGCACGATCATGGGCCTGCTGCCGCTCACGGCCGGGCGCATCGCGGTCGACGGGCGCGACCTCGCCTCCGTGCCGACCTACGGCCGTGCCGGGCTCGGCATCGGCTATGCGCCGGAGGACAGGCGCATGATCCCGGGCTTCAGCGTGCAGGAGAACCTGCTGCTGCCCGCGCTCGCGCTGCGGTTCGACGAGGCGCTGAAGCGGGAGCGGCTCGCCGCCGTCTACGAGCTGATGCCGGAGCTGTCCGAGCTGCGCAACCGCCCCGGCGGCAGCCTGTCCGGCGGCCAGGGCAAGATGGTGGCGCTCGGCCGCGCGCTGATCGTCGCGACGCACGTCCTGCTGCTCGACGAGCCGTTCCAGGGCCTCGCCCCGGCGCTGGCGCTCAACTACGCCCGCACGCTCGCCAAGGTGCGGGACCAGCGGCGCGACCTCGCGATCCTCGTGACGGAATCGAGCCCGCAGCTCCTCGGCGAGGTGACCGACCGGGCCCTCAGGATCGAGCGTGGCGAGGTGGAGGAGACGACGCTCCACGAAGCCGGGCACTGACGGCGTCGTGGAGCGTGACGGCTCCCGGCCGGAGCGCGGACCGGAGCCCGGGCCCGGCCGGAGCGGCAGGCCTCAGGCCGCCGCCAGCGCGGCTTCCGCCGCGGCCGCGATCGACAGGAGCTCCCGGTCGCCCATGGTGCGTCCGACGAGGCCGAGCCCGACCGGCGCGCCGCCGGGCTCGCCGATCGGCAGGCTGATCGCGCAGCGGTCGAGCATGTTCGCGACGCTGGGGTTGCGCAGCAGGAGCCTGTTGAGGTCGGTGAAGACCTCGTCGTCCTCGAAGGCGGCGATCGTCGGCGGCACGATCGGGATCGTCGGCATCGCCAGCACGGCGTAGCCCCGGAGCGCCCTCTCCGCCTCGGCGATCAGCTCGCGCCGCAGCTTCACGGCGGACAGGTAGGCGTCCGCGCTCAGGCTGCGCCCGGCGAGGATGCGGCTGCGCACGCGCTGGTCGTAGCCCTCGCCCCGGGTCTCGATCAGGTCGCGGTGCCAGTTGTAGGCCTCCGCGGCCGTGATGCCGCCATTCGCCGTCAGCTCGGGCAGGCGATTGAGAAGCGGCAGCTCGATCTCACGGATTCGCGCGCCGGCGGCGGAGAGACGGCCGAGCGCGGCCTCGAACGCGGAGCCGACCGTGTCGTCCATCCGGTCGAGGACGTAGTTCGTCGGCACCGCCACCGCGAGCCCGTCGAGACCGGCCGGCTCCGGCGCGACCGGCGCCTCGCCCGCCATCACCGCATCGACGAGCGCGACGCAGGCGACGGAGGCCCCGAGGGCGCCGACGGAGTTGAGCGAGAAGGCCAGCGGCGCGCAGCCCTGAAGCGGAATGCGCCGCGCCGTCGGCTTGTAGCCCACGAGGCCGCAGCACGCCGCCGGGATGCGGCACGAGCCGCCGGTGTCCGTGCCGACGGCCGCCACCGCCATGCCGTCGGAGACCGAGACGGCGCCGCCCGAGGTCGAGCCGCCGGGAATGCGCCTTGCGGCGCGGTCCCACGGTGCCGCCGGCGTGCCGTGGTGCGGGTTCAGCCCGACCCCGGAATAGGCGAACTCGGTCATGTTGGTGCGGCCGACGAAGACGGCGCCGGCAGCACGCAGCCGCGCGATCGGCGGCGCGTCGGCAGCCGCCGGAGCCCCCTCCATGACGGTCGATCCGGCGCGCGTCACCTGGCCCCGCACGTCGAACAGGTCCTTCACGGAGACCGGCACGCCGGCGAGCGGCGACGGCGCGATCCCCTGCCCGCGCAGGAGGTCGCTCGCCTCCGCCTCGGCCAGCGTCCGTGCCTCGTCGACGAGGGTGAAGGCCTTGGCCGCCTTCACCTGCGGGATCGCGGGCGGCGGCGAGGCAGCGCTCGGCCTCCGCCCTGGCCGACGTCGTGCCCCGGTCGAGCGCGTCGGCCGTCTCGAGAATGGTCCTCAATGCCGTCATCGGATGCGACGTCAGCTCTCGGGATAGTAGTGGATCTCGAGCAGCAGGCAGCCCTTCTCCGACTTGAAGGGGCCGTGATAGGCGCCGGGCGGCCGGCAGGCGTAGGTGTTCGGCTGGAAGGATTTCCCGCCCTCGCCGTTCTCGTCGTTGCCGACCGTGAGGTCGCCGGAGACGAGGTAGACCTCCTCGTAATAGTCGTGGACGAACGGCTTCGTGGTGAAGACGCCCGGCTCGAAGCGCAGCAGCCGCGTGCGGTTGCCGGTCTTGTTCTCCTCGTCCAGCGAGCCGGCGAGGATCTTCTGCTGGATCCCGGCGGGATAGCCGGGCGGGCTGGCGAAGCCCTCCGTCATGTCGACGGCGTGGAACTCGAGATGCGGCTTGTCGATGGCCATGCGGTTTCACTTTCCTTCATGTCGTCGCCGGCCGTTTTCGGCCGATCGTGCTTGTCTCTTGGGGTGGTCCCGGTCGCCCCGTTCCGGGGCGGCTGGCGGTCTCGACGTTATCCCGGTTATTCGGCCGCCGTCCCGAAGCGCTGCAGCTCCTCCTCGAGCGAATAGCCCGAGAGGCAGGTGTTCACCAGCTTCGAGGCGCCCTCCCAGTCGTAGGTGCGGAAGGAATGCCCCTTCGTGACGAAGGTCGCGCCGGCGTAGAACATCTCGTACTGGGTGTGCCGGGAGCCGAACTCCGAACCGATGGCGTCCCAGACGAGCTTGAAGAACTTCACCCGCTCGCGCGACGAGCGCACCGGCGACTGCTGCGTCTTGTCGATGATCGAGGCGATGTAGGGATCGGCGAAGTCCTCGACGCTCGAGGGCAGCATGATGACGCCGCCGCCGGCGAGGTCGCGCAGCGTGTTGACGACCTTGCTGTAGAGCTGCTGGGTGAGGACCTGCGCGGTATAGAGCGTGTGACGGTCCGGCACGAAGTAGCCGTTCTCCTCGCGCCCCTTCACCTCCATCGAGTTGACCAGGGCGTCGACCATCTCCGCCTCCGCGGCGATCTGGCCGAGCATCTCGCGCACCTGCGGGAAGGCGCCGGTCCCGTTGGTCTCCGTGATGCCGCGGGCGAGGCCGGCGAGGAAGCGCATCTTCACCATCAGCCGGATCTGGCACTGGTAGTTCTGGTAGACGTGCGCCGGCGTCGCGTGGAACTGCTTGGCGACCATCTGCACGTCCTTGTGCACGAAGACGCGCTCCCACGGCACCTTCACGTCCTCGAAGTAGAGGACGGCGTCGTTCTCGTCGAAGCGGCTCGACAGCGGGTTGTCGAAGCGCGAGGTGGCGCTCGCCTCGTAGGACTTGCGCGACAGGATCCTGAGGCCCTTCGCGTTCATCGGGATCGTGAAGGACAGCGCGTAGGCCTCGTCGCCCTCGCGCAGCGGCTGGATGCAGGTGACGAAGACCTCGTTCGCCATGATGCCCGAGGTCGCGAGCATCTTGGCGCCGCGCACCGTGATGCCCTCGGAATCCTCGTCGACGACGCCGGTCGTCAGGAAGGGATCCGCCTGCTCGTGCGCGGCCTTCGAGCGGTCGGCCTGCGGGTTGATGATGACGTAGGTCAGGAAGATGTCGTTGTCGCGGGCGTAGCGATAGTAGTCCGCCAGCGCCCCGGCCCGGTTCTTGTCGTAGGCCTCGAAGAGCGGCAGGCCCATGTACATGCCGGAGATGCAGGAGGCGACGTGGTCGGGCGAGCGGCCGAGGAAGCCGAAATGCTGCTCGGACCACGCCTCGAGCGCCCGGCGGCGCTCGACGAGCTGGGCGTAGCTCGTGGGCAGCTCCCACTGCCGGTTCACCCGCTTGCCGGTCTCCGTCTCGTAGGTCATGAGCTCCGGGTTCTGCGCCTGGAACTCGAACAGGTCGGCATACGACCGCACCGCGTTGCGGAAGGCGGGATGATCGACCGGCTCCTGCACGAGATGCCCGTCGATATAGACGGTCCGCCCGTCCCGCAGGCTGTCGAGGTGGCTCTGTCCGTTCTTGATCATGTCGGGCTCCGTGGTCTCCGGGGAACTGTCTCTTCGGTCTCTCACCAGCCGAGCGCCCACATCGCGTCGGCGGGCACGACCATGTCGTGCTGGCTCGTCAGCTCGCGGTAGCGGCCGGCGTGGAAGACGAGCGGCTCCGCGTGGGGGCGCGGAGCGTCGAGGGCGGTCACCCGCCCCACGAAGATCGTGTGGTCGCCGCCGGGATACTGGTGCTCGGCGCGGCACTGGAAGCGTGCGAGGGCGCCCGGAATGAGCGGCGCGCCGTGCTCGCCGGCCTCGATCTCGAGCCCGCCCCACTTGTCGCTCATGGCGCGCGCGAAGCGGTTGGAGATCTCCTGCTGGTTCGACGCGAGCACGTTGACCGCGTAGTGCCCGACGCCCCGCCACGCCTCGATCCCCTTGGCGCTGGCCGCGACCGAGAACAGGACGAGCGGCGGGTCGAGCGACACCGAGCTGAAGGAGTTGACCGTCATGCCGAGACGCTCGCCGTCGCCGGTCCGGGCGGTGACGACGCAGACGCCGGTGGCGAAGCGCCCGAAGCCGTCGCGCAGCGCGCGCGGGTCGAAGGAGGCAGCCGCCATGCCGCTCACTCCGCCCTCTCCGTGCCCCGCCGCGCGATCTCGTATCCGAGCAGCGCCGTCGCGGCGTCGCCGTCTTCGATGAGCTTCGGCAGAAGCACCAGGATCCGGTCGAGGTCGGCGGCCGAGAGCGAGCCGAACAGCGTGTCGTTGGCGCGCGCCTGCGTCGGCGCGAGCTCCGCGAGCAGCGCCCTCCCCTTCGCCGTGACGCTCAGCGCGACGCGCCGCCTGTCGTGAATATCCGTCCGCTTCGCGACGAGCCCCTTCTTCACGAGCCGGCCGACCTCCAGCGTGACGAAGGCGCCGCTGTAGTGCAGGTGCTCGGCGACCGTCGAGACGGCGACGGCGCCGTCCGCCTCGAGATGCAGGATCGAGATGAGGATCGTGTATTGCGGGCCCGACAGGCCGACGAGCTCGGCGAGGCCGGACCGCACCGCCTCGAGCCGGCCGTGAAGGCGAGGAGACCGTGCACGAAGCCGCGGAACTCCGCGTCGCTGCCGTCGCGCAGGAGCGCGTCCCGCGTCGCCGTCGGAGGGCGCGCCGGCTCGGTCCCGCTGTCGTCCCACGGGCGCGAACGCGCCGCGCCGGCAACCATGTCGCTGTTCATATAGCTAACTTACAAAGCTAATTTGGCTTGTCAATCGGGCCGCCGCTCGCTGGCGGGGCGGCCGAGGCGGAGCCTCGCGGGGCGCGCCCTTCCACGCCCGGGTAACCGGCGGCATGCGCGACGACGCGTGCGGCACCGCCCCACGGCCCCGTGGGGCGGGACCGATGGATCCGCATGTCGCCGGGCATGACGGGAAACTGCGAAGGGGATGGGTGGAGGACGGCGGCGTCGGCGACGGCTGCGCCGGGTTCCGCAGCGCGCGCCGTCGAGGGGACGCGCAAGGCCCGCCTGCAGGCGGGCGAAGAAGGCGGGCGAAGCGCCGGCCGGCGCAGGATCCGCGGAAACGGGTCTATCCGTCCGCCATCCCGTCATCGGGGCGCGCATCGCGGGCGCGACGCCATTCCCGAAGGCCGGCGACGCGTCTCGCGGCAGGCTTCGAGGGGGCGGCCCTTCACCCGGATCGGCGGCGGACGGCGACCGTGAGAGTCGCCTTCGGCACCGCCGGTCCGCCCTCTCGGCGCGTGGCGGAGGGCTTACGCGGCGGCGAGCGCGTCCACGCAGCCTTCGGCGCCGCGCCGGTCGGCGGACGTCTCGCCGGGCATGGTCGCCCAGCCGCCGTCTTCCACGAACCGGCGGCGCTCGTAGGAGCTGCTGATGGCGTTGAGCTCCGTCAGCCGTGCCGCCGCGTCCGGCTGGGCGTTGAAGCGGACCACGCAGATCTGCGACGCCAGCTCGCCGCGGGCGACGTTCGCCGCGGTCGCGGCCTGCTCGCGGGCGGACGCGCCGGTCATCCAGCCGCCCCACGTGAACCCGACGACGAGCGTGACGGCGACGCTGGCGACGCAGGCCCACATCAGGGTGGATTTCGTCGGGTGGTATTCGTCCCAGCGTTGGGAAGCGGACCGTTTCGTGTCGATAGCCATGGATCGAGTTCCTTCAAGGGTTGCCGTGATTGCGGGGCCCGGCCGAGGCGGCCGGGCCTGCGGGGTCGTTCAGAAGCCCATGCCGCCCATGCCGCCCATGCCACCCATGCCGCCGCCGCCGGCCATCGCCGGTGCGTCCGCCTCGGGGACGCTCACGATGATGGCCTCCGCCGTGATCAGCAGGGCGGCCACGGAGGCGGCATCCTGCAGCGCGGTGCGCACGACCTTGGCGGGATCGACGATCCCGGCCTCGATCATGTCGACATACTCCTCGGTCTGGGCGTTGAAGCCCTGGCGCATGTCGTTGCCCGCCGCGAGCCGGCCGACCACGACCGAGCCCTCGACGCCGGAATTCGCGGCGATCTGCCGGAGAGGCGCCTCGAGCGCGCGCATGACGATCGAGATGCCCGCCGTCATGTCGGCGTTCGAACCGGTCACCGAGGACAGCGCCACCTTGGCGCGCAGGAGCGCGACCCCGCCGCCCGGCACGATGCCTTCCTCGACCGCGGCGCGCGTCGCGTTCAGCGCGTCGTCGATGCGGTCCTTCTTCTCCTTCACCTCCGTCTCGGTCGCGCCGCCGACGCGGATGACCGCGACGCCGCCCGACAGCTTGGCGAGACGCTCCTGCAGCTTCTCCCTGTCGTAGTCCGAGGCGGTCTCCTCGACCTGTCCCCTGATCTGCTGCACGCGCGCCTCGATGTCGGCCCCGTCGCCGGCGCCGTCGATGATCGTGGTGGTGTCCTTGTCGATGACGACCCGCCTGGCGCGGCCGAGCATGTCGATCGTCACGTTCTCGAGCTTCACGCCGAGGTCGGCCGAGATCATCTGGCCGCCGGTCAGCACGGCGATGTCCTCGAGCATCGCCTTGCGGCGGTCGCCGAAGCCCGGCGCCTTGACGGCGGCGACCTTGAGGCCGCCGCGCAGCTTGTTGACGACGAGCGTCGCGAGCGCCTCGCCCTCGACGTCCTCGGAGATGATCAGGAGCGGCTTGCCGCTCTGCACCACCGCCTCGAGGATCGGCAGCAGCGCCTGCAGGTTGCCGAGCTTCTTCTCGTGGAGAAGGATGTAGGGATCGTCCAGCTCGGCGCGCATCTTGTCGGCGTTCGTCACGAAATAGGCCGAGAGATAGCCGCGGTCGAACTGCATGCCCTCGACGACGTCGAGCTCGGTCTCGGCGGTCTTCGCCTCCTCGACCGTGATCACGCCTTCCTTGCCGACCTTGTCCATGGCCCTGGCGATCATCTCGCCGATCGTCGCGTCGCCGTTGGCGGCGATGGTGCCGACCTGGGCGATCTCGGCGGACGTGTTCACCTCGGTGGCGCGGCCCTCGATGTCCTTGACCACGGCGGCGACGGCGAGGTCGATGCCGCGCTTGAGGTCCATCGGGTTCATGCCGGCGGCGACGAGCTTGACGCCCTCGCGCAGGATGGAGGCCGCCAGCACGGTCGCCGTGGTGGTGCCGTCGCCGGCGAGGTCGTTGGTCTTCGAGGCCACCTCGCGCAGGAGCTGCGCGCCCATGTTCTCGAACTTGTCCTCGAGCTCGATCTCCTTGGCGACGGTGACGCCGTCCTTGGTGATGCGGGGCGCCCCGTAGGACCTGTCGAGGATGACGTTGCGGCCCTTCGGCCCGAGCGTCACCCGGACGGCGTTGTTGAGCGTCTCGACGCCGCGCAGCATGCGGTCGCGCGCGTCGGTCGAGAACCTGATGTCCTTGGCAGTCATGATCGTTGTCCAGTTCTGTGCGGGAGGTCGGGAAGCGGCGCCGGCGCTGCGGCCGGTCAGGCGGCCTTTTCGGCCGCCGCGCGTTCCTCGACGATGCCCATGACGTCGGTTTCCTTGAGGATCATGAGATCCTCGCCGTCGATCTTCACCTCGGTGCCCGACCACTTGCCGAACAGGATGGTGTCGCCCGCCGCGACATCGAGCGGAACGAGGGTGCCGTCGTCGCGCCGCGAGCCCGCGCCGACGGCGACGACCTCGCCCTGCTGCGGCTTTTCCTTGACGGTGTCGGGAATGATGATCCCGCCTTTGGACGTCGCATCGCCTTCGGCGCGTCGGACGAGGACGCGGTCGTGAAGCGGCCGGAATTTCATCTGGATTACTTTCTGCGGCCATTGTGTATGGGGCCACGACGTCAATATACGCGCTCTGGCACTCGATTGATAGGAGTGCCATATCAATATTTATTCGGAGGAAAATTCGGGGACCCGGCGGAGATGAACGCGGAATATCGGCGAGCGGGGCGACGAGGACCGGGCTATCGCCCGATCCGGCCTTCGTCATACTCGACACTGCACAGGGCAGACCGGGAATTTCTGCCGGCCGTGCCAGCGTCCGGCAGCGGCGCAGGGGCGAGTTTTCCGCCGGCGGGACGGTGGCGTCGGGTCAGGGGCGCGGGGGCCGGAGACCCGGGTATTCCGGCAGGCGTCAGTCGCCGGACGGGCCCGACGGCCGGCGCCGGGCGGGCTTCGCGTCGCCGCCGGCCGCCTCGTCGGTGAGCCGCTGCGCCTTCAGCCTCTCCGACCGTGCGCGGACGGCGTCGGCGCCGGCCTCGTATGCCTGGAGCGCGTCCGACTTGTCGCTGCGCCAGCCGGTCTTCTGCACCTTGCTGAAGGCTGCGTCCGCCTCCTGGCGCCGCTTCGAGATCTTCGACATCGCAGGCTCCTGTCGGGGTGCCGGCCGCGCCCCGGGAGCTCACGGCGCGTGAGCCGGCGACGCGAGGGGCAGGCCGGGAATGAACCCTACTACATCACAGCCGTTGTCACGCACGCTTTCACGCGACCGATGGAGCCTGATTGGACGATCGCCATGACCAGGCTCGAGATTCACCACAGGACGACCTACCGCTACCGCCGCCCGGTCCGGCTCGGGCCGCACCGCCTGATGCTCCGCCCGCGCGAGAGCCCCGACCTCCGGCTCCTCCGCAACGAGGTGGTCGTGCGGCCGGACGCCACCCTCACATGGGCGCACGACGTCTACGGCAACACGGTCGCGACCGCGACGTTCGACACCCCGGCGACGGAGCTGGTGATCGACTGCCGCTCCGAGCTCGACCTCGGCGCGCCGGCGTGGCCCGTCTTCGACATCGCCGCCTCCGCCATTTCCTACCCCTTCCGCTATTCCGACGACGACTGGACCGATCTCGGCGCGCTCTCGGCGCAGCAGTATCCGGACCCGGCCGGGCGGCTCGGCTCGTGGGCGCAGGGCTTCGTGGCGGGGCCGCCGACGGACACGCTGTCTCTGCTGAAGGACATCAATGCCGGCGTCTCGGCGTTCGTCGGCTACGAGGTCCGCGACGACGAAGGCACCCGGTCGCCGGTGGAGACGCTCGATCACGCCATCGGCTCGTGCCGCGACTTCGCCGTGCTCTTCGCGGAGGCCGTCCGCAGCCTCGGCTTCGGCGCCAGGATCGTCTCCGGCTACCTGCACGACCCGACGCAGTCCCTGCTCGGCTCGCAGGGCGCGGGCTCGACCCACGCATGGGCCGAGGTCTATGTGCCGGGGGCCGGCTGGATCACCTTCGACCCGACGAATCTCAGCGTCGGCGGTGCCAATGTCATCCCCGTCGCGGTCGCCCGCGACGTCCGCCAGGCGATGCCGATCACCGGCGGCTACGCCGGCAGGCCTGACGATTTCGACGCGATGACCGTAGAGGTGAGCGTCTCGGAAGCCCCTGCGATTCAGTAATATCCGAGGGAATTACTTATTTTCGACCGGTTTTCTTCTGAACGCAGGATCTTCTGCCGCCTTGTTTAAGGCGCAAAACGAAGCCATATATGAAAGAGGCCGGGTGAATGCCCGGCGATTTTCGCCCGGATCACTTCACGTGGTGCCCCCGTCCATGCGACGGGAACAGGTCCGGCCGGAAAGGACGCGGCGCCCCGCCGCGCCCGGGCCTTTCGGCGCCATCCCGCGCCGTGGCTCTACCAGCGTGTCCCGAGGAGGGACCCATGGCCGATCATTTCGAGGCCGCCTCATGACCGGCGGGCCCGTCGACCTCGACGCCCACCGCGGCATGGCGGCACAGCGGGCGACCGAGCTTCGCCGGCAGCTCGGCGAGGTTTCCGCCGCCCGGGAAAAGCTCAAGCACCGCCAGGACGAGCTGGAGAAGAACCTCGCCGCCGCGCCCGCGGCGGGCTGGGAGGAGGCGGCCGCCAAGGCGCGCTACCTGCTCTCGCTCTTCGCGGCGAGTCCCGAGGCGATGGATCCGCGGCGCCAGACACTCATTGCCAACGTGCTCGACGACTTCGAGCGGCTGTCGGGGGTCTCACCCGAAGACATCGCGGCCGCCGAGGCGCCGCGCGACGGGAACGGCGAATCATGAGCAAGGGACAGAAGCGGCCCAGCAAGGAGCCGAAGAAGGCGAAGAGCGACACGAAGGCCGACAAGAAGAAGGCCGGCCCCAAATATCTTCGCGAAAGCGAGGTGCCCCAGATGGGCTCGCTCGCCGCCAGGGCCGGAAGGGCGCAGCGATGAGCACCCCTGCCACCCTGGCGCCCGCGGCCGAGCCCGGCCGCCGGCCGGACCTCGACGCCCCGGCCGAGATGTTCGTCACGCAGCAGCGCGGCATGCGCCGCGGCCGCATGACCTATCGCCGGTTCGCCACCGCGGCGGAGGCCATCGGCTTCGCCATGGAGGAGCTGCCGCCGGCGATGCTCGCCGGCACCATCGTGGAGGTGGCGGAGGAACGGCTCGGCCACGAGGCGATCCGCAAGCTCTACAAGCGCGGCATGCGCCGCGAAGGCAGATAGAAGCGGCCGCCCTTCGCCCGCCGGCGGCGGGGCCTCCTCGGGCTCAGTCCGCCGTCTCCTCGATGTGTCCGCCGAGGAAGAGGTGGCCGACGCGCGGGTCCGCGAGGATCGTCTCGGCGCGGTCGTGCATCCGCGTCTGGCCGAGCTCGAGCACCAGCCCGTAGTCCGATATGGCGAGCGCCGCCCTGGCGTTCTGCTCGACCATGAGCACCGTGACGCCCTGGTCGCGCAGGCGCTGCAGCGTTGCGAAGACCTCCTGGACGAGGTTCGGCGACAGGCCGATCGAGGGCTCGTCGACGAGGATGAGCTTGGGGTCGAGGAGAAGCGCGCGGGCGATCTCGAGCTGCTTCTGCTGGCCGCCGGACAGCTCGATCGCCTTGCGGTCGCGGTGCTGGCGCAGCATCGGGAAGCGGTCCATGACCTCCTCGATGCGCGCGCGCACCTTCGCCTGGTCGCGCGAGGTGACGCCGCCGAGCTCGAGATTGTGCCAGACGGAAAGCTGCGGGATGACGTTGCGGCCCTGCGGCACGTAGGTGACGCCGCTCTCGATCATCCGCGCCGGCGGCTGGCGCGTGACGTCGCGCCCGTCGAGCAGGACCTGGCCGGACTGGATGTTGAGGAGCCCGAAGATCGCCTTGAAGACGGTCGACTTGCCGGCGCCGTTCGGGCCGATGACGGTGGTGATCGAGGCCGGCGGCACCTCGAACGTCACGCCGTTCAGGATGGTGATCCTGCCGTAGCCGCCATAGACGTCCCTGAGCTCCAGCACCTTCGTCAGCCTCCGAGATAGGCGTCGATGACGGTCTGGTTCGCCCGGATCTCCTCGGGCTGCCCCTCGGCGATGATCCTGCCCTCCGCCAGCACGATGATGCGCGTGCACAGCGACATCACGAACTCCATGTTGTGCTCGATCACCACGAAGGTCGTGCCGTGCTCGCGGTTGTAGGTCACGAGGCGCTCGCGCAGATTGCCGAGCATCGTCAGGTTCACGCCGCCGGCCGGCTCGTCGAGCAGGACGAGGCTCGGGCCGGCCATGAAGGCCATCGCGGCGTCGACGAGCTTCTGCTGCCCGTAGGAGAGCGAGCCCGCCATCTCGTCGCGCAGATGCGACAGGCGGAAGAACTCGATCATCCGGTCGGCCTCGGCGGTCAGCCCCGCGTCCGGCGCGCCGAAGAGCCGGCCGAGCATCGTCCCGCGATGCTCCTGGCCCGCGACGATGATGTTGTCGAGCACGCTCATGCCGGGGAAGACCGAGAGCTGCTGGAAGGTGCGGCCGACGCCGAGCCTGTTGAGGTCGCAGGCCCGCCGCCCGGACACCTTGCGGCCGTTGACCTCGACCCTGCCGCCGTCGGCGCCGAGCTGGCCGAGGATGCAGTTGAACAGCGTCGACTTTCCCGAGCCGTTCGGGCCGATGAGGCCCAGGATCTCGCCGGGATGCACGTCGAAGCTCACGCCGTCGACGGCGCGGATCGCGCCGAAGGTCTTCGACAGGTCGCGGACGGAGAGGACGGCGCGGCCCGGCGTCACAGCTGCGCCCCCGCCCGCATGTCGGCGCGCGCCACGGTCCGGCCGCGAAGCCGGTCGCGCAGCCGCATCATGAGGCCGATCAGCCCGGTCGGGCACACCGCCATCAGGACGATGACGAGCGAGCCGTAGATCATCAGGTAGTAGCCCTCGGTGAAGCGCAGGAACTCCGGCAGCAGGATCACGACCGCGGCCCCGAGGAGCGGGCCGAAGAAGTATCCCGCGCCGCCGACGATGACCATGAGCAGGATGCGCAGCGAGTGCACCAGGGCGAAGGAGCCGGGGTCGATATACTGGACGAGGGGCGTGACGAGCGCCCCGGCGATGCCGCCATAGGCCGAGCCGATCGCGAAGGCGAGCAGCGTCAGCCGGCGCGTGTCGACGCCGAGGCTCTCCGCCCGGATCGGGTTCTCCCGCAGGGCCCGGAAGGCGCGTCCCCAGGGCGAGCGGACGATGGCGAACATCGCGGCCGCGGCGATCAGGAAGACCAGGAGCGTGAAGTAGTAGAAGGGCACCTGCTTCATCGCGGAGATGCCGAGGACGCTCGGCCGCGGCATGCCGGAGAGGCCGTAGGTGCCCCCGGTCAGCCACTCCTCGTTGCGGCTGACGAGGAAGACCAGCGAGTTGAAGGCGAGCGTCACGAAGGCCAGGAAATGCCCCTTCACCCGCAGCGCGGGGAAGCCGAGGCCGAAGCCGACGATCAGGCACAGCACGATGCCGACGGCGAGGCCGGCGATCCAGGGCCACCCGGCAAGGGTGAGGATCGCCGTCGCGTACGCCCCGATCGCCATGAACGAGGCCTGGGCGAGCGAGATCTGGCCGGCATAGCCGAGCGTCAGGTTGAGGCCCATCGCGGCGATCGAGAAGATCAGCCAGGAGCACAGGAGGTAGACGATGTAGTTGCCCTGGCCGAGCGGCGCGAGGAGGAGCGCCGCGAGCCCCAGCAGGAGAAGGACGGGCTTCAGCCAGGACCGGATCACACTTCCCTCCCCTCGGCCGTGCCGAGAAGCCCCTGCGGCCGCCACATGATGACGACGATCAGCAGGACGAGCGGCAGCGCCGCCCGGTAGCTCGCCGTCACGTAGGTCGCCGTCAGGTTGTCGAGGACGCCGATCAGCAGGCCGCCCGCCAGGGCGCCGCGGATCTTGTTGAAGCCGCCGACGATCGCCGCGATGAAGGCGACGATGCCGAGCGTCTCGCCGTTCGAGAACTTGGCGAGGTAGATCGGCGAGATGAGGAAGGAGGCGAGCGCGGCGAGCGCGGCGTTGATGAGGAAGGTGTAGAGCACCATCCGGCCGGTCTTCACGCCGAGGATCTCGGCCACCGCGGGGTTCTGGGCCGTCGCCTGGATGCAGCGCCCGGTGCGCGTGCGGTCGAGGAACAGGGTCAGCGCCACGACCACGGCGAGCGAGACGACGAGGTTGAAGACGTCCTGCACCGACACGACGGCGCCGGCCACGTTCATCGTCGTCTGGGGAAAGAGCGGCGGGAAGGGCTGGGCCTCGGCGCCGTAGAACTGCTTGGCCCCCTCCTTCAGCACGATGCTCAGCGCCATCGTCGCGATGATCAGCGGCAGCCCGGTGTTGGGCAGCATCGGCTCGACGATCAGCTTCTTGAAGAGCACGCCGAGCACGACGACGGCGCACAGGAGCCCGAAGGCGAGCGCCGCCCAGAGCGGCCAGCCGAGCCAGTGGATGGCGATCAGCACGAAGAAGGCCGGCAGCATGACGAACTCGCCCTGCGCGAAGTTCACCGTCTGCGCGGCCTGCCAGATCAGCGTGAAGCCGATGGCGGCAAGCGCATAGATCGAGCCCGTCGCGAGGCCCGACAGCAGCACCTGGAGAAACTGGGACATCGGCGCCATCCCTGTTGGAGGCGGGAGCGCATGCGGCGCCCGGAGCCCGGGCGCCGCCTCACCACTGCGGCTGGAAAGCGGTCAGTTCGCGGGAACCGTGCCGATGACCACCTGCTTGCCGTCCTTCACCTCGGTCATGAAGCTCGTGCGCAGCATCTCGCCGGTGTCGTCCCAGCCCGTGTCGAGCAGCATGTGCGGATACTCGGAGACCTTGAGCGTCAGGCCGTGCATCTTGTCGGCCAGCGCCTGGGCGTCGAGCTTGCCGTTCATCTCGGTCACGTACTTGATCGCGTAGATGCCGATATAGCCCTTGATGCCGTTGTGGTCGGTCTCGCGGCCGTACTTGTCCTTGAACTTCTTCACGAACTCCTTGATCGCCGGCAGGTCGGCGTTGGTCGCCAGGCCGACATGGGCGAAGGCGCCCTCGGCGGCATCGCCGGCCAGGTCGATCACCTTCTGCCCGGTCAGCGTCACCTCGCCGACGAGCGGCACCGACAGGCCCTGCTTCTTCGCCTCGCGGAGGAAGCGCGCGTCCTCCTCCTCGTTGAGGTAGACGAACACGGCCTCGGCGCCCGACTGCTTGATCTTGGAGACGTCGGCGGCGAAGTCGGCCTGGCCCTGCTCGCTCGGCACGTCGGCGACGACGTCGATGCCGGCCTTCTTCATCTGGTCGATGAAGACGTCGTGGCCGCCCTTGCCGAAGTCGTTGTTGACCCACGCGACCGCGATCTTCTTCACGTCCAGCGTGTCCTTGAAGTAGGACGTCAGCGCCGGCACGCCCTTGGCGGAGCTGGCCGAGGTGCGGAAGATGTAGGGGTTGCCCTTCTCGGTGATGTTCGGCGCCTCCGAGCCCGTCAGCTGCGGAACGCCGGCCTGCTGCGCGACGATCATGTTGACGATGGTCGAGCCCGAATAGACCGTCCCCATCACCGCGTAGGCGCCGGCGTCGATCGCCTTCTGCATCAGCGCGCGCGAGGTCTGCGGGTCGGTCTGCGTGTCGTAGTCCTGCATCTCGATCTTCTTGCCGAGAATGCCGCCGTCGGCGTTGATCTCGTCGATCGCGAGATGCGCGCCGTCGCGGAAGTTGGTGCCCGACACGGCACCCGCCCCCGACAGCTCGCACAGGCACGGAATGAGCACCGTGTCCTCGGCGTGCGCGGGCGCCGACGGCCCGACCGCCACGAAGGCCGACGCCATGAGCGCGGCGGCCGCCAGAGCGTATGTCCTGCGTTTCATTCTTCTTCCCTCCCCAGGTCCTTCCCGGCTTCCCGCCGGTGATTCATCTGTCGATCTGCACAATCTGCTCCGCCGCCGCGACAGATGCCAGCAGCTCGGCTTCGAAGAGATGGCTTGCGGCCTGCGCGCCACCGGCTTGTGGATCTTCCGGCGGTCACGCCCCCGGCGTCTTGGCGCGGATGTCGTCGACGAGGAGCGTGCGAAGCTCCGCGGTGACCTCCGGGGTCCTGCCGAACCAGTGGCGGAACCCCTCCACCGCCTGGTGGAGCAGCATGCCGAGCCCGTCGACGGTGCGGTGTCCCCTCGCCCGCGCGGCCTTCAGGAGCGCCGTCTCGAGCGGCACGTAGACCACGTCGTAGACGGTCGCGCCGGGCTTCAGCGGGGCGAGGTCGATCTCGAGCGGCGGCTGGCCGATCATGCCGAGGCTCGTCGTGTTGACGAGCAGGTCCGCGCCGCCGAGCAGCGACGGCAGCTCGTCGAGCCCGTGCGCGCTGACCCCCTCGCCGAAATGCGCGGCGAGGCCCTCGGCCTTCTCGACCGTCCGGTTGCACAGCGCCACCTCGAGGCCGCGGCTGCGCAAGCCGTAGACGGCGGCGCGCGTGGCCCCGCCCGCGCCGAGGATCACGGCGCGCCTTGCGTCGCCGTCCCAGCCGGGCGCCAGCTCGTCGAGATTGCCCATGAAGCCGATCGCGTCGGTGTTGCCGCCGACGAGCGTGTCGTTCTCCCACCACAGCGTGTTGACCGCGCCCATCGCCTCGGCCGCGTCGTCGATGCGGTCGACGTGGCGCATGACCGCCAGCTTGTGCGGCACGGTGACGTTGCCGCCGATCCAGCCCGCCTCGCGGAAGCCGGCGAAGAAGGCGTCGAGCTCGTCCGGCGGGATGTCGAGCCGCTCGTAGCTGCCCTCGATGCCGTAGCGCTCCAGCCAGTAGCCGTGCAGCATCGGCGAGCGGGAGTGGGCGATCGGGTGCCCCATGACGAAGGCGCGCGGCGGTGTCGAAGCTCCGCTCATGCCCGGCCGTGCCCCGTCCCGTTGCCGCCCGCTCGGACGGGCGCGCCCTGCAAGGCATTGCGACTTTTCATGTGCCCTTTCCCCTCCCTGATCCTCGCGGCTCCCGCGATCGTGCAGCCGACGCGGATCCCGTTCGCCCCGAGAACGTCGAAGAAGCTCGCGACGACGGGGCCATGCCGTCGCCGTTCGTGCCTTTTCGGCTTCTATGTGCTCATCGTGACCAGATCAAAGGAAATGGCAATTGCCAAACGCGCCGAAACGTTGAGAAACCTGGCGGGGGGCGGCGATGGTGCCCGTCACGATGACGGCGCGGGTGACCTCGATCCGGCGACGTGTCGGCGCGTGTCGCCTGCGCGACGGGAGCCCGGGTGCCGCCTGAAGCCGCGTGCCGGCTCCGGGCTTCGAGAGGATACGCCACGCGCCTAAGGGGCCTGAGGCCCGGCGCGGCGAGACGGGAAAGGCTGGGGACGACATGCCCGATGTTCCATCGCTCGCCGTCGTCGGCGCCGGCGCCATGGGGCGGCGCCACGTCGAGGCGATCGCCGCCTCGGGCGGCGCGGCGCGGCTTCATGCGGTCGTCGACCCGACGGACGCGGCGCGGGAATACGCCGCCGGCCTGGGCGTGGCCTGGCACCCGGACCTGCCCGGGCTGATCGCCGCCGGCCGGCCCGACGGCGTGATCGTCGCGACCCCCAACCAGCTCCATGTCGAGAACGGCCTCGACTGCATCCGCGCCGGCCTGCCCGTGCTGGTGGAGAAGCCGATCGCCGCCGACGCCGCCTCGGCCCGGGCGCTCGTGGAGGCGGCGGAGGCGGCCGGCGTGCCGCTCCTCGTCGGCCACCATCGCCGCCACAACCCGCTGATCGCGGCGGCGAAGGAGATGATCGCCTCCGGGCGGATCGGCACCATCGTCGCGGTGCACGCCATGTTCTGGCTCTACAAGCCGGACGACTATTTCGACGCCGAGTGGCGGCACCGCCCCGGCGCCGGGCCGCTCTTCACCAACCTCGTCCACGACGTCGACCTGTTGCGCCACCTGTGCGGCGAGATCGCCTCCGTCCAGGCCCTGCAGGCCGGCGAGGTCAGGAAGGGCGCGAACGAGGACACGCTCGTCGCCGCGCTGCGCTTCGCCGGCGGCGCCCTCGGCACGATCACCATGTCGGACACGATCGTCGCGCCGTGGAGCTGGGAGCTGAGCGCCCGCGAGAACCCCGCCTATCCGCCGGCCGACCAGTTCTGCTACCTGATCGGCGGGACCGGGGGTTCCCTGTCGCTGCCGGACCTGCGGATCTGGTCCTATCCCGGCGGCCGGAAGGGCTGGATGGAGGAGCTCGGGCGGGAGACGCCGCGCGTCGAGCCCGACGACCCGCTGCCGCGCCAGATCCGGCACTTCGCGGCCGTGATCCGCGGCGAGGAGACCCCGCTCGTGCCGGGCCGCGAGGGCCTGCGGACGCTCCAGGCGATCGAGGCGATCAAGCGCTCGGCCGAGACGGGCGAGGCCGTCGCGCTGCCGGAGCGCTAGCGGCCGGCCGCAGCCGCCGGCCACGCGTCAATCCGCAGGCGCCGGATCTTCGAAGCCGAACAGCCGGCTCGGCGTCTCCCAGAAGAGGGCCCGGCGGTCGTCCGGATCGGGGAACAGGATCTCGACCAGCCGCACCAGCGGCCCGTAGTCCTGCCGTTCCGTCGCGCGCAGATAGGGCCAGTCGGAGGCCCACATGCAGCGCTCGAGCGTGAACGCCTCGACGAGGGCGCGCACATAGGGCCAGGCATCCTCGAACGGATACGGCGCCTGCGCGAACTTGCTGTAGCCGGAGAGCTTGACGTGCACGCGGCCCGTCTCCGCAAGGCCGAGGAGCGCCCCGAACCCCGGCTGCCCGAGGCCCGCCGCGGCCGTGGGGCGGCCGCAATGGTCGATCAGCACCCGCACCGGGATGCTCTCGATCCATGGCAGGAAGGTGAGCAGCTGGTCGTGCTCGACCTGCAGCTGCACGAACATGTCGAGCTCGGCGAGCTTCTCCATGAGGGCGGCCGCGCCCGCGTAGTGGTCCGTGCCGTGGAAGGTCGCGTTGAGGGCGATCCCGAGGACGCCGCGCTCCTTCAGGCCGCGCAGCGTCTCGAGGTCCGCGTCGAGGTCGGCGATGGCGATGCCGCGGAACCTCCCCGCCCCGCCGGCGATGGCGTCGAGCATGCACCTGTTGTCGCCGCCGTAGCCGGAATTGGGCTGGACGAGGAGCACATGGCTCACGCCATAGGTCCCCATCACCTGCACGAGCTGCCCCGCCGTGCCGATCTCCTGGCCGGAGGGCCTGTAGGACGCGTCGGGTGCATAGGGAAAACGGGCGGGATCGAGGACATGCGCGTGGCAGTCGATCTTCGGCTCCTCGAAAACGCTCACCCTCGCCCCCGCTTCCCTCGCTCCGCCCTGGCATCTCCGGCGGCCGCCAGACCCTAGCGCATCGGCCGGAGAACGAAACACCCGCCCGTTCCCGCGGCAGCGCGATCCGGGGTGCCCTCGACCGTGCCCGGCGCCTTCTCCGCCACGACCCGGGACACCATGGAGGCGCGTCCCCTCAGCGATCCCGCCGGCGCTCTTCGCCTCGTCCCGGCCGGCCGGCCACGCCGGCGATGAAGGTCCACAGGATGACCGCGCCTTCCATGCAGCCCAGGACGAAGGCGAGGGCCAGCACCGCTTCCGCCGCCGCGCCGTGCAGGCCGGCGGCGCGGAGCTGTTCACGCAGGAATGGGACGACAGGCAGTGTCTGCCAAAGGACCAGTCCCGCCGCCGCTCCCGTCGCCGGCGGCACGAACAGGCTCGAGATCCTTCGCAGCCGCAAGATCCTCTTTCGGTCGGCCATCATCTTCGGAACGACATGAGCCCTTCAACCGGCCTTGCGCGCTCGGCCTGGTGATCCTCGCGGAGGCGCACCTCCGCCAGGGGCGGCAGGAGCACCCCCGACCCCGGTCGCGGGTATCCGGCATGCATTTGTGATGCAAGGCCCTTGAACCTGTAGCGGCTACAGGGGTTATGTCGATCATCGTCCGGAACGCGAGATGGAGCCGACGATGGCCGCAGCGCCCGATAGGAACGACCCCGCCGGAGGGCGGGAGACGACGGTCCTGCACGTGGACGGCATGGACTGCGCGAGCTGCGTGGCGAAACTCGAGAAGGCGCTCACCCGCACGCCGGGGATCGGCTCGGCGACGGTGAACTTCGCCGCCGAGACGGCGACCCTCGACGCGGAAGACGAGGCGGCGGTCGAGCGGGCGCGGTCGACCATCGACACGCTCGGCTTCACCTCGCACCCCATCCCGCAGAGCGATCTCCCGGCGGACGAGGACGCCGCGCCGGTCCGGCTGCACGTCGACGGGATGGATTGCGCGAGCTGCGTCTCGAAGCTCGAGACCGCGCTGACGCGCAGCCCGGGCGTTCACTCCGTGACCGTGAACTTCGCCGCCGAGACCGTCGACCTCGACGTGGACGACCGCCGGGCCCTCGACAAGGCGCAGGCGACCATCCGGTCGCTCGGCTTCGACAGCCGGGAGCGCCTCGACGACGCCCCCGCGACGTCGCGTGGCCATGGCGGGGGCTGCTGCGGGCACGACCATGACGCGCACTCCCACTCGCACGGCGACGGCTGCGGCTGTGCCGGGGACCACGGCCATTCTCACGCCCATCCCCACGTCCACGCCCATGCCGAGGGCCACGAGCAGTCCGAAGGAAAGGCCGGGACCAGGAAGCGCACGGCTCCCTGGTGGCTGAGCGGCAAGGCGCGACCGGTGGTGGTGACGGGCACGCTCATGGCCGCCGCCTATCTCGTCTCGCTCGTCGCGCCCGAGGTCACGCGGTGGGCCTTCACGGTCGCCGCGGCGGTCGCGGTTGCGCCCTTTGCCCGGCGCGCGGTCCTGCTTGCGCGGCTCGGCTCGCCCTTCAGCATCGAGATGCTGATGAGCGTGGCGGCCATCGGCGCGCTGATCCTCGGCGCCGCCGAGGAGGCGGCCGCCGTCATCTTCCTCTTCGCCGTCGGCGAGCTCCTCGAGAATTTCGCGGCCGGACGGGCCCGGGCCGGCATCAAGGCGCTGGTCGAGCTCGTGCCGAAGACGGCGATCCGGGTGACCGACGAAGGGCAGGAGACGGTGCCCGCCGACAGGCTGGCGCCCGGCGACGTCGTGCTCGTGCGGCCGGGCGACCGGGTGCCGGGCGACGGCACGATCCTCGAAGGCACGTCCGATCTCGACGAGTCGCCGGTCACCGGCGAGTCCGTTCCCGTGCTGCGGAGCCCGGGCGACGAGGTGCTGGCCGGCAGCGTCAACGCGGCCGCCGTGCTGCGCGTGCGCATCGACCGCGCCCAGGGAGACAACACGCTGTCGCGGATCATCCGCATGGTCGAGGAGGCGCAGGCGACGAAGGCGCCGACGGCCCGCTTCATCGACCGCTTCGCCGAGCGGTACACGCCGATCGCCATGGCCGTCGCGCTCGCCGTGGCGATCGTGCCGCCGCTGCTCCTCGGCGGCGAGTGGGGCACCTGGGTCTACCGGGCGCTGGCGATCCTGCTGATCGCCTGCCCCTGCGCGCTCGTCATCTCGACCCCGGCCGCCATCACCTCCGGCATCGCCAACGGCGCGCGGCGCGGCCTCCTCGTGAAGGGCGGCGCGGCGCTCGAGACGCTGGCCACGGTCAGGACGCTCGCCTTCGACAAGACCGGCACCCTGACGGAGGGCCGGCCGAGGGTGACGGACGTCCTGCCTCTCGCCGGCGACCGGGCGTCGCTTCTCCGGCTCGCCGCCGCCGTCGAGCAGGGGTCGAGCCATCCGCTCGCCCGGGCGATCTGCGGCGCGTTCGGAGAGAGCCCGCTCCCGGAGGGCAGCGACGGCCGGGCGCTGGCCGGCCGGGCGGTCGAGGCGACGGTCGAGGGCCGCAGGGTCGCCGTCGGCTCGCCGCGCTACGCCGCGGAACAGGCCGACATGCCCGAAGGGCTGGCGACCCGCCTGCGGGCCTTCGAGGAGGACGGCAAGACCGCCGTCGTGGTGCTCGCGGACGGAGAGATCCTCGGCGCGATCGCGCTGCGCGACGAGCCGCGCGCCGACACGGCGGAGGCGATCGGGCGGCTGCGGGCGCTCGGCATCTCGCCGGTCATGCTGACGGGCGACAACGAGCGCACCGGCAAGGCGGTCGGCGGCCTCCTCGGCATCGACGTCCGGGCCGGCCTCATGCCGGCCGACAAGCTCTCCGAGATCTCCCGCCTCGGTCGGGTCGGGCCCCGTCGGCATGGTCGGCGACGGCATCAACGACGCGCCGGCCCTGGCGCAGGCCCATGTCGGGATCGCCATGGGCGGCGGCACCGACGTGGCGCTCGAGACGGCCGATGCGGCCCTGATGAAGGACCGGGTCGGCGGCATCCCCGACCTCATCGGCCTCGCCCGGGCGACGCTGTCGAACATCCGCCAGAACGTCGCGATCGCGCTCGGCCTGAAGAGCGTCTTCCTCGTGACCACGATCCTCGGCGTCACGAGCCTGTGGATGGCGATCTTCGCCGACACCGGCGCGACCGTGCTCGTCACCCTCAACGCGATGCGGCTCCTGCTGCACGGCCGCGGCCTCGGCCGGAGCGATGGCGCATCCGCGATCCCGGCACCCGTCGCGGCGATGAGGAACAGGACGGCCGCATGAGCCTTCCGGCCTCGTCGCACGGCAGGACGCGGCGGCCGCGGCGCGGCCGTCTTCCTCGGCCGGGCCGCGGCACAAGCCGGCAACACAGCGAGAGACCGCGACATGCCACATGACCACGGACACGACCACCACGGTCACGGAGGCGGCCACAGCCACGCTCCGGCCAGCTTCGGCAAGGCCTTCGCCATCGGCGTCGCGCTGAACACGGCCTATGTCGCGCTCGAGGCGACGTTCGGCGTGATGTCCGGCTCGCTCGCCCTGCTGGCGGACGCGGGCCACAACCTGTCCGACGTCCTGAGCCTGCTCCTCGCCTGGGGCGCGACATGGCTGTCGCAGAAGCCGCCGAAGGGCCGCCGCACCTACGGCTACAAGCGCGCACCGGTCCTCGCGTCGCTGGCCAACGGCATCATCCTGCTCGTGGCGATCGGCGCCATCGCGTGGGAGGCGATCCGGCGGCTGGCGGATCCCGTCGACGTCGCCAGCGGCACGATCCTCTGGGTCGCCGTCGCCGGCCTCTTCGTCAACGGCATCACCGCCTGGATGTTCATGTCCGGCCGCGACAGCGACCTCAACATCCGCGGCGCCTTCCTCCACATGGCCGCCGACACGGGCGTCACGGCCGGCGTCATCGTGGCGGCGCTGGTCATCATGTGGACGGGCTGGCTGTGGGTCGACCCGGCGATCAGCCTGGTGATCGCGATCGTCATCCTCGTCGGCACGTGGGGCCTCCTGCGCGACTCGACGATCCTCGCGACCGACGCCGTCCCGCCCGGCATCGACCGGGAGGAGGTGGAGCGCCACCTCGCGGAGCTGCCGCCGGTCCAGGAGGTCCACGACCTGCACATCTGGGCGCTGAGCACGACCGAGACCGCCCTGACCGCCCATCTCGTCTGCGACGACCTCCAGCAGGGCGAGGAGCTGCTGCGCCGCCTCCCCCACGAGCTGCACGAGTGCTTCGCCATCGACCACGCGACGCTGCAGCTCGAGACGCCCGAAACCGCCCGCCAGTGCGAGCTGAGGCCGCAGGACGTGGTGTAGCGCGACCAGGGCGGCCTTGCAGGGACGCGCCCGGGCACCCATACCTCCCGTAATCGCTACAGGTTCGAGGGCTCATCATGGCAAAGGCAGATTCCGCGCGCGCCGACGTCCTGACGATCGGCCAGCTCGCGCAGCGGACGGGCACGAAGGTCGAGACGGTGCGCTATTACGAGCGGATCGGCCTCATGCCCGAGCCGCTGCGCAGCGAAGGCAACCAGAGGCGCTACGACAGGCGGCACCTCGACCGGCTGGCCTTCATCCGGCACGGTCGCGAGCTCGGCTTCGCCCTCGACGACATCCGCCAGCTGCTCGACCTGATCGACGATCCCGGACCGCTCCTGCGAGCAGGCCGACACGCTGGCGAAGAAGAACCTCAAGGCCGTCGAAAGCCGCATCGCGCGGCTGGAGGCGCTGAGGCGCGAGCTGATGCGGATGATCGGCGAGTGCGAGCACGGGCGCGTCGCGGACTGCCGGGTGATCGAGGTGCTGGCCGACCACGACCAGTGCCTTCACGACGAGCACCTGTCCCCCTAGGCCGATGCGGCGGTCAGCCTCGGCGAGCGGATCGGGACAGTCGCCTGCCGCGGGGCCGGGCGGACCAGCGAGATCTTCCCGGCCCCGCAGCTCGGGGCTATGGCCGCACGGACGCGGCGACGGCCGCGCTATGCGGTGATGTCCTTCTTCTTCTCCAGGTACTCGTCGCGGTTGATCTCGCCGCGCGCGTAGCGCTCCTCCAGGACGTCCAGCCCCGCGGAGCGGCGCGGCGGGAGGTGATGCGGGTGACCGGCGATCCCTCCCTGGCGCACGACCCACACCACGCCGGCGACAAGGGCGATCAGGAACACGAACCAGATGATCATGCCGAACCCGCCCATCATCCCGTAGCCACCATATCCACCCATCATCCCGTAGTCGGGACCATATCCCCACATCATTGCGTCTCCTTCGGCCTGTACTGGCCACTGTGGCGGTTGAACTCGAAGCGCTGCACCAGGACATCCCTGTCCTTCGTCACGACGTCGGCGACGATCGTGTCGTCGTCTTCCTTCGCGACCGTCCCGACCTTCAGTCTCGGGTTGCGGATCATCCCCGCGAGATAGTCCTTCACGTCGTCCGTCGAGAGATCGAGATCGGCACGGCCGCGGCCGAAGCCGTAGGCCGCGGGCGGCCCGTAGCCGGGCATCATCCAGCCCGGCGCGTAGCCCCGGCCCCTTCCCCAGGCGGGACCCATCATCCAGCCGTGGCCATAGCCCGGGCCTGCCATCCCCCAGCCGGGAGCCTGGCCGCCGCCCATCATCGGGCCGCCGCCCCATCCTCCGCCGGGATAGCCGTAGCCACCGCCCGGGGAATGCGCCTCGGCCGAAGGCGCGGCCGCGAGCGGCACGGCGGCGGCAATGGCGATCGCCGCGACGGGACCGAGAAACCTGCGCATGGCGCGAACCTCCTTCTCAAGCTGCTTCATCCTAGGCCCCCGCACGCGGGCCGATATGAGCCACGTCAAACCCGCTCCCGCACCTCGCGGAGCCCACGGGAGGCAGGTCCGGACGAGGCCGGCGGAACCCGCCGGCCGGCATGCCGCGACGCCTCATTCCGTCGGCGCCGTGCTCGGCACGAGCCGACGTGCCCGCTCGAGGAGCTTGGCGTTGATGGCGACGATGACGGTGCTGAGCGACATGAGCGCCGCGCCGACGGCGGGCGTCAGCACGATGCCCCAGCCATAGGCGACGCCGGCGGCGAGCGGGATGGCAAAGGCGTTGTAGCCGGTCGCCCAGAACAGGTTCTGGATCATCTTGCCGTAGGTCGCCCGCGACAAAGCGAGGATCGCGAAGACGTCGCGCGGGTCGCTGCGCACCAGCACGATGTCGGCGGACTCGATCGCAACCTCGGTGCCCGCGCCGATCGCGATGCCGAGGTCGGATTCGACGAGCGCCGGCGCGTCGTTCACCCCGTCGCCGATCATCGCGACGTTGAGGCCGCGCGCCTTCACCTCGCGCACCTTCTCGACCTTCTGGTGCGGCAGCACCTCGGCGAAATAGTCGTCGAGCCCGAGCTTGCCGGCGACCGACTTCGCGACGGGCGCCGCATCGCCCGTCACCATCATGCACTGGATGCCCATCTCCTTGAGGCGCGAGACCGCCTCGAAGGATTCCGGGCGCACGACGTCGGCGAGCGCGATGGCGCCGACCGGCTCGTCGTCGAGGAGGACGAAGACGACGGTGTTGCCCTCCTCGGCGAGGCTCGCTGACGGCGTCGCTGTCGGCGCTCAGGCCGTGCTCGCTTCAGGTAGCCGGGGCTGACGACCCGGACGCTGCGCCCCTCGACCGTCGCCTCGGCGCCCTGGCCCGTCAGGCTGCGGAAGTCTTCGACCGGCTTGGCCGTGACGCCCCGCTCCTCGGCGCCGCGGACGACGCCCTGGGCGATCGGATGCTGCGACTGGCTCTCGAGGCCGGCCGCCCAGGCGAGCACCTCGTCCTCCGTCATGTCGGCGAGCGGCACGACGCCGGCGACGCCGAAGCGCCCCTCGGTCAGCGTGCCCGTCTTGTCGAACAGCACGGCGTTCAGGTTGCGCGCGCGCTCGAAGGCGCCGCGGTCGCGGATCAGGAGCCCGTTCTGCGCCGTCAGCCGCGTGCTCACCGCGACGACCAGCGGCACCGCCAGGCCCAGCGCGTGCGGGCAGGTGATCACCATGACCGTGACCATGCGCTCGAGCGCGAACTCGAAGCCGCGTCCCGCGAACAGCCAGAAGGCGAGCGTCAGCCCGCCGGCCGACAGCGCGATATAGGTGAGCCACAGCGCCGCCCGGTTCGCCAGGTCCTGCGTGCGCGAGCGCGTCTCCTGCGCCTGCCTCACCATGTCGATGACCTGGCTGAGATAGGTCTGGTCGCCGGTCTTGTTGACCTCAAGCGTGACCGCGCCCTCGCCGTTGACGGAGCCGCCGACGGCCTCCTGGCCCTCGCCCTTCTCGACGGGCCTCGACTCGCCCGTCAGCATCGCCTCGTTGAAGCTCGAGCTGCCCTTCAGGATCACGCCGTCGATCGGCACCTTCTCGCCCGGCCTCACCAGCACCCGGTCGCCCGGCGCGAGCTCGGTCACCGGCACCTCGTCGACCTCGTCGTCCGTGCCGAGCCGGTGCGCGGTCGCCGGCAGCAGGCGCACCAGCGCCTCGAGCGCGCCCGACGCGCCCATGACCGACTTCATCTCGATCCAGTGGCCGAGCAGCATGATGTCGATCAGGGTGACGAGCTCCCAGAAGAACACCTTGCCGGCGAGCCCGAACACGACCGCGCTCGAATAGAAGAAGGCGACCGAGATGGCGACCGCGATCAGCGTCATCATGCCGGGCCGGCCGCTGCCGACCTCGGTGAAGAGCCCCTTCAGGAACGGCCAGCCGCCGTAGAAGAAGACGATCGCCGAGAGCGCGAAGAGGACGTAGCCGTCGCCCGGGAAGGCGAGAGCGCCGCTCGAGGCCGAGGAAGCCCTGGATCATCGGCGAAAGCGCCAGGACCGGCACCGAGAGGGCCAGCGGAAATCCAGAACCGGCGCCGGAAGTCGGCGACCATGGCGGAGTGGTCATGGCCGGCATGGCCGTGTCCGGCATGACCGTGTCCGCCGTGACCATGCTGCCCCGTCTGGTGGCCGTGGCGAGCGGCGTCCGTCACCTCCGGCGGAGGCGCTGCCGGATCTCCTGCCTCGTCGCCCCCGGAGGCGTGGCGGCCACGCGCCGCGTCGGCGTCATGCGTGTGTGTCATCGTCCGTTTTCCTGAAAGCTGTCCTGCATCGGCCCCTGGGCCGTTCTGGGTGCGCGACGGCGCGCTCTCTCCGGAGGGGCAGCGGCGGATGATCCGCGGCCGCGTCCGGGAAGCTGGCGGTCTTGCGGCGACGGGCTGCCTTGCGCGAAGGGACAGCCATGACGCCGCGCATCCGGCGCCCGCGTCGCGTGCGGGCCCGGGCCTTCGGCGCCTCAGAGTCGCGGAGGAGCGGTCGGCGGAGAAAGCGAGAGGCCGCCGGTCTTCTCGGTGCCGGCAGGAGAAGGAAGCGCTGCCGCGAGCGGCACGATGTCCGCCTCGGCCGGCAGGACGGCCTGGAAGGCGCACTGGGCGTGGTGATGGCATTGCCCGGGGAGCGCATGGCCGTCGTCGTGCGAAGGTCCGGACGGAGGATGGAGGATCCTCTCGTGGTGGAGCGCGCCCGCCGGCCCGGCCGACGCATGCTCGATGTGCCCGAACGCGGCAAAGGCGACGGCGACCAGGCACATGACGGCCACCGCTCGCCTCACGAAGGCGGCGGCCGTCGTTTCAGTGATCGGGGACACAGCCCGCGTCGAGCACCAGGTGAACATCGCCATCCCTGAATAGGGCCATCGAGACCGGAGGACGTTGACCCATGTCAACCGCATCTCAGGGCTGGAGCCCCGGCGGTACGGGCGGCGGCTCGTTCTTCAGGAGGATCGAGATGCGGCGGTTCGCGGCCATGAACGGGTTCTCCGCGAACAGCGGCTCGCTGTCTGCCTTGCCCGCGACGCTGGCGAACCGGTCGCCCGGCACCCCGTGCCCGGCGAGGATGCTCCGGACCGTCATCGCCCTCTCCGCCGAAAGGTCCCAGCCGGACCGGCCGAATCCGTCTCCGCCTCGGCGCTCGTATGGCCGGTGATCACGAGACGGTACGGCATGTCCGCGAGCTTCGGCGCCATCGCCTCGAGCAGGAGGCGCGTGCGCTCGTAGGGGTAGCGCGAGCCGGGCGGGAACATCGAGCGGCCCTCCTGGTCGACGATCTGGATGTCGAGACCCTGTTCCGTCTCCTGGAAGATGATCTGGTCGGAGATCTCGAGGATCTCCGGCATCTCCTGCCACGCCTGGCGCAGCGAGGCGGCGGCGGTGGAGAAGTCGCGCGGCGTCTCGACGTCGGTCGTCTCGATGCGGTGCGTGTTGGCCTCCGGGCCCTGCGCGGTGTTCCGGTCGTGACGGGTCCGGGCGAAGGCCGTCTCGTTCTCCTGCGGAACCAGCGACTGGCGCTTCAGGAATTCCCGCTCCGGCACCCCGTCAATCTCGATGACCCCGGAGCGCCGCGTCTGGCGTTCCACTCCGAACGCGTCGCGCATCGAGCCCGCCACGATCTGCATCTTCTTCTCGTCCTGGATCGAGAAGGAGATGATCAGGATGAAGAAGGCGGCCAGAAGCGACATGAGGTCCGCGAAGGTGACGAGCCACTCGGGCGCGCCCGCGCCGCTGCTCTTCTGCCTGCGTCTCATGCTGCCAACTCCCGGCAGAAGCCGCCGTCGTTCGCGGTGTGGTCAGGCGGCAGGCGCCGCGGCGTGCCGCAGGCAAAGGCATGACAAAGGTCGGCCATGGAGGCTCCCCAAGCTCGAATGCATCAGATGGAAGGGTTGCGCTGAAGGATCAGGCGACCGGTCGCGGAGGCATGTCGGGCGGGGATAGGACGAGGGCGGCGAGCGTCGCGACGACGCAAAGCGGACGATGCCGGGCCAGGGCGGGCTTCGGCGAGATGGCGATGGCGGAGGGAAGGCTCCAGCAGAGGCTCGGGGCCGCACAATGGGCGGCGCCGGCGCCGGGACCGGCCTTCTGGTGCCCGCAGCAGTCGCCGGAGACGGCTGAGGCCGGTGCATGCCCCAGCGAGGATGCGGCCACCGCCGGATTCATGTGCGAGAGGACCGCACCGAGCAAGACGAGCACCAGCACGGCGGCGGCAAGCCGCCACGCCATGCTGTCGGTCCTCGCCCGATACATCCTCACAAACCTCGACCCGAGACCCGGGCTCCTGTCCGCTCCGTTCGAAGCCCAGTATGGCCGGCTGAAGATTTCCGGACTGTTGCGACGATGCGGAGGATCCTTTCCACACGCTTCCGCTCGTCTCGCCGGACATTGCAAGCGCGGCTGGCCCGCATGAGAAGTCCGAACGAGCGGTGCCCCCGCGCACGCGGCCGACACGGCCGACATGCGCGGGGCATCCGTCGTGTCGGGTGGCTTGCGGACGATCGGCCTTCGGCTTATTCGAACGGGATGCGGTGCCTCTCTACGATGGTCCTGATCGCCCTGCTTTTCCTGTCGGCCGGCAACGGACGGACGATGCCCGCCGGCCTTTCGGCGGCCGGCGGAACGATGATCTCCGTGGCCATGGCCGCCGACATGACCGCGAACCTGGCCGAGCCTAGCCGGGACCATTCTTCCCATTCGGCGCCCTCCTCCGACCCGTGCTGTCACGGCGACCTCGCGCATGCCGCCGACCCGGGAGCCTGCGGCTTCACCTGGGCGCCCCCGCCGGGCGAGGTGGCTCTCGCCCAGTCGGGCCGGGTCCGCGCGCCCTCGAGCTTCGTCGACAGCGACGGCGACGGCCGGAGCTCGCGAAGCCCCTTCCGCCCACCGATCGGCTGAGGGTCGGCGAGCCGCGCCGAGCGTGGCGCGTCTCTCTTCCTCCCCTTCCACGCTGCCGGGCAGGCAGCCGCCGCGGCCATCGTAACGGCGCGCGCAACGCCGACGGGATGCGTCACTCGCATCGCCCGGCCGGCTGCCTGCCATGCACCTCGTCTTCCCCCGCGTCGCCGGCACGCTCCGGCACGACGCGACCGACAACAAGGATACCTCCACGATGAACCGGACCATCGCACGCGCCTTCCTCGCCGCCGCCCTTATGGGGCTTGCTCCATCCGCCCATGCCGGCGTGCGGGAGGAGGTCACCGTCTTCAAGTCGCCGTGGTGCGGCTGCTGCGAAGCCTGGAGCGAGAAGCTCGAGGCTTCGGGCTATGCGGTGACCAGACGCGACTTCGAGGATCTGTCCACGATCAAGCGCCAGGCCGGCGTGCCGGCCGATCTCGAGGCCTGCCATACCGCGACCATCGGCGGCTACGTGGTCGAGGGCCACGTGCCCCTCGAGGCCGTCGCCAGGCTTCTCGCGGAGCGCCCCGACATTCGCGGCATCGCCGTCCCCGGCATGCCGTCGGGCTCGCTCGGCATGGGCGAGGACCCGGCCGCGAGCTACACGGTCTATGCCTTCTCCGGCCAGGCCGGCGAGACGCCCGCCACGTTCCACGAGGTGGGAAAATGATCCCGGCAGCTCCCTCCAGCCGCGTCGGCCCGGCGACGAGGGCCCTCGTTCTCGCCGCAGCCATGCTCGGCCTGCCGGCGGCTTCGCCGGCCCTGGCGGATGCGGATCATCAGCATGCGGGGAAGCCGGCGCCGGTCGCCGACGCCACCCGTACCATCGTCGTGTCCGCGACGGAGACCGACGACGGGCGGATGATCTTCACCCCCGCCGAGATCGACGTCGAGCAGGGAACGGCCGTCCGCATCGTCCTGAAGAACGAAGGAGAGCTCGAGCATGAGCTCTTTCTCGGAACCCAGGACGAGGTCGAGGAGCATGCGGCCGAGATGATGGAAATGCCTGACATGCGGCACGAGGAGCCGGGCGCGGTCCGCGTCGCCCCCGGCGCCGAGGGCGAGATCGTCTGGCGCTTCACGGCGGCGGGCCGCCTGACCTATGCCTGCCTCATTCCCGGCCACATGCAGGCCGGCATGCTCGGGACGATCGAGGTCGTGCCGGACAAGTGAAGCGAGCCCGGCGGGCCTTTCGCCAAGACCGGATCGGGCCGAAGCCGTGCCGGGGGCGCCGTCGTCGCCCTCGGCCGGCGACCGTCCGGCATGAACCGGCCCGCCGCCCTCGCGTTTGGCTCTTGGGCACATGGCGCCAGGCGAGATCGGAGCACGAGATGGTCGCAGCCGAGAAGACTTCGGACGTCAGGTCCGCCTCCGTTCACCGCATGGTGATGGACGCGCATGTCTGTCCGTACGGCATCAAGGCAAAGGATCTGCTCGAGCGGGAGGGTTTCGAGGTCGACGACCGCTGGCTCGAGACGCGCGAGGAGACGGACGCCTTCATGCGCGAGCACGGCGTCGAGACGACGCCGCAGATCTTCATCGAGGGCGAGCGCATCGGCGGCTACGACGAGCTTCGCGAGCATCTCGGCCATCATGTCACGAAGGCGGACGAGACGAGCTACCGGCCGGTGATCGCGATCTTCTCGGTCGCCTTTCTCATGGGCCTCGCGGTGAGCTGGGCGGCGTACGAGACGGTCCTGACGGTCCGGGCGCTCGAATGGTTCATCGCGATCGCGATGTGCCTCCTGGCCGTCCAGAAGCTGCAGGACGTCG
Source organism: uncultured Alphaproteobacteria bacterium (assembly GCA_963816555.1). Classification (GTDB taxonomy): domain Bacteria; phylum Pseudomonadota; class Alphaproteobacteria; order Rhizobiales; family Tepidamorphaceae; genus Lutibaculum. Next base: position 53,379 of record CAWFLD010000002.1, on the reverse strand, counting down.
AGAGCTTCAGCACGATGTTCCTGAACTACGATCTCCTCGCCCCGCGCATGGTGCGCTACGCCTATGCCTATCCGTTCGGGAAGCGCTGGCGGGCGTCCTCATGATCGCCGGCGCCCTCACCTGGATCTCCTCCCCGATCGCCCTCTTCATCGGCACCGTCGGCGCGGTGTCGGTGTTCAAGGCGGTCTATGTCGACAGGCGCGAGCTCAAATGCGCCTGCGTCGGCGGCAGCAGCAACGTGCCCCTCGGCTTCGTCTCCCTGACCGAGAACCTCATGATGATCGCAATGGGGCTGTGGATGCCGCTGCGCGCGTACTGGCTCGGCTAGGGCGTTCCGGGCGGTGTCGGCCCCGGGTATCCACCTTCCCGCGGGCCGCCCGCGCCTATGTCCGCCAGGAGCCGGTCCCCGACGATTGGCGCATCTGGCCGTAGCCCCGCCGGTCGGCGAGCACCAGGCACCCCCTCGACGACCTGCGACTCTCGTAGCTGCGGTCGGCGAAATGGCGAACTCGCCGATTTCGGCGTACCCGTCGAGGCCCCCGGTGTGGTGGTGACCTCGGTCACTTCGCGAAGCAATCGCGTGGATGCGGTATCCGACGCCGAGGATCCGCGGCTTCTTCGGCAGCGAGGCGAGCGTCCGCCTCGACCGATGCCGGGGCTCAGCCCACGGCTGCCGGAGCGACGGCGGCGGCGATGTCGGAAAACAAGGGTCCCACCGCGTTCGCGGAGATGTTCATCTCCTCGTCGCGGAGCAGGAAGAGAGCATCGAGCCCCAGCCGCCGCGCCAGCGCGGCACCCTCCTCCGGGCCGAGCACCATCAGGGCGGTCGCCCAGGCGTCGGCCTCGGTGCACGTGCGTGCCACGACGGTCACGGATGCCGGCGATGCCAGCAACGGCGCGCCGCGCCGGGGGTCCATGGTGTGCGACAGGCGGCGCCCGCGAACGTCGATCCAGTGACGATAGTCGCCGGAGGTGGCGACGGCGCCGTCGTGAAGCCCGAGCACGGAATGGGCCGCGCGGCGGGTCGGGTCCGGCTGTTCGACCGCGATCGTCCAGGGCTCGCCGTCCGGGCGCAGGCCGAGCGCGCGCATCTCGCCGTCGATGCCGGCGAGCGCCGACACGATCCCGAAGCCCTCGAGCGTCTGGATCAGCCGGTCCACGCCGAAGCCCTTGGCGATCCCGTTGAGGTCGAGAGCGACGGGGGCGAGCTTGCGGATGCGCCGCCTGTCGCCGTCGATCTCGAGCACGTCATGCGGCGCGACGCGGCGCCCCTCCATCGCGGCCCGGATGCGCGCGGGGCTTGCCGCCTCGGGCCCGAAGCCCCAGGCCGTCACGGCATCGCCCATGCCGACGTCGAAGGCTCCGCCCGACATCCGCCCGATCTCGAGCCCGAGACGCAGGACGTCGGCGAGCGATGCCGGGACCGCCAGCCATTCGCCGACGGGCGCCGCGTTCAGGCGCATCAGGTCGCTGTCCGGCTTCCACGTGGACATCCGCGCGTCCACGTCGTCGACCGCCGCCTGCAGCGCGCTCCGGACCGGCTCCAGGGGAAGCCCGGGCGGGGCGAAGAACGCCGCGGACCAGCGCGTCCCCATGGTGGGGCCGCTGAGAGCATGGCGGACCCGATCAGTAGGCATCTTCGACATAGCGTCCCTCCGCCTTCAGCATGGCCGGCGTCAGGCCCGCGGGCGCGATGATCTCGGCCAGCGCATCGGCGACACCCGCCGCCATGTCGCGCCCGCCGCAGACCATGACGTTCGCGCCGTTCCGGATGAGCCGCAGGACGTCGGCCCTCTCGGCCCGAAGCGCGTCCTGGACGTAGTGAGGCCGCGCGCCGCGCGAGACGGCCGTCACGAGCCGCGCGAGACGCCCCTCGCTCAGCCAGTCCCGGATCTCCTCCGAGTAGAGGAAGTCGCTTTGCGGGTGACGCATCCCGAAGAAGAGGTGGATCGGGCGCCGCAGCGCGTTGCCGCGAACGAAGCCCGCCAGCGGGCCGATACCGGTGCCGGCGCCGATCAGGATGAGGGGCGTCCGGCCGCGGCCCGGCTGGAAGCCGGGATTCCGGCGCAGGAAGCCCGGCACCGTGTCGCCCGGCTGGAGCGCCATGAGCTGCCCCGAGCAGAGCCCGCCGGGATGCTTCTTCACCACGATCTCGACGAAGCCGTCGCGGCGGGCGGAGGCGAGCGAGTAGAAGCGCGGCACGGCGGAGCCTTCGGGCAGGATGCCGATCAGGTCGCCCGCGCGGAACCGGCCGAACCCGCCGGTCGACAGCCGCCGCCAGAGCGGGGCCCGGGGCACGGCAAACCGCAGGATCGCGGTCGGCGCCTGCACCTCCACGCCGTAGTCGCGGCGCGAGACGAGGGTCAGCGGCTCGGTCCGTGGCGGCACCGGCTGGTGCGACAGTTCCAGCTCGATCCCGAGCGCCCGCCCGAGCATGCGGCCCCAGCGGGCGAAATCCTGCGGCGACTGGCGGTCCACCGTGTCGAACGGCAGGAGCTCCCGCCAGCCTCTGGCATCGGCCGCGGCCGAGACGGCCTCGGCGAAACCGCAATAGGCCGGGAAGCTGCGGTCACCGAAGCCGAGCACGGCCAGCGGTGCGGCCGGGATCGTCTCGAGCCGTTCCAGCCGGTCGAGAAACCCCTTGGCCGAGGCCGGCGCATCGCCGTCCCCGTAGGTTGCCGCAAGAACGAGGATCTGGCGGGCGCGCGCGTATTTGTTCGCGTCGAAGGCCGACAGCGGCGCGGCATGGACACGCTGCCCCGCCTCGCTCAGCGCCTTGTGCAGTGTCGCGGCGAAGCCCCAGGTGCTGCCGCCTTCGCTGCCGACGAGCACGATGGTGTCGGCGCGGTCGGCCGGCTGGTTGTTGCGGATCCGCGGCCGGCCGCGGCGTCCCGCCACCCAGAGGAGAACGCCCGTTCCGCCCATGGCCGGCACGCCGAGCGCCATCAGCCCGAGCATCACCCCGAGCGTGGCGGCGCCCTGTCCCGTATGGAGCATGTAGATGGTTTCCGACACACGCTGCCAGCCCGTCAGGTCGGTCCAGCTCAGGAGAGCGCCGGTGCCCTGGTCCAGGTACCCGGTGCCCCGGTCCGTCTTCAGCGTGAAGACGTCGGTCGCGTCGCCGGGATAGGGAAAGCTCAGCTCGCGCAAGTCGCCGGCCGGCGTGGAGCGAAGCACGTCCATCGCGCCGGGCGAGAGACCGGTCCTGCCGCTGACGTCGGCCGTGAAGGCCGGTGCGGCGCTGTCGGGGAGCAGGTCGAACGTCGACGCGGTCATCCACAGGGCCGTTGCCGAGGAGAGCATGAGGCCGACGACGGCGACCCGCGCGATCTCCACGTGGATCCGGCCCGACAGCGGCCCGCGCAACGGCGCGAACCAGCGCCGCCATCCGCCCACGCGCCGGGCGACGAGGGCCACGCCGGAGAATGCGAGCACCAGCATCGCCGCCGCTCCGGCCGCCATCGCGATCCGCCCGCCATCGCCGAGAAAGAGCGAGCGGTGGAGGTTCGTGAGCCAGCGCTCGATCTGATTGGGGTCGGCCGAAGCCACGCCCTGTCCGGTGGCGGGATCGATGACGGCCGCCCCGGGCGCGCCGTCCTTGAACCAGTAGGCGGTGATGCGCCCCGACGGCGCGCGCCGGATCTGCTCGACCCCGGGATAGACGGAGCGGATGCGCTCCGCGAGGTCGGCGACGGTGAGCTCCGCACCGGCCTGCGGGGCGCCGAGGCGCTCCGCAGCCGGGAAGACGGACAGCGCCGCACCGCTCAGCGCGAGGACGGTGACGAGGCCGAGGGCCAGAAGACCCGGCCAGCGGTGAAGAGCGCGGATCATGGCCCTGCCTCACATGTCGTATGCGAAGCTGGCGACGTAGCGGCGCCCGCGCGTGGGCTGCCCCTTGCCATCGACCGTCAGCGGCACCGCGACCTCGTTGGGACTTTCGCGCATGTTCTCGACGGCGGCGTCGATGTGCAGCGTGTAGCCGGCGTCGAAGAGCGCGTCGGCCAGGTCGAGCGTGATCTCGAGCGTCCGCCCTGCCCCGACGCTGGCGCCGGTGATCCCGTCGATCTGTGCCGTGTCGCCGGCCGTGGCGCGGTACCAGTCGGTCAGGTGCTGGTAGTATTTCGACTTGCCGCCGGCCATCCAGAGGCTGCCGACATAGGCGCCCGACGCGTCGGTCACGTAGAGCGCCAGGTAGGCTCCGTCGCCCCCGTAATTGTTGAGGGTCGTGGTCAGCGTGACGGGACGCGCCATGGCGAGCCCCGGAACAGTGAGCGCGGTGGTCAGCGCGAGCGCCGCGAGAATGCGTCTCATCGGGTCGTTCCTTCTTCGAGGGATCGGGAGGACGAGGCTCAGTTCACCTGAACCTTCGGCGGCGTGCCGTTGCCGAAGAGCCCGTTCTGGGGCGGCGCCGCGGTGCCGGCGGGCGCAGGATTGCGGCCGCCGCCGCGGCCGTCGTCGTCGTCATCGTCGTCGTGACCACGCTCGTCATCGTCGTCATGGCCGCGGCGCGAGCTCTCGCGGTAGCCGTAGCCGTGGTCGTCGTCCTCGCCGTCGTCGCTGGCCAGGACGAAGGGCAGCGCTCCCGTCTCATCCCCGAAGAGCGCCGGGACGAGCCGGGATTCGCCGTCGGCGGGCGCACGCATCGCGCTCCAGGCGGGAAGGCCGATGGCGGCGGTCAGCGCCGTTGAGGCGAGAAGCACGGTGAAGGTCTTTTTCATGGCAGGTCTCCTTTTCGTCTGCAGGGCGAAAGTGGAGACGCCACCTGAGGGCTTGCTGACGGCGATGCGGTTTCTGCTTCAGCCAGCCGTCAGGAACGGGACGGGGCCAGGATCCGCCCGCGACACGTGCGCGCGGATGCGGCCGCCCGGCCGCTGCGGCGTGCCGGTTCGTCACCCGGTCCGGAACCGGAGGATGGCAGGATGGAGACGCCACGCAGGCGGGGCGCGCGCCCTCCCGCTGGTCGGGGGCGCCGCTTTCGTTCAGCCGTTCAGGAGGGCCGCTGCGCAGCCGATCGCGACGGCTTGCGGCTGCCGATTGACGCAGCGCGGGAGTCCGGCGCAGTCCGGCGCGGGGACCTACTCGTCCCCCCGCTCTTCCCCGCTGCGGATGGAACCGTGGCCGCCGTGCTCGTACTCGACCGCCATGACCTCGAGGGTGGCGGGGTGGACCTTCACCTCGATGCGCCGGCCGGCTGCGTCGGTACCGTCGATCTCGTAGCAGCCGTCGTCGATCTTGATCCGCCGGACGGTCCAGTTCTTCTCCGTCGCCAGGTGGGCCACCGCCTCCCGCGGCTGCCAGTCCCGCATGGGAACGAAGCAGTCGTCGTCGGCGAATGCCGATGCCGGGAAAACGGCCAGGAGGCCGAGCGTTGCGAGAATTGTCTTCATGACCATGCGCCGTGTTGCAGCCATCTGTACCAATGCAGGGCCAAGCTTACAGGATGCTGAAGCGCGGGAGCCTTCTGCGTCAGCCGACCGTCAGCCGCACCGGAGAAGAATGGCGGCGGAGACAGAAAGGAATTGCCACACATGCGGATCCTGTTGATCGAGGACGATACGGTTCTGGGCACGGCCGTTCGCGACCAGATCGCCGGAAGCGGACAGTCGGTCGACTGGGTGACCCGCCTGGATGCCGCGGGCACCGCGATGACCGGAGCGGCGTACGATCTGGTCCTGCTGGACCTGATGCTGCCCGACGGGCGAGGAGTCGCGTTTCTCAAGTCGTTGCGCGCCCGGGGCGACGTGACCCCGGTCATCATCCTGACGGCGCTCGACCAGGTGTCGGACAGGATCGAGGGGCTGAACGCCGGCGCCGACGACTATCTCGTCAAGCCGTTCGACCTCGCTGAGCTCTCCGCGCGCATCGGCTCGGTGGCGAGACGCTACACCGGCAATCCGAACCCGATCATCAAGCATGGTCCGCTCGACATCGATCTGGCCGCCCGGACCATCAGGCGGGACGGCAAGATCGTCCCCCTGACCGCGCGGGAATGGGCTCTCTTCGAGGCGTTCCTCGCCAGGCCGGGGCAGCTGCTGTCCAAGGCGCAGCTCGAGGAAAAGCTCTACGCCTTCGGCAGCGAGATCGACAGCAACACGATCGAGGTCCACGTCAGTCGCCTGCGCAAGAAGCTCGGAACGGCGGTGATCGAAACCGAACGCGGCCTCGGCTACCGGCTGGGCGCCCCATGAGACTGCCCCGGAGCCTCCAGGCCCGGCTCGGGCTGACGCTCGGGATCCTGCTGACGCTTCTGTGGCTCGGCGCAGCGGCGGTGACGGCGATCATCGTCCGCCAGGAAATGGACCAGGTCTTCGACTCGTCCCTGCAGGAGACGGCCCAGAGACTTCTGCCGCTCGCCGTCGTGGAGATCGTCGGTCGCGAGGAAGAAGGCGTGCTGCAGCGTCTCGCCACCGTTCGCGAGCACAACGAGTTCCTGACCTACATCGTGCGCGATGCCGACGGCAGGATCCTGCTGCAGTCCCACCTGGCCGACGCCGAGACGTTTCCACCCTACACCGGGCCGGGGTTCGGCCGGACGCCCACCCTCCGGCTCTACAACGAAGAGGCCCTGCAGGGCACCGTCCGCATCACCGTCGCCGAACCGCTGGAACACCGTGCCGCGGTCGCCAGGCAGGTCCAGCTCGCCCTCGGGCTCCCGCTTCTCGTCGTTCTTCCCATCGCCCTGGGGGCCGTCGTCGTGGCGGTGCGGACGAGCATCACGCCCATCCGGCGGTTCCGCCACAGGCTTGCGTCACGCTCGGCCCGCGATCTGTCGTCCGTTCCCGCCGAGGAGCTGCCTTCGGAGATCGCGCCGCTGGCGGCGACGCTCAACTCTCTCCTCGATCGCCTGAAGGCCGCCTTCGATGCCGAGCGCAGCTTCGCGGCCAATGCGGCGCACGAGCTTCGCACTCCGCTCGCGGGGGCGATCGCCCAGGCGCAACGGCTGCAGACGGAAGCCGCCGATGACGCTGCCCGCACGCGGGCCCACGACATCGAGGCCTCGCTGAAGCGGCTGACCCGGATGTCGGAGCGCCTGCTGCAGCTGGCGCGTGCGGAGGGAGGTCGCCTGCGCCTGGAGCGGCCTTCGGACCTGCGGCGGGTCGCGCAGATCGTGATCGGGGACCTCGAGCGAACGACGCGGCCGCAGCCGATCTCCAGCCGTCTCCCCGAGCGGCCGGTCTGGTCGGATCTCGATCCGGACGTCTTCGGCATCATCTGCCGCAACCTGGTCGAAAACGCCGCGCGTCACGGATCGGAAGCTTCGCCGGTGGACGTGAGCCTCGACGAGGACGGCACCTTCCGCGTGGCCAACGATGGGCCGGTCGTTCCGCCCGAGACGCTCGCCCGGCTGGCCGACCGGTTCACGCGGGGCGAGACCCGGCACGACGGGAGCGGCCTCGGGCTGGCGATCGTCTCCGCGATCGCCGACAGGATCGGCTCGAAGCTCGAGCTGCACTCCCCGAGGCCGGGCGGGCTCTCCGGCTTCGAAGCCTCGCTGCGGCTGCCCGTGACGTCCGAGCGGTCCTAGAGCGCGATCCGGCCCGATTGAATCGGGCCGGGCGCTCCAGTCGACCTCTTGGCCGCATGATCTTGTCCGAAAAGTCTGCAACTTTTCGGGATCATGCTCTGGAGCAGCCGTTCCGCGCGAGGCAAGGCGGGTGCCTGGACGCCTTGCTGCGCCGCCTCTTCGACCGGGCCCTACGCCCCGCCGATCAGGATGCCTGCGGCAAGGACGAGCGCGCCGCCGAGCACGACCTGGAAGGCCGCCCGGAGGAACGGCGTCTCCATGAAGCGGTTCTGGATCCAGACGATCGCCCAGAGCTCGAAGAAGACGACGAGAAGCGCGATGGCGGTGGCGGTCCAGAAGCTCGGGATGAGATAGGGCAGCGCGTGGCCGAGGCCGCCGAGCGTCGTCATGACGCCCGAGGCCAGGCCGCGCTTCCAGGGCGAGCCACGCCCCGACAGCTTGCCGTCGTCGTGGGCAGCCTCGGTGAAGCCCATCGAGATGCCCGCGCCGACCGAGGCGGAGAGGCCGACGAGGAAGGTCGTCCAGGGATCCTGCGTCGCGAAGGCGGTGGCGAAGATCGGGGCGAGCGTCGAGACGGAGCCGTCCATCAGGCCTGCGAGACCCGGCTGCACCCAGGTCAGGATGAACTGGCGGCGCGACGCCTCGTCCTCGACCGACCGTGCCTCCTCGCCGAGGTGGCGCTCGGTCAGCGCGCCCGCCTTCGCCTCGTGCTTGCCCTCGGCCGCGGCGAGATCGCCGAGCAGGCGGCGCGTCTCCGCGTCCGTCGCCCGGGAGGCGGCCTTCGTATAGAAGCCCTGCGCCTCCCGCTCCATGTCGAAGGCTTCCTGGCGGATGCGCTCGAGCGACAGGTTCTCCACCAGCCAGACCGGGCGGCGCGCGTAGAAGTCGCGGACGTGCTCCCGCCGGATCGGCACGATGGTCTCGCCGAAGCGGCGGCGGTAGAGCTCGATCAGCGTCCGGCGGTGCTCGTCCTCCTCCGCGGCCATGCCGTCGAACACGGCCGCAGACGAGGGATATTCCTCGCGCAGCCTTGCGGCGTAGGCGCCGTAGATCCGGCCGTCCTCCTCTTCCGACGAGATGGCGAGCGCCAGGATCTCCCGCTCGCTCAGATCGTCGAAGGCCCGGCGGCTCGTGAAGCCGGGAAGCGAAAGTCGCGGGATCATGAAGGCTCCGATCGGATGGGAATGGTGCCGAGCGCGGCACGCCGCACCGGGTGGAATGACAGCCGCACGTCGCGCCGCGCGACGACCGTCGCCGGCGAAGGTGACAAGGATTACCCCGAGACAGGCGGATGGGCGAGAGGGCGAGCCGGCATGGCGGTCGGGAACGCGCTCCTCAGGCCTCGCCGCGCTTTCTGCCCGTCACCATCGCTCGCGCGAGGTTCTCCCGATGGGCGAAGCTCGCCAGGGCGACGCCGCCGATATGCAGGATCACGAGGATCAGCGCGAGGTTCGCCAGGACCTCGTGGATCTCCGCGAACGCGCTCGTCGCCTTCGCGCTCGTTCTCGTGCCCTCGTCGCCCTCCTCCGCGAGCCCGGCGGCCGGCGCCCGGGCGGCGCCGGGTTCCACCTGCCTGGCGATCCATGGCGAAAGCGGACCCGACCCCTCCTCCTGGGCCAGGGTGACCATGCCGGTGCCGGCGGTTCCCGCCAGGGCGAGAAGCAGGATGACGGTCATCGCCCCGCCCGCCGGGCTGTGCCCGAGATACCTGCGGCCGCGCATCAGGACGAGGTCGCGCAAATACGCGACGACGGTGGACGGGCTGTAGACGAAGTCCCGGAAACGGGCGCGCTCGGGCCCGACGAAACCCCAGATCACGCGCAGGACGACGATCGCCGCAACGGTGTAGCCTGCCCAGACATGGACCGCGAGCGGCTCGCCCTCGCTCAGATACGCCGTCGCGAACGCGGCGACCAGGATCCAGTGGGCGCTGCGGACGAGCGGGTCCCATACGCGCACGAGCTGGCCGCGCGGTTCCCCCTGCAGGCTCGCCCCCCTACCCGACACGGCTTCAGAAGACATCATGGCCTCCGTCGTCAGCGGCCATTCGACGATGCCCCGCGAAGATGGCCGCGCTGCTGCTCCTCTTCTTCCTCTATGGCCTGCAGCCGCCGCCGGCATTGACGGAGCGCAAGAACCGCGCGACGGCCGGACGCCCTACCCCGCCCGGTTGAGCGCCGCGAACTCGAGGCCCTTCACCAGGCGGTAGACGCTGCGGCAGGCTTCGACCGGCACGCCGAGCCGGTCGCCCTCGCGGACGACGAAGCCGGTCAGCTCCTCGATCTCCGTCGGCGCGCCGCGGGCGATGTCGAGCGCCATCGAGCCGCAATGGCTCGACAGCGGCACTTCGCCGGCGCGCACCTTCTTCACGAAGCCCATGGGATCGAAGGCGAAGCTGCCGCCGAGCGCCTCGATGACGGCCGTGCCCTCCGCGGCCATGTCGTCGATCAGCGCCCTGACCTCCGGCACCTGGTAGCGCGCGCGGTTGTCGCCGCCGACGAGGGCGCCGACCGGGTTCATGACCGCGTTGAACAGGAACTTCGACCACACCGCGCCCATCGGGTCGGGGATGACCTCGGCCTTCAGGCCGGAACGCGAGAAGGCCTCGGCCAGCGGACGCAGGTCCTCGACCGTGCCGCGGACCGGGCCGAGCCAGCTCGTCTGGCCGCGGATCAGGTGCTCGACCCGGCCGGGGCCGAGATAGCGGCCGGCCTCCATCGTCACGCCGCGCCCGACGCGCGCGCCCGGGACCTGCATCAGCGTCTCGGCATTGCCCATGCCGTTCTGCAGCGTCAGGAGCACCGCCCCCTCGAGCGCCGGTCCGAGCGTCTCGACGACGGCGGCGGTGGCGCCCGACTTCACCATGAACAGGACCGCGTCGAACCGGCGCGCGGCGAGCGCCGCGGCGTCGGCCGTCACCTCGAAGCGGAAGACTGCCTCCTCGCCGCCCGCGGCAACGCGCAGCCCGTCCGCCCGGATCGCGTCGAGATGGGCTTCGTTGGCGTCGAACCCGACGACGTCGGCCACCTGCGAGAGGTGCCCGGCGAACAGGCTGCCCATGGCCCCGCAGCCGACGACAAGGATGTGGAGGCGGGCCTCGCCAGCGTCTTCCGGGTCCGTGCTCATCGCGTTGCCTCCGTGTCGGGTCTGGTGATGTCGCTGCCGGCGCCGTCGAGATAGCCCGCATCGAGCGCGGCAATGTCGGGGCAGCCGAGAAGGGCGAGGTCGCGGTCGATCTCCTGCGAGAGGAGGCCGATCGCGTGCGCGACGCCCGCCTCGCCGGCCAGCGCCGCGGCATAGAGGAACGGGCGCCCGAGAAACGCGAAGTCGGCGCCGAGCGCCAGCGCCTTCAGCACGTCGGTGCCGCGCCTGATGCCGCCGTCGATCATCACGGCCATCCCGCCGGCGACCGCGGCGATCGACGGCAGCACGCCGAGCGGGGCGACCGCGCCGTCGAGCTGTCGGCCCCCGTGGTTCGAGACGATGACGCCGTCGGCGCCTGCCTGCCGCGCCGCGACCGCGTCTTCCGGCGTCAGGATGCCCTTGACGACGAGCGGCCCGCTCCAGCGCTGGCGCAGCCAGGCGAGATCGTCCCAGGCGAGCCTCGAGCGCGAGGTGTCGGGCGCCTGCGGACCGGCCAGCATCGAGGCGCCGCGCCCGGCCGAGAAGTTCTCGAAGTGCGGCACGCCGTGGCGCAGAAGCGTGCGGGCGGCGGTGCCGGCGAGCCAGCGCGGATGCGTCAGGCCGTCGAGGACGAGCGACGGCGTCAGCCGCAGCGGCATCGAGAAGCCGCTGCGCAGGTTCTGCTCGCGGTTGGCCGGAACCGGCACGTCCGCGGTCACGACCAGGACCTCGTAGCCGGCGGCCGCGACACGGTCGACGAGCGCCCCCATGCGGTCGCGGTCGGCGGGGAGATACCCGGCGAACCAGCGCGTCCCCGCGGCCTCGCGCACCCTCTCGAGCGGCGTCAGGGCCGCGGCCGTCAGGACGAAGGGGATGCCGGCGGCCGCCGCGGCACGGGCCATCGCGACGTCGGCGTCGAAGCCCATGAGCGCGGCGCCGCCCATCGGCGCGATGCCGAACGGCGCCGCGTGGCGCCGGCCGAACAGCTCGACCGCCTGCCGCCGCGCGCCGACGTCGCGCAGGACGCGAGGGCGGAAGAAGACCTCCTCGTAGGACCGGCGATTGGCGCGCAGCGAGCCGCCGGTCTCGCTGCCGCTCGCGACGAAGCGGAAGAGCGCCCGCGGCAGCCGCCGCGACGCCGCGGCCTCGAGATCGTCGAGGGCGAAGATGCGGCGCATCGGCCGGCACGGCATGGCCGCGCCGCCGGCTCGCCCGCCGGCGGCGGGCGTCGCGTCGGCCCTGGCCATCTCGGGTCCCGCCATGTCGGGCCCCGGCATATCAGGCCCCGCCACGTCAGGCCCCGCCCGGCGCGGCGCGTCGGGCCTCCTCGGCCCGCGTCACGGCGCGACGGGGCCGGAGCTCTCGGCGAGGCCGTGCGCGCTCCGGGAGGTGTGCCAGGCCCAGCCGATGACGGCGAAGCCGAGCGCCAGGCCGACGATGTTGCTGACATAGGGGATGTTGATGAGCACGTGCACCGGCAGCACCGCGACGAGGCCGGCGAAGGCGAGGATCCCCCGCTCGAACGGGCGCAGCCTGCGCGAGAAATAGCCCCGCATGCTCGCCGTCACGAAGCCGACGCCGGCAAGGCTCGCGACCGTGTGCCAGACGATGGTGCCGAACGGCGCCTGCATCACGAGGCCCGGCTCGAAGACGATCATGAACGGGACGAGATAGGCGATCCAGCCCATGCGGATCGCCTGCCAGCCGGTCTTCCACGCGTCCGCCCCGGCCAGCGAGGCGGCCGTGAAGCTCGCGAGCGCCACCGGCGGCGTGATCATCGAGAGCATGCCGTAATAGAGCAGGAACATGTGCGCGCCGATCGGGTCGATGCCGGCCTTGACCAGCGCCGGCCCGATCAGGCTCGCCAGCAGCACGTAGACGCCGACCGTCGGCATGCCCATGCCGAGCACGACGCTGACCAGCGCCGCGAAGAACAGGAGGATCAGCAGGCTGCCCGAGGCGAGGTGGACGAGCACCAGGGTCAGCGAGAAGGCGAGGCCCGAGATGTTCAGGACGCCGATGACGAAGCCCGCGGCCGCCGAGATGACCAGCACCTCGACGACGCCGAACCCCGTGGTGCGCAGCATGTCGTAGAGGCCGAAGATGCCGGTGCGGCGGCCGCGATAGGGCAGGATCGTCGACAGGACGAGCAGCGACGCCGCGCCCGCCAGGGCGGACAGCTCCGGCCGCCAGTTCAGCCAGAACAGCGTGTAGATGAGGATCACGAAGGGCACGATGAAGTGCCAGCCGTCGCGCAGGACGGAGAGGAGCCGCGGGATCTCGACGTCCTCCGGCAGGACGAGCTTCCGCTCGGCCGCCTCGAGGTCGATGTAGAAGAAGATCGCGAGGTAGTAGAGCGCCGTCGGGATGACCGCGGCGAGCACCACGGTCGAGTACGGCACGCGCAGGAACTCGGCCATCAGGAAGGCCGCCGCGCCCATGATCGGCGGCGCGAGCTGGCCGCCGGTCGAGGCGAGCGCCTCGGTCGCGGCCGCCATGTGCGCCTTGTAGCCGGCGCGCTTCATGAGCGGGATGGTGACGACGCCGGAGGCGACGACGTTGGCCACCGCGCTGCCCGACACGCTGCCGAACAGGAAGGACGAGACGACCGCGATCTTGGCCGAGCCGCCGCGCGTGCGCCCGACCAGCGCCAGCGCCAGATCGTTGAAGAAGTCCCCGCCGCCGCAGCGGGCGAGGATCGTGCCCATGAAGATGAAGGCGAACACCACCGTCGACGCCACCATCAGCGGCAGGCCGATCATCGCGTTCGTGTCCATCGCGAGATAGATGACGAGCCGGTCGGGCAGGATCTGCCGCGACATGCCGAGCGGCAGGAGATGGCCGACGAGCGCGTAGAGGATGAAGGCCACGATGATGATCATCAGGCCCAGGCCGGTGACGCGGCGCACCGCCTCGACCATCAGCACCACGAGCACGCCGGCGACGATCAGCCCGTCGACCGGCTTGTAGACGAGCTCGTAGACGAAGACGGGATAGCGCACCGCGACGTACCAGCACGCGGCGAAGCCGGCGAGCGCGGCGAGCCGGTCGATCCAGACGAGGCGGCCGTGGAAGCGCGGGTGGGCGAGATAGGCCAGCGGCAGGACGAAGGAGAGGATGACGGCGACGTACTGCTCGGTGAACGGCGCGAAGCCCAGCCTCTGCGGCAGGTCGATCGCGTAGAGCACCGCCGTGAGGGTCATCAGCGTCGCGAGGGCGTTCGCGACGGGGCCGTGATGCCCTCCGCGTGCCTCTTCGGGTTCGGCGGGCGTGCTGGCGTCTGTCATGTCAGGTTCCGGAGACGAGAAGGCGGCCACGGCACCGCGCCGTGGCCGCAATGTGCGACGGGAGGCCGGCGGTTACTCGCCGAGCTCCTCGTAGGCCTTCTTCGCGCCGTCGTGATACTCGATCGGCAGGTCCTTGTGCATCTGGCCGGGGTCGAAGGCGTCGAAGCGCGAGAACGCGGCCTCGAGCTCGTCGGGGTTGTCGTGCATCACCTTGACGACGGCGGCGATCTTGTCGTCCGGCACCTGGGCGCCGCCGAGCAGGATGTAGTCGTAGGCGAGGCTCGGCGTCGGCTCGTTGATGCCGACGAGGTCGGGCGCCGGCTTGACGGTCGTCACGTACGCCGCGGGGATCTTCGCCTTCAGGCGCTTCTCGGCCTCGGGGTCGGTCGGGACCGGCAGGAAGCGCAGCTTGCCGACGGCCGCCTCGATCTCGGAGATCTTGCCGCCGCCGATCGCGAAGAAGGCGGCGTCCGCCTTGCCCGCGGCGAAATCGTCCATGCCGCGCACGACGGTCGGCACCATGACGGGGGTGAAGTCGCCCTCCTTCACGTCGCCGGTCGCCAGGATCGCGTCCATGATGTTCTTGAGCGTCACCTGGTTGGTGAAGCCGTAGGCGAGGCGCTTGCCCTTGAGGTCGGCGATCGTCTTGATGTCGCTGTCGGCGCGCACGAAGATGCCCACCCGGAACGGGAAGAGCACCGAGACGGCGCGCAGGTTCTTGAGCTGGTGGCCCTGGAAGCCGGCCTCGCCGGCCGCTGCCTCGCCGGACTCGATGACGTTGGCGATGCCGAGGTCGAGCTCGCCGGCATCGATCAGCGGCAGGTAGGCGCTGGTGCCGCCGGAGGGCTGCACGATGGCGTTGATGTCGTGGTTCGACAGCACGCTGGCGATGGCGGAGCCGATCGAATAGCCCAGATTGCCCTGCCCCATCGTGCCGATGCCGAGCTGCTGGGCGTTCGCCGCGGTGCTGATCGATACGGCGCAGACCGCGCCCATTATGAAGTCTCGAGAGCTTCATCGTTTCCTCGCTAGGTCCTTGCTCGTCTTCGCGTCATGCGACGCCGCCTTCTGTCGGGCAGCTTGGTGTCCGGGTGCCGGCGGATCGCCGGTCGAACGCCCATCGTGTGGTCCCCGCGGAGGCGCCGCAGGCGCACGGGCCCGCTCGTCTTCCGCGGCGAAATCAGCTTAAACAACGTTGAACATAATTCAACACTATCCGCAAAGGGCAAAAAGGTGCGCGCGTCGTCACGCCTCGCCCTCCTTCCACCTGCGAACCGCCGACGTCCCGACGTGGAGGAGGTCGCCGCGGATGACGCCGGAAGCGCCCGTGATGCCGACGATGATGCGCCTCACGGCGTCTCCTTCCCGTCCCTCCGACCGGCGCCGGAGCCTCTCCGTGCTCCTTGCTGCGCGCGCCGATGTGTCTTTGACATTAATGAACCAAATTTATAACTATACAATAAGACAAATGGCACCGCCGGATCCGAACGGCCGGGCCGACCAACGAGGAGGACGGTCCCCTTGCAGACCAAACCGCACGTGCTGATCGGCGGCGCCGGCATCGGCGGCCTGACGGCTGCCCTGGCGCTTCTCCAGAGAGGCTTCGACGTCGACATCTACGAGCAGGCGCCGGAGCTGCGGGAGCTCGGCGCCGGCATCCAGATGGCCGCCAACGGCTCGCGCGTGCTGATCGAGCTCGGGCTCGAGGACCGGCTGAGGCCGCTGGTCTGCGAGGCGGCGGCCAAGGAGGTGCGGATCTGGAACACCGGGCAGACCTGGAAGCTGTTCGATCTCGGCGCGGATTCGGTCGCGCGCTTCGGCGCGCCGTACTGGATGGTCCATCGCGGCGACCTGCACCAGGTCCTGCGCGAGGCGGTCGAGGAGCTGAAGCCCGGCGCGATCCACCTCGATTCCCGCTGCGTCGGCCTCACGCAGGACGAGACGGGCGTGACGCTGATGCTCGAGGACGGCCGCACCGCCACGGGCGACGTGCTGATCGGCGCCGACGGCGTGCACTCCCGGCTGCGGGCGCAGCTCTTCCGCTCGCCGAAGGCGCATTTCACGGGCCTCATGGCGTGGCGCGGCCTCGCGCCGATGGACAGGCTGCCGGCGGAGCTGCAGCGGCCGGTCGGCACGAACTGGGTCGGCCCCGGCGGGCACGTCATCACCTACCCGATCCGCGCGAACAAGCTCCTGAACTTCGTCGGCCTCGTCGAGAACGCCGAGTGGAAGAGCGAATCCTGGACCGAGGCCGGGACGAAGGAGGAATGCGCGGCGGACTTCGCGGGCTGGCACCCGCTGATCCACAAGGCCATCGAGGCCTTCGACGTGCCGTTCCGCTGGGCTCTCGTCGGCCGCGAGCCGCTGGAGCGGTGGACGGAGGGACGGGTGACGCTTCTCGGCGACGCGTGCCACCCCACCCTGCCCTTCCTCGCCCAGGGCGCGATCATGGCGATCGAGGACGGGCTGATCCTCGCCCGCTGCCTGGAGGCCGCGGGCGACGACGTCGCCGGCGCCCTGCAGCGCTACGAGGGGCTGCGCAAGGAGCGCGCCTCGGCCGTGGTGCGCGGCTCCGCCGCCAATCTCGGCCGCTTCCACAACGCCGCGCTCGCGGACCCGAAGTCGGCCGCCGAATATGTCGAGCGCGAATGGGAGCCCGACAAGGTGCGGATGCGCTACGACTGGCTGTTCGAATACGACGCCACCCGGCTCGCGGTCGCGTGAGGGCTGGCTGACGCCGAAGGAGACGCCGACGCCACCGCACGCGACGCGCGCTGGCGGACGGCCCGTCAGGCGAGCAGGCCCCGCTCGGCGCACCATTCCCGCACCGTCTCGATGCAGGTCGCGAGCAGCTCCGGCTGGCCCAGGTAGTAGTGCGTGGCCCCCTCGATCTCGACATAGGTCCGGTCGGGCGCGGCGAGGGCGTCGCGGATCGCCGGGTTGTGCGTGGCGGGCACGGCGTCGTCGGCCTCGTTCACGATCTGCAGCACCGGCGTCCGGCGGATGAGGGCGGCGTTCATCGGGCCCCTGGCGTTCGACAGGTCGTAGCTCCACTGGCTGAGGAACGAGCGCAGCGACGAGTAGCGGGCGAGGCCGACCGGGCCGACATTCACGGTCTGCGGGTCGCCCATGTAGCACCAGTTCGGCTTGCGGCCGTTCGGGTCGATCGAGGGGTCGAGCCAGCGCACGTCGCACATCGTGCGATGGACGACGAAGGCCCGCTCGACCTCCGGCCCGTCGCGCCGGGCGAGGTCCTGCAGCATCTCCTGGCAGAAGGCGGTGATCTTGCGGTTGCGTGCGCGCTGGCGCTCGCGGAACGCGGCGACGAAGTCGGCCGTGTAGGGGGGCTTGTTCGGGCAGTCCGGCGAGTAGATGTCGAACTCGCGGTCGCGCCGGTCGGGATCGAGCTCGTCGACGACGGACGGATCGAGCCATTCGGTCAGCGTCTCGGCCCGGCTCAGGTGCGCCGCGATGAAGATGACGCCGTCGGCCGGCTGCAGGCCCGCGGCCGTCAGGTCGACGGGATCGCCGGCCGGCGTCGCGGTGATGGTCGGGCGCTCCGCCTGGGCCTGGTAGAACAGCGACAGCGAGCCGCCGCCCGACCAGCCGACGAGCACGACCTTCTCGTAGCCGAGCTCGTTGCGGGCGAAGCGCATCCAGGCGCCGAGGTCGAGCGCGACCTTCTCCATGATCAGCGCCGCGTCGTTCTTCGCGTAGCGGCTCGCCGCGCACAGGACGTGGAAGCCCGCATCGGCCAGCGCCGTCGGCATCGGCAGGAGCTGCAGCGTCGAGGTCGGGTGCATGAAGATGAAGACGGTCTTCGACGGCGTCTCGCCGGCCAGCAGCTGGCCTTCCAGATTGACCTTCCCCGAGTTGCCGGCGAAGCCGTAGACCTCGGTCGCCTTGGTCGTCTCGACGAACGTCACCACGAGCGCGTGGCGGCGCCAGTTCTTCTTCGTTTCCATGTCGGGCAGCGTGTCCTCGGGCGTGCGGGGGTCTCGAAAGGGACCGGGGGCCGCGCGGGCCCCCGGAAGCGGTTGTCGTGCGCGCGGCGCTACTTGCCCTGGGCTTCGGCCGTCAGCGTCTCCTGGCGCTGCCAGGCCGTGGCATCCCGAAGGCCCTTCTCCTTGCAGAAGGCCAGCGCCAGGCGCTCGCGGCTGCCGGCGACGTTGCCGACGCGCCGCCGACCTTGGGGCCCGACGTCGGTGAAGAGGACCGCCTCGGAACTGCCCTCGAGGACCGCGGCGAGATCCGCCAGCTCGATCCTCTCCGAATGCGCCGACAGGCCGCCCGCGTTCGATAGTTCGTCCACGAAGGCGCGCAGGTCGAAGCGGCTGGAAATGCCGTTTACCGCTGTCGCGGGCTCTGCTGTCATGTTGCCTCCGCCAGGGCGGCGTCTTTGATTTTGTTTAATTGGATTTGAGTATGGTAAAGCGCCATCAGGCCGTCAAGAACGAATGGGACCTCCGCGGATGGCAGACGTGACCACACCCGAGCGCGACGAGCGCCGTGGCATCCAGTCGATCGAGGTCGGCTTCTCGCTGATCCACGAGCTGAGCAAGGCGCCCGGCAAGATGCCGCTGAAGTCGCTCGCCGCGCGCGCCGAGATGAGCCCGAGCAAGGCGCATCTCTACCTGATCAGCTTCATGCGGATCGGCCTCGTGGTGCAGGATCCGGTGACGGCGCGCTACGGGCTGGGGCCGACGGCGATCCAGCTCGGCATCGCCGCGATCAACCAGCTGAACGTCGTCGACGTGGCGACGAAGCACCTCGAGAAGGTGCTCGAGGACACCGGCGTCTCCGTCAGCCTGTCGATCTGGGGCAATCGCGGGCCGACCATCATCTTCCGCCTCGACGGGCAGCTGCCGGTGCCGCTCTCGGTGCGGGTCGGCTACGTCCTGCCGCTCCTGTCGACGGCGACGGGCAGCGTGTTCCTCGCCCATCTTCCCGAGCGCGAGTGGCGGGCGATCGCCGACGCCGAGGAGGCCGTGACGCCGGGCCGGCTGGACCGCGCGCTGCAACGCGCCGAGAAGGTGCGGCAGCAGGGCGTCGCGCTGACGACGAGCGAGATGCACCAGGGTTTCTTCGGCATCTCGGCGCCGGTGTTCAGCGGCGTCGAGACCCTCGCCGCCGCGGTGACCGGGCTGGGGCTGAGCTCGCAGGTCGACCTGTCGCCGGAAGGGCCGGTGGCGAACGCGGTGCGCGCCGCCGCCCGCGCCATCAGCCGCGACCTCGGCGCCTCCGTCTGAGCGACCCGCGCGGCAGGACGGGAGGGTGCGGAGCGCCCCTCCCGCGCCTTTCCGCCTACTTGCCGGCGTTGAGCCGGGCCTTCTTTGCCGTCCAGGCGTCCATCGCATCGTGCGCCTCGGCGGCCGCCTTCTCCAGGTAGCCCGGCTCGTCGACGCGGGCCGTGACCTCGAGGCGGAGGCCGTTCGGATCGAAGAAGTAGATCGAGTTGATGAAGTGGTGATCGACGAGGTCGGTCGTCTTCACGCCCGCGTCGTTCAGGCGCTTCTTCATCGCCATCACCTCGTCGACGCTGTCGACCTCGACGGCGAAGTGCATCACCCAGTCGGGCGTGTTCGGCGACGGCTGGGGCATCTCGTTCTCGCCGAGGTCGAAGAAGGCGAGATACGAGCCGTCGCCCATCTCGAAGAAGAAGTGGGCGTAGGGCTTCTCCTCGCCGGTCGAGGGCACCTTGTCCGACTGCATGCAGTTGACGAGCGGAAGGCCCATCAGGTCCTCGTAGAACTTCCGCGTCTCCTCGCCGTCGCGGCAGGGAAACGAGAAGTGATAGAGACCCTTCACCTTCGGCGGCTTGATCGGGGCGTCCATGGATGCGTCCTCCCTTCGAGGCGTTGCGTTCTCCGGCCGCCGGCTCGGGCGGAAGCCCCGCCGGCGTTCGCTTGACATGGTATGAAGCGCCCCGGACACTCGTGTCACCCTCGCGGGGGGACAGGAACTGCGGAGACGGGGAATGCTCGACGGGGTCGAAAGCATGGCGCTCGCCGCGCTCGTCGAGCAGACGGGCCGGCCGGGCTTCGCCGACCGGATGATGCAGGCCCTGAACGCGCTGTGCGCGGCCGACATGTGCTCCGGCTTCGCCATTCCCGACGGCGAACCGGAGATCCTGTTCGCGCAGTCGACCGCCGACGAGATGTCGGCCTTCGCCCGGATCGCGACGCTGCGCTACGCCACGACCTACTGGAAGCGCGACACGGCGACCGCGGCGACCCTCGGCCGCGCGCACCACAGCGTGCGGACGACCCGCCGTCCGGCCAGCGTCATCCGCGATCTCGACTACCGGCACGAATGCTATGCCGAGGGCGGCGTGGTGGAGCGGATCTCGATCTGCCGCAGCGGCGAGGTGCCGGTCATCGTCAACGCCTATCGCAGCCGGGCGAGCGACGCCTTCGCTCCCCACGAGATCGAGCGGCTCGAGCGCGTCTCGCCGGTCATCGTCGCGCTTGTGGAGCGGCACCGGGCGCTCGCCGGGTCCGACGGCCCCTCCCCGCTCGGCGACCCGCTCGCGCTGGCGCAGCGGCTGAAGCGCGGCGCGCCGGGGCTCAGCCTGCGCGAGGCGCAGGTGCTGGCGCGGACGCTCGCCGGCGACGACCGCAACGCGATCGCGCGGGCCCTCGGCATCACCGTCAACAGCGTCGTCACCTACCGGCGCCGCGGCTACGCGAAATTCGCCGTGCGCAGCCGCGGCGAGCTGCGCGCGCGGGTCGAGGCGATGTGACGGCGCCGGGCGCTCCGTTGCCAAACCGCCGATCTGTGCCATGATCATTTGAAACGAAACGATCGCGGCCTGCGGCAGGCGGGCGCGCGCAGACCGTCGGCGGCGTCCTCCATGAATCTGCTCTCGCTCGGCTACCTCGGCATCAGCACCCGCGCGCTCGGCGACTGGCTGGACTACGGGCCGGGCCTGCTCGGCCTGCAGCCGGTCGACCGCTCGTCGCGCACCGTCGCCTTCCGCATGGACGACCGCTGCCAGCGCCTGCACGTCGAGGAGGACGGGCTCGCCGGCTGCCGGTTCTTCGGCTGGGAGGTCGCCGACGCCCGCGCGCTCGACGAGGCGGCCGCGCATCTCGAGCGGCACGAGGTGACGGTTCACCGGGGCGACCGCGCGCTCGCCGCGCAGCGGCGCGTGGCCGACCTCATCCACGTCCGCGACCCGCTGGGCAACCGGGTCGAGATCTTCCACGGCGGCGAGATCGCCGCCGAGCCGTTCCGGCCGGGTCGCTCGATCTCCGGCTTCCGCACCGGCCCCCTCGGCATGGGCCACATCGTGCTGACGGTCGAGCGGATCGACGACGTCGTGCCGTTCTACCGCGACGTGCTCGGCTTCCGCCTCAGCGACTACGCGCTCGAGCCGTTCAAGGCCTTCTTCTTCCACGTCAATCCGCGCCACCACTCGCTCGCCTTCGTCGAGACCGGCGGGCCCGGCGTGCACCACCTGATGATGGAGCTGATGAACCTCGACGACGTCGGCCAGGGCTACGACCTCGCGCAGCAGCGCGACGGCAATATCGGCGCGACGCTCGGCCGGCACACGAACGACTTCATGACGTCGTTCTACTCCTGGACGCCGTCGGAGTTCATGGTCGAGTACGGCTGGGGCGGGCGCGAGATCGACCCGCAGACCTGGCAGCCGGCGGAGCTCGTGCACGGCCCCAGCATGTGGGGGCACGACCGCACCTGGCTCGACGAGGAGCGCCGCGCCCATGCCCGCGACATGCGGCTCAATGCCGCCGCCTCCGGCGTGCGCCAGCCCGTCCAGGTGCTGCCCGGCAACCACACCGCGATGAGCATCGAGTGCGCCTGGTGGCAGAGCCTGCCCGGCAAGCACTGACGGCACGGGCGCCGTGCGCGCGCCACCCGCGAAGCCGGTAGGCGCTGCCGCACGCCGGGCCTGCCTCGAGACCGGCCCGCTCCCCTCAGTAGCCGATGGCGCAGCCGTCCTTGCGGGGATCGGACGCGGCGGAGAGGACGCCCGTGTCCGGATCGGCGGCGATGATCTGCGCCCCGCCGATCGGCTCGCGCCGAAGCTCGACCGCGTGACCGGCAGCCGCCAGCGCCTCCCGCAGGGCAGGCGGGATCGTCGGCTCGACCATGACCTTGCCGTCCTGCGGAAAGAGCCGCGGCGCGTCGACGGCCGTCTGCAGGTCCATGTCGAAGTCGAGGATGTTGGAGAGGAGCGCGGCATGGCCGACCGGCTGGAAGTGCCCGCCCATGACGCCGTAGGAGAAGGACAGGCGGCCGTCCTTCATCGCCATGCCGGGGATGATCGTGTGCATCGGCCGCTTCCCCGGCGCGATGCGGTTGGGATGGGCGGGATCGACGCGGAACGACTTGCCGCGATTGTGCAGCAATATCCCCGTTTCCGGCTCGTAGAGGCCGCTGCCGAACGGCTCGAAGATCGAGTTGATGAGCGAGAACGCGTTCCGCTCGCCGTCGACGACGGTCAGGTAGACCGTGTCCTTGTGCTGCGGCAGGTCGACGTGGCGCGGAAGGTCCAGCACCCGGCCGCGCTCGATCCTCGCGGCGGCGGACCGCGTGTAGGCATCGTCGAGGAAGCGCTCCCAGGGCACGCCCTCCTGCACCGGGTCGGCGAGCCAGGCGTCGCGCACGGAGAAGGCGATCCGTGCGGCCTCCATCAGCGAGTGCAGGCGCCACGGGCCGAGCGGGCCGTCGTCGTCGACCGGGAGATGCGACAGGAGCCTGAGCAACAGGAGCGTGATCACGCCCTGGCCGTTCGGAGGGCACTGGTAGATCCGGTGGCCGCGATAGTCCGCCGACATGGGCGTCGCATACTCGCCGGCGTGGGAGGCGAAGTCGCCCGCGGCGTGAAGGCCGCCGCGCTCGGCGAGGAACGCCACCAGCCGCTCGGCGACGGGGCCCGTGTAGAAGGCCGACGGGCCCTCCTCCGCGATGCGGGCGAGCGTCCGGCCCAATGCCTCGTTGCGGTAGAGGCGGCCGGGCGCCGGGGGCTCCCCGCCATCGAGGATCAGCTCGGCGAAGCCCGTGGCGCCTCGCACCTTCTCGAGATGCATCGCGAGGTCGAAGGTGACGCGCTCGTGCAGCGGATGCCCGTCCGAGGCGAGGTCGACCGCGTCCTTCAGGAGATCGCGGAACGGCAGCCGCCCGTGGTCCGTCGCCAGGCGGTGCCACGCCTCGACCGCCCCCGGAACGGTGACGGCGTGCGCGCCGAGCCCGTCGATCGCCCGGATCCCGAGCCCCGCCAGGCGCTCGACCGTCGCCGCCGCGGGTGCGCGACCGGAGCCGTTATAGGCGATCACGGGCTCGCGCCCGCCCTTGGCCAGAAGGGCGAAGCAGTCGCCGCCGATACCGGTCATCTGCGGCTCGACGACCGCCAGCACGGCGCACGCGGCGATCCCCGCGTCGACCGCGTTGCCGCCGCGGCGGAGAATGTCGAGCGCCGTCGCGGTGGCGAGCGGGTGGGACGTCGCCGCCATCGCGCGCGTCGCGTGGACGGTCGAACGACCGGGATGGAAGAGGTTCCTGTTGCGGGACATGGCAACCTTGCTCCGCCGGCGGCCCGGCGGCGATGTCTTACGGGATGAGGGCGGGATCGCCCCTGCGCCCGCGGGCGCAAGGGCCGGGATGTCAGGCGTCGTCGGCCTTGGCGAGCGCCTCCTGGGACGGAGACCAGAAGAGGACGCGCCGCCTGGCGAAGGCGACCGCGCGCTGGAGACCGATGCCCATGACGGCGAGGATGACGAGCGCGGCGAGCGAGCCGGCGATGTCGAGGGCTGCGTTGCGGTTCAGGATCAGGACCCCGAGACCGGAATTGCCGCCGACGAACTCCCCGACCACCGCGCCGAGTATCGAATACACGGCCGCCATCTCGAGTCCGGCGAAGATGTACGGGAGGGCGCTCGGGAACTTGATCAGGCGGAAGGTCGTCCAGGGCGACGCCTTGAGCGAGGCCATCAGCTCGATGCGGTCCCGGTCGACGCTGGACAGGCCCGCCGCCGTGTTGACCAGCAGCGGGAAGAAGGTCAGCAGGACGCCCAGCAGGATCTTCGATTCCATGCCGAAGCCGAACCACACGACGAAGAGCGGCGCGAGCGCCACCTTCGGCACGCTCTGCAGGCCGATGATGTAGGGCATCACCAGCCGCCGCACGTTGCGGAACTCGACGACCAGGGCGCCGGCCGTCACGCCCAAGAGACCGCCGAGCACGAACGAGGACACCGCCTCGGTGAGGGTGGTCAGGATGTGGACGTAGTACCCGCCGGGCGAAGCGAGCGGCGTCATGAACCCGTTCACCAGCGCCTGGAAGATCTGCGACGGCAGCGGCAGCACGTAGCTCGGCACCTCGAGCACGCGAAGCAGCCCCTCGATCGCGAGGATCAGCACCACGAAGGAAAGCAGGACGAGGTGGCGATCGAGGAAGGACAGGATGGCCGGATGCCGCCCTTCCGAGGCGGCCAGGTCGTTGGCGTCGATATCCGCGTCAGTCGACATCGGGGCGTCCCTTTCCTCCAAGTCCGAACAGCGACCGGATGTGCCGGACGGCCTCGGAGAACTCGCGGGTCGACATGGTGTCGAGGTCGCGCGGCCGCGGCAGCCCGATCCGGATGTCCTCGACGATGCGGCCGGGGCGCTCGCTCATGACGAGCACGCGGTCGGCCAGGAACACCGCCTCCGGAATCGAATGGGTGATGAGGAAGATCGTCTTGCCGCTCTCCGCCCAGATCCGCTGCAACTCGAGGTTCATGCTGTCGCGGGTCATCGCGTCGAGCGCGCCGAACGGCTCGTCCATCAGCAGGATGTCGGGATCGTGCAGCAGCGCGCGCGTGATGCCGCAACGCTGCTGCATGCCCCCGCTCAGCTCGGAAGGATAGGAGGAGGCGAACTGCTCGAGCCCGACCATGCGCAGGAGGTCGTGCGCGCGCGCCGTCACCGTCTTGCGGTCGAGCCCCATCACGTCGGCGGGCAGCATCGTGTTCTGCAGCACGGTGCGCCAGGGCAGCAGCACCGGCGCCTGGAACACGAGGCCGACCGATGTCTTGGGATCGCGCGGCGAGCGGCCGCTCACCAGCACCTCGCCGGCGGTGTGCGGGACGATGCCGGCGAGTATCTTGAGCAAGGTCGACTTGCCGCAGCCCGACGGGCCCACCAGGCAGACGAACTCGCCCTCCGAGACGGTGAAGTCGAGGGGCTCGAGCGCCCGGACCTTTCCCTCGCGCTTCGAGCGGTAGGTCTTGGTCAGACCGCCGACGCCGATCGCCGGCGGCCGGTCGTCACGGGCGACGGGCTCATTCCGCTCCTTGCGGACGACCGACAGGCTCATGAGCGATCTCCGCTGCGGAAGCCGCCGACGCGACCGGTTGCCGGCCGCCTCCGCCCGGAGCGTCCTGACGATGGGGTGCCGACCGGATCGTGCTGTGTCATCAACTGTTCCCCTCGCTGGCGCGCCGCCATCAGCCGATGGCGCGGACCGTGTTCCTCAGGACGCCGATGCCCTCCACCTCGGCCTCGACGACATCGCCGTCGCGAAGCCAGGCCTGCGGCGTCATGCCGAGCGCGACGCCGGCCGGCGTGCCGGTCGCCACGATGTCGCCCGCCTCGAGCGTCAGCCCTTCGGAGAGCACCGAGACGATCTTCGCACAGTCGAACAGGAGGTCGCTCGTGTTCGAATCCTGCCGCACCTGGCCGTTCACCCGGAGCGTGACCCTGCGGCCGGACGGATCGCCGAAGTCTTCGGCGGGAATGATCCAGGGACCGATCGGGCAGTAGGTATCGAGCCCCTTGCCCTTGAACCACTGGTGGTGGCGCTTCTGCAGGTCGCGCGCGGTCACGTCGTTCAGCACCGTGTAGCCGAACACCGCATCCATCGCCTCGGAGACGTCGAGGTCGCGACAGGTCCGGCCGATCACCAGGGCGAGCTCCACCTCGTAATCCAGCTGCTCGCTCAGCTTCGTGTAGAGGTTGATCGCGCTGTCGTGGCCGGTGACCGCCGTCGCCGGCTTGGAGAAGAACTCCGGAACGGTCGGCCACGACACGGGAACGCCGCGCGCCCGCGCGCCCTCCTCGATGTGCGCCCTGTAGTTGCGGCCGACGCAGAAAACGTTCTTCCGGGGCCGCGGGATCGGCGCGAGAAGCCTGACGCCGGCGAGCGGGCGCCAGATGCCCGCGTCGTCGCTGCGCGCCTTCGCCGCGTCGAGCAGCGTGCGCAGCTCCGCCAGCGCGGAGGGACCCGCCTCGATCAGCGCGAGGAGGCTGTCGCCGTGCGCGGCGACGCCCTTGCCGCCGGCGGCCGCGAGGATGTCGAGGACCGCGTCGCCGTCGACGATGCCGGGGCGCTGGCGCCCCTCGTGCTCGAACGTGACGAGACGCATCACCCCTGCTCCTTCACCGTCGTGAACGCGGCCGGGACGTGGAACTCGAGGAAGTTCCCGCCGTTCGTTCCCTCCGCGCAGCGCACGCTGTGGCGGTCGCCTGCCTTGAAGACGGCGGCGCCGCCCGGACCGACCACGACGTCCTTGCCGTCGACCGAGAAGGCGAACTCTCCCTCCAGCGGCACGAACATGCTGTCGGCGTTCGGGTGATGGTGCATGGCCGTCACCGTGTCCGAGACGTAGTCGACGATCATCGCGTGACCGCGCTCGGAGGGGATCGACTGCTTGCCGACGATGTAGTTGCGGACCTTCTTCTGTTCCGGCACCTCGACCTTCGGCAGGTCGCCCCGCCGGCTGATCGTGAGGCCGCCCGCGATGCCCGGCAGGCCCGATCCGGCGCCCTCGGGCGGCGCGACCACGAGGACCGCCTCGCAGCCCGACTGGCCCGCCCGCAGCTCGAAGCGCACGCCTTCCGCCACGACCGCGGTCGCCTGCTCCTCCATCTCGCGCGACGCGCCGTCGGCGGAGATCGTGGCCGAGCCGCGGCGGACGAACAGATAGGCGTCCGAGCCCGCCGGCACGCTCTCCTCGAGCGCCGCGCCGGCGTCGAGCGACAGGAGGTCGGCGCTCATCCAGCTCGTCTCGCCGTTCGTGATCGTCGCGCGGCGCAGCCCGCGGGCCGCCTCCTCGCTCTGCAAGTCCTCGAATTTGACGACAAGCGCCATTCAGTTCGTCTCCGTGTCAGCGATGCAGGTCGGAAAACCGTGACCGGACCGATCAGCGTCGGATGCCGGCCGGGGTGATGAAGGCTGCCCCGAGGGGCACGCAGTCGTCGTGCCGGCGTTCACTCGCGCACCGTCACGAACTCGGCGGGGGCGTGGAACTCCAGAAAGCTCAGCCCGTCGCCGTCGGCACTGCGCATGCCGTGGCTCTTGTTCACGCCGAAGAAGGCGAAGTCGCCGGGCCTGACCGGCTCCTCGGTGCCCTCGTTGAGCAGGAGAGCGTTGCCTTCCAGGAAGAGGAAGATGCACTCGGCGTTCGGGTGGTGGTGGGACTTGGTGAGGGTCTCGCCCGTGTAGCCCACGATCATCGCGTGCGAGCGCTCGGAGGGGACGGCCTCCTTGCCCACGAGGTAGGTCCGCTGCTTCTTCTGCTCCGGCACGTCGACCTTCGGCAGGTCGCCCACCGAGACGACGCTCACCTCCGACGGGACGCCCGCGAGCTGGCCGCCCTTCGCCGTGACCACGTGGACCGTGCTGCTCTCCGCCGTGCCGGACAAGGCGAGCGCGGTGCCTTCCGGGAAGGTCGCGAAGGAGCCGGCGGGCAGGCTCCAGCGCCCGCTTCCGGCCTGCGCCTCGACCTCCCCGGAGAAGACGTAGAGATAGGTGTCGGCCCCCTCGCGCGCCGCGAGCTCGTGCCTCGCGCCGCTCGCGAGCTCGACGGAGACGGCCGAGAGATGGGACTGCTCGTCGAGCAGCCGCGTCTCCCGCGCGCCTGAGGAAACCGGGGTCGCCGGGATATCGCCGGTGCGGACGAGCAGAGCCATAGAGGTCTCCATGGATGATGGCTTCGGTGGCTGTACGGCCGGGCGGCACGGTGCCGCCCGCGACGCGCCCGGCGCCCGAGGGCGCCCGGCGCGTCATTGGCTCAGAGCGGCGGGTTGAGCGTCTCGAGCCAGGACGAGATCTCGGCGTCGTCGTCCGGCACCTTCAGGTTGCGGGCCCATTCGCGCAGGCCCTGCTCGTCGATCGAGTTGACCTCGTCGAGCAGCTCGTCGGTGTAGTAGTCGGCGGGATCGACCTTGCCCTGAAGGCCGAGGATCTCGATGAAGGCGTCCCAGTTGCCCTTGGAGAACGAGCACCAGCGGTCGTTCTCCGCCGCGTCTCGCTCGATGAGCGGCGCGCGCGTCTTGATGATCGTGACCGCGTTCTCGATCGCCTGCTCCTTCGAGATGCCCGAAGGGATCGACTGCGGGTACATGTGGTAGCTGACCTTGACCGCGGCCTCGGGATTCTCGGTCATGACGATGATCGACCGGATCAGGCCCTTCAGGACCTCGGCGGCGGTGTCCTTGTGGCTTTCGTACCAGGGCCTGGCGAAGGCGAAGACGTAGGCGGTCGCGGCGTCCTTCATGCTGGCCGGCGGCTCGAGCACCTTGACGTCGATGCCGAGGCTCTTCAGCCGCACGACGTCGACGTCCGCGTTCAGCAGCGCGTCCACCCGGCCGGAGGTCAGCGCGACCGCCGCCTGCTGGCCGTCGCCCACCGCGACGAGCGTGACGTCGTTGAAGTCGATGCCGGCGTGACGCAGCGCGAACTTGAGATAGCCGACGCCGCCATAGGCCAGCGTCGGCACGCCGATCGTCTTGCCCTTGAGGCCGGCGTAGTCCTGGATCGCGCTGTCGGGCGTCACCGAGATCCGGTGGAGCAGGCCGCGCAGATAGACGCACGGCGTGACGACCGGCAGCGGCCGGCCCTCGGCCGCGGAGTTGAGGAAGATGTCCTGGGTGCCGGTGCTCATCGTCACCTGGCCGGAGAGCATCAGCTGCAGGTTCTCCGAGGCGCCCTTCGTGCCGACGACCTCGGTGTCGAGGTCGCCGAACAGGCCGAGGGGCCCGCCGATCCACATGTTCGAGAAGCCGGGATTGAAGCTGCGCGAGCTCACCCCGATCACCGCATCCTGCGCCGAGGCCGGCGCCGCGACGGCGAGAGTGGAGCACGCGCCCAGAAGCGCCGCGATGCGGAGGATCCGGTGTCTGACGGTCTGCATGATGTTCTCCCCAAAAACACGCGGAGGCGCGGGACGCCGTTCCCCATGTGCGCCGACGCCCTCCGCGTGGCACTACGTTGGGGCAGGCGATTGCTAAAGTCAAACGATCGTCTTAAACATACGTTTGATTGAAGGAGGAACGCTGTGGCACAGACCGCGAAGGCGCCCGAGGACGATCCGCGGGAACGCCTGCTCGACGCCGCCGAGAGGCTGTTCGCGGAGAATGGCTACCGGGGCGTCTCGATACGCACGATCACCTCCGAGGCCGGGGTGAACCTGGCGGCGGCGCACTACTACTACCGCTCCAAGCTCGCGCTGTTTCAGGCCGTGTTCGAGCGCCGGGTCGTGCCGATGAACGCCGAGCGCATGCGCCTGCTCAAGGCGGCGTGGCCCGATCCTGAGGAGGTGCCGGACCTGAGGGAGGTGTCTGTCCGCCTTCATCGGGCCCACCATCCGGATCAGCACAGAGCCCGGCGCGGAGAATTTCCGCAAGCTCTCCGGCCGCTCCTCGGCCGACCCCTCGCCCGAGGTGCGCGAGACGGTGTTCGGCCTCTACGACGAGGTCGGCCCGTTCTTCGCGCGCGCCTTGTGCAGGATCCGGCCGGACCTCGGCGAAAGGGACCTGCTCTGGCGGCTCTCCTGCATCTACGGCTCGATGATGTATGTGCGCGCCGACAGCGGGCGGCCGCACCAGCTCCTGCATCTCGAGCACGGTTCGATGGATGCCGAGGAGGTGATGCGCCACCTCGTGCCCTATCTCGCCGCGCTCTTCGAGCTGCCCCCGGTCGACCCGCCGAAGGAAAGTGACGCATGATCGAGCTCTGGCACTCCGCGCTGTCGCCCTGCGCCCAGAAGGTGCGGATCGTCCTCGCCGAGAAGGGCCTGGACTGGACCGGCCATATCCTGAACCTGGCCGACAAGGAGAACCTCCGGCCGGAATATCTCGCGCTCAACCCCAAGGGCGTGGTGCCGACGCTGCGCGACGGGGACGTGGTCGTGACGGAATCGTCGATCATCGTCGAGTATCTCGACGACCGCTATCCCGAGCCGGCGCTCAGGCCGCGCGAGGCGAGCCGCAGGGCGCGCATGCGCTGGTGGCTGAAGCTCGTCGACGACCGCGTCCACCCCGCGTTCGGCGAGCTCGGCTGGCCGATCATGGTGCGCCCGGCCTGGCTGTCGAAGACGGAGGCGGAGCAGCAGGCGCTGCTCGACCGGGTGAAGGATCCGAAGCGCCGGGCGCGCCAGGCGCGGCTGCTCGCGGCCGGCGTGACGTCGCCCGAGACGCGCGAGACGCTCGGGATCCTCGACGAGACGATGGCCGAGATGGATCGCGCCCTCGAATCCGATCCCTGGCTTTGCGGCGACGGCTTCAGCCTCGCCGACGCGGCGCTGCTGCCCTATGTCGGGGCGCTCGAGCATTTCGGCATGGGCGAGATGGTCGCCGGGCGTCATCCGGCGACCGCCGAATGGCTGAGGCGCTGCCGGGAGCGTCCCTCGTTCCGCACGGCGATCCGCGAACCCGTCGCACAGGAGCGTTGGGACGAGCTGCTCGCACGCGGCGGCGAGGCCTGGCGGACGCTCGAGGCCGCGCCGCTCCCGTAGAGCCAGCGCCACAGGCGGCGCAAAACACTGCATCTCTCGGAGGCCATCCCAACCGCTTCACCGGAACTGGCTCGCGAGACGTCGCCGCACCGTCTCCCCGAAGCCGGGAATCCCGGCATCGGGCCAGGGAGCGTGCCTGCCTGAGAATCCGGGCTCCCTCGCGTGGATCCTTCTTGTCTGCCCTGCAGGCCGCCAGCCCCGGGAGAACCGGGGGACCTCGTCGAAGGCGCGCGCTGGAGCGCATCGCAGCGTTCAGCCGCGGCCGCCGAGCGACTGTCTTCAGGAACGGGGTCCCGAACCGGACCCTGCCCCACGCCTCGCGACGATCGTCTTGTTTCGGGAGAGCCGCCCGCTAGCTGACATTCTCGCCCCTGCCCCGGCCATCGGCCGGCGGCGGGGCAGGACATGACGGGAAACACCAGCAAAGGATGCCCCAGCCATGGTCGCCGCGTCAGCCTCACGCGTCCCCGCTCCTTCCGAGATCCTCAAGCTCTATCGTCGTGTGCGGCAGGACAGCCGTTCGCTCGGCCGCCCCTTGTCCGATGCCGACGCCACGGTCCAGTCGATGCCCGACGCGAGCCCGGCGAAGTGGCACCTGGCGCACACGACCTGGTTCTTCGAGGCGATGGTGCTCGGGCCGAACGTGCCGGGCTACCGGCCGTTCGACGAGAGCTTCAACTACCTCTTCAACTCCTATTACGAGACGATCGGGGAGCGGCACCCGCGGCCACGCCGCGGCATGATCACGCGGCCCCACCTCGACACGATCTTCGCCTTCCGGGAACATGTCGACGAGGCGGTCGAGCGGCTCCTCCAGTCGGCCCCCTCCCCCGAGGTCGCGGAACTCGTCGAGCTCGGCTGCCACCACGAGCAGCAGCACCAGGAGCTGCTGCTGACGGATATCCTGCACCTCTTCTCGCAGAGCCCGATAAAGCCGGCCTACAAGGATCCCGCAGCCGCTGCCCGTCGGCGCGAGCGGAGCCGGACGCGGTCTCGCTGCCGACGAGCTTCGAGGGCGGCATCGTCGAGATCGGCCATGACGGCGACGGTTTCCACTTCGACTGCGAGGGCCCGCGCCACCGCGCGCTCATCGAGCCGTTCCGCCTCGCCGACCGGCTCGTGACGAACGCGGAATGGATCGAGTTCATCGAGGACGGCGGCTACAGGAACCCGCTGCTCTGGCTGTCCGAGGGCTGGGCGACCGTCAACGCCCGGGGCTGGGACAAGCCGTTCTACTGGGAAGAGCGCGACGGCGAGTACTGGACCATGACGCTGCGCGGCGCCCAGCCGGTCGATCCGGTGGCGCCGGTCACCCATGTCAGCCTCTTCGAGGCCGATGCCTTCGCCAGCTGGGCCGGCAAGCGGCTGCCCACCGAGTTCGAGTGGGAGCACGCCGCAGAGGGCCTCTCTCCGGAGGGCAACGACGCAAGTTCCGGCCACCTCCGCCCCCGGCCCGCGCCGCAGGCGACGGGCGAGCTTCGCCAGATGTTCGGCGAGGTCTGGGAGTGGACGCGCAGCCAGTTTCAGCCCTACCCGCGCTTCAAGCCCGTCGAGGGCGCGGTCGGCGAGTACAACGGCAAGTTCATGTGCAACCAGTTCGTGCTCCGCGGCGGCTCCTGCGCGACGCCCGGCGGCCACATCCGCCGGACCTACCGCAACTTCTTCCCGCCGGACGCGCAGTGGCAGTTCATGGGGCTGCGCCTGGCGGAGGACGCGTGATGCTGGACCACACGAACCCCAAGGAGCTCCAGCTCCAGGCCTTCCGCGCCGACGTGATCGAAGGCCTGTCGAAGCCGAGGAAGACGCTGCCGAGCCGCTGGCTCTACGACGACCGCGGCTCCGAGATCTTCGAGCAGATCACGGCCGTCGCCGACTATTACCCGACGCGGACGGAGACGGCGATCCTGCGCGAGAAGTCGGGCGAGATGGCGCGGTTCTGCGGCGAGAGGGCGACCGTGATCGAGTACGGCGCCGGCGCCGGCGTGAAGACGGAGATCCTGCTCGGAGCGCTCGAGGCGCCCGAGCTCTACGTGCCCGTCGACATAGCGGGCGACTTCCTCAAGGCCTCCGCGAGCCGGATCGAGGAGCGCTTTCCGGGGCTCACGGTCCGGCCCGTGGTCGCCGACTTCACCGAGGATTTCGAGCTGCCGGACGATGTGGCGGGCGACGGCACCAGGACCGGCTTCTTCCCCGGCTCGACGATCGGCAATCTCGACCGGCACGAGACGGCGTCGTTCCTTCAGCGCATGCGCGAGCATGTCGGCCCCGAGCGGCCGGGCGGTGATCGGGGCCGACCTCAAGAAGGACATTCCGACCCTGCTGCGGGCCTATGACGACAGCGAGGGCGTGACGGCGGCGTTCGACCTCAACATCCTCGCGCGCATCAACCGCGAGCTCGGCGGCGACATCCCGGTTGAACGCTTCGTCCACGAGGCGCGGTGGAACGAGGAGGCATCCGCGGTCGAGATGCACCTGAAGAGCCTCGACGAGCGCACGGTGACGATCGCCGGCCACGAGTTCCACTTCGCGGCCGGAGAGACGATCCACACGGAGAGCTCGCGCAAATACTCCGTGGAAGGCTTCGGCGAGCTTGCCTCGTCCTGCGGGTGGACGATCGGCGAGGTGTGGACGGACCCCGACCGGCGCTTCGCCGAATTCGGCCTTACCGCGCGAGGCTGAGCGTCCGGATGCGGAGCCCTCGGCGGCGGCCGGCCGGTCGCCGCCGACGAGCTGCGCCGACCAGCTGCGCCGGCTGCACGACCGGTTGCCTCCCCCGCGCGCCAGCGTCTTCTGGAACGCCCACGGGCTCCAGTCGATGCCTTCACCGCCGGATTCGGCCCGTTCTGCCGATGGCCCTTCCGGTCTTCCCGCCGGGCCTGAAGCTCCGGCTCCCAGACCTCAGCCCGAGAC
Organism: uncultured Alphaproteobacteria bacterium; assembly: GCA_963816555.1. Lineage (GTDB taxonomy): Bacteria > Pseudomonadota > Alphaproteobacteria > Rhizobiales > Tepidamorphaceae > Lutibaculum. Next base: position 19,792 of record CAWFLD010000002.1, on the reverse strand, counting down.
TTCCCGCCTGACGATCGCCGCGCCGTCGGCCATCGCCTTCATCTTGCCGAACGCGACGTCGCGCGGCAGGTACTTGAGGCCGCAGTCCGGCGCCACCGTGATGCGGTCGGCCGACACGTAGGGCAGCGCCCGGCGGATCCTCGCCGCCACCGTCTCCGGGCTCTCCACCTCGTTCGTCGACAGGTCGAGCACCCCGAGGATGATGCCCTTTCCGGGCAGGCTTTCGAGCACCTTGCAGTCGACGTTCTGCTGCGCCGTCTCGATCGAGATGTGCTTCGCCGTCGCCTCCGACAGCTCCGGCAGGAACGAGTACCCCTCGGGCCGCTCGTGGATGATCGCGGCGTAGCCGAAGCAGATGTGCACCGCCGTCTCGCCCTCGATGCCGTCGAGCGCCCGGTTCAGCACCTCGATGCCGAATTCCCGCGCCTTCTCCGGCCGGGCCTGCATGTAGGGCTCGTCGATCTGGACGATGTCGGCGCCCGCCGCGAACAGGTCGCGGATCTCCTCGTTGATCGCGGCCGCGTAGTCGAGCGCCATCTCGCGCGGGCTGTCGTAGAAGTCGTTCTGCGCCTGCTGCGACATGGTGAAGGGGCCGGGAACCGTGATCTTCACCTTCCGGTCCGTGTTCGCCCGCAGGAACTTCACGTCATCGACCTCGACGGGGTGGATCCGGCGGATCCGGCCGGTCACGCGCGGCACCGGGTTCGGATGGCCGCTGCGGTCGAGAGCCGTGCCGGGATTGTCGATGTCCACGCCCTCGAGCGCCGTCGCGAAGCGGTTCGAGTAGCTTTCGCGCCGCATCTCGCCGTCGGTGATGATGTCGAGGCCCGCCCTCTCCTGATCGCGGATGGCCAGCAAGGTCGCGTCGTCCTGCGCCTCGGCGAGGTATTGCGGGTCCACACGCCACAGCTCGGTTGCCCGAACCCGCGGCGGAAAGCGGCCCGCGAGCTTCTGGCGGTCGATCAGCCAGTCCGGCTGCGCGTAGGAGCCGACAAGCGATGTCGGCAACAGACTGTGAATCTCTGGCATGGTGCGTCCTCCCATTCTTCGTATGTCAGCCGCGACGGTTCATCCGGCGCGCTCAGTGATGTCGACTGGCATGGGACCTCCTCAGCCCCTGAACGTCGATGCCGGCATTTCCTCGGCGATCCGGCTCGCCCTCCGGAGATGCTTCCGCATCACAACTTCCGCGGCATCCGCATCGCCGGCCAGAATTGCATTCGCCACCTCACGGTGCTCCGCGACCGAGTCCCCGTACATCTCCGGCGTCATCGCGCCGCTCAGCTGGAGCATGATCAGCGGGAGCTGCAGCTGGCGGCTCAGCTCGACGAGTTGCTGATTGCCGCAAATGTCGAGGATCGCCAGGTGAAAGAGGCGGTTCTCCTCATGGTAGGCCGGCCCCGAGCGCCGCGGCGCCTCGTCCCAGATCGGCTCGATCGCGGCCTTGAAGCGCTCGCGATTGTCGCCTTCGCCTATGACCTGAGCGGCAAGCCGCACGGCAAGCGCCTCGAGCGCGGTGCGGATCTGGAAGAGCTCGATCGTCTCCGTCCGGGACAGGCGGCGCACGAGCGCGCCGCGGTTCGGCACGATCTGGACAAGGCCCTCGGCGCACAGGCGCCGGAAGGCCTCGCGCAACGGCCCCCTGCTGACGCCGAAATCGCGGGTCAGGTCCGCCTCGATCAGCCGCTGGCCGGGCGCGTAGCGGCTCATGAGGATGCCGTCGCGCAGATCCTTCACCAGTCGGTCGACCATTCCGCCGCGCGCGGCCGCAAGACCTGTTCGACTGTCGCCGTCCATCCTCACCATCCCGGTTGCCCGATACCGCCCATACCCCGTTCCGGCGTCACTGAGCAAGCTTGACGAGGGCAAGATTGCCCTACAAAGTTGCAGGATAAGAACGGGGGCCGGTTGTCCGGCCGCGCCGGGCGAGCCGGTTCGCCGGGCCGGGAAACGCCCACTGGGTCAGGGAGAGACACTTGCTCATCGGAAAGCGGGGCAATGCGACCTCCGCCATATGCACGGCGGACGCAGACAGCATCACCATTCGCAAGCGCGACCTCTGCGGCGACCTCATGGGCCGCATGAGCTTCACCGAGTACTTCTACCTGCTCGTCACCGGCCGCGAGCCCAGCGAGGATCAGCGGTATTTCCTCGACGTGCTGCTCGTCGCCATTGCGGAGCACGGGCTGACGCCGACGGCGGTGGCCGCCCGCATGACCTACGATGCCGATCCGCAGTCGCTGCAGTCGGCAGTGGCGGCCGGCATCCTGGGCTGCGGCAGCGTCGTCCTCGGCACCTCCGAACTGTGCGGAAAGGTTCTCGTCGAGGCGCAGGCGCGGGTCGCAGCCGGCGAGGATCCGGAGGCCGTGGCGACCTCCATCGCCAGGGACACGCGGGCCGGGGGCGGCAAGATGCCGGGCTTCGGGCATCCGCTGCATCGGCCGGTCGATCCGCGGGCGCAGAGGATCATGCAGCTGGCCGAAGAGCGCGGCGTGGCCGGGCCGCACCTTGCGCTCGCCCGCGCGTTCGAGGCCGCCGTGGCGGAGGCGTGGGGCAAGCCCCTCCCGATGAACGTCTCGATGCCGACCGCTGCAGTGCTTCTCGACCTCGGATTCCCCTCGTCGATCATCAAGGCCATCCCGCTTCTCGCCCGCACGGCCGGCGTTCTCGCTCACCTTGCGGAGGAGCAGGAGAGCCAGATCGGCTTTCTCATGGCCTCCCACGCCGAAGAGGCGATCTCGTACGAAGAGGCAGAGTGACCGCGATGCCGATGCACGAGCCGGAAATCGAGGCCCTCCCCTGGCCGGAGCAGCAGCGCCGCGACGACGCGCGCTACCGGACGCAGATTGCCTATCTTCTCGAAAACTCCCGCTTCTATCGCCAGAAGCTTGGTGCGGCGGGCTTCGACACGCCGGAGAAGATCGGCGGCCTCGACAGCATCTCGGCGCTTCCCCTCACCGAGAAGGACGAGTTGCGGGCCACCCGCAGCGAGGCCGAGCCGATCGGCACCCAGCTCGCCGCACCGATGGAGGAGCTCGCCCGCATCTACTCCACCAGCGGCACCACGGGCACGCCCAGCTACATTCCGCTCACGGCGCAGGACCTCGACAACTGGGTCCGCACCTCCGCCCGCAGCTACGCCGCATCCGGCATCGAAGCGGGGCAGCGCATCATCACCACCTACAACGCCGGGCCGTTCGTGGCGGGCTCGGCGCTCGACTCCTTCAACCGCCTGGGCCTCTGCCACATTCCCGTGGGCACGGGAAACACGGAACGCCTGATGGCCGCGGTGACGCTCCTGAAGCCCCACGCGATCGTCTGCACGCCGTCCTATGCCCTTCACCTCGCCGAATGGGCCAGACAGCGCGACATCGACCTGCCGGGCGGCAGCGTCGAGCGGGTTCTCGTGGCCGGCGAGCCGGGAGGGGGCGAGCCGGCCATGCGCGAGCAGCTCGAGGAAGCCTGGGGCGCCAGCGTCACCGAGGCGATGGGCATCGGCGACATCGGCGCCTCGCTCTGGGGCGAGTGCGAGGAGAAGCAGGGCATGCATTTCTGCGCCCGCGACTTCGTCCACGTCGAGCTGATCGATCCCGCGACCGGCGAGGCCCTGCCGATGACCGACGGCGCGACGGGCGAGCTCGTCTACACCCATCTCGCGCATCGCGGCGCCCCGATGCTGCGCTTCCGCTCGCGCGACCACGTCATGGTCCACACCGCCCCGTGCAGCTGCGGCCGCACCTCGCCGCGCGTGCGCTGCATCGGCCGCACCGACGACATGCTCATCGTGCGCGGGGTGAACGTCTTCCCCTCGGCGATCCGGGAGGTCGTCAACGAGTTCGCCCCGGCGGTCACCGGCGTCATCTCCGTCCGGCCGGGCCACCAGGGCGTCAAGCAGGCGCCGCCGCTGAAGGTGATGGTGGAGCGTGCCGACGCGGCGGCCGAGGACGGGCTGGCCGAGCGCATCCGCCAGCGCATCCGCGACAAGCTGGTGGTGACGACGGCGATCGATCTCGTGCCGCCGGGCACGCTGCCGCGCAGCGAATACAAGTCGAAGCTCATCGACTACTCCGAGGCGGCCGAAACGCCGGCATAGGGCGGGCCGCCCGGAGCGGAGACGGAAGAACCAAAGGGAGGAAGACAGTCATGAAAAGAACAGCGGCAATCCTCGCGCTCGCCATGGGCGCGGGCTGGGCGGCCTCCGCCCATGCGGCGGAGTACGAGCTCAAGGTCTCGTCCATGTTCCCGTCGACCCACTTCATCCAGAAGCTGGCGATGGAGCCCTGGGCGAAGGAAATCGAGGAGAAGACGGACGGGCGGGTGCACTTCACCTTTTTCCCGGCCGGCTCCTCGCTGGGCGACGCGACCAAGCAGTTCGACCAGGCGCGCGCCGGCGTCGTCGACGTTTCGGTCGGCATTCCGTCGATCCCGCGAGGCCACCATCCGCGCACGGTGCTGGCCGAGCTTCCCTTTGCCGTTCCGAACGCGACGGTGGGAACCTGCGCCCTGATGAAGGTGAAGGACGAGCTTGAGCCCGACTATCCCGGCACCCACGTCCTCTACCTCACCGTGACGGAACCCAGCGCCGCGCACACGACGAAGAAGATCGAGAGCCTCGACGATCTCAAGGGCATGCGGGTCCGCACCCCGACCCCCGCCATCACGGCCATGCTGAACGAGATCGGCGCGACGCCGGTCGGCATGCCGCCCACCGAGATCTACGAGAGCGTCGAGCGCGGCGTGGTCGACGGCAACATCATGCCGTGGGGGCCGGTCGGCGCCTTCAAGCTCTACGAGGTGCTGCACTACCACCTCGACGCCCGCATCAACCCCGTCGCGATGTACATCGTGATGAACCAGCGCCGCTACGACAGCCTGCCCGACGACATCCGCAAGGTGATCGACGAGACGAGCGAGAAGCTGTTCGCCAACTGGGGCAAGTGGTGGCACGACACGGACCAGGAGGCGATCGAGGCCGCGAAGAAGGCCGGCAACACGATCGTGCCGATGTCGGACGAGACCCGCGAGGAGTGGCGCAAGCGCCTGCAGCCGGTCATCGACACCTACCTCGAGAAGGATTCGGACCTTCCCGCCGACAAGGCCAAGGCGATCTACTCCGACATCCGCCAGGCCGTCACGACCTGCCAGTGACCCGACGTAACGGGGGCGGCCGGAAGGGCCCGCCCCCGCTCCACGTCCTCGCGGGGGCAATCCCTTGAAACGTGCAATGCTGTACCTCGCGCTCGGCGGGACGCTGGCCTTCCTCGTCGCGGTCGGCCTCACCGTCAGCGACATCGTGCTGCGCACCGTCAGCACGCTGACCGTCCGCGGCCTGACCGACATCGTGACGCTGTGCACGATGATCGGGGCGATGCTCGCCATCCCCTACGGCTTCGCCGCCGACCAGCACGTCTCGATCGACGTCTTCACGAGCCGCATGCCGGAGCGCCTGCAGGCGTGGCTGCGGGTGATGGCGGCGATCCTCTCCCTTCTGTTCCTGGCGGGCGCCGCCTGGTTCGGCTTCGAGCAGATGCTCAGCGCCTGGAGCTACGGCGACCGCAGCCAGTCGATCGGCATACCGATGGTCTGGTACTGGATCCCGCTCCTCGTCGGCATCGCGCTCGGCGCCGTCGTCAACGCCTGGCTCGCCGTGCGCGAGATCCTCACGATCGCCAGGAGCTAACGTCCCGTGTCGGCACCTCTCATCGGCGTCATCGGCCTCCTCGTCCTGCTCGCGCTCATCGCCGTCCGCGTGCCCGTGGCGATCGCCATGGGCACGGTCGGCATCGTCGGCGGCGTCGTCCTCAACGGCTGGTTCAGCCTCGGCTTCGTCCTCGGCTCGCAGCCCTTCGTCACCACCTCGAGCTACACGCTGTCGGTCATCCCGCTCTTCGTGATGATGGGCGCGTTTGCCTCCCGGGCGGGCCTCTCCGCCTCCCTCTACCAGTCGCTGCACGCGCTCATCGGCCACTGGCGCGGCGGCCTGGCCTCGGCAACGGTCGGCGCCTGCGCGCTGTTCGGCGCCGTCTGCGGCTCGAGTCTCGCCACGGCCGCGACCATGGCGCGCGTCGCCGTCCCGGAGATGACGGAGATCGGCTACGATCGGCGCCTCACGTCGGGTGCACTGGCCGCGGGCGGAACGCTCGGCATCCTCATCCCGCCCTCGATCATCATGGTGATCTACGCGCTGCTCACCGAGCAGTCGATCGGCCAGATGTTCCTTGCCGGCATGATCCCGGGCTTTCTCGCCGCCGGCCTCTACATGGCGGCGATCTACATCCTGTCGACGCTCAGGCCGGACATGGCGCCGCGGACCGTGCGCCCCGACCATGTGGATCGCCTTCTCGCGCTGCGGCAGATGGCGCCCATCCTCGGACTCTTCGTCCTCGTCATGGGCGGGATCTACGCGGGCTTCTTCTCGCCCACCGAGGCCGCCGGCGTCGGCGCCTTCGGCGCGATCGTGCTGGCGGCCCTGCGCGGCCAGCTGACCTGGGAGGTCACCCGCGACGCGCTGGTCGAGACGGCGGCGACGACCGGCATGCTGTTCATGATCCTGATCGGCACGTCGGTCCTGCAGTTCTTCATCGAGACATCGACGCTGCCGCGCGTGATCGTGGACTGGATCAACGCCCTCGGACTGCCGCCGATCGGCGTGATCATCCTGATCCTCGCGATCTATATCGTCCTCGGCTGCTTCCTCGACTCCCTGTCGATGATGCTGATCACGCTGCCGATCGTCTTCCCGATCATCACGGACCTCGGCTACGACCCCATCTGGTTCGGCGTCCTCGTGGTCTCGGTCGTCGAGATCGGCATGATCACGCCGCCCTTGGGAATGAACCTCTACGTCATCACGGCGTCCGTCGAGAACCTGCGCTTCGAGACGGTTGCCGTGGGCGTGCTGCCATTCCTGGCGGCGGACCTGATCCGGCTCGTCCTCCTCGTGTCGATCCCAGCCCTGTCGCTCGCCCTTCCCCGACTGCTGATGTAGCCGGTCGTTCGGTGACGGTTCAGTGAGGCTGGAAGACGCGCCGGGCCCGATCGTTTCGGCGCACCGAGGGATTGGGCGCGGGTTGCCACTCATCGTGCCGGGGTGTGCTCGCGTGATCGGGGGCGAACACGGCGACGGTTGAGCGGGCTCACCCTCCGGGACACGTGGAGGTCATGAGCGCGTCGCAGGAGACGTCTTTATCTTAGCCACTCACGCATTCGCCTGCAGGACTTTCCGCAAGAAGGCGCGGGTGCGGTCGTCTCTCGGTTGCGCGAAGAGGACGGAGGGCGGCCCCTCCTCCACGATCCTGCCCTCGTCCATGAAGATCACCCGGTCCGCCACGTCGCGGGCGAACTGCATCTCGTGGGTCACGACAAGCATCGTCTGGTGCCCCCGCGCCAGACCGCGCATCACGTCGAGCACCTCCTCGACCCACTCCGGATCAAGCGACGAGGTCGGCTCGTCGAAGAGGATGAGGGCCGCATCGAGCGCCATCGCCCGCGCGATCCCGACGCGCTGCTGCTGACCGCCCGAAAGCGCGGCCGGATAGGCATCCCCGCGGTCGCCGAGCCCCACCCGCTCGAGCGTGGCCCGGGCGCGCTCATACGCCTTCGCCTTCGGCCATTTCTTGACGACGATCAGGCCCTCCGCGACGTTCTGAAGCGCCGTCCTGTTCGCAAACAGGGCGTAATTCTGGAAGACGAAAGCGGTGCAGCGCCTGAGCGCCAGGATCTCGTCCTTGGTCGCCGTCGCCGCATCGACCTGGACATCGCCGATGCGCACCGTGCCTGCATCGGGTCGCTCGAGATAGTTGATGCAGCGGAGCAGCGTCGACTTGCCCGTGCCCGAGGGGCCGATGACCACGATGATCTCGCCGCGCCCGATCCCGATGTCGATGTTCTCGAGAACCGTGCGTCCGCCGAAGCGCTTGGTGAGGCCCCTGATGTCGATCATCTCTGGTACGCCCGGTTCAGGAACGCCTCGAGCCGGCGCTGGAGGAAGGAAAGCGTTTCCACCACGGCCCAATAGATGAGGGCGACGGTGATGAAGGCCTCGAAGTAGAGGAAGCTGCCGGCCGCTTCCTTTTGCGTCGCGCCCATCAGCTCGGTCACGCCCAGCGTGAAGGCGAGGGACGTCGATTTGATCATGTCGATGAAGTAGTTCATCAGCGTCGGTGCGGCCACTCGGGCGGCCTGCGGCAGGACGACCCTCCGCATCATCTGCGGCGTCGTCATTCCGATCGACAGCGCAGCCTCGGTCTGGCTCCGGTCGACACCGATGATCGCCGCACGAATGGATTCGGCCATGTAGGCCGAAAAATGGAGGGTCAGGCCGAGAATGGTCGCCGTGATCCCGTTGATGGCCGTCATGAAGCTGAGAACCTGCGGCAGCCCGTAATAGAACAGGAAGAGCTGCACCAGCAGCGGCGTGCCGCGGAAGAAGGAGATGAAGACCCGCACGATCGGGTCGAGCACCGGCAGCTTCAGGACACGCACGATGGCGAGCAGGTTCGCGAGAACCAGCCCCAGCGCCATGCCCGCCACCGCCAGTTCCAGCGTCAGCGGCAGATAGCTCAGCAGGACAGGCAGAAGCCCGACCATGTAATCGACATCGAGCCCCTGCATCTCTGCCTCGGTATCTCAGGCGCCTGACGACGTGCCGCGCATCACTCGGGCTTGGTCACGTCGTTGCCGAGCCACTTGCGGGATATTTCGGAGAGCGTGCCGTTCTCCTTCAGCGTGGTGATCGCCTTGTTCACCCGGTCGCGCAGCTTGCGCCCTTCCTCGTCGTCGCGGAACGGCAGCGCGTTCTCGATCGTCGAGAACGGCTTGCCCGCGAGCTCGAGCGGAAGGCCCTTCTCCTTGATCACCTGGCTGGCGCTGACCCTGTCCATCACGAACGCGTCGACCCTTCCGAGCGCCGTGTCCTGCTCGAGATTGCTCTCGTAGGTGCGGATGTCGATCTGGTCCGCATAGGGCAGCTGCTTCAGCAGATCCTCGAAGTTCGAGCCCAGATTGACGGCGACGGAGTGCCCCTTCAGCAACTCCACGCCGGTGATCTCGTCGTTGCCCTTGCGGGTCACCACCTGCGCGCCGTCATAGACGTAGGGCTGGGTGAAGACGAACTTCTCCTTGCGCTCGGGGGTGATGGTGATCTGGTTGGCGACCGTGTCGATGCGGCCGGACTGCAGCGCCCCGATCAGCCCCGAGAAGTTCATCGTCTCGAAGTCGATGTCGGCGCCGATCTCCTTGCCGACGGCGTTCATGAAGTCGACCTCGAAGCCCTTGAGCTTGTCCTGCTCGACGAAGGTGAAGGGGAAATAGCCGCCGGACATGCCGACCCGCAACGTGTCGGCGTGAGAGGAAACCGGCGCGACAGCCGCAACCACCAGTGCGGTGAGCGCAATCGCGGCCGGGCGGACGAACTTGGACATCATGGACGGGTGCCTTTCGGATCGCGGGGACCGTGCAACACCAAGTCCTCTGCACGGGCCGTGTTCCGATCGTCGCGGGACGTGCGAGTGAGCTTGGCGATGCCGGGGGGTCGGGCCGGCTGCATCATGCGGCCAGCCCCGGTGCGCCGGACTCTACAGCGGGCAGCCGCGACTCCCCAGAGACCGGAAACCAATCTCGGCCGATGCCGGGGAAAAGGTGCCTACGCGAGCCCGCCGCTCGGAGAACGCAATCCCGTCACGCCGGAGGCGCCGGTACGCCGCCACGCCCGGCGACAGGACGCCCGCCGCTCCAGATCGCGCGTCCGGAGGGTTGTGGCGATGGACAGCCGCATCGCCGGGAGGCAGGCTCTGGCTCCGGTGAGCAGGGATCGAAGCGATGGATACCAGGGACCCCAGAACGATCGCAGTGACCAGCGGCGTCGCCGAAGACCCGCAGTTCGGGGCCGTGACGCCGCCCATCCACCTCTCCACCACATACACATTCGCGGGGTTCGGGCAGCCCCGCGCCCACGAGTATTCCAGGACGTCGAACCCGACGCGGGACCAGCTCGCCCTCGCCCTGGCGAAGCTCGAGGGCGGCGCCGGGGCCGTGATCACGGGCAGCGGCATGGCGGCCTTCGATCTGCTGCTGACGCAGCTCGAAACCGACCACCTCGTCGTCGCCCCGCACGATTGCTATGGCGGAATCTATCGCCTGCTCTCCATGCGGGCCGCGAAGGGTCACTTCCGGCTGGCGTTCGTTGATCAAGGCAGACCCGCCCGGCTGGATGCCGTCCTGGACGAAGGCCCGGCGCTCGTCCTGATCGAGACGCCGAGCAACCCGCTGATGCGGGTCGTCGACATCGCCCGGATCGCCGAGCAGGCCCATGCCGCGGGTGCAAAGGTCGCCGTCGACAACACGTTCCTCTCGCCGGCGCTGCAGCAGCCGATCCTCCTCGGCGCCGACTTCGTCCTGCACTCGACGACGAAGTACCTGAACGGACACTCCGACGTCATCGGCGGCGCGGTCGTGGCCGCCGGTCGTGCCGATCTCGAGCACCTGCAGGACTGGGCCAACGTGACGGGAGCGACCGGCTCGCCCTTCGATGCCTACCTGACGCTGCGCGGGCTGCGCACCCTGTTCCCCCGGATCGAGCAGCAGCAGCGCAATGCAGATGCGGTCGCTCGCTTCCTGAGTGGCCGCAGGGAAGTCACGGCGGTCCACTACCCGGGGCTCGATGCCCATCCGAACCATGACATCGCGGCCCGCCAGCAGCGCGGCTTCGGCGCCATGCTGAGCTTCGAGCTTGCGGGCGGGGCCGAGGCGGTGCGGGCCCTCCTCGAGAACGTCCGGGTGTTCACGCTGGCGGAGTCTCTCGGGGGCGTCGAAAGCCTCGTCGCCCATCCGGCGACCATGACCCATGCCAGCATGGGCGCCGAAGCCCGCGCCGCAGCGGGCATCTCGGACAGCCTGATCCGGCTCTCCGTCGGCCTCGAGAGCGTCGACGACCTGCTCGCCGACCTCGAACTCGGCCCTCGGATGAGGGGCGACCGGAGCGACAAGGGAGGCGCTCGGCAGATCGCGCATCCTCAGGCGGGCGGCTGCCCTCAGGCCTATCGCGGCTGCCGGCGCAGGCGCTTCAGCTCCTCGAACGTCTCGGTCACGTCGCGAAGCACCGCGACGACGCCGGCGACCTCCCCGTCTTCCCCAGGAACCGGCGCCACCGTGAACTGGATCGAGAGCTTGGCCCCGTCCTTCGTCACCGCCGGCACGGCGAGGAGCTCGTCCGCCGCGTGCTGCGAGTGGCCGGTGCGCATCATGTGGTGGTAGCCGTCCCAGTGGCGCTGTCGCAGCCGCTCCGGGATGATGATGTCGAGGGGCCGGCCCAGGGCCTCTTCCGCCGCGAAGCCGAAGATGCGGGTCGCGCCGTCGTTCCAGTGCCGGATGAGCCCCTCCCGGTCGGCCAGGATCACCGCGTCCGGCAGGGCCAGCGCCAGCGCCTCCCCGAGCCTCTGCATGTCCCCGGGCGACAGGGTCGGTTTCGCTGCGGTCGCATCCATCGTTCCTGGCCCTTTCTGGTGGGGTCGGGGCGGTGCCCGGTTCAGCCGTCTCCACCGCCCGGGCGCGATGGCGCGACCACGCCTTCCTCCGTCACGATCAGGTCCATCGGGATGTCGTGCGGCTGCGGGTAGATCGTCGGGATCGCCTGGAGGCGGTATCCGACGCCGAGGACCCGCGGCTTCTTCGGCAGCGCGGCGAGCGTCCGGTCGAAGAACCCGCCGCCGTATCCGAGCCGGTAGCAGAGCGGATCGAAGCCGACGACAGGCGAGATCACCACGTCGGGCACGACCTCCTCTCCACCTTCCGGGATCGGAATGTTCCACACCCCGCGCGCCAGGGGCTCGCCCTGCCGCCAGGTCCTGAAGACGAGCGGCCTGCCCTTCTCGACCACGATGGGCAGGGCGGCATGCCCGCCGCGCGAGGCGACGCTTTCGAGGAGCCCGCGGAGATCGGGTTCGGCCCGAAACGGCCAGTAGGCGCTGACCGTCAGGCCGGCGGGATCGCCGATCAGCTCTTCGAGCGTGCCGGCGATGCGCGCGCCGTGGGCCCGCCGCTCGTCGCTCTTCATCGCGAGGCGCTCGCCGATGAGCCGCTCCCGCTCCGCCTTGCGCCAGCGCTTGACGTCGGCCACCTGCTCCGGGTCGACCGGGGCTCCGCCATGGGAGGGGTCGAGCTCGTGCATGAAGCACGGGGGCGAGGCGTAGCCTCCGGAATGGTCGTTGTCGCCCGGGCTCATGCCGCGGCCTCCGTATCTTCGGCCGCGCCGGCCGGCGCCCGGTAGCGCTCGCCCTTCATCAGGAAGGCTCCGTTGTAGCCGGCGATCCCGAGTTCGAGGCTCTGCGCGATGTTCCTCGCGCGCTCGACGAAGTGTTCGGCGGCAGCCGGCGTGCAGATCTCGCGGGCCGTCTCCTCGAACAGCTCGAGCCAGCGGTCGAAATGGACGGCGTCGACGGGAAGCTTCAGGTGCTTCTCCATGGGGCGCCCGCTGTATCGGCCCGACATGAGCGCCACGGAGGACCAGAAGGCGCACATCCGCTGAAGATGCGGCTCCCAGTCGGAGATGCGGGCGTCGAAGACGGGGCCGAGCAGGCCGTCCTGCCTGACCTTCAGGTAGAAGGTCCGGACGACGGTCTCGATCAGCTCCTCGTCTATGCCCGTGCGGGCCACGATCTCGGCAGTGATCTGCGCGCGGCGTTCTCTGGGATCCATGGTCTCTTTCCGGACGGTGGCTCGTTTCGCGGCGGGCTCAGCGGGCTGCGTGCGGCGGCGAGAAGTCCGGCCCCCGCAGCGGCCTCTCGCCCGGGGGCGGCAGCGAGAAGTCGCGGGGCCGCAGCATGATGTCGGCGAGCGTGTAGCGGTCGAGCGTCTCGACGAAGGACCGCAGCGCCTCGTTGAGCACGTTGGGCAGGCGGCAGCAGTTCGTGATGATGCACTGGTTCCCGGTGGAGAAGCACTCGACCAGCGCGAAGTCGGGCTCGGTGGCCCGCACCACGGCGCCGAGGTTGATCTCCGTGGGCAGCCTCGCGAGCGTGAAACCGCCGGAGCGGCCGCGCACGCCGCGAAGGAAGCCGGTGTGGACCAGCGTCTGCACGACCTTCATGAGGTGCGCCCGCGAGATGCCGTAGGCCTTCGCCGTCTCGTCGATGGTGATCAGCCGGCCGTCCACGCTCGCCGCGTACATCAGCACGCGCAAGGAGTAGTCGGAAAAGGTGGTCAGCCGCATTGCATGCCCATAAGATACATTCTGCGTATATGTTAACGCGTTGCGCCCGCGATGCAACGGGAGATATCGTGACCGGCGACGGATACGTTGCTGCACACCGGGTTGCTGCGGGTCGACCCGACCGGAGATGTCCCTTGAGCCCAGCCACTTCGGAACGGCCCTCCGACGTCCCGCCGATCCGCGTCGGGCGGATCTACGAGGCGCCGTCCCCGGATGACGGGATGCGCGTTCTCGTCGACCGCCTCTGGCCGAGGGGCCTGCGAAAGGAAAAGGCAGCCGTCGATCTCTGGGCGAAGGAGATCGCGCCCTCGCACGACCTCCGCAAGCGCTACCATGCGGGCGGCCTGTCCCGGGACGAGTTCCGCTCCGCGTATCTGCGCGAGCTGGATGCCGCCGGCGACGCCGTGACCGCCTTCGAGGGCCATGTCACCGGGCGGCGGCTGACCCTCCTGACCGCCGCGAAGGACGCGGAACGCAGCCACGCCGCCGTCCTCCGGGAGTTCCTGCTGGAGCGCTGAAGCGCCTCTACCCCCTGCCCTCGGCGAGCGCGCGCACCTCGCTCAGGGTGTCGCGGTCGAGGGCGATGCCTTCGGCTCGCTGCCGGCGCATGCGGGCGAGCTCCCGTTCGCCGGGCAGCCGGACGGGGGTGTCCTCTTCGGTCCTGGGGGTGGAGTGGATGATCTGGGCGAAGTCCTCCATGCGCCCGCCGAGCCAGTCGGCGCCACCGAGCCTCTTCGCGTCGAGGAGCACGAAGGCGTGCCCAAGATCCTGCGGCGCCTCCGGCTCATCGATCCACGACTTCACGTGGGTGAGATATGCCGCGCCCGACAGGACGCCGACGAGCATGTCGAGCGCGGCCGACAGGCCGTAGCCCTTGTAGCCGCCGAACGGCAGCAGGAAGCCCTTCAGTGCCTCGTTCGCGTCGGTCGTCGGTCGCCCCTCGCGGTCGGTGGCCCAGCCCTCGGGAATGGCCGTCCCCGCCTTGGCCGCCTGGCGGATCTTGCCGCGGGCGACCACGCTGACCGCCATGTCCAGGAGCATCGGATCGCCCGAGGGATTGGGAAAGCCGAAGCCGAACGGGTTGTTGCCGAGCCGGGCGTCGCGGCCGCCGGTCGGCGCGATCGATGTCGAAGAGTTGCTCGCGATCAGGCTGACGAAGCCCTGCTCCGCGGCGATCAGGGCGTATGGCGCGACCGGCCCGAAGTGGTTCGAGCCCCGGCACAGTGCGACCGCCATGCCGGTTTCCGCTGCCGCCTCGAGCGCTGCCCGCAGCGCGCACATAGCGACGGCAGGGCCCAGGCCGTCGTCGCCGTCGATGCGCAGGATCGAGGGCGCCACGCGCTCCACGACGATATTCGCCGCGGCGTTGATGCCACCGATGCGCAGGCGCTCCGCATACGAGATGATGCGCAGCACCCCGTGGGTGTGGATGCCCATGAGGTCGGCGGTCACGAGGATCTTCGCCGTGTCGACGGCGTGCGCCTCGCTTGCGCCGAGGCTGGTAAGTGCCTTCACGGCCAGTGTGGTGAGCGCCGCCTCGTCGATGGGCTCTCGATCGGTTGCGGGGGCGGTCATGACGGTCCCTCCTTGGGGCGAAAGCGAAGCAGACCGCCGGGCCCGCGCCGACAGGCTACTCGTGACTCCCGAGATCATGCTCCGCGGCCGGGCTCGACCGCGGAATGGGCGCTCCCCTCCGTCCGCCCCGGCTCACACGTCGACCGCGGCAACGCCTCGGGAGGAGTGGCTTACTCCTTCGGCATCTGCCAGGTCGACGTTGCCATCGAGAGGAGCTTGTCCTCCTCGCTGGTCATGCGCGACTCCATCTGGCTGATGGCCCGGCCGCGCTTCAGGAAGCGGCCGGTGCAGCGCACGAGGCCGGGCACGGCGGGGCGCATGTACTGGATCTTCATCTCGAGGGTGATGCCGGGCTTGCCCGTGACGTGGTGGATGAGGTGCCCGGCCGAGACGTCGAGCGCCACGGCCGCGATGCCGCCGTGCAGGCTGCCCTGAGGATTGAACATGAAGTCCCGCACCTCGAAAGCCACAATGCAGGCCTGGTCGCGTTCGTACGAGATGTCGAAGCCGAGGAGGCGGGCCAGGAAGAAGGTGCCGAAGGCCGGCTTCTGGGTCGCGAGCGCGTGCTCGAAGGCATCGCGGGCGGCGTTCTCGTCCATCAATCCTCCTCCTCGAGCAGTACGGGTTTCCTCGTCGCCCGTCCCATCCGCTGCATCAGCGGCACGAGGCAGACGATGGCGATCGTGACGGCGATGATCCACAGCGAGGCGGGCCGTTCGAGGAAGATCCAGCCCGAGCCGCGCGAGATCGTCAGCGTCTGCCTGAGAGCCTCCTCGGCGAGGGGGCCGAGCACGAGCGCCAGGACGAGCGCTGCCGGCGAGTACCCGAACATGCGCATGAAGAAGCCGGCGATGCCCGCGACGAACATGAGCCACGTCTCGACGATCGAGCCATTCACGCTGTAGGTGCCAATCGTGCAGACGACGATGACCCCCGGCGCGAGGACCCGGTACGGGATCTTGACGAGCCAGACGAAGAGGGGGATCGCGAAGATGTTGATCGCGAGCAGCGCCATGTTGCCGAGATACATGGACGCGATGAGACCCCACGCGAACTCGGGGTTCTGGGCCATCAGGAGCGGCCCCGGCCGCAGACCCCAGAGCAGGAAGGCGGCGAGCAGCACCGCCGTCGAGGCCGAGCCGGGAATGCCGAGCGTCAGGAGTGGGATCATAGCGCCGGCCGAGGCCGCGTTGTTCGCCGCCTCGGGACCGACGAGCCCCGCCATCTCGCCCTTGCCGAAATTCTCCGGGCGTTTGGCCAGCGAGCGCTCGAGCGAGTAGGCCATCAGCGAGGCAATGGTCGCACCCGCACCCGGGATGACGCCAACCACGAAGCCGAGGAGGGAGCCACGGACCATCGTCACCCGCGTCTCGATCCAGTCCTTCGCCTCCGGCCAGAAGCGGGTCTCCTTCGTGTACTGCACGATGGAGCCCGAGCCCGAGGCGTGCAGCCCCTGGTAGAAGGCGTAGTAGAGCTCGCCGAGCCCGAACAGGCCGATGGCGATCGGGATGAAGTCGATGCCGCCGATCAGCTCGGCCGACCCGAAGGTGAAGCGGCCCTGGCCCGTCTCGAGATCGACCCCGACCGTGCCCAGCGCGAAGCCGATCAGCGCGGAGATCAGGCCGTAGCGCCAGCCGGAGCCGATCATCACGATGAGCGTCAGCATGCCCATCATGGCGAGCAGGAAGTATTCGGGCGGCCCGAAATTCCGCGCAACGTGGCTGAACAAGGGCGCGAGCAGCGTGATCATGATGACGCCGATCGTGCCGCCGACGAAGGAGGCCGCGGCCTGCATGACGAGCGCCGGGCCCGCCCGGCCCTGCTGGGCGAGAGGATAGCCATCGAAGGTCGAGGCGACGGTGGCGGATTCGCCCGGCGTGTTGAGCAGGATCGAGGTGATCGTTCCGCCGTACATTGCACCGTAGTAGATCGCCGCGAGCATCATGACCGCGCCGGTCGGGTTCATGCCGAAGGTCACCGGCAGCAGGATAGCGAGGCCCGGCGGACGGGCCGAAGCCCGGAATGATGCCGACGACCATTCCGACCATCGCGCCGATCAGCAGGTAGAGAAGGTTGATCGGCGTGATCGCGATGGAGAGACCCATCCAGAGGTCGGCGAACATGTCCATGCGGGGCCCGGGCTCCAGGAAAGCGGTTCGCGCCGAAGGCGGCGCCGGTCGGTCAGAGCGGCAGCGACACGATGCCCTCGGGCATCGCCGCGTTCAGCCAGACGTCGAACAGGAAGTAGATCCCGACGGGCAGGACGATCGAGACCGCCACGTTCTGCACGGGATGGCCGCGGTTGAGGATCGACAGCGACACCAGCAGGAACACGACCATCGCCAGCGTGCCGCCGAGAATGTTGAAGAGGAAGACCAGCGTGCCCGACAGCACCGCCATGACGCCGACGATCCCCCAGAACGGGGAGTCCGTCTCGTCGCCGCGCATCAGCCGCAGGTCCCGCCAGAGGCTGGCGACGCAGCAGGCGATCAGGGCGAGGCCGATGATCCGGGGAAAGAAGCCGGGCCCGAGCCGGCCGGTGGCGGAGAGGAAATGGAGATCCTCGAAGGCCATGTAGGTGTAGAAGCCGCTCGCGAACAGGATCGCAAGAAGGAAGGCAACCCGCATCGGTTCTCGCTCCCCCGGAAGCCAAGGCCGGCGGCGTAAAGCGCCGCCGGCCTTGGCTTCGTGCCACCCGTGACGGGCCTACTTGATGACGCCCTGCTCGCGCAGGATCGTCGCGAAGCCATCCTGCGTCTTCTCGAGGAACTGGCGGAAATCCTCACCGTACTTGATGTTCTCGGTGAGCTGGTTCTTCTCGATGTAGTTCTTCCACTCGGGCTTCTCGACGACCTTCTTGATCGTGTCGATCCACCACTGCTGGGCCTCCTCCGGCGCGTCGGGCGCGAGGATCAGGCCACGCGGCATCGAGACGTCGATGTCGTAGCCGGCCTCGGCGAAGGTCGGGATGTCGCCGAGCTCGGCCGGCACCTTCTCGCCGCTGAAGCCGAGCGCCTTCATGTCGCCGGACTCCACCAGGCCCATGATCTCGGCCGGGTTGGCCATCATCGCGTCGAGCGCACTCGACAAGAGCGCCGTGTTCATCTCGCCGGCGGCGTTGAACGAGACGTAGTCGAAGTCGAAGCCGGCCTTCTTGGACAACAGCTTGGGCACGATGAAGTCGACGTTGACCGTGCCGATGCCGCCGATCGTCGGCGGGTTCTTCTTCGCCTTCTCGATGAAGTCCTCGAGCGACTTGACGTCGGAGTCGCCCTTCACGAGCAGCACGAGATCGTCGGCCGCAAGGAGGGCGATCGGCGTGAAGTCCTTCGGCTGCCACGGCGTGTCGGCCTGCAGGGGCGTCGTGATGAAGCTGCCGCTGGTGGTCGAGATGTCGTAGCCGGACCCCTTCTGCGAATAGAGGTACCCCCAGCCCACGGCACCGCTGCCGCCCGCCCGGTTCTCCGCCTTGATGTTCTCGGGATAGAGATCGTACTTCTCGAGGATGTCGATCAGCGTGCGCGACATGATGTCGTTGCCGCCGCCGGGCCCGAAGGCGATCGTCCAGTTGAGCGGCTTGCTCGGATAATCGGCGCTCATCGCCCTGTCGGCGACTGCGAACGGCATGAGGCACGCCGCCGCCAGCGCGCCGGCGCGGAGCAGCCGGCTGGCATTCTGGGTCAGTCCACTCATCTTCGTTCCTCCCGTGGTTTCGGCCTTGTGGTCGGCCCTTCAGGCTCCCGGCTCTTTCCGGCCGGTCGTCCGCTTCGTCGTGGTCCTGGTGCAATTCCCCGGCTACTGCAGCGTCTCCAGCCAGCGGCGCTTGCCGCTGAGGTGATGCGCCTCCGCGGCGCTGCGCGCGGCGGCGACGTCGCCCGCCTCGATCGCATCGACCATGCGGCGGTGCTCGGCGTTCGACTTGCGCATCGCCGCGGCCGACATCAGCGAGCGCCGGCGAAACAGGTGCGCCTCCTTGACGAGCGACTGGTACAGCTCGGCCGACTTGCGGTGACGCGACATCTCCATGAGCCGGTCGTGGAAGCGCAGGTTGAGGTCGTAATACGCGTCGGCATCGGTCTCCGCGGCGTCGTCCATGCGGCGGACGAGATCGGCCAGCTCCGCCTTCTCTTCGGGCGTGGCGCGCTCGGCAACGCGGCCGCAGGCGTAGCCCACAACGACCGCCCGCATCTCGTAGAGCTCGACCGCCTCCTCGATCGACAGCTGCCGGACGAAGACGCCCTGATTGGCGATGCAGGTGACGAGGCCGTCGCGCTCCAGCGCGCGCGCCGCCTCGCGGATCGGGCCGCGGCTCACGCCGAAGCGGGCCGCCAGCGCCTGCTCGTTGAGCCGTTCGCCCGCCTTGATCTCCTCGCTGAGGATCATCCGCTCCAGCTCTTCGCGCACCAGGCCCGTCAGTGACTGGCTGCGCCGCTGAGCGATGGCATCGAGGGTGGCGGGTGCGCTTGTCATGGCTGCAAGTCTCCTGCCGCGGCCGCGGAAATGTCAACACCTGGATGACTGCCGACTGTTGACAATTTTTCGCCGGCCGCCGCACTGTCGGCCAAACACGAGGAGGTCACGCCATGCCCTTCAACCCGGCCTCGAAGGCCCTGTCGCGCTTCACCGTGCTCGACCTGACGCGGGTGCGCTCCGGACCGACCTGCGTCCGGCAGCTCGCCGACTGGGGCGCCAATGTCATCAAGATCGAGATGCCGGCGGAGCTCGAGGGCGGCGACGCGCCGGGCGGCCCGCGCCACGGCTCGGACTTCCAGAACCTCCACCGCAACAAGCGCAGCCTGTCGCTCAACCTCAAGTCGCCGAGGGCATCGAGATCCTGAGACGGCTCGCGAAGACCGCCGACGTGCTCGTCGAGAACTTCCGGCCCGACGTGAAGACGCGCCTCGGCATCGATTACGAAGCGCTGAAGCAGGTCAATCCGCGCCTCGTCTACGCCTCGATCTCCGGCTTCGGCCAGGACGGGCCGTATGCGAAGCGGCCGGGCTTCGACCA
>CAWFLD010000001.1:0-21597 GCA_963816555.1 uncultured Alphaproteobacteria bacterium | reverse complement strand
CGCACCAGCCCGGTGCCGGCATCGACCTCGACCTCGACGACGTGCGAGCCGTTGGCGTAGGCGGCCTGCGGCGGCGCGAAATAATGCGTCGAGACGAGCCCCGGCTCGATGCCCGGCGGCAGCGAGAAGCCCGGCATGCCGCTCGTCATCCGCGCGACCTCGGCGAAGCTCATCGACGCCCCTTGCGAGGCGGCGACGCGCACCGTGCCGTCGATCGAGCTCGACATCGTCCTCGGCCACCTCGAAGCTTGCGCGGCGGCGATCTGCTTCAGCTTCTTCACGACCGCGCCCGCCGAGACGCTGACGGATGAGCCGACATTCACCATCAGCCGGCTGGCGAAGGCGCCGACGCCGATCGGCGACGCTCGGTGTCGCCGGCCTCGACGTCGACCTCGACGACGTCGACGCCGAAGGCGTCGGCGGCGATCTGCGCCATAGACGGTTCGGTGCCCTGGCCCTGCGCCGCAGGAGCCGGTGCATCAGCAGGATGCGGCCGGACGGCAGCGATGCTGCGTCGTCGCGCCCTCGAACGGCCCGCGGCCGGTGCCCTTGACGTAGTTGGCGATGCCGATGCCGATATAGCGGCCCTCGCGCGCGCGCGGCCTGCTGCGCGCGCGGCGAAGCCGGCCCAGCCGGCCGCCTCCAGCGCCAGCGCCTGGCAGCTCGGATAGTCGCCGCTGTCATAGGTCAGCGGCTGCCCGTCGCGGAACTTGAGCCGACCTGTGTAGGGCATCTGCTCGGGCGGGATCAGGTTGCGCCGGCGCACCTCGGCGCGGTCGAGGCCCGAGCTCGTCGCGCGGCGCGGTCGAGCAGGCGCTCCATGGCGAAGCCGGCCTGCGGACGGCCGGCGCCGCGCATCGGCGTGGCCGGCACCTTGTTGGTGATGCGCGACGCGCGTCTCGAGCCGGTAGGCCGGCAGCGACGTAGGGCCCGGGCACGCGTGGCGCCGAGATGTACGGCAGATTGACGCCGCAGGGCAGGTAGGCGCCCTGGTCGTGCAGCATCCGGCCGCGCATGCCCGAGGAGCCGCGCCCTCGGCGTCGACGCGCGATCTCGCACGTCCAGATCTGGTCGCGCTCCTGCACCGTGCGTCAGGAAGTGCTCGCGGCGGTCCTCGATCCATTTGACCGGCGCGGCCGAGCAGCCGCGCGCAGACGGCACCACGATCTCCTCGGGATAGACCTGCAGCTTCGGCCCGAACCCGCCGCCGACATCCGGCGCGATGACGCGGATGTCGGTCTCCGGCGATCTCCAGCATGTCGACCAGCGCGCGGCGCAGGCCGTGCGGCGCCTGGGTCGACGACCAGACGCGTGAAGGCCGCCGTCGAGCACGTCGTAGCGGGCGAGCACGGCGCGGCACTCGATCGGATTGCCGCGTGCCGCGATGCTGCGGGATCGTCGCGGTGCACGACATGCGCGGCGTTGGCGAAGGCGGCGTCGACGTCGCCGTAGCCCACCTCGATGCGGGCGGCGACGTTGTCGTGGAGGTGCGGCGTGCGCGGTCGGTGCGTCCGCGGCCGTGGCGCCGGCGAGGTCGGCGACGACCGGCAGCGGATCGTATTCGACGAACACCAGCCTCGGCGGCGTCCTCGGCGAGCTGGCGGCTCTCCGCGACGACGACGGCCACCGGCTCGCCGACGAAGCAGACCTCGTCGCTCGCCAGCGGCATCTGCGTGATCGGCTCGGTGATCGCGGGGTTCGGCACCTGCAGCAGGATGCGCTGCCCCGCACCACCTCCGGCAGGTCGGCGGCGGTCAGCACGGCGCGCACGCCGGGCATGGCGCGCGCGGCCTCCGTGTCGATGGCGCCGATCCGGGCATGGGCGTAGGGCTGCGCACGAAGGCGGCGTGCAGCGTGCCCGGCAGCTGATGTCGTCGATGAAGCGGCCGGTGCCCGTGAGCAGCGCCTGGTCCTCGACGCGCTTGATCGGCGTCCGAAGAAACGTGTGGTCATGTTCGGCGCTCCCTCGCCGCGCAGCCGCGGCGCGACCTCGAGCGCCGCATCGACGATGCCGGGATAGCCGGTGCAGCGGCAGAGATTGCCGGACAGCTCGCTCGCGCAGCTCCTCCTCGGTCGATGTCCGGCCGGTCGCGCAGCAGCTGCGTCAGCGTCGTCAGGATGCCCGGCGTGCAGAAGCCGCACTGCAGCGCGTGGTGCGTCGCGGAAGGCCTCCTGCAGCGGCGACAGCGTGCCGTCGGCGCCGGCGAGCCCCTCGACCGTCACGACCTCGGCGCCGTCGGCCTGCACGGCGAGCATCAGGCAGCCGCGCACGGCGTCGCCGTCGACGAGCACCGTGCACGCGCCGCACACGCCGTGCTCGCAGCCGAGATGGGTGCCCGTCAGGCCGAGCTCGTGGCGCAGGAAGTCCGCCAGCATGGACCGCGGCTCGACCTCCGCCTCGACGGGCGTCCCGTTGACCGTCAGCTTCACGCTCCGCGTCGCCATCACACCCCTCCCCCGCAGCGGCGCACGGCGTCGCCGAGCGCCCGCTGCGTCAGAACCTTCGCCAGGCGCCGGCGATAGGCACCGCCGGCCATGGCGTCGCTCGAGAACTCGATCTCGTCGAAGGTCGCGGCCGCCGCCTCGAAGGCCGCCGGCGTCGGCGCCTCGCCGGCCAGCAACGCCTCCGCCCGCTCCGCCCGGACCGGCGACATGCCGATGCCGAACAGCGAGATCGCAGCGCGCCCGATCACGTCGCCGGACATCTCGACGAGCGCCGCCACCCCGGCCACGGCGAAATCGCCGTGGCGCTGGGCGAACTCGTGGAAGCCCCAGCCGTGGCGCTCCGCCGGCAGCGCGAAGGTGACCGCCGTCACCATCTCGTCCGGCGCGATCGACGGCGTCATGAAGGTCAGCGGGAACTCGGCGATCGGGATCTCGCGGCTCTGCGACCGCGATTCGACCGTCACCACCGCGTCGTGCAGCGACGCCAGCGCCACGAGTTCGGCCGCGGGGTCCATGTGGCAGAGGCTGCCGCCGACCGTGCCGCGGTTGCGCGTCTGCAGGTGCCCGACGAACTCGAGCGCCGCCCCGAAGATCGGCGCGCGCCGGGCGACCTCGGGGTCGGCCTTCAGCGTCTTCTGGCGCGTCATCGCGCCGATCCGCATCGAGTTGCCGGAGATCTCGATCCCGGCCATGTCGGGCACGCGGTTGAGGTCGATCAGGTCGTCGACGATCGCGTAGCGCATGTTGAGCATGGCCACGAGAGACTGGCCGCCGGCCAGGAACTTCGCGTTCTCCAGCGAGCCGGCGAGCTCGAGCGCCTCGGCGCGGGTCTCCGGCCGGTGATAGTCGAAGGCCGCCGCCTTCACGAGCCCGCTCCGAAGAGGCGGCGCTTCAGCGCGAGCCAGAGGATGCGCAGGATCGACGGCGGCGCGGACGGCGCCGCGGCGGGACGCGCCTTGGGAGCCGTTTCGGCGGGCGCCGCCTCCGAGCCGTGCGGCGCTGTGGTCGCCGGCCCGGGCCCGGATCCGGCAGGCGCGCCTGCCGTCTCGGGCTCCGCCGCGAGCTGCGCCTGAAGGTTCTTGGCGAAGTCGTCGATCATGACCTGGGCGGTCGTCTCGATCATGCTGCCGCCGCGGGCGTACTGGGCAATCGAGCCGACGAGCTGGAGGTCGGTGTCGATCAGCACGCGCGACCCGGCGGGGTCCTCGACGACGGCGAAGCCGACGTCGGCGCGGGCGGTTCCCCTCGCCCGCTTCTCGTTGCCGTTGGCCTTCGCCCGGACGGTCAGGGCTTCGGCGTCCACCTCCTCGTAGGTCGCCGTGCCCTCGAAGGACAGGGCGACCGGTCCGAGACGCAGCGACACGGAGCCGCGATAGCTACCGTCGTCGCGGGCCTCGAGCAGCTTCGCGCCGGGGAAACAGGGCGCGACGCGCTCGACCTGGTTGAGAAGGTCGAACGCGGCGCGCGGCGGCAGGGGAACGGTGAACTCGTTGTGCAGCTTCATGAGGAGCTTTCGTGACGTCCTTCCTCGATGCCGCCGCAGCGGCCGGTCGGATTGTCATACCATCATGCAATATGCTCGTCCACCAACCGCTGCACGCCGCGGGATGCCCGCCGTCAGTCTTCGAGGGGCGGGAGGTTCAGGGCGTCGTCGACCATCCGGCCGGCCCGCTCGAAATCGAAGGCGCGGAACACGTTCATCTTCACGAGGAAGGACGCCCCGCCGTAGAACTTCTCGTACTGCTGGTGGCGGTTGCCGAGCTCGGAGCCGATGAAGTCCCAGGCGAGCCGCATCAGCGCCACCCTCGAGCGCGCGTCCATGTGCGCGGACTGGTAGAAGCGCTCGATGTCGTCGGCGATCTCGGGATTTTCGAAGTCGCTGAGCGAGGACGGGACGGTGATCATCGCCGCGCCGGTCAGCTCGCGGACCTTGTCGATGATGCGCGGGTTGATCTCGGACTGCAGCGCCATGACGGAGTAGAGCGCCGTCTTGGACGGCCAGAGGACGCCGTTCTCGTCGACCGTCGCCATGACCTCCTGCGCCTGCAGCATGCCCTCGACGATCGAGGCGAGCGCGGCGATCTCGCCCATCTCGACCATGACGGGCGGCTGGGCGTCGTTGCCGGTCGCCTCGTTCATCCGCTTCGCCAGCCCCATGAGGAAGCGCAGCTTCGTGGCGAAGCGCGCCTGCGCCTGGTGGTTGCCGTAGAGATGGGCCGGCGTCTTCCACCACTGGTCGCGGCACACCTCGATGTTGCGGTAGGCGAAGACGTGCTCCCAGGGCACGAAGACGTTGTCGAGGACGACGAGGCAGTCGGTCTCGTCGAACCGCGAGGTCAGCGGATAGTCGAACGCGTTCGTCGCCTGGTTGGCGAAGGCGCGGCGCGAGATCAGCTTCACGCCCTCGGCCGCGACCGGGAAGGCGAGGCTCAGCGCGTAGTTCTCGTCGCCCGGGCGCAGCGGGTGAATGCAGCTCAGGTGGATGTAGTCGGCGAAGACGCCGCCGGTCGCCAGCTGCTGCGCGCCCGACAGGTAGATGCCCGCGTCGGTCTCCTTCACCACGCCGGCGTACAGCGTCGGGTCCGACTGCTGGTGGCCGGGCTTGGAGCGGTCGATCTGCGGCGGGACGATCGCGTAGGCGATGTAGGCGTGCGTGTCGCGCAGCATCTGGTAGTAGCGCACGACGTTCTCCGCGAACTGCTCGCCACCCGCCGCGAAGACCGAGGGCGTCGCCGCGAAGCCGGCGAAGAAGTTCGCGACATGGTCCGGCGTGCGGCCCATCAGCCCGAAGGTGCACTCCGCCCACTTCTCGGCCGCGACCCGCTTGGCCCGCAGGTCGTCGTGGCTCGTCGGGATCTGGTAGCAGCGCCACACCGGCTTGCCGTCGACCGGGGACGGGAAGGTCATCGTCTCGCGGTTCTCCGGCGCCGCCGCGAAGTCGAAGAGCTTGGCCATCGACCGGGCGCCGCCTCGGAAGGCCGGATGCGAGGTGGGGTCGGTGACGCGCTCGCCGTCGACGAAGACGTTGCGCGGATTGCGGCGCAGGCCGTCGAGGAAGTCGGCGCCGGTGCGCAAGGGGGCGGTGCCCGCGGAAGAGCCGGTGGTCGGGGTGGCAGGGGCGTTCATCGTGGATCTCCGATGGGAAAGGACATTTTCACTGAGGCCGGGGGCCGTGGCCGGCCGGGGCGGCGCGGGACCCCGCCGGCAGGAGCGCGTGATAGCCGCCGCGGTAGAAGACGAGCGGGCTCCCGGCGGCATCGATCGAGAAATCGCGCACGCGGCAGAGAAAGATCAGGTGATCGCCGGCCTCGACGACCTCGTGGCGCTCGCACTCCATGTGGGCGAGCACACCGTCGATCAGAGGCGCGCCGTTGCCGCAGGGGCGCCAGGCGGTGCCGGCCCACTTGTCGCCGCCGCGCGCGGCGAAGCGGGCGGACACGTCCTGCTGCTCCGAGCTCAGCAGGTTCACGCAATAGCGCTCGGCCGCCATGAAGAGCGGCAGGCTGCGGAGCCCGCGGTCGAGGCTGAAGAGCACGAGCTCCGGCGACATCGACACCGAGTTGAAGGAGTTGATCGTCACGCCGCAGCGCTCGCCCTCCGGCGTGAGGGCCGTCACCACGGCCACTCCGGTCGCGAAGTTGCCGAGTAGCCTGCGCAACTCGATCGGCTCGATGCCCATGTCGGTCTCCTCCCGGGGTCCTTTTGGCGCTTGAGCGATGCATTCAGCATTTATATACATCTCGTATGTGTCAAGGCCCTCCCCGGGGCGCTGGCTTGACCGGAGGAGCCGGCGGTGGTCGAAGCCGGATGCACACACGAGGCGACGGGAGCGTGGCGGACGTGACGGCAAAGGGACCGGGCAGGACCGCATCGCGGACGACGACGGACGAGGAGCCGTTTCATCCGCCCCAGACGATCTCGCGCGCCGAATTCCTGACGGAGGGGCGCGACGACCGCTTTCGCGAGACCATCTATCTCATGGTCGAGAGCCTCGACCGTCTCGTGTCCTGCCGCGAGGCCTTCGGGCGGCATATCGGCCTGACCGCCAGCCAGTTCGCCGTGCTGATCGGCACCGCCTACCGCCAGGGCGAGAGCGGGGTGACGATCGGCGACCTCGCCAACCACATCGCCCTCGCCCAGCCGCACGTGACGACCGAGGTGGGGCGCCTGAAGCGCCGGGGCCTTCTCTCCAAGCGGCCGAACGCGGCCGACCGCCGCAGCGTGCTGGTCTGCCTGACGCCGGCCGGCGAGGATGCGGTGCTTCGCGTCTCGCCGCTCGTGAGAGAGGTGAACGACCTGCTCTTCCAGGGCATTTCCGCCGAAGATCTCGAGGCTGTCCGGGCCGTTTCGTCGCGTCTCGTCGTGAATGCGGAATTCGCCCTCGCCGCCCTCAGAGCGGCCGGACGCGGCGAAAACGACCACTCCTGACTTTCGGCGGACGCGGCCCCTACCGCACCTGCGCACTGTTGACGCCGGTCACACTGTCTGACAATTTGACGTTATGATCGTGGCCTCTTGAGCCCTTGCACGTGGTCGGGAAAAGGTACCCAAACCCGGTGAAGACGCCCTCCTACCTGCAGCAGAGCGAGGCATTTCGCGGCGGAGCCTCTTCGCCGGCCGAGGTGCTTCGCGGCTTCCTCGACCGACAGGAGGCCGTCGAGCCGCAGGTCCGCGCCTTCGTCCATACCGCCATCGACGCCGCTGCCGCGGCGGCCGCCGCCTCCGGCGACCGCTGGCGGACGGGCAGCGAGCTCTCGCCGGTCGACGGCATGCCCATCGCCGTCAAGGACATCATCGAGACGGCCGACATGCCGACCGGCCAGGGCTCGCCGATGTGGCGCGACTTCGCCACGAACCGCGACTCCGCCAGCGTGCAGGCGCTGCGCGAGGCCGGCGCGATCATCCTCGGCAAGACCACCACCACCGAGTTCGCCTCGACGGAGCAGTACTCCGAGACCACGAACCCGCACGATCCCGCCCGCACGCCGGGCGGTTCGAGCAGCGGGTCGGCGGCGGCCGTCGGCGCGGGCATGGTGCCCGCCGCGCTCGGCAGCCAGGTCGTCGGCTCGACATTGCGCCCCGCGAGCTATTGCGGCTGCATCGGCTTCAAGCCGACCTACGGCGCCCTGAACCGCAGCGGCAGCTACGATCACCTGAGCCACAGCTGCGTCGGCATCCTCGGCAGCGCGCTCGACGACGTCTGGGCGGTCGCCCGCGCCATCGCCGACCGGGTCGGCGGCGACCCCGGCGAAATGCCCCTCGCCGGCCCTGCCGCCCTTCCCGCGCCCGTCGCACCCTCCCGCCTCGCTCTGCTCCAGACGGCGGGATGGCGGGACGCCACGCCCGGCGCCCGGCAGGCGATCGAAGACGAGCGCGCGTCCCTCGCCTCCCGCGGCGTCGACATCGTCGACCGCACCGGCGATCCCGAGATCGACGCCCTCGAGGCGGCGATCGAAGACGCGCTCGCGCTGACCTGGCGCATCATGTCCTGGGAGTTCCGCTGGCCGCTCGCCACCTATGTCCGCCGCGATCCCGACGGGGTCAGCGCGGCGATGCGGGGACGGCTGGCCGACGCCGAGAAGATGAGCCCCGCCGACTACGTGGCGGCGCTCGATCGCCGTCGCGACGTGCGGGCGCGCTACGACGCGCTCGCGCAGCGCTACGACGGCTTCGTCGCCCTCTCCGCCACCGGGGCGGCGCCCGTCGGCCTCGGATACACCGGCAACCCCGGCATGAACGTGCCGGCCTCGCTCCTGGGCGTGCCGGCCCTGTCGCTGCCGCTCCTGTCGGACGAGGGCCTTCCCCTCGGCCTGCAGCTGATCGGCCGGCGGGGGGAGGATGCCGCGCTGATGGCGCTCGCCGCATGGCGCCTGACAGCCGGACGACCGTAACCGCGAGACGTGGGTGTTTCCTTGCGCATATTCGAACGAGCGCTCGACGGCCTGAAATACCTGATCGGCCTGCTTCTGCTGGCCGGCGTGGCGCTGAACCTCGTCAACGTCATCCTGCGCTACGTCTGGGGCAGCCCCTTCGCGTGGAACGAGGAGGCGATGACCTTCGGCCTGCTCTTCATCGTCATGGCGGGCACCGTCGTCGCCACGGCCTTCGACGAGAACCTGAAGATCGACATCCTCGCCCAGCTGACGCCGCCCCCGGTGCAGCGCGGCATGCGCATCTTCGCCCATCTCGTGTGGATCGCCGTCAGCCTCTACCTGGCGGTCCAGTCCTACACGGTGGTCTCGCTGATGATGCGGCTCGGCCAGACCAGCATGGCCATGCGGCTGCCCATCTGGATCCCGCACAGCTTCCTGCTCGGCGCCTTCGTGCTCTCGGCGCTGGCGGCGACCTACGCCATCGTCCGCGAGCTCAAGGGAGACACCGCGCCGCACGACCCGGACATCGTGCCCTCCGCGACGGTGCATGCCGAGCATGAGGGCGAGGCCGGCCGATGATCTGGACCCTCGTCGCCCTTCCGATCGTCTCGCTCCTGCTCGGCCTGCCGATCTTCCTCGTGCTGATGGTCGCGGTGATCGCGACCCTCGCCTTCTTCATGAACATGCCTGCGACGATGCTGCACCAGACGATCTTCGGCAGCATCTCCAGCTACACCCTGCTCGCGATCCCCTTCTTCATCTTCGCCGGCGAACTGATGGGCCGCGGCGGCATCTCGCGCCGCATCATCGACTGGGTGCTCTCCACGGTCGGGCGCACGCCGGGCGCGATCGGCATGGTCAGCGTGGCGACGAGCGCCATCTACGGCGCGATCTCGGGGTCGAGCCCCGCCACCGTCGCCTCGGTCGGCCGCCAGCTCTTCCCGGAGATGAAGCAGGCCGGCTACGGCGTGCCCTTCTCGCTCGGCCTCATCAACGCCGGCGGCGCCATCTCCATCGTCATTCCGCCGAGCATCAACTTCATCCTCTACGGCGCCGTCGCCGAGCAGTCGATCGTCCAGCTCTTCACCGCCGGCATCCTTCCGGGCCTCCTGCTGAGCGGCATGCTCGCCCTCGCCGTGCTCATCTACGCCTGGTACAAGGACATCCGCGAGGGCGAGCCCTTCTCGATCGTCAATATCGGCCGCGCGACGAGGCGGGCCTTCTGGGCCCTGCTCACCCCGATCATCGTGCTCGGCTCGATCTATGGCGGCATCGTCTCGCCGACCGAGGCGGGCGGCATCGCCTGCGTCTACGCGCTGTTCGTGACCGTCGTCATCCACCGCGACCTCGGCCTGCGCGACGTGCTGGCGATCTCGGCGGGCTCGGCGCTCCTGACCGCCCAGATCATGATCATCGTCGCGGCGGCCGGCATCTTCTCCTGGATCCTGACGATCACCGGGTTCCAGACGACGCTCGTGTCCTTCGTGTCGGGCCTCGACGTGGCGCCCTGGGTGATCCTCCTCACGATCAACCTCCTGCTCCTGATCGTCGGCTGCTTCATCGACCCGACCTCGGCGGTCCTCACGCTGACGCCCCTGCTCCTGCCCGTCGCCCAGCACCTCGGCATCAACCCGGTGCACTTCGGGGTGATCATGACGACGAACCTCAGCATCGGCATGTACACGCCGCCCTTCGGGCTCAACCTATTCGTCACGCAAGCGGTTCTGAACGTCCGGACGATCGACATCTACAAGGGTGTCGCGCCGTTCGTGCTGCTCCAGGTGCTGGCTCTGATGCTCATCACCTACGTTCCATGGTTCTCGATGGCCCTTCTCAAGTGAGAAGGCCGGGACGCGCCAAGCAACAACGACCAGAGGGAGACACGATATGAAGACGACAAGCGGATTGAGGCGGACACTGGCGGCACTCGTCGGCGCGACCGCGTTCATGGCGCTTTCGGCGGCGCCGGGCATGGCCGCCGAATACACGATGAAGATCTCGACTCCGACGATCAACGATCTGCAGCACGAGTGGATGCAGATGTACGAGAAGGAGCTGGAGAAGCGCACCGACGGGCGCATCGACGTCCAGCTCTACCCGGCGAGCCAGCTCGGCCCCATCAACAACGTGATGGAAGGCCTGCAGCTCGGCACGATCGAGGCGACGATCACCCCGGCGGAGTTCTACGTCGGCGTCGACCCGCGCTTCCAGGTGCCCGCGGTGCCGGGCCTGTTCGATTCCATGGAGGATGCGCGCGCCAAGCTCGACGACCCGAAGGTGCGCGAGCGCCTGCTCGGCATGGCCAAGGACAAGGGCATCGTCGGCATCAGCGTGATCGTCTACGGCCCGCAGATGATCACGACGCGCGGCGAGCTGAAGAATCTCGGTGACCTCTCCGGCCGGCGCATCCGCGTGCTCGCCTCCGAGACCGAGATCGGCACGATCAACGCGCTCGGCGCCTCGGCGGTGCCGATGCCGCTCAACGAGGTTTCCGCGGCCATCCAGCAGGGCGCCATCGACGGCGTCAGCACGGTGCTCGACGTCTTCGTCGCGCTCAAGCTGAACGACGTCGCGCCGCACACGCTCAACACCGGCCTCTGGTACCTGATCCCGATCGCCTCGGTCAGCAAGGCCTGGCTCGACAGCCTGCCGGAGGATCTCCAGAAGGCGGTGATCGAGACCGGCAAGGACATCGAGCAGCCGATGTTCGAGCGTCAGCTCGAGCGCATGAAGGAAAACACCGACAAGTGGACCTCGGGCGGCGGCACGATCGTCGAGCTCAGCGACGAGGAGCGCCAGAAGGCCGAGGCGGCCGCGGCCGGCGTCGCCAAGAAGTTCCTGAGCGACCACCCCGAGATGCAGGACACCTACGACCTGATCAAGAACGCCGGATCCAAGTAAGCGTCGTCAAGACGTCGACCGGTGCCACCCCGAGAAGACCAGCAGGAAATACGGCCGGCGGAGCGATCCGCCGGCCGCTTCTTTTTGAAGGGAAAGGGCTGGGCCGCGCGTCAGTGGGCCGGCGCGGAGAAGTCCTGGACGACGCGGCTCTCGGCGACGCGAACCGACCGCATGCCGGCCGGGGTGTTGCGGCTGCGGCCGACAAAGCGCGGCACGCCGTCCGTGACGACCGCGCTCACCGCCGCGATGTCGCCGTTGGCGATCGCGCGAGCGCATCGTCCTTCGAGCCGCCGGCGCAGGCGTCGATCACCATAACGTCGGCGTCGCGGCCGGGCGCGATGAGGCCGGAATTGAGCCGGTAGACGCGGGCATTGTTGCCGGTCGCCGCCGCGATCGCCCATTCCACCGGCACGTCGGCGAGGCCGGCGAGATGGGTGATCGTGTACTGCATGCCGAGCGGCATGATGCCGCTGCCGGTCGGGGTGTCGGTAGCGATCAGCAGGCGGTCGAACTGGTCCGTCTCGCGCACCATCTTGGTGAGCCACAGCGCGGTGCGCAGATTGCCGGCGGTGCAAAGCTGCAGCGCCACCTGCGAACTCATGTACCAGCCGTGGGAAGCCTTCGTCCGGCATCGCCACCGGACCGCCATTGACGTGAAACGAGACATCCGGATCGAGCGCCAGGATGTGCTCGGCCCAGATGCCGGACGATCCGGGGATCGAGGAGCCGCCGGTGTGCACGGTCGTCACCATGCGCCGCGCGCGCGCCCAGGCGATCTGCGGCTTGTAGTCATAAGGGGTGGCGAAGGCGCCGAAGCCGGCCTTGGCGAGCCAGACGCCCTTGGCGGCAAGCTCATCGAAGTCGGCTTCGGTCAAGCCGGGCTCGAGGATCACCGAGCCGGCATGCACGCGCATGCCACCGGGCCGCCAGTTCTGAAAGCTCTTCAGCGCCGCCACCGCCAGCGCCTTCACCCCTTCTGGGTCCTTCGGCCGCCCCGGCACATGCACTTCCGACGCCGAGATCGCGGTGGTGACGCCGCCGTGGACGTAGCTTTCGAGGAAACCGACCGTCTTCTGGCGCGGCGTGTAGTCGCCGAATGTGATGTGGACGTGCGAGTCGATCAGCCCGGGCGCGCACCGCACCGTCGGCATCGATGACGACATCGCACCCGCCGAGGCTGTCGCCGGGAACCTGCCCGACCGCCTCGATCAGGCCGTTGTCCATCAGGATCGCATCGCCCGGCGCGGTCGGCGCCTCGAGATCCCCCGTCAGGATCCCGCCGAGATTGACAATCGCCGTCCGCATCCTGCCGCCTCCCAGATCGTGCCGCCCGCTCAGTCGCGGGCCATCGCCTCGTCGTGCGTCATGCCGCCGACGCGGGCGTTGAGCCGCCCGCCGCTGGCGAGACAGAAGATGATCGCGATCTCGTCCGGCATCGGCGCGTCCGGCAGCGTCAGCGACATCCCGTCATAGTGCGAGCGCACGTAGACCTCGTGCTTGTGGTTCATCGGCACGTCGATCGGCGTGCCGGGAGCCGCGACCTTCGTCATCGACGAGATCCACGCCCGCGCCCCGCCCATCGCGTCGCGGAACGGCTCCGCGAAGGCGGTCGTCAGCAGGCTGTTGGCATGCTCCTGCTCGCCGCCGATGCCGACGATGCCGCCCTTGCCGTAGCTCTGGATCTCCTCCGGCGCGATGGCGGCGACGGCGCGGCTCGCCATCCGGCGGCCAAGCTCGACGCTCGCCTCGATCATCTCGGAGAGGTCCTGCTGGTAGCGGCCCGCGAGCGGGTTCTCGACGACGGCCACGACCGCGACCTTGCGCAGCGGCCGCTCCGCCTTCTGCCCGAACTCCTCGAGCCTCTCCTCGATGATGGTGAACTCGCGGCGGATCCTGAGCTGCATCGGAGACCTCGGCTTGGGGTGGCGCCCTTGACAGGGCCTTGCCTCCGTTTATGACTTGTCTGACAATCTGTCAATCATAGCGGGAGAGACGCAGTCATGGCGGGCAAAGCGCTCAAGGGAAGTGCCGTTCTGTTCTCGGAGATGACGCCGGACGCCTCCTTCGAGGCCCGGTTCAACACCTGGTACGACGAGGAGCACATCCCGGTACGGATGGCGTGCCCCGGCTTCGCGAGCGCCCAGCGCTACGAGCACCGGGACGGCGACGGCTATCTCGCGGTCTACGAGCTGGCCGATACCGGCGTCCTGTCGACCGACGACTACATGAAGGTCAAGAACAACCCCTCCGACGAGACCCGCTGGATGCTGGAGAACGTCACGGGCTTCACCCGCTACCTCGCCGGCGAGACGAGCGTCCGCCTGCAGGACGGCGTCGCCGCGGACGAAGGGCTCGATGCGCCGGTCATCCATGCCATCTGGTTCACGGTGCCGCCCTCGGATCGTGCCGAGTTCAACGACTGGTACGAAACCGAGCACATCCCGCTGCTCATGAACAACAAGGACTGGCTGATGGTTCGCCGGTTCGAGGTGGCGGACGGGCACCCCGAAAGCTTTACGCACCTCTCGATCCACTATCTGCGCTCCGAGGACGCGCTGTCGTCCCCCGAGCGCCAGGCGGCGCGGAACACCGAGTGGCGGGCTCGACTTGCCGAGCGCGATTGGTTCAAGGCGAAGTACGATGTATTTCTCCGCCACGGAGAACGACAGCAAGGGCAGCATAGGCGTGCGCGCTTGATAGACCTTCGAGTACGACCGAATACCGTTCAGAACCAGACGGTCGAGAAGCTGCGGGAGGCGATCCTCGCCGGCGTCTTCAAGCCGGGCGACCGGCTCGTGGAGGCGCAGCTCTGCAGCATGCTGGGGGTCAGCCGCCCCTCCGTGCGCGAAGCTTTACGCAGCCTCGCCGCGGAGCGTCTCGTCGCCTTCGTGCCGAACCGGGGGACCCAGATCCCCCTCCTGCCGTGGAGCGAGGCGCGCGACATCTACCACGTTCCGCGCGATGCTTGAAGGCGAGGCCGCGGCGCTCTTCGCCGCGCGCGGACGCCGAGGACGTGGCCGCGATGCGCGCGGCGCTCGCCGACTTCGCGGCGGCCGACGAACGCCAGGACACCGCCGGCCTCCTGAGGGAAACGGCGCGGTTCTCGACGTATCCTCGAGCGCTGCGGCAACTCGGTGGTCGCGGACATGCTGCGCGGCCTCGTCGCGCGCGTCACCTTCCTGCGCGACCGCTCGATGTCGCGCACGGGGCGCGCCAAGTACAGCCTGAAGGAAATGAACGCCATCTGCGACGCCATCGAGACGGGCGATCCCGAGGCGGCGCGACGGCGGCGGTGGAGCACGTCCACCTTGCGCGCGACGCCGCCCGGGCGAGCTACCGCGACGACGGCGAGCTGACGGAAGACACCTAGCCTGCGCCGCATGGTCCTGCCCTGAAGCCCGAAGCTTCCGGGACCATGCCCTCGAACACCCCCGCCGCCCGGTGGCCTCCGCCCCGGGCCGGTCTCTCGAAAGACGCGAAAACGATGCACGACGACAACCGGCGCGGCATCGCCCTGATGCTGGTGGCGATGGCGGCGCTCATCGTGAGCGACACGCTGATGAAGGTGGCGAGCCAGGACCTGCCGGTCGGCCAGGCGATCTTCATCCGCGGCGTGGTGCTCGTGCCGGTGCTGGCGATCGCCGCGTGGCGTACCGGCGCCCTGGCGCGGATGAGCGAGGTCTTCCACCCGAGCGTCGGCGTCCGCACGATCGGCGAGATGGCCTCGACGGGCCTCTACATGACCGCGCTCGCGCACCTGCCGATCGCCAACGCCACTGCGATCCTGCAGCTCGTTCCGCTCCTGTCGATCGCCGGGGCCGCGCTGGTGCTCGGCGAGGCGGTCGGCCTGCGCCGCAGCCTCGCCGTCCTCGTCGGCCTCGCCGCGGTGCTGCTGATCATCCGGCCGGGCATGGCCGGCTTCAATGCGTGGGCGCTCGTGGCGGTGCTGGCGGCGCTGTTCATCACGGTGCGCGACCTCGCCTCGCGGCGGCTGCCGCCGAACAGCTCCTCGCTCGCCGTGTCGCTCGTCGCCGCCCTCGGCGTGAGCGCGCTGTCGCTCGGCATGACGAGCCCGGCGGCGTGGATCTCTCCCACCGCCACCAGCCTGGGCTGCAGCGCGATGGCGGGCCTCGTCCTCGCCCTCGCCTATTTCTCGATCGTCGGAGCCATGCGCTCGGGCGAGGTGGCCGTCGTCGCGCCCTACCGCTACACGATCGTGCTGTGGGCAATCCTCATCCAGATCGTCGTCTTCGGCGCCACGCCGGATCCGCTCACCCTGCTCGGCGCGGCGGTTCTCGTCGCCACCGGCATCTACGCCTTCGTGAGCGAGCGCAGGCTGCGCAGACCGCGCGCCCTGGCCCCGCGCTGAGAGATCGGCGCCCGCGGCGGCCGGGCCCCGCCAGGCGCGACGAGCACGCCGCGCACTGTCGGACCCAGGCCCTCGCCGCGACCCCGATGCCGCTCGTCCGGCGGGACCGCCTCCCGGCTCCGGACCTGGTTCAGGCGCCCGCGGACTCGCGCGCGGCGCCGCCGTCCTTCATCTTGCGTGCCGCCGACCGCACGGCCTTCACGACCTCCGGGTACGTGCCGCAGCGGCAGAGATTGCCCGCCAGGTAGTCGCGGATCTGCTGCTCGTCGGGGTCCGGATGCTCCTCGAGCAGGCGCTCGGTCATCATGATGAAGCCCGGCGTGCAGAAGCCGCACTGGAAGGCGCCGGTCTCGATGAAGGCCTGCTGGATGGGGTGCAGCGCGCCGTTCTCCGCCGAGGCCCTCGACCGTCTCGACCGAGGCTCCGTCGACGAACGAGGCGAGGTAGAGGCAGCCCGACACCGCCTCCCCGTCCACCTTGCACGGTGCAGCAGCCGCACAGGCCCTGCCCGCAGCTCTCGCGCGCGCCGTAGAGCTCGAAGCCGTCCTGCAGCAGCTCGACGATCGTGTGCTGCGGCTGGATCTGCGCGGTGACCTCGCGGCCGTTGAGGGTGAAGGCGATCGTCCGGAAGTCGGTCATGTCAGGCATCCTCGAGAGGCTGGCCATCGGCCGCGCGCATCGCGCGGAAGACGGCCTCGGGCGTGATCGGCAGGGAGGTCATCCGCACGCCGACGGCGTCCTCGACCGCGTTGGCGATCGCCGGCGAGACGCCGAAGGTGGCGGACTCGCCGACGCCCTTGGCGCCGAACGGCCCGGTGCGCTGCTCGGCCTCCACGGCCTCGTTCTCCATGGCGACGGGAATGTCGTGGAAGGACGGGATCTTGTAGTCGGCGAGCGAGGCGTTGGTGACCTGGCCGGCGTCGAACTCCATGTTCTCGGACATGGTGAAGCCGAGCTGCATGATGGCCGCGCCGGAAAGCTGCGTCTCGACGATGTGCGGGTTGAGCGGCGTCCCGAGGTCGGCGACGTTGATCATCCGCGTGACCCTGACGTGGCCGGTCTCGGTGTCGACCTCCACCTCGACGCCGGTCGCGCCGATCATCCAGAACGGCGTCACGTTGTCGGACTGGCCGGTGTCGTGGTCGGGCGACCTGTAGGGCGGGATGAAGCTGCCCACGCCGATCACGTTGCCGGCCTGCATGCCGTATTTCTTCTTGAAGATCTCGGCGGCCGGCAGGTTCGCCTGCCGGCGGCTCGCCGACCTCGCTCGGCCAGCTTGGCGAGCTTGGCCGCGGCATCCTCGGCGGCCAGCCGCACCGCGTTGCCCATGTGGAAGGTCGAGCGCGAGCCGAGCGTCGCCATGTCGTAGGGCGTGACGTCGGTGTCGGGCTGCACCACCCGCACGGTCTCCGCCGGCATGTTCAGGACCTCGGCGACGATCTGCGCCATGACGTGTCGGAGCCCTGCCCCATGTCGACCGTGCTGCAGTAGAGCGTCACGCTGCCGTCGGCGGAGACATTGACGATGGCGACGGAGGTCGTCGGCGAGATCGCTGCCTTGAAGCCGATGGCGATGCCGCGGCCGCGGCGGATCGTGCCGGTGCCGCGGTCGAACCGGCGCTCCAGTTCATCCGCGCCGCGCGATGCGCTCGAGCACCTCCTCGATGGCGGCGTCCTCGACGATCGTGCCGGTCGCCTGCGGCCGGCCGTTCGCGCAGGATGTTCTTGCGGCGGAATCTCGACGCGGATCGATCCCGAGCGCCGCGGGCGATCATGTCGGTGTGGCTCTCATAGGCCCAGACGAGCTGCGGAATGCCGAAGCCGCGCAGGGCGCCGGCCGGCGGCCGGTTCGTGTAGACGGCGAGCGGATTCGATCGATGACGTTCTCGATGTCGTAGGGGCCGGCCGCCGTGAAGCCCGACTTCTGGGTGACGCGCGGGCCGATATCGGCATAGGCGCCGCCGTTCCACCACACCTCGCAGTCGCCGCGCCGTGATCCGGCCGTCCTTCGTCACGCCGCTCT
Source organism: uncultured Alphaproteobacteria bacterium (assembly GCA_963816555.1). Taxonomy (GTDB): domain Bacteria; phylum Pseudomonadota; class Alphaproteobacteria; order Rhizobiales; family Tepidamorphaceae; genus Lutibaculum. The sequence goes on along the minus strand of CAWFLD010000001.1, from coordinate 3,987 downwards.
TGATGCGGAACGTCGTGGCGTGCTTCGTGATCGTGTAGAACTGCTCCTCCATCGTCAGCGAGATCTTCACCCGGCCGGCGCGTCGACGATGAGGGCCAGCGCCGCGACCAGCGCCTCGAGCTTGATGTAGAGCTTGGCGCCGAAGCCGCCGCCCAGGTGCCGGTCTTCACGCGCACCTTGTTCTCCGGCCAGCCGAGAAGGCGCGAGACCTCCGATGCGGACGAAGGACGGGCTCTGCGACGCCGTGTGGATCGTCACGCCCGCGCTCGTCGGCTCGGCGAGCGAGATCATCGGCTCGAACGGCGTGTGCATCACCTGCTGGGTGGTGAAGGTCTGCTCGAAGACGTGGTCGGCCTCGGCGAACGCCTTGTCGACGTCGCCGCGCACGAGCTGGTAGTCGAGCGCGACGTTCGTGCCGCGCACGCCGGCGAGGTGCTTCAGGTCCGGGAAGGTGCCCGCCGGCTTCAGCTCGTCGTGGACGCAGACCTCCGATTTCGCCGCCTCGACCTCGTCGAACACGGGCGGCAGCTCCTCGTAGTCCACCATCACGAGCTGCGCGGCCTCGTCGGCCACGTGCGGATCGCGCGCCAGGACCACGGCCACGGGCTCGCCGACATAGCGCACCTTGTCGATCGCCAGGATCGGCTGGTCGTGGAAGGCCGGCCCGAAATAGGGATGGGGAATGAGCTTCCTGATGTCGTCGACGTCACGACGCTGTGCACGCCGGGCACCTCGAGCGCGGCGCTCGCGTCGATGCCGGTGATGCGGCCGTGCGCGACGGTGCTGCGCACGATCTTCACGTGCAGCATGCCCGGCAGGCGGATGTTGTGGGTGTATTCGGCCCGGCCCGTCACCTTCGCGACGGATTCGAGCCGCGGGATCGAGCGGCCGACCTGGCCATTCGGCATGAGCTTCGTCATCTGATCAGCCTCCCTGGCTCGCTGCGACGGTCGCCTTGGCGAGCGCGCGCGCCACGTTCACGCGGACGAGCTGCGTCTTGTAGGCGCGGAGCCGCGCACGTCCGAGGTCACCTCGGCCGCCGCGGCGGCCGCCTCCCCTGCGGCGCGGAACGCCTCCTCGCCGGGAGCGGCGCCCTCGAGCGCGGCCTCGGCGTCGGTCATGCGGGTCGGCGTCTCGGTCGCCGCGCTGACGACGATGCGCGGCGCGCGGATGGTGCCGCCCTCGAGCTGCATCGACACCGCCATGCCGAGCGCCGGCCAGTCGTGCGCCGAGCGCGTGGTGCACTTCACGTAGGCCGACACGCGGCCGTTCTGGGCGGGGATGCTGAGCCCGCTGATCAGCTCCTCGAGCCCGAGCGAGGTCTCGTAGTAGCCGAGATAGAGCTCCGACACCGGGATCATGCGCGACCCGGAGGTGCCGGTCGCCTCGACCGCCGCATCGAGCGCCATGAGCACCGGCGGCAGGTCCATGTGCGGGTCGCCGTGCGCGAGGTTGCCGCCGACGGTCGCGACGTTGCGCACGCGCAGGTTCGACAGGACGCGCAGCGTGTCCGACAGGATCGGAAGTGCCGGCCGACCTCCGCCGACTTCTCGAGCGCGCAGAGGCGCACCAGCGCCCCGGCGCGCAGCGCGCCGTCGTCGGACACGGAAAGCGCGGAATATTCGGGCTCGACGTCGCGCAGGCTGACCAGCCGGGTCGGCTGGAAGACGCCCGCCTTCATCATCAGCATGAGCGCCGTGCCGCCCGAGATCGCGCGCACGGTCGGATCCTCGGGATCGAGAAGGCCGGCGGCCTCCCTGAAGCTCGTCGGCTCCTGCAGTTCGAACGGGGTCATTCGGCGTCTCCCGGCGTGTCGAATGCGGCGCGGAGGTTCTCCGTGAACTGCCGCTCCATCTCCCTGGCCTTGGCCTTGAGCACCGGCTGGCCGAGCGAGCCGAGCTTGCCGGCCAGCGCCACGTCGATCTCGTAGCCGATCGCCGTGTCCTCGCCGCGCTCCTCGAGCACGGCCTTCGAGGTGCCGGTCAGGCGCCCGACGATGCCCGACGGCACGCCCTCGACCTTGGCCTCGATGACGTCGTGCGGCTCGATCCTGGTGATCTCGACCGCGACGTCGAACTTGAAGCGGATGTAGGCGACCTTGGTCTCCATCACCGCGGTGTAGTGGGTGGGATCGACCTCCTGCATGTCCTTCACGCCCTCCACGCAGGAGGCGAAGAACTCGGCGTCCTTGAGGTGGTCGAACACGGCCTCGCGCGGGGCGCGGACCGTGATCTCGCCGGTGAACTTCATGAGCGCGCCTCCTGCATCAGGAGGCGCAGCTGGGCGGAGATCTCCTCGGGCACCTCGAGCGGCGTGAAGTGCCTGGCGCCGGGGATCACGTCGAGGCTGGCATGCGCGATCCGCGCCTTCATGGCCTCGGCCATCTCGATCGGCGTCGCATAGTCCTCCTCGCCGACGACGATGCGCACCGGCATGCGCAGGCCCGGCAGCGCGTCGCGCTTGTCGGCCGCGCCGAGCATGCCGCAGGTGGCGGCGTAGGCGTCCACCTCGTTGGCCGTGAAGACGTCGAGCGCCTTCTGCAGCACCTCGGGATGCTCCTCGCGGAAGCGCTCGCCGAACCAGCGGGTCTTCTGGAAGTCGACGAGGGCGGCCATGCCCTCCTCCTTCGCCTTCTTCGCGCGGCCCGCCCACTTCTCCGGCGCGTCGTCGCCGTAATAGGCCGTGGTGTCGAGCAGCCCCAGCCCGTCGGTGCGCTCCGGGTAGGCCGCGGCGAAGGCGAGCGAGACGCAGCCGCCCATCGAGGCGCCCGCGACATACGCGCTCTTCCAGCCGACCGCGTCCATGAGGTCGGCGAGATCGTCGGCGAAGAGCTCGACGGTGTAGGGACCCGCCGGCTTCGACGAGGCGCCGTGCCCGCGGCAGTCGTAGATCAACAGGTCCGCCTCGGCCGAGAGGATCGGCGCCACGCGGTCCCAGAAGCTGCGGTCCATCGCGAGGGAGTGGACGAGCGCGATGCGCGGACGGCCGCTGCTCCCGCCCTGCCAAAGCGTGTAGGCGATCCGGTTGCCGTCGCGGGTCCGGGCTTCGCCCATGAGCGTTTTGCTGGTCGAGTGGTCGTCGCTGGCCATGTCTTCCTTCGCGGGATGATCCTGTGTCCGTTCGCCGGCGGCCGGAAGTCGCAAGGGTGACCGCAACGGCCTGCCGGGCTGCCCCGGGTTTATAGCCAGCTCGGCCGCCGCCGGCGGAACGATGCTTTCTCATGCAGGGCATGAATAAGTCTCATACCCCACCCCGCTCGCGACGCGGATCGGCATGAGGAACATTCATAGCCGCGTCCAAGAAGCGTCATTTGCGGCCGCCATGCCCAGCAAAGGCTGCCTGCCGCCGATCTCCGGTCGCGCCGGCTGGCGCGATCGCGTGCGGCTGCGCTATTGGAAGGCGCGCGTCCGCACGGGACGGGCGCGGCACAGCGGGAGCAGCGATTGCGCAGGCACCTACCGTCGATGAAGGCCCTGCAGGCTTTCGAAGCCGCCGCGCGCCATCTCAACTTCACGCGCGCCGCCGTCGAGCTCAACCTCACGCAGACGTGCGACAGCCACCAGATCCGCAATCCGAGGCACTCGCCGGCGTCGAGCTCTTCGTGCGGGAGGCGGGCCGGCTGCACCTGACCGAGGCCGGGGAGAACTTCGCAGCCTCGGCGCGCCACGTGATCGGCGAGATCTCGCTCGCGACGGACCGCGCGAGCTACGAGCAGCGCGACGACACGCTGACGGTGGGCTGCCTCGGTACCTTCCAGATCAAGAGCCTGATGCCGAGCATCGGCCATTTCCGCAGCCTCTTCCCGGACCTCACCCTGCGCCTCAAGACGCTCGTCCCGAACGCGCCGGGCATCCGCCAGGAATACGACATCGCCATCCAGTACGGCGTCGGCGACTGGCCGGGAATCTTCGCCTACAAGCTCGGCGACGAGGAGGTCTTTCCGGTGTGCAGCCCGGCGCTGCTGCGGAGGGGCCGCCGCTACGCACC